>NZ_CP008953.1:2400000-4800000 GCF_000732925.1 Amycolatopsis japonica
GTGCTCGCCGAGGTACTCCTGGCCGGATTCGTCGCGGGCGTGACCGTCTTCCTCGCCGATCTGCTGCCCGCGTGGGGCTGGCCGGAGGTGTTCTCGCCGTCGGTGCCGGTGCTGACCGCCGTGATCGCCTGCGCCGTCGTGCTGGTGCTGCTGCGCCGCCGGTTCACGGTGGCCGCGCTGCTCGCCGCGACCGTGCTGTTCGGGCTGTTCCCCGCGACCGGCGTCGCGCTCGCGGTCGTCGCGCATACGGCGGGGGCCCGGGGGCGGCGGTGGCCGCTGTTCGGTCTCACCGCGCTGCTGCCTGCCGCGGTCGTGCTGCTCACCCAGCCCGCGTTCCGCTGGCAGTACGTCCTCGTGGTGATCGCCGTTTCGACGGTCTCGTGTCTCGTCCTGCCCGCGTTGGCCGGGGCGATGCAGGCGCAGCAGGCGAGGCTGGTGGTGGCGCTGCGCGACCGCGCCCGCCTGGAGGAACGGTCGCGGCTCGCCGAGGAGATGCACGACCAGCTCGGGCACCGGCTCAGCCTCATCACGATGTTCTCCGGCGCGCTGGAGGTCGCCGCCGAGGGCAAGGATCCCGAGTTGCGGCAGGCGGCCGGACATGTCCGGTCGACGGCCAAACTCGCGCTCGAAGAACTGCGGGAGTCGCTCGGCATCCTGCGGCCGGGCGGGGAACCGGCCGAACCCGCCGAAGCCACCGACGCCGCCGGTACGAAGGCCGATATCGAGGGCCTGGTGTCGTCGTCGCGCGATGCCGGCCTCGAAGTGGCGTTCGACTGGCGAGGCTCCGACCTCGGCGGCGTCCGCCCACCGGTCCGCCGGGCCGTGCACCGCTTGGTGCGCGAGGCGCTGACCAACGTGCACAAATACGCCGCCGGGGCGTCGGTGACCGTCGTCGTCGACCACGGCCCCGACCTGGTGAAGGTCGTGGTGCGCAACGGCGCCGAGCAGGTGGCGGCGGAACGGCTGCCCGGCACCGGGCGCGGGCTGGGCGGCCTGCGCGAACGGGTCCGTCTCCTCGGCGGGACGTTCACCGCCGGGCCGGTTCCGGAAGGCGGCTTCGCCGTCACGGCCGGCCTGCCGAAACGGGCGAGCGCGCCACTCGCGGAAGAGACGGGCGAAGAGCGGCCGGGCCGCATCCAGTCCGGTCTGCTGCTGACGACCGGTCTGGCCGCCGTCGCCGCGTTGCTGCTGACCACGCTCGCCTTCGTGCCGCCGCTCACCCCCGCCGACCACGAGGATCCGCTGGCCAGCGTGAAGATCGGGATGACGCCGGAGGAGGTCGAGGCGTGGTTCGGCCCGAACGAACCCGCCGCGCACGCCGCCGCGGAGGGCCACGAGCCGTCGATACCCGGTGACAGCTACTGCGTGTACGTCGCGGCCGCGGATCCGCCCGACGCGGAAACCGCCGCGATCTTCCGGTTCTGCTTCGGCGACCGGGGGTTGGTGGAGAAGACCTGGTTCGAGGTCCCTGTACCGGAGGAGACGCCATGATCCGGGTCCTGCTCGCCGACGACGAACCGCTGCTCCGTGCGGGCGCGCGGCTCCTGCTGAAGCAGGCGAGCGACATCGAGGTCGTGGCCGAGGCCTCGGACGGCGCGGAGGCGATCGACGTCGTCCGGCGGATACCCGTGGACGTCGCGCTGATGGACATCCGGATGCCCGGGACGGACGGGCTCGCCGCGGTCGAGGAGATCGCGCGTGAGGTGCGGGTCATCATGCTCACCACGTTCGGGGACGAGGCCTACGTGGCCCGCGCCCTGCGCGCGGGAGCGGCCGGGTTTCTCCTCAAGGACACCGATCCGGCGCAGCTCATCCAGGCCGTGCGGTCCGCGGCCGCCGGCGAGGCGGTGCTGTCGCCCCGGATCGCGAAGCAGGTCATCGACCGGTTCCGCGACGCCGACGCGGCGGACGCCGACAACGCCGCACGGGCCAGGCGGCGGATCGAGGCGCTGACCGCGAGGGAACTCGACGTCCTGGTTCGGGTGGGGCGCGGCCTGGGCAACGCGGAGATCGCGGGGGAGCTGCGGCTGTCGAACGGCACGGTGAAGATCCACGTCAGCCGCATTCTCGCCAAGCTGGGCTGCGCGAACCGCGTCCAGGCCGCGATCCTCGCGCACGATGCGGGCATTCTGCGTGGTTGAACGAGCCTCCGATCTCTGTTAGGAAAGGTTCCTAACTAACTGGAGGCGATGTGCGCGGACGTGGTCTTGCGGCGGCGACGGTTCTGGTGGTCCTGTGCGGTGGCTCGGCCGCCGTCGCGGACACGACGACGGCGGGGTCCGGCGCGCGGTCGGCGCGCAACATCATCTACATCCAGGGCGACGGCCTCGGCCTCGGTCAGCGGGACCTGCTCCGGCTGGCGCTCAAGGGCAAGAACGGCAGGCTCGCGATGGACGGGCTCACGGCCACCGGGCTCGTGCGGACGGCTTCGGACGATCCCGACGAGATCGTCACCGACTCCGCCGCGGCGGCCACCGCCCTCGCGACCGGGCACAAGACACGCAACGGCGCGGTCGGGGTGGACGGTCATGGGCGCCCGCTGGAGACGATTCTCGAACGGGCGAAGCGAGCGGGGAAGTCGACCGGCCTGGTCACCACCGCGCAGGTGACGGGCGCGTCGCCGGCGGCGTTCGCGGCGCACGTGCCCAGCCGGGACTCGCAGAGCGACATCGCGAAGCAGTACATCGAGAACAGCCGTCCGGATGTCCTGCTCGGCGGCGGTGAGGACTGGTGGTATCCCCAGGGGAACCCCGGGCTCTGGCCGGACAAGCCGGGGGAGGAGAGCCGCAGTCCCTACGGCAACCTGGTCGAACGCGCGCAGCGGACCGGCTACACCTACGTGCGCGACGGCGACGAACTGCGGACCACGCGGGCGAACCGGATCCTCGGCCTGTTCGCGAACGAGGACATGGTCGACTACGGCCCCGACGGCGTCGGGAAGTACGCGCCGCGGGTGCCGCTCCAGCAGATGGCGCGCAAGGCGCTGGACACCCTCTCGAAGAATCCGCGCGGCTTCTTCCTGTTCCTGGAGGAAGAGGGGACCGACGGCATGTCGCACGAGAACAACGCGCACGGCGTGATCGACGCGGGCCGGTCGCTCGACGCCACCGTCGCCGAGGTCCTGCGGTTCGTCCGCACGCACCCCGACACGCTGGTGATCATCGGTGGCGACCACGAAACGGGCGGGTTGAGCATCGAGAACTACGACGCGTCCGACACCGACCCTGACCAGGACGGTCCTTTCGACGTACCGGGTTCGAAGCTTCGGTTCACTGTGGACTGGACGACGCACGACCACACCGGCGCCGACACCCCGGTCACCGCCGAAGGCCCCGGCTCCGCCCGTCTGGGTGGCACCGTCGAAAACACCGACGTCTACTGGGTGATGCGGCTGGCGAGCGGCCTCTGACCACGATGTGCGCTTCGGTTACGGTTTTCCCATGGACCTTGTGCGCCGCATCGACCGCGCCGCGGGTGAATTCTTGCTGTTCGCCCTGACGCCACCGCGTTTGGCGACCGCTCGCGAACGCGTTCAAGAGATCGCCGACGCCACCATGGCTCGCTTGCGCCCGCTGGATCTCGACGGCCTGATCCTCTACGACATCGACGACGAAGCGGCCAGGAACCCTGCGCAGCGCCCGTTCCCGTTCTCGCCGACCCTCGACCCCGCGAACTATCTCGCGGACAACTTCACGAGCTGGCAGACCCCGGTCATCGTCTACCGAGCGGTCGGGAAATACGCGCCGTCGGAGCTGCGGACATGGTTGGCGGCCCAGGACCCGGCGCGCGTGATGACGGTTCTCGTCGGCGCCTCGTCCAGCAAGATCGACACCATGACCTCACTCGCCGATGCCCAGGCACTGCGGCGCGACGTCAACCCCGGTTTGCCGCTCGGCGGCGTCGCGATTCCGGAACGGCACAGCCGCCGGGACGACGAACATCTGCGACTGCTGGCGAAGCAGGACGCCGGTTGCCGATTCTTCGTGACCCAGGTGGTTTACGACGTCAACGCGGCGAAGAACCTCGTCTCCGATTACCACTACGAATGCGTCGCGCGCGGACGAACACCCGTGCCGGTCGTCTTCACCTTCTCGGTCTGCGGATCGTTGAAGACACTCGACTTCCTGCAGTGGCTGGGCGTCGACGTGCCACGGTGGATGGAGAACGACCTCAAACACGCGGCCGACACCCTCGAAGCGTCCTACCAGCTGGCCCTCGCCGCGGCTACCGAACTGATGGCCTACTGCCGCGGCCTTGGTGTTCCGTTCGGTATCAACGTCGAAAGCGTGTCGATCAGGCGGGAAGAGATCGAGGCGTCCGTGCGGCTGGCCGAACAACTCCGGACGGAGATCAAGGGCTGAGGCCCGAGGTCCTGCGAGTGCCCCTGGTCAGCATCGGGAACGCTACGAGGCGAAGACGCCGAACTCCCAGAAGGAGAAGCAGTAGCGGGTGGCTCGCTTGACGCCGACGAAGCGCACCCAGCGCGTGGTGACCGGCTCGAACCGTGCGGTGTCGATGCCGCCGTCTCCGGCGGTGGTCGACCAGGCCGTCTGCCAGGTGCCGCTTGCCTCACTCCATGCCTCGATGCGGTACTCGGACGCGTATGCCGCCTCCCAGTCGATGGTCACCCGGCCGACATTCCGCTCGGAGCCGAGATCGACGTAGTACCACTGCCCGTCGTTCCAGGAGCTGGACCACCGGGTGGAACGGTCGCCGTCGACGGCGCGCGATGGTGACAGGTTCACGAACGGATTCCACTCCGTCGAACTGGCCGTGGCCGGCTTCGCGTGGGCGAGGTCGGTGCCGAGACGATGCGCGGTGGTGGCTTCCCAGGTCTTCAGGTACGACTCCGCTCCTTTCGCGAGGTCGTCGATGACAGCCTGCCCGCCGACCATGCGGACGTCCTCGATCCAGTCCGGGATCAGGCCGTAGTGCGCGGCGCCGTCGACGTTGACGTCCCAGACCCGTTCGCCGGTCTTCTGCCGGTCCATCGTCGTGGCGCCGTCGAAGGTGCGATACGGGTAGACCACCGGGTTGCTCGCGCCGGTGCGCGGCGCGGGCCAGCCGCCGACACCGTTCATGTCGGCACCGAAGCCGTAGCCGACCTTGTACTGGTCGCGCAGGGCCTTGTTGCGCCGCCACTCGTTGACGAAGCTCTCCGAGCCGTTGTCGTAGCCGGTGATGAATCCGCCCAGTTTGTACACCCGCTCGGACCAGCCCGCGTCCATCCAGCTGTGTGTGGACAGCACGCCCGGGTAGTTCTCCGCTTCGAGGATGTCCAGGGTGCGCGCGGCCGCCTTGACGCTCATATGGTCGAGCTCGACCATCATGTTCCGTTCCATCATGCGGCGCAGGGCGTGTTCGCCGAGGCGGGTGAGCCCTCGGGTGTTGCAGCGCTTGGCCGGGTCGCCGCCCGCGATCGGGTTGTCCTGCTGCGGACCCGGGCACACCTCGGTCGTCCACGTGGTGGCGCAGCAGGAGAACTGACCGGCCTGGAGGATCTGGCCGGTGGTTCCCGAGTCGAAGCGCACGCCGCACAGGCCGTTGTCGAACTTGTGGCACAGGAACATGCTGCGCACGCCGAGCGAGTACAGCTCGTTGATCCCGGCGTCGATCTGCGCGGCGGAGCACTGCGCGACGTCCATGATCATCTTGCAGCCGAAGGGTTCCGAGGTCTCCACCCCGAGGATGATCGCCAGCTTGCCGTCCATCACCACCTGGCGGGCCTGCTCCGGGCTGGTGACGATCCGGAAGAAGCCCTTGCCGGGGCCGCCGTAGATGCCGTCGATGTAGTCCTGCATCTCCCAGGACTTGCGTGCTTGGAGCCGGATGGCGTCCATCTCGTCGCAGCCGCGGTCCTTGGGCATGATCGGCAAGGCGCACAGGACGCCGTTGGAGACCAGGTCGTTGACCATGATGCGCAGCCCGCCGCGCCACGCCCGCTCGATCCAGGCGTAGTAGTTCTGCTGATGCGTCAGCGACTTGTGGGTCGGCCATTCCTTGAAGGACGGCCAGCCGACCGGGTCGTGGTGCCCGTCCGGATCGGCCGTGAGATTCTCGAAGGTGGCGCCCCTGCCGTCGGGGTAGTGCTCGGGGCAGTCCTTCAGCGCGTCGGCGACGCCCGCGGGCGAGAACGGTTTGCCGCAGATCAGCCTGCCGCCGAAGCCCTCGTTGGCGAGTATGTGGTTGTGGCCGTCGACGAAGCCGCGGACCTCCCCGCCTTGAGCGCCGGTGAACGGGGCGCCGGTCGCGCCGATCTCGCTGTCCGGACTGGGCCGGTTCGGCGGCTCCCACCAGTTCGACGCTGCCGACGACGTCGGCGTGACGCCGACGACGAGCGCGATGGCGGCCAGCGCGGCCATCGCGAGTGACAGGACCCTGCGAAGCCGTCTCATCGAGAACCTCCTGTGCGCGCCCCACGGTGGGAGTCCATCGGGATGATGGTGACGGCAGACACAATGTGAGTCAAGTTCATGTTTTCTCGCGCCGCGACCCAGCCGGGTGTCGCGGCCGCGATCGTCGGGGCGAGCAGGCCGAGTACCGGAATTGGGGTGGTGTCGCCTGGGGTGAAGGTCGGGGACAAGCCTGCGGGGTATGCGCCTGGGGTGCGGAACTGGTGAGGTGTCGTGGCGTCTCGCCGTTTCCGGCAGCCGTCCAAAGCGGTCACGTCGCGAAGTCGGCCACGCGAGCCCCGTCGCCATTTCCCGGCAACGAGCCCCCAAGCCCACTCCGGAAACCCCAGAGTTCGTCCGCCTTCCCGTCCCGCTCACCCGAGATGATGCTGATCGCGTTGACTCCGAGCCCGGGCCACCTGATCTGAAGGTCCGAAGTGGACGGTCAGCGTCGGTTCGAGGCTTGGAGGGCTTCGTCGACGGTGTGGTAGAGCCTCAGCACGATGTCGAGTCCGGTGATTTCGATGGGCCGGATCACGGGGCTGTTGGAGTCCACGGCGATGCGAAGTGATTTTCCTTGTTCTTTCGCGTACGCGTCGGTGGTGATCAGCGTGGCAAGGCCGGCGGAGTCGAGGAAGTCCACTGTGGCCAGATCCAGAACACAGGTACCGGCGGTGTCGTCGATCGCGGACATGACCGCCGTGCGCAGTGCCGGCGCGGCCTCGGTGTCGACCTCACCGGTCACCGCGACCACGACGCCCCCGCTCACGACGCGGCGGACGATGTCCAAGTCGGGTGGTGGCGGTTCGGCCTGGGACGGGTGACTCACGAGGATCGACGGTACCGGACCGGCGATGCCACGAGATGCGACGCCGGTCCGGATTTCGCCCGTTCCGCGGCGCACGGCTAGTCCTCGCCGTGCCAGGTGCGTGCCGTCGACAAGTGCGGCGCGTGACCGCTGTTTCCCCCGCGCTGCAACGCGAGTTCGACCCACACGGTTTTGTGGTCGGCGAAGTTCTGCACGCCCCAGGTGGAGGAGAGCCGGTCGATCAGCAGCAAGCCACGCCCGCCGGAACCGTCCGGGGTCCGCCTCTGCGGCTGACGCGGCGAGGCGTCGTCGACCTCGATCCGCACGTACCGGCCCTGATGCGTGAGTCCGAGACGGCAGACGCGGGGCGCGTCACCGTGCCGGTGGGCGTTGCTGATCAGTTCGTCCGCCACCAGAACCGCATCGTCCACGGCGAGTCCCCGGTAGCGGCACAGCATCTGCCGGACGCCATGGCGGACGTCCCTGGTCGCGGTCGTGTCCAGATCGAAGGTCACGTCGCCCGGATTCGGCTCGTTGCGCTCAGTTGTCCCCGGCTGCGTCGACATCCGTCCCACCGCCTCGTTCTAGACTTCTGATCGGAAACATCGCGCACTGAATCCAGTACCCCGAGGCGAGCAAAGGCAAACTCCAAGGGGCGGCGCGTCACCTTCATCCGCGGGCTCGGCTCAGGAGTTACGGTGCCGGCTTGCGTCTGATCGCGATGACGACGGTGTCGTCTGCGTGCAGGACGATGTCGTGCATCTCGGTGGCGAGAGCACCGGGGATGGTCGCCGTGGATTCTCCGGCGTGGCGGCGTGCCGCGGCCAGCAGCCGGCCTTCGCCTTCCTGATGGTTCTTGCGGCTTTCGGTCAAGCCGTCGGTGTACAGGAGGAGCAGGTCGCCCGCGGCGAGGGTGCGGCCGACCAGGCTTCCGTTGCCAGGGTCGGGAAATCCGATACCTCTCCCGACGATGGAAGGCACCAGGAGCTCGGTGTCGCCCGCGGCGGTGACGAGGACCGGGCGCGGATGGCTGCCGTTGGCGACGGTGACGTCGCCGGTCACCGGGTCGAGCCGGGCGAGCAGCACGGTCGCCATCAGGCCGGGCTCGATGGTCGCCAAAGTGCCGGCGGCGCGGGCGATCAGGTCGTGGAGGGGATGGCCTTCCAGCGCCAGCGTGCGGATGGCGTGGGTGACGGTCAGTGCGTGCCGGGTCGAGGTGACGCCGTGGCCGACGGCGTCGACGAGGGTGATGTGCACGGTCCCGTCGGGCAGCACGAACCAGTCGTAGAGATCGCCGCCGGTCGGGGAATCCGGTTCGCTGGGCGCGTAGTGCACGGCCAGGTCGAAAGCGTCCACGTGTGGTGGCGGCGGGCGCAGCGCGTCTTCGAGTTCGCGGAAGATCACCGCGTGGGCCTGCCGGAGTCGTTCGTCCCGTTCCTCGAGTTCGACGTACATGGCGAGCACGCCGCTGTTGGTTTCGGCGAGTTCGTGTTTGAGTTCGCGCTGCTCCTGGGTGAGGGTGTCGGCTCGGGCGATGAGCGCGAGCATTTCCTCGCGGGTGGCCAGTTCGTCGTCGACGGGAACCGTCGCCGCGTCGTGGACGGCGGGGAGGTGCCAGGTGAGGACCGCGCTGTCGCCGGCGTCGGGCAGCAGAGGCAGGGCGTTGCGGTGGTCCTGGCCGACCAGACCGGGCAACCGGAGGGTGACGGCCAGCCTGCCGTTGCCCGCGTGGGTCGACAGCTCGGGCGGGTGCTCCGCTCGCTCGGCGAGCAGGGTCACCGCGAGGACCAGCTTGGCGCGGTCGTCGGTGGTGACCCCCGCGGCGGCGCAGGCTTCGCGAAGGCGATGGCGTAGCCGGGCGATGGGGGAGCGCGTCATGGCGTGCCCGTTCCGGAGCCGACCGCGATCAGGGTGGCGTCGTCGTGGGGGTCGCGGTGCCGGTGGGCGAGGTCGGCGGCGAGGAGTGCCGGGACCGGGAGCGGGCCGAGGGGTGCGGCGCCGCGCCAGCCGGTGCCGATTCCGTCGGTGTGCAGGACGAGGACGTGGTGTTCGGGGAGGTCCACGGTCCCGACGTGGGCGTCCGGCAGGGTGAAACCGACGATGCCGGGCATGCTGAGCAGCGGCCGGCTCTGTCCCGGCGTCAGCACCATGCCGCCGATGTTCCCGACGCCGCAGAATTCGAGCAGGCCGCCGGAGATCCGGGCGAGCGCGACGGCCGCGCCGCGGGTCTGCCGCAGCGACCGGTGCATGGCGGTGAGGTGGTCGCGGAGCGGGCGGCCCGGGTTGCGGCGGAAGACGTCGATCGCGGCCACCGCCGCGTCGCCGGCGGCGGGGCCGTGGCCGAGGCCGTCCACGACGGCGATGGTCCGGGCGCCGGGCAGATCGGCTAGCGCCAGGCCGTCGCCGCACCGGTCTTCGCCTTCGCGCGCCAGGCGGACATGAGCGACAGCCGTGGCGTTCGTGCCGGTGATCAGCGTTCGTGCCGCCGCGGTGGTGCCAGAGCCTGCCGCCGACCGGATCCGGAACTCGGCGGCCAGCCTGCCGACGGCGCCGAGGCCCGTGCCGAGCGTCGCGGTCGTGCTGTGGCCGTCGATGCGCCAGTGGTCCAGATCGGCCATGCCCGGTCCGGAGTCCGCGGCGTAGATGTCCACGCCGTCCCCGGCGAGGGAGCGGTGGATGAAGACCGTGCCGTCGGTGGCGTGCTTGTCGATGTTGCCCGCCAGTTCGGAGGCGATGACGGCCGCGCGCTCGGTCAGTACCTCGGGCAGTCCCGTTTCCGCGGCGACCTCCCGGGCGACGCGCGCTGCCGTGTAGACCGCGCTGATGTGGTCGATGCGGATCTGGCGGGTGAGGTCCGCGACGGTGATGGTCATGGCTTCCAGCGCACGATCGTGACCGTGGTACCGCGTCCGGGAGCGGCGTCGATGGTGAACTCGTCGACGAGGCGCCTGGTTCCGCCGAGGCCGTGCCCGAGACCGGCGCCGGTGCTGAACCCGTCGGCCATGGCCTGCTCGACGTCGGCGATTCCGGGGCCTTCGTCGCGCACGGTCAGCTTCAGGCCGACCCGGCCATTTCGTACGACGGTGATCGTCATCGAGCCCCCGCCACCATGGATGTAGGCGTTGCGGACCAGCTCACTGGCCGCGGTGACGATTTTCGTCTGGTCGACGATGGAGAAGCCCACCGCGACCGCGCAGGCCCGCACGGCGTGGCGGGCGGTGAGAAGGTCCTCCTCGGCGCGGACCGCGTGTTCGCGCGCGGGGATGTCGTGCCCGGAACCGGTGAGCTCGTCAGGAAGCATGAGGCGCCTCTTCGGCGGCCTCGGCGGGGCGGCGCCACCCCAGCAGTTCCATGGCCTGTTCGGCGTTGAGCGCGGTCTGGACGCCGGTGAGGCGCAGGCCGAGTTCGGACAGGGTGATCGCGACCGCGGGGCGCATGCCGGCGACGATCATCCGGGCCCCGAGCAGCCGTCCGGTGGCGGCCAGCTGCATCAGCACTCGGGCGACGAAGGAATCGATGATCTCCAGCCGGGAGATGTCGAGGATGACCCCGCGGATGCTTTCGTCGGAGATCCGGGTGGTGAGTTCGTCGGTGAACCGCAACGCGGTGGTGTCGTCCAGGTCGGACAGCAGCCCGCTGATCAGGATGTCGCCGAGCCGCAGGATCGGCAGGCCCGCGTCGGCCGTCATCCCGTCACCGCGGCGGTGCGGTCGCCGAGCAGCTCCAGCGCGGCGGCGAGGGCGTCGGCCAGCGAGCCGCGGGTCACGATGTGGGAGAGATCGATGCCGAGCTGGGTGACGGTCTGCGCGATAGACGGACGGACACCGCTGATCAGGCATTCGGCGCCCATGAGCCGTACCGCACTGACCGTCTGAAGCAGATGCTGCGCCACTGCGGTGTCCACTGTGGACACGCCGGTGATGTCGATGATCGCCACGCGGGCTTCGTGGGTTTGGATCGCCTCCAGCAGGCTGTTCATCACGACCTGGGTGCGGGCGCTGTCGAGGGTGCCGATCAGGGGGACGGCCAGCACTTGCCGCCACAGGCGCACCACCGGGGTGGACAGCTCCAGCATCTGCTGATGCTGGCGGCGGATGATCTCCTCGCGCCCTTCGACGTACACCGAGAAGGTGAGCAGGCTCGCGGCGTCCAAGAGCTGGTTGACCAGCAGTGACACCTCATAGCGCAGCGCCGGGTCCCCGCTCCGGCGTTCGACCGCGGCCATGGTCGTGTGCTTCAGCGCGAGGATCGCCGTGGCCGTGAGGGCCGGCGCGGTACCCGCACGAGCGCGCCGTTCGGAAAGCCCGCGCAGGGCGGAGCGGACCGCCTGGTCGCGCTCGATGATCTGGCTCAGCGGCGTCCCGATGGCGAGTGCTTCACGGAGTGCTCCCAGTAGTTCGGTCGCCTCGCGCCGCAGCGCGGTCTCGTCGAGCCGGGCCGACGAGTCGGCCAGCTGCCATCGGACCCACTCGTCGACCAGCTCGTCTTGGTCTTCACCGAAGATCCGTGACAGCAGGTCTCGGACGGCGGAGTCGTCCGTCCTCAGCACTGAGGCCTCCCAGGGGCTCCGGGTCGCCGTCCGATATCCAGCAACCGTTGTCATATGACAATAGTTAGCCTACTGGAGAGAACCGGTTGCGCCATACCCGGATCTAGTCGCCTGCCGCGGCCTCACGGAATTCCCGGAGGCCGGTGGCGAGCGCCGCTCTGGTTTCGGGGGTGAGTTTCGCCAGTACGGCCTGCAGGCTTTCCCGTCGCCGGGCCCGCAGGTCCTGCAGATACGCGCGGCCACGGTCGCTGAGCCGCAGCGTGATTTCGCGGCGGCTGGCCGAACTGGGGAGCCGTTCGAGGAACCCGACGGCCTCGAGCCGGTCGCACAGGCGACTCACCAGCGGCGGGGTGGAGCCGAGGACGTCGGCGAGGGCGCGCAGGTTCAGGCCGTCGTGGTGATCGAGCGCCACGACCGCGCGTACCTGGGACGTCGACAGCGGACGCGGTGACGCCTCGCGAGCCCGCTCGAACATGATCTCGAGCAGCTCGGCCGTCTCGGTCACGGCCGCCGCCACCGTCTCGGTGCCGGGCGGCTCGGAGGACCGATTCACAGACCCACTCTCGCATCCTTATGCTGAACTGTCAGCTCAGCTCACCGCGGCACGTCCTGCGACCGGTCCGACGGAGCGGTGCGGACTCATTCCCGCGTGCTCGATCCGAGGGCCGGGTTTCGGGCGAGCGGAAGGCAACCCGGTGGACAGATCCTTGGCAGTCGAGCGTGTCCTGCGGGGCGTCCAGCCTCATGCGCTGCTCGACGGGCTGCGCGCGGCGTTGAGCGAACACTTCGGCGCAGGCGACGTCGAACTGCTGATGGCCGATTACAGCCTCACCGAACTGCGCCGAGTGACCGTCCTGCCGTACACGACCGAGCCGATGCCGGTCGCCGGCACCGCGGCGGGCGAGGCCTTCACCAGCCAGTCGGCGACATTCGAACCCGGCGAAGACGGTATCCGCGCCAACCTCCCGGTCACCGTCCGCGGCGACCGGCTCGGCGTCCTGGCCGTCACACTGCCCGAAGAGCCGGAACCGCCGGTATGGGCCGAACTCGGCCGGTTCGCCGAGGCGCTCGGGCACGAGGTCTTCGTCGCCGACCGTGACACCGATCTGTACGTGCAGGCCCGCCGCTCGTCCCGGCTGACACTCGCCGCGGAGATGCAGTGGCAGCTGCTCCCGGGCCGCGCGTGCAGCCGGCCCGAATTCGCACTCGGCGGTCAGCTGGAACCCGCCTACGCCATCTACGGCGACTGCTTCGACTGGTCGGCCTCCGCCCGCACCTTGGCGGTCACACTGGTCAACGGCATGGGTGAAGGCAGCAGCGCCGCCTTGCTGACCAACCTCGCCGTCAACGCGCTGCGCAACGCCCGCCGCGCAGGGATTCCCCTCGACGCTCAGGCGGAACTCGCCGACCAGGCCATCTACGCACAGCATCGCGGCCAAGAACACGTCGCCACGCTCCTGCTGGAATTCGACCTCGCGACCGGTGAGATCACCGCGGTCGACGCGGGCTCGCCGCGCCTCTGGCGGCTACGCGATGGCAAAGCGGAACGTGTCCACTTCGACGAACAGCTTCCTCTCGGCACCTTCGAAGACACCCTTTACACCGCCGAAATCCTGCAGGCCCTGCCGGGCGACCGGTTCGTCTTCGTCAGCGACGGCGTGTACAACGCGGCCGGACCCCACGGAGAACTCTACGGGGATCGCGAACTGAGCCAGGCCATCCTCACGACCGCGGACCTGCCCGCGGCGCATGTTCCGAGCGCCGTTCTCGCCGAACTGCACGACCGGCGTCACGGCGGGCTGGCCGCCGACGACGCCATGGTCGTCTGCCTCGACTGGTTCGGCTCGAACCCCAGCGCCGACGGGGAATCCGACATCGCCTCCGCGGCCACCGGTGAAACATCGGTTTGATTCTTGTGGCTGGGCCTCGCCGCCTGTGCAAGCAGTCTTGGTGGCATCGCCGGTCTCACGAACTTGTGCAAAAGATCATGAGCCGGCAGGCACCGACGAGCGCGCGGAATCCGAGCGCGAGGCCGGACGTCAGCGCGTCTTGCGAAGGCGAGATCGAGCTCCGCGCTCGATGTTCCTGGTGCGTCCGGCATCCAGCTTCGCTTGGGCAGCACGGTCTTTGGTGAGGTGCGGCTATCCGCTGTGTCCTGTCGACCGGCGCGCGATCCTCGTCCATGTCGAGGTCGAGGAGAAGCATCGACGTCGTGGTGCGGGGCGTGTGCTGGTGAACGCCGCCGTGAAGCGGGGCGCCGAGTTCGGCTGGTCGATGTTGCCCATTGGGCGCGATCCGGTCGTTGTCGCGTTCTGGGCCCGGGTCGGAGCGGTCGGCCCGGCGAGCCCGCATCCGTGTACGCATCAGGGCGAGGCGAAAGTGGTGCCCGCGGAGTCGCGGTGGACGAAGTGGTGGTGACCTGGCGCGGTGCCGGGCTGGCCTAGCGCGTGGTCAGCACCGGGCGTCGTGTTCGGCGTCTGAGTTGGCGGGTGGCTGGTTTCTAGAGCTGCTCGGTGATCCGGTCGCAGGCTTCTCGGTCGAACGGAAGCCCTGCTCGGCGGAATACCAGCAACGAGTTGCCGATCTGGTAGTTCCAGATCTTGGGGTTGGCGACCATTGCCGTAAGGGTGTCGCGTTGTGCTGACGACAGCTTGGTTTGTTCGTCGTATGGAGTGTTGAAGGCGGCCAGGAGCAATGGACCCCATGTGGTGTCGAATCCGGTCCAGTCGGCTTGCCGGATGATCGCCTGGGCTGGTGCCGCGATGCGTTCGAAGTCATCGACTCGGGCGACGACGGCGTCGATGAGTTCGCTGAGCGTGTAGAGGTCAGGCTCGGCGATTCCGCGGTCGGCCGCGTCGGCCAGTGCGGCGGTGATGATGTTCGTGGCCGTGGCGCTTTCTGCGAGGTTTGGAGCCAGTGCAGCGCAGACGCGCACATCGGTGTCAGGGTCTGCGAGATACTGCTCGATGTGGTCGCCGAGATCGCCCAGCTGCCGCACCCAGTAGGCACGCTGCTCGGATGGATCAGCGGCCCAGGTGCGAAGGCGTGCGGCGAGTACGGTCCGCTGATCGGCCAATGCAGACGTCTTGACGTGCGAAACCGCCGCTTGCGCGACCCTCTTCCGCTGGGATTGGTCGGCGTTGTCCAGGAAGCTGACCACCACAGGGTAGGCGTCCTTGACTACCTGCTGTAGCGGCGCGGCGAACTCAGCGAAATGCTCGGCCTTTGTAGCTTCCGCGGCTGCTTCGGCAACCCAGCCGAGGAACTCAAGGAGCGCGTCACGGACTTCTGGTGCGACTTCTTCTCGTGCGAGAAGATGAACGATGAAGCGAGTGGCTGGCGCTGTAGCAGACTCGGGGAATCCTTGGTGGAGCACGGCAGTGTCCAGGTGGTCGAGCGCGGCATTCCGTGCGTCGGGGTTCGTGGAAGTGAGCGCTGCCAGGTGCGTAGGAGTGTCTGTGGCGGGGCCGTAGGCGTGTCTGAGCGATCCCCAGTCGATCTCGTCAAGCATTCACACATGCTTCCATCAGTTGTCGCAGTAGGTCGACCTGGCTTGTCATCCGTTCTCCCAAGGCTGTGCCCGGCGATCGGCGTCCTGTGGCTGCCGGGACGGCCGTGACCAGTCTGCAGAGCTGGTGGCTGAACGGGCGGTTCCGGGTGGCAGCGGAGGTGCGTGCCGCCGATGGCGATGAGTTCTTGGTGACTCATGCGGGGTTGCCCCTCGCTGGTTGGGAGCGAACACGAACGCGATGAGCTGCTTGAGGTGTCGGGCTCCAGGCGTGCTCGCGAGATAGTGGATCATGAGATCTGCCGAGGTGTTACCGGTGACACCCACGGTATGGCGCCGACTTGTGGATGGGTGTGGCAACAACCGAGGTTGAAGAGACGACATAAGCCTCGCGACTGGACGGTGTTCACTCGGCGTTCATTCGCGGGCTGGAATCATCGCGTCCAGTTTAGCGTCACGGTGAGGTTGTCAGTGCCCCCAGCGCTTGCCTCGGGTATTGAGGATGATTCCGTGGTGCCGGTGGCCGTGATCGCTGGTGCCGTCGTTGTATCGTCGGCTGTGTGAAAGGGTTCGTCGACGAGACACGACGTCGGCAAGTGATCGACGAGTTACGGCCGCTTCTCCACCGGGTTTCCCTTCCTGCCGCTGATCTGCGGCTGGATGGAGGCCGGCCTGTGTCGGCTGTGGCGTCCTATCTGGCTGGTCATCCTTATCTGCCCGAAGGCGCGCCGTGGCCGCAATACAATGACGTACCGATGTTCTGTGTCGTTCAGATCAACTTCGCCGATGTCGGTCCGTTGCCTGGCTTCCCGTCGACAGGGTTGTTCCAATGGTTCGTCGGTGCCGACAGCCCGAGTTTCGGTCTCACGCACGGGGAGATGAAAGGGACGCAAGGGTTCGAGGTTCGTTGGTATCCAGACACTGCTGCGCGCTCGGTGGCGTCGCCGTCGTCGCCGACACCATGGCACATGGTGAGCCAGGATCCCGGCGTGCACGCCCCCTTTAGGCCTGTCGAGGCGCGTGGCGTGAAATTCACAGTCGGCTGGGCGCTTCCGCAGCTGGCCGAGTTCGACCTTGCCGAGGAAGGGGATCTCGCGAGGCTGGTCCGCGAACTGGCCGTGCTGGGCGGGGAACGCAGTGACCACGCAGTGGATCTTTTGCATAACGGATGGAACTTCCATGTCCTCGGCGGTCACGGCTCGTTCGGTGACGACTTCGTCCACGGTAGTTCGCTGGGAGGCAGTGCCGGCTTCACACAGGAAGACCCACGCGGACGGCGCGCTTATCCCTCGAGCGGTGAGCCTGCTGGTCAGGTCTTGATCACGATCGACGAGGATGTGTACGACACTGGATGGGGCGACCACGGCATCGCGCATCTGTTCGGCGACCCCGCTGCCGTAGCCCGAGGCGAGCTGTCGGCGGTGCGCTACTACTGGGACGCCACGTGAGCGCACCGCCGAGGCCACAACGAACGGCGATCTCCGGCCAGGTGGCGCGGCACGCACCGTGGCAGGCCCCGCGAATCTGACCGCGGGCCTGCCAGGCTCAACCTTGAGGCGTCGCTCAGTCCGGTCACCGGCCGAGCATCGTGCGTAGCACGTCCTTTTCCCTCGACTGCACGCTCAGGCCCCACCGGAACTTGGTGTGGATCCAGTGCTTGGCAATCCGCAGTGCGCGCCTGGCCTTGGATATTTGGTCCGGTCGTAGTCACGTGAACATCCGCGATTGCCGATGGGTGGATGAAGCCGGCGGCATGTTCGGAGAATCCCGGATTTCTCCGGCGGGGCTCTCGGCTGGGGAATGCTCCTTGAGCGATGTGGTCATGTGTTTCGCGCGGCTCGGTCCTGTGTCCGGCGCGGACGGTCTCTTAGCGTTGGGGGACCACTACGTCGGAACTCGGAGGGAATCCTTGTGGGTGCGCTTAGGTCTCGTTGGATGGATCCTGATCTTGACGCGCTGAGCGAGCTGGCTCGCGCGTTCGTCGAGAAGGATCTACTCGGTGGTCTCGCCGTTCATGTTCGCGATCTGCGGACCGTCCAGGCCGTCGCTATCGCCCAGATGGACGAGCGGGGACGGGCAGGCCGTACGCTCGCGTCGACCGAGTTGTGCCGTGTTCTGCTGGAGACGCAGCTGACGATGGCCGAGGGGCCGTGCTGGGACAGCATGCACAGCCGGGAATCGCTCGGGCCGGTCAGATGCGGCTCCGGATATCCGCGGTGGCCACGGTTCGACCGGTATGCCGGCGAGGCCGGTGTCACCGCGGTCACGGCGATTCCCGTACGCACTCAGAACGCGAAGGCGGGTGTTCTGATGCACGCACGCCGGAGAAACCGGAAGCTGAGAGACCTAGCGTCGGACATCGCCGAGGGTGACGGCCCCGAGGAACTCAACCCGCCCCGATAAGGCCTTGTCGTTGCGAGGCACTCATCGCCGCCCTGCACTCCGCCTAGCGGTGGACCAGGACCACCGGGCAATGACTCACGTGGCGGCGATCGCGCCGACGGCTCGGACAGGTGCACGAGTGGGCCGGTGCTCGAGATGGCTGTCGAGATCCGGGCATCGTCAAAGCTGTGAGGAACGGTGAAGAGCGGGTGGAAAAGTATGGCTCAGGGCAGCGTGACGTCGTTCAACAGCGAGAAGGACTTTGGCTTCATCGAGCAGGACGGCGGCGGCCCGGATGTGTTCGTTCACTACTCGGAGACCAGGGAAGCGGCTTCAAGTCTCTGGGCGAGGGGCAGCGCGTGGAGTTCGAGATCGGTCAGGGCCAGAAGGGCCTGCAGGCCCGGCGCGTCACCGCGATCTGACTCTCCCCGACGGTCCTGGCCAGACTCCGGCGAGGGCCGGCGGGGCGCCGCAGACGGAGCGCCGAGTCTATTTCTCGGCTGCTGCGAAGATTTCGCGCTGATTGGAGCCGTCGGCACGGGCGGTGTCAGGGTGGGTCTGGAACCGCTCGTCGTCACCGCTGGTGCGCGCCCTCGGCGGGAAACTCTTTACCTGCTGCCAGGTCAAGCCTCGATCGCGCGCAGACACCGTTGCGCCTGCTGTCGGAGCGCGCCTTCGAGTTCCAGCGGTCCGCTGACCAAGGTGAAGTCGGTCTGCACCGAGGTGATCATCCACACCAGGTCGGACGTCGTCGGAGCGCCGAGGTGCAGGAGACAGCGGTGCTCGTCGACGGCCTCGACGGCGCCCATCCCCGGCCACACCCGGTCGGCCACAGCGTCGGCCGATTCGTGCAGTTCGACCGTCGCCTGGCACGGCCAGGCGCGCGCGGAGAGCTGCTGCGCCAGGTAGGCCGCGACGTCGTCGAACGGCGGCTCGCGGGGTGTGAACCGGGCGCCGGCGGGCGGCCGCGGGGTGAGGCGATCGACGCGGAAGGTGCGCCAGTCGTCGCGGTCGACGTCGAAGGCGACGAGGTACCAGTGCCTGCCGAAGTGGACCAGGCGGTAGGGCTCGGCATGCCGCCGGGAGGCGCCGCCGCGCGGGCTGAGGTAGTCGAAGCGCAGGCGTTCGTGGCGGCGGCACGCGTTCGCGATGGTCATCAGCGTGTCCGCAGAGATCTGCGGGCCGGGCGCCACCCCGGCGCGCACGGTCGCGGTCTGGAGTGTGTTCACCCGATGCCGAAGCCGTGACGGCAGTACCTGCTCCAGTTTGGTGAGCGCGCGCAACGCCGTCTCCTCGATACCGGTGACCGAGCTGCTCGTGGCGGTGCGCAGTCCGACGGCCACCGCGACGGCTTCGTCGTCGTCGAGCAGCAGCGGTGGCAGGGACGCGCCCGCGCCGAGCCGATAGCCGGGTGTGCCTTGGAGCGCGTGCACCGGGTAGCCGAGTTCCCGCAGGCGTTCGACGTCCCGTCGCACGGTCCGCGTGGTGACGCCGAGGCGTTCGGCCAGGTCGGTACCCGGCCAGTCGCGGTGGGTCTGCAGCAGCGACAGGAGCTTCAGCAGTCGTGCGGAGGTTTCCAGCATGGTTTTCATTCTGCCGTTCGGTTAGGACCGAAGTTGTCCTAACCGGGTTCTAGCGTGGTCCTCATGACACAGGACATCCACCCTTTCTCGATCGACATCCCGCAGGCGGACCTCGACGATCTCGCCACGCGTCTGGCCGCCACCCGTTGGCCGAGCGAACTGCCGGACGTCGGCTGGAGCCGGGGTGTGCCCGTCGGTTATCTCGCCGGACTCGCCGAGTACTGGCGCACCGGTTTCGACTGGCGGGCGCAGGAGGCCGCGCTCAACGCGCATCCGCAGTACGTCACCACCATCGACGGTCAGCGCCTGCACTTCCTCCACGTGCGCTCGCCGGAGCGGGACGCCACGCCGCTGGTCCTGCTGCACGGGTGGCCGGGCGGGGTGACCGACTTCCTCGACGTGATCGGGCCGCTTTCGGACCCGCGGGCGCATGGGGGAGACCCGGCTGATGCCTTCCACCTGGTGATCCCGTCCTTGCCGGGGTTCGGGTTCTCCACGCCGCTGGCCGGGCCGGGGATGAGCGCCGCGAAGATGGCGGGCCTGTTCGCCCGGCTGATGGCCGCACTCGGCTACGAGCGGTACGGCGTGCACGGCTACGACACGGGTTCGTGGGTCGCGCCGGAGATCGGCAAGCAGGATCCGGGGCACGTGCTCGGCGTGCACCTCAACGCGATGATCACGTTCCCGATCGGCGTCGAGGGCGAACTGGACGATCTCCCCGAGGCCGACCAGCGCCGCTGGGAGTCGATGCAGGACTTCAATGACGGCTACCTGCAGTGCAACTCCAAGCGTCCGCAGACGGTGGCCTACGGCCTGCACGATTCGCCCGCCGGTCAGCTCGCGTGGATCGTGGAGAAGTTCAAGGAGCTGACGATGCCCGAAGACGCGCTGCCCGAGGAATGCGTGGATCGCGATCGCGTGCTCGCCACGGTCTCGCTGTACTGGTTCACCGGCACCGCCGGTTCGGCCGCTCAGATCTACTACGAGGAGATCTCGGCGAACGACTGGAGCGGCGGTGAATCCGGTGACTGGGGATCCGGTGACTGGAGCGGCGCTGCGGCGCCGACGGTGCCCACCGGTGTGCTCGTGTCCGAGCACGACGTGACCGTCCGTCGCTGGGCCGAGCGCGATCACCACGTCGTGCACTGGACCGAACTCGGCCACGGCGGGCACTTCCTCGCCATGGAGGCTCCCGTCGCGCTGGTCGACGACGTCCGGGTGTTCTTCCGGAAGGTGCGCTGACATGGGCGCCCGCGGGACCGTGGTGCTGAGCCCGCGGGCGCTCAACCGCGCCCTTCTCAGCAGGCAACTTCTCCTCGGCCGTGTCGATCTCGGGGTGTCCGAGGCGACCGAGCATCTCTTCGGGCTGAACGCGCAGGACCCGGACCTCGCGTATTTCGCGCTCTGGAACCGGCTCGAACGATTCGCGATCCAGGATCTCACCGGCGCCATCGAGCGCGGTGTCCTTGTGCGGTCCACGATGATGCGGGCCACCCAGCACCTGATGTCGGCGGCCGATTTCCGGCTTGTCCGGCCGGTGCTGGCGCCGCTGCTGCGGCGGGTGCAGCGCAACGCCTTCGGCGGCCGCACTACCGGCGTCGACCTCGTCGAGCTGGTCGCCGACGCGGCCGAGCTGCTCGACGGCGGCGTCCTCACCCGGCCCGAGCTGGGGCGGGCGCTCGCGCGAACCCGGCCGGGCGCCGACGCGCAGGCACTCGGCTGGACCGTGCAGTACCTGCTCGCGCTGGTGCACCCCGCCCCGAGCGGAACGTGGGGCAAACGCGGCGCAACCCCGTTCGCCGTCTTTCCCGGTGTACCCGAAACCGCCACCGCCGACGACGTGCGCGAGCTGATCCGGCGCTACCTCGCCGCGTTCGGGCCGGCCACCGTCGCCGACGCCCGGACCTGGTCCGGGGTGAGTGGACTGCGTGAGGTCTTCGAGCAGCTGCGGCCGGAACTGCGGACATACACCGACGAAGCGGGGCGCGAGCTGTTCGACCTGCCGGACCACGAGATCCCATCGCC
This sequence comes from Amycolatopsis japonica, assembly GCF_000732925.1. NCBI lineage: Bacteria > Bacillati > Actinomycetota > Actinomycetes > Pseudonocardiales > Pseudonocardiaceae > Amycolatopsis > Amycolatopsis japonica. The sequence goes on from NZ_CP008953.1 coordinate 2,421,248, forward strand.
GGACGTGCCCGCGCCCGTTCGGCTCCTCGCGGAGTTCGACGCGACCCTGCTCGCCCACGCCGACCGCACGCGGGTGATGACCGAGCCGATCCGGCGTCAGGTCTGCCAGGGCGCGGCGGTCGCGGCCACCGTGCTCGTCGACGGCACGGTGGCCGCGACCTGGACGAAGGACCGCACAGGTGCGCTCACCGTCGTACCGCTGCGCTCGATCTCCTCTACCGACCGAGAAGCCATCGAAGCCGAAGCTCTACGGCTACTGGAGTTCGCCGCTCCCGACGCCGTTCACGACGTCCGGTTCAGCGAATAGCCCACAGACGAGGAAATGCCAAGAGTTTGAGACTGATCATGGTGACGCCACAGTGCGACAACGGTTTCTCCCTGACCGGGCAGGACCCCGATTCCCTGCCCTACGAGGTGTACACGCCCGACGAGTTCTTCGTCCTCGTCGACGGCCGGGCCGGGCCGGCGGGCGCGCCGATCTGGCCGGCCCGCTGATCGATGCCGGATGTCCCGTTTTCGCCGAGCGAGTCCGCAACCACCAAGGGCAGCTGTCCTTGATGGCTGCCGGCCCGACCCCGGGAATAACGCCGCTCCCGATGTTCAGCCACGGCGACAGGGAGTCGTAAAGCCCTGCTTAGCCTGCCGTGTCGTCGCCGTGAACGGCGAGCCGCGCGGTGCCGCCGTGCAGGCCGAAGTGTCGACCTGGTGCTGGGCTTCGCCTCGGTCGCTGCCATGGACACGAAGCCAGCATCCCGAACGCGGTTCCTGACCGGTTCGCCCCGCGCCGAATCGGAGCGCGAATTGGCGTCCGTGGATGTAGGAGGCGTAGGCGGCGCCGAGGGCGACGGCCGACTCGTGGGACCTCGACGGTGGCGGAAAGTCGCAGTTCAGGAGGTCTGTCAGCTTGGGTGGAAGCTGCTCGTACCTCGTCGGGGGTACGTACGGCTAAAGCGTCGATCATTTCGATCGGCGCTTTTCGCTATTTCGGGAGCAGAAATGGCGTCTGTGATCCTTTCTCCAGCTTCCGCTATCGCGGTCACTTGATCTGCCGGCGGTATTAACCCCGATCGTCACGACGCCACCGAGACCGTTCAGCTGCACGGTGAGCCGCGTCACCTCGAAGCGAGCTGTCGTGGGAGACGCCCGCGATCCTCGGCGCGCGCTCGCGCGGCGGTCAGGTCCGAGTGCCAGGACCGCACGATGGTGGTGAAGGGAAGTCCATAGAGGAGAGTGTCGTCAATCAGCGATTGAAACAGTGATGGAACTGTGGTGTGCTGCGAAGGTGCCTCGTATCGACGACACCACCCGCGAGCGGTTGCTGACCGTTGCCGAGCGGCTGCTCCTGGAATCCGGCTACGACGCCGTGTCGGCCCGTGCGATCAACAGCGCGGCGGGGATGAACCCGGCCGCGGTGCATTACCACTTCGGATCGAAGGACGCGCTGATCGCCGCTCTGCTGGAGACGCGGCTCGCACCGGTGTGGCAGCGGCGGCTGGACGAGCTCGCCGAACGCGGGCGGGCAGGCTGGGTGCCCACGGTGCCCGAGCTGGTCGATCTCGTCGTGAACCCCTTCGTCGAGCTGGCGGCGGATCCGGTCGGGCGGCTGCGGTTGCGGTTGCTGGCCATGGTCGTGCTGGAGCGGAAGGAGCCGGTGTGGACCTCGCGATGGTTCGGGCTGAGGCCCTGGATCGAGCTGCTTCGGGAAGCACGGCCGGAGCTGTCGAAGACGGAGGCGGCGCAGCGTTGGCTGCTCGCTTTCGGGCTGGTGTTGCAGTTCTTCGGCGACGGGATGCCGGCTGAAGTGCCGGTCGGGACCCTGCGCGCCTTCGTCACGGCGGGATTGGCGGAGTCATGACCGATGTGTTCGCGCCCGCGCGGCTGGGGCCGGTACGGCTGCGCAATCGGATCATCAAGGCCGCGACCTTCGAAGGGGTCACGCCGGACGCCGTGGTCACCGACCGGCTGATCGAGTTCCATCGCACGGTGGCCCGCGGTGGCGTGGGAATGACGACCGTCGCCTACTGCGCGGTCTCCCCGGAGGGCCGGACGGACCGGCACCAGATCTGGATGCGGGAGGAGGCGTTGCCCGGGTTGCGACGGCTCACCGAGGCGGTGCACGCCGAGGGCGCGGCGGTCAGTGCGCAGATCGGGCATGCGGGCCCGGTCGCGAACGCGGCGTCGAACCGCTCGCCCGCGCTGGCGCCGGGGCGGTTCCCGAACCCACAGGGCATGCGGATGACCCGGGCGGCCACCTCGGAAGATCTTGATCGGATCGTGGACGCGCACGCCACGGCCGCGCGGTTGGCGATCGAGGCGGGCTTCGACGCCGTCGAGATCCACTTCGGACACAACTACCTGGTCAGCTCGTTCCTCAGTCCGCGGTTGAATCGCAGGCGGGACTCCTACGGCGGGCCGTTGGAGAATCGTGCCCGGCTCGCGCTGGAGATCGCGCGGGCCGTCCGCGACGCGGTCGGCGACCGGATCGGGGTGACGGCGAAGCTCAATATGGACGACGGGGTGCCGGGCGGGTTCTGGCTCGACGAGAGCCTGCAGGTCGCGCGGTGGCTCGAGGAGGACGGATCACTCGACGCGCTGGAACTGACGGCGGGTAGTTCGCTGCTGAACCCGATGTACCTGTTCACCGGGGACGCGCCGATCCGGGAGTTCGCCGCACGGTTCCCGAGGCCGATGCGGTGGGGCGTCCGAGCCGCCGGCGGCGCTTTCCTGCGTCGCTATCCGTTTCAGGAGGCCTATCTGCTCGATCGGGCGCGCCAGTTCCGCGCGGCGGTGGACCTGCCGCTGATCCTGCTCGGTGGGATCACGCGGCTGGAGACGATGGAGCGGGCGATGGCGGACGGTTTCGCGTTCGTCGCGATGGCGCGGGCGCTGCTGCGAGAACCGGATCTGCCGCTGCGGCTCCGGGACGGCGCCAGATCCTTGTGCGTCCACTGCAACAAATGCATGCCGACGATCTACCGCGGCACGCGTTGTGTGCTGGAGGCAGGCCCGGAATCCGGATGAAGCGGGTGATCGTCGCCGACGTGAACGACGCCCGGACCGGCGACTGACCGCGAGTAGCCCAGGCGAAGAGTGTCAGCGCGTCAGCCAGACGGTGCTGTAGGGCTGGAGAAGAGTCGCTTCTCCGGACGCCACCGCCGGAACAGAGAACTCGCGCACCGCGCCCCACGCGGATCGCACGGTGACGAACCGCGCGCTGAGATTGACGACGCATACTCCGCTCCCTCGCTGCCAGGCGACGACCAGAGGGTCTCCCGCGAAGGAATTCGGAGCGGCGAGGACGGCCAGCCGCGCGGCCGAGTAGAGCTGCCGCGATAGTGACGACAAAGCCGAAGATTCAAGGAATTCCCACAGCGCCCTGACTGGTATCTCGTCGGGTTCCTCGTAAGGCTCGTCATATGGATACGGCTCGATCAGGGTGCGGAGACGATCCGCCAGATCGATGGCGTGCGCCGTGATCGTCGCCGGCTCGACGACCAGGGTGAAGATGGGATCAAAGGACGCCGGGATCATCGCCTCCGATGGCCTCCGGAGCGGCTGTGCACGACATATGCGCGGGAGACATTACGATTTTCCTTGTTCATGTGCCCCAGTCTTGGCGATGGGGAAGACACTGACCAGTCTGCCGATCGATGGAATTTCCGGAGAAGCGGTTATCTATAACCCGATCGGCGCGGAATGGATGGGGAGATCACGTTTCACTCGGAAGCGAACAATCAGTAGCTCATTCAGAGCTTTCATTGAGATGACCTGGGTTGTCCGGCCGCCCTGTTCGTCCTGGCCGGTGACTTCAGCGGGTGGCGGACGCCGGTGGTCAGCGCAGGCCGATCACCCGAACGTGTTGCGGTGGGCACCTATCCCTTCGGCGGCCGGTGCCGAATACCCCGCAAGAAGCCGGCCCGTGCCGAGGACCGGTTTGTCCACAGAGCAGCTGGAGTGACTTCGTGAGCAAGCTTCGTGTCGCAGGTGTCGGTTTGACGGCGGTCGCCGCCCTGGCCTTGTCCGCCTGCGGCGGGGACGACACCGCCTCCTCCGGCGGCAGCACCAGCTCGATGGCCCCGTCCGGTTCGGCTCCGATGTCGAGTTCCGGTTCGACAGGTTCGCCGGACGGGGTGACCACGAACGCCGATGTGTTCGGCCCGGCCTGTTCGCAGCTGCCGCAGGGCAGTGCGCCGGGTTCGCTGGACTCGATGGGCCCGCAGCCGGTCGCCAGCGCCGCCTCGACCAACCCGCTGCTGACCAAGCTGGTCGCCGCGGTGAAGGCCACCAACCTGGTGGACACGCTCAACAGCCAGCAGGCCATCACCGTGTTCGCCCCGGCGGACCCGGCCTTCGAAGCCTTGGGCGAGGCCAAGTTCACCGAGCTGGCCGGCAAGCCGGACCAGCTGGCTCCGATCCTGCAGTACCACGTCGTCGGCAAGCGTTACGACGCCAAGGGGCTCGCCACCGCCGGTTCGGTCGAAACCCTCAACACCGCGGGCGGGCCCGTGAAGATCGAGGGTACCGGCGAGAACATGACCGTCAACGGCGCGAAGATCCTGTGCGGCAACATCCCCACCAAGAACGCCACCGTCTTCGTCATCGACAAGGTTCTGACCCCGGGCACCGACAGGAACTAGGGATTCGTCCGGGCCACGTTGTGCTTCCTTGCGGGTGGCCCGGTCGCCGTGGCCGCCGTGGCTGAAACGACCCCTCCGGTCACGGCGGCCACACTTCTGCCCACAGCGCCTGTTCTGGCGCTCGTGGCTCACCTTCGCGGCGGAAATCGGGCCTCCGTCGCCGGGGGCGCCGGAAACCGGTGTCATTCCATCGTATGACGGGCCAAGCTGGCCGGGTCCCGGGCACGAAAGCACTGCGTCCGCGAAAACAACCTCGCCCGACCGGCGGGGTACGCCCGATGTCGTGCGTGGCAGGACACGGGCGGGAAGGAGATCGCTCGTGTTTGGCAAGCGTTATGCCGCATCGATGATCAACCGCAGTGCGGAGAACGAACAAGATCGCCGTCGTTTCCTGCGTGCGGCGGGGGTGGCGGGACTCGGCGTGGTCGGTACCGGCGCGATAGGAGGATTGTCCGGTGCGACGGCATCCGCCGCCGCGGCCAAGCCGGCCGCGGCCGCCGCGCAGGGCGAGGTCAGTGACGCCGCGGTCCTGAACTTCGCGCTGAACCTCGAATACCTCGAAGCAGAGTTCTACCTGCACGCCGTCACGGGTAAAGGGCTCGCCGATTCTTCGACCACCGGGACCGGCACCCGCGGCGGCGTCACGGGTGGACGGGCGGTGAAATTCAAGACCAAAGCGGCCAAGCAGTACGCCCAGGAGATCGCCTCCGACGAGAAGGCCCATGTGGAGTTCCTTCGGGCCGCGCTCGGTTCCGCGGCGGTCAGCCGCCCGGCCATCGATCTGCGGTCCAGCTTCACCGCCGCCGCCCAGGCCGCCGGCCTGGTCAGGAAAGGCCAGAGCTTCGACGCGTTCGCATGCGAGGAGAACTTTCTTCTCGCGGCCTATTTGTTCGAAGACGTCGGCGTCACGGCTTACAAGGGTGCCGCGCCGTTGATCACCAACAAGACCTACCTCGAAGCCGCCGCCGGGATCCTCGCCGTCGAGGCCTACCACGCGGCCAACGTCCGCACGGCGCTCTACCAGCACTCCGGCGGCATTCTCGGACTCGGGCTGCTCGGCCGCGACCTCCGCGAAGCCAGCGTCAAACTTTCCAACGCACGCGACAGCCTCGACGGCACGACCGACCTCGACCAGGGTGTCGTCGACAAGAACGGCCGCGCGAACATCGTGCCCACCGACGGCAACGGCATCGCGTTCAGCCGGTCGCCCGGCCAGGTGCTCAACATCGTCTACCTGACACCGAAGGCGACCACCTCCGGCGGCTTCTTCCCGAAGGGCGTCAACGGAGACGTCAACACCAGCGCCGCCAACGGCTGATCCGCCGACTTCCCCGGAGGGCCGGTGCGACCGCGCGCCGGCCCTCCGCCTGAACGGCGCGGCGCATTCTCTACGTACCCTCACTTATCGCGTGCGGGCTGGTCACGGCCACCGTCCACGGAGATGCTGGGGAGGCTCAGGTACGGCGTCGAAGGGAAGAATGTGACGGCCGTCGTCTCGTCCGCATCCGTGGTTCGCGACAGCATCGTGGCCGCCATTCTGGTCCGGATGAGCGCGGCCGCCGACATCGCGCCTTACCTGCGAGGGCCGGCGCTCGCGGTGGTGGTCCGGCTGACCCGGGAGGTGGTGTCGCGATGCGTCGACGCGCTGGATCCCGGTGCGGATCTCAGCGGGGGAGCGGATGCCCTGCACCCCGTGCCCGGAGAGCCGGCGGCGGTCAGGGCGGTGCTGGCCCGTGTGCTGGGCACGTTCGCCTGGGAGCGGCTCGCCGAGGTCATCGGCCCGCACGACACGCCTCCGCACGCGGTGTGCCGCGCGGTCGAGTCGTTGTTCGACTCGCTCGTCGAGCTGGGCCGGTCACACTGACGTAAGGGGCACCCGCGGTGGAGAAAGCGCTGGAGCAGGAGATCGCCAAGCCGTCGGCGTTCATCGTGGTCGAAGGTGAGCCTGGCTCCGGGCGGACGAGCCTCCTCGATCGGGTCGCACGATCCGAAGGCCGGAACCGGACGGTGCTCGAGGCCCGCTGCGCGCGAGAGCGCGATCCCGTGCCGCTGGCGCCGGTGCTCGACGCGCTGGGAACCGCAGCGGGCGAATGGACGGGGATGGCCGACCGTCTGTCGCCCCTCGCCGGGGTTCTTCACCCACTGCTTCCGGAGCTGAGACCCGTACTGCCGGATCCACTCGGGTCCGATCGTCACCTGGTGCACCGCGCGCTTCGTGAGCTGCTGACCTTGCCCGAACGCACGCTTCTGATCGTCGACGACGCGGACGAGGCAGACGACGAAACCCAGGAATTCCTCCGCTACTTGGCGTCCAGGCCGTCCGAACGGCTGGTCGTCCTGACGAGTTCCGCGATCCGGTTGCGGCAACGCGAATCCCACGAGTCGTGGTGGCCTCCCCGGGCCGGAGTGACGGCTCGGTTCACCCTGAAGCCCCTTCAGGTCGAAGACGTCGCGGCGATGGCCGGTTCGCGGGAACTCGCCGAAAGGGTCCATCGCCGCACCGGTGGGGTGAGCGCCGCGGTCGGGGCGGTTTTGGACGCGGTCGCAGGCCTTGACGCGCAGGCTGCGGCGAAACTTTCGGAGAAGGTCGTCCCCAGCGCTTGGGCGGCGGAACTCACCGCGAGGTACGCCGTGCTGGACGAAGGTGCGGCGGCGATCGTGTCCGCCGCGGTGATCCTCGGGCGACCGGCGTGCAGCAAGACACTCGCGGCCGTGGCCGGTTCGGACCGGGCCGGAATCGTCGACGACCTGCTTCAGGCGATGGCCGGGGGATTTCTGCGAGACCAGGGCAACGATCGTTATGCGGTGCGCAGCCCCTTGATCGCCGACGCGATCCATGCCGCCGTCCCGGGCCCTCGGCGCTACCGGCTGCACTCGAACGCCGCGCGGTTCCTCGCCGGCTCGGACGAGCCGCAACCGGAAAGGATCGCGTACCACCACCGGGAGGCGGGTGAGCTCGACGAGTGGGCCCGGCGGGTCGCGGAATCCGTGGACCTGGCGACCGCCGAAGGCCGGCCGGAGGACGCCGTGCGTCTGCTCGAGGCCGCGCTCGGGGACGTAGCTCTTTCCCGTGCCAATAGGGAGGATTTCGCCGTCCGCCTCAGCAGGGAGACGGCGTACGGGCTGATCGGCGAATCCACTCTGCGGCTACTGCGCACGGCGGCGCGTGACTGGCCGATGAGCAAGGCCGCCCGCGGCGAGATCCGGATCAACCTCGGTCGTGTCCTCATCAATCAGGCCGGGCAGATCGACGCCGGCCGTTCGGAGATCGAACTGGCCATCACGGATCTCGCCGACCGGCGCCCGCTTCTCGCTCGCGGGCTGATCACCTTGGCCCTTCCTCACGTCGGTGCGGTCCCGGTCGAGGAGAACATGCGCTGGCTGGACGAGGCGGTGCGGGCCAGCAAGGGCACCCGCGACGTCGAACTGATCGCCGCGGTGACCGCGAACCGGGTTTCCGGGCGGATGCAGATCGCCGATCCCGGAGCTTGGCAGGACGTGGGTACGCTGCCGGCCTCGCCGCGGTCTGCCGAGGTGCGCAGGCAGGTCAGCCGGACCTACATCAACCTTGCCGACGCGGCCGCGTGGAACGGCTACTACCCCGTCGCGAGGACCTATCTGGCCACGGCCCGGAGGCTGATCCAAGACGAGGAACAGCCCTACTTGGAGGCGCTCGCCGCCGGGACGGACCTTCGGCTCGATGTCGCGATGGGGATCTGGCCCGAGGTGGAGACCGGCGTCCGCGAGTTGCTGGAGCGTGTCGGTGAGGGCAGTTCGCTCGCGGCGGAACCCTTGCTCGCGCTGGGCTGGCACCGGCTGGGCAACGGACATCGCAAGGAGGCTTCACGGAACTTCGACGCCGCCTTCGCGCTCGCGGCCGGGAACGTGCCGCAGCAGGCTTCGGCGTTCGCCGGGCGGGTGACCGTCCTCCTCGCGGCCAAAGAACTTCCCACCGCCGCGCGCCTCGCGGAGAGCGGGCTCGAGACCATTCGCCGGAAGAACAACTGGATCTGGGCCGCCGAACTCCTGCCGTCCGCCGTACGGGTTCTCGTCGCCTTGGAGCAACACGAAGCGGCGACGCGGCTGGTGGACGAGTATCGGGAAGGGATCGCCGAGCGCGACGCGCCGCTCGCCCACGCCGCCGCCCTCTTCTGCCAAGGTCTGCTCGCCCGAAAACGACCGGGCGACGCGGCCGAATTCTTCGGCCGGGCGTCACTGGCCTATCAGGCGTTGCCTCGGCCTCATGCCGCCGCTGTCACGAGCGAATTCGCGGGTGAGTGTCACGCCGAACTCGGGGACCACCGGAAGCTGCTGGGAGCGTTGACCTCCGCCGAAACCATTTATCGTTCCCTGAAGTCCGCCGCGGATGCCCAGCGGTGCCGACGGCTTCTGGCGCGCCACGACCCGACCACTCCGTCGAGGGGGCGTCGTGGATACGGGCAGGCCTTGTCGCCGCGCGAACTCGAGGTGGCGCGTCTTGCCGCGCAAAGCCTCAGTAACCGTGAGATCGCCGAACGGCTCTTCCTCTCCGCGAGGACGGTCGAAGTCCACATCGGCCGGGCGCTGACCAAGCTGGATCTGCCGTCGCGTGCGGTGCTCACCGAGGACCTGCTGCGCGAGCAGCGGGCCTGACCGTCACGAAAAAACGCCGATATCGCATCGTCGGGTATTCGGAATTTCATGAGGTCCCTTATTCAATGACACCACGGCACTGATCATAAAAAATGTGCGCTTTTAATTGAGTATCCGGCCGGGTGTAGTACCTATTGTTCTTCGCCGGTTGAGAACTCACTGTTGTCACAACGTGGTTGTGGTCACGTTCGCACTGTCTCCCCGGTGTCGATTCCCCTGCTTTCAGGAGTATTCAATGCGCGAAAATCTCCGACCCCGATGGGTGTCGGCCATCGCGGGCCTGTCGCTCGCCGTCTGCGCTTCGATGTCGGCGCTGCCCGCGGTCGCCTCGCCGGTAGGGCCCGCCGTCCAGGCCTGGGTGCCGGACGCCGTTCCGGGCTCCTACCTCGTCACTTTCAAGGCATCGACGGTGAACACCGCCGATGCTCGCTCACTGGCGGCGGAGTACGGCGGGCAGGTCACGCGCACCTATGACGCCGCGCTGCGCGGTTTCGCGGGCCGGATGACCGCGGCGCAGGCCCAGCGGCTCGCGGCGGATCCTGCCGTCGCCTCGGTCGAGCCGGATTCCCTCGCGCGTGCCACCGGCACCCAGAACGACCCCACCTGGGGCCTGGACCGGGTCGACCAGAAGGACCTGCCGCTCGACAAGAAGTACGACTACGCCAACAAAGGCGACGGTGCCACGGTCTACGTGCTCGACACCGGGACCGACTATCGCCAGTCGGAGTTCGGCGGCCGCGCGAGCAGTGGTTACGACTTCGTGGACAGCGACAGCGACGCCTCGGACTGCCAAGGCCACGGCACCCACGTCTCGGGAACCGTCGGCAGCACGACCTACGGGGTCGCGAAAGGTGTGAAGATCGTCGCCGTCCGCGTGCTCGGCTGCAACGGCAGCGCGCCGTGGTCGACGATCGTGTCCGGTATCGACTGGGTCACCAAGAACGCCCGGAAGCCCGCGGTGCTCACGATGAGCATCGGCGGCGGGGCGACCTCCACAGTGGACCAGGCGGTTCAAGGAGCGGTCCGGGCAGGCATCACCGTCACGGTCGCCGCGGGCAACGAGGGCCAGGACGCCTGCAACGTCTCACCCGCCCGCACGCCCGAGGCGATCACCGTCGCCGCGAGCGACATCCAGGACAAGCGATCGATCTTCAACTCCTCGCAGTCCTCGAACTACGGGTCCTGCACCGACCTGTTCGGTCCGGGCAGCAACATCACGTCGACCCGCAACGGCGGCGGCACACAGCAGATGAGCGGCACCTCCATGGCCACCCCGCATGTCGCGGGTGCGGCCGCGCTCTACCTGACCGCCAACCCCTCCGCCACCCCGGCGCAGGTCACCAAGGCGCTGCTCGACAACGCCACGCCCGGCAAGATCTCCGACACCAAGGGCTCGCCGAACAAGCTGCTGTACACCGGTTTCCTCGGCGGAACCCCGAATCCGCCGTCCTGCGCGGGTGGTACGAGCGCGGACGACGTCGCGATCCCTGATGCCGGCGATGCCGTGACCAGCACGGTGACCATCGGCTCCTGCGACGCCAAGGGCACTTCCGGCACTTCGGTGGCAGTGGCGATCAAACACCCGTACTCGGCCGATCTGAAGATCGACCTCGTGACGCCCAGCGGCAAGGTCGTCAACCTCGAGCAGGCCGGCGGCGTGAGCACGATCGACCTCTCCAAGACCTACACCGTCGACACCTCGGGTGAAAGCCGCACCGGTGACTGGAAGTTGCGTGTCCAGGACGTCTACCGCTTCGACACCGGCGTGATCGACAACTTCGCCCTGACCTTCTGATTTCTCCCCTGTGAAAGGAAACACCGTGAAGAAGAAGAGAATCGCAGGCCTGCTGGCGCTGGGTGTGGCGGCCCTGTCGATCCCCGTCCTGGGCGGAACCGCCGGTGCCGCTCCCCAGCCGATCGCGTCGGCGATCGCGCCCACCGGTGACGTCCGGATCCCCGACGGCGCCCACGCCCAGGGCATCGGCGGCGTGCCCGCCTCGGTGAAGGACTACCCGTTCGCCATCGCGGCCTTGCGCGAAGGTGGCTCCCGGCCCAAGGGGCAGAGCTGCAGCGGTTCGGTCGTGGCGCCCCGCAAGGTGATGGTCGCGGCGCACTGCAAGGAACTGGCCGGCGAAAAGACAGTCCTTTATGGACTGGACGACCTGGTGGGCACCGGCGGCACCCAGCTCAAGGTCGTCGACTACAAACTCCACCCGAAGTTCACCCAGCCCTGGAACGGATACGACGTCGCGATCATCACCACCGACGCGGACATCCCGGTCCCCGCCGGCGGTTACGCCAAGGTCGCCACCTCGGCCGACACCGGCCTCGAAACGCCGGGCAAGGACGGCTTCAGCCTCGGATACGGCAAGAAGACCCAGAACGACAGTCCGCCCGACGTCACGCTGCAGAAGCTGACCCTGCCGATCGTCGACCCGAACCAGTGCACCGGGGTCGAGAACGGCGTCGACCCGAAGACGATGATCTGCGCCGGGTACTCCGACGGCCGCAAGACCGTGCTCCCCGGTGACAGCGGTGGTCCGTTCATCGTCAACGGCGTGGTCGTGGGCATCACGTCGTGGAGCCGCAGCGATTTCCGGTGGTACAGCGTCTACAGCCGCCTGAACAACGAGATGGGCGACTGGGTCAAGCAGCAGATCGGTGACGTGCCCAGCGGTGACAAGTTCACCCTCGCGGCGTCCCCGGGCGCGGTGAAGACCGACCCCGGTAAGTACGTCTCGACGTCGATCACGAGCAAGGAAGGCAAGAACGGCAGCGAGAACGTCGCGCTGAGCGCGTCCGGACTGCCCGACGGTGCCAAGGCGACCTTCCAGCCTTCGTCCATCATGTCCGGCGACACCGCGAAGCTCACGATCGAGACCGCGGCGGGAACGCCGGAGCGGGACTACACGATCACCGTGTCCGGCAAGGGAACGACCGACACCGCGACCACCACGCTGACGCTGACCGTCGGCAAGGGCGGCAGCGAGCCGGGCGACCTCAAGGTCACGGTCAACCCCGGATCGGGGACCGTACGGGCGGGCCAATTCGTGAACGCGACGGTCTCCGCGACCGGCGGCAGTGGCTCCATCACGCTTTCGGCGTCCGGCTCGGGGCTGCCGATCGCGCCGTTCTTCAACCCGCAAAGCATCTCCAGTGGCGGCAGCTCGACGATGCAGATCTTCGCGCCGTTCCAGCCCGGTACCTACCCGATCACGGTGACGGCGAAGGACGGCGCAGGCAAGACGTCGACCGCCACCTACACGCTCACCGTCCAGTGATGGTTCTTCTTACGGAGGTGATGTTCCATGCGTAACCACCGGAAATTGCTGCTGACCTTGGGCGCGTTGACCCCCTTGCTGGCACTGGGTATCGGAAACGCCGTCGCGGCCGAGGCCGAAGGCGTTGTGGTCCAGGCGAAACAGCATTACGCCGACCAGTACATCGTCGTGCTGAAGGACGGCGTCGCGACCGCGCAAGCGTCGGCGACCTCGTTGACCGGGCGCTTCGGCGGCGAGGTGCGGTCGACGTGGTCCGCGGCCCTGAACGGCTTCTCGGTGAAGAAGATGACCGAGCGGCAGGCGAAGCGGCTCGCGGCGGATCCGTCGGTCAAGGCCGTCTATCAGGACGGCACCGCCCGCGGCACCGACACGCAGATCAACCCCACGTGGGGCCTGGACCGCGTCGACCAGAAGTCCCTGCCGCTGGACAAGAAGTACACCTACAACAACAGCGGCGAGGGCGTCACCGCGTACGACCTCGACACGGGCATCAATCCCGACAACCCCGAGTACGAAGGCCGGGCCAGCATCGGCAAGGACTTCATGGGAGGTGACGGCAAGGACTGCAACGGGCACGGCAGTCACACCGCCGGCACCATCGCGAGCAAGACCTACGGCGTTGCCAAGAAGGTCAAGATCGTCGGCCTCCGGGTGCTCGGATGCAACAACACCGGTCCGGATTCGGGCATCATCGACGCCGTCGACTGGGTGACCGCGAACGCGCGGAAACCGGCCGTGGCGAACATGAGCCTCACGATGGACGCGCCCGGCGTGGGTGACGACGCGCTCAAGAAGTCGATCGCGTCCGGCGTCGTCTACGGCGTCGCTTCCGGCAACGCGTCGACCGATGCCTGCAACACCAGCCCCGCCCGGGTTCCCGAAGCCATCACGGTGAACGCCACGGACTCCGGCGACAACCGGTCGTCGTTCTCGAACTACGGTTCGTGCACCGACATTTTCGCCCCGGGCAGCAACATCACGTCGCTGAGCCCGAACAGCGGGAGTTCGGCGGTGATGAGCGGGACGTCCATGGCGACGCCGCACGTCGTCGGTGCGGCCGCGCTCTACCTGGCGGCCAACCCGTCCGCGACGCCGAAGCAGGTTCGGGACGCGCTGGTGAACAACGCGTCCGACGGGGTGGTCAAGAACCCCGGCAGCGGCTCGCTGAACAAGCTGCTGAACGTGTCGTTCATCGGTGGCGGAGGCCCGGAGCCGAAATGCGGCGCCAAGTCGAACACCACCCCGGTGGCGATCCCGGACGCCGGTGCCGCGGTGACGAGCTCGGTGACCCAGGAAGGATGTGATGGCAAGGCGTCCTCGTCGCTGCCGGTCAAGGTGGACATCAGCCACACCTACTCGGCCGACCTGGCGGTGAGTCTCATCGGGCCCAGCGGTGCCACCTACCGGTTGAAGAAGGCGGGAGGGGTGGGCAGCCCCGCCGGTGTGCACGAGACCTACACGGTCGACGCCTCGAACGAGAACGCCAACGGCACCTGGAAGCTGAGCGTCCAGGACGTCTTCAAGTTCGACACCGGTTCGATCGACGGATTCACCATCACTTTCTGACCAGGTGGGGTGAGAGGGGTGGGGCCGGTCGCGATGACCGGCCCCACCTCGCCGACTGTGCGTCCCGACGAGCTCAGAACCGCGTTTCCAGTGGGCGGGCCTAGAGCCTCGCGTTCTATTGAGGGGTAAGTCGAACATGGCGTGATCGAACCCCTGCCGCGCGGGATTCCGGAATGGCTCGTGGGGATGACAGCAAAACCGATCAGGAAACGATCAGACACCTGCAGGAGCAGGTAGTGGAGGCGAAGCGACGGCATCGGCTCGATCTCATCGCCAAGAACGCGGAAATCGTGGAACTGGACAACCGGGTCGCCGCGCTTACCGGAACCGATGGCCAGTGCTCCACGGCCTGGGAGACGAAATCGAACCTGCCTCTCACCCGGTTCGACCAGCGGATGTGCCGGGCACAGCGGGGCTGGGACGGACCCACCGGCCTAGGCGTCCCGCGCGGCCTGCTCGCGTTCTGACCCGCCCTCGTGATGCAGGGACCCCGACCGATCAGTCGCCACCGGGTTGGTTCGACGAGATGACCGCTAACGCGGACCCCGACGATCCACTCCTCGACGCGCTGAACCGAATCGCGGACGACGCGGATGCCGGCCCATCGAAGGTGGATCAAGCCAACCTGCGCCACGCCCCCCGCTTGCTCGACCTGACACAGCTCACGGTCAAGGTGCACTACAACACCGACCAGGCGACCATCACAGCCAGACTGTCCGACGACCCGGACTCGATCACGTCCATCGGCGATACCGCTGCGCAGCACAAGTGCGCAGGTGGCGCCGAATGTGCATCCTGCGAGTGCCCCCGGTGAGATTCGAACTCACACTGGACGGGTTTTGAATCCGTTGCCTCTGCCAGTTGGGCTACGGGGGCGGTGCCCGGTGAACTTTACGGGATCACGGGTGCGCACTTTCCGCCGGGCCCGGGAGTGTGACGACCGTCTGACGTGGTGAACGCCATCTAGCCGTCTGGATCGTTCCCGGTAGGCTTCAGGTTCGCGGACAGACCGCGAGCCGAACTGCCCGACGACCTTCAGGAGGACCCCGGTGACCGAGCAGGCTGCCGAGGCCAATGGTGCCGTCGCCGCACCCCAGCGGCGGGTGCTCGTGGCCGAAGACGAGGCCCTCATCCGTCTGGACCTCGTCGAGATGCTCCGCGAAGAGGGCTACGAGGTGGTCGGTGAGGCCGGGGATGGCGAGCAGGCCATCAACCTGGCCACCGAATTGAAGCCCGATCTGGTGATCCTCGACGTCAAGATGCCGAAGCTCGACGGTATCGAGGCCGCTTCCAAGATCACCGGCGACCGGATCGCGCCGGTCGTCATCCTGACCGCGTTCAGCCAGCGCGACCTCGTCGAGCGGGCCAGGGACGCGGGCACGATGGCGTATCTGGTCAAGCCGTTCGCCAAGCGCGACCTGGTGCCCGCCATCGAGCTGGCCGTGAGCCGGTTCGCCGAGCTGCAGGCGCTCGAATCCGAGGTCGCGGGCCTCACGGACCGGCTCGAGACGCGCAAGGTCATCGACCGCGCCAAGGGTCTGTTGATGAGCCGTCAGGGGCTTACCGAGCCGGACGCGTTCCGGTGGATACAGCGCACCGCGATGGACCGCCGGACCACGATGAAGGCGGTCGCCGAGGCCGTCGTCGAGAGCATCGGCTGACGAACCCGCGAAAAGGGCCACTCCCGCTTCGACTCAGGGCGGCGTCGGGAGGTCCAGTGCGCGGGCCAGGGCCGCGACGGTCGCGACGGCATGCCGGTGCAGGTTCTTCTCGGCCCAAGCGGCCGCCAGCGCGAGGAAGCCGGCGAGGTCGTGCTCGGCTCCCGCAAGGAGCTGCCGGAGATCGGCGGCAGGCAACTCGATCACCGGGCAGGCGCTTTGTTCGGCGTCGACGGTCAGCCGTACGACATCACCGTGACGTTCGGCGAGGGGATCGGGATCGTGTCCGAAGCCGACCTGGCCATCGCCCTCGATGACCTGGTGCCACTCGCGCCAGTCCTCCAGACCGTTGCAACAGCCCGGCATGAACACCACGCCGGTGGAGCTGTCTGTCACGCGAAACCCGCCGGCCGCGAAAAGGGTGTCAAGCATGAGCAGGCCGTGCAGGAACGACCCCAGCGGGTCGGCGGGGCGGACGCCGTCCGCTGGGTCGAGGTCGTTGCAGGCGACGATGTTCATCACCGCTGTACCAACTTCAAGAGGCGTGAGTTCGCCGTTGAGCGGCATATACCCGAACGATTCGGTCTCGGCGACAGGCCAAAGGGCGAAGCCGTTGGTCGCGCGGACCTCCAGAACGGGCTGCATGGTGATCACCCAGGGAGTATCGCGCATGTTCGGCCGGGCTACGCGTCGTCGTCCGGCCGGTCTTCGAGAATCCGATCGTCCTGGTGCGCGCCGTAGAACCGGGTCTGACGCGTCATGATCTCGCGCATCGTGGTCTCCCTCGGGACGCCGTAGACGACTTCCGGGAATTCCAAGGTGCGTTGTTGTTCCCAGAGTTCGTCGTGCCGGTCCGGCGAGAACAGCGACGCGCCGGTCGCCACGAACACCTCGTCCTCGATGGTGGCACCGTTGATATGCGAGTGTGGACCGAACAGCACCGCGGACGGGGTGGGAACCCCGACACCTCCCGTCGAGGCGTGAGTTCCCCGGACCTGGCCCGGCTCGAACGGGCTGCCACCCCCACCATGCGACGGGCAGGACGCACCCTTACCGGGTAGATGCGCCTTGGGCAGGCTCATCGTGATGGTAGGCCGGAGCCACCTGCCGCAGCGACGGATTTTCCTGTGAGCCGAGGGAATCCTCCGCTGCGGTGCGTTCCGCTCGCGAGGCGGATCGGCTATTCTCCGGGGTAGGAGCGCCGGGAAGACTGGTCGGCACATTTTTCGTCGACCGCAAGGAAGTTCCCATGGCCGCTCAACCTTCACTGCCGATGCTCCTGGACCGGCGACGGATGTCCTACCTGGCGACCATGGGTGGGGCCGTGCTTTCCTTTGCCGCCGGCGTCATGTTTCACGTCGTGGTCATGGCGGTCGCGCTCCTCGCGGCCGGGATCGCGTTCGTCATCGCTCTCCGGTACGGCCGCAAAGTCCGCAGGTTCCCGGTCGAAACCTGGCTTCCCACGGAAACGGGCGTTGCGCAGGAGCCCGGGCTTGAGGTGCAGCCGCAGCGCTTTCGCGTCATGAGCCTCCTCGCCATCCCGCTGTCCGGCTTCTGTGTCGTGACGTTCGGTCTCGTGGTTTGGCTTTCGATGGCGACCCGTTCGCCGGCACCAGCGATCATCCTCGGCATCCCGCTCGCCTTCGGGAGCGTGGGCGGTTCGACCGCCTTGGTCGGCTGGAACAGACGAGCCAGATCGGTGCGGAAAACCGGCTGGCACAAAGTGAAAGTCGTCGACATCGAAGTCTTCGAAGGACGTGCGGCGCCACTGCCGGTGATCTCGATCGGCTTCGAAGACGGCAGCACGATCCGCCTCCGTACCATCATGTCGACCTACGGCGCCGCGTATCAGGCGGGCCGCCGCGACGTCGAGGCGTGGGTCGGCGGCGAAGACACCGCCATGGTGGTCTTGTTCGAACACGGCCGCTTCCGGAAAGGCCTCTATCCGGTACCGGTGAAGGCCATCGGTCCGCGTACAACGTCGCAGAGTTCGGCGCCCGTCTTCACGTGAACGAACCACTCCGGGTGGCAGAGCGGGCGTCGATCATCGGGGCGGCGGCGGGGTCGGGGACGGTCCCAGCGGTGGAACGGGGGCGCGTTTCGGAGCTGGTGTGGTGGACGGGACGGAGGGGACGGTGGGCAGGGGCACAGGAGCCGGGGCGGGTGATGCGGGAGCCGGCAGGGCGGGCGCGGAGACGGTGGCCGGAGTGAGTACGGGCAGGGGCGGTTCGGCCGGTTGGCCGGCCGCGCTGAGTGCCACGACGACGGCGATCCCCACCACCGTGGCGGATCCGGCGGCGGTTCGGAACTGGCGGGAAAACCCGGCCGGGTCCGCCATGCTCGCGGCCGAACCGGCGGTGCCGGCCGCCGCTGTGGCGCCGGCGGCGGTGGCGGCCGTAGCCGCCTTGGCGCTCGCCGTCGCGAGGTATCCGAGTGCCGCGCCGCCCAGGACGATCGGTGCGATGATCCCGCGCAGCCCCGTGTTGACGTCGCTGAGTTCGGCCGCGAGAGTGCGGCACGCTTCGCATTCGTCGAGATGATGTTCGACCTGAACGCGGGCTTTCTTGGCCAGCCCGTCACGGGCCCAGGCACCGAGCAAACCGGCCGTGGTCTGGCATGCGGGAGCCAGGTTCTCCTGCAAATGGACCTCGAGAAAAGCCTGGCGCAGCCCTTCGCGCGCCCGGTAGGCCATCGCCGAGACGCCGTTCGGGGTGAGTCCCAGCAGGGGGGCGACCTCGGCGGGAGTCTGTCCCTCGATCTCGATGTGCCACAGCACGTCCTGCCATCGCTCCGGCAGGCGGGCGAACGCCCGTGCGGCGAGTGTGCGTTCGAGTCCGGCGACGGCGGCGTCGGCGAGGGGGACCGCGAGCGTGTCGACGGCGACGGATTCCATGTCTTCGGTAGGCGTGACCCGCCGATTCCGGCGTGTGTGGTCGTAGGCGGTGTGACGCAGAGCAGTCAGCAGATAGGCCCGGAAGGCGGCATCCGGGCCCTTGCCCTGCCGGAGGGTGTCCAGCACCTTCGCGAAGGCGTCGGAGACGAGGTCTTCGGCCTCGGAATCGGACCGCGCGAGCTGGCGGGCGAGGTTGCTCGCCGCGCCGGAATGCCGCTCGTACAGTTGCCCGTAGTCTTCGATTCGCCCGGCGCGGACCGCTTTGATGAGTTCGGTGTCGCTGCGCACGGCGTCCTCCGTCGACATGCGATGCCGACGTCCGTGCGGGCCGGTCATGACGGACTCCGGTCGAGACTTCCCCGATCGGATGCGGCACGACGGCGGCGCACCGCCCGGACGCCCACCACTGCCATCCCGATCCAGGGCGCGATGCCCGCGACGATCCGCAGCGGCGAGGCCGACTTCGGCACCTGGCCGAACAGCACGACGCAGGCCGCGGTCAGCACGGCGACGAGGCACAGGCCGATGAGCGCCAAGCACCGGATGAGGCGGATGAGCCGGGCCACGCCGTCGTCGGTACTGGCGTCGGCGCCGAAGATCCGCGCGAACACGCTGTCCGCCATCGGCAGTTCCTCCCAAGCACTGCGGAGCCCGAGTCGGCTCCGCTCACCCGAAGAGAGGACTGACCGCCGGAAAAGCGTCATGGTTTATTGACACGATGAACCCGGCGCCGACGTGGCCGTGGCCGTCACCGGCCCTGCCGATGTGGGAGGTCGGCGGCAGCTGGCCGAAGCTGAGGGCGACCGTGACGTGGATGTGGGCGTCGTCGGCCGAGCCCGCCGGCGCGCGGGTACTCGAGACGTTGTTCCACCTCGATGTCCTGAGCGACGCGTTCCACCTGCACCGGTGTGAACAGGTTGCCGAAGAGCGTTCGCTGGGGCGCAGCTGGGGAGAGATCACCGAGAGCCTGAACCGGCTCAACTCCAGCGACCTCTGGCCCCGGCTCTCCCGTCAGGCCACCCACCAGTTCTTCCACCACACTCCGCGGCGCCTTCGGCCGGACGCGGTGTCGGTACTTTCCGGGCCCTTGCGCGAACAGCTGATCTCCACGTGCGGCTCGTTGTGCATTCCCGGGGCCAGGCAGATCCTGTCGGAGGAGAAGACGATCCTGGTCTCCGAAGCCCGGGTCCGAGGCTGCACCTGGGAGCAGATCGGAGAGGCGCTCGCGTGCACCAGGCAATGCGCTCAGCGGACCTACCGTGATCGACGGCCCGACCCGTTCCTGCTCCGCGCCGACGTCGACACCATCGTCGAGCGCGCGCTGGTCCTTCATCGAGCGGGCTCCGGATTCTCCGGAGAGCCTTCCCGGGCATTGGCGCATTTCGCGAAGCACTTGCTCGAGTAGCCCGACGGCCGGTTCTCCTCGGTCAGCCGAACCGGACTTCGGGGATCGCCGCCATCAGCCGTTCCCACTCGGGATATTCGGCGAGTTTGCCTTGGTAGACGGCGGTGATCTTCGCGGCCAGCTCCGGATCGGGGTCGTCGGAAACGGCGAGCCCGACGTGCAGTTTGGCGTAGTGCGGGAGGATCTCCGGGTCTCCGGCCAGATGGACGGGGTCGTACATGTAGCGCTCGAACGCGCCGAGGTCGGCCAGGCCGAAGGAATAGCCGTGGGTGTAGCCCTCGGCCGGATCGCCGAGAAGCCTGCCGACCGTCGAGAACGCCACCGACTCCACCGCCGCGGTCCGGCGGATCAACGCCAAGGCGCGGGTCTTCTGTTCCTCTGTGCTGTCTTCGCGGAACGCGAAGCGCATGAACTGGACGATCAAGACTGCCTCCCGTAGATTGAACCAGTGAGTTCAAAGTAGTGAACTGATGGGTTCATGCGCAATGCCGGACGCCGAAAGTCCGGTGGATAGGATCGTGTCGTGACGAAGACGAGGGCCGACAAGCGTCAAGCGATCTTGGACGCGGCCTTCACGGTCTTCGCGCGCCACGGGTACGCCCGGGCATCCGTCCAGGAGATCGCGGACGAGGCGAAGGCCGCGAAACCCACTGTCTACAACCATTTCGGCGACAAGGAAGCGTTGTTCCGCGGTGCCATGGCGGCAACGGCCGACAGCGTCGCCGCCGACACGCTCGACGCCATCGAGCCGCTCCGCGACGCGGGGGCCGACGTTCGCGCGACACTGCGGACCGCGGCTTCCCGGCTGCTGCGCATCTGCTCCGGCGAGCGTTCGCACGCGCTCCGGTCGCTGGCATACGCCGAGCTCGCCGCGTTCCCCGAGCTGGCGGTCACCATGCAGGAGCGCACGTCGGTGCACCTGACGGAGGCCTTGGCCGACCGGTTCGCCCGCCTCGCCCTTTCCGGCGCTCTTCGCTCCTGCGACCCGGCCAGGGCCGCCGAGCAGTTCCTCGCTCTGCTGATCGGGCCGCTGGAGTCCCGTTCGCGGCTGGGCGCTCGCGCTCTCCCGGCGGCTGAACTCGACGGTATAGCAGAGTCGGCCGTCGATACCTTCGTGCGCGCGTACGGTCCGTAGCGCCGGGGAGTTTCAGGTGCGGTCCGGGGCGAATCTGCCGTCCTCCCGGTAAAGCCAGTACCGGCGCAGCATGCGCAACACCACGGAGACCTGCAGCGCGGTGATCCCGGGCAAGGGCGCGAGATCCCTGGTGAGGAAGTCGGCCATCTCGTCCTCGTTGCGGAACACGCCCTGGTGGATGACCGAAGCGGTGCCGGCGACGATCGACACGTACCGCGCCGACGGATGCCGCGCCAGTTCTCCGGCCACGGCCTGGATGGCGCCCGGCGTGATGGTCAGCGCGATGACCGCCTCCAGTTCGTAGCCGAGCTGCGCGGGTTCCACCTCGACGCGGGGCCGGACGACGCCGCGCCGCAACGTCGACTGGATCAGCCGGTAGGCGGTGGACTGGCTGAGGCCGAGGCTCCGCCCGGCTTCGGCCGCGGTGATCCGGCCGTTCCCGGCCAGCAGCCCGATGAGCCGCCGCTCGTCCGGGCCCACGTCGTCGGCGTCGAACCCGTCCGGGACGACCTGTTCGCGGGACAAGATCTTCTGCTGGTCTTCGCTCAGCCGGTGCAGACGCCAGGAGTCGGCCCTCGTCAGTGCCCGCAGCACCAGCTCCGAATGGGTTCCCGCCACGCCCGGCACACCGGGGATGCGCTCGGCGAGCAGTTCGCGCGCCTCGGCCCGGTCCGGAACGTGCACGGCCAGGTAGACGTCCGACCGGCCCGCCGTCTCCGCCGCCAGCTGGACCTCGGGAAACCGGGCGAGCGCCTTCGCCGCCGAACCGGACGCACCGGGTTCGGTCGTGACCCAGACGTGGCGTGGGTTCCCGCGAGCCCTCGCCGTCCACTCGACCTGGCCGATCACCCGGAGGATCCGCTGTTCCTCGAGTCGGACCAGCCGCCGTCCCACTGTGCTGGCGGAGACGTCGAGCGCCTCGGCGAGCGTGGCGACCGAGGCGCGCGGGGCGATCTGCAGTGCCGCGATCAGGTCGAGGTCGGGTTCGGTCAGCACGTAGTGAATGTATCAGTCACTCAAGTGTCGTACGTGACTGATCCGTGCAGAATTTTATTCAAGGTTGCACTATTCGTTCGCTTGAGTTTGTAATGGGCCTCCGATCAGGAAGGAGCCGCGCCGGTGAGTTCCAGCCAGGCCAGAACGACCTCACGTCCGATGAATCTCCTGTTGCGCGCGCTCGACGGCGTCGAGCGGCTCGGCAACAAGCTGCCGCATCCGTTCTGGCTCTTCGTCATCCTGAGCGCGGTGCTGGCACTGGCCAGCTGGGCGCTCAGCGCGGCCGGCGTGTCGGCGGTGAACCCGGCGACGGGCAAGACGGTCGAGGCGAAGAACCTGTTGTCCGCCGACGGTGTGCGGATGATGGTGACCGACGCGGTCAAGAGCTACACGTCGTTCCCGCCGCTGGGCACGATCCTCGTGGTGATGCTCGGCGTGGCGGTCGCCGAGCGGTCCGGTCTGCTCGCGGCCGTGCTCCGGTCCGGCGTTTCGAAGGTCTCACCGCGGTGGGTGACCTTCGCGCTGGCGTTCACCGGAATGGTGTCCCACGTCGCGTCCGACGCCGCCTACGTGGTGCTGATCCCGTTGGGGGCCTTGGCTTTCCGTGCGGTGGGGCGGAGCCCGATCCTGGGTATCGTGGTCGCGTTCGTGTCCATCTCCGCCGGGTACGACGCGAGCCCGCTGATCACGCCGACCGACGCCATCCTGTCCGGGCTGACCACGGCGGCGGCGCAGACGATCGATCCGGCCTACTCGGTCACCCCGCTCGCCAACTACTTCTTCTCGCTCGCCTCGTCGGTCGTGCTGGCCGCCGTGATCACGCTCGTGACCGAGAAGGTCCTCGCGCGGCGCGCCGAAGCGATGCCCGTCGACGACGACGCGGAAGAGGACGATCTCGGCTCGCTCCGGCTCAGCCGCCAGGAACGACGGGGCCTGCTCGCCGCGCTCATCGCGCTGGCCGTCTTCGTGGTCGCACTGGTGCTGGCGGTGCTGCCCGCGTCGTCGCCCTTGCGCGGCAAGGGCGGAAGCATCATCGAGTCACCGTTGCTGACGTCCATCTCGATCTTCCTCGCGCTCGGCTTCCTGGCCGCGGGCTGGGCCTACGGCAAGGTCGCCGGGACGGTGACGACCAGCCGCGACATCCCCGGGTTCATGGCCCACGGCTTCCGTGAGATGGCACCGATCCTGGTGCTGTTCTTCGCCATCTCCCAGTTCCTGGCCTACTTCAAATGGACCGGCATCGGCGAGATCACCGCGATCAACGGCGCCGGCCTGCTCAAAACCGCCGGGGTCTCCGGACCGGTCGTCATGCTGGGCATCCTCGTCGTGGTGACCCTGGTCAACCTGATCGTCACCAGCGGCTCCGCCCAGTGGGCGCTGATCGGCCCGGTGTTCGTGCCGATGCTGATGCTGCTGGACATCCCGCCGGAGACCACGCAGGCGCTGTACCGCATCGCGGATTCGTGCACGAACGCGATCACCCCGATGAGCCCGTATTTTGTGATGGCGCTGGGTTTCCTGCAGCGATACCGGCGTTCGGCGGGGATCGGCACGCTGTTCTCGATGACGGTCCCGCTCTCGTTCGCCCTGCTGGTGGTGTGGACGTTGCTGTTCTTCGTGTTCTGGGTGTTCGGCATCCCGCTCGGCCCCGGCGCCCCCGTTCGCTAGGAAGGGATTCTCTTGTCATATAAGGATTGGTCCCGGCAGGCACTGCCCGCCATGCTCGACGATCTCCGGCGCATCGTCGAACTGGAGACGCACAGCTACGACAAACCGATGCTGGACGAAGGCCTCGACACCATCCGGGCGTGGGTCTTCGACCGTCTCGGCGCACCCGATACCGAGGCTCGCCACACCGACACGGTCCGGGGCGACGTGCTCGAACTGGGCTACGCGGGGACGGCGCCGGGCACGGTGCTGCTGCTGAGCCACTACGACACCGTCTGGCCGACGGGCACGCTCGCCGGATGGCCGTACACCGACGAGGACGGCCGCGTCACCGGGCCGGGCGCGTTCGACATGAAACTCGGCCTGGTGCAATCGGTCTGGGCCCTGCGAGGGCTTCGTGAACTCGGCCTTCCGCATCCGTCGGTCAAGTTCCTCTTCAACGGCGACGAGGAGATCGGCAGCCCCCACTCGCGGCCGTACATCGAAGCGGCCGGTGAAGGCGCGTTGGCCACCCTCGTCTTCGAGGCGTCGCTGGACGGCAAGCTGAAGACCGCGCGCAAGGGGGTCGGCCTGTTCGACGTGACCGCCACCGGCGTCGAAGCGCACGCGGGCCTGGACCCGTACGCGGGAGCGAGCGCGATCCACGCCCTCGCCGGGATCGTCGGACAGCTGGCGTCCGCGGGCTCGCGCGAACTCGGGACCACCGTCAACGTCGGCACCATTTCCGGTGGTACCGGTCGGAACGTCACCGCGGGCGGCGCCGGCTGCGGCGTCGACGTCCGTGTCGCCGAACCGTCCGAAATGGACCGGATCGACAAGGTGTTCGCCGGCCTGGAAGCCGCCGATCCCCGCGTGGGCATCTCGGTCGAAGGGGAGTGGAACCGGCCGCCGATGACCCCGAACGACCCGTCGCGGGCGCTGTTCGCGACCGCGCGGAAGGTGGCCGCCGACGAAGGCTGGGAGCTGGAGGAGACCGCGGTGGGAGGGGCGAGCGACGGCAACTTCGTGTCGGCGCTGGGCCGCCCGGTGCTCGACGGTCTCGGCGCCGTCGGCGGCGGTGCCCACGCACGCGACGAGCACATCCTCGTGAAGCACATCCCGGAGCGGACGGCGCTGGTGATCGGCCTGATCACGGCACTCGTCTGACGAGCGGGGCGATTCGACGTTTCGACGACCGCCGGACGTGGTAGCCCATCTGGTGTCAAGGCCCGCGCGGTTGGGGAGTGACGCCATGTCGTCCACGGAATCCACAATGGACAAAGGAGCCGTCGTCGCAGGCTATGACGGCTCCGAAGAAGCGCGGAAGGCCGTGCGCTGGGCCGCGGGGGAGGCAGCCGCCCGCGGTCGCGGATTGGTCGTCGCCCATGTCGTCGGATTCCCGCCCGTGCCCGAAGCCGTCCCCGGTGGCGGTGCGTGGCCGCGGCCGGGATTCCTCGAAGCAGGGCAGGAAACAGCGCAGCGGCACGCCGAGGCCATGCTCGGCGACATCGCGCAGGAATGTCGCCGAGCCTGGCCGGAGCTGACCGTTTCGACGCGGTTGCTGTCCGGCCGCGCGCCCGACGAGCTGGCCCACGCCGCGGAGAACGCGGATCTGCTGGTCATCGGTTCGTCGGGGCTCACCGCGCTGCCCAGGCTCCTGGTCGGCTCGACGGCCAACGAACTCCTGCACGACTACCACCGGCCCATCGTGGTCGTGCGCACCGGCGAGGAACCGTCGTCGGAGGGTGACGGGAAGGTCGTGGTGGGCGTCGACGGATCCGAGACCAGCAGGGAAGCCATCGGATTCGCCTACGACTTCGCCGCCCGGCACGGCCGCGCGCTGGTGGCCTTGCACGTGTGGTCCGATCTGCCGCTCGAAGCGATGGCGGTGACTCCCACCGAGCACGACAGGGAGCTCATCGAGGAACGGGGAAAACCCCTGCTCGACGAAGCGCTGGCCGGATATCGGGAACGGTATCCGGACGTTCCCGTCCAACGCGTGATCGCGGTCGACCGGCCCGCCCACGCACTGGCGGAGCAAGCCGAGGGCGCCGCGCTGCTCGTCGTCGGCAGTCATGGACGTGGGCCGTTACGACGCGCTCTTCTGGGCTCGGTCAGCCGCGCCATGGTGCACCACGCGCCCTGTCCGGTCGCCGTGGTCCGGCACCACAAGGAGCGCGACTACCCGAAGTCTCGCGGTTGAATCCCGCGGGACCGGGTGAACGGCCAAATCCACGCTTCCCGGTGGCAAGGCCCGCGTTACGCTGCCGATCGCGTCGTCCCGTCCACAGAATCGGTCATGAAGTTCCTGCGCCGGCTCGTGATCCTCGCCGTGGCCCTGACACTCGTCTCCTCGCCGCCCGCCTTCGCGATCGGCACGCCGAAGCTGCTCATCGGACAGGATTTCCCGGACCCCGACATCGTCAAGACCGACTCCGGCTTCTTCGCCTTCTCCGCGAGCACCGGTGCGGTGAAGGTGCCCTACGCGCACGCCCCGGCGGCGGAAGGGCCCTGGCGGGTGGCCGGTGACGCTCTCGCGGCCGTGCCGAAATGGGCGAAACCCGACGGGGGGTTCTGGGCTCCCGACGTGGCCCGCCTTTCCGACGGTACGTTCGTGCTCTACTTCTCCGCGGCGGTGGCTCCCGGAGGGGAGATGTGCATCGGCGTCGCGACCGCCGCGAAGGCGGAAGGGCCGTATACACCCGCCGGAGACGGGCCACTGATCTGTGTTCCCGGCGACGGCGGTGACATCGACCCGCAGACATTCGTGGACTCGGATGGTTCGCGATACCTGCTCTACAAGAGCGACGGCGCGGCGGTCGGACCTCCGGCGGCGATCTGGTCCCAGAAACTGCGCGCCGACGGACGGACACCCGACGGCCCGCGGATCGAGCTCCTGCGCGCCGATCTCGCGTCGGAGAACGCGGTCGTCGAGGCGCCGGCGGTGGTGAAGACGCCGAGCCGGTACCTGTTGTTCTACTCCGCCGACACGTTCCAGAGTTCCGGCTATCACACGGGGATACGCCTCCGCGCCCTCGTTGAGCGGGCCGTTCGTGAAGGCGGGCACGCCGTTCCTGTCCACCGATCTGCTCGGCGGCAAGGTCGACGCGCCGGGAGGCGCCGACGTCGTCGACGGCCGCATCCACTTCCACGGCTGGCTCGGAGGCGGCCGCACCGCCCGCGGGATGTACCAGCTGCCCATCGGCTTCCCGGGCGATGTACCCCAGCTCGGCTGACAGGGTTTCGTCGCCGTCGTTCGGGTATCCGGTGGGGAAGACCGACCGAAGGAGTACCGGCGATGACAGCCCAGCCGCCCGACCCGGAACCCGAGAAGACCCGCCGCGAACCAGGTGGTGGCGTCCGGCCGGGTGACACACCGCCCGACTCCGCTCAGACGTCCGGGCTCTCGCATCCGCAGCCGATGCCGTCCAAGGCGATGCCTGTCGCGTGGCTGATCCTCATCGGCGTGATCGTCGTCCTGGCGAGCGGGTTTGTGGTCGCGCTGGCGCTGGGGTGGCTCAAGCTGGGCTGACCGTCGCCGAGCGTGGGGAAGTCAGCTTCGCCGGGCGATGGCCGCCACGAACGCGTCAGGGTTGTCGAACATGACGTTGTGCCCCGCGTCGGGGACGGTGACGACGTCGACGCCGGCGGCTTCCAGTTGCTCCCGGCCGGGCAGTTCACCACTGCGTTCGCCCTGCAGGTAAACGCGGTCGACGCCGAGTCGCTCCAGGATGGTGCGCATCATGGGCTCCGCACCCTTCCGAAGCCCGGCCGCCGTGCGATACAGCGCGCGAGGGTCCGTGAGCCGCATGGTCGATGCCCACGCCGGCCCGACACGCTCCAGCACGCGCGTGAACTCCTTGTCGACGAACTCGTCCTCCGCGAAGGCGGTGATACCGCTGCTGCCCGCCGTCGGCGGCGGGAAAGGATCGAGGTTCGCCTCGGTGAGGACCAACCGGGAGACCAGGTCCGGACGCAGATGGGCGAGGACGAGGGCGACGGCGCCGCCCATGCTGTGGGCGATCAGTTCCGCCCCGGTGACTCCAGCCTGGTCGAGGGCGACGGCCACGGCTCCGGCGTGGTCCTCCAGTGTGTAGCCGAAGTTTTCGGGCCGGTCGCTGATCCCGTGCCCCGGCAGATCCAGGAAAAGGCTCCGCCTGCCCGCCAGTTCGGGCCGCGCCGCGACATGCGCGTGGTAGACCGAGGACATCGACCCGAGGCCGTGCAGATACACCCGCGCGGGCTGCGCGCCCGGCGCCTCCGTCCAGCGGACATAGCCGCCTTGACCGTCGAACTCGGCCTGATACACCGCGTTCCCCCTCGTACTCGCGTGTTTCGATCAACGGCACAGTAGTTCATCCCGAGGCGGCCGCGTGTGGCTACCGTACCCGGATAGGAGGTCAGGTTCCGGAAGACTCTTGTCGAGGGGGAGAAGCGCGTGAAGGTCACGATGAGAGTCGTCCTGTGCGTGGTGGGGGCGATGCTCGCGTTGACGGGCTGCGCGCCGAGCACCGGCGACATCGCCGGTTTCGAGAAACGGCTCGCCGCCCTTCCCGGGGTCGGTGGTGCGCTGGTCGAGGTTCAGCATCCGGGTCTGCCGACGAACACGAACGTCGCGATCTGGCTGTTCGTCGAATCGGTGGATGTCGAGTCGGTGGCGACCACCACCCGGAAGGTCGCCGGCGTGGCGAGGGCCGACGACGGTGTCCGCGGGCAGCAGGTCAACCTCTCCGTCGTGAAGGGGAAGCGTGCGGACTTCCCGAACCGCCAGGACGTCGTGGGGAAGACGGTGCCGGTGATGCATCTGGTCGCGGCTGCGCTCGGATTGCCCGAAGCGAACGGGAACATGCTCGTGCTCTCTCCGGCGGAGATCGCGAAACTCGCTGATGCCGAAGGCTGAGCAGGTGTCTTGACGCGGTCGGGAACCACTCAGCGCGCGGCGGCCAACACCAAGTCGAGATAGTCGCGCGAAGCCCGCCGCCACGATTCGAGATCCAGCTTCTCGTTCGCCGCGTGCATCTCCCCGGGATCGCCCGGGCCCCAGATCACGATCGGCGCGCCGCCCACGGATCCGGCCAAAGCCGACGCGTCCGTGAAGTAAGTGGCCGCGGGCGCGGGCGTCTGGCCGGAGAGAAGCTCCGGCAGCCGCGCCGTCCGGACGGCGGGCAGATCGAGATCCACCTCCGCGGTGATGGCCGGATCGAGCGCGGAAGCCCAAGCGATCGACGGAGCTCCACCGTCCACAGTGCGCACATCCAGCGTCAGAACCGCCGACGCGGGCACGATGTTCGGCGCGGTCCCGCCTTCGAAGGTGCCGACGTTGACGGTTTCCTCGCCCAGGTAGTCGTCGGCGGCCAACGGGAGGGAATCGAGCGTGCCGAGGGCCCGGTCGGCGAGCAGCCGGATCGCGTTGCGGCCCAGTTGCGGCGTGGAGCCGTGGGCCGCCTTCCCCCGCGCGGCGAGCCGCAGCCAGGTGGCGCCGCGGTGGCCGAGCGAGACGCGGTTCCGGGTCGCCTCCGGCACCACGACGATCCGCGGCGTCAGCTCCAGCGACGCCGAGGCCTCGGTCGCGCCCCGGCAGCCGATCTCTTCGTCGCTGGTGATGAGGACCTGCGCGTGGGCACCGGCTTCCGCGGCGTTGCGCAACGCGGCCAAGGCGGCGACCAGCCCGCCCTTCATGTCGACGCTGCCGCGGCCGTGCAGGAACTCCTCATCGACGTCCGCGGAGAACGGGGCGCGGTCCCACAGCGCGGGGGAGCCGACGGGAACGGTGTCGATATGGCACACGAACAACGGCCCGTCGCCGGATCCGGTGCCGACCAGTACCCACGGCCGCCCGGCGGTCGAGCGTCGCAGCACGCGTACGCCCGGAGCGGCGGTGGCGTAGGAGACGGCCAGTTCCTGCGCGGCGGCCTGTGCGGCGCTGTCGCCGGAGGTGGTGTCCTGACGCACCAGATCGCGCAGCAACGCGAGGGTTTCGTCGGTCATGCGGGGTACTCCTGGGTCGATTCGCGGACGACGAGGCGCATGGAGAGCACGTGGTCGGCGGGGTCGCGGCCGGCCGCGAGGCGGGTGATCTCGTCGACAGCCTTGCGGGCCATCTGCTCCGTCGGCTGCGCGACGGTGGTCAGCCGCGGCGACGTCCATTCGCCGAGCGTGATCCCGTCGCAGCCGATCACCGAAAGGTCTTCCGGCACCGAGACCCCGGCGCGGCGGGCCGCTTCGAGCAGGCCGACCGCGGCGATGTCGCTGGCGGTGAACACGGCCGTCGGCGCCGCGCCGGTCCGCGCCATATGCGCGAAGAAGTTCATGCCGAACGCCGAGCTGAACGCGCCGCGCACGATCATCGCTTCGTCCACCTCGACCCCGTGCGACTTCAGCGCGGCCCGGTAACCCGCCTCGCGCTGGTCGGCCGTGCGCAGCCCGGCCGGTCCGCCGACATGGGCGATCCGCCGGTGGCCCTGGGAGAGCAGGTGGGTGGTCGCCTGGTAGGCGCCGCCGAAACTGTTCGCGGTGACATGCGCGATCCGCGGACCGGCCGCTTCGACGTACTCGTCGAGGAAGACCACCGGGAAATCGCCTGCCAAGCGGCTGGTGAAGGCTTCGTTGGTTGTGTTCATCCCCAGGTAGATCAGCCCGCCCACGTCCGGCACCCGCATCAGGCGCTCGACGGCGGCGCGCTCCCGTGACGGCGAGGACCCGGTGAGCGTGGTGAGCACGTCGACGCCGTCCGTCGCGGCGGCGTCGACCACCGCGTCCGCCAGCGTGGAGAAGTACGGGTTGTCCAGCGACGGGACCACCAGGCCGAGGCTGAGGCCGGTCACTTGTTTCCGTACGGGCGGATGCCCTTCGGCCGCCAGCGCGGCGTCGATGCGCCGGGCCGTCTCGGAGGCGACGTTGAGCTCCCCCTTGACGTACCTCGACACCGTCGACACGGCCACTCCGGCCTCTCGGGCCACCTTCGCCAGCGACATCCGGCTCCTCCCCGTTGAGCGTTGACGGCGACTGCGAACGCATCTTATATTGACGGTGTTGCGCTACGTTGCGCAAACTACGCTAAGGCTTTTCGCTCGAAGGAGTCGTCGATGGTCAAGGTCCTGCTAGCCGGGGAGTCGTGGGTCAGTGCGACGATCGACCACAAGGGATACGACCCGTTCGCGCACACCCAGGTGGAGATCGGGTGCGAGCGGCTGCTGGCGGCGCTGGCGGCGGAAGGGGTCGAGGTGACTCACCTGCGTTCGCACGACGTGGCCGAGAAATTCCCGCAGACGCTGGAGGAACTCGACGCCTACGACGTCGTCCTGCTCTCCGACATCGGCTCCAACACGCTGCTGCTGCACCCGGACACGTTCACTCGCGGCCGTCCGACGCCCAACCGGCTCAAACTGCTGCGCGAGTGGGTCACGAACGGCGGCGGCCTGATGATGGCCGGCGGTTACCTGAGCTTCCAGGGCTTCGAGGGCAAGGCGAACTACCACCGGACGCCGATCGAGGAGATCCTCCCGGTCGACATCGACCCGTACGACGACCGCGTCGAGACGCCGGAGGGCGTGCGTGCCCAGGTCGTCCAGCCCGGGCACCCGGTGGTCTCCGGTCTCGACCAGGAGTGGCCGATCCTGCTGGGCTACCAGCACACCACGCTGAAGCCGGACGCAGAGCTGCTCGCCACCGTCGAGGGCGACGTCATGCTGGCCGCGCGCCGGGTCGGCCGCGGCCGCACCCTCGCGTTCACCTCGGACATCTCCCCGCACTGGGCTCCCGAGGAGTTCATGAGCTGGGACGGCTACGGCAAGCTCTTCGCGCAGGCGACGACCTGGCTCGCCGGTCGCGAAAACTGAGCCGCGCGCACTCGGGATCAAGGAGGATTCGATGAGTACGTCACCCACCGGCCGCGCGGCTTCGGTCGTCGTCTTGACGATCGCGACCGTCTTCGCCGGAATGCTCGGCCCGTTGCAGTCGCTCGTCAACGGACACCTCGGTACCGCGCTCGCCGACGGGCACGCCGCCGCGCTGGTGTCCTTCGGCACCGGCCTGGTGCTGATGCTGATCATCGTGCTGGCGCGCACCCGGACGCGTGACGCGTTCTTCCGGCTGCCCGGTCAGCTGGTGCGCGGGGAGATCCCGCGCTGGAACTTCTTCGCCGGTCTGTGCGGCGCGGTGATCGTGCTCTCCGAGGGGGTCACGGTGGGTTTCCTCGGGGTGGCGATCTTCCAGACCTCGCTGATCTCCGGCATGGTCATCTCCGGCGTGGTGTGCGACCGCCTCGGCATCGGCGTGCCGTTCAAACAGGCGATGAGCGCGCCGCGCGTGGCCGGGGCGATCCTCGCCATCTGCGCCACCGTGCTGGTGGTGTCCCCGAACTGGTCGGCCCCGCACATGATCGCGCTGGCGATCATGCCGTTCGTCGGTGGCCTGCTCGCCGGCTGGCAGCCCGCCGGCAACTCCGAGGTCGGCCTGCTGTCCGGCTCGATGTTCGTCTCCATCACCTGGAACTTCCTCATCGGCTTCGTGGCACTGGGCCTCGTGTACGTGGTTCGGATGGCGGTCTCGGGCGCGCACTTCGCGCTGCCGGGCACCTGGTGGATGTACTTCGGCGGGCCTCTCGGCCTCCTGTCGATCGCGTTGATGGCCTTGCTGGTGCGCGGTCTCGGGCTCCTGCTGCTGGGGCTGGCGTCCACGGCCGGTCAGCTCATCGGATCCCTGCTGCTCGAACTCGTCGCCCCCGCGGCGGGGTCCAGCCTCCACCTGGTCACCGTCATCGGCGCGTTCGTGGCCCTGGCGGCCGCGGCGATCGCGATGATCCCGTCCCGGCACACGGCCGAACCGGCGGTCCTCGCCCAGCCCGCCGAGGTGCGCCGTGGCTGAGGTGCGCGGCGTTCTCGGACCGGTCGACGCGGCGGACCTCGGCCTGGTGCTGCCGCACGAGCACCTCTTCAACGACCTGTCCTCCGCGGTCGCCGAACCCTCGTACGCCTCCACGCGGCCGCTCGCCGAGGCGGAAGTGGGGCCGGGATGGCAGTTCCTGCTCCGCCAGGATCCCTACTGCTGCGCCGACAACGTGGCGGCGAAGGACCGGGCGAGCGTCGTGCGCGAGGTGACCGCGTTCGCCGCGGCGGGCGGCAGCACGCTGGTCGACGCGACGGGCAGCGCCGCGATCGGCCGGGATCCGCTCGCCCTGGCGGCGGTGGCCGAGACCACCGGGGTCACCATCGTCATGGGCACCGGTGCGTACCTGGAGAAGTTCGAGGGGGAGCGCATCACCGCGGTCGCCGTCGACGCGCAGACCGAGCGCATCCTCGCCGAGCTGGACGAGGGAGTCGGCGAGACGGGGATCCGGGCCGGTGTCATCGGCGAGGTCGGGGTTTCGCCGTTCTTCACCGACGGGGAGCGGGCTTCCTTGCGGGCGGCGGCGCTCGCGCAGGCGGAGCGGCCCTCCGTGGGGCTGAACATCCACATGCCGGGCTGGCAGCGCCGCGGGCACGAGGTGCTCGACCTCGTGCTGGAGGAATGCGGTGCGCTGCCGGGCAAGGTCGCGCTCGCGCACAGCGATCCGTCCGGGGAAGACCCGGGATATCAACGCGAGCTGCTCGAACGCGGCGTACTGCTGGAGTTCGACATGATCGGCCTCGACATCTCGTTCCCCGGCGAAGGTGTCGCCCCGACGGTCTCCCAGACCGCTCGCGCCGTGGCGAGGTGGGTGAACGAGGGCTTCGGTGACCAGATCATGTTGTCGCACGATCTGTTCCTGAAGCAGATGTGGACGCACAACGGCGGGAACGGGCTCGTGTTCGTGCCGACGATCTTCGCCGATCTGCTCGAAGCCGAAGGCGTGCCTGCCGAAGCCGTGGCCCGGCTGATGCGAGACGTCCCGGCCAAGTGGCTGACCGCATGAGCCGCGCGATCGCGGTTGTGGCGTCGCTCAACGTCGATCACATCGTCCACGCGCCGCGCATCCCGGAGCCGGGGGAGACCCTGATGGGCTTTTCGACGAGCCGGGAGCTGGGCGGGAAGGGCGGCAACCAAGCGGTCGCCGCCGCCCGGCTCGGCGCGGAAGTGGCCGTGATCGGCTGCGTCGGCCAGGACGAAGACGGCGACGAGTACCTGGAAGCCCTGCTCGCCGAGGGCGCCGACGTGACCCACGTGCGCCGTTCCGCGTCGCCGACCGGCCGGGCGGCGATCACCGTCGACGCGGAGGGCGTCAACTCGATCGTCGTCGTGTCCGGGGCGAACGCCGACATCCCGGCGGCCGCGGCCGCAGCGGCGATCAATGAACTGCCGGGGCTTCGCGTCGTCGCGGGCCAGTTGGAGGCGGCTCCCGAAGCGACGGAACGCGCTTTCGCGGCCGCTCGCTCCCGTGGCGTGCTGACCGTGCTCAACACCGCGCCCGCCGACGACGTGGCCCGGAAGCTGTTGCCGGTCAGCGATGTGGTGGTGGCGAACGAAATCGAGTTCCGGCAGCTCACCGGTCAGGATCCGTTCGACGGCCACGGTTTGCGGCGCGGCGGTGCCGAGCTGTTCGCGGCGGGATGCCGGTGGGTGATCGTGACGCTGGGCGCCGCGGGCTGTGCCGTCCTCGACGCGTCGTCGTCCACGCACGTCCCGGCCGTCGCGGTACGGGCGGTGGACACCACCGCCGCAGGGGATGCGTTCGTCGGAGCGCTCGCCGCCCGGCTCGCGGAAATCCCCGGTGAGCCGACGACCGCGGCTGTGGTGGCTGCTTGCGGCTTCGCGGCGAAAGTGGCCGCTGTCGTCGTGACGCGGCACGGGGCGCATCCTTCTCTGCCGACTTCGGCCGAGGTCGGCGACGCTGGCATTTCGGATTTTCTTCAGGGGTAAGGCCGCTGACGTTGCGAAAGCCACTTTCCCAACCTCCAACGTTGCGAAAGTGGCTTTCGCAACGCGTCACGTTTGACATACCGCCTCAACGAGCGCGAGGCGGAGTAGTCCCCGTTCGTCCGGACGACCACCGCGCCACTCCTTCATGTGAACCGCCCGTTCCCGAACATCACACAGGGAGCGCTTGACGCCACCATCCGGATGACCCTGTCCGAGCGGCCGCAACCTGCGCGCGTGAAGATCCGCCGTGAGCAAAAGTTTGACACGGAGTGACTGTTAGCGTGCGGAGAGAAGTCGTGATCTTGGATGTGGGAGGCATGCGATGAACCGTCTTGTCGCCGCGGTGTCGAGCGCGGCATCCGTGGGAGCACTGCTGATCGTGCCGAGCCCGCCCGCTCAGGCGGCGGCGGGCGAAGTGGTGGTCTTTTCCACCGAATTCCAGCGCCTGGACAACTACCGGAACCCCGAAGGCTGTAACAAACTTCCCATCGCCGCACACGTTCTGCTCAACCTGAGCTCGTCGGAAGTGGTCGTTCACGGGGATCCGTTCTGCCTGACACCGGGCGTTCCGGTCAATCAAGGGTTCGGCTCCCATGTGCCGGCGGGTAGTGGCTCCTTCTCGGTCAGCCGTTGACTGAGAACGCTCACGTGTCTGTCGACGTTGTCGTGGTGGGAGTCGGCTACGTCGGGCTACCGCTGGCGGAAGCCGTTGCCGGGGCGGGCTTGTCGGTGATCGGATACGACACCTCGCCCCGGGTGGCGGCAGAGATCGCCGCGGGCAGGCCACATGTGCCCGACGTATCCGTGAGCCGGTTACGGGCCATGCGAGAGAACGGCTTCGCGGTGACGACCGACCCCGATGTCCTCGGCGGCGCGGAGACGATCGTGCTGTGCGTGCCGACCGGGTTGACCACGGCGGGCGGACCGGATCTGGCCGCCGTGCGCCGCGCGGTGGAGACGGTCGCCGAACGCCTGTCGCCGGGCATGATGGTGATCATCGAGTCGACGAGCTTTCCTGGTACCACCGACGAAATCGTCCGGCCGATCCTCGAAAAGCGCGGTCTGACAGCGGGAACCGACTTCTCGCTCGCCTATTCACCCGAGCGGGTCGACCCCGGGAACAGACGGTTCGGCATCGGGAACACGCCGAAGGTGATCAGCGGGCACACCCCGTCCTGCGCGAAACGTTGCGCCGAGTTCTACGAGCGTTTCGTCGACACGGTGGTGATCGCGCGGGGCACCAGGGAAGCGGAGATGGCCAAGCTGCTGGAGAACACCTACCGGTACGTGAACATCGCGCTGGTCAACGAGATCGCCATCTTCTGCGACCAGATCGGCGTCGACGTCTGGGACGTGATGCATTGCGCGGCGACCAAACCGTTCGGTTTCACGTCGTTCGCGCCGGGGCCGGGCGTCGGCGGCCATTGCATCCCGGTCGATCCCAAATACCTGCTGGACAAGGCCGAGCGGGAAGGTGCACTGCTCGGTGTGGTGCACGCCGCCCGGCTCGTGGACGACCGGATGCCGGAGCACGTGGTCGAACGCGTGACCCGGTTGCTCGCCGAGCACGGAAAGCCGTTGCGAGACGCGAAAGTGCTGCTGCTCGGTGTCTCGTACAAGGCGGACGTGCCGGACACCCGCGAGTCCGCCGCCATCCGGATCGCCCTCCGGTTGCGGGCGCTCGGGGCGGAGCTGTCCTACCACGATCCGGTGGCGGAGACCGTGCCCGAACTGGGCCCGCCGGTGGCCGATCTCGACGCGACGCTGCGTACCGCGGATGTCGCCGTCCTGCTGGTGGCGCATCGCGCCTACGACCACGGTCGCCTGGCCTCGACGGCCAGGTTGCTGTTCGACGTGACGGGACGGGTTCCCGGGAAGGAGGTCGTCCGGCTCTGAACGTTCTGCCTGGTCGAGAGCAGGGCAGGCACGCGTACCGCAATTCTTCCGATCTTTCGCGAAAAGGAGAGTGCACGAATGACCACGGCGATCAAGAACGACCGGCTCCAGAAGCGTTTCCAGAAGTGGGACGTCAACGGCAACGGCAGGATCGAGAAGTCCGACTTCGAAGCCGAGGCCAAGCGGATCATCAGTGCGTTCGGTGAGGACCAGACCTCGCCACAGGCGCGCGCGGTGCAGGACTCGTTCAAGACGATGTTCGAGTTCCTTGCCGACAAGGCGGGCGTCGGCCCGAACGGCTCGTTGAACGAGCGGCAGTTCACCGAGGTGATCGAAGCGCAGATCTTCCAGGAAGGCGACGCGGGATTCGCCAGGGTGGTCCGCCCGACCATTTCCGCGATCGTCGGCCTGTGCGACACCGACGGCGATGGCGAGGTCGACCAGCGGGAGTTCGCGAAGTGGCTGGACGCCATCGGGGTCGAAGCCTCCGCCGTGGCCCCGGCGTTCCGGGCCATCGACGTGAACGGCAACGGGAAACTGACCGTCGACGAACTCGTGCACGCGGTACGCGATTACCACCTCGGCAAGAGCGACGTGCCGCTGCTGGGCAAGTGACCGCGCGGTGGTGAGTGGCTCCCCGGCGCGGGCGAGTCACTCACCACCGCCCCCGGAAGCAGACTTCCCGCTCCGGTTTCAAACCGATCCCTTCACCGGTGACCGGCAGCGCGGTGTGGATGAGGATGTTGTAGTGGTTGGGGAAATGGCAGCCGTCGAAGCCGAGCACGGTGCCGACGAGTTCGCCACCGATCCACACTTCGTCGCCTCTGTCGATCACGCCGGCACGGTCGATCTCGGCGAATCCGAGGAAGCCGACGTGGTCGATACGGGCGCCCGGCTCCGTGTCGTCATGGCTGGTCGTCACGAGTTCGTGGACCTCGCCGGCGCGGACGCACCGGCTGGCGAACGGTTCGAGACTCATGCCCCGGTCGTCACGCCGATGCACCAGTACCTTCACCACCGTGCCGATGATCTCCCGCTTCGGCCCGTCTTCCCGCATCGTTCTCCCTCCGGTAACAATCGTCCACTATGGACAGTGTGACCAGGCCGTTGTCGCGCCAGGAAGCGCCCTTGCGCACGGCGTCCTCGAACTCGCGCAGCAATCCCTCGTATTCGTGCCACAGCGATCCCTTGAACTCCGGGTAGCCGTCGAGCAGGTCGGCGCGCAGGATCGTGCCGTCCGCCAGCCGGACCTCGACGTCCTTGACCTCCCCGGGGAACGACCAGTCGAGTTCGACGACCGCGCCTTCGAGTGTCAGCGTCGCCTGCCGGTCGATGCCGTCGGCGTCACGGCTGATCCGGGCGTCTCGCAACCTCAGGGTGCCGAGGAACAACTGGACGAGGTCGAGAGCGTTCGGTCCGTTGTCCGCCACGCATCCGCCACCGCATCGTGTCGCGTCGAGGTACCAGCGATCACCGCCGACGTGCTCTTCGATCCGTTCCAGGTAGCGCACGGTCAGGGAGGCGATCGGCGGCCCGCCCGCGATCCTCTCGCGTAACGCGCGCACGTTGCCGTTGTACCGCCGGTGGAAAGCCGTGAACAGCGCGACATTCCGCCGCGCGGCTCTTTCCACGAGGTCCTCGCCATCGAGGAGGCTCGTGGCGATCGGCTTTTCCACGCATACGGGCAGACCCGCGTCCAGCACGTCCCGGCAGACGGCGGCGTGCACGTCGTTCGGCGCCGTGACGATCACCGCGTCGAGTCCTCCGGCGGTGAGCATCTCGCGATGGTCGCGGTAGCCGGGCACGGGCATTTTCGCGAGTACCGCCGGATCGAGATCGCAGACCGCCGCGAGGGCGAAAGCCGGCGACCGTTCCACCGCGGAAAGGTAGAACCGCGAGATGACACCGAGCCCCACGACACCGACGCGGATCACCTCGCGGTCCTCTCCGCCGCCGTGCGGAGTTCGCGGTAGACCGCGTCGGCCACCGGCACGCCGTGTTCACGGTGGCGGGCCGCGCGCTCACCCTCGTGCCAGCCGGGATAGACGACCGGGACCGCGGGATCGCGGGCGGGCCACTCCCGAACCGCGGTGAAGAGCGCGGACGCGTCGGCGGCGAATCCGGTGCGCAGGACGTCCGGAGCGATCGCGAGCGCCAGCACCCCGATGTCGTCGTCGCGGTTCCCGTCGGCCGACGTCGCGCCGAGCATGGCGCCGGGCACCAGGGCCCCGAGCACCTCGACGAGCAGGCCGAGCCCGAATCCCTTGTAGGCGCCCGTTTCGGGACCACCGCCCAGCCATTGCAGATGTGCCTCGCCCCGGTCGAACGCGGCGGGATCGGTCACCGGTGCACCGTCGCCGTCGGCGAGCCAGCCCGGCGGGATCTCCCTGCCTTCCCGCGCCGCGGCACGGATCCGGCCGGTCGGCACCACGGTGGTGCTCATGTCGAGGACGAACGGATGCGCGCCGCCGGCGGGACAGGCCAGCGCGAGCGGGTTCGTGCCGAGCATCGCGGCCGTGCCGCCGGGCGGCGGGGCGATACGCTGCCCGCCGCAGTTCGAAGCGACGAGGCCGATCATGCCGTGCGTGACGGCCCGCGCGGCGTGGTGCCCGACGCAGCCGATATGGGTCGCCCCGCGCAGCGAGACCATACCGATTCCGTGCCGCGAAGCCCTGGCGCACGCCAATTCCATCGCCTGCGAAGCCGACCACAACCCGAGTGTGCGCCGGGCGTCGGCGAGGACGCACGCGCCGAGATCGGTCTCGACGGTCATGTCCGCCTTCGGTTCGGCGCGCCCTTCATCGAGCAGTGGAAGGTACAGCCTGGTCAGGTTCACAAGGCCGTGCGAGGTCACCCCGGTCAGGTCGCCGTGGCACAACGCGGTCGCGGCGATCGCCGCCCGGTCCTCGGGCATCCCGCGGTCCACGAAGACACCGGCCACCAAGGAAAGAAGAACGGGATAGGGCACCAGCACGGTCATGCTCCTCCGTCGCGGGCGAACCGCACGACGATCTCGCGGACGAGATCGCCGAACCGGTCGAGTTCTCCGACATCGGCGTATTCCCCGCGCGAGTGCGCGTTGTTCGCTCCCAAGGAACCGGGACCGAGAACCGCCGTCTTCGTGCTGGGGACGTCGGCGAGCCACAAGGCGTCGCACGTGAAGGCGGGCTCGTCGTCCGGCCAGCGGGCAACGAACGCGTCCAGCAGCGGGATGTCCTGCGCCGATAGCGCGGGCAGGTCGCGTTTCAGCCAGCGCAGGCCGGTGATCCTCGCCGCGTCCGTCGCGGTGCGGGCGAAGGCCGGGGACCGCCGGAACCGGTCCTCGAACGCGGCGACGCCGCTCCTGAGTCCGTCCTCCAGTGCCGCGGTCATCTTCGCCGCCGCTTCTCCCGAGTCATAGGGAATGTTGAGCAGAAGTTCGCCGCGGCCGTACACCCGGTTGTGCATCCGGCCCGTATGCAGGCCCGCGACGCAGACCTGACCGTGCTTCGGCAGGTCGTCCGCGAGGTGCTGGGCGAGGAACCCGAGCAGGACCGTCGCGTTGTGTCCTCGATGCGGCTCGTCGT
Organism: Amycolatopsis japonica; assembly: GCF_000732925.1. Lineage (NCBI taxonomy): Bacteria > Bacillati > Actinomycetota > Actinomycetes > Pseudonocardiales > Pseudonocardiaceae > Amycolatopsis > Amycolatopsis japonica. The sequence goes on from NZ_CP008953.1 coordinate 2,461,396, forward strand.
CGATGGCGTCTTCGCCGTCCACGTGTACGCACGCGGTCATCGACGCCGAGCACCGGGGGAGGTACCGCAGTCCGGTCGGCTCGCAGAAGATGTTGAGTTCGCCGTGGAATCCCGCTTCGACGAGCGGCCGTGTCCCGAAGACGCCCATCGCCCCGCCCTCCTCGCCGGAGACCGCCTGGATGAGGACACCGATGTCCCGGCCGACCGCCTGCTCCGTCGCCAAGGCGGCCCGGACTCCGGCCAGCAGGGCCACCGCCGGCCCCTTGGCGTCGATCGCGCCGCGGCCGACGAATCTGGTCCCGTCGAAACCCGCCGGTTCGAACGGGGCCACCGTGTCGAGGTGCACGTTGAACATGACGGCGGGAGCGGCGGGGCCGATCCGCAGCACGAGACTCGGCTGGCAGGTGAGGAATCCGGGCCCGGTGTCGCGGAGCAGGAGGGGAACACCCGGACGGTCCAGTACCGACGGATCCGGGGCGGCGAACCGCAGGACGTCGAAACCGATGTCGACGGCCGCGTCGGCGTACGCACGCATCGCGTCCCACAGGCGGACTTCACCCGTCGTTTCGAGCGGCCCGGCCGTCGGGAGGTCGAGCAGCTCCATCAACAGGCTTCGATCCTCGGGCGTCATCGGAGGAGCCCGGCCATCGCCCGGCCCGCGGCGACGAACGCGGACGCCGCGCCCTCGGCCAGCACCCCTTGTTCGTGCGGTACGAGCGCGAGATGCGGCTCCAGCGACCAGGCTCCCTGATATCCGTTGGCCCGCAAGAGTTTCACGCAGTCGGCGACCCGTGCGGCGCCCTGGCCGGGGAGCGTGAAGCCGCGTTCGTCGGCGTCCTTGACGTGCACGTGCTCGACGTGACCGACGATGTCGGCGAGCAGGTCGAACCCGTCGTAACCGTGGGCGACGCCGTTGCCGGTGTCGAACAGCAGCTTCAGTGCCGGGCTCGCGACTTCGTCCAGCAGGTCGAGCATGCGCTCGGCCCGCGTGCCCGCCCAGCCCGAACAGTTCTCGTGAAGCAGCGTGACTCCCTGCTTCTCGGCCCGCTCGGCGAGCACGGTGATCCGCTCGATGGCCAGCGCGCGCCAGGAGGCATCACTCAGTCCGTCGTGGGGATAGGACATGATCCTCACGTAGCCGGTGCCGATCGCCCGCGCCCGCCGGGCGAGCACGTCGAGTTCTTCGAGGTCGCGCCGGAAATCGGTACCGGCCGGACGGGACCAGCCACCGATCCGGGACGCCAGGCAGACCACGCGCACGCCGTTGTCGGACAAGGCGGCCGCGACGGCGCCGAACCGTGCGTCGGTGAGGTCGGCGACGGCCTCCCGGTCGATCGTGCGCAGTTCGATCGCCTTCCAGCCCAGCGTGTCGAGCACCGAGAGCTGGCCACCGATGTCGTACGCAGCCTCGTCCGTGATGCCGGCGAGCACCGGGTCATCCGGCATGGGACGCCACCGCGTCGGGTTCCGGGCTGGTGACCGGTTCCGCGCAGATGTTCTTGGCCACCGACAGCAGCCGGACCACCTCGGTGGCGAAGGTGAAGCCCTGCGTCTGCTCCCCGTCCAGCTGGAATTTCCGGTAGGCCTCGAACATCCATTCCGTCATCGCGTCGTCCCGCAGGACGACGTGCTCGGACCGGCCGTTCGAACACAGCGTCAGCTGCGAGTGATGGTCGTCGCCGCTCACCGCGAAATGCCCGACCGCGCTGCCCTGCTCGAACTCGACGGTGACCCGCCGCTCGCGGACCGGGGAGGTGAGATCCGAGCGGATCTCGGTGTGGACACCCGAGTTGTGCCGGAGGCCGACGGTGGCCCCGCCCATCCGCGGGCCGACGTTGCCCTCGACCTCGAGATCGGTTCCGGACGCGTGGGTGACCCGGGCTGCGCCCGCGAGCCGCAGCGCGAGCGCGACACCGTGCGGCAGCTCGACGTCGAAGGCGGTCGGGTGCCCGGGCCGCACGAGCGACCGGCGGAATCGCGGCTTGTTCTGCACGACGTCGATCGACTTCGCGGCGCCGAACCGGCCACCGCGGAGGAGCTCGACCAGCCGCTTCGTGAGGCTGCTGGCGAGCCAGGGTTCGACGACCTCGATATGCAGTTTGTACTTGCGGCGCAAGCGGACGATCCGGGCGAGGTCGTCGATGTCGGTCGTGAGGGGCTTCTCCACGATCATCTTGCGAAAGCCCAGCGCGGCGAGATCGGAGAGCACCGCCAGCCGCTGGGTCGGTGGCGTGCAGATGTGCACGATCGTGTCGGCGGGGCAGAGCCCGTCGGCCGCCTCGTGGAGGGTCGGTGTGATCACGAGACCCGGCCGGGAGACGACGGTCTCTCTCGGTTCGCAGGCAACGACGGGATGGTCGTCGAAGAGCTTCGGGGTCCGTTCACGGAGTTTGGCCAAGACGGGGAGATGCAGACCCGCGCCTGCCCGGCCGAGTCCCACGACGAATGATCGCACTGGCGAGCCCGCTCCTCGAGTTTCGCAATCAGAAATCCATTTCGAAACTGACATCGACAAGATCAACTGTCAACAGTTAGGCCACGGGTTGACCAGGAAGTGCGAACGTGGGCGGACGTGCGGATTGCCTGTCCTACGCTCGGAAACGGTTCCTACACCACCGGAGGTGGGTACGCTGTCGGTGTCTTTCTTCAATCAATCGGCCACATTCGAGCGAACGTGGGCCGGCACCAGGCGACATATTCTCGAAGTCGTCGAAAATGGCAAGTATTCACACGGTGCCAAGGTGGCCGAACTCGAGTCCGCGCTGGCCGCGTACACCGGCGCGAGATTCGTCGTCGGGGTGAACAGCGGAACGGACGCGCTCGTCCTCCTGCTGAGGGCGGTGGGTCTGAAGCCCGGCGAGGAGGTGGTCGTCCCCGCTTTCTCCTTCGGGGCGTCGGCGACCTCGGTCGTGCTCGCGGGCGGCACGCCGGTCTTCGCCGACATCGAGGCGGACGGATACGGCATCGACCCCGCCGCGGTGGCGGACGCCGCCGGGGACCGCACCCGGTTCGTCATGCCGACGCATTTGTTCTCCCGGCTCGCGGACATCGACGGTGTGCTTCGCGTCGCGCGACGCCTCGACCTCACGGTGGTCGAGGACAGCGCGGAGGCCATCGGCATGCGTCACCGCGGCACGCACGCCGGTCTGTTCGGCGCGGGCGGGGTGCTGTCGTTCTTCCCGACGAAGACACTGGGCGCGCTCGGTGACGCAGGCGCCGTGCTCACCGACGACGCCCGGATCGCCGCGACCGCCGACGCGCTCCGCCACCACGGCCGCTTCGGCGCCACGATCGCCGACTTCCCCGCGATCTCGACGGCGACCGGCCTTCCCGGCGTGAACAGCAAGATGGACGACATCCAGGCAGCCGTCCTCCTCTCGAAGCTCACCACGCTCGACAGCGACATCGCCCGGCGCGCGGAACTGGCGTCCCGGTACAGCGAAGCGCTCGCGGGAGTGTCGGGTGTGCGCAAGCTGCCGGAGCGCCGGCCGGACAGCGTGTTCTACGTCTACGTGGTCGAGGTCGACGCGAGGGACGACCTGGCGGCGTATCTGTCGGCGGTGGGTGTGGAGACCGAGATCTACTACCCGACCCCGCTTCATCTGCAACCCTGCTTCGACGGCCTCGGCTATCGGAAGGGTGAATTCCCGAACGCCGAGCGCGCCTGCCGCCACACGCTCGCGCTACCGCTGTATCCGGACATGCCCGCCGGGGACTGCTATCGGGTCTGCGACGCGATCCGCGACTTCTACCACGGGCGGCGAGGATGACCCTCCCGTTCTTCCCGACGGATCTGTTCGACGACGACCGTGCCGAACTGCTGGACATCGTCCATCGCGTCGGTCTCGCCCCCGACCAGAAATTCATCCTCGGCGAGCGCACGGCCCGCTTCGAAGCGGCCATCCGTGACTCGGTCGGCGCCGCGGACGCGGTCGCTTGCGGCAGCGGAACCTCGGCGCTGACGCTGGTCCTGCGCGCGATGGACGTCGGCCCCGGGGACGAGGTGATCGTGCCCGCCTTCGGCTGCGCTCCGCTCGCGGCCGCGCCGGCCTTGCTCGGTGCGACGCCGGTGTTCGCCGACATCGACCCGTGGACGATGGTCGTCGATCCCGCCGCGGTCGCCCGGCTGGTCACCCCGCGCACCAAGGTGATCATGCCGGCGCACATGTTCTCGGTCATGGCGGACATGCCGGAGTTGCGCCGGATCGCCACCGGAATGGGCGTGCGGTTGCTGGAGGACTCCGCGGTCGCCCAGGGCGGGACGCTCGCGGGCACCCCCGCCGGGATGTGGGGCGACGCCGGTGTCTACTCGTTCGTACAGGTCAAGACGTTCGGCATGCCGGGCGAAGGGGGAATGGTCGTCACCCGCGACGCCGGGCTCGGCGCGGCGGTGCGGATGCTGCGCAACCACGGCCAGGACGGCAAGTCCAGGTTCGTGTATCACCGGATCGGCTACAACAGCCGGTTCGACGAGATCATGGCGGAGTTCCAGCTGTACCGGCTCCCGACGTTGCCCCGGCGGCTGAGGCGTCGGGCACGGATCGGCGAGTACTACACCGGACGTTTCGCCGAACTGGCGGGCTGCGGTGTGCTCGCGCCGCCTCCCGCCCGTGATGGACGGTGCTACTACGTCTATTCGCTCCTCTGCGAGCGCAGGGACGAACTCCGTGAGTACCTCGCGGCGCGAGGCATCGGCTCGCACGTCTACTACCCGGCGCCGTTGCCGAGGCAACCCGCGTTCGCTCCCTACACCCGGCCGGGCGATGCCTGGCCCGCGGCGGAACTGGCCGCGCGGCGGACGCTGGCCATCCCGATCTACCCGCATTTGACGGACGCGCAGGTGGAACGCATCGCGGACGCGGTGTGCCGATTCGCGAAGGAGTCGTGATGCAGCAGGTTACCCGCACCCCCGCGCCGAGCGAGGTCGCCGACGAATGGCGCAAACGCGCGGAGCGGGCCGGGCTGACCCGGGTCATGCGCGCCTCCCAGCCCGCCGAACTCGCGGCGGGGACGACCGCCCGCACCATCCGGCTCGTCACGGGGTTCCTGGACTCGCTCGGCGAGGTGGGATCCGCGCTGGAGATCGGCTGCGGGATGGGCAGGCTCACGCCGTCGATCGCGGCGCACGCGCGTGCGGTGACGGCGATCGACATGACCCCGCGTATGCTCTCCCTGGCCAGGGAGAACTGCGCACATCTGTCCACAGTGGACTTCGTGCGCACGACCGTCCAGCGGCTTCCCTGGCAGGACAAGCGGTTCGACGTCGCCGTTTGCGTGTGGGTGCTGATGCACGTCCTGGACGACGACGAGATCGCCGACGCGTGCCGGGCGATCGCCGCGGCGGCACGGCATCTCGTCCTCGTCGAGTACGAGGACGCGGAAATCCCGGTCGGCCGGTTCTCGAGATTGCGGACCGTGGAGGAGTACTTGGCCCTCCTTCCCGGCGCCCGCCTGCTCGACCGACGTGAGCTGGACTACGGCGGCGACCGGTCGTTCGTCGCGTTGATCGCCTTGGACGACCCGCGATGACCACCCTCGCCGTCACTCGTGGCAAAGCGTATTTCAGGCTCGCGAAGCTCGACATCGTCGACTACTACCTCGGCGTGGTCGTGGTGTGGACGTTGCTGGCGCCGATGTCGAGGTTCGATCCGGGGGTCTTGGCGACCGTCGGGGTGTTCCTGCTCGGCGAGGTGTTCGTGATCGCCGCGATGGTCGCGCTGGACGATCTCACGGGTTACCGGGACGGCAGCGACATCACGAACTACTCACCGGACGACGCGCGCCGCAAGCGATACCGGAAGCCGCTGGTCGCGGGAACGCTGAACGAGGACCAGGTGCTGCGGTTCGCGTGGGCGACCGGTGTCGTCGGTGCGGCACTGTGGCTCACGGCCATCGCGATCGCGCCGCACAGTCCTCTGTGGACGGTCGTCCTGATCGTGGTCACCTACTTCTTCTCGTTGCAGTACTCCTGGGGAGTGAAGCTCAGCTATCACGGCTTCCAGGAGTTCTTCATCGCGGCGCTAGGCTGGGCGCTGGTCCTCGCGCCGTACGGCCTCGCGACCGGCGAGTTCACCGGGTTCGCGCTCGCCCAGGCGCTGCTCTTCGGCCTGGGGCCGTTGCTGTTCGGCGTCTACTCCAACACCAACGACGTCGACGGCGATCGCCGGGTCGGCAGGCCGACGGTGGCCGCCTTGACCTCGGCCCGGGGCAACATGTTCTTCGTGATCGGCGTGTCGGCGGCCGAACTCGCGCTGATCCTCGCCGTCCCCGCCCTCGGCGGCCCGTGGTGGTTCCCGCTCGCGCTCGTACCCACGATCGTCTCGCGCGGATGGCAGCTGTGGCTCGGTTTCGCGCTGGGGGACATCCTGCGGGCGCGGATGCTCGGCATCCGGATCCACCGGCTCACCGTGCTGACGCTCGTCCTGGTGAACCTGGTGGTGATCACGTGACCGACGTCGACGTGGCGGTGGTGGGCGCGGGTGTCGCCGGGCTCACCACCGCGTACCAGCTGGGCAAGGCGGGGCGTGAGGCGCGGGTTTTCGAGGCGGCCGATGTGGTCGGCGGCCGGATGACGACCCTGCGCGAGGATGGCTACCTGATCGACACCTGCGCCGAGCAGATGGCCGAGCGGGGTTACGACGAGACCTGGCGGCTGCTGGCGGAACTGGGCGTCGGGCCGGCCGCGGCGCCCCCGATCGGACGGGGGATCGCGATGTGGCGCGGCAAGGCCCGGTCCGGCGTCGCGCAGACGCGGGGATTGGTCACCGGAGCAGGGTTGTCCCTCCGGGCGCGGTGGGACGCGGCGCGGCTGATCAGGGGCACGTTCGACACCGAACGTCCGGAGAGTTCGAGGCTGGGCGGGGCGACCGTCGCGGAGTTCGCCGCACCGCATCACCCGGACCTGATGCGGTACCTGCTTCAGCCCATCGTCTCCGGTTTCTTCGGCTGGGATCCGGCCCGGTCCGCTGCGGCGCCCTTGCTCGCGCTGCTCACGGCGGTGGGGCCACCGCCGACCTGGCGGGCGTATCGCGACGGCATGGACACCTTCGCCCGTGCCCTCGCCGCGAAAACGGACGTCACCACGGGGTTCCGCGTCGACGAGGTCGTGGACGACGGTTCCTCGGCACGCCTTTTCAGCGGTACGCGGGAGATCAGCGCGCGAGCGGTCGTGCTGGCCGTCCCCGCCCCGGTGGCGGCCAGGCTCCACCCCGGGCACGGCTCGGCCTTTCTCCGCGAGTGTTCGTTCACGCCGGTGGTCAAGGCGCACCTGCTTCTCGATCGCCCGCTCGGTGGTCCCGACTACGCCTTGGTGGTGCCGACCGCCGAGAACGGCACGGTGTCCACGGTCATCTTCGACCATTTGAAGCATCCCGGCCGCGCGCCGGAGGGCCGCGGGCTGGTCACGCTCATGGCCCATCCGGCCGTGGTGCCGGACCTGCTGGACGCCTCCGACGAGGACGTGGCGAGCCGGCTGACCGGCGCCGCCGAACCGCTCGTCCCCGGTCTGCGGTCGGCGACCCGCCGCGCGATCGTCCGGCGGGTGCGCCACGCGGCGCCCGAAGCGACGCCTCGGGCACTGGCCTTGCGTGCCGGGTTCGAGGCGGGGCTCGGTCGTGGTGTCGTCGACTACGCGGGGGACTGGGTGTTCCTGAGCCCGTGCAGCGAGTCGGCCGTCCGCTCCGGTGTGCGGGCGGCGCGACGGCTGGCCGCTCGCCCGGCGAAGGAAAGGACCCGATGAAGCCCCACGACATGGGCACCTTGTTCGACGAGTGCGAGAGCGCCCGGACGTGGGTGTATCTCGACCGGCCGTTCGACATCGCCCCGGAGCGCGGGACGGCGTACCCGGTCGCCGGGCTCGCCGGGCTGGTGCGGGACGCCGCGGGATGGTTGTCCGAATCCGGGGTGAAGCCGGGGGACCGGGTGGCCATCGTCAAACGCGGCCACTGGGATTACGACCTGCTCGCCTGCGCCGCGGTACGGATCGGGGCCGTTCCGGCGAAGCTGTCCGGCCTGTTGCCGGACGACACCGTGCACCTCCTGCTGCGCCGTCTCGGCCCGGCGGTGCTGGTCACCGACCGGCCTTCCCTGCGGGCGGACCGGATCCTGCGCGTCGAAGACTTCGCCGCCGCGCCGCCGCCCGCGGTGCACCGGAGGCACCCCGACGATCCGCTGCTCATCTGCCACACCTCGGGCACGACCGGGACGCCGAAGCTGGTGGTCCACACGACCCGGACGATCATCGACCGGCTGGCGCGCCCGGAGGCGATCCGCTGGCCCGTCCTCGGTCTCCGGCGGGACGACGTGCTGGCCAACGCCAGCGCGTACGCGCACGGCCGGACCTTCTGCTGGACGGCGTCGGCGTTGTGCCTCGCGCCACGGGAGATCGTGATCCTGAGCGATCCCACTTCGGCTCCGTCGATGTTCGGGCGTCATCGGCCGACCGTCATCGAAGCCCTCCCGTCGGCGTACGCGCGCTGGCGGCCGCTCGCGAACTCGCCGGAGAACCCGTTCCTCCGGGTGCGGAGGTTCGTCAGCACCTACGACGCCGTGCATCCGCCGGTGATCCGGACGATGCTCCACGCCAGCGGCCGGAAGTGTCCACTGTGGATGCAGGGCTGGGGTCAATCGGAGACGGGGCCGCTGTCGTTCCGGTTCTTCACCAGACGTACCGCGCACACCACCCGTGATCTCGGCAGGCCGTTGCCGGGTCTCGCCCGGCTGCGGGCCGTCGACCCGGAGACCGCCGAACCGGTGCCGCGGGGCACCGCCGGGCTGTTGCTGGCCCGCACGCGCGCGCGATGCGTGGCGTACGTGGGGGAACAGGACCGGTGGGAGGCCAAGGTGTACGGGAAGTGGTGGAACACCGGTGATCTCGGTGTGGTGGACCGCGGTGGCGCGGTGACGCTGCTCGATCGCGAGGTCGACAGCGTGCCGGGGATGAGCTGTCTCGCGGTGGAGGACGCGATCGAGGACCGCCTTCCCTCCATCGCCGAATGCGTGGTGCTCTCCGCGGCCGGGCGCGCGCCGATCCCGGTCGTCGTGACCGACGACGGGCTGGACGCGGCGGAATGGCGGAAAGCGGTGCTCGACCTGCCGCCGCTGGGAGAGCCCGTGGTGCTCTCGTGGGACGAAGTGCCGAGAACCGGGACGGGGAAGGTACGGCGCCTGGAACTGCTGGCACGGCTGACCGGCACGGCCGCGACGCACGGTTCGGGAAGGTGGACGTGAGCACGGCCTACGCGTTCGACAACGACAGCGGGCACGCCGTCGAGCAGCATCGCTGTCTCTCCGCGGCTTACGACCCGGTCACCTTCACGAGGCTGGCGGGGACCGGCGTCGGGGCCGGCTGGTCTTGTCTCGAGGTCGGCGCGGGCGGCAGCGGTGTGGCCCAGTGGCTCGCCGCCAGAGTGGCGCCGACTGGCACGGTGCTGGCGACCGACATCAAACCCCACCACATCGCGCCCGCGCCGGGACTGACCGTGCTTCGGCACGACGTCGTCCACGATCCCTTGCCCCAGGCGGAGTTCGACCTCGTCCACACCCGGTTGGTGTTGCAGCATCTGCCCGAGCGGGAGGCCGTGCTCCGTAAACTCGTCCGCGCGCTGAAACCGGGTGGGTGGATGCAGATCGACGAGTTCGACATCTCCTACGGCCCGGTCCTGCTGGCGCCCGACGCGATGGCCGCGAACCTTTACGAGACTTTCCTGTCGGCCAAGGAAAAAGCGTTCTCCATGGCGGGCGGGGACGGCACGTGGGGCCGTCGCGCGGCCGCGTCCATGGTCGCCGCCGGGCTGGTCGACGTCGATCCGGTGCCGTCGGTCTTCCCATGGCGCGCCGGATCGCCCGGTCTGGAGTTGCTGATCCACCACACATATCACCTGCGGGACCGGTTGGTCGCCGCGGGGATGACCGACGCCGAGCTCGCCGAAGTGCGTGCGGTCATGCGGGATCCGGGGTTCCGGGCGTCGTCGTGTGTCGTGTACTCGGTGCGGGGCAGGCGGCCCGCATGATCACCGCGCTGGACACCGTGACGGTGGCCGGGCCGATCGATCTGCCGCTGGCCGGCGAGCTCGACGTCCAAGCCGCCTGCGGCATCATGCATGTGCACGGCCGGAGCCTGGGCGAACCGACCCGGCTCGGCCTCGACTACGCGTCCATCCTCGCGGCCGAGCTCTCCGCGCTGGGCGCTGTGTCGCTGAAGCTCGCGCGTGGCCGGGGCATCCCGCTGCGCGGTGTGTCGACTTCCTTGGCACAGGCGGCGTTGCTGGCGATCTCGCAGTATCTCGCGGCGGCGACGACCGAGGACGGGCATCAGGAGCCGTTCGTCCCCGGCGGGCCGCCCTTCCACTCGGCCGACGGTGTCCCGTTCGAGATCGAGACCCTCGAACCGGCGGTCTGGCACCGGTTCTGGACGACGCTCGAAGTCGATACGCGGGCGATTTCGAGTGGCTGGCATCCGTTCCTGCACCGCTTCGCGACCGCGACCTGCCCGCTGCCGCCGCAGCTGGGGGAGGCCCTTGCCGCGCGACCGATCGGAGAGCTCGAACAGGTCGCCCTCCTGACGGGCATGACGCTGGTGCGGACGGCGGAGGGGCCGCTCGATCGGGCTCCCGCGTTCGTCGTCAGCGGGGAGGGCCGCGGATACCGTCCGGCGCGGGCGGTGGAGCCGCTTCCGTTGTCCGGCTTGGTCGTACTCGAATCCTGCCGCCGGGTCCAGGGCCCGCTCGCGGGTCACCTGTTGCGGCTCCTCGGCGCGACGGTGCTGAGGATCGAGCCGCCGGGCGGCGATCCGCTGCGGTGGGTTCCGCCGATCGCCGGCCACACCTCGGCCAGGTTCCGCGCGCTCAACGACGGCAAGGAGGTCGTCGAAATCGACCTGAACACCCCGGACGGGAGGCGGCATCTGCTCGAACTCGCCGCCGGGGCCGACGTGTTCCTGCACAACTGGGCGCCGGGCAAGGCGGAGCGGTGGTCGTTGAGCGCGCTCGATCTCGCGCGGGCCCGGCCGGGGATCCTGTACGCGCACGCGTCGGGCTGGGGGACGGAACTGGGACCGGAACCACCGGTGGGCACGGATTTCGTCGTCCAGGCCTACGCGGGGGTTCCGCCGTCGCTGATGACGATCGTCGACGTGTTCGGCGGAATCGTGTGCGCGCACGGGATCGTGACGGGCCTGGCCCACGGCGCCACGCGGGCCGCGTCGTCACTCCTGTCCGCGGCGTACCGGCTCAACGCGGGTACCGGCCGTCGATGCGATCGGCCGCTGTCGGTGCCGGTGTGCGACGACCTCGCCGCACTCGCCACGGATCCGCGCTTCTCCCGCGCCCTCATCCAGACCGATTGCGCGCTGGTCGGGTCGCCGTGGGAATTCACGTCATGATCTGGGTGTCGGAGACCGGGGTCGTCCTGCGTGACCTCGTGCCCGCCGGGGTACGCCGCGAATGGGTCCGATGTGGACACTGCCCGGACCGTGATCTGTACTCGTTGTTCCGCGACCGGGTGCGCGAACATCCACTTCGGACGGCCGTGATCGACGACGAGGGCACGCTCGATTACATGACGCTGGACGTCGCGGTGCGGGCGATGGCCGCTCGGTTGACGGCCGCCGGATGCGGCTCGGCGGACATCGCCGGAGTGCGGGAACCCGACGGGCGGGCCGCGGTGATAGCGGAACTGGCGATCCTCGCGCTCGGCGCCGTGGTCTTGCCCCTGCCACGCGGGGCGGACGGCTTGCTCGAACGTGCGGGCGTCCGCTTCGTCATCGAGGGCGGAAAGGTCTCGGGTTCGTCGAAGCCGAGCCGCGTCGCCGACGTCCACCCGGATGCTCCGGCCCGGATCCTGGTGTCGTCCGGCTCGGAATCGGAACCGAAAATGATCGCGTACTCGCACAACGCCTTCGCCGGCGGCCGGGCCAACTACGTCCGCGCCGTCCACGGCGAGACCGCGGTGCCGCGAGACCTGGTCCTCGTCTCCCTGACTTCGGGGTTCGGCTCGTTCGGTGTCGCGGTGACCCTTTGCCGCCTCGGCGGCACGCTGATCTCGACCCGCCGGTTCGACGCCGGTGCGGCCCTCCGGCTGATCACCGAGCACCGGCCGACCCACGTTTTCGGTGTGCCCGCGATGTGGCGGCGCATGGTCGAGCACCCCGCCGCCGCGGACACCGCCGGGCTCGTGGCCATCGTGTCGAGCGGCGACACCCTGCCACCTTCGACGCGCGCCGCCTGTCGCCGGCGGTTCGGCGTGGAGATGATCGACATCTACGGCTCTTCGGACGGGGTCAACTGCCACACGACGATGCCGGAAAACGGTGTCGGGGTCCCGGATCCCGCGGTATGCGAAATACACCTCGTCGACGGCGAGATCTGCGCGCGAGGCCCCATGACACCGCTGTGCTACGTGGGCGCGCCCGAACTGGACGCGGCGTATCGGCTCGACGGGGGCTGGGTGCGGACGGGGGACAACGGCCGGTTCGACGACCAGGGCAGGCTCCACGTCACCGGCAGGCGGAAACGGGTGGTGATCCGCGGCGGGTGCACCATCAGCCCGGCCGAGGTGGAGCTCGCGCTGGGGGAGCATCCGGCGATCAGGGAGGTCGCCTGTGTTCCGGTGCCGGACAGTGTTCTGGGGGAACGGCTTTGTGCTTGCGTGTCTGTCCGGAATGGACATTCGTTGGGGTTGCCTGAGGTGAAGGCGTTCCTTGCCGCCAGGGGGCTCGCCGGTGTGAAGATGCCGGAGTTGTTGATCGCGCTTCGTGAGTTGCCGCTGGGGCGTACGGGGAAGGTTTGTCATCGCACGTTGACCGAGATCGCGGTGAGGCGAAGGTGAGTGGGGAGGATCGGGGACGCTCAACGTCCTGAATCCTCCCCACTCGACCAGTCAGCCCCAGGCTTGACTGGCACGATCATGATCAACGGAGGAATGGGGACGTTGAGTGTCCCCGATCTTCCGTTGATCAAGCTCTGAGAGCCGATTGACCGCTCGACGGTGGAGGATTTGGGACTCTCAACGTCCCAATCCTCCCCACTCGGCCCCAACCAGGGCTGAAGGCTCCCTTCGCCGCATGAGACTCGGTGAAGGGAGCCTTCAGCCCACCATCGGACCTGACAACGAAAGATCAGCGCTGCCCGTGAATGGTCCGGTGGATCCACCCGGCGTAGGCGGGCACGCTGGTGTAGAGACCGGGGCCGTTGGCGCACGGCACGTCGTCGTCACCGGGGCCGGAGGTGACGCCGATCAGTTCCCATCGGCCGCCCCAGCCGCGCTGGACCTGCGGTCCGCCGGAGTCGCCCATGCACGCCATCGCGCCGCGTTTGCGGCTCACCGTGCACAGCCGGGTCGAGTCCGCATAGCCGGGCGAGCATTCGGACACGGCGCCGATGCGGGTGTCGAGTTGCTGGAGCCGTTCGGGGAACACGACCTTTTCCAAGTCCGCGGTGTCGACCGTGGTGCCGAAGCCCATCAAGCGGGTCGGCGTGCCGGGGCGGCCGGGACGGTCGGCGATGCGGATGGGCCGTTCGGAGACCGGACGGTCGAGGCGCACCAGCGCGATGTCGTTCTTGTTCGGCGCGCCCGGCTGATAGCCCGGGTGGCGGACCCAGCGGTCGATCGTGCGGACGGTGCCGCCGGACGTCCGCCGTTCGCTGCCGATGCGCACGGTGCCCTCCGGCCTGGCCGGGTTGTTCTCCGGGTCGACGCAGTGTGCCGCGGTCACCACCCACTGTGGATGCACCAGCACGGCACCGCAGACGCCCTTGGCGTTGTTCATTTCGGGCACGACCTCCGGGATCGAGGCCATGAATTCGTAGCGCTCGGTGGAGTTCTTGCCGTTCACCACGGCGCCGGCGCTGCCGGGCACCGCGATCGCGCAGAACACTCCCGCCAGCGTGACAGCGGCGGCACGGACCAGGTTGCGGCGTAGGGTCGCCACCTTCGACATGCTTTTCCTTTGTTCGAGGACTTCGGATCGATCAAGTCCAGCCTTGTCGTCCGTCGCGCCGATGACCATCGGGTCAGCCCCCCGAACCGCGGTGGCGGGTGCCCGACGCCGGCCGGTAGCGCTGGTACCACCTCTGGACCGGTGCCGGTGCTAGCTTCTTGCCGTGAGCCTTGATGGCGTCGAGCAGCGACCGTCCGATTCTCCCTACGTGGAGCGGATTTACCGTGCCGGTCAGGCCGCCGTGACGCCGTCACGGATGCGGTCCATCGCGAACTCGAACTGGGAGCTCGTGGTGTGGCGCGACCGGGGCGAGACGCATGTGGCGGTGCGCGGCCCCGAGACGAGTCCCACGGTGCTGGACCTGGGCCCGGGCGAGGGCGAAACACTCGGGATCATCTTCCGCCACGGTGCGTACCTGGCGCCGATGCCGGTTTCGGGACTGGTCGACACCGCCGTGACGAGCCCGCACACCACGGCCCGTTCGTTCGTCCTGCAGGGCGAGGAGTGGGAAACCCCGGGCTACGACAACGCCGACGTCTTCGTCGATCGCCTGGTCCGTGCCGGATTGCTGATCCGCGACCCGCTGGTCACCGACGTGCTCCGCGGCGAAGTGCCCACTTTGGTCACCCCGCGGTCGGTGCAGCGGCGGGTGGCCGCGGCGACCGGGCTGACCCAGGGCGCGATCCGGCAGATCGAGCGGGCGAGGCAGGCCGTGATGCTGCTGGGGCAGGGGATGGCCGCGATCGAGGTCGTGCAGCGGGTCGGGTATCACGACCAGCCGCATCTGGCCCGCTCGCTGACGCGGTTCACCGGACGCACGGCCACTCAGCTCAGGCGCGCGAGCGAGGACGAGGTGCTGTCGCTTCTGTACAAGACCGAGGTCGCGGTGCACCCGTAGGTTTCGTGGTGACACACCGACCTACTGGAGGACAAGACATGGCCATCACACAGATCTACGTCAACCTGCCGGTCGCCGACATCGAGGCGAGCACGAAGATGTACACGGCGATGGGCGGCACGGTGAACCCCGATTTCAGCGGTGACACCTCGGTCCAGGTGGTGCTCGCCGACACGATCCTGGTGCAGCTGATGACGCGCGAAACGTTCGCGTCGTTCACCAAGCGACCCATGACGGACGGTCCGATCGAGGTGATCAACGCGTTGGCCGCCGGGTCGCGCGAAGAGGTCGACGGCCTGGTCGAGGCGGCACTGGCCGCGGGCGCCACCGAGCCGCGCGCGGCCCAGGACATGGGCTGGCTGTACAACCGGGCCATCGACGACCTGGACGGCCACAGCTGGGAACTGCTGGCCTACGACCCGGCCGCCATGGGCGACGGGCAGAATTGACGACCATGACCGACGCCAGGTCGCCCGGCGCGGACGCGGCCACGTTCCTCGAGGTGGTCCGCTCCGGCGATCCCGCGCGGTTCGCGCTCGTCACGGAGCGCCACCGGCGTGAGCTGCAGGTGCACTGCTACCGGATGCTCGCGAACTACGAGGACGCCCAGGACCTGACGCAGGAGACGTTCCTGCGGGCGTGGCACAAGCGGGAGTCGTTCAAGGGCAACGCGGCGCTGCGGACCTGGCTCTACCGGATCGCGACGAACGCCTGCCTCGATTTCCTGGAGAAGCGCAAGGACCGCACCTTGGAGGATTCCGAGGTGCTGTACCTGCAGCCGTATCCCGACCGGATGCTCCCCGAGGATCCGCAGGAATCGGTGGTGGCGCGGGAGACGATCGAGCTGGCGTTCATCGTGGCCGTCCAGCACCTGCCGCCTCGGCAACGGGCGGTGTTCGTCCTGCGCGACGTCCTCGGCTGGCCGGCGTCGAAGACGGCCGACGCCCTCGAGCTGACCGTCGCGTCGGTGACGAGCGCCTTGCAACGGGCGCGCGTGACGATGCGCGGGCGGCTGCCCGACCGCCGTCTCGACTGGCGGGGCGCGGAGCTGTCGAAGGACGAACGTGGCGTGGTGAAGGCGTACATCGAAGCTCATGAGCGCAACGACCTCGACGGGCTGGCGGCCTTGCTGCGCGAAGACCTGCGCTTCGCGATGCTGCCCGAGGCGGGCACCACGACCACGACGGCCAAGGACGCGGTGGACGGCTGGGTCTCCGGCGGGCTCTTCCAGCGCGGCCACGACGACTGGCGCGGTATCGCCACGACGGTCAACCGCATGCCGGCCGCCGCGCTGTACCTGCGCACCCCCGAAGACCCGGAGTACCGGCTGTTCGCCATCGCGGTCCTGCGCGTCGCCGACGGGAAGATCGCCGAGCTCACCGGCTTCGACGCCACCGGCAAGCCGTGGCTGGGCCTGCCCGCGACCCTGTGAGCACGTCAGCGCCTCGTCTCGTAGCGGGTCAGCACCACGCCGCCGGGAAACGTCCGGGTCTCCGCCAGGGACAGGTTCACCCAGCCGTCCAGCGCGGTGAAGAACGGCGTGCCGCCGCCGACCAGGACCGGCACGGTGACCAGCACGTACTCGTCGATCAGCCCGGCCCGCATGGCCGCCCCGGCGAGGGTCGCGCCGCCGATGTCCATCGGGCCGCCGTCCTCGGCCTTGAGCCGGGTGATCTCGGCGACCGCGTCGCCGGTGACCAGGCGGGTGTTCCAGTCGACCGCGGCTGTGGTCGAGGAGAACACCGCCTTGGGCATGTCCCGCCAGCGGCGGGCGTACTCGATCGCCGCCTGCGTGGCGCCGGGCTGCCGGTCGGCGGTCGGCCAGTGGGAACTCATCGCGTTCCACAGCTTGCGCCCGTACAGCGCCAGGCCCGTCGCGGCCACCCGGTCGGACCACCACTGGAACAGCTCGTCGCTCGGCGACGAATCCGGTCCGTCACCCCCGCTCCAGCCGAGGTCGTCGCCGGGCGCGGCGATGTAGCCGTCCAGGGTCACGTTCATGCCAAAGGTCAGTTTCCTCACGTCAGCCTCCAGTGAGTCGATCTCACCCGTACAGACGGTCGCGGTGCGGGAAACTGATCGGTCCGGTCGCGCTGAGCCGCGTTGTACCGCTGAGGTACATGAAGGCCCCCTTCCTGTACCTAGGCGCAAGGAAGGGGGCCTTCATGTACTTGGCAGGGGCGAGGCCATCGAGGAGGCCGCCTCCGGCACGCCCATCTCGGTGAACGCGGCGTGCGCGGTCTGCCAGTGTTTCCGCGCGGCGACCGGATCACCGACGGCGAACAGTGCGTCGGCGAGTCCACTTTGGGCTCTGGCCAGTTCGTAGCGGCTGTCCGCCGCGTTCGCCGAGTCGATCGCCTGCCGCAGGCAGCGCACGGCTTCGGCCGCCCGCCCGGCGGCGAGCAGGGTGGCCGCCAGGTCGGTGCTCGCGGCCAGCGCTCCTTCCCGGCTGCCGATCTCCTTGGCCAGATCGATGGCCCGCCGGTGATGCGCCAACGCCTCGTCGAACCGCCCCGCGGCGACGAGCAGGACACCGAGATGGTTGAGCACCTTGCCCTCGTCGGCCCGGTTGTGCGTCTGCCTCGCCACGTCGAGCGCCTGTTCGTAACAGGCCCAGGCTTCGGTGTCGTTTCCCATGCGCCGGAACGTGGTGCCGAGACCGTCGAGCGTCCGGCATTCACAGAGGTGATCACCGCTCGCCCTGGTCGTTTCAAGGGCCCGGGACAGATGATCGACCGCGGCGGAATGATTTCCCAGTCGCATCTCGGCGACGCCGATATTGCACAACTGCCGTGCCCGGAACGACTCGTTGTTCCGGGCGACGGCGAATTCCAGTGCCCGCCGGAAACAGGGTAACGCGGCGCGATAATCACCGAGACCGGCCAGCAACAGGCCCACGTTCCCCGACAGGTTGAGGACGTAATCGGATTCACCGGCGGCGTCGAACTCCTTGATCGCGTCCTGCAGGACGGCGAGTGAGTCGGCCGCGTTCCCCCGCTGCCAATGGGTCATGGCGAGCCCGTTCAGCACGTGCCCTCGGGTGACACCGGACGCGACCCGGACGGCGTTGCCGAACAGGGCGAGTGCGTCACTCACGTGCACGCGGGCCTCGAAATAGCTCGTCATCACGCACGCGAGCCGCGTGACGTGCTCGTCACGTCCTTCGCTCAACGCCCAGCCGGACGCGACGACGAGGTTGACCCGTTCGGCGTCCAGCCACGCCATCGCCTCGTCCGCCCCGTCGAACACGAGAGCCCGCGCGGCGGGTGTGGGCAGGTCCTCCCACCGCTCCGCCTCATGCGGATAACAGGTGACGAGCGCGGTGCGGGTGGTGGCCAGCTGGAAGTCGAGCAGCCGTCCCACCGCGGTCCGGCGAACGCGGGCTTGGACGCTTTCCCGGACGCGTTTCTCGGCGAACACCCGGACCAGGTCGTGCAGTTCGAACCGGGACTCGCGGGCGGTGACCATGTTGGCCGCCACCAGGTCGCCGAGTTGACGGCGGACGACGCCGACCTCGACGCCGGCCAGCGCCGCCGCCGCGTGGTCGTCGAAATCGCGTCCTGGATACGTGGCGAGCAAGCCGAGCAGGATCCGGTCCGGTTCGGCCAGCTCGTCGTACGACGTGCGCAACGCGACTTCGACCCCGTCGTCCAGCCGCAGCATGGTCCGCAGGTCGGCGAGACGGTCCCGGTGGTCGGCCATCGTCCACTCGTCCGAGGCGGCCAGCCTCCGGGTCACCAGTGCGAGGGCCAGCGGCAACCGGCCGACCAGTTCGATGATGTCGGCCGCTTCGCCCCGCTCGGCGTCGACGCGTTCATCGCCGATCCCGTCGCGGAGCAGCTCGACCGACTCTTCCGGTGTGAACACGTCGAGCGCCACGTGCCGGGCATCGGTCAACTCGGCAAGGCGGCGCCTGCTGGTGACCAGCACCAGGCAGGTCGGAAGGGCGGGCAGCAACGGCAGCACCTGGTCGGCCGACGCCGCGTTGTCCAGCAGGATCAGCGCGCGCCGTCCGTCCAGCAGCCGCCGGAACAGGGCGCTGCGGTCGGCGAGGGTGAGGCAGCCGATCTCGCCACCGGACGCCCCGAGCCGGCGCAGGAAGCCTTCGAGTACCGCGGCCGGGTCGGCGGCGGGGAGATCCGCGTCGAAGCCGCGGAGATTCACGACCAGCCGCACGTCGGCGAAGCGGTCCCGCTCGGCCAGCAGCCGCGCGACTTCGCCGGCGAACCGGGTCTTGCCGATCCCGGCCATTCCGGAGATCGCCCACACACCGGCGTCCTCCGGCTCGGCCTCCAACACCTGGCGCAGCTGCTCTTGCCTGCCGACGAACCTGCCGGTCCCGCCGGGGAGGTGATCGGCCACGCTGATCACGGCCGCCTCGGTGGCGTCTCCGGTGATCACGCGGTGCGCCTGCCGCCATTCCGCGGCGACGTCCATGCCGAGCAACACGGCCGCGATGTCGACGACCAGTTCGACGTCCAGCCGCTTGCGCCCGGGCAGCAGGCACCGATACACGGTGTTGTAGGCGGGGAGATCGGCCGTCCCGCGGGCCGTGCGCAGGCGCCGCACCCGCCGGTGCAGTTCCCGGTGGGACAACCCCGCCCACGCCAACGCCTGCCTCAGCCGCTGCGAGAGCTCATCGTACGACCGGGCTCCGATCGGACTCGGCGGCTGCTCCTCCGTCACGGGAACCCCCTGGACACGCGAACCGAATGCCGGTCGACCTTAGTCGAGAGCAACGACCGATGGGCCGGATCGGCGAACTCGATGGTCGGCGATCTCTTCCATTCGGACAGTGCCGATCGACCATACGGACTACCCTTCCCGATCGTGAATCCCGACCGAACGGACGTGGGCGACGTGCCGCCGGAGCCGTTGGGCGCCGGTTCGTTCGACGAGCTGGCGGCCCGGCTGAACACGCTGCGCGGCTGGTACGGCGTGTCCTACCGGGAGCTGCACCGGCGGGTCGTGCGAGGGCGGCGGGCGGCGGGAAACCCCGATCTGCCGGTGTTCAACACGGTCTACCGCTGCCTGCGGCCGGGGAGACGGCGGGTCGACGCGGACCTCGTCGCGGACATCGTGCGCGCGCTCACCGCCGACGAGGCGGTGGTGGCCCGGTGGCGGCAGGTGTGTCAGGTGATCGCGGGGCTCACCGCGGACTCGTCGTGGGTGACCGTGTCAGGTGAGCTGCCGGCCGACAGCACCGAGTTCGTCGGCAGGCAGGCCGAGCTGGCCGCGATCACCGATCCCGGCGGCGACGAGCGGTGGTCGCCGGTGGTGATCGACGGTATGGCCGGTGTCGGCAAGACCAGCCTCGCCGTCCGTGCCGCACACCGGCTGGCACACCGGGACGGTGTCGCGGCCCGGTTGTGGGCGGACCTGCGTGGCTACGACGCCGACCGCGCGCCCGCCGATCCGCTCGCGGTGCTGGACGAGTTCCTGCGGCGGCTCGGGGTGCCGGGCGGGGAGATCCACCGTCTCGGTCCGGCGGACCGGCAGGCGACCTACCGGCGGCTGCTCGCGGACCGGCACCCGGTCGTGGTGCTGGACAACGCGGCGGACGCCGACCAGGTGCGCCCACTGCTGCCGGACCGGCCGGGCGGCGTCGTGCTGATCACCAGCAGAAGGCGGTTGACCGGGTTGGCCGGTGCGCGGTCCGTGCACCTGGAAGCGTTGCCGGGGACCGAGTCGCTCGACGTGTTGCGCAGGCTGGTCGGCGCGGCCGAGGTCGCCGAGGACACCGAGGCCGCCGCGCGGATCGCCGACCTGGTCGGCCATCTGCCACTCGCGTTGACGGTGGTGGCGGGCCGGATCCGGAACCGCCGCGACTGGACGTTGCGCGACCACGCCGCCCGGCTCGCGGAACGCCGGGACAGCCTGCGGGTCGAGGACGAGCTGGAGAACGCCATCGGTCTGTCCTATGCGGACCTGCCCGCCGAGGCCGCGCTGCTGCTGCGGCTCCTCGCGATCCATCCCGGCCGCGACGTCGACACGCGCGCGGCGGCCGCGCTCGCCGGGGTGGACCTGGGTACGGCGGAGGAACTTCTGGGCGAACTCGTCGCCAGCAGCCTGGTGCAGCGGCAAGTCCAGGATCGGTTCGGCCTGCACGACGTGGTCCGTCTCTACGCGGCGGGGCTGGCGCGGGACGTGGACGCCGCTTCCGCGCGGCAGGCCGCGCTCGGGCGGTTGTTCGGCTACTACCGGCACACCGCCAGCCGTGCCATGGACCGCTACGCCCCGCATGAACGCGACCGCAGGCCCGCGGTGTCCACTTCGGACGTTCCGGCACCGGACTTCGCCGACCTCGCGGCGGCGACCGAGTGGCTGGACGCCGAGCGGCACAACCTGGTGGGTATCACCGCGCTGGCCGAGGAACAGGGCCGAAGCGAGGACGCGGCCATGATGTCGCCGATCCTGAACCGGTACCTGTACAACGCGTTGCTGTTCGCCGACGCGGAGATCGTGCACGGCATCGCGATCCGCGCCGCCGACCCGCTGATCCAGGCGAGCGCGCATATGAGCCTCGGTGCGGTCTACCTGCGTTCCAACCGCTACCAGGAGAGCATCGACCAGCTCAAGCAGGCGCTCGAGCGATACGACGCGGCCGGTGACCGCACCAGCTGGGCGCGGGCACTGAACAATCTCGGCAACGCGTTCGACCGGCTCAGTGACTTCGCGGCGGCCGAGGACTGCTACCGGCAGGCGTTGCTCGTGCACCGGGCGACCGGCAACCGCACCAGCGAGAGCCGTGCGCTGGGCAATCTCGGGAACAGCGCGATGCGCGTCGGTGACTGGGACAAGGCGGCGACGTACCTCGACGAGGCACTGGCGATCATGCTGGAGGTCGAGGACCGGGTCGGGGAATGTCTGACCTACGGCAACCTCGGCACGGTGCGCGAGCAGCAGGGTCACTCCGCCGAGGCGCTCGGCCACTACCGGCGGGCGCTCGTCACCGCACGCGAATTCGGCTACCGGTTCCCGGAAACCGAGGCCTTGCTCCACATCGGAGTGTTGCTCGCGCGGCTGGGCGAGCACGACGACGCCTTGACGCATCTGAGCGAGGCACTGGACCTCGCACGCCGGAACAGCTTGGGCGAGTTCGAGGTCAAGGCCCTCAACGGAATCGGCATCGCGCTCGGCGGCAAGGGGGACGCCGCGGGCTCGATCGCCAGGCACCGCGAAGCGCTCGCGGTCGCCGAGAAACTGGGCGATCGCTATGAGCAGGCACAGGCGCACAAGGGGATCGAACGCGGCGCGGCCGTCGCCGGCGACACCGGCACGGCCGACGATCACGGGGAGAAGGCGCGGGCCCTGCTCACCGAGATCGGCCTGCGCTAGCCGGTGCCGCAGTGACGGTTGCGAGTGGGCCGAAGGCTCCCTTCGCCGCGTCTGATGCGACGAAGGGAGCCTTCACCACGCTTCCGGCGTGGCCTTGGTGCCATACCGACGCGAGCCGATTTACTTCCAGCTGTACGCGGCGCCGCCGAAGCCCGGCTGGACCTTCGCCCGCACCTTGGGGGTGGCGGCGAGGCCGTAGTAGCCGCCACCCTTCTTCGGCGGGCCCGACCACCGCACGAGAACGGTGCCACTGGTTCCGCATCCCGCCGTCGTCCAGGTCGCGACGCTCTTCTTTTTCTTGGTGCTCCAGTAGTGGCCCTGCGCCTGAACGCAGACCCTGCTGTTACTGCCGGGCGGGAGCTGCCATTTGTAGCGGCGGTGCTGAGGGTTCTTCTTCGAATCCAAGGAGATCCAGCCGCAGCCCGCCTTGTCCTCTTTCCAGCGGCCGTAACCGGCCAGACCGCCCCGCCATCCACCACAGGAGTCGGAAGCGTCGACGCCCTCCGTGGGCACTTCGGTCAGTGCGATCTCCGTCGTGGTCGTGTCCATCTGCTCGTCAGCCATCGCCGGCGCGCTCTGCGCGGCGAGAGTCATACCCGCGACCACCAGGCCGGTCGTGACCCGTGTCGTCCATTTCTTCAAAATGCTTCTCTTTCTCGATTTCGCGCGCTCGGATATTTTCCATCAGCCGGTAATTCGGCTACGTCAAACATTAACGGCGGCGCGGGGAACCGGACAATGATCTTGAGCGACGACCTTGATCGAGGTTGTTCGAAAACCGGGTCACCGCACCAGGTCCCGGTCGGCGAGCGCCTGTACGCGGTCGAGGTCGGCGTCGATCTCCGCGGGTGGTGCCGCGTCCGGCAGCAGTTCCTCGATGTCGTGCAGCGGCCGGTACCGCAGGCCGAGCACGCCCCACACCACCAGCACGGCACCGGAGACCACCATCAGCGTGGCGAAACCGCCGAGCAGGTCGGCGAGCGGTCCCGCGGTCAGGAACCCGAGTGGTTGCATGGCGGTCGCCAGCATGACGTTGATGGCGAGCACCCGGCCCTGCAGATGCTGGCCGACCTTCGTCTGGATGATCGACAGCCAGTGCGCGTTGCCGATGCTCATGCACGCCAGTCGCACGAACAGGCCGATCGCGATCACGAACACCGAAGGCCACGCACCCATCAGCGCCACGCCGATCCCGGAGCCGACGACGAACGCGATCATGCCGGTGGCCCGGCGCGCGGTGCCGCCCCAGGTGATCACGACGAGCGCGCCGACCGCCGCGCCGATCCCGCCGACGGCACTGACCACACCC
The DNA here is from genome assembly GCF_000732925.1 of Amycolatopsis japonica. Taxonomy (NCBI): domain Bacteria; kingdom Bacillati; phylum Actinomycetota; class Actinomycetes; order Pseudonocardiales; family Pseudonocardiaceae; genus Amycolatopsis; species Amycolatopsis japonica. The sequence continues at coordinate 2,484,877 of NZ_CP008953.1, forward strand.
AGTTCGCCCGTCGAGCCGATCGACAGGACCAGCGGGGTGAGGCCGACCCACATCACGGCGGTGAAGTAGTTGACCACCGCGAAATAACCGATCATCACCAGCAGCGGTTTGCGGCGCAGCACGAACTTCCACCCGCCGGTGACCGCCCTCGTGAACGGTTCGACCCGGGTGAAGGACATCCGGTCCGGGAACCGCACCAGCACCAGGGTGGTCACGCCGATCGCGAACGTGGCGACGTCGACCACGACGACCCCGGTCAGCCCGGACAGTCCCATGAGGACACCGCCGAGGACGGGTCCGAGTACGGTGCCGAGCCCGGCGCCCATGTCGGCGAGCGCGTTGGCCTGCGGCAGATACGGCTTCGGTACCAGCTGGGCGATCGCCGCCAGGTAGGCGGGCCGGTGGAACGCCGACGCCACCGACATGACGCCGACGATCGCGCAGACCGTCACGAGATCCAGCCGTCCCAAGGCGAACAGCACGGCGAGCACGGCCATCGCCGCACCGCTCGTCAGGTCGCAGCACAGCATGATCCGCCTGCGGTCCACCCGGTCGGCGAGCGCGCCGCCGACCGGCGTCAGCAGCATGCTCGGCACGCGGGCGAGCAACACGACCAGCGCGAGGTCGATGACGCGTCCGCTCAGCTGGTACGCCCACACACCGAGCGCGAACGCGCTCAGTTCGTTGCCGATCATCGACACGGCTTGGCCACCCGCCACGGTGTAGAACGCGCGCAGCCCACGCCGGGTCGCGGCCGCGGCGACCGGGACGTCGTCGATTTCCGGCGGCAGGTCACCGGCGGCCCAGCGGGACAGCCGGTCCCGCAGCAGTGCGGCGACCTCGGCGGCCTGGTGGCGCAGGAAGTAGTGCCCGGCCTTGGGTAGCACGGCCAGTTCGACGCGGTCGGCGAACACACCCCACTCCCGGTACCGCTCCTGGTACAGCTCGGTCGCCGGGTCGCTCGCCCCGGCCACGCACAGGACCGGCGCGACGAGCCGGGGCTGTGGCCCGGCGTCCGGGTCGAGCGCGCGGCCGAACCAGGACTGCGCCTGCCCCGCGTCGTGCCGCAGCGCGTGCAGCATCGCCGCGCTCGCGGCCTCGTCCATGTCGTCCAGCAGTCCGCCGGTGGCCCGCAGGGTGTCCCGGTAGAGCCGGTCCGCGACCCAGCGTTCGCGCGGGAAGCGGCGTTGCAGCCAGGCCGACAGCTTCCCCGGCAGGCGTGCGGCGGGGAAGCTGCCCGCCACGACCACCCCGGCGACGGTGCGGCCGTCGGCTTCGAGCCGGGCGGCGAGCGCGGTGGCCACCGCCGAACCGACGCAGTGCCCGTACACGGCGACCGGACCCGTGACGGTCCGGCCGATCTCGTCGGCCAGCAGGTCGACCACCTCGTCGACGGTGCGGAACGCCTCGTCGGGCCGCGCCACGTCGTGGCCCGGCAGCTCGACGGCGAGCAGGTCGATCTCCGGTGCGGCGACGGCGAGTTCGGTGGCCAGCGGCTGGAACACCGCGGCCGAGCCGCCGCCGTAGGGCACGCAGACGAGCGTCACGTCCGGCGTGCCCGTGCGGGCGGGGGAGAGGCGGTGCAGCAGGCGCCCGTCGTCGGTGTCCCGTCCGGCGTCGAGATGGGCGGCCAGTTCGCGGACGGTCGGATGCAGGAACAGGTCGATGACGCGCAACCGCTCGTCGATCAGCCGGACCGCGCGGACCGCGGTGAACGAATGGCCGCCGAGGGCGAAGAAGTCGTCGTCGGCGTGGATCTCGGACACGTCGAGCACCTGTGCCCACGCCTGTGCGACGCGGTGCTCTGCAGGCGTTTCCAGCGAACGCGAACCCGTCACCGGCTCGGGACTGGGGACGGTGACCGGGCGGGACCCGGCGCGGGCCGGACCGGCCGCGGCGACTCGATTGTCCACATCGGACATCAGTCCGGTCAGGAGCGCCTGGAAGTCGGCGACGATCTCTTCGGCGGTGGCGGCGTCGAACAGGTCGGCCCGGTAGGCGAGGCCACCGAGATAGGTGTCGCCGTCGTTGACCAGCACCAGGCTGAGGTCGAACTTCACCTGCTCGCCCGCGTCGCGGACGGCCGTCACCTCGACACCCGGGATGGCGGGCGGTGTCGCCGGCTGATCGAGGACGTTCAGCAACACCTGGAAGATCGGCGTCGCGGCCACGGATCGCTCCGGCCGCAGCCGCTCGATGATCCGTTCGAGCGGCGTCTCGGCGTGCGCGAAAGCGCCGAGCACGGTCTCGCGGGACCGGCCGAGCAACTCCCGTACGGTCGGATCGCCGCCGAGATCCGTGCGCAGCACGAGCGTGTTCACGAAACAGCCCACCGTCGACTCGACGTCCGGGTGATGCCGTCCGGACTCGGGCACGCCGACCGCGACGTCTTCGGTACCGGCGCGGCGGCCGAGCAGTTCCTGCCAGCAGGCCAGCAGCACCATGAACGGCGTCACGCCCGTCTCGGCCGCGACCCGCCGCACGCGTGCGGTGAGCGCGGCGGGGAGCGCGAACCGGACGTGCCCGCCGGACCACCCGGCCACCGCCGGACGGGGCCGGTCGGTCGGCAACGTGAGCAGCGGCGGCAGCCCGGAAAGCCGGTCACACCACCAGTCCAGGTCTTCGTCGCGTGCGCGGGCGGCCAGCCAAGCGGCGTAATCCGCGTACTGGACGGGCAAAGCCGCGTCCGGTGCGGATCCCGCGAGCCGGGCGGCGTACGCGTCGGCGAGGTCCGTCCCGATCACGCCGCGAGACCAGTTGTCGGTCGCGATGTGGTGCACGGTGAGCGCGAGGACGTGCTCGTCGTCGGCGATCCGGAACAGCGACGCCCGCAGCGGCGGCTCCCGGTCGAGCGCGAACGGCCGGGCCAGTTCCGTCCGGCACGCCGCGTCGACCCGATCGGCGGCGATGTCCACAACGGACATAGGGACGCGGTCGGCCGGTACCGGCACGGCCACCGGGGTCCCGTCCCGTTCCTCGATGACGGTGCGCAGGACGGTGTGCCGTGCGGCGACGTCCCGCACCGCGAGCGCCATCGCCGCCGAGTCCAGCGGCCCACGCAGCCGCAGCACGAGATCGGCGTGATAGGCCGAGCCCGGGCCGAGCAGTTCGAGGAACCACAGCCGCGCCTGCGCGGACGACAGCGGCGCGGGTGCTTCGGGATCCGGCCGCACGGGGATGGGTGCGCCGCCGGACACGCCGTCCGGGTCGGCGGCCAGCACGGCGGCGAGATCGGCCAGCACGGGGTGCTCGAACATCGTGCGCACGGCGACATCGCGGTGCAGCGCCTCACCCAGCCGTCCCGCCACGCGCACCGCGGCGAAGGAATGCCCGCCCACGGCGAAGAAGTCGTCGTCCGCGGAGATGCCGTCGATCCCGAGCACGTCGCTCCAGATCCGCGCCACGAGCCGTTCGGCCGGGGTCGCCACCGGCCGCCGCGTCGCGGGCACACGCTCGGCGGCGTCGGGCAGAGCCGCCCGATCGATCTTGCCGTTCGCGTTGAGCGGCAAGCGATCCAGCACGGTCAGCGAGGCGGGCACCATGTAGTCCGGCAGCCGCTCGCGCAGTGTCCGGCGTACGGTCGCCACGTCGAGTCCCGGCCCGACGAGCCAAGCGGCCAGGCGCCGGTCGAGGCCGTCACCGACCGGCAGGACGACGGCCTCGGCCACGCCGTCGACGTCCCGCAGTGCGGCGGTGACCTCGCCCAGTTCCACCCGGTGGCCGCGCACCTTCACCTGGTCGTCGGCGCGGCCGAGGAACTGCACGGTGCCGTCGGCGCGGATCCGCAACAGGTCTCCGCTGCGGAAGCATCGCACGCCGGTGCCCAGCGGGTCGGGCACGAACCGGGCCGCCGTCTGCGTGTCGTCGCCGAGATAGCCCCGCGTGATCTGCGGTCCGCCGATCACCAGTTCGCCGGTCATGCCACCGGGAACGACCGCGCCGCGCGCGTCGACGAGATGACCGGCGACCCCGGGCAGCGGGATGCCGAGCGGTACGTATCCGGTGCGTTCGTGCGGTGGGACGGTCGCCACGTCGCAGGTCATCGAGATCATCGTGCTTTCGGTGTGCCCGTAGTGGCTCTGCACCCGCAGGCCGGGCCGGGCTGTCTCGACGCGCTCGACGAGCGACCACGGGCACGCTTCACCGGCGAGGATCAGCAGCCGATTCGGCAGCACGGCGGCCAGATCCCCATGCCGGGCAAGGAGTTCCAGGTGGCTGGGCACGCATTTGAGCACGTCGACCGGATGCTCGGCCAGGTAGCGGGCGAAGGATTCCGGGTCCATCGCGGTGTCCCGCTCGACCAGATGCACCGTGCCGCCGGTGGTGAGGGCACCATAGACGCAGGTGAGGCCGAAGTCGGCGGCCGGGGTGGAGACCACGGCGAACGACGCGCCCGCCACGTCGCCGAGCCGGGGCAGCATGCCCGACAGGTAGTGCGCGACGTTGCGGTGCTCGACCGCGACACCCTTGGGAGCGCCGGTCGAACCGGACGTGAAGATGACGTGGATGAGGTCGTGCCCCGCGACCGGGACGCCCGGCCTGCTGCTGGGCTGGGCGGCGACGGCGTCGTCGACGGTCAGGACGGTGACATCGGGAACGGTGATGTCGAGGCCGGGTTCGGCGAGCAGGATCCGGGCCTTCGCGGTGGCGAGGATGGCGGCCACCCGCGACGGCGGGTAGGTGGTGTCCATCGGCAGATACGCGCCACCGGACTTCATGATGCCCAGCACCGCGACCGCGACATCGGTGCCCTGCTCCAGCAACATCCCGACCGGCTCGTCAGCGCGCACGCCCAGTTCACGGAGCCGATGCGCGAGCCGGTTGGCCCGCTCGTCGAGCTGCCGGTAGGTCAGCGAACCGGCCCCGCCGACCACCGCGACCGCGTCCGGGCAGCGGTCGGCGGTGTCCTCGATCAGGGTGTGCACCGGCCGGAGTTCGGTCCGATCCTGGGCCGGTCCTGCCAGCACCGGCGAGGTGACGACCTCGACGGGCACCTCGGCCACTGGCCGGTCGAGGTCCGCGGTGATCCCGTCGACGAGCGTGACGAACCAGCGGGCGATCCGCTCCGCGGTGCCCCGGTCGAACAGGTCGGTGCGGTAGGCGAGCCCGCCCGAATAGCCGTCACCGGACCGGGACAGTGCGAGGCTCAGGTCGAACTTGACGCCGCGCACCGGCGGTTCGGTGACTCGCGTGGTCAGGCCGGGTAGCTCGGGCGTCCGTGACGGTTCGTCGAGGACGTTGAGCATGACCTGGAAGATCGGCGACGCGTCGAGCCCGCGCCGGGGCGCGACCCGTTCCACGATCCGCTCGAACGCCACGCCCGTGTGCGCGAACGCGTCGAGCACCGTGTCGCGTGCGGTGGCGAGCAGATCGCGGCCGGTGGTCGCCCCGGCCAGGTCGGTGCGCAGCACCAGCGTGTCGACGAAGCAGCCGACGACCCGTTCGGCGTCCGGGTGGCGCCGTCCGGACTCGGGCACCCCCACCGGAACGTCGGTCGTCCCGGCCAGCCTGGCGAGCAAGGTCTGCCAGCACGCCAGGAACACCATGAACGGGGTGGCGCCGGTGGTGCGGGCGATCTCCCGCAGCCGCGCGGTGAGGGCGGCAGGCACCTTGACGACGACTTCGGCGCCCTCGTCACCGGCCACGGCCGGCCGGGGCCGGTCGGTCGGCAGCGCCAGCACCGGGGGCAGTCCGGCGAGCCGCTCGTGCCACCAGTCCAGATCGGCCTCGGCGGTGTCCGGCCTGGAATCATTCCATGCCACCAGATCCGCGTACTGGAGCGCCGGTGGTGGCGGTACGTCGCGGAGGCCGAGGCGGGCCGCGTAACAGGCGGCGAGGTCGTCGAGCACGACCGCGGCCGACGGGGCGTCCATCGCGATGTGGTGGAACGTCAACGCCAGCACACGCCGGTCGGCGGCGACGCGGAACAGCACCGCCCGCATCGGCGGCAGGTCGCCGAGCGCGAACGGACGGACGGCCTCGGCGGCCACGGCGGCGTCCAGTTCCTCCGCCGTCACGTCCACAGTGGACACCGGAACGCCGGGTCCCGGGCACCGCATCGGCTCGCCGTCGATCTCCCGGTACACGCCGCGGAGCACGTCGTGGCGGTCGGCGACGTCACGGACCGCGGCGAGGAGCGCGGTCTCGTCGGCCGGTCCGGTCAGGTCGAGCACGAGCGGCAGGTTGTAGGTGTGGCCGCCGGGTTCGAAGCGGGCCAGGAACCACAACCTGGCCTGCGCGGACGACAGCGGCGCCGGTGATCCGTCGCGAGGGAGGCGGGGGATGGAGGGCTCCGCGGCGGGGCCGCCGCTCAGTGCGGCGGCGGCGCGGCCCGCGAGCAGTTCGCGCATCCGTCGCTGCGCGGGGGTGATCAGTGAGTCGGTCATGCCGTGCTTCCCGCCTGGACATCGATGGCGCCGTCGTCCGCCAGTACGGTCATCGCGATCCGTTCCAGTTCGACCGCGAACTCCCGCAGCACGGGCCGGTCGAACAGACAGCGCACCGGGACGGGGAACCCGAGCGCCTCGCCGAGACGGCCGACGACCTTGGTCGCGGCGAGGGAATGTCCGCCGAGGCCGAAGAAGTCGTCCAGCGCGCCGACCTGCTCTTGGCCGAGCACCTCGGCCCAGATCATCGCGACAAGTTCTTCGACCGCCGATTCCGGCCGGCTGTCGGGCCGCGTCTGCGCGACGGGGGCGGGTAGCGCGGTGCGGTCCACCTTCCCGGTCGCGGTGACGGGGAACGCGTCGAGCGGCACCCAGCGGTGAGGCACCGCGTAGTCGGGTAGCCGTCCGCGCAGCACGGCCGCCGCCACATCCGTGTCCACAGTGGACGGAGTGAGATAGCCGACGAGATGGGGTTCGCCCTCCCCGGAGCGCACCACGACCACCGCGTCGGTCACTCCGGCGACCGCGCGCAGCACATGCTCCACCTCGCCGAGTTCGACCCGGTTGCCGCGGATCTTCACCTGGTGGTCGGCGCGGCCGTGGAACTCCAGCGCGCCGTCGGCACGCCAGCGGACCAGGTCGCCGGTGCGGTAGGAACGGACCCCGTGCAACGGGTCGGTACCGAAGGCGGCCGCGGTCCGCTCCGGACGGTCGCGGTAGCCCGGTGTCACGCCGGCACCGCCGATGGACAACTCGCCGACGGCGCCGGGAAGCGCGGTCCGGCCGAACGGGTCGACCACTGTGAGCAGGGTGCCGTCGAGGGGGCCGCCGATCGGTATCGGCCGGTCGGCCGCCAGGTCGGCGGTGGTCACCAGGTGCGTGGTCGCGGTGATGGTGGTCTCCGTGGGGCCGTAACAGTTGCGCAGGCTCGCGACCCGGGCGGTGACCTGCCGCGCCAGCGCGACGTCGAGGGCCTCGCCGCCGGAGAACACGTGCAGTCCCGGCAGCTCGGGAAGTCCGGCGGCGACGAGCATCCGCAAGGTGGTCGGTGTCGGGTTGAAGCGGGTCGCGCCGGTCGAGACGAGCCGCCGGACCAGCGCGTGCCCGTCGACGGCACAGTCCCGGTCGGCGATCGCGCAGTGCGCGCCCGCGGTCAAGGTCGTCCAGATCTCGCCGGTGGCGGTGTCGAACACGAGCGGCGCGACCGCGAGCCAGGTGTCGGACGGCCGGACGCCGGTGACTTCGCGGAAGGCGTGGACCAGCGCGGCGAGATTCCGATGCGTGACCGTGACGCCCTTCGGCCTGCCCGTCGAACCGGAGGTGTAGAGGACGTAGGCGAGGTCGTCCAGGCCCGGTTCCCGCAGCGCGCGGTCGTCCGTGACGGGATTGTCCAGGTCCACGACGGTCAGGTGCGGCAGGGCGGCGCGGGCCACGTCCAGCGCGGGACCGCGGGCGGCGACGACCCGGATCCCGGCATCGGCGGCGAGTGCCGCGATCCGGTCCGCGGGATGGCCGGGGTCCAGCGGAAGGTACGCGCCACCGGCCCGCCATACCGCGAGCAGCCCGGCGGGCAGGTATTCGTCGCGGGGCAGGCATACGCCGACCACGTCGCCGGTGGCGACACCCGCGGCGAGCAGACCGCGGGCGCCCCGTGCCGACCACGTGGCCAGGTCCGCATAGGACAGCCGGCCGGTAGGCGATGAGGTCGCCACCGCGCCGGACTGTCGCGCGAGCACGTCGGCGATCACGGTCCGGGTGGCGGGCAACGGTTTCCCGGTTCCCCAGGAGAACAACGCGGCACGTTCCGCGGCGTTCAGGATGTCCAGTGTGGACAGTTGGGCGTCCGGGTCGTCGGTGAGGCGGTCGAGGAGGGTGCCGTACCAGCGGGCCCAGCGTTCGATCGTGTCCCGGTCGAACAGGTCGGTGCGGAACACGAGCCTGCCCGTGTAGCCGTCGCCGGTTTCGGCGAGGTCGAGGTTCAGGTCGTACAGCGCGGTGGCGACCGGTTGCGGCAGCACCGTCACCGCCAGGTCGCCGAGCGTCGCGGCCGCCTGGTCGTCGAGGACGTTCATCATCACCTGGCACACCGGGGTGCTCGCCGGATCCCGCTCCGGCGCGAGCCGCCGCACGACCTCGTCGAACGGCACGTCGGCGTGTGCGAACGCGTCGAGCACCGCGTCGCGTGTCCTGGCCACGAGGTCGCGGCCCGACACGTCGGTCCCCAGATCGGCACGGACGGCCACGGTGTCGACGAAGAAGCCGACCATCCCGGCCAGTTCGGCGGTGCGGCGGCCGCTGTGCGGCACGGCGACGGCGAGGTCCCGTACCCCGGCCAGCCGGGCGAGCAGCAGTTGCCAGGCCGCGAGCAGGACCGTGAACGGGGTGGTCCCGGTCGCGCTCGCCAGTGCCCGGACCCGCTCCGTGACGTTCGCGGGCAGCCGGACCGGGACCTCGCCGGCCGTCCAGTCCGCGATGGCGGGGCGGGGCCGGTCGGCGGGCACTCGCAACGCGGGCAGATCAGCGAGCCGCCGCTCCCACCAGTCGAGCCCCGCCGCCCGGTCCTGTTCGCGTTCCCGTACGGCGTGGTCGGCGTACTGGACCGAGAGTGGCGGATCATCGGGTTCCGTGCGGTACCACGCGTCCATTTCGGACAGCAGGAGCCGTTGGGACGTCGCGTCGGTGGCGATGTGGTGGCAGGTGAGGGCGAGCACGTGATGGTCCGGGCTGAGCCGGAACAGGACCACGCGCAGTGGTGGAGCGGCGTCCAGGGCGAACGGCCGCCGGATCTCCGCTCTCACCGCCGCGGCCAGATCTGGTTCACGGACGTCCACAGTGGACATCGGGACGGCGTCGGCCGGTCCGAGGAGTGCGACCGGCTCCCCGTCGATCTCGGTGAACCGGCTGCGCAGCACGTGATGGCGCGTCGTGACTGCGCGGACGGCGCGGTACAGCCGGGGCTCGTCGAGTGCGCCCAGGATCCGTAACACGGTGGGAGAGTTGTACGCGGCGCTGTCCGGGTCGAGCTTCGCCGCGAACCACAGCATGCGCTGCGCCGGTGACAGTGGCGCGGGGGCGTACGGGTCCGCGCGGGCGACGAGCGGTCGGTCGGCGGGGGTGGCTTCCCCGTCGATCCGCGCGGTGAAGTCGGCGAGCACGGGGTGGTCGAACAACGTGCGGACGGTGATCCGGCGTCTCAGCCGGGTGTGCAGGAGGCCGACCACCCGGGTCGCCGCCAGCGAGCGGCCGCCGAGGGCGAAGAAGTCGCTGTCCGGGCCGATCTCCACGTCGAGTTCGAGGCATTCCCGCCACACCTGCGCGACCACCGCCTCGGCTTCCGACAGCGGTGCGACCGCGGCAGGGCGGGCGACGGGCGTCGGCGGAAGGGCGCGTCGGTCGAGCTTTCCGTTGGGCAGCAAGGGGAGCGCGTCCAAGGCGCACCACGAACTCGGCACCATATAGGCGGGCAGTAACCGTCGTAGTCGTCGCTCGACGGCCGCCGTGTCGACGGTAGGGGGAGTGAGGTAGCCGATCACGTGCGCGTCCACGCCGTCCTCGGCGACCGCCACCGCCGCGTCGTCCACATCGGACAGTCCACGCAGGACGGATTCGATCTCGCCCGGCTCGAACCGGTTGCCGCGCACCTTCACCTGGTCGTCGGCGCGGCCGACGAATTCCAGTGTCGCCTCGGGGCGCCACCGGACCAGATCACCGGTGCGGTAGCAGCGTTCGCCCGGCCGCATCGGGTCGGCGACGAACGCGGGCCCGGTCAATTCGGGCTGTGCCCGGTAGCCGGTCGCCACACCGGTGCCGCCGATCCACAGCTCGCCGATCGCGCCGGGCGGCGCGAGCCTGCCCGCCTCGTCCACCACGTACAGCCGCGCGCCTGGCGTCGGCGAACCGATCGGGACCCGGTCCCGGTCGTGCCCGGTGACCCGGTGCGCGGTCGCCGCGACCGTGGTCTCCGTCGGGCCGTAGCCGTTCCACAGCTCGCCGACCAGCGGCCGGACCCGCGCGGCGAGATCGGGGTCGAGCACCTCGCCGCCGAGCAGCAGCCGCAGCGTGGGGTCACCCGCCCAGCCCGCGGCGAGCAGCATCCGCAGGCTCGTGGGGGTCAGGTCGACGACGGTGACCCCGCTTTCGGCGATCCGCCGCGCGAGCCGGTGACCGTCGATGGCGGTGTCGCGGTCGGCGACGACGCAGCGCGCGCCGGTGGCGAGCGGCCACCACAGTTCCTCGGCCGACACGTCGAAGGCGAGCGGCGCGACCGCGAGCATCGCGTCGTCCCGCGTCATACCGGGGCAGAGCCCGCGGGAACGGACGAACGCGTACAGGTTCGCGTGGCTGATCTCGACCCCCTTGGGCCGCCCGGTCGACCCGGAGGTGTACAGCACGTAGGCGAGGGAGTCGCCATCCGGCAGCACCGGCTCGAAGGGCACCCCGTCGGTCCGGTCGGCATCGACCACGCGCAAGCCCGGCGCGGCGTCGGCGACTTCCGACGCCACCGGCTGGGCGCCGCCGCGCGTGAGCAGGATGCGCAGGCCGGCCTCGTCCGCGAGCTGGGCCAGCCTGGCGACGGGTTGTCCGGTGTCGAGCGGCAGATATCCCGCACCCGTCCGCCACACGGCGAGCAGCGCGGCGGGAAGGAACTCGTCGCGCGGCAGGCATACCCCGACCGTGTCCCCGGCCGTCACCCCGGACGCGGCGAGCACGCGCGCGATCCGGTCGGCGTGGCCCACAAGTTCCGCGTACGTCAGCTGCCCGCCCTCAGCGGACAGCGCGACCGCGTCGGGTGTCCGCGACGCGGTGCGCCACACCGCCTCCGGCACGCCGGCCGCGTCGTCGTCGGGCAGCGCGGGGCCGGTGCCCCAGCTCGTCAGCACGGCGAGTTCCCCGTCGGCCGCCAGTTCCAGTGTGGACAGCGCGGTGTCCGGTGTGGACACAGCGGTGTGCAGTAGGTGCAGCAGGGAACGGGAGAACCAGCGGGCGCGGTCGGGGGCGAGCCACGACGGGTCGTGCTCGACGATCAGCTCGGTGCCGCCGACATGGGTGTTCACGAACACCGTCAGCGGGTTGTGGCTGCCGCCGGTCGGCAGCTCGCCGAGCAGGTCCAGCCGCGTGTCCGGCCCGTACGCCGACAGCGGCAGGCCGTCGGGCTGCACCGCGATCGACACGGGGGTGAGCGGTACCCCGGTCGGCCGGTCGCCGCCCCACAGCCCGGCGAGTTCACCGCTGGGCAGGCCCCGATGGTCGATAGCGCGCGCCGCCGTGGTCATGGCCGCGCGCAGGAGGTCGCGGAACGACGTGTCCGCGTCGAGCCGCAACCGCACCGGCAGGACGTCGACGAGCGGCCCGACGGTGTGCTCGAGCTCGGGCCGGTCCCGGTGCGCGGCCGCCATCCCCAGCAGCACGTCCTGGCCCCGCACCAGTTCGCCGACCAGCAGTCCCAGCGCCGACAGGTACACCGCGAACGGCGTCACCCCGGTCGATTCGGCCAGCGCACGCACCGCTGACCCCAGCGATCCCGGTAGCGGAGTGCTGATCCGTTCCCCTCCGAAGCGCTGACGGCCGTGCGCGGCGCGGTCGAACAGGGCGTCCGGCGGGGTCGCGCCCGCCAGCTCTTCCGACCAGTACGCCGTCAGCCGGCCTCGCTCTTCGGGTATCGCCGCGAGCGCGCGTTCCCGCGACGCCACCGCGCCCACCTGCGCGAAGGAAGCCGCGGGTGCGCCGGTCAGCTCGGCCATGAGCACGCCGATGGACGCGCCGTCGGTGGCGATGTGGTCGGACACGACGATCAGGTCGGCCACGTCGTCGTCGAGGCGGAGCAGCGTGATCCGCAGGAGCGGCGTGTCACGGGAGAGGTCGAACGCGTGCCGGGCGGCGGAGGCGGCGAGTTCCCCGGCTTGACGGTCCGCGTCGGGCAGCCCGCGCAGGTCGTGTACGTCCACCGGAACCCGCACCGGCGGGCCCACCACCATGACCGGTTCGCCGTCGTGGTCGCCGATCGTGCCGCGCAGCACCTCGTGCCGGGCCACGACCTGGTCCGCGGCGGCCCGCAGTGCGGGCACCGACACCCGGCCGCGCAGCCGCAGCCGCCACGCGACGGTCGTCGCGGTGCCGGTCGAACCGAGCTGGGCGAGCGTCCACAGATCCCGTTGCGTGCCGGTCAAGGGAAAGGTCCCCGGGTTTTCCTCCAGTGCCAAGGAAGGCGCGGCGGCCGGAGCGTCCGCGAGCCGCCGCGCGACCGCGGCCACCGTGCCGTCGGAGAGGAACTCCGTCAGTGTCACCACCCGGCCGGTGCTCTCCCGCAGTCGCGCGACCGCGCGCGCCGCGGCCAGGGAATGCCCGCCAGACTCGGAGAACCGGTCGTGCACACCGATCCCCGGCAGCCCGAACGCGGCAGCGACCTCCTCGGCGACCAGCCGCTCCGCCTCGGTGCCCGGGGCGGTGTACTCGGTGTCCTCGCGGTCGAAGACCCACGCCGCCAGCGCGGTCCGGTCCGCCTTCCCGGTCGTGCCGAGCGGGATCGCGTCGAGGACGGCGATCCGTGACGGCACCAGGTGCGCGGGCAGCCGCGAGCGCAGCCACCGCAACAGTTCCTGCTCGGTCACCGCGGCCCCGGCCGGTTCGGCGAACCCGACGAGCCTGCGTTCCCCGTGCTCGTCGGCGGGCGCGAGCACCACCGCGTTGCCGACGGCCGGGTGGGTGAGGAGCGCCGCCTGGACCTGTCCCGGTTCGATCCGGAAGCCCCGCACCTTCACCTGGTCGTCGGCGCGGCCGACGAAGTGGTGCACGCCGTCGCGGCATCGGACCAGGTCGCCGGTGCGGTAGTGCCGGACGCCGCGGGAGTCGACCACGAACTTCTCGGCGGTCAGCTCCGGCTGCCCCAGGTACCCGCGGGTGACGAGTGTCCCGCTGACCCACAGCTCGCCGACCTCGTCGTCACCGAGCGCGCGACCGTCGGCATCCCGCACCGAGAACGCGGCGCCGGGAAGCGGGGTCCCGATCGGCGGGTCGGCCGATTCGTCCCGGCCGACTTCGTGGCACGAACAGTTCACCGTCGCCTCGGTCGGGCCGTAACAGTTCACGATCCGCCGCACGCCCTCGTTGGCGTAGAGGCGGTCGACGAGCGACCGGTGCAGGGCCTCACCCGCGATCGCTACGGTCCGCACCGAACGCGGGAGCGGGGTCCGCGCCAGCACCGCCAGGACGGACGGCACGCCCTGCACGAACGTCACCTCGTCCCGCGCGGCCAGCCCGGGCAGCGCGAGCAGGTTCTCGGCGAGCACCAGGCTCCCGCCGGTCACCAGGGGCGGGAAGACTTCGGCGACGGACGCGTCGAAGCAGACCGACGCGGCGCCGAGCACGCCTCGCAGCTCGTCGTCGCCGTAGGTCGCGGCCGCCCACGCCAGCAACGCGAGCACGTTGCGGTGCTCGACCTGGACACCTTTCGGCCTGCCGGTGGAGCCGGACGTGTAGATCACGTACGCGAGGTCCGTGCCGGAACCCGGGACAGCGGGGGCGGCCGTGGGCGCGGAGGCGACGTCCCCGACGGCCAGCACCGGCACGTCGGCGTCCGCGAGCGCGACCGGATCCGGTTCGTCCGCCACCACCAGCGACAGCCCGGAGTCCGCGACGACCGACGCGCCGTGCGCAGGAGGAGCGGCCGGGTCCAACGGGACATAGGCGCACCCCGCCTTCAGCACCCCCAGCAGGGTGGGGACCAGCCACCGGCCGCGGCGCAGGCAGACGCCGACGAGGTCACCGCGGGCCACCCCGCGACGGAGCAGCGCGTACGCGACCGTGTTCGCGGCCTCGTCCAGCCGCGCGTAGCTCAGCCGCTCGTCGCCCGCGACGAGCGCGCAGCGGTGGGGTGTCCTTTTCGCCTGCGCCTCGAACGCCTCGTGTACCCGCTCGAATCCGCCCAGATCTGCCCGCAACCGCTGAATCCCCTCGTGACCCGGCCGGAGTTCGCCGACCTCGGCAGATTGAACTTCCGGGACGCCGCCCGGACCAGGAAACCCGACCGGAAACTGTGCGGACGGCAACTTCCGGTCAGGACGGCACCATCGCGATACCCATCGCGTCGTACAGCGATTGCGCGCGTTCGCGATACGGCTTGGCCTTGTCCGGCGCGCCGACGCCGTCGTGGGTCGCGGCGATACCGGTCAGCGCGCGGGCCTCCTCATGCGGTTCGCGGGTCAGCCGGGCGAGTTCGGCGGCCCGCGTGTAGTGCGCGAGCGCGGTGGGCCGGTCACCGCGGGCCAGCGCGCTGTCCGCGAGCCCGTTGTGCACGAGGGTCTCCAGCGGCCGGATGCCCGTCGCCACCGCGATGTCGAGCGCGGCCTCCTGGTGCACGCGGGCCGCCGCCGCGTCGTCCTGCCGGAGGTGCACCAGCCCGAGGTAGGCCAGTGCGTATCCTTCGGCCTCCCGGTGGCCCTCGGCCCTGCTGACCGTCAGCGATCGGCCGAGGTGGTCGTGGGCCTCCGTCCACCGGCCCAGCGCGCGGTACACGTCTCCGAGGTTGTGCAGCGCGATCGCTTCGCTCAGCCGGTCACCGATGCGTTGGGCGTTGGTCAGGCATTGCCGATAGCAGTCGAGAGCGGCGTCCAGTTCGCCCCGGCGTTCGTGGACGAAGCCGAGGTTGGACAGCGCGCGCCCCTCGTTGAGGCGGTCGCCGTTGTCCCGGGAAACCGTGACCGCCCTGCTCAAGTGGTCCGCCGCGTCGGCGTAGCGGCCCAGTTGCCCGTACACGGTGCCGAGGATGTTCAGGGCGCGGCCGGTGGCGACCGGGCTCGCGTCGACGTCGAGGCAGCGGGTCAGATGTGTCACGGCCTCGTCGAAATGGCCGAGCCGGGCGCAGATCGCCGCCAGGTCGACGAGCGCCTGCTGGATGCCGATGGCATCGCCCGCCCGCTGTGCCTCGCCGAGCGCGAGACGGTGCAGTGTGCGCAGCGCGCCGTAGTGACCGTGGACCCGCAACACCTGCCACAGCACGGTCGAGAGGTCGCGGGCGTAGGTGTCGCCGGTGGCCGACGACTGTTCCGCGATGGCGATCAAGGTGGGCATCTCCGCCGCCAGCCAGGTCGCCGCGTCTTCGGCGCCGGTGAACCTGACGTTCTCGGCGATCGGGGTGAGCAGCGGTCTTCGGTTGGGGTCGCCCGCCCCCATCGACCCGGCCGCGTCGGCCGCCCCGGCCACACAATGCTCGGCGAGCCGGCGCAGGGCCGCCGATCGCCGCCGCGCCGGTTCCTCGTCGGCACGGCCGCGCGCGTAGTCGCGGACCAGGTCGTGGAATTCGAACCGGCCGTCCGCGCGGTGCGCGAGCAGCAAGTGACTGTCGACGAGCGCGTCGAGGAGCCGGCGGGTCTCCGGCGGATCGGTGCCCAGCAGAGCCGCCGCGGCGGCGGTGTCCCAGTGCGGGCCGGGGTGGAGTCCGAGCAGACGCAGGCCCGACGCGACGTCGCCGGGCAGCGCGTCGTAGGACCAGGACAGCACGGAGGGCAGGGAGGTGGTCTTCTCTTCGGTGGTCAGTGCGGCGAGCCGGCCGCCGGCCGAACGCATCGAGGACGCCACGTTCGCCAGGTTCCGGTGGTGCGCGAGCCGTTCACCGACGATGCGCAGGGCGAGGGGCAGGCCGCCGCATCCCGACACCATGTCGGCGAGCGCGGTGCGGTCGGTGAATCTTCGTCCGTCGCCCGCCAACCGGTCGAGCAAGGAGAACGACTCCCGTTCGGTCAGCAGGGGCACCGGCACCCGGTGCGCGTCGGCGCTGATCGTCAGCCCGTGCAGGGCCGCGCGGCTCGTCACCACCACCGCGCAACCCGCGTGCCCGGGCAGCAGCGGCCGGACCTGGTCCGCCGAGCGGGCGTTGTCCAGCACGATGAGCACCGAACGGCCGGCCAGCACACTGCGCAGCGACGCTGCCCGGTCGTCGAGGTCGGCGGGCACATCCGCCACGGGCACGCCGAGCGCCCGCAGGAACGACCGCAGCACCTCGGCCGGATCGACCGGCGCCCCCGGCCCGTACCCACGCAGGTTCGCGAACAACTGCCCGTCGGGGAAGTCCTGCTTGACGCGGTGCGCCCATTGCACGGCCAACGACGTCTTGCCGACCCCGGCCATGCCCTCCAGCACCGCCACGAGGACACCCGCGCCGGCCTTCTCGCCATGGAGGGCGTCGAGCACGTCGATCTCCCGCTGACGCCCGATGAACGACGTGATCCCCGAAGGCAGTTGCGCGGGCACCGCAACGACCGGCGTTTTCGCAGGTGAAACCGCGTCCGGGCAGTAGTGCCGCACGAACCGGCTCGCCTGCTCGCCCTGGAGACCCAGCCCCAGCGCCAGCGCCTCCACCGAATGGCGCCGTGGCCTGGCGACCCGGCCGCGTTCGATGTTGCTGATGCTCCGCACCGTCAACCCGGTGCGTTCCGCCAGCTCCTCTTGCGTCAGCCCGGCATCCCGCCGTGCCTCACCCAGCAGCGAACTCGGCCCACGGTCCATTTCGCGGATGTTAGATCGGGTGCGACACCGAAAAACGGTGGTTCGGGGAAGATTTTGATCGAAATTGGTCGAAAACGCCGGAGCTCAGGGGGTGAAGAGACGGTGCGTTCCCGGCGCTGACGTGCCGGCGGCCTTGGCGGATCGCTCCGCCGCTCGTTCGAAGTCGGCGCGAGCCTGGCCGGACAGGCCGAGCCCGGCCGCGATGAGCCGGACGGTGTCGCGGCGGGGCCGGTCGACGCGGCCGTGCTCGAGATCCCTGATCGCCCGGACGCTGACCGTCGAGCGGGCGGCGAGAAGCCGCTGGGTCGCGCCGAGGCTGGTCCGGTGGCTGCGCAGCAACCTGCCGAAACGGGCCGGACCCTCGTCCGCCGGGTTCGTCGTGTCCGGCGCGGGGGCGGCGCTGGTCACTTGTCCGAGGTATCGGGGCAGGGGCGGTCCCGTGTGCACGACTTGAGTCACTGGCGTCCTCCGCTTCGCTCAGCGATGCCGCATCATGGTCGGCAGGCGGCAGGCGGAGGGACAACCGGAAACTTCACCGAAGAAGTGCCGGTCCCACCGGGGAAGCCCGTTCGGCTCGGGTGAGCCGAACGGGCCCGGCGGCGTTATCCGCAGCAGATGTTGTAGCCGTGGTTCCGCCAGAACAACGAGGGACTCGGATTGTCGAGAACCGGATCGCCGGTGCTGTCCGACGCGCTCTCGTGCCTGCCCGGCCGGTACTCGACATGCGTGTGCGCGGAGCTCGCGCCGCGATACTCCTCGGTGCCGATCTGCCGGCCACGGCTGACGAATTCACCGACCGCGAGGCCGTTCGACGGATTGAGATGCAGGTAGATGATGGTGAAATCCTGATCCCGATTGTAGATCGCCAACGTGGACAGGCCGCCGCTGCCGTTGCTGCCTTCGGTCTTCCTGATGACCTGGCCCTGGGTCATCGAATACACGGAAACGCCGAAGCCCCGGGCGAAGTCGATGCCCTCGTGCCTTCCCGACGTGCTCACGTAGCCGTCGAAATAAGAGCTGATACGGCCGGAGTCGCTGTGGTAAAGCCCGGTCTCCAGCCATTCGTTTCCAGGCAGGCCGAGCAGATGACCGACGTTTTCGTTGTACGTCGAGGTCAGGTTTCCTTTGGCGCCGTGCGGAAACGAGTCGATCGGGCCCGTCCAGCCGTTCTTGAAGAAAACGGTGACCACCGCGTCCCGCCGGTTCCACACCGAGGCCGCGTTGTTCCTCACGCACAGGCCCTTTCCCGCCCCCGCGCCGAGGAAGTGATAACAGTCGGCGCCCGTGCCGTAGTTGCCGACCGACGCGTCGAAATCGCTGACCGATCCCTGTTGATTGCTGTTGTAGTACAAACAGAATTCGCCGTCTTCGCAGACGCCGTTCCGTGCCGTCGCGGCTTGCGCCGCCGGGGTGAACAGGAGGGTGCCACTCAACGCCAATACCATGCCGAACAGTGCGACCATCACTCTTCTCAACGACGTTCCCTTTCCCTTTGAACGCGGCGGATCAGCCAGTGCGCGACGGTACGTACGGGATGGGCGCCGGGGAAGTCGTGAAGGGAAAACTGCCGCTCATTCGGCGGTCATGGGTCGATGACGAGGTGAAGGCTCCCTTCACCGCGTCTACTGCGGTGAAGGGAGCCTTCGCCCCGGTCACTCACCCGCCCCGGCCGCTTCGCCGCCGGCGCCTGCGTCGCGAAAGCCACTTTCGCGACGTCAGATGTCTCGAACGTGGCTTTCGCGACACGTTCGACAGGCGGAAAGCTCGCGAAGATCCTTCCCTACCTCACGGGCACCACGTTTGACCTTCCCCGCAATAGAACGACCCAAATCACTCACGACCCCTGCTTGAAGTCGGGCAAAATACCCAAATCGGGCGCCGCAATCGGGAAATACATCCTTTATGGACAGAGTGGACGCACCAGGCTCCGTGGCGAGCCCGCTCAAGTCGCCACCTCCATCGCCACGACACCTTGACGTCCGCCTCGGTTCCAGCCGAGTCGTGGCCGGTGTCTCACGGCGGAGGCTGCCGGTACTTCCGCGTGAACCGGACACCGTTGAAGGTGTGGGTGCAGCAAGGGCACGTCGGCTCCAGGTCGTCGACACCTAGTTCGGGGTCGACGACCTGCAACCGGTTGTCGTCGTCCACGTAGAGGCCGCTGTAGTAACTGGCCTCGCCGATCCGCACGCGGTCGCGTCGTTCGTGCGGCTGCCGGGCGACCAGCCAGTGGATCGGGTCGGGGGAGTCGAGCCGGGCGGCGGCCTCGTTGTACACCTCGTCCCACTCCGCGCCGATCTTGCCGAGCAGGAACCGGAACAACGGCGTGTAGTCCAGGCCTCGGCGCGCCCGCGGCCCCATGGACCCGCGTGTCCGATCGGAGGCGCGTTCCCGTTTCGTGTTGCGCTGGTGCCGGTGATCCCCGCCGTGATCGTGGTGGACGTGTCTGGCGCGGGTGTTCACGCGACGGTACAGCGGCTCCTTCATCGCACCTGCTTTCTTTTGTCTCGGCCAGAGTTGCCCGTGCCTTCAAGGCTATCGTCAAGAAAGGGCCTCCCGGCGAATTTACGATTGTCGAGGCCGGCGCGAAGAATTGACATGTCCAAGCGGTCGAGTGAAGCCGTGGTGTGATTGGCCCTTGTGTTCGACTGGTGGGATCTCGACGCCAAAGGGTGGATCTGACGCTTCGCAATCGATCGATTACCTAGTGCCAATAGGGACAATGGTGTCCGGACAACGGACGCCGAGTAAGGGGTGGCGGCCCTGTTCCCGCTTTGGAGACGGAGGCTCTTCCTCCTGTTAGCCGGGCGTTCGGTGGCGAATATTTTCCGGAGTTGATCCGTTCAGGTGATGCGCTGACGCGAACTGATCACTCGTGTTAGCCTGCCGCTGGTTGCTCGCGAGGGTCTGGCGTTTCGGATGTGAAGTCCGCGTCATCTGGGGATGCGAAACAACTGTGGTGCAGCATTTCCTACTTCGCCACGGGTCTGTTCGGACCCGTGGGTTCGAGTGGTCCTGGGGGTCAGGTGAAAGCGATTCATGGTTTCGTCGAGACCATTGCCGCTGAGCGGAAACTTCGTCGTGGCCTGCGTAAAGAATTTGTCAAGTTCGGGATCGACGGGCCGGTCGAAATGTCCGAACTCTGCCGCCGCATCGGGGAAAGCCGAGGTCGGCCGATCAAACTCATCGCGTTCCCGATGGAGGTTCCCGGCCCGTGTGGAGCGTGGCTGAGCGCGTCTTCGAGCGACTACATCGTCTTCCAGTCGGAGACCACCCGAATTCACCAAGAGCACATCATCGCGCATGAGCTGGGTCATATCCTGGCCGGTCACCAGGCCGAACCGGATGAAGAGGAAATCTGGTCCCGGTTCATGCCCGACCTCGACCCGGGGGTAATTCGCAGGCTGTTGAAAAGAACGCAGTACGACTCGGCCAGGGAGCGGGAGGCCGAGACGATCGCCACCCTCCTGCTCGAGCGGTCCGTGGTCGTCCGGCAGCTCGCCGGGCCGGGTTCGTCGCGGACCAGGCGGATGCGGCACGCCCTCGACGAGGCGCGGGGCTGGCTGTGAGCCTGGCCAAGGAGTTCGTGATCGCGGCGCTGGCGTGGTTCTCCTTCCGGCTGGCGCGATCGCCGCGCGCCCCGGCGATCTGGGCGCTGGTCGGCTGCCTGGTGCTGCGGCTGCTGACCGCGCCGTCGAGCATGGTGGCGCTGCACGAGTTCACCGGCGGGGCGCTCGACGTCGCCACCTTCCGCCTGGTCCAGACCGTCGCGCTCGACGCCAGCCTGTTCTGCCTGCTGGTCTTCTTCCTGCTCTCCGCCGGCGGCTCACGGCGGCGGGTGACCCTCGATGCCGGGCTGCTGATGCTGGTCTGCGCGGCCCTGGCGGTGGCGATGTTCGTGGTCCCGGCCGCGTCGCGCGAGCAGGCCTTCGGCGTCGGCGCGGCGTTGCCGTCGGTGGTGACGGAACCGGGGGTGGCGTTCTTCTACCTGGTCGACGCGGCCTACGGCACCTATACGACGGTGCAGGCGGCGAGCTGGGCCCTGCGTGACGCCGCCGAGACCCCGCTCCGTGTCCGCTGGGGACTGCGGATCGCCGCCTGCGGCCTGATCGTGCTCGCGCTGACCTCGGTCGCGCGATTCGGCACGATTCTCGTGCGCTGGGCCGGTGGTGACGTGCCATCGGCCGTCCCGGACGTGACGGCCGTGCTGGTCCACTTGGGAATCATCCTGTTCATGGCCGGGATCACCCTGGTCGGGCTGCTCGCCGTGCTCGCCGCGGTCCGGCTGTGGCTGCGGCACCGGCGGCGGTACGAGGATCTGCGTCCACTGTGGGGGCAGCTTCACGACGTCTTCCCTGGCGACGCGCTGTACGCCGGACAGCGGCACGGGTGGCTGGAGGAGCTCGCGTTCTGGCGATTGCATCGCAGGTATTGGCGAAGAGTCGTCGAGATCCGCGACGGGCTGGTTCGGCTGAGCCCGTACCTGGCCGACAGTGGTTTCGTCGAAGGCCGGGAACGGGTGTCGCCCGAGGTCTTCCGCGAGGCGCTGACCCGGTTGCGTGCGGGGGAGCGGCCGACCTCGCGCACCGCGGTGGCGGTGGCGCGTCCGGAAGGGCCGGACATCGAGGCCGACGTCGGGGCGCTCGTCACGCTGTCGAAGACCTTGCGCGCCTGATCGTCCGTTTTTTCCTCAGTTGTACGGAACCGGGAGTGAATCATTCACGTCAGTTGATGAAAGGGAGGTGGCCGCCTATACTCCGGTACTCGGGGGGACCTGCACCGCCATACGGCAGCGCGGCACGGGTTCGTGAGGAACTCGGCGGTGTTCTTGGGAGGCAGCATGTCCCGGCAGGACGAACCAGGCCGGAGCCTGGCCGAAAAACTCGACCATCTGTTCGCGCACGTCACCCGGCGCAACGGCAGCGAATTCACCTACGAAGAGGTCGCGTCCGCGATCACCGCCGAGGGTGTGACGATCTCCCAGAGCTACGTTTGGCAGCTGCGCAAGGGAAAGAAGGACAACCCGACGCTCAAGCACCTGCAAGGGCTGGCGGATTTCTTCGGCGTCCCGGTCACGTACTTCTTCAACGAGGGCGTGAGCGATCGGGTGGACCGGCAGCTGGAATACCTGCGCGCGGAGCAGGCGCGGTTGCGTGAACTGGCCGACACCGACGAGGTGCGGCTTATGGCCATGCGCGCGGGCGAGCTCACGACCGACCGCCGCGAACTGGTGAAGAATCTGCTGGACGTCGTCTGGCGGGATCAGCAGGCCATGCGAGAGCGTGGGTCCAAACAGGACTGACGCGTCCGGCGTCGCCGGTTGTGCTTGTCGTGTCTGGGTTTTCCGCTTAGTCCACAGTGGCCGTCCACTGAGAAAAACGGACGAACCTCTCATTTGTTCTCTTGGGTCGACACGATAGGGTGACGTCCTCTAGGCTCCTCGGCAAGAGTTCCTGTGTGGAACGGACGATGTCGGTTCGCCACCGGACTCCACATTGCGGGTTTGCCATGGGGGCGACGAAGAATGCACGTGAAATCAGTGAGCAGAGCGGACGGCGACGTCCGCGCGGGGGCATACCCCCGTGCGGAGTTGCTGGTGCTGCGAGACTTCTTGAAGGAAACCGAACAGGGAAACGCCGTCGCGGCGGTGGTCACCGGCACCGCCGCGAGCGGGAAAAGTGAACTCCTGCACGCATTCGGGCAACAATGCGCTGAAGCGGAAGCAACGGTACTGAGCGCGCTTTGCGTGGAAGCGGAGAAGGATCTTCCGTTGACCGCGCTGTTCCAGCTTTTCCGCGGCCCGGCACTGTCCGAAGACCTGCGCGTGAAGGCCGCGGACCTGCTCACCCGGGCGGAGGAGACCGGGCTGACCGGGCGGCCCAGCACGCACCTGATGCTCGACCTGCTGGAGCTCGTACGCGAGCTCGCCGCGCGCCGCCCGGTCGTGGTGCTCGTCGACGACTTCCACCATGTGGACACCCCGTCGTTGCACTGGCTGATGTTCCTCATGCGCCGCATGCGCACGATGAACGTGCTCATAGTGCTGACGGAGTCGTTGTCCGCCAAGCAGACATTGCCCTTGCTGGGCGCCGAGTACCTCCGGCTCCCGCACTGCCGCCGGATCCGGCTGAAGCCGCTGGGCCGCGACGAGGTGGCCCGGTTCGTCCCACCCGGACAGGACGACACCCTGGTACAGGGCCTGCATGAGCTCAGCGGCGGGAATCCGTTGCTGGCACAGGCACTCCTCGAAGATCTCCGTGCCTCGGGCGTACCCCTCGCGCCCGAGACCCGGCCGATCCCCGGGGATCACTACTGCCAGGCGGTGGCGGCGTGTCTCCAGCGCGGCGACCAGGACACCCGGACCCTCGCCGGGGTCCTCGCGGTGCTGGGCAAGGGAGAAACGGTCTGCCTCGCCGTCCGGGTGGCCGGGATGGACCAGCGCACCGCCGGCCGCGCGATCACCCTCCTGCACCAGGTCGGCCTGCTCGACGCCGGCTGGTTCCGGCATCCGATGACGGTGACCGCGGTACTGGCCGACGTCCCGGTCCCGGAACGCGCGCGGTTGCACGAACGTGCCGCCGTGCTCCTGCACCACGACGGCGCCGGCGCGCTCGAGGTCGCCCGCCACCTCGTCGCGGCCGACCGGGCCGAGCGGCCGTGGGCGGTGCCCGTGCTGCGCACCGCGGCCGAACTGGCCAAAGTGGACAACCAGACCTCGTTCGCCGTCCAATGCCTGAAACTGGCCTGCCGGTCGTGCGGGGACGAAGCGCTCGAAGTCGAGATGGTGACCCAGCTCGCCGGTCTGGAATGGCGGAACAACCCGGCCGTCGGCGCCGTGCACACCGACCACCTCTACGAGATCTTCCTCGCCGGGAACCTCCCGGTGCGGGCCGCCGCCATCCTGGTGCGGTTCCTGCTGTGGCACGGCCGCACCGGGGAAGCGGGCGAGGTGCTCGACAGGCTCGCCACCATGGAGCCCTCGGCCGACGATCGCACCGAAGCGGAACTGCGCATCACCCGCCTGTTCATTCTCTGTTCGTATCCCGTTCTGCGCGACAAGCTGCCCGCCCCGGCCGCGAAGGACCGCGTTCCCGCGCAATCCTTCGACCCCAACGTCCAGGCCGCGATGGCGTTGAGCCGGATCGTCACCAACGGCCCGGACGACGACGCCATCGCGTCGGCCGAGAACGTGCTGAAGAGCATCCAGCTCGGCGACACGATGGTCGAATCCGTACGCAGCGCGCTGTTCGCGCTCATCTACGCCGACCGGCTCGACAAGGCGGTGCCGTGGTGCGAGCTGCTGCAGCAGGAGGCCGCCGACTGCGACGCGCCCAGCTGGCAGGCCGTGTTCGCGGCCGCGAGGGCGGAAATGGCGCTGCGCCAGGGAGATCTGGTGACGGCGGAGAAGCAGGCCAAGGCGGCCTTGACGTTCATCACACCGCAGAGCTGGGGCGTGGCCGTCGGAGTCCCGCTGGCGACGCTGTGCCTGGCCGCCGTCGGAATGGGCAAATTCGAGGAGGCGGCCGCGCATATCAACCAGCCGGTGCCCGCCTCGATGCTGCAGACCCGGTTCGGCCTGCACTACCTGCGCGCCCGCGGCAGGCTCTACCTGGAGACCGACCGGGTGCACGCGGCGCTCGGCGACTTCGTCCTCTGCGGGGAACTCAGCAAGAGCTGGGATTTCGACCTGCCGGTGCTGGTGCCCTGGCGCGGTGACACGGCCGAGGCGTACCTTCGGCTCGGCATGCCGGAGAAGGCCAAGTCCCTTTTGGACGAACAACTCGCGAAGCTCGCCGGCTCGACGTCGCATGTGCGGGGAATCTCGTTGCGGCTCAAGGCCAAGATCGCCGAACCGCAGAAGCGGCCCGAACTGCTGCGTGAAGCGGTGAAGATCTTCCAGGCGGGCGGTATCCGCCTCGAACTCGCCCGCGCGCTTGGCGATCTCAGCCGCGCGCACTACACCCTCGCCGAGTCGGGCCGTGCGCGCACGGTGGCCCGCCAGGCATGGCACATCGCGAAGGGTTGCCACGCCGAGGTGATCTGTCGCGATCTGCGTCTCGACGGAACGGCCGACGAGGGGAAGCCGGTCTCCACAACGGCGGACATCGCCGCGTCGAGCGTCGAACGCGAGCTCATCGAATCGCTGAGCGAGGCCGAGCGAAGGGTCGCCGGGCTGGCTTCACTCGGGCACACGAACCGGGCGATCGCGAGCAAGCTCTACATCACGGTGAGCACGGTCGAACAGCATCTCACCCGTGTCTACCGCAAACTGGACGTCAACCGGCGGCGGGATCTGCCGTCGTGGCTCCAGGTCTCGGTCGTCAACAGCGCCTGAACGTGAACGACGAAGGTCTCCTTACCCCGCAAGGTAAGGAGACCTTCGTCGTTTCGTCTACTTGACGGCGGTGACGGCCGCCATCGTGCCCGCCCACCAGTAGGTGCAGTCGGCCGGCGGCTTCAGGTCGCGGACGACCTCCACCCGGAACGAGCTGAAATGGTCGAGCAGGGCACGCTGGTGCGCCCGGCTCAGTGAGTCGATTTCGTTGGTGTAGTAGGAGAAGACGCCGCCGGGGCGAAGATGGGCGGCGGCGTGCTCGAAGAATTCGGCGGCCAGCACGATGGCCTTCGGGCCCAGGGTCCTGGCGAATTCCCGTTCATCGGTCGGATAGGTGTCGTAAAGGATCGCGTCGTACTGGCCGAGGCCGCCGAGCACGTCCTGCCAGGCGCCGAGTTCCAGCCGGATATCGCGATCCGGCCACTGGGAGCGCCATTTCTCGAACTCGGCCTTCACCTCGGAGTTGATTTCGATCAGGGTGTGCGACCGGACGCCCGCGTCCTGGACGTAGGTGGCCGAAATACCCATCCCGAAACCGACTTCGAGCAGATCGCCGCCGTTCGCCGCGGCGTTTTCCGCCAGCACCTTCATCAGCGGCCGCTCCCAGTTCTGCATCACCTGCTGGCCCTGGATGAGCAGCTGCGTCGGATCGCTGTAGTCCGCCGTGCTGTCCTGCCAGTTCCGGCGGATCAGCGGCCGGTGCGAGCCCTCGACGAATTCCTGCTGGATGGTGTCGAGGTGTTCCAGATCGCTCGCGAACTCGAACACCGCGCGGCCGAGAAGGAGGTTGCGCTGGCCGGGCCCCTTGGCCCGGAGGAAGTCGTCCCTGACCGGGTCCACCGTTATCTTGAATTCCTTGAAGTTCCGTTGCATTCTGGTATATCTCCTACGGTCACGCGAGTTCCTTTCCCTCTCACGGTATCGGTGATCTTGGTTCCGTGCCGAAATGCAGGGGGTGACTTGACCACTGAACGGCACTGACGTCGGGAATAGGGGTTTTGGAATAGGGGGTGAACTTCTCCGCACGGGCGGTTTCCCCGTGATAGGAACTTCACATGCCGGGGGAAACGAAGAACCAGGAAACCGACGGACGCGGCGCGCGCACGCGCTCCCTCGTCTCGTTGATCGCCGACGTCACCGTGCCGGTCGTCGTCTACTACGTACTGCTCGCCTTCGGCTGGAGCAGCGGCTCCGCCTTGGTGGCGGCCACGATCGCCATCGGCGTCCTCGTGCTCGCCGTCGCGGTGAAGGAACGCAAGGTCGACGGCTTCGGAGTGTTCGTCCTCGTCGTCTGCGCGGTGACCCTGCTGGTCTCCCTGGTGAGCGGGGACGAACGCCTGCTGCTGGCCAAGGATCCCTTCACCAGCGGCCTGGCCGGGATCGCCTTCCTCGGCAGCCTCGCCTTCGGGAAACCGGTGACCTTCTTCATCTCCCGGCGGATCCGGGCGCTGACCCCGGCTCGCCGCGCGGGCTGGGACCGGCTGTACGACACGGAACCCGAGTTCCGCAAACTGCACCGGGTCTCCACTGCGGGCTGGGGCGTGGTCCTGGTCGCCGAATCCGCCGCACGGCTCGTCCTGATCTACCTGCTGCCCGCGTCGGTGATGGTCGGCCTGTCCACCGCGATCGAGCTGACCGCGATCACCGGTGTGGTCGCCTGGACCGTCTGGTACCGGCGGCGCTCCGCCGGCCGGGGCCTGGAAAAGGCGCTTCACAAGGCGGATACCGCGCCCGCGGCTGTCTAAAATGGACTAGGGGCGAGTAGGGGAAAGTGAGGGGTTGGTCCCCGCCGGACCCCGTCGTACGTTTCGGTCGAGACAGTGTGGCCCCGATGACCAGGGAGATCCGCCACGATGACCGCAGCCGATTTCGCGCCCCCGCTGACCACTCTCTGCCCCGATTTCCCGTTCGCCTACGACGATTGGCTCGCGCATCCGGCCGGGCTCGGCGAACTGCCGCCGGACCGACTCGGACAGGAGGTCGCCGTCGTCGGTGGCGGGATAGCGGGTGTGGTCGCGGCCTACGAACTGCTGCGTCTCGGCCTGAAACCGGTGGTCTACGAAGCGGGCCAGATCGGCGGCCGGATGCGCTCGATCCCGTTGGCGGGTGAGGACGGCGCGATCGCGGAGATGGGCGCGATGCGGTTCCCGCCCTCGGCCACCACCCTGTACCGGTACATCGACGAGGTCGGCCTGGAGACCAAGCCGTTCGCGAACCCGTTGTCCCGCAGTACTTCCACCACGGTGATCAATCTCGACGGCGTGACCTACCGCGCGCGGACCCCGGCGGATCTCCCGTCGGTTTTCCACGAGGTCGACGACGCCTGGCACAAGGCACTGCAGGAACTGGCCGATCTGTCCACCATGCGCGACGCCATCCGGATGCGCGACACCGCCATGGTGAAGGCGATCTGGAACCGGCTGCTGCCCGAACTCGACGACCAGTCCTTCTACGGTTTCCTGGCGCGGTCGACGGCGTTCGCCTCCTTCCGCCATCGCGAGATCTTCGGTCAGGTCGGCTTCGGAACCGGCGGCTGGGACACCGACTTCCCCAACTCGGTACTGGAGATCCTCCGCGTCATCTACACCGGCGTCGAAGAGGGGCCGCGGCAGATCATCGGCGGTTGCCAGCAACTCCCGCGGCGGCTGTGGAACCACGCGCCCGCTTCGGCGCGCTTCTGGCCGGCCGGGACGTCGGTCGCTTCGCTGCACGATGGATCGCCGCGTCCAGCCGTCATCGGGTTGCGCCCGGCGGGGGACGGGTTCGCCGTCGAGGACGAAAACGGTGACGTGCGGACCTATCCGGCCGTGGTCTTCACCGCGCAGCACCGGGTGCTGCTCACCAAGATCGCCGGAGTGCGCCCTCTGCTGCCCGCGAACGTGTGGACCGCACTGGAACGCACGCACTACATGGGCGCTTCGAAGTTGTTCGTCCCGGTCGACCGGCCGTTCTGGCACGACGTCGATCCGCGCACCGGCGAGGAACTGATGGGGATGACCCTGACCGATCGGACCCCGCGCAGCGTCTACCTGTTCGACGACGGACCGGATTCGCCGGCCGCGCTGTGCCTTTCCTATACCTGGAACGACGATTCTCTCAAGTTCGCGACACTCGGCCCGGCCGAGCGGCTCGAACTCGCACTGGACGCGCTCGCCGACATCTACCCGGGTGTCGACATCCGCTCCCACATCACCGGCGACCCGGTCACCGTCACCTGGGAGAACGAGCCGAACTTCCAAGGCGCGTTCAAGGCGAACCTGCCGGGGCAGTATCGCTACCAGCGTCGCTTGTTCACCCATTTCCGGCAAGACGACCTTCCCGCCGCCCAGCGCGGCCTGTTCCTCGCCGGTGACGACATCTCGTGGATGGGTGGCTTCGCCGAAGGGGCGGTCACCAGCGCGCTCAACGCGGTGTGGGGGACGCTGCGCCATCTCGGCGGGGCCACCGACCCGCGTAACCCCGGGCCCGGCGACGTCTTCGACCACATCGCGCCGATCGAACTGCCCGAGTCCTGAACGGGTCGAGGCCCGGTCCGGCGACTGGGGGATAGTCGACGGACCGGGCAGGCGAGACAGTGCTCAGCTCGCGTAACTGGGGGTTCGCTGAGCCTGCCTGAGTACCTTGGCCCGGTACACCCAGACCCCGGCGGTGCGGAAGATGACCATCGTCAGCGCCATGGTGACGAAGAAGGCGGAGACGCCGCCGGCGTCGATCCCGGTGTCCATCAGGAACTTGCCGAAGTCGGCCGCGAACGAGTGGCTGTGCTCCAGCGTGTAGACGAAGATGAGCCGTCCCACGAGGACGAACAGCCACAGTCCCAAGTAGACCCAGCCCGCCCTGGTGTAGACGGCGGATTTCTCCTGGTCCCACTCGACCTTCGTGCCCTTCAGCAATCCCCAGCCGATCAGGACACCCGCCGCGATGCCGACCAGGCCGGCCAGTGAGTTCGGCGTGGTCAGCTTGAGGTCGTAGAGGACTGCCCAGCCCACCAGCGCGCACGTGAAGAACGGCAGGATCAGGATGACCAGGTGGGCCTTGTGGCGACCGATGTGCGTGAACAGCACCAGCGCCAGCAGTACGCCGCTCAGGATGAGGGCGTTTCGCATGGCTTCACTCATCAAAACTCCTTCGAAAGACTCCCCATCCGGCAGTTCGATGCCGGTTGTCCCGAAATCTAGGGCGAACGGCCGCGCCGATCATCGGCGCGCGGGTGGGAATCCGGTTGGAGATCGGCGTCCACCTCGAGGTGGAGTGCCGTGTGGCGCGGACCGGTGAGGGCAGGCCATGATGCAGGCATGGTCGAAGAAGTGCCCCCGGTCCGGATCGTGATCGCCGAAGACCAGGCGGCGGTACGCGAAGGGCTGGCCCTGCTGGTGGGGACGGTCGCGGGGATCACCGTGGTCGGCCAGGCGCCCGACGGCGAGGTCGCCGTGCGGCTGGCCGGGGAACTGAGCCCGGACGTCGTGCTGATGGACCTCTCCATGCCCCGGTGCGACGGCGTCGAGGCGACCCGGCGGATCAAGGAACAGCATCCGGAGATCGAGGTCGTCGTGCTCACCACCTACGCCGACGACGACTGGGTGCTGCGTGCCTTGGAGGCCGGAGCGCTGGGATACCTGACGAAATCGGCGAACAAGCACGAAATCGGGCGCGCGGTGCACGCGGCCGCGGCGGGACAGGCCCTGCTCGACCCGCGGGTGCAGCGGCGAGTGCTCGGCGCCGCCCTGGCGCCCGCGCCCGCTTCGGCGCCGCCGCCCGAGGACGACGCGAAGCTCACGAAGCGGGAAGCCCATGTGCTGACGCTGATCGCGGCGGGGCGCAGCAACAAGGAGATCGCCGCGGAACTGTTCGTCAGCGAGACGACGGTCAAGAGCCACATCAACCGGATCTTCGCCAAGACGGGGAGCCGGGATCGGGCGCAGGCGGTTCGTTATGCGTACCAAGCAGGTTACGTGCGGGACTGAATCACGCGAGTTCCGTGCCTGATCACGCGAGTTACGCCTTCAATCACGCGAGATCCGCCTGGCGGCACGTTCGCCTCAGCCCGGCACCCGGGCGGTGACGTCCCAGAACCGGCCGTCCGGACCGGTGACCAGGGTGCCGTCGACGAGTTCGATCCGTTCGCGCATCCCGGTCAGGCCGTAGCCCGGCGTGTGCCCGGGGTCCGGTGCGGCGGCGAGAGGGTTGCGGACGTGCAGCCGGACCTCGTCCGGCGGGTACTCCAGTTCGACGCTCACCGCCTCGCCCGCCGCGTGCTTGGCCGCGTTCGTCAGCGCCTCCCGGCAGATCCGCAGCAGCGCGATCGTCTGCGCCGACGGGAGGTCGCGGTGCTCGCCCAGCATGGTGAACTCTGCCGGAGTGTCGTGTTCCCGGCCGAAGGTCCGCACGAGTTCGTTCAGCGCGTCCGGCAGGGCGCGGACGTCCTCGCGCAGGGCCGCCACGGCGTCCCGGACGTCGCTGAGCCCTTGGTCGGCGAGGCTTCGCGAAAGCGCGAGCGAACGCAGGGCGCCTTCGGTGTCGTCCTCCTCCACCAGCAGCGTGTGCATCACCTCCAGCTGGACGCGCAGCGCGCCGAGGGAATGGGCGACGACGTCGTGGATCTCGCGGGCGATACGGGTGCGCTCGTCGAGCGTCGCGGCGCGCACGCCCCGGGTGTGCGCCAGCCGTTCCTGGTGCAGCAACCGTTCCGCCTGCGCGACCCTGGTCAGATGACCGCGGCGGGTGAATCCGACGAGGACCACGATGACGACCGCGCCGAGCGCGCCCAGCCATGCCTCGGAGGGGCGGTGGCCGAGCAGGCTGGAGGCCACGATGGCGGCGGCGTCGAAGACCATCAGCGCGATGATCGCGACGGTGCCCGGTTCCAGCCGTGAGGCGAACGCGGCGAGGGTGATGCAGGTCATGATCACGGCGGTGCCGTCGGTGGCGGCGCCGGTACCGAAGGCCGGGACCGCGCTCGCCGCGGCCAGCGGGAGCAGGGCGGCGCGGGGGAAGCGCTCGCTGATCCCGATCCACAGCAGCCAGCTCGCCGACGACACGGCGTAGAGCACCCACAGCCAGCCGGCGCCGGCCGGGACGGTCGCGGTCATCTGGGTGACGGCCAGCAGCGCCGTCCCGGCGGCGGGCGCGGCCCATCGCCAGCGACGTTCCTCGGCCTCTTCGGACGCTGCTTCGGTCATACGACGATCGTAGGGCCACCACGACTTTTCGCTCGCGGGCGATCATTCCGAGGGTGGAAATACCGTCACCGTTGGTAGGAGGTCGCTCTCTCGCGGTTGTTTCCGCAGGAAGCGTCCGGCTAGTGTTCGCCGAGGCGAAAGAAAGCGGTCTCTCCGACCCTCCGCCGAACAATTCCCATCCCTTTCGGAGGAATCCTGCGATGACCGCTCCAAGCGGCGATGCCGGGGACTGGGTCCGTGTTTTCCGGCCCGGAGGACCGTCGGTACCGCGTCTGATCTGCCTGCCCGACGCCGGTGCGGCCGCGAATGCGTTCTTCCCGCTTTCCGCCGCGCTCGCGCCGGGGATCGAGGTGCACGCGGCGCAATATCCGGGACGTCAGGATCGGGTCGCGGAACCGTGTGCCGAAGACATCGGGGAATTGGCCGACCGGGTCACCGGTGCGCTCGCGCTCTGGGAAGGCGCGCCGTTCGCGGTGTACGGCCACGGAATGGGCGCGGTCGTCGGTTTCGAGGTGGCGAGGCGGCTGGAGCAGGTGCTGACCGGGAGCCCGGTCGCGCTGATCGTGTCCGGCTGCCCGGCCCCGTCCCGGTCCGGCTCCGTCGGGCTCCACCTGCTGCCGGATCAGGATCTCGTGACCGAGCTGTACTCGCTTCGCGACGCCGGCTCGCCCGGTGCGCGGGACGCGGAGCTGCTCAAGGCCACTTTCCCGGCCATCCGGGCCGATTTCCGGGCGCTGGCCGCCTACCGGCCCGAACCCGGGCCGGCGCTGCGCTGTCCGGTCACGGTGCTCGTCGGTGACAGCGACCCGGCGGTGTCCCTCGACGAGGCGCGCGCTTGGCACGAGTACACCACCGGCCCGTTCGACCTCCAGGTCTTCCCTGGTGGGCACGGTTTCCCGGAGGCTCGGCCCGAGGAGTTCGCCGAGGTGGTGACCGCCGCGGTCCTGCGGCGGTGAAGCGGCGATGACGTTGCGAAAGCCACTTTCGCAACCTTCAAGGTTGCGAAAGTGGCTTTCGCGTCATCGTGGCCCGCGTGACGTCCGGGGTCAGCGTTGCGGGCTGCCGCCCGGGATCTTGGCGCCGCCGAGGCGGGCGGACAGCACGAGCGTCATCGCCATCAGGTTCGCACCCAGCGAGAGCAGGATGGTGCCACCGCCGGAGGTCAGCGTCGCGCCGGCGAAATGCCCGATCACGCCGAGCACGCCGCGGACGAGCAGCAGGCCCACCCAGACGGCGAGGCCGAGCGCGCCGATCCGCTGGTAGACCTTGTCGCCGCGCCGCTGCAGCTGCGTCATCGCGCCCATCGCGGCGCCACCCAGGAGCGAGACCAGCAGGCCCACGCCGAGGAAGACGATGTCGGTCACGCTGATGGTGGTGTCCAGATGCCGCATCTGGATGACCCCGATGGCGACCAGGGTGAGCGGCCCGCCCCAGATTTCCACGTTCTCCAGCGGTTTCCAGCTCATGCGCTGGTAAATCACGTAGACGACGACGGCGATGGCGACCGCGATGTTGATCAGCGTGCTGGTGTCCACTGCGCACTCTCCTCGGCTGTGGGCGACCTGTTCGTTCGGTATCGATCACGAGCGTAGGAGCAGGCACCCGTCCCGGCGACCAACCACGGGTTGACGTCCGGGTGGAATTCCCCGATCCACCCGAACCGGGGAACCGGCGATTAGGGGTGGGCACCGGTCGCTAGGGGTTGTTGGCGCTTCGAGGCCGATCCTACTGTCGGGTTCATCGGCCGGACCGCCAATTCCCGGCCCGATCGGCTCTCGCTTCCGAATCCCCTTTCCCGGAATTCGGAGCCGGATTTCGCCGACTGAAAGGTGTCTCACGTTGCATTCCTACCAAGTGGCCGTCGTCGGCGCCGGATACGTCGGGCTGACCACCGCGGCGTGTCTCGCCTCGCTCGGACACCGGGTCCGGTGCACCGATTCCGATCGCGGCAAATTGGCCCGGCTCCAGCGCGGTGAGGTCGACATCCTGGAAAAGGACCTGCCCGGTCTGGTCGCCGAGGGAATCGCCGCCGGACGGCTCGGTTTCGTCGAATCGGCCGCGGAGGCCGTCGAGACCGCGGAAGCCGTCTTCCTTTGTGTACCCACCCCGATGGGCGAGGGTGGGATGGCCGATCTGTCGGCCGTCATCGACGTCGCGACCAAGGTCCGTGACGTGCTTTCGCCGGGTTGCGTGCTGGTGAACAAGTCGACCGTGCCGGTCGGGACCGCGGCCAGGGTCGCCGCGCTGCTCGGCCGGGACGACGTCGCGGTGGTGAGCAATCCGGAGTTCCTTCGCGAGGGCACCGCCGTCCACGACTTCCTCAACCCGGACCGGATCGTCGTCGGTTCCGACACCCGCGGCCCGGCGGAACGCGTCGCGGCGCTCTACGCCCGGCTCGGCGCCCCGACGGTGCTGACCGACGCGGCGAGCGCGGAGATGGTCAAGTACGCCGCCAACTGTTTCCTCGCCACGAAACTGTCCTATGTGAACGCCATCGCCGAACTGTGCGAGCGGCTCGACGCCGACATCGGCGACGTCACCGAAGGCATGGGCTACGACCGCCGGATCGGCCCGACGTTCCTTTCGCCGGGGCCGGGCTGGGGTGGTTCCTGCCTGCCCAAGGACACCATGGCGCTCAAACAGGTCGCCGAGGTCGCGGGTTTCGAGTTCGGCCTGCTCGACGAGGTCATCTCCGGGAACGCGAAACAGGCGTCCCGGGTGGTCGAGCGGATCGCCGTCGCCTGTGGACTCGACGCGGACGCGGATCTCACCGGCCTGCGGATCGGCCTGCTCGGGCTGACCTTCAAGGCGGGCACCAACGATCTCCGGGATTCCCCGGCACTGAGCGTCGCCCGGCTGCTGGCCGAGCGTGGCGCGGAGCTGACCGGGTACGACCCCGGCCTCACCGGCGCCGAACCGCCGATCCCCGGCGTCCGGGTCGTCGACGACCCCTACTACATCGCGAAGGACGCGCACGCGCTGGTCCTGCTGACGGATTGGCCGCAGTTCCGTGCCCTGGACTGGCCGCGGATCGCCGGCCTGCTCGAAGGACCGGTCGTCATCGACACCCGCAACCACCTCGACCCCGACGCGCTCAGCCGGGCCGGCATCGCCTGGCGCGGCTTCGGCAGGCCGCCGGTCGACCCGGTGCGCACGCCGTCCTTCGACCCCGTTCCCTGACCGTCCTCAAAGGACAGAAACGAAAGGTGGACCCCATGCGGGTTTTGTGCACCGTGACCGGCTCGCAGGGCCACGCACGGGCGGTGCTGCCCTTGGCCAGGGCGGCGGCGAAGGCGGGCCACGACGTGCTCGTCGTGACCCCGCCGGAACTGGCCGACGTCTTCGAACCCGGGCTCATGCGGATCGAACCGGTGCTTCCGGGCATGGTCGAGGCCATCGGGCGGATGGTGCAGGAACGTCAGGAGGCCGAAGCGGCCGGGACTCCGCGCAGGGTGCTGGACACGCGCGACCAGCTGATCGCCACCGCGAGCGGCCCGCACGTCACCACCGCCTACCAGAAGCTCTACCCCCTGGCCAAGGAATTCCAGCCCGACATCGTGGTGCGTGACGGCGCGGAGCTGTCCGGCGTGCTGGTCGCCGAGCAGCTCGGCGTCCCGTACATCAGCGCGCCGTCGGGTGCGGGCAACCTGATCGACCCGGCGGGCCTGGTGGAGCCGCTGAACGAGCGCCGCCAGGAGCTGGGGCTCGCCGCCGAACCCGACGCCGGGATGGTGCACCGCTACGGCCGTTTCGACTGCCTGCCCGCCGACACCTCGTTCGCCGCCTTCGATCTGCCGACGCCCTTCACCTACCGCCAGCCGTCGGAGGTGGCCACCGGCGAGGTCTTGCCGCCGGAGATCGCCGCGCTGCGCGCGGACCGGCCGCTGGTGCTCGCCTCGGTCGGCACCGCGCTGCCCATGCTCGGCGCGTTCAAGGCGTTCGGCATCGACCCGCCGGAGGAGATGGAGGACCCCGACGTCACGGTGCGCGCTCTGATCGAAGGGCTGTCCAGTGTGGACTGTTCGGCGGTGGTGGCGACGGCCGGGTTCCCGATCGGCGACGTCGAGGTCGGTGACAACGTGCTCGTCGTCGAACGGATGCCGCAGCCGCTGCTGCTCGAATGCGCGCAGCTCTTCCTGACCCACGCCGGGTACAACAGCATCCGCGAGGCGTTGCGCGCCGGAGTGCCGATGGCCACGCTGCCGCAGTTCGGCGACCAGCCGCACAACGCCCGCCGCGTCGAGGAGCTCGGGTTCGGCAAGCAGATCCCCGCCACCACGCCGGAAGCGGTCGCCGAGACCTGCCGCGCGGTGCTGGCCGACACCCGGATCGCGGCCACCGTCGCGCGGGCCCAGCGGCGGAGCCTGACCATGCCGGGCGTGGAGTCCGCCGTGGCCCACCTCGAAGAGCTCGCCGGCCGGGCCGCGGGAACGGAGTAGCGCGGTGCAGATCGACCACTACGTCAGCCAGCTGCTGGACGTGCTTTCCACGCGGCCGGACGAGATCGCGTTGCGTCACGGCGACGAGGCGCTGACTTCGGCGGAACTCGCGGCGGCCATCACCGGTGCCGCCGCCGCGCTGCGCGACCGCGGGACCGGCGAGGGCGGGGTGGTGGCCCTGCTGACCGTGGGGAACAGCCCGGCGACGCTGATCGGCCGGTACGCCGCCAATCTGATCGGTGCCACCGTGGTGCACCTGCGCGGTATCAACGCCGCCGATCCGCTCGACGAACTCCCGATCGCCACGCAGGTCGAGATCGTCGACGACACCGGTACCACCGTCCTGCTCACCGACGCGGCGAACCTCGACCGGGCCAGGAAGATCCGCGACGCCATGGCGGAACCGGCGGCGCTGGCGGCTTTCGGGGACTTCGGTGACGACGTCGCCGACATCACCGGGACCGCTGGCGAGGTCGAGCCGCGAGCCGAGGGCACCGCGGTGCTGACCTACACCAGCGGGACCACCGGCAGGCCCAAGGGCATCGGCCGCGGGTTCGGCGGGCTGGGCGCGGTGGTCACCAAGGCCCGGCACATGACCGAACGCTGCACGATGCTGGTCACCACGCCGCTCAGCCATTCCGTTTCGTCCACAGTGGACGACGCGGTCGCGTCCGGCGGGATGATCGTCCTGCACGAGGGATTCGACGCCGGCGCCGTGCTCGAAGCCGTGGAACGCCACCGGGTCAACCGGGTCTACCTGGCCACCCCGCAGCTCTACGACCTGCTCGACCATCCGGCACTGGGCACCACGGACCATTCCAGCTTGCGCGAGCTCTACTACGGCGGGAGCCCGGCCTCCCCGGTGCGGCTCTCCCGGGCGGCGGAGGTGTTCGGCGCGAAGCTGATCCAGATCTACGGCACCACCGAAAGCTGGGTGATCGCCGCGCTTTCGCCGGAAGAGCACCTGAAACCGGAGCTGCTCACCACGGTCGGCAAGGCGGTCCCGTTCGTCCAGGTCGGCATCCGCGACCCGCACGTGCGGCACGAGCTGCCCGCCGGGAAGACCGGGGAGATCTGCGTCCGGTCGCCGATGATGATGGACGGCTACTGGAAGCGGCCCGACCTAACCTCGCGGGTCCTCATCGACGGCTGGCTGCACACCGGCGACGTCGGCTATCTCGACGAGAACGGCTACCTGTACCTGGTCGACCGGCTCGCCGACATGATCAAGACCAACGGCATCAAGGTGTACCCGGCCGAGGTCGAGAACGCGCTGCTGGCCCATCCGGATGTCGCGCAGGCCGCGGTGTTCGGGGTCGCCGACGAGGACAACGTCGAGTACATGCACGCGATCGCGGTGCCGCGCCGGGGCAGGGACGTGGATCCCGCCGACCTGGCCGCGCAGGTCGCGCGGGTGCTGTCCCCGAGCCACGTACCGGCGGAGATCCGGCTCCGCGCCGAGCTTCCGCTGACCGACGCGGGGAAGCCGGACAAGCTCCGCCTCCGCGAGGAGGCGAAACCCGCCACCAAGTCCAGCCACGCCAAGCCAGAGAGCGAGTTGACGTCATGACCACCTATCTGGAGTCCTTCCAGCGCACCCTGCAGGGCGAAGTGCTGCAGAAACGCGACTTCCTGGAGATCGGGCGGCAGGCGGGCCGGTTCCCTGCGGCCAGCCGGTACGAGGAGGCCGAAGCGGTCGCCGAGATCAACGTCTGGTGCAGCAACGACTACCTCGGCATGGGCCAGCATCCGGACGTGCTATCCGCGATGAAGGAGGCCGTCGAGCGGTTCGGCGCCGGGGCGGGCGGTTCGCGCAACATCGCGGGCACCAACCACTACCACGTGGCGCTGGAACGCGAACTGGCCGAACTGCACGGCAAGGAGGACGCGCTGCTGTTCACCTCCGGCTACACCGCCAACGACGGTTCGCTGACCGTGCTGGCGGGCCGCCCCGAGGACTGCATCGTGTTCTCCGACGAGAAGAACCACGCCTCCATCATCGACGGGCTGCGGCACAGCGGCGCGGAGAAGAAGATCTTCCGCCACAACGACGTCGCGCATCTGGCCGAGCTGCTCGCCGCCGCCCCGGCCGACCGGCCGAAGATGATCGTGTTCGAATCGGTCTACTCGATGAACGGCGACGTCGCGCCGCTGGCGGAATTCGCCGCGCTGGCGAAGCAGTACGACGCCATGACCTATGTGGACGAAGTGCACGCCGTCGGGATGTACGGCCCCGAAGGTGCCGGGATCGCCGCGCGCGAGGGGATCGCCGACGAATTCACCGTCGTGATGGGCACGCTGGCCAAGGGCTTCGGCACCACCGGCGGGTACATCGCCGGGCCCGCCGCGCTGATCGACGCCGTGCGCACGCACTCGCGTTCGTTCATCTTCACCACCGCGCTGCCGCCCGCCGTGGCCGCCGGCGCGCTCGCCGCGGTCCGGCACCTGCGTTCGTCGGAGCGGGAGCGCGAGATCCTCGCCGACAACGCGCAGCTGCTGCACAAACTGCTCGCCGAACGCGGGATCCCGTTCCTCTCGGACGAGTCGCATATCGTGTCGATCCTGGTCGGGGACGACGCGCTGTGCAAGAAGGTGCACGAACTCCTGTTGCAGCGGCACGGGATCTACATCCAGTCGATCAACGCGCCGAGTGTCCCGTTCGGACAGGAGATCCTGCGCACGGCCCCGTCGGCGGTGCACACCGGCAGCGACGTGCAGAAGATGGTCGAGGCGCTGGACCAGATCTGGCTGGATCTCGGCCTGCCGCGCGGCTGAGAGGGGAGTCCGGTGTCCTTGTCCCTCGCGGCCGTCCTCGCCGATTCGGCGGGCAGGCGGCCGGATCACCCCGCGCTCGTGTTCGACGGGGAACCGTTCTCCTACCGGGAACTCTGGGCCGGGGCGAAGAGGTACGCCTCCGCGCTCCGGGGCCAGGGGGTCGCCGCCGGCGACCGGGTCGTGCTGCTCCTGCCGAACACGCCGGAGTTCCCGATGGTCTACTTCGGTGCACTGGCGCTCGGTGCGGTCGTCGTGCCGGTGCACACGTTGCTCGTCGCGGAGGAGATCCACTACATCCTCACCGACTGCGACGCCCGGGTGCTGATCTGCGGAGCCGCCCTGCTGGAGCAGGGAGGCGAGGCCGCCGGCGCGGCCGGTGTCGAAGTCCTGACGATGCTGGAGGACGTCGACACCGGCCGCGTCCGCCTCGACGTCCTCGCCGGGGCCGCGGCCGAGATCGAGCGGTACGAACCGCGCGAACCCTCGGACCTCGCGCTGATCCTCTACACCTCGGGGACGACCGGCAAACCCAAGGGCGCGATGCTGACCCACCTGAGCATCGTGCTGAACGTGGCCACCACGATGCTGTCGCCGTTCGACTTCCACGCCGACGACGTGCTGCTCGGCTGTCTGCCGTTGTTCCACACCTTCGGCCAGATCTGCGGGATGGCGACCTGTTTCCGTGCCGGCGCGACGATGGTGCTGATGTCGCGGTTCGACGCGCGTGCCGCGCTGGAACTGATGGTGGAACAGAACTGCTCGCTGTTCATGGGCGTGCCGACGATGTACGTCGCGTTGCTGGAGGCAGCCGAGGACGAGCCGCGGCGGCCCAAACTCGACCGGGCCTTCTCCGGCGGTTCGTCGCTGCCCGTCGCGCTGCTGGAGCGGTTCGAGGCCGTGTTCGACTGCCCGATCTACGAGGGGTACGGCCTCACCGAGACCTCTCCCGTGGTGGCCTACAACCAGCGCGCGTGGCCGACCCGCGCGGGCACCGTCGGCAAACCGATCTGGGGCGTGGACGTGGCCATCGCGCGTGCCGAGACCGAAGACCGGATCGAACTCGTGCCGCCGGGCGAGGTCGGCGAGATCGTCGTCCGGGGGCACAACGTGATGGCGGGCTACCTGAACCGCCCCGAGGCGACGGCCGCCGCGATCGTGGACGGCTGGTTCCGCAGCGGCGACCTCGGTTTCCTCGACGACGACGGCTATCTGTCCATTGTGGATCGCAAGAAGGACATGATCCTTCGCGGCGGCTACAACGTGTATCCGCGTGAGATCGAGGAAGTCCTGGCCAGGCATCCCGCGATCGCCCAGGTCGCGGTCGTCGGCGTGCCGGACGACCGGTACGGCGAGGAGATCTGCGCCGTCGTCGTGGCCGCTTCCGATCGGGAACCCGGGCCGGAACTGGCGGCGGAGCTTGTGGCGTGGAGCAAGAAGCGCGTCGCGGCCTACAAGTATCCGCGCCGGGTGGAGTTCCTGGACGCGATGCCGCTCGGGCCCAGCGGCAAGATCCTCAAGCGGGAGCTGGCGGACCGGCTCGGGCGCTGACCTCTGTGCGGCTGTAGTGGGCTGAAGGCTCCCTTCGCCGCATGTGATGCGGCGAAGGGAGCCTTCGGCCCAAGTCGGATACGGGACACGCAGACCTGTCCTTGCCCGCCCTGTGCGCGATGGCGCCGGTCGTGAGTGGCGTTTCGGGTTAGAGCGGAAGCGTATTTCCCTACCCACGCCTGGGTAGGTGATTGTGACGTGTCTGCGGTCGGGGCGCCGGTCTCAGAGATCGATGGCATCGGAAGCTCGCCGCGGCACGGTCGAGTGTGGAGGATTTGGGACGTCGAGTGTCCCAAATCCTCCACGCTCGAATCACCTGGCCGGCTCTCAAGCGTTGGCGTGTCGGGGGACCGGGTCTCGGAGCTTGATCAACGGAGGATTGTGGACATTCAACGTCCCCAATCCTCCGTTGATCAAGGTCGCAGCCGAGTGGGGAGGATTTCGGACACTGGACGTCCCAAATCTTCCCCGCCCGCCGACCCCTGTCCGCACCCCGCGCACGACGGTGAACAGGGGCACGTAGGGGTGCGAAAGGGGTCCGTTCCCGCACTAGCTTTGGAATCCCATCCTCGAACCCGAAATGCGGACCATGCGAGACGAACTGATTCTGCGAACTCGACGTGTTCGGCCGGACTGGGCCACGGTGCTGGCCGCTTTCGACGGAACCCCGGACGGGGAGCGACGGCGGGCGCTCGCCGCGCTGGTCGTCGCCGAGACCGAAGCGGTGCTGGAGGCGAAACCGGGCGCGGGGACCGCGGCTCCCGGCACGCCCTTCGCCGAACTCGGGTTCGATTCCCTCGCGGCCGTGGAACTGCATCGGCGGATCTCGGCGGCCACCGCGCTGGAACTGCCGGTGACGCTCGTCTTCGACCATCCGACGCCGTCGGCGCTCGCCGGTCACCTGCGTGATCTGCTCGCCGGGGAGGCCGTGGCCGAAATCGAGGACTACCAGGCGATCGCCGACGACGAACCGATCGCGATCGTCGGCATGGCCTGCCGTTACCCCGGCGGGATCGGTTCGCCGGAAGACCTCTGGCGGCTGGTCACCGAGGGTGGGGACGCGACGTCGGACTTCCCGGCCGACCGCGGCTGGGACGTGGAGTCGCTGTACGACCCCGACCCCGGGGTGCCGGGCAAGACCTACACCCGGCGAGGCGGTTTCCTCGACGGCGCAGGGGATTTCGACGCGGGGTTCTTCGGGATCTCGCCGCGTGAGGCGCTGGCGATGGATCCCCAGCAGCGGCTCCTGCTGGAGACGTCGTGGGAGGCCCTCGAGCGGGCGGGCATCGATCCCGCCACCTTGCGGGGGAGCGCGACCGGCGTGTTCGTCGGCGCGGAGACCCAGGAATACGGGCCGCGTCTCGGTGGCGCGGAAGAAGGCCTCGAAGGCTATCTGCTGACCGGTAACGCGGCGAGTGTCGCGTCCGGCCGCGTCTCGTACGCCTTCGGGTTCGAGGGCCCGACGGTCACCGTGGACACGGCGTGCTCGTCGTCGCTGGTCGCCCTGCACCTGGCCGGGCAGGCACTGCGGCTGGGGGAGTGCCCGATCGCGGTGGCCGGCGGCGTCGCGGTGATGTCGAGCCCCGGCGGTTTCCTCGCCTTCAGCCGTCAGCGCGGGCTCGCGCCGGACGGACGCTGCAAGCCGTTCTCGGCCGCGGCCGATGGCACCGGCTGGTCCGAAGGTGTCGGGATGCTGGTGCTGGAAAGGCTTTCCGACGCCCGGCGCAACGGGCATCGCGTGCTCGCCGTCGTCCGCGGCACCGCGATCAACTCCGACGGCGCCAGCAACGGCCTCACCGCGCCCAACGGCGCCGCGCAGCAACGGGTGATCCGGCGCGCGCTGGCCAACGCCGGGCTCGCACCGTCCGAAGTGGACGCCGTCGAAGCGCACGGCACCGGTACCGTCCTCGGCGATCCGATCGAGGCACACGCACTTCTGGCCACCTACGGCCGCGACCGCGAACGTCCGCTGCTGCTCGGATCGGTCAAGTCGAACATCGGGCACACCCAGTCGGCCGCCGGGGTGGCCGGGGTGATCAAGATGGTGCAGGCGATGCGGCACGGTGTGCTGCCCAAGACCCTGCACGCCGACGAGCCCACACCGAAGGTCGCCTGGTCGTCCGGCGCCGTCGAGCTGCTCGGCGAGACCGCGGCCTGGCCGGAGACCGGGGCGCCCCGCCGCGCGGCGGTGTCGTCGTTCGGGATGAGCGGGACCAACGCGCACGCCGTCCTCGAACAGGCCCCCGCCGAGGAAGAGACCGAGCCGGCGCCGGAAGCGTGGCCCACCTGGCTGTTCCCCGTCAGCGCCCGCGACGAGAAGGCCCTGCGCCGTCAGGCGGCCCGACTGCGTGAAGACCTGCCGGACAGTGACCTCCCCGCCGTCGCCGCCGCGCTCGCCACCACCCGGGCCGCCCTGGAGCGGCGGGCCGTGGTGACGGCCGCCGATCGCGCGGGACTGCTGGCCGGGCTGGACGCGTTGGCCACCGGAGAGGCACTGTCGAGCCTGGTCCACGGGACGGCGCGGATCGGGATCGTCTTCAGCGGCCAGGGCAGCCAACGTGCCGGGATGGGCCGCGAACTGTACCGCCGGTTCCCGGTGTTCGCCGCCGCCTTCGACGACGCCTGCGGGCACCTCGGCCTGCAACTGGACCGGCCGCTGGCCGAGATCGTGTTCGCCGACGAGGGCTCCGAGGAAGCCGGGCTGCTGCACCGCACCGAATACGCGCAGTGCGCGCTGTTCGCCGTCGAGGTCGCGCTGTTCCGGCTGTACGAGCACTGGGGTCTGCGCCCCGATTACGTCGCCGGTCACTCGATCGGCGAGCTGGCCGCCGCGCACGTCTCGGGCATGCTCTCGCTGTCCGACGCCGCCGCGCTCGTCGCCGCGCGGGGACGCCTGATGCAGGACACGCGCGAGGGCGGCGCGATGCTCGCCGTGCAGGCGACGGAGAACGAGATCCTGCCGCTGCTGGGCGACCGCCTCGCGATCGCGGCCGTCAACGGCCCGCGGTCGGTGGTCGTCTCCGGCGACGAGGCCGCGGTCGAGGAACTCGCCGCCGCGTTCGCCGGGCGCAAGACCAAACGGCTCAAGGTGAGCCACGCCTTCCACTCGCACCACATGGACGGGATGCTCGACGAATTCCGCCGGTTCGCCGAGATCCTCACCTTCCGGAAACCGGCGATCCCGCTGGTGTCCACTGTGTCCGGTGAGCTGATCACCGAGGCGACGGCGCCGGAGTACTGGGTGGAGCACGTGCGCCGCCCGGTGCGGTTCGCCGATGGCGTGCGGCGTCTGGACGAGCTCGGCGTCGACGTGCTCCTGGAGCTCGGCCCGGACGCGGTGCTGACCCCGATGGCTGCCGAGGTCCTCGACGGTGAGGGGCCGGCGCTGGTGCCGAGCCTGCGCGGGTCGCGGCCGGAGGCGGAGGCGCTCGCCGCGTCGCTGGCCGAACTGTGGGTCCGCGGCGCCGAACCCGCCTGGCCCCAGGTGTTCGGCGAGCACCCGAGGGCCGATTTGCCGACTTATGCCTTCGAGCGGCAGCGGTACTGGCTGATCGACCAGGACACCGCCGGGGATCCCGGCGCCTACGGTCTGGGCGACACCGGGCATCCGCTCCTGCGGGCGTCGGTCACCACGGCCGAAGACGGTGCCCTGCTGCTCTCCGGCAGGTTGTCCCCGCTCACCCAGCCCTGGCTCGCCGACCACGTCGTCGGCGGTGACGTGGTGCTGCCGGGTACCGCGCTGCTCGAACTGGCGCTGCGGGCCGCGGAGCTCGTGGGCTCCGGCGGCGTCGACGAACTGACCCTCGAAGTGCCGATGGTGCTTTCCGAGGCGGGCGTCCAGGTTCAGGTGTCGGTCCGGGACAGCAGACTGCTGATCTTCTTCCGCGACACGGAGGACGACGAGTGGACGCGATGCGCTTCGGGCACGCTCGGCGCCGCGGCGCCCGCTCCCGACTTCGGGGCGTGGCCGCCCGCCGGTGAGCCCCTCGACCTTTCCGATCTCTACGACCGGCTCGCCGATTCCGGCCTCGACTACGGGCCGGCGTTCCGGTGCCTGCGCGCCGCGTGGCGGTCCGGTGACGACCTCTACGCCGAGGTCGCCGCCGTGCCGGAGACCCAGGGCGGGTTCGGTGTGCATCCGGCGTTGCTGGACGCGGCCCTGCACGTGCTCGAACTCGGTTCCGGGGGCGGTGGAGGCCCCGCGGCGCTGCCGTTCGCGTGGTCCGGCGTGACCCTGCACGCGCGTGGCGCCGACGTCCTGCGCGTCAAGCTCGAGAACCATGTCGCCGGTGCCGAAGCAGGGACGTACTCGGTGTCCCTGAAGGTTGCCGACAGTGCGGGCGAACCCGTCGCGTCGGTGGAATCCCTCGCCCTGCGACCTCTTTCCACCGCGCCCCGCGCGCAGGACG
Source organism: Amycolatopsis japonica (assembly GCF_000732925.1). Classification (NCBI taxonomy): domain Bacteria; kingdom Bacillati; phylum Actinomycetota; class Actinomycetes; order Pseudonocardiales; family Pseudonocardiaceae; genus Amycolatopsis; species Amycolatopsis japonica. The sequence goes on from NZ_CP008953.1 coordinate 2,529,445, forward strand.
GCGCGCTTTACGGCGTCGACTGGCTCCCGCTTCCCGGAACGCCGGGCGCCGCTGAGTACCGGCTCTACCCGGACCTCACCGCCGTCGACGACGTGCCACCGGTCGTCGCCGTCCGTTGCACCACTCTTGAAAGCGTGCTGGACCTCGTCCAGGCCTGGCTCGCCGACGACCGGTTCGCCCCGGCCCGCCTGGCGCTGCTCACCGATGGCGCCGTCGCCACCGAAAACCCCGATCCCGCCGCGGCCGCCGTCTGGGGGCTCGTGCGTTCTGCGCAGGCCGAGCACCCAGACCGGCTGGTACTGGCCGACGTCACGGGAGAAGACGGCCTCGCCACCGGACTGGCTTCCGGGGAGCCCGAGTTCGCCGTCCGCGACGGCGCGGTCCTGGTCCCCAGGCTGACGCGCGTTCTGAGCCCGGTCCCGGCGTCGTTCACCACCGGCGGCACGGTGCTGATCACCGGCGGGACCGGCGGTCTCGCCGGGCTGCTGGCCCGGCATCTGGTCGAGCGGCACGAGGTGCGCAGCCTGCTTCTCGTGAGCCGTCGCGGTACCGCGGGCACGCTCGTCGACGACCTCACCGCGCTGGGTGCCGACGTCACCGTCGCCGCCTGCGACATCGCCGACCGCGAGTCCGTCGCGGCCTTGCTCGCCGAGCATCCGGTGTCGGCGGTCGTCCACGCCGCCGGCGTGCTCGACGACGCGACCATCACCACGCTCGACCACGAGCGACTGGCGGCTGTCCTGCGGCCGAAGGTCACCGGCGCGCTCGTCCTGGACGAACTCACTCGCGACCTCGACCTGTCGGCGTTCGTGCTGTTCTCTTCCTCCGCGGCCACCTTCGACGGCGCCGGACAGGCCAACTACGCGGCGGCCAACGCCTTCCTCGAAGCGCTCGCCCTTCGCCGTCGTGCGGAAGGCCGTCCTGGCGTCGCACTGGGCTGGGGCCTGTGGGCCGCCGGGATGGGCGGACGGCTCGACGAGGTGGGACTGCGCCGGATCGCCCGCTCCGGTCAGCTCGCACTGTCCGAAGTGGACGGGCTCGCGCTGTTCGACGCGGCGCTGGCGGCGGACCGGCCGGTGCTGCTGCCGATGAGGATGGACCGTGCCGCGTTGCGCGCCCGCGCCTCCGCCGCAGGTCTTCCGGAAGTCCTTAATGGACTCGTCCGGGTCGCCCGTCCGGCGCCGTCGGCCGCGCCGCGCGGCGGACTGGACGAGGCGGCCCTGCTCGACCTCGTCCGCACGACGGTCGCGGCCGTCCTGGGGCACCCGGACGCCCATGCGATCGACCCGGACCGCGCGTTCACCGAGGTCGGGTTCGATTCGCTCGCCGCCGTGGAACTGCGCAACCGGCTGATCGCGGCCACCGGGCTGAAGATCGCGCCGACCCTGGTGTTCGATCACCCGAACCCGCGTGCGGTAGCGGCGTTCCTCGCCGCCGGATCTGCTCCGGTCCGGGACGACGTGTCCGCTCCGGCCGAGGCCGACGAGCCGATCGCGATCATCGGCATGGCCTGCCGCTATCCGGGCGGGGTGAGCACACCCGACGACCTGTGGCGCCTGGTCGCCGACGGGAACGACGGCATCACCCGGTTCCCCGAGAACCGTGGCTGGGACACCGACGGCGTCTACCACCCCGACGCCGACCACCGCGGCACCACCTACGTGCGCGAGGGCGGTTTCCTGCACGACGCAGGGCAGTTCGATCCGGGCTTCTTCGGGATCTCGCCGCGGGAGGCGCTGGCGATGGACCCGCAGCAGCGGCTTCTGCTGGAGATCTCCCACGAAGCCGTCGAACGGGCCGGGATCGACCCGAAGTCCTTGCGCGGCAGCGGAACCGGTGTGTTCGCCGGGGTGATGTACCACGACTATGCGACAGGGCTGAACCGCGTGCCCGACGACGTCGAGGGCTACCTCGGCAACGGGACCTCAGCCAGCATCCACTCCGGCCGGGTCGCCTACACCTTCGGGTTGGAAGGCCCGGCGGTCACGATCGACACGGCCTGTTCGTCGTCGCTGGTGGCGCTGCATCTGGCCGCGCAGGCGTTGCGGCGCGGTGAATGCTCGATGGCGCTGGCGGGCGGGGTGACCGTGATGGCCACGCCCGAGGTCTTCGTGGACTTCAGCCGTCAGCGTGGTCTCGCGCCCGACGGCCGCTGCAAGTCCTTTTCGGACGACGCCGACGGCACGGTGTGGAGCGAGGGCGTCGGGATGCTCCTGGTGGAGCGTCTTTCCGACGCCCGCCGCAACGGCCATCGCGTCCTTGCGATCATGCGGGGGAGCGCGGTCAACCAGGACGGCGCCTCCAACGGCCTCACCGCCCCGAGCGGTCCGTCGCAGCAACGGGTGATCCGCCGGGCACTGGCGGACGCCGGCCTCGAACCGTCCGAAGTGGACGCTGTGGAGGCGCACGGCACCGGGACGCCGTTGGGGGATCCGATCGAGGCGCAGGCGGTTCTCGCGACCTACGGCCAGGACCGGGACCGGCCGTTGTGGCTGGGATCGCTGAAGTCCAACCTCGGCCACACCCAGGCCGCGGCCGGTGTCGGCGGGATCATCAAGATGGTGCAGGCGATGCGCCACGGTGTGCTGCCCCGCACGCTCAACCTCGGCACGCCGTCGACCAAGGTCGACTGGACGGCCGGGAACGTGTCCCTGCTGGCCGAGCCCGTCGCCTGGCCGCAAAACGGCGGGCCCCGGCGTGCGGCGGTCTCGTCGTTCGGGATCAGCGGGACCAACGCGCACGTCGTCCTGGAGCAGGCGGAGCCGGTCGAACAGTCCACTTCGGACACGTCGCCGCTCGGCGGTGACGTGCTGCCGTTCGTCCTGTCCGGAAAGACGCCAGACGCCTTGGCCGCGCAGGCGGACCGGCTCGCCGGGCACCTGGCCGACGACGTCTCCCTGCCCGCGGTGGCCCGCGCGCTCGCGGTGACCAGGTCCGCGCTGGACCACCGTGCCGTGGTGGTGGCCGGAGACCGCGCCGGGTTGACCGCCGGGCTGCGCGCGCTGGCCGACGCCGCCCCCGCGCCCCACGTGGTCGGTGGCGTCGCCGAGAACGGCAAGGCAGTCTTCGTCTTCCCCGGTCAGGGTTCGCAGTGGACCGGGATGGCGGTGGACCTGCTCGGCTCGTCGGCCGTCTTCGCCGAAGCGATGGCCGACTGCGAGACCGCTCTGCTGTCCCAGGTGGACTGGAAGCTGACGCACGTCCTGTCCGACGCGGCGGCGCTGGAACGAGTGGACGTCGTCCAGCCGGTGCTGTTCGCGGTGATGGTGTCGCTGGCCCGGCTCTGGCGGGCGTGCGGGATCGAACCCGCCGCAGTGGTCGGGCACTCACAGGGCGAGATCGCGGCCGCGTGTGTCGCGGGCGCGCTGTCGCTGGAAGACGCCGCTCGTGTGGTTTGCCTGCGCAGCAAGGCGATTCTGGCGCTGTCCGGATTGGGCGGGATGCTGTCGGTCGCGGCCTCGGAAGACCGCGTCCGGGAACTGCTGCCCGACGGCGTTTCCGTGGCCGCGGTGAACGGCCCGGCCTCCGTCGTCGTGTCCGGTGACGTCGCCGGGCTGGATGCGCTGCTCAAGCGGTGCGAACTGCTCGACGTGCGGGCGAAGCGGGTCCCGGTGGACTACGCGTCGCACTCGGCTCACGTCGACGCGATCGAGCAGGAGGTCGTGGCGGCGCTGAGCGGAATCACACCGCGCGAAGCCGAACTCCCGATGTACTCGACCGTCACCGGTGAGCCGATCGACACGGCCACCCTCGACGCCGCCTACTGGTTCCGCAATCTCCGGGCCACCGTCCGGTTCGACCAGGCGGTGCGGCGGCTGATCGCGGACGGGTTCCGGTTCTTCGTCGAGACGAGCCCGCATCCGGTGCTGGTCGCCGGGCTGACCGAACTCGTCGAAGAGGCCGCTGTGCCCGCCGTCGCGCTCGCGAGCCTGCGCCGTGACGAGGGCGGACCGACCCGGTTCGTCACCTCCCTGGCGGAGGCGCACGCCCACGGCCTGAGCCCCGACTGGGCCGCGCTGCTGCCCGAGGCGGGCTGGGTCGATCTGCCACCCTATGCCTTCCAGCATCAGGAGTTCTGGCTCACCGACGCCGGGGAACCGGGCGACGCCGCCGGATTCGGCCTCGGCGCCACCGGGCATCCGCTGCTCACCGCCGCGACCGCGTTGCCGGGTTCCGGCGGGCTCCTGCTCACCGGCCGGATCTCGACGGCCGCCCAGCCGTGGCTGGCGGATCACGCGGTGCAGGGCACCGTGCTGCTGCCGGGTACCGCGTTCGTGGAACTCGCGCTGCAAGCCGGAACCCACGCGGGCTGCGGCCGGATCGACGAGCTGACCCTCGAAGCCCCGTTGCCGCTTCCCGAGCAGGGCGGCGTCCGCGTCCAGGTCGTCCTGGGGTCCGAAGTGGACGGACGCCGCGAGGTCACCGTGCACTCCCAGGCCGAATCCGGTGGCGACACCTGGGTGCGGCACGCGTCCGGCTTCCTGACTTCGGAGGAGAACCCGGGAGAGGGCCTGACCGAATGGCCGCCCGCCGGCGCGACGAGCGTCGACCTCGACGGCTTCTACGCCGACGCCGAGGACCAAGGGTACGGCTACGGCCCCGCGTTCCAGGGGCTGCGAGCGGCCTGGACCCTGGGTTCCGACGTCTTCGCCGAGGTCGTCCTGCCCGACGCCGAGGGCGCGGACCGGTTCGGCCTGCATCCGGCGCTGCTCGACGCCGCGCTCCACGCCCTCGGCACCGTCCGGTCCGGCGACGGCGCGGAACTGCCGTTCGCGTGGACCGGGGTCACAGTGCACGCAGTAGGCGCCACGGCGCTGCGGGTCCGGCTCGCCGTGGGCGCGGACACCGTCGCGGTGACGGCGGCCGACCCGGCGGGCGCGCCGGTCGCGACCGTCGAAGGCCTGGTCACGCGGCCCGCCGCGCTGCCCGCCTCCCGACGTCCGGACTCGTTGTTCCGCGTCGGCTGGACGCCGGTGACCACACCGGAAGCCATCGGGACACCGACCGTCGCGGTCCTGCCCGACGGCGATCTGGCCGCCCTCACCGAGGTTCCCGGCGTGGTTCTGGTGCCGTTGGGAGCCGAGGGCGGCGACCTCACCGAGAGCGTTCATCGCACGACCGCCCGGGTGCTGGACCTGGTCCGGACCTGGCTGGACGACGAGCGGTTCGCCGACGCGCGGCTGGTGCTGCACACCCGCGGCGCGGTCGCCGACGAGAAAGTCCGCGATCTCGGGGCCGCGGCGGCGTGGGGCCTGGTCCGGTCCGCGCAGGCCGAGAATCCCGACCGGATCGTCCTCCTCGACAGCGACACCGACAGCGACGCCGACCTCCCGCCGTCGTTGCCCGCCGAGGTGCTGGCCACCGGTGAGGCGCAGCTCGCGTGGCGCGACGGGGAACTGCTCGTGCCGAGGCTCGCCAAGGTCTCCACCGACGGCACGCTGACCCCGCCCGAAAGCCCTTGGGTGCTGGACGCACCCCGTCGCGGCACGCTGGAAGAGCTCGCGCTCGTCCCGGCACCCGCGGTCGCCCGGCCGCTCGCCGACGGCGAGATCCGGATCCAGGTAAGGGCCGCCGGGATCAACTTCCGCGACGTGCTCATCACGCTCGACATGTATCCCGAGGACAACGCTGTGATGGGCAGCGAGGGCGCGGGCATCGTCACCGAGGTCGGTCCGGGCGTCACCGGTCTGAAGCCGGGCGACCGGGTCTTCGGCCTGTTCGACGGCGCGTTCGGCCCGGTCGCGATCGCCGACCGGCGGACGGTGACGGAACTTCCGCCGGACTGGACGTTCGCCGAAGCGGCGGCTCTGCCGGTCGTCTTCCTCACCGCCTACTACGGGCTGGTCGACCTCGGCGGGCTCCGGCCGGGGGAGAAGGTGCTGATCCACGGGGCGACCGGCGGTGTCGGCATGGCCGCGGTCCAGCTCGCCCGTCATCTCGGTGCCGAGGTGTTCGCCACGGCGAGCCCCGGCAAGTGGGAAGTGCTGCGGAGCCTCGGGTTCGACGACGAGCACATCGCCTCCTCCCGCACGCTGGACTTCGAGGACCGGTTCGGCCGGATGGACGTCGTCCTGGACTCGCTCGCCAAGGAGTTCGTCGACGCGTCGCTGCGGCTGCTGGGCGAGGGCGGGCGGTTCGTCGAGATGGGCAAGACCGACATCCGTGACGCGGACGAGGTCGCGGCCGCCCATCCCGGCGTCACCTATCGCGCGTTCGACCTGCTCGACGCCGGACGGCCGAGGATCGGCGAGATCCTGGCCGAGCTGCTGGAGCTGTTCGGCGCCGGGGCGCTCACCGTGCCCCGGCCGACGGTGTGGGACGCGCGCCGCGCGCCCGAGGTCTTCCGGTTCATGAGCCAGGCCAAGCACATCGGCAAGAACGTGCTCACCATCCCGTCCACAATGGACGAGGACGGGACCGTGCTGATCACCGGCGCCACCGGGACACTCGGCGCACTGGTCGCCCGGCATCTGGTCACCGCGCGCGGAATCCGGCACCTGCTGCTGGTCGGCCGCCGGGGCCGCGCCGCGGCCGGGATGGCGGAACTCGAAGCGGAACTGACCGCAGCCGGGGCGTCGGTGACCATCGCCGCCTGCGACGCGGCGGACCGGACGGCGCTGGCCGCGTTGCTCGCCACCGTCCCGCCGGAGCATCCGCTGACCGGGGTGGTGCACGCCGCCGGTGTCCTGGACGACGGCCTCGTCGCCACGCTGACCCCCGAGCGGCTGGCGAAGGTGCTGCGGCCGAAGGTCGACGCCGCGGTCAACCTGCACGAACTGACCCGCGACGCGGATCTCGCCGAGTTCGTCCTGTTCTCCTCGGCCGCCGGTGCATTCGGCGATGCCGGGCAGGGCAACTACGCCGCCGCCAACAGTTTCCTCGACTCCCTCGCCCGGCACCGTCGGGCGCAGGGGTTGCCCGCGGTCTCGCTCGCATGGGGTTTCTGGGCCCAGTTGAGCGGGATGACCGGCCACCTCGGCGAAGCGGATCTCGCCCGGCTCAAGCGGTCCGGGATGAGTCCTCTGTCCACGGAGGACGGATTACTGTTGCTGGACGCCGCCCGTGCCGGGTACGAACCGGCGCCGCTGCCGATGCACATCGACCTCGCCGCCTTGCGGGGCACGGAGGTGCACCCCCTGCTGCGGGGGCTGGTGAAGGCACCGGTCCGCCGGGCGGCCGCGGCCACCGGAGCACAGACCGCCGGATTCGCCGACCGGCTGGCCGGGCTCGCCCCGGCGGCCCGTGGCCGGGCCCTGCTGGACCTGATCCGCGCGAACGTCGCCGCGGTACTCGGCTTCGGCTCACCGGAGCAGGTCGGCGTTCGGCAGGCCTTCCGGGAACTGGGGTTCGATTCGCTCAGCGCGGTCGAACTCCGCAACCGGCTCAACGCGGCGACCGGCCTCCGGCTGCCCGCCACCGTCGTGTTCGACCATCCGACCCCCACCGCGCTCGCCGAAATCCTCGGCGACCGGCTGGCACCCGCCGACAGCGCCGACAGCGTCGTTGACGACGAGGTCGCCCGTATCGGCGCGGTCCTCGCCTCGGTGCCCGCCGACCGGCTCCGCGAAGCCGGCGTGCTGGACCTGCTGACCCGGCTGGCCGACCCCGGCTACCGCCCCACCGAGTCGCCCGACGGCGCGGACATCGACGAGATGGACGCCGACCGTCTGATCGCACTCGCTTTCGACGCTTCCGACCCCGCCTGACGTGAAACACCCTGGAGCTGCGATGTCCACATCCGAGAACAAGGTCGTCGAGGCCCTGCGGGCGGCGCTGAAGGAAGCCGACCGCCTGCGCGGGGAGAACCGGCGCCTGACCGGCGAGCCCATCGCGATCATCGGCATGGCCTGCCGTTACCCAGGCGGGGTCCGCTCGCCGGAGGAACTGTGGGACCTGGTCGCCGGGGAACGCACGGGCCTCACCGGATTCCCGGCCGACCGCGGCTGGGACCTCGACGGACTCTACGACCCCGAGCAGGGCAAACCGGGTAAGAGCTACGTCCGGGAAGGCGGTTTCCTGCACGACGCCGCCCGATTCGACCCGGCGTTCTTCGGGATCTCGCCGCGCGAGGCGCTGGCGATGGACCCGCAGCAGCGGTTGCTCCTGGAGATCTCCTGGGAGGCGATCGAACGCGCGGGGATCGCCCCGGATTCCCTGCGGGGCAGCCGGACCGGCGTGTTCGCGGGGGTCATCCACAACGAGTACTCGGCCATCGCGGGCACGCCGCCCGCGGACCTCGAGCCGTATCTCGGCAACGGGAGTTTCGCGAGCATCGCCTCCGGGCGCGTTTCCTACACCTTCGGGCTCGAAGGCCCGGCGGTCACGGTCGACACGGCGTGTTCGTCGTCGCTGGTGGCGCTGCATCTGGCGGCACAGGCGTTGCGGCAGGGTGAATGTTCGCTCGCGCTGGCGGGCGGGGTGACCGTGATGGCCAACCCGGCGGCGTTCGTGGACTTCAGCCGTCAGCGCGGGCTCGCGGCGGACGGGCGGATCAAGGCGTTCGCCGAGGCCGCGGACGGCACCGCCTGGGGTGAAGGCGCGGGCATGCTGCTCGTCGAGCGGCTCTCCGACGCCCGGCGCAACGGGCACCGCGTCCTCGCCGTCGTCCGCGGATCCGCGGTGAACCAGGACGGCGCCTCGAACGGGCTCACCGCGCCCAACGGTCTTTCCCAGCAACGGGTCATCCGGCAGGCGCTGGCGAACGCGCGGCTCGCACCGTCCGATGTGGACGCCATGGAGGCGCACGGCACGGGCACCCGGCTCGGCGACCCGATCGAGGCCCAGGCTTTGCTGGCCACCTACGGCCAGGACCGGAACACCCCGCTCTGGCTCGGTTCGGTGAAGTCGAACATCGGGCACAGCCAGGCCGCGGCCGGGGTCGCGTCGATCATCAAACTCGTCGAGGCGATGCGGCACGGTGTGCTGCCGAAGACCCTGCATGTCGACACGCCGACGTCCCATGTGGACTGGTCCGAGGGCGCGGTCACGTTGCTGACCGAAGCCGAGCCGTGGCCGAAGACGGATCGCCCCCGGCGCGCCGCGGTGTCCTCGTTCGGGATCAGCGGGACCAACGCGCACGTCGTCCTCGAACAGCCCGCCGAGGAAGAAGAACCGCCCTCCACGCTCGCGGGGCCGGTGCCGTTCGTGCTGTCCGGCAAGACCGAAGCCGCCCTGCGCGAGCAGCTGGCACGCGTGCGGGAGCTCGCGCGGGATTCGGACGTCACCGCGGCGGACCTCGCGTTCTCGCTGGCCACCACGCGGACCGCCCTGGAACATCGGGCCGCCGTCGTCGGCACGCTGGACGACTTGCTCACCGCTTCTTTGCTGGAAGGGCGGGCGACGGACGGCGGGACGGCGTTCCTGTTCGCGGGCCAGGGCAGCCAGCGGCTCGGGATGGGCCGGGAGCTGGCCGAGCGTTTCCCGGTGTTCGCCGAGGCCTTCGACGACGTCTCCTCGCGATTCGAGCGACCGATCGCGGAGCTGTCCGCCGAGGAGCTGAACCAGACGGCGAACACGCAGTGCGCGTTGTTCGCGTACGAGGTGGCGCTCTTCCGCTTGGTGGAGAGCTGGGGCATCCGGCCGGACTTCCTGGCGGGGCATTCCGTCGGGGAGATCGCGGCGGCCCACGTCGCGGGTGTGCTGTCGCTCGAAGACGCGGTGACGTTGGTGTCGGCTCGTGGTCGCCTGATGCAGGCGTTGCCGAGCGGCGGCGCGATGGTGGCTCTTCAGGCGACTGAGGCCGAAGTGACTCCGTTGCTGACGGAGCGGGTGTCGCTGGCCGCGATCAACGGTCCGGAGTCGGTGGTCGTGTCGGGCGACGAAGACGCTGTCGCCGCGGTGGTTTCCCAGTTCGAGGGACGCAAGAGCAAGCGCCTCACGGTGAGTCACGCGTTCCACTCCCCGTTGATGGAGCCGATGCTCGACGACTTCCGCGCGGTGGTGGAGGGGCTGGCCTTCGCCGAGCCGCGGATCTCGATCGTGTCCGGCGGCTTGGCCGAAGTGTCCACTTCGGACTATTGGGTTCGGCACGTCCGTGACGCGGTGCGGTTCCACGAGTCGGTCGAATTCCTGAAGGCCGAGGGCGTCACGCGGTTCCTGGAGATCGGGCCCGACGCCGTCCTGACCGCCATGGCCAAGGAAAGCGCCGAGGACGCGGCCGTCCTCCCGGCTTCGCGACGGGATCGCCCCGAGGTGACGACCCTGCTGACGGCGGTCGCCGGACTGCACGTCCATGGGGCCGAGGTCGACTGGGCGCCGCTGTTCGCCGGTGCCCGGCGCGTCGATCTGCCCACGTATCCGTTCCAGTACGAGCACTTCTGGCTCGAATCCGGTGCCGCTCACCGCGACGTCTCCGCCGCCGGGCTGGACGCGTCGCCGCACGCCCTGCTCGCCGCCGCCGTCCGGCCGGCGGGCGAGGACGAGATCCTCCTGACGGGCAGGATCTCGCTGAGCACGCTGCCGTGGCTGGCCGACCACGTCGTCGGCGGAAACGTCCTTCTGCCCGGCACCGCCTTCGCGGAACTCGCGCTCGCGGCCGCCGACGAGGCCGGGTGCGAAGCCGTCGAGGAACTGAATCTGGAAGCGCCGCTGGTGCTGCCCGAGAAGGGCGGCGTCCAGCTGCAGGTCGCGGTCGGCGCCGCGGACGACCAGGGCAGGCGCTCGGTCACCGTGCACGCCCGGCCGGAGGACGACGACGTCTGGGTGCGGCACGCGTCCGGCGTCCTCGGTGCTGCATTGTCCACACAGGACGAGATGACCGAGTGGCCGCCCACGGGTGCGGAGCCGGTCGACCTCGAAGACTTCTACCCGAACCTGAGGGCCGAAGGGCTCGGCTACGGTCCCGCCTTCCAGGGGGTTCGTGCCGTCTGGACCCGCGATGGCGACGTGTTCGCCGAAGTCGAGGTGGACGACACCCCTGGCACCTTCGGGATCCATCCCGCGTTGTTCGACTCCGCGCTGCACGCCATCGGCGTCGGCGAATCGCGGGGGCTGGAGATCCCCTTCGCCTGGTCGGATCTCCGCCTGCACGCCGACGGCGCGACGGTGCTCCGGGTCCGTCTCAGCCCTGCGGGTGACGGCGCCGTCTCCGTTTTCGCGACCGATCCCGCCGGAGCTCCGGTGCTGTCGGTCGGCTCGCTCAGCCTGCGGGCTCCGGTCGCCGCGGCCGCGTCGCTTCCCCGAGACTCGCTGTTCCGCGTCACCTGGACGCCGGTGACGGTGCCCGCCGGGGCAGGGGAGCCGGCCGTGGAGTCCTTTGTGGACTTCGCGGACGTCCGGCACGCGACGGCGCACGCCTGGGAGATCGCCGTGGAGCCGGGCGAGGATCCCGTGGTGTTCCTGACCAGTGGCGCGTTCACCGATCCGGCGCAGGCCGCGGTCTGGGGACTGGTGCGTTCGGCGCGGGAGGAGTACCCCGGCCGGTTCGTGCTCGTCGACGCCGACGACCCCACCACGCTCTCGGACGGCCTGCTGGCCGGGATCGTGGCCTCCGGCGAGACCGAAGCCGTCGTGCGCGAGGGCGAGGTCCGTGTCCCGCGGCTCACCCCGGTGCGCGGTGGTGAAACCGGACCGGGCTGGGATCCGGACGGAACGGTCCTGATCACCGGCGGCACCGGTGCGCTCGCCGCCGAACTCGCCCGTCACCTCGTCACGCGACGTGGTGTGCGGAACCTGATTCTCGCCGGTCGCCGCGGTTCCGCCGCGGAAGGCGCGAACGAGCTGGCCGCCGAACTGGCGGACCTCGGCGCCCAGGCGCGTATCGTCGCCTGCGACGTCGCGGACCGCGACCAGCTGACGGCGTTGCTCGACGGCGTTCCGCTCACCGCGGTCGTCCATGCCGCGGGTGTGCTCGACGACGGCCTGCTCGCCGACCTGACCCCGGACCGGTTCGAAACCGTGTTCAGGTCCAAAGTGGACGGCGCGCTCCTGCTCGACGAACTGGCCGGCGACGCCCACCTCGTGTTCTTCTCCTCCGCGGCCGGCGTGCTCGGCAGCGCGGGACAGGCCAACTACGCCGCCGCCAACGCCGCCCTCGACGCGGTGGCCGCGCGCCGCCGCGAACGCGGACTGCCCGCGACCTCGCTCGCGTGGGGGCTCTGGGAGACCGGCGACGGGATGGCGGGCGCGCTCGCCGGAACCGATCGCGCGCGGATGGCGGGCTCCGGGCTGCTGCCGCTCCCGGCCGCCGACGCCTTGACCCTCTTCGACTTCGCCGTGGGAGCGGAGGAAGCGCTGTTCGTGCCGATGCGGCTCGACGTGCCCGCCCTTCGCACGAGTGTTACGGACGTCCCGCTCCTGCGGGCCTTCGCCGGGAAATCCCGGCGAACCGCGTCGGCCGCCCCCGCCGCGCGGGAACTGCGTGACCGGCTGGCGTCGCTGCCCGCCGAGGAACGAGACCGGGAACTGCTCGCGCTGGTGCGCGGCCAGGTCGCCGACGTGCTCGGCCACCGGGACGCCGGAGCCGTCGAACCGGCCCGCCCGTTCCGGGAGCTGGGTTTCGACTCGCTGACCGCGGTGGAACTGCGCAACGGTCTCAACGCCGTCTCCGGGCTCCGGCTGCCCGCGACCGCGGTGTTCGACCACCCCACCCCGAAGGCGCTCGCGGAGTTGCTCGCCGCCGAACTGTTCGGCGCCGCGCCCGACGTTCCGGTCCGGCGGCCTGCGACCGTGGCCGACGAGCCGATCGCCATCATCGGCATGGCGTGCCGTTACCCCGGCGGGGTCGCCTCACCGGAGGACCTCTGGCGGCTGGTCGCGGAGGGCCGCGACGGCATCTCGCTCTTCCCGGCCGACCGAGGCTGGGACGTGGACGGCCTCTACGACCCGGACCCCGGCAAGGCGGGGAAGAGCTACGTGCGCGAGGGCGGATTCCTCCACGAGGCAGGCGATTTCGACGCCGGTTTCTTCGGGATCTCGCCGCGTGAGGCACTGGGCATGGACCCCCAGCAGCGGCTGCTGCTGGAGGTCTCGTGGGAGGCCTTCGAACGGGCCGGGATCGACCCCGGAACGCTGCGGGGCAGCGACACCGGCGTCTTCGCCGGGCAGATGTACCACGACTACCTCACCGGTGCCACGGTCGTTCCCGACGACGTCGAGGGTTACCTCGGCACCGGCAACTCCGGAAGTGTGCTGTCCGGGCGGGTTTCCTACACCTTCGGCCTCGAAGGCCCGGCCGTCACCGTCGACACCGCATGTTCGTCGTCGCTGGTGGCGCTGCACCTGGCGGCTCAGGCGTTGCGCCGCGGCGAATGCTCGCTCGCGCTGGCCGGCGGGGTGACCGTGATGGCCACCCCGGAGACGTTCGTCGACTTCAGCCGTCAGCGAGGCTTGGCGCCGGACGGCCGCTCGAAGTCCTTTTCGGACGGTGCGGACGGCACGTCCTGGTCCGAAGGCGTCGGCATGCTGCTCGTTGAGCGGCTCTCCGACGCCGAGCGCAACGGGCACCGGATCCTGGCCGTCGTCCGCGGTTCCGCGGTGAACCAGGACGGCGCGTCCAACGGGCTCACCGCGCCGAACGGTCCTTCGCAGCAGCGGGTGATCCGGCGGGCTTTGGCGGACGCGCGTCTGGAACCATCCGAAGTGGATGCCGTCGAGGCGCACGGGACCGGCACCACGCTGGGCGACCCGATCGAGGCGCAGGCGTTGCTGGCGACCTACGGTCAGGGCCGGGAGGACGCCGCGCTGTGGCTCGGGTCGATCAAGTCGAACATCGGGCACAGCCAGGCGGCCGCCGGGGTGGCGGGCGTGATCAAGATGGTCGAGGCGATGCGTCACGGGGTGCTGCCGAAGACGTTGCACGTCACCGAACCGTCGTCCCATGTGGACTGGGCGGCGGGTGCGATCTCCCTGCTGACCGAGGCGCGGCCCTGGCCGGAGGCCGGACGGCCCCGGCGCGCGGCGGTGTCGTCGTTCGGGATCAGCGGGACCAACGCGCATATCGTCCTGGAGCAGGGGCCCGCTCCGGTGGAGGCCGCCGAATCCGGTGAGGGACTGGCGCCGTTCGTCCTCTCCGCCGGGAGTGAAGCGGCCCTGCACGACCAAGCGTCGCGGTTGAGGGACTTCCTCGCCGAGACACCCGCCGCCTTGACCGACGTCGCGTTCTCGCTGGTGACCACCCGCGCGGCACTGGAGCACCGGGCGGCCGTCGTGGCCGCGGACCGCGAAACCCTGCTGGCCGGGCTGGAAAACCTCGCCATCACCGGTCGTGCGACGGAGGGCCGGACGGCTTTCCTGTTCACCGGTCAGGGCAGTCAGCGGCTCGGGATGGGTCTTGAGCTGACTGAGCGCTTTCCGGTGTTCGCCGAGGCTTATGACGAGGTGTGTTCCCGCTTCGAACAGCCGCTCAGGGACTTGTCGTCGGATGAGCTGAACCAGACCGCCAATACGCAGTGCGCGTTGTTCGCGCTTGAAGTGGCGTTGTTCCGTTTGGTCGAGAGCTGGGGTGTCCGGCCGGACTTCCTCGCCGGTCACTCGGTCGGCGAGATCGCGGCCGCCCACGTCGCGGGCGTGCTTTCCCTCGACGATGCCGCCAAGCTGGTGTCGGCACGCGGCCGGTTGATGCAGGCCTTGCCCACCGGCGGCGCGATGGTGGCTCTTCAGGCGACTGAGGCCGAGGTGACATCGCTGCTGACCGAGCGGGTTTCCCTGGCGGCGATCAACGGCCCGGAGTCGGTGGTGGTCTCGGGTGACGAGGACGCCGTTGTCGCGGTGGTCTCTCAGTTCGAGGGACGCAAGAGCAAGCGCCTCATGGTGAGTCACGCGTTCCATTCGCCGTTGATGGAACCGATGCTGGACGAGTTCCGCGCCGTCACCGACAGCCTGACATTTGCGGTGCCGAGGATTCCGATCGTGTCGGGTGGGTTGACGGAAGTGTCTACTTCGGACTATTGGGTCCGGCACGTCCGTGATGCGGTGCGGTTCCACGAGTCGGTCAAGTTCCTGGAAGCCGAGGGTGTCACGCGGTTCCTGGAGATCGGGCCGGACGGCGTCCTGACCGCAATGGCCAAGGAAAGCGCCGAGGACGCGGTCGTCGTTCCGGCACTCCGGCGCGACCGGCCGGAGGTGGAGACGCTGCTGACGGCGGTCGCGGGCCTGCACGCCCACGGCGTGGACGTCGATCTGGCGGCCCTGCTCGGCGGCGGCCGTCCCGTCGACTTGCCCACGTATGCCTTCCAGCACCGCCGTTTCTGGCTTTCGTCGGCAGGCGGTGCGGCGGGCGACGTCACTGCAGCCGGGCTCGGCACCACCGATCACCCGCTGCTCGGCGCGGCCGCGGCCCTGCCGGGCGACGGCGGATTCCTGCTCACCGGTCGGTTGTCCGGGCACGCCCAGCCGTGGCTGGCCGAACACCGGGTCGGCGGCGTGGTTCTGCTGCCGGGCACCGCGTTCGTCGAGATCGCCCTGCGCGCGGGAGACGAGGCCGGCTGCGGCCACCTCGAAGATCTGACCCTCGAAACGCCGCTCGTCCTGCCCGAACGCGGTGCGACCCAGCTGTCCGTGCTGGTCGGCACGGCCGACGACACCGGTCGCCGGACCGTCGAGATCCACTCACGTGAGGAAGGCGAAGACGGCTGGCAGCGGCACGCGACCGGGCTGCTTTCGGCCGCCGGAGCCGTCGAACCGGCCGGGTTGACGACTTGGCCGCCGCAGAACGCCGAAGCCGTCCAGGTGGGTGACGTCTACGCGCGCCTCGCCGCCACCGGTCTCGAGTACGGCCCCGCGTTCCGTGGCCTCCGGGCGGCGTGGCGAGCGGGTGAAGACCTGTTCGCGGAGGTCGAACTCCCGGAGGAACAGCACGCCGACGCAGCGCGGTTCGGTGTCCATCCGGCGCTGCTCGACGCCGCGCTCCACACCCTCGGCCTCGCGGGCGGCGACGACGGCACGCGGCTCCCGTTCGCCTGGTCCGGCGTACGCCTGCACGCCGCGGGCGCGACCCGGCTCCGTGTCCGGCTGCGGCCGTCCGGTCCCGACGGGTTCGAGGTCCTGGTCGCCGACGGCACCGGCCGCCCGGTCGTCTCAGCCGAAGAGTTGACGCTGCGCGAGATCTCGGGCGACGCCTTGGCGCGCAAGGGACACGACTCGCTCTACCGGGTCGGCTGGCGTCCGGTCCCGCTCCCGGAGACCGGCGAAGCCCTGCCCACGGAGTCCGTTTTCTCCGTGCCGCTCGGCGGAGACTCCGCCGAGCGTGTCCACGAGACGACGGCCGCCGTCCTCGGAATCGTCCAGCGATGGCTCGAAGACGAGCCGGACGGTCCGCTCGTCGTCCACACCCGGGGCGCGGTCGCCGCGGGCGACGGCGAAGCGGTGACCGACCTCGCGCACGCCGCGGTCTGGGGACTGGTGCGTGCCGCACAGTCGGAGAACCCCGGGCGGTTCGTGCTGGTCGACGCCGAGACCTTGCCCGACGGCCGGATCCTGGCCGTCGACGAGCCGCAACTCGCTCTCCGCGACGGCCGGGCTCTCGCACCGCGGCTGGCCACCACCGCCTCGTCCACGGAACTGACCCCGCCCGAGGGCGCCTGGCGGCTGGACACCACCGGCCGCGGCACCCTGGAGAACCTCACGCTGGTGCCGTCGCCCGAAGCGGTCGCGCCGCTGGCCGAGGGCGAGGTCCGGATCGCGGTGCGGGCCGCCGGCCTCAACTTCCGCGACGTCCTGATCGCGCTGGGCATGTACCCGGGCGCGGCCACCCTCGGCAGTGAAGGCGCGGGCGTGATCACCGAGATCGGGCCCGGTGTCACCGGTCTCGACGTCGGCGACCGCGTGTTCGGCCTGATGTCGAACGGCTTCGGACCTCAGGTCGTCACCGACCACCGGACGCTGGCGAAGATGCCGGACGACTGGTCGTTCGCCACGGCGGCCTCGGTCCCGATCGTGTTCCTCACCGCCTACTACGGCCTGTTCGACCTCGCGCGACTCCAAGCGGGAGAGTCGATCCTGGTGCACGCGGCGGCGGGCGGCGTCGGCATGGCCGCGACCCAGCTGGCCCGTCACGCCGGGGCCGAGGTGTTCGGCACCGCCGGTCCGGGCAAGTGGGACACCTTGCGTGCCAACGGTTTCGCCGACACCCACCTCTCGTCCTCCCGTGACCTGGGCTTCGAGGAGAAGTTCCGCGCCGCCACCGCCGGACGCGGGGTCGACGTCGTCCTGAACTCGCTGGCCGGCGACTACGTCGACGCGTCCCTGCGGCTGCTGGCCCCGGGTGGGCGGTTCGCCGAGATGGGCAAGACCGACATCCGCGAACCGGGGGAGACCGGGGTGGAGTACCACCCCTTCGACGTGATCGACGCCGGACCCGAACGCATCCACGAGATGCTCGCCGCGCTGCTGGAGCTGTTCGCGGCCGGGGCGCTGACGCCGTTGCCGGTCACCGCGTGGGACGTCCGGCGCGGCCCCGACGCGTTCCGTTTCCTCAGCCAGGCCAAGCATGTCGGCAAGAACGTGCTGACCATGCCCGCCGCCCTCGATCCCGGCGGCACCGTGCTCGTCACCGGGGGAACGGGCGCCCTCGGCGCGCTCTTCGCCCGGCATCTGGTGCGCGAACGCGGCGTCCGGCGGCTGCTGCTGACCAGCAGGCGCGGGCACGACGCGCCGGGTGTCTCCGAGTTGGTCGCCGAACTCACCGAAGCGGGCGCGTCGGTGACGGTCGAGGCGTGCGACGCGGCGGATCGCGACGCGCTCGCCGCCGTCCTCGCCGGGATCCCGGCCGCGCATCCGTTGACCGGCGTGGTGCACACGGCGGGTGTCCTCGACGACGGTCTCGTCGGCTCGCTGACCCCGGAGCGGCTGGCGAAGGTGCTGCGGCCGAAGGTCGACGCGGCGCTGAACCTGCACGAACTGACCACTGGCGCGGATCTCGCCGAGTTCGTCGTCTTCTCCTCGGCGGCCGGAGTCTTCGGCAACGCCGGACAGGCGAACTACGCCGCCGCGAACGGTTTCCTGGACGCGCTCAGCGTCCGGCGCGCCGTGCACGGGCTGCCCGCGCGATCGCTGGCGTGGGGTCTGTGGGCCGAAACGGGCGGCATGGGCGGGACGCTCGGCGAGGCCGAACTGGCCAGGATGGCCCAGAGCGGTAGCGCCGCACTGTCCACACAGGATGGTCTGGAGCTCTTCGACGCCGCGGGCGCGCTGGCGGAACCGGTGCTGGTGCCGATGCGCCTGGACGTCACCGCGATGGGCGCGGACGGCCTTCCGCCGTTGCTGCGCGGCCTCGCCCGCGGCCCGGTACGCCGCGCCGCGTCCGCCGGGACCACCGGTGACGCGGACTCGTTGCGGGACCGGCTCCTCGCCGTGCCCGCCGCCGACCGGGCGACCCTGCTGGTCGACCTCGTGCGCACCCATTCCGCGACCGTGCTCGGGCACACCGCGGCGGACGCGGTCGAGGCCACGCGGTCCTTCCAGGAGATCGGATTCGACTCCCTGACCGCCGTCGAACTGCGCAACCGGCTCACCGCCGCCACCGGGCTGCGGCTGCCGGCGACGCTGATCTTCGACTATCCGACCCCGGAGGCACTCGCCGCCCACATCGGCGAGGGCGTCCTGGGTGCGCAGGGCGGGCCCGAGACCGGACAGGCGGCGGTGACGGCCGACGAACCGATCGCGATCGTCGCGATGAGCTGCCGCTTCCCCGGCCACGCCGACACCCCCGAACGGCTCTGGGCGCTGCTGGCCGAAGGCAAGGACGCGCTGGGCGAGTTCCCCGCCGACCGCGGCTGGGACCTGGAGCGGCTGTTCGACACCGACCCGGACCGCCGGGGCACCTCCTACACCCGCCAAGGCGCCTTCCTGGAAACCGCCGGGGAGTTCGACGCGGGCTTTTTCGGGATCCCGCCGCGCGAGGCGCTGGCGATGGATCCGCAGCAACGGCTCCTGCTGGAGACGTCGTGGGAGGCGTTCGAACGCGCCGGGATCGATCCGGCCACGCTGCGCGGCAGCCGTACCGGCGTGTTCGCAGGGGTGATGGACAACGAATACGTGTCCAGTTCGGCGGAGGTCCCCGACGGGGTCGAGGGCTACCTGGCCACCGGTACCTCGGCGAGCGTCGCCTCGGGCCGCGTTTCGTACACCTTCGGGCTCGAAGGTCCCGCGGTCACCGTCGACACGGCGTGTTCGTCGTCGCTGGTCGCGCTGCATCTGGCGGCGCAGGCGCTGCGGCAGGGCGAATGTTCGTTGGCCTTGGCCGGTGGGGTGACCGTGATGGCCACGCCGGGCACGTTCGTCGAGTTCAGCCGTCAGCGCGGGTTGGCCGCGGACGGTCGCTGCAAGGCGTTCGCCGACGGCGCCGACGGCACGGGCTGGGGTGAAGGCGCCGGGATGCTGCTCGTGGAGCGGCTTTCCGACGCCCGTCGCAACGGGCATCCGGTGCTCGCGGTGCTGCGGGGCAGCGCGGTCAACCAGGACGGCGCGTCGAACGGCCTCACCGCGCCGAACGGCCCTTCGCAGCAGCGGGTGATCCGTCAGGCACTGGCGAACGCGCGGCTCGAACCGTCCGAAGTGGACGCCGTCGAAGCGCACGGAACCGGGACCACGCTGGGCGACCCGATCGAGGCGCAGGCCCTGCTGGCGACCTACGGCCAGGACCGGGAACGGCCGTTGCTCCTCGGTTCGGTCAAGTCGAACATCGGGCACACGCAAGCGGCGGCGGGTGTCGCTGGAGTGATCAAGATGGTGCTCGCGATGCGCCACGGGACGCTGCCGCGCACGCTGCACGTCGACACGCCGACATCGCGGGTCGACTGGGCGGCGGGCCGGGTCGAGCTCGCGACCGAGCCGACCCCGTGGCCGGAGACCGGCGGCCCGCGCCGAGCGGCGGTGTCGTCGTTCGGGATGAGCGGTACCAACGCGCACGTCGTCCTCGAACAGGCCGAAGCGGCCGAGACACGGGACGAACCGGCATCGGGGCTGCTCGGTGACGTCGTCGCCTGGCCGCTGTCGGCCAAGGAACCCGAGGCCGTGGCCGCGCAGGCGGCACGGCTGAAGTCCTTCCTGACCGGCGAACGCCCGGTGGACGTGGCGTATTCGCTGGCGACCGCGCGGACCACGCTGGAGCATCGGGCCGTCGTCGTTGGCGAGGACCCGGTCGCCGGGTTGGCCGCACTGGCCGCGGGTGAGCCGTCGGGTTCGGTGGTGACCGGAATCGCGACCAGCGGGAAATCGGTGTTCGTCTTCCCCGGTCAGGGGTCGCAGTGGGCCGGGATGGCGGTGGAACTGCTGGCGTCCGCGCCCGTGTTCGCCGAGTCGATGGCCGAGTGCGAAGCGGCCCTCCTGTCCTATGTGGACTGGAAACTGACCGAGGTGCTCTCGGACGCGACCGCGCTGGAGCGGGTCGACGTCGTGCAGCCCGCCTTGTTCGCGGTGATGGTGTCGCTGGCCAGGCTGTGGCGTGCCAGTGGTATCGAACCTGCCGCCGTCGTCGGTCACTCCCAGGGCGAGATCGCGGCGGCGTGTGTCGCCGGCGCGCTGTCGCTCGACGACGCGGCGCGGGTGGTCTGCCTGCGCAGCAAGGCGATCACGGCGCTTTCGGGCCGGGGCGGCATGGTCTCCGTCGCCGCTCCCGAAGACCGGGTCCGCGAGCTGCTGCCCGAGGGTGTGTCGCTCGCCGCGGTGAACGGTCCCGCGTCCGTGGTGGTGTCGGGTGACGTCGCCGGTCTGGACGCACTCATGGCCGCTTGCGAAGAGAATGGGTTGCGTGCCAAGCGAATCCCGGTGGATTACGCGTCACATTCCGCGCACGTCGACGCGATCGAACAGGACGTCCTGGCCGCGCTCGACGGGATCGAGCCGCGGGTGCCGGAGATCCCGTTCTACTCGACGGTGGCGGGGGAGCCGCTCGATCCCGTGGTGGACGCGGCGTACTGGTTCCGGAACCTGCGCGGGACCGTCCACTTCGGACAGGCCGTCCGGCGGCTGCTCGACGACGGGTTCCGGTTCTTCGTCGAGGCGAGCCCGCATCCGGTCCTGGTCACCGGGATCGCCGACACCGCCGAGGACGCGGGAGAACGCGCCGTCGCGGTCGGCAGCCTGCGCCGGGACGAGGGAGGGCCGCTCCGATTCCTCACCTCGCTGGCCGAAGCCCATGTCCACGGCCTCAGCCCGGATTGGGCGGCGCTGGCCCCCGGAACTCGCATCGACCTGCCGACCTACGCCTTCCAGCACGAGCACTACTGGCTGCGGACGCGGTCTTCCGCCGACCCCGGACAGGCCGGTCTGGACGATGGCGGGCATCCGCTGCTCGGGGCCGTCGTCCCGCTGGCCGGCAGCGACGGCCTGGTGGCCACCGGCCGGATCTCGGCGCGGAACCAGACCTGGCTGCCCGATCACGCCGTCGGAGGCGCGCTGCTGCTGCCCGGCGCGGCGCTCGTGGATCTGGCGCTCACGGTGGGGGAGCGCACCGGCTGCGGCCGGATCGCCGAACTGACCATCGAGGCGCCGCTCGTCCTCGGGGAGTCCGGGAGCGCGCGGCTGCAGGTGACCGTCGGAGCGTCCGCTGACGACGGCACCCGCGAGGTCGCCGTGTACTCCCGGGCCGAAACCGGTGGTACGGACTGGATCCGGCACGCGACCGGCCTGCTTGCCGCGGACGGGGAGACGTCCGTGGCGGACCTGACCCAGTGGCCGCCCGCGGGAGCTGAACCGATCTCCCTCGACGGCCATTACGAAGGCCTCGCGGAACTGGGTTACGGCTACGGTCCGGCGTTCCGCGGGCTGCGCGCCGCGTGGCGCCGGGGCGACGACGTGTTCGCCGAGATCGCCCTCCCGGAGGACCGGATCGCCGAGGCCGCCGCGTTCGGCCTGCACCCCGCGCTCCTCGATGCCGCCCTGCACGCGCTGGGCTTCGGGCTGCTCCCCGACGACGGGCAACTGCGGCTTCCGTTCGCGTGGAACGAGGTCTCGCTGTCGGCCGTCGGCGCGCCGAGCCTGCGCGTCCGGCTTTCCCCCGCCGGGGAGGACGCGGTGACGGTGGACCTCGCCGACACCGCCGGGGCGCCGGTCGCCTCGATCGGCTCCGTGGTGTTCCGGCCGGTGGCCGAGGCGCAGCTCGCCGGTGCCCGGCGGGATCCGGCGGATTCGCTGTTCCAGGTCCAATGGACGGATCTGTCCACAAAGGACGTCCTCGCGCCGTCGATCGTCGTGCTCGGTGAAGACTGCACAGACCTGGCGGAGCTCGCGGCGGATCTCGACGCGGGCCGGCCGGAACCCGATGTGGTCGTCACGACCTGCGCACCCGTCACCGGCGACCTCGCCGAGGGCGCGCACGTCGCCGCAAGGGAAGCGCTGGCGCTCGTCCAAAACTGGCTGGCGGACGACCGGTTCTCCGGCGCCAGGCTGGTGTTCCGGACTTCGGGCGCGGTCTCGGTGGCCGCGGACGAACCGGTGTCCGACCCGGCCACCGCGACGGTCTGGGGTCTCGTGCGCACGGCGCAGGAGGAGAACCCCGGCCGGTTCGGTCTTCTCGACACAGACGGCTCCGAGGCTGGGTGGGCTGAGGCGCTCGCGCTCGACGAGCCCCAGCTCGCGGTGCGGGCCGGAACGGTGCTCGGCGCCCGGCTGGTCAAGGCGTCCGCAGACACGTCGCTCGTCCCGCCTTCGGGCAGCCGCGCGTGGACGGTCGACACTCTCGGTGGCGGCACCCTGGAGAACCTGGTGCTGCGGGACCGGCCCGACCTGCTGGCTCCGCTCGCCGAGGGGCAGGTCCGTATCGCCGTGCGGTCGGCCGGGCTCAACTTCCGGGACGTCGTGGTGGCCCTCGGGCTCGTCCCGGGGCAGGAAGGCATCGGCGGGGAAGGCGCGGGCGTGGTCACCGAGACCGGCCCCGGCGTCACCGATCTGGCGCCGGGCGACCGCGTGCTGGGCATGTTCGACGCGTCGTTCGGCCCGGTCGCCGTCGCCGACCGGAAGCTGATCGCGCCCGTCCCGGACGACTGGTCGTTCACCGAGGCCGCGTCGGCGCCCGTCGCGTTCCTCACCGCGTATGTCGGCCTGGCCGACCTCGGTGAGCTGCGGCCGGGGCAGACCGTGCTGATCCACGCCGCCGCCGGTGGCGTGGGGATGGCCGCGGTCCAGCTGGCCCGGCACTTCGGCGCCGAGATCTACGTGACCGCGAGCCCCGCGAAATGGGACACGCTGCGGTCGATGGGCTTCGACGACGACCACATCGCTTCCAGCCGGACACTCGATTTCGAAGACAAGATCCGCGAAGCGACCGGCGGTCGCGGTGTCGACCTCGTGCTGGACTCCCTGGCCAGGGAGTTCGTCGACGCGTCGCTGCGCCTGGTGCGCGAAGGTGGCCGGTTCGTCGAGATGGGCAAGACCGACATCCGTGACGCGGACGAGGTCGCGGCCGCGCATCCCGGCGTCACCTACCGCGCGTTCGACCTGATCGACTCCGGGCACGACCGGATCCAGGAGATCCTCGGCGAACTCCTGGCGCTGGCGGACAAGGACGTGGTGCGGCCGCTGCCGACCACCGCGTGGGACGTCCGGCGCGCCCCCGAGGCGTTCCGGTTCCTCAGCCAGGCCAAGCACACGGGCAAGATCGTGCTGGAACCGCCCGCCGTCCTCGACCCCGAGGGCACGGTGCTGATCACCGGTGGCACCGGCGTGCTGGGCGGTCTGTTCGCCCGGCATCTGGTGGCCACGCGCGGCGTCCGGCGGCTGCTGCTCACGAGCAGGCGCGGGCTCGACGCCGAGGGCGCGCGGGAACTGGTCGCGGACCTGACCGGGCTCGGGGCCACGGTGACCGTCGTGGCCTGCGACGTCGCCGATCGCGCCGCCGTCGCCGGACTGCTCGGCTCGGTACCGCCGGAGCATCCGCTGACCGCCGTGGTGCACACCGCCGGTGTGCTCGACGACGGGTTGATCCCGGCGCTGACCCCGGACCGGCTCGGCACCGTCTTCCGTCCGAAGGTCGACGCCGCGGTCCACCTGCACGAACTGACCCGCGACCTCGGACTGGCCGCGTTCGTGCTGTTCTCCTCGTCCGCGGCGACGTTCGGTGCCGCCGGACAGGGGAACTACGCGGCGGCCAACGCCTTCCTCGACGCACTGGCCCAGCACCGCCGGGCAGACGGGCTCGCCGGACAGGCGCTGGCGTGGGGCTTCTGGGCCGAGCGGAGCGCGATGACCGGCCACCTCGACGAGGCGGACGTGGCCAGGATGAAGCGATCCGGGGTCAGCCCACTGTCCTCTGTGGATGGTCTCGCGCTGTTCGACGCGGCGGGGGAACGGGACGTCGCGGCGCTGGTGCCCGTGCATCTGGACACCGCCGCGCTCCGAGGCCAGACCGAAGTCCCCGCTCTGCTGCGGGTTCTCGCGGGCGCTCCGGCCAAACGGGTCGCGGGAGCGGCCGCCACGAGCGGGCCGTCGCTAGCCCAGCGGCTGGCTGCATTGCCCGCCGCGGACCGGGAGCCGTTCCTGCTGGATCTGGTGCGCTCGTACGCCGCGGCCGCGCTCGGCCACGCGTCGGTCGCCAAGGTCGGCCCGGAGCTGGCCTTCCGCGACCTCGGCTTCGACTCGCTGACCGCGGTCGAGCTGCGCAACCGGCTCGGCGCGGCGACCGGGCTGCGGCTGCCGTCCACGCTGGTCTTCGATCAGCCGAGCCCGGCCGCGCTGGCCCGG
The DNA here is from genome assembly GCF_000732925.1 of Amycolatopsis japonica. NCBI lineage: Bacteria > Bacillati > Actinomycetota > Actinomycetes > Pseudonocardiales > Pseudonocardiaceae > Amycolatopsis > Amycolatopsis japonica. The sequence goes on from NZ_CP008953.1 coordinate 2,554,060, forward strand.
CATCTGCTGGTGGAACTGGGCGAACCGGCGGGCGCAGAGCCCGAGGTGGCGGTGCTGGCCGACCTCGACCGGCTGGAGACCGCGCTGGCCGCGGCGGTCACCGACGACGAGACCGCGGACCGGATCACCGACCGGCTGCGCGCGGTACTCGCCCGGTGGACCGAATCCCGAGGCCCGGCCGCGGACGAGGGTGACGGCGACCTGGCCGACGCCAGCGCCGACGAGCTGTTCGACATCTTGCACAAGGAATTCGGAAGGTCGTGACCCGTGTCGGGCGATGAGAAACTGCTGGAGAACCTGAAATGGGCGACCGGTGAGCTGCGGCGCGCGCGGCGCAGGCTGGTCGAGCTGGAGGAGGCCGGGCACGAGCCGATCGCCGTCGTCGGGATGAGCTGCCGCTTCCCCGGCGGGGTCCGCTCGCCCGAACAGCTGTGGGACCTGGTCGCCTCCGGGACCGACGCGTTGTCGGAGTTCCCCGGCGACCGGGGCTGGGATCTGGGCGGGCTCTTCGATCCCGACCCCGACACCCCGGGCAAGACCTACGTCTCCGAAGGTGGATTCCTCTACGACGCCGGGGATTTCGACGCCGCGTTCTTCGGGATCTCACCACGTGAGGCCCAGGCGATGGATCCGCAGCAGCGGCTGCTGCTGGAAGCGGCCTGGGAGGTGCTGGAACGCGCCGGGATCGACCCGGCGACCCTGCGCGGCAGCCGCACCGGCGTCTTCGCCGGCGTCATCCACAACGACTACACCGGCGTGCTCACCGACATCCCGCCGGAGCTGGAGCCCTATCTCGGCAACGGGAATTTCAGCAGCGTCGCCTCCGGCCGCATCGCCTACACCCTCGGTCTCGAGGGACCGGCGGTCTCGGTCGACACGGCGTGCTCGTCTTCACTGGTCGCGCTGCACCTCGCCGCGCAGTCTTTACGTCGCGAGGAATGCACGCTCGCCCTCGTCGGCGGGGTGAACGTGATGACCCATCCCGCCGCGTTCGTCGACTTCAGCCGTCAGCGCGGGCTCGCCGCCGACGGCCGCTGCAAGGCCTTCGCCGACGCGGCCGACGGCACTGGCTGGGGCGAAGGCGTCGGAATGCTGCTGGTGGAACGGCTCTCCGACGCCCAGCGCAACGGCCACCAGATCCTCGCCGTGCTGCGGGGCAGCGCCATCAACCAGGACGGCGCGTCGAACGGGCTCACCGCACCGAACGGTCCCGCTCAGCAACGGGTCATCCGCCAGGCGCTCGCCGACGCCCGGCTCGCGCCGGGGCAGGTGGACGTCGTCGAGGGACACGGCACCGGCACCACCCTCGGCGACCCGATCGAGGCGCAGGCGCTGCTGGCGACCTACGGCCAGGATCGGGAACGCCCGCTGCTGCTGGGTTCCCTCAAATCGAACCTCGGGCACACGCAGGCCGCGGCCGGGGTCGGCGGGGTGATCAAGATGGTGCAGGCCATCCGGCACGGGATCGCGCCACGCACTCTGCACGTCGATGCTCCTTCGTCGCATGTGGACTGGTCGGCGGGCGAGGTTTCGCTGCTGACCGGCGAACAGCCATGGCCGGAGACCGGGGAACCCCGCCGGGCCGGGGTCTCGTCGTTCGGGATCAGCGGTACCAACGCGCACGTGATCCTGGAGCAGGCGCCTGCCGTCGGAGCAGAGTCTCTTGTGGACACTCGTGTGCTCGAGTCCGCGGCTTTGCCGTTCGTGCTTTCCGGTCGCAGTGAAGAGGCTTTGGCCGCCCAGGCTTCGAAGCTGGCTGGATATCTGACAGGCGAGCCGTCGCCGAAGGCCATCGCGCGAGCCCTCGCCGACACGCGGTCGGCGTTGCAGCACCGGGCGGTCGTGCTCGCCGAAGACCTCGGCGAACTGCTCGGCGGCCTGCGTTCCCTCGCCGAGGGCGAACCCGCCGCGCGGGTCCTGACCGGTACCGCCGAGGCGGGTAAGGCTGTCTTCGTGTTCCCGGGTCAGGGTTCGCAGTGGGTGGGGATGGCGGAGGAGCTTGTGGTGGCTGCTCCGGTGTTCGCGGAGTCGATGGCTGAGTGCGAAAAGGCTTTGTCGTCCTTTGTGGACTGGAAGTTGTCTGAGGTGTTGTCGGATGCGGCTGCGTTGGAGCGGGTTGATGTGGTGCAGCCGGTGTTGTTCGCGGTGATGGTGTCGTTGGCGCGGTTGTGGCGGGCGTGTGGTGTGGAACCCGCGGCCGTGGTGGGGCATTCGCAGGGTGAGATCGCTGCTGCGTGTGTGGCTGGCGCGTTGTCGTTGGATGACGCTGCGCGCGTGGTTTGCCTGCGGAGTAAGGCGATTCTGGCGTTGTCGGGACTCGGTGGCATGGTGTCGGTTGCTGCCTCGGAGGACCGTGTTCGGGAGTTGTTGCCCGAAGGTGTGTCGGTGGCAGCGGTGAACGGCCCATCGTCGGTCGTGGTGTCTGGTGACGTCGCGGGGTTGGAAGCGCTGATCAAGCGGTGTGAGCTGCTGGACGTGCGCGCGAAGCGGATCCCGGTGGATTACGCGTCGCATTCGGCGCATGTGGATGCGATCGAGCAGGAGGTCTTGTCGGCGTTGGCGGATGTGACGCCGCATGCGCCGGTGATCCCGTTCTACTCGACGGTGACCGATGAGCCTCTGGAATTGGATGCTGGGTATTGGTTCCGGAATCTGCGGGGGACGGTGCAGTTCGCGAAGACGGTGGATCGGTTGCTGGAGGACGGGTTCCGGTTCTTCGTGGAGACGAGTCCGCATCCGGTGCTGGTTCCCGGGATCAGCGAGGACGCTGTCGCTCTGGGGAGTTTGCGTCGGGGTGAGGGTGGTGCGGAGCGGTTCGTCGCGTCGCTCGCCGAAGCCCATACGCAGGGCCTGAGCCCCTCGTGGTCCGCCGTGCTGCCGCCCGCCGAACGGGTCGACCTGCCGACGTATGCCTTCCAGCACAAGCGGTTCTGGCTCGAAGCGGGCGCCGCGAGCGGTGACGCGTCGGCGTTCGGGCAGACGGTGGTCGACCACCCGCTGCTCGGCGCCGCCCTGCCGCTCGCGGACGGCGACGGCCTCGTCCTCACCGGTCGGATCTCGCCGGAAACCCAGCCCTGGCTCGCCGATCACGCCGTCCTGGACACCGTGCTCCTGCCGGGTACAGGGTTCGTCGAACTCGCCTTGCGCGCGGGTCGCGACGTGGGCTGCGACAGTATCGACGAACTGACTTTGGAAGCCCCGCTCGTCCTCGACGGGCCCGTGGCGCTGCAGGTCGTGCTCGGGGAGCCCGACGAGCGTGGCCGCCGTGCCGTGTCCGTGCACTCGCGGCCGGAGGACTCCGCCGAACCCTGGACCCGCAACGCCCAAGGCACGCTGTTCGCGGGCACGCCCTCGACGGTGTCGTTCGCTGAGTGGCCGCCTCCCGGCGCCTCCGAGGTGCCGGTGACCGATCTCTACGACCGTTTCGCCGAACTCGGCCTCGCCTACGGACCGGTGTTCCAGGGGCTGCGCGCGGCTTGGCGTCAGGGTGACGATGTGTTCGCCGAGGTCGACCTGCCCGCGGGCGAGGAGGCGGACCGCTTCGGCGTGCACCCGGCCCTGCTCGACGCGGCGCTGCACACCCTCGGCCTCGGCGCCCGGGACGAAACCGTGCGCTTGCCGTTCACGTGGTCCGGCGTGACCCTCCACGCCACGGGCGCGTCGAAACTCCGGGTCCGGCTCACCCCGACCGCCGACGGCGGCTCGCTCACCGTGGCCGACGACAGCGGTACGCCGGTGCTGACCGTCGGGGAACTGGGCCTGCGCCCGTTTTCCCCGGCCCAGCTCGGACGCCACCGGGATTCGCTGTTCCGGCTCGACTGGGTCCCCGCTCCGGTGGGGTCGCCGTCGCCGGAAGAGCCGGTGGTGTGGCGCTGTCCCGAAGGCGAACTGCGGCCGGTCCTGGAGGAGGTCCTGAAGCGGATCCAGGCGGATTCGACGGCCACGACCGTCGTGCTCACGTCGGGTGCGGTGGCGAGCGCGTCGCCGGATCCGGTGACAGCCGCGGTCTGGGGTCTGGTGCGGTCGGCCCAGGCCGAGCATCCGGGCCGGTTCGTGCTGATCGACGCGCGGACCGACGACGAGGTCCGGACCGCGCTGGCGACAGGGGAAGCGCAGGTCGCCGTCCACGACGGCAAACCGCTGGTACCGCGGCTCGCGCGGGTCGCGGCCGCCGACGCGGGTGAACCGGACTGGACGCCCGACGACGTCGTGCTGATCACCGGTGGCACCGGACGGCTCGGGCAGGCACTGGCCCGGCATCTCGCCGTCCGGCACGGTGTACGCGGACTGGTGCTGACCGGGCGGACGGGCACCGGCGCGGAAGACCTGATCGCGGACCTGGCGGAGCGGGGCACCCAGGTCACCGTCGCGGCCTGCGACGTCGCGGACCCGGCGGCGGTGCGCGCCCTGCTGGCCGCCCATCCGGTGACCGCGGTGGTGCACGCCGCGGCCGTGCTCGACGACGGGCTCGTCGACGGCCTGACCCCGGATCGGCTCGGCACCGTGCTGACCCCGAAGGCCGATGGCGCCCGCGTGCTGCACGAACTCGCCGGGCCGGTCCGCAAGTTCGTCGTGTTCTCCTCGGCGGCCGGCGTGTTCGGCAACCCGGGGCAAGCGGGCTACGCCGCGGCGAACGCCTACGCCGACGCCCTCATGCTCCAGCGTCGCGCCGAGGGGCTGCCGGGTGTGTCCCTCGCTTGGGGTTTCTGGGCGGAACGCAGCAAGCTGACCGGTGAACTCGACGACACCGACGTCCGTCGGATGGCCCGCGCGGGTGTCACCGCGCTGTCCACGGAGGAAGGCTTGGCGCTGTTCGACGCCGCCGTGGCCGGCGCGGACGGGCTGCTCGTCCCCGCCAAAATCGACCTGACCGCCTTCCGGGGCCGCCCGGCCACCGAGATCCCCGCCCTGCTGCGGGGCCTGGTGCGCGTTCCCGCGCGCCGGTCGGGGGAGACGTCGGGCACGGCCGAGGCACTGAAACGCGACCTCGCCGGGAAACCGGAGGCCGAACGCGTCCGGCTGCTGCTGGAGGTGGTGCGGGTCCGGGTGGCGGCCGTGCTCGGGCACGAATCGGCCGACGCGATCGCCGAAGACCGCGGGTTCCTCGAACTGGGCTTCGACTCGCTGACCGCCGTGGAACTGCGCAACCGGCTCGCCGAGGCGACCGGGCTGCGGTTGCCGCCCACGCTCGTCTTCGACCGGCCCAACGCCGGAGCGCTCGCGGCCCACCTGGCGGCCGAACTGGCCACCGAGGCCGCCGGACCGGGCCTCGACGCCGAACTCGACCGGTTCGCCGCCGCGCTGACCGCGGCCGACCCCGGAGAGGCCGAACGAGCCCGGCTCACCGCCCGGCTGCGGGCCCTTCTGGGCACGCTTCAAGGCGGGGAAGACGCAGCTGAGGAAATCGACGGAAAACTCGAATCGGCGGACGACGAGGAAATGTTCGCTTTCATCGATAATGTGCTTAAGCCTTCTTGATTCGGTAAGAATGGTTTCGGCATGTCGTTCCCGGGTATTGCGAAAGCCACTTTCGCAACCTTCAACGTTGCGAAAGTGGCTTTCGCAACAGCCCCGAGGCGGTGGGCTCACCAAAGCCGCGTCGACGGGGTAGCGAGGGCCTCCTTCCCTACCTTCAGGGCAGGCAAGGAGGCCCTCGCCACCATCTGGGGCGACCGGCTCGCCTCGGGCATGTCGCGAAAGCCACTTTCGGGACGTTACATGTCTCGAAAGTGGCTTTCGCGACACCCGCCCCGGCGGTGGCTCGACCGGAGGCATGTGGGCTGAAGGCTCCCTTCACCGCGTCTGATGTGGCGAAAGGAGCCTTCGTCCCGGCCGGAGACGGGTCTCGAAAGTGGCTTTCGTGAGGCCCTGTTCGTCGCCTATTCCCTAAGGGGACGTAGGGGCGGCTAGGGGTTGTCCGCCTCTTCGCAGCTCACCTAGCTTTTCCTCGAGTGGCATTTCGTTTTTCCCGGCGCGAAGAGGTTGGCTACTGATGCTGAACGAGGAGAAGCTGCGCGACTACCTCAAGCGGGTGTCGGCCGACCTGCATCGGACCCGGGCCCGGCTGCGGGAGGCCGAGGCGCGGGAGCACGAGCCGATCGCGATCATCGGGATGGCCTGCCGGTACCCGGGCGGCGTCCGCGGCCCGGAGCAGCTGTGGGACCTCGTTGCGGCGGGCACCGACGCGGTGGGCGGTTTCCCCGCCGACCGGGGCTGGGACGTCGAGGCGCTCTACGACCCCGACCCCGCGCGGCACGGCAAGACCTACACGCGCGAGGGCGGTTTCCTCTACGACGCCCACGAGTTCGACGCCGCGTTCTTCGGTATCAGCCCGCGCGAGGCGCTCACGGTCGACCCGCAGCAGCGTCTGCTGCTGGAGACCGCCTGGGAGGTCTTCGAACGCGCCGGGATCGACCCGCTATCCGTGCGCGGCAGCCGGACCGGCGTGTTCGCCGGGGTGATGTACAACGACTACGGCTCCAGGCTCGACCCCCGCGCCGAGGAACTGCGCGAGTTCGAGGGCTACCTCGGCAACGGCAGCGCCGGGAGCGTCGCCTCCGGCCGCGTCGCCTACACCTTCGGACTCGAAGGCCCCGCCGTCACCATCGACACCGCGTGCTCGTCTTCGCTGGTCGCGCTGCACCTCGCCGCCGAGTCGCTCCGGCGCGGGGAATCCACGCTCGCGCTGGCGGGCGGGGTGACCGTGATGGCCTCGCCCGAGACCTTCGTGGAGTTCAGCCGTCAGCGCGGGATGGCGCCCGACGGCCGTTGCAAACCCTTCGCCGACGCGGCCGACGGCACCGGCTGGGCCGAGGGTGCCGGGATCCTGCTGCTCGAACGGCTATCCGACGCCCGTCGCCACGGGCATCCGGTCCTCGCCGTGGTACGCGGTACCGCGGTCAACCAGGACGGCGCGAGCAGCGGGCTCACCGCACCGAACGGTCCGTCGCAGCAGCGGGTGATCCGGCAGGCCCTCGACAGCGCCGGCCTCGCACCGCACCAGGTCGACGTCGTCGAGGCGCACGGCACGGGGACGACGCTGGGCGACCCGATCGAAGCGCAGGCCCTGCTCGCCGCCTACGGGCAGGAACGCGTCCGTCCACTGTGGCTCGGTTCGCTGAAGTCGAACGTCGGGCACACCCAGGCGGCCGCCGGGGTCGGCGGCGTGATCAAGATGGTCCAGGCGATCCGGCACGGGATCGCCCCGATGACCCTGCACATCGACACCCCGTCGTCCAAAGTGGACTGGGAAGCGGGCGCGGTCGAACTGCTCACCGAGGCTCGCCCGTGGCCGGAGACCGGGGAGGCGCGCCGCGCCGGGATCTCCTCGTTCGGGGTCAGCGGCACCAACGCGCACGTCATCGTCGAACAGGCGCCGGAGGCCGAACCCGCCGAGCGTCAAGGCGAATCACCGCTCGGCGACGGGGCGACACCGTTGCTCCTGTCCGCCCGGAGCGCCGAGGCTCTGCGCGCGCAGTCCGCCCGGCTGCGTGAGCACCTTCGCCAGACGGAATCCCTGACCGACGCCGCTTTCTCGCTCGCGACCTCCCGCGCCGCGCTGGAGCATCGCGCCGTCGTGGTGGCCGATGCGGAAGCGTCGCTCGACGCCTTGGCTGCCGGGGCGCCCGCGGCGGGGCTGGTCGAAGGTATCGCCCTGCCGCCGGGCAAGGTCGCGTTCGTCTTTCCCGGACTGGGCTCGCAGTGGGCCGGGATGGCGCTGGAGCTCAAGGATTCCTCACCGGTTTTCCGGGCCGCACTGCTTGACTGCGAGCGCGCTCTTTCGTCCTTTGTGGACTGGAAGCTCACCGACGTGCTCGGCGACGCGACGGCGCTGGAGCGCGTCGACGTCGTGCAGCCCGCCCTCTTCGCGGTCAACGTGTCGCTGGCGGCGCTGTGGCGGGCGTGCGGGGTCGAACCCGACGCCGTGACCGGGCACAGCCAGGGCGAGATCGCCGCCGCGTACGTGTCAGGCGCGCTGTCGCTGGCCGACGCAGCCAAGGTCGTCGCCTTGCGGGCCAAGGCCATCCTCGCGCTTTCGGGCGCCGGGGGCATGGTCGCGGTCGCCCTCGGCCGCGACGACGTGCTCCCTCGGCTGGAGGAGTGGGGCGACCGGGTCGCCGTGGCCGCGGTCAACGGACCCGCGTCGGTAGTCGTCTCCGGCGACCCCGAGGCGCTCGACGGGCTCGTCGCCGCCTGCGAGGCGGACGGCGTGCGCGCCCGCCGGATCCCGGTGGACTACGCCTCGCATTCACCGCAGGTGGACGTCTTGCGCGAGGAACTGCTCGGCCTGCTCGAAGGCGTCGAGCACCGCGCGTCCACCGTGCCGTTCTACTCGGCGGTGACCGGGGAACCTCTCGACACGGCCGGCCTGACCCCCGAGTACTGGTTCCGGAACCTGCGGGCCACCGTCCGGTTCGACCGGTCCGTCCAGCGGCTGCTCGACGACGGTCACCGGTTCTTCGTCGAGGCCAGCGCGCATCCGGTGCTGACCGGCAGTGTCACCGAAACCATCGAGGAACGGGGCGCCCACGCGGTCGCGCTCGGATCGCTGCGCCGCGACGAGGGCGGCCTTCGCCGGTTCCTGACGTCGCTGGCCGAGGCGCACGTGCGCGGCCTTCGCCCGAATTGGGCCGCGTTGTGGCCCACTGCGATCAGGGTCGACCTGCCCACCTACGCCTTTCAGCGGGTGCCGTACTGGCTCGACGCCGCCGTCGCCCGGCAGGGCGGGACGGAGGCCGAACTGCGCTTCTGGGCGGCCGTCGACCAGGCCGACACCGGCGCGCTCGACGCCGCCGTGCCCGCCGGGGAGGGCGCCTGGGACGCGGTGCTTCCCGCGCTTTCGGCCTGGCGACGTTCCGGTCTCGAAAAGTCCACAGTGGACAGCTGGCGGTACCGGATCGACTGGGTCCCGGCCACCGGGACGCCTGCCGCCACCCTCGACGGGACGTGGCTGCTGGTCGTGCCGTCCGGTCCGGTGCCGCCCGTCGCGGAGGCGCTCACCCGGCTCGGCGCCCGTGTCCTGCTCGCGGGCCCCGATGACGAACTGCCGCACGAGCCGGTCGACGGCGTGCTTTCCTTGCTGGCACTCGACGAACGGCCGCATCCGGACCAACCCGTGGTACCCGCTGGGCTCGCCGCGACCACGGACCTTGTCCGAAAGCTCGACGGATTCGACGCTCCACTGTGGATAGTCACCACCGGCGCGGTCGCCGTAGGCCGGTCGGAGGCCCCGAACGCTCAGGCCGCGGTGTGGGGCCTCGGCCGGGCGATCGGTCTCGAACACCCCGAACGCTGGGGCGGCCTCGTCGACCTTCCTGAGGAACTCGACGAACGCACCGCGGCCCGGCTCGCCGGGGTGCTCGCCAGTGGCCACGAGGACCAGGTCGCCGTGCGGTCGTCCGGGGTCTACCTGCGGCGGCTCGTGCGGGCGCCGCTCGGGGACGCCGTCGCGCCGGAATGGCGGCCGCGCGGAACCGTCCTGGTCACCGGCGGCACCGGTGCGGTGGCCGCCCACGTCGCGCGATGGCTCGCCGGGAACGGTGCCGAACACCTGGTGCTCACCAGCAGGCGCGGAGCGGCGGCCGAGGGTGCGGCGGAATTGCGCGAAGAACTCGCCGGACTCGGTGCGCGGGTGACCTTCGCCGCCTGCGATGTCGGCGACCGTGACGCACTGGCCGCGGTGCTGGCCGAGTATCCGCCGAACGCCGTCGTGCACACGGCGGGGGTCGGGACCACCGCGTCGCTCGCCGAGACCGGCTCGGCGGAACTCGCCGACGCGCTCACCGCCAAGGCGGGCGGCGCCGCTCACCTCGACGAACTCCTCGAAGGCACCGAACTGGACGCCTTCGTGCTCTTCTCCTCCAACGCGGGTGTCTGGGGTGGCGCCGGGCAGGGTGCCTACGGTGCCGCGAACGCCGCCTTGGACGCGCTCGCCGAACGCCGTCGTGCCAGGGGGCTGCCCGCCACCTCGGTGGCGTGGGGTCTGTGGGGCGGCGGCAGCGGGCTGGCCGGTCAGGACGACGTCGACCGCTTGCGCCGCCTCGGGCTGGCCGCGATGGACCCGGCGCTCGCCGTCTCCGCGCTCGTCCAAGCCGTTTCGCACGACGAGACCTTCGTCGCGGTCGCCGACGTCGACTGGGCGCGGTTCGCCCCCGGATTCGCCCTCGCCCGGCCCCGGCCGCTGCTGGACGCGTTGCCCGAGGTCCGCGAGGCGCTGTCCGCCGACACCGCCGGACCGGGCGGCTCCGAATTCGCCGCCGGGCTGCTGGCGGCCCCCGAGGCCGACCGGGCCCGTATCGTGCTCGACCTGGTCCGCGCGCAGGCCGCCGCCGTCCTCGGCCATGGTGGTGCCGCCGCCGTCGAGCCGGACCGGGCCTTCCGCGACCTCGGTTTCGATTCCCTGACCGCGGTCGAGGTCCGCGACCGGCTGGCCGCCGCCACCGGGCTGCGGCTGCCCGCGACCCTGGTCTTCGACCATCCGTCGGCCTCGGCGCTCGCCGGTCATCTCGTCGCCGAGCTGACCGGCGACGTCTCCGGGACCCAAGCCGCTCCTGCCGTGGTGGTGACCGACGACGAGCCGATCGCGATCGTCGCGATGAGCTGCCGGTTCCCCGGCGGGATCACGGATCCGGAGAAGTTCTGGGAGTTCGTCGCGGACGGCGGGGACGCGATGGCCGCGTTCCCCGGCGACCGCGGCTGGGACCTCGACGCGCTCTACGACCCGGACCCCGCGCACCTCGGCACCACCTACGCCCGTGAAGGCGGCTTCCTCGACGACGCGGGCGGTTTCGACGCGGCGTTCTTCGGGATTTCGCCGCGTGAGGCGCTGGCGATGGATCCGCAGCAGCGGTTGCTGCTGGAGACGTCGTGGGAGGCGTTCGAACGCGCCGGGATCGACCCGGCGACCCTGCGGGGTAGTGCGACCGGCGTCTTCGTCGGCGCTTCCTTCCAGAACTACGGCTTGGACGCCACCGACGCGCCCGAAGGCACCGAGGGCTACTTCCTCACCGGAACCGCCACCGCGGTCGTCTCCGGCCGCCTCTCCTACACGTTCGGGCTGGAAGGCCCCGCGGTGACGATCGACACCGCGTGCTCGTCTTCGCTGGTGGCGCTGCACCTCGCGGCCCAGGCGCTGCGGCGCGGCGAATGTTCGCTGGCGCTGGCGGGCGGGGTGACCGTGATGGCCAACCCTGCCGCGTTCGTGGAGTTCAGCCGTCAGCGCGGGCTCGCGCCGGACGGGCGCTGCAAGGCGTTCGCCGACGCCGCCGACGGCACCGCGTGGTCCGAGGGTGCCGGGATCCTTCTGGTGGAACGGCTTTCCGACGCGCGTCGCCTCGGCCATCCCGTACTGGCGCTGGTGCGCGGTTCGGCGGTGAACCAGGACGGCGCGTCCAACGGGCTGAGCGCGCCGAACGGGCCGTCTCAGCAACGGGTGATCCGGCAGGCACTGGCGAACGCCGGTTTCGCACCGTCCGATGTGGACGCCGTCGAGGCGCACGGCACCGGAACCAGCCTCGGTGACCCGATCGAGGCGCAGGCGCTGCTCGCCGCGTACGGCGGGGAACGCGAGCACCCGCTGTGGCTCGGTTCGGTCAAGTCGAACCTGGGGCACACGCAGTCGGCGTCGGGTGTGGCGGGCGTGATCAAGATGGTGCAGGCGATCCGGCACGGTGTCCTGCCGCGGACGTTGCACGTCGACGCGCCGACCACGGAGGTGGACTGGACCGCGGGTGACGTCCGGCTGCTCACCGAACCGGTGGACTGGCCGGACACCGGACGTCCGCGCCGGGCGGGTGTCTCCTCCTTCGGGGTCAGCGGGACCAACGTGCACACGCTGATCGAAGAGGTCCCCGAGAGCGCGGCACCGCCCGCCGCCGGGGACACGTGGGTGCCGTGGGTGCTTTCGGCCAAGACCGAGGAAGCGTTGCGGGCACAGGCTTCTCGGCTGCACGCGCGCCTGGAAGAGCACCCCGGGGACGACTCCGACATCGCGTACACGCTGGCGACCGCCCGTGCGGGGCTGGAAGTCCGGGCCGCCGTGACCGGGCCGGATCGTCTGCGCGAACTCGCTCTCCTCGCCGAGGGGACGCCGAGCGCGGCTGTGCTGCGCGGCGCGCTCACCGCCGGGGCGCCGGGGTTCCTGTTCACCGGGCAGGGCAGCCAGAAACCCGGGATGGGCGCCGAACTCGCGGCCCGCTTCCCGGTGTTCGCCGCCGCGTTCGACGAAGTGTGCGCCCATCTGGATCCGCGCCTCGGGCTCTCGCTGCGCGAAGTCCTCGAAACCGAGCGAGTGCACGAAACGGCGTTCGCGCAATGCGCACTGTTCGCCGTCGAGGTCGCGCTGTTCCGGCTGCTGGAGAGCTGGGGTGTCCGGCCCGCGCTGCTGCTCGGGCATTCGGTCGGCGAGATCGCGGCCGCGCATGTCGCCGGGGTCCTGTCGCTCGCGGACGCGGCCACGATGGTCGAGGCGCGCGGCAGGCTCATGGGCGCCCTGCCGTCCCGCGGCGTGATGATCGCCTTGCAGGCCAATGAAGACGAAGTGGCGCCGCTGCTCACCGAGCGCGTGTCGCTCGCCGCGGTCAACGGTCCGGAAGCGGTGGTGCTGTCCGGGGACGAGGACGCCGTCACCGCCGTGCTGGACCGGTTCGCGGACCGCAAGCACAAGCGGCTCGTGGTCAGCCACGCGTTCCACTCGCCGCTGATGGAACCGATGCTCGCGGACTTCCGTCGGGTCGTGTCCGGGCTTTCCTTCAGCGAGCCGCGGATCCCGATCGTGTCCACGGTGACCGGCCGTCCCGATCCCGAAATCGCCTCACCCGGGTACTGGGTGCGGCACGTCCGCGAGGCGGTGCGGTTCCACGACGCGATCCGGTTCGCCGAAGCCGAGGGTGTGCGCGCCTTCGTCGAACTCGGCCCGGAGGGCGTTCTTTCCGCAATGGCCAAGGACTTCCTCGAAGACACTGTGCTGATCCCGACCCTGCGCGGGGAGCGCCCCGAGGTCGCCACACTGGCGACCACGCTCGGCCGCCTGCACGTCCACGGCGTCGGAATCGACTGGACAGGCGTGTTCGACGGTGTCCCGGCGAGCCGGGTCACGCTGCCCACGTATCCCTTCGAGCACCAGCACTTCTGGCTGGCGAGCACCGGCACGACCACGGGTGACGCGGCCGCGTTCGGGCTCGGCGAGGCCGGGCACGCGCTGCTCGGCGCGGCCGTCCCGGTGCCCGGCGGGAGCGGGATCTCGTTCACCGGAAGGCTTTCCCTGCGGACTCAGCCGTGGCTCGCGGAGCACGTCGTACTCGGTACGGCTCTGCTTCCCGGCACCGCGTTCGTCGACCTCGCATTGCATGCCGGTGACCGCGCCGGCTGCGGAACCGTCGCCGAGCTGACCTTGGAGGCCCCGCTGGCGCTGCCGGAAAGCGGCGACGTCCGGCTGCACGTCACCGTCGGCGAGCCCGGCGAGGACGGCGAGCGCACGATCGAGATCCATTCCCGCGCCGGAGCCGCCGCCGACGACGAACCGTGGACGCGGCACGCCACCGGCCTCCTGTCCACCGGAACCCCGACTTCCAGCGGGAACCTGGCCAGCTGGCCGCCGGAGGGCACCGAGATCCCGGTCGGGGATTTCTACGACCGGCTCGACGGCACCGGTTTCGAGTACGGGCCGTTGTTCCAGGGCCTGCGCGCGGCGTGGAAGGCCGGGGACGACGTCTACGCTGAGGTTTCGCTGCCCGAGGACCGCTTCCGTGACGCCGAAGGCTTCGGCGTCCACCCCGCGCTGCTGGACGCCGCGCTGCACGCGTCGAAGCTCCGGCTGGAGGGCGAGAGCGAGGGACCTTTCCTGCCGTTCACGTGGAAGGGTGTCTCGCTGGCCGCGACCGGTGCGAGGACGTTGCGGCTCCGGCTGTCCTCGCCCGCTCCGGACACGATCTCGCTGCTGCTCACCGATGGCGAAGGCGCTCCGGTGGCCACGGTCGATTCCCTGGTCTTCCGCCGGATTTCGCCGGAGCAGCTGGGAAACCGGCAGGGGAGCAGCTCGCTGTTCCACGTCGAGTGGACCGAGGTGCCCGCCGAGGAAGTGTCCACAGAGGACGTAAGGGTCGGCACCGGGGAGTCCTATGTGGACGTAACTGCCTTGCTTGCCGCCAAGACGCCCGAAGTCGCACTGCTGGTCTGCCCGTCCGGGGAGACCGCCGAGGCGGTGCACGACGCGACCGCGTGGGCGTTGCGCCAGGTGCGGGACTGGCTCGCCGACGAGAGGCTGAACACGCATCGGCTCGTCCTGGTGACCGACGGAACCGATCTGGCCCAGGCCGCGGTACGGGGACTGTTCCGCTCTGCCTCGTCCGAGCACTCCGGCCGGTTCGGCATCGCCGAGACCACCGGGGATCCGGTCCGGGTGTCGGCCGACGATCCCGAACTGCGGCTGGAGAACGGTGCCGCGTACGCGCCGAGGCTGGTCCGCAAGACCGCCGCGGCCGCTCCGGTCGCGCTCGATCCCGGCAAGACGGTGCTGGTCACCGGCGGTACGGGAGCACTCGGCGCGCTGGTGGCCCGGCATCTGGTGACCGCACGCGGTGTGACCCGGCTGCTGCTGGTCTCCCGGCGCGGGCTGGAAGCCGAAGGCGCCAAGGATCTGGTGGCCGACCTGACGGCCGCGGGTGCCGACGTCACCGTCGAGGCCTGCGACGTCGCCGACCGCGCGGCGCTGGAAGCGGCCCTCGCCGGGCATGAGCTGACCGCCGTCGTGCACACGGCCGGCGTACTCGACGACGGTCTGGTCGATGCGCTGACCCCGGAGCGGCTGGCGAAGGTGCTGCGGCCGAAGGTCGACGCGGCGCTGAACCTGCACGAACTCGCGGGTGACGTCGACGAGTTCGTGCTGTTCTCCTCGGCGTCGGCCACGTTCGGCAATCCCGGGCAGGCGAACTACGCGGCGGCCAACGCGTTCCTCGACGCGCTCGCCCGCCACCGTCACGCCCATGGGCTCCCGGCCACGTCGCTCGCCTGGGGACTGTGGGCGACCGACGGTGGCATGACGGGCGAACTGAGCGACACCGACCTGGCCAGGATGGGCCGCACCGGTATCGCCGCGCTGACCCCGGAAGCCGGGCTCGCCCTGTTCGACGCGGCCTCCGGCGCCGGGCCGGTGGTGCTGCCGATGGCGCTGACGCCGTCCTCGCTCCGCGATGTGGAACCCGCGGTGCTGCCCCCGTTGCTGCGCGGACTGGTGCGGACGTCGTCCCGGCGTGCCGCGTCCGCCCCCACCAGCCCGGCGTTGCAGGACAGGCTTTCGGGCCTGACCGGCGCCGAGCGCGACGACGCGGTGCTGGAGGTGGTGCGCGAGCAGGTCGCGGCCGCGCTCGGTCACGCGGGCGCCGGAGCGATCGATCCGGGCAAGGGCTTCGTCGAACTCGGGATGGATTCACTCAGCGCGGTCGAACTGCGCAACCAGCTGTGCGCGCTGAGCGGGCTGAAACTCTCGACGACGGTGGTGTTCGACCACCCCAACCCGGCCGCGCTCGCCGGGCACCTCGCGGCCGAACTGCCCGCCGAAGGGGTGGCCACCACCGCGTCGGTGCACGCCGGGCTCGACCGGCTCGAAGCGCTGCTGGCCACCGCGGCCCCGGCGAACGGGGACCGCGCCGGGGTCACCGCGCGCCTGCGCACGCTGCTGGCGGCGTGGACCGGCGAGCCCGCCGCCGAGGCCGACGACTCGCTGGAGTCGGCCACCGCGGACGAACTGTTCGACCTGCTCGATCACGAACTCGGCGCGTCCTGAACCGCCTGACCTGGGAGACCCTTCCGTGGCGAACGAAGACAAGTACCTCGACTACCTCAAGCGCGCGACCGCCGACCTGCGGGAGACCCGGCGACGGCTGAAGGAGGCCGAGGACCGCGGCCACGAGCCGATCGCCATCATCGGGATGGCCTGCCGGTTCCCCGGGGGCGTGCGGTCGCCGGAGGATCTGTGGGAGCTGGTCGCCGAGGGCCGCGACGGGATCTCCGGGTTCCCCGCCGACCGCGGCTGGGACCTGTCCGCGCTGTACGACCCGACGGGGGAGAAGCCCGGTACGTCGTACTGCCGCGAGGGCGGTTTCCTCGACGGCGCGGGCGAATTCGACCCTGCCTTCTTCGGGATCTCGCCGAGGGAAGCGCTCGCCATGGACCCCCAGCAGCGGCTGCTGCTGGAGATCTCTTGGGAGACCTTCGAACGCGCGGGTATCGACCCGGGCTCCCTGCGGGGCAGCCGGACCGGGGTGTTCGCCGGGGTGATGTACCACGACTACGTCTCCCGGCTCGCCGCCATCCCGGAGGAACTCGAGGGCTACCTCGGCACCGGGAACTCGGGCAGCGTCGTTTCCGGGCGGGTCGCCTACACCTTCGGGCTGGAGGGCCCGGCGGTGACGATCGACACCGCGTGCTCGTCCTCGCTCGTCGCACTGCATCTGGCCGCGCAGGCGTTGCGGCAGGGCGAATGCACGATGGCGCTCGCCGGCGGTGTCGCGGTGATGTCCACACCGGACACGTTCGTCGACTTCAGCCGTCAGCGCGGGCTCGCCGCGGACGGCCGCTGCAAGTCCTATTCGGACGGAGCGGACGGCACGTCGTGGGCCGAGGGCGTCGGGATGCTCCTGGTGGAGAAGCTCTCCGACGCGCGGCGGCTCGGCCACGAGGTGCTCGCCGTCGTCAGCGGCAGCGCGGTCAACCAGGACGGGGCGAGCAGCGGTCTCAGCGTGCCGAACGGCCCGTCGCAGCAGCGGGTCATCCGGCAGGCGTTGGAGAACGCCCGCCTTTCGGCCGGGCAGGTCGACGTCGTGGAGGGCCACGGCACCGGGACCACTCTGGGCGACCCGATCGAGGCGCAGGCGCTGCTGGCCACCTATGGCCGCGAGAAGTCCGCGGACCGGCCGTTGTGGCTGGGCTCGCTGAAATCGAACATCGGGCACTCCCAGTCCGCCGCGGGGGTCGGCGGCGTGATCAAGATGGTGCAGGCGATCCGGCATGGTGTCCTCCCGCGCACCCTGCACGCGGACGACCCGTCGTCCAAAGTGGACTGGTCGGCCGGTGCCGTCGAACTGCTCACCGAAGCGCGCGAGTGGCCGGAGACCGGGCAGCCCCGCCGCGCGGGCGTGTCCTCGTTCGGCGTCAGCGGCACCAACGCGCACACCATCGTCGAGCAGGCTCCCGAGAGTGAGGAGGTCGCGGGCGTGCCACCCATCGGCGCCGTGCCCGCGGTCCTGTCCGGCAAGACCGCGGACGCGCTGCGCGATCAGGTCGTGCGGTTGCGCTCGCACATCCTCGCCCGGCCGGAACTGAGCGTCGCCGACATCGCCGCGTCGCTCGCCACCACCCGCGTCCTGCACGAGCACCGGGGCGCGATCGTCGCGGCCGACCGGGACCAGCTGCTCGCCGGGCTGGACATCCTCGCCGCCGGCGCCACCACCTCCGGGGTCGCCCACGGCGTCGCCGCCGACGGCCGGACGGCGTTCCTGTTCACCGGCCAGGGCAGCCAGCGCCGAGGGATGGGCCGGGAGCTCGCCGAGCGGTTCCCGGCGTTCGCCGAGGCCTTCGACGACGTCTGTGCCCGGTTCGAGCGGCCGATCAAGGAACTGTCCACCGAGGAACTGAACCAGACCGCGAACACGCAATGCGCGTTGTTCGCCTTCGAGGTGGCGCTGTTCCGGCTGGTGGAGAGCTGGGGCGTCAAACCCGATTTCCTGGCGGGCCACTCGATCGGCGAGATCGCGGCGGCTCATGTCGCGGGCGTGTTCAGTCTCGATGGCGCTGTGAAACTGGTGTCGGCACGCGGCCGGTTGATGCAGGCGTTGCCCACCGGCGGCGCGATGGTGGCCTTGCAGGCGACCGAGGCCGAGGTCGTCCCCCTGTTGACGGACCGGGTGTCGCTGGCCGCGATCAACGGTCCGGAGTCGGTGGTCCTTTCCGGCGACGAAGACGCCGTGGCCGCTGTGGTGTCCCGCTTCGACGGCCGCAAACACAAGCGACTCGCCGTGAGTCACGCGTTCCATTCGCCGCTGATGGATCCGATGCTCGACGACTTCCGCGCGGTCGCGGAGAGCCTGTCGTATGCGGCGCCGAGGATTCCGATCGTCTCCGGCAGTCTGGCCGAAGTGTCCACTGCGGACTACTGGGTCCGTCATGTCCGTGACGCGGTGCGGTTCCACGATTCGGTGCGCTTCCTGGAAGCCGAGGGTGTCACCCGCTTCCTGGAGATCGGCCCGGACGCCGTCCTCACCGCGATGGCCCAGGAAAGCACCGAGGACGCGGTCGTCGTCGCGGCCACGCGCCGCAACCGCGCGGAGGACGTCACCCTGCTCGCCGCGGTCTCCACCCTGCACGTCCACGGGGCGGCCGTCGACTGGACGCCGCTGCTCGACGGCGCCCGCCGCGTCGACCTGCCCACCTATGCTTTCCAGCACCGTCGTTTCTGGCTGGACGGCCCGCTGAACGCCGAGGGCGACGCGGCGAGCCTGGGCCTGGGCGCCACCGATCATCCGCTGCTCGGCGCCGTCGTCACGATGGCCGACGCGCACGGCGTCCTGCTCACCGGGCGGCTTTCCCTCGCGGCGCAGCCGTGGCTGGCCGGGCACGTGGTCGCGGGGCATGTCCTGTTGCCGGGTACCGCCTTCGTCGATCTCGTGCTGCACGCCGGGGACAAGGTCGACTGCGGGATCGTGGAGGAACTGACCCTGCGGGAACCCCTCGTCCTGCCCGAACACGACGCGCTCAGCCTTCAGCTGGTCGTCGGCGCGCCGGACGAGACCGGCAGGCGCACCGTCGGTGTCCATTCCCGCCCCGAGGCCGCCGACGCCGAATGGTCGTGCCACGCGACCGGTGTCCTCGCCCCCGGCTTCCCCGACACCGACTTCAGCCTCGCCGTTTGGCCGCCCGAAGGTGCCGAGCCGGTCGCGATCGACGGCCTGTACGGCGCGCTCGCCGAGGTCGGCCTCGACTACGGGCCCGCCTTCCAGTGCGTCCGCGCCGCCTGGACCCACGAATCGGCCGTCTACGCCGAAATCGAGCTCGCCGACGCCGAGAAGGCCGACGCGGCCCGGTTCGGGATCCACCCGGCCCTGCTCGACTCGGCCCTGCACGCCGCCGGCCTCGGCGCGCTGGACGCCACCGAGGCGCGGCTCCCGTTCTCGTGGTCCGGCGTGAGCCTGAGGGCTTTCGGGGCGACCACGATCCGCGTGCGCCTCACCCCGGCTGGACCGGACACGATCGCACTCGCCGTCGCGGATCCGGAGGGACGGCCGGTGTTCACCGCCGACGGTCTCCTCGTCCGGGCGGTCCCGTCCGGCGCCCTCACCTCTCGGAACCCGGTGCGCGACGCGTTGTTCCGGGTGGACTGGCAGCCGCTCACCATCCCCGCCGATGCCGCCGCAGAGCACGTCGTCGCCTCGTTCACCGGGTACACCGGCGACCTGCTCGGCGACGCCCACGCGTCCGCCGTCCGTGCGCTCGAACTGGTGCGCGCCGATCAGGGCGGCCCGAAACTCGTCTTCCTGACCAGCGGTGCCGTCGGGGACGCCGTGCCGCATCCGGCGCAGGCCACCGTCTGGGGCCTCGTCCGCACCGCGCAGGAAGAGTTCCCGGACCGGTTCGTCCTTCTCGACACCGACACGGAGCCCGCGCCCGAACTCGTCGCGGCCGCCGTCGCCACCGGCGAACCCGAACTCATGCTCCGCGAGGGCGTCCTGTCCGGTGCCCGGCTCGTCCGCGCCTCGCGTACCACCACCGAGCCCGGTGACCTCTCCGGGACGGTGCTCGTCACCGGCGGCACCGGCGCGCTCGGCGCGGATCTCGCCCGGCACCTCGTCCGGTCGCGCGGTGTCCGGCGGCTGCTGCTCACCAGCCGTCGCGGCGCGGCGGCGCCCGGCGCGGACACCCTCACCCGTGAGCTGACCGCGCTCGGCGCCGACGTCCGGATCGAAGCCTGCGACGCCGCCGACCGCGACGCGCTCGCCGCGCTGCTGGCCGATCAGCCGATCACCCTCGCCGTGCACGCGGCGGGTGTGCTGGACGACGGTCTCCTCGGTGACCTGTCCCCGGAACGGCTCACCGCCGTGCTGAGGTCCAAAGTGGATGCCGCCGTGCATCTGCACGAACTGCTCGGCGACACCGAACTCGTCCTGTTCTCCTCCGCAGCCGGGGTGTTCGGCAACGAAGGGCAGGCGAACTACGCCGCCGCGAACGCCTTCCTCGACGCCCTCGCCCGGCATCGCCAGGCGAACGGGCAGCCCGGCACGGCGCTGGCCTGGGGGATGTGGGCCGCCGGAATGGGTGACGCGCTCACCGCCCGCCCCGGCTTCCCGGCACTGTCCACAGAGGACGGCATGGCGCTCTTCGACGCCGCGACGGCGCTCGACGACGCCGCACTCGTCCCGATCCGGCTCGATCTGCCCGCGTTGCGCGCGCGGCTCGGCGGCGACGTGCCGCCGTTGTTCCGCGGCCTGATCCGGCCTGCCCGCCGCGCCGCCGTCACCGGTTCGGCGGGTGCGCTCGCCGACCGGCTGGCCGCGCTCACCCCGGCCGAACGGAGCCGGGAACTCCTGGAGATCGTGCGGACGCACGTCGCCATCGTGCTGGGCCACCTCGGTTCGGAGGCGATCGACGCCGGGAAACCGTTCCAGGAACTCGGCTTCGACTCGCTGGCGGCGGTCGAACTGCGCAACCGGCTGACCGAGGTCACCGGCCTGCGGCTGGCCGCGACGCTCGTCTTCGACTACCCGACCCCGCTCGTGCTCGCCGAACACCTGCTGGAGGGGCTCGCCGGGGGCGGGCTCGCGGAGGCGCCGGACGTGCCGGTGCGCACCGGTCCGGTCGACGAGCCGATCGCGATCATCGGTATGGCCTGCCGCTATCCGGGCGGCGTCACCTCCCCGGAAGAGCTGTGGGACCTGGTGGCCGCCGGCCGGGACGGGGTTTCGGAGTTCCCGGTCAACCGGGGCTGGGAAGACGTCTACGACGCGGACCCCGGCAAGGTGGGCAAGAGCTACGCCCGCGAAGGCGGATTCCTGCACGACGCGGGCGAATTCGACGCGGCGTTCTTCGGGATCTCGCCGCGTGAGGCGCTGGCGATGGATCCGCAGCAGCGGTTGCTGCTGGAGACGTCGTGGGAGGTCTTCGAACGCGCCGGGATCGATCCGCACGCGGTGCGGGGCAGCAAGACCGGCGTCTTCGCCGGCGTGATGTACCACGACTACGCGGCGCGGCTGAACTCCGTGCCGGAGGACGTCGAGGGCTACCTCGGCACGGGGAACTCGGGCAGTGTGATCTCGGGACGGCTGGCCTACACCTTCGGGCTGGAAGGCCCCGCGGTCAGCATCGACACGGCGTGTTCGTCGTCGCTGGTCGCGATGCACCTCGCCGGACAGGCGTTGCGGCAGGGCGAATGTTCGCTCGCGCTCGCGGGCGGTGTGACCGTGATGGCCACGCCGAACACCTTCGTCGAGTTCAGCCGCCAGCGTGGGATGGCAGCCGACGGCCGGTGCAAATCCTTCGCCGAGGCCGCGGACGGCACCGGCTGGGGCGAGGGCGTCGGCATGCTCCTGCTGGAGCGCCTTTCGGACGCCCGCCGCAACGGTCACCGGGTACTGGCCGTGGTTCGCGGCTCGGCGGTGAACCAGGACGGCGCGTCGAACGGGCTGACGGCGCCGAACGGGCCGTCGCAGCAGCGGGTGATCCGTCAGGCTTTGGCGCAGGCCGGTCTTCGTCCGTCCGATGTGGACGCAGTCGAGGCGCACGGAACCGGGACGACACTCGGTGACCCGATCGAGGCGCAGGCTCTGCTCGCCACATATGGGCAGGATCGGGAAGAGCCGTTGTGGCTGGGTTCGGTGAAGTCGAACCTCGGTCACACCCAGGCCGCCGCCGGTGTGGCGGGTGTGATCAAGATGGTCGAGGCGATGCGGCACGGCGTGCTGCCCAAGACGCTGCACGTCGACGGGCCGTCGTCCCATGTGGACTGGTCCGATGGCGCGGTGTCCCTGGTGACGGAGTCGCGGGAGTGGCCGGACACCGGTCGTCCGCGGCGCGCCGGGGTGTCTTCGTTCGGGATCAGCGGGACCAACGCGCACACCATCATCGAGGCCGTCGAGCCGGATCCCCAGCCGTCCGGAAGCTCGGATGTCCCGCCGTGGCCGCTGTCCGGCAAGACCGAGGAAGCGTTGCGCGCGCAGGCGGCCCGCCTCCACGACCACCTGCTGGCCGCTCCCGAGGTGACCGCGGCGGACGTCGCGCTCTCCCTCACGGCGCGGGCGGACCTGGAGCATCGTGCCGTGCTCGTGGCCGGTGACCGTGATGGTCTCCTCGCCACGCTGGATGCGCTCGCGCACGGCGAGATCACCGAGGGGATCGTCCGGGGAATCGCCCGGCACACCGGACGGACGGCGTTCCTGTTCACCGGTCAGGGCAGTCAGCGGCTCGGGATGGGCCTTGAGTTGGCCGAGCGTTTCCCGGTGTTCGCCGAAGCCTACGACGAGGTGTGTGCCCGCTTCGAACAGCCGATCAAGGACCTTTCGGCCGAAGAGTTGAACCAGACGGCGAATACGCAGTGCGCGTTGTTCGCTCTTGAGGTGGCGCTGTTCCGGTTGGTGGAGAGCTGGGGCGTCCGGCCGGACTTCCTGGCCGGTCACTCGGTCGGGGAGATCGCGGCCGCCCACGTCGCGGGGGTGCTGTCCCTCGACGACGCGGTGACGCTGGTGTCGGCGCGCGGCCGGTTGATGCAGGCGCTGCCCACGGGTGGCGCGATGGTGGCGCTGCGGGCGACCGAAGCGGAGGTGACCCCGCTGCTGACGGAGCGGGTGTCGATCGCCGCCATCAACGGCCCGGAGTCGGTGGTCGTCTCGGGTGACGAGGACGCCGTCGCCGCTGTGGTCGAGGGCCGCAAACACAAGCGACTTACCGTGAGTCACGCGTTCCACTCGCCGTTGATGGAGCCGATGCTCGATGACTTCCGTATGGTGGTGGAGGGGCTGACCTTCGCCGAGCCGCGGATCCCGATCGTGTCGGGTGGTCTGGCTGAAGTGTCCACTTCGGACTATTGGGTCCGTCATGTCCGTGACGCGGTGCGGTTCCATGATTCGGTCAAGTTCCTGGAGGCCGAGGGCGTCACGCGGTTCCTGGAGATCGGGCCGGACGGTGTGCTGACCGCGATGGCCCAGGACAGCCTCGAGGACGCGGTCGTCGTCGCCGCCCTGCGGCGCGACAAGCCCGAGGTCATGACCCTGCTGACAGCGGTCGCCGGACTGCACGTCCACGGCGCCGACGTCGACTGGAGCCCGTTGTCCGCCGGGGCCCGCCGGGTAGATCTGCCGACGTATGCCTTCCAGCGCACGGAGTTCTGGCTCGACGCGGGCGCCGCGGCCGGCGATCTGACCGCGGCGGGACTGGCCGACGCCGGGCACCCGCTGCTCGGTGGCGCGGTGACCCTGCCGGACTCCGGTGGGACCGTGCTCACCGGCAGGCTGTCGCTTTCGGCCCAGCCCTGGCTCACCGACCACGCCGTCGGGGAGACCGTGCTCCTGCCCGGCACCGCGTTCGTCGATCTGGCGCTCGCCGCCGGACGACGGCACGGCGCCGTCGTCCTCGACGAACTCACCCTGGAGAGCCCGCTGGTCCTGCCGGAGCGCGGCGGTGTCGATCTGCGCGTGTGGGTCCGCGAACCGGACGACACCGGCGCGTGCGCGGTCAGCGTGCATTCCCGTGCCGACGACGAGCCCTGGATCCGCCACGCGGTCGGGACGCTGACCGAGGACACCGGCGCCACGCCAGCCGACCTCACGTCGTGGCCGCCCGCCGCCGACGAGACCGACGTCGACGGGCTGTACGACGCCCTCGCCGACGCGGGCCTGAACTACGGCCCGGTCTTCCAAGGCGTCCGCGCCGCGTGGCTCGACGGCACCACGGTGTACGCCGAGATCGACCTCGACGAACGCCACCACGGCGACGCCGCGCGCTTCGGCCTGCACCCGGCCCTGCTGGACGCGGCCCTGCACACCGCCGGACTCGGCGCGCTGAACACCGAAGGCGGGGCCCGGCTGCCCTTCCTGTGGTCGGGTGTCTCGCTCACCGGCCCCGGCGCCACGAGCCTGCGCGTCCGGCTCACCGGGACCGGCGACACGCTCTCCCTGACGATCGCGGATGGATCAGGCGCGCCGGTGGCGACCGTCGCCGGGTTGACCGTCCGCCAGGTCGACCCCGCCGCGTTCGGGGGTGGCGGCGACTCGCTGTTCCGGGTGGAGTGGGTCCCGGTCCGCCTCCGTGCCGCGGAGGCCGCACCCGTCATGGTCGTCCGGTCCGAAGTGGACAGTGTGGCGAACGTGCACGACGCGACCGCGCAAACGCTTGCGGCCCTCCAATCCTGGCTCGCCGACGAAGACAACGCCGACACCATCCTGGTCGTGCAGACCAGCGGCGCCGTGTCGGTGGCGGGGGAGGACACGCGTGATCTCGCCCGCGCCGCCGTCTGGGGGCTGGTGCGGTCGGCGCAGTCCGAGCACCCGGGCCGGTTCGTGCTCATCGACACCGATACCGAAACAGTGGACCTGGCCGGAGCCGTCGCCACCGGCGAAGCGCAGCTCGCCATCCGCGACGGGAAGCTTTGGGCGCCACGTCTGGTGAAGAGCGTGCCCTCCGGCACGGCACCGCGGTTCGATCCGGAAGGGACCGTCCTGCTCACCGGGGCCACCGGCGCGCTGGGCCGATCACTGGCCCGTCACCTGGTCTCCGGACACGGCGTGCGGCACCTGCTGCTGGTCAGCCGCAGCGGTGCCGCCGCCCCCGGTGCCACGGACCTGCTGGCGGAACTGACCGGGCTCGGCGCTTCCGCGGTCCTGGAATCCTGCGACGTCGCCGACCGGGAAGCCCTCGCGGAGCTGCTGGCCGGGATCGACCCCGAGCATCCGCTCACCGCGGTGGTGCACGCGGCCGGCGTCCTCGACGACGGTCTGATCGACAGCCTGACCCCCGAACGGTTCGACGCCGTCCTGCGGCCCAAGGCCGACGCGGCGCTGAACCTGCACGAACTGGCGGGCGACGTCGACGAGTTCGTGCTGTTCTCCTCGGCGGCGGGCATGTTCGGCAACGCCGGACAGGCGAACTACGCCGCGGCGAACGCCTTCTTGGACGCCATGGCACAGCACCGGCTGGCCAACGGGCTCCCGGCCCGGTCACTGGCCTGGGGTCTCTGGGACACCGACGACGGGATGGACGCCTCCGCCGCCGTCGCCAGGCTCACCGGTTCCGGGTTCACCACCGAAGAAGGGCTGCACCTGTTCGACACCGCTGGTGACGGCGTCGTCCTGCCGATGAAGCTCGACCTCGCCGCGCTCCGTGCCGAACTCGGTTCCGACGTGCCGTCCCTGCTGAGCGGTCTGATCAAGGCTCCCGCGCGGCGCTCCGCCGGAGCGTCGGCTTGGAAACGGCAGCTCGCGGGACTGTCCGAAGAGGACCGTGACGCGCGCCTGCTCGAACTCGTGCGGACACAGGTCGCCGCGGTGCTGGGTTACTCCGGCCCGGAGGACGTGCCGTCGGACCGGGCGTTCACCGAACTCGGCTTCGATTCGCTCACGTCGGTGGACCTGCGGAACCGGCTGAACTCCGCGACCGGTCTGCGCCTGCCCGCCACCCTCGTGTTCGACCACCCGAACTCCGACGCGGTCGTCTCCCGGCTGCGGGAGGAACTGTCCGGCACCACGGCCGCGGCCGCCGTCGTCACCACGGCACCGGTCGACGAACCGATCGCCATCGTCGGCATGGCCTGCCGGTTCCCCGGCGGTGTCCGCTCACCGGAAGACCTCTGGCGCCTGGTCAGCGAAGGTCGCGACGGCATCACCCCGTTCCCGGCTGACCGGGGCTGGGACGTCGAGGGCCTGTACGACCCCGAGGCCTCCAGGCCCGGCACCTCCTGCACCCGCTACGGCGGATTCCTGCACGACGCCGGGGACTTCGATCCAGGGTTCTTCGGGATTTCGCCGCGTGAGGCGCTGGCGATGGATCCGCAGCAGCGGTTGCTGCTGGAGACGTCGTGGGAAGCCTTCGAACGCGCCGGGATCGACCCGGCCAGCCTGCGCGGTTCCGCGACCGGCGTCTTCGCCGGGGCGATGTACCACGACTACGTTTCGCGGCTCACCGAGATCCCGGCGGATCTGGAGGGCTACCTCGGCACGGGGAACTCGGGCAGCGTGATCTCGGGACGCCTCGCCTACGCCTTCGGACTGGAAGGCCCGGCGGTCAGCATCGACACGGCCTGCTCGTCGTCGCTGGTCGCGATGCATCTCGCGGCGCAGGCGCTGAGGCAGGGCGAATGCGGCCTGGCGCTGGCCGGCGGTGTCGCGGTGATGTCCACTCCGGACACTTTCATCGAGTTCAGCCGTCAGCGCGGGATGGCGCCCGACGGCCGGATCAAGGCGTTCTCCGAGACCGCGGACGGCACGGCGTGGGGCGAGGGCGTCGGCATGCTGCTGCTGGAGCGCCTGTCGGATGCCCGCCGCAACGGCCACCAGGTGCTGGCACTCCTGCGTGGCACGGCGGTGAACCAGGACGGCGCGTCGAACGGGCTGACGGCGCCGAACGGTCCGTCGCAGCAACGAGTGATCCGTCAGGCTTTGGCGCAGGCCGGATTGCAACCGTCCGATGTGGACGCCGTCGAGGCGCACGGCACGGGAACGACTCTTGGCGACCCGATCGAGGCACAAGCCCTGCTCGCCACCTACGGGCAGGATCGGGAAGAGCCGTTGTGGCTCGGCTCGGTGAAGTCCAACCTCGGCCACACCCAGGCCGCCGCGGGGGTGGCGAGCGTGATCAAGATGGTCGAGGCGATGCGGCACGGCGTGCTGCCCAAGACCCTGCACGTCGATGAGCCTTCGTCCCATGTGGACTGGACGGAAGGCGCCGTCTCCCTGCTCACCGAAACGCGGGAGTGGCCCGACACCGGTCGTCCGCGGCGGGCCGGGGTGTCGTCGTTCGGGATCAGCGGGACCAACTCGCATGTCGTCCTGGAAGCGGACGGCGCCGGGGACATGGCACCGGTCGACCAGCCGGATGTACTCGCCTTCCCGTTGTCCGCCAAGACGCCGGACGCTCTGCGCGGGCAGGCCGCCAGGTTGCGTGCCCGGTTGCTGACCGGACACGCAACCGAGCTCGCCGACGTCGCGCAAACGCTTGCCACGCGGGGACTTTTCGAGCACCGGGCGGTCGTCACCGCGGGCGACCGCGACGGACTGCTCGACGCGCTCGCCGCGCTGGCCGGGGGAGAACCGGGCGACTTCGTTTCCGGGGTCGCGAAGCCGGGCGGAAAGCTCGCGTTCCTCTTCACCGGTCAGGGCAGCCAGCGTGCCGGGATGGCCGACGAACTGTCGGCCGCGTTCCCCGTCTTCGCGCAAGCCTTCGACGAGATCTGCGAGCGTTTCGACGCTCTGCTGGACCGTCCGCTGCGCGAGGCGCTCGCCGGGGACCTGGTCGACCGCACCGAATACACCCAGTGCGCGATGTTCGCCATCGAGGTCGCTCTGTTCCGGCTCGTCGAAAGCCGGGGCGTGCGACCGGACTTCCTGGCCGGGCATTCGATCGGGGAACTGGCGGCGGCCCACGTCGCCGGGGTCTGGTCGCTGGAGGACGCCTGCACCGTGGTCGCCGCGCGCGGCAGGCTCATGCAGGCGCTGCCCCCGGGCGGCGCGATGATCGCCGTCCAGGCCACCGAAGAGGAGGTCCGGCCGCTGATCGACGACGAGACCGTGTCGATCGCCGCGATCAACGGCCCGGTGTCGGTCGTCGTCTCCGGCGAAGAGGCCGCCGTGACCGCGCTGGCCGCCGGGTTCGCCGAACGCGGCCGCAAGACCAAACGGCTCACCGTCAGCCACGCGTTCCACTCGCCGCTCATGGACGGGATACTCGGCGAATTCCGTGCCGTACTCGACGGCGTCCAAGCCGCCGAACCGCGGATCCCGCTGGTGTCCACGTTGACCGGTGAGCCGCTGACCGGCGACCAGGCACGATCGAGCGAGTACTGGGTCCGGCACGTACGGGACGCGGTCCGGTTCTGCGACGCCGTCCGGACCCTGGAAGCGCACGGCGTCCGCCGCTATCTGGAACTCGGCCCGGACGCGCCGCTGACCGCTCTCGGCGAGCACTGCGTCACGAACGAGTCCATAGTGGACGCTCCGCTGTTCGTGCCGTCGCTGCGCGCCGGCCGGTCCGACGCCGAGTCGTTCGTCACCGCGCTCGCGCGGTTGCACGTGGACGGCGTCCGGGTCGACTGGGCGAAGGCGCTCCCCGGCCGGAAGATCGATCTGCCCACCTACGCCTTCCAGCACGAACGGTTCTGGCTGCGGCCCGTCGCCCCCGCGGTGGGTGACGTCACCGGGCTGGGGCAGTCGCCCGCCGGGCATCCGCTGCTCGGCGCGGCGATCGAGGCGCCGGACAGCGGTGCGGTGCTGTTCACCGGCAGGCTGTCGGTGCAGGAGCAGCCGTGGCTGGCCGACCACGTCGTCGCCGGGACGACCCTCCTCCCGGGTACGGCGTTCGTCGAGCTCGCGTTGCGGGCCGGGGAGCTGACCGGCTGCGCGGCCGTCGACGAACTGACCCTGGAGGCGCCGCTGGTGCTGCCGGATCACGGTGGCACGGCGCTGCGGATCGTCGCCGCCGCGCCGGACGAGACCGGCAGGCGCGCGCTGGACGTCTACTCCCGCCCCGACGACGGCGACTGGATTCGCCACGCCACCGGAACCGTGTCGCCTCTGGCGGCGGGCGCGCCGTTCGATCTTTCGGCCTGGGCGGCCGCCGATGCCGAGACCGTCGAAACCGACGGCCTCTACGACGGATTGGCCGCCGCCGGGCTCGAGTACGGCCCTGTCTTCCAGGGACTTCGCTCCGCCCGGCGGCGAGGGGACGACATCTGGGCCGAGGTCGACCTCCCCGAGGACACCCCGACCGAAGGTTTCGGCCTGCACCCGGCGTTGCTCGACGCCGCCTTGCACGCTCTGGGCTTCGCCGAAGGGGGTGAGCAGGAGGCCGACGTGGCTGCCGGGCGCGTGCGCCTGCCGTTCGCCTGGTCCGGCGTCCGGCTCCACGCCACCGGTGCGCGTGCCCTGCGGGTCCGGCTGTCACCGGCGGGGGAGAACGCGGTCTCCCTGGCCGCGGCGGACGAGACCGGCAGGCTGGTGGCCACAGTGGACGCTTTGACGCTGCGCCCGGTCTCTCTGGAGCAACTCGGCGGGCGACAGGGCGGCCACGAGTCGCTGTTCGGCCTGGAGTGGGCGCCGGTTCCGCTCGATCCCACCGCCGCCGTGGCCGCGAGCTGGGCCGTCGTCGGTGTCGACGACTACAAACTCGACGCCGCGCTCACCGCCGCCGGCTACCGCGGGCAGGTTCACGCGAATCTGGCCGAGGTGATCGATCGGGTGCCCGAGCTGGTCTTCGTGTCCTGCGCGCCGGACCACCGCCAAGGGCTGGCCGCCGCCGCGCACACCGCCGCCCAGCGGGCGCTGGAGCTGGTCCGTACGTGGCTGGCCGAGGAGCGGTTCGCCGGTTCCCGGCTGGTGCTGGTCACCGGTGGCGCCGTCGACGAACCGGCGCAGGCGGTGATCTGGGGCCTGGTCCGCTCGGCGCAGTCCGAGCACCCCGGCCGGTTCGTGCTGGTCGACCTCGACGAACAGGACGCGTCGTATCGCGTGCTGTTGCCCGCCCTCGCTTCTGGCGAACCGCAGCTGGAGTTGCGCGAGGGAACGGTGAAGGCGCCGCGGCTGGTCAAACCGGCCGTGACGCCGGTCGAAGGCAAGGCGCGGACCGACGGGGCCGTGCTGATCACCGGCGGCACCGGCGCGCTCGGCGCGGCACTGGCCCGGCATCTGGTCACCGCGCACGGGAAGACCCGGCTGGTGCTCGCCGGTCGCCGCGGCCCGGACGCGCCGGGCGCGGGCGAGCTGGCCGACGAACTGCGAGGGTTGGGCGCCGAGGTCGCGGTGGTCGCTTGCGACGCGGCCGATCGTGAAGCGCTGCAACGTCTTCTGGCCGAGCACCCGGTGACCGGGGTCGTCCACGCCGCCGGTGTCCTCGACGATGTCGTCCTCGACGGTCTCACCCCGGAGCGGCTCGACGCCGTCCTGCGGCCGAAGGTCGACGCCGCGGTGAACCTCCACGAACTGGCGGGCGACGTCGACGAGTTCGTCCTTTTCTCCTCCGCGGCGGGTACTTTCGGCAATCCGGGGCAGGCGAACTACGCGGCGGCCAACGCTTTCCTCGACGCGCTCGCCCGGCATCGCCGTGCGCACGGGCTGCCGGCGACCTCGCTCGCCTGGGGGCTCTGGGCCGGTGACGGGATGGCGGGCGGTATGTCCGGCCGCGATCTGGAACGGATGACGGCCTCCGGCGCGGGCGCACTGTCCACAGAGGAGGGACTGGCACTGTTCGACCTCGCGGTGACGGCGGCCGAACCGGTGCTGTTGCCGATGCGGCTGGACCTCGCCGCGGTGCGGGCGGGCCTCGGCACCGACGTCCCGCCGCTGCTGCGCGGCCTGATCCGCGGTACCGGCAAACGCGCCGAGACCGCCGGTTCGCCGACCGGGGACGCGCTCAAGGCGGAACTGGCCGTGATGACCGGGGAGGAACGCGCCGCGGCGCTGCTGAACCTCGTCGCCACACACGTCGCCGGTGTCCTCGGGCACGCCGGTCCCGAGCAGGTCGATCCGGACAAGGCGTTCACCGAACTCGGGTTCGACTCGCTCGCCGCGGTCGAACTGCGCAACCGCGTCAACGAGGCCACCGGTCTCCGGCTGCCCGCCACGCTGGTCTTCGACCATCCGACCACCGCCGCGGTGGCGGAACTGGTCGGCGCGGAGATCGTCGTGGACGACGCGCCACCGCCGCTGGGGGTGCTGGCGGAACTCGACCGGCTGGAGGCCGCGTTCGCCGGGGGAAGTCCGGACGACGCAATCCGCGGCAAGGTCAAGGACCGGCTGCGCGCCCTGCTCGCGGCCTGCGATCCGGGCGAGGGCACCGAATCCGTGGCGGATCGGCTCGAAGACGCCTCGGACGACGAAATGTTCGAATTCATCGGCAAGGAACTCGGGATCTCCTGACTTGGGGGCGGAAATGAAAGACACCGAGGACAAACTCCGGTACTTCCTCAAGCAGGTCACCGCGGATCTTCACGAAACCCGG
This sequence comes from Amycolatopsis japonica, assembly GCF_000732925.1. Taxonomy (NCBI): domain Bacteria; kingdom Bacillati; phylum Actinomycetota; class Actinomycetes; order Pseudonocardiales; family Pseudonocardiaceae; genus Amycolatopsis; species Amycolatopsis japonica. The sequence continues at coordinate 2,585,242 of NZ_CP008953.1, forward strand.
AAACGCTTGAAGGAGACCGAAACCGCGGGCACCGAACCGATCGCCATCGTCGGGATGGCCTGCCGCTATCCCGGCGGGGTCGCCTCGCCCGAGGATCTGTGGCGGATGGTCGAAACCGGCGGCGACGGGATCAGCGGATTCCCGGTCGACCGCGGCTGGGACCTCGAAGCGTTGTACGACCCGGACCCGGACAAGCAGGGGACGAGTTACGTTTCGCAGGGCGGTTTCCTCCACGACGTCGCCGAGTTCGACCCGGCGTTCTTCGGGATCTCGCCACGCGAGGCGCTGGCGATGGATCCGCAGCAGCGGCTCCTGCTGGAGACGTCGTGGGAGGCCATCGAGCGGGCGGGAATCGATCCGGGTTCGCTCAAGGGCAGCCGGACCGGGGTGTTCGCCGGGCTGATGTACCACGACTACGTCTCCGGGCTGACCGAGATTCCCGACGAGGTCGGCGGCTACCTCGGCACCGGGAACTCCGGCAGCATCGCCTCCGGGCGGGTGTCGTACACCTTCGGGTTCGAGGGGCCGGCGCTCACCGTGGACACCGCGTGCTCGTCGTCGCTGGTGACCCTGCACCTCGCCGCACAGGCGTTGCGGCGGGGCGAGTGCGACCTCGCGCTGTCCGGCGGCGTGACGGTGATGTTCACCCCCGGGACGTTCGTGGAGTTCAGCCGTCAGCGCGGAATGGCGCCGGACGGCCGCTGCAAACCGTTCGCCGAAGAGGCGGACGGCACCGGCTGGTCCGAGGGCGTCGGCATGCTGCTGGTGGAACGGCTTTCCGACGCGCGGCGCAACGGCCATCCGGTACTGGCGGTCCTGCGCGGGTCGGCGGTGAACCAGGACGGCGCGTCGAACGGCCTGACCGCCCCGAACGGCCCGTCCCAGCAGCGGGTGATCCGCGAGGCGCTCGCCGACGCCCGGCTGACGACGGCGGACGTCGACGTCGTCGAGGCGCACGGAACCGGCACCACGCTGGGCGACCCGATCGAGGCGCAGGCGCTGCTCGCGACCTACGGCAAGGGCAGGCCGTCGGATCGGCCGCTGTGGCTCGGGTCGATCAAGTCGAACCTCGGGCACACGCAGGCCGCCGCCGGGGTCGCCGGGATCATCAAGATGGTGCAGGCACTGCGAAGCGGGACCCTGCCGCGAAGCCTGCACGCGGAGACCCCGTCGTCGCATGTGGACTGGAGCGCGGGCGCGGTCTCGTTGCTGGACGAAGCGCGGCCGTGGCCGGAACTCGACCGCCCTCGCCGGGCCGCGGTGTCGTCGTTCGGTATCAGCGGTACCAACGCGCACGTCGTCCTCGAAGCCGCCCCGGCCGCTGAGGAAAGTGAGGCTCGGCAGCCGGTGGTGACCGGTGCGACGCCGTGGCTTCTGTCGGCGCGGACGCCGGAGGCGTTGCGGGCGCGAGCTGCTCAGCTTCGGTCCTTTGTGGATCTTCCTGGTGCCGCCGCCACGCTGGCCGCGCGGCCGCTGTTCGGGCACCGGGCGGCCATCGTCGGTGATCCGCGCGCCGCGCTCGACGCGCTCGCCGCCGGAGAACCGTCGAGCCTGCTGATCGAGGGCATCGCGCAGTCGGGTAAGGCTGTCTTCGTGTTCCCGGGTCAGGGTTCGCAGTGGGTGGGGATGGCGGAGGAGTTGTTGCTGGCTGCTCCGGTGTTCGCGGAGTCGATGGCTGAGTGCGAAAAGGCTTTGTCGTCCTTTGTGGACTGGAAGCTGTCCGAGGTGTTGTCGGATGCGGCTGCGTTGGAGCGGGTTGATGTGGTGCAGCCTGTTTTGTTCGCGGTGATGGTGTCGTTGGCGCGGCTGTGGCGGGCGTGTGGTGTGGAGCCTGCGGCGGTGGTGGGTCATTCGCAGGGTGAGATCGCGGCTGCGTGTGTGGCTGGTGCGTTGTCGTTGGATGATGCTGCTCGGGTTGTGTGTTTGCGGAGTAAGGCGATTCTGGCGTTGTCGGGGCTCGGTGGCATGGTGTCGGTGGCTGCCTCGGAGGACCGGGTGCGTGAGTTGCTGCCTGAGGGTGTGTCGGTGGCGGCGGTGAACGGGCCGTCTGCGGTCGTGGTGTCCGGTGATGTCGCGGGCTTGGACGCGTTGGTCAAGCGATGTGAGCTGCTGGACGTACGCGCGAAGCGGATCCCTGTGGATTACGCGTCGCATTCGGCGCATGTGGATGCGATCGAGCAGGACGTGGTGTCTGCGTTGGCGGGTATTTCGCCGCAGGCGCCGGTGATTCCGTTCTATTCGACGGTGACCGATGAGCCTCTGGAATTGGATGCTGGGTATTGGTTCCGGAATCTGCGGGGGACGGTGCAGTTCGCGGCGACGGTGGATCGGTTGCTGGAGGATGGTTTCCGGTTCTTCGTGGAGACGAGCCCACATCCGGTGCTGGTTCCTGGCATCAGCGAAGAGGCCGTCGCGTTGGGAAGTTTGCGCCGGGGCGAGGGTGGTGCGGAGCGGTTCGCCGCGTCGCTCGCCGAAGCTCACGTGCACGGCCTGAGCCCGGCGTGGTCTTCGATCCTGCCGACGGCGGACTGGGTCGACCTGCCGACGTATCCGTTCCAGCGCAAGCGGTTCTGGCTGGAAGCCGGGACCGCCGCCGGGGACGCGTCGGCGTTCGGGCAGACGGTGGTGGACCACCCGCTGCTCGGCGCCGTCGTCGCGGTCCCCGGGACCGGCGGGCTGCTGTACACCGGCCGGATCTCGCTGGAAACGCATCCCTGGCTCGCCGATCACGCCGTGTCCGGGACCGTGCTCGTACCTGGCACCGCGTTCGTGGAGCTCACGCTGGCCGCCGGCGTCCAGGTGGATTGCACGATGCTCGACGAACTGACCCTCGAAGCCCCGCTCGTGCTCGAAGAAGGCACCGACGTCCGGCTCTCGGTCGAACTCGGCGACGCGGACGTCGACGGCCGTCGCGAGGTCGGCGTGTACTCCCGCCGCGGCGACGAACCCTGGACCCGGCACGCCAACGGCGTCCTGTTGCCCGAAACGGACGGCGTGCCCACGCCGCTCGCGGAATGGCCGCCCGCCGGGGCGGAACGCGTCGGCGTCGAGGCGCTGTACGACGAGCTCGCGGACGCGGGCCTCGAATACGGCCCGGCGTTCCAAGGACTTCGCGCCGCTTGGCGTCGCGAGAACGACGTCTTCGCCGAAATCGACCTGCCCGAAGCCCAGACCGGCGATGCTCCGGCCTTCGGCCTGCATCCCGCGTTGCTGGACGGCGCACTCCACGGGATCGCGCTGGGAGTGCTTCCCGACGATGCCGAGGGGCTTCGGCTCCCGTTCGCGTTCTCCGGGGTCCGGCTGTGGTCGCGGGGTGCGACGGCATTGCGGGTGCGGCTGCGGCCGGCGGCGGACGGGGTCGCGCTGACCGTCGCCGACGCTGAAGGCCTGCCGGTCGCCGACGTGGACGGTCTGCTGCTGCGGCCGGTGTCGGTGTCCGGCCTCGGTGGATATCGAGAGTCCCTGTTCGGCCTGGACTGGGTGCCCGCGGGCGCGACCGAACCGCACGACGCGACGGTGTGGCACTGCGAATCCGGGGATCTCCGCACCGTGCTGGGTGCGGCACTCGAACGCGTCCGGACGTGGCTCGACGAACCGGGGGACGGCCCGCTCGTGGTGGCCACGCGAGGTGGGATCGCGACCGAACGCCCGGATCCGGTGGCGGCCGCGGTGTGGGGGCTCGTGCGTTCGGCGCAGTCGGAGCACCCCGGGCGGTTCGTGCTCGTGGACGGCGACGTCCCGGCCGCGCTGCCCGCCGGGGAATCTCAGGTCGTGGTTCGCGACGGGGTCAGCTTCGTCCCAAGGCTTGTCCGGGTTCCGGAACCCGGACCGGCGCGGGCGTGGAGCGACGGCGACGTCGTGCTGATCACCGGCGGCACCGGCCTCCTCGGCGCGGCCGTCGCGAAACACCTGGTGGTGACGCACGGCGTCCGTTCGCTGGTGCTGCTGAGCCGTTCCGGCGCGGCCGCGCCCGGTGCGGCGGCGCTGGCGGACGAACTCACCGGGCTGGGTGCCGAGGTCCGGATCCTGGCGTGCGACGCGGCCGACCGGGAGGCGTTGCGCCAGGTGCTGGCCGCGCATCCGGTGACCGGTGTCGTGCACGCCGCCGGTGTCCTCGACGACGGGCTGATCACCGCGCAGACCCCCGAACGGCTCGACCGGGTGCTCGCGCCGAAGGTGGACGCCGCGGTGAACCTGCACGAACTCCTGCCCGACGCCGCGCCGTTCGTGATGTTCTCCTCGGCGGCCGGTGTCTTCGGCAATCCGGGGCAGTCCGGTTACGCCGCGGCCAACGCGTTCGTGGACGCGCTGGTGGAACGCCGCCGGGCGGACGGCGCCGCCGCGGCGTCACTGGCGTGGGGCCTGTGGGCGACCACCAGTGCCATGACCGATTCCGCCGACGTCGAGCGGATGGCGAGGGCCGGGCTCGGCGGACTGTCCACAGAGGAGGGTCTGGAGCTGTTCGACGCCGCGCTCGCCACCGGGCGGACGCTGACCGTCCCGATGCTGCTCGACCTCACCGCTCTCCGCGCCGAGGAGATCCCGCCGTTGCTGAGCGGACTCGTCCGCACCCGTGCCCGGCGCGCGCCCGACGGCGGCGGCGCGTTCCGCGCACGGCTCGCCGGACTCGACGCGGACGGCCGTGACACGGAGATCCTGGAACTGGTTCGCGGCCAGGTCGCGGCCGTCCTCGGGCACGACGGGGCCGGCGCCATCGACGCCGACGTCGCCTTCCTCGAACTCGGCTTCGACTCGCTCACCGCCGTCGACCTGCGCAACCGGCTGGCGGCCTCGACCGGCCTGCGGCTCCCGCCGTCGCTGGTCTTCGACCACCCGACGCCGCTCGCCGTCGCGGAACGGATCTCCGGTGACTTCTCGGCCTCCGACCGGCAACCCGAGACACTGCCCGCGGCCACGGGCTTCTTCGGCGCGATGTTCGCCCGCGCTGTCGAACTCGGCGAGGTCGCGCAGTTCGTCGCGCTGGCCGCGCAGGCGTCGCGCTACCGGCCGTCGTTCACCGTCGAAACCGCGCGGGAACAGAACCTGCAACCGGTCCGCCTCGCGAAAGGCCCGTCCGGTCCCGAACTCGTCTGCGTCCCCTCCCTCCTGGTCGGCTCGGGCGCGCACGAATACGCGCGGTTCGCGGCGTCGTTCCGGGACGTGCAGGACGTTTCCGTCGTTCCGGTGCCCGGTTTCGGGCACGGGCAGCCGCTGCCGGACTCGGTCGAGGCGGTCCTCCACGCACAGGCGGAGGCCATCCTCCGCGAAGGCGGCGACCCGGTGGTCCTGGTGGCCCACTCGTCGGGCGGCCCGCTCGCCCACGCGCTGGCGAGGCACCTGGAGGAAGCGGGCGCCGCGCCCCGCGCGCTCGTGCTGATCGACGTCTACCCGCAGGACGAACACGCGCTGGACGGCATCCGCGACCGGCTCGCCGACGGCCTCGGGGACGACACGCGGCTCACCGCGATGGGTGCTTACCTGCGCCTGTTCGCCGACCACGTGCCCGCACCGACCGACGTGCCGACCTTGCTGGTGCGGGCGTCGGAGCCGCTGGAAGCGTGGCGCGACCGGGCCGGATGGCAGTCCGGCTGGGCCCTGCCGCATGACACGGTGGACGTCGAGGGGGATCACTTCACGATGCTGGAGCGGCATGCCGGTACGACCGCTGACGCCGTTCGGGAGTGGCTGGGGCGGCTGCCTTAAGCGGTCTCGCCGTGGTCCGTGAAGGCCTCCTTGAGGGACTCTGGGTCCCTCAAGGAGGCCTTCACGGACCGTCGGGTCGCCACATACGCACCAGTGGTCACAGCGACTGCGCGTGAAGGCCCCCTTCCCTCGGCTCAGCCGAGGAAAGGGGGCCTCCACGCGTTGGGGAGCAGAAACCTTAAGCGCGGCTCCGCGGCTTCAAAGCCATCGCCGGCGTCACCGTCCGCACCTCGAAGTTCGCCACCGTGCTGTCCACCCGGTGGAAGAGATTGTCCGGACCGGAGAAGCACAGCGACGTCACGCCCTGCTCCCGCAGGGTCGCGACCATCGACGGCCAGTCGATCGGCCGGTCGAAGGTGTCGAGCAGCATCCGGCGCATCCCCGCCGCCGAGTCCAGGAGCGCACCGTCCTGGTCCGCGACGACCGGCAGTTCGGGGTCGCGGAGAGTGAAGCCGGACAGCACTTCCTCCTCGGCCCGACGGCGCAAACCGCCGAAGTAGGTGGAGTGCACGGGCGGGCGCATGGTGTGCATCGAGTAGCCGCCGATCGCCCGGACTCGCGCCTTCACCCGCTCCAAGTCCTTCTCCCGCACCGAAAGCAGGTAGAAGCCCTCGTCGATGACGCCCGAAACGTCGTGGAACTCGTCCTTCAGTTCGGCCAGGACCTCGGCGAAACCTTCTTCCGGAGTCCGGACGAAACAGTGGGTCACGACGTCCGAGTAGTCGCTTTCGAAGTAGGACACCTCGCACCGCGAGAGTTCCGCGGTGAGCCGGACGGTTTCCTCGAACGACAGCACACCCGTGTACGAGGTCAGTGCCTTCTGGCCGAAACTGGGACCGGCGCAGATCTCGGGTTTCACGCCGAGGGCGTCTTCGGCCCATTCCGCGAGGGAAAGACACGTCAGCATGAAGACGACCTGCGCGGCCTCGTCGTACACATCGCCGTCTTCGCGGGCCGGGCCGAGCAGGCGACGGCCGAGGACGTCCTCGGCCGTGGCGAGCCGTTCCCGCGCCTTCCGGTTGATCATCAGGAACCGGCTCACGTCTCCGGTTTTCGTCGGGGCCATTCCCGGGAAGATCAGGGCGGTGCGTTCGTCGGTCACGTCGCTCAGCCGGCCTTCGGTGAACTGGCCGATTCGGCGAGCGCCAGCTCCGTCATCCGCTTCTTGTCGGGTTTTCCGTTGCGGTTCAGCGGAAACCGGTCGACGACCCGGATGCGGTCCGGTCGCTCGAACTCCGGCAGTACTTCGGCGATACGCGTACGCCAGTGCCTGCCGTCGTGGCCGAGCGGGTCTTCGACGAAGAACGCCAGCTGACAGCCGCGCCGTTCGTCCGGCAGCGCGATGATCTTGACCGGGCACAGCGCTTCGGTGACCTTGTGCTCGATGATCTCCGGATAGAGTGTGTGTCCCTTGCGGTGCACGGCGAACTTGCGGCCCACCACGAACAGATTGTCGTTCTCGTCCAGGTAACCGAAGTCGCCGGTGTGCCGCCAACCCTGCTCCGCAGGCTCCAGCGAGCCGTCCGCGGCGAGGTAGCCCGCCATCATGTCGGGGCAGTGCATCACGATCTCGCCGGTCTGCCCGGCGGGCAGCGAGTTGCCTTCGTCGTCGAGGATCCGCAGTTCGTGCCCGGGGAGCGCGCGGCCGCAGCCGACCGGGTTCTCCGGCGTCGCGAACGCGAGGTTGCCCAGTTCCGTGCTGCCGTAGCTGTCCAGCAATGGCAGGCCGAACCACGCGACGTAGTCTTCGCTGAGCGTCGAGCCCAGGGGAGCGGCGCCGCTGCAGAACATCCGCACACCCGCGAGATCGAGGCCGTAGCGGGGATTGCGCTTCACGATGTTGAGGATGCTCTGGTACGTGGACGGAGTGCCGTCGGTCACGGTCACCCCGCACTGGCCCGCCATCCGCAGCGCGCGGTCGATCCGCCGGTACGGCGCCACCACGAGCGAGCAGCGCACCAGCCACGCGATCAGCACCATCGACAGACCGTACTGGTGGGAAAAGGGCAGCATCGGCATCAGCACGTCGCCCGAGTGGTGGCCGACCTGGTCGGCGTTGCGCTGGAGGTTCTTCAGGAACCGTCCGCCGTTCTTGACCACGCCCTTGGGCACTCCGGTCGATCCGGAGGAGTACATGATCAGCCCGTCCGGCAGCTCGCACCACGGCTCCACCCGCAGCTCCGGATCGCGGGTGGCCTGGGACGCCCCGGCGACGAGCAATTCGTAGAGCAGAGTGTGCGGGCCGTCGGTGACCAACGGCGCGTCCTCGTCGACCAGGCTGATCTTGACCCCGGCCTGGTTGCAGACCCGCTGGGTTTCGGCGGCGTTCTCCTGCTGGTCGACGAGCACGATGCTCGCGCCGACATGCATCAGGGCCAGCAGGGTCGTCACGTAGGCGGCCGAGTTCCCGGCCTTCAGCATCACCCTGGTCGCGGGTGTCACGCCACGCTCCCGGAGGGACTCCGCCACCCCCAGTGCGCTGTGTTCGAGTTCGTCGAACGTCTGCAAGGAATCGAGGGCGAAGAGTCTCGCGGACATGGGATTCCCCTTTCTCTCACTCGGCGATCTTGGTGCGGCCAGACCACCGGAAGACGGCGACGACCTCTTGACCGTCCTTTTGGAATTCCCCGGCGTGGGAAAAGTGCTCGTAGCCACCGTCGACGCAGATCTTCAAGTCCTGGTCCAGGTCCTCGACCTTCTGGTAGGACTCCAGATCCGCCGACCGCGCGCGGGATCCGGTGGGATCGATTCTGATGTGCACCACGGAAGGGGCTCCTTTCACTGGGTGACGCGGAGGTCGGACGGCCGCAAGGCGTCCGAGATGGCCCCGATCACGGCCGGGGCGTGGGTGTTCAGATAGAAATGCCCGCCGGGATACGTGGTCAGGGTGAACCGCCCGGACGTGTGCGTTGCCCAGTCGCGGACTTCGTCGACGGTCGCCTTCGGGTCGTTTTCGCCGACGTGGGCGTGAATCGGGGTCCGCAGTAGGGGCCCCGGCGTGTATCGGTAGGTCTCCGCGGCGGTGTAGTCCGTACGGATCGAGGGCAGCACCATTTCCAGGATCGCTTCGTCCTCGAAGATCTGGGCGTCGGTACCGCCGAGTTCCTTCACGGCGGCGATGAGTCCCGCGTCGTCGCGCCGGTGAACCGTCTCGTCGCGAGCGCGGCTGGGCGCCACACGGCCGGAGACGAACAGCGCGTGGGGCCGCACGTCACCGGCTTCGAGCCGGCGGGCGACCTCGAAGCCGAGTGACGCGCCCATGCTGTGACCGAAAAGGACGGTCGGCCGGTCCAGCCACGGCAGGAGCGCCTCGGTGACACCGTCGGCCAGTTCGGCGATGGTGGCGAGCCCCGGTTCGCGACGCCGGTCCTGGCGTCCGGGGTACTGGATCGCGAGTACGTCGGCGGAGGGGCTCAACGCCCTTGAGACCGGGAAGAAATAGCTCGCGGAACCTCCCGCGTGCGGGAAACAGACCAGACGGAAGGGCGCGTCGTCCGCGGGATGGAACCTGCGTACCCAGAGTCCTTCGTCGTTGCCTGCCACCCGGCCACCTCCTGCGTCGGCGACGGGCGGATCGCCCGTCCCACCGAGCGTGCGGGCGGCCGGACCGGCCGGACAACCCCTACCGACCCGGCGTGGCCCCTATCGCGCCTCCTGAACGAACAGGCCGATCAACGGGCGATGGAGACGGCGAAGGGGGTGAAACCGTTGCGGCGCAGGACATGGGGGACGACGAGGACCATGGCTTCGGTCGCGCGGGCGGTGGTGATGTCGCCGAGGTCTTCGATCCAGCCTGGATCCCAGCCCAGGTCGCCGAGGAGTCCGGCGACGGTTTTCTTGGCCTGTTCGTCGTTTCCGGACAGATAGGCGGTGGGCGGGGTCCTCAGCGCGCCGGGGTCGGTCATGACCGTGAACAGCATGGTGTTGAGGGTCTTGACGACCTGGGTGCCGGGCAGGGCGTCCTGGAGCTGCTCGGCGAGACTGCCGCCGGGGTAGCACAGATCGCCGGGCAGGCCGTCTGCCGCGTCGTGGGTGGCGTTGGAGACGTCGACGAGGATCTTGCCCGCGAGTTCGGCTCGCAGCGCGGTGAGCCGCTCCAGTGTGGTGTCGCCGGGGGTCGCGTTGATGACGATGTCCGCGCCACCGGCGACGGTGGCGTGATCGCCGTTCCCGCGGCGGCCGAGAGTGACCTGGTGGCCCGATGCGGCCAGCGCGCGGGCGAGGTTGGTGCCGACACGGCCGGCGCCCAGGATGCCGATGGTGGTCATGGCGTGGTGCTCCCTTGTGGACCGGTCAGAGCGGGGAAAGGACGTCGAGCGCGGCGGCGTGGACGCGGGGAGCGGCGGCGAGGAAGTCACGGCTGCCCGCCTTCCAGGGCTTGCCGTCCAGGTCGGTGACGGTGCCGCCGGCTTCGGCGACCAGGAGGGCGCCGGCGACGAGACCGGAGCGGACGTCGGAGAACTGCCAGAAGGCGTCCATGCGCCCGGCGGCGACGTGGATGAGTTGCAGGGTGGCCGGAACGGACACGCGTACGACGAGGCCGGCGGTGAGCATGGCGGTGACCGATTCGCCGATCCGGCGGAAGGTGTCGGTGCTCTCGCCGGGCCGGGCCTGCCCGGTGCCGATCAGCGCGGCACCCAGGTCGGCCTTGGCGGAGACGGTCAGGGGGCGGCCGTCGAGATGGGCGCCGCCACCGGCGGTGGCCGTGTACGTGTCGCCGCTCAGCGGAAGGTGCACGACGGTGAGGATGGGCTGGTTGTCACGCACCAGGGTGGCGGTGACGGCCCAGTCCGGCATGCCGTGGACGTGATTGATGTTGCCCTCGGCCGGATCGACGACCCACCACTCGCCGGGCGGGAGCGCTCCGCCCGCGAGTTCGTCCTCCACCCACTGGGAACCCGGCCTCGCCGCCAGCAGCGGCTCACGCATGACGGCGAGGACCGCTTCGTCATTCGAGTAGATCTCGCCGACGACCTCCGCCAGGGTTACGCCCCGGGCGTGGGTCGTGTAGCGCTCCCGCAAGGTCTTTCCCGCGTCCTTCACGATGGCGGTCACCGCGGGCAGCAAGGTCGTCCGGAGGTCGGTGGGCATGGCTGTACTCATGGCGTACTCCTTGGGATTCGGGCTTTTTTCCAGCCCCGTGATTCCCAAGGTAGAGAGCGCGGCCATTAACGACAAGTGCATGTTCCGCACTTATATAGTTACCGCCATGCAACTGGATTTGAACCTGCTCACCGCGCTCGACGCCCTGCTGGAAGAGGGGAGCGTGGCCGGGGCCGCGGCTCGGCTTCACGTCACCGCACCGGCGATGAGCCGTTCCCTGGGCCGTATCCGCAAAGCGACCGGCGACGAGATCCTGGTCCGCACCGGACGCCACATGACCCCCACCACCCGCGCGGTGGCCATGCGGACCGAGGTCCACGCCCTGGTGCGGCAGGCACATCAGTTGCTGTCGGCTCAGGCAGAACTCGACCTGGCGACGCTGGAGCGGGTGTTCACCGTCCGCTGGCACGACGCGCTCACCGCCGCCTGCGGAACCGCCCTGATCGCCGCGGTGCACCGCCAGGCCCCCGGTGTCCGGCTGCGTCTCACCGCCGAACCCGGCGACGACACCCCCGAGCTGCGTCGCGGCGAGGTCGATCTCGCCTCCGGCACGGGCCCGCCGTCCCTGCCCGACATCCGCCACCACCTCATCGGCCACGACCGGCTCGCCGTCGCCGTCCGGCCGGGGCACCCGCTCGCCGAACAGCCCATGACCGCCGAGGCCTACGCGGCCGCCGAACACCTCACCGTCTCCCGGCGCGGGCGCCTGCGCGACCGGATCGACGACGTCCTCGCCACCCTCGGCCACGAGCGCCGTGTGATCGCCTCCGCCCCCACCACGGCCACCGCGCTGCAGCTCGCCCGCGACACCGACCTCGTGGTCACCCTGCCCGACGCGGTCACCCGGGCCGCCCGCGAGCAACTCGGCTTGATCACCCTGCCGCTACCGCTGCAAATGCCCGACGTGCCTCTGCACCTGCTCTGGCATCAGCGGCACCACAACGATCCCGCCCACGTCTGGCTGCGCGAAACAGCCACCGCAACCCTTCAAGACCTGCTCGCTCCGGGCTGATTCCGTCAGCGGCGTACCCGGTAGCGCAGGTGAAGCACTCGGTTGCCTTGAAGCACCACCTCGGGATCCTCCAGCAGATGCTGCGCGTGGACCGACCCGAAGAAGCGCCTCCCGGACCCGAACACGACGGGTACGACGTCCATGCGCACCTCGTCGACCAGACCCGCGGCGAGTGCCTGGCCACCGACGTCGCCTGCCGCGATCTCGACGACGCGGTCACCCGCGAGTTCCTGCGCCTTGGCAACGGCTGCCTCGATGCCGTCGACGAAGTGGAACGGCGCGCCGGGATCCCAGCCCTCGGGCGCGGGCCGATGCGTCACGACGACCACGTGGTCGATCCCGCTCGGCGGCTTCCCGTCCCAGCCGTCGGTCAGATCGAAGACGCGGCGGCCGGCGATCGTCACCCCGATCTCGTCCCAGTACTGCCGGGTGTAGTCGTAGGACGCTCGCGACACCTTGAGCACGCCGCTCTCGTCCAACGGGACGTCACCGCCGGTCAACCAGTCGAACAGCGGTCCGGGCTGGTCGTTCTCGTCCGCGACGAAGCCGTCCACCGACACCGAGCTGTACATGACCACCTTGCCCACGGGCCCTCCTTTGCTTCGAGGGCCCCGAAACTAGCGTGCCGTGAGCCGCCGCGCTTGTAAGAAATCAATCGGCGGGCAGAGGCCAGCTGTCCAGCACATGGCCGGGATGTTCGCGGTGGAACCGTCGCCGGACCTCGAGGTAGCGGGTCGGCGTGAGCCCGGTGAACGCCCGGAACTCGTGGCTGAAGTGGGCCTGGTCGAAATACCCGGCGCCATGGGCGAGTTCGCCCCAGTCGATCGGTTCGGCGGGGTCGATCCCGAACACGGTGGCGGTGAAACGGTAGGTGCGGGCGAGCCGCTTCGGCGTGACCCCGATGAGTTCCTTGAACCGCTGTGCCAGATGGGTGCCGCTGACCCCGGCCGCCGCGCTCAGATCGCCGATCGCCACCGCCCCGCCGGTCGTCGCGATGGCGTCGCTCATCCGGCGGACCAGCTCCAGGCCGGAGGGCTCGCGCAGCCGTCGCGTCAGCTCCTCTTCAAGCAGCGTCAGCATCTCGTGCGGTCCGGGCGCCGAGGCCAGGCGGTCCCGCAGCTCGGCGACGGCGGACCGTCCCCAAACCTGCTCCAGCGTCACCGGCCGGTCGCACAGCTCGGCCGCGGGCATCGGGAGGAACGACGCCGGTCCCCACGGCTTGAAGTGCACGCCGACGGACCGGCTGCGGCGTGGGTAGCCGAACTCGTACGCGCGGGTGGGCATGGTGATCACGCAGCCGTCGGCGTACCCGGCCGTCTCGATGTCGGCGCCGGCGCGGACGCGGAACGGCGCCCCGAGGTTGACGATGAGCAGCGCAGAGGGCGACGGCGGCAACGTCAGCCGGGCGTAGGGCGGCGCGCCCTCCAGGTAGTAGAGGTCGTCGATCAGCCCGTCCAGGGGCGGACGCGGCACTCTGGACACGTACTCCACGCGTCAAGCATCGCCGACGTTCGCCGGTATCGCCTTCGTTTCAGCCGAGATGGTCGTTCGCGCCACTGACCCACGCGACGTAACGCTCGGCCGAGCGCCGCACGGCGCCCTGCGCGTCAGCCTGCAGAGTGGCGCCCGTCAGCGCGTAGAGCCGGTCGAACTCGTAGGGCTCCAGCCGGTCGAGGAGTCGCTCGACCAGACCGGCAGAGAGCGGGATCTGGTTGGGATAACTGCGCATGAAGGTCACCCAGCCCGCCGCGGCCACCGGCACGATGGTGTCGCCCACCAGCAACGAGCCGCCGTTCGCGGCGACGTGGGCGACCGCGGCGCCGGGGAAGTGGCCGCCCGCTTCGACGAGCGTGACGCCGGGCAGGATCTCTTCGGTACCACGCCATTCGCGGATCACCGGATCCTCCCGCCGCACCCACCGCCGGTCGGCGGAGTGCACGAGGACCGGCACGTTCCCGAGGTGATGGCTCAGGCTCACCTGCGAGCCGTACATATGCGGGTGGCTCGCCACGATCGCGGCCGCCCCGCCGAGTTCGGCGATCTTGTCGAGCAGGGGCTCGTCGAGCGCGTTCGGCGGATCCCACAGCAAGTTGCCCTGATCGGTCTGGACGACGTACGTCCATTGACCGATCGAGAATTCCGGCTCGCGGTGCAGGCGGTGGATGCCCGGCTCCGGCTGTTCGTGGACCAGCTTGTGCGGATCCGCGGCGAGCTCGTCCGCGGTGGTCCAGGATTGGCCGGAAGCGCGGACGTACTGGCGTTCGTCCGCGCAGATCCGGCAGATCCCGGCCGGAGGCGCGGCGGTGTCGGGGTGCTCGACGCCGCAGGTCGCACAGATCCAGATCGTCATGAGTCCAGCATGGAATCTCCAGTTCGCTGGAGGTCAAGACGTCCGGTCTACTCCTTGCGGCCGCTGACGGCCAAGCCGACGCCGAGCCCGACCATCGTGAGCCCGGCCGCGCCGCCGACCAGGTCCAGGCGCCGCGCCGAGCGGGCGAACCAGGACCGGACCGCTCCCGCCGCCACGCCCCAGACGGAATCCATCGCCAGGGCGATCGTGGCGAACACCGCGCCGAGGACCACCATCTGAAGGCCGGCCTGTCCGGCGGAGGGGTCGACGAACTGCGGCAGGATCGCCGCGAAGAACACCACGGTCTTGGGATTGGTGACGCCGACGATGAATCCCTGCAGCAGCGTGCGCCCGCCGCTGATCGGGGCCGCTTGCGCCTCGAAGGCCTCCCGTAGCGCCCGGCGGTGCCGGATCGCCTGGACGCCGAGGTAGATCAGGTACGCGGCACCGGCGAATTTGATCACGGTGTAGATCACGGCGGAGGCCTGGATGATGGCGCCCACCCCGATGGCGACGGCCGTGGCGGCGACGAAGCTGCCGAGCGCCCCGCCGACCACGGTCATCAGCGCGGTCCGACGGCCGTACGCCAGGGCGCGGCTGATCGCGAACAGCACGGCGGGGCCGGGGATGAGGATCAGGACGAACGACGCGAGCGCGAAAGCGGCGAGGCGATCAGGCGACGGCATAGGACCACGCTAGCCGATTCGGTCACGATCTCTGGCAAGCTCGGATTCACGGGTGGAAGGGGGAGTCCTGTGCGTACCGGCATCGTGGTCGCGGCCCATCCCGGTGTGGCGGAGTCGGCCGTGCTGGCCGAGGAGCTCGGGTTCAGCAGCTTTTGGGTTTACGACACGCCCATGGTCCACGGTGATCCGTTCGTGGCACTGAGTTCGTGTGCGCGGGTGACCAGCCGCATCAAGCTCGGCATCGGGGTGACGTCCCCGGCGTTGCGGTCGGCGCCTGCCGCCGCGAGCGGGTTCGCCAGCCTCAACGCGCTGGCGCCGGGCCGGATCGTCTGCGGTGTCGGCACGGGGAACACCGCCCGGCGCACGCTGGGCATGCCGCCGACCACGACGGCCGAACTGGAGGCGTTCACCGTCGCGCTCCAAAGGCTGTGCGCCGGATATCCGGTCGACTATCGCGAGGGTGACAGGGTGCGCGACGTCCGGTTCCTGCATTCCGGGCAGGCGGTGAACACCGCCGATCCGATCGACTTCGTGGTGGCCGCGCTGGGGTCGAAGGCCGCCGCGGTCGCCGGACGCCGCGATGCCGGCCTCGTCTCTTTCGGTCTTCTCGATCCCGCGGCCTGGCGGGCGTTGCACGCGGCTCGCGGGGGCACGCCCCGGGCCGGGTCGTACCTGATGACCGCGCTCCACGTCCTCGACGACGGCGCCGACCCCTACGGTGACTCGGCCCGGGACGCAGTGGGCCACGTCGTTTTGTCGTTGCTGGCCTTCGCCGCCGACACCCCGTCGGTCGCCAGTGGACTCGGCGCCGAGGAACGCGACGCCGTGCGCCGGCTGCTCGACCGGCGTGGCACCACGGCCACCGCGCCGGACCGGTACACCAAGCTCTACCCCGGCTACCTGGACCGCATCGTGCCGTCGGACCGGGACCTGATCACCCCGTCGCTGATGGACACCCTGACCCTGGTCGGGACGCCGGACGACCTCCGCTCCCGCATCGCCGCCTTGGGCGAAGCCGGTGTCGGCGAGATCGTGATCCAGCCGGTGGTCGACCCGCTGGAGGAGATGGCCGTGATCGCCGGATTGATCAACGGCGCCCCTGTTACTTGGCCAGGATCTGGCCGACCGCTTTGAGGACGTCGTCGAATTCTGACGAGATCGATCTCGCGTTTTGCGCGAAGGTCGACGGTTTCAGCGCCGGCAATGACCGTCGACCTTCGCGCCAGGCCTTGAGCTGCCGCTCGTCCTCCGCGAGCTTGAGGTCTGAGGCGCAAGTGGCCCCGCCGGTGAGCAAGCCAAGGGAATCGATCCACTTCTCCGTGTCGTACCGTGCCGCCGCGGCGTAGTCGACGATTCGTGTGCTGGCTTCGAGACAACTCTCCACGGCGTTCTTGTACTTGTCGTTCTTGACCAACTCGGGAAGGTTTTCGCCGGCCGCCGAGAACGTTTTTCCCAGCATGTCGAACGTCGCCCACTGGTGTTGAAGTACGACGTCGATCTGGAGCGTCACCTGTGCCGGAGGCAAGGGAACAGTCAACGCGGTGCCGGGTTCGAGCGGCGTTCCGTATAACGGCTTCTTCGCTCTCCACATGCGAAAGAGCTGCACGTCCGTGGGTACGCCGCCGTGGCGATCGGCCAGGACTTCCGGGGTCGTCCGCACCAGCCAGACGACTTTGGTGTCGTTTCCGACGAAGACCGCCGTTCCGCGTGCGTTGGTGCACATGACCAGCTGGGACAAGTCCCGCGGCGGCCCTTCGATCATCGACAACGGAACTCGGCTACCGGTCGTGGCATCGGGGCAGCCAGGGTCGACGCGTTGCCCGGGTTCGTCGTCGCAACCCGCGGTGGTCCAAGTGGTCGCCAGGGCGACCACAAAAGAGGCAATTCGTGAGCATCGTCGCCGCATCACTGCCCCCTTCGTGGGAGAACCTTGCATGCAGGTCGTCGCGCTTGCGCGAGCTGTTACATGAAGCCGGATCGGGTCGGCGTCCGGGTGATCGCGATCAAATGACTGCTCAGCCCGAGCAATGAGGGTTCGTTCTCGACGGCTCTGGTGAAGCGGAGAACGACGTCGAGGTCCGCCGGGTGGTCCCACCGGTCGGTGAGCTGCGGCAGCCAGCCCGCGAGTCCTTCGACACCCACCACGTCGAGCAGGCTGAGCCCCGCATCGAGACATTCCTGACGCAATTCGCCGGGATGGTGGAAGTAGCCGGTGGTGAACCAATGGGGATGGTCGCCGTCGTTGCGGTGCTGACCGGAAGCCAAATCGACGCTCACTATCCGCTGGAATTCCGGGTCGAAAAGGAAACCACGGGCCAGGCCGTCGAACAGCGACGCGAAGCGCGAGATCGCCGCGACGAATATCCATCCGCCCGGGCGGACTGCGCGACCGGCTTCACGCAATGCCGCGAGACGATCATCGCGGTCGCTCAGGTGATAGAGGGGACCGAGCAGGAGCGCGGCGTCGAAGCTGCCGTCCGGCACCGGCAACCTCCGGGCGTCAGCCAACGCCACGGTCATTCCCGGTGTCCTGTCGGCGAGTTGCCGCGCAGCGGCGACATGCTCCGGCACGATGTCGAACAACGTCACCTGATGGCCGTCCGCGGCGAGCCAGGCGGCGTGTGTTCCGGTGGCACCGCCGACATCGAGCACGCGCAGGGCGCCGGCCGGCAGATGCCGTCGCACGATCTCCTGGGTCCGTACGAACTCGAGAAGGCCGGATGGCTCGGTGAGTCGTGCTCCCTCGTCGGTCGATCGATAATGCTGGACGATCTCGCGCGGTAGTTCCGTCACAGCGCGAATGCTACGGCCGGTTTTTCGGTGGCGCACCGGGATATCCGGCCGGGACAATGGCCGCATGACGGATCTTCGGTGGGACGAGGTCAGGAGCTTCTTCGACCCTGATCTGATGGGTGCGTTTCCCGACGTGTTCGTTCCGGATACCTCCGCGGAGGACTGGCAGAGGGTGTTCGATCTGGTCGAGGCGCGCGGTTGGCAGCGGGAATTCCGGCGAGGTGGCCTGATGCTGGTGGAGCTGCGGGTCTGTCCGGTTCCACGGGTGCTCGCGATCTTTCCGTCTCATGGCGGCCGAGGGATCGAGCGGAAGAACTCGGGGGTTCTTGAGCAGGCTTGCTTGCCCGGTCTGTTGTCGGGCAGTGGTGACGTGGCTCGGGTTTCGCGAGGTGATTTCCGGCCGGTTGCCGGAAAGCGGCGACGGGATCAGGCAGCCGGTTGGGTTGTTGGGGCGGATCGCGACGTGGCTGGCTGTGCGTTGCCGGGAAACGGCGACGGGGTCAGTCGTGCGGCAAAGTTGTCGGGCGGCGCGTGACGTGTTGCCGGGAAGTGGCGGCCGTTCGGGCGGCGTGGTTGTGTGTGGTCGGTTCTGTGTTTCGGTCTGGCCGGTCCGTTGTCGGAAAATGGCGACGTGGCTCGGTGTCGCGAGGTGATTTCCCGGCCGGTTGCCGAAAAACGGCGACGCGATCAGGCAGCTGGTTTTGCTCCCGAGGCGGTTCGCAACGCGGCTGGCTCCGCGTTGCCGGAAAACGGCGACTTCGACCTGCAGGAGCTACAAGGACGAGCCGGAGTCGACATCCCTCGTGCGTTCCTCACCGACATCGGGCGCGAGCTGGGAAAGCCGGTTCTCATGGCGCCGGAAGGCGGAAGCCCGGACCATGCGGTCCTCGGGTTCGATCCGGAGCACGACCGGGTCGTGTTGCTGGCCGCACCGCTGTAAGCGGGTACCTTGCGGGCGTGGATATTCAGGTGCACGAGGGTGCGTTGGTACCGACGGACACCGCGACAGGGATGGACCGGCGTGCGTTCGGTGAGTTCGTCGGGCCGCGGGGCGAGTTGGCCTCGTACGCGTTCGGCTGGACCACCGGCGCGGATCCGCACGCCGCTCGCCTGTCGATCGGGATCGGCGCGGGCAACCCCGGCGGTGGGACCTTCCACGCCGTCATCTTCCAGCACGAGGACGGACATGCGTTCTCATTGACCGGTGACCCGTTCGAACGGGTACCGCAGGGCGGGCCGGACCTGACCGCGGACGAGGCACGTGCCCATGAGGACCTGCCGTTCGTCTGGGCGGTCGCCGACGAGGTCATGCGGCGCGATCGGCGGGCTTGGTGGATGCGGCACTGGCTTCTGGGCACCCTGTGCCTCCAGACTCTCGAGGTGTTTGATCGCCGCGAGCCGATTTTGCTTGTGCGGCACGACGCCGATGACGGCATGTGGCAGCTCATCGGTGCTTCCGACGCGGACGGCGGCACCGGCAAGGTCGGGCACCTGCACCACGCCATCGACGAAGACCCGACCCTGATCGACGTCCTCGACCTGCCAGCCGGCGGCAGCGCGACGCGAACGGGCGCCGGAAGTCCTTGGACCGGACGCGCCTAGTGTTCGTCGAGATCGTCTTCGTGGGGCTGCCGATCGACCGTGACGAGGTCGAGGAGGCGTTGGAATCGGAATTCGAGGTCACCGGCGCGGGCAGTGGCATGGGTCGTTGTCATCTCGACGTTGAAGTCGTGGAGGGTTCGGACACGACCGCGGCGCTGGAACGGCTGCGGGCGGTGTTGTCCGACCTGGGGGTCGCGGACTGTGCGACCTTGAACGTGACTCCTTCTGCATGGACCGCGCCGGCCGACCACTCTGACGGCTAGCCGAAGATCCGGGCCCGCAGTTCTTTCACCGTCTGGACCGAAGCGATCAGGTCCAAAGTGTCGAAATGCAGCGACCAGGCCGTGCCGGTCGCGGTCTTCACCGTCCGTTCGACCAGGCTGAAGGAGATCGGGCGCGGGTCGGCGCCGCCCAGCGCCACCGCGGTGCCGACCCACTCCCGGTATTCGGTGCCGTCCGCGGACACGGTGGCGCGCGGCTCGAGTGCGACGTCACGGACCGCGCCGAACAACCGGTCCAGGTATGCGGTCATGGCCCGGCGGCCGGAGATCGGCTCGGTCAGGCCGGGGCCCAGGAGGGTCGCCGTACCGTCCACCCCGGCGACCAGGATCCCCGCCGCTTCCCGATTCCACGCCAGTCGCCGGATCCGCGGTGGCAAGGGGATCGCCGGGGCCGGATCGGTCGCCGACGCGGTGATCCCCTCGAAGAGGTTCCGCAGCGGGTTCGCCGGATCCTCCACCGGACGGAACATGGTGACCTGGTCCCAGAACCTCCTGCCGTCCTGCACCCGGGCCGGATCCTTGCCCGCGGCGGGATCGCCGAGGACGAGCCGGTGCATGGTCTTGAACGAGACCGGTTTCCCCTTGACGGTGCCGGTGTTCAGCGCCTCGATGAACACGACCCTGCCGTCGGGGTCGGAAGTGACGGTCTCCGGAACGAAGACGTAGTCCGGGGCCAGCTTCAGCACGCCCTCGATCTGGCTTCTGATGCCCGCCCAGTCCCGGGGTGTCTCGAGCCCGCTGTCCCACAAGCGCGCCGTCCCGTCTTGGACGAACAGGTTCATGTACGCGTCGACATTCCGGGCGTTTCTGCCCCAGGCACGGTAGGCGTCCATGAACCGCTCCACGTTCGCCGGTCGTCCGGCAAGGGGTTCGGCGTTCGCCGGGGGCGCGAGAACGACAACGGACAGAACGGCCGCCGCGAGGGCGGGCAAGAGTCGTGAAACCTTCATGGCCGAAGGATCATCGAGCCGGGAGCCCCTGTCGATTACGTCCGAGGTAAGCGGGCCGCGGGTAGATTCTCCGTGTGGGGGTTGAAAAGGAAACGGTGCGCAGGGTGGTGATCGTCGCCTTCGACGACGCCCAGATCCTCGATGTCGCCTGTCCCAGCGGGGCGCTGGAGATCGCGAACTCGCACGGCGCGGCGCCACCGTATGTCGTCGAGCTGGCGACGGTTCAGGGGCGGACGACACGGAGTTCGTCGGGGATCATGCTCGCGGGTGCCCGGCGGCTCGCCGAGGTGTCCGGGCGGGTGGACACGGTGATCGTGGTCGGTGGCGCGGGAACGGCCGCGGCCGCGGCGGACGATCGTCTGCTGACGCAGGTGCGGCGGCTGGCCGGACGGAGCAGGCGGATCGCCTCGGTGTGCACGGGTACCTTCGTGCTGGCGGCCGCCGGGCTGCTCGACGACCGCCGGGTCACGACGCATTGGGGATACGGCGAGCTGCTCGCCGCCACCTTCCCGGCGGTGAAGGTGGATCCCGCCCCGCTCTACATCCGCGACGGCAACGTGTTCACCTCGGCCGGGGTCATCAGCGCGCTGGATCTCACGCTCGCGCTGATCGAGGACGACTGCGGTCCGACGCTGGCCCGCGAGGTCGCCCGCGAACTGGTGACCTATCTGCACCGCCCGGGCGACCAGGCCCAGATCAGCACGTTCCTGGCCGTCCCGCCGCCGGGCAACCGGGTCGTGCGCGACCTCTTGGGATACATCGCCGCGCATCTCGCCGAAGACCTGAGCCCGTCGGCGCTGGCGGCCCGCGCCGGGGTCACCACGCGGCACCTCACCCGGCTGTTCACCGCCCAGCTGGGCAGCACCCCGGCCCGTACCGTGCGGACAGCGCGGACCGAAGCCGCCGCCCAGCTGGTGCGGTCCACCGCGTTGCCGCTGGCCGCGGTCGCGCGGCGATGCGGATTCGCCTCGGCGGAGACCCTGCGGACGGCTTTCCGCCAGTACTACGGGATCACCGGGGACACACTTCGCAGGATGACGGACATGCCCCGCCCGATCGGCGCCTGAGCTCCCCAGAATCGCGGCATGGACAGTGCGAAGACCACCCGCAGGACCGTTCTGGCCGGAGTCGCGGCAGCCGCGGCGTTCGGCCTCGGCACCGGCACGGCTCAGGCGGAGACCAAGGGACCGAAGATCGGCATCCTGCTCTACGACGGGTTCAGCCTGCTGGATCCGACCGGACCGGCCGAGGTGTTGTCCCGGCTGCCCGGCGCCACGGTGACGATGATCGCCCAGGAACGCGGCCCGGTGCGCACGGACACCCGTGACGTCGCGGTGCTGGCGGAACGTTCGGTGGCCGAGGTGCACCGCCTGGACGTGGTGCTGGTCCCGGGCGCGGGCAACCGCGGGACGGTCGCCGCGATGGAGAACCCGGTCCTGCTCGACTGGATCCGGCGTATCCATCGGCACACGATGTGGACGACGTCGGTGTGCACGGGATCCTTGCTCCTCGGCGCGGCCGGGCTGCTCCGCGAGCGGGCCACGACGTACTGGGCCTCCGCGGACTATCTGGAGAAGACCTTCGGCGTGCGTTATGTGCCCGAGCGCTACGTTCAGGTCGGCAAGGTCGTCACCGCGGCGGGGGTGTCCGCCGGGATCGACCTCGCCTTCCATCTCGCGTCCCTGTTGGCCGGTGAAGAGATCGCGCGCGGTATCCAGCTCGCCGTCGAATACGATCCGCAGCCGCCTTTCGACTCGGGCAACGCCGCGAAGGCCAGCCCGGAACTCAAGGCCCTCGCGCTGAAACTGCTCGCGGATTCGCAGGTCTAACGGGGGTCGTCCGAGACCGGGCGCTGGGCGTAATCCTTCAGCACCAACGCGTTCGCCGCTTCCCGGATCGGGCGGGCCATCTGCTCCAGGACCCGGTTGCGGCCGGGGAGATAGGGCATCAGCTTGATCATCCGGGTGTTGAACCACGCGAACGCCCGCGACTGCGGGATGATCCCGCGTAGCGCCATCTTGGCCAGAGCCTGGTTCTTCTCGACGTACGGACACATTTCCCTTTCGTAGCGGGAAAACGCCGTCGTGAAGTCGTCCGAAGCCGCCAGCTCGCCCGCCAAGACGTACGCGCCGACGAGGGCCAGGCTCGTGCCCTGCCCTGAGGCGGGCGACGGGCAATAGCCCGCGTCACCGAGGAGGGTGACGCGCCCGGCCGAAAACCGGTCCATGCGGATCTGGCACACCGGGTCGAAGTAGAAGTCGCCCGCCTCGCGCATGGCGTCGAGCAACGCCGGGATCTCCCAGCCCAGTTCGGCGAACTGGCGGGCGACGAGGTTCTTCTGGCTCTCGACGTCCCGCCGGTCGTAGGGCAACGGCGGGGCGCTGAACCAGAACGCGGCCTTGGCGTCATCGGCACGCGCGGTGCTGTAGA
Source organism: Amycolatopsis japonica (assembly GCF_000732925.1). Lineage (NCBI taxonomy): Bacteria > Bacillati > Actinomycetota > Actinomycetes > Pseudonocardiales > Pseudonocardiaceae > Amycolatopsis > Amycolatopsis japonica. The sequence continues at coordinate 2,608,152 of NZ_CP008953.1, forward strand.
CGTTGACCATCTTGCCGGGCGCGGCCGAGTGCAGCAGTTCCCAGCGGTCGAGTTCGAAGGTGTTGGGCACGGTGGAGATCGAGATGTAGGCGTCGAACCGGTGCAGGAAGTCTTCTTCCGGCCCGAAAGCGAGCGCGCGGACGCCGGAGTGCAGCCCGTCGGCGCCGACGACCAGGTCGAACCGGCGCGGGGCACCGTGGGCGAACGTCACGTCGACGCCGTCGGAACACTGTGCCAGCCCGGTGATCCAGTCGCCGAAGACGTACTCGGTGCTCTCCCGGGTGGCGTCGTACAGGATCTTCGCCAGGTCGCCGCGGAGGATTTCGGTGTCGTCGCCATGGCGGAAGCCGAAAGTGCCGGCGTCGAGCGTGGCGAGCTGCTTGCCTCGTTTGTTCACGAACGCGGCGCCTCGCATGTCGGTGCTCGCCGCGTGCACCTCGTCGAGCAGGCCCATCCGGCGGACGACGTCGACGGCGACGCCGCGGATGTCGACCTTGTAGCCGCCTTCACGTGGGCTCGGGGCCCGCTCGACGACGGTGGCGCTGAAGCCGTGGCGGCGCAGCCACCAGGCGAGGGCGGGCCCGGCGACGCCGGCGCCGGAGATCAGGATGTTCTTCGTCATGTCCGGCAGCGTGGACGTGCCCGCTGACCGGTCACGAACCGAGCACGAACCGCCGCTGACCGAGTTCGTGGATCGCCTGGTCAGGAGGCATTTCCCGGCCGCGGGCAAACGCGCCGGAGTAGGCGTCGGCGCCGATCCGGGCCTGGACGCGGTGCACCACTCCGTCGACGTCGGCGTCCCCGGCGACGGGCGCGCCGCGCAGCCCGACCGCCACGCCGAGCAGGAACGCGGCCCGCTCGTCCTCGTCACGCGCGGCGAGAACCCCGGCCAGCCCCTCGATCGCCTGGGCCGCGCCGGGCAGATTCGCGTATTCCAGCGCGGTCGCGAGCGCTTCCTGGTGCAGTTCGGTCGCCGCGTCGAGGTCGCCGGCGGCGGCCATCGTCCAGCCGAAGCCGGTGTGGAGCCGGATCCGTGTCTCGCCACCGGTCACCGGGCCGGTGTCCAGGCCGAGCGCGGCGGTGTACCAGCGTCGGGCCGTCGCCAGGTCGCCCTCGCGACGGGCGATCTCGCCCAGCCCGCCTCGGGCCCGCGCGAGCGTCAGCGGGTTGCCGCGCGCTTGACCGGCGGCTTCGTAGTCGGCTTTCGCGGCCTCGATGTCACCCTCCCGCAGGACGCCGTCGGCGCGGCGGCAGAGCAGATCGGCGGCGTCTTCGGAGGAACCGAGTTCCGCGGCCAGACGCACGGATTCGTCCATCAGCTCGCGGAACCGGACGTGGTCGCCGCGCCAGTCCGCGAACTCGGCGAGCTTCTCCAGCGTGCTCGCCGCGCCCCAGCGGTCACCCAGTTCGCGGAACCCGGTCAGTGACGCGGAGAAGTGTTCTTCGGCGTCGGCGATCCGGCCGTTGTACTGCGCGCCGAGGCCGTCGCTGATCCGCGCGAACGCCCGCGACCACCGATCGTCGCCGATGAGCGCGGCGAGCCGTTCCCCCTCCTTCGCCCTGGGGTGCGGGGAAAACGCCCACAGCAGGAACAGGTACGGGTAGCGCAGCGGGCCGTCGAGCCGCCGCAGGATCGGTTCGATCCCGACGTCGGCGGCCGACGCGTGGACGAGACCGAGGACGTATTCCTCGGTCAGCCCCGGCGGTGGTTCGGGGCCGATGGCGGCGAGCGCGGCGTCCGCGAACGGTGTCGCTTCGCCGCGCAGCCCACGCAACCACCAGTACCAGGTCAGGGCCGCGATGAGCCGCAAGGCGAGGTCCGGGGCGGCGGTCACGCTCCAGCGCAAGGCGGCGTGCAGTTCGGCGTGCTCGGCGCTCAGCGCTTCCAGCGCCACGAGCTGGTCCGCGCCGCGCAGCTTCGGTTCGGACGTGAGGGCGAGATCGAGGAAGTACTCGGCGTGTTCGGCGCGCCGGTCCTCGCCGTGCTCGGCGCAGAACGCGCGAATGGTCTCCAGCATCCGGTACCGGCCGCCGCCGAACTCGACGAAGGACTTCTCGACCAGCCCGGCCAGCACGCCTTCCGCGTCGGGCACGGCGCAGACGCGTTCGACGGCGTCGAGCCTCGCACCACCGGCGAACACCGAGAACCGGCCGGCCAGCCGCTGTTCCCGCGGGTCGAGGAGGTCCCAGCTCCACTCGACGACGCCGCGCAGCGTCCGGTGCCGTGGTTCGGCGGTCCGCTCGCCGCGGGACAGCAGCCCGAATCGGTCGCCGAGCCGGGCGGCGACATCGGCGGCGGACAGGGTCCGCAACCGCGCGGCGGCGAGCTCGATCGCCAGCGGCAGACCGTCGAGCTCGGCGCAGATCCGGGCCACGGCGGCCGGGTCCGGCGTCTGCCCGGGAGCGACCGCCGCGGCCCGCTCGGAGAACAACCGGGCGGCGGCGCCCGCGGGCAGGGGACCGACCGGTACCAGCGTTTCGCCGGTCAGGCCCAGCGCTTCGCGGCTCGTGACGAGCACCCGCAGGCCAGGGCACTCCGACAGCAGGCGCCGCACCAGCCGCGCGGCTTCTTCGACGACGTGTTCGCAGTTGTCGAGGACGAGCAGCGGCGACCGGTCGGCGAGCCCGGCGACCAGGCGGTCGGCGGGATCCGAAACCGCTCCCGGTGTCAGGACGCCTTGTTCGCGCAGGCCCAGCGCGGCGAGGACGGCGGGCGCGACCTCGGTCGCCGCGGCGAGTTCGACGAAGCAGACTTCGCCGTCCTGCAAGGAAGTCGCTTCGATGGCGAGCCGTGTCTTGCCCGCTCCACCGGGCCCCGTGAGCGTGACGAGCCGTGTCGTCCCGAGCGCGGCGACGAGCCGGCCGAGTTCGTCGCGGCCGACGAATCCCGTGAGCGGCACGGGAACCCGGCGCGCCGGTGACCCTCGCAGGACGGCGGCGTGCGCGTCGGCGAGATCCGCGGACGGGTCGGCGCCCAGTTCGTCGGCGAGCCGGCCACGGGCCTCGGCGAACACGGCGAGCGCCTCGGCGGACCGGCCGCTGCCGTGCAGGGCGCGGACGAGCTGGGCGGTGAGCCGTTCCCGCAGCGGATGTTCCCGCGCGAGCTCACGGAGTTCGGCGACGAGCTTTTCGTGCTGTGCCAAGGCGAGCCCGGCCTCGACGCGGTCCTCGATCGCGGCCAGCCGCAACTCGGCGAGCCGGGCCGCGCGCGGTGGGTCGGCGAGCCCGTCGAGAGCGGGCCCGCGCCATAGCGCCAGGGCTTCGGTGAAGAGCGCGAGCTTCGTGTCCGCCTCGGCGGTTTCGCGCGCCTGGGCGGTGAGGCGTTCGAAACGGTGGAGGTCGACGTCCTGCGGGTCCACGGCCAGCCGGTATCCGGCGGGGGTGAACTCGACGAGCCCGTCGGGCGCGCCGCCGTCCTTCAGCCGCCGCCGGAGCCGGGAGACCTGGGACTGCAGGGCTTCGGCGGCGCCCTCGGGCGGATGGTCGCCGTGCAGGCCGTCGATCAGCCGGTCGGCGCCGACGATCCGCCCGGCGTCGAGCGCGAGGAGGGCGAGCAGACCCCGCAGCTGCGGCCCGCCGAGCGCGACGGGCGTCCCGTCGGGGCGGCGGGCTTCGACCGGCCCGAGGATGGCGAACTGCACGCCGTCGATTCTGGCCCACTCGCGCGACTCGTGACGGGCCCCGGCCGCGCTGATGTCGCGAAAGCCACTTTCGGGACATCAGACGTCCCGAAAGTGGCTTTCGCGACACGCCACCTTTGCCTTACCCCTCAATAACCGCCTTTATCACTCGCGACAGGCATGAACCGGACACCTGGCCGGCGCGGAATGTCCCTTGTGGACACTTCCTGAAGGTCGCCATGACTGGGAAACCGTGCAGCTGGGTGTCAATCAGACATTTCGCCCTCTAAGGTTGTCGCTCTAGGGCGGCCGTGGCCGCTGAGGTTGCGAAAGCCACTTTCCCAACCTCCAACGTTGCGAAAGTGGCTTTCGCGACACGCCGCCTTCGCCCTATCCGCCTTGTTAACGGCCGCGCGGACATCCGGCAACACACGGAAACCCGCCCGTCACAACCGGGCGGACGGGCGGAAACGAGGCGTTCGTACCTTCTGGCTCCCGTCCCCGGTGCCCTGGAGGAGACCTCGGTCATGACCATCGAAGAATCGGAGACCCGTGCCGCGCCCGCCGGCCTCGGCGCGACCAAGGAAACCCTCGAGGACTACACCCTCCGATTCGCGCCGAGGACGTACCGTCGCTGGACACCGGCGGTGGTCGGCGCTTCCGCGTTGGGCGGGATCGCCTACATGGCGGACTTCTCGATCGGCGCCGGTATCGGCCTGACCCACGGCACGGGCAACGCGCTGCTGGCGATCGCCCTGGCGGCGGTGATCATCTTCGTGACCGGGTTCCCGCTGGCCTACTACGCCGCCCGATACAACATCGACCTCGACCTGATCACCCGCGGTTCCGGTTTCGGCTACTACGGTTCGGTGCTCACCAGCGTCATCTTCGCCAGCTTCACCTTCATCTTCTTCGCGCTCGAAGGCTCGATCATGGCGCAGGGCCTGAAGTACGCGATATCGCTGCCGTTGTGGCTCGGCTACCTCGTGTCCACCCTGGTCATCATCCCGCTGGTCGTCTACGGCATGAAGGTACTGGCGAAACTGCAGAGCTGGACGAATCCGCTGTGGCTGCTGCTGATGGTGGCCCCGCTGGTGTTCCTCGTCGTGAAGGATCCCGGTTCGGTCCAGCGGTGGCTGTCCTACGAAGGCGAGGGCGGCGCCGGGCTGAGCACGGCCGCGATCATGCTCGGTGCCGGAGTGTGCCTTTCGCTCATGGGGCAGATCGGGGAGCAGGTCGACTACCTGCGTTTCATGCCGCCGCGTACGGCGGAGAACCGGCGCGCCTGGTGGACCTCGATGGTGCTGGCCGGGCCGGGATGGGTGTTCTTCGGCGCGATCAAGCAGGCGATCGGTGTGTTCATGGCGGTCTACATCCTCGACGCGGTGGGCAAGGCGGCCGCCGTCGAGCCGATCGAGCAGTTCACCGGCGTGTTCACCGAAGTCATGCCGTCGTGGCTGGTGGTACCGCTGGCGCTGGTCCTGGTGGTGCTCAGCCAGGTCAAGATCAACGTCACCAACGCCTATTCCGGATCGCTGGCCTGGACGAACTCCTTCACCCGGATCACGAAACGCTATCCGGGCAGGCTGGTGTTCGTGCTGGTGAACCTGGCCATCGCGTTGATCCTGATGGAGGCGGACATGTTCAGCTTCCTCAACGGCATCTTGAGCTTCTACTCGAACTGCGCGATGGCGTGGGTGGTCACCGTCGCCACCGACATCGCGATCAACAAATTCGTGCTCGGGCTCTCGCCGAAACAGCCGGAATTCCGGCGCGGCATGCTGTTCGCGGTCAACCCGGTCGGTGTCGTCGCGTTCCTGGGCTCCTCGCTCCTGTCCATCTCCGTCTACTTCGGACTCTTCGGGGCCGGCCTCCGGCCGTACTCCCCGTTGGTCGCGGTGGTGGTCGCGATCGTGCTGACCCCGTTGATGGCGGTGCTCACCCGAGGACGTTTCTACCTGCGCCGCACCGATGACGGCATCATCGAGCCGCTACTGGACGAAGACGGCAATCCGAGCGGCACCCACTACGACTGCGAGGTCTGCGGAGAGGCCTATGAGCGCCCCGACATGACGGCGTCCGCGACCGGCGGGACGATCTGCTCGTTGTGCCTGAGCACGGACCGCGAAGGACGTCACATCCTTCCCGCCCAGCCGTGATCGAAGGGCTCAAGCGAGACGTCCACCGGCCATGGTGAACGTGCCGTCGACGAACGGCGCGGCCGCGGTGTCGTGGCTGATCACGAGCAGCGCGATGCCGTGCCGGAGCGCCGTCGCGGTCACGAAATCCCAGAGCCGGTCGCGGTTGGCCGCGTCGAGGGCGGACGTCGGCTCGTCGCAGACGAGGACCCTGGGGCGGGCAAGGAGCGCGCGGGCCACGGCACAGCGCTGGAGCTGGCCGCCGGAGAGCAGACCGGGGCGGCGATCGGCCGGGTCGACACCGAGGGCGTCCAAGATCTCCGTCGCTTCGAGCCGGGCTTCTTCGCGACCGAGACCGCGAAGGAAGCGGGCGGTGTCGGCGACCTGGTCGAGCACCCCGCGGAACTCGTCGAAGGACGCGCGGCTGTCCTGGTGGACATATTGGACGGCCCGCAGCTGCGCGCGATCGCGACGACGGGCGAGGCGGGGGAGCCGCACGCCGTCGACTTCGATCGTGCCCGCGGTCGGCGGGGTCAACCCGGCGAGCGCACGGCCGAGTGTCGTCTTGCCCGCTCCCGAGACGCCGGTGAGCATGGTGCGGCTGCCCGCCGCCAGCTCCAGATCGACGTCTTCGATGAGCGGCGTCCGCCCGGCGCGCACCGTGAGACCGCGAACGACGAGCACCGGCGACGTCGGCGACGGGGGCGCGGGCTCGTCGAGGCGCGCGTGTTCGGGGACGCCCTCGCACGGCAGGAGACGGTGGTCGCGGAGTTCGGCGACGTCGCCGTCCAGGGCACGTGCCAACGTGAGGTCGTGGGTCAGGACCAGCAACGCCGTGCCGGCGCGGGAAAGCTCCGCGAGCCTGGCGGTGAGCACGGCCTTGTTCGCCTCGTCGAGACCACTGGTCGGCTCGTCGAGGACGAGCACGCGAGGCCGGGTCACGAGGGTGGTGGCCAGCGCCATGCGTTGCTGCTGCCCGCCGGACAGCTGATGCGGGAACCTGCGCCACAGCTCCGGCTCCAGTCCCGCCTCCGCCAGGGCGGTGCGGGCCGCCGCCAGCCGTGCGGCGCGGCCACGGTGGTGAAGCCCGGCGAGTTCGGCCAGCACCGGTCCGCAGCGGCGGACCGGGTCCAGCACCGCCGACGGTTGCTGCGGCAGATGGCCGACGGCCCCGGCCGTCCGGACCGAACCGGACAGCGTGATCCCGGGGCGTGCCCGTCCGGTCGCGGCGAGGCCCAGGGTGGTCTTCCCCGCGCCGGACGCGCCGAGCACGACGAGGACGCGGCCCGGTTCGAGGGTCAGTGAGACGTCGTCGAGCAGGACGGTTTCCTCGGTGCGGGCGGACAGGCCGGTGATCTCCAGGACGCTCACGCGATCACCCGCCGGGCGGCGAGCAGCCGATCGGTGACGAGGTTCGTGCCGACGCACAGCGCCATCAGCAGTGCGGCGGGTACGAGGACCACGGCGGGCGCGGTGTAGAGGGCCTCGCTGTTGCGTTCGATGACCACGGCCCAGTCCGGGGAGTCGGCGGGTAGGCCGAGGCCGAGGAAGTTCGCCGACGCCAGCAGGTAGAGCACCACGCCGAGCCTGGTGCCGGCGTCGGTCGCGACCGGGCCGGTGACGTGCCGGGCGACGTATCCGAGCTGGATGCGCCACCAAGGTTTTCCTTGCAGGGTCAGGGCTTCCACGGCAGTACGGCAGCCGGGCGCCAGTGCGGCCGCCCGCACCACGCGGGTGATCGCCGGTACCTGAAGGACGGCCACGGCCGGGATGAGCACACCGGGCCCGCGGTGCCCGGTCGCGGCGAGCACCATGAGCACCAGCAGCGACGGGAAGGCCAGCACGACGTCGAGGGAGCGCATCACGGTTTCGTCGGCCCGCCGTCCGTGCCCCGCGGCGAAGAGACCGAGCGGCAGCGCGGCCAGATAGGCGAGCAGGAGCGCGGCGACCGTCATCCCGATCACGGGAAGCCCGCCCGTGAGGATCACCGTGAGCGCGTCGCGGCCGAGGACGTCGGTGCCCAGCGGATGCGCGGCGTCCGGCGCCTGCCAGGGCGCGCCGACCGAAACCACGGGGCCCGCGAGCACCGGCCCGGCCACCGCGAGCACGAGCGGTATCGCGAGCAGCGACCAGCCGAGTGCCCGGCTCACCACGTGACCAGCTCCCGGCGCGGGGTCAGCCGGTGGGCGACCAGATCGGCGGCGAGGTTCCCGAGCACGACCACGCCGGCGAACACCAGCACGTAACCCTGCACCTGCGGGATGTCCCGGTTCTGCACGGCTTCGACGAAACCCGTGCCGAGCCCGGTGATCGCGAACAGGGACTCGACGATCACCGTGCCGGTCAGCAGGCCTTCGACGGCGCGGGCGAGCTGTTGCACGGCGGGAGCGGCCGCGGCGGGTAGGAGATGCCGCAGCACGACGGTGCGTTCGGGCAGCCCGAGCAGGCGCAGATGTTCGGCCACCGGACCCCGGGTCTGCTCGGCGATCCCGATCCGCAGCTGCCGGGCGACGTCGCACAGCTGCCGGGCGACGAGCACGATCACCGGCAGCACCAGGACTTCGGGCCGCGCGGCCGGATCCGTTCCGGCCGCGGTGGCCGGAAGCAGTCCGGTGTGGACGGCGAATCCCGCGACCAGCAGCAGCCCGAGGACGAACTCGGGGATCGAATGCAGGAACAGCGTGACCGCGGTGAGCACCCGGTCGATCCGCGATCCTTCGCGCAGCCCGCAGACCACCCCGACGACCAGCGCGAGCGGAACGAGCACGAGCAGCGTCACCCCGGCGAGCGCCGCGGTGACGGCGAAACGGCGGACGATCTCGTCGGCCACCGGGGCGCCGGTCACGAGCGACCGGCCGAGATCGCCGGTGACCAGCCCCGAAAGCCAGTTCCCGAACCGGTCGAGCAGCGGTTGGTCGAGCCCGAGCTGGTGGCGGACGGTCGCCACCTGCTCGTCGGTGGCCTGTTCGCCGAGCACGACCGAGGCCGCGTCGCCCGGCAGCAACGCGGTCACGGCGAACGTCGCGACCAGCACGAACATCGCCTGCACCACCGCGAAACCCAGCCGTCGTACGGCGTGACCCCGCACGTCAGGACAGCCGGGCGCGGTCGAACCGAGCCCAATCGAAGGTGTTCGGCGGCGCGGTCACCACCCCGGAAACCCGTTTCGACACGGCGATGGTCCAGGTGCTGAACCCCCAGGCGAGCAGACCGCCGGTTTCGTGGACGATCCGTTGCGCGTCGCCGAACAGCGCCAGCCTGGCGCGTTCGTCCGCGGTGGCCGTGGCGCGATCCAGGAGCGCGTCGAACTCCGGCGAGCCGAAGCCGTTCACGTTGTTCGAGCCGCGCGTGCGGAAGCGCTGGTTGAGGAACGTCGGGACGGGCAGGGTGGCCGTGCGGGTGAGCGCGGCGACGCCCTTGGTCTTGACCTCGCTGAAATAGGTGCTCGATGCGCGGGTGTTCGGGGTGGCGGCGAGACCGATCTCCTTGAGCTGCTGGGAAATCAGCGTGGCCGCGGTGGCGAAACCCGGGTCGACGTCGCTGGTCTCGACGGCGAAGGCCAGCCCTTCCGCGCCCGCCTCGCGGACGAGCGACCGGGCCAGGTCCACATCGCGGCGGCGTTGGGGGATGTCCGCGGCATACCCGCGAAGTCCCTTGCCGAACAGGTCGTTGCCGATCTCCCCGCGCCCGGCCAGCGCGACGCGATTCAGGGCCTCTCTGTCCACTCCGGACAGTACGGCGCGCACCAGTCTCTGGTCGGAGAACGGGGGTTGCGTCAGGCGCAGCATCATGCCCTGCATCGTCGTGCCCTTGGCTTCGAGCAGCGAAACGCGTCCGTCGCCCGCCAGCCGTGCCGCGGTTCCGGCCGCGAGGTCGTGTGCGTAGTCGACCTGCCCGGACAGCAACGCGTTGACGCGCGCGGTTTCTTCGTTGACCGGCACGAATTCCAGCTCGTCGATACTCGGCGCGCCGTCCCAATGCGACTCGTTCTTGCGGAACACCGCCGCGCCGCCGGGGGTGAACGAGACGAAACGGAACGGCCCCGAGCCGACCGGCGCGGTGAAGTCCGTCGTCCCGGCGGGCACGATCTCCGCGCCGGGAGCGCCCCAGCCCGACGGGAATTCGAAGTCGGGCGCGGTCAGCGTCAGCTCGATTTCGTTGGGGGACACCGCTTTGCTGCGGGCGAAGTCCACCTTCGCGAAGTATTGCCGCGACGAGGAAGCCAGCGCGGGATCGGCGATCCGCCGGAAGCTGTAGAGCACGTCGTCCGCGGTGACCGGACGACCGTCGTGGAAGGCCGCCTGCCGCAGCCGGATCCGCCAGCGCGTGCCGGCGGCGTCGCTTTCCCAGGACTCGGCCAGCCGCGGCCGCAAGGAGGTGTCGGCGTTGTAGGCGACCAGCGTGTCGAAGAGCGCCTTGGCCCGCGCCTGGTCGACGAAGAGCGAAACCTGGGACGGGTCGAGGGTTTCCTTCGACCCGCCCGCGGCGAACGCCACTCGCAACCGGCCCGTGTCCGCGGGCGCGGTCCCGCAGGCGGCCAACGGCGTGAGCGCGGCCAGCGCGAGCAGTCTCCGACGGGTGAGCGGATGACGCGTCATAGGGACCTCCGGGACGTCGAGCACTGTCCCGGGCGCGCGACCGCACGTGAACGGGACCCCGCTCCGCACTCCACGACAGTTGGGGTTGGCGGTGTCCGGCGGGCAGTCCGGCTCACGGCTCGGCGGCCGATCACGGTTGCGGGTCAGCGCCGGATTCACACCGGCTTCCCCCGACGGGCACCTTCTTACGTTGTGGCGCACACGGTAACCCATGACCGGCGTGTGCTACACAGGATCAAGATCACGAAGGGGAGGCCGGTGGACGAAAGCTCGCGGCGGACTGGGTGCGCCGGTGGGACGTGCAGCAGGAACGCTATGTCGCCGACCGTGAAGAACGTTTCACCGTGGTGATCGACGTCGTCGAACACGTCTGCCGCGACGTCGCCGAGCCGCTGGTGCTGGACCTAGGCTGCGGCCCCGGCTCGCTGACCACCAGGCTCGCCCGGCGGTTACCGCACGCACGGATCGTCGGCCTCGACGACGACCCGTTCCTGCTCGCCCTCGCCCGCGCGACCCGGCCGGAGCGGAGCGACATCGAGTACGTCCGGGCCGATCTCGCCGAGAGCGGCTGGCTGAAGTGGCGGCCTGTCGACGCCGCCGTCTCGACGACCGCGTTGCACTGGCTGCGCCCCGAGCGGCTCGCCGAGGTCTACCGTGACCTCGCCGTCGCGCTGAGGGCGGGCGGAGCGCTTGTGAACGGTGACCACCTTTACGACGAGCAACCGGCCATCCGCGAGCTCGCCGAAGTCGTCAAGGAGCGCAGGGCGGCCCGTGCCGGGGTCCATGCCAACGAGGACTGGAAGACCTGGTGGGCGGCGGTGGCCGCGGATCCCGCACTGCGGGAGCGCTTCACGGCCGAAGAGTTGCGCGGCATCTCGACCGGCTACGGCAACCGGCTCAGCCCGCAGGAGCACACCCGGCTGCTTCGAGCGGCGGGGTTCGCGGAGGTGGCCCCGGTGTGGCAGTCCGGCGACGACTACGTCCTGGCGGCGCTGCGCTGACCGGCTCCGGATGTTGTGAAAGTGGCTTTCGCAACACCTGCTCGGACTCTGCCACCCATGAGGACCGCAGGCCGGGGCGAAGGGGACTTTCCGCTCGTGCGATGAGGGGAAGGTCCCCTTCACCCTGTCGGTCGCCACCGCACTGACCGGCTCCGACTTGCGGGTCCGCCGGCCTCGTGTCCAATGGACACGGCAAGCCACTGACCGGCGAGAGGACACGTGAACCCGGTGAACCTGACCCTCGTCGTCGTCCTCGGTGTCGTCAGCATCGTCCTGGTGGCCGCGTTCTCCGAACGGCTCAACGTGGCCGCTCCGCTGAGCCTCGTGGTGGCCGGTATCGGCCTGAGCTTCCTTCCCGGCGTCCCGCATCCCGAGGTCGAACCCGAGCTGATCCTCGCCGGCGTGCTCCCGCCGCTGCTGTATTCGGCGGCGGTGAACATGCCGGTGGTCGATTTCCGGCGGAACATCCGGCCGATCACCGGTCTCGCGGTGCTGCTCGTGGTGGGGACGACCCTGGGCGCGGGCTGGCTGTTCCACGAGCTGATCCCGGACATCGGCTGGCCCGCCGCGTTCGCGCTCGGCGCGGTCATCAGCCCCACCGACGCCGTCGCCGCGACCTCCGTGGGACGGCGGCTCGGCCTCCCGCCCCGGCTGCTGACCGTGCTCGAAGGCGAAGGACTCGTCAACGACGCCTCCGCGCTCGTCCTGCTGCGGTCGGCCGTCGCCGCGGTCGCCGGGTCGGTGTCCGTCTGGGGCATCGTGGGGGAGTTCGTCTTCGCGGTCGTCGTGGCGGTCGGGATCGGGCTGCTCGTCGGGATCGTCAACGTCCGGGTGCGCGCGTTGCTGGGCAACGCCGTGCTCAACACCGCGATCTCCTTCGTGGTCCCCTTCATCGCGTTCCTGCCCGCCGAAGAGGCCGGAGCCTCCGGCGTGCTCGCGGTCGTCGTCGCCGGCCTCGTGACCGGTCACCTCGCCCCGCGGCATCTGCGCGCGACGGATCGGCTCGCCGAGGCCGTCAACTGGCGCACCGCGGCCTTCCTGCTGGAAAGCGCGATGTTCCTGCTCATGGGACTCAGCGTCAAAACCCTCATCGACGAGGTGCACGACGACGGTTCGAGCGTGTGGCGCGCGCTCGGCATCGGGCTGGCCGCGTCGGCGCTCGTCATCGTCGCGCGCATCGTCTTCGTCGGGCCCTTGGTCGGTGGCCTGTACCGCGAGCAGCGGAAGGCCGCTCGGTTCAAGCCCCGGCTGGAAACGACGCAGGCGGTGCTGCGGGGCGACGAGTCGAATCCCGCCGTCACCGAACGGCTGGACAAGGCGTCACCGAGGCGGGTGGCGCATTTCCGGAAACGGCTCGACCGGGCCGCCGCCGACGTCGAGTTCCGGCTCACCGAGACCTTGGGCTGGCGCGGTGGCGTGGTGCTCGGCTGGGCGGGAATGCGCGGCGCGATCACCCTCGCGGCGGCGCAGACCCTTCCGCAGGACACGCCGGACCGCGCCCTGCTGGTCCTGATCGCCTACGTCGTGGCGACCACGACGCTGCTGGTCCAGGGAATGACGCTGCCCGCGGTGATCCGCGCGGCGCGGGTGCCGTCGGAGGACCCGGGCCGGTTGCGGCGCGAGTACGTCCGGCTCACGACCGAACTGGCCGACGCGGCGACGTCCCTTTTGGACGATCCCGGCCTGGAGGATCCCGGCAACGGGCCCTTCGGTGACCGGGTCGTGGACCGGGTGCGCTCGGACGTACGCGTCCCGCCCGCGTCACCGGGCGACCGCCCGGCCCCGGAACAGATCGAGCAGTACCTGCGGCTGCGCCTACGGGTCCTGACCGAACAGTCCGAACGTCTCCAGCACGCCCGGTCGAGCGGCGCATACAGCTCCGAGGCGCTGAGCCGGGCCCAGACCGCCCTCGACGTCGAGATGGCCAGGCTCGAACAGCTGGCGGACCGGCCGATCTCCTGACCGGATCACGTCACCGCAGGGCGGCGGGAGCACCGGCCGGGACCGCGGGATTCCGCGGCGGCACCGGATCGATCCGCCGGTAGGCCTCGCCCAACGGCGGCCGGGGGTCGGCGTCGCCGCGATTGGGCCAGTACGCCATGGCCCGTTCCGCCTGCGCGGTGATGGTGAGGGAAGGGTTGACGCCGAGGTTCGCCGAGATGGTGGATCCGTCGACGATGTGCAGGCCGTCGTAGCCGTGCACCCGGTGGTACGGGTCGATCACGCCACGGCCCGGATCGTCGGAGATGGCGCAGCCGCCGATGAAATGCGCGGTCATCGGGATGTTGAGGATCTCGCCGGTCGTCCCGCCCGCGATGCCGTCGATCTTCTCGGCGACGCGGCGCGCGGCGTCGTTGCCCGCCGGGATCCAGGTCGGGTTCGGTTCGCCGTGTCCCGGCCCCGAAACCAGTTTGTGGCGGCCGGTGCGGGTGCGACGGCCGGATACGGTGATGGAGTTGTCGAGCGTCTGCATCACCAGCAGGATGATCGTGCGCTCGGACCAGCGCCGCGGCGAGAACCACGTGACGTTGCGGGGATCCCGCACCAGCGTGCCCAGCCAGGTGAGCCAGCGCGGGACGCGTTTCCCGCCGTCGGTGAGCGCGGTCTGCAGCAACGACATGGCGTTGCTGCCCTTGCCGTAGCGGCACGGCTCGACGTGGGTGTGCGCGTCGGGGTGGATCGACGAGGTGATCGCGACGCCCCGGGTGAAGTCGGCGTCCTTCCGCTTCGTTTTGGCACCGAGGATGGATTCCGAGTTCGTCCGTGTGAGCCTGCCGAGGCTCGCGGACAGCCGCGGCAGCGCACCCGTGGCGCGGGCACGGTGCAGCAGCTTCTGGGTGTTGTACGTGCCCGCGCTGAAGACGACCTCGCGGGCGGTGAACGTCCGCACGTTCTTGCGGCGGCGAGGCGAGGAGCCGGTCCGCACGGTACGGACGACGTAGCCGCCCTCCGGGGCGGGGCGGACGTCGAGCACCGTGGTCATCGGCACGACTTCGGCGCCCAGCCGTTCGGCGAGGTACAGGTAATTGCGGTCGAGCGTGTTCTTGGCGCCGACCCGGCAGCCGGTCATGCAGGAGCCGCATTCGGTGCAGGTCCGGCGCTCCGGCCCGGCCCCGCCGAAGTAGGGATCCGGCACGACACTGCCCGCCGGAGTCCTTTCGTCACCGAAGAAGACGCCGACGGGCGTCAGCCGGAACGACGAGCCGACGCCCATGTCGGTGGCGACCTCGCGCAGTACTTCGTCGGCGGCCGTCACGGTCGGGTTCCGCGTGACACCCAGCATGCGACGAGCCTGGTCGTAATGCGGTTTCAGTTCGGTCCGCCAGTCGGTGATGTGGGCCCACTGAGGATCCTCGAAGAACGGCGCGGGCGGCTCGTACAGGGTGTTGGCGTAGTTGAGGGAACCGCCGCCGACCCCGGCGCCGCCGAGGATCACGACGTCGCGCAGGAGGTGGATGCGCTGGATCCCGTAGCAGCCCAGCCGGGGCGCCCACAGGAAATTGCGCACGTCCCAGGACGTCTTGGGCAGCGTCTCCTCGGTGCGGCGCGGGCCGGCTTCCAGCACCGTGACGCGATATCCCTTCTCCGCCAGGCGAAGGGCGCTCACCGAGCCGCCGAATCCGGAACCGATGACGAGCACGTCCACGGGGCTCATCGCGCGACCGCCTTGGCGAGGTCGGCGGCGTCCCGCCACGACGAGCGGCGTGTGATGTGCGCCCGGTACTTCATGATCCGGCCGGGCTGGTTCACCGCGAGCGCGCCGACGAGCCGATCGCCCGAGCGGTAGAGCGCCAGCCAGCTCTCGTCTTCGGGATCGCCGAACAGGTCGACGTCGTCGGCCGCGACGCCGACCATCTGGATCCGCTTGCCGTACCAGTCGGACCAGAAGTACGGAACGGCCGAAAACGGCGTCGCTTTACCGGGGGCGACGGCGTTACGGGCGGCCGCCTCCGCCTGCGCCGAAGCGGACGTCCAGTTCTCCAGCCGCATCGTGGTCTCGAACAGCGGGTTGTGCCAGCGTGCGACATCGCCCGCGGCGTAGATCCCCGGGGCGGCACACAGCGTCCGGTCGCACAGCACGCCGTCTCCCAGCGGTACGCCGGAGCCCTCGAGCCAGCCGACCGAGGGGCGGGCGCCGATACCGGCGATCACCAGGTCCGCGTCGAGCACACCGCCGTCGGACAACGCCACCTTGCTGCCCGCGCCGTCCGGGGTGATGGCACGGACCGCCGTGGAAAGCCGCAGATCGACGCCGTTGCGGGCGTGCAGCCCCGCGAGCGCGGCCGCCATGCGCGGGCCGACGGCACGCACGAGGGGAACCTCGGCCGCCTCCACGATCGTCACCGCCGCGCCCCGCTCCCGTAGGGCCGTGGCGATCTCGGCGCCGATGAACCCGCCGCCGACGATGACGGCGCGGGACGTCGTGGCGAGCCGGGCCCGGATGGCGCGCGCGTCGTCCAGCGTCCGGAGGGTGTGCACCCCGTGTCCCGGCAAGGGGATCGCGGCGCCACCGGTGGCGATGATCAGCGATCCGAACGGGACGGCGGTCCCTCCGATCAGGACTTCACGGTCCTCTGTGGACAGTCCGGTGGCCGCTTCGCCGAGCCGGACGTCGATATCGAGGTCGGCGAGCGCCTCGGCACTCGCGAGCGTGGGCGGCGTCCGATCCGGGTCTGTGAGGAACGCCTTCGACAACGGCGGCCGGTCATAGGGAAGATGCGGTTCGGCGCCGATGAGCGTGACGGGTCCGTCGTAGCCCGCCCGGCGAGCGGCGGTGGCGGCGCGCAGGCCCGCCAGTGATGCTCCGACTACGACCAGTCCTGCCTTGTCCATGGCTCAGTCCTCGCTGACGGTGTCCGTTGCGAGGAGTCTTCGCCGCGTGGCGCGGCCGGGCATCGGTCCGCGGACCGGGAATGGCCGGCCGGACTGTGCCCGGCGCACAAAACCGCGGTCAGTCGCCGACCGGGCGCAGGACGGCGGTGCCCAGCAGACGGCACGCCAGCAACGCCACTTCGACGTCGATGCGGCCCTCGGACAGCGGTCTGCCCCGCGCCTGTTCGGCCTTGCGGAGCCGGTACTGGATCGTGTTCTTGTGCAGGTGGAGCTCCTGAGAGGCCAGCATCAGACTGCTGCCGCTGGACAGATAGGCCCACACCGTCTCGCGCATGCGGCGATGCTGTTCGTCGTCGTCGGCCAGCGCGCCGAGCACCGTCCGCACCCAGGTGGCGACGGCGGCCGTGTCGGCGGCCACCAGGGCCAGCGGGCCGAGCTGGGACGCCGTGGTCACGGACCGGGACAGGCCGTCGCCCGCCATCAGCGCGACGGCCTGCGCCTGAAGGGCCTGCTGATGGGTGCCGCGGAAACCGTCCAGCCCGCTCGCGGGGTCGCCGAGCGCCACCCGGACCGGCTCCGGCGAGCCGTCCAGGACGCGCGTCACCAGGTCCGGATCGATCGACGACGCCGGGAACCAGGCCCAGACCGTGGACGCGTCCGGCGCCACGACCAGCGGCACCCGGCCGCCCGCCGCGGTGGCGAGCAGACCGGCGTGCCGTTCGAGACTGCTGAGCCGGGCGCCCTCGTCGACGTCCGGCCCGCACCACAGCACGGCACCGACGTGCCGATCCGAGAGGACGTATCCGATCGCCTTCTCGATCTCGCCGCTTTCGACGGCCTTGCCGGACAGGACGGTCCGGACCTTCGCCAGCCGGTTCGCGTTGCGGTTGCGCAGCCAGGTGTCGCGTTCCAGCTGGTAGGCCTCGACGACCTCCTCGGAGATCTTGTCGATGTAGCCGAAGGCGACCGACGACAGTTCGGTCGCGGCGACGGCGACGTCCCCGGCGCTCACCGGTTCGGCCGCGATCCGGGTGATCATCTCCTGCTGGAAGGCGGCCTGGCCGAGCCGGTACGCCCGCAGCATCGTGGTGATGGGGACGCCTCGTTGCGCCAGCCGCCGGGCGAACTCCAGCGCGACCGGGGGCGCGCCGACGTCGACCCGGCGCGTGGCGCCGCCGAACACGCCCAGCGCGGCGATCAGGTTCTCTCGCACCGTGCTGACGAGGAGGTCCCTCGCCTGCGCGTCCTGCGCCAGCTCCGGCAGCTCGCCGGAGACCTCCTCGACGATCCGATCGCGCAGGGCGGCGACCTCGGTCAGCACCGAGCCCGCGACCTTGACCAGGGTGTCGGCGGCCGTTGACGTCACAGGCAGCACCGTACGCGCTCGGGGCCGTTGGTGCCGTGGACCCAAGCGGGCGGCCGCTTTCGGTTCAGCGCACAGTGATCCGCGCCGTCCGGCTTCCTACCGTCCCAGGAACACGGATTCGGAGGCTGCGATGAAGAAGTACCACCTCGCCGGGGCGGAGAACGGAGCCGCCACCTGGCACGACCGGAAGCGTTACCTGTGGTTGCTCGGGCTGGTGGTGCCGCTGCTGCCCTTCGCCGCGATCGGGCTCCACGCGGCGACCGGGGCGGGCGTCGTCCTCTGGCTGGGCCCGTTCGTCATCCTCGTTCTCGTGCCTCTCGTCGATCTCCTGGCGGGGTACGACCACACCAATCCGCCGGACGAGGTGATGGAGGCACTCGAAGAGGACCGCTACTACCGGTGGATCACGTATTTGTTCCTGCCGCTCCAGTACGCGGGTTTCGTGGTGGGGGCGTGGGTGCTTTCGGGCGACGGCATCTCCGTGTTCGGCAAGATCGGTCTCGCCGTCACACTCGGCACGGTGGCGGGTATCGGGATCAACACCGCGCACGAACTGGGGCACAAACGCGAGAACGTGGAACGCTGGGCGGCGAAGATCGCGCTGGCGCAATGCTTCTACGGTCATTTCTACATCGAGCACAATCGCGGGCACCACGTCCGCGTCGCGACCCCGGAGGATCCCGCGTCGAGCAGGCTGGGGGAGAGCTTCTACCGGTTCTGGCCGCGCACGGTCTTCGGATCGGTGCGCAGCGCGTGGGGCGTCGAGAAGAAACGCTACGCCCGCAAGGGAAGTCACCCGTTCCACCTGGGCAACGACGTGCTGAACGCGTGGCTGATGAGCGCGGCGCTGTGGGGAGTGCTGATCGCGTGGCTGGGTTTCGGCATCCTGCCGTATCTCGTCATCCAGGCCGTCTTCGGGTTTTCGCTGCTCGAAATCGTGAACTACATGGAGCACTACG
This sequence comes from Amycolatopsis japonica, assembly GCF_000732925.1. Taxonomy (NCBI): domain Bacteria; kingdom Bacillati; phylum Actinomycetota; class Actinomycetes; order Pseudonocardiales; family Pseudonocardiaceae; genus Amycolatopsis; species Amycolatopsis japonica. The sequence continues at coordinate 2,626,667 of NZ_CP008953.1, forward strand.
GGATGCTCCGCAAGAAGGTCACCAACGGCGCGAAGTCGCGCTACGAACGCGTGACGCCGTCGCATTCGTGGAACTCGAACAACGTCGCCACCAATGTCCTGCTGTACCACCTGCAACGGCACAGCGACCACCACGCGAACCCGACCCGGCGATTCCAGACCCTGCGTGATTTCCAGGAAAGCCCGGTGCTGCCGACCGGATACACCGGGATGATGATCGTCGCGCTCGTCCCGCCGTTGTTCCGCAGGGTGATGGACCCGCGCGTGGTCCGCCACTTCGACGGCGACCTCCGCCAGGCGAACGTCCAGCCGGGAAAACTGGCCTCGTTGCTGAAGAAATACCCGCCCGCCACCTTCGACGACCGGGAAATGTCCTTTTCGGACACTGTCACCACGCTCTCCGACGAGGTCGACGCCGCCCGATGCCCGGGATGCGGCTACACCTACAGCGTCGTCGAAGGCAACGAGCTCGAAGGGTTCGCCGCCGGCACCGCCTGGTCGGACATCCCCGACGACTGGACCTGCCCGGATTGCGGTGTCCGCGACAAGATCGATTTCGTGCCGGTCCGCCGCGAGGTGGTCTGACATGCGACCGCGCGGATGACCGATCAAGCGGCCTTCGCCACCATCTACCGGCAGCATTCCGTCCCGATCTTCCGGTACCTGCGGATGCGCGTCCCCTCGGCCGCGGCGGCGGAAGACCTCACCAGTGAAGCGTTCCTCCGTGCCTGGCGGAAACTTCCGGATTTCCAGCCGGGGGTCGGTTCCTTCACCGGATGGCTCTACACGATCGCCGACAACCTGGCCCGCGATTACCGCAAATCGGCAAGGTACCGGCGCGAACTGCTCGACGGCGAGGACCACGACGGTCCCGATCACCTCGGCGGCGCCGAACAGCTCGCGCTGGCCAGGATCGAGGCGGCCGCGCTCCGGCGGAGCCTGGCGGACCTCAGCGAGCCGCAGCGGCAATGCCTGCTTCTGCGGTTCTTCGCGGGCCTGACGGTCGCGGAAGTCGCCGAAGCGATGAACAAGAACCCCAATAGCGTCCGGGCCCTCCAGCACCGCGCGGTGCGCGCGCTCGCGACCTCGATGGCCGGATTCGCGACCGAAGGAAGGTGACCGCGCGATGTACGCGTTCCTGATGATCGCCAAGGTGATGGGCCCACTGCTCGTCCTGATGCTCTGCCCGATCTGGCTGCCGATGATCGGCGTGCTGGTGGGCAGGGTCTTCGACGCCTTCTCCGGCAAAGGGTGATTCACCCGCCTCCTCCCGGGTACCCGAAGATCGAAAGCGGAACCGACGAGGCAGGAGGCATCGTGCAAAGCTCAACGCTCCGGGACGTCACCGTCCGAGAGGGACCGTTCGCGTCGGTCTACTTCGACAACTCGCACGACACCGAGGACGCCGCCGCGCAAGTGGAGCTGCGCTGGCGGTCGCTCCGCAAACGGCTGGCCGACGAGGGCGCGCAGGAGCGGACGCTCACCGCTCTCGACGCCGCGGTGGCCGCCGCCCCGCCTTCGGAGGGCAAGGCGGGCCGGGCCCTGGTCGCGGAGGGGGACGAGGTCGTCCTCGACGAGGAACTCGTGGAGCCGCCGCCGCGTGAGGTCGCCCGCGTCGCGCCGCAGCCGTATCTTCTCCCGCTCCTGCGGCTCGCCCCGGCCGTCGTACCGCACGTCGTCGTGGTCGCGGACCGGACGGGGGCCGATCTGTTCGCGTCGGGTGAGGACGGTGCCGAACAGCGGACCGTCCAGGGCGAGGACCATCCGGTGCACAAGGTGCGCGGTGGCGGCTCGGCCTACTGGAACATCCAGCATCGGGTGGAGGCCGTGGCCGAACGCAACGCCGCGGAAGTCGCGCACGAGGCGGTGAAGCTCGCCGATTCCGTCGGCGCCGAAGTGCTGGTGCTCGCGGGAGAGGTGCAGGCGCGAGCGCAAGTGCGTGCCGAACTCGCCCCGCGCGGCAAGGAGAAGGTCGTCGAGCTGGAGGAAGGCGGCCGGGCGGACGGAAGTGGCCCGGAGGCACTCGAAGCCGAGGTACGCCGGGTGCTGACCGAACACGCCGAACGCGGCCGCCAGGACGTGATCGACCGCTTCCGCGCCGAACAGGGTCGCGAGGGCGGCCTGGCGGCGGACGGGCTCGCGCGGACGACGGCCGCCCTGCGTTCGGGTGCCGTCGAGACCTTGCTGATCGACGCCGATTCCTTGGCCGATCGCCTGGTCTGGGTGTCCGGCGAACCGACCCAGGTCGCGGCCGCGAAGGAGGATCTCGAGCTCTCCGGCACGGAGACGCTGACCGAGTGCCGCGCGGACGAAGCGCTTCCGGTGGCCGTGCTGGCCGAAGGCGCGGACATCGTCCCCGTCAGCGGTGAGAGTCTGGCGGAGGGCGTCGGCGCGGTTCTTCGGTTCGCGATCTGACGATCAGGACGTCGCGACGGCGTCGCGCGCCTTGTCCCCGCCGGCGACCGAGCTCTCCCTGGCGCAGTGCGCGCAGCAGAAGAAGCGATCCTCCACCTGGATGCCGTGCCCGACCACACGGCAGCCGCAGTGCTCGCAGATCGGCGCCAGCTGGTGGATCGCGCATTCGAAGGAGTCGAAGGTGTGCTTCGCTCCGTCGACGGTGTGGATCTCGAACGTCTTTTCGTAGTCGTTTCCGCAGACTTCGCAGTTCGTCATGGTGGAGGGCTACCCGGCGTATGGCGTCGGCAACCGTAGGGGAGCGGGCTGCGGCTGATCGCACGGACCTGAAGGGGCGGACCCCAGCCATCACGCGCCGGCGGCGGAAACACGTTCCCGCCGCGGAGTCCGGCTCACCGCCCAAACACTGACGACGACCAGCAGACATCCGGCCAGCTGCGTGATGGTCGGCCGCTCGTGCAGGGCGATGACACCGAACACGACGGCCAGAACCGGGTGCAGCAACAGAAGTGAGGCACTCACCTGAGGCGCCAGCTGGGAAAGCGCTCCCGCGATGAGGAGCCAGGCGAGCACCTGCCCGACGAGCGCGAGCGCGATCAGCCACAGCCACGCGGCCAGGTCGAGGTCCAGGTCGATCCCCGTCCACAGACTGCCGACCACGACCGCCGCGGCACACGCCGCCGTCGTGGAAGCGCACACCGGGAACACGACATGGCCTTGGCCGCCGCCCTGCCGCATGAAGAACAGATACCCCGCGTAGGCGATGCCCGCGATGGTGCCGAACACGATGCCGCCGACCGGGTCCGTACCCGGCTCGGCCTGGCCGATCACACCGGCCGCCATGGTCACGCCGATCAGCATGACCGGTATGAGCGCGAGGAACCGTCTGGACGGGACCGACCCCAGGAACAGCCAGGTGAGCAGCGGGAACACCACCACCTGGATGGTGAGCAGCACCGTGGAGATGGACGCGCCGACGTCCTCGATGCTGGCCACCCAGAACACGTAGTCGATGCCGAGCAGCACCCCCGCCGCCAGGTCGAACCGCATCAGCCGCCACGGCCGCGGCCCGAGCCGCCGCCATTCCCGGATCGACAGCGGGACCAGCACCGTCAGCGCGATGGCGCAGCGCAGGAACGCGGTGGTCCCCGGACTCGCGCCGGACAGTTTGGCGAACCCGGCCGACACCGAAGTGCACGCCGCGCCTCCGGTGATGCGCAGTGCGGCGGTGCGGTGCCGATCGGGTGCCCGAACACTCATGGCGATCACTATGCCGAGTCCGGTCGCATAGCAAAAGTGAATGTTCCTACGGTGAAATCGGTAGCATCGCTTCATGAACCTGGGTCGGCTGCAAGCGCTCGCGTCGGTCGCGAAGTACGGATCCGTCGCCCGCGCCGCGGAAGTCCTGCACGTCACGCCGTCCGGGGTGTCGCAGCAGCTGAACAAGCTGGAGAAGGAGACCGGACACCCGCTGCTCGAGCCCGCGGGGCGCGGCATCCGGCTCACCCGTGCGGGTCAGGTGCTGGCCGAACACGCGGCGCGGGTGCTCGCCCAGGTCGCCGCGGCCGAAGCCGACCTCGCCGCGCTGGACCAGGAAGTGGCCGGGCCCCTGCGGATCGGGGCCGTCGGCAGCGCGATCCGGGAGCTGCTGCCGGGCGTGCTGGCCGAACTGGTCGCCGATCGGCCACGGCTCAGGGTGTCCCTGCGCGACGGCGAGGTGGTGGATCTGCTTCCCCGGCTGCTCACCGACGAGCTCACCGTGCTGCTGATGGAGAGCTGGGAGGCCCGGCCGCCGCTCCTGCCCGCGGGGGTCGCCGTACGCACGCTCGTCCGGGAACCGGCCGAGGTCGCCCTCGCCGCGGATCATCCGCTCGCCGACCGGTCCGTCGTCGACCTGGCCGACCTCGCCGGGCAGACCTGGACCTGCTGCCCGGCGGGCACGGAAGCCCACGTGGCGCTCACGCAGACCATGCGCGGGCTCGGTGCCGAGCCGGACATCCGGTTCGCCGTCGCCGAGTACCCCACGCAGCTCGCGCTGGTCGCCGCGGGACTCACCGTCGCGCTCGTTCCCAAGATGGCCCAGCGGCCGACGCCGGACGGTGTCCGGTTCCTCCGCACACGCCCGGTGCTGCACCGGGAAATCCGCGTCGCCTGGCGAACCGACGACCAGGGCCCGCCGATCCGGGCCTTGCTGGCCGCGCTGGTCTCGCGTCAAGAAGCGGTGAACGCGACAGCAAATGGGTACCCCTCCAGGTAGCGGAGGTGATTCGCGATGGACAGGCCAGGCCCGATCCGGTGGGTGCAGTACGTCTACGGGCGCAGGCTGCCGGAGCGATACCGCGAATGGGTGCTGTACGACGCGACCTCGCGCACGTGGCTGCTGAGGTTCGCCCTCCGGATCTGTTTCGAGGCGTTGCCGTGGCTCGCGATCGCGTTCGTGCTCCTGGTGACGCTCACGCCGATACCCGTTCCCGCGGTCCTGGGCGCGTTGATGCTGAGCCTGTTCCTGGGGCTGTTCTTCACGATGACCAGCGCCGACGAGCTGGCCGAGGTCCGGCTCGGCAAACACGGTTTCCCGCGTGGCACCGGAAAAGCGGCCAGATCCGCCCGAGGCGGCTCAGGCAGCTGGCCCTGATCGCTCGCCCGGTGTGACCAGGCCTGATTCGTAAGCGAGGACCACGAGTTGCGCGCGGTCGCGGGCGTGGAGTTTGGTCATGGCGCGATTGACGTGCGTCTTCGCGGTCAGCGGGCTGATCACCATGTGGTCGGCGATCTCGTCGTTGGACAGGCCTCGCGCGACCAGGACCACCGCTTCGCGTTCGCGGTTGGTCAGTTCTTTCAGCCCGGAACCGCTGCCGCCGCCGAGCGGGACGGTGACGTACCGGTCGATCAGCTTGCGCGTGATCGACGGCGCGAGCAGGGCGTCACCGCGCGCGGCGACGCGGACGGCGTGCAGGAAGTCTTCGGGCTCGATGTCCTTGACGAGGAAGCCCGCCGCGCCCGCGCGCAGCGCGTTGAAGACGTACTCGTCCAAGCCGTAGTTGGTCAGGATGACGACGTGCACGCTTGCCAAGGCCGGGTCGGCGGCGATGCGCCGGGTCGCCTCGATGCCGTCCACTCCGGGCATCTGGATGTCGATGAGCGCGATGTCGGGCAAGTGTTTTCTGGCGAGTGCCACGCCTTCGCCCCCGTCGGCTGCTTCGGCGACGACCTCGATGTCGTCCTCGACGTCGAGCAGCGCGCGGAAACCGCTACGGAGAAGGGGCTGGTCGTCGACCAGCAGGACGCGAATCACGAGCGCTCCACGGGAAGTTCTGCCCGGACGGAGAAACCGCCCGTGTCTTTTGGTCCGGCGTCGAGCCGGCCGCCGAGCGCGGTGACCCGTTCACGCATCCCCAGCAGTCCGACACCGGGGATCGGTGCGGCGCCCGGTGTGGCCTTGCCGTCGTCCTCGACCTGGATCGTCAGCGCGTCGGGACGGTGGTCGATGCGCACCGACGCGGTCTTCGCCGCGGCGTGCCGGGCGATGTTGGTCAAGGATTCCTGAACGATCCGGTACGCGGTGCGGTCCACGGCCGCGGGCAGATCGTGTCGCCGCCCTTCGACGGTGAGCGTCGCGTCCAGACCGGCGGCCTGGGCGCGTTCCACCAGGCCGGGGATCCGATCGAGTCCGTGCGGCGGATTCGTGTCGTCGTCGCGCAGGGCCTCCAGGGTCGCGCGCAGCTCCCTGGTCGCCTCACGGCCGGCTTCACGGATCGCCAGCAACGATTCCGGCACCGCCTCGCCCCGTTTGGTGGCCAGGTGGACGGCGACCTCGGCCTGCACCTTGATGACGGAGATCTGGTGGGTGAGCGAATCGTGCAGTTCCCGCGCGATGTGCAGCCGTTCCTCGTCGGCCCGGCGTCGCGCGGTCTCCTCACGGGTGCGCTCGGCCTCGTCGGCCCGCCGTTCGGCCTGTCGTAGCGCTTCACCCGCCGCGCCGGCGGCGATCAGCCAGGCCAGCTGGAGCGCGTCACGGCTCTGGGCGAAGGCCTCGCTGACGGAAAAGGCGTTGGCGGAGGCCAAAAGCACGAGCGGGAGCGCGACGATCATGAGCACCGACCCGGCGACGGCGACGATCCGGTGTCCGGCGCGGACCGCGGCGTAGACCGCGACCAGGTAGGCGACGGCGGGCACGGTGAAACCCATGGCCTGGTATCCCAGCGCGCACACCGCGGTCACGGCCAGGACCGTGAGGGGCGCCCGGCGATGCGCGGCGAGCGCCAGGCCACCGGCGACCAGCACCACGTAACCGAGGGGGTTCATGGTGGTGTCCTCATCGGACAGTGCCGTGACCAGCAGGACCACCGTCACCCCGACGGCGATCGCCCAGTCCCAGACCCTGTTCATGCGAGAACCCTAACCAGCCGCCCCCGCGCGCGACTCCTCCGCACGGACGATCCCGGGACTACCACGCACGCGGTAGTCCCGGGATTTCCACGACCTCGGCGGCAGTCCGGAATGCCTGCGTTCACCGGACGACGCGGGGCGGGTCCGGCGGACACGATCTGCGGACATCAGTCACCGAGCGAAGGAGCACCCCATGACCGTCCACTTGCTGTCCGCCGCCTACCTGACTCCCGGGCGCGTCTGGTCCTTGATCGCCGTGCTGGTGGGGGTGATCGGGGTCGTCGCGGGAGGACTGGCCGTCGCCCGGAGCCGGTCCGGCAGCACCCGGCGAGGAGCCGTCGTGGCGCTGGCAGCGGGGCTGCTCGGTATGGCGGGCGGCGTTTACGTGGTGGCCGCGGCGAAGGGCGGACCTGGCACGGGTTACGGAATCGTCGGTGGGTTCCTCGCCTTGGTGGTCGGGCTGATCGCCGCGGCTCTGGGCGGGCTGGCTCTTTCGCGTTCCCGGCGTGCCGGGCGGGTGTCCGGCGAAGTCGCGTGACGTCCGCGATCGTGTTGCGAAAGCCACTTTGGCAACCTTCAACGTTGCGAAAGTGGCTTTCGCAACCCGGTGCGGCGCTGGCCCGTCGTGCTTCCTACCGCGCCGGGTAACGGGCACGAAGTTCGTCCGCGGCCTTTCCTTCGGTCAATTGGAGCAGGTAGGCGTCCACCGGGGCATGGGAGCCGAGTTCGGTGAAGTTCCGGTGGACGATCGCTGCGACCTCTTGGCGGCCGGCGGGGAAGCGCTCGGTCAGCGTATCGACCAATTTCTCGAGGTTTTCGTCGCTGGGCGGCAGGTGCGGCGGGTCTGCGGTCATGACAACTCCACGTTCTCGGGAGACGGCACCTCGCGACGATAACGGTCTCCGGGCTCCGAGGTCTAGATATATCAACCTGCATTGATGTATCTTCGGCCAGTGGCGACCTTCGAGACGGCAGATCCGCCGCCGTTCGTACGGCTGGCGAGCGATCCGCTGCGCTGGCGGCTGCTGCGCGAGTTGTCGCACGGCGACCGCCGGGTGCGGGAGCTGGTCGACCTGGTCGGGCAGCCGCAGAACCTGGTGTCCTATCACCTGCGCAAGCTGCGGGCCGCGGAGCTGGTCACGGCGCGGAGGAGCAGTTTCGACGGTCGCGACACCTACTACCACCTCGATCTGGGGCAGTGCGCGGACGCGCTCGCCGAGACGGGAAGCTCGCTGCATCCCGCCCTGTCGCCGATCGGGGCGGACGTGATGCGGGCCGAGCCCCGGATCAAGGTGCTGTTCGTGTGCACCGGGAACAGCGGGCGCTCGCCGATGGCCGAGGCGTTGCTGCGGCACCGCGCCGGTTCGAGGGTCGAGGTGTCCAGCGCGGGCAGCCACCCGAAACCGCTGCATCCCGACGCCGTGCGCGTTCTCGCCGAGCGCGGCATCACGCTGACCCATGAACCGTCCCATGTGGACGATCTCCGGCGCAGGCGATTCCATTGGGTGATCAGTCTTTGTGACCGGGTCCGCGAGGTCTGCCCGGAGTTCCCCGGGCATCCGCACGTCGTCCATTGGAGCCTGCCGGATCCGGCCAAGGAACCCGAGAGCCATCCGGCGTTCCGTCGGCTCGCCGGCGAACTGGACCGCCGGATCGGGTTCCTGACCGCCCGGTTCGGCGTGAAATATCGCGATGATGAGGTGAACAGGACATGACTTCGGATCTGGTGAGTGTGCGTTACCTGGTCGACGACGTCGCTGCCGCCGTCGAGTTCTACACGGGACACTTGGGTTTCGCCGTGCGTTCGAGCGTGTTGCCCGCGTTCGCCGACGTGGTGCGCGGGAATCTCCGGCTGCTGCTCAGCGGTCCGGCGAGTTCGGCGGGGCGTGCGCTGCCGGACGGTACGAAACCGGCGCCGGGCGGGTGGAACCGCATCCATCTCATCGTCGACGACATCGACGCCGAAGTCGCGAGGTTGCGCGCGGTCGGCGTCCCGTTCCGCAGTGACGTCGTGACCGGGCCGGGTGGCCGCCAGATCGTGTTCGACGACCCGGCGGGCAACCCGGTCGAACTGTTCCAGCCCGCGGCCCGTTGACGCCGCACCACGAGCCGAGCCTGGGCACCGTCCTGCGGGAATGGGGCCGGATCGGCTGCATCGGGTTCGGCGGGCCGCCCACCCATATCGCCCTGCTCCGCAAATTGTGCGTGCAGCGCCGGGAGTGGTTGTCGGATCAGGAGTTCGAGGACGCCATCGCCGCCTGCAACCTGCTGCCCGGCCCGGCGTCGACACAGCTCGCGATCTTCACCGCGTGGCGGGTCCGCGGCCGGGCGGGGGCGCTGGTCGGCGGCGCGGCGTTCATCGTGCCCGGCCTCATCGTGATCCTGGCGCTGGCCGCGCTGTTCCTCACCGGATCCCCGCCCGCCTGGGTACGCGGGGCCGGTGCGGGCGCGGGTGCGGCGGTCGCCGCCGTCGCGGTGCACGCGGGAGTCGGCCTGATCCCGGCGGGCTGGCGGCGCGCGGCGTCCACCGGCCGCGTGCGCTGGGCCCTGTACGTCCTGGCGGGTGTCGTGTCGGCCGCCTTGCTCGGCCCATGGCTGGTGCTCGTCCTGCTGGGCTGCGGCGCGGTCGAACTGACCGTGAACCGCGCGCGCCGCGGCGAGTCCAGTGCCGCGTTGTTCGCCGTCCCCGCCCAATCCTGGGCCGCCGCGGTCGCGGGTGCCGGCGTGTTCGCGTCCGTCGCGTGGGTGGCACTCAAGGTCGGGATGCTGTCCTATGGCGGCGGCTTCGTGATCATCCCGCTCATGCAGGACGACGCGGTGAACACCTACCACTGGATGAGCGCGGGGGAGTTCCTCAACGCGGTCGCGCTCGGCCAGGTCACCCCCGGTCCGGTGGTGCAGACCGTCGCCGTCGTCGGTTACGCCGCGGCCGGGCTCACCGGCGGCATCCTGGCGTCACTGGTCGCCTTCGCCCCGTCGTTCGTGTTCATCCTGTTCGGTGCCAAGCATTTCAACCGGCTGCGCGGCAACCCGAACGTCCGGGCGTTCCTCGACGGCGCCGGCCCGGCCGCGGTCGGCGCCATCCTCGGCTCGGCGATCCCGCTCGCGCTCAGCCTGACCCAGGGATGGCAGTACGCCGTACTCGCCGGTGCCGGGGTCCTGCTGTTCGTGCTGCGGCGCGGAGTGGTGACCACGATCCTGGCCGCGGCGGCCGCCGGAACCGGGCTCGCGCTCGCCGGAGTGCTCCTGCCGAGCTGAGGTTCAGCCCAGTCCCCGGGTGGTGACGACACGCGCGTTGCCGTCGGACAGGTGGTAGGACAGCCCGACCACGGCGGTCTTCCCGGCGTCGATCTGCTCGGAGAGCAGCCGGGAGCGGTCGACCAGGAGGTCGACGGTGTGGCGGATGTGCTCGTCGATGATGTCGTCGTTGCTGGTGAGCCCGGCGGCGCGGGCGGCGAGGACGCTCGGGGTGACGCGCTCGATGACGTCGCGGACGAAGCCGTTGGTGCCGAGCCCGTCCTTCAGCGCTTCGCGGGTCGCGGCGACGGCACCGCAGGAGTCGTGGCCGAGGACGACGACCAGCGGGCAGTCGAGGATGCTGACGGCGTACTCGATGCTGCCCAGCACCTCCGAACCGGCGACGTGGCCCGCGGTGCGGACGACGAACAGGTCGCCGAGCCCGCGGTCGAAGATGATCTCGGCGGCCAGTCGTGAGTCGGAGCAGCCGAAGAGGACCGCGAAGGGGCTCTGCTCGGGGGCGGTCGCCGTGCGGCGGACGGCGTCCTGGTTCGGGTGTTCCGGGGTACCGGCCACGAAGCGCCGGTTGCCGGCGAGCAGAAGGTCGAAGGCCTCGGAAGGGGTCGGCGCGTCGCTCATGGAGCGGACATTACCGGCTGCGACCGGCTCCGGCAGGTGTGCCGCGTCACTGGTCGAGTCGTCCGGAGACGGCACGCATGGCGCGGCCGACGGCCCGGAGGTCGTCCGGCGCGATCACGTCCACGAAGTGTTCGCGGACGGTGCGGAGATTGTCCGGTGCCGCGCGGCGCAACGTCTCGTATCCCTGGTCGGTGAGCCGGGCCCGCACGCCGCGGCCGTCGTCGGCGGTCGACTCCCGCTGGACCAGGCCGCGCGTCTCCAGTCCGTTTATGCGGTGCGAAAGGCGGCTGCGCGAGTAGTACGCGGATTTCGCGAGGTCCGCCATGCGCATCGACCGGCCGGTGGCTTCGGAAAGCCGTACCAGGAGTTCGAACTCGGCCAGGGAAAGCCCGTGCTCCTCGCGGAGCCGCCGGTCGAGCAGGTCCACGAAACGCACGGATCCTTCGATGAACGCCCGCCAGTCGCGCTGCTGTTCCGGGTCGAGCCAGTCGGTCACGGCGCCCACAGTAACAGTTGACGCCTTCAACCACTTCGGGCTAGCTTTGATTGAAGACTTCAACTAGATGGGAACCACGATGACGAACGAAGCCTGGGTGATGCGGGAGAAGGACGCGGAGGTCATCGAGCGGCCCGCGTTGCGGCTGCTGGCCGACGGCGAGCACACGGGCGGGCTGCTCGGTGCGAACCGGTTGTCGCTACGACCGGGGGAACCCGGGACGAAACCGCACTATCACCGGAAATCCGCGGAAGCGTTCTACGTACTCGACGGGGCGCTGCGAATGCTGGTGGGTGCCGAAACGATCACGGTCGAGCGCGGGGGGTACGTGGTGATCCCGTCCGGCGTCCGGCACGCGTTCGCCGCACCGCCGGAGATCGCGGCGGACGTCCTCATCACGCTGGCGCCCGGCGTCGACCGGTTCGGCTATTTCCGGGTCCTGCCCGAGATCCTGCGCGGAAACGTCGCACCCGAAGAGGTCGAGCGCCTGCACGAGCGGTACGACGTGCACTTCGTCGACGCGCCCGAATGGGACTCGCCTCAGCCGGCCCCGTAGCGCTTGCGCACCTGGCCGACGTTCGGCACGCCGGTGAAGCCGAGGTCGTTCGCCCCGACGACGATCGTCCCGTCGTTGTTCGTGTACTTCTGCGGGGTCGCCCAACCGTCCTCGAGATCGGGAGAAGCGGCGAAGGCGCGCAGGACCTCTTTCATCACCGCGATCGCCTTGCCCTTGTCGCCCGCCGCGATCCGCACGTCGCCTCGTTGCCACCCGCCGCCGAAGCCGTTGTCGCAGTCCCAGGTCGCGGAGATCACGCCGGGGACCGCCGTCGCCGCCGCGGCGAAGGCCTCTTCGCATTTCTCCGCGCTGGACGCGCACGCCGAGACGGGCAGGGTCAGCGCCATGACCACGGTGACCGCCACAACCCGCGCACATCGCCTCATTCGGGCATTATGCGGGGATGCCCGGGCTGTGGTGTGAACAGCCCACTCCGTCCGGCGAGCATGTTTCGATGGGGAATCATGACGAACGACAGCGAGGTCCGGTCGCGGCCCCTGACGAGCTACGTCAGCCGTACGGACGACGAGGACGAGGTGCGGCGGCTGCTCGGCGCGGGCCGTCTGGTCACCTTGACCGGCGCCGGTGGCGTGGGCAAGACACGGCTGGCCGCCCAGGTGGCCAGTTCGCTCACCCGGGCCTTCCCCGGCGGCGTGGCGGTCGCCGGACTGAGTGAACTGCGGGACGAACGGCTGGTCGCGCGTACGGTCGCCGACGCCTTGGGCCTGCACGACACGGCGGGACGCACCGACCTGGAGGCCGTCGTCTCGTATCTGCGGCCGCGGCGGTCGTTGCTGCTGCTGGACAACTGCGAACACCTCCTCGACGGCAGCGCGGACCTGGTGACGGCGTTGCTGCGTGACTGTCCGGATCTCGTCGTCCTGGCCACCAGCCGCTGCTCGCTGGGGCTGGCCGGTGAGCACGTCCTGGCGATCCCGCCCCTGGGCGTGCCCGACGAGGAGGTCGGGACACCGCGAGAGGCGTTCACGTTCGGCGCGGTGCGGCTGTTCGCGGAGCGCGCCGCCAACGTGTTGCCCGCTTTCGAGGTCACCGAGAGCAACGTCGCGGACGTCGTCCGCCTCTGCCGACGGCTCGACGGCCTGCCGCTGGCGATCGAACTCGCCGCGGCCAGGATCCGGGCCCTGTCGCCGTCGCAGATCGCGGACCGGGTCGAGAGCAACTCGGGCGTGCTGGCCACCGGGCTCCGGATGCCGGTCGAGCGGCATCGGACGCTACGCGCCACCATCGAGTGGAGTCATTCCCTGTGCACGGAGACCGAACGGGTCGTCTGGGCACGCTGTTCGGTGTTCGCCGGGCAGTTCGACCTGTCCGCCGCGGAGGACGTCTGCGCCGGAGCCGGGCTGGACTCGCTCGCCGTGCTCGACGCGGTGGACGGTTTGGTGGACAAGTCGGTGCTGGCGCGCATCGACGGCACGGACCGGGTCCACTACCGGATGCTCCGCTTGCTCCGCGAATTCGGCGGGCACCGGCTCGCCGAATCCGGTGACGAGCTCGCCGTGGCGAGGAAGCATCGTGACCACTACGCCTGGCTGATCGACCAGGCCGCCGCGACGTGGTTCGGGCCGGGGCAGGATGAGGCGTACGAGCGCCTGACCGCGGCACACGCCGACATCCGCGAGGCGCTGTCGTGGTCGCTCCGCACCCCCGGCGAAGGCGCGGTGGCGTTGGGGATGGCCGTCGGCGTGATCGAGTACTGGGTGGCCCGCGGCGCGGCTTGGGAACTGCGGGACTGGATCGATCGCGCGCTCGAGGCGATGCCGCCGGAGACCCGGGGCCGGGCCCGCGGCCTGGCCGTCGCCGCCCTTTGCGCCGCGCTGCACGCGGATCTGCCCGGCGCGCGGCAGCGGTTGGCCGCCGCCGAGGCGATCGAGGACGACGACGCCGCCCCCTACATCGCCCATGCGTGTGCTTTCGTGAGGATGCTGTCCGCGGAACCGAACACCATGGTCCGCGCGGCGGAGGCCGTGCGGCTGTTCGGCGAGCGAGGCGACGTACGGCGCCAAATGCATCCGATGTTCATCCAGGGGGTCGCGCTGGCCTACCGGGGCGACCTGCCGGGCGCGCGGGAGTTGCTGGGCTCGATGCTCCGCACCTGTGAGGAAGCGGGGGAGTACCGGTATCGCTCCATGGCGCTGTACGGGTTGGGAGTCGTGGAAGTCTGCTTCGGTGGAGATGACGACGACGGCGAGCGGTTCATCCGCTCCGCACTGGAGATCGACCTCCGTACGTCGGACATGATGTCCGCCGCCTACCGGCTGGACGGTCTCGCCTGGGTGTCGGCGAGGCGCGAGGAGTGGGTCCGGGCGGCGGAACTGTTCGGGACCGCCGCCACGCTCTGGGACCGCTGCAACGCCGAGCCCGACGTGGCCGTCACCACGATCCACCGGATGTTCCACGGCGCCACCCGGAACGCCCTGGGGGCCAAGAAGTTCGACTTGGCCTTCGCCGAGGGACGCCGGCGGAATCCGCACGACGCCCTGGCCGGTCCCGAGGCTTTGGCCGCCGGAGAACCGGCCGATCTCCCGCCGCTGACGCCGCGCGAGTCGGAGATCGCGCGGCTGGTCGCGGCCGGGCTGAGCAACCGGGACATCGCGGCGAGACTGGTCATCGCCCGGCGCACGGTCGAGACGCATCTGCAGCACATCTCGCACAAACTCGACTTCGCCAACCGGACCCAGCTGGCCGTCTGGGTCGAGCAACGGGACCGCGGACCGCTGTGACCCGCCGAGGTCACGGCGGCCCGCGCCCCTTGAGTCAGCCGAGCGGGCAACTTCCCCGATATACGGCGATCTTCGGGTCGTTCGCCGGGAGCGGGCACAGGAACTGGTCGTACCTGGTGTCTTCGTCGACGAAGCGTTTCAGCCAGGAAAGGCTGTACTTCGCGATGGTCACGTTCGGCTTCGTCGGCGCCATGTGACCGGCGCCGGCCAGCAGCATGTACGCCTTGTCCAACGACTCGGGAAGGCTTTGGTAGAACGGCCGGGAATGCGAGCCGTCCGGGGCGATGAAATCGTTCTGGGCGCTGACGACGAACGTGGGGACCTTCAGGTCGGAGAACGTCGTGTTCGGGTTCCAGCCCGTCAACGGGATGGCGGCCTTCAGCGTGGGTGCTTTCTGCGCGGCTATCAACGACCCGCCGCCGCCCATCGAATGGCCCATGACGGCGAGCCTGCCCGGGTCGACGCGGTCCTTGGCCTGGCTCTTGTCCGTCACGTAGCGCAGAGCCGCGAGCAGCTGATCGGACCGGACGTCCGGGGTGTCCCAGGTGCTCTTGGTGGAGAACGTGATGACGACGAATCCCTGGGAGGCCAAACGCGGGCCGTACCAGGCGATCGCGCTCTCCGTTTCCAGGAAGCCGGGCGCGATCGCGATCGCGCCGAAGGTGCCCTGGCCGGTTTCGGTCGGGTAATGGATCGTCCCGCCGCCGAAACCCTGTCCGGCGGGGACCTTCTCGGTCGCGGTCTGGAACGATCCCCGGTCCGCCTCGATACTGGCGTTCGTCGGAGCGGGGCCGCGGGCATAGGGATTCTCTTCGGCGTCAGCCGGTACCGCCGCCACGAGCAGTGCGGTCACCGCACTGAGCACCGCGGCGCCCCATCGTGATCCACGCTTCATCGCGCATGTCCTCTCGGAAGAACCGTTCCGGAGCCGGAACGGTTTCCCAGATATAGCGGGGACCCGGCCGGGCGCGCGTCGTGGAAACTACTGAGAAACCGAAAACTGTCACGTCGATAAGGTTTTCGACGTCGTGAATGCGGAAGTCCGTGAAGGCCTCCTTGAGGGACTCTTCCTTGTTCACCCACCAGTCTTTGACGGATGAGTGTCCCCAATGCGGCATTGGGGACACTGAGCGTCTCCGATGCCACATTGGGCGCACCTGATGGAGCCGCGACTCGGGGGAGACTGGTAGTAGGTAAGCCGTGAAGGCCTCCTTGAGGGACTCTGGGTCCCTCAAGGAGGCCTTCACGGACTGGGCAAACAAGGCGCGGCGTGAGGGGAGGCGTGACTCGCGTGATCGGGGACGTGACTCGCGTGATCGGAGGCCGCACTCGGAGTTCCGCCTCTGATCACGCGAGTTCCGGCTTCGATCACGCGAGGCGTGACGGGGGCGGTCAGGTGCCTGCCCGGTTCCCGGTGGGGATGGTGATCAGGGTCGTCGTCGGTGAGGTGCCCTTGTTGAGGAACAACATCGCCAGCGCCCGCACCATCTGGTCGAACATGTAGAACCCGGCCGGCATGATCGGGATCAGCCCCTCGCGGAACGCGATGTAGGCCGGCCACGCGGTGCGGATGAGGGCCGCGGACGCGTAATCGCGGCGCAGCCCGAGCCAGTCGCCGATCGCGTCGCTCAGCACGTAGCGCACGAATTCGTTCAGGAATCCCCGGGTCACGCCAAGATCGACCTGCGCGGTCAGCCCCAGCAGATCTTCCGCGAGCTCTTTTCCTTCGTGCGAAGGGGAAAGGATCGGAGTGAGCACCTGCGCCGACTGCGCTTCCGCGGCCGCCCACGTCTTCGGGATGAACTCCTCCCGCACGCCGAGCAGATGGATGGCGACCTGCCACATGTGGAGGAAGGCGTCCTCGTCGGCGGCCGACATCGGGACCTTCCATTCGCGCAGCTTCCGGTGCACGTAGGTGCCGAGGCTGTGGAAGGTGACCAGGATGTCGCCGTTGCTGATCGGGATCCGCTCGTCCGCGACGGCCTTCCAGTACGGCGACTGCGGCAGCAGATGCCGCACCGCGGCGTGCACCAGCCGCGTCTTGTTGGCGGTGACCACGAACTGGCCGTCGGGCTCGAAGGCGTTCAGGTCGCTCAGGTCGTAGCCGAAGGTGAACGTCTTGGCCGCGCGGTCCTGCATGTCGGCCCCGCCCGCGGACCAGTAGACCGATTTGGCCTCACGCGGGATGACCGTGCTCATGATGCCGCTGCCGAGCCCGTACAGCATGAACAGATAGGTGTCCTTGCGCCGGTTGAAATCGGCCGCGCGGCGCAGTTTCGCGGGGTCGGCCCAGGACGGCAACCGGTTGACGCGCTGGAGGTGGCCCGCCAGATCGGCGGGCAGTCCGCCGGGGAGCGGGTCGTTGTTGTCCACCCAGGACCGCATCGCGGTGTTGACCGCGGGCACCTGGCCCGCTTCGAGAACCCCCGCCATGATGCGGTCGATCTCGTCGTCCCAGACCCACCAGGGGTCGGCCGCGGTACCGGTCTGCGTCGCGCCCCAGGCGGGGGCGACGCTCGCCGCGCCCACCAGGCCCAGTGCGACGCCGAGGGACAGGACATTCCTCCTGCTGAGATCGCTCATTTACTTACCTAACTTCCTTGGTAGGTTCCGATGAGTGATTCACCATCGTTTTTCGTCCAGGTCGCGAAGCGCACCCTTGACCACTTTCCCGCCCGCGTTGCGCGGGAGTTCGGGGACCACCACGAGATCCTTGGGCATTTTGAACGAAGCGAGCCTGCCGTCGAGGAATTCGACCAGTTCGGCCAAGGATGGTTCGGGCTCTGTCGCGGTGATGAAAGCGACCGGCACCTGGCCCCAGCGCTCGTCGGGCCGTCCGATCACGGCGACCTCCCGTACCGACGGATGCGCGGAGATCGCGTTTTCCACTTCGGCGCAATAGATGTTCTCGCCGCCGCTGATGATCATGTCCTTCTTGCGGTCGACCACCCAGATGAAACCGTCTTCGTCCTGCGAAACCAGATCGCCGGAATGGAACCAGCCGCCGGCGAAGGCTTCCGCCGTCTCCTGGGGTTTCTTCCAGTAGCCCTTGGTCACCGAGGGGCCGCGGTAGACGATTTCGCCCACTTCGCCCGGCGCGACGTCGTTCATGTCGTCGTCCACGACGCGGTATTGGAGCGTCGGGATCGGTTTGCCGACGGAGCCGAGTTTGCGCGTCGAGTCCTCGCCGCTGAGCACGCACGTGATCGGGGAGGTCTCGGTCTGGCCGAACACGGCGACGTTGAGGGCGCCGGGGAACTTCTCGGCCATGGCGAGCAGCGTCGCCCGCGTCGCGGGAGCCGCGCCCCAGCTGATGATCCGCAGTTTCAGCTTCCGTTCGGCGATATCCGGCTGGGCGCAGAGCAGATCCCATTGCTGGGGAACGTTGAACACCACGGTGGCGCCTTCGCGTTCGTAGGCGTCGAGCACCGCGCGCGGATCGAAGGCGCCCAGCGGGTGGATCACGACCATCCCGCCGACCAGGAAGTTCGCCACGATCGAACCCAGTCCGGCGATGTGGAAGAACGGTGCGGTCAGGAAGGCGACGTCGGTGTCGTCGAAGATCTTCATCGCCCGGATACAGGTGATCGCCTGCATCTGCAGGTTGCGATGGGACAGCATCACCCCTTTCGGCCTGCCGGTGGTGCCCGAGGTGTACATGATCAGCGCCGTCGATTCCTCGCTGACGTCGGGCAGTTCCAGCGGCTCGTGCGCGGTCAGGAATTCCTCGTATTCCGTGCGCCCTTCGGCGTCGTCCGGTTCGCCGATGACGAGCACGGTCTCGATCGACGCGGCGTTCGGCGCGGCGTCGAGCAAGGGGAGCAACCGCGCGTCGACGACGACGGCGGACGGCGTGCAGTCGGCCAGGATGTAGTCGAGCTCCGCCGGCGCGAGGCGGAAACTGAGCGGGACGGCCATGGCGCCCAGGCTGTTCGCCGCGAACACGGTCTCCACGAACCACGGGTGGTTCAAGGTCAGCGTCGCCACGCGATCGCCTTCGGTGACACCTCGCGCCGCGAGGGCGGCGGCCAATTGCAACGACCGCCGTGAGAGTTCCGCCCAGGTGGTCGTCTCGCCGAGGTACCGCAGAGCGGGCTTGTCCGGTCGCATCATCGCGTGCGTTGCCGCGTGCGCCATCCAGTGGTGCCGGAAGGACGAGGCGGGAGCCGAAGCGGTCGACATGGCCATCCTCAGGTGTCGGAACGGGACCTCTCGCGTGGCCAGTATGCATGCCAAGCCGCCGGTTGAGAAGCGATAAGTTAATCAAAAATCACATCGCGGCGCCGGTCGCGCCCGTCAGTCGTCCCTGGTGGTGATCCGGTTCGTGGTTGACTTCCCGGCATGAGCGCCGAGTCGACCGCGGCCGTCCGGCCGCGCAACCGCAAGCAGCAGATCGTCGACGCGGCCGGGCGGATCTTCAGCGAGCACGGCTACCACGCGGCTTCGATGGAGGAGATCGCCGCCGACGTCGGCATCACCGCGGCGGCCCTGTACCGGCACTTCCCGAACAAGTACGCGTTGTTCGCCGCGTGCGCGAACGTCATGGCCGACCGGCTCGTCGCCACGCTCGACGAGGTGGCGCCCGGCGCGCCGCTGGCGGACGTGCTCGCCGCCGTCACGCAGGGGACGGTCGTCCATCGCGCGTCGAGTGGCCTGTACCGCTGGGAATCCCGGTACCTCGAACGTGCGGACCGGCAGTCGCTCGCGCTGAAGTTCGGGCAGGTCGTGGACCGGGTGGCCGAGGCGGTGCGGCGGGAGTACCCGCTCCCCGACGAGGGCTTGCGGGCGGTGGCCGCCCTCGGCGTGATCGGATCGATCACGATGCACCGCACCTCGATCGCCCAGCGCCGCGTCGAAGAAGTGCTGGTCGAGTCCGCCCTGCGAGTGGTCGCGACCGATCCGGCGGCGGGTGCCGGGGGCGCGCACGCCGTCGAGTTGCCGTCCAATCCGGAGCCGCGCACCCGGCGTTCGGAGATCCTCGCGGCGGCCATCCCGCTGTTCGAACGGGACGGATTCGCCAACGTCACGAACGGCAGGATCGCCGAGGCCGTCGGGCTGGTGCCCTCCGCGCTCTACCGATACTTCCCCGGCAAGGCCGACATTCTCGCCGCCGCTTGCCTGCAGGCCGCGGGAATCCTGGCCCAGGCGGTGGAACAGAACCTTCGCGACGTCGAGGGCCCGAGCGACGCGCTGCTCGCGCTGGCGCGGACCTATGTGGCCTACAGCTTCGAGCACACCGCGCTCACCAGTGTCGCCAACGCCGAACTCGCGGGTCTGCCCGCGGCCCTGCAACGTCCTTTGGTCAGCGCGCAGCGCGAACACATCGCCGTCTGGGAACAACATTTGCGGTCGGCGCGGCCGGAACTCGACCAGCGTCAGGCGAGGGTGCTCGTGCACGCCGGTTTCGGGGTGGTGGTCGAAGCGGGACGGAGGTTGCGCTGGGAGGACGTCCCCGCCAACCGTGACGCCGTCAGCGCCTTGCTCGTCGGCGCACTGGGGGTTTGACGCCGTTGATACGGTGATACGCGACTTGATGCTGCGTATCATCCACGCGGTTCGACGGGAGAAGAAATGCGACTCACCCCCGAGCAGAACGAATTCGCCGCGTCCGTGGCGGAGCTGTGCCGCCGCGAAGGTGGTGCCCGGGAAGCCCACGACGACGTGCTCTACCGCAAGATGGCCGCGCTGGGCTGGATCGGCGCCGGGCTGCCCGCCGAGTTCGGCGGGGCCGACGGCGGCATGGTCGACATCTGTGTCTTCCTGGAACAGACCGCGCGCGGGATGGCGCCGATCGGCGGCTTCACCACGTCGATCATCGTCGCCGAGGCGTACCGCAGGTTCGGTTCGCCCGAGCAGAAGAAGCTCGTCATCGGTGGCGTCGCGGAAGGCGAGGTCGCGTCGATCGCGATGTCCGAACCCGAAGCGGGATCGGACGTCGGCGCGCTGACCTGCCGGGCCGAACGCCGTGACGGCGGCTGGGTGATCAACGGCCAGAAGACCTGGTGTTCCAACGCGCATATCGCGAACACGATCCTGCTCGTGGCCAGGACGTCGTCCGAGGGCGGCAAACACGACGGCCTGACGATGTTCCACGTCCCCGCCGACAGCGCCGGGCTCACCGTCAAGGGCATCGAGACCTTGGGCGGGAGTGACGTCAACGACCTGTACTTCACCGACTGCGTGCTGCCGGCGGACGCCGTGGTCGGCAAGGTGGGGGAGGGCTGGCGGCAGCTGATGGCGGGGCTGAACCTGGAGCGGCTGATCCTCGCCGCCGGAATGCTGGGAACCGCGCAGCGCGCCTTCGACGACACGCTCGCCTATGTCCGCGAGCGTCGCCAGTTCGGCAAGCCGATCGGGACCTTCCAGGCCATCCGGCACCGGCTCGCCGATCTGGCGACGGAGATCGAGTGCTGCCGCCTGCTGGTCTACCGCGTCGCGGAACTCGTCGACGAAGACCCCGAACGGCTGCTGCCCAGGGAAGCGTCGATGGCGAAGCTCAAGGTGACCGAGACGGCGAAAAAGGTGGCGCTGGAGGGTATGCAGATGATGGGCGGCTACGGCCACGCGATGGAATTCGACATGCAGCGGCATGTGCGGAGCACGCTGGTGTCCACTGTGTACGGTGGAACCAGCGAGATCCAGCGCGACATCATCGGCAAGACCTACGGCCTCTGAACGCTTCCGGTCAGGACGGCCGGTTGGCGTCGGGGATCTCGATGCTGATCGGCCGTAGTTCGGACAGGAACAGCAAAGCGGCCTTGCGAAGGAACTCGTCGAACAGCCAATAGACCTGCGGTGCCGTCGGGAAGGGCAGCAGTCCTTCCCGCACGGCGACGAAGGGGCCCCACGCGGTGCGGAGAAGCGGGTCCCAGATCGGCTCGCGCGGGATCTTCAGCCAGTTCGCGATCCGGTCGCCGAGCAGGAACCGGGTGAACGCGCCGAGGATGGGCTTGCTGAGGACGCCGCCGTCGACGGACGAACCGAGGCCGAGCAGGATGTCGGCCAGTTCGATGCCTTCCGGTGTGGCCGCCAGGATCGGGGTCAGCACCTGGGCGGCCTGCGCGTCCGCCTCGGCCCACGACGCCGGAAGGTACTCGTCCGCGATGCCGAGCATATGCCCGCCGAGTTGCCAGGAATGCAGGAACGCCTCCGACTCGTGCGCCGGGATGGGGACCTTCCAGGCGGTCAGCTTCTGCATCACGGTCGTCGGAAGACTGTGCCAGGTCACCATCATGTCGGCCTGGCTGATCGGGATCTGTTCATCGGCGACGGTGTCCCACTGCGGCGACTGGGGGAGGAGATGACGCACGGCCGCGTGCACCAGCCGGGTCTTCACACACGTCACGATCATTTCGCCGTCGGGGGCGTAGGCGTTGCGGGTGCCGATGTCGTAGCCCAGTTTGGCGGTCTTGGAGATGCGGTCCTTCATGTCCGCGCCGCCCTTCGAGCAGTAGACCGCGCGTGCCTCCTTGGGAATGACGGTGCTCATCATTCCGCTGGCGAAACCATAGAGGACGCCGAGATACAGGCCGCGCTTCTCGTTGAACTCGTACGCGGTGGCCAGTTTGCGCTGATCGGCCCAGGACGGCAGCCGCCGTGCCCGTTCCATGAAATCGCGCAGATCCGACGGCAGTTCGTCGGGGAGCGGCTGGCCGTTCTTCTTCCAGGTGCGCAAAAGCGCGTTCACCTTCGGCACGTCGCCCCGGAGGATCACCGAGGCGACCAGGGTGTCGGCCTCCGGATCCCAGACCCAGCGCGGATCGGCCCCCGTTCCGGTGCCCGCCACCGAACCCGCGGCGGACCACGTCCATGGCGCCGCCTGTGCGGGAGCAGCGAGGCCCAACGCGCCGAGCGCGCCGAGTGCCCCTCCGGCCTTCAAAACGCCACGCCTGCCGTGTTCGTCCATGTCGCCGTTCCTTCGCGTCGAGTCGGCCGAGCTCTGATACGATGAAACACGTTGCGAATCTGCGTATCACCATGAGAGCACGGCGGCCGGGACTTCACAAGGCCCGATGTGACGAGGTGCCTTGTCCGCAAGGCACAATCGGGTGCGGGAGGTGGCCATGGAACCGGCGTTGGAGTCCTTGCTGGAGCTGGCGTACTCGGACGCCGTCGAGCGGGTCGACGAGACGGACGAGACGCGGACGCGGATCCTCGACGCGGCGTACACCCAGTTCTCCAAGACGGGTATCCAACGGTCCACAATGGAGGATGTCGCCCGGCGCGCGGGGGTTTCCCGGATCACCGTCTATCGGCGGTTCCCCGGGAAGGACGTCCTGGTCGAGCAGGTGGTGCGGCGGGAGTTCCGGCGGTACTTCGACCGGTTCCTCGCCGACATCGAGCAGGCGGACACCGTCGCCGAACGCGTGGTGCTGGGCTTCGTGAGCTCGCTGCGGGCGATCCGCGGCAATCCGCTGATCGGCGGGCTGCTCGACGTCGAGCCGGACCTCCTCATGGCGTCCATGATCGGCGACGGCGGCCGCACCCTCGCCACCGTCCGCGCCTTCGTCGCGGGCCAGCTGAAGCAGGAACAGGCGGCGGGCAACGTCTCACGGAAACTGGACGTCGATCTCGCGGCCGAACTGATGGTGCGGGTCTCGACCTCGTTCCTGCTGATCCCCAGCCAGGTCGTCGACGTCGACGACGACGAGCAGCTCGCCGCCGTGGCGAGGCGGTTCCTCGTGCCCTTGCTGGAACTTCGGGACTGACGTCAGGGCTCGCGGTGGCCGAGGCCGGCGGAGACCTGCCGGGCCGCGCGGCCGACGACGCGGTTCAGGCCGCGCATCCGGGCGGCGGGCATGTACGGCCGGGTCGCCGAAACGCTGATGGCGCCGGCGATCGCGCCGGTGGCGTCCCGGATCGGCGCCGCGACACAGCGGATCCCCGGTTCGTTGTCCTCCAGGTCCATCGCCACCCCGGACTCCGCGTACTCACGCATGCGCGCCAGGAACGCGTCGACGTCCTCCGGGCGCACCCTGCCGGGTTCCACGGGCGTCTCGGCCAGGTAGAGGTCCCGCCATTCCGGCGCGGAGTCCAGCAGCAGCGCCATGCCGACACCGGTGCGGGTCAACGGCATCCGGTGCCCGATCCGGGAACGCATCTCCGCGCCCCGTGAACCGGGCAGCTTGTCCAGGTACAGCACCGAATCCCCGTCGCGGACAGCCAGGTGCACGGTGTCGCGCAACTGCTCCGCCAGCTCCTCCAGCACCGGCCGGGCGACCACCGGCAGCGGACTGCCGTGCAGGGCCTGGAACCCCAGCTCGATCAAGGTGGGCCCGAGCGCGTAGCCGTCCCGTCCGCTGCGCAGGTACCCCTCGCTGACCAGCAGCTGGACCAGCCGGTGCGCGGTGCTGCGGCCCAGCCCGGTGTCCTCGACCAGGCCGCGGAGGTCGGTCGCGCCACTGGCGACCGCGCGGATCAGCGCGAGGCCGCGGGCGAGCGTCTGGGTGCCGGGCGGTGCCGTGTCGGACATGCCGGAATCCTACATATAGGGACGGCGATCGCATTATCGGGAACGCGCCCGCACGATGTCGCTCGTGACCGACACCGGACCCGCCTTGATCGCGCTCGACTGGGGAACCTCCGGTCAGCGTGCCTGGCTGCTCGGCGCGGACGGCGGGATCCTGGCCGCCCGCAGCGCCGGGCGTGGACTGCTGACCACGACCGAGGACGTGGACCTCGACGACCCGCGAGCCAGGGCGGCCGCCTACGAGTCCGCCTTCCGGAAGACCTGCGGAGACTGGCTCACCGAGTTCCCCGGGCTGCCCGCCCTCGCCGCCGGCATGGTGGGCAGCGCGCAGGGCTGGACCGACTCCGGATACCGCACCGTTCCGGCGGGGCTCGACTTCCCGTCGCTCGTCCCCGTGTCCCATCGCGACGGCGTGCTCCATCTCGTGCCGGGACTGCGGATCCCGTCCGGCGCGCACCCCGGCGACGTGATCCGCGGCGAGGAGACACAACTGGTCGGCGTGCTCGAAGCGCTCGGCGACCCCGGCGGACCGCTCACCGTGGTGCTGCCCGGTACGCACAGCAAATGGGTCCGCGTCGAGGACGGGGTCGTCACCGGCTTCACCACCGCGATGACCGGCGAACTGTACGGATTGCTGATCGCGCACGGCATCCTCGCCCGCACGGCCGCCGACCCGGTCGCCGACGACGAGGCCTTCTCGCGGGGTCTCGCCGCGGGACGGCGTTCGCGCGGGCTCGCCATCGAGGCGTTCGGCGCTCGCCCGCTCGTGCTCGACGGCGTCCTGGAACCGGAGTCGCTGCCCGACTACCTCTCCGGCGTCCTGATCGCCGACGAGGTCTCGCATCTGTTGCATGACGCGGACACCCGCGTCGTGCTGTGCGGTGCGGGCGAACTCTGCCGTCGCTACGCCGCCGCCCTCGCCGGAAGGGGAGTGGAGGCCATCGTGCTGTCCGAGGAGGTCACCGCCCGCGGGCTGTGGCGGATCGCGACGGCCGCCGGACTGCTCGAAGACCGTCTCGAAAGGACACTGAAACCGTGACCGGATTGATCGCGATCCTGCGCGGGGTGACCCCGGCCGAGGTCGTCGGCGTCGGCCGGGCGCTCGTCGACGCAGGATTCCCCGCCATCGAAGTGCCGCTGAACTCGCCGGAACCGTTCGCGAGCGTCCGCCTGCTCGCCGACGCGTTCGGGGACCGGTGCGAGATCGGCGCGGGTACCGTGCTCACCACCGAAGACGTCGTCCGGGCGCGGGCGGCCGGGGCGCGGTTGATCGTGGCTCCCAACACCGATCCCGCGGTGATCTCAGCCGCCGTGGCCGAGGGGATGACGCCGTACCCCGGCGTCGCCACACCGACCGAGGCGTTCGCCGCGCTCGCCGCGGGCGCCCGGTATCTCAAGCTGTTCCCCGCCGACGCGGTCGGGATCGGGGGCATGAAGGCGTGGCGTGCCGTGCTGCCGCGCGAGGTCGGACTGCTGCCGGTCGGCGGGGTCGACGAAACGAACCTGGCGGCCTGGGCCGCCGCCGGGGCGGCCGGGGCGGGGCTGGGTTCCTGCCTCTACCGGCCGGGTGACACCGCTGATGTGGTCGGCGTCCGTGCCCGTGCACTTTCCGAGATCTGGCACCAGGAATAGGAAAAGAACCATGAAGATCGTGTCAATGACGACATACCAGGTGCCGCCGCGCTGGTCGTTCCTGAAGATCGAAACGGACGAGGGCGTCACCGGCTGGGGCGAACCGGTCCTGGAGGGCCGGGCCGCTTCGGTGGCGGCGATCGTCGAGGAGCTTTCCGACTACCTGATCGGCAAAGACCCCTCGCAGATCGAGGATCTGTGGACCGTCCTGTATCGCGGCGGGTTCTACCGGGGCGGCGGACTCCACATGAGCGCGCTGGCCGGCATCGACCAGGCACTGTGGGACATCAAGGGCAAGGCGCTCGGTGTCCCGGTGCACGAACTGCTCGGCGGCCGGGTACGCGAGGCGATCAAGGTGTATTCCTGGATCGGAGGCGACCGCCCGGCCGAGACCGCCCGCGCCGCGCGCGAGGTGGTGGACCGCGGGTTCAGCGCGGTGAAGATGAACGGGACCGAGGAACTGTCCTATCTGGACACCTGGGACAAGGTCGACCGCTGTGTGGCCAATGTGGACGCGGTGCGCCAGGCGGTCGGCCCGAACATCGGTATCGGGGTGGACTTCCACGGCCGCGTGCACAAGCCGATGGCCAAGGTCCTGCTGCGCGAACTGGAGCCGTACCGGCTGATGTTCGTCGAGGAGCCGGTGCTTTCCGAGCACGTCGACGGTTTCGCCGACGTGCTCCGCAACTCGCCGATCCCGATCGCGCTCGGCGAGCGGCTGTTCTCGCGGTGGGATTTCAAGACCGTGCTGGCGTCGGGTGCCGTCGACATCATCCAGCCGGACCCGTCGCACTGCGGCGGCATCACCGAAGCGCGCAAGATCGCGCACATGGCCGAGGCGTACGACGTCGGCCTGGCGCTGCATTGCCCGCTCGGCCCGATCGCGCTGGCGGCCTGCCTGCAGATCGACGCGGGTTGCTACAACGCGACGATCCAGGAGCAGAGCCTCGGGATCCACTACAACACGAGCAACGATCTGTTGGATTATCTGGCGGATCCGTCGGTGTTCGCCTACGACGACGGACAGGTCGTCATCCCCCGCGGGCCGGGGCTGGGCATCGAGATCAACGAGGAGTACGTCGCCGAACGGGCGGCCGAGGGGCATCGCTGGCGGAATCCGGTGTGGCGGCACGCCGACGGCTCGTTCGCGGAATGGTGAGCGCGATGACCACCGCCGTCCAGACCGCCGTGCGCCCCACCAGGTTCCGGGTGCTCATCGCGGTGATGCTGTTCATCACCGTCGTCATCAACTACCTCGACCGGTCGAACCTGTCGATCGCGATGCCCGCGATCGCCGGCGAACTCGATCTGTCCAAAGCGGAACAGGGCATCCTCCTGTCGGCCTTCGGCTGGACCTATGCCGCGTTGCAACTGCCCGGCGGCTGGCTGGTCGACAAGATCCCGCCGCGGCTGCTCTATCCGGCCTGCCTGATCCTGTGGTCGCTCGCGACGTTCTTCATGGGGATCATCGGCGGGTTCGTCGCGCTGATCGCGTTGCGGCTGATGGTCGGCGTCTTCGAAGCACCCGCCTATCCGATCAACAGCAAGATCGCGACCGTCTGGTTCCCGGAACGCGAACGCGCCACGGCGATCGGCTTCTACACCTCGGGCCAGTTCATCGGCCTCGCCCTGCTGACGCCCGTGCTGTCCTGGCTGCAGACCGTGCTTTCGTGGCATTGGGTGTTCATCGCCACCGGTCTGGTCGGCATCCTCTGGGCCGTGCTTTGGTACGCGAAGTACCGCGAACCGCGTGACTCGCGGGCCAACGAGGCCGAGGTGGAGCTGATCCGGTCCGGCGGCGGCCTGGTGGATCTGCCGCGTGAGCGGCCGGAGCGGGCGCGGGTCACGCGTGCGGATCTGGCGACCGTGCTGGGCAGCCGGAAACTGTGGGGAATCTACTTCGGACAGTTCTGCCTGACCTCGACGCTCTGGTTCTTCCTCACCTGGTTCCCGACGTATCTCGTCGAGTACCGGGAAATGGACTACATCAAGTCCGGTTTCCTCGCGTCGCTGCCGTTCATCGCGGCACTGGTGGGCGTGCTGGTTTCCGGTGTCCTGTCGGACTTCCTGGTACGGCGTGGCGCTTCGCTCGGAGTGGCGCGGAAGGGCCCGATCATCGCCGGGCTGCTGCTGAGCACCGTGATGGTCACGGCCGGATTCACCGACTCGACCACGATGGTCATCGTGATCCTGTCCATCGCCTTCTTCGGCAACGGGCTCGCGTCGATCACTTGGTCGCTGGTCTCCGCGCTCGCGCCGCGGCGGCTGCTCGGGCTGACCGGCGGGATGTTCAACTTCATCGGGAACCTGTCGTCGATCGCCACGCCGATCGTCATCGGCCTGATCGTCACCGACGACAGTTTCGCGCCCGGCTTCGCCTACATGACCGTGATCACGGTCGCCGGGATCCTGTCCTACGTCTTCCTGGTCGGCAAGGTCGAGCGCGTGGCCGAGCGGACCCAGGAAGACCGTGGCGTTGTGTAACGGCCGCTGAAACGTCGGCGACTCAGCTATCGATCGGTGTACCGTATGGGCATCGTTTCGGGCCGCGACGAGGGAGAGTGCCGACATCGCCGGGTTAGAGGCCGCTTTGCTGAAGGTCGGCGGTGCGTTGGCGAGTCGAGCGGTGCGCGCATGGCTGTCGAGCCGGACTAACGAGGATCGCCGGGAGATGGGCCTGGCAGAGCTCGTCGCGTATAGGTACCCCGTCCTACGGCACCAGCGGGAGTTCCGGCGGAAGATCGAGGAGATCGAAGAGCAGGTAGCCGATCGGCTGCAACCTCTGTGCGAGAACGAGTTCCCCGGTTTGCCGGAAAACGAGCGCGAGGCCGCGACCTTGGCGGTCGCCGACGCGCTCGAGCGAGCCGAACTGACCGACGCGATGATCTTCAGGGTGGATCTGAACCCGATCGGTCTGGCACGCGAGATCAGGGAGCACGCGCCACAGACGGTCCGGAACGGCGATCTGTCGGAGCCGGCGTCCAATCTCTTCGATCTGCTCCTCGACCAGGTCTGCTACTACCTGGCCCATCTGATCCGGGACCTGCCCGAGTTCGACGCGAGGGCATCCGTCGAGATGCTGTCCAGGCTGAGCGGTATCGCCGGCCAGCTCGGTGAGCTGCTCGAGCGGCTTCCGGTGACCGAACTGACCACGTCGAGCAGCGAAGACCAGGACGACGAGTTCCGGGACGGCTACTTCGAGCTGGTCAGTAATCTGTACGACCGGTTGGAAATCCTCGGTATCACGACGAACTACTACGAGCCGACCATGACCCTTACGGTCGCGTACCTCAGTCTCACGGCGTCCACGGCTTCCAAAAGTCACGAATTCAAGCAGGCGAAGGACAAGGCGGAAGCCCCGGTCGGACTCGGTACCGGAGAGCGGGAGCTGGACGTCGTCCGGGTGGCCGATGCCCTCGGTGGCAAACGCCTCGTGCTCCTGCAAGGGGACGCCGGTGCGGGGAAGAGCACGCTGCTGCAATGGATCGCCATCACGGCCGTGCGGCGCAGGTTCGTCGGCAGGCTCTCGGACTGGAACGGAAGGGTCCCCTTCCTGGTGCGGCTGCGCGACTTCTCCGAGAATCGCTTGCCGAACGGTGACGAGTTCCTCCTGCATGCCAACGCTCCGCAGTGGGGGCCCGTGCCGGAGGGCTGGGTCGACAGGGTCGCTGCGAGCGGGCAGGCGCTGTTCCTGATCGACGGCGTCGATGAACTGCCGGAGCACGAACGAGCGAAGGTGCGGGAATGGTTACGCGGGCTTTGCGTGCGCTTCCCGGAATGCCTGATCGTCGTCACGTCACGGCCTTCGGAGCGAACCGAGCGATGGCTCGTGGCCGACAAGTTCCACCCGGTGACACTGGAGCCGATGAATCCGCAGGACGTCCGCATCTTCATTGAGCGCTGGCACAACGCTCTGCTGGATTCGACGGCTGGCCGGGACATCGCACTTCCGTGTCCGAGGGAAGATGTTCCGGTGCATCAGCGGAGTCTGTTGCTGCACCTGGATTCAAGGCCACATCTTCGCGCGTTGGCGCGCAACCCGCTTTTGTGCGCGATGATCTGCGCGCTGAATCTGGACCGCCGGGCCAATCTGCCACGCGATCGCATGACCCTCTATGAAGCTGCGCTCGACATGCTGCTCGAACGTCGTGACGCGGACAAGAAGGTGCGGGTCGACGGCGACACCCAGTTGAGCGCGGTCGAAAAGCGGGCCATGCTCAGAGCCCTGGCCTGGTGGCTCAACGAGAACGGCCGCGCGGAGATGTCTCGCGAAGAGGCTATTCATCAGCTGAGGCTCAAGATCGGTACGATGCCCGGAGTCACCCAGGCCCCAGAAGAAGTACTTCGACATCTCCTCGAACGCAGTGGCCTGATCCGGCAGCCGGTCATCGGCCGGATCGATTTCGTGCACCGGACCTTCCAGGAGTTCCTCGCGGCCAAGGAGGTCGTCGAACGGGACAGCATCGATCTACTGATCAACAACGCGAGTTCGGACCTGTGGCGTGAGACAGTGCTCATGGCCTGCTCCCACGCGACCGCCGTCCAGCGTGATCGGCTGCTCAACGGAATCGTCAACAGGGCCTACGACTTCTATCGTGAGGAGGACGGCCAGTCCAGGCACCGGCTCATGCTTCTCGCCGCGTCGTGCCTGGAAAGCGCCTTGGAACTGTCGGCCGAGACCATCGAACGAGTGGAGGCGTGCCTGCATGAGCTGTTGCCTCCGACGAGCTCGGACGAAGTGAGCGCGCTGGCCACCGTGGGAAGGCCGCTGTTTCGTGTCCTGCCCTCGGATCTCAGTGACCTGTCCGACGTGCAGGCGGTGTTCTTGGTGCGCACGGTCGCGCTTTCGAACGATATCGACGTGCTGAGGGTGCTCGCCCAGTATGCGCGAGATCGGCGCTGGGAAGTCCAGGAGGAGATCGTCGCCTGCGCTCGCTACTTCGACCTCGGCGACTATTGTGATCGCGTACTCAGGGATGCTCCGCTGTTCGACAACAGGATGGAGATCCGGAGCATGGACTGGGTCGGCCATCTCTACAAGCTGCGCAAGCTGGAAAGTGTCGAGATCAAGATCTACCCGGAGAAGGTCGATGATCTGCGCTCTTTTCGCCGGATCCGGGCGTTGCACGGGCTGCTGGCGCATGTCGTCGGCGCTTGCGACGTCACACCGCTGTGGGAGCATCGGAACCACTTGCGCTACCTGAACCTCACTTGTGATCAGTCCTTTGTGGAGCTGGAGACTCTGTCCGATTTTCGCTCCCTGCGGGAACTGGCGTTGGCGCCGGCCTCGGGCCTGAGCGACTTGTCGTTTCTCGGCGTCGAGCTCAGTGGGTTGACCAGACTGGAACTTTCCGGCGTCGAGCGCACTGCCGACCTCTCGGCGATCGGAAGTCTTGTCGAACTGCGACGGCTCGGCCTCAAGAACTGCCGTGCGGACCTCGATCTCTCCAGGCTCGAGGAGCTGTCGAAGCTGGAGAGAATCGACCTGCGAGGTGCACCGCCGGAGTTGAATCTGGGGCCCCTCGCCGATCGGCGTCTCCGTGTCCTGCTGGATCGCGATCATCAGTGCGCCGGGCTGGACTTGTTGGGTTCGCAAGTGGAGCTGCAGTTCTTCTAAGCCGCCCTCCGCATCCAACGAGACGTCCCAGGGTGGAGGGCGAGTTTCCGGGTCCGCCTCACATTTCGCGCGGCCGCGTCGTCGGTAGGGCAGAAACATCCACTACCGCAAGGAGAACACGATGAACGCGCGGCTCGACTACTTCGCCAACCCGGTCGGCGGAAAGTTCATGAGGCCCCTGATCTCGGCAGGAAAGGGGCTGGCCGACTCGCCGCTGTCGCTCACGATCCAGGAGCTGGTCCGGATGCGCGCGAGCCAGATCAACGGCTGCGCGGTGTGCCTGGACATCCACACCAAGGAAGCCGCCGCCGCGGGCGAAACGGACGTGCGGATCAACCTGGTCGCCGTCTGGCGTGAGGCGACGGTTTTCAGCGAGGCCGAACGTGCCGCGCTGGAGGTGACCGAGCAGGCCTGCCGCATGGCCGACGGCGGCGGGGTCACCGATGAGGCGTGGGCGAACGCCGCCAAGCATTTCGACGAGGACCAGCTCGCCGCTCTGGTGGGAGTGATCTCGCTGATCAACGCCTTCAACCGGGTGAACGCCATCGTCCAGAACCCCGGCGGCGACTACCGGGTGGGGCAGTTCGCATGACCATCACCGAGACGGCACGCAATCGGGCGGCGTTCAGCCGCTTCCACGAGGCGACCAACACCGGCGACTTCGCCGTCATCGAGAAGACGATCGACGAGGTCGTCGCGCCGGACGTGGTGTTCCACGCGCCGGTGCCGATGGAGACGACCGGAGCTCAGGCCCTGAAACAAGTGTGGACGGTGCTGCTTCGCGCCTTCCCGGACCTGCGGGTCAAGGCCGAGGACGTACTCGCCGACGGCGACAGGATCGTCTGCCGGAACACTGTCACCGGCACCCACCAAGGCGAGTACCGGGGACTGCCCGCCACCGGGAAGACCGTTTCCTACAACGAGATCTTCATCCTCCGCTTCGCCGGAGGGCGGGTCGCCGAGATCTGGGGTGTCGTGGACGTCCTTACCCAGCTACGGCAACTCGGCGCCCTCGCGGCGTAGCGGTCAGGCTCCGGACCAGGGCCGGAGCTTCTCCGGATTCCGCATCCCCCAGATGTGCTGGATGCGGTCCCCGGCGACGTGGAACGCGAAGACGGCGACGGTCTGTCCTGCCTGCTGGAGCACGAGGCCGGGCAGGCCGTTGACGTCCCGCTCCACCAGATCGAGACCGGACGTCCACCGCGCCAACGTCATCAGATAGGAGGCGACCTCGTCGCTCCCTTCGAACGGATGCAGTGCCGCCCTGACGACCCCGCCGCCATCGCTGGCCGCCTTCACGTCGGGATCGAGGAGACCGATGAGCGCTTGGATGTCCTGCGCCTCCCAAGCCTTCTTGAATTCCCTGACGAGATCGGCCTGCCGGGCGACCGGGGTGGGCGCGACCTGCGTCGCGCGAATACGTCGTCGCGCGGAGGACGCCAGCTGGCGGCAGGCGGCCGGGCTGCGGCCGACGATCTCCGCGACTTCGGCGAAGGCGTAACGGAACACGTCGTGCAGGACGAACGCGACCCGCTCGGCCGGGGTCAGCGATTCGAGCACGACGAGGAACGCCATGTTGATCGACTCGTCGAGGGTGATCCGGTCGGCCGGGTCGACGGCGGGCGGCCGCCCGGTCGTCCACTCGACATGCCCCGGCAGCGGTTCGGGAAGCCACTCGCCGACATAGCGTTCCCTCCGCGCACGCGCCGACCCGAGGAGGTCCAGGCAGATCCGGCTGGCGACCGTCGTCAGC
Organism: Amycolatopsis japonica; assembly: GCF_000732925.1. NCBI lineage: Bacteria > Bacillati > Actinomycetota > Actinomycetes > Pseudonocardiales > Pseudonocardiaceae > Amycolatopsis > Amycolatopsis japonica. The sequence goes on from NZ_CP008953.1 coordinate 2,659,610, forward strand.
CAGGCTCCCGGGGACTCGATCGCTTCCCGCTGCGTGGGGGACAAGGCGTACCAACGGGTGTAGGTCTCCTGCACCACGTCCTCGGCCTCGGAAAGGGAGCCGATCAGGCGGTACGCGAGCCCGATCAGCTGGCGCCGCTCACTCACGATCGCCTTGAGTCCCGGATCGAGCGTCGGTTCGTTCATGGGTTTCGTCCCCCTGGTCGCGTGTGGTGTCCCGGGTACGACGAGACACCGCCGCCGGATGTGAGGTCACTCCGGCGGCGGGCTAGGCCATCACCGCGCGGGGGAAGTCCTTGCGCTTGATCTTGGCCCGGCGGCCGTCGGGATGGTGGAACACGACGCCCTCGGCCACGTGCCCGGGCGAGAACCGGCTGTCCAGCGTGTCGAGGAAGTCCCGCAGTTCGTGGTAGCTGCGCGGTACTTCGGGCAACGCCGGTGCCTGGAGATCGAACGGGACGCATCGGTGCTCTTCCAGACCGAGGGGATTGCCCTGGATGCGAGGGCCGAGCGCCTCGCTCGGATGCTCCCCGTCCGGCCAGCCGGACACGTCGGTGTTCCCGGCCGCCGCGAGGATCCACTTGTCGTCGGCGGATTCGCTGTCGGTGTCCACGTACCAGCCGTCCACGATGCCCTGCTGCTTCTGCGCCTTGCTCGGGTTGCGGCGCCGCTCGACCCGGACCAGCTGTCCCGCGCGCACGGTCAGCCGGACGTTGGTGCCGTCGAGTTTCTCGGTTCCCACCCCGGCACCGTCGAATACCCAGGCGCACTCGGCGCGAGGCCGGTCGACGACGTGGAAGCGCTCGTCGCGCTCGAAAAGCGTGGGGATCTTCTCCATGACTGTCTTGCCTTTCACGACGTGCCCGATGAGTTCCTCAGGAGTGATGGCGCCGGCGGTCAGCCCACCGGCGAGCGCCCGTATCAGCTCCGCCACGGAAACGTCGGCTTCGACGGCCACGTGCTTCAGCGCCTTCTTTTCTTCAGGGGAGATCCACGCGACCAGCCGTGACCACCCTTCAGGAGGCGTCCATCGGGCCAGTGCCGCCGGGTCTTTGCGCGGCCTGCCCCGTCCTCGTGCCTGCTCCACGGCTGAACCGTAGCCAGCCGTGGAGACTTGTGTCAATTGGCATAACAGAAAATAATCGCCAGGTGAGGGCCCGGTCCGGAGGGTCGACCAGCCCCGCCGGAGTCAGTGTGCCCCGGCTTCGCCGAGGATTCGGGCGACGGCCGTCTGGCCCTTGGTCCGGGCGTGAGCGAGAGGAGTGACGCCCTGCTTGTCGGCGAGGTTCACATCGGCGCCCGCGGCGACGAGCGCCCGGACCACCTCCTGATGGCGCGGCCCGCCGTCGCCGAGGATCACCGCTTCCAGCAGCGCGGTCCAGCCGAGGTCGTTCACGTGGTCGACGTCGATTCCGCTGCCCGCCACCAGCCGCACGTACTCGGCGTGCCCGCGTTCGGAGGCGGGGATCAGCGAGACCCCGCCGTACCGGTTGGTGATGGTCAGATCCGGCTTGGCTCCGAGCAGCAGCTTCGCCATCGGGACGCTGCCGGTGACCCCGGTGACCAGCCAAGGTGTGTCGTGCCGCCCGTCGAGCGCGTTCGGGTCGGCGCCCGCCTTGACGAGGATTTCGGCGATCTCGAGCCGGTTCTCGGTGACGGCGACGAGCAACGGGGTCCGGCCGCGATCGTCACGGATCTCCAGGTCGGCGCCGTCGTCGACGGCCTGCCGGACCCGGTTGGCGTCGGCTTCGAAGAGTTGGCTCACAGGGACTCCTTGACGGGGTGGCTGGGACGACGCGGGTGGCGTGGTGGTGGTGCTCGGTGCCGCCGGGGGTGGCGCGCTCGGTGCCTGCGGGGAGCAGGCACCGAGCACGAGGGCGGCGAGCAGAGCCACGATCGCCCGCTCACCGATCATCAGCGAAGTTCCCCGATGGCGCGCAGGCCCGCCGCGGCGAACTTCTCGTCGAGGTCGCCGCTGGGCGCGCCGCCGACACCGATCCCGGCGATCGGGCCGCCGTTCGCGGCGACCGGCACACCGCCGCCGAGGAAGAGCGTGCCCGGGATGTCGCGGATGGTCGGACCGTCGCCCTGGGCGTTCTTGGCCAGCGCGGAGGTCGGCTGTCCGAAGGAGACCGCGGTGAAGGCCTTCCGCTTGGCGGACTCCTCCGTCTGCGGCCCGGCGCCATCGCCCTTGAGCAGGACGCGGACGTCGCCCGACCGGTCGATCACGGCGACGGTGACTCGCTGGCCCTCCTTCTCGGCGGCGTCGAGCGCGGCCTGCGCGGCGCGGGTGGCGGCGTCGACGCCGAGCACGCTGGTCTGCACCACGGCCTGCGCGGCGGCGGGCGGCTGCGGCTTGCGGTCCTGCTGTGCCTGCGCCGCGCCCACGCCGGTGGCCAGCGCGACGGTCGCGAGGCCGGCCGTCATGCCCAGGACGAGACGAGTGCGGGGGAGCTTGGCGTTCATCGGATTTCCTTTGCGGTGAGGGGGTGTTTCGTTCTCCCTCGACTTTCCCGCCTGGCGGGCCGGGGCGAATCGGGAGAGCGGATATCGATCGGACGCCGAGCGGTCGGTGCGGGCATCAACCGAACGATTGATGCGGAGCACCCCGCCTTCCCACATACGATCATCGGCGAGGAAGGGAGGACCGGAATGAAACCGCATCTGGGCGAGACCACAGGGCTGAACGCCGCGATGCACGCCGGGTTCTTCCTGCTGCTCGCAGCGTCCGTGGCACGGTTCGTCGCGGGGCACGGATTGAGCGGTGCCACCCCGCTGATCCTCGTGCTCACCGGCGCGCTCGCGCTGGTCTACGTGGCGGGTGTGCTGAGCTGGGAGGCGCTCGACCGGTGGCGTCCGGTGTGGCTGACGGCGGTGATCGCGGTCTGGCTGGCACTGGTGGTGGCCGCGCCGAGTTTCGCCTGGTGCGCCGTGCCGTTGTTCTTCGTCTGCCTGCAGATGCTGCGCCCGCGGATGATGATCGCGGTGGTCGTGCTCCTGACCGTCGCGACCATCCTCGCCCAGCTGAGGATCGCGGACGGGTTCGATCCGAGCATCGTGCTCGCGCCCATCGCGGTCGCGCTGATGGCCACGATGACGTTCCTGCAACTCGACCGGGACCGGCACGAACTGGGTCAGACCGTCGGGGAGCTCCTGCGCACCAGGATCGACCTCGCCGAGAGTCAGCGAGTGGCCGGGATGGTGGAGGAACGGGAGCGGCTGGCGCGAGAGATCCATGACGTCCTCGCGCAGGGGCTTTCGAGTCTGCGGATGCTCCTGCAGGCGGCGCAGCGGTCGTGGGACACGGACCCGGAACTGGCCAGAGCCCACGTGTCCCGCGCCGTCGACGCGGCGGGGGACAACCTCGACGAAGCCCGCCGGTTCGTCAAAGGTCTCGGGTCGCCGCGGCTGGAGAGCACCGGCCTCGGCGAGACCCTGAGCGCGCTCGCCGAGCAGGTCACGTTCGCCGCCACGCATCCGGTGCGCTTCGAGACCAGTGGGGATCCGTATCCCCTGGAACCCGAGGTGGAGGCGTGTCTGCTCCGGGTCGCGCAGAGCGCGCTGGCGAACGTCAGCGAGCACGCCAGGGCGACGAAGGCCGCCGTCACACTGACCTATCTGGCCGACAAGGTCGTCCTCGACATTCGAGACGACGGCGTCGGTTTCGCCCCGGCTTCGACCCGCGCGAGCGGCTTGCGGGGGAACGGGTTGCGGATGATCGGTGAGCGGGTCGCCGAACTCGGTGGTGAGATGGTCGTCGAGAGCGCGCCGGGAGAGGGCACCGCGCTCGCCGTCGCCGTGCCCACCAGGGAGGCTCGATGACCGTCCGGGTGCTGATCGTCGACGACCATCCGGTCGTGCGGGCCGGTATCGCCGCGTTGCTGGCCGGTGAGCCCGGCTTCGAGGTGATCGGCGAGTGCGCGAGCGCCGAAGAGGCCGTGCGCTTCGCGACCGCCCAGAAGCCGGACGTCGTGCTGATGGACCTGCAGCTCGGCGACGGTCCGGACGGCGTGAGCGCCACCGAACGCCTGACCGCCCTGCCGGATCCGCCGAAGGTGCTGGTGCTCACCACCTACGACGCCGAGCTGGACATCACCAGGGCGGTGGCCGCCGGCGCCACCGGTTACCTGCTCAAGGCGGGACCGCCCGAGGACCTTTTCAAGGGCATCCACGCGGCCGCGCGTGGAGAGACCGCGTTGGCGCCGCAGGTCGCGGCCCGGCTGTTCGGGCATATGCGGGCTCCGGCGCCCGCGCTGAGCCCTCGTGAGACCGAGATCGTGCAGTTGGTGGCGGAAGGGTTGATCAACCGGCAGATCGCCGCGCGCCTGTTCATCTCCGAAGCCACGGTGAAAACACACCTCGTCCACATCTACGACAAACTCGGTGTCGACAGCCGTGCCGGTGCGGTCGCCGTCGCCACGGAACGGAGGATCATCCGCAACTGAAGGCGTCGCCTGCCGGGCCCATCCACGAGGTTCAGCGGCGCGGTTCGATCGTCATGTCGCCACGGGTCAGCGCGAGGATCGAGTCCCTGGCGAGGATGTCGTGCGGGAAGCCGAGTTCGATCGCGGAGGCCTCGCCGAGGCGGGCCAGGTGCGAGTCGGTGAACTCGACCTCCAGTGCGCCGAGGTTGTCCTCCAGCTGCTCGGTGGTGCGGGCGCCGATGATCGGTGCCGTCACGCCCGGGTTCCGCAGGGTCCAGGCCAGACCGACTTGGGCGGGAGTGTGGCCGAGTTCCGCGGCGACCTCCTGCACGACGTCCACGATGGCGAAGTTGCGCTCGGTGAGTGTGCCCAAGGCGAGGTTGAAGTCCTTGCGGGTGCCGTCTTCTGACGGCGTCGCGGACAGATCGGCTCGGCTGTACTTCCCGGTGAGCACCCCGCCGGCCAGCGGCGACCAGGGCACCACGCCCAGTCCCATCTCGCGGGCCATGGGGATCAGGTCACGTTCCCCGGTGCGCTCGATCAGGTTGTACTCGATCTGCAGCGCGATCAGTGGAGACCAGCCGCGCAGGTCGGCGATCGCCTGTATCCGCGACACCTCCCAGGCCGGGGTGTTGGAGATCCCGACGTACAGGACCTTGCCCTGCCGGACCAGATCGTCCATCCCGCGCAGGATCTCTTCGACCGGCGTCGTGAAATCCCACAGGTGCAGGTAAAGGAGATCGAGGTAGTCCGTGTCCAGTTGCCGCAAGCTGGCTTCCACCGACGCGAACAGGCTCTTGCGCTGGCCGCCCCCGGAATTCGGGTCGCCGGGGCGGCGCAGGGTCGTGTACTTCGTCGCCAGTACGAGGCTTTCGCGGCGGCCCCGGGCGAATTCGCCCAGCAGCCGCTCGGAGCTGCCGTTGGTGTAGGTGTTGGCGGTGTCGATGAAGTTGCCGCCGCGTTCGACGTAGCGGTCGAACAGCTTGCGTGCCTCGTCCTGCTCGGCGCCCCAGCCCCATTCCGTGCCGAAGGTGGCCGCGCCCAGTGCCAGCGGGGAAACCCGCAGCCCGGACCGGCCCAGCAGCCGATAGGTGTCGAGGGTGAGCGACATCGGGTCCTCCTGTGCTCGTGTTCCGTTGTCGACGACGAGTCTGCGACCGCCGCGAGCGGGGGATAAGGGAGAACACTTCCTGGGAACAGGGGTCCTACCCTGGCTGTTGGACCGGACATGACGACCTCCACCGTGGACACGACACAGGAGCTGGCCGCGTTCCTGCGGACCCGGCGTGAACGCCTGGACCCGGAGGAATTCGGCCTGCCGTCGCGCCGTCGGTCCCGGCGGACCCCGGGGCTGCGCCGCGAGGAGGTCGCCGAACTGGCGGCGGTCAGCGTCGACTACATCGTGCGGCTGGAACAGGCCCGTGGGCTGCGGCCGTCGGCCGACGTCGTGGAGGCGCTGGCCAGGGCGCTGCGCCTGGCTCCCGACGAACGCGCTTACCTCTTCGATCTGGCCCGGCAGCGTCCCCGCAACGCCGACAAGCCCGCCACCACCGCGGCACCGTCGCTGGCCCGGCTGGTCGCGGATCTTTCGCCGCTGCCCGCCATGCTGATGAACCACCGCTACGACATCCTGGTCTGGAACGACGAGATGGCGAGGCTGCTGGTGGACTTCGGCACCCTGCCGCCGTCGCAGCGGAACGCGATGTGGTTGTGCCTCAAACACCCCGAGATCCGCGAGTTCTACGCGGATCGTGAACGTGTCGTGCGGGAGGGCATCGCCCATCTGCGCGCCGCGTGGGCCGCGCATCCGGACGACCAGGCCCTGACCGGGCTGATCACCGAATTCACCGCCGACGAGGAATTCGCGCGACTGTGGGCGGAACGCGACGTCAAGGTCAACGGCCGCGGGCGCAAGGTGATGCGGCATCCCGAGGCCGGTTTGGTCGAACTGGACTACGAAGTGCTCACCCCGCTCGAGGATCAGGACCAGCGCTTGGTGATCTACCGCGCCATGTCCGAAGAAAGCCGCTTGGCGCTCGGCCGGTTGTTCGCCCTTCCCCGGCGGTAGGCAATTCGCGTACCGCGCCGATTTCCGGTGCCGACGGTACGAAGAAACCCATGACCTGGTGCGTACACGGAAAGTGTATGAGCCGATCGCGTGATGCGCCTCTGACGTCGGTTCGACGCATAGGTGACGGCTGATTTCGGTGGTACGGTCCATCGCGGTCGAGAAACCTCCAACGAGTGATCATTGCCTCGTGTCATTCAGTGATGGGCCTTCGGAAAAAGAGAGTATGAGTCGTGGATTTCGACGCACTGATCGCCGAATTGCGGACCTTGCGGGACAATGTCGCCGGGGTGACCGACACGGTGATAGCCGCTGTCGACGGAATACCGATCGTCGCCGACGCGGCGAAGAACATCGACCCCGCGGAGGTTTCCGCGCTCGCCGCCGCGAATCTCGGGATCGCGCGCCAGGCGGCCGAAGTGACGGGCAAGGGCACGCTGCGGCAGACCGTCGTGTTCAGCAGTGACGGCTACATGGCCGTTTACGCCATCGACCGGATGGCGCTCATGGTCATCATGGGAGACAAACAGCTGAATGTCGGCCGCCTTCTTTTCGAATGCCGCCCGGTCATCGATCGGATCAGTTCGATACTGGCCGCTTAGTCGTCAAACCAGGAAAGTGAGTTCGATGAACATCGATAACGCGCTCAAGGAATGCATGTCGATCGCCGGGGCGGTCGGTGTCGCGCTGGTCGATTACGACAGCGGGATGTCACTCGGCACCAGCGGGGGAGGTGATTGGCTCAATCTGGAGGTCGCGGCGGCGGGTAACACCGATGTCGTCAGGTCGAAGATGCGGGTCATGTCCGCGTTGTCGCTCAACGACAGCATCGAGGACATCCTCATCACGTTGCACCGCCAATACCATTTGATCCGGCTGCTGGATTCCGTGAACGCCAGGAGCTCCCTCTTCCTGTACCTGGTGCTGGACCGGGACCAGGCGAATCTCGCGCTGGCCCGGCACTATCTCAAGCGCGTCGAGACGGAGTTGCAGGTCTGAAGACGAACGGGGGAAGCCGGCGATGACCGGAGTCGCGTCCAGTCACCACGCACTCGTCGCCGGCTCGGCGCTCATCGGCGTTCTCGGCTCGTTGTTCCCGGCGGGGGTGAAGCTCGTCGGCGATCGACTCGAGTTCGTGTTCGTCCTGCCGGACGGCCGCGAGGCCCTGGACGCCGAACCATCGGACCATCCGTTCGTCGCGGTGAAGGAACGGATCCGGCAGGGTGGCGGGATACCACCACCGCGGTTCTTCCTCGACACCGACGGCAGGTGGACCCGGCTGCACGTGGAGCTCGCCGGAATCGCGGTCCGGGCGGTGATCGTGCTGCCGGACGAGCTGACGGCGGGGGCGATCAACGCGCCGTTCCTCGGCCATTGGCAGAACCAGGTGCCCGGCGTCGTGCGGCTCGCGGTGGACGAGTTCGCCCGGATCCTCGCGCGGTGCCGTCATCGGGCCGGGGGACCGGAGCCACTGATCGACCTGGAACTGGTGTACGTGCCCATCCGGGACTTCGAGGCCGTGTTCGCTCGCGCCCACGAGCCGGTCCGGCCGTTCGTCGCGCCGGTCCGGCCGGTGTTCAAGATGCGCTGGCACGCGGTGACACCCGCGCAGCGCAAGGCCTTCACCGCCGACCTGATCGATGTCACGAGCGCGGGCCGGTGGCTTCGCCGCAGGCCGACCGCGACGGTCACGGGAGTCGAAGTGGAACTCCCGCCGAGGCACTGGCGCTAGGCCGCTCGCGTGTCCGTGAAGGCCTCCTTCACTACCCTGAAGGTAATGAAGGAGGCCTTCACGGCCTGCGTCAGGCGGTGACGAGCGACAGACCGTAGTTCTGCAGGATCTCGTTCACCGGCTGGAACCAGGTCTCACCCCCGGAACCGCAGTTGCCCCAGCCGCCGGAGGTGACGCCCTGCGCCTGGTCGCCGGTGATGAAGGAACCGCCGGAGTCGCCGGGTTCGGCGCAGACGTTCGTGCGGGTCATCTGGTGGACGGCGCCCTGCGAGTAGTTGACCGTCTCGTTGTGCCCCAGCACGGTGCCGCAGTGCCAGTGCGTCGTCGAACCGGACCGGCACACCGACGTGCCGACAGGCGCGACCCACGAGCCGCGGACGAGCGCGTCGCTCACGGTGCCCCAGCCGAGGACGACCGGCGCGGTCCACCAGCCGTTGCCGATCCGGATGAACGCGTAATCGTTGCCGGGGAAGGAAGAACCGGCGAAGTTGCCCATCGCCGAGCCGTCCCAGCCGACGACCGGGCTGCCGGTGCCGCCGCAGTGGCCGGCGCTGACGAATCCACCGTGGACACTGAACCCGATCGAACAGCGGGTGTTCCCGTTGATGTAGTACGGGTCGCCGCCGACGGTACCGGCCGCGAACGGTTCGGCCTTGGGCGCGGTGACCGTCGTGACCGGGCCGGATTTCCTTGCCCTGGCCAGGAAGTCGTCGACGTCGGCACCGTGTGCGCCCGGCCGCAGCGCGACCACGACGCTGCCGCTGCGCGGGTCGGCGCGCCAGCCGCTGACGGCGGCGGGGGCGGGCCGGGTCTTGGCCGACTTGTCGATTTCGGCCTTGGCCGCGTCGAGCCGGGCCGCGCTGATCGCGACCGCGGTGGGTTCGGCGCCTGCCTCCCGGACCGCGGACGCCGCCGCGGGATCGGTCACCCCGACGACGAGTGCGCCGCGCGCCGGATCGAACCAGGCGCCGCCGAACGCCGCGCCGGCGGCCCGTTGCGCGGCGGGCAGCACCCGCGAGGCGGTCATTTCCTGGGTGAGCCGGGTCGATGCCTGCGCGGCGGTGAGCCCCAGATCACGCTGCATCGCGGCGAGCAATCCGGGGGAAGCCTGCGCGACCGGGGCGAAGGCGGCGGAAGTGAGACTCGCGGTCAGGACGGCGGCGCCGCCGAGTGCCAGGGCGATTCTTCGACGCATGGTTACTCCTCCAAGGCCGGGGGAAAGAAACACACTGCCCGCCGAGTGTGGGGCCGTGACCGGCGAAAGAGCGAGGAATGTCCGGTCTTCTGTCCGGAATTCCCAAGAGCGAACGCCGCCGTTGAGCGTCTACTTAGGACGGTCGGCCGATGGGCCCTCCGCGCGCTCTCGCGGCGGTTCCAGTACGTTGCGGGACATGACCGCGTCGCCGGAGGATGTGCCGGAACAGGTGCTGCGCACCTCGATCGTCGAGCGGCTGTTCGCTCGTGAGGCCGACCCGCGGCCGCTGTTCACGCACCAGGACCACAGTGCCGGTGTGGACAGCACGGTCACTTGGACGGAGTTCGTCTCCCGAGTGCGAGTGGTCGCGGGAGCACTGCGCCTGGTCACACGGCCGGGCGATCGCGTCGCCGTGCTCACCGGCCAGGACCTGAATTACCCCTTGGCCTTCTTCGGTGCCCTCGCCGCCGGTCTGGTGGCCGTGCCGTTGATGGCACCGGGCAGCGCATCCCAGCGCGGCAGGCTCACCGGGGTGCTGGCGGACTGCGGCGCAAGGGTTTGGCTGACCTCTTCGGCCGCCGTCGCGAAGGTACGTGAAGCCGGCGAGCCGGATCACCTGATCGTGGTGGACGAGCTCTCCGGGCCGGGGATCGATCCGGTCCCCGTCGCGCCGGAAAGCCCCGCGTATCTGCAGTACACGTCCGGATCCACCCGGGAGCCCGCCGGTGCCGTGATCCCGCACCGGGCGGTGGCCGCCGCCTGCTGGCAGGCGAGCCGGGCGTACGCCGTCGACGAGGGCACGACCTGTGCCGGATGGATCCCGTTCTTCCACGACATGGGCCTGATCCAGCTGTTGTGCCTGCCGGTTCACGCGGGAGCGCGATCGGTGTTCATGTCGCCCGCCGAATTCGTGCATCGCCCTGTGCGCTGGCTGCGGCAGCTCGCCGATCACCCGGCCGTGTTCACCGCCGCGCCGAACTTCGCGTTCGACCTGGCCGTCGAAGCCGCCGAAGAAGCAGGGGAAGACCTCGATCTCTCCGGCGTCCGGGTCGCGCTCAACGGCGCCGAACCGGTGCAGCCACGGACGGTCGCGCGCTTCCTGGAGGCCTTCGGTCCGCGGGGGTTCCGCGCCGAAGCGCACCGTCCGTCTTACGGCCTGGCGGAGGCCACTGTGTACGTCGCGAGCGCGGGCGCCGAAGGTCCGCGAAGCGCGGTATTCGACAGAGAAGCCCTGGCACAGGGCCAAGCGATCGAGGTTCCGGACGGCCAGGAACTCGTCTCCGTCGGGCGCCCGCTCGGCCAGCGGGTCCGGATCGTCGGCGACGGCGTGGCGCGACCCGACGGCCTCGTGGGGGAGATCTGGATCCACGGACCGAACGTCGCGTCGGGATACTGGGGCCGTGGTGACGCCGCCGCGTTCGGAGGCGAACTCGACGGCGTCGGCGGTTGGCTGCGCACCGGTGACCTCGGCGTGTTCCACCACGGGGAGCTCTACATCACCGGCAGGCTCAAGGATCTCATCGTCATCGACGGCCGCAACTTCCACCCGCAGGACATCGAAGCCGTGGCGGGGGAGGCACATCCGGCGATCCGCCGCGACCGCGTCGCCGCATTCGGTGTCTCGGACGAAAGGGGCGAAGGGGCGATGTTGGTAGCCGAATGGGCAAAGAACGCCGACGCGGATGTCAAAGAAGTGACGAGAGTGGTATTGCGCGCCGTTTCACGGGAACATGATCTGACGCTGCGATCTGTCCGTCTGGTTCCCTCCGGTGACCTTCCGCGCACTTCCAGTGGCAAGGTCGCGCGGGCTGCGGCGAGGGCGCGTTATAGTCGGCCCCGTGGGTGATCACCGCGCGGAGGTCGTGAAGGTCGTCAGTGAGACTTTTCGGCTTGATCCCGCCGAAATCGAGTCCGACGCGCCGCTCGAAGAGCTGGGTATCGACTCCAAGGGACGGATAAAACTCCTGTCGGCGCTGGAGATCTACCACGACGTGAGGATTGATCTGGACCAGCTGGACCGGTTCACCGACATCGGGTCGGTGGCCGAAGTGCTCGAAGAGGCACTCGGCGGTAAAGCCGACGGATCCGACGAAAGGCGCTGAAAAGAATGAGCGGGGGCTTCACCGCGGCGACCGATGCGCTTTCATCGGCGTCGAAGAACATCGGAAAGCTGACGGAGCAGTTGCTCGAAGACAACCCGGATCTGTCGAACACTCCGGTGAACGCGGCCGGTTTCGGCCAGGCGCACGGCGACCACGCGAAGAAGTACACCGACGGGGTGGCGGCGTTGTGGGCGTCGGTCCAGGGGTACAGCACCACACTCGGCTCGTTCGGCACGAACCTCGGCACCGCGGGTACCGCGTACGGCACCAACGAGGACGAACAGAAGAACAAGATCACCAAGACGGGGATGCGCTAGTGGCCACCAAAACCACCTGGACCGACGTCAAGGCCGTCCTCGACGACCCGGCCGTTCCCGCCGAGCAGAAGACCAAGCTCATCGGTTCGTGGATGCGGACGCATCCGGCGCCCCCGCCGTGGACGGCGGACCAGGAGCCGGAGGAGATCAAGCAGAAGCGCAAGGAAGCCGAGAAGTACGCGGCGTCCTACAACGCCCTTCCGTTCCTGCCCTACGACGACGACCTCGACAAGGTCTACAACAGCGCGAAGGGCGCGGGCGATCAGGCCAGCTTCAACCGGAAGGCGGAGTCGAAGGCGGTCGACGAGGGCAGCAAGAAACTCGACGGCACCAAGGAACCCACCGCCGAGGGTGCGGGGACCAAGACGTCGGACGAGATCTTCGACGCCGCCGCGCCCGCGCTCAAGGTCTTCGAAACCTTCGGCTCCCTGCTGGGGAAGCTCCCGGAAGACTGCCGGGGCACCACCCGCGCGCTCGACTTCGAGAAGGACATCAAGAAGCCGTTCGACGAGCAGCGCGGTATCAACTTCAAGAACTTCGTCGACGACGCCGCCCATTTCAAGACCGGCTCGAAGACCGTCCAGAAGACCATCGACGACACCGGTTCCCAGCTGAACACCCTCTACGGGACGTGGACCGGCAAGGCGGCGGACGCCTCCTCGGACAACTACAACGAGAAGATCCTCCCCAAGGCCAAGAAGCTCTCGGAGACGCTGAACAGCGCGAGCGAAGCGACGCTGCACACCAGTGCGGCGGTGTTCAAGCTGTGCAAGGGAAAGGCCGACACGGTCATCGATCTCTACAAGGAGATCGTCGGCAAAGCGGACTTCCCGATGGCGCAGAAGGTCGTCGCCATCGCCGCCGGCGAGAAGAGCGGCAAGGAGGATCTCGGCGCGATCGCGGGCTGGATGGACGTCAACTTCGGCTCCAATCTGGTCCAGCAGCTGAACAACGACGGCTGCTGCGACGACGACGAGTTCAAGAAGGCGGGCCAGAATCTCGCCAAGCAGTGGATCCAGCGGCAGTTCATCCCCGAGATGTGGACCATCATCTACGAGGGTTTCGCCAAGTCCTGCAAGGACACCAAGGAGTTCGTCGACCAGGCCTACGACGAACTCGACAAGGTGATGGGCAAGGTCAAGAACGAGTTCGAAGGCGCGGGTGACAAGGGCGGCGCCGGCGGTGCGGGCGGACCCGGCGGCACGGGCGGCGGACCCGGTGGCCAGGGCCCGGACTTCACCGGTGGCCAGGGTGGCACAGGTGGCGGGCCGGGTGGCGGCCCTGGCGGTTCGGGAACCGGTGGCCCCGGTGGCCCCGGTGGCGGACCTGGCGGTGGTCCCGGTGGTTCGGGCCAGGGTCCGGACTTCACCGGCGGTACCGGTGGTGGGCCGGGCGGCGGCCCCGAGGGTGGCACCGGCGGAGGTCCCGGTGGTGGCCCCGGATCGGGTGGTTCCGGCCCCGGCGGCGGCACCGGCCCGGCGGCGCAGAAGCCCCCGCCGATCCCGGACGTGAACATCCCCGAAGGCGGAGGATCGCCTGGCGGTGGACCGGGCGGCGGCACCGGTGGTGGACCGGACGAGAAGAAGGACCAGACGTCGCCATCGGGCTCGGCGCCGCCACCATCGAACGGCGACGAGCAGAAGGCCGCCGCCGAAGAGGCGAAGAAGCAGGCAGCGGCGGCCGCCGAAAACGCGAAGAAGCAGGCTTCCGAGGCGCTGGGCAAACTCGGTGACGGCCCGACCGGTGGCGACCTCGGCGGCTCCGGCTCCGGTCCGGGTGGCGGAGGTACCGGCGGTGGTCCTGGCGGCAGTGGCAACACGGACGCCGCGGCCGAGGCCAAGGCAGCGGCCGAGAAGGCCACTGAAGACGCGAAGAAGCAGGCCTCCGAAGCGCTGAAGAAACTGGGCGACGCCCCCGGCGGCATGGGCGACGGCGATTCCCAGGACGGCGGCTCGAAGGATGGCGAGAAGTCCGCGGACGAGGCGAAGAAGAAGGCTTCGGAAGCCTTGGACAAGCTCGGCGAAGAATTGCCCGGCGAAGGCGGCGACAAGCTGACCGGCGACAAACCCGGTGAGGACGGCGACAAGGCCGAGGACGGCGAGCGCGAAACACTCAAGGTCAAGCAGGGCGACAAGACCTTCGAGATGACCGAGCCGGACAAAGACGGCGAGATGGAGATCAAGGTCGGGGACGGTTCCGGGCCCGCCAAGGACTTCAAGCTCGACTGGACCGGCGACGGCGACGAGTCCAAGCTGGGCTCCACTCCCGGCTCGGACGACGGGAAGCCGGACAAGGACGGCGTCCACCGTCCGGGGCCGGACGGCAAGATCCACATCCAGGACGGCGATGTGAAGATCACCGCCGAACGTCCCGACGGTCCGTCCGGGCCGACGGTCGTCACCGTCGACGACGGCACCGGCAAGCCGACCACGTACACCCTCGGCGAGGACAAACCCGCCACGGACAAGGCATCGCATCCGGCGTCTCCCGTCACCGGGACGGTGCAGCCCGACTCCAAGCCGGCGTTCACCCCACATGAGGGTGGCGGCGGGACCGTCCCCGACGGGATCCGCGGCGGCGACGTCGGCGGTTCCGGCGGCGGCGGTGGTTTCGGCGGCGGCGGCGGAGGTGCGTCGGCACCGTCGATGCCCTTCGAGTCCGCGAGCCCCGCGGCCGGTCAGCCGCTGACCGAGGGCGTGCACACCGGTGGTGGGACACAGCAGCCGCAGCATGTGGCCGCGGGTGCCCCGTCCGCTCCGATGAGCGGCACGGCGGGCCAGTCGTTCGGTGGCGGCGCGATGCCCCCGATGGGTGGCATGGGTGCCGGCGGAGCGGGCGGCCAGGGCGGCGGAGACCAGGAACGGACCAACCGCGCGTACCGGATCGAGGGCGAGGTGTTCGACCAGATCAACGAACCCACCGGCCGGATCACCGGGTCGTTGCTGGACGATGAGGATCAGTCGGTCACCCGCAAGCGGTGAGCCGGGGCAGGGGAGAACAGATGAGCGCCGAGGACACCGCCGCCATGAGGGCGACCCTGGACGGTCTCGTCCGCGAGCAGTCGGAGCGCCGGGCACTGCGGGATCAGCGGGCCGACGAGATCAAGGCCAGCTCGCAGGAGTTCATGACCAAACAGGTCCAGACCGCCCAGCGGTACGTCGAGCACCGGCGGGAATTGGGGCAGCGCAAGACGAAATCCGGTTGGAGCACCGATCGGTCGCACGCGCAGCCGGGGAACACGTCGGCGTTCGAAGACGACTCCGTGGACATGGCGGCTCCGTTCGGCTCGGAGCCGCCTCCCGTCCCCACCGGACGCGACACGCCCCGGCGTGCTCCTCGCGCCCGCCCGGCACCGGCCGACGACGAGGACGACGCCTTCCTCAACAACCGTTGGCGCGACTGACGTCGCGCTGTCAGACGACGAGGCCGAGCACCAGCACGATCGGGAGCGAGATCACCGACGCCAGTGACATGGCGACGGTGTGGGTCTTGAACGTGCCCCGGGTGCTCAGCCCGAGCAGGGATTGGAACATCCAGAAGAAGTTGCTGCTCACGTGAGGGAGGAACAGGGCGCCGGAGCAGGCGGCGAGGGCGACCAGCACCACCGGGACGCCGAGTGAGCCCGCGATCGGCGCGAGGATGCCCGCCGCGGTGATCGCGGAGATCGAGATCGATCCCATCGCGATGTGCAGGACCGCGGCGATCAGCCAGACGAGTACCAAGGGCGGCAGGAAACCGGTGCCGAACGAACTCGCCAGCACGTCGCGCAGCCCCGACTTGCCGATCACCTCGGCGACCGAGCCGGAGAGCCCGGACAGCACGAGAATGGGGCCGGCCAGCGCGAGCGCCTTGCCGACGGCCGCGTTGACTTCGGACGGGGGAAGGACGCGCCGGGCGAGCAGATGCGCGAGGCCGGCGCCGATCGCCATCGCGATCACCGGCTCGCTCAGCAGCGAGACAGGCCCGAGCGGGAAGCGGAAGGCGTCCGCGAGCGCGCCGAGGGCGATCAACGACAAGGTAAGCAGGACCGGTGAGACGGACAGCGACAGGGGAAGTTGCCGGGTGACGGTGGTGGTGACGGCTGTTTCGCCGCCGGTGTCGGACTTGAGCTCGTCGGTGGCCGGATTCCACCGGAGCGCCCGGCGCAGCAACACGGTGAAGACGAGCGTCGTGAGGACCGCTGTCGGGACTCCGACGGTCAGTCCGAACAGGAACATCTCGCCGAGAGGCACCCGGAGAAGTCCCGCGACGGCCAGCGCGGCGACGCCGGGGACGACGAACACGAGCCCGACCTCGATCCCCGCGGTCAGCGCGCCGCCCATGAGCGCGACACCCCGCGGGCCCAGCCTGCCGCCGAGGCGCCGGGCGAGCGGCGCGGTGAGCACCAGGACCACGTCGGAGTAGATCGACGTGAACACGGTCGACAGCGAGACCGCGAACACCATCGGCACCCGTTTCTCGCCGAAGACGCCCAAGAGCCGTTCGAGGACGCGATGCAGGGTGTTCGTGGCCGTGAGCAATGACCCGATGACGACCCCGAACGTGATGAGCATGCCGATCTCGGCCATCACGTCACCGAATCCGGTGGCGAGCGCTTCGGTCGTGCCGTCCACCCCGAGCCCCGTGGCGAGCCCCAGATAGGTGGCGCCGATCAGCAGGCCGAAGATCGGGGGCGTCTTGAGCCAGGTGATCATCACGACGATGCCCACGATGGCGATACCGGTGTGGGCAAGGAGCCAGGCATCGGACACGGTGCCCTCCTCGGGCTCGCGGCGGGACGGCGCCGGTGCCGTCCCTCGTAGCGACCCAGTAAGCCCTTCGGGTGGCTCGCCGGTCCAAGACCGGGTAGCTGGCAAGCTGATAGGCCTCGACTATCGACCGCGAGGAGGCCGGAGTGGATGCCCGTCAACTGAAGTACTTCCTGGCCGTCGTCGACGCCGGAAGCGTCCACCGGGCCGCTGAGCAGCTCTTCGTCGCCCAACCGTCGGTCTCCCAGTCCTTGCGCACGCTCGAGCGAGATCTCGGGAGTCTCCTGTTCCACCGGACCGGCCGTCGCCTGGTGCTGACCGCTGCGGGGCACGCGCTCGTGGCGCCCGCGCGGGAGGTCCTGCGCGGGCTGGAGCTCGCCAGGGCGACGGTCGAAGCCGTCGACGGTCTCCTCGGCGGGGAACTGGTCATCGCGTCGATGCCGTCGCAATCGGTCAGCCCGCTCACGGACCTCATCGCCGCCTTCGCCGCCGCCAACCCGCTGGTGCGGATCTCCGTCCGCGCGGCGAGCACACCCGCCGACGTCGGGAAGATGCTCACGACCGGCGACGTCGAACTCGGCGTGGTCGCGGCCTCGCCGACGGCGGCGGAACTGCCTGGCCTGGAGGCGTCGCATCTGGAGACGCAGCGCTTCGCCTTGCTGGCCCGCGACGAGGCGGCGCTTCCCGCCACGGACCCGGTCCGCCCCGCCGAACTCGCCGGGGCCGCGCTCATCGTGGGCCAGCAGGGCACAGGCATGCGCCGTGTGGCGGATGCCGTGCTCCGTGAAGCTCCCGGCAGCCGGTTCGCCGTCGAAGTGGAACATCGGGAAGCCGTTCTGCCGCTCGTTCTCGCCGGAGTCGGCATCGCGGTGGTCAGCGATTCCTGGCGCGCGCTGGCGAAAGCGGCGGGCGCGTCCGTCCGGGCGCTCGACTGCCCCGATTCGCTGGCGGTGTCGCTGGTGCATCGGCCGGGGCGGCTGAGCCCTGCTGCGGCGGCCTTCCTCGACTTGGCTGTGGCGGCCTGAATCAGGCGTCTCGTCTGCCGATGGCGGCCAATCCTGCGTAGGTCGCGGCCGTCACCCACACGGCCATCGCGACGAGTGCGCCGAGCGGAGACAGCTGGGCTTCCGTGCCGCTGAGTTGGACGGCCAGCTCCGAGGGCAGGACCGCGGTGATCCGGTCGTTCCATGGCGCGGGAAGCAGCATCTGCGGCGCCATGGGCAACGCGAAGAGCAGGACGGCCATGGCGACCAAGGTTCCCGCCGTGGACTTGATCACCGTGGCGAGACCGAGCGCGATCAGGGCGACGACCATCATGAGCAGGCCTTCGGCCAGTATCACCGGAAGCCCGGTGGCCACGGAGGTCAAGGGCCCGATCGGCCGGTCGCCGATCACCAGCCTGCTCACGAAGAAGGTCGCAACGGCGACCGCTTCGCCTGTGATCAGGCTGGTCGCGGCGACGACCATGACCTTGCCCAGTAGGAGTTTCCGCCGGACGGGGACCGCGACCAGGCTGGTGCGGATCATCCCGGTAAAGTACTCGGCCGTCGCGGTGAGGATGCCGAACGTCATCAAGCACAGTTGCACGACGGTGAGGACGGAGGTTCCGTCACCGAGGCCGCCGAAATGCGCTCGCTCGTCCGGGGTGGCCGCGTCCCACGCGCCCGCGGAGATCAGGGCCATCAGGCCGCCGACGAGAACGGCCGCGACCGAAAAGCCGAGCAGGGCGCAGGTCGAGCGGATCGATCTCGCTTTGATGGTCTCCGAGGCGATGATGTCGATCACGAGGTCGTCCTTCCCGCACGGTATTCGGTGCTGTCGTCGGTGAGCTTGAGGTAGGCGTCTTCGAGGGAGTCGCTGCGCGGCGTCAGCTCGTGCACGGCGATGTGGTGTCGCAAGGCGATGTCGCCGATCGCCGCCGCGTCGAGTCCTTGTGCGGCAAGGCTTCCATCGGTCTGGCGGGTGACGGTCGCACCCGCTGTGCGCAGCAGCCTGGCCAGCTCGGCGTCGTCCGGTGTGCGCACCAGCACGTCGCGCCGGAATCGTTCGGCGAGTTCGGGGACCGAGGCTTCCGCGATCAGCCTGCCCCGGCCGATGACGACGATGTGGTCCGCGGTGAGTTCCATTTCGCTCATGAGGTGGCTGGAGACGAGGACGGTCCTGCCTTCGCCCGCCAGCGAGCGCATGAGGTCGCGGATCCACCGGATCCCTTCCGGATCGAGACCGTTGCCCGGTTCGTCGAACAGGAGGATCCCGGGATCACCGAGCAGGGCCGCGGCGATCCCGAGCCGTTGTCTCATGCCGAGCGAGAAACCGCCGATCCGTTTGCCCGCGACGGAGGCGAGACCGACGCGGTCCAGCACCGTCCTCACCCTCGCCTTGCCGATTCCGTTGCTGCGGGCCAGACAGTGCAGGTGATCGAAGGCGCGGCGCCCGCCATGGACGGCGGCTGCGTCGAGTAACGCGCCGACGTGATGCAGAGGGCGCTCGATGGCGGCGTACCGCCTGCCGTTGATCAACGCCTCGCCGGAGGTCGGAGCGTCCAGGCCGAGAATGGCCCGCATGGTGGTGGACTTGCCCGCCCCGTTGGGGCCGAGGAAACCGGTCACGTGGCCGGGTTCGACCCGGAACGACAGGTTGTCGACGGCGACCGCCGGGCCGTAGCGCTTGGTCAATTCCCTGAGCTCGATCATGCCGGAAATGCTGGCCCGCCAAGGCGATCGGCGAATCGGACCAAGGGCCCAGTTCGGTGCTCGTCCCCCGGTCTGACCGGAGCGTGCGGTCCGACCAGGGGCTGATAGGCGCAGCCTCTCAACGCGGCAGCAACTGGGTCTTGGACGCGCGCGCCCGCTTCACCGTCAACTGGACCCATGACCAGTTACCGCATCGCGCTCATCCCCGGCGACGGCATCGGCGCCGAAGTGCTGCCGCCCGCCCAGGCGGTGCTCGCCGCCGTCGGCAAACGGCACGGGATCGAATTCCGTTACGACTCCTTCGACTGGTCCTGCGAGCGCTACCTCGCCGAGGGCGCGATGATGCCGTCCGACGGGCTCGACCGGATCCGGCGGCACGACGCCATCCTGCTGGGCGCGGTCGGCTGGCCGGGAGTGCCGGACCACGTGTCGCTGTGGGGGCTGCTGATCCCCATCCGGCGCGGTTTCCGGCAGTACGTCAACCTGCGGCCGGTCAAGGTGCTCGACGGGGTGCCGAGCCCGTTGCGCGGCGCCGGGGACGTCGACCTCGTCGTGGTCCGCGAGAACGTCGAAGGTGAGTATTCCGAGATCGGCGGGCGGCTCGGCCGGGGCACCGAAGACGAACTGGCCGTGCAGGAGGCGGTGTTCACCCGCAAGGGGGTCACGCGCGTCGTCGAGTACGCCTGCGAACTGGCCAAGACCCGCCGCAACCACGTGACTTCGGCGACGAAGAGCAACGGGATCGTCCACACGATGCCGTTCTGGGACGAAGTGGTGGAGGAGGTGGCGGGGCGGCATCCGGACGTGCGCACCGGAAAGGAGCACATCGACGCGCTCGCCGCGAAGCTGGTCCTGGCGCCGGAACGGTTCGACGTGATCGTCGGTTCCAACCTCTTCGGGGACATCCTGAGCGACCTGGCGGCCGCGATGGCCGGGAGCATCGGGGTCGCTCCGGCGGCGAATCTCAACCCGGAGCGGGAGTTTCCGTCGATGTTCGAGCCGGTGCACGGCTCCGCTCCCGACATCGCGGGGCAGGGCAAGGCGAATCCGTTGGGGGCCTTGTGGTCCGCGGCCATGATGCTCGACCACCTCGGACATCCCGAAGCCGGAGAGGATCTGCTGGCCGCCGCTTTCGGCGCGCTGGCCGACGGCGTCCGCACCGTCGATCTCGGCGGGACGGCCGACACCGCCGGGTACACGCAAGCGGTGCTGGACCGGGTGGGCTGAACGCGTACGGGTTTGCCCTTGCCGCCGCAGGGTATTCGCCCGGGGTGAGACAGGGCGGACCGGTATCAGGGCGGGATGGTTCATGGTCGACGTGAAGATGACGGTAGACACTTCTCCCGAGCGCGTGTTCGAGGTGCTCGCCGACGGGTGGACCTACGCGGCCTGGGTGGTGGGCGCCTCCCATATCCGTGACGTGGACAAGGGCTGGCCCGCGCGGGGAACGCGCATCCATCACTGCGTCGGGTCTTGGCCTGTCCTGCTCGACGACGTCACCAAGGTGCACGTCGCCGACCCGCCGCGGCTGCTCGAACTCGAGGCGCGGGCCTGGCCGTTCGGTACCGCCCGGATCCGGTTGGAACTGCGGGAAACCGAGCCGGGGACCACGGAGATCCTGATGTCCGAGCAGGCGACCCGCGGGCCGGGTCGGGTGTTGCCGGAAGCGGCGCAGGCGCTCTTCCTGGTGCCGCGGAACCGGGAATCCTTACGGCGTCTCGCGGATCTCGCGAAGGGGCGCGCAGCCGCTTAGCCGGCGGACTGGTCCTGATGGCTCGGCCGCCCGAACCGGATCCGGTCCCGCGGCGGGTCGAGGGGGCGGCTGTCGCCGTGGCGGCCGGCGCGGATGGCGGCGAGGAGGTCGGTGATCGTCGCCGCCGGGTCGTGGCGCGGCCGCCAGCCGAGTTCCTCTCGCGCGCGTCGAGTGTCCACAAGGGACGCTCGATCGGCCAGGCGCAACCAGGACGGGTGCAGAGGTTGCAGCCCCAGCCGCCAGCTCGGCCAAGCCAGCGTGGTCAGCAGCTTCAGCGGTACCGGAATCCTGAGCCCGCCTGCCAGCTTGGCCAGGTCGCGGCTTTTCAGTACCGGCTCACCGGCGAGGTTGAACGCCCCGGTCGCGCGGCGGTCGAGGATCGCCCGGATCGCTTGCGCCACATCGTCGGAGTGCACCACCTGCATCCGCAGTCCCGGCCACAAGGGCACCGGGAGCCAGTCGCCGCCGAGCGGCAACGGCGGCGCCAGCGGGCTGAGCAGCCATCCGGAGAACTCGGCCGCCGCGTCCGGCTGCACGACGCCGCACGGACGGATCCGTGCCACTCCGATGTCGGGGTAACGACGGCAGAAGTCGTCCAGCTGCGTCTCGAAAGCCGCTTTTCCCGCGCTGTAAGCACTTTCGGCGAGCCCGCCGCAGGGCCAGTCCTCGTCGACCTCGCGCCAGCGGGCGGCCGGGGTGTAGGCGGCGACCGAGGACGCGCACACGATGTGCTCCACGCCGGCGTCGGCGGCCGCGCGCAGGACGTTCGCGCTGCCCGCGACGTTGGTGCGGCGCATCGCCGGATCGTCCGCGCGCGGGTGGATCGCCCAGGCGAGGTGCACGACAGCGTCCGCGCCGTCGAAGACCTCGGTCAGTGTCTCCCAAGCGTCGTTCGCGCCGACGTCCTGCTGGACCCAGCGGGCCGACGAATAGGCCGCGGCGGTCGTATCGGGCCGGTGGCGTGCCACCCCGATCACGTCGTGGCCGTTCAGAGCCCGGAGCAAGGCGGTCCCGATGTTCCCGCTCGCGCCGGTGACGACGATCTTCATCCGCGGCGTCCTCATCGGTAGACGGCGCGATGCGCGGCACGCACCGTCGCCCGGTAGACGGAACCGGCCCAGCCGTCCCTGGCGAGGGCGGCCCTGGCGGCGTTCGACCCGGGGGCGCCGTGCACCGCCCCGCCGGGATGCGCCGACGCGGACGCCAGAAAGAGCCGGTCGATCGGAGTGTCGGCCCGGCCGAGACCGGGGACGGGCCGGAAGAAGAGCTGTTGCTGGATCGCCGCGGTCCCGGCGTTGATCGAGCCTTCCACCAGACTGTGGTTTCCTTTCTGCAGCTGGGCGGGCCCGGCGATCGCGCGGCCGGCGATCAGGTCGCGGAAGCCGGGCGCGTGCCTCTCGATGACCTCCTCCATCCGGTCGGCATGGCGCCGTAACCGGGAATCCGGCCAGGAATCGCCCCTCGGCACATGGGTGTAGGCCCAGGCCGATTCGGTCCCGGCGGGGGAGCGGGTCGGGTCGGCGGTGGTCATCTGCCCGAGCAGCAGGAAGGGGTCATGGGGCACCCGCCCGCAGGCGAGATCGTTGGCGATGCCGGCGAGCCCGTCGAGATCCGCTCCGATGTGGACGGTTCCCGCCTGCCCGACTTCGGCGGCGCTCCAAGGGATGGGTGAGGACAACGCCCAGTCCACCTTGATCGTGGCGTCGTCCCAGACGAACCGGTCCAGATCGGACACCAGCCGCGCGGGCAGATGCTCGGCACCGACGAGATCCCGGTACAGCACGGGAGCGGGGACGTCGGCGAGCACGGCCCGGCGGGCACGAACCGTCCGCCCGTCCGCGTCACGGACACCCACCGCCCGGCCG
Source organism: Amycolatopsis japonica (assembly GCF_000732925.1). Lineage (NCBI taxonomy): Bacteria > Bacillati > Actinomycetota > Actinomycetes > Pseudonocardiales > Pseudonocardiaceae > Amycolatopsis > Amycolatopsis japonica. The sequence goes on from NZ_CP008953.1 coordinate 2,682,506, forward strand.
GCCGAGAGCATCACCTCAATGACCGGAGTGCCGCAGACGATCTCGCCGCCCTTGGCGGTCAGGCGGTTCACCAGCGCATCGGTCAGCCGTCCGGCCCCTCCCTCCGGGACCGGGAACCCGACGTCCTGGCCGAGCATGGTCAGCAGCCAGCCGAAGACACCGCTCCCGGCCTGGTCCGGGCCGAGATCTGTGTGCATCGCGTTGCCCGCGAGCAGCAGCCGGGCGCCCGCACCGTCGAATTTCTCCTTGCCGAGCCCGCGAGCGGTCAGCGTCAGCATCCTCGCCAGCCGGAGCGCCTCCGCGGTGCCGAGCGTCTTGAACAGCCGCGCTCCCGACCGAACCGGCGGAAAGGGACGCACGATCGCGTCCAGCAGCGGCTCGCGCAGACGCCGCCAGCTCGCGTGTTCGGCCCGTAAGTTGTCCGCGTCCCGTTCGTCGAACTCCGCGACGGAACGCGCGGTGCGTTCGAGGTCGCGGGACTGCAGGACGTACCGGTCGTCGGGCAGCACATGCGCCAGCACCGCCGGGGCGTGCCGCCAGCGCAGGCCGTGCTCCTCGAGACCTAGCCCGGCGAGCACCGGTGAGGCCGCTCCGAGCGGGTAGAAGGCGCTGTAGACGTCGTTCCGGAAACCCGGCGCGGTGAGTTCTTCGGTCCGCACCGCGCCGCCGGGCTTCGGCGTCGCCTCGATGACCAGCGTCTCCCAGCCCGCGTCGGCCAGCAGGTTGGCCGCGACCAGGCCGTTCGGCCCCGACCCGACCACGACGGCGTCGACTTCCATGATCAGGGCATACCCCGGACGCGCGGGTTCAATCCCTGAAGGGCCAGCCAGGTTTCGTGTTGTTCCTCGGTCTTGGCCCACAGGGCGGCCAGCTCGTCGGCGCCGACGTCGTCCAGTGGGACCCGGAATTCCCGCAGTGTCCCGGCGAATTCGTCCAGAGAGGACAGGGTGTGGCGGTCTCCGTCGCCGCGTTTGACCGTGCGCGCGCGAAGGGCGAGCTCGCGGCCGTCGCGATGATGTTGCGCCACGAGCACCTTGGCGAACACGGAATCCGGTGATTTGGTCCGCGCGCGCTCGGCGAATTCGGCGATCTCGCGGGGTGCGGTGCGGAAGTCCCAGGAGTCGATCGCGCCGCCGGAATGGTGGTGCGCCCGCCAGGTCCCGCTGTCGAGACGTTCCATCCGGAACGTCAGTTCTCCTTGCCGGTGCGTGCCTTCCCGCAGGGGGAGCGGCTCGAGGAACGCGTCCCCGATCCCGGTGTCGGCGAGCCAGGACTCGCCGTCGACGTCGACCAGCAGGGCGATGTGGTTGCCCCATTGGCCTTCGCCGCGCGTCGAGCGCAGGACGGCGGCCTCCACGATGGTCACCGCGAATCCCACCGCCTTCAGCAAGAGACCGAGCGCTCCGTTCATCTCGTAGCAGAGGCCGCCACGGCCGCGGCGCGCGAACTTGTCGGTCAACGCCTCCGGGGTGAGCAGGATCGGCCTGCCGAGCTGCACGTCGAGATTCTCGTAGGGGACTCGCAGCCGCCACGCGCGGTGCAGGTTCCGCAAGGTGGTCAGATCGGGCCGGACGGGCTCGCGGTACTCCAGCCGGTCGAGGAACGCGTCGATGGTCATGGTTCTTCTCCTCCCAGTGACTCCAAAGTTAGAGTAACTCTACTTTTGGAGTTCATCCAGTATGCTGGCGTCATGACCGAACCGGCGGGCTTGCGCGAACGGAAGAAGCGGCGCACCCGGAAGACGTTGATCGAAACCGCGTATCGCCTCTTCGAGCGGCAGGGCTACGACGGGACGACCACCGCCGAGATCGCCGCGGCCGCCGAGGTGTCCCCCGCGACGTTCTTCAATCACTTCGCCACGAAGGAGGACCTGGTCCTCACCGAAGACGGGTCACGCATCCTGGACGCGGGGCTTGACGTGCTCATGGCGCGTGGGGCGGGCGAGACGCCGGCCGGGCTTCTGCGGCGGGCGATGCTGCGGATGCTGGCCGAGGCCGGAGCCGGGCTCCGTGATCCGGCGGGCGAACCGGAGCGGATCCGCCTGGAGCTGATCACGTCGGTGCCGTCGTTGCGCGCGACGATGCTGCAGCGGGCGTTCGACGCTCAGCAGCGGCTTTCGGCCGCGCTGTGCCGATCCTGCGAAGGCGAACTCGACGAGATCGACGCCGCGGCGATGGTCGGCGCGGTCACCGGCGCGATCTTCGCCGCCGGGCTGGCGGCACTCCGGCTCGGGACCCCGCTCGATGAGGCGATGCGGCGGGCGATCGAGCCGTCGTGATCACGAACGGAGCCAGGCGATCCCGCGATAGGTGGAGCTGTCCGCGGCGAAGCCGTAGCCGATGATGACGGTCCCGCTCGTGTTGATGTGCTGGGCCACGATCGCCGTGAGCCCGGCAGGCGACGGGAGCGGGAGCGGTGTCGCGTCCGCGTCCCAGCGGACCGGCCGCACCGTGCCCTGGCCGGCGGATTCGCCGACGACCGTCCCGGCGTCGTCGATGTCGAAACACGTGGTGGCGTCGTCCGACGGCAAGGGCCGGAGCACGGTGGGGCGTCCGTCGGGATCCCAGCGGGCGCAGGTGCCGCGCCGGTCCGGGGTCACGCCCCAGCCGATCGCGACACCGCGCCCGGTGATCCGGACGAGCTGGCCCGCGGAGAACTCCGGGTCACCGGTCAGCAGGACGGTGCCGCCGTCGCGGTTCCACACGACCCCGTCGCCGAGGATGGCGCCGGAGTCGGTGATCCCGCAGGCCGTCGCGCGGCGTGGCGGGGGCAGTTTGCTGATCTTCCCCTCGGCCGTCCAGCGCACCGCGGTCCGGCTGCCCGTGCCGTTCTTGGCCGAGCCGACGACCTCGTCCCATCCGTTCAGGTCGTGGCCTTGTGTCTCGCCGTCGCCGGGAAGGGCGGCGAGTTCGACGGCCTCACCGCCGGGTCCCCAGCGCAGCGCCCGCCACCGGTAGCCTGGCCACATCACGTTGCCCAGCACCGATCCGCGTGCGTTCACCCGGCACGCCGTGCCGGAGACCGCGCCGTCGGGGAGTTCGAGCGCGCACACCCGGCCGTCGGGCCGCCAGCACACCGGCCGGAGGTGCTCGCCGACGTAGAGCGAGCCCACCACGAGTCCCGCGGCGTTGACGCTGATCGCGCGGCCGCCGGAACAGCCGTCGAGGATCGGAAAAGGCGTGGGGGCACCGTCGCCGTCCCACCACACCGGCCACGAACCCGACTCGCCCACGATCGTCCCCGCGTCGTTCACGCAGTACGCGCCGGTGCCCTCGCCTTCGGAGAGCGGCCGCAGATCGACCGCCGTGAAGCCGGGTCCCTCGGGCATCGGATCGGGCACGAGTGGGCAGCCTAGTGCGATAGCGCACGCGATGGGGAAACTTGCACTGACCGGGTGACAAGGGCGCTCCACAATGGACCTGGCTACGGAGTCAGCACGATCCTGCCGAACACCTCGCCGTCGTCCATCTTCCGGTGCGCCAGAACGGCTTTCTCCAGTGGCAGCAGCTCGTGCACCACGGAACGCAGTTCACCGCGCGCCGCCGCGGCGAACTGGTCCGCGCTCGCCGCGAGCCGATCCGGCTCGGGGATCGAGTCCGCGCTGAAGGCGGCGAACGACAAGGACTTCCGGAACGACGCCATCAGTTTCGCGCCGAAGTCCGACGGCGGCATTCCCGCGACCACGCCGACGGCGACCAGGCGGCCGTTCGGATTCAGCCTGTCGAAGAAGGACGGCATGTCCACACCGGACACGACGTCGATGATCACGTCGTAACCCGCTGGGCCGTCGCCCGCGCCTGAGCGGTCGAGGACGTGGGTCGCGCCGAGTTCGCGCAGGCGGTCGCCGCGTTCGGACGAGGACGTCGTCACCGCCACGGCGCTCGCGCCACCGCTCGCGGCGAGCTGCACGGCCATGATCCCGATGCTGCCTGCCGCCCCGCGCACCAGCACCGATTCGCCCGCCGCGAAATGGGCGTGGGCGAGGGCGAACCAGGCCACCATGCCAGAAGTGCCGAGCGCCACCGCGTCGGCGGCGGGCAGGTTGTCGGGCAGGGGCACGACCTTCTCGGCCGGGATGGCGACTTGTTCCACGTAGCCGCCTGCCTCGCCGGTGAACGCCCAGACGCGCCGCCCGGCCCAGGCCGGATCGACACCGTCGCCGACCGCGGTGACGGTGCCCGCGACCTCGTTGCCGGGGATGTGCCCTTCCCGGAAACCGAAACCGGCGAGGGCGCCGCTCCGGATCACGGTGTCGACGCCGCCGACGCCGATCGCTTCCACGCCGATCAGCACTTCCCCCTCGGCGGGGACGGGGGAGGGGAGGTCGATCACGGCGAGGCCCTCGGGGGCGCCGAACATCCGGATCTCGACTGCGCGCATTTTCGTCTCCTGGTCGTCGATCACTGCCGCGGCGGACGTTAACGGACGCCCCCGTCCGTTTCGGCTAAAGTGAGAGTGGTGACCGATCGTTTGCCTCGGATCCCGCGCTCCGACGCCCTGGACAACCGCGAACGCATTCTCGAAGCGGCTCGCGCGCTGTTCGCCACCGAAGGCCTGAACGTGCCGCTGAGGGAGGTCGCGCGCCGCGCCGAAGTCGGCCCCGCCACGCTGTACCGCCATTTCCCGACCAAGGAGATCCTGGCGACGGAGGCCTTCGCCGACCAGATGCGCGCCTGTCAGATCGTCGTGGACGACGGGCTGGCCGACCCGGATCCGTGGCGTGGCTTCTGTTCCGTGATCGAGAAGATCTGCGAGCTGCACTCGCGCGACCGGGGTTTCACGGCCGCCTTCGTCTCGGCCTTCCCCAAGGCGATGGATTTCACCGCGGCCCGCGACCACGCGCTCAAGGCGATCGCCGAGCTGGCAAGCCGGGCCAAGGACGCCGGAAGACTGCGGCCCGACTTTGTCCTCGACGACCTGATCCTCATGCTCATGGCCAACAACGGGATCCAGGCCGCTTCGGCGGCCGCGCAGGTCGCGGCGTCCCGGCGGTTCGCCGCGCTCGTGATCCAGGCCTTCCGGGCCGTGCCGGAGCCGTCGCCGCTGCCGCCGGTGGCACGGCTCGCCCTGGTGTTGCCGGGCCTGACGCGCTGAGTCATCTCCGGCGGGCTTCGAGACCTTCCAGGATGAGGTCGAGCCCGTAGTCGAATTCGCTCGTGTGGTCGTAGTCCGGACGCTGGGCGTGGCCGGTGATCACCTCGGCCAGATAAGGGAATTCGCCCGGCGGCAGATGTTCCAGGATGTCGTCCGCGACTTCCGCGATCTCCCCGCTCGCCGGGAGATTCGCCTCCTGCAGCACGAAACCGCCGATGTAGCTGTCGATGAGCGAGACCGCGTGCACCGCCATGGGAAGCGTGAATCCCGCCCGCCGAAGCACGCCCAAGACGGCGTCGTGGTGGCGCAGGGTCGCCGGCCCCGGATTCCGGCGGGAGTCCACGAGACCGAGTGCCCAGCTGTGCCGCGACAGCACCGCGCGTGCGGACGAAGCCCGTACGCGGATCGCCTCCCGCCAATCGCCGGTTTCGGCGCCGGGCAGTTCGATCGCGGCGAACACGACGTCGACGACGCCGTCGAGGATCGCGTCCTTGTTCGGCACGTGGTGGTACAGCGACATGGCCTCGACGCCGAGATGCCGCGCGACGCGGCGCATCGTCATCGCCTCCACGCCGCCGCGGTCGGCGACTTCGATCGCGGCTTCCAGTACGCGTTCCCTGGTCAGTGATCGGCGAGGCGGCACGTTGACAACCTTACAGGCGTAAGCCAGCCTTACAGGTGTAAGGCCATTGAGAGGAGAGCACGATGCCGATGCCGAGATGGTGGGGACACGTCAACAAACGGGTCTTCAACCCCCGCGCGATCGCCGGCGGGAAGTACCCGGTGCTGATCCACGTCGGCCGCACCTCGGGAAAGACCCACCACACGCCGCTCGACGCGCATCCCGTCGACGGCGGCTACCTGTTCGTCCCGGTGTACGGCCCGGACGCGGACTGGGTGCGCAACATCTTGGCGGCACGGGAGGCGCGGCTTCGGATCGATGGACGGGAAGTGGCCCTCACCAGACCCCGGCTCGTCGGACCGGACGAGTTCCCCGACGGCGTGACGCGTCCGCCGAAACTCCTCCGCGTCACCACGTTCCTCCGGATGGACCTGAAACCCTGAGGAGATCCCTGTGCTCCATTAGTACCAGGGAGGGAGGCGACATCGTCCTCCAAGCCGATGCCCGGTATGCCCGCGGCTTCGTAGTTTTGCCGGTATGAAACGCACTTCAGTGGTCATCGCCGTACTCTGCGCGGCAACGCTCGTTTCCCCGGCCGTCGCGTCCGCGGCGCCACCCCTGCACCGGACACTGCAGCGCGACGCCGACACGCTCGTGGCGAACGGTTCTCCCGGCGTGCTCATGGAGGTGAGCACGGACAGGGGAAGCTTCAAGGTGCGCAGCGGTCACGGCGATCTGCGGACCAGGACCCCGATGCCGTGGAACGGCCACTTCCGGATCGCCAGTTTCAGCAAGACCTTCCTGTCCGCGACGATGCTCCAGCTCGTCGGTGAGGGACGGCTTTCCCTGGAGGACACCGTGGACCGGTGGCTGCCGGGGGTGGTGAGCGGGAACGGCAACGACGGCAAGGCCATCACCATCCGGCAGTTGCTGCAACACACCAGCGGTCTGCACGACTACATGGCGGAACTCGACCTCTTCACCGAGAAAGGCTTCCTACGTCACCGTTTCGACGAGCTCAGCGCGACGGAGGCGGTGAAACTGGCGGTCGGCAAGCCGCCGGAGTTCGCGCCGGGGAGGAGCTGGGGCTACTCCAACACCAACTACGTGCTCGCCGGGCTGGTGACCGAGAAAGTGACCGGCCAGGACTGGCGGCGGGCGATCATCGACCGGATCGTCCGCCCGCTGGACCTGCGCGAGACCACCCTGCCCCATACGTCGCCGTTCATCCCCGCGCCGCACGCGCGCGGCTACGACCGGTTCGTCGTCGAGGGTTCGAACCCGCCGCTGCTCGGACGGCGGGTGGACGTGACGCTGATGAACCCGTCGATGGGCGGGGGAGCGGACGGTTCGATCAACAGCACCACCGAGGACGGCAACAAGTTCCTGCGGGCGCTGCTGGGCGGCAAGGTGCTCAAACCCGCCCTGCTGGCCGAAATGAAGAAGACCGTGCCCGCGCCGGGGCTCGGCGAGTACGGTCTCGGCCTCCAGAAGACGACCAGCTCCTGCGGCGCTTACTGGGGCCATGGCGGCTCGCTGCCCGGCTATCTGACGGGGAACGGCGTGACCGAAGACGGTAAGCGCAGCGTGATGGTCTCGCTGAACACCCTCACGCCGTACATCCCCGGTGCCCCGTTGCCGGAGGTGCATCCGGTCGAGCCGGTGATCGACCACGCCCTCTGCGGCCGCGCCTGATCCGCCTCGTGAGTGGCGTGGTCGGCGCGGGTGAGTGACCGGGGTGAAGGCTCCCTTCGCCGCATTAGACGCGGCGAAGGGAGCCTTCACCCGGCCACGGCCGACGTTGCGAAAGCCACTTTCGCAACCCCTGTCAGGCCACTCACGAGCCCCAAGATCTCGCGGCCTCCACCAGTGCCTCGACGCATTCCGCGACGGCAGGCCGCGTTTCCCCCTGCGGCTGCACGGCGTACAGCTGCCGGTGCAGGGCCGGTTCGAGCGGGGCGCACACGACGGTCGGCGGCGCGATCGTGGTGGCCATGCTCGGCACCAGCGTGACCGCGCCCAGCCCGGCGACGACGGCGAACTGCGTGCCGAAACCGCTGACCGTATGCCGCACGATCGGCTCGATCCCGCGTTCGCGCAGGGTCTGGCGGATCCAGGCGTTCGCCAGGGTCGGGCGCGCCCACGCGACCCAGATCTCCTCCGCGAGCTCCTCGGCGCGCACCGAATCCGCCCCGGCCAGCGGATGTCCGGCCGGGAGCACGATCATCGCCGAGTCGTCGCGCAGTTCGGTCCAGCGGGTGGCGGGTGGCCGGGTGAGCGGCAGGTTCTCCCAGCTTTCGACGACCACGACGTCGAAGACGCCGTCGGCCAGCGCGGGTAGGGCCACCTCGGGTTCGACCTCGTGCAGCCGCGCCTCGATGCCGGGGTGGCGGACGGCGAGCCCGGTGAGCGCGGGCGTGATGAACGTGTGCACGCCCGAGGGAATCGCGCCGATCTCGACGACGCCGGTCGTCTCGCCGGTCAGGGAGTCCAGATCGGCGCGGGCGGCGCGGAGTTCGGCGAGCACCCGGTCCGAGCGCTGCGCCAGCAGCAGTCCCGCCGGGGTGAGCCGCACGCCGCGCCCGTGCCGCACGAGCAGCCCGGTGCCCGCCTCCCGTTCCAGTTTGGTCAGCTGCTGGGAGATCGCCGACGGCGTCACGTGCAGCAGCTCGGCCGCCGCGGCGAGCGATCCCCGCCGCCACACCGCGTGCAGCATCCGCAGCCGTTCCACATTGGACAGATCGCCACTCATTAGCCGAGCTTAACCCTCGGGGTAAGAGGATCTCGCTGGTCCTCGCGGTCGTCGTGCGATCGAATCGAAGACATGCGGCACCACCGAATCCTCATCGATCCGCGGGTACAAGGAGTGCTCGGAGCCCTCGCGATCGCCCTGTCCGCCCCGCTCGTCGCGTTGTCCGGCGTCAGCTCGACGACGGCGACGTTCTTCCGCTGCCTGTTCGCGTTGCCGATCCTGGTGATCCTGGCGCGGTCCCGCGAGCGAGGACAGCGACCGACCCCGGCCGCGCGACGCCGGCACGTGCTGGCCGGTGTCCTGCTCGGGATCGACATGGTGCTCTGGAGCGAGGCCATCCTCTCCGTCGGCGCGGGCGTCGCCACGGCGCTGGTGAACGTCCAGGTGGTCCTCGTCCCGCTGGCCGGGTTGCTGTGGTTCGGCGAACGGCCGCCGCGGGCGTTCTGGCTGTCCATCCCGGTGATGCTGGCGGGGACGGCGCTGGCCGGGGGACTGGCGGACGGCGGTGCCGCGGGCAGCGATCCCTGGTACGGAACCGTCATGGCGGTACTGGCGGGCGTGGCCTACGCCGGGTACCTGATCCTGTTGCGCCGCGCCGGAACCGACGGCGGCGGCCGTACGACGATGCTCGCCACGGCGACCGCGGCGTCGGCGAGCGTGGGCGGTCTTTCGGGGCTGTTCGCCGGGAATCTCGACGTCACGCCGCCGGTGTCGGCATTGGTCTGGCTGTTCGTGCTGGCCGTGACCGGGCAGGTGCTCGGCTGGCTCCTGATCGGACGCGCGCTGTCGGCCCTGCCCGCGAGCGGCGGGTCCGCCGTGCTGATGCTGCAACCCGCCGCCGCGATCCTGTTCGGGGCCGCGCTGCTCGGCCAGTGGCCGACACCGCTGCAGCTGGCGGGCTGTGCGCTGGTCGTCGCGGCGGTGGGGGCCGTGTCGTTCCTCGGCGGCCGGTCGTCAGGGAACGACCAGCACCGGCCAGTGCCCGGTCCGGATGAGCTTGGTCGCGACCGACCCCGCGAACCGGTGTCCGGCCTGCTGTGAGGCGCCGACCACGACGGTGTCGACCAGGCTCCGGTCGGCGGTGTCGCGCAGCGCGGTGTACGGATCGCCGAAGATCCTCAGGAAGCTGACCGGCACTTCCAGCTCGTCGGCCGCCGTGCGGATCTGCTCGCGGATCTCTTCGTAGAGCCGCGTCGCCGTGTCGAGTTCCACCGTCGCCGCGACCGCGGGGCCGAGCGTCGGACGGCAGACGAAGGCGACGATCAGCCTGCCGCCCTCGCGCCGGGCCATGCCGAAGGCGAAGGCGGCCGCCCGCATCGCCGTGTCCGAGCCGTCGACCCCGGCCAGGATGGCCCGCCCCGTGTGATGCCGGGGCGGGCCGAAACGCTCCACAGTGGACTCGAAGGCCCCGTTCATCGCGCGACCGGGACTTCCGGCTCCGTCTCCACATCGAGCGTGGTGCGCAGGGTGAGCGGCTTGAGCAGCAGTGCCGCGATCACGCCCACGACGCCCACCGCCGCGGAGATCAGGAAGATGTGCGCGGTCGCGTCGCCGTACACGGTGTGCACGATCGCCTGGACCTCCGGCGGCAGTGCCTTGAGGTTCAGCGCGCTGACGCTGCCCGTCGACGCACTCCCTGCCGGCACGTGCAGCGCGGTGGACAGGTCGGCGGTGACCCGGTTCGCGAGTACCGCGCCCAGCACCGAGACGCCGATGGTGCCGCCGAGCGACCGGAAGAACGTGACCGACGCGCTGGCCGCGCCCAGATCCCGCAGCGGCACGGTGTTCTGCACGGCGAGGACGAGGTTCTGCATCGTCATGCCGACGCCGATGCCGACCACCGCCATCGCGATGCCCACCAGCCACAGCGGCGAGGCGTGGTCGACGGTGCCCAGCCCGAGGAAACCGATCACCAGGGTGATGGTGCCCGCCACGATGTACGGCTTCATCCGTCCGGTGCGGCTGATCAGGCGACCGGACACGGTCGAGGAGACGAGCACGCCGCCCATCAGCGGGATGGTCAGCAGACCGGCTTCGGTGGGGGAGTAGCCGCGGCCGATCTGGAAGTACTGGCCGAGGAACACCGCGCCGCCGAACATCGCCATCCCGACCGCGAGGCTCGCGACGATCGCCAGGGCCGGGGTGCGCTGGGTGATGATGTGCAGCGGGACGACGGGTTCGCGGACCTTCCGTTCCACCAGCACGGCGAGGACGAGGAGCACGACGCCGCCCGCCACCATGAGGGCCGTCTGCCAGGACAGCCAGTCGAAGCCGTTGCCCACGAACGAGACCCAGATCAGCAGCACACTCACGCCCGCGGCGATGAGCCCGGCGCCGAGGTAGTCGACCTGGACGTTCTCCCGGCGCACGGTCTCCAGTTTCAGGGTCCGCTGCAGCACGATGAACGCCGCCACCGCGATCGGCACGCCGACGAAGAAGCACCAGCGCCAGCCGAGCCACGGCACGTCCACGATCAGGCCGCCGAGCAGCGGCCCGCCGACCGTGGCGACCGCCATGACCGCGCCGAGGTAACCGTTGTAGCGGCCGCGTTCACGCGGCGGGATGATCGCCGCGATCACGACCTGGACCAACGCCTGCAGGCCGCCGACGCCGATGCCCTGGAACGCGCGGGCGGCGATCAGCTGTCCGGTGTTCTGGCTGAATCCGCTGATCGTCGAGCCGATCACGAAGATCACGATCGCGATCTGCACCAGCGTCTTCTTGTTGAACAGGTCGGCGAGTTTGCCCCAGATGGGTGTGGTGGCCGTCGCCGCCAGCAGGGTGGCCGTGACCACCCACGTGTACTGCGTCTGCGTGCCGTTCAGCGAGCCGATGATCAGCGGCAGGGCGGTCGACACGACCGTCGAGCTGATCATCGCCACGAGCAGCGCGAGCAGCAGGCCGGACAGCGATTCGAGCACCTGCCGGTGTCCCATCGCTCCTGACGGTGCCTCGGTCTTCATGGCGTCCTTTCGAGCGGCGGTTGTTGCTCATTGTGCAAACTTGCACAGTGGGAACTTTATTCCCGTCGCTACGCTGTCCTGGTGGACACCCTCGACACGCTCCGCACCCGCAAGAAGGCGGCGACGCGGCAATCACTGCACGAGGCCGCGCTCCGGCTGGCGATGGAGCACGGTCTCGACGGCGTGACCGTCGAGGACATCGCCGACGCGGTGGGCGTGTCCCGGCGGACCTTCTCGAACTACTTCGCGAACAAAGAGGACGCGATCCTGCACGCCGACCGCGAACGCACCGGGCTGCTGGTGTCGCTGGTCGAAGGCAGGCCGCCCGGCGAAAAGCCCTGGCAGGCGCTGCGTGCGGCCTGCCGGGAGCTGTACCGCGCGCATCCCGTCCCCGACCGCGAGTGGGTGGCGCAGCTACGGCTGCTGCGGCGGCATCCGTCGCTGCTCGCGCGGCAGGCGGGCGATCAGTTCGCCCTCGAGCGCGACCTGATCGCGGTTTTGCTGGCCAGGGGTCACGGCCTCGACCAGGAGCTGGCCAGGCTCACCGCGGCGACCTTCCTCGCCACGCTGCGGACGGGGAACGTGCTGTGGTTGGAAGGCCCAGAGGAACAGCCGCTCCCCGAGGTCGTCGACCGGTTGCTGGGCCGCGTTCAGCTGCGGTGACCGAGGGCGTACGCCGTCGTCACCACCGTGGTCGCCGCGCGGACGAAGGCGGCGACGGCCGGTGAGCGGGAGTCCTGCGGCCACATCACCGCGAGCGTCGTGGGCTCCAGATCGTCGACGGGCAGGTACGTGATGCCCGCCCGCCGGTAGCGATCCGCCACCGAGACCGGCAGGAAGCAGACGATGGCGCCGAGTTCGACCAGTTTGAAGATCTGTGTCAGATCCGAGACGGGACCGTGGGGTGCCGCGGTGGTGGGTGGCTCGGCTGAGGGCCCCTGGCCGGCCGGTGCGCCGTCGGGGAGAAGGCGGCCTTCGAGATCCGCCAGGGTCAGCCGAGACCGTGCCGCCAGCGGATCGTTCGCCGCCAGCGCCACGAGCCGGGGTTCGGTCAGCAGCGGCTCGAAGTCCAGGCGGCGCGCGTCGAACGGGGACGGCACGAGTGCCACGTCCGCTCGCCCGTCGCGCAGTTGCGACGGTTGTTCGCCCCGGCCGCCGAGGACCAACTCGATCGGCAGGGCGCCTTCTTCGGCTTCGTAGGCCTCGATGATCTTCGGCAGCAATCCGGCGTCGTGATCGGCCTTCAACGCCAGGCGCAGCCGGGGATCGGGGCGGCCCGCCTGCCGTGCCCGCCGTTCCGCCGCGGCGACCGCTTCGAGCGCGGTCCTCGCGTCCCGCAGGAAGACCTCGCCCGCGCTCGTCAGCGTGACCTGACGGGTGGTGCGTTCGAGCAGCCGGACGTCCAGCCGTCGTTCGAGGTCCCGGATCGCCCTGGACAGCGGTGGCTGCGCCATCGAAAGCCGCTCGGCCGCCCGGCCGAAATGCAGCTCCTCCGCGACCGCGACGAAGTACTTGAGCTGCCGCGTCTCCAGGTCACTCATATCCCCAGGGTATCAATGGCGACCCAGGCGGTCCTTCAGCTCGACGGCCGTCGTGGCTTGACTGGGTGACGTCGAAAATCCTCTATCACCTCGGAGTCTTCATGATCGTCGTCACCGCGCCGACCGGACAGATCGGCAGCCGGGTGCTCGGCACCCTTCTCGAACGTGGCGAACCGATCCGCGTGATCGCCCGCGATCCCGCCCGTCTGCCCGACCACGTCCGCGAGCACGTCGAGATCGTCAAGGGTTCGCACAGCGACGCCGCTGTCGTCGACGAAGCCTTCGCCGGCGCCGACACCGTTTTCTGGCTGGTCGCCGCGGACCGCCGTGCCGAAAGCCTCGAAGCCGCCTATCTGGACTTCACCCGGCCGGCTTGCGCGGCCATCGAAAAGCACGGCGTGTCACGCGTGGTCGGCATCTCGGCGCTCGGCCGCGGCTTCGCGGAGAACACCGGATACCTGTCGGCCTCGCACGCCATGGACGACCTGATCGCGGGCACGGGCGTGGCCTACCGCGCGCTGACGATGCCCACGTTCATGGACAACATCCTGTGGCAGGCCGGATCGATCGGCGAGGAGGGTGTCTTCTTCGGCCCGCTTTCCGGCGACCTCAGGGCGCCGACCTGCGCGACTCGCGACATCGCCGACGTGGCGGCCGGATGGTTGCTCGACCGGTCGTGGCAGGGGGTCGCGGACGTTCCGGTCCTGGGGCCGGAGGACCTGTCCCAGAACGATCTCGCGGAGATCATGTCCGACGTCCTCGGGCGCCCGGTCCGCTATCAGCGGGTGCCCATGGACGCCTTCCGCGCGACGCAGCTCGAACACGGCCGGTCCAAGGCGATGGCGCAGGGGATGGTCGACATGATGGCCGCGAAGGAGGCGGGGATCGACAACGCCGAACCGCGGACCCCGGCGGCCACCACGCCGACCACCTTCCGTCAGTGGTGCGAGGAGGTACTCAAACCGCGTGAGTGGTAAACGGTTCTAACCGTCCTTGGCGCTCACGAGCAGTTTCGCGGCCACCGTCGCCCCGTCGGTCCGGATCGTGTCCGCCACGGCCTTCGCCCGCGCGCCGGTCGCGGGGGAGAGGGCCGTGGTGAGCGCGGCGGTCAGGGATTCGACGGTCGGCAGCGGATCCTGGTGTGCCACACCGATTCCCAGTTCCGCCACCCGCCCGGCCCAGAACGGCTGGTCCGCGATCCGGGGGACGACCACCTGGGGCGCGCCCGCCCGGGAGGCCGTCGTCGTGGTACCCGCGCCACCGTGGTGCACGACGGCGGCCACCCGGCGGAAGAGCGCCTGCTGGTTGACTTCGCCGACGACGAAACAGTCGCCGGCGTCGTCGATCGAAGCCAGACCCGCCCAGCCGCGGGCGAGCAGGATCCGCCGTCCCAGTCCGCGGGCGGACTCGATGGCGACCCGGGCGATGTCCTTCGGCGCGTACGCGGCCATGCTGCCGAAGCCGACGTACACCGGCGGCTCACCGGAATCGAGGAATTCCTCCAGAGCGGCCGGGAGCGGGCGATCGTCGGGCCGGATCCACGCTCCCGTCGGCACGAGATCGAGATCCGTCATCCCCTCCGACGGGCACAGAACCGGGTCCGCCGCCAGCCACGGCGAGCCGGTGAAGACGTGATCGCGGACGTTGTCCACCGGCGGCAGCCCGATCGCCGCCCGGTGACTGTTGAGCGCGCCGCCGTACAGGGCGTCGACGCGTTCGGCGTCCTGCCGCCACAGCACCCGGTTGTCGGTCTCGCCCTCCGGCGACGGCGTGCCCGGCCGCATCCCCGGGGCGAAATGCCGCGACGGCAGCCCGAAGGTGTGGAAACACGCGTACACGTAAGGAATTCCGAGTTTCTCCGCGACGTCCCGCGCGCCGGCGGGCAGCAGGCCGGTCGCGAGGATCGCGTCGCACCCTTCTTCCGCCGCGGCGGAAAGTGTTTCGAACCGGGCGGCCACCAGCGCCGGGGCGAGCTTCAACGCGTCTTCCCCCGTCGGCGGTTTCGGCCCGGCGACCACCGAATGCACCGTCGGGCCGAGCGGCACCGAGGGCACACCGGCCTGCTCCAGCAATTTCACGAATTCCTCGTCCGGCGGCGCGCACACCACCGCTTCCGCGCCGAGTTCCCGCACTTCGATCGCGAGCGCCACCAAAGGTTCGACATCCCCGCGTGACCCCCACGACGTCAGCAAAACACGCACTATGCGACTCCCGTTTCCGCAGTTTCCGGCTTCGGCGGGCAATTCTGGGGGACGACCGGGGCCTTGCCGCAAGCCCCCATGTCCGCTATAAGTTGAAGGGGGCGGGGAAATGTTCGCCTTTATTCGTCCACTCTGGACGGCTTCTTCAGATCGAGCCCGTGCGCAGCGCGAAGGCGACGGCGTGCGTGCGGTTGTGTAGGCCGTACCGCGACATCACGCGGTGGAGGACGTTCTTCACCGTGCTCTCCGAATAGGCGAGTTTGGCCGCGATCTCTTCCGTGCCATGGCCGTCGGCGAGCAGGCGGAGCACCTCGCGTTCCCGGTCGGACAGTCCGGACAACGCGAGCCCGTTGGGGACCAGCAGGTCCTCCTGTATCCGTTCGAGCTGGGAGAGCAGGCTGCCCTGCAGGCGTGGCGGCAGCGCGCCCGCGCCCTGGCTGACCGCGAGGATCGTCCGCACGAGGTGCTCGCCGTCGAGGTCGCGTCGTGGCAGCAGCGCGGCCATGCCGCATTCGATGGCCGTCATCAGGACCTGGACCGGGAAATGGTCGGTGACGATCACGCATCTCGGTGGCGCCGGGAGCGACGACGCGGCGCGAACCTGGCGCAGGAAGGCGAAAACCCCGTCGCCGATCGAGTCGCCGACGGTCACGACGACTTCGGCGGCCCCGAGGTCGGCGTCGGACAGCACGTCCAGCCGCTCGTCGGCGCCGAGGATGCTCGTCGTGCCCAGCCCGGCCAGCAGATCCGGGGCGTGCACGGCGACTCTGACGCGGTCGGTCCTCCTGCTGATCTTCTCCCCGTGAATCATGAACGAAGTCCCCCCGAAGCGCCCGGATAACCATGTTAGTAGCTCTTGCGGTACTTAGAAGCTATAACGTTACAACGTTGCATGTCAACCGTGGCAACGTCACAGGGCAAGACGCTCGAGAGGCGGGAAAGGTTCAGTGCGACGGCGATCGGCCGGTCACCGGGTCGTGAGGTCGTCCAGCTCGTCCGAGATCAACAGATCGGGGTCGAATTTCATTCCGGTGAAATGGCCGGCGAGTTCGAGCGAGAGCACACCGTGCAGGCGGGTCCAGAAGGCGAGCGCGCGGTGGAGGGTCGCGGACGGGGCCGGATCGTCGCCCGCCCAATCACGGTGACCGTCCAGGTGCTTGTCGAACGGGGTTTCCGGGCCGTCCACGGGGATCGCGCGGCACGCTTCGAGCAGCACGGCCATGACCTCGCTCGAAATGGCGGTGGTGTCTTCGGGCGCGTGGTAGCCGGGGACGGGTGTGCCGTAGATGAGGAAATAGCGCTGCGGGTCGCTCCGGGCCCAGTCCCGGATGGTGACGGCGAGACCGGCCAGGTCGGCACCGCCGTCGAACGCCGCCCGGACGGTGTCGGCGAGGCTCCGGTACGCGTCGCGGATGAGCGCGGTGATCAGGTCGTCGCGGCTGGCGAAGTACCGGTACAGGGCCGGACCGCTCATGCCCACCTGTTTGGCGATCGCGTTGAGCGACAGCGCGGGCACCCCGGCGGTGGCGATCTGCTCCCACGCGTGCTGTTTGATCTCCGCGCGCACCTGGTCGCGATAGCGCTCCCGCGGGCTCTGCCCGTCCGCGTTGGTCATCGGCCCTCCCGCTCCGTCGGCCCGAAGCTTAGTTGGCGCACGAGCCGCCGATCACTCGGGCAAGAGCGCCAGCTCGGCCAACGCCTGTTCCCGCCACGCGCTGAACGACGGCCCGGGGGAGAGGTCCACGGCCAGGGTCAGGCATTCCCTGGCCTCGTCGAAGGCGCCGGCCTCCCGCCAAGCCCGTCCCTCGCGGATCGCGCTGATCACTTCCAGCCCGCCGAAACCGCCTTCCCAGGCGAGCCACCGGCTGGTGCGGTACTGGCCCGCCGCTTCCCGCCATTCGGCGAGATCGGCGAGCACGTCGCCGATGGCGCGCAGGGTCAGGGTCTTCAGCAGCCGGTGGAAATCGGGATACGTGTCGCCCGCCAGCCGTTCGGCGTCGGAGAGCACGGCCCGGTGCACGGCGAGCGCCTCGGTGTGCCGTCCGGCGTTGAGCAACGCGCGCCCGTACATGTTCCGCGCCGTGGTCTGGCCGTCCCAGAACGGCAGTTCGTGCGCCAGTTCGTACCCGCGCTTCGCGAACTCGAACGCTTCCTCGCCCTGCCCGGTCAACCGCAGCACCTGGCCGAGGTAGATGCACGCCCACGTCTGCTCCACCTGATCGCCGATCCGGACGGCGATGTCCAGCGCGCGGCGATGCTCCGCCACGGCACCCTTCTCGTCACCGAGACAAACGCTGGCGGCCCAGCCGACGAAGTTGAGCAGCTTCGCTTCGGCACCGGCGTCGCCGAGCGCGCCCGCCGCGGCGGCACCGAGCGAGAAGATCTCCCACCACGGCCGCTGGGCACTTCGTCCGTCGGAGTACCAGTGCAAGGCGATGGCGAGGTCGCGGACCTGCTGATGCCGTCCCTTCCGCGCCCCCAGCCGATGCGCGGCGACCCAGTTCCCGCCTTCGACGTCCAGCCAGCGGGCGGCCTCGTCCCGCGAGCCGAACCGGCCGGTGTCGGATGCCTTGGGATAGAACAATCTGGCCGCTTCGGCCGCCTTGTCGAGCAGGTGGGCGAGCACGATGTCACGCGCGGCGGGCTCCTCTTCCGCCTCGAACCGTTCCTCCGCGAACAGACGGATCAGGTCGTGGAACTGATGCCGTTCGGGTTCCGCCGTGGTCTGCAGGAGGCTGGCGTCGACGAGTTCGTCGAGATGATCGCGTACGTCGGCGGCGGCCGCGCCGGAGACGACGATCGCGAGCTCCAGGCCGAAATCCGCGCCGGGCACGGTCGCCAGCCGCCGGAACAGCCGTCGTGCCTCGGCCGAGACCGCGCGATACGACAGGTCGAAGGCCGAGCGCAGTTGCAGATCGCCCGCCGCGAGCGCGCGCAGCCGGGTGCTTTCGTCGCGCAGCCGGTCGGCGAGCTGGGCAAGGGACCACTGCGGCCGGGTGGCGAGCCGGTTGCCCGCGATCCGGACCGCGAGCGGCAGGAATCCGCACAGTTCGACGAGTTCGCGGGCCGCGGCGGGCTCCGCGCGGATCCGGTCGGCGCCGACGATCTTGGCGAGCAGTCCGGTCGCGCCGTCGTCCGACAACGGTTCGAGCCCCAGCCAACGGGCGCCTTCGAGCCCGGCGAGAGTGCGACGGCAGGTGATCAGGGTGAGAGAGCCGGGCCCGGCGACCAGCAGCGGACGGATCTGCGCCTCGTCGGCGGCGTTGTCCAGCAGGAGCAGGATCTTCCGTCCTTCGAGCAGCATCCGCAGCAACGCCGACCGTTCGGCTTCGGAGGCGGGCACCTGCCCCGGCGCGACGTCCAACGCGCGCAGCAGCCGGTCGAGCGCGGCCCGGGCGCTGAGCGGTTCCTCGTCCATCCCGCGCAGATCCACCGCGTAGCCCCCGTCCGGGAACTCCGCGCGCCACAGATCCGCCGCCGTCACCGCGAGCGCGGTCTTCCCGACCCCGGCCTGCCCGACGATCGCGACCACGCCACCGCCCTCGGCGACCTTCGCGGAAAGCTGGTCCAGCTCGTTCTCGCGGCCGGACAGATCCGCGGTGGGCGCGGGCAGCGCGCAGGTCGCCGCGACCTGGGCGGCCAGCGCCGGATTCCGGCGCCGCCCCTGCTTGGCGACGGTCAGGAAGAACTCGCGGTCCCGGCCGGTCAGGCCGAGCGCGTCGGCCAGCACCTCGGCGGAGCGTCGCTGGGCTGCCCGCGCGCGGCCGCGTTCGAGCTCGCGTAGGGCGCGGACACTGATACCGGAGGCCTCGGCCAGCCGCCCCTGCGTCCATCCCGCGGCCCGCCGGTGCTCGAGCAGGAGCTTGCCGAACACCGACCGCGTCTCGTTCGCCTCCACCGCGGTCCATTCAACCGGCAGGCTTGCGATGACGGAAAGCTGCCCCCTGCTTCCGCTTGTCCCGCCTTCTCCGCGGCCGGTTACCTGGAAGGCATGTCGACGATCATGACGACGCCCGTCCGCCCGGTCGTCCGGACCGAGGAGCGGCGGGAGATCCGGGTCGCCGTGCACGCAGGTGATCCGCTCGTCCTGGCGGGGCTGCGCAGCGCGCTCGGCGGAGGCCCCGGCATCACCTTGCGCGAAGACCCGGCGAAGGCCGACGTCCTCGTCGCGGTCGCGGGCGACGACCCGAGGCACATCCCGGCCGGATCCGCCCGGCTGGTGCTGGTGGCCGACCACCCCAACCAGGCCGAACTGTGGGCCGCGGTGGAGCGCGGGCTGACCGTAGTCGTCGCGCGTTCCGAGGCGACGCCGGCGCGGTTGCTGCGCGCGGTCGCCGACGCCCACGCCGGCCGGGGCGATCTGCCCGCCGATCAGCTCGGCAGTCTGTTGCGCGGGATTTCGCGGCTGCACAAGGAAGTTCTCCAGCCGCGCGAGCTCACGCTCAGTGGCTTGTCGCCCCGCGAGACGGAAGTGCTCCGGTTGCTCGCGGAGGGATTCGACACCGGCGAGATCGCCCGGCGGGTGGCCTACTCCGACCGGACCGTGAAGAACATCCTGCACGGCCTGCTCAGCCGGTTCAATCTGCGCAACCGCACCCACGTCGTGGCCTACGCGCTCCGCGAAGGTCTCATCTGAGCGCCTTCAGATGACCCCTTCCCGGATCGCGTAGGCCACCGCGTGCGACCGGTTCCGCAGCCTCAGCCGGTCGGTGACCGCGTAGATGACGTTCTTCACCGTCCGTTCCGAATAGGCGAGTTCGGTCGCGATCTCCTGGGTGTCGAACCCGTCGGCCATCAGGCGGAGGACGTCGATCTCCCGCGAGGAGAGCGCGGCGCCCGCCGGTCCGTCCGGCGCGAGCAACTCCCGGTGGAGCCGCTCGGCCTGGTCGGCCAGCCTGCCGAGGAGATCGCGCGGCGGGGCCACGGCGCGCGACGCGGCGGCACGGACGCTGTCGGCCACGCGGGAGTCGGTCATCGCCGACCTCGGCAGAATGGCGACGACCTTGCACACCACCGCCGCCGTGAGGCCGCCCTCCTCGATCCGGTCGGTCACCAGCACGATCGGCTTGCCGAGTTCGGCGGCGACCGCGCGCAACGCGGCGACCGCGTCGGCCGAAAGCCGGTCGAAAGCGGCGACGACGACGTCGGTTTCGGCCCGTGTCCGGCCTTCGGTCACCACCACGGACGCGCGTGTCTCGAGAAGGTCGACCATGCCGGCCTTCGTGATGGGGTCCAGGGCGCAGACGCTCACCCGAACTGTTCGCATGTGCCCGTCTTCCGTCCACTGTGGATCTTCGATTTGTCAAGGGCCGCAAGGACAAAAAGCGTTGCCCGCATACGCGAGCGGACCTCTTGTACGGTGGAACCGGGTAGCGGCCCGCCTCGGGTGACCCCCACATCCGGCGGCGGGTCGCTTCCTTTTCGCACGGCTCGTGGCGATTCTCGCCCGCCGTGAACGACACCGGCAACGCGTTCGGCCGTGTCCTGCTTCCCCCGCCAGCCGAGACTGGCCGAAGGGGCAAAAGTGACCCTGACCTGCGAAGACGCCACTTTGGCATCATATGGCGCCAACTTGTCCTTGCGGTGGCGCCACAATGGTGCCATGATGGCATCATGGATTTGACGCCCTTTGTGGACACCGTTCGCCGGGAACTCGCCGTCGCCGCCGAGGCGGGGGGAGCCGAGGCGAGCGCGCTCGCCGAACGCCTGACCGCGCCGCTCGCGTCGGCCATTCGTCTCGCGCTGCTGGACGCGTTGTCCGCCGCGTCGGACGAGATCACCCGTGACCTCGCGCCGGGTTCGGTCGAGGTCCGGCTGCGTGCCGGGGAAGCCAGCTTCGCCGTCACGCTTCCCGCGGTCGAGCAGGCAGCACCTACCGCTCCAGCCGCACCTGTCGCGCCGGAGCCGCCGCTGCCGGACGAGGAAGGGGCCACGGCCCGGATCAACTTCCGGCTCCCGGAAAACCTCAAGACACGCGTCGAGGAAGCGGCGGCCGCGCAAGGCCGTTCGGTCAACGCGTGGCTCGTGCGAGCCGCGTCCGCGGCGTTGCAGCCGACGGAGCGGGCCATGCCGCCCGCCCCGGTGAGCGGCGGCCATCGCGGCGTCCAGCGTTACACCGGCTGGGTCAGCTAGACCTCCCGGACCAGCACAAACACCGATCACACCACCTCTGAGGGGACAACCATGCCTTCTTTCGCCACCCCGGAACCCATTCTCGCGGACCTCGAACCCGTCGTCGGCAACGTCCGGATCGTCGCCGGAGACCGCACCGACACGGTCGTCGAAGTCGCCCCGCTCGACGAGAACAACGAGTCCGACGTCGACGCCGCGAAGCGCACCGTCGTCGAATTCTCCGGCGGCACCTTGACCGTCCGCGCGCCGAAGATGCGCCTGCTCGACTTCTCCAGGCGGACGAGGTCGATCGACGTGACCATCGAACTGCCCGCCGGCTCCCGGGTGCAGGGGAGCACCGGACTCGGCGACCTGACCGTGACCGGGCGGATCGGCGCCTGCCGCTACAAATCCGGCACCGGGCACATCCGGCTGGACCGTACCGGTGAGCTGAAACTGCACACCGCGTCCGGGAACATCGTCGTCGAGCACGCCGACGGCAACGCCGACATCAGCACGAGTTCCGGCCGCGTGCAGGTCGGCGCGATCGACGGCACCGCGGTGGTCAAGAACTCCAACGGGCCCACCACCGTCGGGACCGTCGCCGACTCGATCCGCCTCCGCTCGGCCAACGGCGACATCACCGTCGACAAGGCCGAAAGCGGTGTCGAAGCCAAGACCGCCAACGGATCCGTCCGTGTCCTCGACGCGGCCAGGGGCACGCTCACCCTCGAAACGTCGCTGGGGGACGTCGAAATCGGCATCCGCGAGGGCAGCGCCGCCTGGCTCGACGTGAACACCGGCTTCGGCCGCGTCGTCAACGACATGACCGCCTCCGCCGCTCCCGGCGACGCGACCGACAAGGTCGAAATCCACGCCGGTACCGCCGTCGGCGACATCATCGTCCACCGTTCCTGAAGGGAATCCCGATGCGAAACCCGGCCATTTCCGCGACCGGACTGCGCAAGTCCTATGGCGACAAGGTCGTCCTGGACGGTATCGACCTGCATGTCCCGTCCGGCACCGTCTTCTCCTTGCTCGGCCCCAACGGCGCGGGCAAGACCACCACGGTCAACATCCTGTCCACTTTGGTCACTCCGGACGCCGGTGGCGCGACCATCGCCGGAGCCGACCTGGCCACCGACCCCGACGGTGTCCGTGCCGCGATCGGCCTCACCGGCCAGTTCTCCGCGGTGGACAATCTGCTCACCGGCGAGGAAAACCTGTTCCTGATGGCGGATCTGCACCATCTGCCGCGCCGCGAGGGCCGCAAACGTGCCGCCGAACTCCTGGAACGCTTCGAGCTGACCGACGCCGCGAAGAAGACGCCATCGACGTTTTCGGGTGGCATGCGCCGCAAACTCGATCTGGCGATGACGCTGATCGGCGATCCCAAGGTCATCTTCCTCGACGAACCGACCACCGGTCTCGACCCGCGCAGCCGCCGCACGATGTGGCAGATCATCCGCGACCTCGTCGACGGCGGGGTGACGATCTTCCTCACGACGCAGTACCTGGAGGAAGCGGATCAGCTCGCCGACCGGGTCGCCGTACTCGACGGCGGCCGGATCGTCGCGCTCGGCACGCCCGACGAACTGAAGCGACGCGTACCCGGCGGGCACATGCAACTGAAGTTCCCCGACGCGGTCTCGTTGCGTGACGCGACCCGCGTGCTTCGAGTGTCCACTTCGGACGACGAGGCCCTAGCCCTTCGCGTGCCGACCGACGGCACCGTCGCCGCCCTGCGCGCCGTCCTGGACCGGCTCGACGACGAAGCCGTCGCCGTCGCCAGCCTCACCGTGCACACGCCGGACCTCGACGACGTGTTCCTCAGCCTCACCGGTCACCGGACCGAAGCGACCAAGGAGATGGCCCGATGAGCAGCCTCGCCCTTTCGGTGCGCGACTCGACGACCATGCTGCGCCGCAACATCCGGCATATGCAACGGTATCCGTCGCTCACCATCATGCTGATCGGCCAGCCGATCGTGTTCCTGCTGCTGTTCGTCTACGTTTTCGGCGGCACACTCGGGAACGGTCTCGGCGGCGGAGGCGGCCGGGCCGAGTACGTCGGCTATGTCACGCCCGCCATCCTGCTCGTCACCGTGTGCAGCGCCGCACTCGGCACCGCGATCTCGGTGGCGACGGATATGACCGAGGGCATCATCGCGCGGTTCCGCACGATGGCGATCAGCAAGGCCTCGGTCCTGACCGGGCACGTCGTCGGCGCGTTCATCCAGACGGCGTTCGCGCTCGCCGTGGTCTTCGGGGTCACGCTCCTCATCGGCTTCTCCCCGACGGCGGGGGTCGGCGAATGGTTCGCCGTCGTCGGAGTGTTGTTGTTGCTGACCATCGCGCTCACGTGGCTTTCGGTGGCGCTGGGGCTGGCGGCCAAGAGCGTGGAAACGGCCAGTAATACACCCATGATCTTCATGTTGCTGCCGTTCCTCGGCAGCGGATTCGTGCCGACCGATTCGATGCCGGCCTGGCTGCGCTGGTTCGCCGATTACCAGCCGTTCACGCCCGTCATCGAGACCATTCGCGGTCTGCTGCTCGGGACTCCGATCGGCAACAGCGGCTGGCTCGCACTCGGCTGGTGCGTCCTGCTCTCGGTTGTCGGGTACGTGTGGTCGAAGTCCTTGTTCGCCAAGGAACGTGACCGCTGATCTTGGGGTTGCCGCTGGGGGTCGCCCCGGGCCGGGTTTCTTCCGGTCCGGGGCGCTTGGTTTCCGCATTCAGTCGACTAAATGCGTGGGGGTATCGCAGGGTGATTCGGCATTGGCGGCTGTTTCACTCTTCGGTGTTGTTCGTGCGGTTTGCCGGTTGCGTAAAATTACGAACACATGTTCGACAAAGTTGCGGTATGGTGGAGGGGTGTCCGAGACCTTCCTTCCCGAGTTGCCGCAGGAGCTGTGGCGTGCCGGCAAGCTGGAGCTTGCCCATGGCGTGCAGCACGCTTTGCAGGTGATCCGGATAGCGACCGCTTGTCTGGGGCGGTTTCTGGCGGAGATCGAGTCTCGGGGCGTCAAAGACTTGTATGGGCATGGGAGTACGGCGAGCTGGCTCGCGGAGATCGCGGGGTTGTCGCGGGGTGAGGCGGGTCCGATCGTGAAGCGGGCGATCGCGTTGAATCCGACGCGTGCGTTGGATGGCACGGAGGTTCCGCCGGTCGCTCCCGCGACTGCTGCGGTCGCTGTTCAGGGGTTGGTTGGGGATGAGCGGATTGATCAGATCCTGGAGATCTTGAAAAACCTTCCGGCCGACATTTCGGCTGAGGATCGGGCGGGTGCGGAGCAGATCCTCGCCAATCTCGCGCCGAGCGCCGGTCCGCGGCAGCTCGCCAAGGCCGAGGCGAACCTGCAAGGCTTGCTGAATCCCGACGGCAAGGAACCCAAAGATCCTGAGCCGAAGGAGCCACGCCGCGAGATCACCCTGGAACGCCGCAAAGACGGCTTCTGGAAACTCACCGGCCTCCTCGATGACGAGACCGGTGCTCGCACGGCGGCGGCGTTGGAGGCGTATGCGCAGCCGCGGCCGGTGGATGAGTTCGGTCAGGCGGATCTGCGGATGAAGTGCGAGCGCCTGGGAGATGCCTGGGCCGAGCTGCTCGATCTGGCGATCGCGTGCCCGGACCAACCGGGGACCAGCGGCTACCGCACCCTCGTGCATGTCACCGTCGGACTTGCGGAACTGAAGTCGGGTCTCGGGACCGCGTGTCTCGACTTTGTGGGGACGATGACGGCGCGGGAAGCCCGGCTCGCCGCCTGCGACTGCCTGATGGTGCCGGTCGTGATGGGTGCCTCGGGCGAACCCCTCGATATGGGGCGCCTCCGAAGATTCGTCACCCCAGGCCAACGACGCGCGCTCAACATCCGCGACGGTGGCTGCGCCTTCCCGGGCTGTCATCGGAAGCCGAAGAATTGCCACGCTCATCATATTGAGCACTGGGCAGACGGCGGACCCACCGATCTCCGGAACCTCGTGCTGCTCTGCGGCTTCCACCACCGGCTGATCCACCACGGCGACTGGGAAGTACGCATGGCCGCCGACGGGTTACCGGAATTCATCCCACCCCAATACCGAGACCCACTCCGACAACCTCGGCGCAACACCCTGCACCACGTCTGAACCCCGAAGAGCCCGCCACCCAGGCGACGGGCCCCTCGGCATGCCCTGGCCTCGAGCAGCTAGTTTGGCGGTGTGCAGTTCAGCGCGTTCGAGGCTTATGCGGCCGGAGTGGGTGTGACACCCGAGACGCAGAACAGCGACTACGAGGCGGGAATCGTCCAGATCTGCGACGAGGCGTGGCATATCCGTACTGCGCGAAACACTCCGGCCAAGCCGGGCGCTTTCGTCGCCTTCTGGCAGAGGGACGCGAGCGGAACGACGACCCCGTTCAGTGACGACGATCCCGCTGCAGGCTTGCTTGTCTTCGTCGAGCAACACGGCCGACGCGGTGTTTTCCGGTTCACCGGCGCGCATCTCGCCGAACTCGGCATCACCTCAGGGAAACGGCCGGGCAAACGTGGGTTCCGGGTATATCCGAGCTGGTGCGACGGGTTGAACGCGCAGGCCGCAGCCACGCAACGAGCTCAGGCGTCGGCGTTCCGGGAGTTTTGAGCTCACGCAGTGCTGCCCATTAGTGGTGAGCCATGGCGCGTCAGCCGGAGGTCTTCCCGGGTTCGCGGCGTTATCCCCCCCAATGGAAGGGCGGCCGACCTCGTAAGTTCGGGTCAGCGGCCCGTGATCAGATCCGCCGCCCCGATCACCTACTTGCTTGATGGGCATTGGTACCGCACGGGCCGCGTCGAACGTCGGTCCGCTGCTCGACGACCGCTCGCACACGCACCGGCCGGGCACGATCGCGTTTCTCGACGACCCCTCGCGGGCGTTGTCCACCGGGCGTTCACCCCGAAGGCTCCCGAGCCGATCGACCCAGGAGCCCGAGCCGATCGGCCGGGAGGCCGGTCACGGGAAGTACGGGTTGTCGTTGCCGTAATCCTTGCAAGAGTCCAACCCCGGCCGGATGTCCGTGCACACCCGCAGTGTGGGCCCGTAGATGCCGTTGCTGTCAGAGCCCGAGATGCCCTTCCAGGTAATGGTCTTGCCGCAGCCCTCGTTGTTGTCGCGCCGCTTGCCCTGCCACTCGCTCGTCCACCCCTTGTTGATGATGAAGTAGAAGTAGACGGGGTTCCCGTCGCACTTCGCGTCCTTCAACGTGACGTCGGCCTTGAAGCTGCCCCGGCCGGTCCACGTCAGCGTCCCGCTGAAGCTCGCGCCGCCGTCCGGTGACTTCCCGGAGAGGGACTTCGACTGGTCCGCCGCCGCGGATCCCGCGCCGACGAACGTCAGCGCGAGCGCCATGAACACCGACACAAGACCTGCGACGACCCTCGAACGAGCTCTCATGACAATCCCCTCGTGATCTGCCGACAGCGCCCGGACCACGCACCCATCGGGGCGGATCCGGACTCGCGTCAGCTGTTTCCCCGCCCACCTCGGGCGAGGCACCTACGATCCCGGGAGCGCTTTCATCCTGCTTTCATGCCATGAAACCCCGAAAAGCCCCCCAGCGGGCTAGACGTCTCCGACCGCAGACGGACGCCCCCGCACAAGCCGGCTCCCTAGCCTGAAACCCGGGATTTTCCTCGACATCAGGGAGTTCGCGTTGCCAAGGAAAACAGCCGCCCTGGTGGCATTACTGGTCGCCGCCGCGTTGACCCCGGCGACCGCCACCGCGGCCCAGTCGATCACCTGGCACGGTTGCGCGACCGGGCCCGGCGACAGCGTCGGCGTGGAGCTGGACAAAGCGGGCGCGCAGTGCGCCGACGTCGCCGTGCCGGTCGACTACCGCCATCCGCGCGGGCGCCGGATCACGGTCGCGCTGGCCCGGATGAAGGCCACCGATCCCGCGCGCCGCCGCGGCGTGGTGCTGCTCAACCCGGGAGGGCCGGGCGGGCCGGCGAGGGAATTGGTCTTGGCGGGGGCGTTCATGCCGGAGATCGCCGCGCGGTACGACCTCGTCGGCATGGATCCGCGGTTCGTCGGGCGCAGTTCGCCGCTGCGGTGCGACTGGCAGACCGACACGTTCACGCGGTCGGCCGGGCCCGACTTGAAGAGTTTCGGCGAAAGTGTGGCCCTCGCGAAAGAACTGGCACGCGGTTGTTCGGGTAACGACCCCATGTTGTTGCGGGCGGCGTCGACCCGCAACACCGCACGGGACATGGACCTCGTCCGCGAGGCGCTCGGCGAGCGGAAGATCTCCTACATCGGCGCCTCTTATGGGACGTACCTCGGCGCGGTGTATCTCCAGATGTTCGGCGCGCGAGCCGATCGGTTCGTGCTCGACTCGGCGGTGGATCCCGAGGCCTACGGGCCCGGGCTGCTCCGCCCGACCGCGCCGTCGCTCGACGCCGCGTTGCGAAATTGGGCACGGACGGCGAAGGGCCTGGGGGAGACCGTGGACCAGGTCCTGGCGACCGTGCGGGACATCGCGCGTTCGGCCGAGCGGCGGCCGTTCGCGGTCGGAAAGTACACAGTGGACGGTCACACGATGCCGTATGTGTTCTTCGCGAACCTTTATGACGACAGGCCCGCTTCGCAGGCCGAGTTCACCGCCACCGTACTGACTCTCCGAGCCGCCGCGGCCGGTCTGCCCGCCACGCCTTCGCCCGCGTTGAGCGCGCTTCTCGACGGCCTGACGACGGGTTCCGGCGCCGCGACCGACCGGGCCGGGACACCGGTCGTCTGCGCCGATCGCGCGGCCGACCGCGATCCCATGACCTACTACCGGGACATCCAGGAGCATCGCGCCGCCGAGCCCCTCTTCGGCCCGTTGTCCCGCAACATCACCCCGTGCGCGTTCTGGCCCGTGGCCCCCGCCGAACCCGCCACCCGCATCCGCACCACCGCGCCGGCGTTGCTCCTCGGCTCGACCGGCGATCCGGCGACGCCCTACGCGGGACAACTCGCCATGCGCAGGGCGCTCGCCGGGTCGAGCATGGTGACGGTGGAAGGCGCGTACCGCCACTCGGTCTTCTTGAAGGGTGACGCGTGCGTCGACACGGCAGTGCGTGACTACCTGCTGAGCGGCAGGCTTCCAGCCGACCGGATCTGCCGGTCATCGGCGCGGCTCCCAGCGGAAGAGCCGCGTCGCCAGGACGACGGCGACGACGACCCACGCGAGGGTCGGGGCGAGCAGGAGCAGCGAATCGGTGAGAGCCACGCCGCCGTTCCACGCGTTGACGGCGAGTTCGGTGGCCGAACCCCCGGGCAGCAGGCGTTTGAGCAGCGTCAGATCGTCAGTGCCGGAGATGCCGACCCAGCTCGCCACGGCGATCACGCCGAGGCTGACGGGCAGGGTGGTCACCTGCGCGTGTTCGGGGGAGTTGGTCAGACCCGCGGTGGCCAGGCCGAGGCCGATCATCATGGCGACACTGGCGAGCACCGCCACCACCAGCAGACCGACGTTGGCGGGCGTGTCCGTGACGACGCCCAGCACGGTCATGATCACGGCCACCTGGACGAGTGAGATGACCGTGACCGGCAGCACCAGCCCGGCCAGGATGGACGCGTCGCCGGCCGCGGTGGAGCGCAGTCGCTTCAGGAACAGGTTCTGCCGTCGTGAGGCCAGCGTGGTCACGGCGCTGGTGTAGAGACCGAACGCGCACACGGTGAACATCACGATCGCCGCGATATAGCCGAGGCTGCCGATCTTGGCGAAGACCTCGTGCTGGTAGACGAAGAACGCGGAAATGGCGAGGGGCATCACGAAGCTGGTGATGAGGACCGACCGGTTCCGGAAGATCTGGATCAGTTCGCTACGGGCTATCGAGAGCATGAGAACTCAGTCCTTCAGTCGTTTTCGATGGCGCGGAACACGTCGTCGAGCCGGGTCGGTCCCGCTTCGAGATCCGGTAGTTCGATCGCGTGGTCCTGCGCCCACCGGAGCAGGGTGTGCAGGTCCTTCTGCAGCCCGAAGGTCTCGATGACGAACTTCCCGTCGTGCTGACGTTTGCCCTGCACCGGCAGCGCGGGAGCCGAGGACGGCAGGGAGAACCGGATCACCGACGGCAGCGTCCGCGTCAGTTCGGCGACCGTGCCCTCCCGGTGGAACGTGCCCCGGTGCATCAG
Organism: Amycolatopsis japonica; assembly: GCF_000732925.1. Taxonomy (NCBI): domain Bacteria; kingdom Bacillati; phylum Actinomycetota; class Actinomycetes; order Pseudonocardiales; family Pseudonocardiaceae; genus Amycolatopsis; species Amycolatopsis japonica. Next base: position 2,711,922 of record NZ_CP008953.1, read on the forward strand.
GCCGATGCGGTCGGCGCGCTGCTGTGCCTCTTCCAGGTAATGCGTCGTGAGCACGATCGTCGAGCCGTCCTCGCGCAGGTTGTCGACCGCGTCCCACAGCGCGTCCCGCGACTGGATGTCCAGCCCGGTGGTCGGCTCGTCCAGGAACACCAGCCGCGGCGAGCCGTACACCGCGGTCGCGAAGTCGAGCCGCCGCTTCTCACCGCCCGAAAGCTGGGACACCTTCGTGTCGGCCTTGCGGCTCAGGTCCACGATGCCGAGCACCCGTTCGAGCCGGTCCGTGCGGCGGGTCAGCGCCCCGATCAGGCGAATCGACTCCTTCACCGTCAGATCCGGTGAGAAACCGCTCTCCTGCAACATGACGCCCATCTCGGGGCGCACGGCCGCGCGGTCCCGCGGGCTCTTCCCGAGCACCCGGACGGTGCCCGACGTCGGATTCCGGTGTCCTTCCAGGGTTTCCAAGGTCGAGGTCTTGCCGGCCCCGTTCGTGCCCAGCAGGGCGTAGAACTCGCCTTGCCGGACCTGGAAGGACAGATCCTTCACGGCGTGGAAGTCGCCGTATTTCACGTTCAGACGGTCAACGTCGATCGCTGTCATACCTCGATCTCAGCCGTCCGGGCACGCCCCGGCCAGTGCGGCCACGTCACGAGGAAACCATGACGTGGTGTCACTGTTGCCCCCGCCGAAGGAGAGCCGATACTGGGTTCATGTCTGATGTGGACACCGAGCCGGCGAAGGGACAGCTGCGCAAGCTGAACCTCACCATGTTCGTCCCGCTGCTCGTCGTCGGCGGCGTGATCGTGGTCGCCTCGGATTCGCGGACCTGGTGGCACGCGGTCGTCCTGAGCGTGGGTGTGCTGGCGGCCTTGGTCGCCTTCGTGCGCTGGGCGGCGGGCGAGGTCCTGCGGGTCGCGATCCCGTGCCTGGTGATCACGGCGGCCGTGTGGCCGTTCTCGGTGCTGCTCGTCGGCGGCAGTTCGGCGTTCTTCGGCGTCTTCCTCGTGGGTTCCCTGGTCGTCCCGCAACTGCCACGCCATCGGATCCCGGCGGCCGTCGCGCTCGTCGGCTACATCGCCGCGGTGGGCGCGTTGAGACTGCTGGTCTCGCACGAGGACGTGTCCGGTGAGCTGGTCAGTTTCGTGTTCGTGCCGGCCGCGATCACCGCCGTCGTGCTCGGCCTGATGTTCCCCAACAAACGGTTCTACGACGTCGTCAAGGAGCTCGAGGAGTCGCGCGAGCGGGAGGCGGAACTGGCCGTGATCAGGGAACGCGTCCGGTTCGCGAGCGATCTGCACGACATCCAGGGCCACACGCTGCACGTCGTGAAGCTCAAGACGGCGCTCGCCGCGAAACTGGTGGACATCGACGCCGGGCGGGCCAAACAGGAACTGGCGGAGATCCACGCGCTCGTGGCCGACACGATCACCCAGACGAAGGAACTCGCCTACGCCCAGCGCCGGCTCAACCTCTCCGCCGAACTGGAGAACGCGAGGAACCTCTTCGAGGCCGCGGGGATCCGCGTGCGCGTCGACCGGGAGGCGGACGTCGATCCGGCGGCGGGCAGGCTGCTCGGCCAGGTCCTGCGCGAGACCACGACCAACATCCTGCGCCACGCGCAGGCGACCCGCGTGCGGATCACCCTGTCGGAATGGAGCATCAGTATCGTCAACGACGGCGCCCCGCGAACGCCACTGCCCGAACTCCGCGGGCTGGCCGCGCTCGAACAACGCGTCGTCGCCGACGGCGGGGAACTGACGGTGGAGCAGGAAGACGGGCGGTTCGTGACGGCGGCGTCCTTCCCGGCCCTGGAGGAACGATGACCACGGTGGTGCTCGCCGACGACGAAGCCTTGCTGCGCAAGGCGATGGCCGCGTTGCTCCCGCTCGAAGGCGAGATCACCGTCCTGGCCGAGGCGGAGAACGGCGACGAGGCAGTCGAGGCCACCCTGCGGCACGAGCCCGACGTCCTCGTCATCGACCTCGAAATGCCCGGTGTGGACGGGCTCGGCGCGGTCGCGGAGATCCGGCGTACCCGGCCGGACCAGGTCATCCTCATGCTGACCCGGCACGCGAAACCCGGTGTGCTCCGCAAGGCCCTCAAACTCGGCGTCCAGGGCTTCGTCAGCAAGGCCGCCGACCCGTCGCACATCACGTTCGTCATCGCCACGCTGCATCAGGGAAAACGCTGGATCGACCCGGACGTCTCCGCGCTCGCCGTCGTCGACGACTGTCCGCTCACCGAGCGGGAGCTGGAGGTGTTGCGGGTGACCGGCGAGGGCTATTCGGTCGCCGAGATCGCCGGACGGCTCCACCTCGCGCAGGGCACCGTGCGCAATTATCTCTCGAACGCCATGCAGAAGACCCAGACGCAGACCCGGCACGAGGCCGCCCGGTACGCGCGCGAGCACGACTGGCTCTAACGCGCCCGCACATGGGCGCGTTCGCCCTGCGGTCCGAACAGGACGAGGGTTTCGACGGCGTGCCCGTCGGCCGAGCCGAGCCAATGCGGGAGCGCGGTGTCGAATTCGGCGGCCTCACCCGGCGGGAGGACCATGTCCCGGTCGCCGACCACCAGCCGCAACCGTCCATTGAGGACATACACCCATTCGTAGCCGCCGTGGGTCTGCGGCGTGGGTTCCGCCGGTGCGTCCCGGCTGGGGATGAGCATCTTGAACGCCTGCACCCCGCCCGCGCGCCGGGTGAGCGGCAGGAACGTCATGCCGTGGCGGTGAATCGGCTGCAGATGGATCCGCGGATCACCGGTCCGGGGAGCGCCGACGAGGTCGTCGAGCGGCACGCCGTGCACCCGGGCGAGCGGGAGCAGCAGTTCGAGCGTCGGCCGCCGCCCGCCGCTTTCCAGCCGTGACAAGGTGCTTTCCGAGATCCCGGTCGCCGCCGACAGTTCGGCGAGGGTCAGGCCGCGGTGTTTGCGCAGCGCTCGTAACCGCGGGCCGACCGCGTCGAGCACCTCGTCCGTTTCGTCCATGCCCTCGATCTTGCCAGGTCGGCAAGTTTTCGTGCCAAACCGGCGGACCGGCGGCGAAGGTGCGATCATGAGCGCTACGAGATTCTGGGACGAACTCCACGAACGGCGGGCCGCCGGAACGCCGGAGGTGAACGCGAGACTGGCCGAGATCGCGGGCTCGCTGACCCCGGGCACCGCGCTGGACCTCGGCTGCGGAGCCGGGGGAGACGCGCTCTGGCTGGCGGCCCGAGGCTGGCGGGTGACCGCGGTCGACATCTCCGGAGCGGCCGTGCGCTCGCTCCAGGCACGCGGCGAGCCGATCACGGCGCTTCGCGTCGACCTCGCCGAAGACTTCCCCGAGGGCACCTACGACCTGGTGTCCGCGCAGTACTTCCACACGCCCTTCGAACTGGACCGGGCGCGGGTGCTCCGCACCGCCGCGGGCTCGGTGAATCCCGGCGGGCGGCTGGTCGTCGTCGACCACGGTTCCGCCGCGCCGTGGTCGTGGGATCAGGACGCCGAGTTCGCCACTCCCGGCGAGGTGGCGGCCGGACTGGACCTCGACCCGGCGGTCTGGTCGATCGACCGCGCGGAGGCGGCCGAACGCCTGGCCACCGGCCCGGCGGGCCGGACCGCGACCGTCGTCGACCACATCCTGATCCTCCGGCGGGCCGGGCGATGAGCCGGAAACGCGACACCGGGCCGCCGTCGACCGGAGCCGGCGAGAAGGACGTGCTCGCCGGGTTCCTCGACTATCTTCGCGCCGCGGTCATGGCCAAGGCCGGAGGCGTTCCGGAAGACCGGGCCCGCGTTCCCGGCGTGCCGTCCGGCACGAATCTGCTGGGCCTGGTCCAGCACCTGACCCAGGTGGAACGGCATTGGCTGCTCGGCCACCGCGTCACCGACTGGAAGGCGACGTTCCACCCGGGCCCGGACGACACGACGGCGTCGATTCTGGCCGCCTACCGGGAAACCGTCGCCGAGGCGAATCAAGCGATCGCCTCCTGGGACGACCTCACCGCGGCGGGGCCCCGCCGGGCATCGCGACGCTGGACGCTGACCCACCTGATCGAGGAGACCGCGCGGCACGCGGGACACGCCGACATCCTGCGCGAACTGATCGATGGCGCCACCGGGCGCTGAAACGGAGATCCCCATGTTCCACCGAGCCGCCGCGTTCGTCGCGGCCCTCGTCCTGCTGACGGCCTGCGGTTCACCTCCGGTCACCGCCACGCCGCCCCCGGGGTTCCGGCACGAATTCGCCGACGTCGACGGGGTGAAGATGCATTACGTCACCGGCGGCAAGGGCGCCCCGCTCGTGCTGCTGCACGGCTGGCCGCAGACCTGGTACGGCTGGCACCGGGTCATGCCCGCGCTGGCCGAACACTTCACGGTGTACGCCCTCGACCTGCCCGGTCTCGGCGACAGCGACGGCTCGCCGCCCAGCTACGACAAGGCCACCCTCGCCCGCTACGTGCACGGCCTCGTCGCCGGACGGCTGGGCCTGCGCGACGCCCGCGTCGTCGGCCACGACCTCGGGGCCGCCGTCGCCTTCCAATACGCCGCGCAATTCCCCGGCGATCTCACCAAACTCGCCTATCTCGATCTGCCGCTGCCGGGACCCGCGCTCGACGCGACGGCCTACCGGAACCTGAGCTGGCATATCGCGTTCCACTCGCAGAAGACGGTTCCCGAAGCCGTCGTCGGCGACGACGTGCGCGAGTACCTGTCCCTGTTCTATCCCCAGGTCGCCTACTCGGGAACGGCCTTCGGCGGTCCCGGCGCGCCGTCACCGTTCGACGACGCGGAGATCGACGAGTACGCCCGCACCTACTCCAGGCCGGAGGTCCTGCACGGCGGTTTCGAGCTCTACCGGACGCTCGGGCAGGACGTGACCGCGAACGCCGGCGCGAAACCCATCTCCACGCCGACTTTGCTGATGACAGCGGAAGGATTGCTCGAACCGCAGAAGGCCACGTTGGCGCCGCGCGTCGCGAACCTGGCCCGCGCGGTCGAGGTGCCGAAGGCGGGACATTGGCTCGCCGAAGAGAATCCGGCGTTCGTCAGCGCCGAACTGATCGGCTTCCTGAAGTAGGTTGCCCGAGATCGAGAACCTTTGCGATGCTTCGCGCATGTCCACGCTGGAAGTCCTCAACCACCCGTTCCGCGAGCAGTTCGAGGTCTTCCTCGACGAACATCGTCGTGTCCTGGACGAATCCCTGGAAGGGCTGACCGAGGAACAGGCACGCCGGTCGCTCGTCCCCTCCCGGACGACCCTGCTCGGTCTGGTGAAGCACGCGACCTTCGTGGAAAAGGTGTGGTTCGTCGAAGGCATCACCTGCCGCCCGCGGACCGAGATCGGTCTCCCCGAGACACCCGACGAATCGTTCATCCTCACCGAGGAGGACACGATCGCCTCCGTGCGGCAGGCGTACCGCGAAGCCTGCGAGGTGTCCCGCAAGGCCGCGGCCGCCCTCGATCTGGACGACCTGCTCCACGGGAACCGGCGCGGCCCGCTCCCGCTGCGCTGGGTGTACCTGCACATGCTGCGGGAACTCGCCCAGCACGGCGGCCACGCGGACATCCTGCGCGAGCAGATCCTGAACTCCTAGAAACGACGATGCCGGGGAGCGATGGCTCCCCGGCATCGTCGTTTCGTTCGTCAGGAACGGGTCAGCGTGACGCCGTACTTGTTCGCCGCGTCCACGACGGGCTGGTAGTAGGAGTACGAGCCGGTGGCGTTGGCACCTTCGTTGTAACCGCAGTCGTGGCCGTCGGCCGGGCCGCCGGAGGTCATGCCCTGCGCGGTGTTGCCCGCGATGTAGGCGCCGCCGCTGTCACCGCCCTCGGTGCAGACGGTCGACTTCGCCAGCCCGGTGGTGGCGACGCTTTCGCCGCTGTAGCGCACGGTCTGGTTGTACGCGGTGATCTTGCCGCAGGTCCAGCCGGTGGTGTTGCCCGCCTTGCACAGCGTGGTGCCGACCGGCGCCTTCGAGCTGCCGGTGATCCGCACCGTGGTGCCCTTGCGGGTGTCCACGTAGCCGCGGCCGGTGTCTTCGGCGTCGATGTCCATCAGGCCCATGTCGGTCGACGGGAACTGGGTGGCGACACCGCGGCCGATGTGGACGCCGTTGCGGTTGAGGATGTCCGGGTTGCCTTCGACGCAGTGCCCGGCGGTGAGCAGCACGTTGTTGCCGCTGCTGGTGGTGCCGGGGAAGCCGAGCGAGCAGTTGGTGCCCGGGTCGAGGTCCATGATCTGGCCGGGGATGACGTCGGCCTGCGTGGTGTTTCCGTTGGCGACACCGGTCTGGACCGCGACGCCGGGCAGCGCGGTGAGACGGCGCACGAGGGCGCTGTCGGCACCCGGCTGCACGGTGACGACGACCTGGTCGGCCGCGAGTTCCGGACCCCAGGACTGCACCTGGGTGACGTCCTTGCCGATCACCGTGCCGACCTTGGCGGACAGGGCGTTCAGCGCGTTCTCGCCGCGAGCACCGGTGCGCGGGGACAGCCCGGCGGAGCGAAGCTCCTTCGCGGAACCGGCGTCGGCGTTCACCACGAGGGCGCCTGCGTTGTCGAAGTACGCGCCGTCGGTGTGGAGGCCACGATTTCTGACGTTGTCCAGCGACGCGATCAGGTTCTTCTCATGGTCCAGCTTCTGGGCGGCCTGAAGCGGGCTGACCTTGAGCTGGGCGGCGAGCGTCTCGAGCATCGTCTGGTCGTAGGACGTGACCGGCGCGGCGGTCGCCGGGACGGCGAGCGCGCCGATTCCGGCGCAGACGCTGAACAGGGTGAGCATGACGGGTCCGCGAATTCGCATGCGAATTTCCTTCGATAAGGAGGGAACGACGAACCGCCGGAATATGTTCGGAAAGCGCAGGGGACCGGGCGGTTCATCTCGACGTGACGCACAGTACGAGTGCCCGTACGGCATGTCGTAGCGCCGAAAGTAGGATCCGTGATCGCGGACCTACTTTCGTATGCGGAAAGCGCGAATTGCCCGCGTATTCAATTGCGCGGAAGTGTCATTGTCCCAAAAGTGTCAGCGAGGTAGGCGTCCAGCGCGGCGGCACCGGAGAGCAGGGCGCGTCCCCTCGCCGCGAGCCGGGCGTGCCAGTCGCGCAGCGTCGACTCGAGCGGAACGACGCCGCCCGCCGAGCGGACCTGGTCGAGCACCGGCGCGATCCGCTCCAGGAGATAGCCGCCCCGCCTGAGCTGATGGGTCAGCTTCGCGTCGCGGACGTCCGCCGCGTTGTAGACACGGTAGCCCGTCCTCGGGTCACGCTCGGGACGGAGAAGGCCCGCCCGTTCCCACTCGCGCAGGGTGGCCGGCCGGACGCCGAGTTTCCGGGACAGCGGTCCGACGAACAGGTCGCCCCGTTCCTGGGGCACGGGTTCGAGATCCCGGAGCGCGGCCGTGACGGCCTGGAGGGTGCGGCGGTCGTCGAGCAGTTGCGCGTGGCTTTCATCGACGAGCCGGAGCGCCTCCTCGACGTCGTCCTGATTGACCGCCCGCATGATCGACGCCGCCGTCGCGTGGCCGTGTCCCGGCACGAGGGCGAGGAAGGCACGCAGGGCTTGCGCGTGCAGCGGCGTGTAGGTGCGATAGCCCTGCGGGCCGCGTTCGGCGGCGGGGAGGATGCCGTCCGCCTCGTAGTTGCGGACCGCCTGGGCGGACAGGCCGTGCTCGCGCGCGAGGTCGACCGGCCTGAGCCGCTCACGGGTTCGAAGATTCCGGCCCACCGCCCCACGATATTCGCTCTACCGGTCGCGCGCGGATTCCGCCCGCCGCTCGTACCGGGCGCGGGCCAGCCGATAGGCCGTTTCGAGCAGTTCGCGGGTGGCCGTTCCGGTGTTCGACGCCGGGTTCACCACCGCCAGCCAGCCCGCGTTCCCGTACACGGGATGGGCGATCAGGATGTCGGTATCGGCGGGGTTCTGGCCAAGACCGCGGGCGAACTCCTTCTTGCCGGCGTGGATGTTCACGCGGAACGTGTCCGGGCGATCCAGCCGCGAGGTCTCGTCGCCGGGGTAGTTCTTGGTCACGATGGTCGCGAAGGGCTGGACGTTCGTCGGGACGACGCCGTCGGGGGAGTAGTAGAAGAACGCGTCGCCCCAGCTGAGCTCCGGCCATTCGTCACCCGGCCCCGGGGTGAGGGTCAGGACGCCGTCGAGGCCCGAGACGAGGCCGATGATCTCTTCGATGGTCATGTGCTCAAGCGTGGCATTAAAGTGCTTGTGGAGGGTTCAAGTGCTTTTTCGACGGAGTCAAGGTGTCAAGTCTCAAATCGATGCGCACGGCTGAGGTGGCGCGCCTGTCGGGATACTCCGTCCAGCAGGTGCGCAATCTCGAACGCGACGGCGTGCTCCCGGCGGCGTCGCGGACGGCTTCGGGCTACCGGAGTTACGGCGAGATCCACCTCCGGTCCGCGCTGGCCTACCGCGCGCTCGCCGCCGCGGTGGGGCCGGTCGAGGCCAAGGAGATCGTCCGCGCCGTGCACCGGGATCCGCTCCCCGAGGTCCTCGCGCGCCTCGACGCGGCCCACGCCGGGCTCGACGCCGAACGCGCGGATCTCCAGGACGCCAGGGAAGCCGTCCGGGTGATCTCCAGGGAGCCGATCGAAGACGTGCGCGGCTCGGACTCGATGAGCGTCTCCGAACTCGCGTCGGCGCTCGGCGTGCGCCCGTCGACCCTGCGGCATTGGGACACGGAACGGCTCGTCGTGCCCGGCCGCGATCAGCGGGGGACGCGGCGGTACACGCCGTCCCAGGTGCGGGACGCGCGGATCGTGCATCAGCTGCGGCTGGCGGGCTACCGCGTCGCGCCCCTGCGCGCACTGATGCCGGAACTGCGGCGATCCCGGCGGCTGGAGGACGTCGCTTCCGCGCTCGCCGCCAGGGACGCCGGGATCACGGCCCGCTCACGGTCGCTCTTCGACGGCACGGCCGCCCTTTCCCGCCTCGTGAGTGGTAAGAACGGTTGTTGAGGGATAAGGCAAACGTGGCGTAGGGAGTCACCGAGCTCTTCCGCCTGCCGAACGTGTCGCGAAAGCCACTTTCGGGACATCAGACGTCGCGAAAGTGGCTTTCGCGACACGTTCGCCGGTGGGAAGTGGCCGGCGCGGGCGAGTGGCCGGGGCGAAGGCTCCCTGCACCGCATTAGACGCGGCGAAGGGAGCCTTCACCCCACCACCGACCCGCCCGCGACCACGACACCTTTGACTTACTTCTTCTCAAGAACCGTCCTCACGAGGACCGGGTCAGGTGCGGGGAGTCCGTTCCCGCAGGGTCGTGAGCGCCTTGTCGGCGTGGACGTCGAATTTCAGCTCGCTCTTGATCACCGCGAGGATCCGGCGATCGGTGTCGATCACGAAGGTGCGCCGCTTGGCGTGCAATGGGCTGAACCGGCGCCAGACGCCGAAGAGTTTGGCGACTTCTCCATCCACATCGGACAGAAGCGGGTAGTCGAAGCCGTGCAGGGTGGAGAATTCCCGCTGCTTGGTGATCCCGTCCGGGCTGATCCCGACGCGGTGGGCGCCGACCTCGCGGAACTCCGCGGCAAGGTCGCGGAAGTGGCAGCTCTCGGCCGTGCAGCCCCCGGTCATCGCGGCGGGGTAGAAGAACAGCACGACCGGGCCGGTGGACAGGAACTCCGACAGCGTGCGGTCCTGGCCGGTGTCGTCGGGCAGGGTGAAGTCCGGGACGAGGTCTCCTTGATCCATGTCCGGTATTCGGAGCCACGGCCGCGCCGGATCGGTCTCAGCGCGTGCAGCGCCAGAAGACCGTCGCGTCGTAGGGTGAAATGACGATCTTGGAGTATTCCTCGCAGTCGGTGAACCCGGCCCGTTCCGCCTTTTTCTTGGCGTCCTGGCGGGCGTAGAAGAGCGCGAGGCCGAAGTCGCTCGATCCGTAGCCGACGAACTCCCTGGTCTCCAGCGTGGTCGCGGCGGCCGGGGTGGCGATCGAGCCCAGGACGGCGGCCGCGCCGAGCAGCGCGAGCAGAGTTTTCCTCATACCGACCACGCTAGGGCCGGAACGTCCTCGAATCGCCCGCTGGATGGGCGTTCCCGCGGCCTCCGTCCGTCGCAGGCGGGTTCGCACGGAGCGCGAAACGGATATCGTCGCGGCATGTCCTCTCGCAAAGTGGGAACCCAGCGCGCCTTCGACGCGGCCGCCGCCGATTTCGCCGCGCTCGGGCGGTATCTGTGGGAGCCGATCGGGGCGGCAACGGTGGCCGCTGCCGGGCTCACCGAGGGAGACCGTGTCCTCGACGCCTGCTGCGGCACCGGGGCTTCGGCGATTCCGGCGGCGCACGCGGTCGGTGCCGAGGGTGTGGTGGACGCGCTCGACCTCTCCGGTCCGATGATCGGCGAGCTGCGCCGTCTTTCGGCAGGCTTGCCGCAGTTGCGCGCGCACGAGGCGGACGCGACGGCGTGGGACACCGGCGGCTACGACGTCGTGCAGTCCGCGCTCGGCATCTTCTTCTTCCCCGACATGACGGACGGGACCGAGCGGCTGATCGCCAGGGCCCGTTCCGGCGGCCGGGCCGTGTTCACGATCTGGCGCGGCGGGGCCATGGTGGCCGCGGGCCGTCATCTCGGCCGCGCGGTCGCGGCGGTGACCGAGTCCGCGCCGCCGCCGGAGCGTGAACCGAGCCTGATCGACCGCATCGACCAGGCGGGTCCTTATGCCGAGTGGCTTTCCGGGCGGAATCTGTCCGATGTCGACGTCGTGGTCAACGAACTGCGGCTGACCATGACACCGGAGATCGCCTGGCTGGTCGTCATCGGCTCCGGATTCCGGGGACTGCTCGACGATCTGGAGCCCGACGTCGTCGAGCGGGTGCGCGAGCGCTACCTCGAGTCCTTGCGCGCCGACGGGCTGACCGAACTCGACGCCACCACCCTGATCGGCTCCGGCACCGTCCGCTGACGGGCGCGACCCTTTCGGTGTACAGTCGTTCACTCAAACCGGGTGAACGGCGGGACACGGGTGCGATCAGACAACGACTCCTCTGTTCGGGGCCGCGGGCAAGGGCCGTTCGGCTCCTGGCTGCTCGGCCCGCTCGCTCAGGACCCGGCCGTGTTGCGCCGTCGCGTCCAGGGACTGCTCACCGGGACGCTGATCGCGACCAACGTCATCGGCGCGCTGGTCGTGGTCGGGCTGGCGGCGCTGCTCATGCCCGCCCCCGGCATGTCCGGCGAACTCATCCGGGTGACCGCGATCGCGGTTCCGGTCTACGTGGTCTCCGCGGTGGTGGTGGGCGCGCTGTGGGGCACCCGCGGCGCGCTGCGGACGTTGCGGTGGGCGGCCGAGGGCCGGACGCCGACCGACGAAGAACGCGCGTCGAGCCTTCGGGTCCCGCTGCGCCTGACGCTGGTCCAGGCGGTGTTGTGGGGTATCGCGACCGTGGTGTTCGGCGTGCTGGCCGCGCTGGTGCAGCCGCGGGTCGTGCTCACCGAACTGCTCGTCGTCGCGTTCGCGGGGGTGGTCGTGTGCGCGATCGCCTATCTGGCCGGGGAATTCATCCTGCGGCCGTACGCGGCGCTGGCGTTGTCCGGCACGGTGCCGGCGCGGCCGCTCAGTGGCGGGGTGAACCTGCGGATGCTGCTGTTCTGGTGCCTCGGCACCGGGGTGCCGGTGGCGGGGCTGGTGGTCACGGCGGTGCTGGCGTGGGCACGCGGCGACGTGTCGACGACGAAACTCGCCATCTCGGTGATCGCCCTCGGCCTGGTGGTGCTGGTCTTCGGGCTGCTGGTGACGGTGTTCACCGCCCGCGCCGTGGTGAACCCGATCCGGTCGGTGCAGCACGCGCTGGGCCGGGTCCGTGCCGGTGACTTCACCGTCGAGATCCCGGTCTACGACGGCACCGAACTCGGTCTGCTGCAGGCGGGTTTCAACGGGATGGCCGTCGGTCTCGCCGAACGCGAACGTTTGCGGGACCTGTTCGGCAGGCATGTCGGAGAGGACGTCGCGAGCGAGGCGATGCGTACGTCGGCCGAACTCGGTGGCACGGTCCGGACGGTGTCGGTGCTTTTCGTCGACCTGATCGGCTCGACCGCGCTGGCCGCGAGCCGTCCGCCCGAGGAGGTCGTCGGCCTGCTCAACCGGTTCTTCGCGGTGGTGGTCGACGAGGTCGACCGCAACCACGGGCTGGTCAACAAGTTCGTCGGTGACGCCGCGCTCGCGATCTTCGGCGCGCCGGTGCGGCTGGAGGACCACGCGACCCTCGCGCTTTCCGCGGGACGGGCGATCGCGCGCAGGCTGGCGGCGGAGGTGCCGGAATGCCCGGCCGGGATCGGGGTGGCGACGGGCGAGGTGGTGGCCGGGAACGTCGGCGACCCGCGGCGGTTCGAGTACACGGTGATCGGCGATCCGGTGAACGAAGCGGCCAGGCTCACCGAGCTGGCGAAGAACGTCGAAGCCCGTCTGCTCGCTTCGTGGACGGCGATCGAGTCGGCCGCCGAAGCCGAGGCCTCGCGGTGGAAGGCGACGGAGGACGTCACCTTGCGGGGCCGGTCTCAGCCCACCACGCTCGCGACACCCGTGGCGGATTCACAGCCTTTGTGAAGGCACCGTGAATCTTGCGCGGCGGCCCGTACTCCGCCGGTGGCGGACCGTGAACGATCACAGATCCTCTTTCGCGCCTGGTGAGGGCGTTGTTCCCGAAGCCGGGGCGGCGCACGGTGATCTCCCCATCCCCGTGTCAAAGGAGACATCTGTGAAGAGCCTTTCGAGGGCCGTGCTGGCGACCGGAGCCGCCGTCTTCGCGCTGAGCATGCTGCCCGCCACCGCGTTGGCGCAGTCCGGCGACGGGGACCGGCCCAGCGGCCTGATCAAGACCCAGACCCACACTCAAGTGCGGGAGATCGCGCCGGTGGCCGGGACCGCGATGACGGTCGCCGCGACGGCCGCGTCCAAGCAGCTGAACTACACCCAGCAGGTGCAGCAGTACAACCAATGGTGCTGGGCCGCGGACGGTTCGAGCATCGAGCGGTCGATGGGCGGCTCCGCCACCCAAGCCCAGTTCTGCGCCGCCGGCAAGGGAACCTCGGCCGGGTACTGCCCGAACCAGCCGGCCCAGATCTACGAGATCGTCCGCGGTTTCCGCGGCACCGGCTTCTCCGCGCAGGACGCGGGCGGCCCGATCGGCTTCAGCTCGGTCGTCAGCCAGATCGACGCCGGGATCCTGAACCTGACGGGGATCTACTGGACCTCCGGCGGTGGTCACGCCGAGGTGATCTACGGCTACGACTCGGCGAACCAGTCGATCATGGTCGGCGACCCGTGGCCCACCTACCAGCGCTACCAGACCTGGAACTACAACCAGTACCGCAGCAACGGCCAGTTCCGCTGGAACGACACCATCGTCAACATCCGGAAGGGCTGAGGCGCGGTCATGAACACGATCTGCCGGAAGTTCGCCGGTTGTCTCGCGGTGGCCGTCGCGACGCTGCTGCCCGCCACGCCGCCCGCCTCGGCGAGCGAAGGAGTCGTCCCGCCCTCGGACGGCGACGTCGCGGCGGCCGTGCGTGTCGCCGGGCAGCCCGACGCGATCGGACTCGCGAGATCGAACTTCCGGCAGGTCGACCACATCGAACCGCGGCGGATCACCATGGCGGAGAAGGGAATCCCGGTCTACACCCTCAATCCCGACTTCGTCAGGGGCGTCGAAGGGGCCCCGGCGGGCATGCTCAGATCCGTCGCCGTGACGGCCACCGCGGATTCCGGGCAGAAGGCCACACTGCAGGCGATGCCGGAAGGACCGGGGAAGTGGGTCGCGGCGAGCGTGTTCTCCGGGAACGACGAAGAGACCCTGAGCGCGCGGCTGAAGCCCGGCGCGGTCCTGCTCAACGAACCCCAGATCAACGGCTGGTACGAACTGGGGCCCGACGGTGTGGTGCTGCTGCAGGCGAGCCTGCCGCAGTCGCCGGTGGGGAAGTTCGTCCCGCTTTCCGACTACCAAAGGGAAGTACACGGCCGTTATGCCGACAAACTGCCGGGATCGGACTACCAGCGCGGCGGCGGGATCGGCTTCACGCAGCCGGTGGCCCCGCCCGCCGAAACGGGGATTCCGATCGGGATCGTGGCCGGCCTGATCACCGCCGGGGTCGCCGGAGTGGGTGTCGTGCTGGTCGCGGTGTGGCGGCGGCGCCGGCTCACTCCCAGATGAGGTCGATCCCCGCGATGCCGACGTCGAGTTCCTCGAAGTACGCACTGACCGTCGCACCCGGTCCGGGATGCAGCGGCTCGCTGACCACGGGGGCGAGTTCTTCGCGCTCCCGCACGGTTTTGACGCATCGCGCGGGGAGCGCGCCGTCGAAACGCATGCGAAGCAGGTACGCCGACATGCGCGACCGCACCGTCCGGTGGAAACAGGTCGAACGGACCGACGCGGCCAGCCGCAGGGTGAACGCGAATGTGTGCGTTTCCCCTTCGGCCAGACCGCGGTCGAAGAGGAGCTCGAACACCATCCCCGGCGATGTGGCGCTTCGGCGCACTCTGCCTCTTCGGCAGCCGTCGGTGGCGAAGACCGTCGTGGCCTCCATGTCGGTGCCGGGCTCGTCCTGATGGGTCACCACGAAACCGTCCGCGCCGGGCTCCCGTGCCCGCACCACCATGGTCGAGGTGATCTCCGAGATCCGTCCTTCGCCGGTCATGGTGAGCACGTCGACGACGGTCACGACGTCGAGCTTCGCGTTGCCCTCCGTGCCGGGCGACGCGCTCAGCTCGTCCAGCAGTGAACAGGTTTCGGCCCAGCTCTGCCGCAGTTCGGCGACCGAGGGCCTGCGGTCGTCGCCGACGGAACGTCGTTGCGGGCCGATCAGGACGATGAGGCTGTCCGGCGGCAGGCCGAGCACGGCTTCGAGCGCGCGGACGACGTCGAGCGACCGCGGTGTCGACGGATGGCGGAGCCCGCGCTGCCAGTAACTCAAGGTCGATTCGGCCACGGAAACGCCGCGTGCCGCCAGATGCGCGCGGATACGGGACAGGGAAAGGCCGCGATGCTCCACCGCCTCGGAGAGGGCGCGATGGAACTGACCGGTTCTTACCTCGCGTTCCTGGTACATGGGCACCCCCGCCGACGCCGGATTGGCGCAAAGCATGCGCAGTCCGGCGCCGGTCGGCAACCGCCTAAGGTCGAAAACCGGACTTTCAGGCGAATTCGAGCCGCAGGCTTTCGAGGCCGCGCAGCGTCACCTGCTTCACCCAGACCGGATCGGCGGTCCGGTGGAAGGCGCGGCCGGCGCCGAGCAGCGCCTCGAACAGGATCCGGCCCTCCATCCGCGCGAGCGGGGCGCCGAGGCAGAAGTGGATGCCCTGTCCCAGCGCGAGATGCCTCGGCGAGGGGCGATCCACGTCGAAGCGGTCCGGGTTCTCGTGTGTGCGCGGGTCACGGTTGGCCGCTCCCAGCAGTACGACCGCCTGGGCGCCTTTGCCGACGACCTCGTCACCGATCGTCGTGTCCCGCAGGGCGAGCCGCGTCGTCAGCTGGACGGGGGAGTCGTACCGGAGCATCTCCTCGACCGCGTTCGGGATCTTCGACCGGTCGCCTGCCAGTTCCCGGTGCTGCTCCGGATGGTTCAGCAGCGCGAGGATCCCGTTGCCGATCAGGTTGGTCGTCGTCTCGTGCCCGGCGACCAGCAGGAGCATCGCGGTGATCACCAGTTCGCCTTCGCTGAGCCGGTCGCCCTCGTCGGAGACCGACACCAGATCCGAGAACAGGTCGCCGGTCGGCCGCTTCCGCCGTTCCTTCGCCAGCTCACGGAAGTAGGCGACGAACTCACGCCGGGCAGCGACGGTCTCCTTCGCGATGAGGAAGGACGGGTCGAGTGCGCGCCCCATGGCGTGCGACCAGCCCTCGAAACGCCCGCGGTCGGCGAGGGGTACCCCGAGCATCTCGCTGATGACGACGACCGGCAGCGGCTTCGCGATCTCGGTCATCAGGTCGAATTCGCCCATTTCGAGCGCTTTCGCCACGAGTTCCTTCGCCAGCTCCTCGATCCTCGGGGCGAGCTGCTCGATCATCCTCGGCGTGAACGCCTTGGAGACCAGCCGCCGCAGCCGCGTGTGATCGGGCGGGTCGAGCGCGAGGAACGACCGGACCACCCGGCCCTGCTCGTCCACCGGCTCGTTCTCGTGCGGATCCGGCAGCACCTCCGGCTCCCCATGGCCGAACGCGGGGCTCTTGAGCAGGGCGGACGCCTCTTCGAAGCCGCTGACCACGAAGAACCCGTCGGCGGCCGCGAAGACCGGGCCGCGGTCGAAGACCTGACGGTAGAACGGGTACGGATCGGTCCTGGTCTCCGGCGTGAGCAGGTTCTCGAGCATGAGCCGATCCTAGGCGCGGCGGCGTCGGCCGAGTCGGCCGCCGAGGTCCGTGTCGGCTCACGAGCCAGTTCTTGCCCGATTTCGGGCAAGAACTGGCGTTTCGGCAGCCGGATGTGCATGATGAGCTCCGTGGAGGACGCGGACATCGTCGAGCAGGTGGCCTTGTCGACAGGTTTGTCGACGGCCATCGCCGCCCGTGTCGTCGAGGACGTCCTGGCGTTCTACCGGCAGCCCGCCGAGCAGTACGTCCGGTCCAGGCACGCCCAGTTGCAGGCGGAGGGCAGGAAGAACCCCGAGATCTTCCCCCTGATCGCCGGTGAGCTGAGCCGCCGTCTCGTCGCGCCTCCCGACCTGTCCGAGCGGCAACTGCGCCGCATCGTCTACGGCTGACGGACCACGCCCGTCCGTTTTCTTTGTGAGGTTGACTCGTCATGTGCGGAATCGTCGGCTACATCGGCGGCCAGAACGCCGCTCCGATCCTGATCGAGGGGCTGACGCGGCTGGAGTACCGCGGCTACGACTCGGCCGGGATCTCCGTCCTCGGCGGTAAGGGCGCCCAGGTGCACCGGATCGTGGGGCGGGTGCGGAACCTGACGGCCGCGCTGCCCAAGCGGCTCGCGGGCAAGGTCGGCATCGGGCACACGCGGTGGGCGACGCACGGTCCCGCGACCGAGGCGAACGCCCATCCGCACGTGTCCGAAGACGGCCGGATCTCCGTGGTGCACAACGGGATCATCGACAACGCCGACGCGCTGCGGGAGCAGCTCACCCAGGCGGGGGTGACGCTGTCGTCGGAGACCGACACCGAGGTGCTCGCCCATCTGATCGCGCGGTCGGGTGCGAAGACGCTGGAAGACGCGGTCGTCGAGGCCGTCTCCCGCGTCACCGGCACCTACGCGATCGCCGTGACCGACACCGAACACCCCGACCGTGTCGTGGTCGCGCGGAACGGCTCGCCGCTGATCATCGGCGTCGGCGACCGGGAGATGTTCGTCGCCAGCGACCTTTCCGCGCTGGTCCGGCACACGTCGCAGGTGGTGCACCTCGACGACGGCGAGTTCGCCAGCGTCTCCGCCACCGGCTACCGCACCTTCACCGTCGACGAGAGCGACACCGGCAAGGCCGCGACCGCGATCGACATCCAGGCCGACGATCTCGACCTCGGCGGTCACCAGCACTACATGTACAAGGAGATCCAGGAGCAGCCGGAATGCCTGGAGCGCATGATCCGGGGCCGCCTCGACGACCGGTTCGGAGTGTCCCGTTTGGACGGTCTGAACCTGACTCCCCGTGATCTGCGCGGTTTCGCGCGTGTGAAGATCCTCGGCTGCGGTTCGGCGTACTACGCGGGCCAGATCGGCGCCACCATGATCGAGGACCTGGCACGGGTCCCGGCCGACGCGGAGGCGGCGTCCGAGTTCCGCTACCGCAACCCCATCATCGAAGCGGACACCCTCTACATCGCGGTCAGCCAGTCCGGCGAGACCGCGGACACCGCGTTCGCCGTCGAAGAGGTCAAGCGCAAGGGCGGCCGGGTGGTCGGCCTGGTGAACGTCGTCGGCTCGACGATCGCGCGGGCCTGCGACGGCGGCCTGTACCTGCACGCCGGTCCGGAGATCGCGGTCGCCTCGACCAAGGCGCTCACCAACATGGCCGTCGGCTTCGCGATGATCGCGCTGGCCCTCGGCCGCGTCCGCGACCTGTCCAACGCGGACGGGCAGCGCATCGTCGCGGCGTTGCGGGCGCTGCCGAAGCAGGTCGCGGCCATCGTCGAAGCCGAGTCCCAGATCGCCGAGCACGCCAAGATCTGCGCCGACGCGCGCAGCCTGTTCTTCATCGGCCGGGTCCGTGGCTTCCCGGTGGCGCGGGAGGGCGCGCAGAAGTTCAAGGAGATCTCGTACCGGCACGCGGAGGCCTACCAGACCTCGGAACTCAAGCACGGCCCGCTCGCGCTGATCGACGAGGAGCTGCCGACGGTCGCGATCGTGCCGTCCGACGACCTCGCCGACCGCAACCTGGCCGCGATGCAGCAGATCAAGGCGCGCAAGGGGCAGGTGCTGGCGATCACGCACGACGACGTGGACTTCGGCGATCTCGACGTGCCGCGGTTCGTGGTGCCGCGTTCGGAGCCGGAACTCGACCCGATCCTGCTCACGATCCCGCTGCAGCTGCTGGCCTACCACGCCGCGCTGATCCTCGGCCACGACATCGACAAGCCCCGGAACCTCGCGAAGTCCGTCACCGTGGAATGATTTCCGCCCTCAGCGATCGAGGGAGTCCGCGATGAGGCAGTACCTGCTCGCCGTCCAGCTCGACGAAAGCGAGCGGGACGCGCCCGAGGACGAGGTCCGGGCCATGCTGGCCAGGACGGGCAAGGTCACCGACGAGATGAAGGCCGCCGGGTCGTGGGTCTTCGTCGGCGGGCTCGAGCATTCGGACGCCTCCACGGTCGTCCGGCCCGCCGGCGGCACGACCACGATCACCGACGGCCCGTTCGCCGAGACGAAGGAACAGCTCGGCGGCTTCTGGGTGATCCAGGTCGAGGACCTCGACCAGGCGCTGGCCTGGGCGCGGAAATGCGCGCTGGCCTGCGGGCAGCCGATCGAGGTGCGGCCGTTCGGCGACCCGTCGCTCCGGCGGTGATGGACGTCGACGGGATCTACCGGGCGGAGTACGGCCGGTGCGTGGCCACCCTGACGCGCCTCCTCGGCGACATCTCGCTCGCCGAGGAGGCCGTTCAGGACGCGTTCGCGACGGCGGTCGAGAAGTGGGAGAAGACGCCGCCCAATCCGGGCGCGTGGATCGTGACCACCGCCCGCAACCGCGCGATCGACCGCCTGCGCCGGGAATCCACCCGCGAGGCACGGCACGCCCAGGCGTTGCTCCTGCACGCGCCGGACGAACCGCGCGAGGTGGGGCCGGTACGCGACGACCAGCTCCGCATGATCTTCACCTGCTGCCATCCGGCGCTTTCGCCGCCCGCGCGGGCGGCGCTCACCCTGCGCCTGCTCGGCGGGCTGGAGGTGGGGGAGATCGCGCGGGCGTACCTCGTCCCGGAAACGACCGTCTCCCAGCGGATCGTCCGCGCGAAGAAGAAGATCCGCGACGCGGGAATCCCGTACCGGGTGCCGGGGGAGGGCGAACTGCCCGAGCGGCTGGACTCCGTCCTCACCGTGCTCTACCTGGTGTTCAACGAGGGGTACACGTCCACGTCGGGTGAGCTGCTGCGGACGGACCTCTGCCTGGAGGCGATCCGGCTCGCGCGGGCGCTCGCCGAGCTGATGCCCGGTGAGCCGGAGGTGACCGGGCTGCTGGCGCTGCTCCTGCTCACCGAAGCGCGGCGGCCGGCGCGGGTGGGGCCGTCCGGTGAGCTGGTGGTGCTCGCGGAGCAGGACCGGTCGCTGTGGAACCGGGAACTGATCGCCGAAGGACACGAGCTGGTGCGGCGCTGCCTGCGTCTGGGCCGGCCTGGCCCGTACCAGGTGCAGGCCGCGATCAACGCCGTGCACACGGACGGCGAAGCGACCGACTGGACGCAGGTGCTGGCGCTCTACGACCAGCTGTGGCGGCTCGCCCCGTCGCCGGTGGTCGCGCTCAACCGCGCGGTCGCCGTCGCCGAAGTGCACGGCCCGGCGGAGGCGCTGGCCGGCATCGAGGACCTGGACCTGCCGGGCTATCACCATCTGCCCGCCACGCGGGCGAATCTGCTGTCCCGTCTCGGCCGGACGGCGGAAGCCGTCGCCGCCTACGACGAGGCGATCGCCTTGGCCACCAACGACACGGAACGCGCTTTCCTGGCGGCCAAACGGGCAGTCCTGTCGTAGTTTCGGGCAACACTCTGTCCTCAATGGACGGAGGGGTTCCGTTGTCGGACCGGCGGGAAACCAACTATTGTCGCCATGACCGCTCGTCCGCCATGACCGGAGGTGACCGTTGTACGCCGAAGAGCGGCAGCGCGCCATCCTCAAGCAGGCCAGGCGGAACGGCCGGGTCGACGTGGCGACGCTCGCGGCGGCCTTCGAGATCACCAGCGAGACCGTCCGCCGTGATCTGACGGCGCTGGAACGCAGCGGAGTGGTGCGGCGGGTGCACGGCGGCGCGATTCCCGTCGAACGGCAGGGTATCGAGCCGGGCCTCGACGCCCGTGACGCGGTGATGACCGCGGAGAAGGACCGTATCGCCGCCGCGGCCCTGGAGCAGCTCCCCGACGGGGGCGCGATCCTGCTCGACGCGGGAACGACGGTGGGCAGGCTGGCGAATCTCGTCCCCTCGGATCGTGACCTGACCGTGGTCACCCCTTCGCTGCCGAACGCGTGCGCGCTCGCGAACCGGCCCGGCGTCACGCTGATGCTGGTCGGCGGGAGGCTGCGCGGCCACACCATGGCCTCGGTCGACGGCTGGGCGCTCGACGCGCTCAAGGACACCTACGTCGACGTCGCTTTCCTCAGCACCAGCGGCCTTTCCGTCGAGCGGGGGCTCACCACCCCGGACACCGCCGAGGCGATGGTGAAGCGCGCGGCCATCGCGTCCGCGCGGCGGACGGTGCTGCTGGCCGATCACACCAAGATCGGCGACGACCACTTCGCCCGGTTCGGGGACCTCTGCGATGTCGACACCCTGATCACCGACCGCGGTGCCGAACCGCGGGAGCTCGACGAGATCGGCCAGGCAGGCGTCAAGGTGATCATCGTTTGAAGCGTACGGGCGAGCGGCTCGCCGGATACCTGATGACAGCGCCGTTCTACGTCCTCTTCGGCGTGTTCGGCCTTTTCCCGCTGCTCTATACCGCGTGGGTGGCGCTGCATCACTGGCATCTGGTCAACGGTGACACCGGGTTCGCCGGCCTCGACAACTTCGGTGTCCTGCTCCAGGATCCGCATTTCTACAACGCGCTCTTCAACACGGTCAGCATCTTCGTCCTTTCGACCGTCCCTCAACTGTTCGCGGCGCTCGGGCTCGCCGCCCTGCTCGACCGTCCCCTGCGGGCGAGGACCCTGTGGCGGGCCAGCGTGCTGTTGCCCAACGTCGTCTCCGTGGTCGCGGTGGCGCTGGTGTTCAGCCAGCTGTTCGCGGAGGACTACGGCGTCGTCAACTGGGCCCTGGGTCTGGTGGGGCTCGATCCGGTGGACTGGCGGTCGGATCGGTTCGCGTCGCATGTGGCGGTGAGCGCGATGGTGATGTGGCGCTGGACCGGCTACAACGCGCTGCTCTACCTGGCGGCCATGCAGTCCGTGCCGCAGGAACGGTACGACGCGGCGATGCTCGACGGTGCCTCGCGGTGGCGGAGCTTCTGGTCGATCACGGTGCCCGCGATCCGGCCGACGATCGCCTTCACCGTCGTCGTCTCGACCATCGGCGGGTTGCAGTTGTTCGCCGAGCCGCAGCTGCTCGACGAAACCGGCGTCAACGGCACCGGTGGCGCCGACCGGCAGTTCCAGACGCTGGCCATGTACTTGTACGAGAAGGGCTTCGGCGAGTTCGACGCCGGGTACGCCGCGGCCATCGCGTGGGTGCTGTTCCTGTTCTCGGCGGTGTTCGCGCTGGTCAATTTCTCGCTCGTGCGCCGGATGCGGGGCGGTGAATGACCGTGGCTGCGAGAGAACGGACCGGTTTCGTCGTCTATGGGCTGCTGCTCGCCGTCGTCGTCGCGTCGATCTTCCCGTTGTACTGGTCGTTCGTGGTGTCCTCGAAGGACAACTCGGCCCTCGGTGAGACGACTCCGCCGCTGGTGCCCGGCGGCAACCTGATCGAGAACGTCGAGCGGGTCTTCGGGACCGTCGATTTCTGGTTGGCGATGCAGAACTCGCTGATCGTCGCCGGCACGGTGACCGTTTCGAACGTGCTGCTCTCCAGCATGGCCGGATTCGCCTTCGCGCGGCTGCGGTTCCCCGGTCGCGACTCGCTGTTCCTGGTCGTCATCGGCACCGCCATGGTGCCCGCGCAACTCGGTGTCATCCCGCTGTACCTGGTGGTCGGCGAACTCGGCTGGTACGGACGGCTGGAGGCGGTGATCGTGCCGGGACTGGTCGGCGCGTTCAGCGTGTTCTGGATGCGGCAGGCGTGCGAGGAGGCGATCCCCGGCGAACTGCTGGACGCCGGCCGCGTCGACGGCTGCTCGACGGTGCGGCTGTTCTGGAACGTCGCCATGCCCGCCATCCGCCCTCAGGCTGCGGTGCTTGGGATGTTGACGTTCATGACCGCGTGGAACGATTTCTTCTGGCCACTGATCGTGCTCGACCCCAATGCGCACCCGACCGTTCAGGTGGCGTTGTCGCGGCTGGCTAGTGGGTACTTCACGGATTACTCGCTGATGCTGACCGCGGCGACCATCGGGGTGCTGCCGGTGGTCGGGTTGTTCATCGTGTTGGCGAGGAAGGTGGTCGACGGGGTTATGCGGGGGGCTCCGCGGGGCTGAGTGGCGTTGAGCTGCCAGGCTGTTGCCGTTTTTCGGCAACGGGGGTCGAGGGCTCGCGGGCAGGGGAACGGTGGTCGGCGCCGTGGCGTTGTGGTCGTTTTTCGGCGACGCCTCAGAACGGTGGTGGTTCCTCGGCACGGGGTTCATGCAGCGGCGGAGGCGAACTGTCATAACTCCGCCCCGTGGGCGTGGTGATCGTGAGGGTCCCATCGGAGGCCAACCGATAGTTCCAGCCTGGCTCGTCCTTCAACCGATGATCACGGCGACATAGATCGATCAGCTCGGTATCCGCGGTATGGCCACCGTGTTGCCACGGCACCGAATGATCGAGATCGCAAGCCTGCGCCACACGATGACACCCCGGTCTTCGGCATTCCCGGTCCCGTACCCGCACGAACTCATCCAACCCCGCCGTCGGCCGGTACCGATCCCGGCCAAGATCGAGAACCTGCCCCGAGAGCGGATCGGTGATGATCCGCCGCAACACGGTGTTCGGTCCGCCGGCGATCTGCCGGGCCAGCGACGCCGGAATGTGCCCGTGTCCGGCCATCTCCGCCGGATCGTCGTTCAACCCGAGATAAGTGTTGAGGTCCATATAGAGAAACACCTCGGACCGTTCACTCTTCCCACCCTGGCCACCCAGCAGAAGATCAAGGGCGACATCCGCCCGCAGCTGATCCAGCGTGCGGGTCTCTCCACCGGCCCGCAGTGCTCGTGCTTCGCGGTCGATGCGGGTGTAGGCGGCGGCCACTTTCTCCACCGGGCCGTCCTCGACTTCGATGGAGGCCACCCCGGTCTCTCCCTGTCGCACAGACAGCCGGCGTCCGGCGCGATTGCGTTCAGTCCGCCGAGCCGCTCCGTCACGGTCGGCCATCATCGCGGCGTGGTTGGCCGCTTTCCGGATCTGATCGGAGTTCCGGTCCGGTATCCGGTCCTCCAGGACCGCGTCGACCGCGCGGGCATCGTCGTCGGAGAGCCACGCGGTGGCGGTGGCGACTTTCATCGCCCCATATCCACCCACTTTGCCTTGATCCAGCAGCCCCAGTGTGCGAGGCAGGCGAGACATCAACGCCGCCGCCGTCGACACCAGCCCGGCCGCGTGACCGTCCACAACGGACAGTGCGAACGCGACCTCCTGCACCACACTGGCGGCATCGTCGCGATGACGTCCCAGCTGTCTCAAGGCACGAAACCGGACGGCCTCCAGTCTCGCGATCCCTTCCGACGCCGCGACTGCTGCGGCGATGGCGTCGTTGTCTCCCAATGAATCCAGAGAAGCATTGACCTCCCGGAACGCATCCGACTCGGTGATTTCCTTCAAGAGCGCCAGAGTGGCGTTGAGAGTGTCCACACCCAGAACTTACAACCGACCACCGACAGTTTCCGGCCCCAAGAGTGTCGTCGGTTTTCGGCGACGGGCACCTGGGACCCGGAAGCCGGTCGGTCCACCACGTCGCCGATTTCCGGCAACAGCCAAGACCAACCGCTAAATACCGTTGCGCGCCACCACATCCGCGTAGAACAGGGCACTGTCCTTGAGTACCCGTTCCTGAGTTTCGAAATCCACATGCACGAGACCGAATCGCTGCGTGTACCCCATGGCCCACTCGAAGTTGTCCAGCAGCGACCAGGCCATGTAGCCGCGGACGTCGGCGCCGCGCTCGATCGCGGCGTGTACGGCGGCGAGGTGGTCGGCGAAGTACCGTACGCGCTTCTCGTCGTGTACGCGGCCTTCGACTACTTCGTCCTCGAAGGCCGCACCGTTCTCGGCGATCACGAGCGGCAGGCCGCCACAATGTTCTTGCAGCCACAGCAAAAGTTCGGTGAAGCACTCCGGTCGCTGCTCCCAGCCGAGCGAGGTCAGTTCCCCGCGTGGCGGCTGGACGTCCATCCCGCGCAGGCCCGGCAGGGGGCAGTTGCTGTCGGCTTCGGGATCTTCGAGCGGCATCGCGCGGGCGGGCGCGTAGTAGTTGACGCCCAGGACGTCCAGCGGCTGCGCGATGATCTCCAGATCACCGTCGGCGATCGCCGGTTCCAGGGTGCCGAGGTGCGCCAGGTCCGCCAGCAGTTCGGGCGGATAGCCGCGGCCCAGCAGGGGGTCGAGGAAGAACCTGTTGTGCAGGAAGTCGAATTTGCGCGCAGCTTCGCGGTGGGCGGCGTCGTCCACATCGGTCAGCACGGGGGCGAAGTTGAGCACGATGGACACTTCCTGTTCGCCGCCGTCAGACCGCAACGCCTGCGCGGCCTTGCCGTGCGCCAAGAGGAGGTTGTGTCCGGCGACCAGCGCCGCGCCCTCGTCCTGGATGCCCGGGGCGTGATCGCCGTTGCCGTAGCCGATGAAGGCGGCGCAGAACGGCTCGTTGATCGTGGTCCACTGCCGCACGCGGTCACCGAGTACTTTGTGGACAGTACGCGCGTAATCCGCGAAAAGGTCCGCGATCTCGCGATTCGGCCAGCCGCCTTCCGTTTGCAATGCCTCGGGCAGGTCCCAGTGGTAGAGCGTCACCATCGGGGTGATTCCATGTTCCAGCAACGCATCGACAAGACGGTCGTAGAAGGCGAGCCCGCGTGGCTCCACCGTGCGGCCGTCCGGCATGATTCGCGACCACGCGACGGAGAACCGGTAGTACGGTATGCCGAGTTCGCGCAGCAGGCCGATGTCCTCGCGGTAACGGCGGTAGTGGTCGCAAGCCGGATCACCGTTGGCCAGGCCGGATCTCGCGGTGAAAGTGTCCCAGATGGACGGTCCGCGGCCGTCTGCCGTCGTCGAACCCTCGATCTGGTACGCCGCCGTGGCCGTACCCCACCGGAACCCGTCCGGAAACCCCAGTGTCACGCCGCCCCCGCTCAGTTGGCGGCCGCGGCGCGGCCTTCGGTGGCGGCCTGGTTCCAGGCCTGCTCCAGGGATTGCTTCCCCTCTTCGACGCGGCCGAGCGCGTGCCCGTACACCGGCCGCACCTCACCGTCGCGCAGCCCGCGGTAGTTCGGCCGCAAGGCCTCGGCGGACGCGGCGAAGATCTTGCCGATGGGCGCGCCGCTGAAATACGGGCTGGTATGGGAAAGCACGGCACTGTCCTGATAGGCGCCCAGCGCGCTCGGCAGCAACCCGCTCTCCAGGAAGATCCGTTTCTGCTGTTCGGGCGCGGTGAGCCAGACGGCGAGGTCGTAGGCCTCCTTGCGGTGCGCGCCCTGCTTCGGGACGGTCAGGAACGAACCGCCCCAGTTGCCCGCCTTGCCCGGAACCGAGGTGACGTCCCATTTTCCGGCCAGCTCCGGGCCGCCCGCCTCCTGGATCTGGGTGAGCATCCAGGCGGGGCAGGTGATGGCGGCGAACCGGCTCTGCTTGATCGCCACCGTCCACGGCTGCGTGAAGGTGGTGACCGCCGCGGTCTCCTTCTTCAGCGCCATCCCGCCCGCGAGCTCGAAGGCCTTGCGCACGTTGGGATTCGTGTCGGCGATGAACTTGTCGTCCTTGGAGAAGTAGTTCTCCTGCGCCTGGTTGAGCATCGCCGTGTAGACGGTGCCCGCCGAGTCGGCGAACTTGACGTCGTCCGGTGCCTTGGAGCTGAACCGTTCTCCGGTTTCGGCGAACTTCTCCCAGGTCGGCCACAGCGCGGCCACCTGGTCGCGCTCGGTCGGCAGGCCGGCGTTCGCGAACAGGTCACGGCGGTAGCAGAGCGCGAGACTGCCCATGTCGGTACCGAGGCCCATCACGTACTTCCCGCCCTCGGCGGTGCCCTGGTCCCATTTCCAGGCAGGCCAGTGCTCGCGGAGGCCCTGCGCGCCGAATTCCGAAAGATCGCTGAACTTGTCCGTCGACTGGCGGAACTTGGGAAGATACTGCTCTTCGATCGCGACCACGTCGGCACTGCCGCGTCCGGCGCCGAGCCCGGTGGCCAGCTGCCGGTGATGCGTCTCGAAGTCGGCGACCCGGCCCTCGACGGTGATGCCCGGATGGGCCTTTTCGTAGTCGTCGAAGAGTTTTTCGTACCCGAACTCGCCGAAGGTGGCGACGGTGAGCTTGATCGGGCCGCCGGCTTCCGGCGTGCCGGAACAGCCGGCGAGCAGCAGCACGAGGGCCGTCAATCCAGCCAGCATGCGGGTCATGGTTCTCCTCGGTCGTACGGTCAGGCGAGTCGTCTCGGCAGCTGATCGCCGACGGTCAGCCGGGAATCGGCGTGCAGTTTGGTCAGCACCCTGGACACCAGCGACTGCACCGTCCTTCTGGGAAGGCTCAGCTCCGCGGCGATCTCCGGGTTGGACAGTTTCGCCGCCACCAGCCGCGCGACCCGCAGTTCCAGCGGCGACAGCGCCCCGCTGTGCCGGGGGCCCCGTTCCGCGCGGCTCAAGACGCCGTAGCGGCGCAGCCTGCTTTCCGCGCGGCGGATGCTCCAGGTGGCACCGACCGGCCCGAGCACTTCGCAGGCCTCGGTGAGCGAGCGGGTGGCCTCTTCGAGGTACCCGGCGCGGCCGAGCAGTTCGGCGGCGTCTTCCAGGGCGGCCGCGAGTTCGATGGGCCGACGGACCTCGCGGTAGTGATCGGCCGCGGCCCGCATGCCTTCGGGGTCGCCGTCGATCAGCGCCCGGCACCTCAGGGCGGCAGCGGTGGCCCTGGCGGGCACGGTCTCTTGGCTCGCCTCTTCGGCGCAGACGGCGAGCGCCTCTTGGGCGACGGCGTCGTTCCCGGCCGCGATCGCGACGCGGACGACGTCGGGAAGCCATTGGTGGCGCAGCATCATCCGGGCGTAGTCGGGGCGCAGCACCGGCGCGAACAGCCGCAACGCGTCGTCGAGTTCGCCGCGTTGTTCGGCGGCCATCGCCTGTGCCGCCAGGTAGAAGTCGCAGCTCTCGCGTTCGGACGAGTTCGACGGCGAGTGCGCCTCGGCCGCTTCCAGATGGGCGCGGACGGCGACGCGTTCGTCGCGATGGCCCGCGATGAGCGCGGCGACCCCGTGCAGCAACAGGGCGGCGGCACCCGGCTCGCGCACGCCGTAGAAGGTGATCGCCGGGCCGTCCTCCGTGACCGAGTCCAGTTCGGCCAGCGCCTCGTCCCAACGCCCTGTCCAGTAGTAGTGCACGGCCGCCGAGACCTGCGGACCGGTCGGCAGACCATGCCGTGCCGCGGTCTCGTACCCGGCGTGCAGCGTGGCGTCGGCCTCGCCGAGCCGGTCGAGGTTCTGCAGGGTGAAGAGCCGGTTGTCGAGCAGGTCGAACCGCAGCGTCGCCAGGTCGGCCTCGTGGCCGGCGGTCTCCAGCGCGGCGTCGATCGCGGTCAGCGCCCGGTCGTGCTCCCGGCGGATCGAGTGCACGAGCCACAACGTCTGCTGCGCGTGCGCGGCGGGATAGCGCTCACCCGCTTCGACCGCCTCGGTGTGCAGGCCCCGCGCGATCCGTTCAGTCTCGTCGAGATCGTCGAGGGTGCCGCGACGGAAGTTGGCGAGCAGCGTCCGGGTGCTGGTGCGCCAGAGTTCCGGGATCGACGGATCGTCCGCGGTGTCGCCGAGCGCCTCGATCGCGCCGGATGTGTCGCCCCGGCGGTAGCGCAGCGCGGCCAGGAAATGCCGCATCTGCGCGAGATCCGCCTTGTCCACGACGGTCTTCACCGCCTCCTCGGCTTCGGCCTCGGGAGTGAGTTCGAGCCGGAACAGCACGCGGACCAGCGCGGCGATCAGCGTCTCCCGTTGTTCACGGGTGGGCACCGTGCTGTCGAGAGCGCCGCGCAGCAGGTCGGCCGCGATATGCGGGGCGCGGTTGGACACCGCGACGTGGTTCGCGGTGAGCCAGCCCGCCAGCCACGGGTCGAACGGCACCGGCCCGGCCGCCAGTTGTTCGGCGACCCGTTTGACCGGCGCGCCCGCCCGCGCGAGCGATTCGGCGGCACGCCGGTGCAGCGCGGCACGGTCCGGTTCGGGGATGGCGCCGTAGAGCGCCTGCCGCTGGAACGGATGGTGGAAGGCGAGCTTGTCGCCGGCGTACTCGATGACGCCCGCCGTGGTGGCGGGCTCCAGCTCCTGCAGGACCTCGAGCGGGCTCTTGCCCGCCAGCGTGGCGATGTCCTCGACGGCGAACTCCGCTCCCAGCAGGGAGGCGGTGCGCAGGATCTCGGTCGTGGCCGGGTCGAGGGTCTCCAGCGTCCTGGCCACCGCCGCGAGCAACGACCGCGGCGCGTTCTCGGTGCCGTCCAGCGTCACCTCGGCCACGCCCGCCGTGATCCTCACCGCGCCGCTCCGGACCAGGTCGTGCGCGACTTCCCTGGCATAGAGCGGATTCCCGGCCGCGCGCCGGACCAGCGGGCGCAGGCTCGGCCCGAGCTTCGCCGCGAGGATCACCTCGAACACGGCGGCGATGTCGTCGTCGGTCAGCACCTCGACCGGCATGATCTCGCCGTCCCTCGCTTCGACTCCGCGACGCAGCCGGGCCAGGTCCCGGCGGCCGTGCCCGGTGCGCGTGGCGGCGACCAGCAGCAACGGCAGCTGGCGGGTGGCGGCGGCCAGCCGCTGCCACAACAGCACACTGGCCTCGTCGGCCCAGTGGAGGTCGTCGATCACCAGCACCAGCGGGCCCGCCGCGCAGGTCTCGTCGACCAGCGTCAGCAACTTGTCCACAGTGGACAAGATCGGATCGGTGGGGCCCCAGTCCCCGTGCGCGGGTTCGGCGTGCAGCTCACCGGCCAGCTTGGCCTTGGCCGGATCCGCCGCGCCGTGGTGCACGCCGAGACATTCCATGATCACCTGCAACGGGAACCGTTGCTGCAGCTCGTCGGCCGCGGTCCAGGCGAGCTGGCAGCCGCGCGCCGCGGCACCGGCCAGCCCGGCGATCAGCAGTTCCGATTTGCCGATGCCCGGTTCGCCTTCGAGCCAGACCGGGCGGCCGCGGCCGGCGAGCACGTCGGTGACGAAGCCGTCGAGCCGCTCGACCTGCCGGGCACGGCCGGGCAGGTGGCCATGGCCGCCCCGTTCGATCGCCTTGGCCACCGGCGGCGGCACGACGCGGACCGGCACCGGTTTCGGCGCGGTGACGGGCTTTTCGCTGCCGTCGAGGATGCGCTGGTGCAGATCCCGCAGCGGGGCGCCGGGTTCGACGCCGAGTTCGTCGCGGAGGATCCGCCTGGCCTCGCGATACGCGCCGAGCGCCTCGATCTGGCGCCCGCTGGCATGCAGGGCGCGCATGAGCGTCTCGTGCAGGGACTCGCGCAACGGATGCCGCTGCACCAGCGCGGTCAGCTCGGCCACCACTTCACGGTGGTCGCCGATGCCGAGCAGGGCCGTGGCACGCAGTTCGACGGCGGTGAGCTGGAGTTCGGCGAGCCGGGCGCGTTCCGCTTCGGCGAACGGGCCGGGCACGCCGGAGTAGGCCTCGCCGCGCCAGAGACCGAGCGCGGAGGTGAGCCGCGCGGCCGCGTCCCGCTGATCGGCGTGTGCCGCTTTGGCGGCGGCGACGTCCCTTTCGAACCGGTGGACGTCGAGCGCTTCCCCGTCCAGCCGCAGCGAGTAGCTCGATCCGGACGAACGCAGTATTCCGTGCGCGTCCCCGCCCGCCTTGCGGATCGCCCCGCGCAGGCCGGAGACATAGGTGTGGACACTGCCGGTGGCGCTGGCGGGCGCCGACCCGCCCCAGACGTCCGAGATCAGCTCGCCGAGGGAGACCGCCTGGCCGCGCCGCGTCGCCAGGGTGGCGAAGACCGCACGCTGGCGGGCGGGCCCGAGCTTCAGCTCGACGTCGTCCAGCCAGGCACGAGGCGGCCCGAGCAGCTCGACGCGCAGCCCGTTCGTCACGCCGGCTCCATTTCTCGTCTTACAGCGAAAGTGGCCGGATCACTGGTGTGTGTCCCCGCAGTTTAGGACGTCCTCGGTGCGCTCGGGTTGCGCACCCGGGCGAGTGCGTGCAGCGGCGTGCACCAGGGCTGGGTGGGCCAGGAGGGCACGGCGGCCGATTCGGGCAGCAGCAGCGCGGCGAGCTCGCCGGTCAGCTCCTCGTGCTGCTCCTCGGTGAGATTCCGTTGGTGGGAAAGCACATCGAGCAGTTCGACGGCGGTCCCGGCGGACAGCGCGCGGACGTTGTCGAGCACCCAGCGGGGGATCCAGGGCGCGGTCAGCTCGTCGCCTGCCTGGAGCAGCTGTTCGGCGACACGATCCGCGGGCGCGCCGGAGTCCGCCATGGTCGTGGCGATCTCCTGGTGCAGCACGGCGCGGATGGCGGGCGGGGTGTTCGCGGCGAACACCGCTCGAACGAGCGGAACGCGGAACCGCAGACGTTCTCCCTCGGCTTCGAGAACGTGCGCGGCGAGCGCCTCCTCGACCGCCCCGGTGAGCGACCGCGGTTCGCGGCCGGTGACGCCCGCGAGATCCGCGACGGTGAACGACGAGCCGAGCAGCGCGGCGGAACTCAGCGTTCGCTTGCCCGGCACGGAAAGCGTGGCGAGATGAGTCTCCACCACGGCGGAGAGCCTGCCATGCGGCGCGGTGTCCGGCTCGTGGCCGTCGGCGAACTCGGCGAACAGCTCGCGCAGATAGCCGGCGTTCCCGGCGGTGTACTCGGCGGCGAACCGGAGGAAGTCGTCGCCCGGGGCCCTGGCCATGGTCTCTTCGGCGAGCGCGGCGACGGCCGGGCCGTCGAACGGCGGCAGCGGGACGATCTCGCCGTCGAACTCCGAGCGGAGGACGTCGAGCGTGCGGCGCCGGGGGAGCGGGCGCGCCGAGCCGATCAGCAGCAGCGGCAGGCGCTCGGTGAGCCGGTGAAGCCGCTGCCAGGCGAGCAGGCTTTCCTCGTCGGCCCAGTGCAGATCTTCGAAGACGAGCACCTGCGGCCCGTCTTCGCAGAGTTCGGTGACCGTTTTGCCGAGATCGTCGAGCGCCGCGGCGCCGAGGCAGTCGGCGATGAGGCTCATCGGGACCGCGCCGCTCAGCTCGTCGGCCACGACCCAGCGTGTCCTGCTCCTCACCGTGGCCAGCGCCTCGGCCAGGAACGCGCTCTTGCCACTGCCCGCCTCGCCGTCCAGCCAGACCGTTCCGCCGCGGCCTTCGTCGAGCAGGGCGGAGAGGTGCCGTCGCAGGCGGCCGAGCTCGAATTCGCGGCCGACGAAAGCGGACGGCCGGGCGGGGACGGCCTGCGTCCGACGGGGGCGTTCCTGCCGGCCGTGCAGTGCCGGATCGTCGTTCAGGATCCGTCGCCGCAGGTCCAGCAGTTCCGGGCCGGGTTCGAGGCCGGACCGCTCGATGATCGTCTCGCGGGCGCGGTCGAACGCTGCCAGGGCCTCGGCCTGCCTCCCGGACCGGAACAACGCGGTGATCAGCATGCGGTGCAGGCCTTCGCGCAGCGGATGGCGCTCGACCAGCACGGCGAGCTCGTCCACGAGTTCGCGATGCTCGCCGAGCCGCAGCGCGACCTCGGCCTGACGTTCGAGCGCGCTCAGACGCAGTTCGTTCAGCCGCGCGCGCTGGGTCTCGGCGAACGGGCCGGGGATCCCGTCGAGCGCGGAGCCCCGCCACTGCCCGAGCGCGGACCGCAGCGACTCCAGCTCCCGCTGGTGCGCGCCGTCGAGCCGGTGCGCGCGGGCACGGTCCAGCTCGGCTTCGAAGACGTGGACGTCGACCTGCTGCTTCGGCAGGTCGAGGCGATAGCCCGCGCGGCTGGCGACGAGCGGTTCGCCGGCGGGCTCCAGCGCGCGGCGCAGCGCCGAGACGTAGGTGTACACGATGCCGGTGGCGCTGTCCGGAGGCCGCTCGCCCCAGACGGCGTCGATGATCTCCCGGCGGGAGACGAACTGGCCGGCGTGCAGTGCGAGCGTGGCGAACACCGCCTGCCGCTGGGCAGGACCCAGCGCGATCTCGCCGTCGCCGTGGCGAGCGGGGGAACCGCCCAGCAGCCGCACCGTCAGCGAGGAAACCTCGTCCATGACCTGCCGCCTGTGCTTCCGACCGCCGAAAAGAGTGTCCCGCTCGGCGAAAAGCCTAGTGGCGCCGATGTGGGTTTCGCAATCAATCGGACACTCACCGTGTGGGTTTGGCCGGCCATGACCGGATTTCGCCGAGAGATGGACTATCGGATGTCCGTTCATGTGGGTTTCCGCCGCCCGGACGGGTGACGGGCGAGTGGGCAGACCCGGACGTTCGCAGGGGCAAAGAGTCGTCCGGCGCTGGTGGCGGGCATGCGTGGCTGTGCATGCTGTGCCGGTGAGCCAGGATCAGGAGCTGTTCGCCGGTGATGTCCTGCTCAGTCTCGCCCAGAACGGCAGGCTGGTCGTGGACGCCGACGTGGCGGAAGCCCGCGTCGCCGAACTTCGCCGGACGCTGGCGTACGGCTACGCCCTCCTCGCCGACCCGGACTACACCGGCCCCGAGGGCAGGCTCCGCGAGCTTCTGGACGAGCTGCCCAAGTACGTCGAGGCGTTTCAGCAGGCCACGAAGTCCTTCACGCCTCGTTGAGGTCTCGTGGAGACTTCGTGAAGAGCTCTTTCGCAGACTGTGTCCCATCCATCCGACTGGGGCCGCGGACAAGCGGAGGGGACGAAGTGGACACGGAAACCCGACAGATCACCGTGGCGGTGCACGCGCCCGATCCGATCACCACGGCGGGTCTGGCCAGCCAGCTGGGCACGCAGCAGGGGATCGACATCCGGGACTGGGAGCGGCGCGCCGAGACCGACGTACTGGTGTTCGCCGCCGAATGCCTGACGCCGGAGATCGTGCTCTGGCTGCGGCGGCTCGCCGCCGAGGACGGCAAACCGGTGGTGCTCGTGGTGAGCCAGATCAGCGAGGCGGAGCTCGTGCCCGCCATCGAATGCCGGGTGGTGGCGGTCCTGCCGCGGTCGGCCACGACCGGCGAACGGCTGGCGCACGCGGTCCGCGCGGCGGCCACCGGCGGCGGGGTGCTCCCGCCGAGCCTGCTCGGCGAACTGCTCAAACACGTCGAACGGCTGCAGCGCGAGGTCCTCGACCCGATGGGCGTCAACACCGCCGGGCTCACCACGCGGGAGATCGACGTGCTGCGGCTGATGGCCGAGGGCAAGGACACCGTCGAGATCGCCGGTGAGCTCAGCTACTCGGAACGCAGCGTGAAGCACATCATCCAGGGCATCACCGGACGGCTGAAGCTGAAGAACCGTCCGCATGCCGTCGCGTACGCCGTACGGGCCGGGGTGATCTAGCCGCACGGCTCGCCAGGCGTTCGGCGACGACGGCCAGTTCGAGCGGCTGGTCTCGTTCGCGGGCCAGCCAGAGGCATTCGTCGGCGGGTTCCTCACCGAGGCAGGCCCGGACCAGATGACGATGCAGCAACACGCGTCCCGTCGGCATCGCGGCGGCGAGTGCGTTCAGCGCGTCGAGCGCCTGCTTCGCCGACGCCCGGTCGTTCCTCCGCAACGCGAGGTCGGCGAGGTCGGCCCAGGCGATGTCCGTGCCGACCGCGAGGCCGCGGGTCGCCGCGTGGAGGCGCCGGGTGGCGCGCTCGATTTCGCCCGCCGCGATGTCGATGCGGGCTTCGGCGATGCCGAGCAGATGCGCCAGCGTCGGAGCCGTGGCGCGGGCGGCGGTCAGCAGTTCCCGCGCCTCGGTGGGCTTTCCCCGTGACAGCAGGACCGACACGGTCGACAGGTGCATCGCGGACGCCCCGATGTCATGGCCGGGCCCGGAACGGCCGGCCAGGCTTCGGTGCGCGAAGTCGATCGCCAGAGCAGGCTGTCCGCGCATGGCCGCGAGCAGGGAACGTTCGCTGTCCCGCAGGCCGGATTCGGGGAAGGCCTCGTCGGCGAGCAGCTTCTCCGCGCGTGCTCGTTCGCCCAGCACCAGCAACGCGGCCACGTACGAGGCGATCTGGTCGTTCAGGTGTCGCGGTACCGTCCTCGACGGCCATCGCTCGCGCTCGGTCAGATTCGCGCCGAATCGCGCGGAACGGCCGTCCCAGAGCTCGGCCAGGCCGCCGAAGAGCTCGCCCAGCCAGGAATCGTTCCCCGCCAACAGTTCGGCCGCTTCCGTCCACCGGTCCCGCAGGCACAGCGCGATCGCGCGCGAGACCATCGAGTCGGCTTCCACGCGTGCCATCCTGAGCGGCCAGGACGGTGGCGACGTGCCGGGCGGCCGGAGTCGGCCCGTATGGACGCGGGGTCCGCCCGAAAGCCGTCAGACGGCCAGCGGGCCGAAGACGAGGGTGCCCGGCGCCTCCGCGTCGTCACCCGCCCAGAACTCCAGCCACAGCGCGGCGAACTCGTCCCGGGACAGCATTCCGTCGCCGTCGGAGTCCAGCAGCGGGAAGGTGGCGTCGGTGTCGGTGGGGCGGCCGTTCCACACCTCGATCATCTGGTGATACTCCGCCGCGGAGATCAGGCCGTCGCGGTTCTCGTCGACCGCTTCGAACATCGCGTCGGCCGTGGCGGTCACGGCCTCCGGCGTGTCCGGGAGCTTGTCGACCACCATCAGTACTTCGTCCAGGGTGACCTTGTCGTCGCGGTTCAGATCCGAGGCCGCCAGCAACGTCGTCCACCAGCTCAGCATGATGCCGGTCAGGCGCCGTTCGTCACCCGGCCCGCGCCGCCGCGCCCAGCGGTCGGCCAAGGCCTGGAAGTCCTGCTCCTCAAGGAAACCGTCGCCGTCGACGTCCATCGCGGCGAAGACCCCCGACACCTTGCGCCGCTGCAAGTCGCTTGCCATGCGTCCGAACGATAGAACCGGACGCAGTAGAGGAACAGCGGCCATTCAGGGGCCCGCGGAGCCACGATCGGGGGACCATCGGGCACGATGGGTGGATGGTGGAGATCAGCTTCCTGACCGAGTCCGATCGCCCCTCCTGGGAAGCGCTGGCACGCGACAACGACGCGTACTTCGCCGTGGAACGTGACGACGACGCCTACGACCGGACCTGGCGGCGCCTGGTCGACGACGGGCAGCCGATCGGGATCACCGCACGGCTGGACGGCGAGCCGGTCGGATTCGCGCATTACCTGTTCCACGCGGGGATCTGGGGAGCGCAGCGGTGCTATCTGGCGGACCTGTTCGTCGACGCGGGCGCCCGGCGGCGGGGTGTCGCGGCCGCGATGATCGCGTGGGTCGCGCGGGACGCCGAGGAACGCGGTTTCCCCCGCCTGTACTGGAACACGCTGGAGGATTCCCCGGCCCGCGGGCTGTACGACAAGGTGGCCGAGGTCAACGAAGGGCTGGTCGTGTACAGCTACCTCCGGCGAGGTGTACGGAACTCTCCGCACGGGTGAGATAACGGCCGAGCCGCGGCAGTGCGCTGGTCGCCGCGCCGTTTCCGTTGGCTGCGAACAGGACATGCCGATTCCGCCCGGGGGAACGCCGGCGATACGCGTACCGTATGTACCCGTCAGGAGGTCGAGCATGACAGCCGGAATCGAGCGGGCGGCGCACGCCTACTGCCGGGTCTGCCACCCGGACCCCGGTCTCGGCGAGCCGGTCACCGCGCTCTGCGGAGCCACTCATCCCTACTGGGGCCGTCGTGAGCGGCCGGTGAACAACTGCCCGGCCTGCGCGGCGGTCGTCGCCAGGGCGGAGTACCCCTGCGGCCACACGAGCGCCGAAAGGTGACGTGGCGGGCGCCACAGCGAATACGCCGTTTTCGGGGCCGTGAGCCGGGTATCCGTCGGTCAACGGACAACGAAGGAGGCTCCGATGAACGACAAGGCCGAGAACAAGATCGACGAACTCAAGGGCAAGGCCAAGGAAGCCGCCGGGAACGCCACGGACAACGAACAGTGGCAGGCGGAAGGCAAGGCCGAGCAGGGCAAGGCCAACGTCAAGCAGGCCGGCGAGAAGATCAAGGACGCGGTGAAGGGCGTCCGGGACTGACCTCGTGACCGCCGGGGCCCGCCTGCCGAGGCGGGCCCCGGTACGGTCCGGGGCATGGAGTTCCGGGATTTCGACGGCATCAAGGTGCGGCGGCCTTCGGTCGAGCGCGAAGACCTCGAAAGCGAACCCGCCGTGTTCGGCGGCGACTTCGATTTCGACACCGTCCATCTCGACGGCGGTGAGCAGGACGGCGTCCGCGGTGGCGGCGAGATCGCGCACTCCCTCGTCTCGGAAGTGAGCTTGGCGAACGCCCGGCTCGACAGGCTGACGCTCTCCGACGTGGTCTTCGAAGGCGTCGACCTGTCCAACGCGGCGATCCGCGACCTGTCGGCCCGCCGGGTCGAAATCCTGCGCTGCCGGGCGATCGGGCTCGGCGTGGCGATCACCGCCGCCACCGATCTGTACGTCGAGAACGCGCGGTTCGACTATGCCTCTGTGACGGTCGAGCGAGTGAAGGGCGCGGTCGTGTTCTCCGGATGTTCGTTCCGGGAGACGGTGTTCTCCGGCGACCTTTCCCGGCTGACCTTCGTCGACTGCGACTTCACCGAGACCGAATTCGCGGCGACCTCCGCGGTGGACTGCGACCTCCGCGGCTCGCGCCTGTCCGGCGTCCGCGGTCTGCTGACCCTGCGCGGCGCGAAGATCACCGGCGAGCAGGCCGTCTCGGTCGCCGGAATCCTCGCGACCGAGAGCGGCCTGTCGGTTCAGCCTTCGGGATAGAAGACGAAGAGCGTGCACCCGGTCGCCGAGGCGGGCACGTGCCAAGAGCCCGCCGGAGCGTGCAAGAACGTCCCGGCCGGATAGTCGCGCGCGCCGTCGTTGAAGGTGCCGGAGACGACGAACACTTCTTCAGGGCCCGGTTCGTGGACGTCGCGGTGCGGCCACGAGGTGCCGGGATCCATTTCCAGCAGATTCGCGTGCGCGCCGTCCGCGCCTGTCCACAGTGGACGGAGGCGGATTCCGGGGAAGAGCTCGCGCGCGGGGGATTCCTTGACGGAGACGGAAGTGTAGCCCTCTTGGGCGAGGATCTCTGGGTGCATGACCCCATGCTGCCGGGACCGTCCGGCCGCCGGACAGTGTCAGGGAAGACACCATGGGGTACTTTTCTGCCATGCATCGGGTGAGGGCACTGGTGCGGCCGGTGCAGTCGACGTTCGAGCTCGGGATCGCCGCCGAGGTCTTCGGTACGGAGCGGGCCGGGGTGCCGCGGTACTACGAATTCGACGTCTGCACGGAGAAACCCGGCGCGGTGCCGACCACGGCCGGGTACGCGATGTCCGTGACGCAGGG
The DNA here is from genome assembly GCF_000732925.1 of Amycolatopsis japonica. Classification (NCBI taxonomy): domain Bacteria; kingdom Bacillati; phylum Actinomycetota; class Actinomycetes; order Pseudonocardiales; family Pseudonocardiaceae; genus Amycolatopsis; species Amycolatopsis japonica. Next base: position 2,749,722 of record NZ_CP008953.1, read on the forward strand.
CCTTTCCGCCCTGGCGGACGCCGACACCGTGCTCATCCCCGGCTGGTCCCCGGTCGAGGCACCGCTGTCGGCGCCCGTGCGCCGGGCGCTCCTGCGCGCGCACGCCAGGGGAGCGCGGCTCGTCACGATCTGCTCCGGTGTCTTCGCGCTGGCCCGCACCGGGCTGCTCGACGGCAGGTCGGCGACCACGCATTGGGCGCGCGCCGCTCAGCTGCGGGAGGAGTTCCCGCTGATCAAGGTGGAGCCGGACGTGCTCTACGTGGACCACGGCGACGTCGCCACGAGCGCCGGGGCGGGCGCGGGGATCGACCTCTGCCTGCACCTCGTCCGGCGTGACCACGGTGCCGCGCACGCGGCCCTCGTCGCCCGGCACATGGTGATGCCGCCGCATCGCGACGGCGGGCAGGCGCAGTTCGTCCCGGCGCCGCCGCCCGGCGACGAGCTGGACGGTCTCCTCGAATGGGCGGGCACCCGACTCGGGACGCCGTTGTCGGTGGGCGATCTGGCCGCACACCTCAACGTCTCGCCGCGCACGCTGGCCCGGCGCTTCGCCGATCAGCTCGGCACGACGCCGGGCGCGTGGCTGTTGACGCGCCGGGTGACCGAGGCGCGCACCCTGCTGGAGGAGACCGGCCTGCCGGTGGAGGTGATCGCGGCCCGCGTCGGCCTGACGTCGGCCGTGAACCTCCGCCGCCGCTTCCGCGATCAGGTCGGCACGACGCCGGGCGCGTACCGGCGCGCGTTCCGTGGCCCGGTTTCGCCTTGAGCGGAACGGCGCACGCGGGCCCCGGCCCGGATGTCACGATGACCGTATGGCGGACATCCTCCCTTTCCAGCAGAAGCGTCCCGAGCCGGAACCGCTGTGGCGTGACGTGCTGGGCCGGAGCCTGCGCGCCGCGCGGGAGGACCAGGGCGGCCGCCTCGTCGACGTCGCGGAACGCGCCGGGATCTCGCCGCAGTACCTCTCCGAGATCGAGCGCGGACGCAAGGAGCCGTCGAGCGAGATGATCGCCGCGGTCACCGGCGCGCTCGGGCTCGACCTCGCGGACCTGCTTTTCGGGATCGCGGGCACGATCAGCCGGGGCGGCAGCACGGGCCTCGCGGTCGGACGGCGTCCGCGAGGGCCCGTGCTCATGGCCGCCTGAGCGGTCGAGTCCGAGCTAAGCCCGTTCGTCGAGGACGCGGTCCGCCAGCCCGTAGGCGACGGCGCCCGCCGCGTCGAACACGCGGTCCCGGTCGGTGTCGTGGCGCAGATCCGAGACGGCGCGGCCGGTGTGGGCGGACAGGATCTCCTCCAGCTGCGTCCGCACCCGCACGACCTCGTCGGCCTGCAGGATGAGGTCCGGGATCGTGCCGCGACCCTGCGCAGCGGGCTGGTGCAGCACCACCCGGGTGTGCGGCAGCACGAAGCGATGCCCCGCCTCGCCCGCCGCCAGCAGGATCGCGCCCGCCGCGACGGCCTGGCCGACACAGGTCGTCGCCACCGGCGCCTTGATGAAGCGCATGGTGTCGTACAGCGCGAGCATCGCCGACGGGTCGCCGCCCTCGGTGTTGATGTAGAGGTTGATCTCCTGCTCGGGGTTGTCCGCCTCCAGGTACAGCAGCTGCGTGATGAGGGCGTTCGCGACCCCGGAGTCGATCGCGGTCCCGAGGTAGATGATCCGCTCCGACAACAGATGCGAGTAGACGTCCATGATCCGCTCGCCGGCGGGACTGCGGGAGATGACGTTGGGGATGGTGTAGGTGCTCATGCGCCCGCACCCCTTTCCGTGCCGAGGCCGAGTTTGTGGGTGCGGACCGGGACGACCTGGTCGAGGCTTTCGACGATGTGGTCGATGAAGCCGTATTCGCGGGCCTGCTCGGTGGTGAACCAGCGGTCGTGCAGCGAATCGGCGAAGATCCGGTCGATGGGCTGTCCGGTGTCGTCGGCGATGAGCCCGAGCACGGTGTCCCGCGTGTAGCGCAGATCGTCCGCCTGTACCTCGACCTCGACGGCCGAGCCGCCGATGCCTGACGAACCCTGGTGCATCAGGATCCGTGCGTGCGGCAGGGCGAACCGTTTGCCCGGGGTGCCCGCGGAGAGCAGGAACTGCCCGGCACTGCACGCCAGCCCCAGCGCGAGCGTGGCGACGTCGCACGGCACGAGCCGCATCACGTCCCGGATCGCCAGCATCGACGGGACCGAACCGCCCGGCGAGTGGATCCACAACGCGATGTCCTTGCGCGGATCCTCGCTCGCCAGTGACAGCAGCTGGGTGGTGAGGACCGTCCCGTTGTCGTCGTCGAGCGGGCCGTCGAGGACCAGCACACGCTGGCTGAAGAACCGTTCCCGTTGCCGTTGGTCGAAGAGTGGCTGTTTCTCGTTGTCGCTCATGCCCCGACCATGCCGCCCGGGCCCGGCCGCCCGCCGGTTTCTCTGCTGTGAGCGGATCAGCCCACAGCAGGGCGTTTCGCCGGGACGAACCACACGGTGATGGTCAACAGCACGGCGAAGACGAGGGCGACGACGTCGAGGGTGAGACCCGGTTGCAGGGCGAGGCCGAAGTACTCGCGTTCGTCGTCGACCGCGTTCAGCATCAGCACGGTGAGCAGCGTCAGCCCGCCGGCGATGCCGAGCATGACCTGTCCATGGCGGACCCTGGCGAACAGGAGCGCACCACCGGCCACCCACAGCGCGCCCGCCAGCACGATGCCGAGGCGGGCGAGCAGCAGTGGTGGCCATAGCAGGTCGAACACGTAGTACGCGCGGTGGATCATCATCGCGTCCACCAGCACGTAGAAACCGAAGAGCATGCTCGCCACCCCGGCCAGGACCGCGAAGACCGACGGCGGCGTCAGGCCGGGACGCGACGGCGCGGACCGGATCGGCACCGGCGTTTCGATCCCGCTCGCCGCCTGGGCCAGCAGCGGAAGCGCGTGGTCCGGCAGCATGCGCGCGTGTGGCGCTTTCGCCAGCAGACCGCGGAGGACGTCCGCGAGCGGGCCGGGCGTCCGGTCGATGGCGGGCTGCTCGTTGACGACGGCGTACAGCGTGGCCGCGACGTTCGCCCGCTGGAAGAAGTTCCCGCCCTCGCTCGCGCTGAGCAGCGTCACGCCGAGCGACCAGAGGTCGGAATGGGGCGTGCCTTCGTGCCCCGCGATCGTTTCAGGGGCGAGGAAGGCCGGTGTGCCCACCGGGTCGAGGGCCTTGGCGATCCCGAAGCCGGTCAGCTTCACCGCGCCGTCGGGACCCACCAGGATGTTCGCGGGCCGCACGTCCCCGTGCACGACGCCCGCCGTATGCGCGGCGGCGAGCGCGCCGAGCACCTTTCCGCCGATGTCGGCCACGAACCGCGGCGGCAGCGGGCCCGCGGACGCGAGGTCCTCCAGGGTCCGGCCCTCCACCGGGTCCATCACGATGAACGCGCTTCCGTCCGCCACCACGACATCGCGGACGGGCACCACCGACGGGTGATCCACCGCGACGAGGGCTGCCTCCTTGAGTCGCTCCACGCGGGCCGGCTCGTGCGTGGGGAGCGGCAGCTCCTTGATCGCGACCCGCGGACCGTCCGGCCCGTCCTCGCCGCGCCACAGCACGGCCGTCCCGTCGCCACCCAGCTTCTCGAGCAGGGTGTAGCGCTCGGCGATCGTGCTGGAAACTGCCGTCACAGTAGGGCTCCTCGAATCCTGAAGGGTCTCCGAGGCACGCTAACCAGGGCTCATGACAAAACGATGAAATGGCCGTTCATCCATAAAGGACCGGCGCGGCTGGATATATTCACAGTCATGCTGACCTTGGCGGCGCTGGTCGACGACCCGGCCCTGGAACTGCGGGTGGTCGTCCCCGGCCGCGACGGAGCGCTGGCCGGGCAGGTGTTGTGGGTGCACAACACCGAGCTCCCCGACCCGGGACCGTACGTGCGCGAGCACGAGGTCGTGCTGACCAACGGCCTGTGGCTGGACCGCGTCGATCCGGCGGATTTCGTCGCGAGGGTGGTCGGCGCCGGAGCGGCGGGGATCATCTTCGGCCTGCGCGTGGAACAACGCGAGACCCCTGCCGCGCTCGCCGACGCCTGCCGGGAAGCCGGGTTGCCGTTGCTGGAGATCTCGGTGGCGGTGCCGTTCACGGCGGTCACCCGCGCGGCCGCGGCGATCCAGGCCACCGACCGGCAGAACGCGCTGATGTCGTTGGTGCGCCGAGGCGACGAGCTGACTTCGGCGTTGTCGAGGGGAGCGGGCGCGTCCGGGGTGCTCGCGGTCCTCCGCCGTGAGCACGAACTCCCGCTGGCGGTCGTGGACCGGATGGGCCGGGAACTGGCGTCCGCCGGCGCCGAACTGGACGCCGGGCAGACGCGCGCCGCGGCCGAGGCGCTGGCCGGGCATCCGCCGCCGCTGGAAGCGGATCTCGGCGCGGGGACGCGGGCGGCGTTGTTCCCCGTCGGCGCGATCGGGGACGCGGACGCCGCGTTGTTGTGCCTGCGTCCCGCGGCGGAGCTGACGCGCGGGGAGCGGGACGCGCTGGAGCAGACCGCCCGCTATCTCAGCCTGGAAGTGGCCAGGCACCAGGCGGTGCAGGCGATCGAGATGCGGTTCGCCGTCGAGCTGCTGGACATGGTGCTCTCCGGCGCGCAGCGGGCCGCGGAGGTGCCCGGCAGGCTGCGGGCCTTCGGGGTCGATCCGGACGGGCCGCTGGCGGTGATCGCGCTGGCGTTCGCGGGGGACGAAGCCGCGACCCCGCCGGGGATGGCCGAGGCGGTGACGGACTTCCTCCTGGCGGACGGGCTCCCCGCGGTCGTGGCGGCGGGCAGCCAGGACGTCGTCGCGGTACTGCCGTTCCGTTCGGGAAGGCAGTCACCCGCCGCCTTCGCGCCGCGGCTGGCGGCGGCGGTGTCGCACCGGCTTTCCGGTGGGCGCGTGGTCGTCGGGCTCGCCGACCCCGCGCCGGGCGCGGCCGAATTGCGGATGCCGTTGTCGCGTAGCCGCGAAGCCTGCCGTGTGCTCCGGGGCAGGCGCGGCGGGCCGATCGCGGCGAGTTTCGCCGAGCTGGGCAGCTACCGGCTGCTGCTGGAGTCGCACGACGAGCAGTGGCAGCACACCTTCGCCGACGCCCTGCTCGGCCCGCTGCGTGAGCACGACCGCGTCCGCGACGGCGAACTGGAGACGACCCTGCGGGCGTTCCTCGATCACGACGGCCAGTGGGCGGCCACCGCCGCGGCGCTGTTCGTGCACGTCAACACCTTGCGCAACCGGCTGGCCAAGGTCACCGAGCTGACCGGCCGCGACGTCGGGCGGACCGCGGACCGGGTCGACCTGTTCCTGGCCTTGGAAGCGGCTCAGTCCGGATAGACAGCCGGGTCGATTTCGAGGTGCCGCAACGGTTCCACGGGCAAGGCGGGGTCGGCCAGCGCCGCGGCCGCCACGTCGCGGCAGCGGGCGAACCGGACGTCACCGAGCCCGAGCCCGAACTCGATGAGCGAGCGCACCGCCTCCAGCCGACCCGGCCTGCCCGAAAGGAACGGGTGCAGGCACAGGTTGAACAGGCACCGATAGCGGCGCATCGCGTCCAGCTCGGCGCGCCACATCTCCAGCACCCGTATCGGCGACGTGATCACCGAGCCGATGTGCGGCGCGGGAAGGAACGCGTACTGCTCCCAATCGTCGAGCGACCAGTGCACGGGCAGTTCGGCGATCCGGCCGGCCCCGGTCTCGATCAGGTACGGCCGGTCGTCGGCCATCAGCGACGAGTCGTAGCTCAGCCCGTGTTCGGCCACGAGCGCCGGAGTGTCCCAAGTGGACTCCCAGCCCGCCGCGCGATGACCGCTGATCTCGATGTCCTGCGCGGCGAACACCGCCATGCCCCGTTCGAAATCGGCTCGCTGCTCGGCCGCGGTCATCGCGGTCGGCGGCCGGTGGCTGTAGGAATGGTGGGCCACCTCGTGCCCCCGTTCCACGATCGCGGCGGCGAGGCCGGGCCGCTGTTCGGCGACCCAGCCCGGCACGAAGAACGTCGCGGGCACGGCCAGTTCGTCGAGCAGATCGAGGACGCGCGGCACCCCGACCCGGGGCCCGTACGCCTGATGGGACATGGTCGACAGGTGGTCCGCGTAGCCCCGTCCTCGGGCGAGGATCGGGGATTCCGCGTCGACGTCGAAGGTCAGGGTCGCGACCGCGGCCGCGCCGCCGTGCCAGCTTGCTTCCGTCACGCCTGCCGACTCTCCCGCCAACGGCGCGCGTTCGCCACCGTGACCGTCGGGGAGACCATCGCCCGGTCGAACTCGGCCAGCGGTTCCGCCGCCGCGACGCGCGCGGGCAGATCGGGGTTGGCCAGCGCGCCGTGCCCGATCGACAGCAGGTCCGCGTGCCCGCCGGTCAGGACCTCGTGCGCCTGCGCGAGGTCGTGCATCCCGCCGTTGGCGATCACCGGCAGCCCGGTGACCTGCCGGGCGAGCGCGGTGATCGTGCCGCCGTCGGCCAGTTTCGCCGTCTCCAGCCAGTTCCGCCCTTCGCTGGCGATGTGGAGATACTGCGCGCCAGCCTCGGCGACCGCGGCGAAGATCACCTCGGCGTCGGCGCGGCCGCCCGGCCAGCGATAGGTGAAGTCGTTGACCTTGGTCTGCGACAACCGCACGCCGGTCACCAGCTCCGGCACGGCTTCGGCGACGGCGGTCACGACCTGCGCGGTCAGCCGGATCCGGTTCGCGACCGGTCCGCCGTAGGAGTCGGTGCGGTGATTGGTGTAGTCGGTGAGGAACTGGTCGAGCAGGTATCCGTTGGCCGCGTGCACCTCGACGCCGTCGAAGCCGGCCTGACGGGCACGCACGGCGGCGGCCGCGAAGCCGTCGATGACGTCGTCGATCTCGGCGGTGGTCAGTTCACGGGGGACCGGCCACGGCCCGGAACCGCCGTACGCGCGCATCTTCTCGCCGCGCGGCTGGACGGCCGACGGACCGACGGTGTTCGGATGGCCCTGCGCGATGGCCCCGGCGTGCATGAGCTGCGCGATCATCCTGCCGCCCGCGGCGCGGACTCCGGCGGTGACCACCCGCCAGCCCGCGACGTGTTCGTCCCGCGCGAGGCCGGGCTGGTTGAGGTATCCCTGGCTGGCCTCGCTGTCGGGGTAGGTGCCCTCGCTGAACACCAGCCCGAAACCGCCGCGGGCGAATTCGGCGTAGTAGTCGGCCATTTCGCCGGTCGGGGTGCCGTCGGGCCGCGCGGAGACGCGGGACATCGGGGCGACGGCGTAGCGGTTGCGCAGCGCGAGACCGCCGAGGCCGGCCGGGGTGAGAGCGGGGTGTTCGACGGTGGTCGTCATGACCGGGTTCCTCCATTGTGGACGGTTTCGATGGCGAGCGGGGAGAGTCCGGCTTCACTGATCCGGACGAGGTCTTGCGGGCAGGCGGAGACCACGACGACGCAGTCCATCTCGGCCCGCAGGGTCACCGCGTCGCCGGGCCGCGAGGTCGCGGTGAGCCAGTTCAGGCGTCCGTCCTCGCCGACCGGGACGCGCATGAAGACGTTGATCGGCTGCGGGGTCGGGCCGGTGAAGCCCAGGCCCTCCGCTGCCAGCGCCTCTCGCAGGTTCACGGCGCAGGACCGGTGGTCCGGTGCGCCCAGCGCGGTGTACCGGGCCGGGTCACACGCCGGGATGAGCATGTCGTGCTCGCCGGGTGAGGTGTCTTCGACGAGCGTGAGGATCGGGCGGCGCAGGTCGGTCAGGAAGGCCTCGCCGACGGCGGGGAACAGCCTGTCGACGCCGGCGCGGGTGTGCGCCGCGCTGTGGTGCTCGGCCAGTTCGGCCCCGCCGCCGTCGCGGAAGGCGAACACGTCCCCGACCTGGCCGCCGTCGACGTCGATCACGCGGATCAGGTCGCCTGCGGCCACGCGGACGGCCCTGCCGGTCCCTGGTGGCACTTCCGTTCTGCTCATGCCCCCAGCAAACAGGGCGGGACCGACGTCTCGCCATGGAGAAACCTCCATGATCAAGCACCCAAGATAGACAAACCTCCAGGCCAATCACGCGTGATTGAAGCCGGAACTCGCGTGATTGAAGGCGGAACAGCGTGTTCCGGCTGGAATCACGCGAGTTCCGGCTCCAAGCACGCGAGTTCCGGGTAAAAGTAGTTTCGACTTTGACCATTTTCGCAGGACCGGGTTACTGTGCGCCGATGGAAGACGTGGACGCGGCCGGGCTGGACTTCTGGTCGTTCGTGGCGCTGGCGAACCGGCGGCTCGCGCAGGAGTACGGCTTCCGTCACCAGCTGGCGACCGAGGTGCTGCTGACCCTCAATCGCGCCTCCGACCTGGTGACTTACGATCTCGAAGCCGCGGTGCACCGGCCGCGCGGACGGTCCTGGTCGGCGTTCCGGCTGCTGTTCGTGGTGTGGCTCGCCGGATCGCTCGAACCGACCAGCGCCGCCCGGCTGACCGGGATGAGCCGGGCCGCGGTGTCGAATCTGGTCAAGACGCTGGTCGCCGAGGGGATGCTCGACCGGGCCCCGGACGAGCGCGACGGACGTTCGGTGCGGTTGTCGCTCACCGACGCCGGACAAGAGGAGATGGTCTCGGTCTTCCGCGAGCACAACGAACGCGAATTCGGCTGGACGAACGCGTTGACCGAGACCGAACAGCGCATCCTCGTGATGCTGCTGGGCAAGCTGATCACCAGCCGCGCCGAGTTCGGCACCCGGAGCCGCAAGTAGGCCTTCCCGTCGCCCGGAAGACCGGACTACGCTGCCCGATGGATAGTCAAAGTGTGAACTAAATCGGCGAGGAGGAGACCATGGTGGACGGCGGACCGATTCCCGCGCTCTTCGCCGGGCTGTGCGACGACGCCGCGGTGTTCCCGCCGGGCCTGGCTCCACTACCGGACGCCGTAGCCGCACACGATGAGCATCTCGGTGCCTGGTACGCCGGCCTGGTCGGGCCCTTGGTCATCGCCGCGACAGCGCTCGGCGACCTCGCCGAAGTGCTGGACGGTCGCGAGACCCCGCTGCCGGTCTCGGTGACCCTGCCCGGCGGACCCGCGCAGCTCGACGGAGTGAACGAGGCCGTCGCGAAGCTCCCGGTGAAACTCGAAGCGCTCGAGATCGCCGTCCCGGACGGGATGGGTCCGGACGAGGTGTTCGCCGCGCTTTCCCGCGCCACCGCGCCGGTCTTCGTCGAGATCCCGCGTGACGAGCGGCGCGTCCCGCTGCTGACCGCCCTTTCCGGCACCGGCCACCAGGCGAAGTTCCGCACCGGCGGCGTCCGCGCCGACCTGTACCCCGACGAAGCCGAACTCGCCGCCGCGGTCCGTGCGGCGGTCGCGGCGGGGGTGCCGTTCAAGGCCACCGCGGGGCTGCACCACGCCCTCCGCAACACCGATCCGGAGACCGGCTTCGAACAGCACGGCTTCCTCAACCTGATGCTCGCCACCGACGCCGTCCTCACCGGCGGCGACGCCGAAGCCGTTCTCGCCGAACGAGACGGCGCCGTCGTCGCCGAGCGGCTCCGCGCACTGGACGCGGATCGCGTCGCCACGGTCCGCGCGGGCTTCACGTCGTTCGGCACCTGCAGCATCACCGACCCCCTGACCGAACTGGCCGGACTCGGCCTGCTCGAGGCGCCCCGAGGAGAGGCATGACCACGATCGACATCCCCGCAGGCTCCCTGTTCGGGATCGACAACCTGCCGTACGGCGTGTTCTCCGTCGACGGCGATTCCCCGCGCGTCGGCGTGCGCGTCGGCGATTCCGTCGTCGACCTGGCCGCGGCGCTCGGCGACGACGTGTTCGCCGCGCCGACGCTGAACCCGTTCATGGCGCAGGGATACGACCGCTGGGTGGCGGTCCGCGAGCGGATCCGCGACCTGGTCTCCGGCGAACTCCCCGACGGCGCGGTCCACGCGATCGGACGGGTGACACCGCACCTGCCGATCGAGGTCGCCGACTACGTCGACTTCTACGCCTCCGAACATCACGCCTCGAACGTCGGCAGGCTGTTCCGCCCCGACGCGGAACCGTTGCTGCCCAACTGGAAGCACCTCCCGGTCGGTTACCACGGGCGCTCCGGCACGGTCCTGGTCTCCGGTACGGACATCGTGCGCCCGAACGGTCAGCGCAAGGCCCCGGCCGACACGGCGCCGGTGTTCGGGCCGAGCGCGCGGCTCGACATCGAGGCGGAGATGGGGTTCGTCGTCGGCACCGGTACGCCGCTGAACACCCCGATCACGCCGGACGATTTCCCCCGCCACGTCTTCGGCGCGGTCCTGCTCAACGACTGGTCGGCCCGCGACATCCAGGCGTGGGAGTACGTCCCGCTGGGCCCGCACCTCGGCAAGAGCTTCGCGACCTCGATCTCCCCGTGGGTGGTGCCGATCCTGGCGCTGGAAGCCGCCCGGATCCCGCTGCCGGGGCAGACCGATCCGGAACCGCTGCCGTACCTGCGGGAGAGCGACCCGTGGGGGCTCGACATCGACCTCGTCATCGAATGGAACGGCGAGGAGGTCAGCCGCCCGCCGTTCCGCGAGATGTACTGGTCACCCGCGCAGATGCTCGCGCACCTGACGGTCAACGGCGCCTCGTCGCGCACGGGTGACCTGTACGGCTCCGGCACGATCTCCGGACCGGAGAAGCGCCAGCGCGGCGCGTTCCTCGAATTGTCCTGGGGCGGCAAGGAACCGCTCACGGTCAAGGGGGAGGAGCGCACCTTCCTGCAGGACGGCGACGAGGTCGTGATCACCGGCACCGCGCCCGGCGCGAACGGTTCGCGGATCGGGTTCGGCGAGGTGCGGGGACGCGTGCTGCCCGCACGGTGACTCAGCTACCGGCGATCCCGTCCGGCGGCGGCGCGTCGTTCGCCGCCGAGTCGTTCGCTTCGATGGGGGCGTCGCCGAGGTCGGTCACCAGTACCGGGGTCAGATCCTTGCCGACGCCTCCCTTGAGTTTGACCACCGACATTCCGGAAATGCCCAGGTGGTTGTCGCCGGTGTAGCGGAACGGCGCCAGGCCCGGTCCCTCGAACGCCTTTCCGGACTGCTGGAGCACCTCGACGATCCGTTCCCGCGTCAGGTCCTTTCCGGCCGCCTGCAACGCCTGGACGAACGTGTACGCCTGCGCCATGCCGTAGATGCGGTAGTTCGTCAGGTCGCCGCCCTTGCCGTGGGCCTTCCAGATGTTCTGCCACAGCTTCGTCCACGCGTTGTCCGGCGCGTCGACCCCGGGCAGGTATTCGGTGGTGACCACGCCGTCGATGAGCGACGCGCCGTTGGTCACCTTGCCCTCGGAGAACCGCGCGAGCAGGGAACCGACGAGCGCTGGATCGGAACCGACGTTGCTGTAGAACCACTTCGGCTTGAACCCGATCTTCAGCGAGGCCAGCTGCGAAAGCGCGGTGTACGACGGAACGGTGAAGCCCAGTACCAGATCCACGCCCGCGGCCTTGAGTTTCGCGATCTGCGGCGCGATGTCGGTGTTGCCCGGCGAGTACTTCGCGACTTCCACGATCTGCTGGCCGAGGTAGCGCCGCGCGCCCTTCTCGCCGTCGCGGCCGAAGTCGTCGTCCTGGAGGAACAGGCCGACCTTGGCGTTCGGCAGGTTCTTGCGCACCCAGTCGCCGATGATCTTGCCTTCGATCTCGTAGTCCGGCTGCCAGCCGAAGGTGAACGGCGCCTTCTTCGGGTCGTCGCCCCAGCGCAGCGAACCCGACGACACGAACAGGTCCGGAACCTTCGAGTTGTTCAGGAAGTCGACGACGGCGCTGTGCGTCGGCGTGCCGAGGCCGCCGACCATCGCGAAGATCTCTTCCTTGAGCACCAGTTCGTTGGTGACGGCGCTGGTCGTGGTCGGGTTGTAGCCGTCGTCCTTCACCACGAATTCGATCTTGCGGCCGTGGACGCCGCCGTTCGCGTTCACGTAGTCGTAGTACGCCTGATGTCCACTGGGGATCTCGCTGTAGCCCGGCGCGGCGACGCCCGTCAGCGGGAAATGCGCCCCGATCTTGATGGTCGTGTCGGTGACGCCGACCGTCGAGCCCTTCTGGTCGCCCTCGGGTCTGCCGCCCGCGCCGCAGGCGGCGGTGACCGTCACGGCCAGGAAGACGGCCACGGCCTTGGTCCAGCGTTTCATGAACTTCGCCTCCAGTGGATGAGTTTCCGCAGCCCGCCGGCGAGGCCCGCCGGTGCGAGCAGCACGATCAGGACGGTGACCAGGCCGTAGATCAACGGCGCCAGATGCGCGGCCTGCACGTCGGACAGCCCGAGATCCGTTCCCGCGCCGGTCACCAGCGGCGGCAGGAAGGTCAGCAGCGCGGCCCCGGCGAGCGCTCCGGTGAGGCTTCCGAGACCCCCGAGCACCACCGCGGACACCAGTAACAGCGAGAGCGTCAGCGCGAAACCGCTCGGCGCCGCCAGCCGCGCGGACAACGCCATGAGCGCCCCGGCCAGGCCCGCGCATCCCGCGCTGACCACGAACGCCCGCACCCTGGTGCGGCCGAGGTCGATCCCGGCCAGCTCGGCGGCGACGTCCTCGTCGCGGACCGCCCGCCAGTCGCGTCCGACGCGACCGCGCGACAGGTTCGCCAGCAGGACGAACACGGCGATCACCGCGAACCACGAAAGGTAAGCGAGGTAACGGATCGACGTGAGGTCCTGGCCGGTGACGAAGTACGCGGCGTCCGCCAGCCAGCCGGGGATCTCCGGCATCCGTACCGGCAAGCCCTGCTCGCCGCCGAGCGCTTCGCCGAAGAACAACGGGATCCCGGGGACGGCGACGGCCAGCGCGAGCGTCGCCCCGGCGAGATACGGTCCGTGCAGCCTGGCGGCGGCGACCCCCACGAGCGCCCCGACCGCGAGGGTGATCACCATCGCCAGGAGCAGGATCACCAGAAGTGGCAAGGCATCCGATTTCAGCAGGAGCGCCGTCGAGTAGGCGCCGACGGCCATCAGCGCGCCGTGTCCCAACGAGAGCTGCCCGTTGAGTCCGGTAAGGACGGTCAGCCCGCCCGCCGCGATCGCGAGATACGCCATCGTCGTGAACTGCGCGGTGAGGTACGGCCCGGAGTTCTCCAGCACGAGCACGACGACGACCAACGCGGCGAGCGCACTCAGCAGATGACGGCGCAGCACGTCAGACCCTCCGTTCGCGAACGCTCGTGAACAGGCCGCCGGGTTTCAGGAGCAGCACCGCCATGAGCAGCGCGAGTGCGGCGAGGGGCACCAGTTCCGCGCCGACGTAGCCGCTCACCAGGCTCAGCGACAGGCCGAGGACGACGCCGCCGACGACCGCGCCGACCGGGCTGTCCAGCCCGCCGAGCACCGCGGCGACGAAGCCGTACACCACCACACCGTCCATATAGGACGGATGGACGAGGCCGCCACCGGCGATCAGCAGACCCGACAGCGAACCGGCGAGCGCGGCCAGCGCCCAGCCGAGCGTGAGCATCCGCCCGACCCGCACGCCGAGCAGGCGGGCCACCTCGCGGTCGAAGGCCGCGGCCCGCATCCGCAGGCCCAGATCGGTACCGCGGAACAGCACCACGAGCCCGATCAGCACCACGCCGACGGCGGCGATGGTGAACACGCCGAACCCGGTCAGCGCGATCGTCGTGCCGCCGACCTGGAAACCGGTGAGCCCGAACGGTGCCGGGAACGACCGGTACCGCGAACCGAACACCAGCGCCGCCAGCGCCTGCAGCACGATGAACAGCCCCAGGGTCAGGATGACGGCGTTGACCTCGGGTTTCCCCGAAACGAACCGGATCACGAACCGTTCCACGAGCGCGCCGAGTACCAGGCCCGAAAGCAGGGCGACGGCGAAACCCGCCCAGTACGACCAGCCCGCGTCGATCAGGACGAGCGCGACGTAGGTGGTGATCATCGCCATCGGCGCCTGCGCGAAGTTCACGATCCGCGTCGCCCGCCAGATCAGCACGAGCGCCAGCGCGAACGCGGCGTAGACCACGCCCAGCGTCAGGCCGGTGAGCGCGGTGGTGAGCAGTTGCTGCACGAAGCTCCCTTTCAGAATCCGAGGTAGGCGTGCCGGAGCGCGTCGTCCGCGACGAGCGCGGCCGCGTCCCGCCGGACGACGACCCGCCCGAGGTTGAGCACGACGCCGTGATCGGCGATGGACAGCGCGCTGCGCGCGTTCTGCTCGACCAGCACGACGGCCAGGCCTTCGTCGTGGACGAGACCGCGCAGCAGCCCGAAGATCCGCGCCACGATCCTGGGTGCGAGCCCCAAGGACGGTTCGTCGAGCAGCAGCACCTTGGGCCGGGAGAGCAGCGCGCGGCCGATGACCAGCATCTGCCGCTCGCCGCCGGAAAGGACGTGCGCGAGGCCGTTCTTGCGGTCGGCGAGCACGGGGAAGAGGTCGTAGATCCGGCGCAGGTCGGCCGTCGTCACCCGGCCGCGGGCCCCGAGCGCGCCGAGCCGCAGGTTCTCCTCGACGGTCAGTTCGGCCAGTACGCCGCGGCCTTCGGGAACATGCGCGAGCCCCAGCGCGGGAAGGTCCTCTGTGGACACTCGGCTCAAGTCTCTGCCGCCGAGACGGACGTGGCCGTCAGAGGGGCGGACGAGGCCGGAGATGGTGCGCAGCAACGTGGTCTTGCCCGCCCCGTTCGCGCCGAGCACCGCGGTGATCTCGCCTTCGGCGGCCGAAAGGCTCACGGAATCGAGTGCGCGCACCGGGCCGTAGCTCGCCGAGAGTCGCTCAACGGTCAGCACCGGCCACCTCCTCGCCGAGGTAGGCCGCCTGGACCGCCGGATCGGCGCGGATCTCGTCCGGGGTGCCGCGGGCGATGACCCTGCCGAAGTCCAGCACCACGATCTCGTCGCAGACCCCCATCACCAGATCCATATGGTGCTCGACGAGCATCACCGACATGCGTTCGGTGAGACCGCGGACCAGCGTGCCGATCTCGTCGATCTCCGCCGACGACAGACCGCCCGCCGGTTCGTCGAGCAGCAGCAGGTCGGGTTCGCTGACCAGCGCTCGCGCCAAAGCGACCCTTTTCCTTACCGGGTAAGGAAGACTGGTGGGGTAGCGCTGGGCGACGTCGGCGATGCCGAAGTCCTCCAGCTGCGTCATCGCCCGCTCGGTCAGGGCCTTCTCGTCCTTCGTCAGCCCCAGCAGCGAAGACCAGAAGCCGGATTTCGCGTGCCTGCCCGCGCCCACGAGGACGTTCTCCAGCACGGTCATCCGGTCGAACAAGCCGAGTTCCTGCAGGCCACGCGCGATACCGAGGCCGGCGAGGTGATGCGGGCGCAGCCGCCGCAGTTCCGTGCCGCGCCAGGTCAGCCCGCCGGTGTCCGGCCGGACGAAACCGCAGGCGACGTTGAACAGCGTGGTCTTGCCGGCCCCGTTCGGGCCGATCGCCCCGAGCACCCGGCCCGGCGCGACGGTCAGGGAGACGTCCGACAACGCGACGAGACCACCGAAGGTCACCGATACGCCGGACATCTCGAAGGTCGACAGGGTCACGCAAGAACTCCCAACGGCGGAAGGGGGCCCCGGCGCGGGTGCGCCGGGGCCGAGGACACTCAGGCGTGCGGACACGTGTCCCGGTAGTCGCTGATCGCGCGGTCGTCCGGGGCGGGGCAGAGGAACTGCTCGTAGCGGGTGTCGTTGTCCACGAACCGCTTCAGCCACGAGATCGTGTACTTGGCCATGGTCGTGTTCGCCGTGTTCGGGAAGAAGTGACTGGCGTTGTCCAGCTCCATGTACGCCTTCTCCGCCGATGCGGGAATGCTGGTGTAGAACGGGATCGAGTGCGAGGCCACCGGCGCGACCGTGTCGGATTCGCCGCCGATGATGAACGTCGGCACCTTCAGCGAGGACCACGACTTCTGCGTGTTCCACGGCGCGAGCGGCACCGCCGCCTGCAGCGACGGCCGGTCCTGTGCCGCTTCGAGTGAACCGCCACCGCCCATCGAATGCCCGGCCACGGCGAGCCGGGAGGTGTCGATGCGGGAGCGGACCGTGCTGCGCTGGGTCAGGTAGTCGAGTGCGGCCAGCAGCTGGTCACCGCGGCTGTCGGGCTGGTCGTAGATGGTGTTGGTGTCGATCGTGAACACGACGAAGCCTTGCGACGCCAGCCGCGGGCCGATCCACGCGATACTCGACTGTGTCGCGGTGAATCCCGGCGAGATGGCGACCGCGCCGAACGTGCCCTGCGCGGTGCTGGTGGGGTAGTAGATGGTTCCGCCGCCGAAGCCGGTCACGGCCAGGCTCGACACGGAGGTCTGCGACACCGCGAAGGAGCCGCGCGAGGCTTCGATGCTGCTTTCGGTCGGGTCCGGTCCTCGTTCGTAGGGGTTCTCGGCGGCGTAGGCCGTGGGGGCGACAGTGAGTGCCGCGACGGTGGCCAGTCCACAAAGGATCCGGGTCGTACTACGCATGGTGCCGTCTCCGTTCGCCGTTGAACACAGTCCGTGGTGATGGACTCTGACAAACGGACGGAGGCGCCTGCATCGGTGAAATCGCCGGTCTTGGTCCGCGGTCGCCCCCGCCGGGCCGGGCGCCCGTACGATCGGCGATCGTGAATCCCTCAGCCGAGGACATAGTCCGCGCGGCGGCCCGGTGGATCGATCGCGGTGTCCGCGTCGACACCTCCGCCTTCGCCCAGGATCTGGGCATCTCGCGCAGCACCCTGTTCCGTCGCGTCGGAAACCGGGAAGACCTGCTCGGTGATGCCCTCTACTACCTGTCCGAGCGCACCCTGACGGCCGCCGCGCGCACCTGGGAGCGCGAAGAGGGCGACGTGGTGCGCAACGCGGCCGGCGAACTGCGCTGTCTCGCGATCATGCGGGAATACCGGTCGGTGCTGGCGGCGAGCGCGGGGTTCCGCCGCTTCCTCGACGACGAGCCGGTGCTGGCGATCAGGCTGCTCACCGACCCGGACGGCCGTGTCCAGCCGAGGGTGATCGCAGCGCATGTCGAGCTCCTGCGCCGCGACGTCGACGCAGGCGGCTTCGAGCCCAGCGTCGGGCTGGACAGCCTCTGCTACGCCATCGTGCGGCTGGGGGAGGCGTTCCTGTATTCGGACGTCCTCGCCTCCCGGACCCCCGATCTCGACGCGGCGTCCACGCTGCTCGGAGCGCTGGTGGAAGGACGGGTGCCGAGCAAGACCTTGTGAAACACTTGCGCCTGGTGTTTCATCGAGAGGGATCTCGAGGAGGCGCGGATGCCTGTGTACCCGTTGCGGGGCAGGGACGACCTCTTCTGCGGGCTGCGCTCGGCCGCCGGGCGCGCCGTGCTGATCCGCGGCACGGAGGGGCTGGGCAAGTCGGCCCTGCTCGCCGAGCTGCGCGCCACCCTCGGCGTCCGGCTCGTCGGGGTGCGGGGCCTGCGGGCGGAAAGCACGCTGCCGTACGGTGCCCTGCAGCGGATGTTCGGCGCGTCGGTCTCCAGCGGCGCGGAAGCGCGAGACCGGCTCGGCGCCGTCTCGGCTCCGACGATCTGCTGGGTCGACGACGCGCACTGGATCGACCAGGAATCCTTGGCGGCACTGGGTTTCGCCGCCCGGCGGTTGGCGGGCGCGCCGGTCGGGATGGTGCTCGCGTCGCGATCCGGATCGGACGAGTTCGACTCCGTCGAGCTGCCACCGTTGAGCGAATCCGCCGCCGATCAAGTGCTGCGCGACCACGGTGTGCCCGCCGGGGTACGCCCGCAGCTGGTCGAACTGGGCGACGGGAACCCCGCCGATCTGGTCGCACTGGCGGCGTCGCTTACGTCCGCGCAGGCGGCCGGACGGGAGCCGGTTTCGCCGATCCTGCGTGACCGGCTGCCTCGGTACACGGCCGAGCTCGACGCGATGCCGCTCGACGAGCGTCTGCGTTTTCTCGGCACCTGTATGGACTTTTCCGCGCGGAAGGCGACTTGGTACGCGGCGGCTTCACCGGCCGACCGGCGGGCGGCGCACGCGCGGCTGGCCTCGGTCGAGGAGGGGCCGGACGCGCTCTGGCATCGCGCGATGGCGACTGCCACGCCGTCCGAGCCACTCGCGGACGCGCTCGCCGCGGCACCCGCGATGGATCACGCGGCGGCGGCACGGCATCTCGAACGCGCCGCCGCGCTGACCGCCGATCCGGGATTGCGGGCGGCCCGGCTGCTGGCGGCGGCGGACGCGGCCTGGCAGGCGGGCAGACCGGGGTGGGCGCGGCTGCTGCTGTCCAGAGCCGACGCCGAACCGGGCGCGGTCGCGTTGCTGCACGGGGAGATCGAGCTGCGCGACGGCGATCCCGCCGTCGCCACCCACGAACTCGGCACGGCGGCGCGGCTGCTGCCCGATCCGGCCGCCGCGCTGCTGCTGGCGGGCGAGGCGCGGAGGCTCGGCGGCGACCTCGGTGGCTACCGGGCTTTGGCGCGGACGGTCCCGGCCGGAGAAGGGCTGGCCTTCGCGCATTTCCAGGGTTTGACGTCGGTTTACGCCGGTCGGCACGACGCCGCCGTCGTCCCGCTGGAGGAAGCCGTCGCCAAGGGGATGGCCGACACCGACGTCGCCGGAGCCGTCTGGGCCGCCGAAGCGGCCTTCGCCCGCGGGCACGCGGAACAGGCACATGAGTACGCGGCGGCCGCGGTGAGCCGCGCGCGGCTCGGCAAACGCCACGCCGAACTGCCGTGGGCGCTGATCTATCTTGCGCTTTCGGCCATCGCGCTCGACCGGATCCCGTGTGCGCGGGCGGCGTCCCGCGACGGCCTGCGCGCGCCCCACAACCTGCGGATGGAACACCTGACGTTGCTGGGGCTGGCCGCCGCGCTCCTCGGCGACCGTGCGCCGGAGCTGGACGAGGCGGCCGAGGGCATCGCCGAACGTGGGCTCGGCAGGCCCGCCGCCGTCGCCGCGTGGGCGTACGCCTGCCTGGACCTGGCCGAGGACCGGCCCGACGACGCGCTGAGCAGACTTGAAGATCTCGCTTCGGGCGTCTCCGGCGACCAGCCGGTGATCCGCGTGCTGGCCACACCGCAACTCGTCGAGGCGGCTGTCTGTGCCGGACGTCCCGAACGCGCCCGTGCCGCGCTGGAGGTGTTCGACCGCTGGACGCTGGCCGGGGCGGAACCCTGCTGGCTCGCGTTGAGCCACCGTTGTCACGCGCTGATGGCGTCGGATCCCGGTGTGGCGGAACGACATTTCCAGTCGGCCATCGAGGCGCACCGGCGGGCGGGCGGCGCGGTGGAACTCGCCAGGACCAGGTTCGCATACGCCACCTTGTTGCGGCGGCATCGCCGGACCCGTGACGCCCGCGACCAGTTCCGCGATGCCTTGCGCGGCTTCGAAAACGTCGGCGCGACCCGGTTCGCCGAACGGGCCCGAGCCGGGCTGCGGGCGGCGGGCGAGACCGTCGACGCTCCGCACCGATCGCTCGCCGGCCTCACGCCGCAGCAGGACGCCATCACCCGGCTGGTGGCGGCGGGGGAGACGAACAAGGAGATCGCGCGGCGGCTGGTGATCAGCCACCGGACGGTGGACCACCACCTGCGGAACATCTTCACCGCACTGGGGGTGCGGTCCCGCGTGGAACTCGCGCGCCGCGTCGCCACCGGCGAGTGACGCTGCCCGTGACTCACGTGCTCAGAGGCGTGACTCGCGTGATTGGAGGCGTAACACGTGAGTTCCGCCTTCAATCACGCGAGTTCGGTCTTCAATCACGCGAACTACGGGAACGGTCTCACCTCACGGGCAGGCGAGGACCGGGGCTTGCGGACGGCCACCGCCGTGCAGGTCGCTCAGCGGAACCCTGGCCAGACCGAGGATCGCCTGCGCGGTCGCGCGCGGGGCGGTCGTCGGGTTCGGACCGGTGGCGTCGTAGGCGATCGCGCCGCGGTCGGCCTCGGCGCCGGCGCAGCCGGTCTGCAGCGACCGCAGGAATTCCCGCGCCTTGACCGCGGCGGCGGGACGATGACCGGCCAGCGCTTCCGCGGCGAGGCCGGTGCTGTTGGCGTTGGGCGCGTTCGCGCCGACGCCGAAGCCGCCGTTCGCGTGCTGCTTCGTGACCAGCCACGACGTGCCCTCGCGGGCGTTCACCGGGTCACCGACGGCGCGCAAGGCCTGGACGACCGTCGCGGTCGCGTCGACGTCGCTCGTGCACGTCGCTTCGCCGAAGTTCTGCGGGAAACCGCCGTCCGCGCACTGGGTGCCCGCGAGGAACGTCACGGCCGACGCCGGGGCGCCGCCCGGGGTGCGGTCCAGCGCCAGGAGGGCGAGCGACTGCGAGAGGGCGTTGGAGTAGTCGCCGTACTCGGATCGGTCGGAGAACCGGCCGGACGGCGTGAGCAGCGAAAGCAGGCCCGCCTTCAAGTCGACGCCGCCGAACGACGCCAGGTCCTTGCCCCGGATCTGCGCGGCGAGCATCAGTTTGGCGTGCGCGCCCGCATAGGCCTCGGTGCCGCCCCCGACGTAGCCGGTGGTGACCTCCGGCTTCGCGAGCCAGGCGATCGCCTTGCCCGCGTTCGTGTCCGACACGCCGGCCGCGGCGAACGCGAAGATCGCGTCGATCGTCAGGCCCTGATCGGGGAACTTCTGGCCGCCGAAGTCGGCCTCGAACCGTTCGCCGTCGGTCATCTGCCTGGCGAGCCAGCCGGCGGCGGCGTCCGCCTTGTCGTGGGTGGCCGCGGCCGCCGCCGGAGCGGCGACCAGCCCGATGCCGCACAGCAGGGCGACAGCGAAAACCAAACGTCTCATGAGAACCCTTTCCCGCATTTCCACGACAGGAGTCGGTGACACCGTGCGATGTGGGTGACCGGGCTCGCCTGGAAGGCACACCGTTGCGGGACAGCGCCGGACTCTCACCGGACTTCCCCCACGACCGCGCCTGAAGACTCTCACCCCGGTCGGGTGCGGGATACCGCCGGGTGCCCATGTGATCCTCACGACCGACTGGCCGGTGGTACCTACCGGAGGTGAACAGGTGTTAACCTCGGCTGGCTCGACAACAGAACACCGCCGCCCGTGACGGGGAAGCCGGTCGAAATCCGGCGCTGTCGCGCAACCGTGGGCCCTTCGCAGGGCGAGCCGGGATACCGAACGGGCGGACGTACGAACCACTGTCGCGATAAACAGGGGTGACTGCGGCGTCCCGCGCTGTCCTCCGCCATGCCGCAAGGAGGAGTCATGCGCCGCGGGTACCTGGCCGCGTCGGCGTTCGCCGTCATCGTCACCATGATCGCCGCACCGCTCAGCGGGACGGCGACGGCGGCGAACGATCCCGGTGCGGCGAAGGTGAATTCCCGCTGGCTCGCGACGAAGCTGAAGCCGGACGGCACATTCGACAACCCCAGCGGCGGCTCACTGCCCGACCACGGCCTGATGCTCGACGCGCTCTTCGCGATGTACGCCGCGGGCGAAGGCGCGCGGGCCGAGCCGATCGTGAAGTTCCTCGACGACCAGGGTCACGCCACCGACTACTTCACCTGGGACGGGCTCGCCCCCGGCGCGGGATACGACAAGATCATCGTCGGCGGCGCCGTGGCGAAGACGATGGTCGCCGCCCAGGTGTCCGGCCGGAATCCGCGGGCCTTCGACGGCTACGACCTGGTCGCAGAGACCCATGCGGCCATCATGCGCAAGGGCCCCGACAAGGGCCGGGTCAGCGACTACTCCAAGGATCCCGCCCTCGCCGACGCGGTGAGCAACAACGCGAACATGTTCGGCCAGGCGCTCGGCGTGATCGGGCTCGCCGTGGTGGGAGAGAACGACCGGATCGCCATCGACAGGCTGCTGACCCAGCAGTGTTCCGAGGGCTACTTCCGCGTCCTCTTCTCCTACATCCCGACGAAGGAGACCGGCGACCACGTCACTCCGGACGGCCGCAAGGTCTCGACCTGCGACGAGGGTAAACCGCTCGGTCTTTCCCCGACCGACGGTGACGCCACCGGGCTCGCCCTCTCGGCGATGCTGGCCGCGAAGAAGGCGGGCGCGGCCGGTCTCGACGCCCCGATCGCCAAGACCGTCTCCTGGCTCAAGGCGAACCAGACGCCCGGCGGCGGCTGGGGTGGCGGCGTCGGCACCGAGGCGCCGAACACCAACAGCACCGGCCTGATCGTCCAAGCGCTCGTCGACGCAGGCGGCGCGAACGCGGCGGTGGACAAGGGCGTGCGGTTCCTCAAATCCGCGCAGGCGAACGCCGCGGCCGACTCCGGGAACAAGCTCGCGGGCGAACTCGGCGCGATCGCCTACGACCCGGCTTCCTACGAGGCGGCGCGTTCCTCCGGCATCAGCGGCCTCGACACCTGGATCCGCGCGAGTGCCCAGGCTTCGCTCGGGTTGTCGCAGGTCGGTTTCTACCCGCTTGCGAAGGGCGAAGTCCTGCCGCCGACCACCGGCGTCCCGGAAACCCCGGCTCCTGTGACGCAGCCGCACAAGCCCGCTCCTGAGCCCAAGAAATCCATCACGCCCAAGGCGTCCACCGGCGCCCGGGTGTCGACGGTCGCGGCGATCGCCGCTCCGGTCACCGCGACCCCGGCCGTCCGCCTCGGGGCCTACCTGACGAACCGGCTCGTCGGCGGCGACCACGTCGAGGTCACCGAGGACGGCAAGACCTACGTCGACTACGACGCCACCGCCGACGTGGTGCTGGCCTTGCGGGCGTTGGACCAGCAGCCGGACGCGGTCGCCCGCGCTTCGCGGTTCCTGCTGAAGCCCGAAGCCGTGCAGGCCTACGCGCACGGAGCGCCGTACGAACAGGGTCAGGCGTCGTACGCCGAACCGCTCGCGAAACTCGTGCTCGTCGCCGAATTCGCGAAGTCGGACGTCGCCGGTCCGTTGCGTGCCGATCTGGTGAAACTGCGCGGTACCGACGGGGAATTCACCGACACCGGATCGTTCGCCGACGCCGATCGGACGGTCGAGCGGCACGCTTGGGCGGTCCTCGCCACCGCCGCCGATCCCGGCCCCGCGGTCGAACTGCTCCTCTCCCGCCAATGCGCGGACGGGACCTTCCCGAAGCACCTCGACACCGCGGAATGCGGTTCCGGCGACCTCGCCGCGACGGCCGCCGCGGTCACCGCGCTCGTCGCCCGTCCGCACACGGATGCCGCGCCGCCGACCAGACGCCCGGACGGCTGGACCGAACGGCGCGTGTCGGCGTTCGTCTCCGCGGTGGACGCGCTCGGCGTCCGGCCCACCGGCGAGGGCTTGGTGACGGGAGAAGGCGGCGAGGTGGACATCGCGCTCAGCGCCACCGTCGCCGCCGCGCGGCAGACCGCCGGTCTCGACGCGAGCGGAACCGCGCGCTCGCTGGGCAAGCTCGTCCAGCAGGACGGCGGATTCGCCAAGGGAACCGGGGGAGAGACCGATTTCCCGACCAGTTCGGCCGCCGCACAAGGGGTCGCGGGCCGGTCTTGGCTCACCGCCGCGGATTCCCCGCTGTCACCCGCGATCCGGCTCCCGCTGACCGCCGGCACCGATACACCGGCGCTGGCCGCCGCCCAGTCCGACGACCGGCCGGGATGGCTGATCTGGGGACTCGCCGGGCTGGCCGTGCTGTTCCTCTCCACCGCGATCGCGCTCGTCTTCGTACTTCGTCGTTTCACCAAGAAAAGGGGGTAACACCATGAAGAGACTGCTCGCCGTCACGACCGTCCTCATCGGACTCATCGGGCTGTCCGCCGCACCCGCGAACGCGGTCGACACCACGAAGGGCTACGCCGGGATCTGCACCGGTGCCGACGCGCGCACCGGGGTCACGGTCGTGATCGACTTCCAGGAGCTGGCCGCCCCGACGATCACCCGCTGCTCGCCCAACGCCACGCCGGGCACCGCCCGCACGGGGATCAAGGCGTTGCAGGACGCGGGGATCGCGGTCGCCGGCACCGCGCGCTGGGGGCTCGCTTTCGTCTGCCGTCTGGAAGGGCGCCCGTCCGCGACGGAGACGCTCCCGCTGACGACCAACCCGAATTACAAGGAAGCGTGCGTCACCACCCCGCCCGCGGGCGCGTACTGGGGCTACTGGAACGCCGACGGTTCCGGTTCCACCTGGACCTACAGCAGCTCGGGTGCCCTCAACCGCAACGTCGTCCCGGGCGGTTTCGAGGGCTGGTCGTTCTCGCTGAACAAGTCCGCGACCACCAACCCGCCGCCCGGCGTCACGCCGAGGAACCCGGCCATCCCGTGAAAAGGGTCCTTCCCGTGGTGGCGGCGGTCTTCCTGATCGCCGCCACGGCGCCGTCCGCGCACGCGGTCGACCAGAGCAAGGGATATCCGGGGTTCTGCAAGGACGCCACCGGGGTCACCGTCGTCGTCGACTTCCAGCAGCTCGGCGGCACGACCATCGTGCGGTGCAATCCCCAGACCACCCGTGGCACCGGGCTGGACGCGCTCAAGGGCGCCGGTTTCCAGATCGCCGGAGTCCAGCGCTGGGGTGAGTCGTTCGTCTGCCGGGTCGAGAACCGCCCGTCCGCGGCTGAGGCCGTCCCCGTCGCGGGTCGCGGTGACTACCGTGAGCCTTGCGTCGACACGCCTCCGGCTCAGGCCTATTGGTCCTACTGGCACGCCTCGAACAACTGCGCCTGGGACTACAGCCAGTGGGGCGTCAAGAACCGTGACTTCATCCCCGGCGGTTTCGAAGGCTGGTCGTTCTCCTTGAACGCCACCACCCAGAGCAACCCGGTCCCGCGGGTCTCCGCCGTACGGCCCGGCACGGAGAGCCAGCCCTGTGTGCCGCGCGAGGAGGCCAAGCCGGTCACGGGTGACCCCGGCGAGCGCCAGCAGCGACCGCCGTCGGGGAACGGACAGCAGGCCGACGGCTCCCAGCCGACGACGGGTGCCGGAGAAGGTCCGGCCGCGGGTCCGAGTTCCGCCGCGCTGCCGCCGCCCAAACCGCGCCCGAGTGCTTCGGCACGGCCGAAGGCGCAGGATCCGTCGATGAACGTCGCGTTCACCGGCGGCGAGAACGCCGAGGACGTCAACGCGGTGATCGACCGCGAGTCCGGAGCGGGCGGCTGGGCGCCTTGGGCCGCGGGAGCCGTGGTACTCGC
This sequence comes from Amycolatopsis japonica, assembly GCF_000732925.1. Classification (NCBI taxonomy): domain Bacteria; kingdom Bacillati; phylum Actinomycetota; class Actinomycetes; order Pseudonocardiales; family Pseudonocardiaceae; genus Amycolatopsis; species Amycolatopsis japonica. The sequence continues at coordinate 2,774,647 of NZ_CP008953.1, forward strand.
GCTGTGCGTGGCGGGATTCCTGATGGCACGCAGACGCAAACGCGCACAAGGAGTTTGATGACGTCCTACTTCCTGCCGCGCGATCTGCACCCGGCCGCGTGGTGGGTGTGGGCGCTCGGACTCGCCGTCGCGGCGACCCGCACGACGAACCCGTGGCTGCTGCTGACCATCGTGGCCGTCGCGGGGTACGTCGTCGTGGCCCGCCGCAGTGAGGCGCCGTGGGCGCTGGCGTTCCGGCTCTACCTGTACCTCGGCGCGTTCATCGTCGCGATCCGGGTGTTCTTCCGTGTCGTGTTCGGCGGCGGTGAGGGGGCCACGATCATCCTGCGGCTGCCCGAAATCCCGCTGCCGGAATGGGCGGCGGGCATCCGGCTCTTCGGCGACGTCTCCGCGGAATCGTTGCTGGGCGGGCTCTACGACGGGATGCGGCTGGCGACGATGGTGATCTGCCTCGGCGCGGCCAATGCGCTCGCGAACCCGAAACGGCTGCTCAAGGCGATGCCGCCGGCGCTGTACGAGGTGGGCACGGCGGTGATCGTCGCGCTGTCGGTGTTCCCGCAGCTCGCCGAGAGTGTGCTGCGGGTCCGGCGGGCACGCAGGCTGCGCGGCGGTTCGGGGAAGAGGAAGGTGAAGGCGCTGCACACCATCCTCATCCCGGTACTGGAGGACGCGCTTTCCCGCTCGCTGCAGCTCGCCGCGTCGATGGATTCACGCGGCTACGGCCGCGCGGGAACGGTCGAAGCGCGGGCCAGGCTGATCACGGGCACGTTGATGATCATCGGCCTGCTCGGCGTCTGCGTCGGTGTTTACGCCACTTTGGACGGTTCGACGCCCCGATACCTGGCCGCACCGGTGCTTTCCGCCGGAGTCGTGATCGGACTCGCCGGATTCCGGTCGGCGGGCAAACGCGTCCGGCGCACGCGTTACCGGCCGGATCGCTGGCAGCCGCCGGAGATCGTCGTCGCCCTCAGCGGGATCGCCGTCGCGGCCGTCCTGTTCACGACGTCGGAGGTGAACCCGATGAACATGAACCCGTCGCTGATCGGCCTGTCCTGGCCGTCGCTGTCGTGGGTGCCGTTGCTCGGGGTGCTGATCGGCGTGCTGCCCGCGTTCCTCACCCCGGCCCCCGAACCTCCTTACGCCGCACTGGAAGAAGAAGTGCACGCATGATCGAACTGGACCACGTTTCCTTCACCTATCACGGCCGCGCCGAACCGGTGCTGTCCGACGTGACGCTGTCCATCGGTGAAGGCGAACTCGTGCTGTTCGCGGGCCGGACCGGGGCGGGCAAGTCGACGCTGCTCGGCACGATCAACGGTCTCGTCCCGCATTTCACCGGCGGTCACCTCGAAGGCACGGTGTCCGTCGACGGCGTGACGACGCGGTCCCGGCCGCCGCGCGAGTTCGCGCATCTGGTCGGCGTCGTCGGCCAGGATCCGCTCGCGGGCTTCGTCACCGACACGGTGGAGGACGAACTCGCGTACGGCATGGAGCAACTCGGCCTGAGCCCGCAGGTGATGCGACGCCGGGTGGAGGAGACCCTCGACCTCCTCGGCATCGCGGAACTGCGCAGGCGCGCGTTGCGGACGCTGTCCGGCGGGCAGCAGCAGCGGGTGGCGATCGGCGCGGTGCTCACCACTCACCCCAAGGTGCTGGTACTGGACGAACCGACGTCGGCGCTGGACCCGACGGCGGCCGAGGAAGTGCTCGCGACGCTGGCCAGGTTGGTGGAGGACCTCGGCACGACGGTGCTGATGGCCGAGCACCGGATGGAACGCGTGATCCCGTTCGCGGACCGGATGATCCACGTACCGGGTACCGGGGAGGTGATCGACGGAACGCCACCGGAAGTGCTGAAGGACATGCCCATCGCGCCGCCGATCGTCCACTTGGGACGGTTGGCGGGCTGGGACCCGCTGCCGATGTCGGTCCGTGATGCCCGGCGGCGCGCTTCTTCGCTGACGTTGGGCGCTCCGCCCGCGCGAAACACGACCGTGGGCGAAGAACTGCTGGCCGCGTCCGGCGTCGTCGTGCGCTACGGGCCGAAGGTGGCGGTGCGGGAGGTCGATCTCGCCCTGCGCGCCGGCGAGGTGCTGGCGATGATGGGGCGCAACGGATCCGGCAAGTCGTCGCTGCTGTGGGCGGTGCAGGGTTCCGGCCCGCGGCAGGGCGGCAAGGTCACCGTCGAGGGCAAGGACCCGAAGACGCTGAGCAGTGCCGCGGCACGCGCCCTGGTCGGGATGGTGCCGCAGACCGCGAGCGATCTGCTGTACCTGCAGACCGTCGCCGCCGAATGCGAAGCCGCCGACGCGGAATCGGGTGCGGAGCCGGGGAAGTGCCGGGAACTGCTCGACAGGCTCGCTCCGGGCATCGATCCCGCGTCGCATCCCCGTGATCTCTCGGAGGGGCAGCGTCTCGCGCTCGTGCTCGCGGTCCAGTTGTCGGCCGCCCCGCGGATCATGCTGCTGGACGAACCGACCCGCGGCCTCGACTACACTGCGAAGGCGGCGCTGGCGCGGATGATCGCTTCGCTCACGGCGGAGGGCAAGGCGATCGTCGTGGCCACCCACGACGTCGAATTCGTCGCGACGATCGCGGACCGCGTGCTCGTGATGGCGGAAGGGGAGGTCGTCTCGGACGGCCCGACCGGTGAGGTGCTCGGCGGCTCCCCGGCGTTCGCCACGCAGATCGCGAAGATCCTCGGCGAGCCCTGGCTCACCGTCGACGAGGTCCGGTCCGCGCTTCCGCAGGAGGTCTCGTGACCGCGGCGGTCCGGCTCGGCCCCCGCTCGGCGACGGTGCTCGGGCTGGCGTCGCTGGCCGGACTGATGATGTTCGTCTGGCCGCTCCTTGTCCGTGTCGAGCCGCAATCGATGCAGCACGGCCCGGACGCGCCGTTCGTGTTCATCGGGATCCTGCCGATCCTGATCGTCATCGTGCTGGCCGAGATGTCCGAAGGGGGCATGGATTCCAAGGCCCTCGCGATGCTCGGCGTGCTCTCCGCGGTGAACGCCGCCCTGCGGCCACTCGGCGCGGGGACCGCGGGCATCGAGACCGTGTTCTTCCTGCTGGTGCTGGCCGGGCGGGTACTCGGCCCCGGCTTCGGTTTCGTGCTGGGCTGCACGTCGATGTTCGCTTCGGCGCTGCTGACCGCCGGGGTGGGGCCGTGGCTGCCGTTCCAGATGATGTGCTCGGCGTGGATCGGGATGGGCGCCGGGCTGCTGCCCCGCCGCGTCACCGGCAAGGCGGAGATCGCGATGCTGGTGACGTACGGGATCTTCGTCGCGTACGTCTTCGGATTCCTGATGAACCTGTGGTTCTGGCCGTTCATCACCGACGCCGAAGTGCCGTACCACGACGGGCACATCTCCTACGTGCCCGGCGCCCCGCTGCTGGAGAACCTGCACCGCTTCGCCGTGTTCACCCTGCTGACCTCGACGGCGGGCTGGGACACCGGCCGCGCGATCACCAACACGGTGGCGATCCTGGTGCTGGGGCCCGCCGTGCTCGCGACGTTGCGCCGGGCTTCGCGGAAGGCTTCCTACGGCGTGATCCCCTCGTTCACCGATGGGCCCGCTTCCGGCGCAGGACGTGGAAGGACACGGCGAACGCCACTCCCACGGCCACGATGATCGCGGCGAAGACGGGATGCATGTCTTTGGACAGGCTTTGCGCTCTTTCGGGGCCGATCGCCCACAGCGCCAGGGGAGTGGCGTAGGCCGAGGTGAGGGCGATCGCGCCCCAGCGGAGAGGTCTGAGCCGGGCGTCGCGCAAAGTGCCGATCAGCACGAGCGCGACCGGGACGATCGCGAGCATCGCGAACTGGCCGACGACCATGATCGGTACGGCCCAGGCCGAGACGATGACGGCACGCGGGGCGCGGCGGACGGTGGTTTCGCGGTCGAGCGTCTGGGTGGACATCGGTTCCTCCGAGGTGTGTGGTGCGGTCAGCAGTGGGATTCGGCGGTGGCCTTGAGGTCCTTCAGCCAGGCTTCGAGGCCCCAGCCGAGGAATTTGGTGGCGGTGGGCACATCGGCCTCGACCTGAGCACCGGACCAGTTCTCCTCGGTGCGGACGAGTACCCCGCCCTTGACCTCGGTGAAGTTCCAGACGTGGATCCCGTTGTCGATGCCGAGGCCCTCGCCGGCCGCGGGCCCGCTCCAGCGGAGGCATTTGCCGCGCTGGATCTGGTGGACGGTCGAGGTGATCGACAGCGTGGTGGCCGGGGTCGTGGCCGTGGCCGGCGCCGGGGTGGTCCAGTGGAACCGGGAGTTCTTCCGCAGCGGGCCGTGATCCAGGCGTTCGCTGCTCAGTACCGGCTCCTGCCAGGACGGCCAGCGTTCGACGTCGGTCTGCAGACGCCAGATCTTGCTCAGTGGTGCCTTGATCAGGGCCTCGGTCCGGTAGTGGATCGGGGCCTTCGTGTCGATGGTCTTGCCTTGGCACGAAAGCGGGGTGGGGGAGGCGGTGGTGGCGTGGGCGGGGGCCACGGCACCGCCCAGCAGGCCGATCGCCAGCGGGAGGGCGAGTGCGGCGGTGCGATAGAGCGACTTCATCAGGACTCCTTGTTAGCGGCGATTGCGATAGTTAGAAGCTATAACCACAACGACGTGAGTGTCAATAGGGAAAGTGATAACCTCTAACTGATCGGAAGGGAGTGGCTGGTGGAGACCTCGCGGGAGCGGTATCGGGCGCAGGTGCGTGCGGAGATCAAGCGGCACGCGTGGGAGCAGTTGGCCACGACGGGCGTGTCCGCGCTGTCCCTCAACGCGATCGCCAAGCACGTCGGCATGAGCGGTCCCGCGCTGTACCGGTACTTCCCCAGTCGCGACGACCTGATCACGGACCTTGTCCGCGACGCGTATCGAAGCCTCGCCGACGTCGTCCAGGCGGCAGGCAGCGTGACTGAAGTCGCCTACGCGATCAGGGAATGGGCGCTGGCGGATCCGCAGCGATACCTGTTCGTCTATGGGACGCCCATCCCCGGCTATCACGCGCCTGGCGACACCACGGAAATCTCCGACGAGATCATGGCGGTGTTGCTCCGGGTGTACGCGGCGGAGCCGGATGACGGTCGGGCGCTCAGTCGTGCCGTCACCTTCTGGACCCGTGTCCACGGTGTTCTTTCGCTCGAGCTCGCCGGGCATTTCGTCGGCATGGGGTTCGATCCCGCCCTGCTGTTCGCCGCCGAGGTCGACGGCTTGCTCAGGTGAGCGCGCTCGCCAGGGCGTGATCGAGTGGCGATTCGGCGGGACCTGGTCGCGAGCGTGTCGTCCGTCTGATCACGTGTGTCGTCCGTTCTGGTCATGCGCACCTGTCCAGTCGTTCGCCGCACATGTCGCGAAAGCCACTTTCGGGACATCAGACGTCGCGGAAGTGGCTTTCGCGACGTTTTCGCGTGAGGGTCGCCGGGCGCGGCCACTGTCCATAAAGGACGGTTTCCGCTGAGCGGGGCATCGTCGGCCGCTTTCGGCGCTGTACGGTGGTTTTCGCGTTCGCTGTGCTAGCTTCCGGGAATGCGCGGAGGATCCTGGATTCGTACGCTCGCGGTGCTCTCGTCGATGCTCCTGGCTTCGCTGATCGGCCCCGGCGCCGTCGCGAACGCGTCCGGCGGGCACGGCTGTGAATGCGCCACCCCGTCGATCGACCGTTTGCAGCAATGGCTCGCCTCCGGTGAGGGCACCACGCTGCCGCCGACTGGCAGCCTGCTCGTCCGCGAACGCGGCGGTTACGCGGCGAAGGTGACCTTCCTGAACGCCGAATGGCACGTTGTCGTCGTCTGGCTGGGGAATCAGTTCGAGGCGCAGGCGGATCTCTCGAAATCCGCCGGTTTCTGGATGACCTACAGCGCGACCGACGACCTCTACGTCCAGCTGCGCCCCGCCTCGCATTGGAGCGGCGGGGACAAGTGGCTCACGAAGGTGCCGTCGACCGGCGGGAAGTTGGTGAAGAAGTTCTTCAGCTTCAAGCCCTCCGTCTGGACGACGTTGCCCGAGCTGGGTACGCCCGGCTACTCCTTCGCCTCGGCGCTCACCGAGGCTCGGGGCCTGGTCTTCGTCGGCAAGACCCCGAACAAGCTCGACTTCCGCGGCCTCTCGATCGACCGCTACCGGCCGCCCTGTCTCTGAACGCTCCTCGGATTTCACCTGTCCGGAGCGACGGCCATCGCGCACCGTGCCCGATTTGTCCTGTACGGTGAACTTTCAGCCGCCTCCGCACGACCGATCCGAGGAGTACCCCTGATGAGCCTGTTCGACTCGCTGAAGGAAAAGGCCGCCGAACTGCTGGGCGGCGCGGGCGACAAGGTCGGCGAACTGACCGGTGTCGACCTTTCCGGCGCCGCCGACCAGGTCACCCAGGCGACCGGCGGGCTGGCCGAGACCGGTCAGGGCCTCGCCGAGAGTGCCACCACGGCGGGCCAGGACGCCGTCGACTCGGCCACCGCGGCCGGCCAGGGCGTCGTCGACTCCACCGGTGCGTTCGGTGACGCCGCCACCGGACTGGCCGGCGACGTGATCGACCCGAACGCCCGGGGCTGACCGCCCCCGGACTCCCCGGTATCCCGCGGATACCGGGGAGTTCGTCATTTCTCCGGTGGGACGACGTCCGTTTTTCGGCAGGACGATCTTCGGTTTTCCTTGTCCCATAAGGGAATTATCGCCGGTCGAGTGGATGAGGAAACGGTTGTGGTAACCCGTCCACGGCCGCGAAGCTCGGTCGTGATCGTCAACCGACTCAAGCCCGTCGGCCTGTGTGCCGCGCTCACCGTGCCCGCCCTTCTCCTGCGCTTCACCGGCACCGATCCGGGCGCGCCTGCCGGGCTGCTGCTGTTCGGCCTCGCCGTCGTGGCGGCCTCGTTCCTGCTCGCCTGGGCGGCCGAAGCCGCGCAGGTGGACATCTCCGGCGGCCTCGCGATCGCCGTGCTGGCCGTCATCGCGGTCCTTCCCGAGTACGCGGTGGACCTGTACTTCGCCTACACGGCGGGCTCGAATCCCGAGTACATCGCCTACGCCGCGGCGAACATGACCGGCTCCAACCGGCTGTTGCTCGGCCTCGGGTGGTCCACCGTCGTGCTGGTCGCGCTCGCCGTCGCGAAGAAACGCCGTGGCGCCACCGTCCGCGAGCTGATCCTCGACGCGCCCTACCGGATCGAGCTCGGCTTCCTCGCGATCGCCTCGATCGTCGCGTTCGTCATCCCCGGAACCGGACAGATCTCGCTGGTCCTCGGCTTCGCGTTGCTCGGCTTCTTCGTGTTCTACCTTTGGAAGGTCTCCCGCGCCGAACCGGGCGAACCCGAACTGGTCGGTCCGGCCGCCACCTTGGGCGCGCTGCCCCGGCGGTCCCGCCGGACCCTCGTGGCCGCGCTGTTCGTGTTCGCGGCCGTGGTGATCCTCGCGAGCGCGGAACCGTTCGCGCACAACCTGATCGCCGTCGGGACGGAACTGGGCGTCGACCGGTTCCTGCTCGTGCAATGGCTCGCGCCGCTGGCGTCGGAGGCGCCGGAGTTCATCGTGGCGATCCTCTTCGCCTTGCGGGGCAAGGGCGACGCGGCGCTCGGCACCCTGCTTTCCAGCAAGGTCAACCAATGGACGCTGCTCGTCGGCAGTCTGCCGATCGCCTATGTCCTCGGCGGCGGGGGATCCGCACTGCGGTTGGACGGCCGTCAGATCGAGGAATTCCTCCTCACCGCGACCCAGACCTTGCTGGGAGTCGCCGCTCTGCTCGCGTTGCGTTTCCCGCGCTGGGCCGCCTGGACGCTGCTCGGCCTGTTCGCGGTGCAGTTCGTGCTGCCCGGCCAAACCGCGCGCTACGTCCTGTGCGGGGTCTACGCGCTCGTCGCGCTCGCCGCCCTGATCCGCAACCGCCGCCATCTCCTGCCGACCCTTGCCGCCCCGTTCCGCCGGGCACCCTATGCCTCCGGGAGTAGTCGCGAGGAGCGGATTTCGGCCTGAGAGCAGAGGTTCCCGCGAGTTCGCGCGCTTAGCGTCCAGGTATGACCAAACGACGAAAAGTACTCGCCGCTGGCCTGGCGATCCTGCTGCTGGCGGACGGCGGGCCATCGGCCTCGGCGACCCCGGCGCCGCGGATCGACTGGCACGACTGCCGGACCGGGCCGGAAGACGAGACGGGACGACGGCTCGCCGCCGCCGGGGCGACCTGCGGTGAGGTCGTCGTGCCGCTGGACCACGCCGACCCGGGCGGCAGAACCCTTTCGGTGGCCGTCGCGCGCCGTCCCGCGAGCGACCCCGCGCGCCGTCTGGGCACCCTGGTGGTCAACACCGGCGGACCCGGCCCGTCCCGCGACGGCGTGGCACTGCTGGTCCATGGGCTGCCCCCGGAGGTCCCGTCCGGTGCGCCATCGCTCGCGGTGCGGTACGACCTCGTCGGGATCGACCCGAGATTCTTCGGGCTCAGCTCGCCGCTGGAATGCGGCTGGCCCACCGGGCGATACCTGCAGAGCGCTCAGCTGGCGAGTCCGGACCGGGCCTCCTTCGACCGCAGCGTGCTGGTCGCGCGGGAGCTCGCGCGAAGCTGCGCGGACCGGGGTGATCTTCTCGCACACGCCTCCACCCGCGACATGGCGCGGGATCTGGACCTCGTGCGAGCCGCCCTCGGGGAATCGAAGATCTCCTACCTGGGCTGGTCTTTCGGCAGTCATCTCGGCTCGGTCTACCGACGGCTCTTTCCTCGGCGGACCGAGCGGATGGTGTTCGACAGCGCCGCCGCGCCCGGGGCCGCCGGTCCCGCGCTCACCAGGGAGACCGCAGTGGCGGACGCCGCGGCCCTGAGCGACTGGGCGCGGTGGGCCGCCCGCCGCGACGCACACCATCATCTCGGCGCCACCGCGGAAGAGGTACTGGCCACGGTGGACCGGATCGCCCGCGCCGCCGCCCGCGAGCCCTTGCGCGTCGGCGAGCACCGGATCGACGCCGCGATGATCCCCGGCCTGCTGCTCACCGTCGACGACAGCGACGCGTTCTACGCGGAGTTCAGTGCCCAGGTCGCCGTGCTGCGTGACGCCGCTCGCGGTCTCACCGTGACACCGACACCCACGCAGGAGTGGAAACTCTCCCTGTACACGGATCCGGACGTCGAGCCGTCCTTCGGGTTCAGCGCCACCGTCGCCAACCAGTGCGCGGACCGCGCCGCCTGGCGGGATCCCGAAAGCTACTACCGGGACATCCTGGCGCACCGGGCCGCCGAGCCCCTGTTCGGTCCGCTGGCCCGGCACATCACGCCTTGCGCGTTCTGGCCCGTCCCGCCTGCGGAGCCACCTGTCCCTGTCGGGGACGACCGGCCCGCCCTGCTCGTGGGCGCCTCGGGGGATCCGGTCACGCCGTATGCCGGGCAACTGGCGCTGCGCCGCGCCCTGACCGGATCCCGGATGGTCACGCTGGACGGCGCGTTCCGGCACGGGGTCTATCTCTTCGACCCGGCGCCCTGCGTCACCGACATCGTCGAGTCGTATCTACTCGGCGGAGCCCTGCCCCGGGCCGATGTCACCTGTGCCCGTCACCGCTCGCCGGGCCGGACCACGCCCGCTTCGTAGGCCAGGACCACCGCCTGCACCCGATCCCGCACCCGCAGCTTGGCCAGGATGTTGCCCACGTGGGTCTTCACCGTTCCCGGCGCGACCACCAGCCGCTCGGCGATCTCGGCGTTGGACCAGCCGCGCGCCATCGCGGCCAGCACTTCCCGCTCACGTCCGGTCAGCGTCGCCGCCGACCTGGCCGCGCCGGGATCGAGCGGGGGCGCCAGCCGGTCCAGCAGCCTGCGGGTGGTGGAGGGGGCGATCACCGAGTCCCCGTCGTGCACCGTCCGGATGCCGGCCAGCAGTTCCTCGGGGGTGGCGTCCTTGAGCAGGAAACCGCTCGCCCCGGCCCGGATCGCGGCCAGCGCGTGCTCGTCGAGGTCGTACGTCGTGAGCATGAGGACCTTGGGCGCGTCAGGCAGGGCGAGCACCCGTCGAGTGGCCTCGATACCGTCGAGCACCGGCATCCGGACGTCCATCAGGACCAGATCGGGATTCAGGCGCCGGGTGTGGTCGACCGCGGCGAGACCGTCACCCGCCTCACCGACGACGGTCAGATCGGCCTGGGACTCGATGACCAGCCGGAAGCCCGCCCGGACCAGGGCCTGGTCGTCGACCAGCAGGACACGGACCGGCGGGGCGGTCACGCCGGTCCGTCCCGCAGGACACCGATCATCCGGCGGAGATCGCCCAGCGCCTTCCGGGCGCAGTCGCCGATCGTGACCAGGGCCGACCGTCCGGCCTCCGGCGTGGCCGCGTACCGGCCACCGTCGGCCTGCGCTATCACGACCGCGAGCGAATGGGCGACGATGTCGTGCATCTCGCGCGCGATCCGTTCCCGCTCCGCGAGGACCGCGAGCCTCGCCTGCTGACGGCTGTGGGACAGCCGGACCCGGCGCAACGTCCCGGTCGCCCACGCGGCCACCACGGTGCTGGCCAGGAAGGCGCCGACGAGCAGATGCGCGGCCGCGGACGACGGCAGCATCGGCCAGCTCAGCCCGCCGAGCACCGCGCCGAGGAGCCCTGCCGCCAGCGCGGCGCCACCGGCTCGCCGCGGTCCGTAGGCCGCCGCGGCGTGCACCGCCAGCGGTACGGCGAGATCGGCGGGCAGGGCACCGACGCCGTCCCGGATCGTGAGCCACTGGATGCTCGCGACTCCCAGCACCACTGTCGCGCACACCACGGCATTGCGGCGTCGCAAGGCGAGTGGAAGCGCGAGAAGCAGGGAGAACAGGAAATACGCGGCCTCCGCCCGGACGAAGAGTCCGAAAAGGACACAGCATCCCGCGAGGAGCAGTGCGATCAGGACGTCGACGAGCGACTGGTGTCCGCGCAGCCAGGAGTCGAGCCTTTCACCGAGCACGTCGTCACCTTATGGCCGCGGCGCCGTCGTCACTTCGCCGCGGGGACTGAAACCGTGTACGCCCACTGGGCTAGCCCGAATGGAGCAAGGAAAGGCGGCGGAAATCCCGTATGGCGAAACCCCTCGTACCGCTAATCTGGCGGAAACGACATATCTGCGGGGGAGCGGACCATGGCCGTGATCTGGATAGTGCTCGGGATACTCCTGCTGGTGATCGGCATCGCCGTGATCACCGATGTACGCGATCGCGGGCGGGGCGGGACACGCAAGATCATGTTGCCGGGCTGGGCCTCACGGCGCGCCGATTACACGGAGAACGACCTCGTCCACGGTCGCTGGTCGGAAAAGTCGCCGCGTGAACAGGACGAAGAACTCCAGCGCCGGTACAAATCGGGCGACGAATAACGGATCAAGCGGCGGGCCTGGACCAGCGCCAGGCGGCGTGCAGGGCGGTGATCAACGCCTCGTCGTCGGCGAAGGTGGGTTCTTCACCGACCGGTATCCAAGTGCGGTCGACGATTTCACCCTCGGTCCGCCGGACGACCGAGATCCCGGGGTAGGACAAGGCCGCGCGGCCGCCGTCGTCGGCCACGTGGCGGTGCTCCCAGCGCAGCTGGACAACGCGATCAGCGCTCATCGACCACAACTTTCCGTACTTGCGTATCCGGTAAGTCGTCTGTCGAGGCCCGCGCGTTTCACGTCCGCCTTGTGATCTGCGCCCTTCGCACTGCGGATTCCCGCGCCGGATTCGATTCTTTTCGTGAATTCCGTGGAGGTGACCCCGATCACAAAGGGCTCTCCGATCGTGAGAACATGAGGGCCGAACTGCCGGATCCCGGAGGGTGAATGCTCCGCAGAATGCGTCGCTGGCTCGAATTGCTCAGTCTCGGCGGGTTGGCGGTGGCCGGCTTCGCCGTCGGAATCGCGGAACAGCTCGGCCTGCTCGACAAAGTCGCGCCGAAAGGCGTCACCACCCTGACCCTGATCATGGTCAGCGGGGTGGTCGTGGTGCTGCTCGTCGAACTGACCCCGTTGCGCGCACTGGAAGACATCCGCGACCGGCTCGCCGGTCTCGACATCGACACCATCGCCACGAGCCTCCGTCGTTCGCGCTACGGCGGCGTGGTCGAAGTGCACAAACGCTTTCCGGACGACGAGTTCGCGGCACACGTCGCGAAGGCCAAACAAGTGACGATCCTGAACACCTGGATCCCCAACCTGCAGCGCCTGGAAAAGGAACTCGAAGCCGCGATCGTCGACCGGCGCGCCGAGGTGCGGATCATGTTGCTGCACCCGAACTCGATGCTGGTGGGGCTGCGGGAGGCGGCGCTGGGCCGGAGCGACGGCGCGGGCAACCCCTTCGTGAGCACGGGGATCGCGGAGTGCCTGGAGATACTCTCCCGGCTGCACCGGCGGCTGGCGAAGCGTCAGGGAAACCTGAAGGTGCGGGTCTTCAACTCGCAGGCCTCGGTTTCGGTGTACCGGGCCGACGGACGCTACCTGGTCAGCATGTTCCTGCACGGCCAGCTGGCGGTCAATTCGCCGCAGTTCCAGATCGAGGGCACGCACGACACCGTGCTCGGCGAACAGATCCAGCGCGAGCTCGATACGTTGTGGGACATCGGCCGCGACGTCGATCTCGCTGACTGGAACCGAAGCATCGACATGATCCGTTTCTGAGCAAGAGGTGTACTGATGCGCGAGCTCGACGAGTTCGAAGACGGTTTGATCGAGCGGTTCCGGAACCATCCGGCGCTGCGGGGCGTCACCGACCTGTCGGGGGAGGAGCTGCAAGCGGTCCTGCTGCAGCGCCGGTTCCTGTCGCTGGCGTTCACCATGGCCTACGACCTGGCGATCGACCTGCTCACCGACGAGCAGTCCAAACGGATCGCCCGCGTCATCGTTCGCGAGGAGTACCCGGACAACACCTCGCCCGGCAGCACACCTTCGCACCGCGAGGATCTGATGACGGACATCCTCGCCCTGGGCGTCCCGCGCGAAGTGCTCGTGCGGTCGCGGAAGTCCCTGGCCACGGCGGCCTGCCTCGACACCACCATGGAGCTGATCTCCTCGGCGGGCGATTCGAAGCACGCCGACGTCGAACTGCTGACCATCCTGCGGTTCTGGGGCGAGGTGCTGGTCTCGGTCGAGTACGGCGAACTCTGGCGCCGGATCGGCCCGGTGCTCGGCGACAAATCCGTCTTCTACTACCCGCACCACGTGCACGACGCGAAGTCGCGCCCGCTCGCCGCCGCGTCCCCGCTCTCGCTGACGCATTCCGACCAGCTCGGGCTGCGGCTCGTGCAGCTGATCGACTCCAGCGAGGCGCGGGAGCGGTTCCGGGAGACCGAAGAGGCGGTCGTCGCGGTCAAGACGGCCTTCTACGACCAGTTCCTGCCCGCCTCGTGAGTGGCGTTTCGGGTTCTAACCCGAAACGCCACTCACGACCACCTGGACCGATCGGCCGCACTCACGTGATCAGCGGCGGAACTCATGTGATCAGTGGCGGAACACCCTGAGTGCGGCTTCCGATCACGCGAGTTGCGTCCCTGATCACGCGAGTCGCGCCTTCGATCACACAGCCACTCACGAGGGGTCACTCGGCAACGAGGCCGGCGAACCGGCCCATCGTCTCCTCGCGTCCCAGCGCCTGGGTGATCGAGTGCAGGTCCGGGCTCCGGGTCGAGCCCGTGATCGCGATCCGGATGATCTGCGAGGCCTCGCGGATGGAGCCCGGGAAGCCTTCGGGGTTCTTCTTGAACTCCTTGGCGTTCTTCGCGAAGCCGTGCTTCGCGGCCACGTCGCGGATCTGCTGGAACCACTCCTGGCCGTCGTCGAGCTGCTGGTAATTCTCGACGAAGTCCCGCGCCACGGCCTGGACGACCGCGCGGTCGACGCCGAGCGCGGTGATCCGCTCGTCGTCGGGGCTCGCGACGGCGGCGTGCAGCTGCGGGAAGAAGAAGCCGTAGACGGCGCGGAACTCGCTCCACTTCTTCAGGTCCTTGCGCGGGTTCTCGGCGCCGTCACGTTCGACGGCGAGCGCACGGAGCGCGAGGTCCGGCTCGGCGTCGAGGACGGTCCGCAGCTCGGGGTCGAACCGCTCCGCCCAGCCCCGGACCTCCTCGAGGATCTCGGCGCCGGTCAGCGTGGCGATGTGGTCGGCCGAGATGTCGTCGAGTTTGACCAGGTCGACCAGCGGGCCGGCGACCCCGCATTCGTCGAGGTTGATCGGCTCGGCCAGCGCCTGGTCGAGCGGCATCTCGGCGAGACGGCCGTTGGCGAGGCCGCGCAGGTAGTACAGGACGGCCTTGGTCGGGTAGCCGGACTCGATGTAGAAGTCGACGCTCGCTTCCGGGTCCTTGCGCTTCGACAGCTTGCGCTTGCTGCCGCCTTCCTGCTTCATCAGCGGCGCGATGTGCGCGTACGTGATCGGCTCGAAGCCGAGCGCGTCGAACAGCTGCTGGTGCACCGGCACCGACGAGATCCACTCGTCGCCGCGGATGACCAGGTTGACCCGCATGAGGTGATCGTCGACGGCGTGCGCGAAGTGGTAGGTCGGCAGCCGGGGGCTCTGGTCGGAGCTCTTGAGGATGACGACGTCGTTGCGGTTGGCCTCGGCCTCCAGCGGGCCGCGGATGGCGTCGGTGAACCGGGCGCGGGCGCCGGTGTCGTCCGGCGCGCGGAACCGCACGACGTACGGGTCGCCTGCGTCGAGCTTGGCCTGGACGTCGGCGGGGTCGGCGTCGCGCCAGATGGCCCACGAGCCGTAGTAGCCGGTCGGCAGCTTCGTCGCCTGCTGCCGGGCGGTGATCGCCGCCAGCTCGTCCTTCGTGGCGAAGTCGAGGTACGCGCGGCCGGAGCGGAGCAGGTGGCGGACGTAGGTCAGGTAGATCTGCTCGCGCTCGGACTGCTGGTACGGGCCGTAGTCGCCACCGCGGTGGATGTCCTCGTCGGCGGCGAGGTCGAAGTAGGCGAAACCGCGCTCGAACTGCTCGATGGCGCCTTCGACCTCGCGGGAGCGGTCGGTGTCCTCGACCCGGACGAGGTAGCGGCCGCCGCTGCGGCGGGCGACGTCCTGGTCGATGGTGGCGACGTAGACCCCGCCGATGTGGACGAACCCGGTCGGCGAGGGGCCGAACCGGGTGACCAGGGCGCCCTCGGGCAGCTCGCGGGCGGGGTAACGCTGTTCCCAGTGCTCGGGCTCGGGCAGGTCGGCGGGGAAGAGGGCGTCGATGACTGCTCGGTCCAGCATGGCGGTTCAGATCTCCCGGCGTCGTGGTGCATGGCGGTTTTCGCCACCGAAGAGCCTAACCGTCCGGCCTCCGGGCCTGGTGAGGGTGGTCCCGAAGCCGGATCGAGACGTGCTTTTCCGTCGGTGCTCCCCGGTAAAATGGGCTTGCCGGACATTCGGGGAGGAAATCGGTGACCACCGATAGCTCGCTTCGTGAAGAACCCCAGCTCACCATCCGACCGAAACCCTCGGCGTTCTTTCTGCGCCGTCGCTTTCTCCGCACTTTCGGGCCCGCGCTGGCCCTGGCCGTCACCGGCCTGATCGCCCTGCTCATGAGCGGGACGATCGTGGTGCCGTTCCAGCAGACGCTCGTCCTGCGCGGCAAGATGGGCTCCAAATCGGATCTCTTCGAGGACGCGAAGATCCAGGAAATCCTGATGCGCCACCACATCCGCGTCCACGTGACCAGGGCGGGCTCGCGGGACGTCGCCACCCACGACCTCAGCCAGTACGACTTCGTGTTCATGTCGGGCGAGCCCGCCGCGAGTCTCGTCCGGCGGTCGAGGGCCGACCGATGGACGGGCAGCGCGCGGCAGCCGTTCACCAGCCCGATCGTCCTCGCCACGTATCGCCGCTACGCGGAAACGCTGGCGAGCAACAAGATCGCCACGAAACCGGCGGGCGAACAGGAGCCGCTGTACTACACGCTGGACACCGAGAAGTTCATCGAAACCCTGCGAAAGGGACAGACCTGGGACTCGCTCGGCATCAGGCGCTTCGGCGCGGAAAACGGGAACAGGGTGCTCGCCCAGACCTCGAACATCTGCGACTCCAACTCGGGCGCGACGTACCTGATCCTGCTGGCGTTCCTGGAGAACGGCCGTCAGGTCCCGGTCGTCGATCCGCGTCCGGCCGGGGCTCCCGCGGGGCCGCCGAACCTCACGGCCGCGAAGGAACTGGCCAACCGGGTCAAACCGCTCGTGGCGGCACAAGGTTTCCCGTCGGCGGATCTGTCGGAGTCGTACGCGAATCTGGCCGAGGGGGACAAGCCGATCGTCGTCATCTACGAGCATCAATACCTCGCCATGCAGTTGCGGGCCAAGGCACAGAGCGGGCGACCGGACCACGACCGGGTCCTGCTGTACCCGAAGGACGACATCCTGACGAAACCCCAATTCCTGGCGCTGAAACCGGAAGCGGAACGGCTCGGCGAGCTGATCACGTTCGATCCGGAGCTGCAGCGCCGCGCGATGGAGCTCGGCTTCGGCGTCGCGACCCCCGCGGGCAGCACGAAAAGCGCGCGGCTGTACGAGTTCCTCCGCGAACAGGGGCTGCCCGCGCCGGAGATCGCCGCCGACGACAGCACCACGCCGTTGCCGGACAACCCGGTGCTGGAAGAGATGATCAAAACGGTGGGGGACTGCCCGTGAAGCGGCTCCTCGCGATCCTGTGCTGCCTGCTCCTGCTGGTCGCCGCCTGTACGAGCGGCGGACAGAAGGTGAAGCTGCGCGTGCTGGCCAGTTCGGAGCTGGCCGATCTCGGGCCGATTCTCGACGACCTTCGCGCGGAAACGGGAATCGAACTGGAAATGGATTTCCGGGGAACGATCGACGCCGCCGCCTCCCTCACCCCGGGAAAGGCCACGCACGATCTCGCCTGGCTTTCCACCGACCGGTATTTCCAGCTCAAACACCGGCAGTCGGGGGACAAGGGGGAACGGCCGCTCGCGACCAAGACCATGGTGTCGCCGGTCATCGTCGGGATCACCCCGGCGAAGGCGGCGGAACTGCGCCGAGGCAAACCGGACGGCAAGCTCTCGTGGGCGGATCTGGCGGACGCGGCGGCCGGCGGTGGCTTCCGGTTCGCGATGGCGGATCCGGCCAAATCGACCAGCGGGCTCACCTCACTCGTCGGGGTGGCGACGGCCGCCGCGGGCACCGGCGCCGCGCTGCGCCTCCAGGACGTGAAATGCGACAAACTCCAGGGCTTCCGCACCGGGCACACGCTGACGGCGGACACTTCGGCCGCCGTGGCCGATCGGTTCGCCGAGCGCCAGGACGTGGACGCGATCATCGGGTACGAGTCCACCTTGCTCTCCCTGAACGCGAGCGGCAGGCTCAAGACCCCGTTGGAACTGGTGTATCCGCGTGACGGCATCGTCCAGTCCGACTACCCGGTCCTGCTGTTGGACCCGGCCGAACGGGAGGCGTACGACAAGGTCGTTTCCTGGCTCAGAAGCCCGGCGACGCAGAAGAAACTGATGGAGCGGACCCTTCGCCGTCCGATCACCGGCGAGGTGGGGCTCGATCCGAGGCTGCCGGCCTCGATCGGGAACTCGCTGTACTTCCCGGACGAACAGGCCGTCGTGGACAAACTCCTCGACGACTACGCGGCGTCCGCTTCCCGCGCGCCGGGGCGGGTGATCTTCGTGCTGGACTTCTCCGGTTCGATGAAGGGGCCGCGGATCGCCGCGCTCCGCGCGACCTTCGCCGGGCTGAGCGGAGGTCCGGACGGAGGATTCGACCGTTTCTACCGCGGCGAGCGGCTGACGGTTCTCCGGTTCGGCGGGAAGATACTGGGGGACAAGGAGTTCACCATCGACGGACCCGGTGATCTCGACGCGCTGCGCGCCTTCATCGCGGCCGACGAGTTCGACGGCAACACCGCGGTCTGGTCCGCGCTCGGCGAGGCGTACACGAAGGCGGGTATCCATCGTGGCGCCGAGCCCGGCGGAGACGTCTCGATCGTGCTGATGACCGACGGGGAGAGCAACACCGGACCCGGTATCGAAGAATTCCTGCGCGCGCCAAGGGATCCGGGCGTGCACACGTACACCATCCGGTTCGGCGAGGCGAACCCCGCCGAGTTGGAGCGCGCGGCCGTGGCCACCGGTGGCCGGATGGTCGACGCGAACACGACATCGCTGCTCGACGCCTTCAAGGAGATCCGTGGCTGCCGATAATCTGTGGTGGGACGTCTGGGGACTGTGGCTCGCGGTCTGGGTGCTGACCGTGATCGCCTTCCTCGTCGCGATCGTCGTTTTCGTGAAGCACTGGCGCCGTGCGCGGTCCGACGGCGATCAGGGCATGATCCGGGGAATCGGCTTCTACCTGCACACGAAATCCGTGATGGGCCTCTACCAGTTGCATCGCTACAACGAGGCGCTGGAGCAGGAGGTCGAGAAACGGAAGAGCCGGGGCTGGCGGTTCTGGGGTTCGGGCGGATTCGGCCCGCTGAAAGGGGAATCGGAGCGCACCGACACCGACGAAGAGTTCCGGCGGTACATCCGCAAGGCCGAACCGATCACGGTGATCGGCATCGTGACGAAGGTGCTGGAGAAGCACCACGACATCATCTACGTCGATTTGACGAAGCAGGAACTGGCCCACAACCGGGCTCTGGTGAAGGAACTCGGCTGGGCCGACGGTCCCGAGAGCACCCGGCAGGTCAAAACCAGGTTGCGCGGCGTCGAGGCGTTCATCTCCGTGAAGGGCCTGTTCCGTAAACGCTCCCAGACCGACACCGAGACGGTTTTCGTGGCGCCGTACGGGAATCCGGACGATCCGGAGCGGAGCAGGCGGATCCGGTTCACCTGCGTGACCAGCGATCTGCGGGACTCCGCGCCCACCGGCGCGTTCCGGGCGCGCTGCCTCGGCAAGGTCGAGGACTGGGACCCCGAAACCGGGGAACTCGTCGTCCATCCCATCGCGATCTTCAAGTGACCGGCTGCTCCACTCGCGTCAGCCGGTTGACGCGAGTGGAGCAGTCGAAAGCCACACGTCGTCCGTGGCGCTTCGCACTGTCGACACCGGGGCCCGAACCTGCACGATTTCGGTATCCAACACCGCAGGTTCGAGGGAGATCTTCCATGAAGAGCACCGTTGCCGACGATATCCGCAGCTTCTTCGCCGACTCCGCCATCGATGTCACCGTGGCCGGGCAGGCCGAGGTCGAACTCGTGATCGACCGCTTCGACAACTGGAAGAACGCGTCAAGCGGAGGCGCCTTCGGCTGCTTCACCGGTGCCTGCTGCCTCATGGCCTGAGTGGTCGGCGCAGAAGCAGCCGACGCCCTTCGCGATCCAATCCCGGCCCTCCCACTCGGGGTGGCGTTCGATCATCAGCGCTTCGACCTCCGCGGCGATGGACTCTTCGGGGAGCGCCGAGTCGCGCCGCTTCCACGTTTCGTCGCGCAGCAGTTCGAGGTACTCGCGGACGTCGGTCAGGATCCGGCGTCCGGAGACGTCGCCGTGGCCAGGGACGACGAGGTCCGGTCCGGCGGCGGCCAGCCGCCCCAGCACTTCGATCCAGCGCGGTCCCGAGACATCGGTGTCGTACGGCGGGAACCACGGGAAGATCGAGAACTGGCCGGTCTCGACCAGGTCCCCGGTGAACAGCACGCCCGCGTCCGGCACGGTCACCACCTGATCGCCCTTGCTGTGGGCGCGTCCGGTGGCCGCCAGGCGCACGACTCGCCCGCCGAGGTCGAGGTCGTACTCGTCGTCGTAGACCACGTCGGGGGTGACGAAGTCGACGCCGTCCAGCGCCCGTGCGACCGGGGTGCCGAGGCCGCGGAACATCTCGAGGTAGCCCGGTCCTTTGTGGACCAGGTCCGCGGCTTGGGCGCTGTTGACGAGATAGGTCGCCTCGTCCGCGAAGACCTGTGCGCCGAAAGCGTGCTCGGGGTGAAAATGCGTCGTCGTCAGGTACAGCCTGCGGCCGCGGGCGTGTTCGGCCGCGAAGGCGAGCACCTTCTCGGCGTTGCGAGGACCGAGTCCCGTGTCGACGACGAGCACCGAATGCGAGCCGCCGATGACGCCGATGTTGGGGACGAGGTCGACGCCGAGATTCGGGATCACCACGACGTCGCGGGCGATCTCCCTGGCCTGCGCGGGGTCGACGGCGGGTTCGTGGGTGAGGGGTTCGAAAGGCATGACCCCACTGTCGTGCCGGCCCTCGGGCGCCGTCCAAGACCGATCTTCACCAGCCGATACCTGATGGGTATCATCGCTGGTGATGGAGCTTCGTTTGTTGCGCTACTTCGTGGCCGTCGCCGAGGAGCGGCACTTCGGCCGGGCCGCCGCGCGGCTGCACATGACCCAGCCGCCGCTGAGCCGGGCCATCCGGCAGCTGGAGAACGACCTGGGGGTGGTCCTGCTGCTCCGGTCGGCCGCCGGCGTCGAGCCCACCGCCGCCGGGACCACCCTGTACGCCGAGGCCCGCACCCTGCTGGACCAGGCCGAACGCGCCCGCGCCCGGGTGATCGAGACGGCGGGCCCTGCGACGCTCACCGTCGGCACCCTGGCCGACGGCGCGGGGGAGGCGGGCACCCACCTGGCCGCGGCGTTCCGGCGCCGGCATCCCGAGGTCTCGATCCGCTTCCGTGAGGCGGATTTCACCGACCCCACCACCGGTCTGCGCGCCGGACTGGCCGACGTCGCGCTGACCCGCTCGCCGTTCGACGAAACCGGCCTCACCGTGCGGGTCCTGCGTTCGGATCCGGTCGGGCTGGTACTGCGCACCGGCGACCCGCTCGCCGATCGCGCGACGCTGCGGCTGGCCGACGTCGCCGATCGGCCGTGGTTCCAGCTGCCGGAGGGCACGGATTCATTGTGGCGCGAGTACTGGAATGGGGCGACGCCCGTCGGCGAGCGGCCATCCGGGCCGGTGGTGCGCACGGTCGGCGAATGCCTGCAAGCCGTCCTGTGGAACGGATCGGCGGGGATCGCACCGCTCGGGCACGCCCTGCCGGACGGCCTCACCTGGGTACCGCTGGCCGACATGCCACCGAGCCCGCTGGTCGTGGCGTGGGTGACCGAACGGGAGAACCCGCTGATCCGCTCGTTCGCGCGGATCGCGGCCGACGGGGTGTGAAAGTGACGGCGCGGGGGCATTTCCCCGGCATGCCGGACTCATCTTCAGAACCCGACGAGGCGACCGTCGACGCCGTCGGAAAGCTGACCTTCGCCCTCGAAACGGTCGAACAGGCGCGTGGTCACCTGTACGCCTTCCACCACCTCACCGGAACCGCCGACTTCGCGCTGGGCGAGGCCGTCGAAGCCCTCCGGAAGGCCGGGCACGCCGAGTGGGCGGAGCGGATCCAGACCGAACTTGTCGGGCTCAACGTGCTGCCGGAGCGGTGGACGTTCCAGCTGATCGAGGAGTACGACGAGGGCTACTACGCGGCGTACCGCGACATGGCGCGCGACGTCACCGGTGCCCTGACCGGCGGGCGGCGGCACCTGCACGAAGAACGGATCAAACGCCGGCGGCGGACCGAGGGACGGCCGGGGCACGAGATGGGGCGGCCTTCGAGCGGCTGACTACTTGCAGGGGTCGTGGCCCTTGCTCATCGCACTCCTTCTCGTCGTGGACGGTCCGACGACGGCCAGACGTAGGGCAGGTCGTCGGGGACGCCCGGGAAACGCGCGCGGTAGTGCCCCGGCTCCTTGCGGACGAGCGCGGACCGATGGCTGCGGTGGAAATCCGCGTCGCCGAGCCACGGCGGCAGTTCCTTCGCGTCGGCGAGCCGGTCCTGGGTGCGGACCTCGTCGAGTCCGGTGGCACGGAGCAGGTCGAACCGCAGTGTTTCGCGGCAGGTGTCCTGACGGCCGGTCTCGCACCAGACGTCGCAGATGTCGAAGCCGTACCGGACGAGCGCCTCCTCGTAGCCCGCCCACATCGCCGCGGCCGGGTGATGCCGCCAGACGTATCCCGGCACGTCGGCGCGGATCCAAACCGCTCAGAAGATCGACCAGCCGGTCAGGGTGGTGAACCGGTCCAGCGCCGCGACACCCGCGACGGAGTTGCCGCGCGGGTCCAGGCCGGGGCTCCAGACGCAGATCGCGCACCGGCCGGGGACGATCGCGACGATGCCGCCGCCGACCCCGCTCTTGCCCGGAAGCCCGACACGGTAGGCGAATTCGCCGGCCGCGTCGTAAGTGCCGCAGGTCAGCATCACCGCGTTGACCCGCTTGGCGGCGCTCTGTTCGAGCAGGCGGCTGCCGTCGTTGCGCACGCCGTGGCGGGCGAGGAACACCGCCGCCCGCGCGACGTCGCCACAGCTCATCGCGATCGAGCACTGGCGCACGTACTGGTCGAGGACGGCGGGCACCGGATGACGCATGTTCCGGTACGACGCCATGAAATACGCGAGGGCGCGGTTGCGGTCGGCGTGCGCGGCCTCCGACGCGGCGACCTCGGCGTCGATCCCGATGCCGGCGCGCCCGCT
Organism: Amycolatopsis japonica; assembly: GCF_000732925.1. Taxonomy (NCBI): domain Bacteria; kingdom Bacillati; phylum Actinomycetota; class Actinomycetes; order Pseudonocardiales; family Pseudonocardiaceae; genus Amycolatopsis; species Amycolatopsis japonica. The sequence goes on from NZ_CP008953.1 coordinate 2,797,002, forward strand.
TTCCTCCTGGAGGAACCGAAGCAGGGTTTCCGCCGCGTCGCCGTGGTGCGCCAATTCGTCGGTCACCACGAGGGCGCCGGCGTTGATGAACGGATTGCGGGGGATTCCGTCCTCGTTCTCGAGCTGGACCAGCGAGTTGAACGGGTTTCCGGACGGCTCGCGGCCCACCCGTTCCCACACCCCGTCGCCGTGGGAGAGCGCGAGCGCCAAGGTGAAGACCTTCGACATGCTCTGGATGGAGAACGGCACCTCCCAGTCGCCGACGCCGTGCAGCCCACCGTCCACTTCGGCCACCGCCATGCCGAACCGGCCGGGTTCGACCCTGGCCAGGGCGGGGATGTAGTCCGCGACGGAGCCGCGGCCGATCTCCGCCGCGACGTCGTCGGCGATCCGGTCCAGCAGCGCTGCGAGGTCCACGGCCGTAGCGTAGAAGCGCTCCTTCGCGCGCGACGATCGGGGTTCGCGGGTGAATTTGTCAAATCGAAAAAGGAAATTCCCGTTAAACCGCCAGAGTGACGTCCCGCACACCTTAAGTCTTCCTTAGCAATGTTGGTGACGTGCCGCACACGCTCTAGCGTCTGGCAACCATGGATTCCTCGCTGCTCACCGAAAAAGGTGAAAGCTACTCAAAAGCACTGGGCAACCGCCAAGTGCAGATGATCGCCATCGGCGGCGCGATCGGCGTCGGGCTGTTCCTCGGTGCCGGTGGCAAGCTCCACCAGGTCGGGCCGTCGCTGGTCCTGTCGTACGCGCTCTGTGGTATCGCCGCGTACTTCGTGATGCGCGCCCTCGGTGAGCTCGTGCTCCATGAGCCGTCCTCCGGCAGTTTCGTCACCTACGCCCGCAAGTTCATCGGGCCGTGGGCGGGTTTCGCCTCCGGCTGGATGTACTGGGTGAACTGGGCGATGACCGGTATCGCGGAGATCACCGCGGTGGCGATCTACGTGCACAAATGGCTGCCCGACGTGCCGCAGTGGATCACCGCACTGGTCGCGCTCGGTGTGCTGCTGGCGGTGAACCTGCTTTCGGTGAAACTGTTCGGCGAGCTGGAATTCTGGTTCTCGGTGGTCAAGGTGCTGGCCATCGTCGTCTTCCTGGTCACCGCCCTCGGACTGGTGCTCACCAGCGCCGACATCGGCGGCACCACCGCGGGCGTGCACAACCTGACCGCCCACAGTGGATTCTTCCCGGCCGGTGTCGGCATCGCGCTGATGACGCTGCAGGCGGTCATCTTCGCGTACTCGGCGATCGAGGTCGTCGGCATCGCCGCCGGCGAGACCAAGGACGCCCGCAAGGTGCTTCCGAAGGCGATCAACGGTGTCGTCTGGCGGATCGGCGTGTTCTACGTGGGATCCGTGCTGCTGCTGGCGATGCTCCTGCCGTGGCCGTTCTACAACGGCGGCGAGAGCCCGTTCGTCACCGTGTTCACCCGCCTCGGGATTCCGGGGATCGGTGACGTGATGAACGCCGTCGTGCTCACCGCCGCGCTGTCGAGCTGCAACTCCGGGCTCTACTCGACCGGCCGCATCCTGCGGGCGCTCGCGGACAAGGGCGAGGCGCCGAAGTTCGTCGGCCGGATGAGCAGCCGTCACGTGCCCTACGGCGGCATCCTGTTCACTTCCGGCGCCTACGTGCTGGGTGTGGTGCTCAACTACCTGGTGCCGAAGGACGCCTTCGACATCGCGATCGCCATCGCCTCGCTCGGCGTGATCACCACCTGGGCGACGCTGATCTTCTGCCAGCTGCGGCTGCGTCAGGCGGCGCTGCGCGGTGAGCTGGAACGGCCGTCGTACCGGATGCCGTGGGCGCCCTACAGCGGCTGGGCGACGCTCGGCTTCCTCGCGTTGGTGGTGGTCCTGATGGGCTTCTCCGACGGCGCCGAGAAGATCGCCTTCTACTCGATCCCGGTGCTGGTCGTGGTGCTGGCGGTCGGCTGGCGGATCGTCGGGAAACGGCAACGGCAAGAGGTGCGCTGACCCCTCTCGCGTTTCGTCCTCTGAATGCGCAATCGCATTCAGAGGACGAAACGCGGGTGTTCAGCTGGACGTCGGGAAGTGGAAACCGGCGGTGGAGTGCGGCCACCGCGTGGTGACGACCTTCGCCCGCGTGTAGAACCGCACCCCGGCCGGCCCGTGGATCGGGCTGTCCCCGATGAGGGAGTCCTTCCACCCGCCGAAGGAGTAGTACGACATCGGCACCGGGATGGGCACGTTCACCCCGATCATCCCGACCTTCACCTCCCGCTGGAATCGCCGCGCCGCCTCGCCGCTGCCGGTGAAGACCGCGGTCCCGTTGCCGTACGGGTTCGCGTTGATCAGCGCGATCGCTTCGTCCAGTGTGGACACCCGGACGATCCCGAGCACCGGCCCGAAGATCTCGTCGCGGTAGGCGGCCATCTCGGTGGTCACGTGGTCCAAAAGGGACGGTCCGACGAAGAACCCGTCCTCGTGCCCGTTGACCCGCAGCTCCCGCCCGTCGACGACCACGGTCGCGCCCTGCTCCGCCCCGAGGGCGACGGAGTCGATCACCCGCCGCCGCGCGGCCTCCGTGACCACCGGCCCCATGTCGTTGCCCGCCTCGTGGCCGGGCCCGACCTTGATCTCGGCGGCCTTGCGCTCGAGGATCTCGATCAGCCCGTCCCCGGCCGATCCCACGGCGACACCGATGGAGATCGCCATGCAGCGCTGCCCGGCCGAACCGAACGCGGCCGCCGTGAGGTGGTTCGCGGCGTAGTCCAGATCGGCGTCGGGCAGGACGACGGCGTGGTTCTTGGCCCCACCCAGCGCCTGCACGCGTTTGCCGGTGGCCGTCGCGCGTTCGTGGACGTACTTGGCGATCGGGGTCGACCCGACGAACGACACGGCGTCGATGCCGGGGTGCTCCAGGATCGCGTCGACCGCGACCTTGTCCCCGTTGACCACGTTGAACACGCCGTCGGGCAGCCCCGCCTCGGCGTATAGTTCGGCGACCAGCCGGGACGCGGACGGAACCCGCTCGCTCGGCTTGAGGACGAACGTGTTGCCCGCCGCGATGGCGATCGGGTGCATCCACAACGGCACCATGATCGGGAAGTTGAACGGCGTGATCCCGGCGACGACGCCGAGCGGCTGCCGGAAGTCGTGCACGTCCACGTCCCGCGAGACCTGGTCGGAGAAGCCGCCTTTCAGCGCGTCGGCGATCCCGCAGGCGTATTCGACGATCTCGCGGCCGCGGACGATCTCGCCGCGCGCGTCGTCGATCACCTTGCCGTGTTCGGCGGAAATGATCCTGGCGAGTTCGTCCTCGTGCTTCACCAGCAGCTCGCGGAAGGCGAACATCACCTTCGTCCGCTGCGACAGCGAGGAATCGCCCCACGCCTCGAACGCCTTGGCCGCGGCGGCCACCGCGGTGTCCACATCGGACGGTTCCGCGAGCAGCACCTCCGCCCGTGCGTGCCCGACGGCCGGGTCGTACACCGGGGCCGTGCGGATGGAGCCCGCCGTGGTCGCGGCGCCGTTGATCCAGTGGTCGATGGTCTTCACGCGTTGTCCTCCACAGGTGTTCACAGCAGTCCGACGGCCGTGTCGACGGCCTTGGCGACGTCGCCGTCGTGCGGGTAGAGCAGGGATCGTCCGACCACGAGGCCCTGCACGGTCGGCAGCGCGAGCGCCCGCTGCCAGGCGGCGAACGCGGCGTCGGGGTCCTTGACCTCTCCGCCGAGCAGGACGGCGGGCAAGGTCGAGGCGGCCAGCACGCGCTCCATGTCCTTCACCACCGGGAGCTTCAGCCAGGTGTAAGCCGACGTGCGGCCGAGGGCGGAGGCGATGGTGATCGAGCGGATCACGGCGTCGGGGGAGAGGTCGTTGCGGAGACGACCGTCGACCCAATCCGAGAGGAACGGCTCGACCATCGCGATCAGCTTGCGGTCGGCCAGGTCGTTGACCGCCTTCGCGGTGTTCTCGAGAACGCTCGGCGTCGCCGGATCGGTCAGGCAGATCCTGGTGAGCGTCTTGCCGCCGTCGAAACGCATCCGTTCGATCGTTTCGGCGTCGTAGCAGGCGAACCGGTCGTCGATCTCGAAACTCGATCCCGCCAGTCCGGTGCGGTTCATCGAGCCGATGACGGTCTTGCCGTCGAGCACGCCGAGGAGCAGCAGATCGTCGATGATGTCCGGCGTCGCCAGCACGCCGGTGACCCCGGGGCGTTCCAGCGCCAGGCCGAGGCGGTCGAGCAGTTCGCCGCGGTCGGCCATCGCGAGCGGTTCGGAGCCGACGCCGTTCGCGCCGCGAGCCGGATGGTCCGCGGCGATGATCATCGTGCGGCCCTTGTCGTTGAACGGCGATTTCGCGCGGACGCGGGTGGCGGCGGCCACGGCGATCGCTCCCGGATCCCGCACCCTCGCGGCGGCTATCCGGCGCACTGTGTCCGACACGTTCGTACCTCCCGGCTCGCGTGGTCCTTCGACCATCGCAAGCGTTCGGAGACTTTGTCAAGACATATGGACATAAGGTCATAGTGGTCGAGCGCGGTAGGCTCCGCGCATGAAACCCTGGGTGCCCGGCGAGATCGTCGTGGATCCGAACGGCCCGGAACCGCTGTACTCCCAGGTCGCCCGGCAGATCGGCGCCGCCATCGAAGACGGCAGGCTGCCCAACGGCGCCCGGCTGGACAACGAGCTGGACCTGGCGGCGCGGCTGCACCTGTCGCGGCCGACCATCCGTCAGGCGATCCAGTCGCTGGTCAATCAGGGCCTGCTGGTCCGCAAGCGCGGCGTCGGCACGCAGGTCGTCCGCACCAAGGTCGCCCGGCCGCTGCGCTTGAGCAGCCTCTTCGACGACCTCAGTGAACTGGGGGACAAGCCGGAATCCGTCGTCCTCGTGAACCAGGTCGAGCCAGCGGGCGACGAGGCGATCGAACAGCTCGAAACGCCGGGCCTGACCCACGTCCGGCGGCTGAAGCGGGTGCGCTCGACCGGCGGCGAACCGCTGGCGATCATGAACAACTACCTGCCCGACGGTCTCATCGATCCGTCGGACGAGGAACTGCGGGACAAGGGGCTCTACCAGCTACTGCGCTCGGCGGGTGTCCGGCTGCACGCCGCCCAGCAGAACGTCGGCGCCCGGCAGGCGACCGAGGAGGACGCCGAACTGCTCGACGAGAAGCCGGGCGCGGCGCTGCTCACCATGCGCCGCACCACCTACGACGAGTCCGGCAAGGTCGTGGAATACGGATGGCACGTCTACCGCGCCTCGCGCTATTCGTTCAACCTCTCACTGACCAACAACGTTTGACGGTTCGCGTTCCAGGTCGGTCTCCAGCGCGTCGTAAACCGAAGGACGGAACCGGCGCAGCCAGCCGGCGAGCGCGAGCCCGGCCAGCGCGACCACCAGGAGCAGCCACGGCAGGAGCGGGACGACGCCGTTGCTCGACCCGGCGAGCGTCGGGAAGTTGACGATCGCCAGCGTCACGATGAGCCCGAGGCCCACCGCGCCCAGCCCGGGCGCGATCAGCGTCTTCACGACCCGGCGGTCCCGCGTCCGGCGGAAGTAGACCAGGATCGCCACGGCCGCGAACAGCTGCAGGGTGAGGATGCCGAGGGTGCCGAAACCGGTCATGCTCGCGGTGAGGTCGGCGACCGGGTCGAGCCCGGCGAGGCGGAACGCCAGCGCCACCACCGACCCGAAGAGCAACTGGACGATCGAGGCGTAGCGCGGCGCTCCGTTGCGCGGGCTGGTCTTGCCGAGCACACGCGGCAGCACGCCGACCCGGCCCAGCGCGTACAGATAGCGGGTGGCCGAATTGTGCAATGCCAGCAGCGCCGCGAACAGGCTGACCACCAGAAGCAGCAACATGACCTTCGTCAGCGGGCCGCCGAGGTACTCCTGTGCGACCGAAAGCACGAGATCCCCGCTCGACAGATGCGCGGCGGCCACGTCCTGCGCCTGCTCGGCGCCGATCGCGCTGACCACGGCCCAGGTCGTGAACGCGGCGAACACCCCGATGAACCCGATGGCGATGTAGGTCGCCCGCGGGATCGTCCGCTTGGGATCCCTGGCCTCCTCGCCGAACAGCGCCGTCGCCTCGAAACCGATGAAAGCGTTGGCGGCGAACAACAACGCCAGGCCGCCGGCCCCTTGGAACATGACGGACGGGCTGAACGCGGCGAACGAGAAGCCGTGCCGGAACAGCACGCTGAAGTCCATGATCAGCAGGATCGACACTTCGAGGATCAGCGAGGCGCCCAGCACCTTCGCGCTGACCGCGATCCCGCGACGGCTGAGCAAGAGGACCAGCGCGACCGAAAGCGCGCTCCAGAACAGCCAATCGAGTTTCAGGCCGAAGACGTCGTCGATCGCCGTGGAGGTGAAGAACCCGCTCGTCCCGATCGCTCCCGCGACGAAACAGTTGTAGCCGAGCATCGCGATGAAACCGGCGACGAGACCCGGTGTCCGGCCCAATCCCTTGACCACGAAGGCGTAAAAGCCGCCCGCGCTCGTGAGGACCCGCGACATCTGCGCGTAGCCGACCGCGAACAGCAGCAGGACGACCGTCGCCAGCAGGAACGCCGCGACCATACCGCCGCCGTTCCCGACCGCGATGCCGATGGCCGCGATCACGATCATCCCGGTCAGCGGCGCGACCGCGGCGAGCACGAGGAAGACGATGCCTGGCACGCCCAGGACGTTCTTGGCGAGCGACGTGTCGTCTCGGCTCATGCGCTGCTCCTCATCTCCGCTGGACGGCCAGTATGGGAGTGGAGTGGGCCTGGGCTTTGCCTTTGCGCGCGCGGCGCTTGTTCGGCAGCGCCTGGTCGTGAGTGGCGTTTCGGGTTAGAACCCGAAACGCCACTCACGACCGCGGTTCGGGAAAGGAAGGCCATCCGTGCGGCTTGTCCAGGATCTCGATCGTCGCCTGATCCACGAGAAAGTACTGCCCGCCGTCCTCACGCGGATTCGTATAAGCGGCCGTGGCCACCGACTTGCCGAAGTCGGCCATCACGGCGATCGGATACCCGCCGTCGAAGATCTCGCCGTGCGCCGCCGTCGCGACGGTTCCGGATTCGTACCAGGTGACGAAATACTGCGCCGGGCCGGTTTCGAAGACACGCAGTGTCGATTCCTTCTGGCGGACACCGGCGAAATCGCCGGAGACACCGGTCCAGATCATCGTCGTCCTGTCCGCGTAATGCTGCTCCAGCACGTTCCCCGAGCCGTAGTGGAAGTTCGCGCGCAGCCCGACGAGGTCGGTGCTGAGCCGATGGGTGCCGGTCACGGGGAAGAAGCGGACGTCGAGTTGCACGGGCTGAACCTCCGGATCGCTGGTATCCGCAGGTTTAGCAGCCCGTCGCACCTCGATCGTTGTCCGGCGAAGCGATGCTGTTGTCGATGAACGCGAGGATCAGTCGAACATGCCGGGCTGGTAGTCGCCTGCCGGGGTCCGGGCGATGACGTTGAGCCGGTTGTACGCGTTGATCGTGGCGACCAGCGCGATCAGGGCGCCGATCTGCTCGTCGTCGTAGTGCTTGCGCACCTGCGCCCAGGTGTCATCGCTGACGCCGTGGTGCGCGTCGGCGATACGGGTGCCCTCCTCGGCGAGCGCGAGGGCCGCGCGCTCGGGCTCGGTGAACACGTTCGCCTCCCGCCAGGCGGCGACCAGGTTGAGCCGAACCGAGGTCTCGCCGGCGTGCGCGGCGTCCTTGCTGTGCATGTCGGTGCAGAAGCCGCAGCCGTTGATCTGGCTGGCGCGCAGCTTCACCAGCTCCTGCGTCGCGTGCGGCAGCGAGGACTCCTCGATCGGGCGGTTCGCGGCGCCGAGACGCTTGGCGTACTTGAGGATGACTTCGTTCTCGAACAGGTTGACGCGCGGTTCCATGATCTTCCCTCTCGGTCGATTGCTGCCTACATGACGAGCCGGACGGAGAGGTTGTGACAGCTTTCGGAGTGACGCCGGTCACGCAGGTCGAAGTCTCGTCCAGCACGCACATCTGAACGCATCAAATGCGTGAAAGTGCGCTAACAGAGCATTGACGTTGCACAAAACTGCACCTAACGTGACAGCTATTGCGCACAACTGGCACGGATGGGGAGTTCATGAGCGGGACCTTCATGGCGGCGGAGATCGCGAGCCAGCCCGGCCGCTGGCGGGACGCGGCGGCGCTGGCCTCGGCGAACAGTGAGCTGCTGCCGCCGCCGGGCGCGCGGGTCGCGATCGTCGGCTGCGGCACGTCGTGGTTCATCGGCCAGGCGTACGCCGTCCTTCGCGAGTCCGCCGGGCTCGGCGAGACCGACGCCTTCGCCGCGTCGGAGTTCCCGGACGGCCGCGGTTACGACCACGTGGTGGCGCTGACCAGGTCGGGTACGACGACCGAGGTCCACGCCCTGCTGGCGAAGCTGCGGGGCCGGACGCCGACCATCGCGATCACCGGCGTGCCCCGCGAGATCGAGGCCGCCGCGGACACGATCGTCGACCTGTCCGTCGTCGACGAGCGCTCGGTCGTGCAGACCCGCTTCGCCACGACGGCGCTGGCGATGCTGCGCGCGCACCTCGGCGAGGACCTGACCGCGGTCGCCGACCAGGCCGAGCGCGTGCTCGCCGAACCGCTGCCCGACGAGCTCATCGGCGCCGAGCAGTTCAGCTTCCTCGGCACCGGCTGGTCCGTCGGCATCGCGAACGAGGCCGCGCTCAAGTTCCGCGAGGCGTGCCTGCTGTGGACGGAGTCGTACCCGGCGTGGGACTACCGGCACGGGCCGATCAGCATCAGCGAACCCGGCCGCGTGACCTGGATGTTCGGGCAGGCGCCGGAGGGGCTGGCCGAAGACGTCGCCCGCGCGGGCGGCCTGTTCGTCGAGAGCGGCCTGGACCCGCTGGCGGACCTGGTCCGCGCGCAGCGTGTCGCCGGGGCCATCGCCGCCCGCAAGGGGCTCGACCCGGACAACCCCCGCAGCCTTACCCGTTCCGTCGTCCTGACCTGAGGCAGCCGTGATCGTCACCGTCACGCCGAACACCGCGCTGGACGTAACGTACACAGTGGACGGTCTGCGGGCCGGTGACGTGCACCGGGTGCGGGAGGTGCGGCACCGGGCGGGCGGCAAGGGCGTCAACGTCGCCCGGGTGCTGCACACGCTCGGCGCCGACGTCCGCGCGCTCTTCACGGCGGGCGGCGCGACGGGCGCCGCCGTCGTGGGCGATCTCGCGGCGGCGGGCATCCCGGCCACCGCCATTCCGATCGGCGGCGAGACCCGGCGCACCATCACGGTTCTCGCGGACGACGGATCGGTCACGCTGCTGAACGAGCCAGGGCCCCGGCTCACCGGAAACGAGTGGCAAACGTTTGCCGCGGCCGTCCGGGCCCGCAAGCCCGACGTGCTCGTCTGCTCGGGCAGCCTTCCTCCCGGAGCCGGGGGATACGCCGGGCTGTTCGGCGACGCACCGTCCATCTTGGACACTTCCGGAGAAGCGCTGCTCGCCGGGCTGGCGGGGAAACCGTCCGTGGTCAAACCGAACGCCGACGAACTGCGCGAGGTCACCGGGCTGCGGGATCCGGTGGCCGCCGCGGCCGAACTGCGCAAGGCCGGGGCCGGTGCCGTCGTCGTGTCGCTGGGTGCCGAAGGACTGCTGGCGGTGACCGGCTCCGGCACCTGGCACGCGGCACCGTCCACTGTGCTCACTGGCAACACCACTGGCGCCGGTGACGCCGTCGTCGCCGCGCTGGCACTGGGGCTGAGCCGCGCCGAATCCTGGCAGGACATCCTGCGCCGCGCCGTCGCGTTGTCCGGGGCGGCCGTGCTCGGCCCGCTCGCCGGGGACGTCGACCTCGCGCACTACCGAGCCGAACAGGGGCTGGTCGCCGTGCGCGCCCGCCCGGACTAGGAGTCTGTCATGCCTCTGGTGGGAACCGGGGAGATCGTCGGAGCCGCCGCGGCGGCCCGGCACGGCTGCGGCGCGTTCAACGCGATCCAGCTCGAACACATCACCGCGATCATCGACGGCGCCGCCGCGGCGGAAGCACCGGTGATCGTGCAGCTGAGTCAGAACGCCGTGAAGTACCACGGCTCGCTGGCGCCGGTCGGTACAGCCGCTCTCGCGGCGGCCAGAGCGGCCACAACGCCGGTCGCGGTCCATCTCGACCACGCGGAATCGGCCGATCTGGTCCGTGAGGCGGTCGCGCTCGGCTTCGGCTCCGTCATGTTCGACGCGTCCAAACTGGACTACACGGACAACGTGCGCGCCACGCGGGAAGTCGCCGCGTACTGCCATGACCACGGGGTGTGGGTGGAGGCCGAACTCGGCGAGGTCGGCGGCAAGGACGGCGTCCACGCGCCCGGCGCGCGTACCGATCCCGACGAGGCGGCGGAGTTCGTCGCGTCCACCGGGATCGACGCGCTGGCGGTGGCGGTGGGCAGTTCGCACGCCATGCTGACCCGTGACGCCGCGCTGGACTTCGAGCTGATCGCGCGGCTGCGGGAAAAGGTGCCGGTGCCGTTGGTGCTGCACGGATCGTCCGGCGTGCCCGACGCAGGGCTGGCCGAAGCCGTCCGAGCCGGGATGACGAAGATCAATATCGCCACCCAGCTCAACAAGGTGTTCACCGCGGCCGCGGCGGAGGATTGGCGCGCGCATCCTGAGCGTGTCGATCCGCGGAAATACCTCGGTGCCGGGCGCGCCGCGGTCGCCGTCGAGGTGCGGCGGCTGCTGGGAGTGCTCAAGCTTGATCATGTTGAACCGGTCAAGGTGACGATTGAGCAGACTTTGCGCGATTGAGTGTTGACATGTGCGTGAAACCTCACAAAACTGCGCAAGAACAAGCAGAACTTGTGTGATCTTCGATCCAGGTGGTGGCGGATGCGGGTAGGCAGGCTCACGACAGTGATGTCAGCGACGGCAGGGGCGGCGCTCCTGCTCGCGGGATGCGGCGGCGGGGAGACGGCCGGTGGCACCGGCGAGAACGCGCTCCCGGGCGTCGATCAGTTCCTCAACGCGCCCTGTCCGGAGGCGGGGGTGAAACCCGCGACGGACAAGGAATTCACGTACTGGTCCATGTGGACGGCCGACGAGCCGCAGGGCAAGGTCCTCCAGAAGGCCTTCAAATGCTTCCAGGAGAAGACCGGCGTCAAGGTCGACGTGCAGTGGCTGGGCCGCAAGGCCTACACCCAGAACCTGGTGCCCGCGCTGAACACCGACGCCGTGCCGGACCTGTTCGACCAGGACGTCAGCAAGGTCGGCGCGGCGGTCATGACGCCGGGTGGCACGCAGAGCGTCGACGACGTGTTCGCGATGAAGGTCGGTGAGGGCGACAAGACCGTCAAGGACGTGCTTTCGCCCAGCTCGTACGACTTCCCGCAGAACAAGGACCGCGAGGGCCACAACTTCATGGTCCCGTACACGATCCAGTCGAGCGCCTGGTGGTTCAACAAGGACACCGCCGGCGACATCCAGCAGCCGAAGACGATGGACGAGCTGATCGGCCTGTTCGACAAGGCGAAGTCCGATGGCAAGGCCGCGATCAGCCTCGACGGCGACATCCCGTTCTACAACATGTACTTCTACACCCAGCTCGCCGAGCGGTACGTCGGCGCGGGCGGGCTGTACAAGGCCGCGACCGACAAGACCGGCCAGGCGTGGAAGACCGACCCCGGTTTCCTCAAGGCCGCCACCGAAACCGCGAAGCTGCCCAAGTACTTCATCGACGGCTGGGACGCGGCGAAGTTCCCGCAGGTGCAGCAGCGCTGGGCCGACGGCGACTCCCGGTTCCTCTACGTCGGCAGCTGGGCACCGAGCGAGACCCGCGAGTACCTGGACAAGCAGGGCGCCGGGACGAAGATCAACTACGGCTCCTTCCAGTTCCCGATGCCCGAAGGCGCCACGCACGACACCGTCGAGCAGATGTCGATCGGGTTCTCGGTGACCAAGAAGGCCAAGCACGCCGAAGCGGCCAAGGCGTTCATCGCCTACTTCCTCAACAAGGACCTGCTCGCCGGGATCCCCGTGGTGGCCGACAACCTCGTGCCGCGGGCGGACCTCGCCGTGCCGGACGACCTGAAGCAGGTCAAGGCCGCGCTGGACGACCCGAAGAAGGAGCACGTCCTGCAGTACGACGGGATCGACGGCATCGCCGGCGGCAAATGGCAGACCGACGTCTTCGACCCCGCCGACATCGCGCTGCTGAAGGGCCAGATCACCCCGCAGCAGTTCGTGGACCAGCTCGCCGCCAAGGGTGCCGAATTCTGGAAGAACCAGGGCTGATGGCGACAGTCACGACTCCGGCGAAACCGCCGGCGCGGGCCGTGAAGGCCGGGGCGCACCTGAGTCGCAAGAAACGGCTGTTCTGGCCGTTCGCCGCGCCGGCGCTGGTGTTGTACCTGGCCTTCCTGGTCCTGCCGACGATCGCGACCGTCGTGCTGAGCTTCACCAGCTGGGCCGGGGCGGGGGACACGCCGGAACCCAACGGCGTCACCAACTACACGCAGATGTGGGCGAGCGATTCGTTCCAGTACGCCTTCCGCAACACGCTGATCTACGTGTTCCTCGGCGGCATCGGCACGTTCGCGCTGGCGTTCCTGTTCACCATGGTGCTGCGGGACATGAAGGGCGGCAAGATCGTCCGCGCCATCCTGTTCTTCCCGAACATCGTGGCGCCGGTGGCGCTCGGCATGTTCCTCGGCTTCGTCTTCAAGTACCAGCCGGGGAAACAGGGACTGGCGAACTACGTGCTGGAAAGCCTCGGCGCGGACGCGGCGAAGTTCCTCGCACCGTCCAATGTGACCGGTGTGGTGACGGCTTCGCTGATCTGGGCCAGTTCGGGTTTCTACATCACCATCCTGATGGCCGCGGTCGACCGCATCCCGCCGTACCTCTACGAGGACGCGGAGCTGGGCGGCGCGTCGCCGTGGCAGAAGTTCAAGAGCATCACGCTGCCGATGACCTGGGACGTCGTCGGTGTCGCGGGGGTGCTGTGGACGATCAACGCGCTCAAGATCTTCGAGCTGGTGTTCGTGCTGGCCGGTCCGGGCACCTACGCCCCGCCCAACGAGGCGTGGACGCTGGGGGTCTACGTGTTCGACCGGACCTTCGGCTCGAACGGCACCCCGGACTTCGGCGCCGCCTGTGCCTGCGCGGTGGCGATGATCGTGCTGGTGTCCGTGCTCGTCGTCCTGCTCCGCCGGTTGATGCGCCGTGACGCGATCCAGTTCTGAGGGAGACGAAATGTCCGTCACCGACGTCGAGGCGCCCGCGCGGCGAGCGGCGAAACCGGTGCGCAAGCCGCCACGCAAACCACGTCCGGCCCCCGGTTCCAAACGGTTCAGCCCGTTGCGGGTACTGGGTTCCACGATCGTGTGGCTGTTCACCGCAGGCAACATCCTGGTGCTGTACTGGCTGCTCACGGCGTCGTTCAAGACACCGGTGGAGATCTTCACCAAGCCGTTCGACCTGCCGTATCAATGGTTCAAGGTCGGCAAGCCGTTCCGGAACTTCATCTACGCCTGGAACAACGCCGGTTTCGGCGAGGCCGTGCTGACCACCGTGGTCCTGGTCGGGCTGGCGACGGTCGTCACGGTCGCCGTCTCGGCGCCCTGCGCGTACGCCCTGACCAGGCTCGGCGTCCGCGGCGCCGGGCCGATGACGAACGTCGTCGCGATCGGCATGGGCGTGCCGTTCCAGACCGTGATCATCCCGCTGTTCGTGGTGCTCAGCAAAGTGCACCTGGACAACGAATACGGCCTGTTCGTGCTGTACGTGGCGCTGTCGATCCCGTTCACGGTGTTCCTGATGACCGGGTTCTTCCGGTCGCTGCCGGACGAACTGGAGGAGGCGGCCGCGCTCGACGGCGCGTCGCCGATGCGCACGTTCTTCTCGGTCATGCTGCCGCTCACCCGGGGCGGCATGATCACCGCGCTGACGCTGAACGCCATCGGGCTGTGGAACGAGACGCTGCTGGCGATCGTGTTCCTCAAGGACCAGGCGCATTTCACGCTGTCGCGCGCGCTCTTCACCTTCTACGGGGCGGCGAGCTACCAGTCGGAGTACGGCGGACTGATCGCCGGTGTGGCGATCGTCGTGCTCCCGATGCTCGTGCTCTACCTCGTGCTCGCCCGCCGGATCATCACCGGCCTGACCCTCGGCGCCGGAAAGTAGGACCTGATGGCCACCGTGACCTTCTCCGACACCACCCGGTTCTACGCCGGGGTGGACCGTCCCGCGGTCGACGGCCTCGACCTCGAGGTCGCCGACGGCGAGTTCCTGGTGCTGGTCGGCCCGTCCGGCTGCGGGAAGTCGACCACGCTGCGGATGCTCGCCGGGCTGGAAGGCGTCGACGACGGCTCCATCCACATCGGCGACCGCGACGTCACCGAACTGCCGCCGAAGGACCGGGACATCGCCATGGTGTTCCAGAACTACGCGCTCTACCCGCATATGACGGTGGGGGAGAACATCGGCTTCCACCTGAAGCTGGCCAAGATGCCCAAGGCCGAACGCGAGCGCAAGGTGGCCGAGGCCGCGGCCGTGCTCGACCTGACCGAGTACCTGGACCGCAAACCCGCGAAGCTGTCCGGCGGTCAGCGGCAGCGGGTCGCGATGGGGCGGGCGATCGTGCGCGAGCCCAGTGTGTTCCTGATGGACGAGCCACTGTCCAACTTGGACGCCAAGCTCCGCGTACAGACGCGCACCCAGATCGCGTCCCTGCAGCGGCGGCTGGGCATCACCACGCTCTACGTCACGCACGATCAGGTCGAGGCGATGACCATGGGAGACCGGGTGGCCGTGCTGAAGGACGGGATCCTTCAGCAGTGCGACACGCCGGTCGGGTTGTTCGCCAAGCCGGTCAACGTGTTCGTCGCCGGGTTCATCGGCTCGCCCGCGATGAACCTGCTGGAGACCACTGTGGACAGTGATGGTGCCGTCGCCGGTGGGACGCGGCTTCCGCTGACCCCGGCGCAACGTTCGGCGCTGACCGGGCCCGGCATCGTCGTCGGCGTCCGGCCAGAGGGCTGGACGATCGGCGACGGCGGTTTCGAGGCCATCGTCGAGGTCGTCGAGGAACTGGGCAGCGACCAGTACCTCTACTGCCGTGACGGCGAACGCGTGCTGACCGTCCGCACTCCCGGGATGGCCCCGTGGCAGCGCGGCGAGCCGATCTCCCTGACCCCGCAACCGGGTGCGGTGCACCTGTTCGACGCCGCGACCGGTGACAGGCTCCCGGACGCATGACCAGCCTGTATCGCACCGGGCTGGTGCTCCCGGCCGCCGAGCTGGGGCCGGAGAACCCGTTGCCCCCGCTCCGGAAACCGGAGGCCGTGGCCAAGGTGTCCAATGTGGACGAGCTGCCGCCGGACCTGGCGGAGAACATCGGCTACGGCCGCCTGGACACGACGTTGCCGTGCCTGCTGCAGGACGGCTACACCCGCGAGCGCATCGAGCGTGAACTCCCGGCGGTGGTGCTGGAGAACGACAAACTCCGCGCCACCGTGCTGCCGTCGCTGGGCGGACGGCTGTATTCACTGGTCCACAAGCCGTCCGGACGTGAGCTGCTCTATCGCAACCCGGTGTTCCAGCCCGCGAACCTCGCTCTGCGGGACGCGTGGTTCGCCGGCGGTGTCGAGTGGAACCTCGGCAGCACCGGGCATACGACGCTGACCTGCGAGCCGATGTTCGCCGCGGAGATCGACGGCCCGGACGGTACACCGGTGCTGCGCCTGTGGGAGTGGGAACGCACCCGCGACCTGCCGTACCAGGTCGATTTCTGGCTGCCGGAAGGGTCGGAGCAGCTGCTCGTGGCGGTGCGCGTGCGCAACCCGCATCCCTACGACGTCCCGGTGTACTGGTGGTCGAACATCGCGGTGCCGCAGAACGAGGGCACCAGGGTGCTGGCGCCCGCGACGCAGGCGTGGCATTACGGCTATTCGGGACGGCTCGACCTGGTCGACGTGCCCGGCGAGCTGACCTATCCGGCGCGTGCCGAGGCCGCGGCGGACTACTTCTTCGAGGTGACCGGTCGACCGTGGGTCGCGGCCGTCGAAGCCGACGGGACCGGGCTCGCTCAGCTGTCCACCAGCCGGTTGCGCGGCCGGAAGCTGTTCCTGTGGGGCGAATCCACCGGCGGACGTCGCTGGCAGGAGTGGCTGGCGCCGGAGGCAGGGGGCTATCTGGAGATCCAGGCCGGGCTGGCCCGCACCCAGCTGGAGCACCTGCGGTTGCCGCCGGGGGAGAGCTGGGACTGGCTGGAGGCCTATGGTCCGGTCGCCGCCGATCCGGCCGCGGTGCACGGTGACGACTGGACGGCGGCTCGCGAAGCCGTCGCCGCCGGTCTGCCGTCGGCGGAGACCATGGACGAGCTCCACGACGCGTGGCGGAAGATCGCCGACGTCACTCCGGAATCCTTCCTGGCCACCGGTTCCGGCTGGGGTGCGCTGGAGAACCGGCGCGCGCCCATGTGCCTGCCCGGCACGCCGTTCCCGGACGAATCGCTGGGGCCGGACCAGGAGCCGTGGCTCGCGTTGCTCGACGGGACGCCGCCGGACGGCGATCCGCTCGCCGTCCCTCCGGCGACGCTGGTGAACCGGTACTGGGCGGATCTCATGGAGTACGCCCCGAAGAACTGGCTGACCTGGTATCACCGCGGCGTCGCGCACTGGGCGGCCGGACGGCAGTCGGACGCGGTCCGTGCCTGGCGCGAGTCCGTGTCGGCGGCCGAGAACCCTTGGGCGTTGCGGAATCTCGCGATCGCCACGGCCGGGCACGAGGCCGCCTGGCTGTACCGGCGGGCGGTCGCCCTGGCGCCGTCACTGCGTCCTCTGGTCGTCGAGGCCATCGCGGCGCAACTCGCCGCGGGGCTCCCGGACGAAGCGAGTGTGCTGCTGGACGGACTGCCCGTGGAAGGACGGATCGCGCTCCTGACCGCCCGGACCAGGCTCGCCCTCGGCGACACCGCCGGGGCCAAGGCCGTGTACGACAGCGGTTTCGAGGTCGCGAACATCAGGGAAGGGGAAACGTCTTTGTCCGACACCTGGGCGGCGGTTTCCGACGAACCGTTGCCGGAACAGCACGACTTCCGGATGAAGTGACCGGCCGGGCCACTCGACCGGCGTGCCGCTCGCGGCGGACAACCGCGATGCAGCATACTGCTCGAAACAGTGGCCAACAGCGCACCGGTATGCGCGATAGGCCGCAGCGAGCTAGGAGTGGCGCCGATGGCCCGGCACGAACGGCTGAGCACCCTGCTGGACCTGCTGGGGCAGCGGGAGAAGATCGACGTCGAGGACGTGGCGGAGGAATTGAACGTCTCCGCCGCCACGATCCGGCGCGACCTCGATCACCTGGCGGAGCAACAGTTGCTCACCCGCACCCGAGGTGGCGCGGTGGCCAACGACCTCGCCTACGACCTGCCGTTGCGCTACAAGACCGCGCGGCACGTGCCCGAGAAGCAGCGGATCAGCGTCGCCGCGGCGGCGCTCGTCGCGCAGGGCATGGTGGTCGGCCTCAACGGCGGGACGACGACGGCCGGGGTCGCGCGCTCGCTGGCGACCCGGTCCGATCTGGCCGGACGCGGTGATTCGCCGGGGCTGACGGTGGTCACCAACGCACTGAACATCGCGCACGAACTCGCGGTCCGGCCGCATGTGAAGATCGTGGTGACCGGTGGTGTCGCGCGTCCCCAGTCGTTCGAGCTCAGCGGTCCGCTGGCCACGCGCGTGCTCAGCGAGCTGACGATCGACCTGCTGTTCCTCGGGGTCGACGCGTTCGATGCCGACGCCGGCGCGTTCGCCCACCACGAGGGCGAGGCGAGTATCAACCGGCTGATGGTCGAACGGGCGGAACGCGTCGTCGCCGTCGCCGACGGTTCGAAGCTGGGCCGCCGGGCGTTCGCGCGGATCTGCGCGACGCCGCAGGTGCATGCGCTGGTGACCGATTCGAACGCCGACCCGAAGGTGCTGCGGGCGTTCGAGGCCGCGGGCGTCGAGGTCCAGGCGGTCTGACCTCTCCGGTCCCGAGTGTCATGAAAGGGCCGTTCAGGACAAAAGATGTCCTGAACGGCCCTTTCATGACATCCGGGACACGCACACCCGTTGCCCCATAAGGATCTTCGCGCGACCCGACGAAAGTCGGCAGCACCGCTTCGGCGGATGACTTTGCGCGAACCGTGCGCTATACAGAGACCCTATTGCGTATTCATGCGCGAAAGGTGTCTCGAATGAGCAGAGTTGCGCAATCCCTGAGTTGTTTGGCCGCAGTGGCCCTTCTCGGGCTTTCCCCGGTCGCCGCCCACGCCGACCCGGCCGCGGCGGCGTCCGGGAAGCTGGGCGATTTGACCGGGATCTCGACCGAAGGCCCCACCGTCACGCTGAAATCGGGAAGCGCCGCGGTGCGGGTCGGCTTCCCGGCCGAAGGTGCCGTCCGGGTCTGGCTGGCGCCGGACGGCACGTTCACCGATCCCGCCGGGAGCAAGATCGTGCTGCCGCGCCCCGGTGCCCCGGTGACGCCCAAGACGGCCGACAAGGGGGACTACTGGGCGGTTTCCACGGCCAAGGCGACGTTGCGGGCGTACAAGCATCCGCTGCGCCTGGCGTTGTACGACGGCGCGGACCGCAAGCGGCTCTGGGAGGAGTCGGCGCCGCTGTCCTGGACCGACAAGCAGACCACGCAGACCCTGGCGCGGACGGCGACCGAGCAGTTCGTCGGCGGCGGCGAGCAGAACGGCCGTTTCAGCCACCGGGGCCAGACCATCCGGATCTTCGCCGACTACAACTGGAACGACGGCGGGGCCCCGAATTCGCAGCCGTTCTACGCCTCGACGGCGGGATACGGCGTGCTGCGCAACACCTTCGCGCAAGGCACCTACGCCTTCACCGAGCCGGTGCGCACCACACACGACGAACGCCGCTTCGACGCGACGTACGTCGTCGGCGACGGGCTCAAGGACGTCATCACCGGCTACACCGATCTGGTCGGGAAGCCTTTCCTGCCACCGCTCTACGGGCTCGAACACGGTGACGCCGACTGCTACCTGCACAACGCCAACCGCGGGGAGCGCCACACGCTGGACGCGGTGAAGATCGCGGAGGGCTACACCGAGCACGGCATGCCCAACGGCTGGATGCTCGTCAACGACGGCTACGGCTGTGGCTACGAAAACCTCCAGCAGACGGGCGAAGGTCTGCGCAAGAACAACATGCAGCTGGGCCTGTGGACCGAGAACGGCGTGCCGAACCAGGTCGAAGAGGTCAAGGCAGGGGTGCGGGTCCGCAAACTCGACGTCGCGTGGGTCGGCCCGGGCTACCAGTTCGCGCTGGACGCCTGCGACACCGCGCACAAGGGCATCGAGGACAACAGCGACGCGCGCGGCTTCGTCTGGACGCCGGTCAGCTGGGCCGGCGCGCAGCGTTGCGGCGTGCTGTGGAGCGGTGACCAGGCCGGTTCCTACGACTACATCAAGTGGCAGATCCCGACCTACGCCGGTGCCACGACGTCGGGGATCGCGTACAACACCGGCGACATCGACGGCATCTTCGGCGGCAGCCCGCAGACCTACGTCCGCGACCTGCAGTGGAAGGCCTTCCTGCCGGTCTCGATGACGATGGACGGCTGGGCCGCGTCGGACAAGCAGCCGTGGCGGTACGGCGAGCCGTACACCTCGATCAACCGCAAGTACCTGCTGCTCAAGGAGCGGCTGCTGCCCTACACCTACAGCCATTCGGTGGAGGCGCACAAGTCCGGTGTCGGCCAGGTGCGCCCGCTGGCGCTCGAATACCCCGACGACCCGAACGTGTGGGGCGAGCAGGCGAAGTACGAGTTCCTGTCCGGCAAGGACTTCCTCGTCGCGCCGGTGTACGAGAACTCCACCGTCCGCAACGGCATCTACCTGCCGAAGGGCACCTGGGTCGACTACTGGAGCGGCAAGACCTACACCGGTCCGACCACTGTGGACGGTTACGACGCGCCGCTCGACACGCTGCCGTTGTTCGTCCGCGCCGGTGCCGTGGTGCCGATGTGGGCCGAGGGCACGAAGTCGTGGCAGACGCGGGACAAGGGCGTGCTCGATCTCGACGTCTACCCGCAGGGCAAGGGTTCGTTCACGCTCACCGAGGACGACGGCGTGACCAGGGCGTACAAGAACGGCGACCAGGCGGAGCAGACCTTCACCGTGGACGCGCCGACGTCCGGGCTCGGCACGGTGACGGTCGGGATCGGGGCCAGTTCCGGTTCCTACGCCGGGAAACCCGCGTCGCGGAACTACCAGTTGACCGTCCACACGGGAAGCAAGCCCGCGACGGTACTGGCCGGGAATTCGGTCCTGCGCCAGTACGGCAGCAAGGCCGAACTGGACGCGGCGCCGTCGGGCTGGTGGTTCGATCCGGCCACCGGCGGGGTCGCGCGGGTCAAGACCGGCAAGATCGGCGCCGGTGACCGTCAGGACGTCCGGTTGTTCGGCACGAGCGCGGTCGGCGGGATCTTCCCCGAGGACCGCGACGGCTCGGTCACCCTCTCCGTCCCGGCGGTCGCCGGTCCCGGGCAGACCGCGACGGGCACGCTGAGCTTCACCAACGGCACACCGCTGCCGGTCCGGGACGTCACGTTCTCCTTGCCCGCCACTGGCTTCCGTGCCGAGGTGCCTGCGGGCCCGCGGCTGGTGATGCCCGGCGCGACGGTGCGTGTGCCGGTGAAGGTGACGCCGGACGCTGGCATCAAACCGGACGACTACCAGCTCACCGCGTCGGCGTCGTACAAGGCGCGGCTCGGGGAGAACCGGGTCACCGACTCGGTGACGGTCACCGTCCCGCACGGTTCGCTGGCCGCAGCCTACGGCAACGTCGGCGTGACCGACGCGGCCCACGTCGCGGTGGGGGACATCGACGGCGGCGGCAGCAGTTTCCGGGCGGAGGGCCTCGCCGAGGCAGGGCTCAAACCGGGCGCGGGCTTCTCGGCGCTCGGTGCGCGGCTGACGTGGCCGCAAACCGGTTCGGGACAGAAGGACAACGTCCTCGCGTCCGGCCAGACCATCGCGGTGCGCGGTACCGGGGCGAAACTCGTGCTGACCGGAACCGGTACCGGCACGGCGAAGGGCACGGTCGTCGTCCGCTATGCCGACGGCAGCACCAGCCAGGCCGAACTGGGCTTCCCCAACTGGTGCTGCGCCGACCCCGCTCAGTACGGCGCGACGACGGTGGCGACGGTGATGGGCAAGAACACCCGCACCGGGGCCGCGTATCCGACCACGCCGTACCGGGTGTTCGCGAACTCCGTGCCGCTGACCGCGGGCAAGGAGGTCGTCGCGGTGACCTTGCCGTCGAACAGCGCGATGCACGTTTTCGCGGCGGGCATCGGCTGAGTCAGGCGGCCACGGGAGTCCACAAGGCATCGATGGCGCGCTCCGCCTCGGCCTGGCTCTCGTCGGCCAGCGGGATGAGGTCCGCCATCGCCGGGTTGACCTTCGCCATGGTCAGCTCGGCGGTGACGAACCGCGGCTCGAGCCCGGTCAGCGAAAGACCGTGGGGGATCCAGGACTGCGCGTGGTCCCAGCCCTCGCGGGGCGTGCCCGCGCCGTATCCGCCGCCGCGGGCGGCGAGGACGATGAAATCGCGTCCGCCCAGGAGGCCTTCCCTGGTCTCCATGTCGATCGACAGCCCGGGTGCGATCAGGTGGTCCACCCAGGCCTTGACCGTGCTCGGCGGGCCGAAGTTGTACAGCGGCAGGCCCAGCACGATCGTGTCGGCCGCCTTGACCTCGTCGACGAGGTCCTTGATGAGCCGCCAGGCCGCGGCCTGCTCCGGCGTGTGCTGCTCCGGCGGCACCGTCCTGGCGACGTTGGTGACCGCGTCCAGATGCGGCAGCGGGTCGGTGCCCAGGTCGCGATAGGTGACGGTGCCTTCCGGATGCGCCGCACGCCAGGCCGCGGCCGCCCGCGCGGTGAGGCGACGGCTGGTCGAGTGCTCGCCCGTGATGCTGGAGTCGATGTGCAGCAGGTTCGTCATACGTACCATCTTGCATAGATAGTTTGTGTAACGCAAACCATTGATGCTGTGGTGGTCATCATGTGGGAACGTACACTTGACGAGTGTCCGAACTCCCGGTCGTGAACCAGCCCCCGCACCGCTGCGGCGCGCTGCTCGACCACGTCACCCGCCGCATCCGGCTGCGCAGCGAGTCCGTCCTGGCCCCGCTCGGCCTGCGCCCCCGGCATCTCGTCGCGCTGACCGTGCTGCGGGACCTCGGCGGCTGTTCGCAGCAGGACCTCGCGAAGACGCTGGAGATGGACAGCACGAACGTCGTCGGGCTGCTGAACGACCTCGAATCCGCGAACCTCATCGAACGCAGGCGGTCACCGGAGGACCGGCGGCGGCATATCGTCGAACTCACCGACGTCGGTGCCAAGCAGCTCGTCAAGGCCGAGTTCGCCCTCGCCGGAGTCGAGGACGAGGTGCTCGGCGCGCTCGACAACGGCCAGCGCGAAACGCTGTACAACCTGCTGTACCAGGCGGCGGGTCACGCCGAAGCCGCCGCCTGCGTCGAATCCGTCCACATCGACGACTGCTAGCCGAACAGGTCGTGAAGCTGCTCCGTGGCTTCAGCGCCGTACATGACGCTCCCGACCGGAACCTCGCTTCCCACGGCCTCGATCACGCGTGCCGTCCAAACAGGACCGAAGGCGCCGCACAGCTCGATCAGCTGCGCCCCTTCGTCGACCAGTCGCCGGGCCGCGGCGACGACCTGGTCCACGCGGCCGACCCCGATCAACACCGTCAGGCATTCCCCACTGTCCACACGGGACACGTCCCGCGCCGGGTCGCAGCCGTCGGCCAAATACACGAAACCCCACTGTCGCATGACGATTCTCCTTCGTTCTCGAACACCGTGAGGTAATCGCGAAACGAGGACGTCGTCCACGAGGCGGATCCGAACGGCCGTTCGCCGTCACCGAACAGGAGAGGTCGGGCGAACGGCGCCGAAATCCGTTGTGGGCGCCGTCATACGAGCGCCGCGATCCGCTCCGAGGATTCGTGCGCCGGATCCCATACGAGCGCGTGCCGGACGACAGGCGCGTCCCGCAGCGGCAGCCGCCGCAGACCTTCGGCCGCTTCCTCCTCGGGGCGCAAGGCGACGACTTCGCCGCCGTACCGCAGTTCGGCGACGAACAGCGATCGCCGTGGCGGCCCGGAACGTACGCGAGCCGGCCGCCAGCCCGCCGCCGCGCAGTCCGCGAGCAGCGCGTCGTGATACCCCGGGGCCAGGTCCCGTTCGTACAGAAGGAGGTCCAGCCCGGCCAGGTCCTCCCAGCCCACGGAGTCCTGCCGGGCGAGCGGGTGGGTGTCCGCGACGAGCACCCCCAGCGGCCGCTCGCTCACGATGACCACGCGCAGGCCGTCCACGTTCTCCGGAAGGGCGAGCAGTCCGGCGTCGAGCGCGCCGCGGCGGAGGAGTTCGAGCTGCCGTGCCGCGGAGAGGTCGTCGATCTCCACCGCCTCCGCGTACAGGGCGGAAAGCACGACCGCCGGCGCGCCCGGCGTCACGCCGATGCGGAGCGGCCGGCCCACGGTGTCGCGGACGGCCCGCGCGCCGAGGTCGGCCTCCTCCAGCATCCGCCGGGCGTGCGGGAGCAGCGCCAGCGCGGCGGCGGTGGGTGTCATCCCGGCCTGGGTGCGGACGAACAGTGTCGCGTCCAGTTCCCGTTCCAACGCGATGATCTGCTGGCTGAGCGACGACGCCCGGATGCCGAGGCGCTCTGCCGCGCGGGTCAGATGCCCTTCCTCCACCACGGCGCACAGATATCGAAGACGTCGTAACTCCACAGCCGCACATTAGCCCCGGACCGGGCAGAATCGACGGGGTGAGTGAATGGCGCAACACCACGCACGACTGGGCCGGTTCCGTGGATCTCGACCATCTGGCGCGCATCCGCCGGAACCCTGGGGAGTTCGCTCCCGACGGCGTTCCCCACCTCGTCCTCGAAGTGCTCGCCTATGCGGCGGAGGAGGCCGAAAGCACCGGCGGCGGGCATGCCGTCGTCACGGTCCATCCCGACGGCTCGATCTCCGTGGCGGACGACGGGCGGGGCACCGACACCCGCGCCGACGGCCACGGCGGCTTCGTGAAGAAGCCGGTCATGTCGACCAAGGATCTGCGTTTCTTCGATTCTCCCGAGGTGCAACGGCTCCCGGACGGTCATCCGCGCCGCGGTGTGTCGGTCGTGGCCGCGCTGAGCGACTGGCTCGTGCACACCAACCGGCGTCGCAACGGTTCCTGGACCCAGCGTTACGAACGCGGCGTCCCGGTCACCGACCTGTCGCCGATCACCGACGACGGTACGACCGGCACGACGGTGCGTTTCCTGCCAGGGCAGGAGATCGGCCCCCTGCGACTGCCGGAGGCCGGCGACTGGCCTCACCTGAGCGTGGAGGTAGTCCGATGAGAAAGCGCCTGACACTGGCGGCTTCGCTCCTGGTCCTGCTCGCCGGGTGCTCCACCGAGCAGGAGCAGCTGCCCGCCAAACCCGTCTACGACCTCCCCGCGCGGGAGGTCCGGCCGGACGAGACCGCGCTGCACCTGCCGCCCGCGCTCAACGGGGAGACCGAGTTCTCCCTCATCGGGCTGGCCGCCGGGTTGCCCAGCCTCACCGGCAGCCACGCCGAATTCGAAGCGAAGGGGCAATTCGTCCGGCTCCGGCTGGTGGTCACGGGCAAGGGTCTGTCCGGCATCCTCTTCGACACCCGGCGCCAGCAGCTGATCACCGATTCCGGCGCGGTGATCGCGGTCGACAACCAGGCGATGACGATCAAACGGCAGCCGGACAAGTTCGAACTGGGACGCGGCGTGCGGGTCGAGTTCGATCTCTACTTCGACCTTCCCAAGGAAGCGAAACCCGTGCTGCTGCGGGCTTTCGGCGGTCCGACGCTGACCGACATGAAGAACCTCACGGGCACCGACATCAAGCTGGCATGAAAAGGGCCCCGCCGCGGAAACGACGGGGCCCTCCTCGAAAAGGCGTCAGACGCCCAGGTCGCCACCGAGATAGGCGGCCCGCACCTGCGGGTCGTCCAGCAGCTCGGCACCGCGGGCGCTCTTGACCACTTCGCCGGTCTCCAGCACGTACGCGCGGTCGGAGAGCTTCAGCGCCTGCTGCGCGTTCTGCTCCACCAGCAGGACCGTGGTCCCGCGCTTGTTGATCTCGCGGATGATGTCGAAGATCTGCGCGATCAGCATCGGCGCCAGGCCCATGGACGGCTCGTCGAGCAGCAGCACCTTGGGCTTGGTCATCAG
Organism: Amycolatopsis japonica; assembly: GCF_000732925.1. Lineage (NCBI taxonomy): Bacteria > Bacillati > Actinomycetota > Actinomycetes > Pseudonocardiales > Pseudonocardiaceae > Amycolatopsis > Amycolatopsis japonica. Next base: position 2,822,229 of record NZ_CP008953.1, read on the forward strand.
CGCGCGGCCGATGGCGATCATCTGCTGCTCGCCACCGGACATCGTGCCGCCGAACTGGGTCTTGCGCTCGTTCAGCCGCGGGAACAGCTCGTAGACCTCGGCGAGGTCGGCCTTCAGATCGTCCTTGCGGGTGTAGGCACCCATCAGGAGGTTCTCCTGCACCGTCATGCCGGGGAACACACCCCGGCCTTCCGGTGACTGGCCGATCCCGAGCTCGACCCGTTTGTGGCCGGGCGTCTTCGAGATGTCCTTGCCGTCGAAGAGGATCCGGCCGCTGGTCAGCGGACGCAGCCCCGAGATCGTCTTCAGCGTCGTGGTCTTGCCGGCACCGTTGGCCCCGATGAGCGAAACGATCTCGCCCTCGCCGACCTCGATGCTCATTCCCTTGAGCGCGGCGATCTTCCCGTAGTGGACGTTGATGTCCTGAACCTCAAGAAGCATCTTCCGCCACCCCCAGGTAAGCCTCGATCACCTTCTGGTTGTTCTGCACCTCGTGGGGGAGCCCTTCTGCGATCTTCTGGCCGAAGTCGAGCACGGCCAGCCGGTCGGCGATCTGCATGACCAGGCCCATGTCGTGCTCGATGAGCAGTACGGTGCGGCCGTCGTCGCGGATCTTGCGGATCAGTTGCTGCAGCGAGTTCTTCTCCGCCGGGTTCATGCCGGCGGCGGGCTCGTCGAGCAGCAGCAGCTTCGGGTCGGTCGCGAGCGCACGCGCGATCTCCAGACGGCGCTGATCGCCGTAGGAGAGGTTCTTCGCGGTGTGGTGCTCCACCCGGCCGATGCCGACGAAGTCCAGCAGTTCCCTCGCCAGCTCGCGGCCCCGCTTCTCCTCCTTGCGGTGGACGGGCAGGCCCAGCGTCGCCGAGATCGCGCCGGTCTTGTGGTGCGAGTCCGCACCGACCATCACGTTCTCGAGTGCCGACATGTTGTGGAACAGCCGGATGTTCTGGAACGTCCTGGCGATCCCGGCCTGGTTGATCTTGAACCGCTTCATCCCGTCGACCCGGGTGTCGCCGAAGCGCACCTGGCCTTCGGTCGGCTTGTAGACACCGGTGATCACGTTGAAGACCGTGGTCTTCCCGGCGCCGTTCGGGCCGATGAGCGCGAAGATCTCACCCTGGTCGATGGTGAGGTTGACTTCCTTCAACGCCGTGACGCCGCCGAAGCGCATCGTCACGTTGTCGAATGTGAGCAGTGCGCTCATTTCGTCACCTCCGCCGAAGCCTCGGAATCCGGACCCGCGACTTCGGCGCCCATGGCACCCATCCCGCCCGTTCCTTCTCGTAGTTCCGCCTTGCGCTGCCGCGACGGCAGCAGACCCTCCGGCCGCAGCGCCATCATCAGCACCAGCACGCCACCGAAGATCAGGATGCGGTACTCGGACAGGAACCGGAACCGCTCCGGGAGCCAGGCGACCAGGAAGGCACCGAGGATGACGCCCGGCAGGTTGCCCGCACCACCGAGCACCACGGCCGCGAGGATGGTCGCGGACAGGATGAACGGGAAGTTGTTCGGTTCGATGAAGACGGCCTTGCTGGCGTAGACCACACCGGCCATTCCGCCGAGCATGGCGCCGATGGCGAACGCCAGCAGCTTGAACTTGAACGTCGGGACACCCATCAGCTCGGCGGCGTCCTCGTCTTCGCGGATCGCCGCCCACGCCCGGCCGACCCGGCTTCGGTGCAACCGCACCGAGAAGACGATCGCGATCACGATCGCCGCCACGATCAGGTAGTAGTACGGCGCCGGGTCGAGCAGGAACTCGGTCCCGAACATCGGCTCCGGGTGCGGGACGTTGGTGATGCCGCGGGCACCGCCGATGCCGTCGGTGTTCGTCGCGGTGATGCGGACGATCTCACCGAACCCGAGTGTCACGATGGCCAGATAGTCACCGCGTAGCCGGAGTGTCGGAGCGCCGAGGATCACCCCGGACATCGCCGCCAGGAAGATGCCGAGGACGAGGCTTCCCCAGAAACTCCAGCCGTATTTGGTGCCCATCACGGCGAGGGTGTAGGCGCCGATCGCGAAGAACGCGACGAAACCGAGGTCGAGCATGCCCGCGTGGCCGACGACGATGTTCAGGCCGATCGCCAGCAGGATGTACGTCCCGACCGGGAAGATCAGGACCGTGGTCCAGTCCGATTCCGGCGACATGAACGAACCGATCGCCGGCGCCGGCAGGATCAGCGCGCCGATGATCAGGGCGAGGTACACGCCATAACGTTGCCAATGCGGAGCACCGGCCCACCAATCCCGCAGACCGTCGACGGGGTGGAACCCGGCGCGCGCGGGCTTTCCGTTCTCTGAGGACTTTTCAGCCACTTGTTCGTTGCCCTTCATGCGCGTGCCCGCTGCAGCGATTCACCGAGGATGCCGGTGGGACGGAACATCAGGACCAGCACCAGCACCACGAAGGCGGTGACGTCCTTCCATTGTGAACCGAAGAAGATGGAACTCCAGTTCTCCACCAAGCCGAGCACGATGCCACCGAGCAGCGCGCCGCGCAGGTTGCCGATACCGCCGAGCACGGCGGCGGTGAACGCCTTGATACCGAGGAGGAACCCGATGCGGTAATCGGTGTTCTCGTACTCCATGACGTACAGCGCGGCCGCGACACCGGCCATCGCGCCACCGAGCAGGAAGGTGAGGCGCACGATCTTGTCGATGCTGACACCCATCAGCACGGCGGCTTCGGGATCCTGTGCCGTGGCACGGATACCGCGGCCGATGCGGGTGCGGCTGACCAGCTGGTCGAGGGCGATCATCATGATCACGGCGCCGACGATGACGAACACGTGGTCCGTGCGGACCACGCCGTTGCCGATGTGGAAGAGCTCCTCGTGCGGGATGAACCGCGGCGCGTTCTGTTGCACACGGCCGGATTTGCCCGTGATCCATTCGATGATCTCCAGGCCGAACAGCTCCTGGAGGAACAGCGAGGCGCCGATGGCGGAGATCAGGGCGGCGAGCCGGGTCGCGCCCTTCTTGCGGAGTGGCCGATACGCCACCTGCTCCAGCAACACCGCCGCGCCGCCCGATACGGCGGCCGAAGCGATGATGATCAGCAGTAGTACGGCGATCATCCCGAACACGCCGAGCGTGATCGGGGCGGTGCCGCCCGCGATGCTGATCAGGACGAACAGGGACGTGATCGTCCCGATCATGAAGATCTCGGAATGTGCGAAGTTGATGAGCCGGAGCACGCCGTAGACCATTGTGTAGCCGAGGGCGATGAGGGCGTAGATGCTTCCGGCGACCAGTCCGCCGATGGTGCTACCGAGGAACTGGGCTTGCAGATCTTGAAGCATGACGTGGATGCCTTACGGGACGGGGCGGATTCTTTCGCCACATTTGCGGGAAGCGGGGGTGCTGTGCTCGCACAGCGCCCCCGCTTCCGTTAGGTGTTCGTACCTGCTCCGTCAGCCGTTGAGCTTGGCTTCGGTCGAGGCGCCGAGGTTCTTGATGACGCCACCGGTGACCTGGTAGACGTAGATCGCGTTCGTCTGCGGCTCGCCGTTCTCCTTGAACTTGATCTGCTTCGAGACACCCTTGAAGTCGATCGTCTTCAGGAACTCGTTGATCTTCTCCGAGGTGGTGTTGCCCGCCTTGACCGCGTTGATGATGGCGGTCGCCGCGTCGTAGCCCTCGGTCGCGTAGATCGCCGGGTCGACGTTGTACGCGGCCTTGTACTTGGTGACGAACTCGTCGCCCGTACCGGCGTCCTTGATGTTGCAGGGGCAGCCGATGACGGCCTTCTCCGCGGCCGCGGCACCCGCGCCGCTCACGAGCTGGGCGTCGAGCGAACCGTCGCCGGTGGCGAAGGTGGCGGAAACCTGGCTGTCACGCAGCTGCTTGAGCAGACGGCTGCCCTGGGCGTAGTAGCCACCGAAGAGGATGACGTCCGGGTTCGCGGCCTTGACCTTCTGCACGGTCGAGGAGTAGTCCGACGCGTCCTTGGCGAACTTGTCGCGGTCGACCGGGACGTTCTTCTCCTTGAAGGTCTTCTCGAAGGCGTCCGCGAGGCCGACGCTGTATTCCTGGTCGTCCGAGATGACGTAGGCCTTCTTCGGCGACTTCGCCGTGATGAGGAAGTTGGCGATGGCCGGGCCCTGGTCGTTGTCGTTCGCGACGACGCGGTGCCAGTACTTCCAGCCGTTGGCCGCCAGGCCCGGGCCCGTCGCCGAGGGCGAGACACTCGGGATCTTGTTCTGCTCCAGCTGACCACCGATGGCCTTCGACTCACCGGAGAAGGCCGGGCCGATCAGGGCGGTGATCTTGTCCTGGCCGACGGCGGTCGCGATCAGCGACGTCGCCTGCTCGGGCTTGCCCTGGCTGTCGTATTCCTTGAGCTCCAGCTTCGTCGCCGGGTTCGTCTTGTTGTACTCGTCGATAGCGAGCTTGGCGCCGTTGCGGGGCGGGATCACGATCCCGGAGTTCTCACCGGTGAGGTCACCCATGAACCCGATCTTCAGCGTGCTGCTGTCACCGCTGCCGGACGAGCTGCTGCCGCCGGCACAGCCCGCCAGCGCCAGCGACGCAGCCGCCGCGACGGCGAAAACCCGTCCAAAACGCACTCCTGACACCGACTACCTCCCATGACCAACCAGCCGCCGGTAGGCGTTGCCCCCGACACAGGGGCTAGGTTAGGGCAGGAAGATATCCCCCTACGCCATGATCTGCCCAGACGCCCATCACTCTGTGTCCACATCGTGACGGTCGAAACCAGAACGAATTGCACGAAAAGGCGAATGTTGCCGGTTGGCGAGTCTTCGCTGGTCACGCTGGGGATTCACCGCTACCACGTCGATCATGCTCGTGGGTAATGATCGTGTTTCGGCCGCGTATCTTGCGCTTTTTCAGCTCCTTCGAGGGCGGCCGTTCGTCGTAGCAATGCTGCCCCAAAGGGCGTCAACGGTGCCCCCTCTTCCTTCGGCAGCATGACAACCGATGGTTGTCACGGCGGTCCGAACGGCTGTTGGATCTCGGCCCTGACCTCGCGATTAGCTGTTCCCATGACGATGAGTACCGAAGCGATCGAAGGCGTGGCAGCAGGAGTTCCGTTCGTGGCGTTGCCGCCGTCGGACGGTGGGCGTCCGGCACCGTTGGTGCTGACCTGGCATCTGCTGGGCGCGCCGTTCAGCGAGGCGGCCATGGCGGCGGCGCTGCCGATGAGGGACCTGCACGCGTGGCGGGTGCACCTGGGGTTGCCGCTGACCGGGAAACGGTTCCCCGAAGGCGGTTTCGAGGGCTTCTTCCGGCTGGCGAGCGAGGACAACGTGCTCAACGTCGTCGAACCGCTCACCAGGCAGGTCGAGGCGGAGTTCCCGGCGGCGGTGGCGGAACTGCGCTCCCGCTTGTCCATTGAGGACGGTCCGGTCGGGCTGGTCGGCGGTTCGCAGGGCGGCGGGGTCGCGCTGCAGATGCTGACCCACGCCGAGATCGACGTGGCGGCCGCCGCGCTGGTGAACCCGGTGACCCAGCTGGCGCCGGTGATCGCGGCGAACGAGCGGGTCTACGACGTCACCTATCCCTGGTCGGACCGGTCCCGTGCGGTCGCGAACGAGTACGACTACGTGCGGCGGGCTGACGAACTGACCGCGCCGATCCTGCTCGTCATCGGCGAGGAGGACGACGTCTCGATCACCGAACCGGCCGAAGCCCTGCACAAGGCGCTGGGGGAGCGGCGATCCGAGCTCGTCACGATCCCGGGGATGGCGCACGAATTCGCCGAGGCCCCTGGCCTCGAACCCGCTCCGCAGACCGAGCACGCGAAGCTGGTCGACGCCGAGCTCACGCGCTGGTTCGCCCGGCACCTAGCTGTTTGAGGTCGTCGTCCGGCAGCCACGATCGGTCGGGATCGTAGGCGCACCAACCTTCTTCGTGGCTGGTCCGGCCCGCGAGCGCCAGCAGGCGCCGCAGGGCCGGGCCTTCGCCGCGGCGCCACACCACCGACCACGGGAACAGCGGCGACGGCTCGAACGGCAGGACTCGCAGATTCAGGTCGGACGCGAGGTCCATGTCGGCGCCGGCGAGAGTGACCCGCTGCTTTCCGTAGCGCGTCTGTTCCAGTGTGTGCCGGAGGTCGTAGCTGACCCCGGAGTCGTCGATCGGGACGTCGAATTCTTTGCATAGGCGTTGCAAATAAGAAAGCCATTCGACCGGGCCGCCCAATTGCGGAATCCAGATGCCCTCGTGCCGGAGATCGGACAATTTCAGGACATCGTTGTGCGCGAGCGGGTGTTCCGGCGCGAGAAGGGCGACCAGCGGTTCCAGCCGGACGAGCCGGTGTTCGAGTTCGGCGGGCACTTCGCGGCCGAGGTCCGCGACGCGGCCGAACGCGAGGTCGATCTCGCCGCGGACCAGCGGGTCGAGGGCGTTGGCCAGCCCGCGTCCGGCGACGCGCTCGACCGCCAGCGCCGGATCCCGCTGGGCGATGCGGCGCAACATGTACATCGGGGAGAGACGTGGATCGATGACGTCGAGGCGGGGCGGGCGGTCCTGAAGGCCCATCGCGGCGACGGCGGCGTCGGCCGCGCGGATCAGCTCGCGCGCGTGCGGGAGGAAACGGTCGCCGTCGGCGGTGAGCTCGACGGACCGGTTGGTGCGGCGGAAGAGCTGGACGGACAGGGCGTCCTCGAGCTTCCGGACCCGCTTCGACAGCGCTTGCTGGGTGAGGAACAGGGATTCTGCCGCGCGACCGAAATGGCCGTGGTCGGCGGTCGCGACGAACGCGCGCACCTGGGCAGTGTCGAGATCCACGTCTGTCAAAGTACGTGAAGGCCCCCTTCATGTACCTAGGCGCAATGAAGGGGGCCTTCACGGACTTCCGGTGCGCTCAGGCGCCCGGCGGCCGCTCCCGCACCACACAGGTCAGCCGCGCCGTGCACGACCGGCGCCCCTGGTCGTCGGTCAGCACGATCTCGGCGGTCACGGTCCCGCGTCCGACGTGCACCGGCGTCGCGACACCGGTCACCCGCCCGGACCGGACCGCCCGGTGGTGCGTGCACGAAAGCTCGAGCCCCATCGTCGCCTTGTCGGTGCCGGCGTTGAGCGCGCAGACCATCGAACCGAGCGCTTCCGCGACGACGGCGTTCGCGCCACCGTGGAGGAGGCCGTAGGGCTGGAGGTTGCCCTCTACCGGGATGCTGCCCACGACGCGTTCGGGACCGAATTCGCTGATCTCGAGCCCGAGTTTGTCGTTGAGCTGCTGTCCGGCGAAGGCCGGGTCGATCCCGGCGAAGGATTCGAGGGCTTGTTCGGTCACACAGAGCTCCTTAAACGACACGACAGGTAGGACTGTCAGACCCTCACCCTAGACTCGCTCCCGTGAGCCCGAGTGAGAACACGACCGTTGCCAACGCCACACCCGCCACCGCACAGGCCGAGCGGCCCAAACTGCTGCTGATCGACGGCCATTCGATGGCGTATCGCGCCTTCTTCGCGCTGCCCGCGGAGAACTTCAAGACGAAGACCGGGCAGACGACGAACGCGGTCTTCGGGTTCACCTCGATGCTCATCAACCTGCTGCGCGACGAGGCGCCGACCCATCTGGCGGTGGCGTTCGACCTCTCCCGCAAGACGTTCCGGTCGGAGACGTTCGCGGAGTACAAGGCCAACCGCAGCAGCACCCCGGACGAGTTCAAGGGCCAGGTCGGGCTGGTCGAGGACGTGCTCAGGGTCCTCGGCATCCCGGCGCTGACCAAGGAGAACTACGAAGCCGACGACATCATCGCCACGCTCACGACACAGGCGACCGCCGAAGGTTTCGACGTCCTCATCTGTACGGGCGACCGTGACGCGCTCCAGCTGGTGACCGACCAGGTCACCGTGCTGTACCCGAAGCGCGGCGTGTCGGAGATGACCCGGTTCACCCCGGCGGCGGTCGAGGAGAAGTACGGCCTCACGCCGGCGCAGTACCCGGACTTCGCCGCGCTGCGTGGCGACCCCTCGGACAACCTGCCCAGCATCCCCGGCGTGGGGGAGAAGACGGCCGCGAAGTGGATCCGGCAGTTCGGCTCCTTCAACGAGCTGATCGACCGGGTCGACGAGGTCAAGGGCAAGGTCGGCGACGCGCTGCGCGAGCACCTCGGCGCGGTGATGCTGAACCGCCAGCTCACCGAGCTGATCCGCGACGTCGAGCTGGAGCTCGGCCCGACGATGCTCGAGCTGCGCCCGTGGGACCGCGAGGCCGTCCACGCGCTGTTCGACGAGCTCGAGTTCCGCGTCCTGCGAGACCGGCTCTTCGCCACTCTGCAGAGCGCCGAGCCCGAGGCCGAGGAGGGTTTCGAGGTCAGCGGTTCGAAGCTCGCGCCGGGCGCCCTCACCGAATGGCTGTCCGCGCACACCGGCACGGACAAGCCGGTCGGCCTGGCGTTCCGGACCACCGGTGCCTCGGTCCGCTCGGACCTGAAGGCCATCACCTTCGCGGCCGCGGACGGCGAAGGCGCGTACGTCGACGTCACCGCGATGGACGCCGAGGACGACAAGGCGCTCACGGCCTGGCTCGCCGACGAGAAGATCCAGAAGATCGGTCACGAGCTCAAGGCCCCCCTGCACGCCGTCAAGGCACGAGGCTGGACGTTCGCCGGGCTCGTCATGGACACCGTGCTCGCGGCGTATCTGGTCCGTCCCGGCCAGCGCACCTTCGAACTCGACGACCTCGCCCTGAGGTACCTGCACCGTGAGCTCCGGTCCGAGGCCGACACCGGGGACGGGCAGCTTTCGCTGCTCGACGGCGGCGCCGAGGACATGGAGCAGAAGGAGATCCAGGCCGAGCTGGTCAAGGCCCGCGCGGTCGCCGAGCTCGCCGGCGCCCTGACCAAGGAGCTCGAAGAACTGGGCGGCGCGCAGCTGCTCGCCGAGCTCGAACTGCCGTTGCTGCAGGTGATCACCGGGCTGGAAGCGGCGGGTATCGCGGTCGACATCGAGCACCTGACCGACCTGGAAGCGCATTACCTCAGCCGGGTGACGCAGGCCGCGGAGGAGGCGTACGCGGTCATCGGCAAGCAGGTCAACCTCGGTTCGCCGAAGCAGCTGCAGGTCATCCTGTTCGACGAGCTCGGCATGCCGAAGACCAAGCGCACCAAGACCGGCTACACCACCGACGCCGAGGCGCTGCAGAGCCTGTTCGAGAAGACCGAGCACCCGTTCCTGCAGCATCTGCTGGAGCACCGGGACGCGACCCGCCTGCGCACCACGGTCGAGGGTCTGATCAAGTCGGTCGCCGACGACGGCCGCATCCACACCACGCTGCTGCAGACGATCGCCGCCACCGGGCGGCTCTCGTCGGTCGACCCGAACCTCCAGAACATCCCGATCCGCACCGAAGAAGGCCGCCGCATCCGCGACGCGTTCGTCGTCGGCGACGGGTACGCCGAGCTGATGACGGCGGACTACAGCCAGATCGAAATGCGGATCATGGCGCACCTTTCGCAGGACGAGGGCCTGATCCAGGCCTTCAACAGCGGCGAGGATCTGCACACTTTCGTGGCGTCGCGCGCGTTCTCGCTGCCGCCGGAGGAGATCACGCCGGAGCTGCGGTTCCGGGTCAAGGCGATGTCGTACGGCCTGGCGTACGGGCTTTCGGCGTACGGCCTTTCGCAGCAGCTGCGGATCTCCACCGAGGAAGCCAAAGAGCAGATGGAGGCGTACTTCTCCCGCTTCGGCGGCGTGCGCGATTACCTCCATTCGGTCGTGGGCGACGCGGCGAAGGTCGGCTACACCGAGACTATCTTCGGCCGCCGCCGCTATCTGCCCGACCTCAACAGTGACAACCGGCAGCGCCGGGAAATGGCCGAGCGGATGGCGCTCAACGCGCCCATCCAGGGCAGCGCGGCCGACATCATCAAGGTCGCCATGCTCAACGTGCACAAGGCGCTGACCGAGGCGAAATTGAAGAGCCGCGTGCTGCTGCAGGTCCACGACGAGCTCGTTCTCGAGGTCGCCGAAGGCGAACGCGAGCAGCTGGAAGCGTTGGTGCGCCAGGGAATGGGTTCGGCCTACGAGCTGGCGGTCCCGCTCGAGGTCTCCGTCGGGTACGGGCGGTCCTGGAACGACGCCGCGCATTAGCGTTACGCCTCGTGAGTGGTGATGACGGTTCCGACCGTCATCACCACTCACGATCGGTAGGGTCTTTCGCGTGACTTCCGAGCGCAGACGCTGGCGGGTGCGGCTGCGCGATCATCGTGGGCGGATCCTGGGCGCCGGGACCATGCTCGACGGCGAACACCTCCTCACCTGCGCTCACGTGATCGAAGGCCTCGACGGTGTCACGGTGGATTTCGTGGCGCTTCCCGGTGTGGAGCCCGGAATCGCCACGATCGTCGCGCAGGCGGCGCCCATCGGCGACGACGGCGGGGACATCGCGCTGCTCCGGTTGCGTGAACCCGAGGAACAGATCTCCGGCGCCCCGCTCCACCGGACCGCCCTCGAAGACGACCAGCGCGTCCGGGCGTACGGCTTCCCGTGCGGTTCGGACGGCATGTGGTCGCTGGCGACAGTCGTCGGCGACGGCGGGCACGGTCTCGAACGCGTCCAGCTGCACCGCGATCCCGACGCCGAGCCGATCACCCACGGCTTCAGCGGTTCCGCGGTGATCGCCGACAAGACGGGCCACGTCGTCGGCATGGTCGCGACCCGGTACGCGACCGAGGCCGCCCGTGTCTCCTGGATGATCCCGGTCGAGACCATGCTCGGTTACCTGCCGGAACTGCGCCGCTGGGCCGAAGGCAGCCCTGCGATCGACCCGGGTTTCGTGCAGTACCCGGAGCCGCCCGCGCTCGACCCACGGTTCGCGCGTGAATTCGCCCGCTGGCTCGGCGGGCACGGCCGGGCCGACGTCCGGGTGATCATCATGGGACAGGACGATTCCGCCGTCGCCGCCTCCTTGCGGCGCGCCGTCGTCCTCGCCGATCGCGAACGTGGCGCCGGCCGGACCGCGACAGGGCCGACGGTGCCGCCGGTGGGCAGTGTCGTGCTCGCCGTCGACGCGATCGGCAAGACCGCCGACGAGGTGCGCCGCCGCATCTCCGACCGGCTCGACGTCGCCGCGGATTCGCCCGCCGGCCGGCACGGTTCCGCCCGTACCGTCGTCGTCTACGGGATCGACGAGGCCGCCGAACCCGACGAGCTCGTCGGTGAGGTGCTCGTGCCCCTGGCCCAGCGCGCGCACGAACTCGGGCTGCGGCTCGCGCTGGCGTTCCGCGAGGCGACTTCGCCGGGAGTGAGCGTGGTCCGGTCGAGCACGGACGTGCTGCCCGCGGACGAGGACGACATCGAGGGCAGGCTCGCCCTCCTGGAAACCCGGTTGGGTGAACTCGCCAAGCTGGAGAAGGACAACGCGAGCGACGCGCCCCGCTTCTCCGACGCCCCGCACGTTCACCCGAAGGAGCGGCGGCTGCGCGGCGCGCTGACGCAATTGCGTTCGGCGGAGCGGGACGGTGACACGGATTGGGTGAAACGGCAGCTTCCGGTCTTTGAGCGTGCCGTGGCCAAGACCGTCGATCGGGCTCGCGACCTGCGCCGCCTCCTCGGCGAAAACCTCGCCCGGCGCGCGGAACTGCGCGCCCGGCTCGACGCGTACGGGGAGATGGCCCGTAACGGCGGGCTCGTCGAAGACGTCGAACTGGATGCCGCCTACGCTCCCGCGTGGCGGATGCTCTTCGAAGGACAGTGCGACCTCACGGCCGCGGCGGCCGCGGTCGAGCGCTACGCGGACACCGTACGGAAACGGATCGACGGATGACGGCCTGCGGACAGGACGGCTGCCCGGGTGTGCTGGGCAAGACCGGCTTCTGCAAGATCTGCGGATTGCCGCCCGGCACTCCGGAAGAGTCACCGGGGAAACCGACCCTGGTGATCCCCGGCCCCGGTGAGGCGCCGACGAGGATCACCAGCACGGTGGCCACCCGTGCCCAGCAGATCGCGGGCCACGCCGGCACGGACGATCGGGCCCCGCTGCCCGTCGTCGAACTCCCGGAGGTCGCGAGCCGCCTGCTCACCGAGCCGCATGTCCCGGAGGAGGAACGGTTCTGCGGCAAGCACGGGTGCACGGCCACCCCGGTCGGCCGCTCGGTCGCTGGCGGGCCCGCGCCCGCCGAAGGGTTCTGCCCGGTCTGCCGGACGCCGTTCTCCTTCTCGCCCAAGCTCTCGGCGGGTGACGTGGTCGACGGCCGCTACCATGTGCTCGGCTGTGTCGCCCGCGGCGGGCTCGGATTCGTCTATCTGGCAACGGATTCCGGGCTCGGCGACCGGTACGTCGCGCTCAAGGGCCTGATCAACACGAACAACACCGCCGCCGTCCGGATCGCGGAGACCGAGAGCCAGGTGCTCACCGCGCTGGATCATCCGAACATCGTCCGGATCCTCGACGTCGTCAAGCACGACGACTTCCGCTACATCGTGATGGAGTTCGTCGACGGTCTTTCCCTGCGGGAGGTCAAGAACCGCCGCCGGGCCGGGCTGGACTCCGGTGAGGGACGGCTGCTGGTCGAGCACGTCGTGGGGTACGGGCGCGAGATCCTGACCGCGCTCGACTACCTGCACGGCGAAGGCCTGCTGTACTGCGACATGAAGCCGGACAACGTGATCCACGGCGAGAAGCGGATCAAGCTCATCGATTTCGGCGCCATCCGCAAGATCGACGACGACGAAAGCCCGATCGTCGGCACCGAGCACTATCAGGTGACCCCGAAGGAACGGGCGACCCACGGTCTCACCGTCCGGTCCGACATCCACACCGTCGGCGTGACGTTGCGGGAACTCTTCCAGGCCAGCGACGGCTGGTCGGTCACCACCGACGCGCGCGGTGTCCGGTTCGGCATCGAGTCGTTCCTCCGCGTCCTCGACCGGGCGACCGCGCCGTTCGAACAGCGATTCGCGACCGCGCGCGAAATGCTGGTCCAGCTCGACGGCGTACTCGACGAGATCCTTTCCTTGCGGGACAAGCAGTACCGGCCCGGTGCATCGACGTTGTTCGCCGAAGGGGCGGTGCTGCTCGACGCGGGCCTCGGTCAGGCGCCGCCGCTGGAGCACTGGACGCGCGGGACGCCCGTCTCGCTCGGCGCGCGGCCGTCCGCCGTGGAGATCGCCCTCGGGCTGCCGGTGCCGCGTGAGGATCCGGACGATCCGCAGGCGAACTTCCTCCGTGCCGTCCGCGCGCCCGACGCGGCGCGGCTGCTGAAGAAACTCGACAAGGTGACCGGTTCGCCGGAGGTCGGATTCCGCCGGTGCCGGGCGCAGCTGGAACTCGGGGCCGTCATCGAAGGCACGCTGGCGGTGGCGGAGGCCGAACGGCTGCTCGGGGAGCGCGCCGCCCACGACTGGCGGGTGGCGTGGCATCGAGGTCTGCTCGCGCTCGGCGAGGGCGATTTCGCCGCGGCCAAGGAGAAGTTCACCGCCGTGTACCGCGACATCCCCGGCGAGGAGCCGCCGAAACTAGCACTGGGGCTCTGCGAGGAGCACCTCAACGGCGCGGCCGCCGCCGAACGGTACTACGACGCCTTGTGGGTGCGGGACCGGGCGCAGGTCAGTGCGGCGTTCGGGCTCGCGCGGGTCCGCTTGGCACGAGGCGACCGTGCCGCCGCCGTGGAGATCCTCGACCAGGTCCCGGAATTCTCGCGCTACGACGAGGCGGCGCGGATCGCGGGCGTGCGGGTGCTGTCCGCGCCGATGCCGGAGACGGGTGACCTCCCGGCGTCCGCGGAACTCGACGACGCCGTCGTCCGGCTGACCGCGTTGGACCTCGACGGCGACGCACTCGACAGGCTCGTGACGGCGGTGCGGGAGACCGGGCTGGCGGGGGTGTTGCTCGGGCAGGACGGGATCACCGACGGCGAGATCCTGCGCGCGGACGAGACGGGTGCCCGCACCGTGCTGGACAGGTCGTACCGGCGGCTCGCCCATCACGCGCCCTCGCCGGAGGCGCACGACGTGCTGATCGATCTCGCGAATTCGGTGAGACCGGTGACCTTGGTGTGAAAGGGGAGAAATGAGCGGGGAGCCGGGTCTGGGCCTCGAAGTGCACCAGAACAAGTTCCTGGCCGAGGGGGACCGGGCGATGACCGCGATCGTCCGGGTCGTCTCGCGCGGCGGTGAAGCGTCCGCGGCCAGGACGGCCGCCGAGGTCCTGATGATCGACTGCTCCAGTTCGATGCGCTTTCCCAGCACCAAGATCGGCGAGGCCCGGCGCGCGGCCGCGGCGGCCATCGACGTCCTCCCCGACGGCGTGCGGTTCGCCGTCATCCAGGGCACCGACCGCGCGAAGATGATCTACCCGGCCGAGGACGGCCTGGTGACCGCTTCCGGCCGGACCAGGGCGGAGGCGCGCGCCGCCGTCGAGCATCTCGCGGCCGTCGGTGGTACCGCGATGGGTGCCTGGCTGGCCAAGGCGCGCGACCTCTTCGACGGCGTGCCCGACGCCGTCCGCCACGCGATCCTCCTCACCGACGGCCGCAACGACTCCCAGACCAGGGCCGATCTGATGACCGTGCTGAACAGCTGCGAAGGCCGGTTCGTCTGTGACGCCAGGGGGATCGGCGACGGCTGGGAGCCCGCCGAACTCACCCAGATCGGCCGGGTCCTGCGCGGGAACGTCGATTCCGTCGTCGAGGACGACAAACTGGCCGACGACTTCCGGCAGCTGGTCGAGAGCGCGATGACGAAGGTGCTGCCCGAGGTCCGGCTGCGGATCGGCACCATGCCGTTCAGCAGGCTGCGGTCGATCAAGCAGGTGTTCCCCGACGAGTACGACCTCACCGACCGGTGCCGGGAGGTCGGCGTCCGCGAGCAGGAGTTGTCGCTCGGTTCGTTCGCGAGCGACGAGACACGGGACTACCAGCTGATCCTGGATCTCGACCCGGACCTCGAACCCAGCCACGGTCAGGACCGCCAGCTGGCGTGGACGGAACTCGTCCCGGTGCCGGGAGCCGCGGTCGAGGAGGACGCGCTGGCCATCGCGGGGCGGTGGACGCGTGATCCGATCCCGCCGACGCTGATTCACCCGATGGTCTCGAAGTACGCCGCGCAGGCCGACCTCGGCGAGGCGCTGACCGCGGGCGGCGATGCCTACGCGGCGGGCGACCGGGCCGGAGCCGAACGGGACTGGGGGCGCGCGGTCGCCCTGGCCACCGCCGCGGGTGACGACGAGACCCTCAGCCGTCTCTCCGGGGTCGTGGAGATCCTCGACGCGGAGAAAGGCGTGGTGCGGCTGCGCCCCGACGCGACCCGCAGCCACGCGTTGCACGTCGTCATCCCGTCGAGGGTTTCGGAAATCGCCCTTCCGCAGGAAGATCGGCCGATGCCCGACGGAACACCGGTCGCCTGCCCGGCCTGCCCCGCGCTCTCACCCGCCGGGGCGAACTTCTGCGTCGGCTGCGGAAGACCGTTCGGCGAGGTCGTTTCGTGACGGCCACCCGGGTGCGGCTGGTCCGGCTCCGTACCGCGTTGCTGGCGCTCACCCTCGCGGTGCTGGTGGTCTCGCTGTGGGCGTTCCAGAACGTCCAGAACACGGCGGAGACCGTCCGCGACCGCACCGCGCAGGCGGTGCTCGAAGTGACCGCCGCACGGGCCGCGCTGGTGGCCGCCGACGCCGCCGCGATCGCGAGTTTCGCCTCCGGTGAGGCGAAACTCGCCGGGCCGGGGCAGGAGTACGCGAACCAGTTGGCGCTGGCGAGCCAGAGCCTCGCGCGGGTCGCGGAGTTCAACCAGGCGGGTGAGGCGGGCGGCAACGCGCTGCAGGTGATCGAAAGCCAGGTCGCGGCTTACTCGGGCTCCATCGGCCAGGCCGACGTGCACTTCCGCCAGCCGGACGCCGCCGTGCTGGGCGCGGTCGATCTCTGGCACGCCTCTCGGCTGCTGCACGCTTCGGGCGGGGTCCTGGAAGAGCTGGAAGTGTTGCAGGGCAGGCAACGTGAGGCGCTGGACCGGCAGCTGTCGGACACCGGGATGAGCCTCGCGATGCTCCCGCTCTGGCTGCTGCCGGTGCTGGCCCTGCTGGTGCTGCTGGTCTTCACCCAGCTGTACCTGCGGAAGCGTTTCCGGCGCGTGGCGAACCTCCCGCTGCTCGCGGCGACCGTGCTGATCGCCGCCATCGGCGTCGCCCTGGTGCTCACACTGATCAGCCGCGACCGGCTGGATTCGGTCGGGGAGCGGCTCGACGGTGTCGCCGCCGCGCGATCTCAGCAGCTCAAGGCGGCCGACGACGCCGGTCAGCGGCAGCTCGCCGACCTGCTGACCGAGTACTGCGACGAGAGGCAGGGATGCGGGGTGACCGTCGACGAGTTCCGCGTGCGGGCACGGCAGTCCACGACGGTGGCGACGGACAACACCCGGGTGGCCACGGCGGGCGCGAAGGCGGTGGCGGCCGACGCCTCCGCCGCGGCCGAATCCGGCGGACGGGAGTTCCTGATCCCGGCGGGCACCCTGCTCGCGGGCGGACTCGTCCTGCTCGGGCTGCACGCTCGGATCGACGAATACCGGTATCGCCCGTGAAGCGCCTGATCGCCGTGCTGACGGCGCTGTCACTGGTCGCGGGCGGCTGTTCGGCGTCGGCGGAGGACGAACCGGTCGTCGTCCTCGCGTCCTGGACCGGCGGCGAGGAAACGGCCTTCCGCCAGGTGCTGGACGCGTTCAAGGCCGACACCGGGATCGGTTACCTCTACGAAGGCACCCGGGCCGTCGACCAGGTGCTCGCTTCGGACGTCCAGCGCGGCACTCCGCCGGACGTGGCCGTCCTGCCCAACGCCGGAGTGCTGGCGAAATACCGGAAGTCGGGCGACCTGCTGCCGCTCGACGACGACCTTTCCGCCGCCGTGACGCGGTCTTTCAGCTCACAGTGGGTCACCCTGCAGAAAATCGGCACCGAGAAGCTGTACGCGGTCGCGGTGAAGGCCGATCTCAAAAGCCTGATCTGGTACGACCCGGCCCGGATGACCGGGATCCGCCCGACGACGTTCGCCGCGCTCCGCGAATACTCGGCAGGGCTGACGGCGGCCGGCGGCACGCCGTGGTGTGTCGGGATGGGTGCCCCGCCCACCTCGGGCTGGCCGGGAACCGACTGGATCGAAGACATCCTGCTGCATTCGGCGGGGCCGGAGAAGTACCGGCAGTGGGCGTCCGGCGGGTTGCCGTGGACCTCGCCCGAGGTCAAACAGGCTTGGCTGGACTGGGGTTCCGTGCTCGAACCCACCGCGATCCGCGGCGGTACCGCGGCCGCGCTGCTGACCGATTTCGGCGACGCGGGCAAGGCCATGTTCACCGATCCGCCGGGCTGCGCGCTCGAACACCAGGCGTCGTTCATCATGAGCCGCTACCAGAACTTCAAACGCCCCGACGGGACCTTTCCCAAGCCGGGCACCGATTTCGACTTCCTCAGCTTCCCCGGCCGCGACGTCTCCGAGGTCGCGGCCGACCTCGCCGGGATGTTCCAGGACACCCCGCAGGCGCGCAAGCTGATGGAGTTCCTCGCTTCGGAGAAGGCACAGCGGATCTGGCCGTCGATCCCGCGCGCGAACGCCTTTTCCGCCAACCGGAAGCTCGGTCTCGACGTCTATCCGGATCAGGTGAGCCGGAGGGTCGCGGACACGATCACTTCGGCGTCCGCACTGTGCTTCGACGCCTCGGACCTGATGCCCGCGACGATGACCGGCGCGTTCCACCGGGCCGTTCTGGAATACCTGAGCAACCGGGACCGGCTGGACATCCTGCTGAAACAACTCGACGACGTCCGAGAAAGCATCCAGCAGGGCGAATGGTTCGAAATCCCCTGTGGACAGTGAGGAGCATCGGTGAACGACCTGGCACGATTCCCGCTCGAAGGCGGTGGTTCGGTGATCGTCGAGATCGACCCGGTCCCCGGCACCGCCCGGGTCTCCCGGCGGGACGACCTGATCGAGGACACCAAGGGGTCCTTCGAAGCGGCACTCGCGAACGTCAAGGACGCGGCCGCGGCGGCACTGGACGCCTTTCGGTCGATGACCAGGGGACCGGACGAGGTCGAACTCAAGTTCGGCGTCAAGCTGACCGCGCAAGCGGGCGCCGTCATCGCGAAAACGGGACTGGAGGGGAACTTCGAGGTCAAGCTGAAGTGGGTCCGGGAGACAGGCAGCTGAAGGATGTTTCGCCACCCACGATCCGCGTTGGGCACTTGACGTACATGAAGCTAGGTACATGAAGGCCCCCTTCCTGTACCTAGGCGCAAGGAAGGGGGCCTTCATGTACTTGGCAAGGTCGAGTTTCCTCGGCTGATCCGAGGGAAGGGGCCCTTAACGCGCGACACTGTGACGGCTGTGGCTATCGCCGCTCCCCGTATCCGGCCGTGCGGCGAAGGCTCCTTTCGTCGCTTCGGATGCGGTGAAGGGAGCCTTCAGCCCATGCACGACAGTGACGAAATCGCCCAAGGGGAACGCGTCCTTCGACTAACGCCCGAGGCCCCGGATCAGCACCATCACCGATTCCCGCACGTCGGCCCTGGTCCGTTTCGGCTGGAAGACCTGCCAGTCGAGCGCGACCACCAGCATCGTGCCGAACAACCCCGCCGCGGCGGTCTGGATCTGGACGCCGTCGGGCAGCCGCCCGGCGGCGTCCAGCCGGTGGAGTTGTTCGCGCACGATCGAAATGATCTCCTCGCGCAGCAGCGTCAGCGTTTCGTGCCAGGTGCCGGGCGTACGCCACATCTCGCTCACCAGGATCTGCGAGAAACCGGGGTATTCGGCGATGAACTCCAGCGCACCGTCCACTTGCGACTCGATGACGTCCATCGGGTCGCCGTCGCCGGTCGCCGCGCGCAGGCGGTCCGCGAGCACGCCGACGCCGTAGCGCAGCAGTGCGTCGACAAGACCGTCCTTGCTGCCGAAGTTGTAGTAGACGGTGCCCTTCGCGACCTTCGCCTCGGCCGCGATGTCGTCCACCGTCAGCCCCACGAGGCCACGGCTGGCGGACAGCCGCAGCGTCGCTTCGAACAGCTTCTGCTTCGTCGCCTCACCCCGGGGACTCACAACGCCAGCTCGGGTTTCAGCGCCGAAACCGTCCAGGTGCGCCGTTTCCGCGCCGCCAGTGTCGAGACCAGGATCCCGCCGACGAGATACGCGACAAGGACACCGATGTCACCGAGGATCTCCATCGAGGCGCCACTGTAGAGCAGGTGCCGGAACCCGTCGATCGCGTAACCCATCGGCAGCACGATGTGCAACGGGTACAACGCGTCCGGGATCGTCTGCCAGGGGAACGTGCCGCCCGCGCTCACCAGCTGGAGCACCAGCAGCACCAGGCCGAGGAACTTCCCGACGGCGCCGAAGAACGCGTTGAGCGCGTGCACCACCGACGTGAAGGTCAGCGACACCAGTACCGCGAACCCGATCGCGCCGAGCGGATGCGCGACGTCGATGCCGACCAGCCAGGTCACCGCGCCGAACAGCACGATCACCTGCGCGATCCCGAGCAGCGCCGAGGACAGCCAGCCGCCGAGCGCGACCTTGAACGGTGACGCGCCGGCGGTCAGCGCGCGGGTCGAGAGCGGGCGCAGCAACAGGAACAGCACGAACGCGCCGATCCAGGTCGCGAGCGAGATGAAGAACGGGGCGAGACCCGCGCCGTAGGTCCCGGCCGAGGCGACGCCGGAGGAGTTGACCGCCACCGGGTCCGCGATGGTGTTGGCGGTCGCCGCCCGGGTGGGGTCGTCCGGGTTCGGGATCTCCTTGAGCCCGGCCGCGAGCCCGTCGCGCAGCTGCACCGCGCCGTCGGCGAGCTGGTTCGTGCCGTTGACCGCGGTCTTCTCGCCGTCGTTCAGCTTCGCCGCTCCGTCGCGGATCTGCGCCGACGCGTCGGCCGCTTGCGCGATGCCGCTGGTGAGCTGCGGGGTGGCCGAGGCCAGCTGGTGCGCGCCGTCGGACACCTGCCGGGCACCGGACGCGAGCTGGATCAGCTGGCTGTTCGCACCCTGGATCTTCGTGTTCGCCTGGTCGACCGGAGACCGGAGGGTGTCGAGACGGCTCAGGATCTCCTGCACCTTCGCCTCGGGGACTTCGGCGGCACGCAGATCCTGCGCGAGCTGGGTGCGGTAACCGTCGAGTTTGGCCTGGATGTCGCCGGAAGCCGTCGCCGCGAGCGATGCGGCGTCGGCGACCTTCTGGTTCCCGTCGGCGACCTGACCGGCGCCGTCGGCGAGCTTCTGGGTCTGCGCGGGGAGCTGGGCGGTACTGGATTTCAGGGTGCCGAGGCCGGTCGCCAGCTGGGAGCTGCCGGAGGCGAGCTGGTTGGCGCCGTCGGCCAGCTGCTGCTGTCCGGTCTTGAGCTTGCCGGCACCGTCAGCGAGCTGCGAAGCACCGGTCGAGGCCTCCTGGATCTTGCCGTAGATCGTGGAGAAGCCGACCAGGAACTTGTCCGCCGCCTCGCTGCCGACCTTCTCCGCGATCGTCTTGCGGACCTGCTCGGCGACCTGTTTCGCGATGGTGCCGGACAGATAGTTGTTCGCGTCGTTGGTGGTCAGCGTGATCGTCGCCTGCTGGGGCTGGAAGTTGCCCGACGACAGCAGCGCCGTGGAGAAGTCGCGCGGGATGCCGATCGCGAACGAGTACTTGTCGTCGCGGACGCCCTTCGCGGCCTCGTCCTGGGACACCTCGTGCCATTGGAACGTGCCGGATTTGACCAGTTCGTCGGTGACCTCACGGCCGACGTTGCGTTCCACGCCGGCCGAGTCCTTCGCGCCGGTGTCGGAGGTGAAGACGGCGGCGGGCAGCTTGTCCAGGCGCGAGTACGGGTCGTAGTTCGCGTAGAGGTAGAAGGACGCGTAGAGCAGCGGCACCAGGACGAGCGCGGCCATGGCGAGCTTCGGCAGGGTGCCACTGCTCAGCCGGCGCAGCTCGTTGGCGGCGATCCGGACGGGATTCATTCCTGGTCTCCTGAAGTCTCTTCGATCTCAGCGGTTTCGACCGGCGCGCAGCGCACGGGGTCGGGCTGCTCGAGGGCGCCGCAGAGCGCGGGCTTCTCCGGCAGGGCCGAAACCGGGGTGGTGGCGGTCAGCACGATGACGGCGAGGCCGCGCTCGGCGTGCTCGCGGGCGAGCCGCGCCCAGCTGTCGACGTCGCTGGTGTGCCGGTCCGGGGTGTCGAGCACGAGGACGCCGACGCCCTCACGGTTCGCGGCGAGCGCGGTGAGCAGCCGGGTGCGCGTCACCGGTTCGATGTTCTCGAATCGGGTGGTGGCGAAGGCGGCGGCGTCGTGCTCGGCCAGCCAGCTCGCGACGGCGGCCTTGTTCGCCGGGCGCTTCGCGAGTTCGAGTTCCTCCCCGACGACGACCTGCAGCGACAACGCGCCGTCCGGCTCGCTCACGCCGGGGGAGTCGACGATCGCCACGACCTTGTGCGGGTCGCCGCCCTCGACGGTCACCGTCCCGGTGGCGGGCTTCAGCCTGCCTGCCAGCGCCAGCCCGAAGGCGGTGACGCCGACTCCCGGCTCGCCGTGCACTATCGCCAGCTCACCACCCGAAACGGTGAGCGAAGTGGGCGACAGCAACGTGCCGTGGGGTCCGGTCACGGACACCCTGTCGGCTTGAACCCGCACGAAGAACTCCCAGGTCGGTGACTCGCGGAACTTTTAAACTGACTGGTCAGTTCAAAAGTTAGCCCTGACCTGGGAGGTGCACAACCTTGGGGGGCTCACGTCACACACAAGAGTGACGAAACCTCCGCAAACCGGACGTCTATCGCAGGGCCGACGCCGGATGGACCTCCCAGGACGTCCACAGTGGACGATAACCCTGCCGGTGCCAGAACACCGAGGAGAGCGGGTTGGTCGGGTTGTAGTAGAGGTAGGTGCCGTCCGCGCCGTCGGCGGCGAACTCCTTGTGCACCACCGACATCAGTGTGCGGCCGAGTCCGCTTCCGCGCAGCCCGGGCAGGGTGACGACGTTGTTGACGTAGCCCCAGCGGCCGTGGGGGAGCAGTTCGGCCTCGGCCGAGCCGGGTGAGGAGGTGATCCACGCGCCGTGCGCGAACGCCGCGATGCGGGCGTCCCGTTCGGCGAGCCACAGCAGCGGGAGATCCTTGTCGAGCGCGCGTTCCAGCGCCGGGGCGAGCAGTTCGGCGGCGTTCGGACGGTGCCGGGTGGCGACCTGGCCGATGTAGTCGTGGGTCGACACGGCCATCGCGAGCACGGTGTCGAAGTCGTCGCGCCGGGCCCGGCGGACGGCGACGCCCTCGGCGTCCGGGGCGTCACGATGGCCGCCGGCGCGCACCGCGAGCGCGGACATCGGCACCAGCCCGTGGTCGAGGAACGCGCGGATCGCCTCGGCGTCCCGGCTCGGCCAGTTGACCACGCAGGACGAGTCCTCGCCGGGGGATTCGGCGTCCATCCACGCCCGCCACGCGCGCAGGAGCACGTCCATGCCCTCGGTGCCGGTGTTCCCGATGAACGGGAACAGCTGCCGCACGTCGGCGGCCGACCACAGCAGGGGGACGTCGTCCGGCCCGTGCAGCTGCCGTTGCACCACTCCGGTGACCTGGACGCCGGCCGCGGTGGCCGCGTCCACGCGTTCACCGACGACCGGGGCGGGCGCCGCCTCGGGCAGGAACCCGTCGATCGACGCGAACCGGGCGCGGTGCGCGTCGAACAAGGTCTTTTCGATTTCCATCCCCGTCCCCAGTGTCGACCGCGGCGCTCCGCTACCGAAGGGCCGCGGCCGGGGCGGCCGCCCACGTCGTCCACAGAGGACGATAACCCTGCCGGTGCCAGAACACCGGGGACAGCGGATTCGCCGGATTGTACGAGACGAAGGTACCGCGCAGCGACGGCG
The DNA here is from genome assembly GCF_000732925.1 of Amycolatopsis japonica. Lineage (NCBI taxonomy): Bacteria > Bacillati > Actinomycetota > Actinomycetes > Pseudonocardiales > Pseudonocardiaceae > Amycolatopsis > Amycolatopsis japonica. The sequence goes on from NZ_CP008953.1 coordinate 2,845,015, forward strand.
AGAACAGCTCGTCGTGCACTGCGGCGGTCAGCGCGCGCCCGATCCCGCGTCCCCGCGCGGCCGCGGTGACCGCGAGCGTTCCGACGTAGCCCCATTCGCCCGGCGGCAAGCGTCCGGCGAGCGCGTCGCCGGGGATCGGGGAGCGCTTTCCGCCGGTCACCATCCCGACCGTGAGGCCTTCCTCTTCGGCGATCCAGACCCGGCCGCCGAACTGCAGGCCGCGCCGGACCTCTTCGGCGAGCAGGGCTTTGGCGCCGGGCCGGACGACACCGTGGCCGACGAGCGAGGTGTAGCGAAGTTCTTCGAACCGGAGGTCGACGATCTCCTCCAGATCGCCCCGCGTCGACGCGCGGATCGTCACGCCGGGTACGGAATGCGCTTCCCCCGCCGCGGGCTCGCGGACGGCCAGCGCCAGTTGCGGCGCGAGCCCGTGGTCGAGCAGGGCCCGTGAGACCGCGACGTCACGGCTGGGCCAGGTGACCGTGCACGACGAATCCGGTTCGGCGTCGGCGAGCGCGATCCGCTCGCGCCAGGCGGAAAGCAACGCGCTCATGCCCGCGACGGCGTCGAGGGGGAGGACCGCGGAGAGGATCTGCAGATGGGCGGGGCTCCAGAGCCGTTGCCAGGAACCCGCCGCGAACCGCACGTGCGTGATCGTCCCGCTGGCGCCGCCTGCTTCGAGGGGTTCGCCCGGTGGGAGCGGGGGAGGCGGCGGAATCAACGGGTCGAGCGCGGCGAACCGCGCCCTCTGTCGTTCCGCCGCCGGGGTCATCCCCGCTGGGTGCAGAAGATCGCGGTGCCGGGGAAGAGCTTGCCGCGCAACGGGCTCCACTGTCCCCAGGTGCGGGTGTGCCCTTCCGGCCAAGCGGGCTCGATGAGATCAGTGAGCGTGAAGCCGGCGTCGGAGAGCGCGCGGACGTAGTCGCCGAGGGTGCGGTGGTACTCGACGTACGTCGCGACGCCCTCTTCGTCGACCTCGACGTAAGGCGTGCGGTCGAAATACGGCTGCGTGACCGTGAGGCCCTGCGGCCCGGGGTCGTCGGGGAAGATCCAGCGCATCGGATGGGTCACCGAGAACACCCAGCGGGCACCCGGCCGGAGCACCCGGCGCACTTCGGCGAACACGACGTCCACCGACGCCACGAACGGCACCGCGCCGAAGGCCGAGCAGGCCGCGTCGAAGCTCGCGTCGGCGAACGGGAGCGACTCGGCCGTCGCCTGCACGAGCGGGACGGGCGTGCCGGTCCGCTCGTTGCCTTCCCTCGCGTGCCGCAGCATGCCCGCCGACAGATCGGTCGCCACCGCCTCGGCGCCTTGTGCGGCGAGCCAGCGCGAGCAGGCGGCCTGCCCGCAGCCGACTTCGAGGATCCGCTTGCCGTCGACTTCACCCAGAAGCGCGACGTCGGCCTCGCGGACGCCCTCGGGGCACCAGACGAAGTCCGCGTCGCCGAGGAACCCGCCGTGGGTCGCCTGATAGTCGTCGGCGTCGGCGTCCCACCACGCCAGGTTCGCGGCGGTCGCTTCCGGCGCCGAGACCGCCCGGTAGGCGACCCCCGCGGTGCCGAGCCGCTCCTCGGCCTGTGCGTGCCGATCGGGCTCGGTGACGGACTGCTGGCTCAAACCGATATCCTTTCCCCAGGTCAGGGCTTCGCGGCACAGCTTATCCGCCCGCCGTGATCGTGGGGGCGACCCTGATTGTGCCGTGTACAGGGGGCCGCGTAGGATATCTGTTAGCGCAGTGGGTTCGCGCTACTCTTTCCCCCGGTTCGCTCAGCGTCCGGGTCAGGGGGTCGCGTACCGGATGCGGTGATGCTCGCGGTCGTTCCCTGTGGACGTTTGCTTATGCGGTCGCCTCATGTCGGAAGCCCATGGTGCCCTAACTGCAAACCCACTACTTCCCATCCACCGGAGCAACCCGCCTAATGACGACCGACACCGCCACCGCCCCGACCGCCCCCACCGGGCCCCAGCAAGTCGCTATCAACGACATCGGGTCGGAGGAAGACTTCCTCGCTGCGATCGACAAGACGATCAAGTACTTCAACGATGGCGACATCGTCGAAGGAACCATCGTCAAGGTCGACCGTGACGAGGTCCTGCTCGACATCGGCTACAAGACCGAGGGTGTCATCCCCTCGCGCGAGCTCTCCATCAAGCACGATGTCGACCCGGCTGAGGTTGTCACCGTCGGCGATGAGGTCGAAGCCCTTGTCCTCCAGAAGGAGGACAAGGAAGGCCGTCTGATCCTGTCCAAGAAGCGTGCGCAGTACGAGCGCGCCTGGGGCACGATCGAGGAGCTCAAGGAGAAGGACGAGCCCGTCAAGGGCACCGTCATCGAGGTCGTCAAGGGCGGCCTCATCCTGGACATCGGCCTCCGCGGCTTCCTGCCCGCGTCGCTGGTCGAGATGCGCCGCGTGCGCGACCTGCAGCCGTACGTCGGCCGCGAGCTCGAGGCGAAGATCATCGAGCTGGACAAGAACCGCAACAACGTGGTCCTGTCCCGCCGCGCCTACCTGGAGCAGACCCAGTCCGAGGTGCGCAGCGAGTTCCTCAACGCGCTCGCCAAGGGCCAGGTCCGCAAGGGCGTCGTGTCGTCCATCGTCAACTTCGGTGCCTTCGTGGACCTGGGTGGCGTCGACGGCCTGGTGCACGTCTCCGAGCTGTCCTGGAAGCACATCGACCACCCGTCCGAGGTCGTCGAGGTCGGCCAGGAGGTCACGGTCGAGGTTCTGGACGTCGACATGGACCGCGAGCGCGTCTCGCTGTCGCTGAAGGCGACCCAGGAAGACCCGTGGCGTCAGTTCGCCCGCACCCACGCGATCGGCCAGATCGTGCCGGGCAAGGTCACCAAGCTCGTCCCGTTCGGTGCGTTCGTGCGCGTCGAGGAGGGCATCGAGGGCCTGGTGCACATCTCCGAGCTGGCCGAGCGCCACGTGGAGATCCCGGAGCAGGTCGTCCAGGTCAACGGCGACGTGATGGTCAAGGTCATCGACATCGACCTCGAGCGTCGTCGCATCTCGCTGTCGCTGAAGCAGGCGAACGAGGGCGTCACGCCGGAGACCGAGTTCGACCCCACCCAGTACGGCATGGCCGCCGAGTACGACGCCGAGGGCAACTACATCTACCCCGAAGGCTTCGACCCGGACACCCAGGAGTGGCAGGAAGGCTTCGACAAGCAGCGTGAGGAGTGGGAGCGTCAGTACGCCGAGGCTCACACCCGCTACGAGGCTCACATGAAGCAGGTCGTCAAGGCCGCCGAGGCCGACGCGGAAGCCGCGGCCGACGCCGCGACCGGTGTCACCTCCGGCGACTCGGGCGAGCAGAGCTACACCTCCGCTCCGGCCGAGGCCAAGAGCGGTGGCACGCTCGCCAGCGACGAGCAGCTCGCGGCTCTCCGCGAGAAGCTGTCGGGCGGCGCGTGATCCAGGCGCTCAGCCAGTAGCTGACAGAAAGCGGCCCCGGTCCACACGGACCGGGGCCGCTTTCTTTTGCCCGCGTTTCGTCCTCTGAATGCGATCCTTGCACGCGCAACTACCGCATCCAGAGGACTGAATGCGGTAGGGGGAGAAGAGCGTCAGGAAGTGGCGGGCCGGACGGCCGGCACCCAGATGCGTTCGAGCGCCGCGGCGCGGGCCTTGCGGCGGAGTCCGGCGAAGCTGTGCTTGGCCGGGACCAGGAGCGCGCTCAGCCACGTGCGCCGATATTCGGCGAGGGCCTCGGCCACGGGACGATGGAGGACACAGTGCACCAGGCCCGGCGTACCGAGCCGGTGCCTTCCGACGTGCTTGCCGTCTGCCATCTTTCCTCCGTGTGGGCGACCTTCGCCGCGCACGGTACGCAATCAGGCCTCCGATGCGGCGTAACCGCCCGGCGTGTCACCCATAAAGGTTGAGTCTCGCGTCACTATCAACTTGCCTTTTGCACCCTTCTGTGCCGGATGTGCCTCTCTCGTCACCCAGCGCGAAGTCTGGACAGGTTAGTAAACGAGACGGTATCGTTTACAAACATGAGCGAACCTCTTGTCATCGTGGGCGCGGGCCCGACCGGCCTCGCGCTCGCCGTTCATCTGTTCATGCACGACGTCGACGTACGGCTGGTGGACGCCGCCCCCGGACCGGTCACCACTTCCCGTGCCCTCGGCCTGCAGCCCCGTGGCGTCGAAGTGCTGGAGCGGATCGGCGCGCTGGGCGATCTGCGCAGCCGGTCCCGGTCGCTGCTCACCATGTATTACAACGACGGCCCGCGCACGGTGCTGAAACTGCAGGTCGGCAAGGCCGCCGCGATGCTGCCGAAACCCACGTTGCTGATCTCCCAGGCCGAGGTCGAAGGCGCGTTGCGTGCGCGGCTCGCCGAGGTGGGCGGGAAGGTCGAATGGGGTACCAAGGTGACCGGCGCCCGGCAGCGCCCGGACGGGGTGACCGTCGTCGTGGACACCGACGAGCGCGAAATCGAAGCCTCGTGGCTGATCGGCTGCGACGGCGCGCACAGCGCGGTCCGCCGGATCGCCGGTATCGGCTTCTCCGGGCGGAAACTGATCGAGCGGCTGCTGATGGCCGACGTGCGCGCGAACTGGCCGTTCGACCACGACGGCAGCGTCACCTGGATGGACACCGGGCGGATGTTGTCGGTGACCGCGTTGCCGGACAACGCCTGGCGGGTGTTCACCGAGCCGCTTCCCGGCCTGCCGGAAGGGCTCTCGACCGAGCAGATCGGTGAGGAGGTGCTGAGCGAGTTCTGCCGGCGGAGCGGGCTGTCTCGGGACACGGTCACCGAGGTGCGGTGGAGTTCGGAGTTCCGCATCCACCGCAGGCTCGCCGACCGGTACCGGCAAGGCCGGCTCCTGCTCGCGGGCGACGCGGCGCATATCCAGAGCCCGACCGGTGGGCAGGGGCAGAACACCGGACTGGGGGACGCGGAGAACCTGGCCTGGAAGCTCACCCTGGTCGCTCGCGGTCTGGCGGGGGAAGACCTGATCGACACCTACGAGGGCGAGCGGCGGCCCCTCGCCCGCAAGGTGCTGGCCGCGACCAGCGGGGCGGTGGACATCATGCTGCCGGACCGGCCGTGGAAACGGCTGGTGCGCGACCGGCTGGTGATGCCGGCGATCCGGTCGACCGCGGTGCAGCGCCGGCTGTGGCTGGTCGCGTCCCAGCTGGACACCACCTACCGAGGCGGGCCGCTGGCGCCGGGCGCGAGCCGGTGGGCCCGCAAACCCCGGCCGGGGGACCGGGTGCCGGACCTGCGGTGCCGACGGACGGACGGCGTCGAGACGACGTTGCGCGCGGCGATATCCGGGCGCTGGACGGTCGTGGCCGGCGACGCCGAACAGGCGGCCCGGCACACCGAGGCGGTCGCCGGGCAACTCGGTGCCGATCTGGTCGGCACCTTGGTGTGCAAGGGATCGCGCGACGTGCTGCTGGTCAGGCCGGACGGGCACCTGGCTTGGCGCGGGCTTCCGGCACCGGACAAGATGGCCGCGTGGCTGAACGACATGCGGTGGACAGGGTAGGCGGGCGCCCCCGCGATCCGGGCAACGACGTGGCGATCTTGGACGCCGCGCTGGACCTGCTGATCGAGGACGGGTTCGGCGGCGCGAGCATCGAGGCGATCGCCAAACGGGCCGGTGTCGCGAAGATGACCGTGTACCGGCGGTGGAAGTCCAAGGAGGACTTGTTCCTGGCGGCACTGGAGCACGCGCGTCCACCCGACGGCGCGAACGCGGAGTCGATCGGCGAACTCGTCGTCACGGTCGCGCGCTTGTTGAGCCAGAACAGGTTCCGGATGTTGATGGCCAGGGTCGTCGGCGCGTCGGTGGACCATCCGAACCTGGTCGGTGCCTACGTCGAGCGGTACCTCCGGCCACGGTTGTCCGGTCTCGCCGAACTCGCCAGGGACGCGGTCGAGAAGGGCGAGTTCCCCGAGGGCACCGATCCGGCCGTGATCGAGGACGTGTTCGCCGGGGCGATCGGATTCGTGCTGCTGCGCGGGGAAGTGGCCGAAGCCGAGATCGACGGCAGGCTGCGGGGCATGTTGCGGCACCTCGGCCGCCGGGAGGACCTTCATCTAGGCTGATCGACATGCTGCGTGTGGGCCTGACCGGCGGGATCGGCGCCGGAAAATCGACGGTGGCGAACCGGCTTTCCGAGCACGGCGCCGTCCTCATCGACTCCGACAAGATCGCCAGGGAGGTCGTCGAACCGGGGACGCCGGGGCTCGCCGAACTCGTGGAGGCGTTCGGGGAAGACATCCTGGGCTCCGACGGTGCGCTCGATCGGCCCGCGCTCGCCGCGAAGGCGTTCGCCGACGAGGACTCGCGCAAGCGGCTGAACTCGATCGTCCACCCGAGGGTCGGCGCCAGGACGGCCGAGCTGATGGCGGCGGCCGCGCCGGACGCGATCATCGTCCACGACATCCCGCTGCTGGTCGAAGGCGGACTCGCGCCGATGTACCACCTCGTCGTCATGGTCGACGCACCGGAGGAGGTGCGGGTCCGCCGCCTGGTCGAGGCGCGGGGAATGGCCGAACCGGACGCGCGCGCCAGGATCAAGGCGCAGGCCACGACCGATCAGCGCCGGGCGGTGGCCGACGTGTGGTTCGACAACAGCGGAGCGCCCGACATCGTGCTCGCCGAGGTCGACGCGCTGTGGGCGGACCGGCTGACCCCGTTCGAGGCGAACGTGCGGCTCCGCAAGCCGCGGGCGCCGATGTCGCCGAAGATCGCGTCGTACGACGAGACGTGGCCCGTGCAGGCCGAGCGGGCGCTCGCGCGGATCCGCGTGGTGGCGGGCGACAACGCGGTGCGGATCGATCACATCGGCTCGACGTCCGTGCCGGGGCTGCCCGCCAAGGACATCCTCGACCTCCAGCTGACCGTGTCCACTTTGGACAGGGCCGACGAACTGGCCCAGGCGCTTTCCGACGCGGGGTTCCCGCGCGCGGAAGGCGAGTGGTACGACGACGCGCACGGCGAAGAGGGCACCTGGCCCAAGCGGTTCCACTTCGGCGGCGATCCCCGGCGTCCGGTCAACCTGCACGTCCGCTCGCAGGAGACCCCGGCCTGGCGGCTCGCGCTGCTGTTCCCGGAATGGCTGCGACAGAACCCCGGCGAACGCGACGCCTATGCGGCCGTCAAGAACGCCATGGCCGCGAAGCACGCCGGCGACGGGACCGTCGAGCAGTACACCGACGAGAAGCAGGTCTGGGTCGACGCCGCCTTCGCACGCGCCGACGCCTGGGCGGAGTCGACCGGCTGGACCCCCTAGGCGCCGGCTCGGTCAGACCCGGAATTCCCGTAGCGCGGGCCAAGCCTCGGCCCAGGTCTCGGTGTGACCGGTGACCAGCCAGATCGGCATCCCGCGGCTCACGTTGCGCACACCGGTCGCGTTGTCCACGCGCGAGACGATCCGGGCGGCGGTGAAGGACCGGAGCAGCCGCGCCGGATCCGGCCCGACGAACAGGACGCTGTCCGCGGTCTCGGGTGGATGCCCGAAGTACCAGAACCCGCGGCTCGGGCTGTACACGGCGGGCAGCCCGTAGTCGGCGCCGTACCGGTCCAGCGCTCCGGCCTGCCAGTAGCCTGCCGTGACGAGGGTGGTGCGCTCCCGCTGTTCCGGCGGGAGCCGGTGGTAGGCGTCGGCGACCGAACGGGCGAGGTCCGGCCAGCCGATCTCCTCCAGCGCGTACGCCGGACGCGGTACATCCCGCCCTTCCGCGAGCCAGGCGGACGGCCACACCGGCAGCGCGTACGGGAGGGTGTACAACGCGGAAAGCAGGAACACCGGCCAGGTCGGGATCCAGCGGAACCACAGCGACGGCTTCAACTGTCCGAAGTGGACTGCCGCACCCGCCCACAGGACGCCGAACATACCCGCCGCGTAGTAGTACCGGCCGTTGGACAGGATGAAGAGCGCGATCACGCCGACGGCCGTCCAGCCGAGGAACCGGTAGGGGCGCAGCCTGGACGAGAACAGCAGGACGCAGAGTCCATAGAGGACACCGACGACACCGATGCCGAGCCCGGCCCCGGTCAGCAGGGCGGGCAGGAACCCGGCACGCCCGCTCCAGCCGCCGGTGGTCTCGTGCGCGATGACGTCACCCATCTCCAGCTGCGGCCAGCCGTTCGCGGCCTGCCACCAGAGCGTCGGCACCATCGACAGCGCGGCGATCCCCGCGCCTGCCCAGAGTTTGGGCCTGCGCAAGAGATCTCGCGGCCCGAAGAGCAGGATCGCGATCCCGGCGGCGACCCAGAACGTCGCGATGAGGAGCTTGACGTTCAGCGCGACGGCGGTCGCCACGCCCAGCCACAGCAACAGGTTGTCGTCACGCTTCCGCATCCACCGGACGAGCAGCCACGCGATGAGCGCCCACAGCGCCGGGTCGATCGTCGACGTGGCCAGGTAGTGCCCGCTGCCGAGGAACTGCCCGCAGATCGCGTACGCCGCGGCGGCGCGGGTCTGCGCACGGCGGTCCCCGCCCATCTCGTAGGCGATGAGCCCGGTGAACACGACACCGGCGGCCGTCGCGAGGACGGCGGGCAGGCGGAACACGAAGACGTTGCCCGGCGCGAGCGTGTCCATCGCCAGCGCCAGGAACGGGAGCACCGGCGGCTGATCCGCGTAACCCCAGGCCAGCCGTTTGCCCGCGGAGAGGAAGTACAGTTCGTCGCCGAAGTAGCCGTAGCGCCACGCCGTCGCCAGCAGGACCGCCGCGGCCGCCGCGGCGAGCAGCCCCACCGGGAGCCGGGCGAACGCCGCACTGGACACGGTCGGTGTTTCGGCCGCGTGGGCGGCTTCCATCCATTCCTCGCAGATCCCTCGGGTGCCGGTCCTTTCGCACCTTACGTGCCGACGGCGTGGCGCGTCGGTCGTGAGAGGTCCGCTGGAGCATCAGAACCCCCAGTCCGTGAGTTTCGGCCATACCGTGTCCCAGGCCCCGTTCCGGCCGGTGGCCAGCCAGATCTTCATGCCCTGACTCACGTTCGTGATCCCGGCCCGGTTGTCGAGCGCACCGACCTCACGGATCCGCGTGAAGTACGGCACAAGCCCCGAAGGGTCGTTCCCGACGAACAGGACGTCCCGTGCCGATTCCGGCGGACTCGGCAGCGTGGCGTAGCCGCGGTTGGGACTCGACGGCGACGGGAGCCCCAGCTCCGGTCCATAGTGGTCGATCGCGCTCGCCTGCCAGTACTTCGCCGTCACGATCCCGGTCCGGGCCGGATCGGGTGCGGTCCGGTACGCCCGCGCCACCGACTCCGTGATCTCCCGCCAGCCGACCTCCTCGAGGGCGAAGACCGGCCGGGTCCACTCCGGGGCACTCGCCAGCTCCGACCTCGGGAGGATCGGGAGCGATTGCGGGATCGCGATCATCGCGGCCACGGCGTACACCGGCCAGGTGGCGAGCCAACGCCAGTACTTCGACGCCTGACCCGCTTCGATCTCCACCGCCGCGGCCGCGAACAGCGGGGCGAACATCCCCGCCGCGTAGTAATAGCGCCCGTTCGCGAGCACGAACAGGGCGAGGACGCCGAGCGCGGTCCAGCCGAGGAAACGGTACGGCCGCAGGCGTTCGGACCGCAGCAGCCGCCACAGGCCATAGCCGAGAAGGATCATCCCCACCGGAACCCCGGCGCTGAGCACCAGTGCCGGGACGAACGTGACCCGCCCGCCCCAACCCGCCGAGACCTCCTGGGAGATCGCCGCGCCCATGGTCAGTTGCGGCCATCCGTTCGCCGCCTGCCAGACGAGCGTCGGCGCGATCATCGCGGCGGCGATCACCGCGCCGAACCACAGAGCCGGACGGCGGACGAGGTCACGGGGGCCGATCATCGCGGCGGCGATCAGCGCGACGACCCAGAAGCCCCCGATGAGGAACTTCGTGTTCAGCGCGAATCCGGTGACCACCCCGCTCCAGAGCAGAAGCCCGTCCTCGCGGGTCCGCGTCCACCGGACGAGCAGCCACAGCAGGAGTGTCCACAGGAACGGGTCGATCGTGCTGGTCGCCAGGTAATGCCCGCTGCCCAGCATCTGGAGGGACACCGCGAAGGTCGCCGCCGCGATCGTCTGCGCTTTGCGGCCACCGCCCAGTTCCCTGGCGATGAGCGCGGTCAGCACGACGCCGGCGACCATCGCCAGCATCGCCGGGATCCGCAGGACGAACGGCGAATCGGCGCCGAACCCGTCCATCAGCCGGGCCAGCAGCGGCAACAACGGCGGCTGGTCGGCATACCCCCAGTCCAGATGCCGACCGGCCGCCAGGAAGTACAACTCGTCGCCGAAATAGCCGTAGCGACCGGCCGTCGCCGCGAGAACCGCCCCCATCGCCCCGGCGATCGCCAGCACCGGTGCCCTCGCGAACTTCGTGGTCTCCACGCGTTCTCGGAGCCCCTCGGTCTCGATGACCACGGGTATCCGCCCCCTCTCGATCGGTTACTCCGTGATCGAGAGTTCCGCAAAGGCGCCCTTCCGGGTATCCATCAGGCGGTCGTGATCCGCTCGTCCAAGGGATGAGTGAAGATCAATCGAACGATGGATGCCGGCCGCTCAGTGCCGTCGCCAGCCGAGTGTGATGTCCTTTGTGGACAGCCATCCGCGCAGGTCGTGTCCGTGGGTGGCCAGCCCGTCGACGGTCGTGTGACTGACATCGAGCGCGCGTTCGCCGTCGGCGGGGGAGAGCAGCCCGGCGGTGACCGCGGCGAGGAGTTCGTCGGTGTCGATCACCTGGACGGACTTCTTGTCCCGTAGCACGAGATCGAGATAGAGGTCGGTGGCCACCCAGACGCCGTCCTCGCGGCGGATGTCGACGACGTCGAGGTAGAAGTCCTGGTCGCGTTCGTGACCGGGGTTGAACCAGAAATCGGTGATCCGCAGGCCGAGATCCGGCAGCAGCCAGGACTCGAGGTAGTGGAACTGCGTCCGCCCCGGCGTCGGCCGCGCCATGTAGAGGCCGAAGGGCTCTTCGCGGTATTCGTCGACGTCCCTCACGACGCCCTTGGGGTCGGTGTTGGTCTTCGCGGCGGGGTCGAAGTACTCGACCTTCGGCGGATGCAGCGCGGTCATCCGCCCATCTTGGAAGGAGCCGACGCCCGCGAACACCGCCCAACCGGGTGGACGATCACGGTTTCGCGGTTCCGGGGGAGTGGAGCCGCCTGGCCGGATAAGGTGCGCTGGTTCCGCCATAAGGGTGAGTGGGAGTCGACGTATGTTCGGGATCATCAGGCCGTGCCGCCACCGGCTTTCCGCGGGTCTGCACGCGGACTGGCTCGCCCATCTCTGCGGTCTTTGCCTGGCGCTGCGCGACGAACACGGACATCTCGCCCGAATGGTGACGAACTATGACGGCTTGATCATCTCGGCGCTCGTCGAAGCGCAGTCACCCCGTGCGGAGGGGCGGCGCGACGCCGGCCCTTGCCCGCTTCGGGCGATGAAGGGGACGTCGGTCGCGAAGGGCGGCGGCGCCCAGCTCGCGGCGGCCGTCTCCTTGGTGTTGGCGTCGGCCAAGATCAGTGACCACGTCGAGGACCGCGATGGCGCCTTCGCGCGGCGTTCCGTCGCTCTCGCCGCGAGGCGGGTCGCGACGCGCTGGGCGGACCAGGGGAGCCGCACAGGCATCCGGATCGGCTTCGACACGGCGGTCTTGACCGAGGCCGTCGACCGGCAGGGCGAGATCGAACGCGCCCTCCATCTGGGTGATTCGGCCGTGCTCGCCACCGAACCGGCCGAACTGGCGACGGCGGCCGCGTTCGCGCACACCGCGGTCATCGCGGGCCGTCCGGAGAACGCCGCGCCGCTGGCCGAGGCCGGGCGCCTGTTCGGGAGGGCCGCTCACCTGCTCGACGCCGTCGAAGACCTCGCCGAGGACGAGGCCGCCGGCGCGTGGAACCCGCTGACGGCCACCGGCACCGGCCTCGCCGAAGCACGACGGCTGTGCGACGACGCCGTGCTCGGCGTCGAACTCGCCCTTCGCGAAGTGAAGTTCGACCAGCCGAAGCTGGTTCACGCCCTGCTGGTGCACGAACTGCGGCAGGCGGTGCGGCGGTCCTTCGGGCACAACCTCACCGGTCACGGGCACGGCCCTCAGCAGCCGCCGCCGGGCTGGATCGGACCCGGGCCCCGGCCGCAACAGCATCCCCACCAGCCGTATCAGCAGCAGCCCTATCCTCAGCCGCCTTATCCCCAGCAGCCCTACCCGCAGGGCGGGCACCAGGCGCCGCCACCGGGGCCGGTCCCGCCGCAGGGCGCGCCCGGTGGTGGAGGCCCGCCGCAGGAGCCGCCGAAGAAGGGCAAGCACGGGGGCAGCGGCCCGGTGGACGGTCAGGGCGGAGCCTGCTGGACGCCGAAGTTCCGGGTGCCGCCGCAACCGCGGGGCTTCTTCTTCGGCTGCACAGTGGCCACCTACATGTGCTGTTCGTGCCAGTTCTGCTGCCGCGACCCGTTCCCTGGCCCGTGGAGCGGGAAACCCCACGACGGCTGCGGCGGTGCCGACTGCTCCTGCTGCGAATGCTGCACGTGCTGCGATTGCTCCTGCTAGGAAGGCTCTGACCAGGGGATCGGTGAAACTGTCGGACCCTGCGCCTACTCTGGTTCCCGTGGCTTTCGCATCCGAACACCCCGTGCTCGCCCAGTCGGACTTCCGCCCCGTCACGGACATCCCCCGGACGGGCGGCCGGTTCGAGGTGGTCAGCGAGTACAAGCCCGCCGGTGACCAGCCGGCGGCCATCGACGAACTCGAACGCAGGGTCAACGCGGGCGAGAAGGACGTCGTGCTGCTCGGTGCCACGGGTACCGGCAAGTCGGCGACGACGGCTTGGCTGATCGAGCGCGTCCAGCGCCCGACGCTGGTGATGGCGCCGAACAAGACGCTCGCCGCGCAGCTGGCGAACGAGCTGCGGGAGCTGTTCCCGAACAACGCGGTCGAATACTTCGTCAGTTACTACGACTACTACCAGCCCGAGGCGTACATCGCGCAGACGGACACCTACATCGAGAAGGACTCGTCGATCAACGACGACGTCGAGCGGCTGCGGCACTCGGCGACGATGAACCTGCTGTCCCGGCGTGACGTCATCGTGGTCGCGAGTGTCTCGTGCATCTACGGCCTCGGCACGCCGCAGTCGTACCTCGACCGGTCGACGAAGCTGAAGGTCGGCGAGCAGCTCGACCGCGACGTCTTCCTCCGCGCGCTGGTGGACGTGCAGTACACCCGCAACGACATCGCCTTCGCGCGCGGCACCTTCCGCGCCCGCGGCGACACGGTCGAGATCATTCCGGCGTACGAAGAACTGGCGATCCGCGTCGAGTTCTTCGGCGACGAGATCGAGAAGCTCTACTACCTGCATCCGCTCACCGGCGACATCGTGAAAGAGGTCGACGAGGTCCGCATCTTCCCGGCCACGCACTACGTCGCGGGCCCGGAGCGGATGGAGAAGGCCATCCGTGGGATCGAGGCCGAGCTGGAGGAGCGGCTGGCCGAGCTGGAGAAGCAGGGCAAGCTGCTCGAGGCGCAGCGGCTGCGGATGCGCACCGCGTACGACATCGAGATGATGCGCCAGGTCGGGTTCTGCTCCGGTATCGAGAACTACTCGCGGCATATCGACGGCCGTTCCGCGGGCTCCGCGCCCGCCACGCTCATCGACTACTTCCCGGACGACTTCCTGCTGGTCATCGACGAGTCTCACCAGACCGTCCCGCAGATCGGCGGCATGTTCGAAGGCGACATGTCGCGGAAACGGAACCTGGTCGACTTCGGATTCCGGCTGCCCAGCGCGGTCGACAACCGGCCGCTGACCTGGGAGGAGTTCAGCGACCGGATCGGGCAGACGGTGTACCTGTCGGCGACGCCGGGGCCATACGAGATGGGGCAGGCGGGCGGCGAGTTCGTCGAGCAGGTCATCCGGCCCACCGGCCTGGTCGACCCGAAGGTCGTCGTGAAGCCGACCGAGGGCCAGATCGACGACCTGGTGCACGAGATCCGCGAGCGGGCCGAGAAGGACGAGCGCGTCCTGGTCACCACGCTGACCAAGAAGATGGCCGAGGACCTCACCGACTATCTGCTGGAGCTGGGCATCCGGGTGCGGTACCTGCACTCCGAAGTGGACACGCTGCGCCGGGTCGAGCTGCTGCGGCAGCTGCGTGCGGGTGATTTCGACGTACTGGTCGGCATCAACCTGCTCCGTGAGGGTCTCGACCTGCCCGAGGTGTCGCTGGTCGCGATCCTCGACGCGGACAAGGAGGGCTTCCTCCGCAGTGGCACGTCGCTGATCCAGACGATCGGCCGCGCGGCGCGAAACGTGTCGGGCGAGGTGCACATGTACGCGGACAAGATCACGGACTCGATGCAGCACGCCATCGACGAGACCGATCGCCGCCGCGCCAAGCAGGTCGCCTACAACGAGGAGCGGGGTGTCGACCCGCAGCCGCTGCGGAAGAAGATCGCCGACATCCTGGACCGCGTCTACAGCGAGGCCGAGGACACGGAGTCGGTCGCCGTCGGTGGTTCGGGCCGGAACTCCTCGCGGGGCAAGAAGCCCGAGCAGGGCGACCGCGTACGCAGCTCCGGGATGCTCGCGGACAAGGACGTCGCCGGGATGCCGCGCGCCGAACTGGCCGACCTCATCCAGCAGATGACCGACCAGATGATGCAGGCCGCGCGCGACCTGCAGTTCGAGCTGGCGGCCCGGCTCCGGGACGAGGTCTCGGACCTCAAGAAGGAGCTCCGGGGCATGGACGCGGCCGGCATCAAGTGACCCCGCGTTTCGTCCTCTGAACGCGATCCTTGCGCGTGCAAGTACCGCATTCAGAGGACGAAACGCGTGCGGGGGTCAGAGGCGACGGCGGTCGAGCATGGTCAGGTCGGCGTCGAAGTCCGGGAAACCGGCGGGCACAGAGCGCGTGCTGACGCCCGGTGAGACCGGGGGAAGACCGGCCCATCGCCGCACGGTGTTCGTCGCTTCGGCGGCCTGCTCCGGGGGAAGCTGCGAGATCCGGGCGCCGTGGTTGCCGCCCGGCACCGTGTAGCTGTAGGAGTCCTTCGTGCCGAAGCCGAGCTTGAACGGCTCGGCGCCCCACGGGTCGTTGCCGCCGTAGACGAACATCAGCCGCTTCCCCCGCGACTTCACCCAGAAGTCGATGTCCGGCATCGCGAGATGGTCGAACCGCGGGATGTCGACCGACTTCGGCACGAACGTCCGCGACACGTTGGAGCCCGGGTAGCGGAGCAAATCCCGGAGATAGCCTTCGTAGGACTCGGGAGCGCCGAGCTGGTAGGCCGCCTGGAAGTAGTACGGGACGTAGATCTCGAGGTTCTGGTCGGAGTAGGTGTTGAGGCTCTCGACGCGTTCGAACCAGGCGTAGACCTCGGACGCCGGGGCTCCCGCCTTCGGGATCGTCGCGCAGTCCGACTGCCGCTGGTACTGCCAGAAGGCGAAGTAGGAGTCGATCACCGAGATCTCCAGTGACACATCGGCCGAGCCGACGGTCTTGAACGTGTAGCCGTTCTTGGCCGCGTCGGCGGCGGCGAGCGCCGCGAACTCGGAACGCCGGGTCAGCACGTCACGCTGGATCGCCTTCAGGGCCGAACGGCAGGCCGGATCGTTGCCGACGTTCGCCAGGAACCGGTTGTAGCGGTCGTGCTCGTTGATGACGTCGTTGGGCGCGACGTAAGGGATCGTCGCGTCGACGTCGTCCGGGAAAAACCTACGGAAGTAGGTCGCCGTCATACCGCCCTTGCTGCCGCCGGTCGCGAGCCACTTGCCCGGATAGAGCCGCTTGAACGCCTCGACGGCGCGGTGCTGATCGGCGGCGGCCTGCCAGATCGTCAGCTGCTTGCCCCAGTTCGGCTGCTCCGGCCGGGACGGTGTGAAGAAGCGGTATTCCATCGACAGCTGGTTGCCGTCGACGATCTGTGTCGGCTCCGAGCGGTTGGGCGATTGCGACACGTTGTACCCGCTCGTGTACACCACGGTCGGCGAGCGGAATTCCTTGTGCAGCAACGTGAAACGCTGCTGGAAGGTGCCGCCCTCCGGCCTGCGGTGATCGACGGGCTGGGTATAGGTGAGTTTGAAGAACCGGTATCCGGTCGGCGCCGGGTTCTCCGAGACGACGGTAAGCCCGGGGATCCGCCCGAGCGCCTCCTTGATGTCCTCGGGTGCCGCCTGCGCGGCCGGGGTCAGCCCGGCCAATGCGAGAACGGTGATCGCCAGAACCGACCACGCGGCCGTGAGCTTCCGCATCCATGCCCTCCCCATCGGGACCTGTTGAGCGGTCGGATACTCACAGAGTCACAGCCGGTGGGCAATCGCCTATCCGGTCGAGCCGCGCAGCACCCGGTCGACATAGGCCTTGATGGCCGCGCGGGCTTCGGGGGAGCTCCACAGTTCGAGGACGTGGGCGTCGTCGCCGGTGCGGTGTTCGGCGATCCGCTCGTGGAACGGCCGGTGCAGCTGCGCCTTCGTGTGCGCGTACGCGGCCGCCGGGATCTCGGCGAGTTTCCCGGCGACCTCCACCGCCCGCTCGACGACGTCCCCGGGCGCGGTCACCTCGTTCACCAGGCCGAGCCGGAGCGCGTCCGCCGGAAGGTGGGTCTCGCCGAGGAACGCGAGTTCGGCCAGGATGTCCGCGCCGAACCCGGACCGCAGGATCTCCAACGCCGCCAACGGGAACGGCACGCCGACGAGCAGCTCGGTGATCCCGATCCGGCCGGGGCCGTCGGCGAGGACACGGCGGTCGCAGGCGGCGGCGAGTACCGCCCCGCCGGCGATCGCGTGTCCGTTGACGGCCGCGACCACCGGACCGGGGAAACCGAACACCGAGAGGAACGCGTCCGACAGCGCGGGCAGGAAGTCCTCGAGATAGCCCGTGCCGCCGTCGTGCACACGACGCAGGTCGACACCCGCGGAGAAGATGCCGCCGGTGCCGGTCAGCACGACACCGCGATAGCCGCCGAGCTGCACGTCTTCGAGCCGGAGGGTCAGTTCCTGGCAGAACTCCGTGTCGAGGGTGTTCGCCTTGCCGTGCTGCAGGGTGACGACGGCGATCCCGCCTTCGTCGTCCACGCGGATCGAGGAGGTGGCCATGGGCCGACCGTACCCGAGCCCGCGGGGATCTACAGTGGACCGCTCAATCCTTGAGGCGCACGGTGACCGTCGGGCTGAAGGACCGTTTGCGGTTCCAGCCGGTCTCGGCGCCGATGCTGAGCTGGATGGCGCGGTCGGCCGGCGCCCAGTAGCCGGTGCGGACGAAGTAGGCGTCCATCGAGCACAGCCTGCTGCACGACTTGCGGTTGCAGATGGTCTCCCAGCCCCACTGCCTGCCGCTCTCCTCGACGCCGTTGCGCCGGACGAACAGATGCGGGTTGCCGATCTCGCGGCAGTAGGTGCTGCCCTCGGAGATGTAGAGGACCCCGTCGATCTTGTAGAACCGGTTGTTGTCGAGAAGTGTCACCTGGCCCGAGACGGCGAATCCGACCCGGCCGCCCTTGCCGGCGTTCATGGTCCAATCGAGAGAGAATTCTTGGACCGGAGTCTCGACTGACTGGGTCATGGTGACGTCCCCGCTTTCTTCTCGCGTCGGCACCTTTGCACTGAAGATAAGGATTTCCCGGAGGTCCCCGAAGATGAATGGGAACTTTTCACCCAATGAGTCGATGATCGGAAAACCGATGTTCTCATGCGCATGAAACACCGGTTACCGGCGCTAATGGGTGAAGGTCGCCACGGCCAGTGAAAACCGGGGCCCACCAGGGAAGAGGATTTCGTCTTCCCGGTGGACCCCGGTCGTTTGTTCAGTGCGAAAACGCTCTCAGCTGGTGATGTCCTTCGTCGCGAACCGGCGGCCTGCGAGGAGGAAGAACACCGTGCCGTACAACGCCGCCGACAACATGCCGTTGGCCATGTTCGTCCAGTCGATGTCGGTCGAGATCAGATCCATCCACGAGAACGCGAAATGCGTCGGCAGATAGTCCCGCAGCCCTTCGAGCGCGGTGATCTGGTCTAGGATCTGCGAGACGATCGCGACGATCACCGCACCGCCGACGGCACCCAGCGGGGCGTCGGTGGCGACCGAAAGCAGCATCGCCAGCCCGGCCACCCACGCCAGCTGCAGGATGATGTAGATCGTCGCCAGCCCCATCGCGATGAGACTGTCGCCGAACGACACCGCGTCCCCGGTCGGGCTGATCGCGTCGCCCGCGCCGTAGAAGATGACGCCGACCACCAGCGACACCAGCGGCAACAGGATCAACGCGACCGCGGAGAGGATGCCGGAGACGATCGCCTTCTGCCGCAGCACCCGATGCCGGGGGACCGGCATCGCGAGCAGGTATTTCAGGCTCGACCACGACGCCTCGCTCGCGATCGTGTCGCCGTAGAACAACGCCACGATCATCGGCAGCAGGAATGTCCCGGACACGAACAGCGCGAGCACCACGAAGTTCGGCGCGCTCGCGGTGGCGAGGTCGACGAACCCGCCGCTGCGGCGGTTCGGGTTGGCCTGCCCGATTTCGAACGCGATCACCAGGATGAACGGCAGCAGCGCGACGAAGCCCAGCATCAGCTGGGTCCGCCGCCGTTTGAGCTGCCGCTTCAGTTCGACGCCCAGCCGCAGTGTCCGGTCGGCGCGGTATCCCGCCACCGCCCCGTCCGGGCCGACCTCGGTCGGTTCGTGCGACGCGACCTCGGTCAGCTCCAGCAGTGCCGCCGGATCGGTGTGCACGCCGTGATCCGCCCGGGTCGCCGGGCCGGAACCATTGGTCTTACTCACCCTTCGAGTCCTCTCCGACCAGCTGCAGGAACGCGTCTTCCAGCCGCCGCCGCGGCCCGGCCTGTTCGACCGCGACCCCGGCACGCACCAGGACGGCGACCGCCTCGGCGCGCGCGAGACCGTCGAGATCCGCGTGGACCAGTTCCCCGTCGACGTCGACGCCGGAAACGCCGCCGACCTTTCGCAGCGCTTCGGCCGCTTCGGCGGGCTTGTCGACGCGGAACGTCGCCTCGCCACTGGACGCGGCCAGTTCGCCGACCTCACCCGAGGCGACCAGCATGCCGCGGTGCATCACGACCACGTGCGTACAGGTCTGCTCCACCTCGGCCAGCAGGTGGCTCGAAACCACCACGGTGCGCCCGGTCGCCGCGTAGCGCTGGAGCACCTCGCGCATCTGGTGGATCTGTGGCGGGTCGAGCCCGTTGGTCGGTTCGTCGAGCACCATGAGCTCCGGCAGGCCGAGCATCGCCTGGGCGATCGCGAGCCGCTGCCGCATGCCCTGGCTGTAGGTGCGGACCCGCCGGTTCACCGCGTCGCCGAGCCCGGCGATCTCCAGTGCTTCGGCGAAATGCGCCTTGTCCGCCGGACGTCCCGTGCTCGCCCAGTACAGCTCCAGGTTCTCCTTGCCGGACAGGTGCGGCAGGAAGCCCGAACCCTCCACAAAGGACCCGATCCGGGACAGCACCGGCGCGCCGGGCGCGATCAGATGGCCGAATACGCGGATGGTGCCCGCGGTCGGCGTGATGAGGCCCATCAGCATGCGCAGGGTCGTCGTCTTGCCCGCGCCGTTCGGCCCGAGCAGGCCGAGCACCTGGCCGGGTTCGACCCGGAACGACAGATCCTTCACCGCGACGAACCCGCCCGCGTAAGCCTTTCGCAGACCTTCGATCACCAGCGGCGTCTTCGCCAGGCTCTCGTCGACGTCGTGCGCGCGGCGGCGGCGGAACGCGGCGATCACCGTGATCGCGATGCCCGCGAGCAGTGTCCCGGCGATCCCGAGCAGCTGCGCGGTGGGCGCACCCGCGCCGACGGAGTTGCCGTGGACGACCGGGACGGCGAGCCGTCCACCGTCGGCCAGTCCGATGCGGAACACCGCGGGTTCGACCGGCGTCGCGAACGCCTGGTCCGTCGTGCCGACGACCAGCCGGAGCGTGTGCCCGGCCTCCAGTGGCCGCACGATGCCCGGCAGGGTCACCGTCACCTCGACCGGGCTGCCGTCGGCGGGCAGGCCGGAGACACGGAACGGTGCGACGGCGTTGGCCGGAAGCGTGCGGACACCTTCCGAGTTGACGTCGTAGAGCTTCGCGAACAGGACCGCTTCCTTCTGCGGAGCGGCTGCGGACGGATCCGCGGAGACCTGCAGCCGGACCGTCGAGGAACCGGCCGCGATCGTCTGCGCGTCGAGCGGTGGCGTCGCGAACTGCGCGGCCTGCCCCGGCGGGTCCAGGCTGAACAGTCCGGAAAGCCGCGACGAGCCCGCCACCGCGCCGTTCAATCCGGGGATCCCGCTCACCGCGGCGGGGTTGCCGCCCGCGGGCCGGACGACGGGCTGCGCCGGGCCCGCCAAGGCGAACTGGCGTCGCTCGGTGGCGTCGCCCGTCGCTCCCGGGTACGCCGGGGCGCTGACGGTCCGGACCGAGGGGGCGCCGTTGGCCCTCAGCGTGCCCTGGATGTCGTAGCTGAACCCGGTGCCGGGATCGGATCCCTGCCCGGTGAGGGAGAACTTGAGGAAGTCCGCGATCTGCGCGCGCAGTTTCTGTCCGGGCTTCCCGCCGTCGTGGCCACCGGTGTACCAGATCGTGCGGACCTTGCCGCCCGCGGCGGAGATCTGCCGGGCGGTCGCGTCGGACTGGTCCAAGCCGAACAGTGTGTCGCTTTCGCCCTGCACCAGCAGCGTCGGCACGGTGATCTTGTCCGTCACGGACGCGGGGGAGACCCGGCGGAGCAGGTCGACGGTCTTCTGGCTCGCCTTCCCGGTGGTGGCGAGTTCGGTGTAGGCCTGGCAGACCTCGGCGGTGAACCGTCCACAAGGGTCGGCGGGGCCGGACGGCGGGCGCTGTCCGTTCGGGCCACCGAGCGGCAGCGACTGCGCCGCGGCCCCTGCCGCGCCCGTGCCCTGTGCCGCACCGGATTCGCTCGTCTCGTCACCGGCCTCGGGCGCGTCGTTGGCGGGGGAGCCGCTCTGCGCCGCGCCGGAACCGGCGGAGAAGAAGATGCCGGCCCAGGACTTCTTGAAGACGCCGTCCGCGGTGAACGCGCCGGCGGCCGGGGTCGTGGCGTTCGGCGCGGCCGGGGCGGCGGCGTTCGGGAAGAGACCCTGGGCGAGGTCGTTGTAGGTGATCACCGGCGCGATCGCGTCGACCCGCTTGTCCGTCCCGGCGAGCAGGAGGGAAAGCGCGCCGCCGTACGAAGCACCGGAGACGGCCACCTTCGGGTCGCCGTTCTCGCTGAGGACCTCGGGCCGCGCGGCCAGGGTGTCGATCAGCTTCCGGGCGTCGGCGACTTCGCGGTCGGGGTCGTTCAGCGCGATCTTCCCGGTGCTGCGGCCGAAACCGCGCGCGGACCAGGTCAGCACGACGAAGCCCTTGTCGGCGAGTTCGCGGGCTTCGGTGGCGACACTGTTCTTGTCACCGCCGAAACCGTGGGCGAGCAGCACGGCCGGAGCCGGGGTCCGCTCGGGCAGGTACGTGGTCGTGTCGATCTTGACGACCTCGGACGAGCCCGGGGTTTCGGGCAGATCGAGGGTCGCGTCCTGGGTTTTGACCGCGGACGGGGCGGGGTCGCTGTTCGTCCACACGACGGCCGCGGCGGCCAGGACCACCACGACCGCGGCGAGCGCGATGAGCTTCGCGCCTCGCGTGCGAGGGAGCGGGATTCGGGGCACGGAATGACCGTATTTCACCGAACCTGAGAGTCGCTCTCCCGGCACACACGGACCACACAAGTGAGCGGGGTGTGACGGGAGTTACGCCATCATCTTGGTGACAAGGGCAACCTTAACTGGCGTCATGCGTACAGACAGGTCAAACTGGACCAGCTGTGAGGGGAGTATTCCTTCGCGGCGGTGTCGTCAGCACGGTGGCCTTCGCGGGCCCCCGGCACCGTCGGCCGGTTTCATACCGGCGGAAGAGACCTCCGGTTAGTTGCTGCTGTGCACTATCCGGAGGGTTGGTTACATGTCTGTTCCCCTGTGGCTATGGATCGCCACGGTCGGTGGTCTGCTCGCGCTGATCGCACTCGACCTGGTCATCGTCGATCGCAAGCCGCATGAGGTCACCACCGGCGAAGCCGCCAGGTGGGTGATCTTCTACGTCGCGGTGGCCGTCGCCTTCGGCATCGGTGTCTGGGTCTTCGCCGGACACGACCCAGGGGTCCAGTTCTTCACCGGGTACATCACCGAGTACTCGCTGAGCGTGGACAACCTGTTCATCTTCATGATCATCATGACGTCGTTCAAGGTGCCCGCGATCCACCAGCACCGCGTGCTGCTGATCGGCATCCTGCTCGCGCTCGCCATGCGCAGCGTGTTCATCGCCGTGGGCGCCGCGCTGATCGCGCAGTTCGTCTGGGTCTTCTTCCTCTTCGGCGCCGTCCTCATCTGGACCGCGATCAGCATGGTCCGCAACAAGGACGAAGAAGAGGAGTACGAGGAGAACGCGCTCACCCGCTGGGTGCGCAAGCTCTTCCCGGTCACCGAGGAGTGGCACGGCCACAAGTCCTTCGTGAAGAAGGACGGCAAGCGCTGGATCACCCCGATGTTCCTGGTGATCGTCGCCATCGGCAGCGCGGACCTGCTGTTCGCCGTCGACTCGATCCCCGCCATCTTCGGCATCACGCAGGAGGCCTTCCTGGTCTTCACCGCCAACGCGTTCGCGCTGATGGGCCTGCGCCAGCTGTACTTCCTGCTCGGTGGCCTGGTCACCAAGCTGGTGTACCTGTCCTACGGCCTCGCGGTGATCCTCGCCTTCATCGGCGCCAAGCTGTTCCTGCACGCGCTGCACGAGTACCACGTCGTCCCGGACTGGCTGGACATCAACAACTGGGTCTCCCTGGGTGTCATCGTCGTGGTCCTGAGCGTGACGACGGTGGCCAGCCTCGCGAAGGCGAAGAAGCTGGAAGCCGCTGAGCAGGAGTCTTCAATCAGTAGTTAGAGCTGCTAAGGATCGGGTACCGTCGGGGCCGTGCGTCCCGTTGACATCGAAGCCCTGACGGTCCCCGGCATCCTCGCGCTGCACGGCGACCTGCTGCTCACCGCGGTGAGCAGGCCTGATCTGAAGACGAACAGCTACCGCTCCGGCCTGCGCAGGGTCGACCTGGGCGGCGGCGGGGAAGGGCCCTGGACCCACGGGGCCAAGGACTCCGCCCCCGCCGTCTCGCCGGACGGCCGGTGGGTCGCGTTCCTCCGCGCGGGAGAGGGCTCCGGGCGTGCGGCCAAGCCGCAGGTGCACGTGATGCCCGCGGCCGGCGGCGACGCGAAGCGGATCACCGATCTCCCCCTCGGCGCGGGCGCGCCGGTCTGGGCGCCGGACTCCCGCCGCATCACGTTCGTCGCCCGCGTGCCGGAAGCCGGCCGCTACGGCACCGAGAACGCGGACGGCGAAACGCCGGAGCCGGGTGAAGAAGCGCCGCGGCACATCAAGAACCTCTTCTACCGCGTCGACGACGCCGGTTTCCTCAACGACCGTCCACAACGTCTGTTCGTCGTGGACACCGCGGCCGCGCTGGATGAGGAAGCACCCGCCGAGCTCACGCCGCTGACCGACGACCGGGCCGACGTCGACCATCCTTCGTGGACGGTCGACGGCGAGCACGTCCTGTTCACCGCCCCGCGTGACTGGGCCGCCGAAGACACCGTCCGCTCGGACGTCTACTCCGTGCCCGCGGGCGGTGGCGAACCCCGGCTGCTGGTCCGGTCCCTGGGCACGGCGGACCGCCCGGTCGTCGCGCCGGACGGTTCGATCCTCTTCTACGGCACCGAGTTCTCCGGTCAGGAGGAGATCGCGCGCAACACCGGGCTCTGGCAGGCGTCGTGGCCCTCCGGTGCCGAGCCGTCGGCCCCGCGGCGGCTGACCGACGTCGAGACGGTGGACTGCGACAACGCGGCGAGTGCTCCGGTCGTCGTCGGCGAGGAGGTCCTCGTCGTGGTCCGCACCCGCGGCGCCGCCGAATTGCGCGCCGTCCCCCTCGACGCCGAACTGGCCGAGCTGAAGACGTTGCGGCACCTGGCGGGCGAGCGCACCGTGGTGAAGTCCTTCGCCGTCGACGGCGACCGGATCGTCGCGGTGATCGGCACGCCCGAGAGTTCCGGTGACGTCGTGCTGCTGTCGAACGGGGAGCCGCGTGTGCTCACCGACTACTCGAAGGCGTTGCGGGACACCGGGATCCTGCCGCTGGAGGAGCTGGACACGACCGCTCCCGACTGCTATCCGGTCCACGGCTGGATCGTCCGGCCCGAGGACGACGGGCCGCATCCCGTCGTCCTGATGGTCCACGGTGGACCGTTCGCGCCGTACGAATGGAAGGTCTTCGACGAGGCGCAGGTGCTCGCCGCCGCGGGCTACGCCGTCGTGCTGGGGAACCCGCGCGGTTCCGCAGGCTACGGCGAAAGCCACGGCCGGAGCATCGTCCACGGTTTCGGCACCGTGGACGCGGACGATCTGCTGGCCTTGCTGGACGAAGCGCTCAAACTGCCCAATCTGGACAGTGACCGCGTCGGCGTGATGGGCGGCTCGTACGGCGGCTTCATGACCAGCTGGCTCGCCGCGCACCACGGCGGCCGGTTCCGCGCCGCGTGGAGCGAGCGCGCGGTCAACGCCTGGGACTCGTTCGTCGGCAGTTCCGACATCGGCTGGTTCTTCGCCGGCGGTTACGTCGGTGACGACCCCGAAGAGCAGCGCAAGCGCAGCCCGTTGACCTACGCGGGGAAGATCGACATCCCGTTCATGGTCGTGCACTCCGAGCAGGACTGGCGCTGCCCGCTGGAGCAGGCGCAGCGGATGTACGTGGCCCTGCGGCAGAACGGCGTCGCGGCCGAGTTCCTGCTGTTCCCCGGCGAGGGACACGAACTCACGCGGTCGGGGCTGCCCCGGCACCGGGTGCAGCGGTTCGACGCCGTGCTTCAGTGGTGGGGCCGACACCTCTGATCTCTCGGGTCACCGGATGCCATGAAAGGTCCTTTCCTTGCAAAATTTGCAAGGAAAGGACCTTTCATGGCATCGGTCAGCTGAGGAGCGTGTAGTTCAGTTCTTCGCAGACCCGGCCCAGCGGGACGTCCAGCCCCGGATGGTCGAGGGGGAGCAGCACGTCGGGCGCGACCGGAAGCGAGTTCCCGGCTGGCGGGTCCCACAGCGCGAGCGCGGGGCCGCCGGAGTCCATGGACGACCGGTACCAGACACCGTCGAGGTCGCCGAACGCGGCGCGGATGGCGCGGGCCCAGGCCTGGGTGATCTTCTTCGGGCCGCTGGAGATCTCCTGCGAGGCGCCGACGCGGGTCGGCCACAGGCCGGCGAGGTCGAGCAGCCGCAGCGTGCGGGTCGGCCGGACGACCACCAGCCGGGGGCCGCGGGATTTGCGGTCGACCGTCGACGTGGTCTGGAAGACCTCCGCGATGCTGGTGCGCACGGTGAGCCCGAAGTACAGGACGCCGTTGCCGGGGTCGGTGACCGGGCGACCGCCGCGACCGGGGGTCTGCGGGTCGAAGCGGCCGTGCGGGAGCGGGCCGCTGTAGCGGAACGAATTCCACTGCTGGGGGTGGTTGCCGTGCGCGGTGAAGATCCTGACCAGCCTGGTGCCGGGGTGCACCGTCACCACGTCGTTGGTGCGGTGCAGCTCCTTGACCAGGACAGAGCGTGCGGGCGGCAGGGGGAGCCGGGCCATACCTCGGGAGTCGTCCGTCCTTGTCGGGTGATCTTGCTCGGTGGGGTCAGCCTACGGCCTACCCCCGACTGAAATTCCGTCGTCGGGCAAAGATCTCAGAACGGCGAGCCCAGCGTGGCCACCAGTCTCGCGACGTGTTCGGGATCGCCGCCCGAAAGGAGCCATTGGCGCGGGGTGGCGGGATGCTCGTTGATCACCAAGTCGGCCTGCGGGGTGCTCATGAACGCGGCGACGACGAGGGCGGGCTGGTCCTCGGGGACGGCACGCAGCACGACCTCCAGGCCGGGCAGCACCCCGGAGCCGGCGAACTGCCAGGCAGGCAACCGCCAGCCCTGGTCCTTCCAGCCGGTGAGCCTGCCCTCCTTCAGGCGGTGCCGGATACGGCTGTCGTCCACGCCCAGCGTTTTCGCCGCTTCCAGCACGCTGAGCGCCGAATCGGCGAGCACGGCGTGCGCGGCGACCGTCCGGGCACGGAAGTCCGGCTCGTCCTCGCCACGAGGGGAGAGGTCCAGGCCGACGTCGGTGAGCGCGGCTCGCTGGTCCGCCGAGAAGTAGTGCGACGGGTCGGGGTTCGGTGGGGTCAGCCTCCGCGCCGCGTCCTCGACGAGGTTCAGGAACTCGTTGGCGTCGACCTTCAGGCCCGCCTTGGCGAGAACGTTCTCGAGCGCTATCGACATAGCGCCTAGGGTAACGCGTCTGTGCGGGTTCGTGCGGTCTCATCTCGATTTCGTGGGTGAATTCACCAGAGATGAACACAGAGCGCACGGAATCAAACACGTGCAGTAGGGAATATCGCCATAGTGTGCCCGGAACGGGCGAGCTTGTCCAGGACTTCGGCTTGACAGGTCGTAAGCGGGAATTTACCGTCCGAAAGGTAAACGATTTCTTCCCACCGCTTCGGAGAACCCGGCTGGTGTGGGGCCGGCTTGGGGGAACAAGGGGGTGGGGCGTTCCTGGGCGGCCGGTGCGAACCGGTCGCCCAGGCACGTCGTGCACCCGGGTCAGTCGCGACGTGAGCTCCGGCGCACGATCAGCTTCGCCTGCAGAGTGGTCGTCGTGGCCTTGCGCGTGCTGTCGCCGATGCGGGCGAGCAGCAGTTCGGCGGCGACCCGTCCCACCTCGTTCGCGGGCTGCGCGACCACCGTCAGCGGAGGATCGATCAGCGTCGTCCACGGCGCGTCGTCGAACGACACGATCCCGACGTCCTGTCCCGATCGCAGACCGCGTGAAGCCAGTGCCTCCAGGACGCCGATCGCCATCGTGCTGTTGCCGACCAGCAGCGCGTCCGGCGGCTCGGGCTCGTCGAGCAGGCTGAGTGCGGCGAGTCTGCCGCCCTCGGCGCGGAACTCGGCCCGCCGGGTGAGCGCGTTCCCCTCGCCGACGGCGTCGGTGTAGCCGGCCAGCCGATCCTCGGCCGTGCGCACCCCGGGCGGGCCGCTGACGCAGGCGACCCGCCGGTAGCCGCCGTCGAGCAGATGCCGGGTCGCGTCGCGGGCGGCGAGCCGGGTGTCGACCAGCACCTGGTCGCCGGTGTTCTTCAGCAGCGGCCGGTCGACGGCGACCACGGGCGTGCCGCGTTCGGTCAGCCGGTCGACGTTGGTGGCCCGGCCGGTGGGGGAGAGCACCACGCCGGCGACCCGCTCCTGGAGGGCGACGTCGATGTAGCGCCGCTCCTTCTCCTCGTTGTCGTCCGCGTTGCACAACACCACCGAGTAGCCCGCGGTCTGCGCGATGTCCTCCACGCCCCGGGCGATCGCGGTGAAGAAGGGGTTCTCCACGTCGGAGATGATGAGCGCGAGGACCGCGGTCTCCTGACGGCGCAGATTCCTCGCGAGACCGTTCGGGTGATAGCCCAATTCCGCGGCGGCGGCCTGCACCCGTGCCGCGAGTACCGGGTCCACAGTGGACTTCCCGTTGAGCGTCCTCGACACGGTCGCCGTCGAAACCCCGGCCTTCGCCGCCACGTCGTTGATGGTGGCCACCGTGACCTCCCCTTCTGCAGGTGTATTGACACCTTCGCACGGGAAGAATAGCTTGACCGACAATCGTTACCATCCGCTGATCGCGCTACTCGCGCGGAGAAGTTCGGAGGGGTCGTGGGGGAACCGGGCCTGGTGCTCGGCATCGACATCGGCACTTCGAGTTCCAAAGGTGTCCTCGTCGATTCCCGGGGCGCCGTGGTGGCGCGGGCATCTCGGCCGCACGCGACCTCCCGGCCCCGCCCCGGCTGGTTCGAACACGACGCCGAAACCGTGTGGTGGCAAGACTTCCTCGCGCTGGCGAGGGAGCTTTCGGCGAGCGCGGAGGATCATCCCATCATCGGGGTGTCGGTCAGCGGGATCGGGCCGGTGCTGTTACCCGCCGACGCTTCCGGGAAACCGTTGCGCCCCGCGATCCTTTACGGCGTCGACACCCGCGCATTCGACGAAATCCGTGAATTGAACCGGGAATTCGGCGAAGAATCCATTGTGGAACGCGGAGGGAGCGCGCTCGGCTCGCAGGCCATCGGGCCGAAATGGCGCTGGCTGGCCAAGAACGAGCCAGACGTGTTCGAACGGGCGAAGCTCTTCTTGATGGCGAGTTCGTTCCTTGTCCTGCGCCTGACCGGTGAATACGTCCTCGACCACCATTCCGCGAGCCAATGCGATCCGATGTACGACCTGCGCGAGGCCCGCTGGGCGGCCGACCGGGTCGCCGCGATCGCCCCCGGCGTCGACCTGCCCAAGCTCGCGTGGCCGACCGAGGTGGTCGGCTCGGTCACCGCCGAGGCGGCCGCGGAAACCGGCCTGCCGCAAGGGATCCCGGTGACGGCGGGCACGGTGGACGCCTGGGCCGAGGCGACCAGCGTCGGGGTCACCGCGCCCGGGGACACGATGCTCATGTACGGCACCACGATGTTCCTGGTCCAGATGCTCGCCGATCCGCGCCCCGGCCAGGGGTTGTGGACGACGCGAGGCGCTTTTCCCGGTACCTATTCGCTCGCGGCGGGGATGGCGACGTCCGGTGCGATCACCGACTGGCTACGGGAGCTCGTCGGTGGCGAGTTCGGCGACCTGGCCGCGGCGGCGGGCGAGGTTCCGGCGGGCAGCCGCGGATTGCTGATGCTGCCTTACTTCGCGGGAGAACGGACACCGGTGCCGGATCCGGACGCAAGGGGCATAATCGCCGGGCTCACCACTTCCCACGATCGTGCCGAGCTGTACCGCGCGGCGTTGGAGGGAACGGCGTACGGGGTGCGGCACAACCTGGAAGCCATGCGGGAGGCCGGTGGCGGCACGGGCCGCTTCGTCGCCGTCGGCGGTGGGACACAAGGCGGTGTGTGGACGCGGATCGTCAGCGACGTCGCTCGGATCGACCAGGAGATCCCCGCGGAAACCATCGGTGCCGCGTTCGGGAACGCCGTTCTCGCGTCCGTCGCCCTGGGCCGGGAGCCGGATATCGAAGCCTGGAACCCCGTCGCCGAAATCGTCCGTCCGAGCGCGGACGCCGATGTCTACGACGAGTTCTACCCGCATTACCGCGCGCTGTATCAGTCCACAGTGGACATCGCTCACTTCCTGGCGCGGAAGAACTCGCTCGCCTTCAGTCCGGAGAACTCCCGGCAATCCCGGCTCAAGTGAGCTTGATCGGCGTAGCCCGCCGAGAACGCCAGCGAAGCGAGATCCGGCGCTGATCCCGCGAGGCCGATGGCGCGCTGGAACCGGCTGACCCGCAGGTAGGTCGCCGGACCGTAGCCCACCGCGAGGGTGAACCGCCGCCGCAGCTGCCGCTCCCCGGTGGCGAAGGGCTCCAACGCGGCGGACACCCTGGGTGGCCCGTCGTCCAGCCTGGCGATCAGCTCCGATACCTCCCTGTCGGTCCGGCCGGCACGGCGCCGCGCGACGACGTCGGCCAGCGAAGCGGCGCCGGAGAGCACCTGCTCGGCCAGCAGTTCGCCTTCCCTGCCCCACAAGTCGGCGAGGGGGACACGCCGATCACGCAGCTCGTCGGCACCGAGCCCCAGGATCTCGCCCGCCCTGCCCGGGACGAACCGCACGCCACGCGCCCGTTCGCCGGTCTCCCAGGTCCAGGGTGCCGTGTCCGGCCCGGCGACGAAGACCTCGCCGCCGCATTCCACGAGGTCCACGCAGCAGTCGGGCACGATTCGCTTCGGCGCGCCGCCCGCTTCCTCCCACAGGCAGCGCACCACGTCGTCCAGGCCGGGCGCCGTCGTCTCCCGATACACGGTTGTCATGATGCCCCGGAGCCACGACAGAATCAGGCCGTGTCCGAAGCAGAGATCGATTCGCTGGCCTGGATCCACGTCCGCGACCACCGCCTCCTGTCGGTGCGGACCGAGGGCAAGGCCAAGTTCTACCTGCCAGGAGGCAAGCGAGAGCCGGGAGAGGGCGACGTCGCCGGGCTGTGCCGGGAGATTCGGGAGGAGCTCGGCGTCGAGCTCGACCCGCTGAGCTTCCGCTTCTTCGCGGTGCTGAACGAGCAGGCGGACGGCTACGCGGACGGACGCCGCGTCCGTATGACCTGTTACACCGCCGAGCATCGCGGGGAGCCCGTGCCCGGACGTGAGATCGCGGAGTCCGCCTGGTTGTCCTCGGCCGATGCCCACCTCTGCCCGCCGGCGGGCAGGCGGATGCTCGGGCTGCTCGCCGACGCGGGTCTCGTCGATTGACGCGGTGTCACTCAAAGTGAGCTATTCGGCTCACTGTGTTTACGCCGATCGCTCCATGACCAGGCACTCTCCACTCACTGGGACACCCAAAAGGGTGAATATCGGGTTTCTTCCCGATAACGGCTAACGCGGAGTCACCTTCGAGCGAGAAGTAGTCGACGCACTCGACGGAAGTGCGCTCGGACGAGAGAAGACCTCTCCATGGGTGTTCCCACCGCGACCCCTCCGGCATCGGCGCCGGAGCAGGGTGCCCCCGGCAGGCTGAAGCCGCTGGGGACCGTCGTGGTCGTGCTCGGGGTGGTGGCCGTCGCCGTCACTCTGACCGGTTACATGCTGCCGAAGGCCTCGCGCCCGGTGCAGAGCCCGCCCGCGCCGCGGGTCGAACAGGCCGCGGCCGCCGTGCGCACCGTGATCCACTCGGTCGTCTACGAACTTTCCGGCGCGAAGGGCGCCCAGAACGTCACCTATGTCGCGCAGGGTTCCGAGCTCCTGCAGAAGACCGACGTGCTGACGCCGTGGAGCACCACCTTCGAGCGCGAGAGCCAGGAAGGCCGCGACGAGTTCTACAGCCTCTCCGCGCAGGGTTCGGGAAGCGGCGCGCTGCGGTGCCGGATCCTCGTCGACGGCGAGGTCGTCAGCGACCGCACCGCCCCCGCCCCTGGCGCACCGGTGACCTGCACGTCCTGAGGCAGGATCATCCGGGTGACGGATGGTGCGATCGAGTTCGGCCCGGTGCTCGCCGTGGTCTTGGCCGTGCTGGCGATCTTCGGCGCGGCGGTGGTGCAGTTCGGGCGGCTGGGCCAGGGCAAGGCGGTGCTGTTCGCGGCCGCGCGCGCCGTCGTCCAGCTCGCCGCCGTGTCGCTGGTGATCGTCGGGATCCTGAAATCGGGCTGGCTGACCGGCGGTTTCGTGCTGCTGATGTTCACGATCGCGGCGGTCACCTCCGCACGCCGGATCGGCGTCGCGAAGGATCTCGCGTGGGTCGCGCTCGCCATCGCGTCCGGGGTCGTGCCGGTGCTGACGCTCGTGCTCGCGACCGGGGTGGTCCCGTGGCGGCCCATCGCCATCGTGCCGATCGCCGGGATCGTCATCGGCGGCGCGATGTCCGCGACCTCGCAGGCGGCGAGGCGGGCCCTGGACGAACTCGTGACCCGGCACGGCGAGTACGAAGCCGCGCTGGCACTGGGATTCCTTCCCCGTCCGGCCGCGCTGGAGATCTGCCGTCCCTCGGCGGGGCACGCGCTGATCCCCGCCCTCGACCAGACCCGGACCGTCGGCCTGGTGACCTTGCCCGGCGCCTACGTCGGTGTCCTCCTCGGTGGCGCCGGGCCGGTGCAGGCCGGGGTGACGCAGGTGCTCGTGCTGATCGGGCTGCTGGCCGCCGAGGCGGTCGCCGTCCTGGTCGTCGTGCACCTGGTCGCGGCGGGCCGGATCAGCCGAAAGGCGACTGAAGATGCGACGTGTCGTTGAACCGCCGCACCATCCAGTTCCCGCCCGACACCACCAGATGGGAGATCGAGCCGTTGTCCGCGCCGAGGAAGGCGAACCGGTTCTTCGCGCCGCTCGCCTGAGCGAAGACCTCGCCGATGACGCCGCCGTGGGTGAACACGGCGATCCTGCGGTCCGGGTTGGCCGCCGCGAGCCTGCCGATGGCCGCCTTGATCCGCCCGCCGAACGACTCCATCGTCTCCGCGCCGGGGATGACGTCCCAGCGCTGTTCGCGCCACAGCTCTTCGACGATCGGGTGACCTTCGTGGGTGTAGCGCCGGAAGAGGCCGTTTTCCCAGTCTCCGAGGTGGATCTCCCGCAGGTCCGGCTCGACCTCCGGGGTGAGCCCGAGCTTCGCCGCCAGCGGTGCCGCGGTCTGCGGCGTCCGGCGCAGCGTCGTCACGTACAGCGCGGAGATCCGCTCGTCCGCCAGGCGGCGGCCCACCCGCTCGGCGTGGTCCCTGCCCTCCGGCGCGAGATCCGGATCGGCCTGCCCGTCGACGAGTTCGAACGGGTTGTCGCCCTTCGCCGGAGCGGATTCACCGTGGCGGACAAGGAAGATCTCGGTCGCGCCCGGGGGAGGTGAGAACCGGTGCTGGCGGTATTCGACTTCCTGCTCAGGGGTACTCATACCCCGGACCCTACCCAGGTCGTGTCCGGTCTTCAGCCGAGCTGTTTGTCCACGAAACACCAGCGCCACGTCTCGCCGGGCTCGTGGCTGCGCATCACCGGATGCAGGGTGTCGTGGAAATGCTCGGTCGCGTGTTTGCCCGGCGACGAATCGCAGCAGGCGACGTTCCCGCATTTGACGCATTCGCGCAGATGCACCCAGGTCATCCCGTTCTCGACGCAGACCGCGCACACGTCGGGGGAGCTGGGCTCGACCGACGGCCAGTTCTTGGTCAGATGTTTGCAGGATCCCGCCGTCGCGGCGGGGGTGCGCAGTTCCCGATCGGAGTCCGGCACGGTCTCCTCCTCCCTGTCCAGCATGGATTCCTCGATGTCGAGGCGTTCGAGGATCCGGCGCAGGACATCATCATCGGCCATTCCGGAGTCGCGCGCCTCCAGGAACTTCTCCCGTTCGACTTCGAGCAGCCTCAGCCGCAGGCGCCGGTACGCGTCGCTCGGCGTCTCGGTCAGCGCGCTCTGCCTGCCGAGTTCCTCCCACGCCGAGTCCGAGCGGTGCTGGAGCCGGCTGCGCAGCCGTTCGACGATGTCTTCCGGATCCTCGGGGGTCCGGATCTTCTCCAGTTCTTCGAGCGCGGCCCTGGTCATGTCGTGGAGCACGGCCGCCTCCTGCAGCGCGTCCTCGGCCGGATCGGGCGGCGGCAGTTTCAGACGGCGGACCAGTACCGGCAGCGTCGTCCCGTGCAGCAGCAGTGTTCCCGCCACCACCACGAACGCGACCAGCACCAGCACGGCCCGCTGCGGGGTGTCCGCGGGCAGGACGAACGCCGCCGCGAGCGTGACGACGCCGCGCATCCCCGCCCAGGCGATCACGGCCGAGTACCGCCACGGCCAGGCGTGACGGCGGAACACCCGGCGCGCCAGGCCGATCCCCGCCATCCAGACGATCCGGGTGACGATCGTGGCGGCCAGCGTGGCGGCGCAGATCAGGACCAGTTCCAGCGCGGTCAGCCCGCTGTCGCCGACCTCGGTCATGATCCGGCGGACCTGCAGCCCGATCAGCAGGAAGACGATGTTCTCCAGCAGGAACTGGATGGTCTGCCAGTTCAGCCTGCTGGCCAGCCGCGAGCGGCCCGAAAGCATGCTCGGCGCCTTGTGCCCGAGGATCAGCCCCGCGACGACCACGGAGATCACGCCGGAACCGTGGATCGCCTCGGCGGCCAGATAGGCGACGAACGGCACCACCAGGGAAAGCGCGGTGTCGGTGACCGGATCCTCGAGCCGGGTGCGGATCAGCGCGGCGAGTGCGCCGACGGCGAACCCGATCACCAGGCCACCACCGGCGGCCAGCAGGAAATCGCCGCCGACCTGCAGCAGGCTCACCGAACCCGCGATGGCCGCGATGGCGGTCCGCAACGCGACCAGCGCGGCCGCGTCGTTGAACAGGCTTTCGCCCTCCAACAGCCGGGTCAGCTTGCGAGGCATCCCGACCTTGCGGGCGACGGCGGTGGCCGCGACCGCGTCCGGCGGCGCGACCACCGCGCCGATCGCGAGCCCGGCGGCCAGCGGCAGACCGGGGATCACCAGCCACGCCACGACCCCGACCGCGGCCGTGGTGAAGATGACGAGCCCCACCGACAACAGCAGGATCGGCCCGCGGTTGCGGCGGAAGTCGATGAGCGACGTGCGGATCGCGGTGGCGTACAGCAGCGGGGGTAACAGCCCCAGCAACACGACCTCCGGGTCCAGTTCGTACTCCGGGACGCCCGGCACGTACGAGGCGACGACCCCGACCGCGATCAGGCACAGCGGCGCCGACCAGTCGAGTTTCCGCGCCGCGGCGGTGACCAGGAGGACGGCCACCACCAGTGCCACGAGTTCTACCGCGATCTCCACGCCGCTCATCATCACCCGGGAGGCTCAGAGCGCGCGCACCGAGGCCCGGCTACCGCTCTTCGAAACGCACCAGATTGCCCGCCGGATCGCGGAAAGAGCAGTCGAAGGCGCCGTAGGACTGCCGGACCGGTTCCTGGACGACGTCGGCACCCGTCGCCTGGATCCGGTCGAAGGTGTCGATCAGGTCCGGCGTGGACAGCACGATGATCCCGTGGACGCCCTTGGCCATCAGTTCGGCGATCGTCGCGCGTTCCTCGTCGGTGAGCTCCTCGGCCGCGAGCGGCCGGAGCACGAGCGACGTCCCCGGCTGCCCCGGCGGGCCGACCGTGGCGTGGAGCGGGCCCTCGTCCCGCACTTCGAAGCCCAGGATGTCGCGATAGAAGGAAACCGAAGCCTCGAGATCGTCTGCGGGGAGGTAGGACGCCTGAATCGAGAGGGTCATACGACTCAAGGTAGGTCGGCGCGCGGCGGCGTCGCTTCTCGATTCCTGATCGGTCGCATGACCTGTTTGACGACGCAGCCGGGCATGCCCCGGCCGTCTTCCGCGGCCTGCTTGCGGTACGCGCTCGGCGAGATGCCGACCAGTTCGGAGAACCGCGTGCTGAACGTGCCCAGCGACGAGAAACCGACGTCGAAGCAGACCTCGGTGACCGACATGTCCCCGCGCCGCAACAGCATCATGGCCCGCTCGATCCGGCGGGTCATCAGGTAGCTGTAGGGCGATTCGCCGTACGCGGCCCGGAACTCGCGGCTCAGATGCCCGGCGGAGACGTGCACGCCGCGCGCCAGGGCTTCGACGTCCAAGGGCTGCGCGTAGTCGCGATCGATCCGGTCGCGGACGCGGCGCAGCATCGCGAGATCCCGCAGGCGCGGGTCGGGTTTGCCGGTCACCCGGAAAGCGTAACCCACGCCGGACGCCGAAAGGCCCCCTTCGCCGGGCGGCGAAGGGGGCCCTCTCAGGCGACTCCCGGACTAGAGCGTGATCTTGTCGACGTTGGGACCGCCGTTCGCCGTGGTGGCGACGGCCTTGATCTTGTTGGCTCCCGCCGCCAAGGTCACCTTGACGGTTCTCGTCGTCCAGTTCGGCCAGGCCCCGGTGCCGCCGAAGCCGACGCCCGACGCGCTGATCGAGCCGTTGACGGAGAAGTCGAGCGGCCGGTTCGCCGTCGTGCCGTTGGCGTACCGGACGACGACGTCGTAGGTGCCGGCGGAGGGCACGTTCACCGTCCACTCGACCGAGCTGCCAGCCACGTTGTCGTAGTTGACGAACCCGGTGCCGGTGAACCCGGCGTGGTTGGACTCCACCGCGCCCTGGTCGATCGTGGCGTCCTCGGCCTGGTAATCGACCGGGTCGCTCGGGCCGGAGCCGTCGGCCGGGACGGTCTGCGTCCCGGTGTTCCAGCCCGAGACCCGCACCGAAGGCTTGGAGCCCTTGAGGTCGGCCGTGCGGTACTTCGCGGTCAGCGTGGTCGTTTCACCCGGCCAGAGGCTCACCGCGTTGTCGTTCCACTCCACCGGCAGCACCGGCTTGCCCGCGGCGTCCACGACCTTCGAGTCGACGTAGAACGCCGGGAGCTTGCCGCCCGAGGTGTTCTTCAGCGTCACGGTGGTCGTGGTGGTGCCGTCGGCGCCGGCCACCGACTTCGCCGTCGCGCTGACGGCGGACTGGCCGAGGTTCTTCAGCCCGGTCAGATCGGCGTAGCCCGACTGGGGTGTGTAGTACCAGTCGCTGCCGCCCCAGTTCAGCGTGTCGGCCTTGGTGGAGAGCCAGTACACGTTGCGGCTGACCTCCTTGCCGGACGAGTCGGTGAGCACGAGTTTCGCGAGGTAGGTGCTCGACAGCCCGCTCACCGCCGGGACGGTGACCGCGGTGGCCTTGGCGCCCAGCGCGCCGACCGACAGCCCGGTCTTGGTGTTGCTGTACTTCTCGGTGCCGTCGAGGTTGTACAGCTTCGTGGTCGCCGTCAGCCCGCTCACCGCGTTCGACGTCTGGTTGATCACCACGACCGACCGATTGTCGTGCGAGTACTGGATGTGCAGCGGCTCGTTGGCCTTCTTCGCCCCGTAGTAGGCGCCGTTCTGGTCCATGTAGGCGTCGAACAGCTGCCAGTGCAGCGAGGTCCACGGGCTGTTGAGCATCCAGTAGATCAACCCGGTCGACGGGTTGGTCGAGTCGGTGTAGTTGCGCGAGTGCGACTCGAATTCGGCGCGGACGTTCTCGTACTGCGCGAGCTGCGCCTTCCGCACGAAGTCGTTCAGGTCCGCGGGCGCGCCATAGCGCTTGGTGAGCGCGTTGCCGAACAGCTTCAGGTTCCCGAAGGTCTCCGAGGACGAGCGGTGGTACTGCGCGGCCGACGGATCCTTCCACATCGTTTCCAGCTCAGCGGCCGACATCATCCGCTTCAACGTGTCCATCGTCGGGATGTCGACGCCCGCGCTGGTCTCGGAGTTGAAGCTCCACGCGCCGCCGCGCTCCTTTTGCGACTTGTCGTACCAGTAGACCGGCGGGACGTAGTCGTACGGACCGTTCATCTTCATCCCCGAAGCACCCGTGATCGGGGACGGCCGCTTCGACGCGGACGGGATGACCGGCGGCAGGAAGTCGGCGGCCTTCATCGCGTCGAGGTAGCCCTGCTCGATCCGCTTGTCCGGCGCGAAGTCGGAGCCGATGTGGAACGAGATGACGCTCGGGTGGTCACGCAGGCGCTCGGCCTCGGAGAACATAGACGCCTTGGCGATCGGGTAGTCCGACTCGACCCACGGCTCGCCCTTCTCTTCGCCGTTGACCTGGCCTTCCCACTTGTCGCAGCATTCCCAGCCGGGCATGGTCAGCACGCCGAGGTCGTCGGCGAGGTCGAAGAACTCGTCCGGCTCGATGTGGCCTTCCAGCCGGACGGTGTTGAGCCCGAGGTTCAGCACGTACTTGAGCTTGTCGGCCGCCGCGGTCTCGTTCCAGCGCAGGAACAGGTCCGGCGTGTAGCCGCCGCCGCGGATCAGCAGCGGTTTGCCGTTGACGCTGTACTGCCGCGCACCGCTGGAGTTCAGCGGCGCCTTGACGTCGCGGACACCGAACTTCGACTTCGAGGCGTCCGACGCCGTGCCGCCGACACTCGCGGTGAGGTCGAGTTCGTACCGGTGCTGTCCGCCCATTCCGGCGGGCCACCACAGGTTGGGCTTGTCGAGACCGACGATGGGGAAGGTGACGGTCTTGCGCTCCTTCGCGGCCAGCGAGACGGTCTGGCTGACCGGCTTGCCCGCGACCGTGCCGGCGACGGTGGTCTGCACCGCGCCCGCCGAGTCGTTGCGGACGTCGGCCTTCACCGTGAGGTCGGCGTGGTCGAGCGACGAGTTCAGCTTCTGGACGACGTGGGCGCTGCGCAGCGCGACCGGGCCGCCGCGCCGGACGAGGACGTCGCGCACGATGCCCATGTTCTGGTCCGGCGGGGTCTGCGCCCAGTCGATCCAGCCCATCGAGAGGTCGTTGTTGGGGTCGTTGGGGTAGACCTTGAACGCGACGCTGTTGACGCCCTGGCGCACGTGCTCGGTGATATCCAGGTCGTGGCGGGTGTAGGCGCCGTTGACCTGGTCCTTCGTCGCGATCCGGGTGCCGTTGACCCAGACGTCGGCCTTGGAGAGCACGCCGCTGAAGTCGAGGTACGTGCGCTTCGAGGTGTCCTCGACGTTCAGGTCCGTGCGGTACCACCACGGCACCGAGAACTGCGCGGTCGGGACGTTCTTCATGTTCGTCGAATAGAACGGGTCGGCGTACTTGCCGTTCTGCAGCAGTCCGGCGTAGACCGTCGAACGCGACGACACCGGGTACCAGCCGGCGGTGGGGAAGCCCGGCTTCGACACCGCCGAATCATCGCTGACCTGCGCCGAAGACTGGATCACGAAACCGGGGATCGGGGTGGCGTTGCCCGCGGCCGGCGGGACGGCCACCTCCGCGCCGGTTGCGACGGGAGCGGTGGTCACCCCGCAGACCGCGGCGGCCAGCGCGGTGACGGTCAAGGCCAGTAACGGGATCCGGGTTCTCTTCTGCCGAAAACTCACGAGCGCGCCTCCTCGGGCACACGGCGGCGGACCTGGGCGGAAATCGTTAAGAAAGTTCCCTAACAATGTTGGGGGAGATAGTAGCCGTCACTTCGCGCGGGGAACAGACCCTTGCACCGGGTTCGTCAGCGGTGGAAGCTCCGGCGGAGAGCGGCCGCGCGCAGGCAGAGCAGGAGCGGCAGGGACGCGTCGTCACGCAGCCTCGGCGGCAGCGAGGGCGCGTCGGCCAGGTCGGAGCCGCCGGAAAGATCCTCGCCGAGCGCGGCGAGGTCGACGTCGAGCATGGTCGTGCCCGCGCTGTACAGCTTCTCGGCGCCGCGCGTACGACGTGTCAGCAGGGTGGCGCTGTCCACGGACAGTTCGGTGATCCCCAGGAACTCCGGTTTCGCGCCGCGTTCCATCCAGCGCGCGAACCCGGTCAGCCTGGTGGAGGAGATCTCGCCGGGCAGGAGGCCGGTCTCCTCGCGAAGTTCCCGCTCCATCCCGGCGATCACCGCGGTGTGCAGCATCCGGCGGCGTCCACCGTCGGGGGTATCGAGATCCTGGGGTTCCAGCGAGCCGCTGCCCGACGGCGCGAGCAGC
Organism: Amycolatopsis japonica; assembly: GCF_000732925.1. Classification (NCBI taxonomy): domain Bacteria; kingdom Bacillati; phylum Actinomycetota; class Actinomycetes; order Pseudonocardiales; family Pseudonocardiaceae; genus Amycolatopsis; species Amycolatopsis japonica. The sequence goes on from NZ_CP008953.1 coordinate 2,883,958, forward strand.
AGCGCGCTCGCGGAGTTCCGGCCGGACTGGCGCACCACGACCAGCTTGCCGTCGGAGGTGAACGCGATGGTCGAGACACCGACCAGATCGGCCAGTTCGCTGCTCGCCAGCGTGCGGAGGCTGCCCGACGAGTCGGCCAGTTCCTCGCGGCGGAGGTCGTACTCCTCGCCGGTGTCGGTCTTGGTGATCCGCAGGGTCGACAGTTCGTTGGAGCACACGGCGTCGAAGAACCGCGCTCGATGCAGCCGGATCGGGGCGGGCGCGGCGCCTGCGGCGGGAAGCGGTTCGCCGCGCATGCCGACGATGGCGCCGTTGAACAGCAGGCGACCCTTCGCGCGCAAGGGAAGGACGTGCGGCGCCGTCGCCTTGAGCTTGGGCGGCAGGCGGTACGGCTCCTCGGCGACGACGATCCGGAAGTTCCCCGCTGTCAGTGCTTCGTCGATCACGTCGCTGACCAGCGCCGTTCCCCGCGCCGGTACGGAGAGGTAGGCCGCCCCAGGGTAGGCGGGCGGGGGCGGAAGTTCGGCGGTGGGGAAGGGGGCGGCGATCGCGCTGAACTCGTACCCGGCCCAGCGCGCCCGAAGCAGCCGGAGATCCCGCACGAACGTGGTGGTGCCCAAAGCCAAGGCCAGCACGGAAAGCGCGATACCGAAGGCACTGGGCAGGATCGTCGCCACCCCGAGGACGACGCCGACCCCGGACGCCGCGACGGGCCACTCGCGTGCGGCCGAGTAGGCGAAGTGGTCGGCCTTCGCCCTCGCCCGGCGGGTCAGTTTTCCCATCGCCACCTTGTTTATCACGGGAAGGTTGGGCGAAGTGGGGCTTTAGCGGACAGGCGCCACGTAGTGCCATTGCCCGTCGACGCGGACGAAGTGGCTGTTCTCGTGCATGCTGTCCGCCCGGCGATCCTGGCGGTAGTGGGCCCGGAACTCCACGGTGCCCTCGTTCTCCAGCAGTCCGCCGCCGGTCTTGCCGAGGATCTCCAGGAACGTCCAGCGCTGCCCCGGGTCGAGTTCGAGATCGGCGGGCCGCGTCTTCGGATGCCAGGTCTTCGTGAGGTACGCGGTGTCGCCGACGGCGAACGCGCTGAACCGCGATCGCATCAGGAGTTCGGCGGTCGGCGCGGTCGCGTCACCCCGGTGGAAGCGGCCGCAGCAAACGCTGTAGGGCTCGCCAAGACCGCAGGGGCAACGGGAATCGTCGGTGATCACAGGCACGCCGCCGATTGTGTCATCGTGCCGTCGCGATGCTTTCGAGGTCCCGGGCCTGCTTGAGCCACCCGGTGAACAGGTCGGCGTCGATGTCGCCGACCGAGCGCAGCTTGACGTGCGCCATCTCCCGCGCGCTCGGCTCCAGCCTGCCGGACTCGTCGTCGACGAGCTGCCCCTTCCAGAGCGCGAAAGTGACGTACGACGAGTACGCCTTCATCAGGCAGACGAGGTTCTTGCCGACGGCTTCGCCGGCGCTCCAGGTGGGGGAGGCGTGGTACATCGCCTCGATGGAGCCCGGCAGGGCGGCGTTGACGATCGGCCGCAGCGCGACGGCGACTTCACGCAGGTTCTCGGGCAGAGCGGCGATGTAGTCGTCGACGTTCGCGAACTTGGCCATGACTGGATCCCTTCGGTCGGTGTGCTGCGCTCAGCAAACCGTCCGAAGGGTCAAGTTGTCAAGACAAAAAAATTAGTCGGTGGGTTTGAACGTCTGACCTCGCGTTTCCAGGGCTTCGCGGATGATGCGGAGCGCTTTGGGGCCGACGCCGTGCAGGCTCGCGAGCTCGGCTTCGGTGGCGCGGGTGAAGTGCTCCAGCCGGGTGTAGCCGGCGCCGGTGAAGGCGCGCGTCGCCGGTTTGCCGATGCCGGACGGCAGGTCGGTTTGTTCGTCCATGGGTCCTCTTCGGTCAGTGGCCGGTTCTGGGCGCCTCCATTGTGGATCGCCGGTGGCGGGTCAGGGCGCGGGGAACTCGACGGCGACCTCGACCGCGGTCTCCAGCGTCGTTTCGCTCGGCCGCCCGGTCGCGGGGGCCGCTTCGGCGATCACGACGAGCTTCTTGGCCAGTCGGGAGTCGTAGTTCTCGCCGGTGAATCGGCTACCGGGCGGAGCTTCGCCGAAGAGGAGGACGTTGCCGGTGCCGTCCTTGTCGATGAGCCGCTTCAGGTCGCTCGCCTCGCCCGCCTTCGGCATCTTCACCCACGCGACGGAGACGTCGATGGTGTTGCCGGCGCCGTCGTCGACGGTGACCAGCATGCGGTCGAGATCGACGCAAGGGTGGCGCAGGAGGAAACGCTGGACCTCGCCGAAGGAATGCGGTCCGCATTTGAGTTCCCGTTTGGCTTGCTTTTTGAGCCCGCGCCAGCCCAGGCGTTGCCAGGCTTCGGAATGGCGGCCCTTTTGTGCGGACTTCTTGCTGGAGATTTTGCCTTTGAGGGCTTGGCTCGCGGCGGAATCGAGGGAGGTGGCGGCGCCTCCGCCGATGCCGTTGGTGGCGGCCACGACCACTCCCGTCGTGACCAGCGCGCCCGCACCGTACTTGTATTTGATCCAGCGGCCGTCCGGGCCGCGCGGTTGATTCACCATGATATGTTCCGTTCCCTCCCAAGTCCGGAATGGACGATCTTGCTCCGGGCTTTGCGGAAGAGCCGAGAAGTAGTGCGTCAATACGCCCGAATGGCGCAGTCGGGGCGTCGGGTTTTCGCCGGTACCGAACAGTTCCAGGCGTGATGACGGCGATGTCGGGTGGCCGGTGAGCGGCTGGGCCTAGTGGCCGACTGCGGGCATGCCGAGGGGCCGTCGCCTGGGTGGCTGGCGGGCTCCTCGGGGCCTAGACGTGGTGCAGGGTGTTACGGCGGGGTTTTCGGAGCGGGTCCCGGTATTGGGGTGGGATGAACTCCGGTAGGCCGTCGGCCGCCATTCGTACTTCCCAGTCGCCGTGGTGAATCAGCCGATGATGGAAACCACACAACAGGACTAAATTCCGGAGATCGGTCGGCCCGCCGTCTGCCCAGTGCTCAATATGATGAGCGTGGCAATTCTTCGGCTTCCGGTGGCAGCCGGGGAAGGCGCAGCCGCCGTCGCGGATGTTGAGTGCGCGTCGTTGGCCTGGGGTGACGAACCGTCTCAGCCGCCCCATATCCAGTGGTTCACCCGAGGCACCCATCACGACCGGCACCATCAGGCAGTCGCAGGCGGCGAGCCGGGCTTCCCGCGCCGTCATCGTCCCCACGAAATCCAGGCACGCGGTGCCGAGGCCGGATTTGAGTTCCTCGAGTCCGACGGTGACGTGGACGAGGGTCCGGTAGCCGCTGGTGCCGGGCTGGTCGGGGCACGCGATCGCGAGATCGAGCAGGTCGGCCCAGGCATCGCCCATGCGTTCGCACTTCATCCGCAGATCCGCCTGACCGAACTCATCCACCGGCCGCGGCTGGGCGTGTGCTTCCAGCGCGGCGGCGGTCCGGGCCCCGGTCTCGTCATCGAGAAGACCGGTGAGCTTCCAGAACCCATCCTTGCGCCGTTCCAAGGTGATCTCGCGGCGCGGTTCCTTCGGCTCGGGATCTTTGGGTTCCTTGCCGTCAGGGTTGAGCAAGTCCTGCAGGTTCGCTTCAGCCTTGGCGAGCTGCCGGGGACCGGCACTCGGCGCGAGATTGCCGAGGATCTGCTCCGCTCCCGCTCGGTCTTCCGCCGAAATGTCGGCGGGGAGGTTTTTCAGGATCTCCAGGATCTGATCGATCCGCTCATCCCCGACCAACCCCTGAGCAGCGACCGCAGCGGTCGCGGGAGCGACCGGCGGAACCTCCGTGCCATCCAACGCACGCGTCGGGTTCAGCGCGATCGCCCGCTTCACGATCGGACCCGCCTCACCCCGCGACAACCCCGCGATCTCGGCGAGCCAGCTTGCCGTGCTGCCGTGCCCGTACAGGTCTTTGACGCCCCGAGACTCGATCTCCGCCAGGAACCGGCCCAGACAGGCGGTCGCGATCCGGATCACCTGCAAAGCGTGCTGCACGCCATGGGCAAGCTCCAGCTTGCCGGCGCGCCACAGTTCCTGCGGCAACTCGGGGAGGAAGGTCTCGGACACGACTCCATAATACCCGAAGAAATCGAACACGTGTTCGTAATTTTAAGCAACAAGCCAACTCGTATCGACAAGCCTGAAGAGTGAACGGCCGCCAATGCCGAATCACCCTGCGAAGCCAACTTGCGCATTTAGTCGACTAAATGCGGACATCGAGCAAAGCGAGTAGCCGAACGAACGCGAACAGCAGTCGCCTAGCATCCACATCATGACGACAGGCACCACGACCACAGTGGAACTGACCCGCTTCAAGGTCCCCGCCGACCGCGCGGACGAACTCCTCCAGGCCCGCCCCGCGATGATCGCCGACTTCCGGGCTGACAGGGAGGGCTTCCTGGACGCCCAGCTGATCCGGGTCGACGACGAGACCTGGCTCGACGTCGTGTGGTGGCGTTCCTCCGAGGACTTCGCGGCGTCCAGGGAGAAGGGCGCGAACCTGCCGGGGATCAAGGCCTTCTTCGCGCCGATCGCCGAGCTGGTCTCCGCCGAGGAGGGTGTCACGAGCGACCACATACCGGGACGGGAAATATCGCCGCCGCCAGTCCGTTGACCAGGGGGAACGAGCAAGGTCACGGAAGGAATCGGCGATGAGCACAGACACGTTCACCCGGGACTGGCAGGACTGGAAGACCCAGCGCGAGCGCGATCTCGCCGATCCGCTCGGCTGGCTCGCCCTGGTCTCGCTCGACTGGTTGGAGGACAAGCCGCGCGCGTACGAGGGGCTGCCCGGGTTGTGGTGGCAGGACGCCGACGCGGCGTACCTCGACCCGCGGGGCGCGGACCTCTCGCACGACGGCGAACGCATCACCGGTGTCCGTCGCTTCGAGCTGGTCAACAGCGGCGCGACCACCCGGGTCGTCGCCGGTGACATCGAGATCGAGGTCGCGCGTCGTGGCGGGTATCTGATCCGGACGCATGACCCGAAGGCGCCGGTGCTCAACGCTTTCCGCGGTGTCCCGGCGTACGAGCCCGACGAGTCCTGGGTGCTCTCCGGAACCTTCGAGCCCTTCGACGAACCGCGGCCGACGACGGTCGGAGCGGTCGTCGAAGGGCTCAGTCACGTCTACGTCTCCCCGGGCATCGTGCGTTTCGAGCACGACGGCGCGGAGCACACGCTCACCGCGTTCAACGGCAAGAAGGACGGCCTGCTCATCCTGTTCACCGACGCCACGAGCGGTGTCACCACCTACGCGGCGAACCGGTCGCTCGCGGTCCCCGAGCCCGCCGAGGACGGGTCGGTCGTCCTCGACTTCACCCGCGCGACGAATCTGCCGTGCGCGTTCACCGATTTCGCCACCTGCCCGTTGCCGCCGGCGGGCAACGATCTGCCGTTCGCGGTGGAAGCGGGGGAGAAGCTGCCCTACGAACGCTCAAACTGAACCGTCGCGAGCGCTGTCATCGCCTCCTGTTCGCGCTGAGCCAGCTCGGACAGGACGGCGGACGCGTCGTTCAGCGGTCGGACGTCGCCGGTTTCCCCTGCCTGTGCGAACAAGCGCGCGACTTCGGTCCACAGTGGAACGATCTCGCGGTACTTCTCATACGCGCTGAGGAGACCGGCGTCGTCGACGAGGGTCGTGCACTCTTCGAGGAAGTCGCGGTAGATCCGCCGGAAGAGCGCGCCGCCGGTGCCCGCCCGTTCCATCAGGATCGCGGCCTGTGGCAGATCGCGGGCCGGATCGTCGCTGCGGTCCAGCCATTTCCGCACCTGGACGGCGGCCTTGCCGATGCCGCGATACCCGAGGTTCGCGATGGGCGGGTTGAGGAATTCCGCCGCGTTCGCCCGCACCGCGGCCCGGATGGCATCCGGAAGCGGCCTGACAGGCGCATCCGCGGCGATGGTGAACGAACGGTTCTTCGCGGTCATCGGGCCCTTCTCCGCGCGAGCGCGTTCCAGGCTCTCCAAGGATGTCGACACCGATCCACCCTGTTGCGCCGTGTCGACGACGAAGGCTCGCTCGTCGTCATAGCCGTACAAGGCGACGAAGTGCCCTCCAAAGTGGACCTTCGAGGTGAAGTACTCCAAGTGGTACGAGTCGAGCTGCAGGCCGACAGGCACTCCGCCGTCGATCTGCTCGGCCACGTTCCGCCAAGCCGTGCGCATCGACGACGTTTCCTTGACCTGCAAGGCCAACCCGAGCCGGTCGGTCAGCTTCCGCGTGATCTCGACGGGTTTGGCACGCCCGCCGAGGAAAGGGAACGGCAGATTCTTTCCGTCCCAGTAGATGAAGCCCAGGCCTTCGCCGAGTCCGAACAGCATCGGCTCGGAAAGCTCGAACCCGGCGTGCCGCAGGAGGACGTCGAGTGTGCTGGTCTCGCAGTGTTCCCCGCCCGTGGTCTTGATTCCGTCGAGGATCACGAGGCCACCGGCCAGGCGATCTCGGTGCGGTACGCCTCGGGCGCGACCGACGGCCCGGGTGCCACCAGGTACAACTCCTCGGCGGGCCCTGCGGGGACGCGGTCGCGTTCGGCGAGCCAGCGGCCGAGTGATCGGTACGCGGTCTCGACGTCTTCGTAACGACCCTCGTGAATCGTCGCGACGAGCAGGCCACCGGGAAGCTCGGCGGCGCCGATGTCGCGGTCGTCCCGCACCGGCCCGTCCACGGGTACGAACAGTTCGATCGTCAACTCGTCGGGATCCGCGGCGAGGTAACGGGTTCCGGGCGGCCCGGCCGGCCTGACCCCCTGAGCGTCGAGCGCCGCGAACAGCCGTGTGTACGCGGGGCCGATCAGCTCCGCCAGGCCGTTCAGCGGAGTCCGGATCGACAGGCGGGCGATCTGCTGCGGTGCGCGCACGCGTTCGTAGACGTGCAGCCACCGCGTCGGTCCGGCGAGCACGGAGTCGAGTTCGTCGCTGATCGCCGCGAGCTCCGCGGCCCGCGCCGCCACCCGGTCGTGATGCCGTTTGATCGCGGCCCGCACCTCGTGCGGGTCGCCCGCGTCCAGGATCTCGGCGATCTCCGCCAGCGGCACCTCCAGCTCCCGAAGCCGCCGGATCAGACCCGCGCGGGCGAACTGGTCGAGCGAATACCGGCGGTATCCGGTGGCGGGATCGATGACGGCGGGCACCAGCAGCCCGATCCGGTCGTAGTTCCGCAGCGCGCGGACCGACAGCCTGGTGGCGTGCGCGAACACGCCGATCGGCATCAAGGTCGTCATGGGACCAGCCTGAACCCTCTCCCGGGGAGAGGGTCAAGCCGGTACCTCACCCCAGTGACAGCCGATCGAGATCCGGGGCGGACGCGTGGTCGTTGCCCAGCTCGATAGTGTTCGCCCCCGCCTTCAGATCGACCGGCAAAGACGTCGTGAGCTGAGTGTTGTTTCCGGCGCCGTCGACCTTGACCTCGATCGGCGTGCCGCCGTTGACCGTGACGAAGTACGAGCGCGGCCCATTGACGGTGAAGTCGAGGTAGAGGGTGTAGCGCCTGGTCTCGGGCACGGTGATGCCGTCGAAGCGCACGGACGAGCCCGGGTCGCCGCCGATGTTGCGCACCTTCTGGCCACCCGAGCACACGCCGCAGTTCGTGACGCCCGCGTCGCCGACGTCGTTCGCCGAGTCTTCGGCCTCGCGCATGAAGACCCGGTCCACCGGCCGTGGGCTCACCCGGACCGGTTTGCTCACCGATTTCGCCCGTCCGAGCAGGTCGAACGACGCGGTGACCGGGATGTCGGCCGCGGTGACGCCTTCGGGGGAGACGAGCGTCCAGGAGGCTTGCAGTTCGTCGCCGACGCGCATGGACTCCGCCGTCGCCGGAGCGCCCCGCAAGGTCCAGCCCGCCGGGACGACCGGTGCCAGGGAGACCTTCCCGATCGCGTCGTCGGCGTCGAGCCGCAGCTTCGCGGTCACCCGCAAGGACTGCTGCCCTGGCGAGAGCCATTGGATGCCGCCGGGTTCGACGGTCAGCGTCGTCTTCGGCGTGTAGGACGACGGTGGCAGGGGAGCGATCGCGATCCGGTCGAGGCCAGGCCCCGACCGTGCGTTGCTGAACACCTTGACCGTGTTGGCGCCGGCGTTCAGCGCGACGGGGATCGCCGTCGACGCCACGACTCCCGGCGTTCCGGCGCCGATCGCGGTCTCGACGGGGGCACCGCCGTTGACGCTCACCGCCACGGACGTCGCGGGCCCGCCCGTGGTGTCGATCTGAAGCCGGTGACTTCCGGCTTCGGCGACCATCACGTCCGGATAGGTGACGGAGTTGCGCGGGCCGCCGCCGAGGCCGGTGACCTGGAACGATCCGGAGCAGGACGAGCAGTGACCCAGGTGGGCGCGGCCGTCGTGATCGTTGCGGAAGGCCTCGGCCTCCAGCGGAACCTGCGCGCCCGATCCCGAACTCGGGTAGCCGTACGCCACCTTGATCTCGTCGATGGCCAACTGCCGGTAGAAGGGTTTCGCCTGCGGTCCCGACCAGGTGTTCAGCACCTCGAGTTTGATGAACCGGGTCTGCCGTTCGCCGAAGTCGATGAACTGCACGCCGCGGGCGCTCGGCATCGCGCCGGTGCGGACCGGCTCACCCCAGTTCCGTCCGTCGTCGCTGACGTAGAGGCGATAGTCCTGGATCCGGGCCGAGTCCTCCGGCCTGCCGAACGATTCGCGCGCGTGGGTCGGCGACATCTCGCGCTGATTCACCGCGAGGTAGGCCGCGGCCCGCCGCCTGCCGAGGTCCAAGGTCACCGAGACCGGCTGCTTGCCGTCGGCGTCCCAGTAGTTCTCGAAGTTCCCGTCGACGAGGTTCGACGCCGGATGCCCGGCACGCGCGGACGACGCGGTCGCCTTGATCGTGCGGGAGTCGTGGAAGTACCGCTGCCCGGTCGTCTCCACCTTGAACACCGTGTCGTAGGTGTCCCAGTCCTTGATGTCCACAATGGTCAGATGACCGCCGGATTGGCTGAACCGCAGCTGCTTCCCCGTGCGCACGTCGGACACCCTGGTCACTTTGTAGCCGTTGTCGCGCAGGCGGAGCAGGTCGGTACGAGGGCGAGTGACGACGTGGAGGTACTGCGTTCCGGCACCGGGCTCGACGGTGATCACACCGTGCGCGCCGTCGTTCCAGAACCCGGGTTGCATCCCTCCGTACATGTAGCCGCCGCCCTCTTTGCCCTGCAGGGAGGACTTGATCGGCGGCACCCAGCTCGCCATGAAGTTGTTGTACGCCTCCTGCTGTGGCGGGAACTTCCCGTTCACCATCGGGGTTTCGGCCATCAGCGACTTCATCGACGAACCCGCGTTGGTGATGTAGCGCCCGGTGGACAGCCGGAAGTCGACGGCCTGATCGGTGCCGTCGTACCACCAGCCACCGTTGGTCGGCAGTTTGTAGTCGGCTTCGGTGAGCCTGGGCATCGGGGTGAACGCGGCCTGCGGATAGTCGTACGGCGGCGTGATGCCCGTCTTCTGTTCGTTGCTGACCGTGTCCATGATCGGGGTGTCCTCGTTGTTGTTGCTCAGCAACCAGGACGGGCGTTTCTCGCGGATCTGTTCGTAGAGCTTGTTCTTTTCCCAGTACTCGTTGTCGTTGTCGATCCAGAACCCGGCGAGATCCGCGTAGCGGTCCATGACCTCGTGGAAGAGGTCGTAGCTGTACTCGCCGAAGCCCGGGCGAGTGGTGAGGTCGACCTGCTTGCCCTTGTAGGCGGAGTACGCGGCGGAATCCAATGACTCGACACCGGTCTCCTTGTGCCACTGCGGATCGTCGGTCATGTAGAGGATCGTCCGGACGCCCTTCGCGTTGCCTGCCTTGACGAGTTCGCCGAGGAGGTCGCGACGGGTGGAGCAGCTGCCCGGGATCGCCGACGGCCATGGCCGCGCGTAGCCCAGCCTGCTGTGGAAGGTGGCCAGCACGATGTAGGAGGCGCCGAGCTTGCGGGCTTCGTCCACCCAGTAGTCGGCGCTCCAGCCGCCGTCGTTGACCGCGCGTTCCCAAGCGGCGCAGTCGGTCTGGCGTGGCGCGGTGAACATGCCCCAGTGGAGGAAGAGTCCGGCGGTGGCCTCGCGCAGCCACTTCTGGCGGGGATGATGCACTTCCGCGCTCGCCGCGGTCGTGGTGAGCAGGCTCGCCAGCAGGGCGAGGACCAAAGCGAGCCAGGCAGTGCGGTGAACTCTCATGACCATCCGCTCTCATCCAGGGCATGGTTACCGAGAGATCCGATGATTGCGCCAGAAAACGCGGTGGTCAAGCCCCGATGAGCGGGACACCCGTTAAGTCATCCGAGGTATTTCGCGAACAGGGCCCTCTCGTCTGCAGTACGAGAGGGCCCTGTCGGGACTCAGATGTTGAAGCCCGGATGGGTCGCGAAGGCGTTGTCGATCACGAGGTTCCCGCGCTGGCGGGCCCGTTCACGCAACGCCGACGTCGTGCGGGCGCCCTGGGCGTAGAACCACCACAGGTAGAGCGCGCCGTACATCCAGGCGCCCTCGTAACCCCAGGTGGAGTCGGCGCCGCTCTTGCCGGCGCCGAACACCGAACCCGCCGGGAAGTTCGCGTTGTGCGGCTTCCCGCCCTGATGGCGCGATTCGTGGATCAGCGTCTCGGCGCGGCCGGGAACGTCCTTGGAGTACCAGAAACCCAGGTACAACTCGATCCGGTCGTCGACGAACGCCCCTTTGAACGAGCGTGCGATGGCGCTGCCGTCGCCGCAAAGCGAGCGGAGGTCGTCGCAGTTGTCGCGGACGTAGCGGCGTGCCCAGTTCAGCATCGCGCCGGAATAGGCGTCGTTCTGGTAGTCCTGTGCCGAATAGGTCAGGAGGTAGCACGCGTTGAACGTCCGGGCCAGCGGCTTGTCGGTGTTGCACGCGTCTTCCCAGCCGAAGCCGTCGTCCCAGTAGTCCTTGTTGCCCGCGAAACCGTAGGTGTTCCAGAAATAGTCGATGTAGGTCTGATTGCAGATCAAGGCGCCGTAGAAATTGTCCCCGGTCACGTTCTTGTCCGGCACGGTGTAGCTGCAAGTGGCCATCGGAGATCACCTGTCTGTAGAAGGAATTCGTTCTGGTTCAGGAGCGCGGAGGCTCGGGCGGTGGCACGTCGTCGGTCCGCGAGTCCTTCACGTACCGGCCGCCGACGGCCTGCGGGACACCGCGGACGTCGACCCGCCGGATGTTCAGCAGGCGCTCGTCTTCGGTGCCGCCGAGCTCCTCGCGCACCCGCGCGGTGAGTTCGGTGTCCCCGGTCTCGGCGATGGCCTGGACCGCTGCGCGCCGCACCGTGAACACCTCGTGCCGGACCTGCCGCAGCAGCAGCTCCTTCGCTGCGCTGTCCCCGGCGGATGCCAAGCGCGCCAACGCTTCCACGGCGGTGGTGCGGATGATCACCTCTTCGCCGACGGTGCTGATCCCGTGTGCGGGGTCGTCGGAACGCTCCGGCGGGATCGGCTGGCGCAGCACGTTTTCGAGCGCCGGGACGGCGGCGGCGTGCCGGAGATCGGTGAGCAACTGGACCAGGCCCCACCGCTCGAGGTACTGCTCCTCGGACAGGGCGTCGTACTGCGCGCCGAGCGCCGGGACGACGTCGTCCGCACGCTCGCGAAGCCGGTCGAGGCTTCGCTGGTAATTGCGCTCGGCGTCCTCGCCGGACGCGGCCATGGTTTCGGCGGCCTGGGTGACCAGTTCGCCGATTTCGCTGTTCGAGAAGCTTCCCAGGCCCGAACTGCCAGGGCCCGCTTCGAGGTTGTCGCCACCCGGGCCCAAGGACGGGGTGTCGGGATTGCGTGGGGTCGGCATGAGGTTCTCCTTCGCAGCGGCGGTGATGCTGACGGAAGGAAGGAACGCGATCCCCGGCGGCAGATACCTGGTTTTCCGAAAATCGCCCGTTGGGGCAGATCGGGATTTTCACCGCGGGAATCCGAAAAGGATTTTGCTCACCAAAAATGCGGCGGCCTGCGAAAAGCCTTCACGGATTCCCGCTCGTGATCAATGCCGGACGTCGATGACGACGCGGTTCGGGGAGGTCAGCGTGAACACGGTGACCGCGGTCCTCGACCGGACGCCGAGACCGATGGACAAGACGCCTTCGTAGTCGCCGGTGACCGCGACCGCCATGACGTTGCGCAGATTCCGGGTCCGGAACTTCTGCGGACCGGGATAGGTGGGATTCCCGGCGTCGTCGTGCGCGGCGGCAGGGGTCGCGGTGACCGCGATGAAGAATTCCCCGGTCAGCCAGACGATCTCGCCCGAGCCGTCGGCGATCAACTCGTCGACGAGGTCGTACCGGACGGCGGGTGCCGGGCCTGCGGTCAGGTCGAGCACGACCCGGTCGAACCCGGTGTTCTGGCCGGTGCGGATCCCCGTCATCGTGGGGATCGCCGGTGCCGCGACGGAAGCGGGCGCGGCCGCGGCGATGGCGCCGGTCAGCATGAGGGAGGTGGCGGCGAGCGCTCCGAGCGCGCGCCGGAGGTTGATGGCCATGGTGATGACCTCCTGCCGGAGAGCTAATTCCGGAAAGACGCCCGGATCGCCGGGACGGTTGGCATTCTTGGCCTTATCGTTACTGATCGCCGTATAGTCGTCGAGCGATCTCGAAGTCGGCGGGGAAATGGTTTTTCACGCGCTCCGCGAGTAGATTGAGATAACGGAGATCGCTTTTCGCGGAGGCGATGAGATGCGTGAATCTCCGGTCGTCCTCCCGGTAGCCGTCCTCCTGGGAACCGAACACGCACTGCACGTCGGTGGTGCGTCCGCCCCAGCACAGCGCGCCGAGAAGGTACTGCTCGACAACGAGGTTGTAATCCTCGAGCGGCGCGAGCCGTTGCCAGGCCGCCTGATTCTCGGCCGACTCCACCATGCGGACGGCGAGGTCGGCGTAGTGACGGAGGAGAGGAACCGCCGTGCCGCCGACGATTCCGGTGCACAGCGCGGCTTCCCCGGTGTAGTCGCGGAATTCCTCCGGCAGGAAGCCGCCGGTGCTCCGGATCGCCGCGGCGACGGCCGTCGGCCGGTAGTAGCCGGCATCGGAAGCCGGTGCGTGCTCGGGATTCTGCGCGACGATCTCCCCGTCCAGCCCGTCCGCGGGGAAACCCGGCCAGAGGAACACGTCGTTGTCGATGTGCAGGAACGGTTCGCGCTGCTCCCGGTACGCGTGCAACTTCCCGAGCGCCCACCAGGACGGGTCCTGCCCGGCGAGTCCGTTCAACGACAGCGAAACTTCGTCGAAGGGCAGCCGCAACCGGGCGACGAGCAGTTCGTATCCCCAGTCGTCGGTCACCAACACGGTCGTGGGAAAGAGGCGGGACGCGAGGCGGAACGACAGGATCCACGACAGCGCGTGGAAGAAGTCGCTGGGCCAATGTCGCCCGTGCCGCCGCCGGTACGGAGTACTCCAAAACGACCAGACCGCCCGGCGGATCGGGTGCGCGGCCCTGTCACCCGGACGGACCACGCGGACCATTGGGGGACGCCAACCCGACTCGATGACCTCGCCATATGCGGCGTGCCGGGGAATCCCGGGCGCGAGCAGGCGGCCGCCGATGGCGACCGCTGCGCCGGGGTCGTATCCGTAGTACGGCATCGCGGAGTGGTTCGGGCCGGGGTGGTCGAACGTTACGACGGCCGGCGACGGAAACCGCTGAGGTAGAGCACGGCGACCACGGTTGTCGTGCCGAGAGTCGTCACGAGGAAGGATCCGGTGACCAGATAGAGGCCGCCCACGCCGGCAAGTGAAGCTTTGATCAGCTTCACGATTCCTTCGTGTTCGTTGCCCGAGGCATTCTTGGCCATTTGTCGAACCCTCCGCGTGTGGTGTACTAGTACACCGTAGGGCGCGACGACCGGTGAAACCTTCGCCGGTTCTGATCTTTCACGGTCAGGAGGAGTTTCTTGTCGTCGAGGGTGGGCTCTCTGATCGTCGGCCGTTGTCCTGCCGCGTCGCGAATTGTCGATCATCGCCGTGATTCATGGAGGGCGTAGTGACAATCCAGCTGGAGGGGGAGTGTCTTGACGGCACGCGTCCGGTCGCCGCGGTCGAGGCCGCGCTGCGCTGGCTCGCGGTCCGTAAGGACGGCCGACCGCTCAGGTTCCTGCGTTACGCGATCGAAGACCCGGCGAGTGAGTCGGCCGCCGTCCTCGGTTGTCTCGTCCGGCCGACGGCGTCGATGACCACGGCCGCCCCGGAAGTGCGGGCACTCGCGGTCTGGGGATTGATCCTCGACGAGGTCGCGAGGATCGGGTCGACCGCGGAGTCCCGGCGCCGCAACACTTTGAGTGCCGCGTTCCGGATAGGGGAGCGTCAGTGGAAGTCGACGCTGGATGACCGCTTCGGTCAATTGAGAGACGTGCGCGGTGTCTTCGGGGATCCGCCGCCGACCACGACGACACCGATGCACAAGGCCTGGCGGCGGGCGGTGAGCGACAAGCTCGCCCCTTGTCTGGCAACGAATCTCGCGATACTGGCGGTCGATGGCGAAGCCTGGCGGCCTTATGTGGAGATAGCTCGGGCCGCCTCGTCGGAGCCTCGATCATCCGGTGGCAGGACGCCTTCGGGTGGGGCGCAGCCTGTGTTCCTGGAACGCCTGCTGGTAGCCGTGGAAATGCGACGGCGGGCGGCCCATCGCCGGCTGACGGTGAGAAACATCGTCGCTCGCGAGGATGGAGTAGGTGGCTATATGGCGCGGGCTCTGACCGGGTGGACCGACGATCTGGCGTCCATTCCCGTCAAAGCGATCTTCGGTTGCCATGTCGAGACTTCACCGGGTGTCCAGCCGGGGGACCCGATGATCGTGGACCTTCGTTTTCCGAGACCACTGCGTAAAGGGGAGCGGCACGAGTTCATCTCGCTCGCTTGTGAAGAGGACCCGGACGAAGAGCGGTATTGGATCAATGTCGACGTCGACCATCATGGGATCGCGCCGGGCGTCGTCGATGGAGAGGGCAAGGTGACAGGTGGTCTGAGCATCAGCATCACGTTCGACGACTGTGTGCCGGAGGCCTGTTGGTGGTACGCGGAGCAGACCGACTACGAACGTCTGGTCCGACCTCCTGCCGGTGATCGGCGTCTGCTCGAGATTCGGCGAGGCGTCGTCGAGCACACGTTTCTGGGACCTTGTCACCCGCGGGAGGAATACGGCATCGCTTTCCGCTGGCCTCAGTCCTGATCGAAGCGGGCCGCGAATCGATGTGGCCCGCTCCGGCCGCTGGTGGCTAATTGCCGGTGTTGCCGCCGCCGCTGCCCTTGCCGTCGTCGCCGTGGATCGTCATCGAAACCTCCTTGGTGCTTTGAGTACGCGGCGTAACTTATCGGCACTGTGGGTGACAGTTGAGGAAGGGGGCGCTCGGCTCGGATATCCACTCCCGCTAGAGTGGCGGTGGCTTTTCCCTGGAGCGCCTACGGTTCAGGGAGTCGAACGTGTCCGATGAAGAGGATCTGCAGCCTCTGCTCAAGTACGCCCGGGAAGGGTGCGTCGGCCTCTCGGTCGTGGTCGTCGTTGCCGAGATGAAGGCGGGCCGGGGCGCGACCTTCACCGAGATGACCACCGCGCTGCTGTCCGTGGTCGGCGAGCTGATCGACCGCGGCGCGGTTCCTGGTGATCTGGTCGACGAGGAACCTTGCTTCGTGGCCTGGTCGGGGTCGAAGAGCGAGATTCTCGGGCGCCTGGCCTGCGAGATCAAGACGTTGGGAGGGATACCGGCGACCGGGGAGGTCTGCTGGATCCATGACCCTGCCGCGACCGAGTTCACCACAAGCCACCTGTAGCTCAATGCGCTACAGGTGGCTACACTTGCTCTCATGAAGGTGATCACCCAGCGCGAGTTTCGCAACAACTCCGCTGCCGTCATGGATGCCGTCGAGGCCGGCGAGGTCTACCACGTCACTCGCAACGGTGTCGAAGTGGCTGAGCTGCGGCCGATACCTCGTAGGCGGCGTCTGACCGCCGAGGAGCTCGTCCAGAAGCATCGAGGGTTGCCCAAGGTCGCGGCGGCCCAGATGCGACAAGAAGCTGACGAGTTCTTCGGTACCGAGGATCGTGTCGATTCTGGCGATGTGTGGGAGAGCGGTCGTGGTTGAGCGTCACGAGGCGGGTGTGCTCGACACCTGCACCTACATCGACCTCGGTCTGCTCGAGCCCTCGGCTTTGCCTCGTATGCCGGAACTCACGGCGATCACCATGGCCGAGCTTCATCAAGGGGTGGCGATGGCGAAGGATCCCGCGGTTCGCGCGGCGCGCACCGAGAAGCTCGGCGCTGCGATCGTCGACTTCACTCCTCTGCCGTTCGATGGCGATGCCGCTGCCCGTTATGGAACGCTGGTCGCGCTGGTTCTCGCGGCGAACCGGGATCCGAAGCCCCGGCGGATGGACCTGATGATCGCCGCCATCGCGTCTTCGCGAGAGCTGCCGCTGTATACACGGAATGAAGACGACTTCAAGGGGTTGGACACCATGGTCGAGGTCGTTGGTATCTGAACTTCCCTCAGGCCCATCCGCCGATGGATTGTCCGCGTAAGAACTGATGGAACTACTTCCAGTGGCAGATTCTCAGGTTGTCCAAGTTATTCGCCGTAGTCGAATCCGCACTTGATCTCAGTGTGCCAACACCGCATCCACAGCTCTGTGGGAGACGCCGAACTGGGTCGCCTGGTTTCTTGGGCGACCCAGTTCGTTCAGCGTGTCTCTCGAGTTCACCAGCCGCGTTCGCGCCACTCCGCCAGCTGACCCCGCTGCTCACCCAGCGTCGAGTCGTCCCCGTGCCCCGGGTAGAACCAAGTCTCGTCCGGCAGTTCGCCGAAGATCCGCGTCTCGACATCGTCCAGAAGCGACGTGAAATCCGAAGGCGAACCCGTCTTCCCGACACCGCCGGGGAACAGCGAGTCGCCGGTGAACAGGTGCGGATGTCCGTTCGGGTCGCGGTACAGCAGCGCGATGGAGCCGGGGGTGTGGCCGCGCAGGTGGATCACCTCGAGGGTGATCTGCCCGACCTTGATCGTGTCGCCGTGTTCGACGAGGAAGTCCGGCGGGATCGGCAGCGGTCCGGCGTCCAGGGGGTGGGCGGCGGTGTTCGAGCCGTTCGCGCCGGCGACGGCGCCGAGGGCCTGCCAGTGGTCCTGGTGCTGGTGGGTGGTCACGACGGTCCTCAGCGCGGGCCGGTCGGGGCCGTGGCCGATGAGGTCGGAGATCCGTTCCGGGTCGTTCGCGGCGTCGATCAGCAGCGCCTCGTTTTCGGTGCGGCAGACCAGCAGATACGCGTTGTTGTCCATCGGGCCGACCGACAGCTTCGTGATGGTGAGCGCGTCCAGGGTGCGACGGGCGGCGTCGCCGCCGGGGTCGACGTGCCCGGTGTAGGTCTCGACGATGTTCACACCGCACACGGTAGTCGTTCGCCTGCAATCGGTTCCACCCGCACAGGCGGCGCACAGGTGCACGACGTAGGCTCGCGTCGCCCCGCCATCCGAACCACAGGACGCTCGTGCCCGACGCCTCGCCGCGCGCCCCGCGCAAGATCAGCTGGGACGTCCTTCGCGTTGTCGCCGTCTTCGCGGTCATGCTCGGACACGTCACCCATCAGGGGGCGCTTCTGCATCCGGAACTGGTGGGGTACCCCTTTCGGGTAACGGCACAGTTCGGTGCGGCCATCCTTCTGGTGATCTCCGCCTTCTTCGTGTGCGCGAGCCTGCGCAAGGGACGCCCGGGGCGGTGGCTGTGGAGCCGGGTCGCGCGGCTGGTGCCCGCGTACCTGGTGGCGGTCACCGTCACCTACGTCGTCGCCCGGTACGCGACGATCCGGTTCAGCGGCCTGCCGTTCCCGCCGGGCCTGTCCGGGTTCCTGTTCGGTGTCCCGCAGGGCCCGCCGACCGACCCGTCGCCCTGGTACATCCCCACCGGCGCCGACCTGCTCGGCAACCTGGGCATGGTCCAGGAATGGGGCTGGCGTTACGAGCTCTTCTACTACCTCGACGGTGCCTACTGGACGCTGCCGGTGCAGCTCATCGCGTTCACCGCCGCGGCCCTGCTGTGGCCACGCCGGTGGCGTACGCACCGGCTCACGGTCGCGCTGCTCTGGGCGCTGATCCTGGTGCCGCTCTTCCTCCGGTTCGTCGTGTTCGACCCGGTTTCCACTCCGAAGCTCGTCGAGACCTTCTACTACGGCCTCGGCCTGCACCGCGTGCATGTCTTCGCCATCGGCATCGCGATCTGGCTGTGGGCGAAACGACGGCTGGCGCACTGGCATCTCGCGCTGTTCGTGCTCGCCGCCTGCGCCGCCCAGGACCTGCAGGTCTTCCCGTTCCACCAGGCCCTGCCGAACGATCCGGAGCGCTGGCCCTCGGCCATCGGGTTCGCGATCATGCTGCTGCTGGTGTGCCTGGCCGCGCGCGGACCGGACTGGCGGTTCCCCGGTCTCGCCAGGATCGCCCCGGCTGTCACCTGGCTCGCGGGCATCTCGTATGGTCTTTATCTGGTGCACCAGGAACTCGGTTACATCCTGGCCCGTGCCCTGCTGAACGTCGGCGTCCCCGGCTGGCTGCGGCTCCCCATCGTGCTGGCCGCCGCCGTCCTCGGGGGCTGGGCGATCACCGCTGGCGTGGAACGGCCGGTCCACCGGTGGCTCACCGCTCGCCGGGATCGACGCGATAAGCCTGGAAAACCGCAGGTCAAGGACTCGGAACCAGTTTCTGTCGGTGGTGCCTCGTAGCATGGAAGCGGCCGCCCGTGCAGCTATCGACCGGGCCGGCGACCGCAGCTGAGAATGAAACCTGAAGGGACCCTGGCGTGGCTGATCGCCTCGTTGTTCGCGGCGCCCGCGAGCACAACCTCCGCGGTGTGGATCTCGACCTGCCCCGCGACAGCCTGATCGTGTTCACCGGTCTGTCCGGGTCCGGGAAGTCGAGCCTCGCCTTCGACACCATCTTCGCCGAAGGCCAGCGCCGCTACGTCGAGTCGCTGTCGGCGTACGCGCGCCAGTTCCTCGGCCAGATGGACAAGCCGGACGTCGACTTCATCGAGGGCCTTTCGCCCGCGGTGTCGATCGACCAGAAGTCCACCTCGCGCAACCCGCGTTCGACCGTCGGCACCATCACCGAGGTCTACGACTACCTGCGCCTGCTCTACGCCCGCGCCGGCAAGGCGCACTGCCCGCAGTGCGGCGAGGCGATCAGCAAGCAGACCCCGCAGCAGATCGTCGACCAGGTGCTCGCGATGGAGGAGGGCACCCGCTTCCAGGTGCTCGCGCCGGTCGTGCGCGGGCGCAAGGGGGAGTACCTCGACCTCTTCGAGAACCTGCAGCAGCAGGGCTACGCGCGGGTCGTGGTGGACGGGACGATCCACCCGCTCACCGACCCGCCGAAGCTGAAGAAGCAGGAAAAGCACCAGATCGCCGTCATCATCGACAGGCTTTCGGTGAAGACGAGCTCACGGCAGCGCCTCACCGACTCGGTCGAGACGGCGCTCCGGCTGGCCGACGGCCTGATCGAGCTGGAGTTCGTCGACCTGCCGGAGAACGATCCGCATCGCGTACGCGGTTTCTCCGAGAACCTGGCCTGCCCCAACGGCCACCCGCTGGCGATCGAAGACCTCGAGCCGCGATCGTTCTCGTTCAACGCCCCGTACGGCGCCTGCCCCGACTGCACCGGTATCGGCGTCCGCAAGGAGGTCGACCCGGAGCTCGTGGTCCCGGACGACGAGATGTCCCTCGGCGAGGGCGCCATCGCGCCGTGGGCGGGCGGCCAGAGCGCGGACTACTTCATCCGCCTGCTCGAATCGCTGTCCGAGACCATCGGCTTCCGGATGGACACGCCGTGGCGCAAGCTGCCGGCGAAGGTGCAGAAGGCCGTCCTGCACGGCGTCGACGAGCAGGTCCACGTCCGCTACAAGAACCGCTACGGCCGTCAGCGTTCGTACTACGCGAGCTTCGAGGGTGTCATCCCGTTCCTCGAGCGGCGCCAGGAGCAGACCGAGTCCGAGTACATGCGCGAGCGGTACGAGGGCTACATGCGCGAGGTGCCGTGCCCGGCCTGCCAGGGCACGCGGCTCAAGCCGGAGATCCTCGCCGTCACCCTGGAGCACAAGACCCAGGGCGACCGGTCGATCGCCGAGGTCTGCGCCCTCTCGATCGCCGAGGCGTCGCAGTTCCTGGACGAGCTTGAGCTCGGCAAGCGCGAGCAGGTCATCGCCGGCGCGGTGCTCAAGGAGATCCAGGCGCGGCTGCGCTTCCTCCTCGACGTCGGCCTCAACTACCTCTCGCTCGACCGCGCCTCCGGGACGCTGTCCGGCGGCGAGGCGCAGCGCATCCGGCTCGCCACGCAGATCGGTTCCGGTCTGGTCGGCGTGCTGTACGTGCTGGACGAGCCGTCGATCGGGCTGCACCAGCGAGACAACCACCGCTTGATCGAGACGCTGGTCCGCCTGCGCGACCTGGGCAACACGCTGATCGTCGTCGAGCACGACGAGGACACCATCCGCTCCAGCGACTGGGTGGTCGACATCGGCCCGGGCGCCGGCGAGCACGGTGGCCACATCGTCCACAGTGGACCGTACAAGAAGATCCTGCGGAACAAGGAATCGATCACCGGCGCGTACCTGTCGGGCCGCACCAAGATCGAGGTCCCGGCGATCCGGCGCCCGATCGACAAGAAGCGTCAGCTGACCGTCGTCGGCGCGCGCGAGCACAACCTGCGCGGGCTCGACGTGTCGTTCCCGCTCGGCTGCCTCGTGTCGGTCACCGGTGTCTCGGGTTCCGGGAAGTCCACGCTGGTCAACGACATCCTCGCGACCGTCCTGGCGAACAAGCTCAACGGCGCGCGTCAGGTCCCCGGCCGGCACACCCGCGTCAACGGGCTGGCCAACGTGGACAAGCTGGTCCGCGTCGACCAGTCGCCGATCGGCCGCACCCCGCGGTCCAACCCGGCGACCTACACCGGCGTCTGGGACCACGTGCGCAAGCTGTTCGCCGCGACCACCGAGGCGAAGGTGCGCGGCTACCAGCAGGGCCGGTTCTCGTTCAACGTCAAGGGCGGCCGGTGCGAGGCCTGCGCCGGTGACGGCACGATCAAGATCGAGATGAACTTCCTGCCGGACGTCTACGTCCCGTGCGAGGTCTGCAAGGGCGACCGGTACAACCGCGAGACCCTCGAGGTGCACTACAAGGGCAAGACCGTCTCCGACGTGCTGAACATGCCGATCGAGGAGGCGGCCGAGTTCTTCGAGCCGATCAAGGCGATCCACCGGCACCTGGCCACCCTCGTCGACGTCGGCCTCGGCTACGTCCGGCTCGGGCAGCCCGCGCCGACCCTGTCCGGCGGTGAGGCGCAGCGCGTCAAGCTGGCCAGCGAGCTGCAGAAGCGGTCCACCGGCAAGACGGTCTACATCCTCGACGAGCCGACGACCGGTCTGCACTTCGAGGACATCAGCAAGCTGATCGGCGTGATCAACGGGCTTGTGGACAAGGGCAACACGGTGATCGTCATCGAGCACAACCTCGACGTCATCAAGACCTCGGACTGGATCATCGACATGGGTCCCGAGGGCGGTTCGGGCGGTGGCACCGTGATCGCGGTGGGCACTCCGGAGCACGTCGCCTCGGTTGAGGAGAGCTACACCGGTCAGTTCTTGAAGACCGTTCTCGCTTGAGTCACCTCGTGCTATGAAAGGTCCTTTCCTTGCAAATTTTGCAAGGAAAGGACCTTTCATAGCATCCGGAGGGGGAACTACCCCTTACCGCTCACGAGGTCCAGCACGGGCGAGGCGGGCCCGTAGTAGAAGGCGCGCAGCCGGTACGAGGCGCCTTCCTCACCCGGCATGGTGGCGAGCCCGGCCGACGTCGTCCCCGGATCGGACACCTCGATCGGCACGAACCCGTCCGCGCCGGGCTTCTTGATCTCCACCAGGAAACCGTCCTCGTCGCTGGAGCGATCGGCCCAGCTGAACCGCACCATCTCCTCCGGCGCGGGCTCGGCCTTGAACGACGCCGGGGCGGCCGATCGATCGCCCGCCCGCAGCGGCACGGCGGGTCCGGAAACGGCGGGGGTCGAGGGTCCGGAAACCGTCACGGCGTCCGAAACGGCACCGTAGAACGGCCGGATCCGGTAGTAGAACCGCGTTTCCGGCATCAGATCCGGATGCCGGAAGGTCGTCTGCCGTGGCGGCACGAACTGCAGGATCGTGTATTCGCCGTGCGGATCGGTCGTGTATTCGACGATCCTGCCCGCGGCGCCCGGATCGTCGTCGGGCCAGCTCAGGTCGACGTTCACCGGATCCGTCAGCGTCGCGGTGAAACCGGGTTCCTCGCCACATCCGGACACGAAAGCGACCGTCAGCAGAACGGCCGCGAGTTTCCTTGGCACGCCGAGACCCTCCCGGGAATCAGGCGGCGGCGGAATCCGGAGGCGTCAGCATACGAGCGCGTCCGGTGATCGACAAGAGCTCGGTTGAACCGCATCCCCCGGTCATCCGTGTGGGAGGCAAGAGGAGGCGGCCATGGAGAACCGAGGAGAGGCCGGTGCCGATGCACAGTTCGATCGCGGCGGGCGCCGAACGATCCACTCTGCCCCTGCGGGTTGCAGTACTGTCCTCGCCGACCCAGAAGACCGTCGGGAGGACGCGAGTGGCGATCGGAGGCTGGCGGCCCAAAAAGGCCAAAGGCGAGGACTTGGTCAGGCACTTGTACGCCGAACACGGGCGAAGCCTGCTGGCGTACGCGACAAGGCTGACCGGGGACCGCGCGGCCGCGGAGGACGTCGTGCAGGAGACCTTGGTCCGGGCTTGGAAACATGCCGAAGACCTGGAGAACGACGCGAAGGGATCGGTGCGGGGCTGGCTGCTCACGGTCGCCCGGAACATCATCACCGACCGCGCGCGGGCCAGGGCGGCCCGGCCACCGGAAGTGGCGGAGCCGGCGGAAGGCGTGCCCACCCCGGCGGTGGAGCGGGACCACGCGCAAGGCGTCGTGGACTCCATGGCCGTACTCGGGGCCATGGACGGCCTGTCCACGGAACATCGTGAGGTACTGGTGGAGATCTATTACCGGGGCCGGACGGTGGCCGAAGCGGCGAAATCCCTGGGCGTCGCCCCGGGTACCGTTAAGTCGAGATCTTATTACGCGTTACGGGCGCTCAGAGCCGTGATGTCCGGACCCGGGAAGGAGGTAGCGCGATGAGTGCGGTGGGACACGACCAGGGCCAGCTCGCCGCCTATGTCCTCGGCGGCCTGACTCAGGCGGAAGCGGCCACGTTCGAGACGCATCTGGCGAACTGCCCGACGTGCCGTCGTGAGGTGCGCGAGCTGTCGGAGCTGCGCCACCACCTCGACGAGGTGCCCCCGGAGGCGTTCCTCGAAGGACCGCCCGACGGCGGAGATCTGCTCCTGCAGCGCACGCTGCGTCAGGTGCGCGAAGAAGAGGGCACCCAGGAGCGCAAACCGCGGCGGCTCCTCGCCGTGGCCGGTGCGGCCGTGCTGGTCGTGGTGGCGCTCGGCGCGGGTGTACTCGTCGGACGGCAGACGTCGCCCGAACCGTCGACGGTGGCCTTGCCGGTGCCGACGGCGACCGCTCCGGTGCCCGGCACCCGCGACCTCGCGGCGACCAACCGGGACACGGGTGTGCAGTTGGCGGTCCGGGTGGTCCCGGCCGCGGGCTGGGTGCGGCTGCACGCCAAGGCGACAGGTGTCCGCGAAGGCGAGAAGTGCGCGCTCATCGTCGTGACGAAGAGCGGAGAGCGGGTCAACGCCGGCAGCTGGCTCGTTTCGGAGAAGGGACAGCGTGAGGGCACCGGTGTCGACGGTTCCGCGCTGGTCGCCCCCGGCGACGTGGCCTCGGTCGACGTCGTGACGATGGACGGCCGGAACCTGGTGTCGGCGCAGGTATGACGGGTTCGCTCACGGGTCGCGGAGGCGGTTGGTACCGCTTCCGCGACACGTGGGTGCTGCCCGCCTCGCCCAAGGCGGTCTTCGACGCGGTCGTCGACTTGGCCGCGTACCCGCTGTGGTGGCGCGACGTGCGTTCGGTCAGCCGGGTCGACGAGGACACCGCCGAACTCGTCTGCCGCTCCAGGCTGCCGTACGCGCTGACCGTGCGGATGCACCGAGACCGCCAGGACGAGCGCGAGGGGCGGCTGCGAGTGCTGCTCAGCGGTGACCTCGAAGGGACGCTGGCCGGTGCGCTGGTCGCGGTGGGAAGCGGCACGAGACTGGAGATCACGCAGGAGGTCGAGGCGCGGAAACCGTTGCTGCGCAAGCTCGATCGTGTCGCCAGGCCGGTCTTCCGGATCAACCACGCCCTCATGATGCGACGGGGGCAACAGGGATTGCAGGGATATCTGGGGCGCTAAGCTCCCGCCATGCGTGTCGCCACCGTGCAGCCGTTCACCGCCCCCGCCGACCTCGCCGCGAACATCACCGAACACGCCAGGCTCCTCCGGATCGCGGACGCCGATCTCTGCGTGTTCCCGGAACTCTCCCTGACCGGTTTGGAATTCGAGGCGCTCGCCGCCGACCCGGGACTCTGGCTGACCCCGGACGACCCACGTCTCGAACCGCTTCGGGAGGCTTGCCGGGCGAGCGCCGTCCACGCCGTCATCGGACTGCCGCTGGTGGAGGACGGGCACCGGCACATCGGTTCGCTCGTCCTCGGCCCCGGCGGGGAAACCGTTGCCACCTATGCGAAACGGAACCTGCACAACAGCGAGGAAGAGCTCTTCGAACCGGGCACGCGGCAGGTGATCGTCGAGGTCGGCGGTAGGCGCCTCGGTCTGGCGATCTGTCTCGACGCCGCGAACCCGGACCACGCGCGGGAACTCGCCGAGGCGGGCGCCGACGTCTACGTCCTCAGCGCGCTCTTCAGCGAGGGGCAGGAAGACCGGTTGCTCGATCAGGTCGGCGTCGCCGCCGGATACGGGATGTGGGTGGTGCTTTCCCAGTACTCCGGCAAGACCGGCGGCATGGCCGCGTTCGGCGGCAGCGGGGTCTGGAGACCCGGAGGCGCCGCCGAGGTGCGTCTCGGCGGCGAGGTCTCCGAGTGGGCTTACGCGACGATCGCCCCCTGAACCTTTCGGGCGCGAAGGAGCAGTGTCGCGGCAAAGACGGCGAGAGCGAGCAGTCCGGCGCTCAACGCGTACGCCGCTCGATACCCGCTAGCGAGTGCTTCAGGCATCGCGGCTCCTTCGGCCAGCAGTGATCCAGTGCGCGAAGCGGCGGTGGTCGCGAGCACGGCCGTCCCGATCGCCGCGCCGATCTGCTGCGTGGTGTTGATCAGCCCCGAGGCGACTCCGGCGTCGGCAGGGGAGACGTCGGACATCGCCTGCCCCATCAGCGCCGGCATCGCCGCGCCGAACCCGATGCCCATCAGCACGAGCGCGGGCAGGACGTCCGTCGCGTAGTCGCCGTCGGCCTGGACGGTGGCGAGGAAACCGAGCGCCAGCGCGACCAGCGAGAGCCCGCCGGCGAGGACCGTCCGTGCCCCGAAGCGGTGGTTCAGCCGCTCGGCGAAGACCAGCGACATCACCGCGATCGAAAGCGGGGCGGGCAGGAACGCGAACCCGGTGCTCAACGCGTCGAGCCGGAGCACGCGCTGCAGGTAGAGCGCGGTGATGAACTGGAAGCCGAACAACCCGGCCACCATCAGGACCATCACCGTGTTCGCCCCGGACACCGCGCGGAGGCGGAAGATCCGCAGCGGCAGCAACGGGCGGCGTGCCTTGGCCTGCCGCAGCACGAACCCGGCGAGCAGGAGCAGCGACACCGCGAGCAGGCCGAGCGTGCGGACGTCGGCCCAGGTGTACTCCTCGGCCTTGACGATCGTGTAGATCAGCAGCATCAGGCCGCCGGTGACCAGTCCGGCGCCGGTGACGTCCGTGCCGTCGCGCAGGCCAGGGCCTCGATCGTCCGCGAGCAGCCGGACGGCGAGCGCCAGCGCGATCGCGCCGATCGGCAGGTTGACGAAGAACGTCCAGTGCCAGTCGAGCAGCTGGGTGAGCGTCCCGCCCGCGATGAGCCCGATCGACGATCCGGCGGCCTGGGTGAAGCTGTAGACGCCGATGGCCTTCGCCCGTGCCCGCGGTTCCGGGTAGAGCGTGGTGATCATGCCGAGTACGACGGCCGACGCCAGCGCGCCGCCGGCGCCCTGCAGGAAGCGGAATCCGATGAGCTGCGCCTGGTCCTGCGCGATTCCGCAGAGCAGCGAGGCGAGCGTGAACAGGCCGAGCCCGGCGAGGAACACCCGTTTCCGGCCGATCAGGTCGCCCAATCTACCGGACAACAGGAGCAGCCCGGCGAAGGCGATCAGGTAGGCGTTGACCACCCAGGCCAGCGTCGAGGGCGTGAAGCCGAGGTCGTTCTGGATCGCGGGCAACGCGACGGCGACGATCGAACCGTCGAGGACGACCATCAGCGAGACGGCGCAAAGCACGGCCAGTGCGAGGGCGCGCTGAGACACAGATAACCCCTTTTTCCCAGGTGATGCCTTGGTGCATCACTTGTAACAGCGCCCATCTTGTGTGACTCTGTTCCTCGCCGGAAGGAGGCACTTTCATGTCCCAGGGGAACAGCGATGTGACCGCGCAGGCCAGGGTCGTCGATCCCGAAAAACTCGAGGTGTGCACCGTGCTCGAGGTGATCAACCGGATCAGCGGCAAGTGGGCGATCGGCATCCTGCTGGAGGCCACGCGCGGTCCCGTGCGGTTCACCGAGCTGGAGCGCTCGGTGGAGGGGATCAGCAGGCGGATGCTCACCTTGACGTTGCGGAATCTCGAACGCGACGGCCTGCTCGTGCGCACCGTGTACCCGACGGTGCCGCCGAAGGTGGAGTACGAGGCCACGGCGATGGCGAAGGAGCTGTACGCGTCGCTGAGCGGCCTGCTGAGCTGGGCCGAGCGCCATCGTGACTCGATCGCCGAGTCCCGTGTCGTCTACGACGAGAAGGTCAGCGCCTGACGTCCGCCGCGTGCACGGCACGCTGGACGTGCGAGCACAACATGGCGAAGTACATCTTGTGGAACGGCAGGTCCGTGCTGTTCTTCGCGGACCAGCTTTCCCAGAGCCCGCCCGGCCGCAGATAGCGTGACGTGTACGCGGTGGTGAGGTCGGTGTCGATGTGGTGCAGGGCCGCGAGCGCCCATTCCTGGTCGTAGCGCAGGTCCGGCCGCGCGAGGTAATGGTCCAAATAGGACACGAGGATCTCGGCGTCGGCGATCGTGCCGAACCGGGCGAGCGCGAAACAGTAGCCCTGCCCGGCGAAGACCAGCCCGCTTTCCAGGAACAGCTCGCGGATACGGCCGCGCCACGCGGTGCGGCGGTCGACGCCGATCAGCCAGGCCGCGGTGATCCGCGGCCGCCAGTCCGCCGCGAGCAGTTCGCCGAGTTCGTCGTCGGTGATGGTCCGCGCGTCCTCCACGAGGTCGCGCAGGAACCGCTCGCGTTCGGGGTCGGTCATCATCCCGTCGAAATTGCCGTGCAGCAGCTTCGAGTACCGCGAGAGCACGTAGCGGTCGATGGCGTCCGGCATGCCGTTCAGCTTCCCAGAAAAGAGGAACCGCGGTGCGAGGACGGGGGCCCCTCGCACCGCGGTTCCGGTCTGTCGCCGGGCGCTACGCGTGCGCCACGGCCTTCTCCCTGTCGCCGTCGGGATCCTTCGGCGTGTCGGAATGGTCGTCGATCAGGGTGGCTTCGTCGAACGGGGCCTGTCCGCTGAAGACACGGTTGGCCTGATCCCGGTCGAACTCCTTGGTCCACGTTCCGACCAGGACGGTCGCGACGGCGTTGCCCGCGAAGTTCGTCAGCGCGCGGGCCTCGGACATGAACCGGTCGATGCCGAGGATGAACCCGACGCCGTCGACCAGTTCCGGCCGGTGCGACTGGAGACCGCCCGCGAGGGTGGCGATCCCGGCGCCGCTCACGCCCGCCGCGCCCTTCGACGCGATGATCATGAACAGCAGCAAGGAGATCTGCTCGCCGACACCCAGCGGCTGGTCCTGCGCGCTGGCGATGAACAGCGTCGCCATCGTCAGGTAGATGGCCGTGCCGTCGAGGTTGAACGAGTAGCCGGTGGGCACGGTGATGCCGACGACCGGTTTGGACACCCCGAGGTGCTCCATCTTCGCGATCAGCCGGGGCAGAGCCGACTCGGACGACGACGTCGACAGGATCAGCAGGAACTCACGGCCGAGATAACGCAACAACGTGAAGATGTTGATCCGCGCGCCGAGCCACAGGACCGTGCCGAGCACACCGAACACGAACACCAGGCAGGTCAGGTAGAAGCCGATCATGATGACGGCGAGGCTGCGCAGCGCGCCCCAGCCGGTTTCGCCGACCACCGCGGCGATCGCGCCGAACGCGCCGACCGGGGCCGCCCACATGATCATGGCGAGGATACGGAACACGAGCCGCTGGATGTGCTCGATGCCGCGGCGGATCGGCTCGCCCTTGGTGCCCAGCTTCTGCACGGCGAAGCCGGCGAGGAGCGCGACCAGGAGCGTCTGGAGCACCTGGCCTTCGGTGAAGGCGGAACCGAAGCTGGTGGGGATGATGCCCATCAGGAAGTCGACGGTGCCTTCGCCGCCTTCCGCCTGCTTGTGCGCCTTCGCGGCGGCCGCGGGGTCGAGGTGCAGGCCCTCACCCGGGTGCAGGAGGTTGCCCACGACGAGGCCGATCGCGAGCGCGAACGTCGACATCATCAGGAAGTAGCCGAGCGACAGCAACCCGACCTTGCCGACCTTCGCGGCCTTCGCCACCGATCCGATGCCGAGCACGATGGTGCAGAAGATGATGGGGGAGATCATCATCTTGATCAGGTTGACGAAGCCCGTGCCGAGCGGCTTGAGCTCCTTGGCCAGACCTGGCGCCGCGAACCCGACGATGACGCCGAGGACGACCGCCGCGATCACGGCCAGGTACAGGTAGTGCATCTTGTCGCGGCGTCGTGGCGCCGCTTCCGGCGTTGTAGGCACCTTTGCCTCCAGCTCAGGGGGGTGTCCGTGGGATTGCCGGTCACTATCACCCGGGCTGGTGAGCTGGGTCACGGTTGTGTTCATTGAGTTCGCACGAGTGGTTTCCGGGGAATTCCGGCCGGGCGCGCCGCACGGCCCGGCGCCGGTGTGCTGGTATGGGCGGGTGCCCTCGACGACGCGGATCCGGACCAGGCGCGGCAGTCTCGCCCGTCAGCTGCTGATTCTGCAGCTCGTGGTGCTTTTCGTGCTCGTCGCGGCCGGGGTGACCTTCGCGTACCTCGATTCGGTCAGGGCCACCGAGGACCGGGCGCGGGACAAGGTGACCGCGGTCGCCGAAGCGGTGGCGGACGCCCCTGGTGTTCTCGCCGCACTGTCCACATCGGAGCCGACCCGGACCCTGCAGCCGTTCGCGCAGAGTGTCCGCGCGGACACGGACGTGGACTTCGTGACCATCATGGACAAGAACGGCATCCGCTACACGCACCCGAATCCGGCGCTGATCGGGCAGCCGTTCATCGGCAACATCGGCGAGGCGCAACGTGGCGGCAAGGTCCTCGAGACCTACGCCGGTTCGCTCGGCCCGTCCGAACGCGTCGTGGTCCCGGTGCGCGGCGCCGCCGGGCAGGTCGTCGCGCTGGTGTCGGTCGGCATCACCGTCGAAGCGATCGACGCGGAACTGCGGGAACGCCTGTGGCCCTTGATCGGGGTCGCGATGGCGGTGCTGGTGGTCGGCGGGATCGGCAGCTATCTCGTCAGTGCCCGGCTCCGGCGGCAGACCAGGGGGATCGCGCCGGAGGAACTGAGCAACCTGTTCGAATACCACGAAGCCGTGCTGCATTCCGTGCGCGAGGGGCTGCTGCTCGTCGGCGGGGACGGGCGAGTGGTGCTGTGCAACGACGGGGCACGGGCGCTGCTGGGTGTCGCCGAGGACGCCGTCGGCCGTGAACTGTCCGCATTGGACATTCCCGAAGACCTCGTCGAAGCGTTCACCTCGGGGGAGGAGCGCACCGACGAACTGCATCTCACCGAGGCCAGGGTGCTCGTGGTCAGCACGTCGCCGGTGCGCTCGCGCGGGAAGGCGATGGGCACCGTGGTGATCCTGCGCGATCACACGGAACTCCAGGCGCTGACCGGGGAACTGACCACGGTGCGCGGACTGGCCGAGGCGCTGCGGTCGCAGGCGCACGAAGCGGCGAACCGGCTCCACACCGTCGTTTCCCTGGTCGAGATCGGCCGCCCCGAACAGGCCGTCGAGTTCGCGACCGAAGAACTCGCGCTGGCACAGGAACTCACCGACCGCGTCGTCGGCGCGGTCGCCGAACCCGTGCTCGCGGCGCTGCTGCTGGGCAAGGCGGCGGAGGCGAGCGAACGCGGCGTCGAGTTCACGATCACGCCCGACACCGTCATGGAGGACTCGGACACCGGCGTCCCGCCTCGGGATCTGGTGACCATCCTCGGGAATCTGATCGACAACGGCATCGACGCGGCGGCGGGCAACGCCTGCCAGGGCGGACGGCCCGGGGTCGAGGTGACCGTCCGCGCGGATGCCGACGGGTTGCTGCTGCGGGTCGCCGACACCGGGCCGGGCGTCGAGGACGTCGAAGAGGTGTTCCGGCGCGGGTGGTCCACCAAACCCGAGGACGGGCACGGACTCGGCTTGGCACTGGTGGGTCAGGCGGTGCGGCGGCACGGTGGGACGATCGACGTCGGCCGCGACGAGGGCGCGGTGTTCACCGTTCGCCTGCCGCCGAAGGAGCCCGCGCGATGATCAAGGTGCTGGTCGTCGAGGACGAACCGGTGGCCGCCGACGCGCATCGGGTGTACGTCGAGCGGATGCCCGGCTTCACCGTGGCCGGGGTCGTGCACTCCGGCGGCGACGCCCTGCGGTTCTGTGAACGCGAACCGGTCGACCTGGTACTGCTGGACTTCTACCTCCCGGACACGCACGGCCTCGCCGTCTGCCGGTCGCTGCGCGCGGCCGGCCTCCCGATCGACGTCATCGCCGTGACCTCGGCGCGGGATCTGGCGCTGGTGAAGGCCGCCGTGTCGGTCGGCGTGGTGCAGTACCTGCTGAAACCGTTCACTTTCGCCTCGCTGCGGGAAAAACTGGAGCGCTACGCGGAGTTCCACGGCGCTTCGGGTGAAGTCACCGGACAGGCCGAGATCGACCGCGCGCTCGGCACCCTGCGCACCACCGAGCGGCAGGCGCTGCCGAAGGGGATGAGCGGGCAGACCCTGGAGGCGATCACCGAAGTCCTCGCCTCGGCCGCCGACGGCCTCTCCGCCGGAGCGGCCGCGACCGCCATTGGCGCCTCCCGCGTCACCGCGCGCCGCTACCTCGAGTACCTCGCCGACAACGGCCTCGCCCAGCGTGAGCCCCGCTACGGCCAGGTCGGCCGCCCCGAGGTCTGGTACAAGCCGAAAACCGTATAACGGCCTATACGGCGGCCCGCGGGCTACCTTGGGATCGTGAAGATCGGCGAACTCGCGCGGAAGGCCGGGGTCAGCGTCCGCGCGCTGCGCTATTACGAGGAAGAGGGCTTGATCAGCCCGGGCCGCGAAGGCAACGGCTATCGCGACTTCTGCGAAGGCTCGGTCGAGGCGGTCCTGCAGATCCGCGGGATGCTCGACGCCGGACTGCCGGTGCGGCTGATCCGTGAGGTCCTGCCGTATCTCGACGGACCGGAGGAGGTCCGGCCGAAGGAACCGTGCGAGTACATGATCGGCGAGGTCGCGCGGCAGCGGGAAGTGCTCGATCGCCGGATCGCGCTCATGACGCGCAATCGCGACGCCCTCGACGCGTACCTGCGCGACTTGACCCTGACACAAACGTGAGGGTTTTAGCGTGCGGGCATGACTTCGATGCGCGCGCTGCGACAGGACTCCGCGAACGGTCCTGAAGATCTCCACCTCGTCGCCGATGCCCCCGTTCCGGCGCCGAGACCAGGCGAAATCCTTCTGAAGGTCACTGCGGCGGGCGTCAATTTCGCCGACGTCATGCAGACGCGGGGGACGTACGAGGACGGTCCGGAAGCCCCGTACATCGCCGGGTTCGAGGCGGCAGGCGAGGTCGTGGCTGTCGGCGACGGGGTGACCGCGCCCGCGGTCGGCGACCACGTCGTCGGGACCGGCGGAGGGGCGTTCGCCGAGTACATGGTCATGCGCGCGGCCGGCGCGGTCCCGGTGCCGTCGGGCTGGTCGGACGAGCAGGCGATCGGGCTGATCCTGAACTGGGTCACGGCTCTCGCCGCGCTCAAGCCGCTGGGGCGGCTGGCCCCCGGCGAGACCGTGCTGGTGCAGGCGGCGGCGGGCGGGGTCGGCCAGGCCGCGGTCCGGCTGGCCAAGCACTACGGGGCGACCGTCATCGGCACCGCGTCGCCGGGCAAACACGACGTGGTGCGGAGCCTTGGCGCCGATCGTGTCCTCGACTACGGGGCTGATCCGGGGACGGCCGACCTGGTGCTCGAATCGGTCGGTGGAGCGGCCTTCGCCGTCAGTCTCGCCGCGGCCAAGCGGGTCACCGGGCGGGTCGTGGTCTACGGCGTCGCCGGGGGCGAGGTCGCGATCACCAACCGGGACTTGAACTTCCGGCGGCAGATCCACGTGATCGGACTGCATCTCGGCGTCCTGATCGAGCACGCGCCCGCGATCTTCGCGGAGCTGATGGCCGAACTGCGCGCCCTGATCGCGGCCGGCGTCTGCGTGCCGGGGACGCCGACGGCGTACGACCTCGCGGACGGGCCGAAGGCGCTCGCGGAACTGGAGGCGCGGGCGACCTCGGGAAAGCTGGTGCTACGGCCTTGAGCACGGCATGGTCGTATGCGGACATGCGCATGTCAATAGGTCGAAAGTGTTGGTAAATCACCAGCTGGCTGACGCGACGAAAGTCGGTGCCG
Organism: Amycolatopsis japonica; assembly: GCF_000732925.1. NCBI lineage: Bacteria > Bacillati > Actinomycetota > Actinomycetes > Pseudonocardiales > Pseudonocardiaceae > Amycolatopsis > Amycolatopsis japonica. The sequence goes on from NZ_CP008953.1 coordinate 2,916,768, forward strand.
AGTCGTGGCCGGGGCTCCTAAATTCACGAACCATTCCGTTGTCCTCACAAGGAGTGGGTCCATGGCAAGGAAGTTCTTCGTCTCGGCGTCCGTGAGCTTGGCGCTGCTGGCCGTCCCGGTCACCGCGGGCCAGGCCACGGCGGCGGTCCAGCCTGCTCAGAAGGCCGCGGCGGCGACCACGGTCTACTACGACGCCTCGGGGGCGCCCAGCTTCCGGGCCGCCATCCAGGCCGGCGTGGCGAACTGGAACAACTCGGTGTCGAACGTGAAGCTGCAGGAGAGCTCCTCGGGCGCCACCCTGCGCTACACCGAGGGCAACGACCCCTCGGGTTCGTACGCCGAGACCGACGGCCACGGCCGCGGCACCATCTTCATCGACTACACGCAGGCGCAGCAGTACAACCAGACGCGGATCGCCGCGCACGAGACCGGCCACGCGCTCGGCCTGCCGGACAACTACCAGGGCCCGTGCTCCGAACTGATGTCCGGCGGCGGCCCCGGCCCGTCCTGCACCAACGCGACGCCGAACGCCCAGGAGATCTCGCGGGTGAACTCGCTGTGGGCCAACGGCCTCGTCGCGGCGGGCGCCATCCAGCGGATCTACAACTGACGCTTCTGGTCCCTCGTGAGTGGTAAGGACGGTTCTAACCGTCCTTACCACTCACGAGAACTCGTAGGCGCCCGCGTCCACCGCCGCGCCGGAGTACACGGTGTTCCCGTCGACGTCGCGGTCGTCGTACTTCGTGGTGCCGAGGTCGATCGCCGGGCTGCCCGCCCGCAGGATCAGGTTCGTGGCAGAGGTGAACCTCGGATCCGCGACCTTGTCCGTCGTGCCCGGCGTGAACTGCCGGAGCCCGCCGAAGTACACATTGTGGTCGGTCGCCGTGAAGGTCGCGTCCGCGTAGCCGACCTTGTACGCCGCCTGGACGACGTTCTGCGTCATCGTCAGCATCTGGTTCGTGCAGCCGCCGTAGCAGACGAAACCCTCCGCCTCGGCGTTCGGGAGCCGGAGCGAGTTGTTGCGGAACACCGTGCCGAGCACCGGCCCGTTGCCGTCCTCCGCGCCGCGCGTGATGATCCCGCCGCGTGTCTTGGCGCCGAAGATCGCGTTGTACTCGAAGACGTTGCCGGTCGAGACGCCGTCCGGGTCCTGCCCGTCCGTTCCGAGCTCGGTGAAGGTCTCGTTGTCCTCGGAGATGTTGTGGTGGATGATGTTCCGGGAGCCGTAGAAGATCTCGACCGCGGCGCCGTCGAGGCCGCCGAAGTCGTCGGCCTTCGCGATCGACCCGCTGATCCGGTTCCAGCCGATGTCGGAGTCGTTGCCCTGGACCAGCACGGCGAACGCGCCGGAGTCGTCGTTGCCGCCCGGCGTCACCACGGTCATGTGGTTGTTGTCGACGAGGTCGTTCTGCGTGACTTCGGTGCCGTCGGCCGAAGGTGCGATGTACACGCCCGCGCCGGCACCGGTGATCAGGTTCGACAACACCTTGTTGCGATCGCCGGACACCTTCACCCCGGCCCACGAACAGCGCCCCGCGTCGGCCGCGACGCCGATCTGCAGGTCCTTCACCACGTTGTCGTTGCCCGGAAGGTCGACGCACGCTTCCGCGTTGCCTTTGACGATCGGCCGCGCGCCGGTGCCGTACGCGCCGACCGTGACGCCCGATCCCTTGACCGTGAGACCGCCGGACCAGTTCCCGCCGCGACGCAGCAGGACGATGTCGCCCGCCGCGAACGTGGTCGCCGAAACCTTGGCCAGGGATTTCCACGGGGTCTGCTGAGAAGTGCCGCTCGCGGTGTCACTGCCGGAGACCTGGTCGACGTAGTAAGTCTTCGAAGCGGCTTCGGCCGTCTTGAACCCGGTGCACGCGACGGCGGCGAGCACGGCCACGGAAAGCAGTTTCCAGGACATGCGGCGGACCGTAACCACCTGCCGCACAAGGGTCGTACAAAGACCTCGGCGGCTTTAACATGATCGGATGCGTCGGGCGTCGCGGATTCTCGTACCGGCCGCGCTGCTGTTCAGCGCCATGGTGGCGAGCAGCGGGATCGCGTCCGCGCCGCCACCGCCGGTGGTTCCCGTCGCCGGGCTGAACGAGCTCTGGAACGCGTACGGCGATCAAGGCGGGCACTGGACCGGCGGGGATCGCACGGTGTCGGTCCCACTGCCGGACGGACGCACGGCGTGGCTGTTCTCGGATACCTTCCTCGGCACGGTGAACCCCGACCACAGCCGCCCGCGGGACAGCCCGATCGCGCGCAACACCCTGGTCGTCCAGCGGCCCGACGGCTCACTGGGGGAGACGCTGCACGGCGGCACCGCCGACGATCCGGAGGCGCTGATCGGTCTCGCGGGTTCGGACGAGCACTACTGGGTCGGCGACGGTGTGGTGCAGGGCGACGTCCTGCAGGTGCTTTACAACCGGTACAAGACGACGGGGTCCGGTGGCCTCGACTTCCGGAACACCGGGACTTCGCTGGCCACCTTCCGGCTGCCCGCGCTGACGCCGTCCGAGCTGCTGGTGATCCCGGTGAGCGACAAGGTCGCGTGGGGTTCGGAGCTGCTCGAAGACGGCGGATACACCTATGTCTACGGCGCCGAACAAGGCCACCTCCGGCTCGCCAGGGTGCCTGTCGGTGGCCTTCGCGGCCCTTGGCAGTTCTGGACCGGCGTCGGCTGGTCGCCCCACGAGGAGCACTCCGCCAGGATGCTGCCCGGCGTCGGGACGGCGTTCTCGGTGACCCGCGTCGGCGGCGAATACGTGCTGATCACCATGGACACCAGCCCCGGGTTCAGCCCGGTGATGCTCGCCTACACCGCTGGTTCGCCGACAGGCCCGTTCAGCGCTCCGGTGGTTCTGTATCGGGCACCCGAAGCGAGCGACCGGCGGATCGTCTACGACGCGACGGCGCATCCGCAGCTGAGCCGTCCCGGGAAGCTCACGGTGTCGTACAACGTGAACTCGCTCGACCACGGGGACAACATCGCGGACGTGCGGATCTACCGGCCGCGGTTCGTGGAGGTCGATTGGCCACCGTCCCCGCCGTGGTCGTGAGTGGCAGCCGAGGTACATGAAGGCCCCCTTCCTGTACTTAGGCGCAAGGATGGGGGCCTTCATGTACTGGGCATGGTGTGAAGGTCGAGTTTCCTCGGCTGAGCCGAGGGAAGGGATCCTTCACGCGCAGCCCGTGTGACCGGCGTGGGAGCGAGAGTCTGGTTGTCGTCGTGGTGGCCGTCCTGGTCTTGAACCTTGATCGTGCCGGTCGCGCCCCGGGGGTGGACGAGCGAGTGGGGAAGATCCTGGACGTTGGACGGCCGGAATCTTCCCCACTCGCCCAAGACGACAGCCGGCATCAGCTTTACTGCCCCGTCTCCCTCACCGACGGGGCCGAGTGTGGAGGATTCAGGACGCACAACGTCCCGAATCCTCCACACTCGGTCCCGGCCACGCCAGTGGGTCAGCGAATACGGGTTTACCAAGGAGGCCTTCACGGAACTGATCGCCCCTCACGACTCGAATGACACTCGCGGCGTCATTCCAGGACGCGGTCGTCCCGCGGCGCTTCGATGGCCAGGGAAGCCGATGTGCCGTCAGTGAGCTGGTTCAGCCGCGTCATGGTCCGGTCCAGCTGCTCCGCCAGCCGCGGGATGGTGCTCGACGGGAGATAGGCCTCGGCACCGGCGTCGAGAAGACGCCGGACCGGGCCTTCGTACTTGACGCCGAGTTCGGCGTCTTCGATCTCCGTGATCACGATCCGCGCCTTCGGGTACAGCGCGCGGAAGTTGCCGATCAGTTGCGGGCTGCCGGGAGGTACCAGCAGGACATCGACGGTCGGGGGCGCCGAGTGCAGGTCCAGGACGAGGTACCCGGGGCCGAGCCGCTCGGACAACGCGTCGCGCGCCGACGCCGACAGCTTCATGGCGGTGGCCACGACCGTGATGTCCTCGGACTCCGCGGACGAGAAGGATTCCTGACGGGAAACGCCGGAAATCGTCCCGATCGTCTCGCCGTTCCTGGTGATGGTCACCTCCTCGCCGGGGCGGAGGGTGTCGATGAGGGCGACGAGTTCTTCAGGAAGCTGGGAGGCCTCGACCCACTGATCACTCATCACCCCATCATGGCCCGACTTCTAGCGAGGCCGCCCGGGGACTCCGGGCCGGGTCTGCCACGGGTGCGGTCCGTCGAGCGGCCGGTATTCGACACCCAATGCGTCCAGCCGCGGCAGGTGGTGGTCCCGCAGCCGCGGCAGGAACTCCGCGTAATCCCGTCCGTCCGGGTCGCTCCACGCCACCTCGGCGAAAGCGCACAGGCGCGGGAAGGCGACGTAGTCCACGCGCCGCACGGTGTCGAGGTGCTCGGACCACACCTGCGCCTGCGCGCCGAGAATCGCCTTCCCCTCGGGGTAATCGGCGGGCACCGGCTCGTAACCGTAGAAACTCTCCAGCGTGCTCAGGTAGCCGACGGGGATCGGTTCGTCGGGGTGGTCGGACTGCCGGTGGTCCAGGTACACGTGGTCCTCCGGGCACATGACGACGTCGTGCCCGGCGGCCGCCGCACGGGCACCGGCCGCCTCGCTCTGCCACGAGCCGATGACCATCGGCGGCAGATCGCCCGCTTCGAGCACCTCGTCCCAGCCGAGCGGACGACGTCCTCGTTCGACGAGGTGCCGCGCGATCTCCCGGACGAATCGGCCGTGCTCCTCGGTCGCACCGGGCACCTCGTCGCCGCCGAGCGCGATGACCTCGGACGGGAAGATGTCCAGCACGTGGTCGAAGACGCGTTTGAAGAAGTCCACTGTGGACTTATCGGTGTTCAGCAAGGACGTGCTGATACCCCAGCTCGTCCAGACCTCCCACGGTTCGTCGGTCTCCGGCCCGAGTTCGGGATAGGCGGCGATCGCGGCCCTGGCGTGGCCGGGGATGTCGACCTCCGGGACGACCGTCACCGAACGCGCGGCGGCGTACGCGACGATCTCGCGGAGATCGTCGGCCGAGTAGAACCCGCCGTGCGGCCGTCCGTCGCGCTCCGGACCGTCGTGCCGTCCGACCATCGACGACTTCCGCCAGCCGCCGACCTCGGTCAGCCTGGGGAATTCGGGGATCTCGATCCGCCAGCCCTGGTCGTCGGTCAGGTGCAGGTTGAGCACGTTGAGCTTGTGCGCGGCGATCAGGTCGATGAACCGCAGCACTTCGGCTTTGGTGCGGAAGTGCCTTGCCACGTCGAGTAAACAGCCGCGCCAGCCGAATCGTGGATGGTCGGTCACCACGCCGCACGGGATCGTCGCTTGTCCATTGTGGATGGAGGCGGCCCGGAACGCGTCCGGCCCGATGAGCTGCCGCAGGGTCTGGCGGCCGTAGAACTCGCCCGCCGCGTCGGCCGCGTGCAGGGTCACTCCGGACGGGTCGATCTCCAGCCGGTAACCCTCGGCAGGCAGCGTGACATCGCGACGAACGTCCACTTCGGATGGTACGGAGCAGTTTCCCGGCAGGGGTTCCACCGAGACGGGACGGGGGAGCAGAGTTTCGAAGCCAGGCATGTCAACCCTTCACCGCGCCGCCCATGACGGACACGAGTCGTCGTTGCACGAGGATGAAGAACACCAGCACCGGGATGGTCATCAGGGTCGAGCCCGCCATCACCGCGCCCCAGTCGGTGTCCTCCGGTTTGAAGAACACCAGGATCGCCAGCGGGAGCGTCTGGTTCTCGGTATTGGAGATGATGAACGTCTTCGCGAACAGGAAGTCGTTCCACGCGTGGATGAACGCCAGCACGCTGATCGCCACCAGCCCGGGCGCCACCAGCGGGAAGAGGATCTGCCAGGTGAACCGCATACGGCTCGCCCCGTCGATCTTCGAAGCCTCTTCCAGCTCCTGCGGCACCGCGGCGACGAAACCGCGCAGCATCCAGATCGCGAACGGCAGGCTGAACGCCAGGTGCACCAGGATCAGCGAGCCGAGATGGTTGGTGCCGAACGCCGGCGCGACGTCGCCGACCGACCGCATCAGGAAGAACAGCGGAATGGTCAGCGCCTCGACCGGCACCATCTGCGCCACCAGCACCATCACCAGCAGCACGGTCCGGCCCTTGAAGTTGAACCGCGTCAGCGCGACCGCCGAGAGGAACGAGAGCAGCAGCGACAACGCCACCACCACGACGGCCACGATCACGCTGTTCAGGAAGAACAGCGCGAAACCCTCACCGCTGAGCACCCGTTCGAAATGCTCCAGGGTCGGCGTGAGCGTCCAGGGCCGGGGGTTCTCCGCCTGGATCTGCCCGGTGGGCTTGAACGCCGAGAGCACCATCCAGTACACGGGGAACGCGACCATCCCGGCGATCACCACGCAGATGATCTCCGCGATCAGCCTGCCAGGGCGTTTGACCCGGCGGGTCTTCGGAGCCGTCGTCACACCCATCCGGCGCTCCGGCGTTGCGACCGGACGTACAACCCGGTGATGGACAGCAGCAGCAAGGTCATCACGACTCCGAGCGCCGCGCCGAGACCGTATTCCTGTCCGGCGAAGGCCTGTTGATAGGCGAAGACGTTGAGCACGAGGTTGCGCCCGGCCACGCCGCCGCCGTTGGTCATCACGTAGATCTGGGTGAAGATCTTGAAGTCCCAGATGATCGACTGGATCGTGGCGATGGTCAGCAGCGGCCGCACCATCGGCAGCGTGATCGACCACGTGGTGCGCCAGGTCGACGCGCCGTCGAGGTACGCGGCCTCGATGACCTCTTCCGGCACGCCCTTGAGCCCCGCGTACATCGTCACCATGACGAACGGGAACGAGCACCAGATGACCTCGGCGGCCACCAGCCCGAACGTGCTGTACGTGTCGAAGGTCCAGGAGTGGTTCGCCATCCCGGTGAACCCGAGGCCCGACAGCACCTCGTTCACCAGGCCGAAGTCCGCGTCGAACAGGAACAGCCAGACGTACGAGCCCGCCATGGCCGGCGTCGCCCACGCGGCCAGCGCCGCCAGGAACAGCGGAACACGCGCCCAGGCGCGGACCCGGGTCGCCAGCACGGCGAGCCCGGTCCCGAGGGCGAGACTGCCGACGACGCAGACCGCGGTGAACCCGAGGGTCTTGGCCAGCACCTCCCAGAACTGGAGGTTCTCCAGCAGTTCGACGTAGTTGCCGAAACCGAGGAACACCAGCGGCGCGTTGCCGACCGCCTGCGGCTGGCCGTAGTCGTAGAACGAGATCAGGACGAGCTGGTAGATCGGGTACACCAGCATCGCGAGCAGCAGGATGCCACCGGGCGCCAGGTAGAGCAGGGCGGCCCGCCCGTCCCGGCGACGGCGGGGCGACCGCCGTGCCGGGACGGCCGGAGCCGTGGTGCGGGGGATCTCCTTCGTGACCACTTAGCCGAACGCCTTGTTCATCTCGGCGGCCGCGGCGGTCAGCGCGGTGGCGGGATCCTTGCCGCCGGTCGCGATCTGCTGGATCGCGGTGGGCAGCACGTTCTGCGCGTCGATCTTCGACCACGCCGCGGTGGCGGGGACGAACTTCGTGCCCGCGGTGAGCGTGTCGACGAACGGCTTGACCGACGGGTCGCTCGCGGCGAGCTTCTGCTGGACACTGCCGAGCGTGGGCAGGTTGCCCATCGCGACGTACATCTTCTCCTGGTACTTCGCGCCACCGAGCAGTTCGGTGAACTCGACCGCGAGGCTCTTGCGCTTGGACGCGTTGAACACGCCGAGCAGGTTGCCGCCCGCGAACGCCGGGGCGATCTTGCCCGCCTCGGTACCCGGGAGCGGGATGATCGCGTACTTGCCCTTCACCTGACCGGCCTCGACGGCCTTGCGGTTGAAGTCACCGCCGATCGACATCCCGGCCTTGCCACCGGCGAACGCCGTGATGCTCTGCGTGCCGGTGAGGTTGGCGCACTGTTCGGGCGGGCAGATGTCCGCCTTGAGCAGGTTCGCGTACGCGGTCACGCCGGCCTTGGCCTGCTCCGAGTCCACAGTGGACTTCCACTTGCCGCCGTCCTGCTCGGCGATCTCGCCGCCGTGCGCCCACAGGAACGGCAGCATCGCGTAGGTGTACTTGCCGCCGACGGAGATGCCGTACAGCTCCGGCTTCTTGGCGCGGATCGTCTTCGCGGTCTCGGTCAGCTCCGCCAGCGTGGTCGGCGGCTTGAGACCGAGTTCGGCGAAGATGTCCGTCCGGTAGTACAACGCGCGGATGCCGGTGAACCAGGGGAGCCCGTAGGTCTTGCCGCCGGACTTCGCGGTCTCCAGTACCGCGGGCAGGATGTCGGCGCCTTCCTTCCATGACGACAGATCGCCGGTCAGGTCGGCCAGCGCGCCCGTGGCGGCGTAGCTGGAGACGTCCGTGTTGCCGAACTCGGCGACGTCCGGCGCGCTGGCCGGATCGTTGAAGGCGCCGGAGAACTTGTCGGCACGGCCTTCCACCGGAATCCACTGGACGTCGACCTCGACGCCCGAGTGCGCCGCCTTGAACTCGGCGATCGCCTCCTTGACGGCGGCCTCCTTGGGCGCGCGGTTGGCTTCGTCGAACAGCCAGACCCGGACGGTGCCGGTCTTCTCGTCACCGCCGCCCGCGGCCGGGGTGTTCTGGGCCGGCGCGCAGGCCGCGACGAGGCCGACCGCCGCGAGGCCCGCGATGAGGACGCGAGTTCTCATGGGTTTTCTCCTTATGCGAAAAAGACGGAATTGACTTGGGGGAGCGCCAGTTTCCCGGCCACGGCCCCCGGAAGCCCGGTGTCGGGATCGCGCGGCAGCCAGCTGAGCGTGCCGGACTTGTCGCACGAGACGTAGAACCAGCGCTCGGTCGGGTCGAGCGTGAGGTGGCGGGGGTAGATGCCCCCGACGGCCGTGTTGCGCAGCAGTTTCAAGGACTTCCCGTCGTCGCCGACGCCGAACGACGCGATCGTGTCCGAGCCGCGCACCGACGCGTAGACGAACCGGCCGTCCTTGGACGTGGTGATCTCGGCCGGATACTGCGAGCCGGGCGTGATCGGCGGAACGGCCGGGACGACCTGTCCGGCGGTGAGTTTCCCGGTGGCCGGGTCCCACGCCGCGACGGTGACCTGGGCTCGCAGCTCGCCGAGGATGTACGCGTATTTGCCGCCTGGGTGGAACGTCAGATGCCGGGGCCCGGCGCCGGACGGGAGCTTCAGCTGCTGGTTCAGCGTCAGTTTCCCGGTGGAGACGTCGAGTTTGTAGACGTAGACCGAATCCGCGCCGAGGTCGACCGCGAGCACCCACTTGCCGGTGGGGTCGTTGACCACCTGATGCGCGTGCGCGTCCCGCTCGGCGCCCTTGTGCTGTGCCAGATCGACGACGTCGCCGAGCTTTCCGCCCGCGAGGATCGGGAGGACGACGACACTGCCGCTGCTGTAGTTCGCGGCCAGCACGTACTTCTGGCTCGAGTGGACGCACAGATGGGTCGGGTGCTGTCCCTTGGCCGATTTCTTGTTGAGCAGCTTGGGTTTGGTCGGATCGGCCAGGCTGAACGCGGAGATCTGGCCGTTCTCGTCCTCATTGGTCACGTAGAGCGTCTTGCGGTCGGCGCTGATGTCGAACCAGGAAGCGTTGCTGACTCCCGGAATCGTCCGGTCGACGACCACGGCGTTCGTGGCCGCGTCCCGGTGAGCGACATCGAGCCCGTGCCCGGAACTGGTGTAGCTGCTGACGTAGATGGCCCCGGTTCCCTTCGGTCCGCAGGTTTGTTCGGAGGCGTTCGCGAGGTGGGAACCGAGAACGGTGGTGAGTCCAGCCGCTCCGACGGCGCCGAGGAACGTGCGTCGATCGAGTCCGGTCATCGTGATCTCTCCCAGCTGTCGGGTGGTTTAAACCACTGCCATGAGCAATGCTGCCACGCCGAAACCGGAAACGGAAAGGACGGTTTCCAATACGGTCCAGGTTTTCAGGGTCTGCGGCACGGTCATGTTGAAGTACCGCGAGATGATCCAGAAACCGCCGTCGTTCACGTGGGAGGCGATGATCGAACCCGCCGAGATCGCGACGACCAGCAGCGCGAGCTGCATTTGCGAGTAGCCCAGCGTCGCCACCGTCGGCGCGACGATACCGCTCGTGGTCACGATCGCGACCGTCGCCGAACCCTGTGCGATACGCATTCCGCAACTGATCACGTACGCCGCCAGGATGACCGGGAGACCGGCGTTGTCCAGCGAACCCGCGACGGCCTTGCCGATCCCGGTGGCGGACAGCACGGCGCCGAAGAACGCGCCCGCGCCGACCACCAGCAGGATCATCGCGACCGGGCGCAGCGACTTCGCCGAAAGCTCGCTCAAATCCTTGCCCGTCAAACCGCGGCGCAGCCCCAGCAGCCAGGACGCGAGCAGCACCGAGACCGTCAGCGCGACCGCAGGGGTGCCGATGAACGCGGCGACTCCGGCGGCGGGGGAGGCCTTGGGAAGCCAGATGCTGCCGAAGGTGCCGGCGAGGATCAGCACCAGCGGGACCGCGATGATCCCCAGCACCAGTCCGAGCGACGGCGGGTTCGTCTCCTTTTCGCCTTCTTCCTCCGCGACCAGGAATTCCGCGGGAACGGGCACGTCGATCCGCTTGCCGATCCAGGTCGAATACAGCACACCGCCGACGAGGAACGCGGGGATACCGCAGACCAGGCCCATCAGGATGATCCAGCCGAGTTCCACGTGCAGCAGACCGGCAGCGGCCACCGGACCGGGGTGCGGCGGGAGGAACGCGTGGGTGATGGAAAGCCCGGCGAGCAACGGCAACGCGTACAGCACGAGCGAACGGCCGCCCTGTTTGGCGGCGACGTAGACCAGCGGCGCCAGCACGAAGATGCCGATGTCGAAGAAGACCGGGATGCCGAAGACGAAACCCGCGAGACCCATCGCCAACGGCGCCCGCTTCTCACCGATGGCACGCAGCAGCGCACTGGTGAGCACCTTCGCCCCGCCCGAACGCTCCAAAATGGACCCGAGGATCGTGCCGAGCCCGATGATCGCGGCGATATGGCCGAGGATCCCGCCGAAACCCTTCTCCAGCAGGGAATCCGAGGCCTTCTGCGCGGAGCCGACGATCTGGACGACCGGCAGGCCCGCGGCCAGCGCGGTCAGCAGGCCGACCACGATCAGCGCGATGAAGGGCTCGAGCTTGACCTTGATGATGAGGAACAACAACACCGCGATCGAGACGGCGGCGAGGGTCAGGAGACCTCCCGTCGAATGTTGGAGCCAGTCGATCATCGGGCACTCCCGGGGTTCCGCAGTGAATGGCCGGCGAGGGCGCCGGTCGGTTGACCATCGTCGATGGCGGCGACACCGTTGACGAAGACATAGGGGATTCCGGCGGCTTGCTGCCGCGGCTCGTCGAACGTGGCGGTGTCGGCGACGGTTTCCGGGTCGAACAGCACGAGGTCCGCCGCGTATCCGGCGCGGACGAGCCCCCGATCGGTCAGGCGCAGGCGCTGTGCCGCGCGGCCGGTGAGGTGGGCGACGCATTCGGCGAGTTCGAGGACGCCGAGTTCGCGGACGTAGCGTGCGAGGTAACGCGGGAACGTGCCCCAGGCGCGGGGATGCGGCCGCGCGCCGACGAGCAGCCCGTCGCTGCCGCCGGTGTGCGTGCGATGCCGCATGATCGCCTGGACGTTCTCCTCGTGCCCGACGTGCATCAGGCAGGACGTCCCGAGCTTTTCCGAGAGCAGGACGTCGAAGTACAGCTCCGCGGCCGGTTTCCCGGCTCGCTGCGCCGAGGCGGCGACGGAATGCCCGACGAGGTGGGAGTTCTCGTCGCGGCGGACACCGTTGATCTCGATGGCCTCCCAGTCGATCGGGACCCCGTGTGCGCCGTCGGAGCCGGTCTCCTCGATCTCGGCGCGGATGCGCTCGCGGGTGTCCACATCGGACAATCGCGCCAGCGTGGCGTCAAGCCCGCCTTCGGTCGCCCAGCTCGGCAGCAGGGCCGAAAGGTAGGTGGCGCCGGGAAGGTAGGGATAGGTGTCGAGCGTGATGTCGCAGCCGTCATCGAGTGCCTCGTCGAGCAGCTCCAGCAGGTTCGACGCCTTGCCCTTGTTCACCGAGAAGTTCATGGTGGCGTGCGCAAGGTGAAGCGGGCAGCCCGAACGGCGGGAGACGTCGACCATCTCGCCGAACGCCTCCAGCGCGCCCTTGCCGTAGCTGCGGTGGTGCGGGCTGTAGAAGCCGCCGTTCTCCCCGACGACCCGGCACAGCTCGACCAGCTCTTCGGTGGTCGCGTACATGCCCGGTGTGTAGGTGAGTCCGGACGACATGCCCATCGCGCCTTCGGCCAGCCCGGTCGCGATGAGTTCCTTCATCGCGTTCATCTCGGCTTCGGTGGCGGGCCGGTCTTCCCAGCCGACGGTGAGCATGCGGACGGTGCCCTGCGGCACCAGGTAGGCCGCGTTGACCGCGACCCCGGCGTCGAGCCGGTCGAGGTACTCGCCGACGGAACGCCAGTTCCAGTCGAACCCGGCCGGATCGTCGTTCCAGCCGGCGAGCTGCTGGCGCAGCGCGGCGAGGACGTCGTCGTTCACCGGCGCGTAGGAGAGCCCGTCCTGTCCGAGGACCTCGGTCGTGACGCCCTGGGAGAGCTTCGCGAGGTGATCCGGATTGGCGAGCAACTGGAGGTCGGAATGCGAATGCATGTCGATGAACCCGGGCGCGAGCACGAGTCCTTCGGCGTCGATGGTGCGGCGGCCCGCGAGCGAGCCGGGTTCGGCGACACTGGCGATACGGCCGTCGGTGATGCCCACGTCGTGCCTGGTGAGCGGATCTCCGGTGCCGTCGGCGACCAGTGCCGAGCGGACGACGATGTCCATGGTGATTCTTCCTCTGCGGCGGTGGAGGACGGATCAGGGTTGGTTGGCGGAGCTGAAGATCGACCTGTACAGGTGACCGAACGTGTGAACCCGCTGTGTCGCTTCACGCGCGGGTTCACCAGTGAACTCAGAAGTGGGTGCGGACGAAATCGAGCACGGTCTCGCCGTCGGGGCCGACGACCGGGATCAGGGGCCACTTGTCGAAGACGGTGCAGGGATGGGACAGACCGAGGGCGACCCAGTCCCCGACCTCGACCGGTGACGACGCGGGCAGGGTGAGAAAGGCGTGCTGGTCGTTCATCTTCTGGATGGAGTGACCTTCGAGCGCGGACGGTGGCCCGTCGCCCTTGCGGATGAGGCGCGGTTCGGGCATGCCCTCGTCGAACGAGGCGTCCCGTTTGCCGATGGTGAGCAGCGCGAGTTCGTCCGTCGGCTTCGACGTCACCTGTGCCCAGGCGCGCAACGCGGAACGGAACGACGCGACGCCGCCGATACGCGGGTGTTCGCCCAGCGGCGAGATCACCCGGTAGAAGCCGTCGTCGTGGGTCACGTAGGCGCCGCTGCGCAGGATCGGCAGGACGTCCAGGCCGCCCCAGTCCTTGGTGAGCTCGTCGGCGACGCGGTCGAAGTACGCGCTGCCGCCGCCGGTGACGATGATCTGGCCGGCGTCGTCGAGCAGGCCCTTGGCGTGGAAGGCGAAGACGAGTTCGCGAAGACCGTCCACATAGGAGCTGATCAGCTGGAGCGACTTTTCGTCCGTGTGGTGGGAAAGCGCGCCTTCGTAGCCGCCGGATCCGCGCAGGCGGAGAGCCGGGCTCGCGTGCGCGGCCTCGGCGACGGCGAGCGCGGTCTCGGTGTCGCGGACACCGGTACGGCCGCCCTCCGCGCCGAGTTCGACGAGGACGTCGACCTTGCGGCGGGCCCCGCGCAGGGCTTCGGTCATGAGCTCGACACCGCGGACCGAGTCGACCCAGCAGACGAACTCGAAGTCGTCGTCGGCGTCCAGTTCGGCGGCCAGCCACTTCAGGCCGGAGGGGTCGAGCAGCTGGTTCGCCAGCAGGATGCGGGAAACGCCGAACGCGCGGTATATCCGCAGGTGGCCGGCGTTCGCGCAGGTGATACCCCACGAGCCGTGCTGCAGCTGCCGCTCGAACAGCTGCGGCGCCATCGTCGTCTTGCCGTGCGGGGCCAGCGCGACCCCGCGTTCGGCGCACCAGGCCGCCATCGTGCGGAGGTTGTGCTCGACGGCTTCTTCGTCGAGGACGACGAACGGGCCGAGGAAGCCGTCTTCGAACAGCTTCGCGCCGCGGGCGGCGGCCTCGCCGATCGTGAGACCGGACAGCGAGGGCGCGACCGAGCGGAAGCGCCAGTCGACGCGCTCCTCCTGGACGGCCGCGACCGCGGCGGAATCGATGGTGCCGGCTTGGAACATGAGGTTCACCTCGGTTGCGTATGTTGCAACGGACGTTGCGCATATTGCGTGGGATAGGTGTAGCATCCGGTCCGCTGGAGGTCAACGGCATGACGACTAGGAGACGTGAAGGTGACAAGCGCGCCCGACGTGTTGTGCATCGGGGAGTCGATGGCCTTGTTCGTGCCGGCCGAACCCGGGCCGCCCGACGAGGTACGTAAGTGGGTGCGAAGCATCGGAGGCGCCGAATCGAACGTCGCCTGTCATCTCCCGGCGCTGGGATTCACCAGCGCGTGGGTGAGCGCCGTCGGCGACGATCCGTTCGGCCGCGCGCTGGTGCGCGAGATCGGTGAGGCCGGGGTGGACGTGAGCGCGGTCGTGGTCGACCCGACGCGGCCGACCGGGCTGTACGTCAAGGAGAGCGGTGCGGACGGCAGTCCCGTTCGCTACTACCGGAAAGGCTCGGCCGCGTCCGGAATGGACGCCGGGCTCCTGGGGAAACTCGATCTCGACGGTGTCCGCGTGATCCACCTGTCCGGGATCACGCCCGCGCTGTCGGACGGCTGCCTCGACCTGGTGCGGGCGCTGATGGAACGACCGCGTGGGGACACGCTGGTGTCGTTCGACGTGAACTTCCGGCCCGCGCTGTGGACCGAGCGCGACCCGTCGGTGCTGGCCGGACTGGCCGCCCGCGCCGACATCGTGCTGGCGGGCGAGGACGAGGCCGAGCGGGTGTGGGGGACCGGTGACCCGGCACGGCTGCGTGCCGCGGTGCCGGGGCCGAAGACGCTGGTCGTGAAGCACGGGGCACGCGGGGTGACGTTGGTCGAGGGCGACGGGCCACCGCTGTTCTCACCCGCGCTCCAGGTCGACGTCGTGGAACCGGTCGGCGCCGGTGACGCCTTCGCGGCCGGATTCCTCGCCGCCACCCTGCGCGGCGACGACCCCGCGACCCGGCTGCGACGTGGCCATCTGCAGGCCGCGGCCACCCTGCTGACCCACGACGACGTGGGCACGCCGCTGCCCGGGTCCGTCGTCGAAGCGCTCCTCGGCGCGGATGAGGCAGCATGGGCGGCGGCCAAGCTGACGGACAAGGGAGTGGTGGGCGGATGAGCCAGAGCCTGGACAGGGCGCTCACGCTGCTGGGCGGCCTCGCCCGCGAGCCGAAGACACTCGACCAGCTCGCCGAGGAGATCGGCGTGCACAAGTCGACCGTGCTGCGGCTGCTGCGCACCCTGGAGGCACATCACTTCGTGCGCCGCGAAGGCCAGCGGTACTACCGGCTGGGCAGCGCGCTCTTCGACCTCGCGCAGCAGGCGCTGGAGGATCGCGACGTCCGCCGCACCGCGCAATCGGCGCTCGCCGGGCTCAACGCGCGCACCGGCCACACCGTGCACCTCGCCTCCTATGAGGACGGAGAGGTCGTCTACATCGACAAGTTCGAGGGCAGGCATTCGGTGCGGATGTACTCCCGCATCGGGAAACGCGCGCCGCTGCACTGCACCGCGGTCGGCAAGGTGCTGGTCGCGGCGATGACGCCGGAGAAGCAGGCGGACGTGGTGTCGAGGATCGACTTCTTCGTCCGCACGCCGAACACGATCACCACGCCCGAGGCCTACGAGAAGGAGCTCGCGCTCGTCGCGGACCGTGGCTACGCGGTGGACAACGCCGAGCACGAGGACTTCATCCACTGCGTCGCCGCGCCTGTCCGCGGTCCGGGCGGCGTGGTGCTCGCGGCGGCGTCGGTGTCGGTGCCGAAGGTGCTGCTCGACTACGACGGCCTGATGGCACTCGTGCCCGAGCTGGTCGCCGCCACCGAAGAAGCTTCCGTCCACAGTGGATGGACGGGGAATCGAAAGGGGAAGTTGGAATGAGCAAGACCGCGATCAGCACGGAGAACGCGCCGAAGCCGGTGGCCGCGTTCTCGCAGGCGGTCCGCAAGGGCAACATCCTGCAGGTGGCCGGCCAGGTCGCCTTCGACCCGGCCACCGGCGCCATCGTCGGCGAGACCGTCGGCGAGCAGACCGAGCAGACCTTCAAGAACATCGAAGCGGTGCTCGAGGCCGCCGGTTCTAGCCTGGCCGACGCGCTGATGGTGCGTGTCTACCTGACCGACGTCGACCACTTCGGCGCGTTCAACGAGGTCTACAACAAGCTGATCGGCGAGGCGCCGCACCCGGCCCGCACCACCGTTTACGTCGGCCTGCCCGCCGGCCTGCTGGTGGAGATCGACGTCCTGGCCGTGACGGACTGACCCTCGCGCGTGCCATGAAAGGTCCTTTCCTTGCAAAATTCGCAAGGAAAGGACCTTTCCTCGCATCGGTCAGAGGACGCTCGTGTACCCGTTGAGGGCCGGCTGCCCACCAAGGTGCGCGAAGAGCACGTTCGAATCCCGCGAGATCTCGCCGCGGGAAACGAGGTCGATCAGCCCCGCCATGGACTTGCCCTCGTACACCGGATCGGTGAGCACCCCCTCCAGCCGCGCCAGCGTCCGGATCGCGTCCAAAGTGGACTCGTCCGGGATGCCGTAGATCCCGGCGTGATAGCGCTCGTCCAGTTCGACTTCGCGGATCTCGCCCGCGCCGATGAGCTCCGCGGTCGCCCGCGCGATACGGGTGATCTGGTCGCGCGTCTCCGCCGGTTTCGCCGAGCCGTCGATGCCGAGGATCCGTCGCGGCTTCCCGGAAAGCGCGGCACCGGCGACCATCCCCGCCTGCGTGCTGCCGGTGACCGAGCAGACGACCACAGTGTCGAAGAAGACGCCGAGTTCGGCCTCCTGCGCTTCGAGCTCGACGATCCAGTTCGCGAAGCCGAGCCCGCCGAGCCGGTGGTCCGAACCGCCCGCAGGGATCGCGTACGGCTTCCCGCCGTCGGCCTCGATCTCCTTGACCGCGTTCTCCCAGCTCTCCTTGAACCCGACGCCGAACCCGGCCTCGACCATCCGGATGTCCGCCCCGAGGATGCGCGAGAGCTGGATGTTGCCGACCTTGTCGTACATCGGATCGGTCCAATCGACCCAGCTCTCCTGCACCAGCACGGCCTTGAGCCCGGCGCGCGCGGCGGCCGCGGCGACCTGGCGGGTGTGGTTCGACTGCACGCCGCCGATCGAGATCAGCGTGTCCGCGCCCTGGGCCAGCGCGTCGGCGACCAGGTATTCGAGCTTCCGTGTCTTGTTGCCGCCGAAAGCGATCCCTGAGTTGACGTCCTCGCGTTTCGCCCAGACCTGCGCGCCGCCGAGATGAGCGGTGAGCCGTTCGAGCGGGTGGACGGGGGAGGGGCCGAGCAGCAGCGGATAGCGGGGGAAGTCGGCGAGGGTCATGGCGTCTCCAGGAGGTCTTCGAGCTCGGTCCAGATGGTGGCGGTGATCGCGCAGGCCACGTCGACGTCGCCTGCTTCGATGGCGTCGGCCAGCTCCGCGTGGCGCTGGATCGACCGGTGGGCGGGCAGGGAGCCGAAGCGCGCGTATTCGAGACGTCGCAACAGCGGGGTGTAGCGGGCCAGCGTCGCGGCGATCGCCCGGTTGCGGGCGGCGGCCACCGGGACGTCGTGGAGTTCGTCGTCGGCGGCGATCGCGGCCGCGATGTCCCCGGAGGCGATCGCGTCGGCGAACCGGGCGTTGGCCGCCCGCATCGCGGCGACCTCCGCCGGTCCCATCCGCGGCGCGCCCGCCCGGACGGCGAACTCGTGCAGCGCGCGCACGAGCTGCAGAGCGTCACGGACGTCGTCGGGGACGAACCCCGCCACCCGTGTGTAGCTCTGGGGCTTCGACTCGACGAGACCGTCCTCGATCAGCCGCAGCAGGGCCTGGCGCACCGGCGCCCGGGAAAGCCCCAGCTGCTCGGCGAGGTCGGCGTCGCGCAGGTTCGTGCCCGGTGGCAGCGTCCCGTCGATGATCGCCCGCCGGATGCTCTCGTAAGCCTCGTCCCTGAGGAGGGACCTCGGTACCTTCGCTAACCCACTCACATCTGAAATGTTAGTCGCTCGGCGCGTGTCCGGGAAAGAGGCTGATGCAAGGAACGGTCCTTTCCTTGCGAAATTCGCAAGGAAAGGACCGTTCATGGCGCGCCGGAGGGGATCGGGAGGGGCTAGTAGACCGGTCCCGTGTACTTCTCGCCCGGGCCCTGCCCAGGCGCGTCCGGCACGGCCGAAGCCTCGCGGAACGCCTTCTGCAGCGACTGCAGGCCGTCGCGCAACGGGCCGGCGTGCAGGCCGAGGTACTCTGCCGAAGCGGTGACCAGCCCGGCGAGGGCGGTGATCAGGCGACGGGCTTCGTCGAGGTCGCGGTGCGGTGAGCTGGCCGGGTCCTCGTCCGCGAGGCCGAGACGTTCGGCGCCGGCGGAGAGCAGCATGACGGCCGCCCTGCTGATCACCTCGACGCTCGGGATGTCCTCCAGGTCGCGGACGTCCGGGGAATACGGGGGTTGCTGAACGGGTTCATCTGACACGTCTGGTACCCTTCCACGAGCGACCAGCCTCCGAGCGATCGGGGGCGGCAAGTGGAGCCCCGCTCCCACCCGTGTCACCGCCGCAACATCAGGTGTCCGGGTCCGGTCTCGCCAAAGACGATTTCGGGCGTCGGAGGCGGTGCGTTCGGTTCTGGAGACTGAACGCGATCGGAATGAGTGGGCCTCGCGTACCTCACGGTACCGGGGCCTTCGGCATGTGGGCACCAGGTCGAAACGGTAGAAGAATTTACCTCGGACCAAGGAGGCCCCATCAGCTCCGAGACACGCATCAACGACCGAATCCGGGTTCCGGAGGTCCGCCTCGTCGGACCTGCCGGTGAACAGGTCGGCATCGTCCGGATCGAAGATGCGCTGCGGCTGGCACAGGAGAACGATCTCGATCTCGTCGAGGTCGCTCCGCAGGCACGCCCGCCCGTATGCAAGCTCATGGACTTCGGCAAGTTCAAGTACGAGAGCGCGCAGAAGGCCCGCGAGTCCCGCCGCAACCAGCAGCTCACCGTCATCAAAGAGCAGAAGCTGCGGCCGAAGATCGATCAGCACGACTACGAGACCAAGAAGGGTCACGTGTCGCGCTTCCTGGCGGCAGGCAACAAGGTCAAGGTCACGATCATGTTCCGCGGTCGCGAGCAGTCCCGGCCGGAACTCGGTTTCCGGCTGCTGCAGAAGCTCGCCGACGAGGTGACCGAGCTCGGGTTCGTCGAGTCGTCGCCGAAGCAGGACGGTCGCAACATGATCATGGTGTTGGCTCCGCACAAGAACGTGAAGCCGCAGAAGGCCGCGAAGGCAGCCAAGGACGAGTCGTCCGAGCCGCCCGCCGACGCGTAGCGCCGACCAGCACATGTCAGCGGCACACCGGGGAAAACCGGTGTGCCGCCGCACGAAAGAGGACAACGTAATGCCGAAGATGAAGACGCACAGCGGGACGTCCAAGCGTGTCCGCGTCACGGGCTCGGGCAAGCTGCGCCGCCAGAAGGCCGGCCGTCGCCACCTGATGGAGAAGAAGTCCAACAGGCTCACCCGTCGCCTCGAAGGCACGACCGAGATCGCCAAGAACGACGTCGGCCGCGTCAAGCGCCTTCTCGGCCGCTGACACCCCCGCACTTGTAAACCCCGGGCGCGCCCGCCGCGCCCCCAGATCGACAGGATGGACCAGTGGCACGCGTCAAGAGGGCGGTCAACGCCCAGAAGAAGCGTCGCGCGACTCTCGAGCTCGCCAGCGGCTACCGCGGCCAGCGTTCGCGGCTGTACCGCAAGGCGAAGGAGCAGACGCTTCACTCGCTGAACTACGCCTACCGGGACCGTCGTGCCCGCAAGGGTGACTTCCGCCAGCTGTGGATCACCCGTATCAACGCCGCGGCCCGCGCCAACGGCGTGACCTACAACCGGTTCATCCAGGGCCTCAAGGCCGCGGGTGTCGAGGTCGACCGCAAGATCCTCGCGGATCTCGCCGTCAACGACGCCGCCGCGTTCACCGCGCTGGCCGAGCTGGCCAAGGCGAACGTGAACACCGAAGAGAAGAAGTCGGCCTGACCGGCTACAGCGCTCATCCGCAACCCGGGGCGGCTCCGTTCACCGAACGGACGCCCCGGGTTGTTGCTGCGCGCAAGCTCACCCGCCGGGCCGAGCGTGAGAAGACCGGCCGGTTCCTCGCCGAGGGCGCGAACGCCGTCGAGGCCGCGCTCGAAAACGGCGGCAAGGTGTACGAACTGTTCGTGACCGAACGCGCCGCCGCGCAGCACGAGCGGCTGCTCACCGTCGCGCGCGAGGCCGGCGTCCCCGTCTCGCCCATCACCGATCGCGCCGCCGACGGGTTGTCCGAGACCGTGACACCGCAAGGCATCGTCGCGGTCTGCGCGCTCGTCGACCGTCCACAGGAGACCGTCCTGAAGCCGGGCGCGAAGCTCGTGGTCGTCCTCGTCGACGTCGCCGACCCCGGCAACGCGGGGACCGTGATCCGGGTCGCGGACGCCGCCGGCGCCGACGCGGTCGTCCTCGCCGGGGACAGCGTCGACCCGCACAACGGCAAATGCGTGCGCGCGGCCGCCGGCAGCCTGTTCCACCCCGCCATCACCCGGATCCGGGACGTCGACGCGGCCTTGAAGGCCTGCTCCGCCGCCGGACTCCGCACCCTCGGCGCACACGGTTACGCCGACACCGAACTCGATCAGGTGGCCTTCGACGAGCCCACGGCGTGGGTGTTCGGCAACGAGGCACACGGCCTGCCGCGAGAGGTCCTGGAAACGGTCGACCTCGCGGTCAAGATCCCGATGTACGGCAAGGCGGAGAGCCTGAACCTCGCGACGGCCGCCGCCATCTGCGTGTACACAAATGCGATGGCTTCCCGGGCCGATGCCACGTAGAGTCGCGGGCATCACGCCGTCGCACCACGACACCAAGGGAGCTCTCATGGAACGCAGTGTTCGTTCCAGCACCTTGTTTACGGCGTAGAGCGCGTTTTTCGCACTCCCGAGTGACGGTGTGCCCAGCCCGAGGGTGATCGGGGGCCGCCGTTCGCTGTCCCATAGAATTCAGCAGCTGCTAAACCCATGTGTGCGCTCGCGTGCACCGGACCAGTCCCAGCGGACGCCGAGGAGTTATGTCCGAAGCCAACGACAAGCAGGACCCCCAGGCGGGGGCGCTCGCGCCGGAAACGTTGACGGCCGCCGTCAAACAGGCCGAGACGGATTTCGCGGCCGCGGCGGATCTCGACGCGCTGGCCGCGGTCAAACCCGCCCACCTCGGGGACCAGTCTCCGCTGCTGCTCGCCCGCCGCGAGATCGGCGCCCTGCCCAAGCAGGAGAAGGCCGAGGCAGGCAAGCGGGTCAACGAAGCGCGCCAGGGCATCCAGTCCGCGTTCGACGCCCGTCGCGCGGTGCTGCAGGCGGAACGTGACGAGAGGGTGCTCCGCGAGGAGGCCGTCGACGTCACGCTGCCGTGGGACCGCGTGCCCCGCGGCGCCCGGCACCCGATCGCGACCCTGTCGGAGCGGATCGCCGACGCGTTCGTCGCGATGGGCTACGAGGTCGCCGACGGCCCGGAGCTCGAAGCCGAGTGGTTCAACTTCGACGCGCTGAACTTCGGCAAGGACCACCCCGCGCGCCAGCTGCAGGACACGTTCTACCTCGGCGAGGAGGACTCGGGCCTGGTGCTGCGGACGCACACCTCGCCGGTGCAGGCCCGCACGCTGCTGCACCGCGACCTGCCCGTGTACGTCGTCTGCCCCGGCCGCACCTACCGGACCGATGAGCTCGACTCCACGCACACGCCGGTGTTCTCGCAGGTCGAAGGCCTCGCGGTGGACAAGGGCCTGACGATGGCGCACCTCAAGGGCACCCTCGACGCCTTCGCCCGCGCGATGTTCGGCGGAAACTCGAAGACGCGCCTGCGTCCGCACTTCTTCCCGTTCACCGAGCCGTCGGCCGAGGTCGACGTCTGGTTCGAGGAGAAGAAGGGCGGCCCCGGCTGGGTCGAATGGGGCGGCTGCGGCATGGTCAACCCCAACGTCTTGCGTGCCTGCGGCGTCGATCCCGAGGTCTACTCGGGCTTCGCCTTCGGCATGGGTATCGAGCGCACCCTGCAGTTCCGCAACGGAATTCCGGACATGCGCGACATGGTGGAGGGCGACATCAGGTTCACCCTGCCCTTCGGAACGGAGGCCTGAGTGAAGGTCCCAGCCAGCTGGCTGATCGAACACCTCGACGTCGACGAGGAGGTCACGGCCCAGGATCTGGCCGACGCCTTCGTGCGGATCGGCATCGAGGTCGACGACGTCCGGAAGCTCGAACCGGTCACCGGCCCGCTCGTGGTCGGCCGCGTCGCCGAGATCGAGGAGCTCACCGAGTTCAAGAAGCCGGTCCGGTTCTGCCGGGTCGACGTCGGCGAGTCGGAGGACGAGGACGCCGACAAGCCGGACGAGAACCTCGACGACGACGAGGACGACGACGAGGGTCCCTTCGAGGACGAAGGCCCCACGGGGATCAAGACCCGCGGGATCATCTGCGGTGCCACGAACTTCGCCGAGGGCGACCTGGTCGTCGTCGCGCTGCCCGGCACCGTGCTGCCCGGTGGTTTCGAGATCGGTTCGCGCAAGACCTACGGCCGCCTCAGCGACGGCATGATCTGCTCCGCGAGCGAACTCGGCATCGGCGACGACCACTCCGGCATCCTGGTGCTGCCGCCGAGCACGGCCAGCCCCGGCGAAGACGCGAGCAAGCTGCTCGGCCTCGACGACACCGTCCTCGAGGTCACGCCGACCCCGGACCGCGGTTACACGCTGTCGGTCCGCGGCCTGGCCCGCGAGCTGTCCAACGCGCTCGACGTCCCGTTCGGCGACCCGGCGTCCATCGAGGTCCCCGAGGCCGAGAGTGACGTCTGGCCGGTCCACCTCGAAGACACCGAGGGCTGCAAGCGGTTCGTCCTGCGTCGTGTCAAGAACCTCGACGCGACCGCGCCGACGCCGTGGTGGATGCGCCGCCGCCTGATGCTGGCGGGCATCCGGTCGATCTCACTGGCCGTCGACGTGACCAACTACGTCATGCTCGAACTCGGACACCCACTGCACGCGTTCGCGACCGGTTCGGTCAAGGGCGATCTGGTGGTGCGCAAGGCGAAGCCGGGCGAGAAACTGACCACTTTGGACGATGTCGAGCGCACGCTCGACGCGGACGACGTGGTGATCGCCGACGACAGCGGGGTCATCTCGCTGGCGGGCACGATGGGCGGGGCGTCGACCGAGATCACGCCGGAGAGCACCGACGTGCTGCTCGAAGCGGCGCACTGGGATCCGTCGTCGATCAGCCGGACGGCCCGCCGTCACAAGCTGTTCTCCGAGGCGGCCAAGCGGTTCGAGCGCTACACCGACCCGCAGCTCTGCGCGGTGGCCGTCGAGTTCGCGGCGCGGCTGCTGCGTCAGTACGGCGAGGGCTCGATCCTGCCCGGCCGCACCGACGAGGGCGGCGTCGAGCCGAACCCGCCGGTGACCATGCCGATCAGCCTGCCCGACCAGGTGGCCGGGGTGCGCTACGAGCGCGGTGTCACGGTCAAACGGCTTTCGCAGATCGGGTGCAAGGTCAACGTGGGCACGTCGGAGGACGGCACCGCACTGGTGACCGCGGTCCCGCCGAGCTGGCGTGGCGACCTCGTGCAGCCGGCCGACCTGGTCGAGGAGGTGCTCCGGCTGGAGGGCTACGACAGCATCCCGTCGGTGCTGCCCGATGCCCCGGCCGGTCGTGGGCTCACCGACACGCAGCGTCGCCGTCGCTCGGTCGCTCGCGCGCTGGCGGAGAACGGCTACGTCGAGGTGCTGCCCTTCCCGTTCATCTCGGACTCGGTCTGGGATTCGTTCGGGCTGCCCGAGGACGACGTCCGCCGCAGCACCGTCAAGGTCCGCAACCCGCTGGAGGCGGATAAGGACCGGATGGCGAGCACCTTGCTGCCGGGGCTGCTGGAGACCTTGCAGCGCAACATTTCCCGCGGTTTCAAGGATGTCTCGCTGTTCCACATCGGGCAGGTCGTGCTGCCCGGGCCGAACCCGATCCCGATGCCTTCGCTCGGGGTCGACCGGCGGCCGACCGACGAGGAGCTCGCGGTACTGGAGGCGGCCGTGCCGCCACAGCCGCTGCACGTCGCCGTCGTGCTGGCGGGTCAGCGTGCCCGAGCGGGCTGGTGGGGCGAGGGCGAGCAGGCGAACTGGGCCGACGCGGTCCAGGCCGCCCGGCTGGTGGCGCAGGCCGCCGGCGTCGAGCTGACCACGGCCGCGGCGGATCAGCCGCCGTGGCACCCCGGCCGCTGCGCGCAGCTGCGGGTGGGGCAGTGGCCCGTCGGTTACGCCGGTGAGCTGCACCCGAAGGTCGTCGAGGCGCTCGGGCTGCCCCCGCGCACCGTCGCGATGGAACTCGACCTGGACGCGATCCCGATCCCGGACGACCGTCCGGCACCGCGGATCTCGGCGTACCCGCCGGTGCTGCTCGACGTCGCCCTCGTCGCCGAGGCGGAGGTGCCGTCGGCGGATCTGGCCGAGGCGCTGCGCGAAGGCGCGGGCGAACTGCTCGAGGACATCACGCTGTTCGACTCCTACCAGGGCGAGCAGGTGGGCGAGGGCAAGCGTTCGGTGGCGTACAAGCTGCGGTTCCGTGCCGCGGACCGCACGCTGACCGTCGACGAGGCCACCAAGGCCCGCGACGCCGCCGTCGCGGTCGCCGGTGAACGCTTCGGCGCGAGCCTGCGGGCCTGACCCGGTAGTCCCGTGAAGGCCCCCTTTCCTCGGCTGAGCCGAGGAAAGGGGGCCTTCACGCGCTTCAGGTGTGGCAAAGTGAGGACTTGTGTCACGTCCAGACGGCCGGTCCAGCATCCAAGACATCGCCCGCGCCAGGCTGAGCGACGGTTTCGTCGGCAGGGTCGGGGAACGTGAAGACTTCCGGGACAATCTGGGGTTGTCCGGAGACGACCGGCGCCGCCGGTACCTGTACTCGGTGCACGGCCTCGCGGGGGTCGGCAAGTCATTCCTCCTCGACCAGCTTCGTGGTATCGCCGAGGAAGCCCGCGCCGCCGTCGGGTTCGCCGACGACCGGCAGCAGGATTTGCCCGCGACGTTGGTCAAACTGGCGAAGGACCTCGCTCGCGGCGGGTACGAGATGCGCCGTTTCGAGAAGCGCTACGAGTCCTATCTCAAGGCGAGGGAACGGCTTCACAGCGATCCGCAGGCTCCTGCCGCGGGCCGCGCCCTCGTGACTAAGACCGTGGTCAAGGCGAGTCTCGGCGTCGCGAAGACACTGCCCGGCGGAAGCATCGCCGCCGACGCGATCGACGCGGACGCGACGGCGAAACAGCTGGAGCAGCTCCAGGTCTACCTCGCGGCGAAGTTCAAGCGGAAGGCCGATGTCCAGCTGCTCCTCGAACCGGCGGAGGAGCTCACCAAACCGTTCGTCGAAGATCTGTGGCGCATTCCGGAGAACCGGCAGATCGCGCTGTTCTTCGACACCTTCGAGCGGACCGCGCCGGTCCTGGAGACCTGGCTGCTCGACCTGCTCGCCGGACTGTACGGCGATCTGCCGCAGAACCTGGTGCTGACCGTCGCGGGTCAGTTCCCGCTGGACGAGGCGAACTGGAACCGGCACGCGCCGCTAGTGCGCGAGATCGAACTCCGGCCGTTCACCGAGCCGGAGGCACGGCGCCTGCTCGCCGAACACGGGATCACCGACGAACAGGTCATCGAGATCGTGCTGCGGCTGACCGACGGCCTGCCCGTCCTGGTCGCCATGCTGGCCAGCCGGAATCCCGTCGGCGCGGACGCCGTCGGCGATCCCAGCGATGACGCGGTCAAGCGGTTCCTGCACTGGGTCCCCGAAAAGGCCAGGAAGGACGTCGCCGCCACGGCGTCGCTGCCCCGCTTCCTCGACGAGGACGTCATCGGCGTGCTGACCGGGAAGGAGACCGCGGGGGAGACCTTCCGCTGGCTGCGGGAGCTGCCGTTCGTCGGGCGCCGCGAGCTTCCGGTGCGCTACCACCCGGTGGTCCGCGGCCCGATGGTGCGGCTGGAACGCGGACGTTCGTCCGCCGAGTTCGCCGAACGCCACCTCCGGCTCGCCGAGTACTACGAAGGCCGATGCGCCGAACTCGGCCTGAGCAGCCATCGCGACGCCTGGAGCGACGAGCGCTGGCAGAAGAGGAAGCTCGAACAGACCTATCACCGGCTCTGCGGCGCCCCGGCCGATGCGCTGCCGGACGCGCTGCTCGGCGCGGCCGAGATGATCACCACCGGCATCGCTCCCGCACGCGCTTGGGCGCGCATGATGGAGCAAGCCGGTTTCGACGCGGACGCGCCCTCGGTGCTGGGCTGGGGCCAACGGCTGACCGCCGCGATCGGCGACGGCGACGGCCCGCGGGAGATCCCGGTGCTCGACCTGCTCGCCGGCGCGGGTGAACTCGACGCCGCCCGGCTTTCGACGGTGATCCGGCGACGTGCGTGGGCCCACGAAGGACAAGACGACATCGCCGCGGCGACACGGGACTTCGACCGGGCTCTCGACCTGAACCCCGCCGACCCCTACCCGTGGAGCGATCGGGGCAACCTGTTCCGCAACGAGGGTGACTGGGAACGGGCGTTGTCGGATCTGAACCGGGCGATCGAGCTCGACCCCGGTTACGCCTATTCGTGGCGTGGGCGCGGTTCCGCCCGTGCCGAGCTCGGCGATCTCGACGGCGCGATGGCGGACCTCGACGAGGCCGTCCGTCTGCAGCCCGACCACACGTGGGCGTACTCCATCCGGAGCGAGGTGCATTTCAAACGCGGCGACGTCCGGAAGGCGATCGACGAGATCGACATCGCGATCCGGCTCGACCCCGACTACGCCTGGGCTGTCCACTACCGGGCCACCCTGTTCGCCGAGCTGGGAGACGACGACGAAGCGCTCGCCGGTCACCGCGCGGCGGCTGCCCTCCGCCCCAAAGACGTCTTCTACCTGACGGAGCTGGCGGTGTTCCTGGAACGGACGGAAGGCGGGGACGCCGCGTCGGCGGCCTTCGACGCGATCGTCGCGGCGGATCCCGGCAGCGCCAGGGCCCACGCGATCCGGGCCGCTTTCCACCACCGCGGCGAACGGTACCGGCTCGCCGTCGACGGTTTCACCGCCGCGCTGCGGATCGACCCGGACTACGAGTGGGCGTACTACATGCGCGGCCAGACGCATGACGAGCTGAACGATCGTGAGGCGTCGCTCACCGACTACGAGCGCGCGATCGAACTCGCTCCCGACGACGCCGAGAACCATCTGCAGCGAGGGATGGTGCTCAGCAGGCTCAAGGAGAACAGCGCAGCGGTGAGCTCCTTGAGCCGCGCGATCGAACTCGACCCCGGCAACGAGTGGGCCCACACCTGGCGCGCTCTGGCCCACCAGCGCTCCGGCGATTTCCGGGCGGCCCTCGCCGACATCGACGCCGCCGTCTCGGCGAATCCGGAGATGGCCTTCTTCCACACCACCCGCGGCGACATCCTCAGGGACCTCGACCGGCACGACGAAGCCCGGGCCGCACTCGACGAAGGGGTCCGTCTGGGACAGGACGGCGGGTACGCCTTGTACCGCCGCGCCCGCCATCGCTTCCTGTTCGGTGACCTTGAAGGCGCGTTGTCCGACACGGAAAGTGCGCTGGAAGCAGGGCATGACGAGAGTGCCCGTGCCCTTCGCGCGGACATCCGCTGCCGCGCAGGTGAGTACCAGGAGGCCATCCGGGAGCTGCGCGAACTGGTCGCCTCGGATCCGGAGGACACCGACTACCGCGAGAGCCTCGGGGAAGCCCTGCTGTTCGCGGGGGAGATCGACGAGGCGGAGACGCTCCTGGCCCCGCTCGCCCCGGAATTCGGCTGGGCGCACAATCTTCTCACCCTCGTCTGGCTGAAGACCGGGAAGACCGAAGAAGCCCACCAGGCGCTGAACGAAGGCCTCGACATGGCCAACGCCCGGATCTTGACCGGCGCCTTCGACTGGGACGTCCAGCTCCAGCCGCTCTTCTACCTCCTCGTCCTCGGCCGTGAGGAAGAAATGACCCGTGATCTCAAGGCCCTGCTCGAAAAGGGCGCGCCACAGGAGACGCGCTTGGAGCTGCTTCGCGATCTCAAGGAGCTACGAGTGCTGGTGCCCGAACTCGGCGGAGTGATCGAGGATCTCATCGCCCTCATCCCCAGGCCGGTGCTCACCCTCCCAGGTGCTTGAGCGCCTCCTTCCTGGACAGAGTGGACAGTGCCGGATGCGCGGTGACGAACGCGCGCACCCAGTCCGGTTCTGTCTTCGCGTACTCGCGCAGGGCCCAGCCGATTCCCTTGCGCAGGAAGAAGTCCTTGTCGTCGATATTCGCCTCGACGGCACGAGTGAGCAGGTCGGTGTCCGTTCCGGCCTTGGCGCCGATCTGGCAGATGACCGCTGAGCGGCGACGCCACCTGTCCTCGTCGTAGGCCCAGGTCAGCATCAGCGTGGTCACCGTCTCGGGTTCCGCGCGGAGGATCGGCCCGATCCGGCGGATGGCGACTTCGTCCACATAGTCCCACCACGCGCCCGTCACGATCATCTCCTCGTAGAGGCCGAGCAGATCGCCGTCCTGCCAACGGGCGTACGCGCGATGCCCGGAAAGGGCGATCGCCGCATAGCGCTCTTCGCGGAACTCTGCCTCCCGCCACAACGTGAGAATTGCCGTCGAAAAGCTCACACGATCGGGTAGCGGATTTTCGGCGTAGACCCGCTTCAGCAAGGCCGTCCGAGGCGGGGACGCCACACCGAGGAACGGCATTTCCGACTTCATGTACGCCCGCATCGACGGCGCTTTCCCCGGATCGGCCAGCGCGGCCAAACCGTTGCGAACCGACGAAACCAGGCTTTTCACCTCGTTCATGCGCTCTCCTTTCCCCAGTGGGCGCCGCGAGCGTACGACAGGGGACCGACAAGACTGATATGCCCGGATCGGGGATCGGATACCGACTAAAGAGGGATGGCGGTCAACGTGTCGGTCAGCGAGATTGAAGCCGGTTCTCGGTAGCTTCGGCCCGACCGGGTCGAACGCGGACGAAAAGGAACACAGTGAAGAAATTCGTTGCCGCCCTGGCGGTCGCGGGGATCGGCGTCGGCACCATGGCGCTCGCTCCCTCCGCCACGGCCGCCTCGGCGTCGGACTTCGATCCGAAGCCCATCTCCTGGGGAGCCTGTACGCGCCCGAGCCTGGTCAAGGCCGGCGCGGAATGCGGTTTCCTCGAGGTCCCGTTGGACTACGCGAAGCCGGGCGGGGAGAAGATCTCGATCGCCGTCTCGCGGGTGAAGCACAAGTCCGCCCAGTCGCAGGGCGTCATGATCGTCAACCCGGGTGGCCCCGGCGGTTCGGGCCTCGGGCTGTCGACGCTCGGCCGGGCCGTCCCCAAGAAGGCGGGTGAGGAGTACGACTGGATCGGCTTCGACCCGCGCGGCGTGGGGGAGAGCAAGCCGTCGCTGACCTGCGACGGGAACTACGCCTCCTACAACCGCCCGCAGTACGTGCCGACCACGCGCGCCATCGAGACGGCGTGGCGTGAGAAGGCGAAGGGTTACGCGAAGGCGTGCGCCAAGAACGGCGCGATCCTCGAGCACATCAAGACCATCGATGTGGCGAAGGACGTCGACAGCCTGCGCAAGGCGCTGGGCGAGAAGCAGATCAACTACTACGGCTTCTCCTACGGCACCTACCTCGGGCAGGTCTACAGCACGCTGTTCCCGCAGAACGTGCGGCGGATGGTGTTCGACGGCACCGTCGACCCCCGCGACGTCTGGTACAAGGCGAACCTGAACCAGGACATCGCCTTCGACAAGAACATCAAGACCTACTTCGGCTGGCTCGCCAAGTACGACTCCGTCTACCACCTCGGCGACACCGCAGCCGCGGTCGAGAAGCTGTGGTACGCCGAGCAGAAGAAGCTGTACGACAAGCCCGCGGGCGGCGTCATCGGCGGATCCGAGTGGACGGACATCTTCCTGCAGGCCGGGTACTACGTCTTCGGCTGGGAAGACATCGCGAACGCCTTCTCGGGTTGGGTGCACAAGGGTGACTGGCAGACCTTGAAGGGCCTGTACGACGACTCCAACCCGCCGGGCCAGGACAACGGCTACGCGGTGTACGCGGCCGTGCAGTGCACCGACGTGGCGTGGCCGCAGAGCTGGCCCCGCTGGAAGTTCGACAACTGGGTCACGCATTTCCGGGCGCCGTTCGAGACCTGGGGCAACGCCTGGTTCAACGCTCCGTGCCTCGACTGGCCCGCGAAGCCGGGCAAGCCGGTGGAGATCGACGGGAGCAAGGTCCCCGGCATCCTGCTGGTCAACGAGGAGAACGACGCCGCGACGCCGTACCCCGGCAGCATCGAGGTCCGCAAGCGCTACCCGAACTCCAGCCTGATCAGCGCTCCGGGTGGCACGACGCACTCGGGCTCGCTGTCCGGTGTGTCCTGTGTGGACGACAAGATCGCGGACTACCTGCTGACCGGAAAGCTGCCCGTGCGCAAGCCGGGCAATGGTTCGGACGTGCAGTGCGCCGCGGTCCCGCAGCCGGTTCCGGCCGGTGCTTCCGCGGCCGCGAAGTCGGACGTGCCGTCTTCGGTCGCCGAAGTGAAGAAGGAGGCGCTGGCTCAGGCGCTGCCTTTCTGAGTTGTTCGGGATGTCGCGATGCCCCGGTCCGGGTTTCCGGACCGGGGCATTTCTTCGCTCTGATGCTTCTCAGCAGTGGCTCGTCATCCGCATGCTGTGGATGCGGTCGAAGAACCCGGCGTCGAACGATCCCTCGGCGAACCACCAGTGCCACACGTTCTTGACGGTGCCCTTGACGAACTTGGTGTCACCGCCGTGATGGATGGGCCCGAGGACGATGCCGTTGCTGTCCAAGGTGTTCACCCACATCAGCCAAGCGTCGTTGCTGTCGCTGCTGACGATCGTCGCCTCGAACGAAGCGCTGCCGTTGCGTCTGAGGGTCCATTTCGCGTTGTCCATCGTGCAGTCCCCGGCCTGGATGCGACCCCAGGTGAACCAACAGGAATCCGCTCCGGTGCAGGTGGCCAGCGCGGTGGTGGACGCCGTCGTGCCCGCCGAGGCGGGCGTGGCGAAGACGGTCCCGATCGCGAGCACGAGCATTGTCACGAAAAGCGCCATCCGACGTGCTTTGGTCGTCATTTTTCCTCCCCATCGTGGACGAACCGATGAGCAAAGCTAACCCGCGGGTGATCGCGGTCAGGATCACTTAGGTGCGGCAACGGGGGTGGCCGATAGGGCCATGACCGGCCCCCTCGCGCTCGCGAAAGCGAGGAAAGTTCCGGTCACGCACCGAATCCCCTCGCCGCACCGGCGAATTGTCGGGCCCGCCCGTTACCGTCCCCGGCATGACCATCGTCGAAGAGCACCGGACCGAGATCCGGGTGCAGGACACCGTTTATCGCATCGAGGTCGCCGCCCGTGAGGGTGGCGGCGCGGCCGGGGAAGACCGCTGGGTGACCGTCATGGTCGGCGGAGCCGGACCGCTGGAGGAGCCTGTCGCCGAAGGCAGGCTCGATATCGACGCCGAAGCCGTACCGGCCTTGGCGACCGTCCTTTCCGACACCCTGCTGGCGTTCGCCGGACGGGGCACCGGCCGGAACGGCCGCCGAAGATCGGCGGACCGTCCCGCGCACCAGGGCCTGCCGTGGTCCGACGAGCTGGACGCGGAACTGGAAAGCCGTTGGCTCGCCGGGGAAAGCGTCGAGGAGATCGCGCGGCGGTTCGAGCGGACACCGGGCGGGATCCGTGCCCGGTTGCCCAGGGTCGGCTGCGACCCGGAGCGCCGGGGCGCGTACCTCCCCATCCCGCCGAGCCAACGAGAGGTGGCTGAACTCGGCTGAACACCGGCGGTCGCGGGGGCCTTCGGTCCTTCGCGACCGCCGTCAGTCCACTGTGGACCCAGCTCCGCGTTCCGCCCGCGCGGCCATCTTCCGGAGGTGCTCGATCAGTTCCGGCGGCTCGTGCACGGTGAATTCGCAGCCGAGTCCGAGGATCCGGAACGCGAGCCAGTCCAAGGTGTCCGTGCCCGCGTGGAAAACGCAGGTCTCGTCGTCCAGCGATTCCAGTTCGCCGAACCCCGCGCCGATCGCGGGGGCGACCTGGCCGATCGGCGCGTGCAGGGTCACGCGTGCGCTGTAGGTGGGAAGGAGGCTGTACATCTTGTCGGTGACATAGGCCGCCACGTCCTCCGCGGGTGGCTGTCTCGGAGTGGCCCGGCCGCCGGTCGCCCGCGGCTCCGAGATCCGGTCCGCGCGGAAGATCCGCCAGTCGTCGCGGTCGAGGTCGTAGCCGAGCAGGTACCAGCGGCGTCCGGCGGAGACGAGCCGGTGTGGTTCGACGTGCCGCCGGGATTCGGTGCCGTCGCCGGTGCGGTAGGTGAACCGGGTCCGCTCGGTGTTGGCGATCGCGCCCGCGAAGACGGTGAGGTGTTCCGGATCCACCGCGGGGCCCGTGCCGGGGAGCGGCACGGTCGCGGCGCCCAGCGCGCCGACGCGATAACGCAGCCGCGAAGGCAGCACCTGTTCGAGTTTGGCCAGCGCCCGCACCGAAGACTCCTCGATACCCGAGATCGCTTGCCCGGCGGCGCCGCGGAGGCCGACCGCGATCGCGACGGCCTCCTCGTCGTCGAGCAGCAGCGGTGGCATCGCCGTGCCGGCGCCCAGCCGGTAGCCGCCCTCGGAGCCTCGCGACGCCTCGACGGGGTAACCGAGCTCACGCAACCGGTCGATGTCGCGCCGGAT
Organism: Amycolatopsis japonica; assembly: GCF_000732925.1. NCBI lineage: Bacteria > Bacillati > Actinomycetota > Actinomycetes > Pseudonocardiales > Pseudonocardiaceae > Amycolatopsis > Amycolatopsis japonica. The sequence continues at coordinate 2,949,716 of NZ_CP008953.1, forward strand.
GGTCCGCGGACTGACCTCCAGCCGTTCGGCGAGCTCGCTGCCAGGCCACTCGCGCGGGGTCTGCAGGAGCGACAGCAGGCTGAGCAGCCGGGCGGGCGTGTCCGTCATGCGATCAAGGATGCCTCGTACGGAGTCCCGTATCGGGTGAGCCACACGACTTTGTTTGATTGAACTTGCATGGGAGTGCATAATCATGCGTATGACGGTGAAGATCGCGGTGGCCGGAGCCAGCGGGTACGCGGGCGGCGAACTCCTGCGCCTGCTGCTGACCCATCCCGAAATCCAGATCGGCGCGCTCACCGCGGCCAGCTCCGCGGGGACGCCGCTCGTCCAGCATCAGCCGCACCTCGCCCCACTGGCGGACAGGGTCCTGCTGGAGACGACCCCGGAGACCCTGGCCGGACACGACGTCGTCTTCCTCGCCCTGCCGCACGGTCACTCCGGCGCCATCGCCGCGCAGCTGGGCCCGGACGTCCTGGTGGTCGACCTGGGCGCGGACCACCGCCTTTCGGACGCGGCCGACTGGCAGCGCTGGTACGGCGGTGACCACGCCGGGCAGTGGCCGTACGGGCTCCCCGAGCTCCCCGGAGCCCGCGAACGTCTCGCCGGGACCAAGCGCATCGCGGTCCCCGGGTGCTTCCCGACCGGCGGTTCGATCGCCCTCGCCCCGGCGCTCGCCGCCGGCCTGGTCGAGCCGGAGATCAACGTCGTCGCGGTCACCGGGACCTCGGGCGCGGGCAAGAGCCTGAAGCCGAACCTCCTCGGTTCGGAGGTGATGGGCTCGGCCACCGCGTACGGCGTCGGTGGTGCCCATCGGCACACTCCCGAGTTCGCGCAGAACCTCTCCGCGGTCGCGGGCGAGCGGGTCAAGGTCTCGTTCACCCCGGTGCTGGCCCCGATGCCGCGCGGGATCCTCACCACCGCGAGCGCAGCCCTCAAGACCGACCTGGACGCCGAAGGCGCCCGCGAGGTCTACGAAAAGGCGTACGCCACCGAGCCGTTCGTCCAGCTGCTGCCCGAGGGCCGGTGGCCGTCTTCGGCTTCGGTGGTCGGCTCGAACAACGTCCAGCTGCAGGTCACCGTCGACGCCGACACCCGGCGCCTGATCGTGGTCGCGGCCATCGACAACCTGACCAAGGGCACCGCGGGCGGTGCCGTCCAGTCGATGAACATCGCCCTCGGCCTCCCCGAAACCACCGGACTACCGACCGTAGGAGTCGCTCCGTGACCGTCACCCAGCCGAAGGGATTCCGTGCCGCGGGCGTCGCCGCCGGGATCAAGGCCGAGGGCAAGCTCGACCTCGCGCTCGTCGTCAACGACGGGCCGCTGCAGGTCGCGGCCGGCGTCTTCACGCGCAACGTGATCAAGGCCGCGCCCGTCCTGTGGTCGCAGGAGGTGCTCAAGCAGCAGCGGCTCAAGGCCGTCGTCCTCAACTCCGGCGGCGCGAACGCCGCCACCGGCCCCGGCGGTTTCCAGGACACCCACCAGACCGCCGAGAAGGTCGCGGGACTCTTCGAAGCAGGCGCGATCGAGGTCGCGGTCTGCTCGACCGGCCTGATCGGCGAGCGGCTGCCGATGGACGCGCTGCTCTCCGGGGTGGACACCGCCTTCGGGCGGCTCGGCACCGGTGACGAGGCCGACCTCGCCGCCGCCACCGCGGTCATGACCACCGACACCAAGCCGAAGCAGGCGGCCGCGAAGCACGAAAGCGGCTGGAGCGTCGGCGGGTTCGCCAAGGGCGCGGGCATGCTCGCGCCGAACCTCGCGACGATGCTCTCCGTCCTCACCACCGACGCGGTCGTCACGCCGGAAGCCTTGGACAAGGCTCTGCGTGCCGCCACCGGCGTGACCTTCGACCGGCTCGACGTCGACGGCGGGACCTCCACCAACGACACGGTCCTCGTCCTCGCGTCCGGCGCCAGCGGTGTCGAACCGACCGAGGCCGAACTGACCGAACTCCTCACCGCCGTCAGCCTCGACCTCGTGCTGCAACTGCGCGCGGACTCCGAGGGCGCGACCAAGTACGTCGACGTCACGGTCGCCGGCGCGGCGAGCGAGGCCGACGCCATCGCCGTCGGCCGGACGATCGCCGAGGACAACCTGGTCAAGACCGCCCTGTTCGGTTCCGACCCGAACTGGGGCCGCATCGCCATGGCGCTGGGCCGCGTGCCGGCGGAGATCGACCCGGAAAAGGTCTCCATCGCGATCAACGGCGTCACCCTCTTCGCCAAGGGCACCACCGCGGCGGATCGCTCCGAGGCGGATCTTTCGGGCCGTGACATCCGGATCGTCGTCGACCTCGGTCTCGGCGAAGGCGAGGCGACGATCTACACGACCGACCTCTCGCACGCGTACGTCGAAGAGAACAGCGCGTACTCCTCATGAGCCCTTCCGAATCCACCGTCCCCGCGGACGAACGGCTCGCGACGGCCGCCGAGAAGGCCTCGATCCTCATCGAGGCCCTGCCCTGGCTGCAACGCTTCCACGGCGCCACCGTCGTGGTGAAGTACGGCGGCAACGCCATGATCGACGAGAGCCTCAAGCAGGCCTTCGCCGAGGACATGGTCTTCCTGCGCACGGTGGGGCTGCGTCCGGTGGTGGTGCACGGCGGCGGCCCGCAGATCACCGCGATGCTCACCCGGCTCGGCGTCGAAGGCGAGTTCAAGGGCGGCTTGCGGGTCACCACGCCCGAGACCATGGACATCGTCCGCATGGTGCTGACCGGCCAGGTCAGCCGCGAACTGGTCGGCCTGATCAACGCGCACGGCCCGTACGCGGTCGGAATCTCCGGCGAGGACGCCCGGCTGTTCACCGCCGAGCGCAAACAGGCCACTGTGGACGGTGCATCGGTCGACATAGGACTCGTCGGTGAGGTCTCCGAGGTCAACCCGGACGCCGTGCTCGACATCGTCAACGCGGGCCGGATCCCGGTGGTGTCCACCGTGGCCCCGGACGTCGACGGCGTCGTGCACAACATCAACGCCGACACCGCCGCCGGCGCGCTGGCCGCGGCGCTCGGCGCGGAAAAGCTCGTCGTGCTCACCGATGTCGAAGGCCTTTACGCCAACTGGCCGGACCGCGGTTCGCTGGTCGACAGGATCCGGGTGGACCGCCTCGAAACCCTGCTTCCCGGCCTCGCCAGCGGCATGATCCCGAAGATGGAGGCCTGTGTGCGCGCCATCCGCGGCGGCGTCCGCCGCGCGCACGTGATCGACGGCCGCATCGCCCATTCGGTGTTGCTGGAGGTCTTCACCTCCCGCGGCATCGGTACCATGGTCTTCCCCGAAACGGAGCTCCCGTGACCACGTACAAGTCCAATGTAGACGGACAGGAGCACTGGAAGTCGTCCCTCATGGACAACTACGGCACCCCGGCGCTGACCCTGGTCCGCGGTGAGGGGGCGAAGGTCTGGGACGCCGACGGGAAGCCGTACGTCGACCTGCTGGGCGGCATCGCGGTCAACGCGCTCGGCCATGCCCACCCCGCCGTGGTCGCCGCCGTCACCGAGCAGATCGCGAAACTCGGCCACACCTCGAACCTCTACGTGAACCCGGTCGCCGTCGAACTGGCCGAAACCCTCCTGGACGTCGCCGGTCTGTCCGGCAATGCGAAGGTGCTGTTCGTCAACTCCGGCGCGGAGGCCAACGAAGCCGCGCTGAAGATCAGCAGGCTCACCGGGCGCACCAAGGTCGTCGCGTGCGAGGGTGCCTTCCACGGCCGCACCATGGGCGCGCTGACGCTGACCGGCCAGCCGTCGAAGCGGGACGCGTTCGAGCCGCTGGTTCCCGGCGTCACGCACGTTCCCTACGGTGACATCGACGCGCTTCGCGCCGCGGTGGACACCGAAACGGCGGCGGTGTTCCTCGAGCCGATCCTCGGTGAGGCGGGCGTCGTCCCGGCGCCGGACGGGTACCTCCAGGCCGCGCGGGAGATCACCAAGGCGACCGGGACCCTGCTGGTCCTCGACGAGGTGCAGACCGGCATCGGCCGCACCGGCGCGTGGTTCGCCTTCCAGCACGCCGGCATCGTCCCGGACGTCATCACCCTGGCCAAGGGACTCGGCGGCGGCCTGCCGATCGGCGCGGTCATCGGCGTCGGCGAGGCGGGGGAGCTGGTGAAGCCGGGACAGCACGGCACCACCTTCGGCGGTAACCCGGTCTGCTGCGCCGCCGGGCTCGCCGTGCTCAAGACCATCGCCAAGGACAACCTGAACGACCACGTTTCCGCGCTGGGCAAGGACATCGCCTCCCGCGTGGAGGAGCTCGGCCACCCGCTGGTGTCCGGGGTCCGCGGTGCCGGGCTGCTGCTCGGCATCGCCTTGCGCGAACCGGTCTCGGCGAAGGTCGCCAAGGCCGCGCAGGACGCGGGGTACCTGGTCAACCCCATCGCCCCGGACACCATCCGGCTGGCACCGCCGCTGATCCTGAGCGCCGACGAGGCCGCGGGATTCCTCGAAGCCCTTCCCGGGGCGCTCGATTCCACCACCACCTAGGACAGAGACGAAACGCATGCTCCGCAACTTCCTCCGTGACGACGATCTCAGCCCGGCCGAACAGGCCGAGATCCTGGACCTCGCCGACCAGCTGAAGGCCGAGCCCCTGAGCTCCCGCGCGCTGGAGGGCAAGTCCGTCGCGGCGATCTTCGAGAAGAACTCCACCCGGACCCGGTTCTCCTTCGAGGTGGGCATCGCCCAGCTCGGCGGTAATCCGGTCATCGTCGACGGCCGCTCGATGCAGCTCGGCCGCGAAGAGACCATCGAAGACACCTCGCGCGTGCTTTCGCGGTACCTCGACGCGATCGTCTGGCGGACCTTCGCCCAGAAGCGCATCGACGCGATGGCCTCGGCGGCGAGCATCCCGGTGGTCAACGCGCTCACCGACGAGTTCCACCCGTGCCAGGTGCTCACCGACCTGATGACCATCCGCGAGCGCAAGGGCAAGCTCGCCGGGCTCACCCTGGTGTACCTCGGCGACGGCGCCAACAACATGGCGCATTCGCTGCTGCTGGGCGGGACCACGGCCGGGATGCACGTGCGCGTCGTCTCGCCGGAGGGTTTCCAGCCGGACCAGCAGGTCATGCTCGACGCCAAGCACCGGTCGACCGAGACCGGCGGCAGCACCACGGTCTTCACCGATCCGTACGCCGCGGTCGAAGGCGCGGACGTCGTCGTCACCGACACCTGGACCTCCATGGGCCAGGAGAACGACGGTCTCGACCGCGTCGGCCCGTTCCGTGAGCTGCAGGTCAACTCCGCGCTGATGCGCCGCGCCGCGGACGAGGCGATCGTGCTGCACTGCCTGCCCGCGCACCGCGGCTGGGAGATCACCGACGAGGTCATCGACGGGCCGGCCAGTGCGGTCTGGGACGAGGCCGAGAACCGGCTGCACGCGCAGAAGGCGCTGCTGGTGTGGCTCATGGACGAGAAGCGACGATGACCGGCAGCAGGGTCACCCGGCAGGCCCGGATCACCGAACTCGTGTCCTCGATGGCCATCCGCAGCCAGACGGAGCTCGCGAAGCTCCTGGCCGCGGAAGGCATCGACGTCACGCAGGCGACGCTGTCCCGCGACCTCGACGAACTGGGCGCGGTGAAGCTCCGAGGTGCCGATTCCGGCGCACCGGTGTATGTCATTCCGGAGGACGGCAGCCCGGTACGCGGAGTGCAGGGCGGTACTTCCCGGCTTTCGCGGCTGCTCGCCGAACTGCTCGTCTCGGCGGACTCGTCGGGGAACCTGACGGTGCTGCGCACCCCGCCGGGGGCGGCGCAGTTCCTGGCCAGCGCCATCGACAGGGCGGCGCTGGAGGAGGTCGTCGGCTCGATCGCCGGCGACGACACGGTCGCGGTGATCGCGAGGGAACCGTTGTCCGGCAAGGATCTGGCCGAGCGTTTCATGGCGCTGGCCCGACGGTCGTCCACAGTGGACGGCGGTGAGGAGACCGAGGGTGACGCCTGACGGGTTCACGTTCCCGGACGACGAGGAGAAGCTGGTCATCACCTTCGACGAAGGTGTACCGGTGGCCATCGACGGGGAGACCGTGACCCTGCTGGAGGCCTTCCAGCAGCTGAACCGCCGTGTCGGCGCCTTCGGGCTCACAGGACGCGAGATCTACGAGGGGCCCGGCGCGCTCGCGCTGGTCACCGCGCACGAGGAACTGCGAAAGGTCAGCATCGGGCGGGTGTCCGGTGAGGTCCGGCTGGTCCTGCACCGCGGCAACGCGGTCGTGAACTCCGCGCGCGACGAGCGCGCGCTGTACGACTTCACCACAGGCGCTACCTTCGACCGGTCAGTCGCCTGAAGAGAACCAAGGAATTCGAGGAGTGTTGTGAGCGGGAATGAGCAGCCGGTGCAGCTGTGGGGCGGCCGGTTCGCCAGCGGACCGGCCGAGGCGATGGCGGCGCTGAGCGCGTCGACCCATTTCGACTGGCGGCTGGCGCCGTACGACATCGCCGGGTCGCGGGCCCACGCGCGGGTGCTGCGGAAGGCGGGGCTGCTCACCGAAGACGAGCTGACCGGCATGCTCGCCGCGCTGGACACCCTCGCGCAGGACGTCGCGTCGGGCGCGTTCACCCCGACCGTCGCCGACGAGGACGTCCACACCGCGCTCGAACGCGGTCTCCTGGAGCGGGCGGGCACCGAACTCGGCGGCAAGCTCCGGGCGGGCCGTTCGCGCAACGACCAGGTCGCGACGCTGTTCCGGATGTGGCTGCGCGACGCCGCCCGCCGCGTGGTCGCGGGCACCCTCGGCGTCGTCGACGCTCTCGTTTCGCAGGCGAAGCGGCACCCGGACGCGATCCTCCCGGGCCGCACCCACCTGCAGCACGCCCAGCCCGTCCTGCTGGCGCACCATCTGCTCGCGCACGGCCAGTCGCTGCTGCGCGACGTCACCCGGCTGCGTGACTGGGACGCTCGCACCGCCGAGTCGCCCTATGGCTCCGGCGCGCTGGCGGGATCCTCGCTCGGCCTCGACCCGGAGGCCGTCGCCGAGGAGCTGGGCTTCGACACCAGCGTCGAGAACTCGATCGACGGCACCGCCTCGCGGGACTTCGTCGCCGAGTTCGCCTTCGACGTCGCGATGCTCGCGGTCAACCTGTCCAGGATCGCCGAAGAGGTGATCATCTGGAACACCGCCGAGTTCGGCTACGTCACCCTCGACGACGCCTGGGCGACCGGCAGCTCGATCATGCCGCAGAAGAAGAACCCCGACGTCGCCGAGCTGACCCGCGGCAAGGCCGGGCGGCTCATCGGCAACCTGACCGGGCTGCTCGCGACGCTCAAGGCGCAGCCGCTCGCGTACAACCGCGACCTGCAGGAGGACAAGGAGCCGGTCTTCGACTCCGTCGAGCAGCTGGAACTGCTGTTCCCGGCGATCGCGGGCATGCTCGAGACGCTGACCTTCCACACCGACCGGCTCGCCGAACTGGCGCCCGCCGGCTTCACCCTCGCCACGGACATCGCCGAATGGCTGGTCCGGCAGGGCGTGCCGTTCCGCGTCGCGCACGAAGCGGCGGGGGAGAGCGTCCGCGTCGCCGAGGCCCGCGGCGTCGGGCTGGACGAACTGACCGACGAAGAGTTCGAGAAGATCAACCCGGCGCTGACGCCGGCCGTGCGCGAGGTACTGACCGTCGAAGGCTCCGTGAGCTCGCGCAACGCCCGGGGCGGTACCGCTCCGGAGCGCGTCGCCGAACAGCGGGACCGTCTGGTCGCACGGGTCGCCGAACACCGCACCTGGCTCGGCTGAACAAACCCCCAAAGTGCGTGAAGGCCCCCTTCCCTCGGCTGAACCGAGGGAAGGGGGCCTTCACGCGCATCAGGAAAGCCTGGTCTCCAAACCGTCGAGGACGCAGTCGAGGCCGCGCTCGAAGTCGGCCTCGTTCGTCTCGCCCGGCGCCCGCCTTCGTTGGGCCGCGTACAGCTTCTTGAGCCGCGGGTGATCACGCACCGCTAGCTCGGCCGCCGGCCACAGGCGCTCCTTCCACTCCGCCTCGCTCTGCCCGCCGCGTTCGAGCGTGGTCAGCCATGCGGCTTCGCTGGTGGCCCGCCCGACGACGAACGCCATCACCGTGTTCCACGCCAGATCGGCATCGTCCAGCGAGAAACCGGCGTTCTCGAACAGGGCGAGTGCCGCCTCCGACATCTTCAGCACGTTCGGCCCGAGATACGCCACTCCCGTCTCGCCGAGCAGCGAGCCGAGCCACGGATGGCGAAGGAACACCGACCGCAGGTCGCGCGCGAACCGCCTCGCCGTCATTCGCCACGGACCTTCCCCGGGGAGCGCGACCTCGCCGTACACCTCGTCGACGACCAGCTCCACCAGCTCGTCCTTGGTGGCCACGTGGGTGTACATCGACGGGGCGGCCACACCGAGCCGGGCGCCGAGTTTCCGCATGCTCAGCGCGTCGACGCCACCTCCGTCGAGGAGCTCGATGGCCTGGGAAACGATCTGCTCCCGGCTCAGCGACGGCTGCTCGCGCTTGCGTTTCGGGGGACGCATCCACACCGACATCCGCGATCCCTCACTTTTCCGTACAGTGTTCAGTATGCCTAACACTGTACGGACAAAGTTCGACCGCGCCCACTGGCAGTCCCGGCTCGACGCCCTGAGGGCCGAACACCACGTGCCGGGCGCGACGCTCGCCGTGCTGGCCGAGGGAGAGATCCACGAACTGGCGAGCGGGGTCCTGCACCGGGGGACCGGGGTGGCGGCGACCACCGATTCGATCTTCCAGCTCGGCTCGATCGCGAAGGTCTACACGGCCGCGCTGGTACTCGGGCTGGCCGAGGAAGGCCGCCTGCACCTCGACGCGCCGGTCGTCGAGGTGCTGCCGGAGTTCGCGACGATCGATCCCGCGGCGACGAAGGCCATCACCGCCCGGCGGCTGCTCAGCCATACCGGTGGACTCACGTGCGATTTCGTCGAAGACACCGGACGAGGCGACGATTGCCTCGCGAAGTACGTCGAGGCCGCCAGGGGAGTGGCGCTCGACTGCCCGCCGGGGACGGCCGCGTCCTACAGCAGCGTCGGGTACAACGTGCTCGGCCGGATCGTCGAGGTCATCACCGGCCTGACCTGGGACGACGCCCTGCGCGAGCGGCTCGTCGTCCCGCTCGGGCTCGCCGAGACGATGACCCTGCCCGAAGAGGCGCTCCGCTTCCGCGTGGCGATGGGACACCTCGGCCAGGACCCGGAGCCGACCGCCGCGTGGGACCTCCTGCCGCGCTCCGCCGGACCGTTCGGCCGAGTCCTCGCCACGGCCGGCGACGTCGTCCGCTTCGCCCGGATGCTGCTGGACGGCACTGCACCCGACGGGACGCGCGTGCTGGCCGAAGAGACGGTGACCATGATGCGGCGTCTCGAGGCGGAGGTGCCCGACAAGTGGACTCTCGGTTCCGAAGGCTGGGGGCTCGGGCTGTCGATCCACGACTGGAACGGCGTCCCCGGCTTCGGGCACAACGGATCCTCGATCGGGCAGCGCTCCTACCTGCGCGTGGTGCCGGACGCCGGAGTGGCCTTCGCCCTGCTCACCAATCACGGCACGACCGACAGGTTGTACAACGAGCTTTCGCGAGAGCTGCTCGGCGAGGTCGCCGGGGTCGAAGTTCCCGCCGACTTCGCACCACCGGCGTCGCCGCCCTCGGTGGACGTCGCCCCCTTCGCCGGTACTTACCGTCGAGAAGGCGTCATCATCACCGTCACCGAGACGGCGGGAAAGCTGCGCTTCGTCTACGAATTCGCCGACGGTCTCAAGGGAATCGCCCCGCCGATCGAAGCGGAGCTCGTGCCCGTGTCGGACAGTGTCTTCGCCGGGATGAACCCCCTGTTCGGCGACGACTGGATGCCGGTGCTGTTCACGAAACTCCCCGACGGCACCGAGTGTTGCCACACCAGCATGCGGGTGGCGCCGAAGATCGAGGCGGCCGGTTAAGGTCGGCCTGGGAGAACGCGACGTTAGGGGAGTGCGGAACGTGGAGACCGGCAGACAGTTCACCCGGCGCGAGCTGGCGCTGGATCCGGTGGAGCTGTCCACGCTCCTGCTCGGCGCGGTGATCGAGGCGACCGGTCCCGACGGCACGGTCGCGGTCCGGCTGGTGGAGGTCGAGGCCTATCGAGGGCTCGACGACCCCGCGTCGCACTGCTATCGCGGCAAGACCCCGCGCAACGCGGTCATGTGGGGACCCGCGGGACATCTGTACGTCTACTTCGTCTACGGCATGCACTTCTGCGCGAACGTCGTCGGCACCGAGGACGGGCAGCCGGGTGCTGTGCTGCTGCGTGCCGGGGAGGTGGTGTCCGGTGCGGACGTCGCCAGGGCGCGCAGGCCGTCCGCGCGCGGCAACGGCGAACTCGCCAAAGGCCCGGCGATCCTCACGTCGGTGCTCGGTATCGACCGCGCCGAGAACGGCGTCGACCTGACCGACCCCGCGTCACCCGTCCGGTTGTTCAGCGGTGAACGCGTCCCCGAAGCCGACATCCGCACCGGGCCGCGCGTCGGGGTCGCGATGGCGATGGACACGCCGTGGCGGTTCTGGATCGACGGATCGCCCGCGGTCTCCACCTACCGCCGCGGTGGCAAGCGACGGGCGGCCGCCCCCGGCCGATAGTCGGTTGACCTGGTGCGGGAGGATCTACAGGCGTGAGCGAGCACATCCTTGACGAGCTGACCTGGCGCGGCCTGATCGCGCAATCCACCGACCTCGAAGCACTGCGGCGAGACCTCGACCAAGGGCCCCTCACGCTCTATTGCGGATTCGACCCGACCGCGCCCAGCCTGCACGCCGGCAACCTGGTGCCGCTGCTGATGCTCTCGCGTTTCCAGCGCGCCGGGCACCGGCCGATCGTGCTGGCGGGCGTCGCCACGGGCATGATCGGCGATCCGCGTGACACCGGTGAACGCACCCTGAACACGCTGGACACCGTCGCCGCGTGGGCGGACCGGATCCGCGGGCAGCTGGAGAGGTTCGTCGACTTCGACGACTCGCCGACCGGCGCGGTCATCGAGAACAACCTGAACTGGACCGGCAAGCAGACCGTCGTCGAGTTCCTGCGCGACGTCGGCAAGCACTTCCCGGTCAACACCATGCTGAACCGCGAGACGGTGAAACGTCGCCTCGAAGCCGACGGCATGTCCTACACCGAGTTCAGCTACCTGCTGCTGCAGTCGCAGGACTACCTGCACCTGTACCGGGAGTACGGCTGCAAGCTGCAGATCGGCGGCTCGGACCAGTGGGGAAACCTCGTCGGCGGCGTCGACCTGATTCGCCGGACCGACGGCGGCCACACGCACGCGTTGACCGCGCCGCTGGTCACCGACACCGAAGGGCGCAAGTTCGGGAAGTCCACCGGTGGCGGCAGCGTCTGGCTCGACCCGGAGATGACGTCCCCGTACGCGTGGTTCCAGTACTTCCTGAACGTCGCCGACTCCGACGTCATCCGCTACCTGCGGATGTTCTCCTTCCTCGGGCAGGAGGAGATCGCGGCACTGGCCGAGGACACCGAGCAGCGCCCGCACCTGCGGTCCGCGCAGCGGAAGCTGGCCGAGGACTTCACCACCCTGGTGCACGGTGAAGAGGCGACCCGTCAGGTCATCGCCGCGAGCCAGGCGCTGTTCGGCAGGGGAGAGCTGCGTGAGCTCGACTCGTCCACCCTCGACGCCGCCATGGCCGAGGTGCCGAACGGCAAGATCGACCCGAACGGCGAGGCGACCATCGTCGACCTGCTGATCGCGGCCGGGCTCGTCGACAGCAAGGGCGCCGCGCGTCGCACCGTCAAGGAAGGCGGCGCGTACGTCAACAACACGAAGATCGCCGACGAGGAGTGGAAGCCGTCCTCGGACGACGCTCTGCACGGCCGCTGGCTGGTGGTCCGCAAGGGCAAGCGCAACGTCGCCGGCGTGCGCGTCGGGGGCTGATCGCCGCCCGGGCCCGAAACAGGGACTCTGACCTGCGGAAACGCGGTTAAGGTACCCCCCTGTTTCGGGCCCTTCCGGGGCGTGTAAAGTTCTCCAAGTCGCCAGGGAAACCGGGTGGCCGACCGGGACACGAACCAAGCTCTCGCTCAGTGCGATTGAGTGGGTGTCCCACCAAAAACTGCTAGGAATGACTGCTTCGGATAAGGCCGCTGTGATGGTGGTGCGATTCGGGGTGTGTTGCTTGAGAACTCAACAGTGTGCTAGTGAACTAAGCCAGTAGAGCTTATGTATTGAAACCTCGTAAGAGGTTCCTTTGAGAGCAAGAAAATTTGCCTCGATCAAATTTGACATTGTTGGAGAGTTTGATCCTGGCTCAGGACGAACGCTGGCGGCGTGCTTAACACATGCAAGTCGAACGATGAAGCCTTTCGGGGTGGATTAGTGGCGAACGGGTGAGTAACACGTGGGCAATCTGCCCTGTACTTTGGGATAAGCCTGGGAAACTGGGTCTAATACCGGATACGACTTTTGCGGGCATCCGTGGAAGTGGAAAGCTCCGGCGGTACGGGATGAGCCCGCGGCCTATCAGCTTGTTGGTGGGGTAATGGCCTACCAAGGCGACGACGGGTAGCCGGCCTGAGAGGGTGACCGGCCACACTGGGACTGAGACACGGCCCAGACTCCTACGGGAGGCAGCAGTGGGGAATATTGCACAATGGGCGCAAGCCTGATGCAGCGACGCCGCGTGAGGGATGACGGCCTTCGGGTTGTAAACCTCTTTCGCCAGGGACGAAGCGCAAGTGACGGTACCTGGATAAGAAGCACCGGCTAACTACGTGCCAGCAGCCGCGGTAATACGTAGGGTGCGAGCGTTGTCCGGAATTATTGGGCGTAAAGAGCTCGTAGGCGGTTTGTCGCGTCGTTCGTGAAAACTCCACGCTTAACGTGGAGCGTGCGGGCGATACGGGCAGACTTGAGTTCGGTAGGGGAGACTGGAATTCCTGGTGTAGCGGTGAAATGCGCAGATATCAGGAGGAACACCGGTGGCGAAGGCGGGTCTCTGGGCCGATACTGACGCTGAGGAGCGAAAGCGTGGGGAGCGAACAGGATTAGATACCCTGGTAGTCCACGCTGTAAACGTTGGGCGCTAGGTGTGGGCGACATCCACGTTGTCCGTGCCGTAGCTAACGCATTAAGCGCCCCGCCTGGGGAGTACGGCCGCAAGGCTAAAACTCAAAGGAATTGACGGGGGCCCGCACAAGCGGCGGAGCATGTGGATTAATTCGATGCAACGCGAAGAACCTTACCTGGGCTTGACATGCGCCAGACATCCCTAGAGATAGGGCTTCCCTTGTGGTTGGTGTACAGGTGGTGCATGGCTGTCGTCAGCTCGTGTCGTGAGATGTTGGGTTAAGTCCCGCAACGAGCGCAACCCTTATCCTACGTTGCCAGCGCGTTATGGCGGGGACTCGTGGGAGACTGCCGGGGTCAACTCGGAGGAAGGTGGGGATGACGTCAAGTCATCATGCCCCTTATGTCCAGGGCTTCACACATGCTACAATGGCTGGTACAGAGGGCTGCGATACCGCGAGGTGGAGCGAATCCCTTAAAGCCGGTCTCAGTTCGGATCGCAGTCTGCAACTCGACTGCGTGAAGTCGGAGTCGCTAGTAATCGCAGATCAGCAACGCTGCGGTGAATACGTTCCCGGGCCTTGTACACACCGCCCGTCACGTCATGAAAGTCGGTAACACCCGAAGCCCATGGCCCAACCCGCAAGGGGGGGAGTGGTCGAAGGTGGGACTGGCGATTGGGACGAAGTCGTAACAAGGTAGCCGTACCGGAAGGTGCGGCTGGATCACCTCCTTTCTAAGGAGCAACACATCCACCCCGCCGGGATACCCGGACCAACGGTTGGTGGAGTGGCCGGCACTCAACACCCGAACGTGGTGTTGTGCTGGTTGCTCAAGGAATTGTGGAACTACTGGTTAGGGTTCGCGACCGGGTTGCCGGCGAGGGCGAGTACTGCTCCGCAAGGAGCGTGGAAAGTGTTCCGCCGGGTCTGGTCAAGAATTGTTCACTGGCACGCTGTTGGGTCCTGAGGCAACACGCCAAGGGGCTGGACACAGTCCCGGGGACGTTTGTTTCTGGTGTGGTGTTTGAGAACTGTAGAGTGGATGCGAGCATCTTTGTGGTCAAGTTGTTAAGGGCACATGGTGGATGTCTTGGCTTCAGGAGCCGATGAAGGACGTGGGAGGCTGCGATATGCCTCGGGGAGCTGTCAACCGAGCTGTGATCCGAGGATTTCCGAATGGGGAAACCCAGCACCAGTTATGTGGTGTTACCCGCATCTGAATATATAGGGTGTGTGGAGGGAACGCGGGGAAGTGAAACATCTCAGTACCCGTAGGAAGAGAAAACAACCGTGATTCCGTGAGTAGTGGCGAGCGAAAGCGGAAGAGGCTAAACCATGCACATGTCAAGCTGTCAGGCGTTGTGTGTGTGGTGTTGTGGGACCCAGCGTCGAGGATCTGACAGTCCTCGGAATGATCGCGCGTGTTAGTGGAACGCCTTGGGATGGGCGACCGGAGTGGGTGAGAGTCCCGTACGCGAAAACACGTTGTGGATTGTTTGTTTGGTGTTCCCGAGTAGCAGCGAGCTCGTGGAATTTGCTGTGAATCTGCCGGGACCACCCGGTAAGCCTAAATACTTCCTGAAGACCGATAGCGGACTAGTACCGTGAGGGAAAGATGAAAAGTACCCCGGGAGGGGAGTGAAAGAGTACCTGAAACCGTGTGCCTACAAGCCGTCAGAGCCCGAGCACATCCTTGTGATGTTGAGGTGATGGCGTGCCTTTTGAAGAATGAGCCTGCGAGTTAGTGCTGCGTGGCGAGGTTAACCCGTGTGGGGTAGCCGTAGCGAAAGCGAGTCTGAATAGGGCGATTGAGTCGCGTGGTCTAGACCCGAAGCGGAGTGATCTACCCATGGCCAGGCTGAAGCGTCGGTAAGACGACGTGGAGGGCCGAACCCACTTAGGTTGAAAACTGAGGGGATGAGCTGTGGGTAGGGGTGAAAGGCCAATCAAACTCCGTGATAGCTGGTTCTCCCCGAAATGCATTTAGGTGCAGCGTCACATGTTTCACCACGGGGGTAGAGCTACTGGATGGTCTAGGGGCCTTACCGGGTTACCGAAATCAACCAAACTCCGAATACCGTGGTGTGAGAGTGTGGCAGTGAGACGGCGGGGGATAAGCTTCGTCGTCGAGAGGGAAACAGCCCAGAACACCAGCTAAGGCCCCTAAGTGTGTGCTCAGTGGGAAAGGATGTGGGATTGCCCAGACAACCAGGAGGTTGGCTTAGAAGCAGCCACCCTTGAAAGAGTGCGTAATAGCTCACTGGTCAAGTGGTCCTGCGCCGACAATGTAGCGGGGCTTAAGCACACCGCCGAAGCTGTGTCATTCATACATATACATCCATCACCTCCTTGAGAGTGTGATGCAGTGGTATGGATGGGTAGGGGAGCGTCCTGCATCCAGGGAAGCGGCGGCGGAAGCCAGTCGTGGAGGGTGTGGGAGTGAGAATGCAGGCATGAGTAGCGAATGCAGAGTGAGAAACTCTGCCGCCGGATGACCAAGGGTTCCTGGGCCAGGCTAATCCGCCCAGGGTAAGTCGGGACCTAAGGCGAGGCCGACAGGCGTAGTCGATGGATAACGGGTTGATATTCCCGTACCCGAGCACGTGCGCCCAGGATGAGGCGGTTGATACTAACCACCCAAAGCCTCGTGTTGAAGCCTTCGGGTGGATACGCGAGTGTGGAGCGTGGGATCTGATTCCGTAGTAGTCGAGTGATGGGGTGACGCAGGAAGGTAGCTCCGCCAGTGAGTGGTAGTACTGGTGTAAGCGTGTAGACCGAATGGTAGGCAAATCCGCCATTCATATAGGTTGAGACGTGATGCGTAGCCGATTGAGGTGAAGTAGAGTGATCCTATGCTGCCGAGAAAAGCCTCTAGCGAGTGCGTGCACGGCCCGTACCCCAAACCAACACAGGTGGTCAGGTAGAGAATACTAAGGCGATCGGGTGAACTGTGGTTAAGGAACTCGGCAAAATGCCCCCGTAACTTCGGGAGAAGGGGGGCCAAACACTCTGAAGCCCTTCGCGGGCTAGGGGTGGGTGGCCGCAGAGACCAGCGGAAAGCGACTGTTTACTAAAAACACAGGTCCATGCGAAGTCGCAAGACGATGTATATGGACTGACGCCTGCCCGGTGCTGGAACGTTAAGAGGACCGGTTAACCTTTCGGGGTGAAGCTGAGAATTTAAGCGCCAGTAAACGGCGGTGGTAACTATAACCATCCTAAGGTAGCGAAATTCCTTGTCGGGTAAGTTCCGACCTGCACGAATGGCGTAACGACTTTCCGGCTGTCTCAACCACAGGCCCGGCGAAATTGCACTACGAGTAAAGATGCTCGTTACGCGCGGCAGGACGGAAAGACCCCGGGACCTTTACTATAGTTTGGTATTGGTTTTCGGTTCGGCTTGTGTAGGATAGGTGGGAGACTGTGAAGCTGGCACGCTAGTGTTGGTGGAGTCGTTGTTGAAATACCACTCTGGTCGGATTGGGAATCTGAACCTCGGACCATGATCTGGTTCAGGGACAGTGCCTGATGGGTAGTTTAACTGGGGCGGTTGCCTCCTAAAGAGTAACGGAGGCGCCCAAAGGTTCCCTCAGCCTGGTTGGCAATCAGGTGTTGAGTGCAAGTGCACAAGGGAGCTTGACTGTGAGACAGACATGTCGAGCAGGGACGAAAGTCGGGACTAGTGATCCGGCACCACCTGGTGGAAGGGGTGTCGCTCAACGGATAAAAGGTACCCCGGGGATAACAGGCTGATCTTGCCCAAGAGTCCATATCGACGGCATGGTTTGGCACCTCGATGTCGGCTCGTCGCATCCTGGGGCCGGAGTAGGTCCCAAGGGTTGGGCTGTTCGCCCATTAAAGCGGCACGCGAGCTGGGTTTAGAACGTCGTGAGACAGTTCGGTCCCTATCCGCCGCGCGCGTAGGATACTTGAGGAAGGCTGTCCCTAGTACGAGAGGACCGGGACGGACGAACCTCTGGTATGCCAGTTGTCACGCCAGTGGCATGGCTGGTTGGCCACGTTCGGAAGGGATAACCGCTGAAGGCATCTAAGCGGGAAGCCTGTTCCAAGATGAGGTATCCCACCCCTTGTGGGTTAAGGCCCCCAACAGACCATTGGGTTGATAGGCCAGAAATGGAAGCACAGTAATGTGTTGTCGAGTTGACTGGTACTAATAGGCCGAGGACTTGCCCACAAAGATGTTACGCATCCACTCTACAGCTCTGAAACACCACACAACCCCCTCTTCTGTGAGGTTGTGGGGGAGTGTTTCATAGTGTTTCGGTGGTTATAGCGTCAGGGAAACGCCCGGTCCCATTCCGAACCCGGAAGCTAAGCCTGACAGCGCCGATGGTACTGCAACCGAAGGGTTGTGGGAGAGTAGGACACCGCCGGACTAACTTCAGGACAGGGTCCTGACCAGGGTCGAGAACCCCAACAGGTTCTCCCCGGTCAGGGCCCTGTCTCTTTTCATGTCCAGGCACGGACTAGAATGGTCCGTTGGCCCGCCTCGTGGTGGGCGTATGTCGAAACTTTTCAATAGTGGCAGGAGGCCAGGTGTCCGAGTTCGGTCGACGTGACTCAGATGATGGCGCGTCCGGCCGGTCGGGTCGCCGGGACGACAGTCCCCGCGGAGGCCGGTCTGGCGCGCAGCGAGGTGACCGGCGCGGTTCCGCCGGCGGCAGGCAGGACCGGGGCGGCCGCGACGGCGGCTACCAGGGCCGCCCTCGTCGTGACGACCGCGGTGCCCGCGGTTCCGGCAGCTATCCCGCGCGCAGCGGCGAAGGCTCCCGCGACCAGCGCTCCGGCGGCCGGTTCGGCGGCCAGGGCCGCGACGAGAACCGCTCTCGCTACAACAACGACGACCGTCGTGGCCCCGGCGGCGGCGACCGTCGTGACGACCGATCCGGCGGCCGGGACAACCGGGGCGGCTACCGCGGCGGCGACAGTCGTGGCGACAACCGTGGCGGCTACCGCTCGGACAGCCGTAGTGGCAGTGACCGTGGTGGCTACCGGTCCGACAACCGCGACAGCCGGGACAACCGGGGCGGTGACGATCGCGGCGGCTACCGGTCCGACAACCGGGGCGGCGACCGCGGCGGATACCGCTCGTCCGACAGCCGTCCCGAGCGTCGCTACGACAACCGTTCGGACAGCCGCTCGGACAACCGTTCCGAGGGCCGCTACGAGAAGCGCTCCGACAGCCGCCCGGCCCGTTCCGGCTACGGCTCGGACAACCGCGGCCGGTCCGACGACCGCCCCTCCGGCAACCGCTACGAAGGACGCCCTCAGGGCAAGTCCTATGGCGACCGCGACAGCCGCGACAATCGTGGCGGCGACGACCGTCGTCCGTCCTATCGCGACCGTGACGATCGCGGCGGCTCCCGTTCCGGCGGGTACAACGGCGACCGGCGCGGCTCGGGCTCGTCCTCGGGCGACCGTCGTCCCAGCGGTGGTGGCTACGAGCGCAAGTCCTACGGCGACCGCGACAACCGCGGAGACCGTCGCCCTTCCGGCGACCGTCCGGAGAAGCGGTACGACGACCGGCGCGGCGACTCCCGTGGCGGCGAAGGCCGGTTCGAGCGCAAGCGCGACGACCGTCCCCAGCGTGACCGTTCCGAGGGCCGCAAGGACTTCCGTTCCTCGCCGCGCACCGACGACAGGCCGGTCGACGACGAGACCTTGGCGCGTGAGCTGCTCGAGGCTCCGGAACTGCCCGAGGGCATCGAGTTCTCCGATCTGGACGAAGAGGTCCGCCGGGAGCTCCGCACCCTGCCCAAGGCGCTCGCGGAGACCGTCGGAAAGCACCTCGTAGCGGCCGGCGGCCTCGTCGACGAAGACCCCGAAGCCGCCATGGAGCACGCCAAGTACGCGAAGGCCAAGGCGTCACGGGTCCCGATCGTCCGTGAGGCGCTCGGCCTGGTCGCCTACCACGCGGGCAACTGGTCCGAGGCGCTGTCGGAGCTGCGGGCCGTCCGCCGGATGACCCGGACCGACGACCACATCGCGATCATCGCCGACGCCGAGCGCGCCATCGGCCGCCCGGAGCGGGCGCTCGACCTCGCGAAGGAGGTCGACAAGGAGCGTCTGTCCAAGGCGACCCAGATCGAGCTCGCGATCGTCGCCGCCGGCGCCCGGCGCGACCTCGGTCAGCTGGACGCGGCCGTCGTCTCCCTGCAGAGCGACGACCTCAAGGCGGAGAAGCGCGACCCGTGGAGCGCCCGCCTGTTCTACGCCTACGCCGACAACCTCGCCGCGGCCGACCGCAAGGACGAGGCGATCCGCTGGTTCCTGAACGCGGCGGAGGCCGACGAGGAGGACGAGACCGACGCCGCCGAGCGCGCCGCGGAGCTCACGAATGGCTGACGCCCTGTCGGCCGGGTACGACGCGGTCCTGTTCGACCTCGACGGCACGGTCTATCACGGCAGCAAGGTGGTCCCGGGCGCACCGGAAGCGCTTCGGGCGCTCCGGGACCACGGCACGGCCGTCCGGTGGGTGACCAACAACGCCTCCAAGGCGCCCGCGGAGGTCTCCGCGCACCTGGAGGCACTCGGACTGCCCGCCACCCCCGAAGAGGTCCACACGAGCTCTCAGGCCGCCGCCGCCCTGCTGGTTGAGCGGCTGCCTCAGGGCGCGGTGGTCCTCGTCGTGGGCACGGACTCGCTGGCCGCTCAGATCGAGTCGGTCGGCCTCCGGACGGTCCGGGAAGCCGGTCCGGACGTGGCCGCCGTGGTCCAGGGGCATTCCCCGGAGAACACCTGGGCCGCTCTCGCGGAGGCGTGCCTCGCCATCCGCGCGGGCGCGCTCTGGGTGGCGACCAACGTCGACGCGACCCTGCCGAGCGAACGCGGTCTGCTGCCGGGCAACGGGTCGATGGTGGCCGCGTTGCGCCATGCCACCGGCGCCGAACCGCTGGTGGCGGGCAAGCCGGCGCCGGGACTGTTCACGACGGCGGCGCGGGACGCGGGCGCGGAGCGTGCCCTCGTCGTGGGCGACCGCCTGGACACGGACATCGAGGGCGCGGTCGCGGCCGGGATCGACGCACTCTGCGTCCTGACCGGCGTCGCCGACGCGGCGTCCCTGATCGCGGCGAGGCCCGAGGAGCGTCCGCGCTACCTCGCGGCGGACCTGTCCGGGCTGAGCAGCCGGGCGGAACTGCTCGAGATCGGGCCCAAGGACGGCTGGCGCGTCACCGCACAGGGTGACGTGCTCGAAGCCGATGGTGAAGGCGACTCCCTCGACCTGCTGCGCGCGTTGTGCGCGGCGGCCTGGGAGTCGGGGATCACCGAGGTCCGTGGTGTGGGCGACACCGCCCGCGCCGCGCTCGGTGAGCTGCGCCTCGGCTGACCAGCGCTGCTAACTTGGTGGGGTGCAAGACCACTTCCACCCCGTTCCGCGACCCCCGGTTCCCGGCCCGCCGCCGGTGCCGGGACCGCCGCCGGACCAGTTCGCGCAGCAGGACACGGATCCCCGGGCCGGGATCGACGAAGCCGTGGCGGGTCTCGACGACCTCGCGGCGCTTCCGCTTTCGGAGCACGTCGACCGTTTCGAGGCCGTGCACACCGAGCTGACGGTGGCGCTGTCCACCATCGACAAGGTCTGACCGCGTGCCCAAACGCGCCCGCCTGGACGCGGAGCTCGTCCGGCGGGGTCTCGCCCGGTCCCGGGAGCAGGCGTCGGCGCTGATCGCCGAGGGCAAGGTCACCGTGCGCGGGATGGTGGCCACCAAACCCGCGACCGGGGTCGAGTCCGGCGCGCCGATCGTGGTGCGCGACGGTGACGACCCCGGCTGGGCCTCCCGCGGCGCGCACAAACTCCTCGGCGCGCTCGAAGCCTTCACCCCGCAAGGTCTGTCCACCGAAGGAAAGCGCTGCCTCGACGCGGGCGCCTCGACCGGCGGCTTCACCGACGTCCTGCTGCGCAACGGCGCCGCCACCGTGATCGCGGCCGACGTCGGCCGCGGCCTGCTGGACTGGCGGCTGCGCACCGACGACCGTGTGGTCGTCCTCGACAAGACGAACGTCCGCAACCTGACCCCGGAAGACCTCGGCGGGCAGGTCGACCTCGTGGTCGGGGATCTCTCGTTCATCTCGCTCAAACTCGTGCTGCCCGCGCTGGCCGCCTGCGCGCGGGACGGCGCGGATCTGGTGCCGATGGTGAAACCGCAGTTCGAGGTCGGCAAGGACCGGCTCGGCAGCGGCGGCGTCGTCCGTGACCCGGAGCTGCGGGCCGAATCGGTGCTCGCCGTGCTCGCCGAGGCCGAGAAGCTGGACCTGAGCCTGCGCGGCGTCGTCGCGAGCCCGCTTCCCGGGCCGTCGGGGAACGTCGAATACTTCGTCTGGCTTACCCGCGGGGCGGGGGAGACCGCCGGCACCGACGCCGAGCGGCTCGTCCGGACCGCAGTCCTGGAGGGACCCCAATGAGCGATCGCGAGGTGCTGCTCGTCGTGCACCCGGACCGGGACGCGACCCGGGACGCGGCACGCGAGGTGTCGGCCCGGTTCGCCAAGGCCGGTGTGCGGCTGCGGGTACTCGACGAGGACGTCCGCGAGATGCTGGAGGCGGACGGCGGGATCGGCGCGCCCTGCACGGTCATGGCGCCGGAACAGGATCCGGCCGCCGGCACCGAGCTGGTGTTCGTGCTCGGCGGCGACGGCACGCTGCTGCGGGCCGCGGAACTGGCCAGGCCGAACGGCGTCCCGGTGCTCGGCGTGAACCTCGGCCGCGTCGGCTTCCTGGCCGAGGCCGATTCGGACAAGCTCGCCGACACCGTCCAGCGGGCCGTCGACGGCGACTACCAGGTCGAAGAACGGATGACCGTCGACGTCGTCGTCACCGTCGACGGCGAAGAGACCGTCAACACGTGGGCGCTCAACGAGGCCAGTGTCGAGAAGAGCTCGCGCGAGCGGGTGCTGGACGCGCTCATCGAGGTCGACGGAAGGCCTGTGTCCTCCTTCGGCTGCGACGGCGTCCTGTGCGCCACTCCGACCGGCTCGACGGCGTACGCGTTCTCCGCGGGCGGGCCGATCATCTGGCCGGACGTCCAGGCCCTGCTGGTGGTCCCGAGCAACGCGCACGCGATGTTCTCGCGGCCGCTGGTCGTCTCGCGGGACTCGGAGATCACCGTCGCCATCGATCCCGACGGTTCGCCCGCGGTCCTGACCTGCGACGGATCGCGGACCTTCGATCTTCCGGCCGGCGCGGCCGTGCGGGTCACCTGCGGCCGGGTGCCGGTGCGGCTGATCCGGTTGTGGGAAGGCCCGTTCACCGACCGGCTGGTGCACAAGTTCTCGTTGCCGATCAAGGGCTGGCGGGAACGACACGCCCGCTGACGGATGTCAGGAAAGGGCCGTTCAGGACAATTTCCGTCTTGAACGGCCCTTTCATGACGTGCCGGGTGCGGGAATGGTCGGGGTGGGCCGCTACGGTGGGCGTCGTGCTGGCCGAGATGCGCATCCAGGGCCTCGGAGTCATCGAGGACGCCCTGCTGGAACTGCACGCGGGCTTCACCGTGGTCACCGGTGAGACGGGTGCGGGCAAGACGATGGTCGTCAGCGGGTTGCACCTGCTCTCCGGCGGCCGAGCCGAAGTGTCCAAGGTGCGGACGGGAATGCTGAAGGCCTTCGTGGAAGGCCGATTCGAGCTGGGCGGTGCCGAGGGCGCCACCCGGATCGTCACCGACGCCGGGGCGGAGGTCGACGAGGACGGCAGCGTCATCGCGCTGCGCGCGGTCTCGGTCGACGGCCGGTCCCGTGCCCACCTCGGCGGCCGTTCGGTGCCGGTCGGTGTGCTGGCCGACCTGTCCGAGCAGTTGATCGCCGTCCACGGGCAGAACGATCAGCTGCGGCTGCTGCGGCCCGCCGAGCAGCGCGCGGTGATCGACCGGTTCGCCGGTGAGGCCGTCACCGAGCCGCTCGAGCAGTACCGTGCGGTCCGGGACGAATGGCTCGCCGTCGTCGCCGAACTGACCGAACGCTCCACCCGCTCCCGCGAGATGGCCCAGCAGGCCGACCTGTTGCGCCACGGGCTCACCGAGATCGACGCCGTCAAGCCGGAACCCGGCGAGGACACCGAGCTCACCGAGCAGATCAAGCGGCTCGCCGCGGTCGACGAACTGCGGTCCGCGGCGAGCGCCGCGCAGGCCGCCGTCTCGGGTTCGCCCGACGGCGACCCGGACGCGCCCGGCGCGGTCGGGCTGATCGGTGAGGCGAGCCGCCACCTGACCGGCTCCGAGGACGCCGTCCTGCGTGAGCTCGGTCCCCGGCTGGACGAGGCCTCGGTGCTGTTGTCCGAAGTGGGCGCCGAGCTGGGCAGCTACCTCGAAACGCTCGACGCCGATCCCGCGTTGCTGGAAAAGGTGCTCGCGCGCCAGGCCGATCTGAAGCGGCTCACCCGCAAATACGCGGCGGACGTGGACGGTGTGCTCGCCTGGGCCGACGACGCCCGTCGCCGGATGTCCACGATGGACACCTCCGAGGAGGCGCTGGCCGAGCTGGCCAAGCGCCGCGACGAACTCGCCGTCACGCTGGCCGAACACGCCCTCACGCTGTCGGAGGCGCGCGTCGAGGCCGCCGCCGAGCTCGCCGAGGCGATCACCGCCGAGATGTCCGGGCTCGCCATGGGACAGGCCGAGATCGAGATCACCGTCGAGCGGCGCACCGTCGACGAGAGCGACGCGCATGCCGTGAAGGTCGGCGGCAGGCTCGTGCACGCCGGGCCCGACGGCGTCGACGACGTCGAGTTGCTGCTGCGGGCGCACAACGGCGCCCCGCCGCTCCCGGTGCACAAGGCCGCTTCCGGCGGTGAGCTTTCCCGCGTGATGCTGGCGATCGAGGTCGTCCTCGCGCACGCGGACACCGTGCAGACACTGGTGTTCGACGAGGTCGACGCCGGGGTCGGCGGCCGCGCGGCGGTCGAGATCGGCAGGCGGCTCGCGCGGCTGGCGCGCAGTCATCAGGTCCTGGTGGTCACGCACCTGCCGCAGGTGGCCGCGTTCGCCGATCAGCATCTGGTGGTGGACAAGGGCACCAGCGGCGGAGTGACCCGCAGCGGGGTGCGCGTGCTCGAACAGTCGGAGCGCGTCGTCGAGCTCGCGCGCATGCTCGCCGGGATGGAGAGCACCGAAACCGGCCGGGCGCACGCGGAAGAACTGCTCGCCGTCGCCGAGGCCGACAAGAGTGCGCCGGACAAGCCCAAAGCCCGTCGCGGCGGGAAGCGGAAGAAGGCGAAGTAGTGCCTGTCGCGACCGGGTAGCCCGATCCGGTGTGGGTTAATCGGCGTGTTTCCATCGGCGTGGCGGACACGGAAGCCCGCGCGGATTTGTCACTATCGGTCGCATGAAGCTCACCGGCTTGCTCTCGCGTAACCAAGAGACCCTCCCCGGGATCACCGGCGTCGCCAGGGTCGACAGGCGTACGCGTGAGCTGCTCCGCCGGCTGAGCCCTGGCGACATCGTCGTCCTCGACCAGCTCGACCTCGACCGGTCGACGGCCGATGCCTTGGTGGAGGCCGAAGTCGCGGCGGTGGTGAACGCCTCGCCGTCGATCTCCGGCCGGTTCCCCAACCTGGGCCCGGAGATCCTGCTCGAGGCCGGGATCCCGCTGGTCGATTCGGTCGGCGGCGAACTGCTGCGCAAGGTCAAGGACGGCACGAAACTCCGTCTGCACGAGGGCGTCGTCTACATCGGAGAGCGGCAGCTCGGCTCGGGTGTCCAGCAGACGCGGGAAAGCGTCGCGGACCAGATGATCGAGGCCAAGGCCGGGATGTCCACCCAGCTCGAGGCGTTCTCCGCGAACACGATCGAATTCCTCCGCCGGGAACGCAGCCTCATCCTCGACGGCGTCGGCGTCCCGGAGATCCGTGTCCCGCTGCGGGATCGGCACGCCCTGGTGGTCGCGGGCGGCAACGGGCACGCCGAAGACCTCAAGAAGCTGAAGAAGTACATCTCCGAGCACGCGGTGCTGATCGGCGTCGACGCCGGAGCGGACACCTTGCGCGCGCAGGGTTATCAGCCGGACGTCATCGTCGGCGACCCGCACGGGATCGGCGCCGAGACGCTGCGCAGCGGTGGCGAGGTCGTGGTCCCGGCGCAGCCGGACGGGCACGCGCCCGGTGTCGAGCGCATCCAGGACCTCGGAATCGGCGCGGTCACCTTCCCCGCGACGGGCAACGCCGAGGATCTGGCGCTGCTGCTGGCCGACGCGCACGAGGCGAGCCTGGTGGTCACCGTCGGATTCCAGGCGACACTGCGGGAATTCCTCGACCACGGCCGGTCCGGGTCGAATCCGTCGACGTTCCTCACCAGGCTCAAGCTCGGCACGAAACTGGTCGACGGCAAGGCGGTCGCGACCCTGCACCGCAGCCGGGTGTCCATCGGCGCCATCGTCCTGCTGGTCGTCGCGACCTTGGTGGCCGTCGCGGCCGCGCTGCTGGTGTCCGATGTGGGTTCGGTGTACCTCGACTGGATCCGCGACACCTGGAACTCGTTCATCGCCTGGGGCAAGGGACTCTTCACGTGATTTCACTGCGGTACCACATCGTTTCCATCGCCGCCTGCTTCCTGGCGCTCGCCATCGGCGTGGTGCTCGGGTCGACGGCGCTGAACGGTTCCCTGCTTTCGGGTCTCGCCAGCCAGAAGGAGGATCTGGGTTCCCAGGTCGCGGATCTGGAGGCACAGCGCAATTCGCTCAACGCCAGGCTCGGCGACGCGGACGCGTTCGCCGGCGCGATGGGGCCGAAGGTCGTCGCGGGGCAGCTGGACAAGCGTTCGGTGGTGCTGGTGACCACCGAGGACGCGAAGCCCGCGGACCGCGACGCGCTCAAGCAGCTCGTGGGTCAGGCCGGCGCCTCGGTCACCGGTGAGATCCAGCTGACCGAGGCGTTCTCCGACCCGATGCGGTCGGACCAGCTGCGTGACGTCGTGTCGCGTCTGCAGCCGGCCGGTGTCCAGTTCCCGACCGCGGGCGACCCGGGCACCCTCGCGGGCGCGCTGATCGGCTCCGTGGCGTTGCTGAACAAGGACAACGCGCAGCCGCAGTCCACCCCGGTGGAGCTGGCGGCCGCGCTCGGCGGGCTCACCGACGGCGGTTTCCTCAAGACCGGCGGGGACGTGAAGCCCGCGCAGCTCGCGATCGTGCTCACCGGTTCCAAGTACACCGGCGACGGCGCCGGTGACCGTGCCTCGACCGTCGCGCGGTTCGCCGCGCAGCTCGACCGTTCCGGTGCGGGCACCGTCCTGGCGGGCGACGCGGGATCCGCCGACGGCACCGGCGCGATCGGCGTCGTCCGCGCCGACACCTCCTCGACCTCCATCCTGTCCACTGTGGACAACGCGGAGACCGCGGCGGGCCGGGTCACCACGATCATGGCACTGCGGGAGCAGCTCGAAGGCGGCGCCGGGCGCTACGGCATCGCGGGCAACGCCCAGGCTCCCGCCCCCGGGATCGCCGCCGCCGGCAATTGACCCGCTCGCATTTAGAGGACTAAATGCGGGGCCAGAGGCGGGTTTTCGGGAGTGGACGGGCGTAGGAACCGGCCCGGCTGGTCTTGAGGTTCAGCGCCACCAGGGATTCCGCCAGGCGGACGGCGGCGGCGACGCCGTCGATCACCGGGATGTCCAGCATCGCCGAGATACGGCGATCGAGGCCGGTCATCCCGGCGCAGCCGAGGACGAGGACCTCCGCGCCCGCGTCGCGAGCGCGCCGTCCGGCGGTCAGCAAGGCCGATTCCGTCCGGCGTTCGTCGGTCAGTTCGAGGACGCCGAGCCCCGCACCGAGGACGCCGACACAGTTCTGCGCGACGCCCGCGGCGTGCAGGCTGTCCTCGATGAGCCCGCACGTCCGGTCCAATGTGGTCACGACGCCGTAGCGTCTTCCCAGCAGACAGGCCAGATGCGCGGCGGCCTCGGTGATGTCGACGACCGGGACGTCGAGCAGTTCCCTGGCGCCTTCCCGTCCGTGCTCGCCGAAACCGGCCATCACGAGCGCGTCGAAGGGCTCGTCCAGCCCGTTGAGAAGGTCGAGGACGGCCGCGGCGCTCAGGAAGCTGTCCAGCCAGCCCTCGGCGGATTCCGGACCCCACAACGGTGTTCTGGCCAGGATCTCGGTACCGGGGCTCGCGGCGGCGCGGGCGCCCGCCTCGATCTCCTTGGTCATCGCCTCGGTGGTGTTGCAGTTGGTGACCAGGATCCGCATCACGCGACCCGCTGCTTGCGCGACACCGCGAAGTAGAGGGCCGCGGCGGAAGCGGTGCCGATGAACCACGAGTACGGCGCGGCGGGGGCGAAGAACGGCACCAGCGCGATGATCGCGGACAGCGCCGCCGTGGGCAGGAAGGTGACCATCGCGCGCGGGTTGAAGCCGCGTTTGTAGTGGTACGGCGAATCGGGTCCGGCCACGAACAGTTTGTCCACGTCGATCCGGCCGCGTTTCACCAGGTAGTAGTCCACGATCATGATGCCGAACAGCGGACCGAGGAAGGCCCCGAGGCCGCCGAGGAAGTAGTTGACCACCGCGGGCGAGGAGTACAGCTTCCACGGCAGCACGCACAACGCCGCGACCGCGCTGATCATCCCGCCGATGGTGAAGGTGATCCGTTTCGGCCAGATGTTGGCCAGGTCGTAGGCGGGGGAGACGAAGTTCGCGACGATGTTCACGCCCATGGTGGCGATCGCGAAGGTCAGCGCGCCGATGATCAGCACGGGCGTGTTGTCGATGCGGGCCAGCAGTTCGGCGGGGTCGGTGATGGCCTCGCCGAACACCTGCAGACTGCCGGCGGTCACCAGCACCGACAGCAGCGCGAACGCCGTCGAGTTGATCGGCAGGCCCCAGAAGTTCCCGCGCCGCACCGTTTTCTGGTTCGGGGCGAACCGGGAGAAGTCGCAGAAGTTGAGCATCAGGGTGCCGTAGATGGACAGGATCAGCCCGACGGCGCCGAACCATTGCCGCACTTGCTCCCCTGTGGACAGTGCCTTCGGGTTGCTGGTCAAGGAGATGTTCCAGTCGGCCGCGGCCAGCACCCACACGGCGAGCGCGATCATCACCACCCAGATACCCGGACCGCACCAGTCCTGGAACTTGCGCACGGCCTCCATGCCGCGGGTGAGCACGAGCGCCTGCGCGAGCCACAACGCGATGAAGCAGATCCAGCCGAGCGCGTGCAGGCCGAGGAAACCGACCTCTGTCAACGGTTTCAGTCCCGGATCGATCGCGAGCACGAGCAGCGTGATGGCCACGGAAGCGAGATAGGTCTGGATGCCGTACCAGAAGATCGCGATGATCGCGCGGATCAGCGCGGGCAGGTTCGCGCCGAAGGTCCCGAAGCTGATGCGGGCGACGACGGGGAAGGGGACGCCCGTCTTCTGGCCGATCCGGCCCATCAGGTTCATGCCGAAGTAGATGAGCACGAAACCGGTCAGCAGGGCGGTGAACACCTGCCACGCCGAAAGCCCGAGGACGAACAGGCCCGCGGCGAAGGTGTAGTTGCCGAGGTTGTGCACGTCCGACATCCACAGCGCGAAGATGTCGTAGACCTTCCAGCGGCGTTCTTTCGCCGGCGCGAGATCTTCGTTCCAGAGCCGGGGATCGGCGTTCTCGGTGGTAGGCGCTTCGGACCGGGTTGCTGGGGCGGCGGTCATGCGGGCCTCCGATCGACGGGGAGTCCGGTCGATTTGGTATCCCAAAATTTGGCATCCCAAATATCACCCCGCGGTGGCCCGTCGTCAAGGTTTCTGCCGATAAACTCGGGTTACGAGCTGTTACGGCAGTGTTGAAGAGGGGGTCAGGTGGCCGAGGAAGGACAGCGTCAGCCGCTGGCCGCGACCCGGCAGCGGGTCCGCGACGAGCTGCGTGAACGTATCCTCGCCGGACGGCTGAAGCCGGGGGACAGGCTGGTCGAACGCGAACTCGCCGAGGATCTCGGCGTCTCGCGCGTGCCGGTGCGCGAAGCCATCCGCAGCCTGGAGGCCGAAGGATTCCTCGCCGTCCAGTCGCCCCGCCGGATCGTCGTGCGCCAGCTGGCCAAGGCCGACGTCGAGGAGCTCTTCGACGTCCGTGAGGCGCTCGAAGGACTCGCCGCCGGGCTGGCCGCCGAACGGGCGGGCAAGGCCGAACTCCGCGCGCTCGAACGGCTGCTCACCGACGCCGCCCGCGCGACCGAGAGCGGCGACCCGGCCCGGATCACCCAGCTCAACACCCGCTTCCACGACCAGATCGTCGCGCTCGCGGGCAACGGCCTGCTGCACGAGATCCTCCGCCCGCTCGAGGGCAGGCTGCGCTGGCTGACCAGCCAGAACGAGCACTGGGGCGAACTGCTCGACGAGCACCGCCGCCTCTACGACGCGATCGCTTCAGGGGACGCCGACCGCGCGCGGGCCCATGCCGTCGAGCATGTGCGGGTCAACCGCGAAGTGACGTTGAAGACGCTGTTCCCCGAGGATGGCGGAGAACGCTCCGCGGGCTGAATCGGACATGTCAGACTCGCGGACATGATCACCGACGAACAACGGGCCGCCCGCACCGCGCGGGCGGTGGCCGCCGCGGTCTCTGCGGGACGCGACCTGGGTATCACCGTCACCGAACCCGAGGTCCTGTACGACGTTTTCTCCGTCATCGTGCGGCTGGCGCCTTCGCCGGTCGTCGTGCGGGTGCCGACCGTGCTGCCGCGCACGACGACACCGGAGACGCAGCTGACCGATCAGCGGCGTGAGCTCGCCGTCGCCGGTTGGCTCGGCGAGAAGGGGCTTCCGGTCGTCAAGCCGAGCCCGCTCGCGCCGGCGGAACCGGTGCAGCGCGACGGTTTCTCGATGACCTTCTGGGAACTGATCGAGTTCGTCGAGGACGCGAACCTCGCCGTGGAGCACTCGGCCGAGCTCGTCGCGAAACTGCACGCGACGCTCCGCGACTATCCCGGCGAGCTGGCGTTCCTGAACGGGCTCGACCCGTTCATCCCCGACGGTCTCGCGCAGCTCGAAGGCAGGCCCGACCTGCTCGACGCGGCCGACCTCGACCGCGCGCGCCGCGAATGGGAGGTCTTCCGGCCGCTGCTGGAATCGGAGGAGGCCTTCGCCAAGGCGTTCCCGAACGCCACCGTGCAACCGGTCCACGGCGACTCGCCGGGCTACAACCTGATCGTCACCACCGAAGGCGAGCTGTACTCCGACTTCGAATTGGTCAACCGTGGCCCGATCGAACGCGACCTCGCCTTCAACGGACCCGAAGGCATCGCGGCCTACAACGCCGCCGCCGTCGAACTCGGTCTGCGCGAGGTCGACGAAGACGTGCTGCGGACCTTCGAGGCGCTGGGCCTGCTTCAGGTGATCGCGTGCCTGTCGATGGCGCCCGAACTGCCGATGCTGGTCGACGGCATGAAACCGATGATCGATCAGTGGCGGGCGACGCCGTTCGCCGGCGGGCTCGCTTAGCCGAGCATCGAGGTCCAGGCCTCGGCGAATCCGGGGAAGGTCTTCCCGACCGTCCCCGGGTTCTCCACCTCGACGCCCTCGACCTTCAGCCCGAGCACCGCGGCCGCCATCACCAGCCGGTGATCGTCGTAGGTATGGAACTTCCCGCCGTGCAGCGGCGCCGGCGTGATCCGCAGGCCGTCCTCGGTTTCGCGGACGTCGGCGCCGAGCGACGACAGTTCGGTGGCGAGCGCGGTCAGCCGGTCGGTCTCGTGGCCGCGCAGATGCGCCACCCCCGAGATGACCGACGGCCCTTCGGCGAGGCACAGCAGCGCCGCGATCACCGGCGTCAGCTCGCCGACGTCGTGCAGATCCAGTTCGACGCCGGGGATCGTGCCGCCGCCGGTGACCGTCAGGCCACCCGCGTCGAGTTCGGCGGTGGCGCCCAAGACGGGCGCCAGGCTGCGCAGCCAGTCCCCGGGCTGGGTCGTCCGCTGCGGCCAGCCCGCGATCCGCACCGTGCCGCCGGTCGCGATCGCGGCGGCGACGAACGGCGCCGCCGTCGAGAGGTCCGGCTCGACGATGTACTCGGGGCAGGAGAGCCGTGTCGGGGCGACGTGGAACTCGGTGCCCTCGCGGTCCACAGTGGCCCCGAACCGGCGCAGCATCTCGACCGTCATCGCGATATGCGGTTCGCTCGGCACCTGGCCGCCCACGAGGCGCACGGTGACACCCTGCTGGAACGACGGCCCGGCGAGCAGCAGCGCGGACAGGAACTGGCTCGACGCCGAGGAGTCCAGATCGACCCTGCCGCCCCGCAGACCGCCTTCGCCGTGGACGGTGAAGGGCGGCGCCTCGCGGCGGTCGTCGTCGATACGGGCGCCGAGGTCGCGCAGCGCCTTCAGCAGCGGCCCGATCGGACGGCGGCGGATGGCCTCGTCGCCGTCGAACAGTGCCGGGCCGGTACCCAGCGCGGCGAGCGCGGGGGTGAACCGGGCGACCGTGCCCGCGTTGCCGAGTTCCACCCGGACGGTCTCGTCGGGATGGACACGGCCGGGGCCGAGCGGGTGCACGAGGTAGCCGCCGATGCTGCCCTGCGAGTGGGCGCCGAGGGCGTAGATGGCGCCGAGCATGAGGCGCGCGTCCCGGGAGTCGAGCGGGGTCCGCACCCGTGTCGGCGCGCTGGCGAGCGCGGCGAGGACGTAGGCCCGGTTGGTGATCGACTTCGAACCGGGGACGCGGATGTCCGCGTCGAGCGGGCCTTCCGCGACCGGTGCGGTCCAGGTGTCGTGCGCGTCTGTCACGCCGCGAGGGTAGCGGTTTTCCACTCCATCGGACGCTTGCGGCGTGGCCGATGAGCGCTACGGCGGGCGTGCGATAAGGTGGAAGCCCGTGGGACTTCAGTCGCGGGCTACCAAGTATGTCTTTGTCACCGGAGGCGTTGCCTCCTCTCTGGGTAAGGGACTCACGGCTTCCAGCCTGGGTCAGCTCCTTACCGCACGTGGGCTCCGGGTCACGATGCAGAAGCTGGATCCGTACCTCAACGTCGATCCGGGCACGATGAACCCGTTCCAGCACGGTGAGGTGTTCGTCACCGACGACGGCGCCGAAACCGATCTGGACATCGGGCACTACGAGCGTTTTCTCGACCGGGCTCTCGACGGCAAGGCGAACGTCACCACCGGGCAGGTGTACTCCGAGGTCATCGCCAAGGAGCGCCGCGGTGAGTATCTCGGCGACACCGTGCAGGTCATCCCGCACATCACCGACGAGATCAAGGCGAGGATCACCGCCGCGGCGGGCGCCGACGAGGACGGGAACAGCCCGGACGTCGTGATCACCGAGGTCGGCGGCACCGTGGGCGACATCGAGTCGCTGCCGTTCCTGGAGGCCTGCCGTCAGGTCCGCCACGACGTCGGCCGCGACCAGTGCTTCTTCCTCCACGTCTCGCTGGTCCCGTACCTCGCCCCGTCGGGTGAGCTCAAGACCAAGCCGACCCAGCACTCGGTCGCCGCGCTGCGCAACATCGGCATCCAGCCCGACGCGCTCGTCTGCCGCGCCGACCGGGAGCTGCCGGAGGACCTCAAGCGCAAGATCGGCCTGATGTGCGACGTCGACACCGAGGCCGTCATCGCCTGCCCCGACGCGCCGTCGATCTACGACATCCCGAAGGTGCTGCACCGTGAGGCGCTCGACGCCTACGTGGTGCGCCGTCTCGGGCTGCCGTTCCGCGACGTCGACTGGACCGTGTGGGGCGACCTGCTCGACCGCGTGCACAACCCGTCGGAAACGGTGCGGGTCGCGGTCGTCGGCAAGTACATCGACCTACCAGACGCGTACCTGTCGGTGACCGAGGCGCTGCGCGCCGGCGGGTTCGCCCACCGCGCCAAGGTCCAGATCGCCTGGGTCCCGTCGGACTCCTGCGAGACCCCGGCCGGTGCCGCGGCCGCGCTGTCCGATGTGGACGGTGTGCTGATCCCCGGCGGATTCGGCATCCGCGGTATCGAGGGCAAGGTCGGCGCCATCGCCTACGCCCGCACCCACGGGCTGCCGCTGCTGGGCCTGTGCCTCGGCCTGCAGTGCATGGTGATCGACGCGGCGCGGAACCTGGCCGGGATCAAGGACGCGAACTCGGCCGAGTTCGAGGACGGCCCGAACCCGGTCATCTCCACGATGGCCGACCAGCGCGACGTCGTCGCGGGTGAGCGCGACATGGGCGGCACGATGCGTCTGGGCGCCTACGTCGCGAAGCTCAAGCCGGGCTCGCAGGTCGCGAAGGCGTACGGCAGCACCGAGGTCTCCGAGCGGCACCGCCACCGCTACGAGGTCAACAACGCCTACCGCAAGCGCCTTTCCGACGCCGGTCTGGTGTTCTCGGGTACCTCGCCCGACGACCACCTGGTCGAGTTCGTGGAGCTGCCCGCCGACAAGCACCCGTTCTTCGTCGGCACCCAGGCGCACCCGGAGCTCAAGAGCCGCCCGACCCGGCCGCACCCGTTGTTCAGCGCGTTCGTGAAGGCCGTCGTGGACCGCAAGGTCGCCGAGCGGCTGCCGGTCGAGCTGCCCGAGACGGCTCAGACGGGAGCCCGGTGACCGAGCCCGGCAAGCACGAGTTCACCGTCGCGTCCACAAGGGACGTCCACATCGGACGCGTCGTGGGGCTACGGGTCGACGAGGTCGTGATGCCCGGCGGCGGCACCGCCCGCCGTGAGGTCGTCGAGCACCTCGGCGCGGTCGCCGTCGTCGCGCTGGACGCGGACGGCATGGTGACGCTGATCCACCAGTACCGCCACCCGATCGGGCGGCGGCTGTGGGAACTGCCCGCCGGGCTGATCGACAAGGCGGGGGAGGACCCCGTCGGCGCGGCCAAACGCGAACTGGTCGAAGAGGTCGGGCTCAGCGCCGAGCGCTGGGAGACTCTGGTCGACGTCGCGGCGTCGCCCGGCTTCACCGACGAGGTCGTCCGCGTCTACCTCGCCCGCGAACTGTCCGAAGTGGACAGGGAGATGCTCGGCGAGGAGGAGGCCGACCTCGTCATGCGGAAGTTCCCGCTCGCCGAGGCGGTCCGGATGGCGCTGGCGGGTGAGCTGGTGAACGGGGCGACCGTCGGTGGCGTGCTCGCCGCGCACGCGGTGCTTTCGGGGGCGGCCTCGTCGCGGCCTTCGGACGCTCCTTGGGAGGACCGGCCGACGAAGTTCGCTTCGCGCGGCCTCTAGGCCCTTCGCGCGCTAGGAACGGTCCTTTCCTTGCAAATTTTGCAAGGAAAGGACCGTTCATTGCATTCGGGAGCGAGGTCAGTCGCGGAGACGGCGGCCCTGCGCGTCCGTGCCGCCGTTCGCCAGCAGCACGATCCCGTCGACCATCGGCCAGACCACCCCGATGCCGCAGGTGACCAGCACGACCGCCAGCTGGCCGAGGGCGAGACCGATGTGGCCGGTGTAGAACCGCCCGATCCCGAACGGCAGCACGATCTGCAGCACCCCGGCGGCGATCTTCGACTTCGGCGAGTAGGGCAAGACCGCGGCGGGCCGCTGATACACGGGTACGAACGGCGGCGGGTCGAACCGCGGCGCCAGGTACTTCGGGAGCGGCGCGGGCAGGTCCTGGAACAGCGGCCGGAGTTCGCCGAGCGTCACGGCCTCGTACGCGGCGAGGACGCGGCCCTCGTACTCGTCCGGGGTGAGCCTGCCCTGGCTGTAGTGGTCGCCGAGCAGCCGCGCGGCCTCTTCGCGCTCGGCCGTGCCGACGCGCATCTCCTCCGGGTCCGGTTGCTGCGACATGCTCCCAAGGTAGCCCGTTTCACACCCGCGGCGCGGTACGCGCGGCGAACCCCCGATCGGGTCGCGGGTGGTCCTAGAGTGTCCGTGTGTCACGGGCCGGCGGTAGCGGAGTCGCCCAGGTGGTCGCCGCTTACCTCGACCATCTGGTGGTCGAGCGCGGAACCGCGAGGAACACCCTCGACAGCTACTCCCGTGACCTGCGCCGGTACATCGCGTACCTCGGCGACGCGGACGTCGAGCGCTTCGCCGACGTCACCTCCGCGCACATCACCTCGTTCGGCGCGGCGTTGCGCGAGGGCGACGAAGAGCATCGCCCGCTGGCCGCGTCTTCGGCGGCCCGCGCGCTGGTCGCGGTGCGGGGGCTGCACAAGTTCGCGCACGCGGACGGCATCACCGAGAACGACCCGGCCCGTGAGGTCCGGCCGCCCGCCGCGGCCAAACGGCTGCCCAAGGCGCTGCCGGTCGGCGACGTGCTGAAGCTGCTGGAAACCCCGCCGCCCGAGGGTGAACGGCCACTGCGGGACCGGGCGCTGCTGGAACTGCTCTACTCCACCGGCGCGCGGATCTCCGAGGCCGTCGGGCTCGACGTCGACGACATCGACGACGCCGAACGGACCGTGCTGCTCGACGGAAAGGGCGGCAAGCAGCGCATCGTGCCGATCGGCCGTCCCGCGCTGGAAGCGGTGCACGCGTACCTCGTCCGCGCGCGGCCCGCCCTCGCCACCCATGGCCGGGGGACGCCGGCGATGTTCCTGAACGCCCGCGGCTCCAGGCTTTCCCGGCAGAGCGCGTGGCAGGTTCTCAAGGACACCGCGGAATCCGCCGGGATCACGGCGGGCGTTTCGCCGCACACGTTGCGCCATTCCTTCGCCACGCATCTGCTCGAAGGCGGCGCCGACGTCCGCGTCGTGCAGGAACTGCTCGGCCACGCTTCCGTGACCACCACCCAGGTGTACACGCTGGTCACGGTCAACACGCTCCGCGAGGTTTACGCGACAGCACATCCCCGCGCGCTCGGCTAATCGACCCGGTCAGTCCCGGCGTGCCTCGTTGGCTCGACTCCCGAATCGCGCATAGGCTGCCGAGGATCCTGCCGAAGAGGAGCTTTCGCGTTATGTCGACACCGAACGAGCCGGCGAAGCCGTCCGCGTCCGCCGGTTCGGCTGCCGCGAGCCTCAGCCAGGTGACCATCGCAACCCCCGCCGAACACGACGGCGACGAACCGTCGGAGGACACGATCTCTTCCCGCGGCCGCAAGGCCAAGCGCGCCAAAGAAGCCAAAGACGTCAAGCAGCAAGAACGCGACAAGGACGGCATCGGGCCCACCGGCCGTCCGTATCGCGAGATCCCCGACCCGCCGCCGCTGGACCGGCACGGCCCCGCACTGGTGATGGCCATGTGCAACCAGAAGGGCGGCGTCGGCAAGACCACCTCGACCATCAACCTCGGCGCGGCGCTGGCCGAATGCGGCCGCCGGGTGCTGCTGGTCGACTTCGATCCGCAGGGCGCGCTCTCGGTCGGCCTCGGCATTCAGCCGCACGAGCTGGACCAGACGGTCTACAACGTCATCATGGAGCGCTCGGTCAGCATCACCGACGTCATCCGGAAGACCCGGGTGGACGGCGTCGACCTGCTGCCGAGCAACATCGACCTGTCCGCGGCCGAGGTCCAGTTGGTCGCAGAGGTAGGACGCGAACACACTTTGTTACGGGTCCTTCGTCCGGTCATGAACGACTACGACTATGTTCTTGTCGACTGCCAGCCCTCGCTAGGCCTGCTGACGGTGAACGCACTGACCGCCGCGGACGGTGTGATCATCCCGCTGGAGTGCGAGTTCTTCAGTCTGCGAGGCGTAGCGCTCCTGATCGACACCATCGAGAAGGTGCAGGAACGCCTCAACCCCAAACTGGACATCACCGGGATTCTCGCCACCATGTACGACCCGAGAACCCTGCACTCGAAGGAGGTCATGGCGAGAGTGGTGGAGGCATTCGGCGACACCGTGTTCGACACGGTGATCAACCGCACCGTGCGGTTCCCCGAGACGACGGTCGCGGGCGAGCCGATCACGACCTGGGCTCCCAAATCGGCGGGCGCGGCGGCTTATCGCGCGCTGGCACGCGAGGTGATCGCTCGGTGAGCAGGCGAGCTTCCCTGCCCGGAGCGTCCGAACTCTTCAGGATCACCTCCAGCCCCGCCCTCGATCTCCCGCCCGCGCCCGAACAGCCCGCCCCCGCGAAGGGGAACGGCAACGGGAACGGATCCGGGACCGAGCCTGGGCACGCGCACAAGGATCAGCTGACCCGTGCCGCGCGCAGCGGTTCCGGGCGGACCAAGCACGACGCGAAGATCACC
This sequence comes from Amycolatopsis japonica, assembly GCF_000732925.1. Classification (NCBI taxonomy): domain Bacteria; kingdom Bacillati; phylum Actinomycetota; class Actinomycetes; order Pseudonocardiales; family Pseudonocardiaceae; genus Amycolatopsis; species Amycolatopsis japonica. The sequence continues at coordinate 2,986,789 of NZ_CP008953.1, forward strand.
GTCTACGTCTCCGGCGACGAACTGCTGGCGATGGAGCAGGCCAGGCTGAACCTCCGGGCGAAGCACGGTCTCGTGCTCGATCGCGGCAGGCTGGTCCGCGAGGCGGTGGCCGTACTGCTGGCCGACTTCGACGCGGCGGGCGAGGACTCGGTCCTCGTCCAACGCCTGCGGGCGGGCAGCGAGGACGGGAAAGAGACCGAGAACTGATGGACGACCCGGCCGCGGCTGCTCCCAGCGGCTCAGAGCCGGTCGAGCGGACAGAGGCAGACGAGACCCCCGTCGTGCACGAGACCGTGCACGGCGGGATGGTCCCCGAAGGACTGGCCAGTGAAGAGCTGAGCACGTCCAAGTTCAAGGTGCACCTGGAGAACTTCGAGGGCCCCTTCGATCTGCTGCTCCAGCTGATCTCGCAGCACCAGCTCGACGTCACCGAAGTCGCGTTGCACCGGGTCACGGACGATTTCATCGCCTACACCCGTGCGCTCGGCACGGAGTGGAACCTCGACGAGACGACCGAGTTCCTGGTCATCGCGGCGACCCTGCTCGACCTCAAGGCGGCGCGTCTGCTGCCCGCCGCCGAGGTGGAGAGCGAAGACGACCTCGCCCTGCTCGAAGCACGGGACCTGCTGTTCGCGCGTGTGCTGCAGTACCGGGCGTACAAGCAGGTCGCGGCGCTGTTCGGCGAGCTGGAGGCCGGCGCGCTGCGGCGGTATCCGCGGTCGGTCGCGCTCGAAGACCGGTTCATGGGGCTGCTGCCCGAGGTGATGCTCGGCGTCGACGTCGGGAAGTTCTCCGAGATCGCGGTCGCGGTCTTCAAACCGAAGCCGCCGCCGACGGTGTCGATCGCGCATATCCACATGGGCCGGGTCTCGGTGCGCGAGCACGCCGCGCTGCTGCGGCTCAAGCTCGCGGAACGAGGCGAAGCGACCTTCGGCGAACTGGTCGAGGACTGCGAGCACACCGTCGAGATCGTGGCGCGGTTCCTCGCGCTGCTGGAGCTGTACCGGGAGTCCTCGGTCCAGTTCGAGCAGCTGGAGGCGCTCGCCGAACTGCACGTGCGCTGGACCGGTGGGTCCGTGGCGGAGGCGTCGGTGGCGGCCGAACAGGACCGCGCCGCCGTCGAGGACGAGGAGTACGGGTGACCCCGGAGAACACCGAAGAGACAGAAACGACCGAAGACGTCCAGGCGGAGACTCCTGCCGCCGAAGCGGAGCCGCCCGCCGACGAAGGTCTCGTCGCGGCCGGCGACGGCGACTATCCCGACGTCACCTCGGACGAGGCGCTCGAAGCGGCGCTGGAGGCGTTGCTCCTGGTCGTCGACTCGCCGATCAGCGAGGAATCGCTCGCCGAGACGGTCGCGCAGCCGGTGTCGCGGGTGACCGTGGCGCTGCGCACGATGGCGCAGAAGTTCACCGAGCGGACCAGCGGAATCGACCTGCGCCGAGTCGGCGAAGGGTGGCGGTTCTACACTAGGGACGTCTATGCCCCGTTCGTGGAGAAGCTTCTGCTCGACGGCCAGCGTTCCAAGCTGACGCGAGCCGCACTGGAGAGCCTCGCCGTGATCGCCTATCGGCAGCCGGTGACCAGGGCCAGGGTCGCCGCCGTCCGAGGGGTGAACGTGGACGGGGTGATCAGGACGCTGCTGGCGCGCGGCCTGATCGAGGAGATGGGGACCGACCCCGAAACCACTGGCACGCTGTACGTGACGACCGAGCTGTTCCTGGAGCGACTGGGCCTGTCGTCCCTGGCCGACCTTCCGCCCATCGCTCCGTTGCTACCCGAAGTGGACACCATCGATGACATCTGACCCGCATCCCGACGGCATTCGGCTGCAGAAGGTCCTTTCGCAGGCGGGCGTGGCCTCGCGGCGCGCGGCCGAGGACCTGATCGTGCGCGGTCGCGTGAGCGTGGACGGCAAGGTGGTCACCGAACTCGGCCGCCGGGTCGATCCGGACAACTCCGTGATCCACGTCGACGGCACCCGCGTCCAGGTCCGCGAGGACCTCGTCTACCTCCTGCTGAACAAGCCCAAGGGCGTGCACAGCACGATGAGCGACGACCGCGGCCGTCCGTGCGTCGGCGACTACCTGCGTGGCCGGTACGAGGAGACGCCCGGCATCGTGCACGTCGGCAGGCTCGACGAGAACACCGAAGGCCTGCTGCTCCTCACCAACGACGGCGATCTCGGGCACCGGCTGATGCACCCGTCGTTCCGCGTGCTGAAGACCTACTTCGCCGAGGTCGAGGGCATCGTCCCGCGCGGACTCGGCAAGGAACTGCGCGCGGGTTTCGAGCTGCCGGACGGCATCGTCAAGGTCGACCAGTTCCGCGTGAAGGACATGCTGGCCGGGCGCACCCAGATCGAGCTGGTCATCCACGAGGGACGCAAGCACATCGTGCGGCGGCTGATGGCGGCCACCGGGCACCCGGTGCGCAAACTGGTCCGGACCGCGCTCGGCGACGTCCAGCTCGGGGCCCAGCGGTCGGGTTCGATCCGGCGGCTGAACCGCGGCGAGGTCGGTTCGCTTTACCGCGCGGTCGATCTCTAAGACTTTCCGCTCTACTGCACAACTGATCTCCGCGTTTAGCTCTCCCTGACGGGCTTTCAGCCGACGGGGAAGGGCTCAACCGTGAAAACAGTTGTGCTGGCAGGGATCTTGGCGGTGGCCGCGGCCGTGGTCGCGGCACCGCAGTCCGCGGCGAAACCGCGGGGCAGCGAACCGGTCTACGACTTCGCCCAGGCCGTCCGCGAGACGGCCTGGGTGGACATCGGGCTCGACGGGGACGGCGACGGCCGTTCGGACCGGGTCGCCGCCGACATCATCCGCCCGAAGGAACCGGCGGCGCAGGGCAAGAAGGTTCCGGTCATCATGGACGCGAGCCCGTACTACTCGTGCTGCGGACGCGGCAACGAGAGCGAGCTCAAGACCTACGATTCGGCGGGCAGGCCGGTCGGGTTCCCGCTCTACTACGACAACTTCTTCGTCCCCCGCGGGTACGCCGTGGTCCTGGTGGATCTGGCCGGTACCAACAAATCCCGCGGGTGCACCGACATCGGCGGGCCGTCGGACATCGAATCGGCGCGCAAGGTGGTCGACTGGCTGAACGGCCGGGCGAACGGCTACACGACGGCGACCGGTCCGGCGAGGACGAACGCGACGTGGTCGACGGGTGCGGTCGGCATGATCGGGAAGTCCTACGACGGCACGGTGGCCAACGGCGTCGCCGCGACCGGTGTCGAGGGGCTCAAGACCATCGTGCCGATCGGCGCGATCAGTTCCTGGTACGACTACTACCGTTCCGACGGCGCGAACCTGCGCCAGGGCAGCCCGGCGGGGCTCGCGCAGACCGTTTCGCAGCGCAACGGCGGACAGAACTGCAGCGCGGCCAACCGCAAACTCACCGCGGGCGCGACTTCGAACGGCGACTACAACGCGTTCTGGCTCGACCGGGACTACGTGCAGAGCGCCTCGAAGGTGAAGGCGAGCGTGCTCGCTTCGCACGGTCTCGGCGACCTCAACGTCAAGACCATCAACTTCGGGCAGTGGTGGGAAGCGCTGAACGTCGAGCGCAAGATCTGGCTGACGCAGGCCGGTCACGTCGACCCGTTCGACTACCGGCGCTCGGCTTGGGTCGACACGTTGCACAAGTGGTTCGACCACTACCTGCTCGGTGTGGACAACGGCATCGAGAAGACCCCGGGTGCGAGTGTGGAACGCGAGCCCGATGTCTGGGTGGACCAGCCGGCGTGGCCCGCGGGCAGCGCCGTCACTCTGCGCCCCGCGTCCGGAACCACTCCGGGTGTCGGCACGCTCGGCAGCTCTCCTGGCACGGGCACGGTGTCGTTCACGGACTCCTCCGGTCAGTCTTCGAACAGCTGGGCCGCGAGGCCGACGGAGACTTCGAACGGGCGAGTGCTGTTCAGCACCGGCGCGCTGGCGAAGGACCTTCACGTGTCCGGAACGGCGAAGGTGACTGTGACCGCGACGCCGTCGACGTCCACTGCGCGTCTTTCGGCGATCTTGGTGGACTACGGCCCGGCGACCATCCGGAACTACACCGGACCGAAGGAAGGCATCAAGAACGAGCTGACCCAGTCGTGCTGGGGTTCGAGCGCTTCGGGCAACGACGCGTGCTACCTGAACACGAGCACCGACGCGGTTTCCGTGGGGCTGAACATCATCAGCCGCGGCTGGGCGGATCTGGCCAACCACGGTTCGCTGAGCCAGGAGTCGCCGCTGACGCCGGGGCAGCCGTACACGATGACGTTCCGGCTGGCGAGCACGGATCACGTCGTCCCGCAGGGACATCAGCTCGCGCTGATCATCGGCGGGACGGACGGCTCGTTCATCTCGGGACCGGCGCAGTACCCGAAGATCACGGTGGATCTGGGCAAGACCTCGCTGGCGCTGCCCGTCGCGGGCGCGGGTCCGTCGGCGGTGCCGGCGGCGCTCCCGGTGGCTCCGGCGCAGATCGCTCCCGCCACCGTTTCGGGGCTTGAGCGCGGCTAGGCGAACGCTAGGAACGGTCCTTTCCTGGCAAATTTCGCAAGGAAAGGACCGTTCCTAGCGTCAGCGGGCGGCGGTCACGAGCCAGACGCCGCCGGGGATCCGCACGCCCTGCGGGGTCTCGAACTCGCCGAGTGCGTCGCGGACCTGGTCACGAAGTCCGGCGATGGAGGCCGCGTCCACGTTCCGCAGGTTGTGCTGGATCGGGGCCATCGAGAAGAGGAAGTCCGTCGCGTCGACGGCGTCCGCCCCGAAGCCCATGTCCGCGTCCACCGGACTGATCCCGATGTCACGGAAGCCCGCCGCCGTGAGCACTTCGGTGATCCGTTCGGGCGTCAGCAGCGAACCCATCCCGCGTGCGGCGGGGGAGGGCTCGCGGAGGTAGGGCGCGAGCGCCGCCGTCGCCCGGGCGTACGCGCTGTCGACGTCGCCTGACCGCGGTCCCACGAAGGCCAGCCGCCCGGCCGGCGCCATCGCTTCGCGGAGATGCGTGAACGCCGCGACCAGGTCGGCGAAGAACATCACGCCGCCTCGGCTGATGACGACGTCGAAACCGGGCCCGTCGAACGGGTGCACCTGCGCGTCTCCCCGTTCGAACGCGATGTTGGTGATCCCTTCGGCCGCCGCGTCGAAGCGAGCCCTTTCCAGCTGTGGCGCCGAAAGGTCGATGCCCAGCGCGTTCCCGCTTCCGGCCTTCTTCGCGGCGATCCGGGTGGTGAGCCCGGCGCCGCAGCCCACGTCCAGGACGGCGTGACCGTCGCGGATGTCCGCCGCCTCGAAGAGCGGCGCGTCGAAGGCCGCCATCATCCCGTTGTAGCGATCCGGGCGATCCGCCCAGAGCTTGCCCTCCCAGCCGTTCCACGCTTCGGCCTGTTGCTGATTGACGATTGCCGTCATGGCGGCACCCCATTCGCATCGTTACTAGAGTTGAACTCTAGTGATTGACTCTAGAGATAGACTCCAGTCATGAGTGGTGTCAAGGGCGCCCGATCCCGGCGGGCGGCGGAAACCCGGCGGCGGATCATCACGGCCGCCACGGAGCTCTTCCTCGCCGACGGCTATGGCGCGACCACGCTTCAGCAGGTCGCGGACCGGGCGGGCGTGGCGGTCCAAACGATTTACTTCACGTTCCGCAACAAGCAGACGCTGCTGAAGGAACTGGTCGACGTCGCGATCGCCGGCGACGACGGTCCACTGGCGACGATGGAGCGGCCGTGGTTCGCGCGGGTGACGGACGCGCCGGACGCGCGCGAGGCGCTGGCCGCGCTCGTCACCGGCAGCCGGGCCGTGCTCGAACGCGTCGCCGCCGTCACCGACATGGTCTCGGCCGCGACGGCGGCGCACCCCGAACTGCGGGAACTGTGGCCGGATCAGGAGGATCCGCGCCACGCCGTGCACGCGGCGGCGGCGAAGGCGCTGATGGGGAAACCGGGCGCGGTCACCGGTCTCGACGTCGACAGGGCGGCGGACATCCTCTACGCGCTCCTCAGCCCGGAGATGTTCCTGATCCTCACCCGTGACCGCGCTTGGCCGCCGGCCGCGTGGGAGCGCTGGGTGAAGGAGACGCTGGCCGCGCAGTTGCTCGATCGCGGCTAGCCGAATGCAAGGAAAGGTCCTTTCCTCGCGAAATTTGCAAGGAAAGGACCTTTCATGGCGCGTGCGGGGGCGGGGTCAGCCGGTTTGGGAGGCCGGGCTCTTCGACCCGAAGGGCTTCCGCTGCAGAGCGCGGGCGACCGGTTCGACGATCCGCGCGGCCGTCGGGCCGAGGATCGCCATCAGGAGTACGTACGCCGTCGCGAGGGCGGCGAGTTCGCCGGTCACCGCGCCCGCCGCCACCGCCAGCCCGGCGATGACGATCGAGAACTCGCCTCGCGCGACCAACGCGGCTCCGGCACGAGCGCGGCCCATCTTCCCGATGCCCTGCCGCCGCGCGGCCCACCAGCCGGTGCCGACCTTCGTGAGCGTGGTCGCGACCGCCAGCACCACCGCCCAGCCGAGCACGGGCGGGATCGAAGCGGGGTTGGTGTTGAGGCCGAACACCACGAAGAACACGGCGGCGAACAGGTCCCGCAGCGGTTCGAGCATGTGCGTCGCGTTCTCCGCCGTCGAACCCGAGATCGCGATGCCGAGCAGGAACGCGCCGACCGCGGCCGAAACCTGCATCGCCGAAGCGACACCGGCGACCAGCAGCGCCGCGCCGAGGACCTTGAGGAGGAACACCTCGCGATCCGGGCTGTCCACCGCCGCGGAGACGTACCGGCCGAACTTCAGCGCGATCACCAGGACCACGGTGATGACCATCAGGGAGATCCCGACGGCCTTCATCCCGCCGAGGAAGCTGACCCCGCCGAGCACCGCGGTGAGGATCGGCAGGTACAGCGCCATCACCAGGTCCTCGAACACCAGGATCGACAGCACCACCGGGGTTTCCCGGTTACCGAGCCGCCCGAGATCGCCGAGTACCTTCGCGATGATCCCGGACGACGAGATGTAGGTGACGCCTGCCATCACGATCGCGCCGATCGGCCCCCAGCCGAGGATGAGCGCGACGATCGCCCCCGGCGCGGCGTTGAGCACGATGTCCACGAGGCCCGCCACCCACGAGCGTTTCAGCCCGGTGAACAGCTCGGCCGCCGAGTACTCCAGGCCCAGCAGGAGCAGCAGCAGGACGACACCGATCTCGCTGGCGAGATGGGTGAAGTCGCCGATGTCGCCGAGCGGGATCAGCCCGCCCTGCCCGAAGCACAGGCCACCGATCAGGTACAGCGGGATCGGGGACATCCCGATCTTCCCGGCGAGGCGTCCCAACGCGCCCAGCCCGAAGAAGACCGCCCCGAGTTCGATCAAGGACAGTGCGGTGTGATCCATCCGCGATCAGCCGTACTTCAAGATCTTGACGGCGGCCTCGAGACCCTCGGAGGTGCCGACCGCGACGAGCACGTCGCCCGCGGTGAGGTTGAAGTCCGGGTTGGGGGAGGGGTGGACCTGACCGGCCCGCATCACCGCGACCACCGAGACGCTCGTCCGCGTGCGCATGGCGGTGTCGCCCAGCGTCCGCCCGTCGAACGGCGACGACGACTTGATCGGCAGCTGCTTGGTGTTGATACCGGGCAGGTCCCGGTGCTCTTCGGTGAGCTGGGCGACCAGCTGGGGTGCGCCGAGCAGGTTCGCCAGCGCGCCCGCCTCGTCGGTGGTGAGCGGAAGCGACGCCAGGCAGGCGTCGGGATCGTCCGTTTTGGACACGATCAGCTCGACGTGTCCATCGCGATGGGTCACCACCCCGACACGGCGGCCGTTGCGGGTGGCGAAGTCCTTGCGGACGCCTATTCCGGGGAGCGGGGTCACTTCGACGTTCACGTGAACAACAGTAACTCACTGTCCGTTTTGCGCGGGACGGATCAGGAACAATGCCGAGATCACGACCATGAGGGCGCACGTCGCGCCGTGGATGCCGAGCGCGGCACCCACGGAACCGTTGTGGGTCAACACGATCAGCATGTCGCCGAACGGGATGAACGCCAGCGCGAGCATCGCCCAGCCCAGCGCGCGGGCGTTCCGGAACAGGATCAGCGCGAGCACCACGAGCGCCGTGCCGATGTCCCGGACGCCCTTGACCGCGAGGATCGGATCGCCCTCGGACGGCATCACCGGCAGCCCGAAGCCACCCGTCTGGGTCGCCGGGAAGAACACGTAACCACTCCCGAAGTAGAGGACGAAGAGCACGAGGGCGGCGGACAGGATGTAGGCGATCTTGATGCGGGTCATGGTCTCCGACTCCAAAAAGCTAGCAGTGCTAGGAACGATGCCGACACTAGCGCTAGCACTGCTAGCTTGTCTAGCGGTGCTAGCATGTCCGTATGGTCACGAATCCCCGGCGCGAGCGGGATCGCTCGCAACGCGAACAGCTGATCGTCACGACCGCCCGCGAAATCGCCGAGGAAGAGGGCTGGGACGCGGTCACCACCCGGCGGCTGGCGGCGAAGATCGAGTACAGCCAGCCCGTGCTCTACAGCCATTTCTCCGGCAAGGGGGCGATCATGGCGGCCGCGGCGCTCGAAGGGTGCACCGAAATGGCCGTCCACATGCGGAAGGGGGCCGTGGCGGAGGAAGGTGCGCGAGCCGCTCTGCTGCGGCTGGCCGACAACTACTTCGACTTCGCCGACCGCAAACCGGCGCTCTACGACGCGATCTTCACCCTCGCCAGTGAACTGAGCTTCGCCAGCCCGGACAGTCCGGAGCCGTTGAAGGACGCGTTCGGCGCCTTGCTCGAAGTCGTGGGCCCGGTCGCCGGTGGAGACGACCCCGCCCTCTACACCGAGACCTTCTGGGCCGCCCTGCACGGCCTGGTCACCCTCGAACGCAGCAGGCGGCTCCCGGCGGACGCGCGCGCGGAACGGATCCGCATGCTCGTCGACCGGTTCGCCGTGGGCGGCTGAGGCGTGTCGCGTACCACCAGGCAGAATGAACGTCGATCAGATGAGCGACGGATGAGCTGAGGAGTGTTTCGGTGGCGGGAGCCCTGCGTGGTGTGGTCGCGATGGACGGCCCGTCCGGAACCGGGAAATCCACGGTTTCGCGGAAGCTCGCGACGAAGCTCGGCGCCGGTTACCTCGACACCGGCGCGATGTACCGCATGGTCACCCTCGCCGTCCTGCGCGCCGGGACCGACCTGACCGACGCGGACGCGATCGCCGACGTCGCCCGGAAGGCCGAATTCGGCATCGGGACCAGCCCGGACGAAGCGACCGTGACCCTGGCGGGTGAAGACGTCGCCGCCGAGATCCGCGGCGCGGACGTCACCACCGCGGTGTCGCCGGTTTCGGCCGTCCCCGCCGTCCGCGAACTGCTGGTCGCCCGGCAGCGCGAGATCATCGCCGAGGTGCTCGGCCGGGTCGGCGGCATCGTGGTCGAAGGCCGCGACATCGGCACCGTCGTCTCGCCGGACGCCCCGCTCAAGATCTTCCTCACCGCGTCGGCCGAAGTCCGCGCCGCACGCCGCAGCGCCCAGGATTCCGCCGCCGGTCGCGAGTCCACGGTGGATGTCGCCAAAGCGGCGGTGGAACGGCGCGACCGCCTCGACTCCACGCGGGCGGCTTCGCCGTTGCGTGCGGCCGACGACGCCGTCGAGGTGGACACTTCGGCGCTCAACATCGACCAGGTGATCGTGGCGCTGGCGGAACTCGCGCTGCACCGCGGTCTTCTCGAAGGCTGCCCCGCTGAGGCGACGACGTGAGCGCGAAGGGACTTCCCGAAGGCGCGAGCGACCCGTTCCACACCTTCGGCCGGGGGATCTCGAAGTTCCTCGTCCGGCCCGCGTTCCGGGTCCGGGTGCACGGTGCCGAGCGGATACCGACCTCCGGGCCGGTGGTGTTCATGGCGAACCACAGTTCGATGACGGAACCGGCGCTGCTGTTCGGAATGTTGTCGCGGCGCACGGCGTTCCTGGTCAAGGCGGAGCTCTTCAAGGGCTTCGTCGGCTGGTTCTTCCCGAAACTGGGCCAGATCCCGGTGAAACGGGGCGCGGTGGACCGCAAACCGCTGATGGCGGCGGTCAAGGTGCTCGAGGACGGTGGCGCGGTCGGGATCTTTCCCGAAGGCACCCGCGGCCTCGGTGACGCCGAAAACTTCGAGCGCGGCGTGGCCTTCCTGGTCCGCGCCGGGAACGCGACCGTGGTTCCGGTCGCCACTCGGGGGACGTACAAACCCGCCGGCGCCAAACGGCGTTGGCGGCCACGCGTCGACATCATGGTCGGCGAACCTTTCACTCCCGAGATCGGGAAGGGAAGGACAGGGCTGGAGGAGGGAACCGAGCGGCTTCGCATCGCGCTCGCGGACCTCGTGAAGGCGCTGGACGAATGGCGCTTGGAGCACGGGCTCCAAGACACGCGACAGAATGTGAAGTAACTGATGACAGAGCTTGACGGAGTCGGCGAGATCGACGGCTCCTGGTCCGACGAGTCCGAATTCACCGCGCTCGACGCGCAGATCGCCGCGGGCGAGGCCGAGGAGGAGGCGCAGCTCGCGCAGCCGGTCCTCGCCGTCGTCGGCAGGCCGAACGTCGGCAAGTCGACCCTGGTCAACCGCATCCTCGGCCGTCGAGAGGCGGTCGTGCAGGACGTCCCCGGCGTGACCAGGGACCGCGTCGCCTACGACGCGTTCTGGGCGGGCCGCCGGTTCACGCTGGTGGACACGGGCGGCTGGGAGCCGGACGCGACCGGACTGCAGGCCTCCGTCGCCGCGCAGGCCGAGATGGCGATGGCCACCGCCGACGCGGTGCTGCTGGTCATCGACGCCAGCGTCGGCGCGACGGCGACCGACGAGGCCGTCTCCAAGGTGCTGCGCCGCTCGAAGAAGCCGGTGCTGCTCGCCGCCAACAAGGTCGACGACGACCGCCTGCTCGCCGACACCGCGTCGCTGTGGTCGCTCGGCCTCGGCGAGCCGTACCCGGTCAGCGCGCTGCACGGGCGCAGCTCGGGCGACTTGCTCGACGCCATCGTCAAGGCACTGCCGTCGATGCCGCGTGACGGCGACCGTGCTACCACCGGCCCGCGCCGCGTCGCGCTGGTCGGCAAGCCGAACGTGGGCAAGTCCAGCCTGCTGAACAAGCTCTCCGGCGAAGAGCGGTCCGTCGTGGACTCGGTCGCCGGCACCACCGTCGACCCGGTCGACTCGCTGGTCGAGTTGGACGGTGAGACCTGGCGGTTCGTCGACACCGCCGGTCTGCGCAAGCGGGTCAACTCGGCCAACGGCGCCGAGTACTACGCGTCGCTGCGGACCAAGACCGCGATCGACGCGGCCGAGGTCGCGATCGTGCTGCTGGACGCGGCCGAGCCGCTTTCGGAGCAGGACCTGCGGGTGCTGACCATGGTCGTCGAGGCCGGCCGGGCCTGCGTGCTCGCCTTCAACAAGTGGGACCTCGTCGACGAGGACCGCCGTCACGCCATGGTCCGTGAGCTGGACCGCGGCCTGGTGCGGGTGCCGTGGGCGGACAAGGTCAACATCTCCGCCCTCACCGGCCGGTCGGTGCGCAAGCTCGCGCCCGCGCTGCGGACCGCGTTGAAGTCCTGGGACCAGCGGGTGCCCACCGGTCAGCTGAACGGCTGGCTGGCCGACCTCATCGCCGCGACCCCGCCGCCCGTGCGAGGCGGCAAGCAGCCGAAGGTGCTGTTCGCGACCCAGGCGGGTATCCGGCCGCCGACGCTGGTCCTGTTCACCACCGGCTTCCTCGAGGCGGGATACCGGCGGTTCATCGAACGGAAGTTCCGTGAGCGGTTCGGTTTCGAAGGCACACCCGTCCGGGTGAATGTCCGGGTGCGGGAAAAGAAGCAAAGGCCGAAGGCCGGCGGAAAAGCGGCAGGGAAACCGAAGACTCGCTGATTTTCTCACGATGTAGGTGACTATTTCACTGGGTGGACACGCCGATGACCTCGGGTTTCGGCGTGTCCACCGGTGAGTTTCGACACTCTGCCGAGACCCTCCCGAGATATGTCGTTCACCTGCGGTAAAGTCGATGGTCTGCTAGCGGGCGCCTCATTCGGAGAGCGAGCCCGAATGACGCACTTCGCGAAAGGTGTGTGATGGGCTTGCGCGCCCATGGTTCCGCCGTGCCCGTGGTGATCTCACGATGACCCTGACCGCCGACTCACGGCCGATCGCTTGCGTCGCGGACGTCACCGTCGCGCCGTCGCCCGCCCCGGTCGCCGACCGCGCCCTGTTCTGGTCCGGTCTCGGCGCGGGCGAGCGCACCCTGATCGACATCCTCGCCGAGACCGCCGCCCGCCACCCCAACGCGGGCGCGATCGACGACGGCGAGACCACGCTGTCCTACCGCAAGCTCGTCGAGGAGATCGACGCCTACGGCCGCAAGCTGACCGCCAATGGCGTCGGCGTCGGCGACCGGGTCGGCGTCCGGATCTCCTCCGGCACCGCTGAGCTCTACGTCGCCATCCTCGCGATCCTGTCCGTCGGCGCCGCCTATGTGCCGGTCGACGCGGACGATCCGGAGGAGCGCGCCGAACTGGTCTTCGGCGAGGCCGACGTCGCCGCGGTCGTCACCGACGGCGGCGCGATCACCGTGCTCGGCTCGCCGGGCGGCGTCGAGGGCTCGCCCGCGCCGACCGACGACGCCTGGATCATCTTCACCTCCGGTTCGACCGGGAAGCCGAAGGGCGTCGCGGTCTCGCACGCCTCGGCCGCCGCCTTCGTCGACGCCGAAGCGCAGCTGTTCCTCGCCGAGGAGCCGATCGGTCCCGGAGACCGCGTGCTCGCCGGGCTGTCCGTCGCGTTCGACGCGTCCTGTGAAGAGATGTGGCTCGCCTGGCGCCACGGCGCCTGTCTGGTCCCGGCGCCGCGTTCCCTCGTGCGCACCGGCGTCGACCTCGGCCCGTGGCTGGTCGCGCAGGGCATCACCGTCGTCTCGACCGTGCCGACGCTGGCCGCGCTGTGGCCCGCCGACGCGCTCGAAGACGTCCGCCTGCTGATCTTCGGCGGCGAAGCGTGCCCGCCGGAGCTGGCCGAACGCGTCGCCGTCGAAGGCCGCGAAGTCTGGAACACCTACGGACCGACCGAGGCCACTGTCGTCGCCTGCGCCGCGCAGATGACCGGCGAAGGCCCGGTCCGTATCGGCCTGCCGCTGGTGGGCTGGCAGCTCGCCGTCGTGAACGAGGCGGGTGAACCGGTCGCGATGGGGGAGACCGGCGAGCTGGTCATCGGCGGCGTCGGCCTCGCCCGCTACTTGGACCCCGAGAAGGACGCCGAGAAGTTCGCGCCGCTGCCTTCGCTGGGCTGGCGCCGCGCGTACCGCAGCGGCGACATGGTCCGCGCGGAGGCCGAGGGCCTGCTGTTCCTCGGGCGCCTCGACGAGCAGGTGAAACTCGGCGGCCGCCGGATCGAACTCGGCGAGGTCGACGCCGCGCTCCAGGCGCTGCCCGGCGTGCAGGGTGCCGCCGCCGCGGTCCGCCGCACCAAGGCGGGCAACCAGGTGCTCGTCGGATACGTCGTGCCCGCGGAGGGGACGAAGTTCGACCACGACGAGGCCGCGACCCGGCTGCGCGAGCAGCTGCCCGCCGCGCTCGTCCCGCTGCTGGCCCTGATCGACGATCTGCCGACGCGCACTTCCGGCAAGGTCGACCGCAACGCGCTTCCCTGGCCGCTGTCCACTGTGGACGCCGCGAAATCCGGTCTGTCGCCGACGGAGAGCTGGCTCGCCGAAGGCTGGGCGGAGATCCTGGGCGTCTCGGTCGACAACCCGAAGGCCGACTTCTTCACCAACGGCGGTGGCAGCCTGACCGCCGCCCAGCTGATCGCGCGGATCCGCACCCGGCACCCGCAGGTGTCGGTGAGCGACATCTACGCCAACCCGAAGCTCGGCGCGCTCGCGTCGATGCTGGACGCGTTGAGCGGCGAGAAGACCGAACGCCGGGACATCGCGCCAACCCCGCGCAAGGCCGGGATCATCCAGTCGCTGCTGATGATCCCGCTGATGGGTCTCGTCGGCCTGCGCTGGACGACGATCGCCGCGACGCTGTCGAACGTGCTTTCGCTGGCCGGGTTCGCCTGGGCGCCGACGCTGAACTGGGCATGGATCGCCGTCGCGTGGGTCGTGCTGTTCAGCCCGGCCGGGCGGATCGCGATCTCCGCGACCGGCTCCCGGCTGCTGCTGCGCGGTGTTCGTCCCGGCAGCTACCCGCGCGGCGGGAGTGTCCACTTACGACTGTGGACCGCCGAGAAACTCGCCGAGTTCAGCGGCGCGGACAGTGTCGCGGGCGCTTCCTGGATGACGACGTACGCCAAGGCCCTCGGCGCGCGGATCGCCAAGGACGTCGACCTGCACTCCCCGCCGCCGGTCACCGGCATGCTGAAGCTCGGCCGGGGTGCCGCCGTCGAACCCGAGGTCGACCTGTCCGGGCACTGGGTGGACGGCGATCTCGTGCACATCGGCAAGATCCGGATCGGCGCCGACGCGCGGATCGGCGCGCGCAGCACGCTGTTCCCCGGCGCGCGGATCGGCAAGGGCGCGGAGATCGCGGCCGGGTCGACCGTCCGCGGCAATGTGCCAGCCGGACAGCGCTGGGCCGGTGCCCCCGCGGCCCGTGCCAGCAAGGACGCGCTGAAGTGGCCGTCGAGCCGCCCGCCGCGCTCGCGGTTCTGGTCTTCGGTCTACGGCGCGACTTCGGTCGCACTGGGGCTTCTGCCCGCCGTCGCCGCCCTGCCCGCCGTCGCGGTGCTGGGCTACGCGATCTCTGGTGCGCCGTCGCTGGGCGCCGCGCTCGGTCAGGCGTTGCTGTTCACGCCGCTCGCGACCGTCGCGTACTTCCTGACGTACGCCCTGCTCGTGCTCGTCGGCGTCCGTTCGCTGAGCATCGGCATGGTCGAGGGCTACCACCCGGTGCACGGCCGAGTCGCGTGGCAGGTCTGGGCGACCGAGCGGCTGATGGGCATGGCGCGTGAAGGGCTGTTCCCCTTGTACGCCAGCCTGTTCACCCCGGTGTGGCTCCGGATGCTCGGCGCGAAGGTCGGCCGCAACGTCGAGGCGTCCACCGTGCTCGCGCTGCCGAAGATGACCCAGGTGGACAGTGGCGCGTTCCTCGCGGACGACACCATGGTCGCCACCTACGAACTCGGCCACGGCTGGCTGCACGTCGCCCCGGCGCGGATCGGCAAGCAGGCGTTCCTCGGCAACTCGGGGATGGCCGCGCCGGGACGTTCGGTGCCGAAACGCGGTCTGGTCGGAGTGCTGTCGTCGGCCCCGCTCAAGGCGAAGAAGGGCTCGTCGTACCTCGGGATGCCGCCGCTGCCGGTCCGCCGGTCGGTCGGCGAGGCGGACACGAGCCGCACCTTCACGCCGCCGCTGCGGCTGAAGGCGGCCCGCGCGCTCGTCGAACTCTGCCGCATCGTGCCGGTGATGTGCGGTGTCGCGCTGACCGTGCTCGTGGCCGCCGGGATCTTCGCGCTGGCGTCGTCGTTCGGCTTCCTGGTCGCGGTGCTGCTCGGCGGGCCGCTGCTGCTCGCGGCCGGCGCCGTCGCCGCGCTGACCGCCACCGCGATGAAGTGGCTGCTGGTCGGCCGGTTCCGCGCGGTCGACCATCCCTTGTGGAGCTCGTTCGTCTGGCGCAACGAGCTCGCCGACACCTTCGTCGAAGCGCTCGCCGTGCCGTGGCTGATCGGTTCGCTCGGCGGCACGCCGCTGCTGCCGGCGTGGCTGCGGACCATGGGCGTCAAGATCGGGCGCGGCGTGTGGCTGGAGACGTACTGGCTGCCCGAGTCGGACCTGGTGAGCCTCGGCGACGGCGCGACGATCAACCGCGGCTGTGTCGTGCAGACGCACCTGTTCCACGACCGGATCATGACGATGTCGCCGGTGACCCTGGACGAGGGAGCGACGCTCGGGCCACACGGTATCGTGCTGCCTGGCGCGAGCATCGGCGCGCGGACGACCGTCGGACCTGGTTCCCTGGTGACCCGGGGCGACGCGGTTCCCGCCGACTCGCGCTGGCTGGGTAATCCCATCTCGGCCTGGACGAAGTAGGAAAGCGGGGTTCTTCCCGGGTGATTTCGAAGGCATCCGTGCAGCCCTCGCCCGGCGCGGAAACCTCCGGCGACTCCTATCTGCCCCGTCACGGTAACGGCGGTTACCGGGTCCGGCACTACGATCTGGAGCTGGACTACAAGATCGGTCCCAACCGGTTGTCGGCCGCCGCGGCCATCACCGCGGAGGCGACGCAGGCGCTGTCGCGGTTCACGCTCGACTTCGGCGAGTTCCGGATCAACCGGGTGCTGGTCAACGGGAAACCGGCCAAGTACACGCGCCGCGCGCACAAGCTGCAGGTGAAGCCGGCGAAGTCGTTGGCGCTCGGCAGCGAGTTCCTGGTGGAGGTCCACTACGTCGGGAATCCGCGGCCGCTTCCGGGGCTGTGGGGCGACATCGGCTGGGACGAACTGACCGACGGCTCACTCGTCGCGAGTCAGCCGGTCGGGGCGCCGTCGTGGTTCCCGTGCAACGACCATCCGGCGGACAAGGCGACGTACCGTGTCGCGCTCACGACGTCGTCGCCGTATCTCGTGGCCGTGACCGGGAATCTCGTCTCCCGGTACACGCGCGCGAGCACCACTCAGTGGGTCTTCGAACGGCCCGAGCCGACGCCGACGTATCTGATGAGTGTCCAAATCGGACGGTACGACGACATCGTGCTGGCCTCCGGCGGTGTCCCGCAGCGGGCCGCCGTGCCGCCGCGCCTGCGCCGGGCCTTCTCGCGCGATTTCGGGCGGCAGGGCCAGATCATGGAGTCGCTGCAGCGGTTGTTCGGGCCTTATCCCTTCGGCGAGTACGTCATCGTCGTCACCGACGACGACCTCGACGACCCGATCGAAGCGCAGGGCATGTCGATCTTCGGCGCCAACCACGTCGACGGGCGGCGCACGCACGAACGCCTCGTCGTCCACGAACTGGCGCACCAGTGGTTCGGCAACAGCCTGACCGTCGCCGACTGGCGGCACATCTGGCTGAACGAAGGCTTCGCGACGTACGCGGAATGGCTCTGGTCCGAGGAATCCGGCGGACAGAGCGCGCACGCGTGGGCGAAGACGTGGCACGCGCGGATGAAGGCGAAGCCCGCGGACCTGCGTCTCGCCGACCCCGGCGTGGCGCGGATGTTCGACGAGCGAGTGTACAAGCGGGGTGGGCTTTTGTTGCACGCCTTGCGTTGTACGGTCGGCGACGCCGTCTTCTTCCCGCTGGTGAAGGCTTGGGCGGTGGAGAACCGGCACGGTCTGGTGACGACAGCCGGGTTCGTTGCGCTCGCCGAACGCTTTGCCGGGCGTTCGCTTGCTTCTTTCTTCGACGCTTGGCTGGATGCTTTGGCGCTGCCTCCACTTCCTCCCGCGTGAAGGTTCCCAATGTCGCATTTGAGACGCTCAGCGTCCCAAATGCGACATTGGGAACACCTCGCGAGTTGTCCACAGGGGACGCCGACGGGGCGAGTTGTCCACAGGGGAGCGGATCGGGCCTGGCGCGGAGCGGGCCGGTAGATCCACGATCGCGTATGTGGTGCGAACCGGCGAATGGCGAAGCGAACGCGAGGCTCTGTGGGAGCTCAGTCGCGGTGGTGTTATCACCGTCGCGCGGCTGGTGGAGTTCGGCGTTCCCAGGAAGACGTGTTATCGGCGTTGTCGGCCAGGGCAGCCGTGGCAGCGGTTGCTTCCGGGAGTGCTGCTGCTCGGTTCGGGTAAGCCGACCAGGCGTCAGCTGGTCGATGGGGCCTTGCTCTACGGCGGGCCGCAGGCACTCGTCACCGGTCTCGAAGCTTGCCGTCGTCAGGGCTTGCGAGGATCGGGAATCGCGGCGAACGGGATCCATCTTCTGATACCGGACTCCTGCAAGGTCAGCAGCGTCGGCTCGGTCACCGTGGAGCGGACCACGCGAATGCCCCGGCCCGTCGTCGTGGATGGAGTGCCGATGGCGCCCCTCTTCCGGGCTGTTCTCGACGAGTGCCGTCGCTTCAGCGCGCGTGACCCGGTCCGGGCATTGCTGACCGAAGCGGTCCAAAGAGGAAGGTTGAATCCCGAGGTTCTCATCAGGGAGCTCGAAGCGGGAAGTGACCGCGGTAGCGCGCTGCCGCGTGAAGTGCTGCGCGACGTCCTGCGAGGAGCGCGGTCGGTGGCCGAGGTCGACGCGATGGCGGTCTGGCGGAGAACGGGGCTCCCGGAGCCGTTGTGGAACCACGAATTGCGGGACGCATCCGGCCGCTACATCGGAACCCCCGATGGCTACTTCAAGAAGGTCCGGCTCGCTTGGGAGGTCGACTCGTACGACTTCCACTTCGCGCGGGAGCAGTATGCCGGCACTCTCGAAAGGAACAGCCGGTACGCCGCCGAGGGGATCCTCGTACTCCAGACCCTGCCCAGCCGGTTGCGATCCGAGCCCGGCAAGGTCGCCGCCGAGCTCGTCGCCGCGTACGACGCCGCGAACTCGATGAACGTTCTTCAACTCCGTGGCGTGCCAACGCGGCGGTCGAATTTGCTCAACAAGCAATGAATTGTCCGGTGAGACATCGGATGTCTGTACCGCTGCGCGAGTGAAGGGGGTGGCCAAAGCGCGACTATCTCTGGAAACATGCCGGTCGCCAGGACTTGATCTGCGGTAAACGTAGTATGAATCTGGAGGCGACCCATGGCCGAGCTGTCCAGGCGATCGATGTTGAGGGTCGCGGCCGGGGCGGCGGCGCTCGGTGGCCTCTGGGCTCAGGGGGCGCCACCGGCGCTCGCCGGACAAGACGTCCACCGCCGGATCGTCGACGACGCGCGCATGGTCTGGAAGCGGATGCCGACGGGCTGGCAGGAGGGCCCGTTCCTCGCCAACGGCTTCCTCGGCGTCCAGTTCTACGCGGGGGCGCAGCCGAACGTCCTCAAGGTGATGCTCAGCCATTCGCGCGTCCAGGACCAGCGCGGGCAGTGGGAAGCGGGTATCGGGTACTCGCGGCTCCCGATCGGCTACCTCACCCTCACCTTCGAGGGCGCGATCACGGCGGTCGACTGGCATCTCGACCTGTACAACGCCGAACTCGGCGGCACGATCACCACCACTCGCGGCTCGGTGCGCTTCTCCGCGCTGGTCCACAACGACCAGGACCTCCTCCTCGTCTCGCTCACCGGGGAGGCGGCGGCGGACTGGGGGTTCACGCCGCTCACGTCGGCGACCACGCGGACGATCCGCAAACCGCCCGAGTACACGGCCAATCCCGATCCGAAGCTCGGCAGCGCGGGCGCCGTCCGGTACTGCGAGCAGCCGCTGCACGCGGGTGGCGGGTACACGACGGCGTGGCGTGAGCGGACCATCGGCACGCGACGGCTCCTGGCGGCGACGGTCGCGTACGGGTTCCCCGAGCCGACGCACACCGCCGAAGCGATCACGAGGGTCGATCGGGCGTCGGCGGCGAACCCGGATCGGCTCGTCGCCGGGCACCGGCGCTGGTGGAACGCCTTCTACCGGCGCAGTTTCGTGTCCATTCCGGACAAACGGATCCAGCGGTTCTACTGGATCCAGCTGTACAAGACCGCGTGCGCCACCCGCGCGGACGGCCCGGTGGTCGCCGAATGGGGGCCGTGGTTCCCGGAGGTCGGCAACAGCTGGACGGCGGTGTGGTGGAACCTGAACGTCCAGGTCACCTATCCGATCGTCAACAGCAGCAACCATCCCGAACTCGACGCCGTCACCGCGACCTTCCGCCGCGACCACGCCAACCTCGAACTCTCGGTACCTCCCGCCTACCGGGACGGCGAAACGTACGCGCTTTCGCATCCGGGCGACTGGCGGCTGCGGCCCGGCGGCACCCGTGCGGTCGGGATCCCCGGGCCCGCCACCAAGAACGACCAGACCGGGAACCTGATCTGGGGCCTGCACAACGTCTGGCTCGCGTACCGGCACAGCATGGACCACCGGGTGCTGCGCGACGTCCTGTATCCGACGCTCGCCAAGGCGCTCAACTACTACCGGCATTTCCTCGCGACGGGCCCGGACGGCGCCTTGCATCTGCCGATGACGAGGTCGCCCGAGTACGCCGACGCGGCCGACTGCACCTACGACCTGTCGTTGATCCGCTGGGCCGCGCGCACTCTTGTCGAATCGGCGGCCAAGCTGCGGATCGACGATCCGCGGGTGCCGGCGTGGCGGGAGATCGGCGAGAAACTGGTGCCGTACCACCAGGATCCCGCTCAAGGCGTGCTGATCGGCGACGGCGTCCCGCTGGCCGAATCGCATCGGCACTTCTCGCATCTGCTCTGGCTCTACCCGCTGCGCGAGAAACTCTGGGACCGTCCCGGCGACCGGGACATCATGCGCCGGACCTTCGCGCATTGGTCGAGCGCGCAGGAGAAATGGCACGGCTACAGCTTCGCGGCGGCGTCGTCGATGAGTTCCGTGATGGACGAGCCCGAGGAGGCCTTGCGCTATCTGAAGATCTTCCTCGACGGAACCGTCGTCGCGAACACCCAGCTGACGCCGAACACGATGTACCGCGAGGGGGCGAACCTCGCGATCGAGAGTCCCATCACCGCCGCGCAGTCCGTTGTGGACATGCTCTTGCAGGGTGATCACGGCGTGCTCAAGGTCTTCCCATCGGTCTCGTCGACGTGGCCGGACGCGTCCTTCGAAAGCCTGCGCGCGGAGGGGGCGTTCCTCGTGGACGCGTCCCGGCGGAACGGCGTGACCGAATGGATCCGTGTCCACAGCGAGGCGGGGGAGCCGCTCGTCCTGCGGCACGGGATCCCCGGGGACATCGAGGTCCGCGACGCGCGCGGACGACGGCTTCCTTGGCGTCAAACGGATCCCGGCACGATCTCGATTCCGCTCCGCCGTGGCGGGACGGCCGTCGTCTCGCGGCGCGGCACGCGTCCGGAACCGGAGCCGCGGGACGTGCCCGGTGACCGTGGAACTCCGGCTTGGGGGATCTGAGCATGGACATCACTCGCAGGACGGTGCTCGGCGGGGCGTTGGCAGGTGTGGCCACCGCCGGCCTCACGCCGTCCGCGTCGGCGGTGGAGAACGACTTCGCGCTCGGCGGCCTCGACTGGCCCGGTTTCCTCGGCACGGCCGACCTGATCTGGCGCCGGATGCCGAAGACCTGGTACGAAGGCCCCTTTCTGGGCAACGGTTTCCTCGGCTCGGGCATCTACGCCGAACCCGGCCGGAACGCCGTCCGGTTCAACGTCCAGCACAGCGAGGTACAGGACCACCGGCCGGAGTTCGGCTCCCTGTTCGGGCTCGCGCGGCTGCCGATCGGGTATTTCACCCTCGAACCGGTCGGCGCCATCACCGGGATCGACTGGCGGATGGACCTCTGGAACGCCGAACTCAGGGGCACGATCACCACGGCCGCGGGCAGCCTGTCGCTGCGGGCGATCGTCCACACCGGACAGTCGTTGCTGGCCGTCGAGGTCGAGCCGACCGAGGGGGAGCGCGGTTTCGCGTGGGTCTTCCATCCGGCCGAGGCGGTGAGCCCGAGAACGGATCCGAAGTTCGGGAAGCCGCCGCCCGCCGGGTACGTCGCCAACCCGCCCGCGAGGCTGGAAAGCAGTGGTGACAGCAGGCTTTCCGTCCAGAGCCTGCTGGCGGGCGGCGAGCATGTCACGGCGTGGCGCGAGGTCGCCCAGGGCTCGAAACGGACGCTGTACACGTCCGTGGCCTGGTCGTTTCCGAAGCGGACCGCCGCGCGAGAGGCGTTGAAGACGGTCCGCCGGGCCGAGCCGTTCTCGGCGTTGACGGCGGGACATCGCCGCTGGTGGCATGACTACTATCGGCACGGCTTCCTGTCCATTCCGGACACCCGGCTCCAAAGCTTCTACTGGATCCAGCTGTACAAGATCGCCTCCGCCGCGCGCCGGGAAGCTCCGGTGATGGCGACCTGCGGGCCGTGGCTGGAGCCGACCCCGTGGCCCGCGACGTGGTGGAACCTCAACGTCCAGCTCGAATACTGGCTCATCCACGGCTCCAACCATCTCGAACTGGACGCCGTCGGCCACGCGCTCGGCAAGTACCGGGCCAACCTGACGAGCCAGGTCGCCGAGCCGTACCAGCACGATTCGGCGGGCATCCCACGTACGACGGACATGAACCTGCTCAACGGCGCGGTCGGGACGAACGCGGGGTTCCCGGTCGGCATCCCCGGCAAGGAGACGCCGACGCCGGAGGTCGGGAACCTCACCTGGGCGCTGCACAACGTCTGGCTGTCCTATCGGCACACGATGGACCGGCGGCTCCTACGGGAGACCTTGTTCCCCTTGCTGCGCAAGGCGATCAACTACTACCTCCATTTCCTGGCGCCCGGCAGGGACGGGAAGCTGCACCTTCCGGCGACGTTCTCCCCGGAGTACGGCGTCAACGCGCCCGACTGCAACTACGACCTCGCGCTGATCCGCTGGGGTTGCAAGACCCTGCTGGAGGCGGCGGCGGAACTGCGCGTCGACGATCCGCTCGCGCGGCGGTGGCGGGAGGTCCTGGCCACGCTCGTCCCGTATCCGGCCGATGCCAACGGCTACATGATCGGAGCGGGTGTGCCGTTCGCGAAGTCGCATCGGCACTACTCGCATCTGCTGCAGATCTACCCGCTGTACGAGATCACCTGGGAGCGGCCGGAGCACCGGCGGATCATCGAGACCTCGCTCGATCACTGGGTGGGCTTCGAGGGGGCGCTGCAGGGCTACACGTTCACCGGCGCCGCGTCGATGTCGGCGCAGATGCTGCGCGGTGAGAAGGCGGAGTTCTACCTCGGCGAACTGCAACGGCGCTACATCCAGCCGAACACGATGTACAAGGAATCCGGTCCCGTGATCGAGACGCCGCTTTCGGCCGCGCAGTCGCTGCACGACATGCTCGTGCAGAGCTGGGGCGGCGTGATCCGGCTCTTCCCGGCGGTGCCCGCGAAATGGGCGGACGCCGCGCTGCGCGACTTCCGCACGGAGGGAGCGTTCCTGGTCAGCGCCTCTCGGCAGGGCGGGAAGACCCGATGGGTCAAGATCACCAGCGAGGCTGGGGCGCCCTGCGTGCTGCGGACGGATCTCGACGGCGAGCTGACCGTCCGTGACCGGTGGGGAAGGCCGAAACGCTGGCGGCGGCTGCCGAACGGGGACGTCCGGATCGACCTGCGGCGCGGTGAAGAGGCCGTCGTGCACCGTGCGGGCGACCAGCCGGATTTCGAGCTCCGGCCCGTCCCGGCGAACGGGGACGGCGCACCGTGGGGGATGCCGTGACCTCCTGAACGGCGATACGCAAGAGTGTTCCCGTACTTCCTCCGGACGACAGGAGCACAGATGTCCCAGCCGCCGCAGCCGGGCGAGCCCGAAGGCCAGGCGCCCGACCCAGGCCCTCAGCCGGGGCAGCCGTACCCGCAGCAGCCTTATCCGCAGCAGCCCTACCAGCAGCAAGGCTGGTACGGCGCGCCGCAGCAGCCGCCGCCGTCTTCGAACAAGACGGCGCTGTGGGTCGGGCTCGGGGTGCTGGGACTCGTCGTGGTGGTCGCCGTCGTGGCGATCCTCGGGTTCGTGGCGCCAGGGTTCTTCCTGTCGGACACGAAGGGCGAGAACGCGGTCGCGTCGTCCTCGTCGGCTCCGGCGTCCAGCACTCAGGACACGGCGACGCAGAGCCCGGTGGACATCCCGTCCGCCCGCACCGAACTGCCGAAACGCACGACGCCGCTCGCGGATCCGACGGAGTGCGCCTACCCGGCGGACACCAGCAAGGAGGCGGCGAAGAAGGTGAACCCGCCGACGGCGGGACCGACTCCGGCTTCCGGCACGTCGGCGGTCACGGTCAAGACGACCGCGGGTGACATCGGACTGACCCTGGATCGCGGTCTCGCGCCGTGCACCGTGGCGAACTTCCTTTCGCTGGCGCAGCAGGGCTACTACGACGGCACCTCGTGCCACCGGCTCGGCGTTTCGGGGCTGCAGATGCTCCAGTGCGGCGACCCGGAGGGCACCGGAATGGGCGGGCCGGGTTACACGATCCCGGACGAGATCTTCCCCCAGCTCAAGTACGGCCGCGGGCTCATCGCGATGGCGAAGACACAGAACCCGGACTCGGGTGGCAGCCAGTTCTTCATGGTCTTCGGTGAAGCACCGCTGCCGCCGGAGTACACGGTGTTCGGGAGCATCTCCGACGAGGGCCTCCAGACACTCGACAAGGTCGCGCGCGGTGGCGTGGACGCCGAGAAGGGGACCGGAGACGGGACGGGTCCGCCCCGGATCGAGGTGAAGTTCCAGTCCATCGCGGTGGGCTGAACCCGCGGTTGCCAGGAAAGGGCCTTTCCTGGCAACCGTCGTCTCACCCGGCGGTTCGCGGTTCTTCGCGCAGGATCCGCCAGCACAGATAGAGGCAAACGCCCGCCGCGGGCGCACCACCCAGCAGGGTGGCGGCGATGCCGAGCGGGATCACCGTCCCCGCCAGGTACAGCGGCACCAGCGCGGCCGTGGCGATCGCGAACTTCGCGAGGAACACCGCCGTGCACAGGTAGTACCGCCGACGCTGCCGTCGATCACGCCGCCAGGTCTGACGTTCGCCGCGTAGCCTGCCCAGCACCAGCCCGATGACCGGCCGTCGCACCAGGATGGACAGTCCGAACAGCACCCCGCCTCCCGCCTGCCAGAGGATCGTGCTCAGGTAGAAGTCGGCCGCGTGGCCGGAATTCCCGGCCAGCAGTGCGGACACCCCGACCACGATCACCCCGATCGCCGGCTGCCAGACCTTACGGTCGGTGAACAACCGCACGACGGCCAGTACGACCACGCCGCCGACCGTGATCAGTGCCGACGTCAGCACCTGCCCGGTCACCAGGTACGCGACGAGGAACACCACCCGTGACGCGACACCTTCGGCGACCGTGCGCCAGCCGCCCACCGCGCTGAACAACGAGAGCGACTTCTGGGTCAGCATGTTCAGGCTCATGTGCTCGCCTTCGCGAAACCGTTGCGGCGCATCGTGTCCTCGTAGGCACCGATCGTGTCGAGCAGGCCGAGCCGTCCACGGCCCGGGGCCGGGTGGATGGCGTCGCCGAGGAGCGTCACCGGACGGGCCGGCCAGACCGGCGGTGGCGGAATCATGCCGCAGCGCAGCGTGACCGTGAGCTCTCCGTCCACATCGGACAGTTTCAGCGTCTGTTCGCGCGGTCCTCCCGTGGTGGCCTCGACCATCGCGAAATGGGCCGGATCGAGCGTCAACCCGCCGAGACCGGCGCCGATCACGATCACCTTCATGGCGTCACCCCATTCTTCACCGGCTGATGAAGAACACGGTACCGAAAACTTCACCGAGTGGTGAAGAAAGCGGTGTTAGGCTTCGGCTCGTCATGACGGAACACGAGAACAACCGCCGCTCCGGGCGCTGGCGGTCCGGCGCGGAGAGCAAGCAGCGGATCCTGCGCGTCGCTCGTGAGCTGTTCCACGAGCACGGCTACGGCGGCACGACCGTGCGCATGATCGCCGCCGCCGCCGAGGTCGACCCGGCGATGGTCTTTTACTTCTTCGACACCAAACAAGGCCTGTTCAGCGCCGCGATCGAGATCTCCGGCGATGTCCCGCCCGCCGTCGAGGCCCTTTTCGACGGCGGCCTCGACACCATCGGCGAGCGCCTCGTCCGGACGCTCGTGGAGAACCTCGACAAATCCGACCGCACGCCGCTGATGATGCTGACGCGGTCGGCTCCCACCGACTCCCGGTCCGAAGCGCTGCTGCGCGAGTTCATCGACCGGGAGATCACCGGCAGGCTCGCCGCGCTGCTCGACACGCCGGACGCCGCGCTGCGCGCGGGCATGGTCAACGTGCAGATCCTGGGGCTCGCGGTCGCCCGGTACATCATGCGCATCGAGCCGATCGCGTCGTCGTCCGTCGACGAGCTGGTCGCCACGTTCGGCCCGCTCGTGCAGCACTGCCTGACGGGGCCCGCGACACGCGCGTGATCACCCTTGTATCTCCCCCGAGGGGAGGTGCGAGGGTAGGCGAATGGACGACCCCCGGTACTCGATCGGCGAGCTGTCCCGGCGGACCGGGCTGACCGTCAAGACCATCCGCTTCTACTCCGACCGAGGCATCTTGGCCCCGTCGGGCCGCACCGCGTCCGGGCACCGCCGCTACGGCGTCGACGCACTCGCGCGCCTGGAGCTCGTGCGCACGTTGCGTGAGCTGGGACTCGACCTGGCCACGATCCGGAAGGTCGTCGAAAGCGAAGCCACCCTTCCCGATGTCGCCGAGGCGCACTTGCGGGCGCTGGAAGCGCAGATCCACGTGCTGCGTCTCCGTCATGCGGTGCTGAAAGCCGTGACCCGGCGCGGAACCACTCCCGAGGAGATCACTCTCATGCACGATCTTGCCAAGCTGACCGAGGAAGAGCGCCGCCGTCTGATCGACGACTTCCTCGACGCCGTCTTCGGCGGTCTCGAGCATCCCGGGTTCGCCGGGATCGCCCGCTCGATGACGCCCGAACTACCCGAAAGTCCCGCGGTCGAACAGGTCGACGCCTGGGTGGAACTCGCCGGGCTGGCCAGGGATCCGGATTTCCGGGCCCTCATGCGACGCCTCGCCGAAGGGTACGACGCGGCCCCGCGGCGAGATCTGCCCTGGCTGGACATCGCCGACGATCCCCGGCGGGAGCGGTATCTCGAGCTGCTCGCCGTGATCAACGGGTGGGCGGCTCCGGATCACCGCCGCGTTCCCTGATCGGGGGAGAGGATCTCGGCAAGCCGAAGGGTGTCTTCGAGGTAGCGCTCGTACGGGAAGCCCGCCGCGATGAGCCCGGCGCGGAACTCGTCGTAGAGCGGTTTTCCGGCGGCGTGGAAGGCTTTCCGGCCGACCTCGGTGAGGCGGACGAGCCGTCGGCGCGCGTGTTCGGGGTCGACGGCGATCTGTACCAGGCCGTCCGCCTCGAGTGGTCGTAGCGCCCGGCTGATCGCCGGGTCGGACACCGAAAGCGCCTGCGCGAGCCGATGCTGCGTCGCCGGCTCGATCTCCTCGAGCGTGCCCAAAAGCCGTATCTGGCTGTAGGTCAAACCGTCGGTGTCTTCGGTGCGCCGCCGGGCGTTCTCGCCCAGCAGCATGACCACGCGGTGCAACAGGTCTGCGAGTCCGTCATCCACGAGGATCACTATACCTGATTGTTGACGAGTTAATATTAACTAGGTAAGACTGAAGGCATGGACAACTTCTCTTACCTCGCCCAATCCGCCTTCCCGCTGGTCTGGATGCTGGTGCCGGCCATCGGGGCCTTCCTGCGGGCTCGTCACGCCCCGACGACCCGGGAACGGCTGGAGATCTGGCAGCGCTGGTGGGCGATCGGCGCCTTGGGCTTCGGCAGCCTGTGGATGACGGTCGCGTTCCTCGCGTTCCCGGAGGTCATGGCCACCGCCATCGGCTTCGAGCGGACGCCCTTCCTGTTCGAGATCGCCTTCGCGAACCTCGGACTGGCCGTCATGGGATTCCGCGCCGCCTCGGCGTCCGCGCGCGAACGCGTCACCATCGGGCTCGGCGCCGGGATGTTCCTCTGGGGAGCCCTGGTCGGCCACGTCTACCAGTGGTTCGTCAACGGCGTCCACAGCCCCGGCAACACCGGTGGCGTCCTCGCCAACGACCTGCTCATCCCCGCCGTCATGATCATCCTGGCCGTGTGGTCCAGGAAGCTCCGCCCGGCGACCGTCGCCTGACCCAGAGGGAGATTTCCGCATCATGGCGACTCAGGCCCCTCCCGAGCGGCTCACCATGTTCATCGACGCGGTGATCGCGATCGCGCTCACCTTGCTGGCGCTGGAACTTCCCGTCCCCACCGGCGACACCACCGAGGCGATGCTGAGTTCGGTCGCGGACCACGGCAAGGAGTATCTGGCGTGCGGCGTCAGCTTCGTGGTGATCGCCGCCCATTGGCGGGCCCACCACGAGATCTTCGGCCATGTCCGCTCGCTGAACAGCCGTCTGATCAGCCTCACCCTGGCCTGGCTGTTCATGCAGGTGCTGACGCCGTTCGCGACGCGGGTGATCACCGCGGACGGTGCCTTCCCACCCCGGTTCAGCCTGTACGCGATCGTGCAGGTGCTGGCGTCCGCGTCGTTCGCGCTGATCATCCGGGAGATCCGGCGCGAACACCTTTACCGCCCGGACACGCCGCCGTGGGCGTTCAGCCAGAACCTGGTGCGCAGTGTGTGCCTGGCGGCGGTGTTCGGGGTTTCGATTCCTGTTTCGTTTGTTACTTCGGGTACTTGGGCTTACTTGTGCTGGGTGGCGGCGCCGCTTGTGCTGGCGGTGGCCGGGCGGGTTCAGGGGCGAGCGCGGTGAGGTCGGGTAGGCATGGTGGCATGACCGACCGTGTTCCGTGGCAGGCCGACGCTTATCTCGATCTCGCCCGCCGAGCCTGTTTCGTCTGCGAACTTCTCGACGGCAACCCCGACTATCCGCATCACATCGCCTACCGCGATGCCGACGCGGTGGTCTTCGCCAGTCGTTTCCCGTCCGTGCTCGGGCACTTTCTGATCGCGCCGATCAAGCATCGAGAGCACGCCATCGGCGACTTCACCGCCGACGAGTACTTGGCCATCCAGCGTGTTGTGCACCTTGCGGGCAGCGCATTGAGCGGCTTGCTGACTGTCGAACGGCTCTACGTTTTGTCCTTGGGCAGCCAACAGGCCAACCGGCACGTCCACTGGCACCTCGCGCCCTTGCCGCCCGGCGTTCCGTACGAACAGCAGCAGACCGCGGTGTTCGATCCTGCGCGTGGCTACTTGGACGTCCCCGATGACGAACTGGCGGATCTTGCGCGCAGGCTCGGCGAACGCATGACCGACTGAGTGCTCGCCGGGCCGGGACTGTGTGGATTTTGGGGCGTTAGATGACCAGAAATCCACACAGTCCCGTCGAAGCGGCGTCACCCTGACAGCTCCGCGTTACCGGCTGCCGAAATCTCAGAGCGGGTTGTGCGCCCCCAGCGGCGCGGTGCAGAACGGCCCGCCGACGTACTCCGCAGCCACCCCGGTCGGCGCGGGCAGGTCCGCCAACTGATCGGCGTAGGTCTCCGCGTTGTCGAGCGATTTGTAGCCCAGTTCCTCGGCTTCGGCGAGCGAGTAGATCCGGCGCGTGTTGTCGGAGACGCCCCAGATCAGCCGGTAGCCGGGGGAGGGGTAGCTCAGGCAGGCCTCGAACAGCCGGGCGCCGTCGTCGGGGGAGAGCCACGTCGTGAGTCCGCGCGGGCCGAGGACGAGCGGGCTTTCGAAGCAGGAGCCGATCCGGATGACGATCACGTCCATGCCGAACCGCGAGTGGTACAGGCTGCCGAGCGCTTCGATGGCCGCCTTGCTGACGCCGTAGTAGGTGTCGGGGCGGGGCGTCGAGTCGGCGGGGAGGCCGTCGGCGCCCGCCTCGTCGTTGCGGCGGAAACCGACGGAATGGTTGCTGGAAGCCAAGATCACGCGCGGCACACCGGCGGCACGCGCGGCTTCGAGGACGGTGTGGGTGCCGTTGATGTTCACGTCGAGCGTGGCTTCCCACGAGCTCTCTCGGCTGTGCCCGCCGAGGTGGATCACGGCGTCGACGCCGGCGCAGGCCTTCGCCATCGCTTCCGGGTCGGTCACCGAAGCGGTGATCAGCTCGACGTCCTCGCCGCCCGAAGCTTCGGGCTGCGCGGCCAGGTCGAGCAGGCGCAGCACCCGTCCGGAACGGCGCAGCCGCGGCCGCATCAGGGTGCCGACGATACCCGCCGAGCCGGTGATCAGGACGCGCTGGTCTGCCATGGGAACCCCTTGTCAGTGAAGGAAAGGACGAATCAGGTCAGCGGATGCCGGCGCGGCGCAGTTGCTGGCCGAGTTCCGCGGTGATTTCGGCGAGGAGTTCGCCGACGCGCTGGGCGTCGGCGTCGGTGACTTCGGTGACCGGCATGGAGCAACTGATCGCGTCGGTGCCGGGGATGCGGTACGGGATGACGGCCGCGACGCAGCGGACGCCGAGGCTGCCTTCCTCGATTTCCGAGGCATAGCCGCGTTCGCGGGTCTTCGCGCATTCGGCGTGCAGCGCGTCCGCCGTGGTGATGGTGTTCGGCGTGAGCGCCGACAGCTCTCCGGTCAGGAGGCCGTCGATCTCGTCGTGCGTCAGTTCGGCCAGCAACGCCTTCCCCAGCGCGGTCGCGTGGGTGGGCAGCGTGCGGCCGACACGGGACACGAGATGCGTCGAGTGCCGGGACTCGCGCGTCTCCAGATACACGACGTCGGTGCCCTCGCGGCGCGCGAAATGCGCCGTGTAGCCGGTCTTCTCCCGGATCCGCTCCAGCGCTTCGGTCGCGTACGGGACGACCGGGTCGCGGTCCAGATAAGCCGTGCCGCAGATCAGCGCGCGGACGCCGAGGCGGTAGCGGGCGGTGTTGGTGTCCACTTCCAGCCAGCCGGCTTCGAGCAGGGTGCGGAGCAGGCCGTGCAGGCTCGACCTGGGGAAGCCGGTCCGCGCGTGGAGATCGGACAGCGAAAGCCACACGTCGTTCGCGGCGAAGGTCTCGATGAGGTCGATCGCCCGCCTGGCCGACTTCACTCCGGCGGGTTCAGGCGCGCCGTTCGCCACCGTGACAGCGGCTTCCTGCTGCGGCATCCGCGCTCCTCCATCCGGCCGTTGACTTGTGACTCCGGCCATATTAGCGTCCCGAACAGCGTTCTTATGGATGAACATAATCACTATAACAGACTCCGTTCATGGATGTGAACAGGTCGGGCTGGGCCTTCGTGAACGCGGAAAGGAGTCAGCGGTGCATTTACTGGACTGGATCATGGTGTCCGCGTACTTCGTCCTGATGGTGGTGATCGGCTTGTGGTCGCACAGCCGCGTCAACACGGTCAGTGACTTCTTCACGGCCGGCGGCAAGATGCCATGGTGGCTGGCCGGCATCTCCCACCACATGTCCGGCTACAGCGCCGTGCTGTTCGTCGCGTACGCGGGCGTCGCGTACACGGACGGCATCACCGTCTACTTCTGGGGAATGGCCAGTATCGGTATCGGTGTCGGCATCGGCAGCTGGCTGTTCGCCTCGCGGTGGAACCGCCTGCGGTCGAAGCTCGGTGTCGCGTCGCCGCTCGAGTACCTGGCGAAGCGCTTCAACGTGCCCACTCAGCAGGCACTCGCCTGGAGCGGCAGCCTCCTGAAGATCTTCGACATCGCGGCCAAGTGGTTCGCGGTCGCGACGATCCTCAACGTCTTCGCGGGCGTGCCCTACACCTGGGGCATCATCATCACCGGTTCGATCACGCTGATCTACTGCACCGTCGGCGGGCTCTGGGCCGACGCGCTCACCGACTTCGGCCAGTTCGTCATCCAGGCCATCGCGGCGATCGTGATGCTGTGGGTCGTGCTGGACAAGCTCGGCGGCGTTTCCGGGCTGTGGACCGTGTGGGGGGACCTCCCGCCCGCCCACCTGAACCCGACCACTTCGAAGTTCACCACCATCGTGTTGCTCGTCTACGTGCTGGTGAAGACGCTGGAGTACAACGGCGGTATGTGGAACCTGGCGCAGCGCTACATGGCCGCGCCGAACACCTACGAGGCCCGTCGCGGCGCGCGGCTCTCCTCGATCCTGTACCTGGTGTGGCCGCTGGTGATGATGTTCCCGATGTTCGCCGCCCCGCTGCTGATCCCGAACATCTCGAACCCCAACAACGCCTACGCGATCATGACCACGACGTTCCTCCCGCCGGGTCTGGTCGGGCTGGTGCTGGCCGGGATCTTCTCGCACACCATGGCGATGGTCTCCTCGGACGCCAACGCGATCTCCGCGGTCATCACCCGCGACATGATGCCGGTGCTGTGGAAGAAGGCCCGCAACTTCACCGAATCACAGGGGCTGCTCGCCGCGCGGATCTCGACGGTGATCTTCGTCGTGCTCACCATGGCGGTGGCCACGCAGGCCGAGAAACTCGGTGGTGTGCTCGGTATCGTGGTGCTGTGGGTCGCCGCCCTGATGGGCCCGATCTCGGTGCCGCTGCTGCTCGGCATGCTCCCCGCGTTCCGCCGCTCCGGCTCCCGCGCGGCCCTGATCTCGTGGGCGGGCGGTCTCATCGCCTACGCGATCGCTTACTACGGCTACAACGCCACCCTCGCGGTCACCGTGTCCACCCCGATCCTGGTCTCGCTGGCGCTGTTCATCGGGCTCGGCTACCTCATGCCCGAGCGCAAGGCCTCCACCGACGAGATCATCGACACGATCGACCGCGACGACGACGTCCTACCCCGCAAGTCGCAGGACGGCACCACCGTGCCCGCCTGACCGGGCCCGTACCCGGGACCATCCACAAAGAACGAAAGAGAAATCCATGGCACAGCCCAAGATCGAACTCGACGGCCTACTGGCGTTCCCCCTGACCCCCTTCACCGAGGGGCTGGAACTCAACCTCGACGCGTTCGCGGAAACCGTCGAGAGCCACGTGGCCGCCGGAGCCGGTGCGCTGTTCGTCGCCTGCGGTACGGGCGAATTCAGCTCGCTGTCCCCGGACGAGCACGCAGCGATCCTGCGTAAGGCTCGTGAGGTCGTGGCCGGGCGCGTGCCCGTCTGGGTCGGCGCCGGCGGCGGTGCGGCCTCGGCCCGTGCCGGGATCGCGGCGGCGGAGGCGGGCGGCGCGGACGGCGTCCTCCTCCTGCCGCCGTACCTGGTCACCGGCCCGCCGTCCGGGCTGGTCGACCACGTCCGGTACGCCGTCGGCGATTCGTCGATCCCGGTGATCGTCTACCACCGTTCCACCGGCGTGTTCACCCCGGACTCGGCGGTGAAACTGCTCGACATCCCGTCGGTGGTGGGCATCAAGGACGGCTTCGGCGACGTCGAACTCATGAGCCGGATCATCACCACGATCCGCTCCGTCGGCACCGACCGGGCCAAGGATTTCCTGTTCTTCAACGGTCTTCCGACGGCGGAGGTCTCCGCGCGCGCCTACGCCGCGGTCGGCGTGGCGCGGTACTCCTCGGCCGTGCACTGCTTCGCGCCCGAGATCGCGGCCCGGTTCCACCGCGCGCTCGCGGAGAACGACGACGCCGTCATGGAGGCGCTGCTCGCCGGCTTCTACCTCCCGCTGGTCGCGTTGCGGGACGAGGGACAGGGCTTCGCCGTGTCGCTGGTCAAGGCCGCGGCGCGGCTGCGTGGGGACAAGGTCGGCTCGGTACGGCCGCCGCTGGTCGAGCCCACCTCGGACCAGATCGCCCGCCTGGAGAAGATCATCGACGACGGATTCGCCGTCCTCAAGTCCGTCGAGGCCGGTGCCTGACGATGAAGGTTCTCGACGTCGTCCTGACCCCGGTCGCGTTCGCCGACCCTCCGCTGCTCAACGCGATGGGTGTGCACGAGCCGTTCGCGCTGCGCGGGGTCGTCCAGCTGATCTGTGAGGACGGGGTGGTCGGCCTCGGCGAGTCCTATGGTGACCTCGCGTTCCTCGACCAGGTGCGGAAGGTGCTGCCGGAGCTCAAGGGACACGACGTGTTCGACCTGCCCGGCCTCCGCCGGAAGGTCGCGACCACGCTGGGCGAGGTCGTCTTCGCCGACGCGCACGGGCTCACCGGCGGTTTCTCCGTCAGCAAGACCGTGGCGAGTGTGTACTCGCTGTTCGAGGTGGCCGCGCTCGACGCGCAGGGGCACTACCTCGGCAGGCCGGTCGTGGACCTGCTCGGCGGCAAGGCGCGCGACGCCGTCGACTTCTCCGCCTACCTGTTCTACAAGTTCGGCGCCCACATCGGCGCCGAGGAGGACTCCTGGGGCGAGGTGACCACGCCGGACGCGCTCGTCGGCGAGGCGCGCCGCATGGTGGAGGAGTACGGCTTCGGCTCCATCAAGCTCAAGGGCGGCGCCTTCGACCCCGACCAGGAGATGGACGGGATCCGCGCGCTCGCGGACGCCTTCCCGGACCACCCGCTCCGCATCGACCCGAACGCGGCGTGGACCGTCGAGACGGGGATCCGGGTCGCCGAAGAACTCGACGGCGTCCTGGAGTACCTCGAAGACCCGACGCCGGGTATCGAGGGCATGGCGCGCGTCGCGGAGAAGGCGAACATGCCGCTGGCCACGAACATGTGCGTCGTGCGCTTCGCGGACATCGAGCCCGCATTCCGGCAGCGAGCGGTCGGGGTCATACTTTCGGACCATCATTACTGGGGTGGTCTGCGGGACACCCAGGCCCTCTCCATCACGGCGGAATGCTTCGACGTGGGCCTTTCCATGCATTCGAACAGTCATCTCGGGATCAGTCTGGCCGCTATGGTGCACGTGGCCGCGGCGACGCCGCACCTGACCTACGCCTGCGACACCCACTGGCCGTGGAAGACGGCCGACGTCATCGCCCCGGGTGCGCTGGAGTTCGTCGACGGTGCGGTCGCGGTGCCCGACAAGCCGGGGCTGGGGGTCGAGCTCGACCCCGACGCGCTGGCGCGGGCCCATGAAGACTATGTCCGAAGTGGACAGACCAAACGGGATGACGTGACCTATATGCGGAAGTTCGTCGGAAGCTTCGAACCGAACACGGCACGGTGGTGACGAGGTGAAGGTCACCGGATACGCCTACCCCTGGGACGTCGTCGACGATCCCGGCTTCGTCGAGCGTGTACGGGAACTCGGCGTCGACGAGGTCGCCGTCGCCGTGTCGTACCACAGCGCCCGTGCGGCGACGCCCTGGTCGCCCGAGCGCACCTCGGTCGTCGCGCGGCACGCGGCGCTGTACCGGCCGGTGCGCGACGAGGCGTGGGGTGAGCTGAAGCCCGCCGAGCCGGACTGGGTGGAAAGCCGCGACAGCGCGGGCGACGCCGTCCGGGCGCTGAACGAGGCGGGCATCCCGGCCGCGGCGTGGGTCGTGCTGACGCACAACTCCCAGCTGGGCACGGAATTCCCGGATTTCACCGTGCGCAACTGTTTCGGCGAGCGGTATCCGTGGGCACTGTGTCCCGGCGTACCCGCGGTCCGCGAGTACGCGGCCAACGTGACGGCGGAGAGCCTCGCCGGGCTCGACTTCGCCACGGTCGTCCTCGAGGCCTGCGGTCCGCTCGGCGCGGTGCACCAGCACCAGCACGAGAAGACCGACGGTGTCTGGTCGCCGGCGGTGGCGCGGCTGCTGTCGATCTGCTGCTGCGACGACTGTCTCGACGCCTGGGCCGCGGCCGGCCAGGATCCGGCGAAGGCGCTGGGCAAGCTGCGGGCCGAGGTCCGGCGGCTGATCGACAGCGGTGACCTGCGTGCCACCGAGGACAAGATCCTGCCCACGTTGCGGCAGGTCCTGCTCGACACGCGCCAGAACGCGACCGACGCCCTCCGGCGCGCGGTGCTCGAGAAGATCCCGTCCGGGCCCCGGATCGTGCTGCACGGCGCGATGGACCCGTGGGTCACCGGCGCGCTGCCGGGGCTGACGCCGTCGGCCCCGGACGACGTCGACGCGGTGGTGCTGCAGAACTGGGCACCCGGTCACCCCAGCGTGAACGCGGTCGCGGCGGCACGGGCGAAACTGCCGGAGAAGGTCGCCGTCGGCAGCTACATCACCGCGGTGGCGGCGAGCCCGGTGCCCGACATCGAGGCCTACACCACCGAACTCGGCAAGGCAGGCGCCACCGAGCTGCACCTGTACCACCTCGGCCTCGCCGGCCCGGGGCGCTGGGCGGATCTCATCGCCGCCGTCAGCGCCGCGCAAGAACTCTAGGAGAAGCAAGAATCATGAGCCAGGCAACGGATCCCGCCACGCTCGAACAGATCCTCGCGGCCGCCGCCGATGCGGCAGGCACGGCGGCGGCCGCGACCCCAGCCCAGCGCGCCGGATGGCTGAACGCGGCCGCGGACGCCCTCGACGCGGCGGCCGAAGAGCTGATCGCGCTGGCCAACCAGGAGACGCATCTCCCGGCCTCCCCGCGGCTGCAGGGCGAGCTGAAGCGCACGACGTTCCAGCTGCGCCTGTTCGGCGAGGTGCTGGCGGACGGCGAGTTCCTCGGTGCCACCGTCGACCACGCGGACGCCGCGTGGCCGATGGGACCGCGGCCGGACATCCGCCGTCTGCTCACCCCGATCGGGCCGGTGCTGGTGTTCGCCGCCAGCAACTTCCCGTTCGCGTTCAGCGTCGCGGGCGGCGACACCGCGTCGGCGCTGGCCGCGGGCTGCCCGGTCGTGCTCAAGGCACACTCCGGGCACCCGGAGCTGTCCGCCCGCACCGGCGAGGTCCTGCGCGACGCGCTGGTCGGGGCCGGTGCGCCGGAAGGGATCTTCGCGGTCATCTACGGCCAGCAGAACGGCGTCACGGCGCTGAAGGACCCGCGGATCCAGGCGGCGTCGTTCACCGGTTCCGTGCCGGGCGGGCGCGCGCTGTTCGACATCGCGACCTCGCGGCCGTCGCCGATCCCGTTCTACGGCGAACTCGGCAGCGTCAACCCGGTCGTCGTCACCCAGGGCGCGATCGACGCGCGCGGTGAGGCGATCGCCAAGGGCTACGCGGGTTCGTTCACCCTCGGTGCCGGACAGTTCTGCACCAAGCCGGGGCTGCTGTTCCTGCCCGAGGGCCACGGCCTCGAAGACACGCTGCGCGAGGCCGTCGCGGCGATCCCGGCGCAGCCGATGCTCAACGAGCGCATCGCGGCGGGCTTCGCCGACGGACTGGCGAAGCTCAGCGACGTCGACGGTGTCGAGGTGCTGTCGGAATCCGGTGGCGCGGAAGGGATCTCGCACGGCGCGACGTTGCTCGCCACCACCGCCAAGGCGTTCCTCGCCGACGCCGACACGGTTCGCGAGGAGTGCTTCGGCCCGGCTTCGCTGATCGTCACCTACACCGACCAGGCCGAGCTGATCAGCCTGCTCGGGGTGATGGAACCGGGGCTCACCGCGACCATCCAGGGTGAAGAGTCCGATGTGGACTGGATCCGTCCGGTCCTCCCGTCGCTGACCAGGGTCGCCGGCCGTCTGCTGTGGAACGACTGGCCGACCGGCGTCACCGTCACGTGGGCACAGGAACACGGTGGTCCCTACCCGGCGACCACCGCGCCGGCCAGTACCTCGGTCGGCACTGCCGCGATCGAGCGGTTCCTGCGACCGATCGCCTGGCAGGGCTTCCCCGACGCGCTGCTGCCGGAACCGTTGCAGGAGAACAACCCGTGGGACCTGCCCCGCAGGACCGACGGGAAGCGCCAGTAAACCTCATGAGTGGCAAGGACGGCCCCAACCGTCCTTGCCACTCACGAGCCTCAGCACCCGCCGCCGCCCTTGATCGCCGTCTTTCGACCCTTTGGGAGGCACTGTCATGCCCGGATTCGGTAACTTCGACAGGAGAACGGCCTTGCGGGGAGGCGCGGCAGCGGCCGCTTCGGTGGCGCTCACCTCGGCACTCGCGGGCACTTCGTCCGCGCAGCCCGTCGCTCCGGGCTCGTCGTCCATCGTGACCGGCTATCGCGAACTGCAGACCGGTATCAACCGGCCGTCGGCGGAGCGCACGGCCGCGCTGGCGAACCTCGACAGGGTCGCGAAGGCCTACCACGACAGCATGACGGTTGGCGATGGTCCACTGTGGAGAGATCTCCCGCTCGGCCCCGGCAGCGACTTCACGACGTCGATGTACG
This sequence comes from Amycolatopsis japonica, assembly GCF_000732925.1. Classification (NCBI taxonomy): domain Bacteria; kingdom Bacillati; phylum Actinomycetota; class Actinomycetes; order Pseudonocardiales; family Pseudonocardiaceae; genus Amycolatopsis; species Amycolatopsis japonica. Next base: position 3,024,357 of record NZ_CP008953.1, read on the forward strand.
CACGGCTCCGGGCGATCGCGGTCAATTGGGGCACTCCCGGCGGAGCGCTCGCGGGTGATCCCGCCGTGCTCGCCCGGATCAAGGGCGCGCTGGAACTGTTGTACAGCAGCGATCAGTACAGCGAGAAGACCGCCGAGATCGGCAACTGGTACACCTACGAGATCGGCATCCCGCTCTACCTGCTGCACATCCTTGCGACGGTCGCCGACGAGCTCACCCAGGACGAGCTCGCCAAGTATCTGAAGCCGGTGCTGAAATTCTCCGGCAACCCGAACCTCCGCACGAACAACCCGAGTGTCGTCGAGACCGGCGCCAACCGCGCGGACAAGTCGACGATCTCCCTCGTCTCCGGCGCGATGCTGGGCGACGCCGAGCGGATCAAGCGCGGCGTCGCGGCGTTCACCGATGTCGAAGGCGGGGGAGCGGCGAGTGTCATCGCCAAACTCCACCGCGCGGCGGGCGACGGTTTCCACACCGACGGCTCGTTCCTGCAGCACGATTCGGTGCCGTATCCCGGGCACTACGGGATCATCCTGCTCACCGCGATCGCGTCCGCCATCCACGTCACCAAGGGCACGGAGTTCGAACTGCCCGCCGACGTCCGCGACGCGGCGTACGCGCTGGTCTCCGACACGTTCGCGCCGTTCGTGTACGCGGGCGCGCTGATGGAGTCGGTCCGCGGCCGGTTCCTTTCCCGGCAAGGGGAATCCGCGCACGACATCGGGCACCAGCTCACCGGAGCGGTGGTCCTGCTGGCCCGGTCGGCGAGCGGGAAGCGCAAGGAGGAGCTCGGCGGTCTCGCCGCGAAGTGGATCACCGAGGACACTTTCGCGCCGTATCTCAAGATCCCCGACCCCGAGCGGTTCGCGCCGGGGCCGGACCTCGTCGGCATCCCCGGCATCGAGTTCGCACAGGAGCTGCTGGCGACCAAGGTGCGGGCGACACCGACGGTCGCGACGCATCGCGTGTTCGGCCAGCAGGACCGGATGGTGCACATCACCGAAGGCTGGTCGGCCTCGCTCGGCGTCGCCTCGACGCGGATCTCGCGGTACGAGTCGATCAACTCGATGAACCTGCACGGCTGGTACGTCGGTGACGGCTCGCTGTATCTGTTCCTGCCCAAGGCGAAGGGGCACTTCACCGACGCCTACTGGCCGACGGTCGATCCGCAGCTGCTGCCGGGGACGACCACCAAGAGCGGCCCGACCCCGAAACTGGAGTCGGTACCGCTGACCGGCAAGGACCACTGCGGCGGTGTCCGCTGGGACGCGCGGCACGGCGCGCACGCCCTCGACTTCGTCTCGCAGGACGGCACGCTGACCGCGAAGAAGTCATGGTTCTTCACGCTATCGGGCGTGGTGTGCCTCGGTGCCGGGATCACCGACTCCTCCGGCGAGCGGATCCGGACCACGATCGAGAACCGCAACCTCGGCGAGAACGGCACCGGGGTTCTGCTGGCCGACGGGCATCTCGTCGGGGGCTCGGAGTCGTTGCGGCGCAGGCGATGGCTGCATCTCGAACGGGTCGGCGGTTACGTCCTGCTCGACGACGCCGAGGTCACCGCGCTGCGCGAGGACCGGACGGGGACCTGGCGCGACATCGACAAGGGCGCCAACACCAAGGGCACCACGGTGCCGTACACGCGGCGCTACCAGAAGCTGGTCATCGAACACGGCGCGAAGCCCTCGAACGCGACGTATGCGTACGCCGTCCTGCCGACCGCGTCGGTGCTGCAGACGATCGCTTCGGCCTGGTCGTGGCGCGTGCGGTCCAACACCGCGACCGTGCAGGCGGTCCGGCTGTGGGACGCGACCCTGCTGGCGAACTTCTTCGCCGCCGGCTCGGTCGACGAGGTGTCGGTGTCCGGTCCGGCGTCGGTGGCGCTGGGCCGGACCGGGAACGGTTGGCGGCTGGCGGTTTCGGATCCGACGCAGCGGCAGGAAGTCGTGCGCGTGACCGTGCGGCGGAAGACCTTCGAGGTGCCGGTGAAGGACACCTTCGGCGCCACGCAGACCGTCCGCATTTAGCCGACCAAATGCGAGGAGACGCCGGTCCGTGAAGGCCTCCTTGAGGGACTCTGGGTCCCTCAAGGAGGCCTTCACGGACGAATGCGGCGGTCGCCACGGTGGGCCAAAGACAGTGTTGCGAAGGGGACTTTCGTCGCATCGGATGCAGGGAAAGCTCCCTTCGCCCCTGACGAGGGGCACGCCTTGAACAGAGGCGGCCTCGTCGTGAAGGGCCCCTTCGCTACTTTCAGGGTAGGGAAGGAGGCCTTCACGGACGGACGCGAACGTGGATGCGTTTAGTCGACTAAATGCGAGGGGGATTTAGGTCAGGATCTGGCCTGAATGAGCCCTACGGTCACCTCATGACCGACATCGAGCAGTTCCGCATCGACATCCCGCAGTCCGATCTGGACGACCTGACCGACCGGCTGGCCCGCACCCGCTGGCCGTCGGCGCTGCCCGGTGCCGAGTGGAGCCGGGGCGTCCCGGTCGCGTACCTCAAGGGCCTGGCCGAATACTGGCGAGACGGCTACGACTGGCGCGCGTGGGAGAAGCAGCTCAACGAATTCCCGCAGTACACCACCGAGATCGACGGCCAGCGCGTGCACTTCCTGCACGTCCGGTCGCCGGAACCGGACGCGATCCCGCTGATCATGACGCACAGCTGGCCCAATTCGATCGCCGAGTTCCTGAACGTCCTCGGCTCGCTCACCGACCCGCGAGCCCACGGTCTCGACCCCTCGCGCGCCTTCCACGTCGTCGCGCCGTCCTTGCCGGGCTTCGGTTTCTCGCCGTTCCCGGAGCCCGCCGACGAACGTCCGTGGGACATCGCGCGGGTGGCGCGGACCTGGGCCGAGCTGATGAGCCGCCTCGGTTACGAACGTTATGGCGCGCACGGGAACGACGCCGGCGCGCTGGTGACGCCCTGTCTCGCGGCGCACGCGCCCGAGCACGTCATCGGCTCGCACATCACGTCCGGGCTCGGTGTGCCGATGGGCGACCCGGCCGACTTCGACGGGCTCACCGAACAGGATCAGGCCGAGTTGGCAGGCCTGATGGAGCGTTTCGCGGGCGGCAGCGGATACGCGCCGTACCTGACGAACAGGCCGCAGACGCTGAGTTTCGGCTTCCTCGATTCGCCGGTCGCGCAGCTGGCGTATCTGGTGGAACGGTTCAAGGAGTTCGACGGCTGGCCCGACGGCACGGCGCCCGCCGAGCCGATCGACCGCGACCTGCTCCTCACCAACGCGACGCTGTACTGGCTGACCGGGACCGGCGGCACCTCGCTGTGGCCGTACTACGAGGGGCAGGCCGCGATGCCGATGGACCAGACGGCGGTGCCGACCGGCGTCTCCCACGGCGGGCCGTCCGCGTTGCGCGTGATCGCCTCGCGGAAGAACGACGTCGTGCGCTGGGCGGATCACGAGAGCCCGAGCCATATGGTCGCGATGGCCGTGCCGGGCGACGTGGTGGCCGAACTCCGCGAATTCTTCGGAAATCTCCGGAAGTGATGTCGAGCGGTGGTCATCCGCTCCGACCCAGTGCCGAAGCTAGAGTGAAGCGACCCTGCGGAGGACCTGATGACCACCTCGTTCGAGACCGTGACTTCGGCCGACGGCACCCCGATCGCCTTCGACCGCACCGGGGAGGGCACGCCGGTCATCCTGGTCGGTGGTGCGTTCAACGACCGGACGACCGTCGCCGGGCTGGCCGCGACCCTGTCGCCGGAGCACACCGTGATCGCCTATGACCGGCGCGGCCGGGGCGAAAGCGGTGCCGGCGCGGTCTATTCGGTGGAGCGCGAGGTCGAGGATCTCGCCGCGCTGATCGAGCACGTGGGTGGTTCGGCGGCGGTGTTCGGGCACTCCTCGGGTGCGGTGCTGGGGCTGGAGGCGGCCGCCAGAGGCGTCGCCATGACCAAGCTCGCCGTGTACGAGCCGCCGTACGTCGTCGACGACAGCCGGGAGAGGCCCGCGGCCGACCTCTTCGACCGCGTCCGTGCCTTGATCGCCGACGGCGACCGCGACGGCGCGGCGGAACTGTTCCTCGTCGAGGGGACCGCGACGCCGGAAGAGGTCGTCAAGGGGATGCGGAACGACCCGTTCTGGGCATGGTTCACAGGCCTCGCCCACACGCTGCCCTACGACCTTGCGCTCTGCGGTCCCGGAAACGTGCTGCCCGCGGACCGGCTGGCCAAGATCTCGGTGCCCACGCTGGTCATCGACGGCGGGGAGAGCGACGCCTGGATGCGGGCGGGCACCCGCGCGGTCGCCGACACGGTCCCCGGCGCGCGGTATGCCACCGTCGCAGGGCAGGACCACGGCGTCCTCCACCAGCCGGACACGTTGCGAGAGCTGCTCACCGGGTTTCTCGGCTGACGGGCTCGGCCTGTTCGAGGAGTTCGGCCAGCGCGGTCAGCGATGGGCTGACGTGGCCGGTCCGCCAGACGAGACCGAGCTGGCTGGATTCTTCCAGGCCGCGGACCGGGACATAACGTAGATCGGTGCGAGTGTGCTGTTCGGTCAACGGACGGCACACCAGCATCGTGTGCGTCCCGGACGCTGCCAGCGCCATTCCTTGCTGGATGGTCGTGATCCCCGCGGTCGAGGGAATCGGTGTTCCCGACGGAGTGGCGGGCGGGGTGCGCGCGGCCTTCCAGTAGCCGGGTCCGTCACCGGCACGGTGGAGCAGATCGAGTTTCGCGAGATCTTCCGCATCGATCGACTTGCGCTCCGCGATGGGGTGATCGGCTCCGACCATCACGTACTGGTCTTGCGGCGGGAACAGGAAGCCGACCGTGAGCTCGCTTTCGTGGACCGGGAGTTCGGCGATGACGGCGTCGATCTCGCCGTCGAGTACGGCGGTGAACGGTGAGCCGAGCGGGACGTCGTGGGTGTGCACGGCCACGCCGTGCCGCTCGCGTAGCGCGCGGAAGATCGAAGTGACCTCCTCGTAGACCATGCCGGTGAATCCGACCCGCAGTTCTTCGACGGCGCCGCGCATCGCCCGTTCACGCGCGCGTTCGAAGGTGCGGAGCAGCGTGCGATGGGCGGGCCGGATCTCTTTGACGAACTGCGCGCCGGCGCGGGTGAGCCCGACCTTGCGGCTGGTGCGCTCGACCAGCCGCGCGCCGACCTTCGTCTCCAACGTGGCGATGAGCTGGCTCACTCGCGATTGCGAGTAGCCGAGCCGTTCCGCCGTACGCCCGAAATGCAGCTCCTCCGCCAGCGTGAGCAGGCATTCGATCTGCTGCAGATGCGCCTGGTGCATCCTCGGAAGATAACACCGGATCGATGAGCTTTCCTCATCGATCGATGAGGAAGACGTCGTTGTTCGCAGGTGCCGCGCGGTGATGGGCTGGACGGCATGAGTTCCTCTGTCTCTCACCCGGATCCGGTCCTGTCGCGATGGGTCGCCGTCGGCGTGCTGACGCTGAGCACGTTCCTGGTGGTGACCGCCGAGATGCTGCCGGTCGGGATGCTCACCCCGATGGCGGACGGTCTCGGCATCTCCGCGGGGGCGACCGGGCTCAGCCTGACCGTCACCGGTCTGGTTTCGGCGGTCACCGCTCCCGTGGTGCCGCGGCTGCTCGGGGATCTCGACCGGCGCCGGGTGCTGGCCGCGGCCGTGGCGGTACTGGCCATCGGAAACGGGCTGACCGCGATCGCCGTCGATTTCGGGCTGCTCATGATCGCGCGGATCGTGCTCGGGGTCGGCATGGGCGCCGTCTGGGGGATGGCTTCGGCCGTGGCCATCAGGCTGGTCGCGGCTCGCGACAGCGCACTGGCGGTTTCCTTCACCGTCGGAGGCGTCGCCGCCGCCTCGGTGCTCGGAGTGCCGTTGGGCACGTTCGTGGGCAACGCTTTCGGCTGGCGTGCGGCCTTCTGGTCGCTCGCGGTGTGCGCGTCGCTGCTCGCTCCCGCCTTACTGCTGGCCTTGCCCGAGCTTCGCCGTCCCGCGGTCGTCGAAGAGACCGGCACCGGACAGCGCCGCTCGTTGTTCCGTCCCGCCGTGGTCACCGGCCTCGCCGTGGTGGTGTTGCTGGTGACCGCGCATTTCGCCGCGTACACCTACGTGCGTCCGGTCCTCGAAGAACTACCGCGGATGCCGGCGGGCGCGATCGCCTCGCTGTTGCTCGTCTACGGCTTTTTCGGGCTGATCGGCAACTTCGTGGCCGGAGCCGCTGCCGGGCGCAGGCCGCGGGCGACCGTGCTGCTGCTGGCGGCCGGGATCGCCGTCGCGCTCGGGCTTCTGGCGCTTTTCGGTGCCTCCGCGCTCATCGCCGGGGTCGCGATCGCCCTGTGGGGGATGGCCTACGGCGGACTGTCGGTCGGCGGGCAACTGTGGATGACCGCCCTCGCACCGGATCGCGTCGAGCATGTCACCGGTCTTTACGTCGGCGTGTTCACCGGTTCGATAGCCCTCGGCGCTTTCGCCGGCGGCTTGGTCGTCGAGGGCGCGGGTGTCGTGCTGTTGCTGTGGAGTACGGCGGCGCTCGCCGTGGTCTCCCTGCTGGTGGGTTCGGTCGGCAGGCCCATCGCGGCGTAGTGCTCCCGCGCGGCTCCGACCTGTCCCAATCCGGCCAGCGCGCGGGCTTCCTGCAACCGGTAGCCGATCCGCTTCGCCGTTTCGAGCGCGAGCCGATGCCGCTTGAGGCCCGTCTCCGTTTCACCGAGCGCGAGGCAGGCGGTGCCCAGGCTGTTGGCCGCCATCGCCAGCAACAACGGGTGGTTGAGCCGCGTGAGGATCGCGCACGCGTGTTCGGCCTGCTCACGCGCGTCGCCGGGGCGATCGGCGAGCAGCAGGGCGTCGGCGAGGTCGATCCGGCTCCACGCCTCGCCGAACAGGTAGCCGAGATCCCGCGAGGCGGTGATCGACCGTTCGATGACCTCGAAGGCCTCGCCGAAACGGCCGAGCCGGGACAGGACGAGGCCGAGCTGGGCCGAACTCAGGATCACGCCGCGCTCGTCCTCGCGCAGGTCCACCGCTCGCCGGGCGGAGGCCAGCGCGTCGTCCAGCCTGCCGAGGACCTCCTGGGCGTTGCTGAGATTGGTCCACAGTGTGGCGGCGCCGGTCTCGCCGACGACGGCCAGGCCGTCACGGTAGAACCGGATCGCCTCGGGGTAACGGCCGAGCATGCCGTGCAGCGCGCCCGCCCTGGACAGCGCGATCGCCTCGGCCCCGCGGTCGCCGGACGCGCGGACGACGTCCAGCCGTTCGAGGGCGCAATCCATTCCCTCGGTGAGCCGCCCGTTTTCCCAGAACGCCAGGGTGAGGCTCGCCAGGCTCAGCTGGATCGCTTGCGGGTCACCGATCCGGCGGGCGGCGGTGATCCCCGTCCGTGCCACGTCGAGCAGTTCGTCTAGGTGCCCGCTTTCCCGGAGGTGGTCCGCGGTGTCCGCGGCGATCCGCCAGGCGTACTCGTCCAGACCGGCATCGAGCGCGTGCCGGGTCACCGCGACGAGGTTCGCCCGTTCCGTCCGATACCAGTCAAGGCCGCCTCCGTCGCGGTAATGATCGAGGAGCCGACGCACGGCAGGACCGGATTCCTCGTCGCGGGCGGCGTTGCGGGCGTGCTCGGCGATCAGGTCGTGGAACGCGTAGCGGCCCAGCGCAGGCTGCCTGACCAGGTGGGCGTCGAGCAGGTCCTCCAGCAGACGTTCGGCCTCGCGTTCCCCGATGCCGGCCAGCGCGGCCGCCGCGGGCACGCCGATGTCGGCACCGGGATTGTGCCCCAGCAAACGAAACATGCGCTGTTGCGCGGCATCGAGTTCCCGATAGGACAGTGCGAAGGCCGCGGCCACGTCCCGTCCGGCGACCTTCAGCTCGGCCAGCCGGTCGTGTTCGGAGCCCAGCCGCTCGGCCAGGGCCTGAACGGTCCACTGTGGACGATTCTGCAGCCGGGCGGCCGCGATGCGGATCGCCAGCGGCAGGTTGCCGCACAACGCGGCCACCCCCGTGTCCGGTCGCCCGGACGCCGCCGCGAACAGGGCACCCGCCTCCTCGTCCGGCAGCACTTCGAGACTGATCGACGCGGCGCCGTCGACCGCGGCGAGGCGGCGCCTCCCGGTGACCAGGAGGGCGACCGTCGCCGAACCCGGCACCAGCGGCCGCAGCTGTTCCGCGCTCGCGGCGTTGTCGAGCACCACGAGCAGCGACCGGCCTGCCGTCCTGGTCCGCCACAGCTCGGCCCTCCGGTCGACACCGCCGGGAAGCCGCGAAGCCGGGATGTCCAGCTGCCCGAGCAGGGCTTCGAGCGCGGCCTCGGGCGGAAGCGGTTCGCGGGTGGGGGAGTGGCCGTGCAGATCCACGAACAGCTGACCGTCGGGGAAATCGGCGGCGAGCCGATGCGCGGCGTGGACGGCGAGCGACGTCTTGCCGACACCGGCCATCCCGTCGACGACGACCGGGCGCCCGAGCCGGACGGCGTCGAGCAGGCGGCGGATCTCGGCCTCGCGTCCGGTGAAATCCGGGACGTCGTAAGGGAGGAAGCAGCGGGTCTTGCCGTATTCCGGCTCGTCGCGCAGGATCCGCTCGTAGAGCTCGCGCAGCTTCGGGCCGGGGTCTATCCCGAGTTCCTCCACCAGTCGCGTCCGCGCCTGCCGGTAGACGTTCAGCGCGTCGGCCTGCCTGCCCTGCTGGTGCAGCGCGCGCATGAGCAAGCCGGCGAACGGCTCCCGGAGCGGGTGTTCGGCGACCAAGGCCGTCAGCTCCGCGACGGAGTCTTCCCCGGCGGAGATCTCTTCGTCGAGGCAACGTTCCACAACGGACAGACGACGCTCGTCGAGTTCTTCGGCTTCGCCTCGCAAAGCCGCACTATCCACACCGGACAGAGCCGGTCCGCTCCAGCACGCGAGAGCTTCGCGGAACTCCCCACGCGAGACGTGCGCCTCGAACGAGCGCAGGTCGAAGGAGCCCGGACGAAGGACGAAGCCCGGCCCTTCGGCGGTCAAGACGTCGTCGGCGGCGCCCTCGGCGAGGAGCGTGCGCTTCAACGCGGTGGTGAGGTTGCGGATCTGGCGGGTGGCGGTGGCGGGCGGATCCTCGTCCCAGACGACGTCCACCAGCCGCGAGACCGAGACGACGCGATCGGCGCCGAGCAGCAGCGCGGCGAGGATCCGCTCCTGCCGCGGACCCGCCAGTTTCACCGGTCGTGCCCCGTTCCGGCACTGCACCGGCCCCAAGATCCGGAACTCCATCGCACCCCCTTCCGCGAGGTTAACCGGCCACGCGCCGGGGCCGGTGCGGAAGTGATGCAGCTGTGATGCGCCGCCCGGCGAATCTCCTGCTGGACGGAGTACGGACGTGATGAGGAGAACCCCATGCGCAAGCGGTATTACGCGGCGTTGGCCGGGCTGGTCGTGGCCGCGGCGGGAATCGGCGTGCCCGCCGCGGCGGCGGCGGGAGAGCAGCAGGCGGAGTCGGAGCGACAGGCCTGCCAACGCGCGTTCGACCGCGCGGTCTGGGAGGACATGGACAGCTTCAACAAACGCGACGAGGCGCGTTACCGGGCGATCATCCACCGGGACATGGTGACCGTCGGTCGCCGGGGACAGCTGTTCATCGGCTACGACGCCAACGTCGACCCGGTGGTCAACGAGCAGTTCAAGGTGCCGTACGAGTACAGCATGCCGTGGACGGTGACCCACACCGTCGTCGAGGACTGCAAGATGGGCTTCGCGATCCTCGACGCGTACTACAAGGTGCCGTCGCAGAACATCAACCGGCACTACACGATCAGCCTGACGCTGGTACGCCAGCACGGCAAGTGGCAGGTCATCAAGGACACCGTGACCGACGTGCTGCCCTGATCCGGGGGAGGCGAGGGGGAAACGTCAGGAAAGGGTCGTTCAGGACATCTTTCGTCCTGAACGACCCTTTCCTGACATCCTGGGCTCAGGGTTTCCGGCCGACCCCGGCGTACGGCAGCGAGTTGATCTCCGGGTCTTCGGACATGTCGCCGGCGCCCTGGGGGTTCCACATCGCGCAGCCGACGACGCCGGGCTCGATGACGTCGAAGCCTTCGAAGAACGAAAGCACCTGGTCGTGGGTCCGGGGGATGGGGTCGTTCTGGGTGCTCTTGTACGCCTCGATGGCCTCGTCGAGGCCGCTCGAGTTCGCGTCGGCGGCGACGTGCGAAATCGCCAGGAAGCTGCCGGAGGCCATCCGCTCCCGATAGCGGGCCAGGATGGCGTGCGGCTCCCACGAATCCGGCACGAAATGCAGCAGCAGCAACATGAACAGGCCGATCGGCTGGTCGAGGTCCAGCAGTTCCCTGGTCTCGGGCGCGTCGAGGATGTCGTTGGCGTCGCGGAGGTCGGCCTGGATAGCCGCGCACCGGTCGTTGCCGCGCAGCAGCAGTTTGGCGTGTGCCACGGCGACCGATTCGCGGTCGACGTAGACCACCCGGCAGGACGGGTCGATCCCCTGGACGATCTCGTGGAGGTTGCCGACGGTCGGGATGCCGGAGCCGATGTCGAGGAACTGCCGCACCCCCGCCTCCACCATGTGCAGCGCGGCACGCCGCAGGAAGGCGCGGTTGAGCCGGGCCGCGTCGCGGATACCCGGCATGATCTTGAGGATCTGTTCGCCCAGCTCACGGTCGGCCTGGAAGTTGTGGTCGCCGTTGAGCCAGTAGTCGTAGACCCGGGCGGGATTCGGCACGGTCGTGTCGACCTCGGGAGGCACCCAGCTCAGGTTCGAAGTCACCGTCGTCGCCGCCGTTCGGTTGGGATCCGTTGGGGCACAGGAGTCTAGCGGCCGCGCGGGACCGGGCTGCCATCGTCCGATCGTGTGGATGTGCGGCGGCGGAAGCCCCTCCGCGGTCTCGCGGTCCTAAGGTGACCGGGTTCAGCGTCCAGGCACCGGGAGACGAGCACGATGGCAACACCTCCGGACGTCGCCGTCGCACCGGGCCGGTGGCCGGTACTGGGGCATACCGTGCCGATGCTCCGTGACCCGCTGAAACTGTTGTCCTCACTGAGTTCGCACGGCGACGTCGTGCGGCTCGACTTCGGCCCGATGCCGGTCTATCTGGTCACGACCCCGGAGCTGGCGTGGCGGCTGCTCGCCGTCGACGCGGGGAAGTTCGACAAAGGCATCGTGTTCGACAAGATGCGGCCGTTGTTCGGCGACGGGCTCGCGACTTCCAACGGTGCCTTCAACCAGCGGCAACGTCGGATGATGCTGCCCGCGTTCCAGCGAAACCGGATCGCACTCTACGCCGAGACGACGATGACGAAGCTCGCTGTAGACCTTGCCGACTCGTGGAAACCGGGCGAGGTCGTCGAATTCGACCGGCGTATGCAGGAACTCGCGCTGACCATCTCCGGGCGCACGCTGTTCTCCACCGAACTCGGCGACGACGCGCTCACCGAGATCCAGCGGTCGATCCCGATCATGCTGAAGTACGTCATGGTCCGGGCGTTCTCGCCGAAGTTCGTGGAACGCCTGCCGATCCCGGCGAACCGCGAGTTCGACGCGGCGGCCGCGAGGCTGCGGCGGGTCATCGGCGACGCCGTCCTCGAAGCGCGCGAGAAGGGCGGCGATCAGGGCGATCTGCTGTCGATGTTGTTGCTGGCCGAGGACGACGAGACCGGCGAGAGGATGACCGACCGGCAGGTGGAGGACGAGGTCATCACGATCCTCACCACCGGCGCCGAGACCACGGCCGTCGCGCTCGCGTGGTTCTTCCACGAGATCGGGGCACGGCCGGACATCGAGCGCCGCTTCCACGCCGAGGTCGACGAGGTGCTGGCGGGCGGGCCCGCGCGGTTCGACCACTTGCCGCGGCTGGTCTACACGCAGCGGATCATCAACGAGGTCGTCCGCCGGACCCCGCCGGTGATCCTGATGCGGCGGGCGCGGGAGGACGTAGAACTCGGCGGCGTAAGCATCCCCGCCGGGACCGAGGTCGCGGTCAGCCAGCACACGGTGCATCGCGATCCGCGCTGGTTCCCCGATCCCGAACGGTTCGACCCGGATCGCTGGGAACCCGAGCGCGCCGCCGAGGTGCCGAAGGGCGCGTTCATCCCGTTCGGCGCAGGCGCCCGGCTGTGTCCCGGACATCAGTTCGCTCCCACGGAGATCGCGTTGGTGGCGGCGACGATCGGCGCCCGGTGGCGGCTGGAACCGGTGCCGGGGGTGAAGGTGTTCCCCAAGATCAAAGCGACGATGCAGCCGAACCGGTTGCCGATGATCGCGCGGCCGCGAACCCGAGGCTGACGGTGAGCGTTCGATCACCAGGTGTAGGGTTCATGCTCCTTCCGAGCGTCCCGATTCCGGAGAGGGTTCTGTGAGAATGCCGCTCAAACTGGCCACCGCGGTGGCCACCTGCTGCGTGCTCCTCGGCGGTTTCCTGGTCGCGGCCCCGGCCGAGGCCGTCGACGTCCGCTGTTCCGATCTGGATCTGCCGGTCACCGGCCCGCTCGGCGAACCCGCCACGGTGCACGGCCGGTTCTGCCTGCCCGAGGGGCCGGCGCCCGAAGCGGTCCAGCTGCTGGTGCACGGCGGCACCTACAACAGCGCCTACTGGGACCTGCCCTACGACCCGGATCGCTATTCCTACCAGCGGGACATGGCGAAACACGGCTACGCGACGTTCGCCGCGGACCAGCTCGGTTCGGGCGGGAGCAGCAAACCGGTCAGCCTTCCGCTCCTGCTGCCGGTGCTGGCGCGGTCGATGCACGAGGTGATCGGTCACCTGCGCGCCGGACGGGTCGGCGGCACGCCGTTCGAGAAGGTCGTCATCGTCGGGCATTCGGTCGGTTCGGGCATCGTGGCGGCCGAGGCCTCGACGTATCAGGACGTCGACGGTGTGATCCTCACCGGAATGACGCATCTGCCGTCGGTTCCCGCGCTGACGTTCGGGGTGCTTTTCGGTCTTCAGCCCGCGTTCACCGATGGCCGACTCGGTTCGCTGGGCAGCGATCCGCTCTATTTCACGACGAAACCGGGAGCGCGTGCCGGACTGTTCTACGCGACGGAAAATACCGACCCCCAGGTCATCGAGGCGGATGAGGCGACCAAGGATCAGGTTTCGGTCCCGGGAATGGGGACCGTCGCCGTGTTCGGCATCGTGTTGCCCGCGACGAAAGCGATCCGGGTTCCCGTTCTCCAGGCCGTCGGGTCCGAGGACATCCTGTTCTGCGGCCTTTTCTCGCTTCGCGACTGTTCGAGCGCCGAGTCGCTGCGTCCGGCGGAAGCGCCGTACTACCGGCCCGAAGCCGAGCTTTCCACGTATGTTCTGTCCGGTGCCGGACATTCGCTGGCGTTACATCGCAACGCGTCCCAGTATCGGGACGCCACCCGCGATTGGCTGAGGGAAAAGGTCGGTGTTGCAGTACCGTAGGGTCACCACCCGATCGGGTGACCGTCAAACCGTGAGTACGGCTTCAGAATCGTGGAGGATGTTCCTCCACCACGGAATACGAAAGCGACCCCAGGACCGGCGGACGTGACTGCCCCACTTCCGGACGGCGATGAGTTCCCCGTATCGCCGGACGCCCCGAAGCCAACTTCATCCTCCGCGGCACCGAAGCGGAAGAACGCCGCGCCGACCCGCGCCACGCTGGCCCGCAAGTGGGCCTACCTGGTCACCGGTACGGCGTATCTTCCGTATACCCACGCCCAGATCGAAGAGCATTTCGCCGCTCTGCTGGACGAGGTCTTCGACGCGGTGCTGAGCGGCGACGCCGAGCCCGCGCAGGCCACCGAAGCCGGCGCGCGGCTCGTCGCGCTCAGGTGCGTCGGGCCGGACAGCCTGCGTCGCACGATGGACGTACTCGGCAAGGGGCTTTTGCACGAACCGGAGTTGCGGGGCGTGAAGTCGCTCCCCGAACGGGTGTTGCAGGTGCTCGGCGCGCTCGCGTCCGGCTACGGCGAGGCGTTGCGCGAGAGCATCCAGACACAGCAAGAGGATCTGAGCCGCACGCTGGTCACGCTCGAACGCGAGACACGGCGTGAGCTGGTGCTGACCCAGGCGCGTTTCGAGCAGCTGTTCACCGGCTCCGCGACTGGCGTGGCCGTCACCAGGGTCGACGGCCGCGTCCAGCGGGTGAACCCGGCGTTCGCCGAAATGCTGAACCGGCCCGTCGCGGATCTGAACGGGCTCAACCTCTACGACCTCGTGCATCCGGACGACGCCGACGGCCTGCGTGAGGGCTACCGGAAGCTCCTCGAAGGCGAGAGCCAGCGGCTGGAGCTGTCGCGAAGACTCGTGACCGAGGACGAGGAACCGCCGTGGGCCGCGTTCACCGGCGCCGTCATCCGCGATCCGGCGGGTGAGGCCCAGCAGCTGATCACCCTGGTCGACGGCGACACGGACGTCTCGCTGCTGCAGCGACAGCTCAGCCGTCAGGCGTTGCACGATCCGCTCACCGGCCTGCCGAACCGGCAATGCTTCGGCACCCGCCTGGAGAAGGCGTTGCGGCACGCCGACCCGTCCTTCGGCGTCACGGTCTACCACCTCGATCTGGACGGGTTCTCGCTGATCGCGGGCGGGCTCGGCCAGAAGCAGAGCGACGATCTGTTGAAGAACGTCGCCGCGAAGCTGCGGGCCGTCGTCGGCGGCGAGGACGCGCTCGTCGCCAGGATCGGCGGCGACGAATTCGGCATCCTCATCCAGAACACCGCGACCAGCCCGGACGTCGCCACCGTCATCGGCATGATCAACCAGGAGCTGTCCGAACCGGTCTACCTCGAGAGCGGCAGCGGCGTCGCGGTCTCGGCCTGTGTCGGCGTCGTGCACCGGCCGCCGAGGGACATCGCGCCGAACGAACTGCTGCGCGTCTCGGACATGACACTGCGCCGGGCGCAGGCCAACGGCTACCGGCAATGGGCGCTGTCCGATTCCGTGCTCGACAGCCGGGAGCGGCACGAGTTCGGCCTCGCCGTCTCCATGGCGGGTGCCTGGGAGACCGGTGAGATCGAGGTCGGCTTCCGGCCGCTGACGTGGCTCGCGGACAGCAGGCCGGCGGGTATCGAGGCGAGGCTCGCGTGGAACCATCCGCGTCACGGCCGGATCGGGCACGACACCTGCGTCCGCTTCGCCGACGAGACCGGCCTGATCGTGCCGCTCGGCGAATGGCTCATCCGCACCGCCTGCGAGGAATCGGACGACAGGCTCCCGATGGTGGTGGGGCTGACCCCGCATCAGGCGGCCGATCCCGATCTCGTCGGGTCGGTGCGGACCATCCTGGCCGCGACCGGCCTCGGGCCGTCACGGCTCCGGCTGGGCTTTCCCACCGAGGCCGTGCTCTCGGATGTGGGCGAGACGGTCGACAATCTGCACCTCCTCGCCGAGATCGGCGTGGACGCGGAACTGCAGGGCTTCGGCGCGGGCGGCGACGTCGTCTGCCTGGTCGACGTGCCCGTGCGGACGGTCCGGATCGCTCCCCGGCTGGTGGAGCGGCGGACGGAACCACTCGCGGAACGCACGCTGCGGAACCTCATCGACACCGCGAGCATGGCGGGCGTGACGGTGATCGCGGACGGCATCGACTCGACCGGCGACGCGGGCTGGTGGCAGTCCGTCGGAGCCCACATCGGCGCCGGACGGTATTTCGGTTAGGCCGATCACGCGTGCTTCGGGCCGTGACTCGCGTGATTGGAGGCGGAACTCGTGAGTTCCGTCTTCAATCACGCGAGATCGTTGTCCGATCACGCGAGTTCCGGGTTCGGTTAGGCCGTTTGCCGCAACGGGAGGCGCTAAGTTACCCGAGGGTTGACGTTCGCGGGCGGATTGGGCAACATCCCAGGTCCTCACCCCGCACCTCGGAGGCACGCACATGCAGGACGGCCCGAGGCGTGGCGGGCGTTTCAACGCGCCCGTGGTCGTCTTGAGCCTGTTGCTGGTGATCGCGCTCGGCGCTTGGTGGGGCGTCGACTACCTGCGGGCCCGGTTGGCGGGCAACGGATGTGACGCGCTGACGCCGGTCGAGATCACCGCGGCGCCCGACGTGGCGCCGGTGCTCACGCGGCTCGCGAAGACCGTGCCGCAGGAAGAATGCTTCAGTGTCAACGTGACCGCGAGCGAATCGGCCAAGACCGCCGACCTGCTCGGCACCACCGCCTCCGGCGGGCCCGACGTCTGGATTCCCGAGTCGAGCACGATGTTGTCGCAGGCCAGGGACGCCGGTGCGTGGAACCTGCCGGAATCCGGTCAGTCGGTGGCGAATTCCCCGGTGGTACTGGGACTTCCCGACGAAACCGCGCGGCGGTTCGGCTGGCCGGGGAAAACCCCCTCGTGGCAGGAGATCCTCGACGGAGCGCCGATCGGGATCCCGGATCCGGCGCGCGATCCGCTCGGCGTCGGCACGTTGCTCGCGCTGCGGAAGCTGACCGAGAAGGAGCCCGATCCGGCCGCGGCGTTCACCGCCACCATGCGGAAACTGAACCCGGCGCCGGACCGGTTCCCGGCCGCCTTTCCCGCGACCGAGCAATCCGTCCTCGCACGGAATCTGGTGGCGGCGTACCCGGGCGTCCCGGTGCAGGGGTTCGACTACCCGTATGTCGTGCTGCCCAAGGCGTCCGAAGCGTCGAGGACCGCGGCGGAACGCTTCCTGCGACTGCTGCTCGACCCGCTCGCCGGCGGTATCTTCGCCGACGCGGGATTCCGGGCTCCCAACGGTCAGTTCGCCGTGCCGCGGGCGCGGGACAGCCGGACCGATCCGGCACCGCTCCCACCGGGAGCCCCGCCGGTCGCGGAGCTGTACGCCGTCCTGCAGGCCTGGGCGGGGACGAACCTGAGCGCCCGGGTCCAGGTGCTGCTCGACGTCTCCGGTTCGATGGCCGCCGCCGTGCCGGGCACGGGGAAGAGCCGGATGGACCTCACCCTGCAGGCCGCGACGCAGGGGCTCGGCCTGTTCAAACCCACGACAGAACTGGGTTTGTGGCTGTTCTCGACCAAATTGGACGGTGACAAGGACCATCGTGTCCTGTTGCCGATGAAGACGATCGCCGAGCAGAAGGCCTCGGGTGGTGTCGCGCAACTCCAAGCCGTGCGGCCGAAAGCCGGTGGCGCGACCGGGCTCTACGATTCGATCCTCGCCGCGTATCAGAACGCCCGGCAGAACTGGAAACCCGGCCGCATCAACCTGGTCGTCGTGCTCACCGACGGGCGCAACGAGGACAGCGAAACGATCGGGCTGCCCCGGTTGCTGGAGGAACTGGGCAAGCTGCAGGATCCGCGGAAACCGTTGCCGGTCATCGGCATCGGCATCGGGCCGGATATCGACGCGTCCGAACTGCGGCAGGTTTCCACCGCCACCGGCGGGGAATCGTTCACCACCCCCGATCCGAGGAAGATCTCGGACGTCTTCTACCAGGCGCTGAGCAAGATCATGTGCCAGCCGCCGACCTGCAAGAATTGAGGCGATCCGTGGCCCTCCGGGGGAAAAGACCTTCGCCGGTCGCGCTCGCCGCGTTCGCGGCCGGCGTGATCCCGTTCGTCCTGCACGTGTGGGCCGCGCTGCGCGGCAGCCTCGCGCAAGACGACTTCGTCATCACTTATCACGCCGCGAAGGCGGGCCCGTTCGACTTCGGCTACTTTTTCCAGGACTACCACGGCCATCTCGCTCCCGGCGGCTTCCTGCTCGCCGACGTGCTGACCGCGTGGGCACCGCTGAACTTCGCCGTGCTGATGGCACCGGTCCTGCTGATGCAAGCGGCGGCGTCGGTGCTGCTGTGGGCGGTACTGGTGCGCTGTTTCGGGCACCGGTGGGGGATTCTCGTCCCGTTCACGATGTTCACGACGTCGACCTTGCTGCTCGTTCCGACGCTGTGGTGGGCGTACGCCATCCAGGTCGCGCCCGTGCTGCTGGCCGCCACCGCCGCATTGCACGCGCACGTGCGGTATCTCGCCGACGGCGGCCGCTGGGCGATCGCCACCGTGGCCTGGACCGTCTTCGGGCTCGCCTTCTACGAAAAGGCGGTGTTCATCCCGGTGCTGATCGCCGGGATCACCGTGCTGCTCGGGACTTCCTTACGCCGCCACCTCGTCCTGATGGGTGTCCTCGCCGCCGTCCTCGCGGGCTACGCCGCAGTGTTCCTGACCTTGACCACGAGTCAGGTCGGGCAAGGTGGCGGCCCGGTCACTGTCGGCACGGTCGCGGACATGACGGGCCGGATGCTCGGTGACACGCTGATCCCCGGGCTGGTCGGTGGGCCCTGGTCGGGGCCGGGCCCCGGCGCGACGTTCGCCGCTTCCCCCGTGGTGGTGCGGATCGTGCTGCTGCTCGTGGCCGTCGCGGTTCTGGCATTCGGGATTCGCGTCGGCGGGCTCCGGGCCCGGAAGGCGTGGATCCTGCTGGGCCTGGTGTTCGTGGCGGACATCGGTCTTTCGGCGGCCACCAGGCTCACCGAGGTCGGACCGGAACTGGGCAGCGATCCCCGCTACGTCGCGGATCTGGCGCTCGTCGTCGCGCTGTGTCTCGCTTTCGCCTTCCTGGAGCCCAAACCGCTCGACCGGCCGTCGGATCCCGTGCTGTCCTCGGCGAAACGCCCGGTCGCCCTGGCGTTGTGTCTCGCCTTGATCGCGAGTTCCGCCGTGGGTTTCTCCCGGCTGGCGCCCGGACTACGGTTCGAACATTCCCGGGATTTCCTCGCCAACGCGCGCGCTTCGATCGAACGCGACCCCGACCTCGTCCTGTTCGACACGGCCGTACCGAACGACGTCCTGCACGGCTGGTTCGGCGAGAACGCCCGCGCCTCCCGGGTGGTCGGCCTGATCCCCGGGTTCCAGTTCGATCAACCGACCAGCCGGATGTCCCTTTTGGACGATTCAGGCACCGCGAGGACGATCACCGGCGTGGAACCGGTTTCCCGCGGACTGTCCGGACCGGTGCCGGGCTGTGGCTACACCGTCGGCGAGCAACTGGTGCGGGTTCCGTTGGACACGCCCGTTCTCGGCCGGTACCTGCTCCGGATCGACTACTTCACCTCGGACGGTGGCGAAGGGTTCGTGGATCGCGACGGAACCCGCGTGCCGGTGTGGTTCCAGCCGGGCCTGCACACGATGTACCTGCCGATCGAGGGCCTGTTCGACAAGGTCGGCTTTCAGTTGTCCGCCAAGGGGGCTCCCGTCTGCGTCGCCAAGGTCGACGTCGGTAGACCGCTCACTCAGTAGGGGTCGTACGGGCTGTCGTGGCCGAAGATCTTCGCGACGGGAGCCAGGCGCAGCCGCAGCAGGATCTTGATCCCGACGTTGCGTACGAACCACGGCAGCTGGGCGAGCACGCGCAGCCTGTCCTTCGCCGACGGCGGGGAGAGCCGGAACCGGGCCAGCGAGGTCGCGCGGTCCAGATAGGTGTACCGCCGTCCGAAGAGGACTTTCGCGATCGTGCCCAGGGTGACACCGATCGAGGAAAAGCAGTCGTGGACCAGGATTTCCCCACCGTCGGCCAGGTTCGCCGACCAGCGCAGGTCGTCGGTGTAGGTCCAGTAGTCGTGTTTGCCGTCGATGTAGAGCAACTGGATCGGACGGTCCCAGCGTGGTCGGAGCTTCGTGCTGTACTCCGCCACGAGCTCGACGACGTCCTCGACGCCGGCCTTTCTCAGGTTCGCCTCGAACCGTTGGCGTGTCGGCGATCCGCCGAACAACCGGCCGTCGACGAACGGGTCGACGGCGACCACCCGAGCCCCGACCGTGCGGGCGGCGCTCGCGAGCACGATCGTCGAACGTCCCTGGTGGCTGCCGATCTCCACGATGAGATCGCCCTTGTCGAGCCGGCACGCGGCGTTCCACAGGGCGAGGCCTTGATCCCGCGTCATCCAGCCCTTGACGGGTTCGGCGAGCGACCACGCTTCTTCGAAACCGTCTGTCATAGGGCGCATAGTAGCCACGTTTCCGCCTAGTATCTACCGGATGGTAACCCCCGGCGCGCTCGTGAAGAGGCCGAGCACGTGGATCGTGCTGGCACTCACCGTGCTGTCCTTTGTGCAGCGTCCCGGCAGGACGACCTTCGACACGAAACTCGACCTCGCCGTGGATCCGCTGGCCTTCCTCGGCCGGGCGCTGCACCTGTGGAATCCGCAGGCGACGGCGGGGGAGCTGCAGAACCAGGCCTATGGCTACCTGTTCCCGATGGGGCCGTTCTTCGCGGTGTGCCAAGCCGTCGGGATACCGGTGTGGATCGCGCAGCGGCTGTGGTGCGCGATCCTGCTCTCGGTCGCGTTCGGCGGCGCCCTGCTCGTGGCCCGCGCGCTGAAAATAGGGAACGAACGGACTCGGCTGATCGGAGCAGTGGGTTACGCCCTCGCGCCGAGGATGGTCACCGAAATCGGTTCGCTGTCCTCGGAAATGCTGCCCGCCGTCCTGCTGCCGTGGGTGCTGCTGCCGTTGATCCTCGCCGATCGCATCGGCTCACCGCGCCGCGCCGCCGGGCTTTCCGCGCTCGCCGTGTTGTGCATGGGCGGGATCAACGGCGCGATGGTCGTGATGGCGCTGGTGCTCCCGGGATTGTGGCTGCTGACCCGGAAATGGCGGAGCACGCATGTCGCGCTGGTCATCTGGTGGTTCGTCTTCGTCGTCGGCGTGGTGCTGTGGTGGTTCCTGCCACTGGTGCTGCTCGGCCAGTACAGCCTGCCGTTCCTCGACTACATCGAGTCCGCGACGAACACCACGGCACCGATGTCGTTGTTCGAGGTGCTGCGCGGCACGAACCAGTGGGTCGCCTATGTCGTGCAGGGCACGCCGTGGTGGCCTTCGGGCTGGGCGCTGATCGACAATCCGGTGCTGATGGCGGCGACCGGGCTGGTGGCCGCGGTCGGGCTGTTCGGCCTCGCGCGGCGTGGGCTGCCCGAACGGCGGTTCCTGGTGCTCGGCGTGCTGACCGGGCTGACACTGCTGACCGTCGGCTACGTCGGGACGCTCGACAGCCCGCTGGCGGAACCCGTGCGGCATCTGCTCGACGGCCCGCTCGCGCCGCTGCGGAACGTGCACAAGTTCGAACCGGTGCTGCGGCTGCCGTTGATGCTGGCGTTCGTCCACGGCATCACGAGCTACGCACCAGCGCTGCGGCGGAATCTGCGGCCCGCATTGGGCGCCCTCCTGGTCGTGGCGATGGCCGCGCCGGTGTGGCTGCTGACGTTGCGGCCGGGGCCGGGCTGGGACGAGGTGCCGGGGTATTGGTACGACGCGATGGGCCACGTCGCCAAGACCGACGCGACCGCGCGCACGTTGCTGCTGCCCGCGACCGGGTTCGGCGAGTACGACTGGGGCCGCACGGTGGACGAACCGGCTCAGGCCATCGCGGACAGCCCGTGGGCGGTGCGTAACCAGGTGCCGTTGGGTTCGGAGGGAAACACCCGCCTGATGGACTCGGTCGACGCGGCCTTGGCCGACGGCAGAGGGGATCCCGGGCTCGCGGCGCTGCTCGCGCGGTCGGGCTACCGGTTCCTGCTGCTGCGCGGCGACGTCGACCGTGCCAAGGTCGGCGCGCCCGACTTCACGACGTTGCGCGCCGGGCTGGCGGGATCGCCGGGGATCGAGAAGTCGGCCCAGTTCGGGCCGCTGGAGGTCTTCGAGGTGAAACGTCCGGTGCCGCTCGTCACCGCGACGTCCACGAAGGACGTTCCGACGGTGAGCGGCGGCCCGGAGAACCTGTTGCCGCTGATGAACTCCGGGCAGCTCGAACCCGGCACGCCGACGGTGCTGACCGGGGACGGCGGTTCGCCGACGGGGCCGAGGCTGGTCACCGACGGGCTGCGCCGCGCCGAACGCAACGTCGGCGGCGTGCGGGACAACCTGAGCCAGACCCTGACCGCCGGGGAATCCCCGCGCCAGCAACGAGCCGCGCTGGACGTCCTGCCGTTTCCGGGTGAGCAGCACCAGACCGTGGCCGCGTACCGGGGGATCCGCTCGGTCACCGCGTCGACGGCGGCTTCGTTCGCGGACGCGTTCGGCGGCTCGGATCCGAGCCATCAGCCGTTCGCCGCACTGGACGGCGATCCGCGTACCGCTTGGCATTCGTCGAGCTTCACCGGCCCGATCGGGGAGTGGCTCGAAGTCGAACTCGACACCCCGCGGCTGGTGAACTCGGTCGATCTCGCGATGGTCGACGACATCCGCGTCGGCTGGCCGCCGACCAGGATCCGGATCACCACGGACAACGGTTCCGTCGATCACCAGGTCGTCCGCGGAGCGGGGGCGCACACGTATCCGGTTCCGGCGGGGGTGACGCGCAAGGTGCGGATCACGTTGCTGTCGCTCGTGGTCGGCAGACAGGACGGGAACGTCGGGATCTCGGACCTGAAGATCCCCGGCGTCGAACCGCAACGCGCGCTGGAAGTCCCCGCGGACCTCGGAACGGGAACGCCTCCGGGGTTCGCGTTCACGCGTGGGCAGCAGCCGCGGTACGCGTGCGTGCCCGACCGCTGCGACCCCAACGCGGGCCGCGACGGGGAGGAACCGGACGGGATCCGGCGGCTGTTCTCGACGACGTCGCAGAGTGCCTACGAATTCGGCGGCACCGTGCTGCCGGCGGGCGGTGGACGGGTCCCGGTGGCGCTTCCGGGCTTGCAGGTTTCGGCGACGTCGCAGCTGGGCGGGGATCCGTCCGCGAGCGCGTTCGCCGCGGTGGACGGGAATCCCGCGACCGCCTGGCAGCCCGACATCACGGACCTGCGACCGACGATGACGCTGGACTGGGCGAAACCGCAGACGATCTCGGGAATCCGCGTCGCCGCCGACTCGCGTGCTCCCGCACGCTTGGAACTGACCACGCCGACGTCGAGCCGTTCCGTCGAACTCGACGCTTCCGGCGCGGCGACCTTCCCGCCCATGGAGACGTCGCAGCTGAAGATCGCGTTCGCCGGCCTCGACGACGACCAGCGGACCCGGAACTCGCTCGGGATCGGGAGTCTTTCCCTGACCGGTGCGGAACTTCCCGCTCCGGCCGCGGAATTCACCCTGCCCTGCGGATCGGGTCCGAACGTCCGCCTGGACGGCTTCGACTACGACACTTCGGTGCGCGGCACGCTCGCCGACTTCGTCGCGCACCGGCCGCTGACGCTGTCCGCGTGCCCCGATTCGGCGGGCGGCGTGGACCTGGCGGCGGGCGGGCACGAACTGCGGACCGACCGTTCCGACTCCTTCGTGGTCCAAGACCTCTGGCTCAAACCCGCCGGCCGGGCCGTTTCGCCCGCCGCACATCGCGCCGTCACCGTGGACTCGTGGGACGCGACGTCCCGATCGGTCACCGTGGCGGGCGGCGACGAGTCCATTTTGGCCGTTCCGGAGAACGCGAACGCGGGCTGGACCGCCTCGCTGAACGGGACACCGCTGGTTAAGACGCGCGTCGACGGCTGGCAGCAGGCGTGGATCCTGCCCGCGGGCTCCGGCGGTGTGGTGCGCCTGGAGTTCACGCCGGACTGGAAGTACCGGTCGGGTCTGCTGATCGGGGCGGTCGCGATCCTGCTGGTGCTGATCGGGGCGCTGTGGCCGGTCCGCCGTCGTCGTATTTCGGTGGAAGCCGGTTCCGGGCCGGTGGTGCCGGTGGTCCTGATCGGACTGCTGGCCGTGCTGGGCGGGATGCTGCCGATCGTGCTGCTGATCGCCGTCCTTTTGGCCCGCCAGTTCAGCGAACGCGCGCCGCGATATCTCGCTTTCGGTGGGATGGTCGTGGGAACGCTCGTCGCGGTGGTGGGGCGGCTGCTGGGGCATGGGCAGGAGTGGGCCTATGGGCCGGTGACGCAGGCTTCGCTGCTGCTGGCGGCGGCGGCGATGGTGGCGATGTGTGTGCCTTGGTTCGCGGGCCGCGAGCCTGAAGGTGACGGAACGTGAGGGGTGTGTGGAAATAGGGACGTTGAATGTCCCTATTTCCACACACCCCCGCTTCACCGGACCGGTCACGACGTGAATCCGCGGGTTCTGTCGGTGGCCGGGTTCAAGCTGATCAAGTGCGAAGAGGGGAGTGGGCACAGCACCCACTGATGACGAACGGGCCGGCCGTGGCCGCGGTCAAGCGACTCGAAGAGCTCGGCGTGCCCAGGAGGACCATCTGGCGCAGGTGCGAGCCCGGCGGCGTCTGGCGGAGGCTCCTGCCAGGAGTCGTGCTGCTCGGAAACGGCGAGCCGACCGAGGAACAGCGGATCGAGGCGAGCCTGCTCCTGGCGCGGGAAGGTTCAGTGCTCACAGGAGTGCCCGCGCTCAGGCGGTACGGGCTGAGGAACCTTCCGGATATCGACGACGTGCATGTCCTCGTACCCGCCGAACGAGCGATCACCAGTACGGGGTTCGTCCATATCGAACGGACGCGGCGGCTGCCCGCGCCGCTGAGCAGAGCCGGTGTCCCGACCGCTCCCGTGCCGCGCGCGGTGATCGACGCGGCCCGCCGAACCTCCGATTCGGACTCGGTCGTGGCGATGATGGCCGAAGCGGTGCAAGAACGTCATTGTCTGCCGCACGCGCTCGCCGTCGAGATCGACGAGCGGTCTCGATTCGACGGGAGACTGCTACGGGCGCTGGTTCCGATCCTGGGCGGTGCGCATTCGGTCGCCGAGGCCGACGCGTGGAGGCTGTGGAAGCGGTCGGGGTTGCCGGAGTTCCAGTGGAATGTGAAGGTCTTCGACGCGGCGGGCCGGTTCGTCGCGAAGCCGGACGGGTGGTGCGACGAGGTCGGCTTCGCCTGGGAAGTCGATTCCCGTGGCTATCACGCCAAAGGCGACCACTTCCGTGCGACCCTCGCCCGAAACGCGCGCTACGCCGCGGCCGGGATCGTCGTTCTCCAGACGTTGCCGTCCCGCCTCCGGACCGAACCCGACGCGGTTCTCCATGAACTCAGAGCCGCGTTCCACAGTGCCCAGCGTCGTCCGCGACCCGACGTGCACCTCGGATGAGTCCCTCACCGCCTCCGCGACCGCAGCTCCAACAAAGCCCCAGAAAGCGCCAACCCCCCGGCACAGCAAGCGGCGACAGTCACCACCTGAGCGGCCGAAGAGTGCAGCCAAGTCGTCACCAGCACCGTCTCCACCACCACGGTCGTCCACATCAGCAGGGTCACCCGCCGGTCTCCGGCGGCCAGGCGCGAGAACAGCAGGATCTGCACCAGCGCGAGCATCGAGCCGGCGAGGGCGAACGGCCAGACCGGCATGGTGCTGGCGGCGTAGCCGGAGCCGCCGATGAACGAGAGCAGACGCGACCCGAAAGCAAAAGAAACCAACAGCACGAAGGCGTCCAGGGCAGCGCAGACGGCCAGGGCGGCGGGCAGGATCCGGCGCCGGTCGTCGCCGTTCGCGAAGCGGGGCAGCACCAGGACGCCGACGGCTTGGGGGAGCCAGTACGCGATCTTCGTGACGATCGCGCCGAGCGCGTATTCGCCTGCTTCGGCAGCGGGGAGGGTGTGGCGTGCCAGCACGAGGTCGAGGTTCACCAGCAGGACCAGCGCCAGCATCGCCTGCGCCGCGTGCAGGACCTCGCCCGCGTGCCAGCCCGCCTTGCGGGGCCGTGGCCGTCCACAGAGGACCCATCCGCAGAAGATCACCAGGTACGAGCCGATCGCGGTCCCGGCCAGCGCACCGGTGGCGTCACCGCCGATCAGCAGGCCGAGCAGCGAGCCGCCGACCTTGCCCACGCCTTCGAGCGACATGAGCCCGGCCAGCAGCGCGAACCGGCCGCTGCCCTGCAGCAGACCGTGGAAGAGGCCGAGCAGCGTGAGCGGTCCGAGTGTGACGGCGAGCAGCAGCGCGGGCACCACCGAATCCAGGTGCAGCACGAAGACCAGCACCGGCGCCAGGATCAGCCCGATCGTCGCGACGATGGCGCTCGTCGTCAGGCCGAGCGCGAGCAGTGTCCCGCTGTCCTGCGACTCCTTTGATGAACGCAGCCGGGCCACCCGCAGCGCGACCACGGTCTGCAGCCCCATCGCGGGTACGACGCCGATCACCAGCACCGCCAGCAGCGAACTCAGCTCACCGAACGCGCTCGGCGCGAGCAGCCGGGCGGCGACGATGCTCAGCGCGTAGGCGCCGGCGTTGTTCGCGGCCAGCGCGAGCGAGACGAGGATCGCCGCGACACGCTTGTCGGTCCTGGTCTGGTCGACCTCGGCGTCTACGCTCAACAGAGCTCCCATTACCGGCGAGTAATCTCCGCGACCATAACCGCGATCGAGGCGGAAAGGGAAGGGCACTTGGACGCACGGCGCGAACGTCTCGTCCTCGCCGCGGTGTCGGCGGGGCTGGCGCTGCTGGTGTTCCTGCCGGTGCTCGGACGGGGCTTCGTCCTGAGCTACGACATGGTGTTCGCCCAGCGTCAGTCGCTGATCCCGGACGCGCTCGGCCTCGGTTCCGCGCTGCCGCGATCGGTCCCCGCCGACGCCGTGATCGCGCTCGCGACCGCCCTCGTTCCCGGCGACATAGTCCAGAAAATCGTCTTGTTCCTGGCGCTCTTCGGGGCGGCATACGGCGCAGCGCGGCTGGTCCCGACGGAGCAACTCGGTACGCGCGTCGTCGCCGCCACCGGTTACGCGTGGACGGCCTATTTCGCGGAGCGGTTGTTCATCGGGCATTGGCCGCTCCTGCTCACCTACGCGTGCCTCCCGTGGATCGTGCGCACCGCGCTTTCCCTGCGCCGGAACGAACCGAGGGCGCTCGCGCGGCTGATCCTCGCCTGCGCCCCCGCGATGCTCACCCCACCCGGCGGAGTGCTGGCCGCGCTCACCGCGATCGCGCTGGCCGGGCCGCGGAAACTGGGCCACACCCTCGGTCTCGCCGTCGTGCTCAACCTGCCGTGGCTCGTGCCGACGTTCCTGCACGACGGCGGGACGCTGTCCGATCCCGCCGGGGTGGCCGCGTTCAGCGCCCGCGCGGAAAGCTGGGGCCCGGCCATCCTGAGCGTGCTCGGGCTCGGCGGGATCTGGAACGGCGACGTCGTCCCCGGCAGCCGGGGCGCGCCGATGGCGCCGGTGCTGATCCTCGTCACGGTCGCCGTGGCCTTGGCCGGGTTCCGCCCGCTGGCGCGGAAGTGGGGCACTCCGCCGGCGAGAGCGTTGCTGGCGCTGGGGGTTCTCGGTGTCGTGCTCGCCGCGCTGGCGACCTTGCCGTTCGGCGAGCCCGTGCTGTCCTGGGCGATGGGGCACGTGCCCGGCGCGGGACTGCTGCGGGACGCGCAGAAATGGGTGGCCTGGTGGGCACTTCCGGTCGCGCTCGGGTTCGCGCTCGCGGTCGAGGCCGCCGCCGCGCGTCTGCGGACCGGGGCGGCGCGTGGGGCGCTCGTCGTGGCCGCCGCGCTCTTTCCCTTGCTCACCATGCCCGATCTCGCGTGGGGCGGCTGGGGAAGGCTCGAAGCGGTGCGCTACCCGGACGACTGGACCGCCGTCCACCGGGTGCTCGCCGAAGACGACCGGCCCGGCGACGTCGTCGCACTGCCGCTGTCCACGTTCCGGAGTTTCGCCTGGAACGACCAGCGGACCCAGCTGGATCCGGCGCCACGCGCACTCCCCGAGACCGTGCTCGTCGACGACACACTGCGGGTCGGCGGCGAGGAGATCGCCGGCGAGGATTCCAGAATGGACCGTGTCCGTGCGGCGAAGTCGCCGGAAGACCTGTCGGCGGCCGGAATCGGCTGGATCCTCGTCGAACACGGGACGCCGGGGCGGGTCGATCCGCGGTTGCTGACCGGCGCGGAACCGGTGTGGTCCGGTGATTGGCTCACGCTTTACCGCACTCCCGGTGAGCCTGCCGTGACCGGGACGCGATCACCGGTTCCCGTGCTGCTGGCAAACGGAGTAGCGCTGGTGACGATCGCGGCCGCACTGTTGTGCCTCAAGTTACCGGTGCGTACATTGAGCCGACGCAGGAATTCCCTGTCGCGGAAGGAGTAGGTCTTGGGCACCCTCATCGGCGCGGCCGCCGCCGTCATCATCGGGCTCGCAACGGCCGCAGGGGGGAGTTACGCGCTGACGAACTCCGCCGATCCGGACGCCGCACCCCAGGTGCAGGCGAAGATCAAGGAGCAGTTCAACCCGAACTCGAGCCCCGAGCACGTCATTTACGGCAACCGCTGAGCCGGTGTCCGAGCTCGCTTCCGACCACGCCGGCCGGGTCGTCGGGCTCTACGGCGACCCCACCGTTTCCTGGAGCATCCTCCTGGAAGCGAGGCTGTCTTCGGCTCTGACGCCGGAAAAGGCGCGGATGCGGCTGGCGGTCGCGGTCGAGGAACGGCCGTGGCTGGGCGCCGCTCCGGACGTCGAAGCCGTTCGTGGTGAAGAACTTCCGGCGGTCCGCGATCGGTTCGCCGAGGCGGCGTACGAACGCGGCGCCCCGCTGCTCCGCGTCGCCGTCGGCACCGACGAACCGGTCGTGCTGATCGCCGCGCACCACGGCGCGCTCGACGGTCTCGGCCTGCTCGCCGTCCTCGGCCTGGCCCTCGACGTCCCGATTTCGTCCGCCGCCAAGGGGATCGGCGCCCGCACGGCGGACCGATCCTTTCTCGTGTCCGCCTTCCAGCGGCTCGCTGAAGCGCTTTTCGCGCCCCCGGCGAGAATCACCCCGGAACGGGCTGAAAGCGGCCCTGGGGACGTGTTCAGCGCCAGGATCCTCCCGCGCTCACGGTTCGGGTCCTCCGCGTTCGCCGCGGCCGCCGCGGACTTGACCGAGACGTGGAATGCCCGGCATGGCGAGGAAACCGCCCGCGTGGTGGCCGCGGTCGGCGCGTCGTGGCGGGGCGGCGCCGCCCCGGAACCCTTGCACGACAGCGCGTTCTTCCGGTTGCGGCTCGGCGGGAAACCCACGGTCGCCGAAGTCGGCGCGCTGCTGGCCACGCAGCCGCCGGAGCCCGATTTCCCCGCCCGCAGCAGCCGGATCGCCCGGCTGGGCACCCGGCTGCTGGCGGGCAGGCTCGGTTCGACCTATCTCGTTTCCAACCTCGGCGTCGTCTCGGCGGCGGACGCGGTCACCTCGATCGCGTTCTATCCCGCCGCCAGCGGCCGCTCAGGCGTGGCGTTCGGCGCGGTGACCGTCGGCGAGACGAGCACCGTCACCGTGCGCGCACGCCGCAAGGACTTCGACGACGCCGCCACGGCCGACCTGGCCGACGGGATCGTGGAAGCCCTGCGAGGTCAGGACCCTGGGATGGGGGATGGCCACCCCGGCCACGTCGCGCACGAGTGATTCGAAGCGGTTCACGCTGTGCTCCCAGTCGAAGAGGCCGGCCCACGTGACGCCGGCCCGGCCCATCTCGGTCCGCCGTACCCGGTCGGCGAGCAGCCCGTCGACCTGCGCGGTGAAATCGGCGAAGTCGTCGGCCAGCAGACCGGTCTTGCCCTCCACAATGGACTCGGCCACGCCGCCCGCCGCCCGGTAGGCCACCGACGGAACGCCGTGCGCGGCGGCCTCCATGATGACGATGCCCCAGCCCTCCTTGACCGACGGGCACAGGTGCAGCCAGGAGCGTTCCAGGATCTCGTGTTTCTCGTCCTCGTCCACCCACCCGTGCAGCCGCACCCGGTCTTCGACGCCCCTGTCACGGGCGTGCTTGCGCAGGACCTCCTCCCACGGACCCTGGCCCACGACCTCCAGCTTCAGCGTCGGCCAGCGCCGGGACAGTTCCGCGACGACGTCGATCGCGTGCTCGATCCGCTTGTGCGGCACCAGCCTGCTGACCGCGACCAGCGTCGGTTCGGTCTCCCGGACGGCCTTGCCGCGCGGGGGAGTGTCCAAACCGTTGGGTACCACGGTGATACGCGAGCCTTCGATGCCGAGGCCCGCCAGTTCGCCCTTGGTGATCTCGGAAACCGTGACGTAGCGGCAGTGGCGGAACAGCCACGGCGCCAGCCGTGACTCGATCCACCAGCCGATGCGGCCCAGTGTCTCGCCGAGCGCGCTGATCCACTGTTCCTTGTGGACGTGGTGCACCAGCACGAGGACCGGGCAGCCCGCGACGAGCCTGGCGAAGAACGGCATTCCGTTCTGCACGTCGACGACGAGGTCGGCGTGCGCCTTCCGGATCGCCCGGAGCGCGTGGAGGTAGACGCCGAACTTGTTGCCACGGCGGCGATAGCGGACGCCGTCGCGCCATTCCCCGGCGTTCGCTCCCGGGTATGCCGCGCACTGGATCTCCACCCGGTATCCGGCCTTGGCGAGCCCTTCGGCCATCCGCTCGACGTACCGCTCGGAGCCGCCGCCCTCCGGATGCCCGGTGTCGCGCCAGTTGACGAGCAGCACACGTGGCCTTTCCATCGTGGTTCTCCCAACCTGTTAGCGACAATGCTAGGTTACCGGTGCGTACACGGTAGATGAATCATTCTCGGAAAGCGATGGTTCGATGGTCGGTAATCGGTCGGTGACCCCAGCAACGATGCCTCATCGCGCCACCTTGCGCAGATCGGTCACGTTGTTCCGGGCTTTTCTCACCGAACAGACGGATCCGGACGGTTTCTACTCGGTGCTCGCCGAGGACTCGGTCCGGCAATTGGCGCAGCACACTCCGTTGAACGGCCGAACGATCGTCGACGTCGGCGGCGGTCCCGGCTATTTCTCCGACGCGTTCCGTGCCGCCGGAGCCACCTACCTGGGCATAGATCCCGACGTCGGAGAGCTGACGGCGCGAGGCGAGGCCGGGGAGAACATGGTGCGCGGCAGCGGGACGAAACTGCCCGTGCGCACCGCGTCCGTCGACGTCTGCTATTCGTCGAACGTCCTCGAACACGTTTCCGAACCCGAGGTCATGCTGGCCGAGATGTGCCGCGTGACCAAACCCGGCGGAACGATTTTCGCCTCGTTCACGCCGTGGTATTCGCCGTGGGGTGGGCACGAGACGGCACCCTGGCATTTCCTCGGTGGCCACTACGCCCGGCGGCGTTATGCCGAAAAGAACGGAAAGGAGCCGAAGAACAAATTCGGCGAGAGCCTTTTCGCCTTTTCGGCCGGCGCGGCCATCCGGTGGGGGAAGGCCGCGCCGCTCGCCGATCTCCAGGAGGTCTACCCGCGCTACCACCCCTCCTGGGCCCAGTGGATCGCGCATGTTCCGGGAGTCCGGGAGATCGCGTCGTGGAATCTGGTGATGGTGCTGCGCAAGCGTTAGTGGCGCGAGGGGGTGGGGCGGCGCTTCGCCAGCAGGAAGACCCCGAGGGCGAGGAACGCCGCGCCGGCGACGCCGAGCACGATCGGCCCGGTGCTCCCGATGAAGTCCAGCTTGCCCTTGTTCTCGTCGACCTGCTTGACCATCGCGTCGACGGTCGCGTCGGTGAACTCCAGCTTGCCGTCGAAGACCACCGTGGGGGTGGGGTTGGCGGCCGACCGCAGTTCCTGGTGCGACTGCTGTTCCTGCTTGACCTGGATACCCGTCACCGGCTCGATCCAGCTGGTGATCGTGCCCTGGTAGAACTGGCCGGCTTCGACGGAATCACCGGTGGCCCCGATGAGCGAGCCCGGCACCTTCTTCGTCGAGATCTTCGTGTCGGGGATCTCCTGGACGAACTTGTAGACCTCGACACCCTTGATCTCGTCGACGCCCTTGAACCGGGCCTGGACGGCGCGGCCGGTGTTGTCGTCGTAGACCTGGTAGTCCTTCTGCTCGGTGTCGAAGGGGAACTTGAAGTTCAGGCCGGGCTGCGGCTTGTACTCCTGGACCTCCTCGGGCTTTTCGTTCTCCTTCTCGGCCTTCTCCTTGAGTTTGGTGACGAAGCTGCTGTTGGCCGAGCACTTCGCCTCTTGGTCGCCGCCCGGCGGCACGTACCCTTCCGCGGTTCGGCGGTCGAAACAGACCTGGCGCTTGCTCGCGCTGACGACGGTCTGGTCGCTGGTGTCGACGACCGACACGGCCATCAGCCACACCGCGACGTCCGTGCCCTCTTGCATCTCCGGCGGCGCGAAATTCGCCACCACATGGGCGGTCGCCTTCAGTTTGGCGTCGTCACGGATCTCCGTGACGGTCTTGTCGCCCACCTTCTTCACCGCGAGCACCTTCGACGCGGTGCCTTCGAGGACCGACGTCGATTCCTGGTTCAGCGGCACCTTGGCGAGTTCGGGTTTCACGTAGGTCGGCAGCAACACAGCGCCGGCGACGGAGAACACCCCTAGGGCCAAGAAGATCAGGCTCAACGCTCGACGCAACGGTCCTCCTGGTGAGACCACGGAAACATCCACATTACCCATCGGTAATCAGTCGCCAGATACTGGCCCGCGCGCCGGTCGGCGTCAAAGGTGTGACCGACGGTCACAGGCACGCCGTGCGACCGGAAGGTGGTACCGGCGCCGCCATTCGGCGCAGTCAGCCAAACATGTTTGTTCCCCGGAACAACGTGATGGGGACCACCATCGGACGACTTCCGGTGCGTGGAAAGGAACTCTGTGCCGCAGGACCCGAACGATCGCCGCGCGCTGGACATCGGCGCGTACTCGGATTCCATCACCGACGTCGAGCTCCGCGACGCCGTCGCCGATGTCGCCGCGCTGCTTTCGTTGCACGGCAACGTGATTCGCGATCTCGACGCCAGGAGATCACGGTGGCGTCCCGGACGGCGGTCGCCGCATCCCGACATCGTCCTGTCCGCGGCCGGACGCCGTCCACAGTGGACGAGATCCGCGAATCCCGAAGTGACCCTGCCGGTCGCCACGACCTCGCGCGGCCGGACACTCGCGGTGCGGCTCACTGCGAGGCCCGGTCTCGGGCACACGCTGCTCGACCTCGCGAGGATCATCGACGCCGACATGGCGCCGGAAAGAACGGTCTAAGAGTCCGTCAGCCGGACCGCTTCGAGCGCGACGTAGAGTTCGCCGACATCGACCGGGTCGGACAGGTCGCGCCGCGTCAGCTCCTGCACCCGCCGCAGCCGGTAGCGGACCGTGTTCGGGTGGACTATCAGCCGGTCCGCGGCCTCCTTGGCCGAACCGTGCCCGGCGAACCACGCGATCAGCGTGTCGAGCAGGACCTGCCGTTCGGGCTTGGGCAGCACGAGCAGCCCGGTCAGCACCGAACGCAGCACGTCCCGCGACATCTCCGGCGCGCTCGCGACCAGCGTGGTGACCGGGGAGTCGCCGAACACGGCGACACCGGCGGCACCGGTGGCCAGCGAGCGGCGGGCGACCCGGGCCCGGTGGACGGCGTCCGGCACTTCGAGGAATCCGTTGAACGGCCTGCTCATCCCCGCCGCCAGCGGCAGGGTGCCCAGCAGGTCGCGCAGCCGCCGCACGTCCTCGACGCGGTCGATCACCACGAGCCCGACCTCGGCGCCCGGCCGCCAGGCCGACTTCCAGCGCCGTGCCCGCAGCAGTGCCTCGACGCCGGGCCGCTCCTCCGGCTCGACGGCCTCCGTCACGACGGCGACGAATGTGCCCGCAGCCGGGAGGTCGAGCTCCTTCGCGGCGTTCTCGAGCTCCGGCTGGGTGGCGAACCGGCCCTGCAGGAGACCGTCGAGCAGGGCGAGCTTCTCCTGGGAGAGTTCGGCGGCGACCTCGCTGTACGCGGTGGTCAGCGCGTCGGAGTAGAGGTCGATGGTCTTCCACACGTTGGAGTTGATCTCCACCGTGCGCGCCGGGTTGATGAAGCCCGGGCCCGCCAGTTCCAGCAGGCGCTCGTAGACGAAGATCCCGCCGATCCGGAACGCGCGGAGCACGGACGGTAGCGGGATACCCTGCCTGGCCTGGGCCAGCCCGGTCTTGCGGGCCGCGTCGAGCGGCAGGCCCCGCCCTTCGACGAGCGCCGTCAGCGCCCGCTCGAGATTCGCCCGGCAGACCTTGCGCAACTCGTCCGGCGCGGTGCTGTCCACCTGGTGGTAGAACTCGTCCTCGTCGCTGAGCAGCTGGGCGAGGCGGTCACTGAACTCGGGCAGCCGGGTGAGCATCGCCTGCATGAGCACACGCTGCTCCCGGGGTGCGGGAGTAGCGAGAGCTTCGGTGCCCATCCGTCAACTCTAACCCGATGGAGCGGCCGCTTTTTATCACGATGCGACGAAAGGGCGGTTTCACGGGCTGAGCGCGGTTGACAACCTGCGCAGGGTTTCGCGGGCTCGCCGCAGGTCGTCGAGGGTGACACCGCTGTCGTCGAGCACGTCCCCGCGCCGGGTTTCGCTCGCGTCCCAGAGCCGTTTCAGCAGTCGCTCGCCCTCGGGGGTGATGGCGTACAAGGGGGAGCGGCGATGGACGGGATTGGGCCGCGCGCACAGTTCGCCGGCTTCGGTGAGGTCGTCCACGACGCGCTGGACGGCTTGGCGGACCTGGCCGAGCCGTCGCGCGATGGCGGGGACGGCCAGCGGTTCTTCGGACACCGTGCTCAGCACGTGCCAGCGGGCGACGGTCGTGCCCTGCCCGGCGGCCTCCCGTTCGCTGATCCGGCGGCTCACTCCCGCCAGCTCGTAGACGTCGGCGATCAGCAACCGGTAGTCGTGGACGAGCTCGTTCATAGTTGACAGCATACTGTCAAAGTGCCCATTCTGGCCGCATGGACGTCGCCGAACAGATCGCCGCCGTGTTCACTGCCGCCGGACCACGCCCCGAACTCGCCGCACGGCTGAGCGTGTTCGAGCCGCTGATCGGCAGCTGGGACCTGGTGGTGCACAACCACGCCGAGGACGGGAGCGTCCGGACCGTCGACGGCGAATGGCATTTCGGCTGGGCGCTCGACGGCCGTGCGCTGGCCGACGTGTGGATCAGTCCCGCGCGGGCGAGCAGGACCGGCGGCGTGGACGGGGAGTGGGGGATGAGCCTGCGCTTCTACGACGAGAAGATCGACGCGTTCCGGTCGACCTGGCTCGGCCCCGGCAACGGCTGGGTGATCCCGTTCCGCGGCAAGCCGACGGAGGACGGTTTCGAGATCGAGGCGGACACCGACGGCGTCCGGCGCCGGTGGATCTTCTCCGAGCTGACCGCCACGAGCTTCTCCTGGCGGGCGGAGGAAACGCTGCCGGACGAGGACCCCTTCGTCCGGCAGCGTTTCGAGGCCACTCGCGCGCTCAGTGGTTGATCTTGAACCACGGCTGCGACCAGCCGAGATAGGTGTAGTTCCAGGCGTTCTTGATCTCCGAGATGGTGGTCTCGGTGAAGCTGCCGGGGCCGTGGATGTCGTTCGACAGGAACTTTCCGCCGCCGATCGAGATCATGGTGTGTCCCGTGCCGCCGTTGCTGAAGAACGCGAGCCCGCCCGCGGGGACCTGGGTGTCGCCGGGGTGCTTGTACGAACCCGGGATCTGGGTCCAGTGCACGTAGGCCGTTTCCGAACCGCTCGCGGTCCAGCCGTAGGCCCACGAGTTGATCCGGTCGCACCAGCGGTAGTAGTTCGGGTCGTTGTTCGTGTGCACGTGCGCCTTCGCCCACGCGACGGCTTCGGCGCAGGTCCTCGGGTTGCCGGTGCCCGCAGTGGAGCAGGACAGGGTGCTGCCGGCGCAGTCCGGGGCGACCCGGCCGTCCGAACCGGTGTAGACGTAGGCGTCGCTGATGTAGCCGCCCTTGGACGGCACGTAGTCCCAGATGTCGGTGGTGCCGTACTTCCCGGTCACCGTCGTACCGTTGGTCTGGCAGTCGATCGTGACGGCGGTGCCGCTCGCGACGGTGCCGACCGAACTCGCGCTCGTGCTCGGGCTCGACCGCACGGTCACCGCCACCCCGGAGTCGGTGTTCACCGTGCCCGTCGCCGCGAGCGCCTCGCCCGCGCCGCCGAGCATGATCGCCCCGGCCAGCGCGATGGTGCCCACGGCGCCTCTGGCGATCCTCGATCGGATCTTCATCTGTGTCCTCCAGTGGTTTCCCCGAATAGGGGGCCAGGATGGAGGAACGTCGTACAAGCGCCGTACAAGAAAACGATCGTCCTCAGTGGACTGTTCTATACCGGGACGAGCTCCGGTTCGGGGATTTGCCCGATGATCGGGACATCGCTCGCGTATCGGGCGTTCCGCTCGGTGAGCAGGACCCGGAGCCGGGCGAGCGCCCGGAACTGGGCCGCGCGGACCGCCCCCGCGCTCGGCAGGCCGAGCCGTTCCGCCGTCTCCTCGGCCGAAAGCCCGAACACGAACCGCAGCGCGAGCACCTGCCGGTGCGGCATCGGCAACCGCGCCAGCAGGACCCCGGCCTGCAACCGGTGCTCCAGCCGTTCGATCTCGTCCGGATCGCGGCGTGCCCATGCCGTCAGCCCGTCGCCGATCTCCGGCACGCAGGCGACCGGTTCGCGGGAGCGGCGCCGGTGCAGGTCGGCCACCTTGTGCCCGGCGATCCCGAGGACGAACGCGAGGAACCGGTCCGGGCGGTACCGGTAGCGGGGCAAGGCGATCAGCATCGCCTGCAACACCTCCTGCGCGCAGTCCTGCGCGTCGCAGGCCCCCGTACCGGCGGTCCCGAGCCTGCTCGCGCAGTAGCGGAACACGTGCGGGGAAAGGAAACGGGTCAGCTCCCGGAGCGCGTCCGGGTCACCGGCCACGGCCGCCCGGACCAATCTGCTGTCCGGGTTGGGCAGCCGTCCCGCCGTGTCGGCGGCACGGGAGTCCGCGGGTACCGTCGAGGGCGCTACCTCGTCCAAGTCTGCACTCCTGGTTCGGGGGAACTGGCCGCCAAGGTGCGCCCGTCATCGGGGGCCGGGACTTCGTGCGCGGTTGTCCAGCTTGCCGTTCCGTGCAGGGGATGTCCATACGACGGGCCGGAAGTCATCCGAACCGCGCAATGTCTACTATGGACTGTTATCTGGCGATACCTTGAGACAGGACAGCACCGGGGGATAGGCCGTCGTGTCGGTGCTGAGCAGATCCGCCGTCCAGACCACGCAGTGCGCGAGCACCCGGATCCGCTGATCGAGATCCGCGTTCTCGCAGGCTTGCCCGATCTGGTCGGCGCAGGTGTCCCGGTCGTCGCGGACACTGGCGGCGATGGCGCGGACGATCGCCGCCACTCCCGGCTCGAGGCGGTCGGGCCGGACCGTCATGCCCGCGTGATCACGCAGGCGCAGCGTGAACGGTTCGCCGATCCGCAGCGAACGGCGGCGATCCTTGGCCGCCAAGGAGAACGTGTCGACCAGTCGTCCGACGACGTCGTCGAGCGCCGGTCCTCGCCGGGTGGTGGAGGCGATGGACACCAGTGCGGTGGCGAGCCGGTCAGCTTCACCCGATCTGGTG
Organism: Amycolatopsis japonica; assembly: GCF_000732925.1. Taxonomy (NCBI): domain Bacteria; kingdom Bacillati; phylum Actinomycetota; class Actinomycetes; order Pseudonocardiales; family Pseudonocardiaceae; genus Amycolatopsis; species Amycolatopsis japonica. The sequence goes on from NZ_CP008953.1 coordinate 3,061,393, forward strand.
AGCGATAGGAGATCGCGTGCGGCGGTGTGCGCGCGTTTGACGGTGGGTGTCATGTCGGGCCCCTCGTTCGGTGTGCCGCCTCCCGATACCCCTCAGGTCGCGGGCTAAACCTGAGGGGTTGTCGGATTGGCGCGAGCGGGGGCGCGGATTGCGCCGTTCGGCTCACTTCACGGACCGGGAGCGCAGGGCGCGGCGTGAGGGGAGGCGTGACTCGCGTGATCAGGGACGTGACTCGCGTGATTGGAGGCCGCACTCGGGTGTTCCGCGCCCGATCACGCGAGTCACGCCTTCGATCACGTGAGTGCGGTGCCACGGCCTCGTGAGTGGTAAGGACGGTTATTGAGGAGTAAGTCAAATGTTTCGTGGTCGCGGGCGGGTCGGTGGTGGGGTGCAGGCTCCCTTCGCTGCGTCTAATGCGGTGAAGGGAGCCTTCGCCCGGCCACTCGCCCGCGCCGGCCACCTCGCCACCGGCGCCCGTGTCGCGAAAGCCACTTTCGCGACGCCTGATGTCCCAAAAGTGGCTTTCGCGACACGTTCGACAGGCGGAAACCTGCGAAAGCCCCTTCCTGCCCAGGGAGAAGAAGGCCTCCACGGACCCGGCAGAGCGCGGTGACCCTCTACGCCACGTTTGCCTTACCCCTCAATAGAACAACCCAAAACCCTCGTGACCCCTCCGCCGCTCACTTGACCAGCGCCTTCTAACGCGTGAGCAGGTCTCGAAGCGCCTTCGCCACCTCCGCGGGCGACTCCTCGGCCATGAAGTGACCCGACGTGACCGTCCGGTGGTCCAGGTCCGTCGCCCACGCTTGCCAAAGCGCGACGGCGTCGTACCCGAGCACAGCGCCCCAGTCCTGCTGAAGCACGGTGAGCGGCATCGTGAGCCGGTTGCCGGCCGCGCGGTCCGCCTCGTCGTGCTCGACGTCGATGCCCGCCGACGCGCGGTAGTCGGCGACGATGGAGGGCACCGCGTTCCGTGACGCCTCCAGGTACGCGGCACGGACGTCGGCGGGGATCGCGTCGCCGTTCCGCGCCCACGCGTCGAGGAAGTGACCGAAGAACGCGTCCGGCGCGCCCGCGATCAGCTGTTCCGGCAGTCCGGGCGGCTGGGCCATCAGGTAGAGGTGGAAGCCGACCGCGGCGCCGGCGCCGTGCAGCACGTCCCACATGTCCAGTGTCGGCAGCACGTCGAGGATCGCGAGATGGCTCACCTTGTCCGCGTGGTCGAGCCCGGCCCGCAGGGCCACCAGCGCGCCCCGGTCGTGCCCGGCGAGGGCGAACCGATCGTGGCCGAAGGCCTTCGCGACGGCGACGACGTCGGCCGCCATCGACCGCTTCGAGTAGGTCTCGCCGGTGTCGGCGGGCTTGTCGCTTTCGCCGTATCCTCGCAGGTCAGGGCAGAGGACTGTGTGGTCGGCCGCCAGATCCGCCGCGACGTGCCGCCACATGAGGTGGGTCTGGGGGAAGCCGTGCAGCAGCACGATCGGGCTGCCCGTCCCGGCGACGGCGACGTCCAGTGCCACGCCGTCCGCGACGGGCACACGCTGGTAGTCGAATCCGGTGATGCGCATGGGTACCTTCCTGGTCGTTCCGTGACGACCGCCAGCGTTGCCGGCCCGAATCAGCACCCGGTCAGCGACGACCGAGCGGCCGGGGCACGATGATCACCGTCGGTGAAGGAGGTGACGATGCGGTTCGGGGTGCTCGGCCCGCTCGTGGCCGAGGACGCGCGCGGCGAGGTCGGGCTCAAGGGGCCGCGACACCGCGCGGTGCTGGCCAGGCTGCTGATCGCCCGCGGCCGGGTCGTGCCGGTCGAAAGACTGGTCGACGACCTGTGGGAACGACCGCCCGAGGGCGCGGTCGGCGCGGTGCAGACCTTCGTCGGTGCCCTGCGCCGCGCGCTGGAACCGGATCGCGCGCCCCGTGAGCCCGCGCGGCTGCTCGTCACGGTCGCCCGCGGCTACGCCCTGCGCGCCGATTCCGTCGACGCGTGGGACTTCGAGGCCGCCGTCGCCACGGCCCGTGAGCTCCTCGACGCCCGCCGGGCGGACGCGGCACTGTCTCAAGTAGACACCGCGCTCGCGCTGTGGCGCGGCCCCGCGTATGCCGAGTTCGCCGAGGAAGGCTGGGCGATCGGCGAGGTCTCCCGGCTGACCGAACTCCGGTTGCTGGCGGGCGAACTTCGTGCAGAGGCCCTGCTTGCGCTCGGGCGCGCCGCCGAAGTGGTCCCCGAGCTGGAACCACGGGTGCGCGAGTATCCCTTGCGGGAGAACGGTTCCCGGCTGCTGGCACTGGCGCTCTATCGCTCCGGACGGCAAGGGGACGCCCTGGCGGTGTTGCGCACCACGCGGGAACGGCTCGCCGACGAACTCGGCATCGATCCCGGCGCAGGCCTGCGGGACTTGGAAGCCGACATTCTGGCGCAAGCGGCCCGGCTCGAGCAGTCCGTGCCCGAGACCCCCGAGCGGCCGCTGATCGGGCGAGACGCGGAATTGGCGAGGCTCGAAGAAGCAGCGGCGGAGTCGCGACTGGTGCTCGTGTCGGGCGAGGCGGGGGTGGGGAAGACCGCGCTCGCCGAGGCGTTCTCCAGCCGTCTCGCCGCGCGCGGCTGGACCACGGCCTGGGGAAGCAACCCCGACGACGAGGGCGCGCCGCCCGCCTACGCCTGGAGCCGGATTTTCGCGACCCTCGCCGAGGCCGGGTACGGCGCGTCACCGGCCGCGGATCCGGCGACCGAGGATCCCCTGGCCGCGCGCTGGCGATGGCACCGGGCGGTCGCCGCCTACCTCTCCGGCGTGACACCGTTGCTGCTCGTCCTCGACGACCTGCACTGGGCGGGCGAGGAGACGTTGGCGCTGCTGACCTCGGTGCTGAGCGAGCCGGTGCTGATCGTCGCGACCTATCGCGGCACCGACCCGCCCGCGCGGTTGACCGACTTCCTCGGCCGGGCCGCACGCCACGAGCCGGCGCGGATCTATCTCGGCGGGCTGCCCGAGACCGAGATCGCCGCGCTGGTCAGCGCCACGACCGGGGAGGAGATCGAGCCGGAGACCGCCGCGGTGATCCATCGGCGCAGTGGCGGGAACGCCTTCTTCGTCCGCGAACTCGCCCGCCTGCTGGCCGCCGAAGGGCCTGCCGCCTTGGCCGCGGTGCCGCCCGGAGTCCGCGACGTCGTCCGGCACCGGGTGGACGCGTTGCCGGACGAGGTCCGCGGTGTGGTGCGGCGCGCGGCGGTGCTCGGTACGGACGTCGATCTGGACGTACTCGAGGCCCTGGTGGGGGAAACCGCGCTCGACGCGGTGGAAGTCGCGGCCAGGCAAGGGATCCTGACCGAGCGGGCGCCGAACCGGTTCCGGTTCGCGCACGCGCTCGTGCGGGACACGCTCTATCACGACCTCTCGCGTTCGCGACGGGCCCGCGAGCACGGTGGGATCGCCGAGGCGCTGGAACGACTTCGCCCGGACGACGTCGACGCGCTGGCGCACCATTTCCTGCTGTCGGAGGAGCATGGCGACCGGGCCGCACGCTACGCGCGGGCAGCCGCGGAACGAGCCGAAAGTCGTTTCGCGCCAACGGAAGCGGCTCGGCTCTGGGAAGCAGCGCTCACCGCGTACGACCGATCCGGCGGCTCCGACCCGGAAGAGCGGCTGGAGCTGATCATGGGCGTGGCCCGTGCGTCGGCCATCGCCGGCGGCCTCGGCCGGTCGCGGCGGCATCGGGCCGAAGCGCTGGAACTGGCGGAAAAGCTGGACGATCCGCTGCTGACCGCGCGGGTGATCGGCGCCTTCGACGTTCCCGCCATCTGGACCGAAAGCGACGACAGGGAGCTCGCGTCCCGGATCGCGGGCGCCGTCGAGCGGACTCTCGCCGCGCTACCGGAGGAACGGCGGGCCGAGCGGTGCCGTCTGCTGGCCACGCTCGCCGTCGAACTGCGCAACGCGGGCGGACGGCGGGCTCGCGAGGCGGCCAGGGAAGCCGAGACGCTCGCCCGAGAGCTCGAAGACCCGGCGCTGCTCTCGTTCGCGCTCAACGCCCGGTTCCTGCAGTCTTTCGACCGCGCGGGGCTCGCTCCCGAGCGGGCGGCGATCGGCGCCGAACTGGTCGACCTCGCCTCGCGGCACGGGCTGGTGACGTTCGAGGTGCTCGGACATCTCGTGCTCCTGCAGGCGAAGAGCGCGCTCGCGGATTTCGCCGCCGCGGACCGGCACGCCGTGTCGGCCGACGAACTCGGCGAGAAGTACGGCCTGCCGCTCGTGGGCGTGTTCACCCGGTGGTACCGCGCGATGCGGACCGCGATGACCGGCCCCGGCGGGGCGGCCGCCTATCGTGCCGCGGCGGCGGGGCTCGCCGGAACGGCCATGTCCGGAGTGGACAACGGAATCCTCGCGCTCGCCCTGTTCTGCGACCGGCTCCAGCGCGGCCTGCCACCACAAGCGCTGGAAGAGAGCTACGGCGCCTACGAAAGCTGGTGCCGCCCGGCACTCCCGATCCCGGACTCGCCCCGGGATCTGCTGTTCGAAGCCCGCACGTGTCTCCACGCCGTGGTCGCGATCGAACTCGGCGACCAGGCGGCGATGGAACGCCTGTACGCAGAGCTTCTGCCCGCCGAGGGCGAGATCGCCGGTGCCGGGAGCGGGATGCTCACCCTCCGCCCGGTCGCGTGGTATCTCGGTGACCTGGCCACAGCACTCGACCTGCCGGAAGCCGCCGCCGGGCACTACCGGAAGGCGCGGGCCATCGCGGTGAAAGCAGGATCACCGCATTGGGGTTAGCTCACTGCTCCCGCATCGCGCGGCGGATCTCGGCCAGCTTGTCCTTCGCGGCCTTGTCGCGGTCGGCGATCTTCTTGTCCAGCGAAGCGACGTCTTCCTTGCCGCCGAGGCCGGCGAGCTCGGTCGAGCCCAGCGAGGTCGTGTACCGCTGCTCGATCCGGTCCCGCACGTGATCGAACGAGGGCACGCCGCCCTCGCTGTAATCCGGCTCCGGGACCTCGACAGGGGCTGTCGGGGACTCGTCGACGATCTCGGCGTCGAGGATTTCCTTGTCCGGGTCCTTCTCGGTCATCGTCCACTCCGTCCTGCGTGCCACGGCACGGCTTCGGTCATCAACCCGAGCATGCCCGAAACCAGCCGCATCTGGTCGACCGTGCGGATGTCGGCCTCGACCAGTCGCGGCGAGCAGACCACGATCGCGAGCGCCTGCGCCCGCGAGAGCGCCACGTTGAGCCGGTTCCGGGAGAGCAGGAAGTCCAGGCCGCGCGGCAGATCGACCGCCGAGGACGAGGTCATCGTGGTGATCACCACCGGCGCCTCCTGGCCTTGGAACCGGTCCACCGTGCCGACCCGCACACCGGGATGCCCGGCCTCGTCCAGCGCGCGGGCGACGACCCTGGCCTGCAGGTTGTACGGCGCCACGACCAGGATGTCCTCGTCGCCGAGCGGCCGGGGTTCGCCGTGATCGGTCCAGGCGCGGCCGTGGAGTTCGGTGACGAGGGCGGTGACCGCCTCGGCCTCCTCGACCGACCGCGTCGTGTTGCCGTGGTGGTCGACCTCGGCGAGGTACAGGCCCGATTCGACGCCGTCGATCGCGCGCTCGGCGGCCGAAGGATGCGAGTGCAGGCGGCCCGCGTAGGACAGCCGTGACACCGGCGCGCAGACGGCCGGATGCATCCGCCGGGTCTCGTCGAGGAAGTACCCGAGTTCGGCCGGGATGATGTCCGCCTCGCCGATCAGGTGTCCGAGCGCGGACGCCTCGGCACCGGCGGGATGCGTGCCCTGCACGACCTGCGGCAACTGCTGCGGATCGCCCAGCAGCAGGAGATTCTTGGCGCACATCGACACCGCGAGCGCGTCGGCGAGGGCGAACTGGCCAGCCTCGTCGATGATCAGCAGGTCGAAGGGCTCTTCCCGGATCGCGGCGTTCGCGAACGTCCAGGCTGTCCCGCCGACCAGATGACCGGTGTCGTGCTCCTCGCGCCACTTCACCAGCGCGGGATTGGTCTTCGGCTGCTCCCACGGCGCGGCCGGATCCGGAGTGCGTTTGGCGCGTTTCGCGCACGGCAGGTCCGGCGCGTTCTTCAGCGCGGCGGACAGCACGTTCTCCACGGCCTTGTGACTGGTCGAGGTGACAGCGATCGTCTTGCCCGCGCGCACGAGTTTCGCGATCAGCCTGCCGGCCAGATAGGTCTTCCCCGCACCCGGCGGGCCTTGGACGGCGAGCGTGGAGCCATCGAGCGCCTCGACGGCCTCGATCACCGTGTTCACCAGGTCGGTCCCGGGTTCGGGCAGGGTCTTGTCGTCGCGAAGCCGGGGTGTCGTGCGCCGGAGCAGATCGACGCCGGGATGCGCGGGCAGCGTCGGCAGCCGGTCGACGACGAGGCGGGCGAGGTCCGCGACGGCGTCGTCCTTGGGGGAAGGGCGGACCGGGCTCCCGGGCAGCACCGCGACCGGCCGGTCGGCGGTGGTCTCGTCCGGCGGGCAGCCTTCTTCGAGGGTCAGTTCGACTGCGGTGGCCGAGACGACCTTGGCGTCGCGCGCGGCCGCGCCGTACCGCAGGCGGACGTCGTCGCCGGGGGCGAAGGGATGCGGGCGGTCCGGGTCGCAGCGGAGCACGAGCGAACGCTTCGCCTTGCGGACCCGGCCCGACGGTGGCACCCATTCCCCGGCCTCCAACGAGATCGGGACGGTGCAGGCGTTGTCGGTCTCCAGATCGCCGAGCGGGGCGGCCAGCTGGCGGAAGTACTCCCACCACGCCGGATTCGTCTCGCGGCGGTGATAGCCGACCGACGCGGCCAGCAGCGCGCGGGCGCGGTCCTCGCCGGTGAACTCGGCCGGATCGTCGGGCAGCCCGTCCAGCAGCGGATCGACCAGCGCGGCCAGCTGCGCCGCGCGTTCGGCGCGCTTCTGGGCGGCGACGTCCTCCTCGGTCTGGCGGAGCAGAGCGTCCACATCGGACTCTTCGGGCGGCTCGGCGAGCGCGATCCCTTCGTCCACGCGGATCTTGTGCAGGAACTCGAACAGCCGCAGGGTGGAGACGCAGTCGTATTCGTTGTAGTCGCTGATCCCGCGCAGCACCTCGTCCGCGTGCTCGGTCTCGCCGGAGGCGGTGAGCGTCAGGTACTCCTCGTAGGCCTCGATGCTCGACACCGCCGTCTTGACGTCGCCGTCGCGCGCCTCGGGCATGTAGAGCGGTTCGAGGTACTTGATCGAATACGACCGCTGCGAAACCCGGAGTGCCTTGCGCACCACGGAATACAGGTCGACCAGGCCGCCGCTGCGCAGCAGATGGTCGACGGCGTCCTCACGGGTTCCGTGCACGGCGGCGAGCCGTTTGATCGCGGTGACCTCGTACGGCGCGTAGTGGTAGACGTGCGAGCCGGGATGCTCGGCGAGCCGCGCGGTGGCGAAGTCGACGAACTCTTCGAAGGCCCGCTTCTCCTGCGACCGGTTGTGCGCCCAGAACGGGGTGAACTTCGTGCCGTCGTCGGCTGTCACGGCGCCGAAGAGGTATTCCAGTCCTTCGCCCGCCAGCGCGTACGGGTCGCCTTCCATGTCGAAGAAGACGTCACCGGGTGCGGGCGGCGGCAGTTCGGCCAGCGCGTCCGGATCGATGATCTCGTAGGCGATCTGCCCGGTTTCGTCCTGCCGGACCTGGATCGCGGCCTGGGCGCGTAGCGTGGTGAACGACGTCGTCGAGATGTCGCGCGGCCGGTCTTCCGGTGCGGCGGCCGCGAGCGCGTCGATGGTGCCGAGTCCGGCGGCGACGAGTTTGCGCCGCTGGTCGCCGCGCATCCCCGCGACCAGCGAAAGGTCACGGTCGGCCTCGCGGGCGCTCGCGCAGTGCGCGGCGTAGGAGCAGCCGCCGCACGCGGGCCGCTCGTCGGCCCAGAGCTGGACCGGCAGGGTCGGCGGCCGGTTTCGCAGCCTGGCGCGGAGCCGGTCCACCAGCGGGAGGAAGTCGTCGACGCGGAACGAGCGCGTGCTGTGATCGCCGAGCAGCAGGTGCATCCGCGGACCGGCGGGCCAGCCCGCCCGGCGCAGGGCGTCGGCGTACGCGGTCAGCTGGACGACCGCGGCGGGCTTCGCGTGCCTGGCCAGCTTCGTGTCGTAGACCTCGTAGCGGCCTTCGTCGTCTCGCATCAGGAAGTCGGCCCGGCCGGAGAACTCGCCGTCGTGGAAGACCGCCTGGTAGATCACCGGAGCACCGGCCCGAAGCGCTTCCTCGGTGGCTTTCGCGGCGACGACCGGGTCTCGTTCGTCGATCTCGACGACGGCGCTCCGCTCGCCGCGCAGCTTGTCCAGCGTCGCGGCCTCGTGCGCGCGGCCGTGCGTGACCGCGAGCTGATCCGGCCCGGAACCCGGCCGCGGCGCGCCCGGCAGGCCGGCGGCCAGCGCCTGGTTGAGGAGGCTGCGGTGCTCGCATTCGAGCAGGTCGGCGAGATCGGACGGGGTGTACATCGCCCGGGAGTCTTACATGGACTCCGGCCGCGGCCGTCCCGGCGCGCCGGAGTCAGCCCGAGGTGTGGTCGAACGTCAGGTGTGAGGTGATCCGGTAGCGGTCGCCGCGGTAGATCGAGCGGGTGTACTCGATCACGCGGCCGCCGTCGTCGCGGGTGGTGCGTTCGAACAGCAGCGCGGGGGAGTGCTGTGGGACGCCGAGCAGGCCGGATTCGTCGGGGTCGGTGACGGTCGGCTCGATGATCTGCACGGCCGTCGCGGGCACGACCTCGTATCGCGTGCGGAGCAGTTCGTAGAACGAGCCGGATTCGAAACCCGCGGCCGTGATGTCGGGCACGAGATCACGCGGGACCAGGATCCGCTCGATCGCCATCGGTGCTTCTTCGACGACGCGGACGCGGGTGACGGCCACCAGTGTGTGGCCGGGGGAGACCTCGAGCCGTTTCCCGAGCCGGGCACCGGCGGGTGTGGTGGCGAAGTCGATCACGCGGCTGGTCCAGTGGCCCTCGGCGGGCGGCGCGAACTGCTCGCCGCCGGTGGCGGGCAGGAGGTCCTGGGAGATCTTGCGCGGCGCGGTGAACGTGCCGCGGCCGTGCTCGCGGACCACGAGCCCGTCGCGTTCCAATTCGTCGATCGCGGCCCGCAAGGTGGGGCGCGAGACGCCGATTTCGGTGCTCAGCGCGCGTTCGGAGGGCAGGACCTCACCCGGCTGCCGCCGCTCGATGAGCTGGCGTAGCCGATCCTTGACCTCTGTTCGCCGCATGACCACAGCCTACCCAGTGGTCACGGAGAATTGGCTGGTGGACAAGTTGTCTAGACCTATTGACTTTACCACTTCACCGGGCGACGGTGGAAAGAAACTGACCAGTGGTAAAGGAGACGAGATGTCGACCTCAGGGAAGTTCCGCGCCGCCGCCGTCGCGGCCTTGTCGGTCACCGCACTGGCTCTGGCGCCGGGCGCCGCTTCGGGAGCGGCCGCTTGCGGCGCGCTGTTCGACGACTTCCACTACGGCTCGCACACCGACGGTCTCCTTGCCGAGCACGGCTGGCAGGTGCGTTCCGGTGCGGGCGGCCCTGGTGTCGGCGGCGCGCGCTGGGCGCCCGAGGGCATCACGTTCCCGACGTCGGACGGGGACAAGGTGCTGCAACTCGCCTCCACCACCGACGGCACGCCCGCGGGGACGACGCAGACCGAGATCATGCAGCCCGATCGCCGCTTCTTCGAAGGGACCTACGCGGCGCGGATCCGTTTCTCCGACGCGCCGGCGTCCGGCCCCGACGGCGACCGGATCAACCAGACGTTCTTCACGATCAGCCCGCTCCGCTACGACAACGACCCGATCTACAGCGAGCTGGACTTCTCGGAGTACCTGCCCAACGGCGGATGGGGCGAGGCGGGGCCGGTGAACTTCCAGACCAGCTGGCACACCTACACGCCGGACCCTTGGTACGCCGAGAACAAGAGCGACAGCCAGCGCCGCAGCATCGACGGATGGCGCTCCGTCGTCGCGACGGTGTCCGACGGCCATGTGCGGTACTACATCGACGGTGCCCTGGTGGCCGATCACGACCGCGGCGGGCCGTTCGACGTGTACCCGCGGCAGAACATGTCGCTCAACGTGAACCAGTGGTTCATCGATCTCACGCAGCACAGCGGCGGGACGAGCACCTACCTCGAACAGGTGGACTGGGTCTACTACGCGAAGAACGAGGTGCTGACGCCGCAGGCCGCTGTCGACCGGGCCGCGTCGTACCGGTCTTCGGGCGTGCGGTTCACCGACGATCTCGGTGGCTGTTAGATGTGAACGGTGGATCGGCTGACGGAACGCTTCGAGGAACACCGGACCAGGCTGCGGGCGGTGGCCTACCGGATGCTGGGTTCGGCCAGTGAGGCCGAAGACGCCGTCCAGGACACGTGGCTGCGGCTGAACCGCGTCGACGCGGCGGAGATCGAGAACCTCGGCGGCTGGCTGACCACGGTGGTGGCACGGGTGTGCCTGAACGTGTTGCGCTCGCGCGACCACCGGCGGGAGGAATCGCTCGACGCCGCGTTCTCGGAGCCCGCCGACTCCGCGGTCGATCCCGCCGCCGACGCGGAGCTCGCCGACTCGGTGGGGCTGGCGATGCTGGTGGTCCTGGACACGCTGGCCCCCGCCGAACGGCTCGCGTTCGTCCTGCACGACATGTTCGCGGTCCCGTTCGACGAGATCGCCCCGCTGATCGACCGCACCCCGGCCGCCGCGAGGCAACTCGCGAGCCGAGCCCGGCGCCGGGTCCAAGGCCGCCCCATCGCCGCGGAACCGGACCTCGCGCGACGACGCCAGGTCGTCGACGCCTACCTGACCGCTGCCCGCGGCGGAGACTTCGCCGCGCTCCTCGAACTCCTGCACCCCGACGTCGTCCTCCGCGCGGACAAGGCTGCAGGCCCCTCGCGCGAGCCGATCTTCCTGCGCGGCGCCAACGTGGTGGCTCGCGGCGCGGCGGCCGCTTCGGTGCGGGCGGCGGTCACTCAGCTCGCGCTGGTGAACGGTGGCGTCGGGCTCGTGATGGCCGACGAAGGACGACCTTCGGTGGTGCTCGCGTTCGCTTTCGTGGACGGGAAGATCAGCGAGATCGACGTCATCGCGGACCGGGAACGGGTGCGGGGCCTGGATTTGGTGATGGTGGACTGATCGGGGTTGCGGTTCGGTCGCGAACGAATACCGATGGCCCGGGTTTTCGCTTGAGCCGTTAACGGTGTTGTGGTGTCGGCCGCCTTCTTTTCGAAGCTCTTTGAGGTACGACGAGGAGGCGACCATGTCGGAGGGGACGTTCGGTGAGGCCCGGCGCCACACAGTGGAAAAGCGGCGGACATATCGCGACGCATATCAGCGAGATCGGGACCGAGTGCTGTACTCGTCCGCGTTCCGGAGGCTGGCCGGAGTGGCGCAGGTCGCCGCGGTCAACGAGCAGCTGGTGCTGCACAACCGGCTCACGCACAGTCTGAAGGTCGCCCAGATGGGGCGAAGACTTGTGCAGCACCTGCGCTATAGATCGCGGGACGTGGGTTTTCCGAAGGGGGCGGATCTGAATGAGGATGTCGTCGAGACGGCAGGACTCGTGCACGACATCGGCCATCCACCGTTCGGGCACATCGCCGAGGAGGTCCTCGATCAGCGCCTCAGGCAGGTCGCAGGCCTGGAAGGTTTCGAAGGTAACGCCCAGTCCTTCCGTGTGGTGACGAAACTCGCCCGACGGAAGGAGGAACACATGGGACTCAACCTGACCCGGGCGACGCTGAACGCGGTCCTCAAGTATCCGCGTCTCAAACCACGCGATTCGGCCAAGCCCACGACTTCGTGGACCAATCGTGGCTTTGGTGAGAAATGGGGCGCGTATCAGACCGAATGGAAGGACTTCGCGTGGGTGAGGGATTCCAGTCGTGGTGAGTTGAGGTCCGCGAACGCGATCCTCATGGACTGGGCCGACGACATCAGCTATGCGACCCATGACCTCGAGGACTACTTCCGGGCAGGGCTGATCCCCTTGCACAATCTCGCGATCGACAAGAAGCGCATCCTCAAGCATGGCTGCCGCCGGCTGAAGGAGGACGTCGGCTTCAACGAATACCGCTTTCGGGAGCAGATCGACGTGATCGTCGACGAGTTCGGCGAAAACCTCAAGTCGCAGTGCTGGGACACCCGTGAGAACCGAGTTCAGATGAACATGATCACCAGCAAGCATCTCACCAGTCTCGTGAAGGCTGTCCGGCTCATCGACCGACCACCCTTTGTGGAGGTCGACCAAGACAGCCAGTATCGGGTCGCCGCGCTGAAGGAGCTCACGTGGTTCTACGTGATCGACAGGCCTCCGTTGGCCATTCAGCAGGAAGGCCAGAAAAGGATAATCGGTTCGCTCTTCGATCGATTGTTCACCTGTCTGGTCAAATCGCCGAACAGTCCGAAGATCCCCATCCACCTTCGTGTGATCTACCGTGACATCAAGCGTGACGACGAGGCGAAGGGGACCTTCAAGGGCAATAAGGAGGCTCGGTGTGCCAGGGCTGTCACCGACTACATCTGTCTGCTCACCGAGGCGCAGGCCGTCGATCTCGGGAAGCGGCTGGAGGGCCGGTCGCAGAGTTCGATGTTCGGAACCTGGTTCAACTGAACGAGCGCATGCCGAAGGGCCCGTCGCCAAGTTGGTCGGCGGGCTTCCTCGGTGTCAGCGGTGGTTGTGGCGGGGTGTTTGGAGCGGGTCGAGGTATTGCGGTGGGATGAATTCGGGTCGTCCGTTGGTGATGTGGACTGTCCAGCCGGATTGGCCGTGGATGACCATGTGGTGGTAGCGGCACAACAGGCAGAGGTTGTTGAGGTCGGTGTCGCCGAGCTGCCCCCACGGGAGTATGTGGTGGGCTTCGCAGTGTTTGGGTCTTCGCCGGCAGCCGGGGAACGCGCATCCGTGGTCGCGCAGGTTCAAGGCGCGGCGTTGGGCGGGGGTGACGCTGCGGGCGGCGCGTCCGATGTCGAGGGGTTCGCTTTCGCTGCCGAGGAGGGCGGGGATGATTTTGGCGTCGCAGGCCAGCATGCGGGCGTGCCGGGCGGTGATCTGCGCGACCCCGTCCACGCAGGCCGCCCCCAGCCCCGAGGTCAGAGTGTCCAGCGGGATCGTGACCACGACGGTGGTGCGGTCTCCGGAGAGGGTGGGGGCTTTGTCGTTGGTCATCGCGTAGTGGATCGCGTCGAACAACGCGTCCCCATGGCGCTCGCCCGGGGTGCGGGGGTCGCGGTTGCCGTCTTCGTCGACGGGTCTTCGCTGCCCCCAGGTTTCGAACAGGGCGTTGGCGCGGGCCCCGAATTCCGGATCCAGGAGCCCGTTGAGCCGCCACCACCCGTCGTCACGCTTGTGCAGATGCACCTCGCGCGACGGGGGTTTCAGGTCCTCATCCTTGGGCTCGTTCCCATCGGGGTCAAGATGGGCCAAGAGGTCGGCGCCGACATTGGCGATCTCCTGCGGCCCGGCATGACGGGCCAGCGTCACCAGGATCTGCTCGGCACCGGTCCGGTCATCGGCCGACACTTCGTCCGGGATCTTCTTCAGCACCGCAAGGATCGGATCCAGCTGCTGATGCCCCAAGTCACCCTCCGCCGCCGCGGCCCGGCGATCGGCGCGAACGCCGGGGCGGGGGTGCCGTCGAGGTTCCGGCTCTCGTTCACCGCCAACGCCCGGGCCACGGTGTCACGGGCCTCGTTCGGACTGACCCGCGCCGTCTCAGAAAACCAACCCGCGGTCGAACCGTGCCCGAACAGTTCCATCGGACCCCGGGACTCGATCTCGACCAGGAACTGCCCGACCTCCGCCAACGCCTGCCGCGCCACCGACAACCGCTCCACCACACCATGCGCCAGCTCCCGCGCACCAGCACGCCACAACTCCCGCGGCGGCTCGAGGATACGTTGTCCGGACACCCCACAAGAATACCAGGGAATCGAACAAGTGTGCGAACGTGAGAACTTCTATCGAAATCGGATTCAAGTAGTGTTCGTGGGGCGCGTTGCGAAAGCCACTTTCGCAACGCGCCACCTCATCAGACCACCGACCACTCAAAGGTCAAGGCGCAGAACGGTTTCCTCGATCTCCCCGCCCCGAGCGGCCGCGTAGGCGACTTCGGTCCCAATGACACTGAAGCCCGCCTTCTCCAGCACCCGAAGCGACCCGAGATTGTCGCTGGCGGCGCGGGCGTGCAAAGGCCGGACCTCGACCATCTCCAGGAACAGAGCGAGGGCTCGGCTGGCGATTCCTTGCCCCCAAACCGCACGGTCGATCCAGTAGGTGATTTCAGCGTCGCCTTCCACGAAGAACCTGCCGATGGTGCCGAGGAAGCGGCCATCACCGGTCACCGCACGCACGATGAGGTCCGGAGAATTCCTCAACTTCGCCATGTGGCGGTCGAACGCTTCGCGATCGTCGGGGTCCCTCGCGACGAACGCGGCCATCCTGACCGATTCGGGGTCACGCATCAGCTCGTACAAGGTGTCCAGGTCGCGATCCTCGACGGACCGCAGTGCCACCTCGACCATCGATCTCCTCCTCGGCGTATCGGCGACGTCCCAGCCAACCATCAAACCCGAAATCCGCCTAAGGTGGCCGAGACGCCGCAGTCACTCCCGGGAGGCACGCATGTCGTTGTTGGCCCAGCTGAACTCCGCGATCACCACGGGCGCGATCGAGGTCGTCGACCTCACCGCCCCGCTGAGCGCGAGCACCCCGATCCTCCAGCTGCCGGAGCCGTTCGCGAACACGATCCCGTTCGGCCTGGAGGAGATCAGCCGGTACGACGAACGCGGCCCGCGCTGGTACTGGAACAACATCCACACCGGCGAGCACACCGGGACCCACCTCGACGTCCCCGTGCACTGGGTGTCGGGAAAGGACGGCCACGACGTCTCCGAGGTGCCGTTGCGCACGCTGGTCGCCCCGGCGGTGGTACTCGACGCGTCGGCCCGCGCGGCCGAAGACCCGGACTACCTGCTGTCCATAGAAGACATCCGTGAGTGGGAGCGCGTGAACGGGCCGCTGCCCGACGGCGGCTGGCTGCTCTACCGCACGGGCTGGGACGCTCGCTCACACGATCAGGAAGCCTTTCTCAACAACGACGAGAACGGTCCGCACACCCCGGGTGTTTCGGGGGAGTGCGCTCGCTGGCTCGCGGAGGAGGCGCCGATCACCGGGTTCGGGGTGGAGACCGTCGGCACCGACGCGGGGCAGGCCCTCGCCCTCGAACCGGCCTTCCCGTGCCACGAACTCCTTCTGGGCGCCGGAAAACACGGCTTGACCCAGTTGCGGAACCTGGCGAGTCTGCCGGCCACCGGCTCGCTGCTGGTCGTCAGCCCGCTCCCGATCGTCGGCGGTTCCGGCAGTCCCGCCAGGGTCTACGCGCTGGTCGAGCGGGTATGAACGTCGCCGAGCTGGTCGGCCGCACGCTCGCGGAACTCGGTGTCGGCGCCGCGTTCGGGGTGGTGGGCAGCGGCAATTTCGAGGCGACCAACGGGTTGCGGGCGGGCGGGGTGCGGTTCGTCGCCGCGCGGCACGAGGGCGGCGCGGCGAGTATGGCCGACGCGTTCGCCCGGATGAGTGGCCAGGTCTCGGTGCTGAGTCTCCATCAGGGCTGTGGGCTGACCAACGCGCTCACCGGGATCACCGAGGCGGCCAAGAGCCGGACCCCGATGATCATCTTGGCGGGGGACACCGCGGCGTCCGCGGTGCTGTCGAACTTCCGGGTCGACCAGGACGCGCTCGCGGCCGCCGTCGGCGCGGTGCCCGAACGTGTGCACGGCGCGCGAACCGCGGTCGCCGACACCGTCCGCGCCTATCGGACAGCGGTGCAGCAGCGACGGACCGTCCTGCTCAACCTTCCGCTCGACGTCCAAGCGCAGGAAGCGCCCGAAGCGGTGACGGTGCCGGAAATCCCCGGTCCGGCGTCGATCCGTCCGAGTGCCGACGCGATCGCGAAACTGACCGATCTTCTCGTCGAGGCGCGGCGGCCTGTGTTCATCGCCGGCCGCGGCGCGCGGGGGAGTGCCACGCCTCTGAAAGAGCTCGCGGAGGTCTCCGGCGCGCTGCTGGCGACTTCGGCGGTGGCGCACGGCCTCTTCCACGACGATCCTTTCTCGATCGGGATCTCGGGTGGCTTTTCGTCGCCGCGAGCGGCGGATCTCATCAGGGACGCCGGCCTCGTGATCGGCTGGGGATGCGCGCTGAACATGTGGACCACCCGGCACGGCACGCTGCTCGGCCCGGCCGCCCGGCGGGTCCAGGTCGACGTCGACCAGGCGGCTCTCGGCGCGCACCGGCCGGTCGACCTGGGCGTCGTCGGCGACGTCGCCAGTACGGCCGCGGACGTGCACGCCGAACTCGTGAGGCGTGGCCACCACAGGAGCCGCGAAGCTCCCGAAACCACCCGATGGAACGACGTCCCGTATAACGACCTATCCGGCGGCGGGAGGATCGATCCGCGCACGCTCAGCCGCCGTCTCGACGAGATCCTGCCCACCGAACGGGTGGTCTCGATCGACTCCGGCAACTTCATGGGCTACCCGAGCGCGTATCTGTCCGTCCCCGACGAGAACGGCTTCTGCTTCACCCAGGCGTTCCAAAGCATCGGACTGGGCCTCGGGACGGCGATCGGCGCGGCACTGGTCCGGCCGGAGCGCCTGCCGGTGCTCGGGGTCGGCGACGGCGGGTTCCATATGGCCCTCTCCGAGCTGGAAACCGCCGTACGACTAAAGATCCCGCTCGTCGTCATCGTCTACAACGACGCGGCGTATGGCGCGGAGATCCACCATTTCGGTGCCGCGGACATGACGACGGTCCGGTTCCCCGACACCGACATCGCGGCGATCGGACGCGGTTTCGGCTGCGCAGGGGTCACCGTGCGGTCGGTCGAGGATCTCGCCGCCGTCGAGGACTGGCTCGACGGCCCACGGGACGCGCCGCTCGTCGTCGACGCCAAGATCGCCGACGACGGCGGCTCGTGGTGGCTCGCCGAAGCCTTCCGGCATTGAGTCCTCTAAACGCCCCAGTCCGGCCGAAGCGGCATACCCGCGTCGCCGTCCGGCCCGACTTTCACCCCGAGCACCTGGTGCAGTTCGATTTCCCGGCGTTCGAAGGCGAGGCGGCACGCGGCCATGTACAGCGCCCAGACACGGCTCCGGCCGGCGCCCGCTTCGGCGACGGCCTCGTCCCAGTTCGCGTCGAGGTTGGCGCACCAGGCGCCGAGGGTGGTGGCGTAATGCTCGCGGAGGTTCTCCGAATGCCGCACCTCCAGCCCGCTGTCGTGCATCGCGGTGGCGATCTCGCCGACGGATTCCAGTTCGCCGTCGGGGAAGACGTACCGGTCGATGAACCCGCGTGACCGGTGCGGGACGGAGGTGTCCGGGTTGGTGATGCAGTGGTTCAGCAGGCGCCCGTGCGGCTTCAGTTTCCCGGCGAGGAAACGGAAGTACGACGGCAGGTTGCGCGCGCCGATGTGTTCGGTGAGCCCGATCGAAGACACCGCGTCGAAGTCCGTTTCGGTGACGTCGCGGTAGTCGAGGTGCCGTACTTCGGCCTTGTCCGCGAGCCCCTTGGTCACGATGTCCTTCTGCGCCCATTGCGCCTGTTCGCGCGAAAGGGTGACGCCGAGCGCCTCGACGCCGTAGTTCTGGACGGCGTGCTCGACCATCCCGCCCCAGCCGCAGCCGACGTCCAGCAGCCGCATGCCGGGCCGGAGCCCGAGTTTCCGGCACACCAGGTCGAATTTGTGCGCCTGCGCCTCTTCCAGCGACGCGCCTTCGGACGGATACGCGGCACAGGTGTAGGCCATCGACGGGCCGAGCACCAGTTCGTAGAACCGGTTCGAGACGTCGTAGTGGTTCGAGATCGCGTTGCTGTCGCGCGCTTTCGAGTGCCGTAGCCCGTCGAAGACGCGCTTGGCGCGGCTCGGCAGTTCTTCGGCGGGCGGGGCGACGCGCCGCAGATGCCTCGGCCCGAGTTCGCGCAGCAGCCACAACCGGTCCGCGGCGCTGAGCTGATCGACCTGGGCCACGAGCGCGCGCAACGCCGAGTAGAGATCGCCGTCCACGTCGAGCGCGCCGGCGACGTAGGCACGGGCGAGCCCGAGGTCGCCAGGGGACGACATCAGGTACGTCAGCGCCAGCGGCGACCGCACCTGGATCGACACCGGCGCGTCCGCCGGGCCGCTCGTGCTGCCGTCGTAGGCGGTGATGGACACTTCGGCGCTCGGGCCGAGCAACCGCTCGAAGATCTTCCCGACGGTGGTCGTCTCAGCCATGATCGTCTCTCTTCTTCCCGGGCCCGATCACCGCCGCCGCACGCATTTCGCGTACAGGTCGAGCAGGCGGCCGTCGGGGTCGTAGGCCGTCTTCAGTTTCCGGTAGGCGTCGCCGTTGTACAGCCGCCAGAACTCCTCTTCGGTATAGAAACTGTCGGAGTACAGCGATTTCCGCCCGCCGAGCCGGGTCACTTCGGCCTCGATCAGCCGATTGTGCGTATCCGGCGCCTCGCCGGGGTCCAGTGGCACGGCGGACCAGAACCCGAAGTTGACGTACAGCGTCTCGGGGTCCATTTCGTACAGCGGCGAGTTCACGCCGCCCGGCCGCTGCTTCAGCGGGCAGATCCACACCGGGCTGATCGGGATCTCGCGGCGGAAGAAGTCCAGGAACTCCGCGGCCCGCGAGAGCGGCACTTCGATGTCCTGGACGATGGTCTCTTCCGGGGGAAGACGACGGAGCTTGAGCAGTTTCGCGGCGATCCCGAACCGGCGGTCGAGCGCCACGACCTTCCAGTAGACCGACGACCGCAGCAGCCGCCTGCCCAGCAGCAGCCGGGGGAGCCGGTGCTGCACGCCGAACGCCCGCGAGCACCAGAACCAGTCCGTGTCCCAGCGCCACAGGTAGTCCCGGACGCTCAGATGGTCGGTCTCGCGGGTGCGGATCGACTTGTAGTAGATGTCGAGCCAGGTGTAATCGCTGGTCACCGGTGCCGAGGAGGTGAAGGTGCCCAGCGTCAGATACTGCTCGCCCGGCCCGAAGACCGTTCCGTCCACGAAGTCCGCCGACCCGCTCCGGCATGCCTCGGCCAGCGCCGCGAAGTACTCCTCGGTGTCTTCGTATCGCACGTGGTCGAGCCGGACGTACGGCTTGACCGGCTCCAGTTCGATCTTCAACCGCAACGCGTAGCCGAGCGTCCCGTACGAGTTCGGGAAGCCGTGGAACAGATCGCTGTGCTCGTTGTCCGGCCGGGCGACGACGATCCTGCCGTCACCGGTGAGCAACTCCATCTCCAGTACCGACTCGTGCACGAGCCCGTTGCGGAACGAGGAGGACTCGATGCCGAGGCCGGTGACCGCGCCGCCGAGCGTGATCGTCTTGAGCTGCGGCACGACCAGTGGCATCAGCCCGTGCGGCAGGGTCGCGTCCACCAGCTGCTCGTAGGTGACCATGCCTTCGACGTCGGCCGTGCGCGCCAAGGGATCGACGTCGAGCACGTGCGTGAATCCCGAGACGTCCAGCCCCGGCGTACTGGTCGCCTTCCGCGCCCGGAACAGGTTCGACGTCCGCTTCGCCAGCCGGATGGTCCCGTGGAGATCGGCGAGCCGCGCCCGGAGGATTTCGGCACGCGCCTCGTGTTCGGCGAACCGGACCAGCCGCGCCGTCTCCCGGATCCCGCTGTCGCTGCTCGCCATCAGTTCATCGTGCCCCACCGAACCGCCTGGCGCAGCCCTTGATTATCAGCGGAGCCCCGGCAGCGGGACGGCGTCCGCCATGGCGGTGAAGCCCTTGTCGCCGGGGTGGAGGTGATCACCGGAGTCGTACTCGGGTTTCATCCGCTGCGGGTCGGCGGGATCGCGGATCACCGCGTCGAAGTCGATGTAGCCGTCGAAGAGCCGGCTCGTCCGGATGAACCGGTTCACCGCCTGCCGGGTCTCCTCGAGTTGCGGCGTGTACGAACCCCAGCCCTTCCACGGCGTGATCGTCGCGCCCAGCACGCGCAGACCGCGGTCGTGCGCCCGGCCGGCGATCTGCTTCAACGCCGAGATGATCTTGTTCGGATCGGCCTGGTGCGGGGTCTGCTGGATGTCGTTGATGCCCTCGAACACGATCGCCGTCCGCACACCGGACTGGCCGAGCACGTCGCGGTCCAGCCGGGCCAGCGCGTTGACGCCGTAGTTGCCGCCGTCGAGCAGCAGCCGGTTCCCGCTGATCCCGGCGTTGAGCACGCCCGTCCGCGCGCTGATCTTGTCGGCGAGCTGATCGGGCCAGCGCAGGTTCGCGCCCCAGGTCGAGTTCGCCCCGTCGGTGATCGAATCGCCGATCGCCACGACACTGCCCCGCAGGCCGCGGCCCCGGACGTCCACACCGGACACGTAGTGCCAGACCGCGGTCTTCTCCGGGAACGACGCCGCCGACTCGTCGGCCGCCTTGTCGCCGTTCCGGGTGAAGTACGAGTTCTGCATCGCCAGCGGGTGGTAGGTGACCGGACCCGACGGCGTCGGTGTGTACGTGGTGACCAGGAGATCGCCGTCCCTCGGCACCGTCAGCGCCGTGCCGTCGCTGAGGATGTCGGCGCCCGGCGGCACGGTGACCTCGCGATCTCCGCCGAAGGTCAGCGTGCGCATCGTGCCCGGCACGGCCTGCGGGGTGTCCGGGCCGGCGGCGACCGCGACGGTCACCCGGCCGAACAGCACCGGAGTCCGGCCGAAGGCGTTGGACAGCCGCACGCGTACTTCGTGCCCGCCGACGCTGGTGTGCACGATGTTGCGGATCGAGAAGTTCGGGTAGCCGTTGTCGGTCCCGGCCACCCCGGCCGCGGGAGCCGCCGCCCAGGTGCCCACCCAGCCGCTCGGTGCGGCGCTTTCCACTCCGGACGGCGGGGCCGCCGCGGCGACCCCGGGCACCACACCCAGCACCAGGATTCCCGCTACGGCGAGCTGTTTCACGCGCATGTCGGTTTCGCCTCCACCCAGTCGGCTCCACCCATCGTCAGTGAATCACCGACAAGCGGTCAACGTCCCGGACGGGACAGGTTTCTGTCGGTGGTCGCGATTAGCCTGAACGCCATGAAGCCAGCCGCCCTCCGGAAGATCTGCCTCGGCTTCCCCGGCGCCAGGGAGGAGTTCCCGTTCGGGGAGGAGAACAGCGTGTTCAAGGTCGCGGGCAAGGTGTTCGCGCTCAGCCCGCTCAAGGCGGAACCGCTGCGGATCAGTCTCAAATGCGAGCCCGACCTCGCCGTCCGGTTGCGCGCCGAGCATCCGGCGATCATCCCCGGCTACCACCTGAACAAACGACACTGGAACACCGTCGAACTGGACGGTTCGCTGACCGACGACTTCGTCCGGGAGATGATCGAGGACTCCTACGACCTCGTCGTCGCGGGCCTGCCGAAACGAGAACAGGAGAAACTGAACTGGGTCGCGCTCAGCCAGGAATGAGCACGGCGAAGCCGTTGTGGCTGGTCGGCACTTCGCGTGATCGTCCGGACGACTCGCGTGATCCGATGGACGACACACGTGACCAGACGGACGACACTTCCACGGCGATGCCTCGCCGCGAGTCGTCCGTCCAGTCACGCGAGACCGCCAGTAGGTACCTCAGTGTTCGTCGGCGCCGGAGTGGATGAGGGGGACTTTCACCGCGTGCGACGCGGGTAAAGCGTCCTTCACCGCGTCAGCTGAGGGGGGTGCTGGATCTCGGTGGCGAGCCCGCTCGCACCGCCGACTCCATCACGCCACCTTCGACTTACCCTTCAATAGAACACTCATGGGCACTCACGGCCTTGGCCCGCGGCCTTCGGAGGTTTCATCCGGATTTCATCCGACCGTGCTCGCCCGGCCTCCTACCGTGGGCGGAGACGGGTGCCGCCCGCCGCACGATGACTCGTTCACCGGGACTTCCTAGGCTGATGGCGTGCTGGAGATCTTGCGGGACCGGTTCCGGGCACGGGCGCAGGTGAGTCTCGCTCGTGCCGGGCTCGCCCTGCCCTGGTGGGTTCCGGTGAGTTCCACCTTCGTGAGCGTGGTCTTCGCCGTGGTCGCGGTGGTGCAGCGGGACGCCTTGGTACCGCCGCAGCCGATCGCGCTGGGCGGGCTGCTCGTGATCGCCACCCCGCTGGCGTGGGCGCTCACGGGCTGGGTCGTGCCCTGGGCGCGGGTGGCGGCGCTGATCGCCGCCGCCGCCGTCCTGCTCGCCGAGCCGGCGCTCCCGGATTTCGCGCCGTTGCTGTTGCTGGTCGCGGCCACCGAAGCGGGCAGTGTCCTGCGGACGTCATGGGGGATCGCCCTCGTCACGATCGCCTGCGAGGCGGTGCTGGCCGTGGCGGGGATCTGGGGCGGGCTGATCGGCGGACCGGTGTACATGGTCGCGGTCCTGCTCGGACTCAGCGGCGGGCTCATGACCCGCTGGTACACCAGGGTGCTGGCCGCCGAGCGCGGCAACCGGGACGCCTCCCGCGACAAGGCGCTGCTCGCCGAACGCCAGCGGATCGCGCGTGAGGTGCACGACGTCGTCGGTCATTCGCTCAGCATCACGCTGCTGCACCTGACCGGTGCCCGGCACGCGCTGCAGCAGGACCGCGACGTCGACGAGGCGATCGAAGCGCTGACCGAAGCCGAGCAGGTGGGACGGGCGGCGATGGCCGACATCCGCCGCACGGTCGGCCTGCTCGCCGACTCCCCGTCGGGCAGTGCCCCGCTGCCGGGCGTGGAGGACATCGCGACGCTGGTGGAACGCACCCGCAGCGCCGGACTGGCGGTGCGCTATACACAGGAAGGCGACCTCGGCCGGGTAGGCGCCTCGGAAGGATTGGGCCTCTACCGGATCGTGCAGGAATCACTTGTCAACGTCGTCAAGCACGCCCCCGGCGCGACCGCGGAGGTCCGGCTGAACGCCGGCCGTTCCGGGCTGGACCTCGTCGTCAGCAACACCCTCCCCGCGACCGTCCGCCGCGCGGCCGAAGACGGCTCGGGACTGGCCGGGATGGCCGTCCGGGCGGCGCAGCTCGGCGCCGATCTCAGCGCCGGGCCCAGCGGCAGGCAGTGGATCGTGCGCGTCACCGTGCCGGGGGTCAAGCCGTGACCGCCGCCGAGGTCCAGGTGCTGCTGGTCGACGATCAGGAGCTGGTGCGGTCCGGGCTGCGGCGCATCCTGCGGCGGCGCGACGGGTTCGTCATCGCGGGGGAATGCGGCGACGGGGCGGAGGTGCCCGCGGCGCTGGCCGCGCACGAGGTCGACGTCATCGTGATGGACCTGCGGATGAAGAACGTCGGCGGTGTCGAGGCCACCAGACGGCTGCGGCGGACCGGCGGGCATCCGCCGGTGCTCGCGCTGACCACCTTCGACGACGACAACCTCTTGGCCGACGCGCTGCGGGCGGGCGCGGCGGGTTATGTGCTCAAGGATTCCCCCGCCGAAGACCTGATCCGGGCCGTGCGGGCGGTCGCCGCGGGCGACGCCTGGCTGGATCCAGGGGTCACCGGCCGGGTGCTCGCCGCTTATCGGCAGGCCGCCGGGAACGGCAGCGGCGGGCGTTCGCCGGAACTGCTGACACCGAGGGAACAGGACGTGCTCAGGGCGATCGGCCGGGGGCTGACCAACGCGGAGATCGCCGCCACTCTCGTGATTTCGGAGGTGACCGTGAAAAGCCACATCGGCCGGATCTTCACCAAACTCCAGTTGCGGGACCGGGCGGCGGCGATCGTGTACGCGTTCGATCACGGGATCGTGGTGCCGGGCTAGTGCGGGACGAAGGGGGGATCATGTCGGAATCGAAACTGCGGTTCGAAGTGCTCGGCCCGTTGCGGGCCTGGTACGGCGAGACCCGGCTGGACCTCGGTCCGGTCCGCCAGCAGGCCGTCCTCGCCGCGCTGCTGCTGCGCCCGGACGTGACCGTCAGCCATTACGAACTCACCGACGGGCTCTGGGAGAAGCCGCCGGAGTCGAACGTGCTGCCGGTGTACGTCCGGCGGTTGCGGCAATGCCTGGACGCGTCGGGGACGAAGCCGCGGGACTCGGTGATCGTGTCCGACCGCGGCGGCTACCGGTTCGCCGGTGGTGGGGTGCTCCTCGACGTGGTCCGGCTGGAGGAGGTCGCCGCCGTCGCGGCCGCCGCCGAGGAAGCGGGCGACCTCGTCGCCGCGGTGGACACCTTCGCCGACGCGCTCCGGCTGTTCCACGGCGAGCCGCTGACGGGACTGCCCGGCGCGTTCGTCCAGGGCGAGCGGCGACGGCTGGAGGAACGCAAACTGCTGTTGCTGCGCCGGAAACTGAAGGCCCAGCTGAAGCTCGGACGGTTCGACGAGGTGATCGGCGAGCTCTCGGCGCTGGTGTCCGCCGATCCGCCGAGTGAGCCGCTGGCCGCGTTGCTGATGCGGGCGCTCTACGGCGGCGGGCGGCAGGCGGAGGCGCTGGAGGTGTTCACCGACGTCCGCGAGCGGCTGGTGGAGCAGCTCGGCGTCGAGCCGGGTGAGGAGCTGCGGCAGGTGCAGGAGGCGGTGTTGCGCGGGGACGAAGCGCTGCTCGGTGTCGCCCAGCGCCGGGAGCCCGCTCGCCGGATCCGCAACGAGCTGCCCGCCACCAACGGCGAACTCGTCGGCAGGGATCGTGAACTCGCGCTGCTGGTGGCGGACGGCGATCCGGAGTCGGTCTCGGTCGACACCGTCGACGGCGTCCCGGGCGCCGGGAAGACCACGCTCGCGGTGCGCGCGGCCCACCGGCTCCGCGAGTCCTATCCGGACGGTGCGTTGTTCGTGGATCTCCACGGCTACACCGAAGGCCGTGAGCCGGTGACACCGGAGCGTGCGCTGCGGCGGCTGCTGCGCGCGGTCGGGGTCGAAGACGGGCTCATGCCCGACGATCTCGACGAGCTGTCCGCGTCGTGGCGGGCGGCGACCGCGCAACTGCGGTTGCTGCTGGTGCTCGACAACGCCGAGTCCGCCGGACAGGTGCGGCCGTTGCTGCCGTCCGGGCCGGGTAGCCGGGTGCTGGTGACCAGTCGTCGCCGTCTGTCCGGTTTGGACGCCGATCGCCGCGTTTCCCTCGGCGCGCTGGGTCTCGAAGCGGCGGAACGGCTGCTCGGCCGCATCGTCGGAGCGCCGAGGGCGGAGGGTGAGCGGTTCGCCGTGCGCGCGCTCGCCGGGCTGTGCGGGCGTTTGCCGCTCGCGCTGAGGATCGCGGGCGCCCGGCTGCAGAACCGTCCGATGTGGACGTTCAAGGATCTGGTGGACCGGATGTCGGACGACGAGCGCAGGCTCGGCGAACTGACCGCCGAGGACCGCAGCGTCGAGGTGGCGCTGCGCCTGTCGTACGAACAGCTGCGCCCCGCCGAGCAGGACGCGTTCAGTGTGCTCGGCCTGTCGCCGACGGCCGAGTTCGACCGGCTCTCGGTCTCCGCGCTGCTGGACTGCTCGCCCGCCGAAGCCGAGCGGCGGCTGGAAAGCCTGGTCGACGCGAGCCTCGTGCAGGAGCCGGCGAGCGGCCGCTACCGGCTGCACGATCTGGTGGCGGTCTACGCCCGGCGGCTCGCCGGGGAGATGCCCGAGGAGGCCGCCGAAGCGGCACGGAAACGCGTGTACGGCTTGTATCTCGGCGCCGCTCGACGGGCGAGCGAATGGGGTGTCGCGCGGTTCCCGTTGGAGAAAGGCGGTCCTTTCACCGGCCAGCGCGACGCTTCCGCCTGGCTCGATGCCGTCGGCGAACTGCCGGAAGTGGTGTCGCAAGCGGCCGAAGCCGGGCTGGACGACCTCGCGTGCGCAGTCGCCGAGGGACTGGTCGACTATCTCGCGCGCCAGCAGCGGTACCACGAATGCCGGACGGCGTTGCAGATCGCGCTCCCGCTGGCGGAACGGGCCGAGGACGAACGTCTCGTCTCGTCGCTGCGGTTCTGCCTCGGCTACGCCTACGCCATGCAAGGGCAGCTGGACCGGGCGCGCGGCTGGTTCGACGACGCGCTGCGGGCGGGCCAGTCGTCCGGAGACCGCGGGGTGGAGGCGCGGGCACTGGGCGGGCTGACCATGGTGGATCTGATCGCCGGACGGCACGATCTGGCGATCCCCGGCATGCGGCGGGTGATGGTCCTCGCCGACGAGGTGGGGGACAGCTGGCTCGCCGAGAGATCGCTGTCCGCGCTCGGTTATCTCGCGTACCTGCAGGGGGAGCACGACGAGGCGCTCGACCACCTCGGCCGCGCCCAGGCGCTGGGGGAGGAGATCGGCAGTCCCGGGATGGTGGCCAGGGTGCTGTGTCACAGCGGCACCGTCCGGCTCGAAACCGGCAGGTTCGCCGAAGCCGCGCTCGACCTCCGGCGGTCCGTCGAGCTCGCCGAGGAGACCACGGACGGCCTTCTGACCGCGACCAGTCTCGCCCGGCTGGGCGCCGCGGAACTGGAACTGGGGAATCTCGACGCCGCGTTCGAACTCCAACGGCGGGCGCTGACCGCGGTCACCGAAGAGACCATCGTCGGGATGGAATCCGAGATCCGCAACCGGCTCGGCCGTACCCATCTCGCCGCGGGCGACCCGGTGGCGGCCAGGGAGCATTTCGAGTGGGTGCTCACCACCATCGGACCCGACGGCGATCCCGCTCAGCGCACTCTCGCGCTGGAGGGGCTGGAGCTCACCAGACAGTCGGTACTCCGGCGTTGACGATCGTGAACCGGTGCCCCGCCATGCTCGTCCGCCAGCGCGCGAAGTAGGTGTCGGCGGCGTCGGCCAGATGTACGCCGGCGCGGACCTCGTGGACGGCGTAAGCCCACTCCGCGGCGTCGCACAGCACCAATTCCCTTGGCGCGCCACGTTTGCGGAGTACGGAGGAGCATAGGGCGCCGCGCCGGCCGACGGCGCCGTCGTCGAGACAACGACGGAGGTCTTCGACGGCGTCGGCGGCGGTGTCGAACAGCGTCCACCGGTACCTCGGCGACGGGCGGCCGTCGGCCCACGGGGTGAAGAACGCCGCCCAGCTCCAGCCCGGTCCGACGACCCCGTCCCGTTGCCCTGGGCTCGGCGCGTCGTCCCGGGGCGTCACCATGTTGTACGGGGTCCGGCTCGCCGGGCTCATGCACGTCTCCTCGTGGACCACCGGTCCGCGGGTCGCGGATCCGTGCCCGGAACCGTAGGGCGGAGCCATGAAATCCCGATGAAACGCCGGTGGCCGCGCGCCTTCAGTACATGAAGGACCCCTTCCTGTACCTAGGCGCAAGGAAGGGGTCCTTCATGTACTTGGGGCAGGTGTGAAGGCTCCCTTCACCGCATTAGACGCAGTGAAGGGAGCCTTCACCCCACCATCGACCCGTCCGCGACCACGACACGTTTGCCTTACCTCAAATAACCGTCCTTACCACTCACTAGAACTGCGGCACCACGGTCAGCCGCCGTCCGTTGAGCGGCTGCGGCGCGCGGGCGTTGCCCGTGCCGAACAGGCCCTGGAACCGCGCGATCGTCGACGGCGAAACGGTCTGCTCGGACATCAGGAACCACCGCACCCCTTCGGTGAACGGGGCCGTGGTGAGCGAGCCGTCGTACCGCAGCGTGCTTCGGTCGCGGGGCAGGAGCGTGGCGAGGTCGAAGTCCTCCAACGCCACCGTTTCGCCGCATTCCGGGGCGAGCTTCGCCAGGACGCGATCCACCGGCGACGCGGCGCCCGAGCGCAGCGGCACGCCGATCACCAGCAGTTTCCCGGCGGCACTGCGGTGCACGAAATGCATTTCCAGCGGATCGGTGCGGCCGAGGAAACGGTGTTCGGACGGAGTGTGGAAATGGAACTGTTCGAGTTCGTAGCGGACCCCGGCGAGTGTGACGTGCCCGGTGCCCGGCCTGACGATGGCCTCTTCGGTTTCTTCGTGATTCCTCGTACTGCATCCGTTGGTGTCCGACGCGTCCTTTCGGATGTATTCGAGGTCCAGATCCGAGTGGCCGTAGGAGATGTCCGGTTTCGGCAGGGCCGGGTCGAACCTGATCGCGCCGGGGGAGATGTCGACCGGGCTCTGTGCCGTCTGCCGTGAGTGGGCGGTGCCGCCCGCGGTGAGCAGGAATCCGGCGAGGGCGAGGGGAACGACGAATGCGACAAGGCGCCTGCGCGTCACGCTCTGAACCTTTCGAAGAGCCGCACCCGATGGAGTGGTGCGCGCGAGAAGAACACATCTTTTTCCTGTGCCGAAGAATGTGCAAGCGTGGCCCGCGTCTATATTTCGTAAAGATTCACTGTGCGCATGCGGGTGGACACCCTTAGTATTCGAAGATGTCGATCTTGGCCGTGCTCTTCAGCTTGGTGGCCCTCTTTCCCGCCGTGGACCCCGTCGCGCGAACGGGTGCCTGCGAGGGAACGGAAGGGGTGACCGTCGCGGTCGGCGTGCTCGTGCGATGCGTGCCGGGATCGCCCGGTGACGCGCGGACCGCGCTCGAACGCTCCGGGCTCGCGGTGCGACTGGGGGACGGATCGGGGCCGTACGCCGATTCCCGCTATGTCTGCCGCGTCGAAGGCCTGCCGGATGGCGATCCGTGCACCGGTCATCGGGACGGAACGTCGTTCTGGAAGGTGTGGCGGGTCGGGCTGGATCCGGTGGCCTGGCGCGAATCCGGGACTCAGGACGGGCCCGGCGCGGTGCGTGTCTGCCCCGGCGGGCTCGTCGGCTTCGTCTTCGGGTCGAAGACCGCGCAGATGCCCGTCGCGCCCGAGCGGGTCGTGACCACGCCCGGATGGCTTCCGCCCCGGTGCTGACGGGTCAGTGTGCCGGGACGATGAGCGACGCCATCACCTTCGGGATCAGTTCGCTGACGAAGCGGCCGTCGGCGGGGAGTTCGCCGCCTGCCAGTAGATAGTTCTGCAGTCCTTGTTCGTACAGGGCCACGAGGACGAGCACCGCGTCCTCCGCCGAGATCGTCAGTTTTCGGCCGATCCGGTCCAGGGTGCCGACCAGGATCGCGCCCAGTTCGGTGTGGAAATACCGGAACGCGGCGCCGATCCGGTCGCGGATCTCCGGCTGCCGCAGGCCCTGCGTGCGGAATTCCGCGCACAGCAGGTACCAGTCCTTGTCCGCGTTGAGCGCGACCATGAACAGTTCGGCGATCCGCCCGAGCGTCGGGGAGAGGTCTTCGTGCGCGCCGACGACGGTGTCGCCGAGCACGCTCTCGGTGGCCTCACGGAACCGCTCGAGCCGGATCGCGGTCTCCTCCTGGAACAGGGCGAGGAAGAGGTCTTCCTTCGAGCTGAAGTTCGAGTAGAAGGCGCCGCGGGTGAAGCCGGCGCGTTCGCAGATCAGCTCGACCGGGGTGTCCCGGATGCCGCGTTCGGAGAAGGCCTCGTACGCCGCGTCGATCAGCCGTCGGCGGGTGTCCGCCCGGCGCCTGGTCATGGTGGCGCCCCGCTCCTCGGTCATCTCGCCATTCTTTCGCATCGGCCCGGTTCACCCGGCTGTGGGACAGGATACATCGTGAATCGGATACAGCGTGTATTACGATACGCCATGTATCCAACGAGCGCCGGGAGCCGATCGTGTCGTCATTCCTCTACCGCCTCGGCAGGCTGGCCGCCCGCGGACGCGTACTGGTCACCGCGTTGTGGCTGGTCGTGCTGTGCGTCTCCGGCGGCGCGGCGCTGCTGTTCGGCCAGGGCACCGACGATACGTTCGCGATCCCCGGCTCGGAGTCCCAGGAGGCGCTCGATCACCTCGGACGTGTCTTCCCGCAGGTGAGCGGGACTTCGGCGCAGTTGGTGGTGCTCGTCCCGGAAGGGCAGCGAGCCGATTCCGCGGCTGTGCGCGATTCCGTCTCCGCCGTGGTCCCGGAGCTGACCGGAGCTCCGCAGGTCTCGACGGTGGTCGATCCCTTCGACCCGGCCGTGCACGACGCGGTGTCCAAGGACGGCCGCGCCGCGTTGGTCACCGTGCAGCTCGACGTCGGACTGGCCGATATCCAGCCGTCGACCCGGACCGCGCTCGCCGGGATCGCGCAGGACCTGGAGAACCGGATCGGCCACGGCACCGAGGTGCTCACCGGCGGCGACGCGTTCTCGGACAAGGTGCCGAAGCTCAGCCCCACCGAGGGGATCGGCCTCGTCATCGCGCTCGTGGTGCTGCTGATGGTGTTCGGTTCGTTCATCGCGGCCGGAATGCCTTTGCTGACGGCGATCCTCGGTGTCGGCGTCTCGGTGGCGCTGGTCTACGCGGCGACGTCGGTGGCGACGGTGTCCTCCACGGCGCCGATGCTCGCGGTCATGCTCGGGCTGGCCGTGGGCATCGACTACGCGCTCTTCCTCCTTTCCCGGCACCGGGATCAGCTCGCCGAAGGACTCGAGGTCGAGGAGTCCATCGCCAGGGCGACCGCCACCGCCGGCTCCGCGGTCATCTTCGCCGGGCTCACCGTGGTGATCGCGCTGCTGGGCCTGTTCGTCGCCGGGATCCCGTTCCTGACGACGATGGGTATCGCGGCGGCGGGCGGCGTCGCGGTCGCGGTGATCGTGGCCATCACCCTCATCCCCGCGCTGCTGGCTTTCGCCGGTGAGCGGCTGCGGCCCAAGAAGCCGCGAAAGGCACGCAAGACCAAGAAGAAGACGCGGTTCAGCCTCCGCTGGGTCCGGCTCGCCACGAAGTCCCCGTGGATCACGATCGCGCTGATCGTCGGGGTGCTCGCGATCGCGTCGGTGCCCGCGCTGGATCTCCGGCTCGCCTTGCCGGACAACGGAACCGACGAGGACGGCACTCCAGCGCGGGTCGCCTACGACGCCGTCGCCGAGCATTTCGGGCCCGGCTTCAACGGTCCGCTCGTCGTCACCGCGGACATCCTGTCGACCACCGACCCGGTCGGGATCACCAACGGCATCGCCGACGACATCCGCAAGGTGCCCGGCGTCGCCGTCGTCCCGCTCGCGACGCCGAACCCCAAGGGCGACACCGCGATCATCCAGGTCGTGCCGACGACCGGCGCCTTCGACGAGGCGACCGACGACCTCGTCGAACGGCTGCGGTCGATGGAAGGACAGTTCAAGGACCGGTACGGCGTACAGACCGCGGTCACCGGGTTCACCGCCGTCGGCATCGACGTGTCCACGCAACTCGGCGACGCGCTGCTGCCGTTCGGCATCCTGGTCGTCGGGCTCTCGCTGGTGCTGCTGGCGATGGTGTTCCGCTCGATCCTCGTGCCACTCAAAGCCACCTTCGGCTACCTGCTTTCGATCGGTGCGGCGTTCGGCGCGACGTCGTTCGTGTTCGGGCAGGGACATCTGGCGGACGCGCTGGGCGTCACCCGCACCGGCAGTGTGATCAGCTTCCTGCCGATCATCCTGATGGGTGTCCTTTTCGGACTGGCCATGGACTACGAGGTGTTCCTCGTGTCCCGGATCAGGGAGGACTACGTCCATCACGGCGACGCGCACAAGGCGATCGAGACGGGCTTCGTGTCCGCGTCGAGGGTCGTGACCGCGGCGGCGGTGATCATGCTGGGCGTGTTCGCCGCCTTCGTGCCCGACGGCAGCGCCACGATCAAACCGATCGCGTTCAGTCTCGCGGTCGGGGTGTTCGTGGACGCCTTCCTGGTGCGGATGACGCTCGTCCCGGCGATTCTCGCGCTGCTGGGGCCGCGCGCCTGGGGTCTGCCGCCGTGGCTGGACCGCAAACTCCCGGTGTTCGACGCCGAGGGCGACGGTCTCGTCCACGAACTCCGGCTCGCCGACTGGCCCGCGCCGGGTTCGCCCGAGGTGATCAGCGCCGCCGGTCTCCGGGTCGACGACGACCGGGGCCGCACCATCTTCCGCGACGTCGAACTGCATCTCGGCCCGGGGGAGATCCTCGCCGTGCACGGTTCCGGCCCGGCGGGCAAGAGCGCGCTGCTCTACGCGCTCGCCGGCCGGGTGCCGAACGTCCGCGGTGATCTGAAGGTCCTCGGCCGGGTGCTGCCGCAGCACGCGCACGCCGTCCGGCGGAACGTCGCCTTCGTCGCCTGCAAGGAGACCGACGACCCGGCCGGCGAGGTCCGCCGCGCGCTCGACGACGGTGTCGCGCTCGTCTTCCTCGACGACCTGGACACCGTCGTCAACACCGCCCAACGCGCGGGGTTGCGAGCCTCGTTCGCGAGCAGGGAAGCGACCTTCGCCGTGTCCTGCCAGAGCCTCGCCATCGTGCGGGATCTGGTGCCCACCACCGCCGTCGCGGGTCTCGCCATGACACCCGCCCCCGTCCCCGCCGAGGTCCGCTGATGTCCCGCTTCTTCACCGGTTCCGCCCGCGCGACCGCCATCGGACCGCTGACCTGGAAGACCTGGCTCGGGATCGTCCTCGTGCCGGTGATCGTGGCGCTCGGCCTGGCGTGGGCGTTCTGGTCGCCCGAGGACAACCACGGCGCCGCCAAGGCCGCCGTGGTCAACGACGACGAGCCGGTGACGGTGAACGGGCAGCTGATCCCGCTCGGCCGGGAACTGGCCGGAAACCTCGTGCACGGCGAGGATTCCGCGTACACGTGGGTGCTCACCGACGCAGAGGACGCGAAGGAGGGCATCTCCGACGGTACGTATTCGGCCGTCGTGACGATTCCGCGGGACTTCTCCGCGCAGGCCACATCGACGTCGGGTAAACCGCTCGACGCGAAGCAGGCGATCATGCGCGTCGAGACGTCGCAGCGCACCGGTCTGGTCGATCCGGTGGCGAGCCGCGAGGTCGCGAACGCGACGCTCGCCGCGCTGAACCGGCAGATCGTCGAGACCTATGTGGACAATCTGTACGTCGGGTTCTCCTCGATCCACCAGCAGCTGGTGCAGGCGGCCGACGGCAGCGACCAGCTGGTGGTCGGACTGCGGCAATTGTCCGACGGGACCGGGAAACTGGCCGCGGGCGCGGGAGAACTCGCCGGCGGGGCGGGAAAACTCAGCGGCGCCGCCGGGCAGCTGGCGGACGGCGCACGCGAGCTCGCGAACGGCACCGGGCAGCTCGCCACCGGTTCCGGCCAGTTGTCGTCGGGGTTGACGCAGGCGGAGAAGGACACCGCGCAGCTGCCCCGGTTGACCAGGGAACTGGCCGACGGGGCACAGCAGGTCGCGAACGGCAACAAGCAGCTGTCCGACAAGATCTCGCCGCTGGCGGACAAGGTCCTGCGGATCATCGACGCCCTGCCGTCGGCGGGCGACTCGGCGCGCAAGTTCGCGGAACTGGCCCAGAGATGCGATCAGGACACGAAGTTCTGCGCCGATCTCAAGGCCGCTTCGGAGAAGCTCACGGCCGACGCCGCGATCCTCGACGGCAAACGTGCCGAAATCCGCGACGCCGTCGTACAGACGAAGAAGGCGGTGCAAGACCTTTCGGCGGGCTCGCAGAAGGTCGCCGACGGGAACAAGCAGCTCGCGGACAAGTCGAAGGAACTCGCGGGCGGCATCGGCACGGCGGCCGACGGCGCGCGGAAACTCGACGCCGGGGTCAAGGCCGCCGACTCCGGGGCACGGCGGCTCGCCGACGGCTCCGGTCAGCTCGCCGGCGGCGCGACGACGTTGTCCACCGGTGCGGGTGAGCTCGCCACCGGTGCCCGCTCCGCCGCCGATGGCGCCGAGCGCGCCGAATCGGGCGCCTCGGAGCTGGCCAAGGGCCTCAACGAGGGCCGGGGCAAGGTGCCCGACTACACCCAGGCCGAACGCGACCACCTCAAACAGGTCGCCGCCACCCCCGCGATCGCCGACACGGCGGGCTCGGGATCGTTCGGCGAAGGCGCGGTGGCGCTGATCCTCGTGCTGGCGCTGTGGGGCTGCGCGCTGGCGACGTACCAGGTGATCCGGGCGGTGCCGCCGAGTGTGCTGACCACCCGCGAACCGAGCTGGCGGATCATCCTCGCCGCGGCCGTCCCCGGTGCGACGCTCGCGGTGCTGACCGCCCTGATCCTGACCGGGGTGTTCTGGGCGTTCCTCGGCCTGAGCTTCGGCAAGGCGGTGACACTGCTGGTGGTGCTCGTGCTCGCGGCGGGGACGTTCACCGTCGTCAACCAAGCGCTGGTGGCGATCTTCAAACGTCCTGGTCGCTTCGCCGCCCTCGCGATCCTCGTGCTCACTGTCGGCGCTTCGCTGGTCTCGACCGTGCCTGGCTTTTTCGGGACCGTGCTGGGGATCCTGCCGACCAACGGCGCCTTGGTGGCGCTGTGGTCGCTGCTGACCGGGACGGACGGACTGACGTCGGGGATCGTGCAGCTCGTGGTGTGGCTGGGAATCGGGACCCTGGCGATGATCCTGGTGACGGACCGGCGGAGGTCCTTGCCCGGACGGGAACTGCGGCTACCCCTCAGGGGTATGTGACGAGCATCGCGCCTTGGTACCCCTAGGGGGTATGTATGGTGGGTTCATGAACACCACGATGCACCACGGAACGCATGGCCACGAACCCGCCGGTCTCGCGTCGACCAAAGCCGGCTACACCCTGGCGCCCACCACTACGACGCTCATTCCCGGGGAGACGGCTCCTTTTATCTTCAGGATCCTCGGCGCCGACGGCACACCGGTGACCGCTTACGACGTCGAGCACGAAAAGCGGCTGCACCTCATCGTCGTCCGCCGGGACACCGCGGGCTTCCAGCACATCCACCCCGAACTCGGCGACGACGGCACGTGGTCGGTTCCGCTGACCATCGCCGACGCCGGGGTCTACCGCGTCTTCGCGGACTTCAAGCCCAGCGGCGGCGAGGGGATCACCTTGGGCGTCGATCTCTTCGCCGGTGGGAACTTCCGCCCCGCCGAATACCGGACCTCGCGCGTCGCGGAGGTCGACGGCTACCAGGTCCGCCTCGACGGCGAACTCGCGCCGGGAATGCCGTCGAAGGTGACCCTCACCGTCACCAAGGACGGCCGCGCGGTCACTGATCTCCAGCCGTACCTGGGTGCGTATGGGCATTTGGTCGCGCTGCGCGGTGGCGACCTCGCGTACCTGCACGTCCACCCCGACGGCGAACCCGGTGACGGCCGGACCGCGGCGGGTCCCGAGGTGACGTTCTTCGCCGGGTTCCCGACGGCGGGGACTTACCGGCTGTTCCTCGATTTCCAGCACGAGGGCAAGGTCCGCACCGCCGAATTCACCGTCACCGCTTGACGGCGAGACCGGCCTCGATCAGTATGAACACGTGTTCATGAACGTGTGTTCATAAAGGAGGAGGGTTCTGCGATGTCCGGCATCGTCAACACCGCGCAGTCCGAGGCGTGGAACGGCTACGAGGGACGGCACTGGGCCGAGCACGACGGGCGCTACGACGCGGTGAACAGCGGGTTCAACGACTTCCTGTTCGACGCCGCCGGAATCGGCGAGCGGGACCGGGTGCTCGACATCGGTTGTGGGAACGGGCAGGTCACCCGGCTCGCCGCCGTCCGCGCCCCGCTCGGGGACGCGACCGGGATCGACCTGTCCGCGCCGATGCTCGCCACGGCGCGGGCCCGCGCGGAGGCCGAAGGCGTGGCGAACGTGCGGTTCGAGCAGGGCGACGTCCAGGTCTTTCCGCTGGGGGAAGAGGTTTTCGACGTCGCGCTCAGCCGGTTCGCGGTGACGTTCTTCGCGGATCCGGTCGCCGCCTTCGCGAACGTGCGCCGGGCGCTGAAACCGGGCGGCAGGCTCGCGTTCCTGTGCATGACCGCACTCGCCGGAACGGATCTCGGCACCGTTTTTGGTGCGCTGTCACCGTTCCTGCCGACCCCGACCGGCGAGGACGGTACCGGCCCGACGGCGTTCGCCGACCCCGAACGGGCTCGCTCGGTGCTGACGGACGCCGGATTCCGCGAGGTCACGGCGACTCGCGTCGAGGCCGATCAGGTCTGGGGGAGCGACGTGGCCGACGCCGCCGGGTTCATCGCGGACTGGGGTCCGGTCAGGTACCACCTCGGTCTGGCCGGCGAAGAAGCGGCGAACGGCGCGCGAGACGCGCTTTCGGCCGCGTTGCGGCCCTTTGCCGGGCCCGGCGGCGTGCGGCTGCGCGGTGCCGCGTGGCTGGTCAGGGCGAAATCCTGATGGCGCCGAGGAAAGCAGCGGCACTGCGCGACACAGAAGACGGCCGGAGCCTGCGCGAGCATCTGATCGGCACGGCCGCGGACCTGATCTCCGCCAACGGCACCGCGGAACTCACGGTCCGGGCCATCGCCCGGGCGGCCGGGGTCGCCGACGGCGTGCTGTACAACCACTTCGCCGACAAGGAGGAGTTGCTGGCCGACGCGCTGGCGGAACACGTGCGGCGGGTCGAAGCGGGGCTCGGCGAGCTGCCGCCGCCCGGATCGGCCACGGTCGAAGGCAATCTCCGCGCCCAGCTGGCGTACGGGTTGGCTCTGCACAAGGAGATCCTGCCCGCGTTCGCCGGACTGCTCGCCCGCCCCGCCGTGCTCGCGCGGTTCGGCGAACTGGCCGGGGACGGTGAGACCTGGCGCGATCGCCTCTCCGGATATCTGCGCGCGGAGAAGGAACTCGGCAGGCTGGACGGCGATGTCGACGCGGCGGCGGCGATGCTGGTCGGCGTCTGCCACGAATCGGTGCTCACCGCACTGCTCCCGCATGGCCCGAGGGTGGCCACGTCGCCTGCGGTGAAAGCCGTGGTCAAGACGGTGCTGGAGGGTATCGCGGTGCGCTGACGCCCGTGTCGCGTTCGACACGGGTTGATCCGCGGGTGTTCTGGGTAACCCCGTTGTGCGACTTCAGCAAGGAGGTCGCGCGCGAGGGGAAGGGTGGCTCCATGATCAACATCGCGGAGCATCCGGTGCCGGGAACCTGGGTGCTCGACCTGCGGGCCACGACGCCACGGGCGTTGCCGGACATGCGCGCCTGGGTGGTCAGATGCCTTCCCGACCTCGGCGAGGGGCATCGCGACGACGTCCTGCTGGCGGCGACGGAGCTCGTCGCCAACGCTTATGTGCATGGAGGTGGGGCACGCCACATCCAGTTGTGGCGTGGCGTGTCGCCTTGTGCGGTCCGCATCGAGGTCGCGGATGTCAGCGTCGAACAGCCGCGGGCGCGGTGCTCGCAGTTCGAGGATCCCCGCGGGCGCGGCCTTCTCGTCGTCGACGGGGTAGCCGTGCAATGGGGTGTCCGGCGCGAGCCGGTGCGCGGCGGGAAAATCGTCTGGGCGCACATCCGGTGCGACGGCGGCTGTCCGGAAGCACTCCCGCGCGTGCGCGAGAAGCGCTCCCGGAACTGACCTGCCTCAGACTGCGCGGCGTGCGGTGAGCAGGCCGAGCGCGGAGATGGCGGCGAACCCGAACAACAGCCACCTCGCCGACGTGACCACCGAAGCGCCGCCGAGGTTGACCAGCAGGCCGGCGACCGCCGCGCCGAACGCGGTCGACATCGTCAGCACGGTCGCGATCGCGGCCGCCGCCTGCCCGCCTTCGCCGTCCGGGGCGGAGGTCATCGCCGCGACCGACAGATGAGGCATCGCGATGCCGATTCCCATGCCGCCGAAGATGAGCACCGGTAGCCAGGCGAGTACGACGGGCAGCGGAGGCTGTTCGGTCTGCAGGAGTCCCAGCGCGGCGAACCCGATGGCGAGACAGGCCGGCCCGGCGAGCACGAGCCGCCGTGTCCTACCGGCCGATGCGCTGACGAGCTGGCTCACCGACCAGCCCAAGGACAGTGCGGCGGCGAAGAATCCCGCCGCCGCGGGCGGAAGCCCGCCCGATCGCTGGCCGAACAGCGGCAGGAACGTCTCCACCGCGACGCCGGACGCCAGCACCATGATGGTCAGGTAGATCCACCGCGACCGCGAACCCCGGCGGTAGACCGAAGCGGGCAGCACACTCGCCGCCGAACGGTTCTCCGTCACCAGGAACGCGCCCACGAGCGCGAGACCCAACGCGATGAGGGCGGCCATCGCGAGGACGTCGGACAGGATCCCCGCCACGCTCACCGCTCCGGCGGCGCCGACGATCAGCGTCAGCGAAACGACCGGGACCGGCGGTGCCTGCGCCGGGCGTTCGCCGTCGGGGAGCGCCCGGGGCACGAAGACCGCCAGCGCGGCCGCCGCCACGGCCAGGACCACGAACGCCGAGCGCCACGAACCGAACTGTGCCGAGAACCCGCCGAGCGCCGGGCCCACGAAATTGCCGACCCCGAACATCGCGGAGATCAGCGCGCTGCCCCGGCTCCACAACCGAGGCGGCAGCGCCGAATGGATCAGGGCGAAGCCCAGTCCGGTCAGCAGACCGGCGCCGAGACCCTGCGTCCCGCGGCCGAGCAGGAGGACCGGCATCGACGGGCTCGCGGCGCACACCACCGAGCCCGCGGCGAAGGCGCCGAAACCGGCCAGATAGGAACTCTTGCCGCCGAAGCGCGAAAGCGCCTGGCCCACCAGCATGGTCGCGACGACCTGGGCGACCAGGAACGCCGTCATGGTCCAGGCGTACAACGACCGTCCGCCGATGTCCTCGATCGCCGTGGGCAGCAGGCTCGCCGCCACGTAGATGGTGATCGCGCCGACGAGCACGCCACCCGCCAGTACCGACGCGGTGCTCGTATGGCGGCCCAGTTCCCGCCACGATCCGACGTCTTGCCCGATGTTCACGCGGTTCTCCTCGCTGTCGAAAGGATTGCGCTTCGCATCCTGTCGGCGCGGGAAGCCCCGGTAATCGGACAAATCAGACGTGAATCACGTCACATTTTCGTGCGCCCCTCGATGGCGGCGCGAGCGGCCTCGACCGATTTGCGGACGACGACTTCCGTGGAGTAGCCCTGTTTCGTGAACACTCCGTCGAGATAGAACGTGCCGTAACCGTGCGCCTGGGTGAACAACTGCTCCATCAGTTCGAGCCCGTCCTCCGGCCGGTCGGCGACGGTGAGGCAGAGCATGACGAACTGGTCGGTCAGGCGGCGGGTCTGCTCGTGCAGTGCGGCGTGTTCCGGGCCCTGCAAGCCGTCCGAGTAGATGATGTTCATCCCGGCCCGGCGTTCGATCAGGTACTCCGTGTACGCACCGGCGGCCGCGGCGAGCGCGGCGACCGGTTCGCTTTCGGCCTCGATGGCGTCGTGCACCCTGTCCGCCAGCTGGCAGGCGACCTTGGCGGCGATCGCGGCCAGGAGGCTTTCCTTGTCCGGGAAGTGCCGATAGGGCGCGCCGGGGCTGACTTTCGCGCGCCTGGCGACCTCGGCGACCGAGAACGCGCCGAGCCCTTGTTCGGCGATCAGGTCGAGGGAGACCCGCACGAGTTCGGCGCGAAGGTCGCCGTGATGGTACTTGCCGCCCATGTCGTGGATCACACCGTCCCGGTCGCGGAATATGTAAGAGGCCTCTTACGCTAGTTGTAAGTGACCTCTTACATGGTCTCACTGTTTCTCGGAGGGTTTCATGACGACGACCACGCACGCCATCGCCGCGCCGTCCCCGGGCGCCGCCCTGTCGCCGACGACGATCGAGCGTCGCGACCTGCGTCCGGACGACGTGCTGATCGACATCGCGTACGCGGGGATCTGCCACAGCGACATCCACCAGGTGAAGGAGGACTGGGGCAGCGCGATCTTCCCGATGGTGCCCGGTCACGAGATCGCCGGCGTCGTCGCCGCGGTCGGCTCCGACGTGACGAAGTACCAGGTCGGCGACCGGGTCGGGGTCGGCTGCATGGTCGATTCCTGTGGCGAGTGCGAGTACTGCCTCGCGGGCACCGAGCAGTTCTGCGTCAAGGGCAACATCCAAACGTACAACGGTGTCGGGTTCGACGGCGAGAACACCTACGGCGGCTACAGCCGCCAGATCGTCGTGAAGGACGGTTTCGTCTGCCGCATCCCGGAAGGCATCGGCCTCGACGTCGCCGCCCCGCTGCTGTGCGCGGGTATCACCACCTACTCCCCGCTGAACCG
Organism: Amycolatopsis japonica; assembly: GCF_000732925.1. NCBI lineage: Bacteria > Bacillati > Actinomycetota > Actinomycetes > Pseudonocardiales > Pseudonocardiaceae > Amycolatopsis > Amycolatopsis japonica. The sequence goes on from NZ_CP008953.1 coordinate 3,101,152, forward strand.
CTGGGGCGCCGGGCCGGGCAAGAAGGTCGCCGTCGTCGGCCTCGGCGGGCTCGGGCACATGGCGGTCAAGATCGCGGTCGCCATGGGCGCCGAGGTCACCGTGCTCAGCCAGAGCCTGAAGAAGCAGGAGGACGGGCTGAAGCTGGGTGCGAAGGACTACTTCGCGACCGGAGACGCGTCGACGTTCAAGGCGCTGCGCGGCCGCTTCGACCTGATCCTCAACACCGTTTCGGCGACACTGCCCGTCGACTCCTACCTCGGCATGCTGCGCGTCGGCGGCGCGATGGTGAATGTCGGCGCGCCCGGCGAACCGCTGTCCTACAACGCCTTCTCGCTGCTGGGCGGGAACAAGGTGCTCGCCGGCTCGATGATCGGCGGGATCGCCGAGACCCAGGAGATGCTCGACTTCTGCGCGGAGCACGGGATCGGCGCGGAGATCGAGACGATCTCGGCCGACCAGGTGAACGTGGCCTACGACCGGGTCGAGAACAGCGACGTCCGCTACCGGTTCGTCATCGACGCGGCGACCATCGGCGCCTGACTTCCCTTTCCGTGAAGGCCTCCTTGAGGGACCCAGAGTCCCTCAAGGAGGCCTTCGTGCGGTGCCGAGACAACGCAGGCCTCAGTCGGTGCGCCCAATGTGGCATCGGAGACGCTCAGTGTCCCCAATGCCACATTGGGGGCACGGACGAATCCGCCAAGGGATGTCTTCGCACCTTCCCAAGTACATGAAGGCCCCCATCCTTGTGCCTATGTACAGGAAGGGGGCCTTCATGTACTTCGGCTTCAGCTGCCCAATCCGAATCGCAACTCACGACCAACCGCCGGCTCACATCAACAGCAGCGGCAGCGTGTTCATCGCGGTGTGCGCGGCGATCGGAGCCCAGAGATTGCGGTATCGCGACCACAGGTAACCGGTGAACAGGCCGAAGAACCCTTGGAAGGCAACGATCGCGCCCAGGGTGAGTGGCAATGACCCCTGTCCGTGCGTCGGCAGATGCAGCCACGCGAACAGGAGTGCCGACAGCAGGATTCCCGGCCACCGGCCGAAAAGTGCCTCCAGCCGGGTCTGCAGCATGCCGCGGAAGAACACCTCTTCGAGGACGTTCGCGGTGAAGAACGTCAGCGTCGCGCCGACCGCCAGGTACACCGGGTCCGGGTAGTCCTCCGAAGTGGGCAGCGGCGGCGCGAGCGGGCCGAGGACGTAGAGCCAGCCGAACACGAGCACCGCCGGGATCGGCGCGAGCCATTGCCAGGTCTCCCGGGGCCGCCACGTGAGCCGGAAGGAATCCCGCGCGGGCAGCGCCCGAAGCAGAATCAACGGCAGCGCCAGGAAAACCAGCGGCTTGGCGAGCGCCCAGATGTCGCGGACCAGTGCCTGCTGTCCCGCCGCCGACACCAGGTACAACGCCAACGGCCACAGGAACGCGATGAGCGCCAAGGCTGTCGCCTGTCTGCCCAGCCCGCGCCGGTCGGTCACCTCGGGGAGCAGTTTCGGCGCGTGGAGCGGGATCCCGTGGATCAGCAGGATCCCGGCGAGCGTGGGGAGCAGGGCGCCCGCGAGGGAAAGCTCCTTGGCCGAATCCGCGGACGGCTTGATCGCGTCGTGCCCGGTGGTCAGCAGCAGTACGGGCGCGGCCGCGAACACCGCGAGCCCGCCGAAGAGGATTCCCCAGGCGGCACCCGGGCGGGTGCCGGTTTTTTCTGTCACCGGGCCAGGATCTTCGAAGTGGCGCGAGTCCGCGTCATCACTTCGGAGGACTTCAGCCGACCGCGATGACCTTTTCCAGGCTGCGCAGGCACAACGTGAGCGCCTCGTGCTTCGGTGTCTTCTCCCGCACCAGCTCCCATGCCGTGTAGAGCAGGCTCCAGAGCAGTTGCAGCAACCATTCCTTCGTCATCGCCGGATCGATCGAGCCCTCGGCGTGCCCGCGTTCGACGAGCCGCAGCAGGCGACGGTCGTCGTCGCTCTCCTCCGCCCATTCGGGCCGCGTCACCAGATCCGGCATGGTGAACAGCAACTGGAAGACGTCGCCGTGTTCGAAGTACTCCTGGCACAGCCGCGCCAGCGCGTCCGGCGCCGGACCGTCGTCGAGCCGGGCCCGTTCGGTGCTCTGGGAGATCTTGTCGAGGGCGTCGTGGCTGATCGCGTCGATGAGGTCCGATCGCTCCGCGAAGTACCGGTGCACCGTGGTGCGCCCGACGTTCGCCGCCGCCGCGATATCCGCGAGCGTCGCGCTCGGTTGCTTGGTCAACGTCTCGATGGCCGCGTCCAGGATCGCGCGCCGGGTCCTCGCCCGGACACCCGTCTCGGTGACCACACCCTCACTCATGGCGGTACCGTACCTCGCTCCCGATATGGAACTCGGTTGACGATTTTAGAACAGGCGTGTTCCATTAAGAACCATGAAGACTCCACGATTGAAGGTGCTGTGGTCGTTCGCGCGACCGCACAAGGGGGCACTCGCGATCGGCCTGGTCCTCGCCCTGCTCGGTTCGGCGACCGGCCTCGCCTCGCCCATGGTCACGAAGTGGGTGCTGGATTCGCTCGGCTCGTCGGCGTCGCTGGCCGGGCCGGTGCTGGCGTTGCTCGGCCTGATGCTGGTAGGGGCGGTGATCTGGCTGGCGGAGTGGATCCTGCTCGGCACGATCGGCGAGCGGGTGGTGCTGAAGGTGCGGGAATCGATGGTGCGGCGGTTCTTCCGCGCGACGATCCCGGCGATCACGAAACGGCCGACAGGGGAGCTGGTCACCCGCGTCACCTCGGACACGGTGCTGTTGCGCGAGGCGGCGTCGTCCAGCGTGATCGGCTTGATCAACGGCGTGGTGATGCTCGCCGGCACCCTGGTGCTGATGAGCGTGCTCGACCCGGTGCTGCTGGCGACGACCGTGGCCGCCGTGCTCGTGGTCGTCGCGTTGTTCGCCTGGCTCATGCCCGCGATCGCGAAGGAACAGGAGAAGGCGCAAGATCGTTTGGGCCGTCTCGGCGGCGTCCTCGAGGGCGCGCTGCGGGCGATCCGCACGGTGAAGGCGAGCCGTGCCGAAACCCGGCAGGCCGACCGGATCCTGGTCGACGCGGAAGCCGCCACGGCGCACGGCGTCCGCGCGGTGCGGCGGGAAGCCGTCGCCTGGGTGGTGGCCTGGACGGGGATCCAGGGCGCGATCCTGGTGATCCTCGGTCTCGGCGCCTGGCGGGTCGAAGCGGGTTTGCTCGAAGTGTCGAGCCTCATCGCGTTCCTGCTGTACGCGTTCGCGTTGATGGAGCCGATCACCGAACTGAGCCAGAACATGACCGCGCTGCAGGCGGGGATCGCCGCGGCCGGGCGGATCCGGGAGATGGACACACTGGAGGTGGAAGAGGACCGGGCGCCCGCCAAGGCGGAGTCCGAGGGGGACCACGACGGCCCGGTGCTGGAACTGCGCGGCGTGACCGCGGGCTACGGCGGAGACCCGGCGTTGCGCGACGTTTCGCTGGCGATCCCGCGTCGCGGGCACACCGCGATCGTCGGGCCGTCCGGCGCGGGCAAGACCACGATGCTGTCGCTGATCATGCGGTTCGTGCGGCCGCAATCGGGTTCACTGCTGCTGGACGGCCGCGAGTACGCGGACCTGCCGTACGCGGACGTGCGATCCCGGCTGGCCTACGTCGAGCAGGAGACGCCGATCGTGCCGGGGACGATTCGGGAGAACCTGCTCTTCACGCATCCGGACGCGACCGAGGACGAGGTGCGGCGGGCTCTCGAAGAGGTCCGGTTGAGCGACAAGATCGCCGCACTCGACGACGGTCTGGACACGCCGCTTTCGTCGACGTCGGTGTCCGGCGGGGAACGTCAGCGGATCGCGCTGGCCAGGGCGATCCTGCGCACGCCGGACGTGGTGCTGCTGGACGAGGCGACCGCGCAGGTCGACGGCCGGACCGAAAGCGCGATCCACGACTGCATCCGGCGGCTGGCCAGCGAGGGTGCCGTCGTCACCGTGGCGCACCGGCTGTCCACCGTGATCGACGCGGACACCATCGTGGTGATGGAGGCAGGCCGTGTCCGGGCGAGCGGCAGCCACGAGCACCTGCTCGCCACCGACACGCTGTACCGGGAATTGGTGGAGGCGTTGAGGATCGCGGGGGAGGCCGCTCCGGTACCCGGCTGATCTCAGGCGGGGACGGCGCGGACGCCCGGCGGCATCTCGCGGTTGACCTCGTCGAGCCGGGTGGCGACGGTCCGGCAGGGTTCACAGCCCGCCAGATGCGCGGCGATCAGATCCGCGCGGCGGCCCGGCACACCGCCGCGCAGCCACGCGCCCATCCGGCGCCGCGCTTCCTGACAACACGGCGTTCCCGTTTCGGGGACCTGCGCCTGGAGGAAGGCCTGGCGCAGCCCTTCGCGGGCCCGCAAGGCGAGGACGGAGGCGCCGTTGGGCGACACGCCCAGCAGCGGCGCCACCACCTTCGGGGAATCGCCCTCGGCTTCGGTCCGCCACAGCACGGTCCGCCAGCGGCCGGGCAGCGCGCAGTACGCCGTCCACGCCAGCCGGGCGTTCGAGCGGAGGATGACGAGTTCCTCCGCGCCCACGACTCCGGCGGCCTCCTCGACCGCCGGAGTCGTGCCGTACAGCTCGACCCGTTTGTGGTGACGGCTCCACTTGGCGGCGAGATTCCGGATGGTGACCGCGAGGTAGGGGCGGAGGTTTTCGCGCGGCCCGCCGCCGTCGCGGATGACGCTCAGGACCCGTACGAAGGCTTCGGCCACGAGGTCGTCCCGCTCGGCGGGGTCGGCGACCCAGCCGGCGGCGATGCGGCGGAGCGGCTCGGCGTGGCGCCGGAAAAGTGTCTCGCCGGCGGCGATGTCACCGGCGCGGAAGGCGTCGAGCAGCGTGGCGTCCGCTGTGGTGTCTTCGACGTCATTCCTCATCGCGGTCTCCCGAAGTAACGGGTACGGCAGTGTACCGGTAACCCGGCCACCGATAAACTCCGGGGGATGACGCCTGAAGCCGACGCGCCGCGGCCGGACGGCCGGGCGGCGCGCTGGGCGGGACAGCGGGAGCGCCGCCGACGGGAATTCGTCGACGCGGCGCTGCGCGCGATCGCCGAGCACGGTCCGGAGGTCTCCACCGAACAGATCGCCGACGAGGCGGGGGTGGCCAGAACCCGGGTGTACAAGCATTTCGACGACGCCGCCGACCTGCAGCGTGCGATCGCCGACCGCGCCGTCCGCCTCATCACCGCCGAACTGGCCCCGCTGTGGGACCCGAGCGGGACGCCCATGCAGCTGATCACCATCGCGGTGGGCGCGCATACCGGCTGGCTCGCCGAACACGGGAACCTCTACCGCTATCTCGCCAGGCACTCCCAAGCCGGGCGGCGCGGCGGCGACGCCATCACCGACGTCAGAACGGCGATCGCCCGGCAGCTCTCCATCCTGTTCGAGCACTACCTCGACACCTTCGATCTCGACGGCCGGATCGCCGAACCGCTCGCCTTCGGGCTGGTCGGCCTCGTCGACACGAGTGCCGCGCGCTGGCTGGAGAATCCGGGCGGCCTCGAACTCCCGGAGCTCGCGAGCCAGCTGGTGCGATGGATCTGGCGGGTCATCGACGACACGCTCCGGGAACGCGGGGTCGAACTCGACCCGCATTCGCCGCTGCTCGTGCCGGGCGGCTGAGCGCTCAGGATGTGGGAGCGGGAATGAAAGCCGGTCCGCCGGTGTCGGAGCGGTCATGGTCACCCCTTTCGACGACCCGGCCTGGGCTTCGCTGACCGGCCCGCACGCCCATTTCGCTGAGCGCTCCGGCCAGGTCCTGCGCTACCAGGTCGACGTCGCGCCGTTCTTCGCCCTTCCCCCTGAGCCGGACGACGGCGTGTGGGCCGACGTCGCCACGCTGGCGGGCCCCGGTCAGACGGTCACCGTCCACAACGCGCTGCCCGTCCCGGCCGACTGGGAAGTCCTCGGCAGGATCGCCGGAGTCCGGCTGGTCGACGTCGCGCTCGAAGCCGCCGAAGATCCCGAAGCGGTCGTGCTGGGGCCCGACGACGTCCCGGAGATGCTCGACCTCGTCGAACGGACCAAGCCGGGTCCGTTCCGGAAGCGGACCATCGAATTGGGGACATACCTGGGAATCCGGCGCGACGGCGAGCTGATCGCGATGGCCGGGGAGCGGATGCACCCGCCCGGCTGGACCGAGATCAGCGCCGTCTGCACCGACCCGGCGTATCGCGGCCAAGGACTGGCGACCCGGCTCATCCGCGCGGTGGCGGCGGGGATCCGGGCCCGCGGCGAACACCCGATGATGCACGCGGCGGCGACGAACACGCCGGCCATCAGGCTCTACGAATCGATCGGTTTCGAGGTGGTGCCGCGGCCGGACTTCGTGTCGGTCCGCGTCCCGGGCTCCTTGTGAAGACACGCTAACGAGGGATTTCAGAAACTCGCGATGGACTGAACAGCACGGGCGGGCCAGACTTCGCGCCATGAAGGCATTGGTCAAAGCCGACCGAGCACCCGGGCTGGAACTCACCGACGTTCCGGACCCCGCGGTCGGCCCCGGCGACGTCGCCGTCCGCGTGCTGCGCGCCGGGATCTGCGGTACCGATCTGCACATCGACTCCTGGGACGACTGGGCGGCGCGCACCATCGCCGCGCCGCTGGTCATCGGGCACGAGTTCGTCGGCGAGGTGGTCGAGATCGGCCGGTCGGTGACCACGGTCAAGGTGGGCGACCTGGTCAGCGGCGAGGGACATCTCGTCTGCGGAAGCTGCCGCAACTGCAAGGCCGGGCGGCGTCACCTGTGCGCCAGGACCAAGGGGCTCGGCGTGCACACCGATGGCGCCTTCGCGCAGTACGCCGTGCTGCCCGAGATGAACGCCTGGGTGCACCGCACCAAGGTCGACCTCGACATCGCCGCGATCTTCGACCCGCTCGGCAACGCCGTGCACACCGCGCTGTCCTTCCCCGTCATCGGCGAGGACGTGCTGGTCACCGGCGCCGGCCCGATCGGCATCATGGCCGCCGCCATCGCGCGCCACGCGGGCGCGCGCAACGTCGTCGTCACCGACGTCAGCGAGCACCGCCTCGAACTGGCCCGCAAGGTCGGCGTCGACCTCGCGCTGGACGTCTCTTCCGCGACCATCGCCGACGCGCAGCAGAAGCTCGGCATGGCCGAGGGCTTCGACGTCGGCATGGAGATGAGCGGACGGCCCGAGGCGCTGCGCGACATGATCGCGAACATGTCGCACGGCGGGCGCGTCGCGCTGCTCGGCCTTCCCGCTTCCGACGTGTCGGTCGACATCGCGTCCGTGGTGCTGAAGATGATCCAGCTCAAGGGGATCTACGGACGCGAGATGTTCGAGACGTGGTACTCGATGTCCGTCCTGCTGCAGGCCGGGCTGGACATCTCGCCGGTGATCACCCACCGGTTCGGCTACACCGAATACGAGAAGGCGTTCGCGACGGCCAGGGAAGGCCGCTGCGGCAAGGTCATTCTGGACTGGACGGAGAACTGATGTACGGCGCGATGCGCGACGACCTCAAGGCCGGGCTCGCCGAGATCCGGGAAGCCGGGCTGTACAAGGGCGAGCGGGTGATCCAGGGACCGCAACGGGCTTCGGTCAGCGTCGGCGACGGCGACGTCCTCAACTTCTGCGCCAACAACTACCTCGGCCTCGCCGACCACCCCAAGCTGATCAAGGCCGCGCAAGAGGCGCTGGACCGCTGGGGCTTCGGCATGGCGTCGGTGCGGTTCATCTGCGGGACCCAGCAGCCGCACAAGGAGCTCGAGGCGAAGCTGTCGGAGTTCCTCGGCACCGAGGACACGATCCTCTACAGCTCCTGTTTCGACGCCAACGCCGGGCTGTTCGAGACGCTGCTGACGGATCAGGACGTCATCATCTCCGACGAGCTCAACCACGCGTCGATCATCGACGGCGTCCGGCTCTGCAAGGCGAAGCGGATGCGCTACCGCAACCGTGACGTCGCGGATCTGGAGGCCAGGCTGAAGGAGGCGTCCGGCGCGCGGTACCGGATGATCGCCACCGACGGCGTGTTCTCGATGGACGGCTACCTCGCGCCGCTCGACGAGATCTGCGAGCTGGCCGAGCGCTACGACGCGCTGGTGATGGTGGACGACTCGCACGCCGTCGGCTTCACCGGCCCGACCGGTCGCGGAACGCCGGAGCTGTTCGGCGTGCAGGACAAGGTCGACGTGCTGACCGGCACGCTCGGCAAGGCGCTCGGCGGCGCGAGCGGCGGCTACACCTCGGGCCGCGCGGAGATCGTCGAGATGCTGCGGCAGCGCTCGCGGCCGTACCTGTTCTCGAACTCGCTGGCGCCGTCGATCACCGCGGCCGCGCTCGCCACGCTGGAACTGCTGGACTCCTCCAGCGACCTGCTGGGCAAGCTGCGCGCCAACACCGAGCTGTTCCGGCGCCGGATGACCGAGGCCGGTTTCGATCTGCTCCCGGGTGAGCACCCCATCATCCCGGTGATGATCGGTGACGCCGCCAAGGCGGGCAAGATGGCGGATCTGCTGCTCGACCAGGGCATCTACGTGATCGGCTTCTCGTATCCGGTGGTGCCGCTCGAGCTGGCCCGGATCCGGACGCAGATGTCGGCCGCGCATTCGACCGAAGACGTCAACCGGGCCGTCGACGCGTTCGTGACGGCAAGGTCCATGATGGACGAATGATCGATCCGCGACGGCTGCGCGTGCTGCGTGCCCTCGCCGACCACGGCACCGTGACGGCGGCGGGTCAGGCGCTGCACCTGACGCCGTCCGCGGTCTCCCAGCAGCTGGCCGCCCTCGAAGCCGAGTGCGGCCAGCAGCTGCTCCGCCGCCGGGGCAGGCGGGTTTCGCTGACCCCGGCGGGTGAATTGATGGTGGTGCACGCCAACGCCGTCGCCGCTGAACTGGAACGGGCGCGGGCGACCCTCGCCGCGCTCGATTCCGGTGTCCAGGGCATGGTGCGGCTGGCGAGTTTCGCCTCGGCGATCACGATGGTCGTGGCGCCCGCGATCGCGTCGCTGCGTGCCGGTTCGCCTGGGGTCACCATGCAGGTGCAGGACGTCGAGGGGCACGCGAGCATCCCGCTCCTGCTCGACGGCGAGGTCGATCTGGCGATCACCGAGGAGTACCGGCTCTCGCCACGGACGGATGAAAGCAGGCTCACCCGGTTCCCGTTGTACGTGGAGCCCTTCGACGTCGTGCTGCCCACCGCGCACCGGCTCGCCGGGGCGTCCGAAGTGGACATCGACGAGCTCGCCGACGACGAGTGGATCGCGCCGAAACCCGGGAATCCCTGCCGCGACGTGCTGATGATCGTCTGCGCCAACCCGGAGATCCGGCACGTCTCCGACGATTTCCACGCGATCACCACCCTGGTCGCCGCCGGCGAGGGCGTGGCCTTGGTGCCGCGCAACGCTTTCACGGCGGTTCCCGGTGCGGTCGCCGTCCCGTTGCGCGGCGAACCGCCGTTGCGCCGGGTGTTCGCCGCCGTCCGGCGGGGGAGCGCGGATCACCCGTTGCTCAAGACCGTGCTCGCCGCGTTGCTGGACGCGGCGCCGGGTCATGCGAATGCGGAGCGGGGGAGTCGCATTTAGGATCTGGGCACCTGCCGTCGAAGGAAAGACAGGGTCCGGATGCTCCAGATCGATGCCCTCACCTGGATCGTCACGATCGGGCTGGTGCTCGGGCTCCTGGCGCTCGATCTCGTCCTCGCGGCGGTGCGGCCGCACAAGGTCGGCTTCGGCGAGGCGGTGGCCTGGTCGATCGGCTACATCCTGGTCGCGGTGGCGTTCGGTGTCTGGCTGACGCTGGCGCACGGCGGCGACTTCGGGCAGCAGTACTTCGCGGGCTACATCGTGGAGAAGAGCCTGTCGGTCGACAACCTCTTCGTCTTCGTGATCATCATGAGCACCTTCGCGGTACCCGAGGAACATCAGCACAAGGTGCTCACGTTCGGCATCGTCGTCGCGCTGATCATGCGCGCGATCTTCATCGCCCTCGGCGCGACGCTGCTTTCCTTGTTCTCCTTCATGTTCCTGCTGTTCGGGCTGCTGCTGATCTACACCGGTATCCAGCTGTTCCGGCACCGGGACGAGGATCCGGACGTCGAGAACAACGTGGTGGTGCGGACCGCGCGCCGTCTGCTGCCGCTGTCGACCGAGTACGACGGCGGCAAGCTGTTCACCCGGGTCGAGGGAAAGCGTGTGGGCACGCCGCTGGTCGTGGTGCTGCTCGCGATCGGCGGGATCGACCTGCTGTTCGCGCTGGACTCGATTCCGGCGGTCTTCGGTGTCACCGACGAGCCGTATCTGGTGTTCGCGGCCAACGCGTTCGCCCTGTTGGGCCTGCGGGCGCTGTACTTCCTCGTGAAGGGCCTGCTCGATCGACTGGTGTACCTGTCCGCCGGGCTCGCGGTGATCCTCGGGTTCATCGGGATCAAGCTGATCCTGCACTGGGCCCACGTCGACATCGACGAAAGCGTTCCGGAGATCTCGACGCCGGTCAGCCTCGCGGTGATCATCGGCATCCTCGTCGTGGTGACGGTGGCGAGCCTGCTCAAGACCCGCAACGATCCTTCCGCCAAAGCGCACCCGGGCTCGCTGCGCGGCTCCCGTCCCGAAGAGGACTAGCGCCAGCCTGCTTCGAGGAGATCGAAGATCCTCTCGACGTCCTCTCGCGGATCCTTTCGGCCTCGGGTGAGGGCCGGGATGTCCAGCACGAAGCGGGCGAGGGCGCGGCAAGCGATGTCTTCGGAGCTCACGCCGGTCTCCTCGGCGATGGCGGCGCCGAGGGCCGCGGCGTGCCGGGTCCACATACGCTCGCCGTACTCCTGCAGAGCCGGGGTGCCGCTCACCAGCGCGGTGAACTCGGCGTACTGGGGGTGCGTCGTGAGCGGAAGCCAGGTGGCGAGCACGTAGGCGCGCAACGCCTCGACGATGCTCTGACCTTCTTCGCGCTCCCGGACGGCGGCGACCAGGCGTGCCTCACGGTCTGCCGACTCGTCGAAGACCAGCGCTTCCTTGCCGGGGAAGTGCTTGAACAGCGTCGTCGTCGAGACGTCGGCCGCCTCGGCGATGTCGCGGATGCTGACCTGGTCGTAGCCGCGCTCCAGGAACAGGTTCAGCGCGGCGTCCGCCAGTGCCTGGCGGGTGGCCGCCTTCTTGCGTTCACGCCGTCCCGGTGTCTCCATAGGCGCACTCTACCTCAAGGGTTGTCACGGTCACTAAGTTGACTCGTTGCACTTTTCAACTCGTTCTGCTTTTCTGGTGCTCATGACGATCAGCATCATCGGAGCGGGTCCGGGTGGCCTGACCTGCGCCCGCATCCTTCAGCAGCACGGCATTCCCGTGACGGTCTACGACCGCGACCCCCATCCCGCGGCTCGCAATCAGGGCGGCACCCTCGACCTCCACGTGGACGACGGGCAGCTGGCCCTGCGCGAAGCCGGCCTCCTCGACGAGTTCTTCGCGCTCGCCCGGCCGGAAGGGCAGGAGATGCGCAAACTGGATCCCGACGGACGGCTCTTGGCGCACCATGTCCCGGCCGAGGGGGAGCTGTTCAAGCCGGAGATCGACCGCGGTCAGCTGCGTGGCCTGCTTCTCGACTCGCTGAAGCCGGACACTGTCCAGTGGGGACGGACCCTGGATCGCGTCGAGGCTCCCGGGCTTCTTCGGTTCACGGATGGGGAGACGGTCGAGACGGACCTGATCATCGGCGCCGATGGCGCGTGGTCGCGGGTCCGTCCGGCGGTGTCGGAGGCCGTGCCCGAGTACGTCGGTGTCACCTTCCTGGAGGCCTGGTTCGACGATGTCCGGAACGCGCACCCTGAACTCGCCGAACTCGTCGGCCAGGGCAGCGCGATGGCGGCCGACGGCGAGCGGTGCCTGTTCGCGCAGCGCAACAGCGGCGACCACATCCGGGTCTACATTGTCCAGCGGATGCCCGCGGACTGGGCCGGGTCGGGTTGTGACGTCCGCGGTCGGCTGCTCGAAGCGTTCTCCGGCTGGTCGCCGTCGTTGCTGCGGACGATCACCGACAACGACGGGCCGTATGTCGATCGGCCGTTGTTCGCGCTGCCGGTCCCGCATACGTGGGAGCACAGGCCTTGGGTGACCCTGCTCGGCGATGCCGCTCACCTGATGCCGCCGCTGGGTGTCGGGGTCAATCTGGCCATGCTCGACGCTTGCGAACTCGCCCTGGCGTTGGCCGGTTCGGCCAGTTTGGGTGAGGCGGTCGGGGTTTATGAGGCGACGATGCTGCCGCGGTCGGCTGAGTTCGCTCGGCGGCTGGAGAATGGTGCTGAGGGTTTGCTTGATGTCGATTAGCGTTGCTGTGTAAGGGTTTTAGAAACTGTCGGTGGTCGGTTGTACGTTCTGCGGGTGGACACACTCAACGCCACTGTGGCGCTATTGAAGGAAATCACCTCGTCGGATTTGTTCAAGGAGGTTAATGCTTCGCTGGATTCGTTGGGGGACAACGATGCCGTGGATGTCGCCGTGGCGGCGTCGGAGGGGATCGCGCGGTTGGAGGCTGTTCGGTTCCGTGCTTTGGGTCGATTAAGCCGTCACCGTGACGGTGCTTCCAGTGTCGTGCAAGAGGTTGCGTTCGCTCTGTCCGTTGTGGACGGTCATGCTGCTGGGCTGGTCTCTACGGCTGAGGCACTGACCACTCGCCTGCCACGAACCCTGGGACTGTTGGATGCCGGGAAGGTCGGCGGGTACGGGGCGATGAAAGTCGCCACGGCCACCGCCTGGCTCTCGGACGAGGATGCTCGCGCGGTGGACGCGGTGCTGGAGGATCGGATACCGGACCGGAACTCGGATCAGATCCGGAAGGCGGCCAATCACGCGGCGATGATGGCCGACCGTGATGGGGCGGCTCGGCGGGTCGAACGGAATCGGAGCGGGCGTCGTTTGTCTGTGCGGCAGGGAGAGACCGGGGTGGCGTCCATCGAGGTCGAAGACGGGCCGGTGGAGAAGGTGGCTGCCGCCTATACGCGGATCGACCGTGAGGCTCGGGCGCTGCGGGCGGGTGGGGAGACGCGCACGTTGGATCAGTTGCGTGCGGATGTCGCTCTTGATCTTTTGTTGGGTGGTCAGGGCGGGAAGAGCGAACGGTCGGAGGTGTTCCTCTACATGGACTTGAACACCTACCTCGGGTTGAACGATGATCCCGCCGAGATGGCCGGGCATGGCCACATCCCGGCGTCGCTGGCCCGTGAGATCGCCGGCGGGTCGAACACGGTGTTGCGGCGGATCATCACCGACCCGCTCTCCGGGCAGGTTCTCGACCTCGGCCGGGATCGGTACCGGCCCACCGCCGGTCTGGACGAGTTCGTGCGGGTGCGGGACCGTGAGTGCCGAAGACCCGGATGTCATCGTGTGGCGCAGGCTTGCGATCTCGATCATTCGCTGCCGTGGCAACACGGTGGCCATACCGCGGATACCGAACTGATCGATCTATGCCGCCGTGATCATCGGTTGAAGGACGAGCCCGGCTGGAACTATCGGCTGGGTTCTGATGGGACCCTGACGATCACGACGCCTACGGGCCGGAGTTACGACAGCTCGCCTCCGCCGCTGCACGAACCCCGCGAGGAAGCGCCACCGTTCTGAGGCATCGCCGGAAAACGGCGACGGCTCAGGTGTCACCACCGTTCGGAGCTGTTGCCGGAAAACGACCACGATGTTGCAAGCCCACCGGTTGTGTTGCCGGGAATCGGCGATGGTTCTGGGGCGGGCTTTCTCAGGTCATTACCGCCGCGGGGTAGCGGTTCCCGAGGGCGGACGCGGCGAAGGTGTCCAGCTCGAGACGGGCGGCCTCGGCGGCGGGCGTGGTGTAGATCGGATTCAGTGCGGCGGCGATCTTCCTGCGGTCGGAGTAGGACACGAACCGCATCGCGGCGCGGATCAGATGGACCGTGCAGGTTTGTACGGTTGTCTGCGACCAGGTCCTCGATGGTCTCGGGAAACCCGGTGAGGTCGTCGCAGCACACGATCAGCACGTCCCGGATTCCGTGGTTGCACAGCTCGGCGCAGACCCGGCCCAGAACTTCGCCCCCTCGTGGCCTGGACCCAGATCCCCGCTTTCACCAGCTCAGGCAGCGGCCCTCCCTCGCCGGTCAACGTCACGCCACCATCCACTTTGGACATAGATTGATCAAGAAGGCCAGCGTCAACCATGTCGTCGACCGCCTGCCTGGGCCGACCTCGTCATGCGTCGTTGCCGCGCTGTACCGTCGCCGGAAAATGACCACGGCTCAACTCCGAAGAGGTCCTCACACAGTCTCCTTCGGCTGGGACAGCTGTCGCCGAAATCCGGCTACAGCTCAACGAGTCCTGAGACGGTGAACATGCCAGGCCGAATCGTTCAACGGGTAGCGATTGCCCCTTGCCGAAACGCGGCCGTCACCGTCGTGCATCTCGTGAGGGCGCCGTTGGGTCTCTGTCGCCGGAATTCGGCAACAGTCTGACGCAGCGGACAGTACTCAAAACGTGGCCGCCCACAACAGAATCCCGAGCAGGCACCTCGCCCACCTCCAAGGAAGAACCCCGCGAAGGCTCCCGCACCACCAAAGTCGCCACGAACGTCAGCCCGATGCACCCCGTGACCCACCAGAAGAACACGCTCTCGTGCCCAGCCTGCTTCAAGGCCAGTGCGATCGGTTCCGAAAGGCCGCCGAACACCGCGGTCGCCAGGGCGTGTGGCAGGCCGACGCCGAGCGCGCGGACGTTGGTGGGGAACATTTCCGCCTTGATGATGGCCGAAAGCGCGGTGTAGCCGCTGAGGAAGACCATGGCGGTGAGCATGAGGAGGAAGGCGATCCACGGATTCCCCGTCCGCCCCACGAGCGTCATGATCGGCACGGTCAGGAGCATGCCGCCGACGGAGAAGCCGAACATGACCGGGCGGCGGCCCCAGCGGTCGGAAAGGGCGCCGGCGACGGGCTGCATGAAGATGAACAGGAACAGGGCGGCGAAACCGATGAGCGAAGCGGTCGGCTTCGGGATTCCGGCGGTGTTCACCATGTACTTCTGCAGGTAGCTGGTGAAGGTGTAGAACGCCACCGTCCCGCCGATGGCGAGGCCGAGGACGGCGAGGACCTGGCGGCGGTGCTCGCGCAGCAGGACCCGCAAGCCGCCAGGAGGCGAACCGGCCGCCGAAGCGCGTCGGAAGTGTTCCGATTCCACCATGCTGCGGCGGAGGTACATCACCACGAGCCCGGCGATCGCGCCGAGGACGAACGGGATCCGCCAGCCCCACGCGTACATCTGCGCTTCGGTGAGCAGCGACTGCATCACGATCATCACCAGCAGCGCCGAGAGCTGCCCGACGGTGATCGAGACGTACTGGAAGCTCGAGTAGAACCCGCGTCGCCGCGGAGTGGCGATCTCGGACAGGTAGGTCGCGCTCGAACCGAACTCGCCGCCCACCGAGAGACCTTGCGCGAGCCTGGCGACCACCAGGATCACGGGCGCGAGGATGCCGATCGACGAATAGCCCGGCGTGAGCGCGATGGCCAGCGAGCCCAAGCTCATCAGCGTCACGGACAGGGTCAGCGCGGCCCGCCGGCCGAACCTGTCCGCGTAGAGGCCCAGGAGCCAGCCGCCGAGCGGACGCATCAGGAACCCGACCGCGAACACGACGGCTGTCGAGAGCAACTGCGCCGTCTGGTTTCCCTCGGGGAAGAAACTGGCCGCGAAGTAGATGCTGAACGAGGCGTAGACGAACCAGTCGTACCACTCGACCAGGTTTCCGAGGCAGCCCCGGACCACGTTCGCGACGACGCCGGGTGTCTTGTGCGGCAAGGGAAGCTCCTTCGCTCCGGGAATGCCGACCATCATGAGCTGTGATCCCTGCGGTTGAGAAATAGAAATCCGCGATGGGCGCATACCCGGCAGGCATGGTCTACCCGAGGAAGTCGCTCACCAGGTCACTCGATTCGGGGCGGCACTCGTCGAAGTAGGCGTGCCGTGCCCCGGCGAAGAGGTGCATCCGCGCGTCGGGAATCCGCTCCGTCAGCAACGGCGCGTTCGCCACGGGCGCGAGCAGATCGTCGTCGCCGTGCAGGACCAGCGTGGGCGCGCTGATCTCCGGAAGTACGTCCCAGGCGTCGTGGCCGTTGCTCGCGACGAGATGCCCGCGCACCGCGTTCGGCGGCATGCCGTGCGCGCCCAGCACCCGGTACGGACCGGGATTCGCCGCGCGCCAGGCGGGCGTGTACATCAAGTCCGTCAGCGTCTCGCGAGCCTCCACCGAGGAACGTCGCGCCAGAGCCAGCCGTACGTCGTTCGATCGCTCGACGCCGTGCTTGCCGCCCGGGGTGGTGCAGCCGAGCACCAGCCGCCGCACCCGATCGGGATACCGCGCGGCGACCCACTGCGCGACGCGCCCGCCCATCGAGGTGCCGTAGACATCGGCCTCGCCGACCCCGAGCCCGTCGAGCACCGCGATCACGTCGTCCGCGAAACCCGTTGTGGAGTAGGCGGAATCGGGTGCGTCACTGGCGCCGGTGCCGCGATAGTCCATGGTGATCGTGCTCGGGAAGTCCCCGCGCGTGCGGTCCCACCACGTGTGGTCGTTCGCCTGCCCGGCCAGCAGCATGAGCGGCCGGCCGGTGCCGTGCCACTGGTAGGCCAGCCGGGTGCCGTCCGCGGCGATGGCGTGGCCGGTGCGGGGGAGCGTGCTCATTCTTCTCCTGTTCGGTCTTCCCAGAGCCGCGCCGAGGGCCACTCGCCCTCGCGCACGGTCCGGTGGATCTGCCGGACCAGCGCCCGGGCGACGGCGTCGACGGCGGGCGTGACGCGCCCTGTCCTCGGCGTGCCGAGGACGACGGTCCGCCAGACCTCCGGTTCGCAGACCGGAGCCGCGCTCAGGGTGCCGTCGGCGACGTCCGCAGCGATGCCGATACCGGGCAGGATCGTCCAGCCGTGCCCGCCGAGCACGAGGCGTTTCTGCAGGGTCATGGCGTTGGTCTGCACGGTGACCTCCGCCTCGGCGCCCGCCTCACGGGCCGCGCCGTCGATGAGGGTGCGCAGCGCGTGCCCCTCGGACGGCATGACCAGCGGATGCGCGGCGACCTCGGCGAACGGCACGGGCCGCGCGGGGTCGAGCGCTGCCGACGGGGGAGCGACCGCCCAGAGCCGTTCGCGGACCAGCGGGCGGACGTTGAGCGACGGCGTGCTGGTCAGGTTGTAGAGCAGGCTCAGATCGACGTCACCGTCGTCGATCCACCGCTGGAGATGCCCCGAGTACGCGGTGAGCAGCCGCAGTTCGATGCCCGGATGCTCACGCAGCACGGCCGTCGTCAGCGGCGCGGCGAGCCGTTCGGCGGCGCTCTCCAGCAGGCCGACCGTGACGATGCCGGTGACCACCCCGGGTTTCGGGGCGAGTTCGGCCCGGGCCCGGTCGAGTTCGGTGAGCGCCCGGCGTGCCCGTTCGACGAGCGTCGCGCCCGCCTCGGTGGGGCGCATCCCGTGGCGGGTCCGCTCGAACAACGGCACCCCGAGTTCCTGTTCCAGGGTGCGGATCTGCCGGGTGACCGCGGGCTGGACCAGGTGCAGCAGTTCGGCCGCGCGGGTCACGCTGCCGACCTCGGCGACCGTCACCAACGCCTTGAGCTGCTTGAAGTCCACCGTCGTCCCTTCACATCGCGGACCGGTATGCGGCTATCATGATTCGGTATTTCACATACCGTCTCATCATCGCTCATGATAACAACATGACCGAGGAAGAGACCGAGATCGTCGCGCTCGTGGCCGAGTTCGTGGATCGCGAGGTCCGGCCCGTCGCGCGGGAGCTCGACCACACGAACACCTATCCCGGCGAACTCATCGACCAGATGAAGGCGATGGGAGTCTTCGGGCTGGCCGTGCCCGAGCCGTGGGGCGAGACCCACGTCTCCGCCGAGTGCTACGCGTCGGTGACGGAGGAGCTCGCCCGCGGCTGGATGAGCCTCGCCGGCGCGATGGGCGGCCACACCGTCGTCGCGAAACTCCTTGCCACGTATGGCACTCAGGAGCAGAAGGACACCTACCTGCCGAAGCTGGCGACGGGCGAGATCCGCGCGACGATGGCGCTCACCGAACCCGGCGGCGGCTCGGACCTGCAGGCACTCCGCACCACCGCACGCCGTGAGGGCGACGAGTACGTGATCAACGGCAGCAAGACGTGGATCACCAACGCGCGCCGGTCCCAGCTGGTCGCGCTGCTGTGCAAGACCGACCCCGCCGCCGAACCCGCGCACAAGGGCATCTCCGTCCTGCTGGTGGAAAAAGGGCCGGGTTTCGAGGTCTCGCGGGATCTGCCCAAGCTCGGTTACAAGGGCGTCGAGAGCTGCGAACTCTCCTTCGACGACTTCCACGCGCCGGTCACCGCCCTGCTCGGTGGCGTGGAGGGGCGTGGCTTCGCCCAGATGATGCGGGGCCTGGAGATCGGCCGGATCCAGGTCGCGGCCCGGGCGCTCGGCGTCGGCCGGGCGGCACTGGAGGATTCCCTGCGCTACGCCCAGGAACGCGAGAGCTTCGGCAAGCCGATCTGGAAGCATCAGTCGGTCGGCAACCACCTGGCGGACATGGCGACCAAACTCGAGGCCGCGCGTCAGCTGGTGCACCACGCGGCGCGCCGCTACGACTCGGGCGAACGCGCGGATCTGGAGGCCGGGATGGCGAAACTGTTCGCTTCCGAGGCAGCGATGGAGATCGCGCTCGACGCGGTCCGCATCCACGGCGGCTACGGCTACTCGACGGAGTACGACGTCGAACGGTACTTCCGCGACGCGCCACTGATGATCGTCGGCGAGGGCACCAACGAGATCCAGCGCGGCGTGATCGCGCGCCAGCTGATCGAACGGCACCGCATCCCGTCCTGACCACCGAGGAAGGCTTCATGCGCCAACCACTCGAGGGAATCACCGTCGTCGCCTTGGAACAGGCCGTCGCCGCGCCCTTCGCCTCACGCCAGCTCGCCGACCTCGGCGCGCGCGTGATCAAGATCGAACGCCGCGGTGTCGGCGACTTCGCCCGTGACTACGACCGGACCGTGCACGGGCAGTCGAGCTACTTCGTCTGGCTCAACCGGGGCAAGGAAAGCGTCGAACTCGACATCAAGGATCCGGCGGACCGGGCTCTGCTCGGCGCGATGATCGGCCGGGCGGACGTCTTTCTGCAGAATCTCGCCCCCGGAGCGGCGGAACGGCTCGACCTCGACGCCGCGACGTTGCGCGCGGAACGCCCGGAACTCGTCCACTGTTCGATCTCGGGCTACGGTCCGGAAGGCCCATATCGGACGAAGAAGGCCTACGATCTCTTGGTGCAGTGCGAAACCGGCCTCGTGACGTCCACCGGAACGCCGGAGACCCCGGCCAAGGCGGGGATCTCGATCGCCGACATCGCCACCGGGATGTACGCCTACAGCGGCATCCTCACCGCGTTGTACGAGCGCGAGCGCACCGGTGAGGGGGCGAGCCTGCACGTCGCGATGCTCGATTCGCTCGGCGAATGGATGAGCCAGCCCGCCTATTTCTCCCGCTACGGCCAGGAACCGCCGAGGCGCACGGCGGCGGCACATCCGTCGATCTCGCCGTACGGGCCGTTCCGCACCGGTGACGACCAGGTCTTCCTGAGTGTCCAAAGTGAACGGGAGTGGGTCGTTCTCTGCCGGGAGGTCTTGGTACATCCCGAACTCGCCGGAGATCCGCGGTTCCGGACCAACGACGATCGCGTCCGCAACGACGGCGAGCTCACCGCGATCCTGGAAGAGACCTTCACCGGCCTGACCGCCGACGAGGTCGGAGATCTGCTGGAGCGGGCCGGGATCGCCAACGCCCGGTTGCGGACGCCCGAGCAGTTCACCCGACATCCGCAACTGATCGCGCGGAACCGCTGGCGCGCGGTGGAAACCCCGGCGGGCCCGCTGGAGGCGCTGCTCCCGCCGGTCGAGGTCGACGGCCGCGAACCGGTCATGGGGCCGGTGCCCGCGCTGGGTGCGCACAACGAGTCGATCCGGGCCGAGTTCGGTGCCCGGCAGGAGGTACGAACGTGAAGGAGATCCTGCAGCCCGGCCCCTCGGAAGCGCTGGCCTCGCTGCTCGACGTCGACCTGCCGGATCTGGACCGCGACGGCCTGCCCCCGCTGTGGCACTGGTTCTACCTGCTGGATCGGCCCGCGCAGGCCGATCTGGGACCGGACGGCCATCCGGTCCGTGGCACGATCCCCGCGCCGCCGGAGCCGGGACGCCGCCGGATGTGGGCGGGCGGGCGAGTGCGGGCGCTCGGGCCGTTGCGGTGCGGGCTGCCCGCCGAACGACATACGGAAGTGCTTTCCACGACGGAAAAGCAGGGCCGCACCGGACGGCTGACCTTCGTCGTGACCGGCCACAGGATCGTCCAGAGTGGCGCGGTCGTGGTCGAAGAGGAGCAGGACATCGTCTACCGCGACGCCGCTTCCGGACAGGTCGAAGCGGCCATCGAGGAGCCGGAAGTGCCGGCGGCCGAGGACGAATGGGCGATCGATGTCTCGCCGACTCTGCTGTTCCGCTTCTCGGCGCTGACCTACAACGCTCACCGCATCCATTACGACCGCGACTACGCCCGCGATGTCGAGGGCTATCCGGGGCTGCTCACTCACGGCCCGTTGCAGGCGCTCGCGATGGCCGAAGCCGCCAGGAAACAGGGGAGCACCGGACGGCTGGCCTTCGACTACCGTCTCGTCTCGCCGCTGTTCGACCATCAGGGCCTGATCGTCCGGGCCGACGAGGGCGGCACCGCCGTGCGCGATCGCCACGGACGGCGGACGGCGACCGGGACGATGCGGAGCCTCGGCCGATGAACGAAACCAGTGCGAAGACCTTCCTGTTCGTCCCCGGTCACCGGCCGGACCGCTTCGCCAAGGCCGCGGCCAGCGGCGCCGACGTCGTGATCCTCGATCTGGAGGACGCCGTCGCGCCCGAGCGGAAGGAGTCCGCCCGCGAACACGTCCGGGCGTGGCTGGACGAAGGTCATCAGGCGGTCGTCCGCATCAACGGCGCCGGAACCGCTTGGTACCACGAGGATGTCGCGAGCATCGGGCGCGCGCTCGCGGTGATGCTGCCCAAGGCCGAGGATCCCGCCGAGATCGATTCCCTCGCCGGGCGGCTGCCCGGGGTCCCGATCGTGCCGCTGGTGGAGACGGCGACCGGCATCGCGAACGCGGTGGCGGTCTGCGGCGCGGACGCGGTGGTGAGGCCCGCTTTCGGCAGTGTCGATCTGGCCGCGCAGCTCGGCGTCGATCACCGGTCGCACGAGGCGTTGCGGTACGCGCGGTCCGCGCTCGTCGTCGCCGCGGCGGCCACCGGCCGGGCGGCCCCCATCGACGGCGTCACCACGGCGCTCGACGACGAAGCCGCGCTCATCGCCGACCTCGACCACGCCAAAACCCTCGGCTTCACCGGGAAACTCTGCGTGCATCCGCGTCAGGTCGCGGTCGCCGATCGTGGGCTGGCCCCGTCGGCGAGTGAGATCGAGTGGGCGAGGGGAGTGGCGGCGTTCGTGGGCGACGGTTCGGTGGCCGTGGCGGACGGCCAGATGATCGACAAGCCGGTCGAAGCCCGGGCCAGGGCGATCCTCGAACGCGCGGGTGAGGAGTGAGCGGCGTGCACGAACCGAAGGTGACGGAATTCGCGACCACCGATCCGGAACAGGCGTGTGCCCTGCTCGCCGAGGCGTACCGGGACAATCGCCTGCGGGTCCGCGGCAGCGTCGAAAGCTACCGTTTCGAGCACAACCGCTGTGATCTCGGCGATGTGCACTTCGACTTCCTGCACAACACGCTGACCACGGAGGTCGTCGTCCAGCCGTTGGGCAGGGTGGTGCTTTTGCGGGTGCTGGACGGTGAACAGGAGCTCGACGACGGGGTCAGCGACCGCAGGCTCGGTCCGGGGGACGTGTTCGTCGGTCCGCATCCCGACCGCGAGTACCGGACGGGGCTGCACGGCACGCGGCTGCAGATCACCGGGATCGACCTCTCGCTGTTCAGCGGAATCGACCCGGAACCTGTGGTGGAGCGGTTGTGCTACGAGCCGGTGAGCCCGGAGAAGGCCCGGCGATGGAGCCGGACGGTCGACTACATGACCGCCTTGTTCACCGATCCGGGCGTGGAGAACGGCCCGCTGGTACTCGGCGCGGCGGGCAGGCTGATGGCCGCCATGGCACTGGACACCTTCACCACGGGCCGGGGCGAAGAGCGCCCGATTGACCGGCGGGATGCCGTTCCGGACACGGTGCGCCGCGCGGTCGCCTTCCTGGAGGCGAATCCGGACCTCGACCTCGGGGTCGCGGACATCGCCCGCGCCTGCCGGGTCTCGGTGCGGGCCCTGCAACTGGCGTTCCGGCGGCATCTGGACACCACGCCCATGGCCTACCTGCGCCGGATCCGGCTCGACCTGGCCAGAGCGGACCTCCGTGCCGCCGCGCCCGGCGACGGCACGACGGTGACGGGCGTCGCGGCGAAGTGGGGTTTCCTGCACGGCAGCCGGTTCAGCGCGCAGTACCGCGCGGCGTTCGGCGAACCGCCCAGCCACACCCTGCGGAATCCGTGAAGGTTCGTTTTCGTCGGTGCCGGTATGCGTTTCAGGCGCTAGACCCGGCTGTCCGGACCCTGTTCCATAAGCGTGGCACCAGTATCGCCCAGACCCCGCCTACTGGTGCGTCGCTATCCCGTCGTACATCACCCGGCGGACCGCCCGGCTCATCGCGACCTGCCGCTCCGGTGAAGGATCGCGCAGTTCGGACAGCACCGACGCGAGGATCATCCCGTTGATCGCGCGGGCGGTGGAGTCCACGTCCAGGTCCTCGTGCAGATACCCGAGGCGGACGCCGTGGTGCAGATAGCCCGCGGTCAGCTCGGCGGCGGTCTCGTAGAAGTCCAGCACCCGCTCCCGCATCTCGGCGTCGATACCCGCCGCCTCGAGCAGGAGGAACCGGGCCATCCGCGGGTCGCTGCCGAAGATCCGGGCGAGCGCGTCGCCGATCCGCGCGCTCTGCTTGCGGTACTCGGCCAGGCTGTTGACCGCGTCCGGCGCGTTGTCCGCGGCCAGCGCGCCGACCACCTTCTCGACCAGGTCCGTGATGACGTGGTCGACGATGTCCCGCTTGTTCTGGAAGTACCGGTAGAAGGTGCCGTGCCCGATGCCCAGCCGGGCGGCGATGTCGGCGATGCCGGTCGCGTGGTAGCCCCGTTCGGCGAAGCAGTCGAACGCGGTCTCCACGATCTCGCGCCGTAGTTCCTGCTTCTTCCGTGCGGCCCTGCTGACCGGGATCTCCGTCGTCATTCCGCCAGCTTATTGCCTGACGCGTTCAAATGACATACCGTTCCGGAAATGACACGTCATTCCGCGAGGGCGCTGGTGCTCGGCTGCGGCGGGACCTTGGGGTTCGCCTGGACGGCCGCGGTCCTCGACGCGCTGCACGCCGAGGCCGGCTGGGATCCACGGGAGGCGGACGTCCTGGTCGGCACGTCGGCGGGGGCCGAAGCGGTGGCCATGCTCGGGGCGGGCATCCCGGCGAAAGCGATCCTCGACGCGGTGGCGGGCGCGCCCGGTGGCGACGCCGTCGTCGCCGCGCACGTCCGGCGGGTGCCGGACCGGCTTCCGCCGGTGCCGTCCCCGCGCTGGCCGGCGGCCGGATTGGTCCGGGCCGCGCTGCGCCGGGACGTCGACACGCTCGCCGGTCTCGCGGGTCTTCTGCCCCGGGGACGCGGTGATGCGACTTGGCTTCGCGACCTCGGGGACGCGCTTGCACCCGGCGGCTGGGTCCCGCATCCCGCGACCTGGCTGATGGCCGCGGACCTGACGGGGGAGCGGATCGCGCTAGGTTCCCCGGACGCACCACCCGCCCGGCTCGGTGAGGCGATCGCCGCGTCGTGGGCGATCCCCGGCTGGTTCCCACCGTCCGTTGTGGACGGACAGCCGTTGCTCGACGGCGGCACGATCTCGCCGACCTCGGCTGATCTCCTGCTCGGTCACGACGTCGGCGAGATCGTGCTGATCGCACCGATGAGCAGCGAGGGCGGTGCACCGGCGCGTGGCGCGGCCCGGCTGGAACGGCTGCTGCGGACGGCGATGACCAGGCGGGTCGACGACGAGGCGCGACGGTTGCGCGCGGCCGGTGTCCGGGTGGTGCGGATCGAGCCGGGGCCCGCCGATCTCGCCGCCATGGGCGCGAACTTCATGGACGGACGGCGCCGGGAGCACGTGCTCGCCACGGCGTCGAGGACGGCGCCCGCCCTGGTCGCCGAAGCCTTCGAACGAGCAGGAGTACGCGCATGACCAAGTACCCGCATCTCGACCTCGCTCGCGCGCACGTGGCGATCACCGGCGCGGGGCAGGGCATCGGCCGCGCGACCGCGGAACGCATGGCCGCCCTCGGCGCCCGCGTGTCCATCGGCGACCTCGACCTCGAAGCCGCGAAACGGACCGCCGCCGACATCGGCGGTACCGCGCATCATCTGGACGTCGCCGATCCGGCGTCGTTCGCCGCGTTCCTCGGCGAGGCCGAACAGGCGAACGGACCGCTCGCGGTGCTCGTCAACAACGCCGGGATCATGCCGAACGGCGGCTTCCTCGATCTCTCCGACGCGCTGAACCGGGCGACCATGGAGGTCAACGTCTTCGGCGTCGTCCACGGCATGCGGCTGGCGCTGCCCGGCATGCTGGAACGCGGGCGCGGCCACATCGTCAACGTCGCTTCGTTGGCCGGGAAGTTCCCGGTGAAAGGGCTGGCGATCTACAACGCCAGCAAGTTCGCCGTCGTCGGGCTGACCGCGGCGACCCGGCTGGAGTACGCGCCGCACGGCGTGAGCGTCTCGGCCGTGCTGCCGTCGGCGGTCGACACCGCGCTCGCGTCCGGGCTCGACATGCGGCCGATCCCCAAGGTGAAACCGGAGCGGATCGCCGACGCCGTGGTGGATTCCGTCCGCACACGGGCCGCGGAGATCGCCGTGCCCGGTTACGTCGGCGCGCTCGCGACCCTCGCGGCCGTGACCCCCGAACCGGCGCTCAACGCGTTCCGGCGGCTGATGCGGGACGACCGGGCGCTGCGCCCCGATTCACCCGAGCGGGACGGCTACCGCGCCCGCCTCGACCAGGACACCCACCGGGAGGAAAACGCATGACCACGCAGTACGACGCCGTCGTCGTGGGGGCCGGTTTCGGCGGGATGGGCGCGGCGATCCAGCTCAACCGGCTCGGCTACGACAACCTGCTCATCCTCGAACGCGAATCCGACCTCGGCGGCACCTGGCATGTGAACCGCTATCCCGGACTGGCCGTCGACATCCCGTCGGCCACCTACTCGTACTCGTTCGAGCCGAATCCGCACTGGTCGCGGCTTTTCGCGCCGGGCGCGGAGCTGAAGCGGTACGCCGAGCACGTCGCGGACAAGTACCGGCTGCGGCGCTACATGCGTTTCGGCTCGGTGGTCACCGGTGCGGTCTGGGACGAGGCGGACGCGCACTGGAAGGTCTCGCTCGCCGACGGCGACCCGGTCACCGCCAAGTATCTCCTCACCGCCACGGGATTCCTTTCCCAGCCGAAGAAACCCGACATCGCCGGGATCGGCACCTTCGGCGGCAAGGTCATCCACACCACGGCCTGGGACGACGAGTACGACCTCGCGGGCAAACGGGTCGCGGTGATCGGCACGGGCGCGACCGCGGTCCAGCTGATCCCCGAGATCGCGAAGGTCGCGCGGGACCTCACCGTGTACCAGCGGACCCCGATCTGGGTGAGCCCCAAACTGGACTTCCCGGTGCCGAAGGCGGTCCGGCGCGCGTTCGCGGCGCTCCCGTTCACCCAGTGGGCCGCCCGGCTGACCGGGACCGCGCTGCTGGAGCTGATGATGGTCTCCGGTGTGCTGCACTACAAGCAGCTGCCGATGGCGAACCGGCTCGGCAAGCTGTGGTGCCAGGCGCATCTGCGCCGTCAGGTGCGGGACCCGGGGCTGCGCGCCGAGCTGACGCCGCGCTATTCGTTCGGCTGCAAGCGCCCGACGTTCTCCAACGAGTACTACCCGGCCTTCACCAAGGACCACGTGCACCTGGAGACGACGTCGATCGCGAAGATCGACGAGAGCGGGATCGAGACCGCGGACGGACGGCGGCGGGACATCGACGTCCTGGTGCTGGCGACCGGATTCGACCTCTGGGAGGCGAACTTCCCGGCGATCGAGATCATCGGACGCGACGGCCGGGATCTCGGGAAGTGGTGGCGGGAGAACCGTTTCCAGGCCTACGAGGGTGTCGCGATCCCGAAGTTCCCCAACTTCATCTCGCTCAACAGCCCGTATTCCTACTCGGGACTGTCCTATTTCACCACCATCGAGACCCAGATGCGGCATATGGACCGGCTCTTCGGCGCGATGCGGCGGCGTGGCGCGACGGAGTTCGAGGTGACGCAGGAGGCGAACGACGCGTTCCTCGACCGGATGACCGAACGCCTCGGCGACTCGATCTTCACGCTCGGGAACTGCGCCCCGGCGAACAGCTACTACTTCAACCCGCACGGGGAGGCGACCCTGCTGCGGCCGTCGTCCACACTGAACGCGATCAAGGAGGCGCAGAGCTTCCCCATCGAGGACTACACGTTCGCCTGACGGTGGGCTGAAAGCGTCCTTCACCGCATGCCACGCGGTGAAGGACGCTTTCCTTGCATCGCATGCGGTGAAAGCGTCCTTCAGCCCGCCCGCATACTTGGCGCCTACTGCTTGCGGAGCCGCAGCGTGACGGCCGTGCCCGCGGCGGCGAGGAAGACCGCGCCGAGCGCGTACGGCCACCACGGCACCTCGGTGTCGCCCACCGGGGCGGCACCGTAACCACCGGCGGCACCGGTGCGGTCGTACGTCGAGCCGGGCAGCTTGTCGCCGTAGCGGCTCTGCAGGGCTTCGCGGTAGGCGGCGAGCGACATCTTCTCGCCGGTCTTCGCCACCGACGAGCCGTCGAGGACGGTCACGGTGTCGCCGTCGACGGCGTACCAGGCACCCGCCTGAGGTTCGCTCAGGAGGTAGCCCTTGCCGACCTGCGCCGCGAGGCGCTTTTCGACGTCACCCGAGGCGACGTTGTAGACCGACCAGCCCGAGCCCTCACGCTGCGACCACACGGTCGCGGCGTCACCGTTGCCCAGGGTCGCCGGAGTGGCGACATAGGCGAGTTCGGCCGGGACGGTGGACGTGCCGGCGATGAAGGCCGCGGTCGGCTGGTAGACCGCCACCGGTGTCCGCGGATCGGCCTTGGCGGTCTTGGCCGCGAGGGCCGTGTCCGCCTTGGCGGCGCCGGGGAACTGCGCCTTGGCGAGCCGCTGGGTGGTCGCGTCGCTGGTGACCACTGTGGACACCGCGGCGAGGTCGGCGGCGGTGGGCGCGCCGCTGGGGGCTTCGGCCGCGGAGGACTGGCCGCCGAGCGCCAGCGACAGTCCGAGGGCGAGGATCGTGGCGCCGAGGAAGGTTCGCTTCATGGTTTCAGTCCTTGATCCCGTAGACGGTGTGGGTCCAGGTGAACGAGTTGTTGGACCGGTAGGCGCTGTAGCTCATCTGGTTGTAGCGGGGGCTGGAGCCCCACGGGTCGCCGTAGTACACCGTCGTCGCGCCGTTGGTGTTGTCGTAGCCGTAGAGCACGTGCATGTGGCCGCCGCCGTTGCGCCAGCCGATCCGGGTGCCGATCGGCTGCCGCGCGTCGACCTGGCTCTTGATCGAGGCGAAGCTCAGCGTCTGGCCCGAGGAGCTGTAGGTGCCGACGTTGCTGAACCCGAGCCAGCGGAACACGCGCTGCTGATCGCTCAGGTAGCCCTGGTTGTTCGCGCAGTCCGAACCGGACTCGTTGTGCGCGACCTGGCAGAACTTCGTCTGGGTGAGGGAGTGGCCCCACCAGGCGGCGATCGTGTTGCCACTGGCGTCCCAGCACCAGTTGCTCTTCTCCTGGGCCTGCATCTTGATCGGGATCGTGGTGGCCGCCGTGATGGCGGGTGCCGCGGTGGCGGGCGCCTGCAGGGCGACCAGCGCGGCGACACCGGCGCAGGCCGTGGCCAGCCCGCGCCTGAACGAGGTCTTCACCGTCGGAACACTCCTAACTGGATGGTCGAACGCGAAGCAAGCGCGGCGGGCCGCCCGTAAGGGACAGGTGGGGACTTCGGCTACCCGACTGGGTGGCCGACCGGCGCGTGCGGGGGAGTTGCGCTGTGGCGAGGTAACAGAGGGGCACTGCGAACAGTCTGAGATTCACCCTCTGGTGGTCTCATGGCAAGGCTCGCGGCAATACCTAAGGGTCCGTATTGCCGATGCGGGCGTCGGTGTCACCGCAGGTCGTCGTCGCCCGATCGAGTTAACAGTGCGGTGAAGTCGTGACTCCGGTGGTGTGGACCAGCGGAAAGCGCGCGGCTCGTGGTCACTGTTCGTGTTCCCGCCTTTCGGCGGGTGTCCGCTCGGTATGGTCCCGAGCATGCCGACGATCGGTACGGCACCGGTGTTCGTGGCCCGCGACGCCGAATTGGCCGAACTGGTGCGCGTCGCCTCACGCCCGCCGTCGGTCGCCGTCGTCGAGGGCGAACCGGGGGTGGGCCGGAGCCGGCTGCTCGAAGAACTGGCCGCCCATCCTGCACTCGCCTCACGCGTGGTGTGGTCCGCCCGCTGCGGTTCGTTCTCCCGGCCTTGCCGTCTGGCGCCATTGGTCGACGCGTTGCTCGGGAAGAGCGCCGTGGCCGCCGCCCACGCGGCGGGCTTCTCCCCGGTGACCGGTGTCCTGCGGCGGCTCGTTCCCGAATGGTCGCCGTGGCTGCCGGCGTTCCCGGAGAACGCGGACGCGGAGACCGTCCGGCAGCAGGAGTTCCGGGCCGTGCGAGAGGTGTTGACGGGCTGCGGTCCGGCGGTACTGGTACTCGACGACGTCCACTGCGCGGACGACGACACATGGGAGTTCCTGCGCGGGCTCGCGGCTTCCCCGGCGGCGGCGCTGAGCGTGGTGGTCAGCGCGGGAACGTGCGGGCCGCGGCGATTCCCGCCGTTGCGTGAGACCGCCGCGCATCTCTGGCTCGCGGCGTTCACCGCCGTCCAGGTGCGGACGGTGCTGGACTCCTCTTTCGGCCGCTGCGCACCGGATTTCGCCGAAGCGGCGCACCGGCGGACGTCCGGGATCGCCGTCGACCTGACGGCGTTGGTCCAGAGTGTCGGAGACACGGCCGAAGCGCTTTCGGTGGACAGGCTCGCGTCGGCGACCGTGCCGCCGATCGTGCGGAGCCGGGTTTCCGGGCTGATGGCGGCGATCGGGCCCGCCGCTCGGGATGTCGTCCGCGCGGCCGCGGTGCTGGGATCGCCCGCCGGGGAGCCGGATCTGGGCGCGGTCGCGGCGTGCGCGGAGATCGAGAACGCGGTCACCGAAGCCGTGGAAACGGGGCTGCTGCGGGATCTCGGCCGAGGCCGCTATGTCTCGGGGAGCCCGCTGATCGCCGAAGCCGTCTACGCGCTGCTCCCCGGGCCTCAGCGCTGCGCGATGCACGGACGTGCCGCGGCCCGGCTCTCCGCGGACGCCGAACCCTTCGCGTCGCTCATCGCCCGTCACGCGCGGCTGGCGGGCGACATCGCCGCGTGGACACAGTGGACCGGCGTCGCGGTCGACAACGCCATCGAAGACGGCCGGACCGAGGAAGCGAGCCGTCTGCTCGAAGCGGCCCTGCGGGACACGGATCTGCCGCGCACCGCGCGCGAATCGTTCGCCGTCCGGCTCGGCAGGGAACTGCCGCGCAGTATCGCGCACGCCGGCACGGTGCGGCTGCTGCGGGAGATCCTGCGCGAATGGCCGCTGAGCAAGGCCGCGCGGGGTGAGATCCGGGTCCACCTCGGACAGGTACTGATCAACCAGGTGGGCAAGGTCGAAGCGGGCAGGCTCGAAATCGAACTGGGCGCGGCCGACCTCGGCAGACGCCAGGCGCTGCTCGCCAGGGGGCTGGTCACCTTGGCGCTGCCGCATATCGGGACCGTCCCGGTCGAAGAGAACCTCCGTTGGCTCGACGAGGCCGAGCAGGTCAGCAAGGGGGAACACGACGCCGGGCTGCTCGCCGCGATCACCGCCAACCGGCTTTCGGCGCGGATGCAGATCGCCGATCCGGAGGCCTGGCACGAGATCGCCGATCTCCCGCGGGCACCGGAGTCGGCGGAGGTCTGCCGTCAGGTCGCCCGCACCTACATCAATCTGGCCGACGCGGTGGCATGGAACGGGCACTATCCGGTCGCGCGGGCCTACCTCGCGACCGCGCGGCGGCTGATCCGCGACGACCATCAGCCCTATCTCGACGCGCTCGCCGACGGCACGGAGCTGCGGTTGGATCTGGCGATGGGGGAGTGGGCGAGCGTCGCGGAGAAGGCGCGCGCGATGCTGACGCGGGTCGACAAGGACGGTTCGCTGGCGGCCGAGCCGCTGCTGGTGCTCGGCTGGTACGAGTACGGGCAGCACCGGCCGACGGCGGCCCTGCGCAGTTTCGACGCGGCGTTCGCGCTGTCCGCGGGCAGTGTCCCGGTGCAGGCTTCGGCGTACGCGGGGAGGGTGGCCGTCCATCAGGCGGGCAAGGATCTGCAGGCCGCCCGGCGCCTGGCCGAATTCGGCCTGGAAACCGTGCGCCGCAAGAACAACTGGGTCTGGGCGGCCGAGCTGATGCCGTTCGCCGTGCGCACCATGCTCGGGCTGGGACAGCACGTCGAGGCGCGAGAGCTGCTCGCGGAGTACCGGCAGGGCATCGACGGCAAGGACGCGCCGGTCGCCAACGCGTCGGCGTTGTTGTGCCGGGGCATGCTCACGCAAGCGCGTGGCGAGACACTGGCCGCCGGTGAACTGCTACTGGGCGCCGCGCAGGCCTACAGTGCCTTGCCACTCCCGTATTTCGCCGCCTACGCCGACGAACTCGCCGCCGGATGTTTCTCCGAAGCCGGGGTGCGGGAGCGTGCCGTCGCTTCCTTCACCACCGCGGAGACGACGTACGCGAGCCTCGGCGCCGCCGTGGACGCGCTGCGCTGCCGACGTTCGCTGCGGCGCTGCGATCCGGAGATGCCCCGGCGCGGGCGCAAGGGTTACGGCGAAGCGTTGTCCCCGAGGGAGCTCGAAGTCGCCCGGCTCGCCGCCCAGAACCTGACGAACCGGGAGATCGGGGAGCGGCTGTTCCTTTCGCCGAGGACGGTCGAGATCCACGTGGGACGAGCACTGCGCAAATTGGGATTGCCTTCGCGTACCGTCCTGACCGCTGATCTGCTCAGCGACATTCCCTAAGGGCACGTATTCGTCGATTCGCTGGGTATCACGTGAGAAACCGCTGGTGAGAGGCGTTTTCTTTAAATAGTGGGGCGCGGTCCGTATTCCACTATTTTTCCGCTTCCGCCGTCGATCGATGGTTGTCGGGCAGTTCGCGATTTCCCGGAAAGGAAGCACCGTGAGCAGAAAACGGATCTTAGGCGTGGTCGCCCTGACCCTGGCCGCGCTGGCACCGGCGGCGGGTCTCGCCGGCGCGGAACCGGCCGGCACCCTTCGCGCAATCTCCCCGACCGACGCCGCGCCCATGCCGACGGGAGGCGTCCACGGCCAGAGCATCGGCGGCTCGCCCGCGTCGGTCAAGGACTACCCGTATGTCATCGCCGCCCTGCGGGAAGGCGGTTCGCGGCCGAAGGGCCAGAGCTGTTCCGGTTCCGTCATCGCGCCGCGGAAGGTCCTCGTCGCGGCCCACTGCAAGGAGCTGGCAGGCGAGAAGAGTGTCCTTTATGGACTCGACGACCTGAAGAGCGCGGGCGGTACCCAGCTGAAGGCCGTCGACTACAAGACACATCCCAAATTCACCCAGCCCTGGTACGGCTACGACGTCGCGGTGATCACCGTCGACGGTGACATCCCGGTGCCGCCCGGCGGCTACGCGAAGGTCGCCACGTCCGCCGACACCGGTCTGGAGACACCCGGCAAGGACGGGTTCAGCCTCGGCTACGGCAAGAAGGACATCAACGACTCCACCCAGGACGTCACGCTGCACAAGCTGACCCTGCCGATCGTGAACGCGAGCCAGTGCACCGGCGTGGAGAACGGCGTCGATCCGAAGACGATGATCTGCGCGGGCTACTCGGACGGCCGCAAGACCATCCTCCCCGGGGACAGCGGTGGCCCGTTCGTCGTCAACGGGAAGGTCACCGGCCTCGCTTCCTGGAGCCGTAGCGATTTCCGCTGGTACAGCGTCTACAGCAGGCTCAACAACGACATGGGTGACTGGGTCGCCGAACAGATCGGCGGCGAGCAGCCCGGTGACGCCTTCACGCTCGCGGCTTCGCCGTCGTCGGTGAAGGTCCTGCCGGGCAAGTACGTGTCGGCGAGCGTCACGAGCAAACCGGGCAAGAACGGCGCCGAGGACATCACGCTCTCCGCGGCCGGGCTGCCCGAGGGTGCCAAGGCCACCTTCCAGCCCGCGACGATCAAGGCGGGCGAGGTCGCCAAGCTGACCATCGAGACCGCCGCCGGAACTCCGGAAAAGGCCTATCAGGTCACGATTTCCGGGAAGGGGACCACCGACACGGCCACCGCGGGGCTTTCGCTCACCGTCGGCGCGGGCGAACCTCCCGCCGGTGATTTGAAGGTGACCGTGAACCCGTCCTCCGGGTCCGGCCGCGTGGGCACGCTCGTGAGCGCCACCGTCACCGCGCCCGGCGGCACCGGTTCGATCACGTTCTCCGCCAGTGGTGCCGGGCTGCCGCTCAGCCCCATGTTCTGGCCGCAGAGCGTTTCGAGCGGCGGCAGTTCGACCATGCAGGTCTTCGCGCCGTACAGCGCCGGTACATACCCGGTCACGGTGACCGCCAAGGACGGCGGCGGCAAGACCGCGACCACCACGTACACCCTCACCGTCCAGTGACCTTCGCCGAAACAGAGGTGATTTCCCATGCGTGACAAGACGAAAACGCTGCTGGCGCTCGGGCTGCTGAGCCCGCTGCTCGCGCTCGGCGCCGGATCGGCCGTCGCCGCCGAAGCCGAAGGCACGGTGATCCCGGCCAAGGAGCACTACGGGGACCAGTACATCGTCGTCCTCCACGACGTCGCGGCTGCCGGACAGACGGCGTCCGCCGATCTGGCCAAACGATACGGCGGGGAGGTCCGTTCGGTCTGGACGGCGGCCCTCCGCGGGTTCTCGGCCAAGAGCATGACCGCGGCCGAGGCACGCAAACTTGCCGCGGACCCGTCGGTCAAGGCGGTGTACGAAGACGGCACCGCCCGCGGAACCGGCACTCAGCAGAACCCGACCTGGGGGCTGGACCGGGTCGACCAGAAGAGCCTTCCGCTCGACAAGGCCTACAACTACCCGAACGAGGGCTCGGGCGTCACCGCGTACGACCTCGACAGCGGTATCAACCCGTCGAACCCGGAGTACGAAGGCCGCGCCAGCCTCGGCAAGGACTTCATGGGCGGAGACGGCTCGGACTGCCATGGGCACGGCAGCCACACCGCGGGCACGATCGGCAGCAAGACCTACGGTGTCGCGAAGAAGGTCAAGATCGTCGGGCTGAAAGTGCTGGGGTGCAACAACTCCGGGCCTGACTCGGGCATCATCGACGCCGTCGACTGGGTGACGGCCAACGCGAAGAAGCCCGCCGTGGCGAACATGAGCCTGACCATGGACGCCCCGGGTGTCGGGGACGACGCGGTGAAGCGGTCGATCGCGTCGGGCGTCGTGTACGGGGTGGCGGCGGGCAACGCCTCCACCGACGCGTGCAACACGAGCCCGGCACGGGTGCCCGAGGCGATCACGGTCAACGCCTCGGACTCCGCCGACAACCGGTCTTCGTTCTCCAACTACGGAAGCTGCACCGACATCTTCGCGCCCGGCTCGAACATCACGTCGCTGAGCCCGAGCAGCGGCGGTTCCGCGGTGATGAACGGGACCTCGATGGCGACGCCGCACGTCGTCGGCGCGGCCGCGCTCTACCTGTCGGCCAACCCGGGAGCCACGCCGCAACAGGTGCGGGACGCGCTGGTGAACGGCGCGACCGCGGGTGTCATCAAGAACGCGGGCAGCGGTTCGCCGAACAAGCTGCTGAACGTGTCGTTCATCGGCAGCGGCGGCCCCGGGCCGAACTGCGGGGCGAAATCGAACACCACGCCGGTGTCCATTCCGGACGCCGGGGCGGCCGTGACCAGTTCCGTGACCCAGGAAGGCTGTGACGGCAAGGCTTCCGCGTCGTTGTCGGTCAAGGTGGACGTTTCGCACACCTACAGCGCCGACCTCGTGCTCGACCTGATCGGGCCGAGCGGCAAGGCCTACCGCCTCAAGAACTCGGGCGGTGTCGGCTCGGCCGAGGGTGTGCACCAGACCTTCTCCGTCGATGCCTCCGGTGAAACGGCCAACGGCACCTGGAAGCTGAGCGCTCAGGACGTCTACCGGTTCGACACCGGCAGCATCGACGGGTTCACCGTCACCTTCTGAAGTCACTGAGACTCGCCGGCAGGGGCGGGGAGGGAACCATCGGCGGGGTCGCTTTCGGCGGCCCCGCCGATGTCGCGGCTGAACCTGGTGTGCAGGAGCAACGCGACTGCCAGTGTGGCCGCCGCACCGATCAGGAACACGCCGGTGGGCCACGGCTGCAGGACCATCAGGCAGCCGGAGGCGACGGCGGGCGGATGCACCACCCGGAAGAGCAGCATGGCGCCGAATCCGGTGGCCGCCGCGACCGCGACGGCCACCGGACCGCGCGGCAGCGCGAACGCGGCGAGGACCCCGGCCACCACGGCGAGCGCGTGGCCGCCGAAGACCGCGACCGGCCGGGCGGACGGGAGGGCCGGATTGGCGAGCACCAGGGCGAGACTGGCGGCGAGCGGTGCCGACGCCGCCGGCCCGACACCGGAGCCCATTCCCGCGGCGGCCACCCCGCCCGCACCCGCCGCGGTCAGCAGTATCGGCGACGCGTGTCTCACTGGGACACCGCGGGGAAGTCGAGGTCGGGTTCGGCCACGTGGTTGAAGTAGTTGGACAGCACGTTGAGCGCGATATGGGCGACCACCTCGGCGACCTGCGCGTCGGTGACGCCGTCCGCGCGGGCCTCGGCCAGCCGCTCGTCGGGGACGCGGCCGCGGTGGGCCATGACGGCGTCCGCCAGCCGGAGCACCGCGCGGGTGTGCGGGTCGGGGCTTTCCGCCTCGCGGGCCTTGTCCAGTTCGACGGCGGGGATGCGCATCTTCTCGCCGCGGAAGGTGTGCGCGGCGAGGCAGTAGCCGCATTCGTTGCGCTGCGCGGTGAACAGCGCGAGCAACTCGCGCTCGCGCGCGGTCAGTTCGCCGCGCGTGAGGGCGTCGCGCAAGGCGAGGTAGCCGCTCAGCGCCGCCGGGCCGTTGGCCATCGCGGCATAGAGGTTGGGCACCCGGCCGATCTGGGTACGGACGTCGGTCAGCAACGGATGCTCGGTGAGCTGGGGGATTCGGGGCACGATCTCTCCAAACGGTACAGGTCTGTTCCGAGTTGGACGGTACAGATCTGTACCGTCTGCGGTCAACCAATTCGGTACAGAGTGGTACTGTTTCGCCCGTGGGAACCCGAGCGCGCGAGCGGCTGCTGAGCACGGCCGAAGAGCTGTTCTACGCCGGAGGCATCCGCGCGGTCGGCATCGATCGCATCCTGGAGGAGTCCGGCGTCGGCAAGGCGTCGCTCTATCGGCATTTCCCGAGCAAGGACGCGCTGGTCGAAGCGGTGCTGCGGGAACGGGACCGCACCTGGCGGCACTGGCTCTCCAGCACTGTCGACGGCTACCGTCTCGCTCCGGAGGACCGGATCCTGGCGGTTTTCGACGCCCTCTTCGAACGCTTCTCCCGCAAGGACTTCCGCGGCTGCGCCTTCATCAACACCATGGTGGAGACGGCGGATCCGGCGAGCCCCGTGCACGCCGTCGCGGCCGAGCACAAGGCGGCGCTGACCGAGTACCTGGCCGGTCTGCTCGCCGACGCGGGGCGGGCTGAGGTGGGGGAACTCGCCGCGCAGCTCGTTTTGATCGTGGATGGTGCGATCGTGACCGCGGTGCGCGAGAACGCGCCGGATGCGGCTGTTCGGGGTAAGGGGATCGCTGCCGCCTTGTTGCGCTGAGCGCTTGGTGGCTTTGCGGCCTCGGCTCGCGGAGTTCCCAATGTGGAATTGGGGTCGCTGAGTGTCTCTGATGCGACTTTGGGGACCCGGGTTGTGGGTAGGTCGCTGGTCGCGGGCCTGTTGTTGCCGGATTTCGGCGAGGTCGCGCTGGATGTGGCAGGTGATCGCCGCTGCCCTGCTGTGCTGTGCGCCCGCGGCGGTCTCGGCTTTAGGGTTTCCAATGTCGCATTTGGGTCGCTGAGTGTCTCTGATGCGACATTGGGAACCCGGGCCGTGAGTAGATCGCTGGCCCGCAGGCCTGATCTTGCCGAAATTCGGCGACACCCCGTCGGACGCGGCTGTTCGGGGTGAGGCGATCGCTGCCGCCTCGTTGCGCTGAGCGCTTGCTGTGGGTTGGAGTTCCCTGCTCGGGCTCTTGCCGAAATTCGGCGAGACCTTGCCGTACGTGGGAAGACGGTCGCCGCCTTGCTGTGCTGAGCGACCTCGGCTTGAGGGTTCCCAATGTCGCATTTGGGTCGCTGAGTGTCTCTGATGCGACATTGGGAACCCGGGCCGTGAGTAGATCGCTGGCCCGCAGGCCTGATCTTGCCGAAATTCGGCGACACCGCACCGGATGCGCATAACGGATCCCCATCGGGCTGGGCAAGCCGCGGCTCAGTGCGCCCAATGTGGCATTGGGGCCGTCGAGTGTCCCCAATGCCACATTCGGGGCCTTGGCGACGCAGACCCGGTCTCGCCGAAATTCGGCGACACCGCATCGAGCGCGGGAAAGTCATCGCGCCGAACCACCCACTGCCCACTGCCCCCCACGTGAAGCCATCCTTGACATCAGGTAAGCCCACCCTTAGTTTCCCCCTATAACTTTCCCGGAGGGGGCGACATGCCGAACATCGGTGGCCGCCCGGCCATGGTCGCGGTGGACGACATCGTGCGGGCCGGTCGCGAGCTCGGGATGCGCGGGCTCAGCGTCAAGGCGGTCGCGGTCCGGCTGGGGGTGACCGCGACCGCCCTCTATCGCCACGTCGAGAGCCGGTGGGGGCTGGAGCGGCTGGTCGGCGAGAGCATCCTGGCCGAGCTGCGGCTCCGGGACGATCCGCGACACGACCTCGAACGACACCTGTTGTCCTTCGCGCTGCAGATGCGGGCCTTCATGCTGGAGCACCCGGGCCTCGCCGGTTATCTGCAACTGCTGTTCCCGCGCGGAGACGGCGGTCAGCGCTTGCTGAACATCGAGGTCGACGCCCTCGTCCGCCGGGGTTACGAGCCCGGCGCGGCGATCGTGCTCAGCGGCGCGGTCGCGTCGATGACCATCGCGATGACCGCGTCCGAGGAGAACAGCGCGGCCGCCGAGGAGGCCGACGGCGACGGGCTGGACCGCGAGCGGGAGGCGGTCCGCGACCGACTGTCCCGTGACGACCGGCTCGCCGAACCGTCCGCCGCGTTGCCGCAGGTGCCGCGGCCCGAATACGTGCGGCTGCTGTTGACCGCGTCGATCCGCGGGCTGGTCGGGTCCTGCCCGCCGGGCAGGCCGGTCGCCGAGATGGTGGCCGATCTGGCCGCCACGGGGGAGGGGTTGTGATGGCGCGCGGATTCCAGGGCGCGGTGATGCGCGGTTTCGGGGCCAGAGACCACGAAGCGAC
Organism: Amycolatopsis japonica; assembly: GCF_000732925.1. Classification (NCBI taxonomy): domain Bacteria; kingdom Bacillati; phylum Actinomycetota; class Actinomycetes; order Pseudonocardiales; family Pseudonocardiaceae; genus Amycolatopsis; species Amycolatopsis japonica. The sequence continues at coordinate 3,138,891 of NZ_CP008953.1, forward strand.
CGTCGTCGAGACAGAGGAGATCACGCCGAAATTCGTGCGGGTGCGGTTCGTTTCGCCGACGCTGTTCGAGGACGTCGTCGTGGAGCCGGCGGCCTGGCTCCGGTTCTGGTTCCCGGATCCGGAAGGCGGCACGACGGAGTTCCAGCGCGCGTACACGCTCACCGAGGCCGACCCGGAAGCCGGCACGTTCGCGATCGACGTCGTCCTGCACGAGCCCGCCGGTCCGGCGTCGCGTTGGCTGCGTGACGCGTGCCCGGGCGCGAAGGTTCCGGTGATGTCACTGGGTTCCTCGTCCTTCTCGGTCCCCGCTGACCCTCCCGCCGGGTACCTGCTGATCGGTGACTCCGCCTCGATCCCGGCGATCAACGCGATCCTCGAGGTGATCCCGGCCGACCTCCCGATCGAGCTGTACCTCGAAGAGCACGACGAGACCGACAGGCTGATTCCGTTGGGCGGACACCCGCGGCTGACCGTGCACTGGGTGCCGCGCCTGGACGCGACGTCGCTGGCCGCGGCGATCGAGACGCGCGACTGGTCGGACTGGCAGGCGTGGATCGCGACGGAAGCCGGTTCGTTCAAACACCTGAAGACGCGTTTGCGTGAGGCGTTCGGCTTCCCCAAGTCCGAGGTGCACGGCCGCGCGTATTGGTACTACGGCCGGGCCATGGGTGCTTTCCGCGGAGAGAAGGAAGAACCGGCCGCCCAAGTCCCGAAGCCCGTCGCAGCGGCGCCGAAGGGGGCATGGCGGGCACAGGCGGCCGGACGGCTGCTCGCGCCGGTGCGGCGGACGCTGATCTTCGCCGGGATCCTGCAGGCCGTCGTGACGCTGATCGGCCTCGCTCCCTTCGTCCTGCTGGTGGAACTGGTCCGGCGGCTGCTCACGGGCGGCGAATCGTTGTGGGCGCTCGGTGTCTCGGCGCTGGTCCTGCTCGGCGTCGGCACCCTCTTGGAGTCCGCCGTCGTTCTCTGGCTGCACGCGGCCGACGCGCGGTTCGCCCGCGACCTGCGTCAACGCCTGCTGGGCAAACTCGCGCGCTTGCCGCTGGGCTGGTTCACCGCGCGGGGTTCGGGCACGGTCGCGAAACTCGTGCAGGGCGACACGCTCTCACTCCACTACCTGGTCACGCACGCCGTTCCCGACGCGGTGGCGGCCGTCGTCGCGCCGGTCGCCGTGCTGGCGTACCTGTTCGCGGTGGACTGGCGGCTCGCCCTCGTCCTGCTCGTCCCGATCCTCGTCTACCTCGTCACCACGTCGATCATGGTCGTCCAATCGGGACCCAAGACCGGCCAGGCGATGCGCTGGGCCGAGCGGATGGCGGGCGAGGCGGGCGCGTATCTGGAAGGGCAGCCGGTGATCCGCGTGTTCGGCGGCGCCGCGGCTTCGTCGTTCCGGCGGCGGCTCGACGAGTACCTCGGTTTCCTCGGCGACTGGCAGCGCCCGTTCACCGGCAAGAAGACCATGCTGGACTTCGCCACCCGGCCCGCCACCTTCCTGCTCCTGATCACCGGCATCGGCACGCCGATGGTGGTGGGCGGCGGGATGGAGCCGATGACGCTGATCCCGTTCCTGGTGCTGGGCACCACTTTCGGCGCGCGGCTGCTGGGCATCGGTTACGGGCTCGGCGGCGTTCGCGAGGGAATGCTGGCCGCACGCCGGATCCAGGTCGTGCTCGACGAACCGGAACTGTCCACAGTGGAGCTGGCAGTCCGCGACGGCGTCGAGCCGGGCACCGTGGAACTGGACCGGGTGGGCTTCGCCTACCGCTCCGGCGTTCCCGTGCTGGAGAACGTTTCCCTGACCTTGCGTCCCGGCACGGTGACCGCGCTGGTCGGCCCGTCGGGAGCGGGGAAGTCGACGCTCGCCGCCCTCGTCGCGCGGTTCCACGACGTCACCGAGGGAGCGATCCGGGTCGGCGGCCGGGACGTCCGCGCGTTCGCCGCCGACGAACTCTACGGCCGCGTCGGATTCGTGCTCCAGGATCCGCAACTCGTCCAGGGGACCGTACGGGAGAACATCGCCCTCGCCGTTCCGGACGCCACCGAAGAGCAGGTCGTCGCCGCGGCCCGGGACGCGCAGATCCACGAGCGGATCCTCCGGCTGCCCCAGGGATACGACACCGTCCTCGACGCCGGTTCCCAGCTGTCCGGCGGAGAACGCCAACGGGTGGCCATCGCCCGCGCGATCCTCGCCGACGCCCCTGTCCTCGTCCTCGACGAGGCGACCGCTTTCGCCGATCCCGAGTCGGAGTATCTCGTGCAGCAAGCACTCGACCGGCTCACCGCGGGCCGCACCGTCCTGGTCATCGCCCATCGCCTGCACACGATCACCGGCGCCGACCGTATCGTCGTCCTCGACCGTGGGCGGATCGCGGAAAGCGGTACCCACGAAGCACTTCTCGCCTCGGATGGGCGCTACGCCCGCCTGTGGCGGGCCGGCGCCGGTGCGGGGGTGACCGCGTGATCCGCACGTTGCTGGGCCTGATCCCCGGGACGAAACGCTCGGCCTTCCGGCGTTATGTCGTGCTGGCCGTGCTTTCAGTGCTCCTGCGTGCCGCCGGTGTCGTCCTGCTGGTGCCGTTGGTGGGTGCCTTGTTCGGCGCGGAGCCTTCGGACGCGCTGTCCTGGCTCGCCGCGCTCGCGGCCGTCACCGCGGCGGGCTGGGCGATCGACGCCGTCGTGGGGCGGCTCGGCTTCGAGCTCGGCTTCGGGGTGCTGGACCACGCCCAGCACGACGTCGCCGAGCGGCTGACGGACGTCCGGCTGTCCTGGTTGGACGGTGAACACATCCAGACCGCCAGGCAGGCCATCGCCGCCACCGGCCCCGACCTCGTCGGCCTGGTCGGCTACCTGCTCACCCCGCTCATCGGCGCGGTCCTCCTGCCGATCGCGATCGCGCTGGCCCTCCTGCCGATCTCCTGGCCGCTCGGTGTCGCCGCGCTGGCCGGGGTCCCGGTCCTGCTGGGCGCGCTGTGGGCGACCGGCCGGATCATCCGCCGCGCCGACCGGGCGACGGCGGAGGCGAACACCACGCTGACCGAACGGATCGTCGAGTTCTCCCGCACCCAGCAGACGTTGCGGGCCGCCCGCCGCGTCGAACCCGCGCGCAGTCACGCCGGCGCCGCGCTCACCGCGCACCACGGCGCGACCGTCCGGTTGCTCCGCCTGCAGATCCCGGGGCAGGTGCTCTTCGGCGTCGCCGGTCAACTGGCGCTGGTCCTGCTCGCGGGGACGACCGTCCTGCTCGCCACACGAGGCGAGCTGAGCGTGCCCGAGGCCGTCGCGCTGATCGTCGTGATCGCCCGGTACCTCGAACCGTTCACCGCGCTCGGGGATCTCGCACCCGGTATCGAGACCGCCACCACCACGCTCGGCCGCATCCGCACCGTCCTCACCGCGCCCGTGGCCCCGGCGGGGGAATCCACCGCACCGGCCGATGCACCGCAGATCCGGTTCGAGAAGGTCGGTTTCCGCTACTCGCCGGACACCGAGAACGTGCTGGAGGACTTCGACGTCACCCTGGAACCGGGGACGACGACCGCGATCGTCGGGCCGTCCGGCTCGGGCAAGAGCACCGTGCTCGCGCTGCTCGCGGGTCTGCACCGGCCCACGAGCGGTCGCGTGCTCGCCGACGGCACGGATGTCGCGGAATTCCGCCGGGACCTCGTCACCTTCGTCTTCCAGCAGCCGTATCTCTTCGAGGGATCGGTGCGGGACAACGTGCTCGCCGGGGATCCCACGGCGAGCGACGAGCGGGTCGCCGAGGTCGTCGGGCTCGCCAGGGTCGACGAGCTGCTGGAACACACGGCCGTCGGCGAGGCGGGCACCGCTCTCTCCGGCGGCGAGCGGCAGCGGGTGTCCATCGCCCGCGCGTTGCTCAAACCCGCGCCCGTGCTGCTCGTCGACGAGGCGACCAGCGCGCTGGACACCGAGAACGAGGACGCCGTGGTCCGCTCGCTCAGCGCCGATCCCGTGCCGAGGACGCGGGTGATCGTCACCCATCGGATCGCCGGGATCCGGCACGCCGACCGGGTGCTCTTCCTCGAGGACGGCCGGATCGCGGAATCCGGCACGGTCGAAGAACTCCTTGCGGCGCAAGGACGTTTCGCCGAGTTCTGGCGGCGGCAGCTCGACGCCACCGGCTGGAGGATCACCGCGGGATGACCCACGCCAAGGCGAGGGCTTCACCGGGCCGACGGTCGTGTTCGAAGCGGATCGCCGGGTGCCGCGCTCGCGCGGCTGGGCCTGCTCAAGGTCGTCTTCGTCCGCGAGATCCTCAGGCTGACGTGAGCGCCCGACGCAGGTCTTCGTAGGTCGGGGCGAGCGTCCGGAGGGTCGCGGCGGCCCGTGCGTCGTCCTCGACGACGAGGTCGTACTGCAGGGAGCCGATCAGCCGCGCCTGGGTGGTGAGGACGGCGGCCGCGGCTTCGTGGCCGACCCGGTGCAGGCAGGTCGCGGCGTCGTTCGTCCGCCGGGCGCCGAGGCGCACCACGAAATGGACGAGCAGCCCACGCAGTTCCGGGTCGGGTCCTCCTTCGATCCGGGCGGCGAGCGCGAGGGCGGCGTCGCCGTTGCCCACCGTGCCGGGTGGGAGCCCGGTGTCCGTTTCACCGCTGAGCCGCCTGATCGCGCGGGGGAGGGCCGCGACGATCGCGGCTTCCTCCGAGACGACGGTGTGCCGTACGAAACGCGTCCGCATCGTGTGCGGTTTGCCGTAGGCGACGGTTTCGGCGAGCCAGGCGGCGGCGAAATCCGCCCGCGGGATCCGCGCGTACGGATATCCCTGCGGGTCGTGGGCGGTGACGGACTCGTCGTCCGCGGCGAGCGCGACCAGGAAATGGTCGGCGCCGATCGGGCCGGTCATTCCCGGCTGATGGCGCAGGTGCCCCATTTCGACCGGGCCGATCAGGACCGGTCCGTCGGAAAGGCTTTCGACGAGCCGGGCGAACGCTACGTCCGGATCCGGTTCGCTCGTCGTTTCCGCGCTCCAGCCGAGGGCGTCGAGCGCCTCGCCGATGCCGAGATCGGGATCCCAGCCGAAGGCGTCGAAAAACGGCTGCGTTCCGCCGACCAACTGCATGCCGAAGGGGCTGCCGGTCACGGTTTCGAGCACGTCGGGGCCGGGAGCTTCCGCGCCGAGCAGCATCGCGAGGGAATGGGTATAGCAGTAGGGGCCGGAGCCACGATAAGGAATTTCGATCACGCGTTCGACGATGCCGGATTTCACGCCGAAACGCCACCCTCGCCTTTGTCCGTTGTGGACGGTGTTTCATCACCCGTCCGGGGGTTTCGGGGCCACTCAATGGGTTTTATCCAGGAGACACCGCTGCTCCCGCTTGCCGACGACGATCTTGCCGACCCAGGATGACCATCACTTGGGCTCGCTGTCCCCGCCGTCCTGACCTGGGCCGACGGGAGCGAGGGGTGAGGCGGAGGCGGCATGGCGGAACGGCGTGGGCAAAATCGGTGGCGCCGGGGCGTAGCACTGCTCACGGTGGTCGTCGTGGCCCTGCTGATGGGCGCCCCGCTGCCCGCGAACGCACAGGTCCAGCCGCGCGGGGCGGGTACCGAGCGGCCGATCGGGCCGGAGCCGGTGTATTCCGGGCTGGCGCACGGCGGCATCACGATGGCGGCCAACTCCGTCGTGCAGTGCGGTGTCGGCGTCGTCTGCAACGAGTCCGCGAGCAACGCGAGCCCGGTGTCGTGGATCAAGACCGACCCGGCCGCGCCCGGCAACACCGCGTCCGCGGCGAATCTGAACGTGCCCGCCGGCGCGAAGGTGCTCAACGCCCGGCTGTACTGGCAGTTCAACCCGGTCGCCAGCAGCGGGACCTCCGGTGACGGCAGCCGGGGCAACCAGGTCTCCATCAAGACCCCGGGCTCCGGCGCGTATCAGCGGATCACCGCCGAAACCTACGACTGGTTCCCCGCGACCACCACGGGCGGGTCCCCGACGCTGTACGCCTACGGCGGCGCGGCCGACGTCACGTCCCTCGTCACGAACGCCGGCACCGGGGAGTACACGGTCGCCGACATCCAGGCCTGCCAGGGCCAGTCGATCAGCCGGACGAACCTCGGCTGCTGGGGTGGCTGGTCGCTGGTGGTCGCCTACGAACTGCCCAGCGAGCCGCTGCGGTACCTGCAGGTCTGGGACGGGATGCAGGTGGTCGCGGGCGGCAGCACGCCGAGTTCGGCGACCATCGCGCTGAGCGGTATCAAGGCCCCGACCTCGCGTCAGCCCAACGTCGAACTCGGCATCGTCGCGGGTGACGGCGACGCGCCCATCACCGGCGACTACCTCCAGGTCGGCCCGGACGCCTCCAGCCTGCAGACGATCGCGATGCCCGCGCCCGGCGGCGTGGCGACCAACAACGCCTTCAGCAGCCGCATCGACCGGGTCACGGCCACCGGTTCGGGCACGAACATCACGTCGCGGAATCCCAATCCGGTGAACAACGTCGGGTACGACGCCCGCAGCATCGACATCACCGGCAAGGTCCCCGCGGGGACCACCGCGCTCCAGGTCAAGATCGGCACCGTCGGCGACGCGCTGTACCCGCAGACGATCTGGCTCGTCACCGACGCCCTCGAACCGGATCTGCAGATCACCAAGGCCAACGACCCGGTCGGCAACACCGACGACAATCCACCTGGTTATGTCACCAAGGGCGGCGAGGTCACCTACACCTTCGACGTCGCCAACCGGCACGCCGACGGCTCCACCACCGACCTCGACACCGCGACGAACGTCGTGCTCACCGACACCCTGCCCGACGGCGTCACGTTCGTGGCCGGGTCCAATCCGGACTGTTCGGCCGCCGGGCAGGTGGTCACGTGCAATCTCCGGAATCTGAGGCCGGGGCAGTCGCAGAAGGTCGCCTTCAAGGTCAAGGTCGGGCTCGACGTGCCGGACGGCACCAAACTCGACAACACCGGCAAGCTCACCTTCCGCGGCGAGGACACCGGACGGCCGCAGGAACGCACGTCGAACACCGTGCGGAACACGGTCGCGTCGCCCGGGTACCAGCTGACGAAGACGGTCGACCTCGCCGAGGCGATCCCCGGCGACACCCTGACCTACCAGGTGACGCTGCGGAACACCGGCGTGATCCCCGTGCCCGCGCTCACGGTGCGCGACACGCTGCCGCCGGGGACGACCTACGTGTCGTCCACTCCCTCGAAGGGCACCGCGTCCGGGACCGGGCCGATCGACTGGGCCGTGAATGGTCTCGCGGTCGGGGAGACCGCCACGCTGACCGTGCGCGTGAAGGTCGAGGAAGCCGCCATCGGCAAGGAACTGGTGAACCGCGCGAACGTCCCGACCGGACCGCCGCCGGTCGTCCCGCCGGACAACCGCTGCCCGGACGATCCCGCGGCCGCGTGCGCGAAGACCAAGGTGCCGTCGCCGTCGTACACGGTGACGAAGACCGCGGACAAGGAGTCCGCCGCCCCCGGCGACACCGTGCGCTACAAGGTCGTCGTCGCCAACACCGGCAAGGTGACCGCGGCGGATCTCAAGGTCGTGGACGATCTGACCGGGGTGCTGGACGACGCGGTCTATCAGAACGACGCCACCGCGTCGCCCGGCTCGGTGTCCTATGCGGAACCGAAGCTGACCTGGACCGGCACGCTCGCCGCGGGGCAGAGCGCGGAGTTCACCTACTCGGTCAAGGTGAAGAACCCGAACACCGGTGACAACCGGCTCAAGAACGTGGTGACGTCGGAGACGCCGGGTGGTAACTGTCCGCCGGGTTCGACGGATCCGAAGTGCGGTACGACGACGCCGGTTTCGGGGCTGTTGATCGAGAAGTCGGTCGACAAGCAGTCCGCGAATCCGGGTGACGTGGTGAAGTACACGGTCACCGTGCGGAACACGGGGCAGACCAAGATCTCTGGTGCGACGTTCACCGATGATCTGACGCAGGTGCTCGATGACGCGGATTACCAGAATGACGGTGCGGCGACGATCGGTGGTGTGACCTATGCGGCGCCGAAGCTGACGTGGACCGGCGATCTCGGCGTTGGCGAAACGTCCACGGTGACGTACACGGTCAAGGTGAAGAATCCCAACCCGGGCGATGACGTGCTGAAGAACGCGGTGTCGTCGGAGACGCCGGGTGGTAACTGTCCGCCGGGTTCGACGGATCCGAAGTGCGGTACGACGACGCCGGTTTCGGGGTTGCTGATCGAGAAGTCGGTCGACAAGCAGTCGGCGAATCCGGGCGATGTCGTGAAGTACACGGTGACGGTGCGGAACACAGGCCAGACGAAGATTTCCGGTGCGACGTTCACCGACGATCTCACGCAGGTGCTGGACGACGCGGACTATCAAAACGATGGTGCGGCGACGATCGGTGGTGTCACGTATGCGGCGCCGAAGCTGACCTGGACCGGGGATCTGGAGGTCGGCGCCACGTCGACGGTCACGTACACGGTGAAGGTCAAGAACCCGAACCTCGGTGACAAGAAACTGTCCAATGTGGTCACTTCGGAGACCCCGGGTGGTAACTGCCCGCCGGGCTCCACCGATCCGAAGTGCGGGACCACCACGCCGGTGTCGGGGCTGACGATCGAGAAGTCGGTCGACAAGCAGTCGGCGAATCCGGGCGATATCGTGAAATACACCGTGACGGTGCGGAACACCGGGCAGACCAAGATCTCTGGTGCGACGTTCACCGATGATCTGACGCAGGTTCTCGATGACGCCGATTACCAGAATGACGGTGCGGCGACGATCGGCGGCGTCACGTATGCGGCACCGAAGCTGACCTGGACCGGCGATCTGGAAATCGGTGCCACCTCGACGGTGACCTACTCGGTCAAGGTGAAGAATCCCAACCCGGGCGACAACCTGCTGAAGAACGCGGTCTCGTCGGAGACGCCGGGCGGGAACTGCCCGCCGGGGTCCACGGATCCGAAGTGTGGCACCACGACACCGGTTTCCGGTCTGAAGATCGAGAAGTCCGTGGACAAGCAGTCGGCGAATCCGGGCGATGTCGTGAAGTACACCGTGACGGTGCGGAACACCGGTAAGACCAAGATTTCGGGCGCGACGTTCACTGATGATCTGACGCAGGTTCTCGATGACGCCGATTACCAGAACGACGGTGCGGCGACGATCGGCGGCGTCACGTATGCGGCACCGAAGCTGACCTGGACCGGAGATCTGGAGATCGGCGCCACGTCGACGGTGACGTACTCGGTGAAGGTCAAGAATCCCGCCCCAGGCGACAAGAAGCTCATCAACACGGTCACCTCGGAGACGCCGGGCGGCAACTGTCCGCCGGGGTCCACGGATCCGAAGTGTGGCACCACGACACCGGTTTCCGGCTTGAAGATCGAGAAGTCGGTCGACAAGAAGGCCGCGAATCCGGGCGATGTCGTGAAGTACACGGTGACCGTCACGAACACCGGCCAGACGAAGATCTCCGGTGCGACGTTCACCGACGATCTCACGCAGGTTCTCGACGATGCCGACTACCAGAACGATGGTGCGGCGACCATCGGCGGCGTCACTTACGCGGCGCCGAAGCTGACCTGGACCGGTGATCTCGGCGTCGGCGAGACCTCCACGGTGACCTACACCGTCAAGGTGAAGAACCCGAACACCGGCGACAATCGGCTCAAGAACGTCGTGACGTCGGAGACCCCGGGCGGGAACTGCCCGCCGGGTTCGACCGATCCGGACTGTGGCACGGAGACCCCGGTTTCGGGCCTGGAGATCAAGAAGGCGGTCGACAAGCAGTCCGCGAATCCCGGTGACGTCGTGAAGTACACGGTCACGGTGCGGAACACCGGCCAGACGAAGATCTCCGGTGCCATGTTCACCGACGATCTGACCCAGGTTCTCGACGACGCCGTCTACTGGAACGATGGTGCGGCGACGATCGGTGGTGTCACGTACGCGGCGCCGAAGCTGACGTGGACCGGTGACCTCGAAATCGGCGCGACGGCCACGGTGACGTACTCGGTCCAGGTGAAGAACCCGGGCGACGGAGACAAGAAACTGTCCAATGTGGTCACTTCGGAGACTCCGGGCGGGAACTGCCCGCCGGGTTCGACCGATCCGGACTGCGGCACGACGACGCCGGTCTCCGGGCTGCTCATCAAGAAGACCGCCGACAAGAAGTCGGTCGACCCCGGCGACACGGTGAAGTACACGATCACCGTCACCAACACCGGGCAGACCGAACAGATCGACGCCACCTTCACCGACGACATGACCGAGGTCCTGGACGACGCCGACTACCAGAACGACGGTGCGGCGACGATCGGTGGCGTCACCTATGCGGCGCCGAAGCTGACGTGGACCGGTTCGCTGGGCATCGGGCAGGCGTCGGTCATCACCTACACGGTCAAGATCAAGAACCCGAACCCCGGTGACAAGAAACTGTCCAATGTGGTCACCTCGGACACGCCGGGCAACAACTGCCCGCCGGATTCGACCGACCCGAACTGTGTCGCGGACGTGCCGTCGCGCGAGCTGACGGTCAAGAAGACCTCGGACAAGCAGACCGCGAACCCGGGCGACGTCGTCACCTACACCGTGACCGTCACCAACACCGGCAAGGTCCCCCTGGTCGGCGAGGACGCCGCACGGGTCACGGACGACCTGTCCGAGGTGCTCGACGACGCCGACTACTCCGACGACGCCACGGCGGCGCCGGTCGCCGGCACGTTCTCCTTCGCTGCGCCGAACCTGGTGTGGGTGGGGGATCTGCCGGTCGGAGCGACGACCACGCTGAAGTACTCGGTGAAGGTGAAGAACCCGGTGGCGGGCGATCACGAACTGCGGAACACCGTCAGCACCAACACGCCGGGCACGTGCCCGCCGCAGTCCGACGATCCGGCGTGTTCGACCGTCACCCCGGTGCCCGGGATCTCGCTGGAGAAGAAGGCGGACAAGGCCACGGCGAATCCGGGCGACGTCGTGAAGTACACGGTGACCGTGCGTAACACGGGCAAGACGAAGCTGACCGGTGCGACGTTCACCGACGACCTCACCGAGGTCCTCGACGACGTCGTGTTCCAGAAGGACGGCGCGGCGACGATCGGTTCGGTGACCTACGAGGAGCCGAAGCTGACCTGGACCGGCGATCTGGAGATCGGGCAGACGGCGACGGTCACGTACAGCGTCAAGGTCACCAAGGCCGACGGCGACGGCAAGCTCACCAACGTGATCACATCCGACACCCCGGGCGGCAACTGCCCGCCGGGCAGCAAGGATCCGAAGTGCGGCACGACGACACCGCTGTCCAGCTTGAAGATCAAGAAGACGGTCGACAAGACGGAGGCGAAGCCGGGCGAGGTCGTCACGTACACCGTGACGGTGGAGAACACCGGGCAGGCCGTGGTGGACGACGCGACGTTCACCGACGACCTGAGCCAGGTGCTGGACGACGCGACCTTCGACGGCACCGCGAAGGCGAGCATGGGAACGGTCACCTACTCCGCGCCGAAGCTCACCTGGAAGGGCGAGCTGAAGCCGGGGGAGAAGGCCACCGTCACCTACGCGGTCACCGTGCGGAAGCCGGCGACCGGTGACCACCGCCTCCGCAACGTCGTCACGTCGGACACACCCGGCGGCAACTGCCCGCCGGGCTCGGCGAACCCTGACTGCGGCACGGACACCCCGGTGCCGCCGACACCGCCGAACCCGCCGCCGCCGGAGAAGCCGAACCCGCAGCCGCCGACCACCCCGCGTCCGCCCGGTCTCGCCGTGACCGGCTCACCGGTGAAGACGATGACGGTGCTGGCGTTCGGGATGCTGGCCATCGGCGCGCTGCTGCTCCTCGCCGGACGGAGGCGCCGGGAGTCCTAGGTCGAGGTCCGTGAAGGCCTCCTTGAGGGACCCAGAGTCCCTCAAGGAGGCCTTCACGGACCGGGCCGAGCCACTGCTAAACGGCGCGCGGTACCGCGATCAGGGCTTCCACCTCGACGACGAGCTCGGGACGGGCCAGTGCCGCCACGACGATCAGCGACTGGGCGGGCCAGTCCGCTTCGGGGTACCAGCGGGTGAAGGTCTCGCGCAACGCCGTGCGGAACCCGGCGAGGTGTTCGGTGCCGGACAGCATGCTGAACACCTTGACCAGGTGCTCAGGTCCGGCACCCGCGGCTTCGAGCAGCCGCTCGAGGTTGACGAGCAACGCGCGGGTCTGGGACTCGGCGTCGGGCCCGGCGAGTTCGCCGTCGGGCAGCACACCGATCTGACCGGACACGACCACGAGTTCGTGATCGGCGGGCACGCGGACCAGATGGCTGTACGGGCCGATCGGCGCCGCGACGGTCTCCGGGTTCCACCGCTGGATCATCAGTCCTCTTCTTTCGTCCACTCGGGAAAATCGTCTCCAACGTACCGATGATTCCGGGGCGCGCCGGGAGTCTCACCTTCGACGAACGACGACTGGAGGGTTCCGGATGACGGATACGGGAACGAAGACCGAGCTCTGGCCGCTGGTCCACGCCGAGCGGGCGGCGCTGGCGGACGACCTCGCGGAGCTCACGGAGGAGCAGTGGGAGACGCCGTCGCTGTGTACCGGGCTGACGGTGCGCGAGGTGCTCGCGCATGTCACTTCAGGGGCGAGCCTCACACCGTTGAGGTGGATGATCGGGGTGATCCGCTGCCGATGGGACTTCGACAAGCAGGTCGCCATGCGGCTCGCCGAGCAGATGGGCGCCGACGGCGCCGAGACTCTGGAGCGCTTCCGCGGCGTGGTCACCAGCACGACGAAACCGCCGTTGCCGAAGATCGCGATGCTGGGTGAGGCGATCGTGCACGCCGAGGACATCCGCCGCCCGCTCGGCCTTCGCCGCGACTACCCGATCCCCGTCCTCACCGAACTGGCGGGGTACTACGGGGGCTCGGACCTGGTGGTGACGGCGAAGGGGCGCATCGGCGGGCTGCGGTTGCAAGCCACCGATGGCCCCTTCGCCGCCGGGTCCGGGCCGCTCGTCTCGGGCACGACACTGGCCCTGATCATGGCCATGACCGGACGGACGGCCTACCTCGCCGAACTCGACGGCGAGGGGGTCCCGATCCTGCGGGAGCGCGTCCCCGCTCAGACCTGAGACTCGAGGGGCAGGCCAGCGCCGGCCCAGTCCTCGATGCCTTCCCGGTACTTGCGGACGTCGGTGTAGCCCAGCGCGGTGAGCCGGTCGGCGACCTGGCCGCTGTTGGGGCAGGCGGGGTTCGAGCAGTAGGTGACGATGGCGGCGCCGCGATCGGGCAGCACGGTCGCGGCGTGCGCGTCGACGTCGGCGAGGACGAGGGGAACGGCGCCGGGCAGATGCTGCTTGGCGTAGTACTCGCCACCCAGTGCGTCGACCACCGTCACGGTCTTCGCGTCGATCGCGGCCTTCAGCTCGTCACGGGTGATGAGTGCGGTCATGTCGCTACCTCCAGTTAATCGGACTATAGTCCGCATGTGCCTCACGACCATAACGGACCGCAGTCCGCTTTTGCAACCTCGTTGGATCTTCTGCGCACGCCGCCGCCCAAGGAGCGCGCCGATGCCGCCCGCAACCGGGCCGCGATCCTGGACGCGGCGGCGTCGCTGTTCGCTGAACACGGGGTGGAAGCGGTGTCGATGGATCAGGTGGCGGCGGCCGCGGGGGTGGGCAAGGGAACGCTCTTCCGCCGCTTCGGTGACAAGGCCGGGCTGGCCGTCGCGCTGCTGGACGCGCGGGAACGCCTGCTCCAGGAAGGAATCCTGCACGGGCCGCCCCCGCTGGGCCCGGGTGCTCCGTCGGCCGACCGGCTCGTGGCCTTCGCCGACGCGTACGTCGACTACGTGCTCGAACATCTGCCGCTGGTGCGGATGTCGGAGACCGCCGCGCCGGGCGCGCGCTACCGCATCGGGGCGTACCGGTTCTGGCACCGGCACGTCGCGATCCTGCTCGACGGCACCCCCGACCCCGAGCACGCCGCGCACGCCCTGCTGGCCCCGCTGGCGGCCGAACATCTGACCGCGTTGCTGCCGGAACTGGGGGAGGACCGCGTCCGCGCCGGGATCACGCGCCTGTGGCGGGCGGCCGGATCCCAGTAGGGTGTCGTCGAGAACCCTGGGAGTGTGTCGATGATGGTGGCGAGCCGAAGGACGGCCAAGCAGGCCGTACTTGTGCTGCTCGCCGCCGTGCTGACCGCGCTCGGCCTGTTCTTCGCGCTCCACTCGGGCGGTTCCGCTTCGGCGGACGAGTCGCGCGGGGCGAACGCGACGGTCGAATCCTCGGTCTCCAAGGCCGTCGCGCCGGTGCGCGCCGCGGGCAGGCTCGCCGCCGAACCCGCGCTCCTGGGTGTGCACGGTCACGGTGATCTGCCTCTCTTCGGCACCGTCCCGCACGGACCGGCGTCCACGACGCTGCTCCGCCTCAGCGAGCTCCACGACGAAGCAGCTCCCGCCTCGCGCACGGCGAACCGCCTCGCGCTGGGTGATCGCGCTCCTCCTTTCCCGGTAGCCGTCTGACGCTCACGGGCGCGTGTTCGCGCGCCCGAACCGGGAAATCACCAAGGAGAACTTCGTGCCGCGCGAAACCGCGCGGCGAGGCATGACCGGGCGAGCCGTCGTCTCGCTGGTCGTTCTCGCCGCGACCGTGTACCTGTTGCTGACCACCGCCCCGAGACTGGGGCTCGATCTGCGTGGTGGCACGCAGATCGTGCTGGAGACCAAGGATTCGCCCACCGTCACCGCCGACGCGGAGACCACCGACCGGACGCTCGAGGTGCTGCGCCGCCGCGTCGACGCACTGGGCGTCGCCGAGCCGATGCTGGCCCGCTCGGGAGACAACCGGATCATCGTCGAACTACCCGGCGTCCGGGATCCGCGCGAGGCCGTCGAAGTGATCGGCCGCACCGCGCAGCTGTCCTTCCATCCCGTCCTCGCCACTGGCGCCGCGGACTCCCGTGTGCTCAACGACGAGAGCGGGCAGCCGATCACCCTGGGACCCGCCGCGCTGACCGGCGAAGGCGTCGACGAGGCGCTCTCGTCGATCGATTCGCAAGGCGGCGGCTGGCTCGTTTCGGTTGACTTCAAAGGGGATTCCGGCCGTGCCTGGGAGCGCCTGACCGGGCAGGCCGCGTGCTCGCCGCCAGGCGATCCCGCCCGCCGGGTGGCGATCGCGCTCGACGACAAGGTGATCTCGTCGCCGCAGGTGAGCCCGCAGGTGGCTTGCGGGGTCGGGATCGTCGGCGGGAGCACGCAGATCACCGGGCGGTTCTCGCCCGCCGAGGCCAAGGATCTGGCCTTGCTGATCAACGCCGGCGCGCTGCCGACACCGGTCGAGATCATCGAGCAGCGCACCGTCGGGCCCACCCTCGGCGCCGCCGCCATCGACGCCAGTGCCCGCGCCGCCGTGATCGGGCTGGCGCTGACCGCGCTGTTCCTGCTCGCGGTGTACCGGCTGGCCGGGCTGATCGCCGTGGGCGCGCTGGTCGCGTACGCGGCCGTGTCCTATGCCGCGCTGCTCGCCGTCGGCGCGACGCTGACCCTGCCCGGGCTCGCCGGATTCGTGCTGGCCATCGGCATGGCCGTCGATGCCACCGTGCTCGTCTTCGAACGGGCGAGAGAGGAACATTCCGTCAAACGGGGTGGCTCGCTGCCACGCTCGGTCAGCCGCGGGTTCAGCGGCGCGTTGTCGGCGATCGTCGATTCGAACGTGACCACCCTGCTCGCCGCGGGCCTGCTGTTCTGGCTGGCGTCCGGTCCGGTGCGAGGCTTCGGGGTGACGCTGTCGATCGGCGTCGTCGTCGCGTTGTTCATCTCGCTGGTGCTCACGCGTTTGCTGCTGCACCTCACGATGCGGGGCGTGGTCGCGCGCAAACCGCGGCTGTCCGGGCTGACCCACGAGGGCCGGGTCCGGCAGTGGGTGAACCGCCGCGATCCCGAATTCCTCGGGAAACCGAAACGCTGGCTGATGGTGGCGGGCGCGGTCGTGATCGCCGCGATCGCGGGCCTGTTCGTGGCCGGGCCGAACCTCGGTGTCGAATTCACCGGCGGCCGGGTCGTCGAATACAGCACTTCGGCGCCCGCCGACGTCGAGCGGGTCCGGGACGCGGTCTCCGACGCCGGATTCCCCCGCGCCGTCGTGCAGATGTCCGGTGAGAAGGACATCTCGGTCCGCACCGAGCCGATCGACGAGGACGCCACCGAACGGATCCGGACCGCCGTCGCCGGGGTCGCGGGCGACGCCACCGAGATCCGCGACGAGAAGATCGGCCCGAGTCTCGGCGCCGAACTGCGCACCAAGGCGGTGATCGCGCTCGGCCTCGCGGTGCTGGCGCAGCTGATCTACCTGGCGGTGCGGTTCGATTGGCGGCTCGGCCTGGCCACGGTCGCCGCGCTCGCCCAGGACGTCCTGATCATCCTCGGGATCTTCGCCTGGCTGGGCAAGTCGATGGACGGCGTCTTCCTCGCCGCGCTGCTGACGGTGATCGGTTATTCGGTCAACGACTCGGTGGTGGTCTTCGACCGGGTGCGGGAGGTGCGGGGACAACGCCGCAAGGAACCGTTCCCGCGCGTCGTCGGCACGGCGGTACTGCAGACGTTGCCACGGACGATCAACACCGGCATCGGGGTGCTGTTCGTCCTCGGGGCGCTGCTGGTCCTCGGGGACGGTTCGCTGGCCGACTTCGCCCTCGCGCTCCTGCTCGGTCTCGTCGCCGGCACGGTGTCCACAGTGGCCACCGCGGGTCCCGTCGCGATCCTGCTCGACAAGCGGTGGCCCGGGGCCGGACGTCCCGCCCGGAAGGCGAATCCGACACGGCAGCGGGACGACAACGGCGCGGTGGTGTGATCGACGTTCCTTTGTGGACCGCCGCGCTCCGCCCGGCCTCTATGCTCGTTCCCGGTGGCAGGGGAGTCCACCGGGAACGAGGGGCGGGGTAGATGATCCAGAGCGTGCTCGTCGGCGCGGTCGTCGTGCTGGCTTGGACGATGACCGCGGCACGGCTGGAGCGCTGGCAGATCACCGCGCCGATGGCGATGGTCGCGGCCGGGCTGGCGATCGGGTTCACCACGCGCAACGATCTCGGCAACGGGCTCAACACCGAGATCGCGCTCAACGCGGCGGAACTGATCCTGGCGCTGCTGCTGTTCGTGGACGCCACCGCGGTGAAGGGCGGTTACCTCGGCCACGACGCGAAAACGGCGGTGCGGCTGCTGCTGGTCGCGTTGCCGCTGACGATCCTGATCGTCATGGGTGTCGGCCTGCTGACGCTGCCGGGCCTCGGCTGGGCGGCGGTCCTGCTGATCGCCTGCATCATCGCCCCGACGGATTTCGCGCCGGCGACGTCGGTGGTGCACGACGTGCGGGTGCCCGAACGCGTGCGGCATCTGCTGAACGTCGAGAGCGGATACAACGACGGCGTCGTCGCGCCGGTCTTCATCTTCGCGCTGACCCTCGCGGGGAGTCATCACCAGGCGAACACGCCGGGTGAGGCGCTGCAGGCCGCGATCCCGGCGGCGTTGCTGGCCGTGCTGGCGGGCTCCGTCATCGGGGCGGTGGCCGCGGTGGCGATGAACGTGACGGCCAAACACGGCTGGTCGACCCGGCATTCCGCGCGGGTCGCGGCCGTCGCCCTGCCGCTGCTGACCTACACCGCCGCCGTCGCGATCGGCGGCAACGGGTTCGTCGCCGCGTTCATCTGCGGGATCGCCTACAAGACCGCCCGGCACCCCGGTGAAGAGGAACTCGGGCTCGCCGAGGACGTCAGTTCGCTGTGCGGGCTGCTGATGTGGTTCGTCTTCGGCAGCACCGCGGTGCTGGTGCTGTCGTTCGGCCTGACGTGGGGCATCGTGCTCGTCAGTGTCGTCGCGCTGACCGTCGCCCGGCTGATCCCGGTGCTGCTCACCTTGCTGCGGACGGACTTCAGGTGGCGGGACCGGATGACCATCGGCCTGCTGGCCCCGCGCGGCGCGGCGTCGATCGTGTTCGGGCTGCTGGCGTTCAACTCGCTCGACGGGGAAGCGGCCGACGTCGCGCTGAGCGTCATGTCGGTGACCGTGCTGGCGAGCGTCGCCGCGCACGGTGTGGGGGCTTCGGCGTTCCTGAACCGGAAGTCCAAGAGGACCGTGGGCTGAAGGCTCCCTTCACCGCATCAGATGCGGTGAAGGGAGCCTTCAGCCCACTCGGGATCGTCCGGCCAGGGAGTGCCGTCCTCCCACAGCCGTTCCGCCTCGTCGGCGAAGTGCCGGTACCAGGGCGCGTCCTTCGGTTCCACTGTGAACACCGGCGAGGCTTCACCGGTCGGCCGGTATTCGTAGTGCTGAACGCAGATCAGCCCCCGTTTGGTGGAGACGTCGAGACAGTTGAAGCCCGCGGAGGAGATCCGCGACGACACCCTGATCTCCAGCCTCCCGCTCGTCCTGCTCTTCAAGGACGTCAGTTCGTCCAGGGTCGCGAGGATCCGCTGCCGCAGCCGTCCTTGTCCGAGGCTTTGGGAAATCCGGCGATCGGCGACTTCCACGATCGCTTCGTCGGTCGGATCCAGGACCAGTACCCGGATCCGTCCGCCCGAGTCGAGGATCGACCGGATATCGCTGCGCATGCCCTGCACGGTCCTGGTCATCGAATGGCCGATGAGAAGGATGTCGAAGGCCGCCGCTCGCCGGGAGATGAGATCCGCCGGGAACTCCGGTTCGAAGAGTGCCGCGGGGCCGCCGCGATTCGAATCCCGGACCTGTTCGGTCAGCCGCCGCGAGCGGATCTGGGAGAAGGCGAGCAGGGCCAGCAGCGCCGTCACCACGGAGGAAAGCGTTTTGACGTCCGAGATCCCGGTCGCGCCCAGGACGGTGAACGCCAAGGCGACGGTGCCCAGTACGTAGAGATCCAGGTTGTCGTCGGTGATCACCCGCGCCAGCGATCGCCGGATCCGTCCACGCTCGTCCGCCACTGAACCCCCTCGTCGTCGGTTGCGTGGAGACAGTATCGGCCGGACGCCCCGGCATGTCCGGGATTGCTGACATCGATGGCATACCGCGAACCAAGCGATACGAAGCCATTTGGCTCAACCGTTTGTCTGGTCCAGTCCAGTTATGTCTACTAACGTAGAGGGATGGAGCTGGAACTGCGCCACCTGCGCATCATGTGCGCGATCGCCGAACTCGGGAGTATCACCAAGGCGGCGAATACGCTCGGAATGGCCCAGCCTGCACTGACAGCACAACTGAAGCGCATCGAACGGACCCTCGGCGGGAAGCTGTTCCTCCGCGATCACACCGGCACGAGGCCGACCGCGCTCGGTCTCCTCGTCCTCGACCGGGCCAAGATGGTGCTCCCCGCCGTGTCGTCGCTGCACGACGAAGCGGCACGTCTCGCCCAGCACGCGGGCACCGGCGAGCCGGTGACCCTGCGGCTCGGCTCGGCGACGGGGCCGATGCTGGGGGCACTCCTGCAACGCCTCGGCACCACCCATCCCGACATCCACGTCGCCACGCATACGTCGTGGTCGGCCAACAAACTGGCGGACATGACCGCCGAGGGCGCGCTGGACTTTGCCTTCGTCGGCGTCTGCGGTGACGCGGGCCCGCCGCCGGAGCCCGGTCTTCGCTGGCGGACGCTCGCGCATCATCCGGTGTTCGTGCTGATGTCCGCGCGGGACGAGCGCGCGCAGCAGAACGAGGTCGAACTCGGCGCCCTCGCGGACGAACGCTGGTGCGCGACGCCGGGCGACGGATGCTTCGGCGACTGTTTCGCGTCCGCGTGCGCGAGATCGGGATTCACGCCGCGTTCGTTGTACGAGACCGATGTGCTGACCTGTATCGAGATGGTCGAGTCGGGACACGCGGTGGTGTTGTGCCAGCCGCTGTTCCACGAGATCCCG
The DNA here is from genome assembly GCF_000732925.1 of Amycolatopsis japonica. Taxonomy (NCBI): domain Bacteria; kingdom Bacillati; phylum Actinomycetota; class Actinomycetes; order Pseudonocardiales; family Pseudonocardiaceae; genus Amycolatopsis; species Amycolatopsis japonica. The sequence goes on from NZ_CP008953.1 coordinate 3,158,704, forward strand.
GGGATCGTCGCGGTCCCGATCGCGGGGAATCCGCTGAGCTGGCGGAATCTCGTCGGCTGGTCGGAGCGCGGGGAGATGGGGCCCTTCGCCGCGGAGATGATCGCGCTGTCGCGCGCGGTGTACGGCGAGCTGATCGACCGGCGGCCGACCTACTCGAAGTACCTGGAGTTGAATCCGGGTTATGGCGTCGACTACACGGACGCGGGAGTGGGCTGACCAGCGCGGAAGCAGTCGAAAGGTCCAGTCCACTTGGTGGATATGACCTAAATGGTATGTACCATTTGTAGCAGGTGCCTCGTACGGTCTGGGACGAGATCTTCTTCCGGAACGCGGTGAGGAAACGCCTGAAATGAACCGAAAGATCGTAGCGGCCGCCGCGGCGGCCCTTACCGGCGCGGGCCTGGTCACGGCCGTCGCGCTGACGCCGAGCGCCAGCGCCGGCCAGACCGCTTCGGCGGCCGACCAGGTCCAGTCGGAGATCGTCGCCGCACTGGCGCGCGACCTGAAGATCAGCCCGGATCAGGCGAAGACCCGTCTCGCCGGCGAGCAGAAGGCGGCCCGCGCCGACGGCGACCTCAAGACCCGGCTCGGCCCGTCCTACGCCGGATCGTGGCTGGACGCGTCCGGGACCACGCTGACCGTCGCGGTCACCGACGCGGCCCTGGAAGGCGTCGTCCGTGCGGCCGGCGCGACCCCGAAGACGGTCACCCGGAGCGCCGCGCAGCTCGACGCGGCGAAGTTGTCGTTGGACGCCAAGGGAACCAGCGCGCCGAAGACCGTGCCCGGCTGGTACGTCGACGCCACCACCAACTCGATCGTCGTCCTGGCCAACGCCGGTGGCGAAGCCGCCGCGAAGTCGTGGGCGACCGCTTCCGGCGTGCGTGCCGACGCGGTGCGGGTCGAGACCAGCACCGAAAGCCCGGTGCCGCTGATCGACGTCATCGGCGGCAACGCCTACACCTTCGGCTCGGGCCGGTGCTCGATCGGCTTCTCGGTCGAGGGCGGCTTCGTCACCGCGGGCCACTGTGGCACCACCGGCACACGCACGTCGAACCCGAGCGGGACCGTCGCGGGCTCCAGCTTCCCCGGCAACGACTACGCGTGGGTCCGGGTGGACGCGGGCAACACCCCGCGCGGACTGGTGAACCGGTACCCGGGCACCGTCCCGGTGGCGGGTTCGCAGGAGGCCGCGATCGGCGCGTCGGTCTGCCGCTCCGGTTCCACGACGGGCTGGCACTGCGGCACGATCCAGCAGAAGAACGCTTCGGTGAACTACCCGCAGGGCACCGTTTCCGGCCTCACGCGGACCAACGCTTGCGCCGAGCCGGGTGACTCCGGCGGCTCGTGGCTCGCGGGCGACCAGGCACAGGGCGTCACCTCCGGTGGCTCCGGCAACTGCAGCTCGGGCGGCACGTTCTACTTCCAGCCGATCTCGGAGATCCTGAGCGTCTACAGCCTCCGCCTGGTGACCTCGGGCTCGAACCCGCCGTCGAGCACGACGCCGACCACCACGACGTCGAACAACCCGCCCGGCGGAACCTGGGCGGCCGGTACCACCTACGCCGCGGGCGCGACGGTGACCTACGACGGCGTTTCGTACCGGGCCCTGCAGGGCCACACCGCTCAGGTCGGTTGGGAGCCGCCGAACGTCCCAGCGCTCTGGGCGCGCGCCTGACCACCTAGCCGTCCGGGCCACACGCAGGGGTGCGCCCGGACCCGACCGCCCCCGACGTCGTCCGTGCGTCGGGGGCGGTCCCTTTTTGCCGGGTCGTGACGCCGCACTCGCGTGATCGGAGACGGAACTCGCGTGATTGGACGCCGAACTCGATGATCGGCGTTCAATCACGCGAGTTCCGTCCCTGATCACGCGAGTCACGCCTTCGGCGCCGGGTCAGTGCAGGACCTTCAGGCCCACCACACAGGCGACGATCCCCACGATCAGCAGGATCCGGGCCACCGAAACGGTTTCCGCGCCGGACCACATGCCGTAGGCGACGGTGAGCGAAGCCCCGATGCCGACCCAGACCGCGTAGGCGGTGCCGACGGGGAGGTCCTTCATCGCGTAAGCGAGACCCACCATGCTGGCCACCAGCGTGACGCCGAAGATCACCGACGGCACCGGCCGGGACAAACCTTCGGATTTGCCGAGGGCGGTGGCCCACACGGCTTCCAGTACACCCGAGACGACAAGGACAAGCCACGACATGACGCGCTCCCAGAGCGCCGTCTTGTCGCTGGCCGGGTACGGCACCCACTCGTCCGGGGACCTCGTTCAGGAGGTTCCTCGACCAGGATGGCACACCGCCCGCGTGGACCGCCCGCCGGTTTGACGAGGGTCACCACGCGGGCGCGCCATTGTGGACGGTCAGGTCAGCACCTTGGGCGCCGACCAGGCGAGCAAACCCAGTTCCAGCACCGAGAATCCGATCAGCGCCCACGCGCTCGGCAGCCAGATCAGCGCGATGCCGACGAGCAGGATGGGCAGGACCAGCCCGGCGTAGGCGGCCAGGAACAGGGCGGCGAGGACCTCGCCGCGCACCGGCGGTTCGGCGAGGGCGGCGACGGTGGCCACCGACGCGCGGAAGCCCAGCCCGACACCGGCGCCCGCCACGATCCCGCCCGCGACGAAGAGCCACAGCTGGGACGTCGTCACCGCGACCGGCAGCGCCACCAGCCCGCTCACCATCAGCCCGAGGCCGAGCCGCAGCTGGGTTTTCCTGGCCAGACCGGCGAAGAGCACCTGCGCCGTGGCCGCCGCGAGGAACACGGAGAACGACGCGAGACCGGCCAGCAGCCGCGAGCTCTCGTGCATGCCCTGCGCCAGCAACGTCGGCGTCAGCGCCATGAACAGGCCCGTGATCGCGAACGCCGCGAAGGCGCCGATCGCCGCGCCGAAAAAGGCGGGCCGCGCGCTCGACGGCAGCGAGACGCGCTGCGGCCGATAGGCGGGCCGTTCTTCGGCGCGTTCCACGGTTTCCGGCACGAGCGCGACGGCGATGGCCGCGGCGAGCAGCAGGACCAGGAAGAACACGAACGGGGTGGTGAGCGGCTCGGTCGAATAGCTCGCGAACACGCCACCGAACAGCGGGCCGAGCGCCAGCCCGCCCATGTTGACGACGGTCGCGATCAGTCCCGCGCGGCCGTGGTCCTCCCGGGGCCGGGCGACGGCGCGGAGTTCGGACAGGTGCGCGGTGGCGGTCGCGGTCAGCGCGCCGATGCCCGCGCCGCCGACGAGCCTGGCCAGGATCAGACCCGGAACATCCGGCCACGCCAGGAAAAGCGTCGCGGACAGCGCCTGGGCCAAGGTCGCGGCGAGGATCACTCGCCGTCGTCCCAGCCAGTCGCTGACGTGGCCGGCCAGATACAGGCTGCCCATCACACCGACGGCATACGCCGCGAAGACGATGGTCACGACATAGGTCGGGAAGCCGTCGCGCTGCTGGTAAAGCACGTAGAGCGGGGTAGGGACGGTGGAGAAGGCGAGCGAGGCGGCGTAGGCCGCCGCGATGATCCAGAAACCGCGGCCGTGGCTGATCCGCCGGAACGCGGGACGGGGGAGGGCGACGCTGTTCAGCATGTCTCCACTGTGAATCTTCGGATCATCCAAGTCCAACGAACAATCCTGGTCACAGTTATCGGTGGATGCGATAATCAACGCCGTGGAGACCCGCCAACTCGAGTGTTTCGTCGCCGTCGCCGAGGAACTCAGCTTCACGCGCGCCGCCCAGAGGTTGTACGCGGTGCAGTCCACCGTCTCTGCGACGATCCAGGCCCTCGAAGGCGAACTGGGGGTCAAGCTGTTCGATCGGTCCACGCGAAGGGTCGCGCTCTCCCCGGCGGGGAAGGTGTTCCTGCCCGAGGCGAAGGCCGCGCTGGAAGCCTTCGACAGGGCCCGCGACGTGGTCACCGACGCCTCCGCCGGCCTGCGGGGCAGCCTCCGAATCGGCACGCTGACCAGCGTCGGCGATCTCGACCTGCCCGATCTGCTCGGCGCGTTCCATCGCCGTTATCCGCTGGTCGACCTGCATGTTTCGGTGTCGATCACCGGCTCGACCGGACTGGCCGAGGACCTGCGTCAGGGCAGGCTCGACGTCGCCCTCCTCGGTCTGCCCGAATCCGATCTCACCGGGCTCGAAGCCAAACTGCTCGGTTCGGCGCCGTTCGTCGCCGTGCTGCCCGACGGCCACCGGCTGAGCGGACGGCGTTCGCTGACGTTGGCCGACCTCGCGGGCGAGTCGTTCGTGGACAATCCCCGCGGCTTCGGCAACCGGGTGGCCCTGGACCGCGCTTTCGAGGCACTCGGGGCGCCGCGCCGGGTCATCGTCGAGGTCGCCGACCTGCGTGCCGTGCCCTCCTATGTGGCGGCGGGGCTCGGTGTCGCCGTCGTGCCCGATCTCAAGCTGCTCGCGGGGGTCCGGACGATCCCGCTCGACGAGCCCGGCCTCACCTGGCCGCTGACCATCGCCACCCGGGGAGAGCGTCCGCCAAGCCGGGCCGCCCGGCTGCTGCTCGACCTCGTCGACAGCGGGGAGTTCTCCCTCGTGATCCCCGCCCGGACCTGAGCTCAGCCCGTCAGCAGCGTGCGTGTCGTCCGCGTCACCAGGTCGACGGTGCGCGGCGGCGGTGCCTCGCCGCGGTCGAGATGTCTCCTCACCGCGGCGTAGGGGAGGTCGACTAGGGCGAGCATCAGTTCGTCGGTGCTCCGGCCGGTCAGCGGACGCAGCTTCCGCAGCACCTTGGTGATCGCCGTGTCGAGCCGGTGGTTGGCGGCCTCGACACGGGCGCGATCCTCGGCGCTCCAGTCGCCGACGCCGAGTGCCCTGTCGCCCCCGTAGAGCAGTTTCGCCTCGGCGGGATGGTCGCGGCACCACCGGACGACCTGCGCGGCGGCCTCGACGGCGGCTTCGACGGCCGGTTCCTGTTCGAGCGCTTCGAGGTAGCCCTGCTGGAAGCCGTCCAGGGTGCGGAGCCAGACGGCGGCGAGCAACGCCGGACGTCCGGGGAAGCGGTGGTAGATCGACCCGCTCGGCGCGCCGACCTCGCGGGCGACGGCCGACATGGTCACCCCGGCCGCCCCTTCGGTGGCGAAGATCCGCACGGCGGCGTCGAGGAAGTCGTCGGCGGTGTGCCGCGGTGGCCGTCCCATTTTCAGAGACTATCCTCTACTATCGTTTTAGGGGAAGGTCTCTAGAACTGGGAGGCGCGATGCGCGTATGGAACAGGCATCACCGGATCGTCGACGTGGCACAGGAACGCGTCGGCGTGCTGATCGACACGCTGGCCACGGACGGCGACAGGCTTTGGCCCGTCGACGCGTGGCCGCCGATGCGGTTCGACCGGCCGCTCGGGGTGGGAGCGACCGGCGGGCACGGGCCGGTGCGGTATCGGGTCGAGTCCTACGAACCCGGGAAGTCGGTGCGGTTCCGATTCACCGCGCCGCGCGGCTTCGACGGGTTCCACGAATTCACCTTGCGGACGACCGAAAACGGGAAGACCGAGCTCGCGCATCTCATGGTGCTGCGGCTCCGGCATCCCGCGTGGCTGACGTATCCGCTGCTGTGGCGGCCGATGCACGATGCCCTGTTGGAGGACTGCCTCGACCGCGCCGAGCGTGAACTCACCGGCACGGTCGGGACATCCGCTCGATGGAGCCTTTACGTCCGGCTCTTGCGGAACCTGATCTCCGGCAAGAGGCCCTTCCGCTTGAGCACGAACAAGGTGCCGCCGATGAGCACGACGGCGATCAAGTAGCCCAGCGCCAAGGACACGGCACCGCCGTTCGCGGGCGGGAGCAGCACGCCGAACACGGCGCTGACCACGGCGAGGATCCACCGCCCGCGGTCGGTCGTGAGGCTCACGGCGAGCAGTGCGACCGTCCACAGGAGATACCAGGGCTGCACGACCGGCCCGAGGACCAGCATCGCGGCGAAGGTCAGCCCCGCGGCGTAGAGCGGGTGCAGCTTCTCCCGGTACGTGAGCCACAGCAGCCTGGCGCCGACGGCGAGACCGAGGATCGCGCCGATGAGCGAGAACACCTCGATCGCGCCGTCGGTCAGGTCGGCACCGAAGATCTTGCCGACCCCGCCGACGAGGAAGCCGAGTTCGTTGGTGGGCGCCATCCAGCTGTGGACCTGGCCCGAGACCCCGGAGAGCACGCGGACCCAGCCGAAGCCGAGCCCGCTGCCGAGCGAGATCGCCGCGGTGACGGCGGCGAATCCGGCGGGCAGCCCGAGCGCGACCGCCACCCGGCCGGCGGGCGTCGCCCGGCGGAACAGGTCGACGCCGACGAACAGCAGGCCCGCGACGGCCACGATCTTGATGTTCGCGGCCGCGCTCACCGCGATCACGCCCGCCGCGATCAGGGCGGGCCGGGCCGCGCCGGACTTCGCAGCGCCCATGAGGACGAGCTCCAGCCCGGCGACCATGAGCCCGACCATGAGCCCGTCGTTGTGCACGCCCGCCACGATGTGCCAGAGCACCAGCGGATTGAGCACGGCCAGCCACAACGCGATCGACGGCGAGACCCCGACGCGGCGGGCGAGCCGGGGGAGTGCCCACGCCATGAGCGCGATCCCGATCAGGCCCAGCAGCCGGTGGAGCAGCACCGTCGGCACGAAGGCGTCCCCGGCGATCTGGGCGATCGTGCGGGCCAGCGCGACGAACGCGGGACCGTACGGCGCGGGCGTGTCCCGCCAGTAATGGCTGACGGCCATCGTCACCGGGGAATCGGCGCCGAGCGCCTCGGCGGGCCCGACGAGATAGGTGTCCAGCCCCTTGGCCGCGATCAGGCCTTGCGCCAGGTAGCTGTTGATGTCGCCGCTGAACAGGGGGCGCGCGACGAGCAGCGGCGCGCACCACGAGACCGCGATCCAGTACAGCCGCCGCTCGGGCAGCCCGGCGGCGAGCCGTCCGATGCCGAGCCAGGACAGCACGAGGGTGGCCATCCCGGCGACGCCCAGCGCCACCACCAGCACCGAGGGCAGGCCGATCCCGGACGTGACCAGCACGAGTACGGCGATTCCGAGGAAACCCGCCCAGTGCAACGCCGAGATGTTCAGCCCGGCCTTCTCCGGCGCGGGCAAGACGTTCTGCATGCGGCCAAACTACTCCAAGTGCGGAACCGGGTTCCGCCGATCGTACGGGAATCCGCCGCCGACGCTTCGGGACCGCGTCCGCCGGGTACTCCCCGCGGACGAGAGGCGGTGGTGGGCGTGAAGAAACGCTGGGTGCGTCTCGGGGCGTTCGTGCTGGTCGGGCTGCTGGTCGTCGCCGCGGCCCTGCAGGTCACCGGGCTCCTGCCGAAGCTCGACCCGTTCGGAACGTCCACTGTGGACCGTTCGCAGCCCGCGGTGCTCCAGGCGGTGCGGGATCTGAGCCAGTACCACGCGGCCGTCGGTGACTACCAGGTCGTCGTGGACATCGAGAAGGACGTCGCGTGGGTGCCGGCGAGTATCGCCGGGGAACGCACTTTGTTCGTCGCGGCGGGCTCCGTCGACGCGTACGTCGATTTCGGACCGCTGGTGGAGAATTCGCTGACCGTGTCCGAAGACCGGAGGACGGTCGAGGTGCGGCTGCCCGAACCGAAGCTGGCGAAACCCAACCTGGACAACGGACGCAGCTACGTCTTCGGTCAGGAGCGTGGCCTGATCAACCGGCTCGGCGCGTTGGTGTCCGTGCAGGATCAGCGGCCGTTCTATCTGGCCGCGGAGAAACGGATCGGTGAAGCCGCGCAGCACTCCGGTCTGCTCGAACGCGCCAAGGCCAACACCAAGGCGATGCTCACGCAGCTGCTGCGAGGACTGGGCTTCCAGGTCGTGTTCCCGGCGGAACCGGCCACCTGACCCGTCCGCCCGCTTTGTCCGGTGTTTCGGCTGGTGAGCGGCGTGGTACGGCTTCCGCATGAACGCAGACGCGGTACCGGAGCGCATCGCGGAGGTCTGGGGCGCGCGGACCCCGTACCGGCGAGGGGACGCTTGGCCTCGCAGAGCGGATATCCATCTCGAGGAGGGTGTCGGGGAATCCGATGTGGACCGCTGGGTCCGGTCGGCCTGCGTCCTGTGCAGTAACGGCTGCGCGTGCGACATCGCGGTGAAGGACGGCAGGATGGTCGGCGTCCGCGGCCGCGAGACCGACCTGGTCAACCACGGCCGGATGGGACCCAAGGGGCTCTACGGGTCTTGGCAGTGGAACGGGAAGGACCGGCTGACGCGGCCGTTGATCCGTCGCGACGGCGAGCTGGTGGAGTCCGACTGGGACACCGCGATGGACCTGATCGTGCGGCGTTCCCAGGAACTGCTGGACGAGGCCGGGCCGTTGTCGCACGGGTTCTACACCAGCGGGCAGCTGTTCCTGGAGGAGTACTACACGCTCGGTGTCATCGGCAAAGCCGGCCTCGGCACCCCGCATATGGACGGAAACACCAGGCTGTGCACGGCCACTTCCGCCGCCGCGATGAAGGAGAGCTTCGGCTCCGACGGCCAGCCCGGGACGTACGCCGACATCGACCACTGCGACGCGCTTTTCCTCTTCGGTCACAACATGGCCGAGACGCAGACCGTGTTGTGGAGCCGGGTCCTCGACCGGCTCGCCGGACCCGAGCCGCCCGTGGTCGTCGCCGTCGATCCGCGGCGGACGAAGGTCGCCGAGGCGGCGGTGGAGTCCGGTGGTCTCCATCTCGCGCCGCTGCCCGGTACCAATCAGGCCCTGATGAACGGGCTGGTCCGCGAGCTGATCGTGAACAAGTGGATCGACGAGGACTACGTGGCCGCGCACACCCTCGGCTTCTCCGAACTCGAAAAGACCGTCGAGCCGTACACGCCTGCGCACGTCGGCGAGATCTGCGGGATCGAGCCGGACACGCTGGCGCGGGCCGCGGAGATCTTCGGCACGTCCGAGCGGGTGCTGTCGACCGTGCTGCAGGGCTTCTACCAGTCGCATCAGGCCACCGCCGCGGCCTGCCAGGTCAACAACCTCCATCTGCTGCGGGGCATGCTCGGCAAACCGGGCGGCGGGGTGCTGCAGATGAACGGCCAGCCCACCGCGCAGAACACGCGCGAATGCGGTGCCGACGGTGACCTTCCCGGGTTCCGCAACTGGGAGAACCCCGACCACGTCCGGCAACTGGCCGAACTGTGGAACGTCGACGAACTGACCATCCCGCACTGGTCGCCGCCGACGCACGCCATGCAGATCTGGCGGTACGCCGAGCAGGGTTCGATCCGGTTCCTCTGGATCTCGGCGACGAATCCCGCCGTCTCCATGCCGGAACTGCCGCGGATCCGCGAAATCCTCGGCAAGGAGGACCTGTTCGTCGTGGTGCAGGACGGTTTCCGGACCGAGACGGCCGAGTTCGCCGACGTCGTCCTCCCCGCCGCGCTCTGGGGCGAGAAGCAGGGGACCTTCACCAACGCCAACCGCACGGTGCATCTGTCGGAGAAGGCGGTCGAGCCGCCCGGCGAGGCGCGGGCGGATCTGGACGTCTTCCTCGACTACGCGCGGCGGATGGACTTCCGTGACCGCGACGGCGATCCGCTGATCGGCTGGCAGACCCCCGAGGACGCCTTCCGTGCCTGGCAGGAGTGCAGCCGGGGCCGGTTGTGCGACTACACCGGGCTGTCGTACGACAAACTCCGCGGTGGCAGCGGGATCCAATGGCCCTGCGACGGCGAGCGGCCGGACGGTACCGAACGGCTCTACGCGGACGGCGTGTTCACCACGAGTTCGGCCGCCTGCGAGGACTTCGGTCACGACCTGCTCACCGGCGGGACGGTTTCGGCGACGGAACACAAGGCGCTGCACCCGGACGGACGCGCGTTCCTCAAGGCCGCCGAGTACACGGCTCCGCCGGAGGAGCCCGGCGAGCGGTATCCGTTCGTCTGCACGACCGGGCGCACGGTCTACCACTTCCACACGCGGACCAAGACCGGCCGCGCCCCGAAGCTCCGGCGGGCCGCGCCGGAACCGTGGGCGGAAGTCGCCGCGTCCGATGCCGCCGAACTCGGGGTCACGGACGGAGATCTCGTCCTGGTCGAGTCCGCGCGGGGCCGGGTCGAAGTGCCCGCCCGGATCGGCCGGGTCCGTCCCGGCGTGGTGTTCCTGCCGTTCCACTACGGCTATTGGGACACCGGCGGCGAAGGGCATCCCCGCGCCGCCAACGAACTGACCATGACCGAATGGGATCCGGTGTCCAAACAGCCGCTGTTCAAGATCGGTGCCGTTCGCGTCCGGAAGGTGGAGGGCTGACCCATGCATCTCGCCACCTACCTCGGGCTTCTGCACACCTCGCTGAACACCCTCGCCGACGCGTTCCGCGAGGTCGGCCGCGGCCACGGCGAGGAGCCCGACGTCGAGCACACGTGCCTGCTGCTCGCCGGACGGATCGATCGGCAGACCGACGCGCTCGCCCCGATCGTCGAGCGGTATGGCGAAGACCGTGAAGAGGAGCCCGAGCGGCTCCACGCCGCGGGCCTGGAAGGCACTCGCAGCGGTGGCGTCGGCCTGCTGCGGGACCTGCAGGACCTCTACGCGCTCTCGTCCTTCACCGACATCACCTGGACCGTGGTCGGCCAGGCCGCCCAGGGCCTGCGCGACCGGGAACTGCTCGACCTCGTCGAGGACCACGAACAGGAGACCTCGCGGCAACTGACCTGGCTTCGTACGCGGATGAAGCAAGCCGCACCCCAAGCACTCATCGCGGCACGATGATTCCGCGTCCGTGCGGTGCTTCCCGCGCCGGGCTTGACCGGCGGGGCTCCTGCTGGTGGGCTGGCGAAGTCGACTGGGAGGCGCGATGGCGACGAAGCCGAGGGACAGCCTGACGTACAGCGAACCGATCGCGACCGGGGAGGTCACGATCGACGCCGGCCCCGAGCAGGTGTACCGGCTCGTCAGCGATCCGGTCGCGATGTCGGAATGCACCGAGGAACTGCGCAAGGCCCGCTGGATCCGCGGCGCGACCGAAGCACGCGTCGGGAACTGGTTCGCCGGCAGCAACCGCAACGGACTACGGCGCTGGGTGACCCACGCCGAGATCGTCGAAGCCGAGCCCGGGCGGCGGTTCGCCTACCGGGTGCGCACGCCGTTCTTCGTGCCGATTTCGCGGTGGGAGTACGACATCGTCCCGGAAGGCGACGGCAGCCGTCTCACCGTGACGAACTGGCTGCGGGTGCCGCCGTGGTTCGTGCCGCTCGCCATCCTCATCACCGGTGAGCCGGATCGCGCCGGGACGAATCGGGCGAACATCGCGACGACGTTGCAGCGGGTGAAGGCGCGGCTCGAGGGCCGGGAGTGGCATCGCTAGGTTTCGTGCTTGAAGGCAAGTTGAAGTACATGAAGGCCCCCTTCCTTGCGTCTAGCGCAAGGAAGGGGGCCTTCATGTACTTGGGGAAGGTGTGAAGGTCGTGTGGCGAGCCGCGAGTCCGTGAAGGCCTCCTTGAGGGACCCAGAGTCCCTCAAGGAGGCCTTCACGGACTGTATCTACGTCCGATCTGCGTGGGAGCGAGAGTCCGGTTGTCGTCGTGGTGCCGTCCTGGTCTTGAACCTTGATCGTGCCGGTCACGCCTCGGGGTGGACGACCGAGTGGGGAAGATCCTGGACGTTGGACGGCCGGAATCTTCCCCACTCGCCCAAGACGACAGCCGGCATCAGCTTCACTGCCTGCCTGCCCCGCCTGCCTCACCGACGGGGTCGACCGTGGAGGATTCGGGACGCACAACGTCCCGGATCCTCCACACTCGGCCCCGGCCACACCAGCGGGTCAGCAAATACGGGATTATCAAGGAGGCCTTCACGGACTTGTGCCTGCCCCGCTCACCCGTTCTCCAGGTTCTGCATCCCCCGGTCCTCCAACCTGCGCATCACCGGACCGGACAGCAGTCCGTGCACGAGTACCGAAACCGCGATCGTCAGCGCCGTGACCCGCCACAACGAGTCGGCCATCGGGAAATCGCCGTGCCCCAGCGCGTACGAGAGGTAGTAGAGACTGCCGATCCCGCGGATGCCGAAGAACGCGATCGCCGTCGCCGCCGGGCGGGTGGTGGAGCCGCCGAGCAGAGCCAGGCCGCCGAACAGCGGGCGCACGATGACCACCGCCGCGACCGCCACCAGGATCTCGGCGAGCGTCAGACCCGCCAGCAGCCCGTCGCCCAGTGCGACACCGAGACCGAGCAGGGCCAGCGCGACGAAGAGCCGTTCCAGTTGATCGCCGAATTCGTGCAGCACCCCGTGGTACTCGTGCGACCGTTCGCTGGCGCGGATGGTCGCCGCGGCGGTGAACACCGCGACGAAGCCGATACCGCCCAGCCACTCGCAGAGCGCGAACGGGAGGAACGCGATGGCCAGTACCACCAGGCCGTCGGAGTATTCGCCCAGGCGCAGTCTTTCGTGCCGCACGCGGAACATCAGCCACGACAGCAACCGCCCGCAGACGAAGCCGACCAGCACGGCGATCGCGAGTGGGACCAGGACCTCGGTCAGCAGCCAGGGCACCGGCGACGTGCTCGCCGTCCCCGCCAAGACGAGCGCCAGCAACACGAACGGCATCGCCAGACCGTCGTTGAGCCCGGCCTCCGAGGTCAGCGTGAACCTGATCTCGTTGTCCGAGCCCCGCCCGTCGCCGGTATGCGGCGCGGGCACCTGGACGTCGCTCGCCAGCACCGGGTCGGTCGGGGAAAGCACGGCGCCCAGCAGCAGCGCGGCGGCGGGGGACAGGGCGAGCGCCCACCAGCCGAGGAAGGCGACCGCGCAGACCGAAAGCGGCAACGTGATCGCCAGCAGCCGCCAGGTCGAGTTCCACGATCGCCAGCCGATCAGCCGGTCGGACTTCAGTCCCGCGCCGACCAGTGACACCAGGACGCCGAGTTCGGTGATCACCTCGACGGTGCCCACTTGCGACCGTGGGTCGAGGACACCCTGGCCGTACGGGTGCGCGAAGGGAAGCAGCCCGAAGACCAGCCCGCCCATCAACAGGACCAGCGGCATCGACAACGCTCGTTCGTGCAGCAGGTTCGGCAGCACGGCGGCGCACAACGCCAGAACGCCCGCTCCGGCGAGCAAGATCTCCATGCGCGCGGAGTACCCGGACCGATCGTCCGGCAACCGGGCGAGGTTCAGCCGCCGACTTCGAGTCCTTTATGGACTGTCAGGGTGACGCCCGCGGCGAGCCGGTACGGCCGGGTGTCCACAATGGCCCCCAGCAGCCGTCGTAGCCGGGAGACCTCGGCGCGGACGGTGACGAGGTGTTCGGCGTCACCGTAGAGCGCCCTGCTGAGCGCCTCGGCCGAAAGCCCGGACAGACCGGCCGTGTTGAGGTGCACCAGGATCTCCGCGTGCCGCGGTGTCACGGTGCGGACCCAGCCGACGTCCCCCGACGCCATCCGCAGCATCGGCGCGTGGCCGAGTTCGAGTTCCAGCCGCACCTGGCGCGCGGTGTCGGCGGGACGGACGAGCCAGCCTTCGGCCAGCCGCTCGGGCAGGCAGGCGCCGAGTCCGGGTACGGCGAGGATCTGTCCTTCCGACGGCGCGGCGATCCGCGCGCCGGAGGCGACCCCGGCGGAGTGGGCCACCCAGCCGTCGTCGTCCACCAGCAGGACCGGGCCGCCCACGCCGGTCACCACCGGTTCGGCGGTCCGGCGCAACCGGTCGAGACCCTGCTGGTGGTGCCGCCAGAGTTCGGATTCGACCAGCCGCCGTCCGGTCTCCACCAGCGCGCCGATCGCCGGATGCAAGGTGAGCGCGGGACCGCTGACGTCGATCACGCCGAGCAGTTCGCCGGTGCGCGGATCGTGCACCGGCGACGCGGTGCAGTACCAGGGATGCTGGCCCTGTTCGAAATGTTCCCCGGCGAGCAGTTCCACCGGCGCGGCCTCGGCGAGCGCGGTGCCGATCGCGTTGGTGCCGACCCTGGTTTCGGTCCAGACGGCGCCCTCGGTGAAGCCCAGGGTGTCGGCCCGGCGCCGCACGGCGGGCGAACCCACCCGCCAGAGGATGATGCCGTCGGCATCGGTCACCACGAGCAGCATGTTCGCGGTGTCGGCCGTCGCGCCGACCACCTGCCCGAGATCGTCCACCACCAGCCGCAAAGGGGAAGCGCGTCGACGACGGGCGACCTCGTCGAGCGGCACCGAATCCCGGGTGTTCACGCCGTCGGCGGCGAGCCCCAGGCTCAGCATCCGCGACCACGAGCGCGACACCAGCGGCCGCGGCCGGACCCGAGGGCGGCCGCCGCCGATGACGGCTTCGTGCATGCGGATCAGATCGCGGGCGTGCATCGGCAGGTCGGCGCCTGGCGGGACCGAGCTGTGCACGCCCACACGCCACCTCCGCACCATCGCGTCGACTGACCAGCATAGGACCGGCGGACGAGGTGCGCCATGGAGCCGCGCTGCAACTCGCTGCAACCCTTGCCGCTCAACCCGCCCGCAGCGTGTGATCGGGGTAACAGCCGAACGCCGAAGTTCAGGAGTGGCCATGACACAGACGGTGGACCGGATCGAGGCGACGGGCTCGCCGCAGGCTCGGGTGGACGCCTGGCTGAGCCGATTCGAATCGGCCCTCGCCGCCCGCGACGTCGAGGCCGCCGCAGCGCTTTTCGCCGTCGACAGCTATTGGCGTGACCTGGTCGCCTTCACCTGGACGATCAAGACGGTCGAAGGACGCGACGAGGTGGCCGGCATGCTCGGCGACTGCCTCGATCGGATCGATCCCTCCGGGTTCCGCACGACCGAGACGCCGACCGAAGCCGACGGCGTGACCGAAGCGTGGCTGGAATTCGAAACCGCGACCGGCCGCGCGAAGGGCCACTTGAGGCTGAAGGACGAAGGCGCCTGGACACTGCTGACCAGCCTGCGCGAGCTCAAAGGTTTCGAGGAACGTCGCAACGACCAGCGGCCGAAGGGCGTCGAGCACGGCGTCGTCCGCGGCCGGAAGTCGTGGGCGGAGAAGCGCGAGGAGGAACAGACCCGGCTCGGCTACGAGCAGCAGCCGTACGTCGTCGTCATCGGCGGCGGCCAGGGCGGAATCGCGCTCGGCGCCAGGCTGCGGCAGCTCGACGTGCCCACGCTCGTCCTGGAACGCAACCAGCGGGCGGGCGACTCGTGGCGCAAGCGGTACAAGAACCTCTGCCTGCACGACCCGGTCTGGTACGACCACCTGCCCTATCTGCCGTTCCCGGACAACTGGCCGGTGTTCGCGCCCAAGGACAAGATCGCCGACTGGCTCGAGATGTACACGCGGCTCATGGAGGTCCCGTACTGGACGAGCACCGAGGTCACCTCGGCGTCCTGGGACGAGGAAAAGCAGCAGTGGCTGGTGACCGTCATCCGTGAGGGCGAAGAACTGGTGCTCACCCCGCGGCACGTCGTGTTCGCGACCGGGATGTCCGGCAAGCCGAATCTCCCGTCGTTCCCGGGAATGGACGACTTCGAGGGCGATCAGCACCATTCGTCCCAGCACCCCGGCCCGGATTCCTACGCCGGCAAGAAGGCGGTCGTGGTCGGCTCCAACAACTCCGCGCACGACATCTGCGCGGCGCTGTGGGAACACGGCGCCGACGTCACCATGGTGCAACGTTCGTCGACGCACGTGGTGAAGTCGGATTCGCTGATGGACCTGGGACTCGGCGACCTGTATTCGGAACGCGCGGTGCGCTCCGGGGTCACCACCGACAAGGCGGACATGATCTTCGCGTCGATCCCGTACCGGATCATGCCGCAGTTCCAGATCCCGGTGTACGACGCGATCCGTGAGCGGGACAAGGACTTCTACGCGCGGCTGGAGGCGGCCGGGTTCCAGCACGACTGGGGCGACGACGGTTCCGGTCTGTTCCTGAAGTACCTGCGCCGCGGCTCCGGCTACTACATCGACGTCGGCGCGTCGGAACTCGTCGCCGACGGGAAGATCAAACTGGCCCACGGCCAGGTCGACCATCTGACCCGCGACGCGGTGGTGCTGTCCGACGGCACGGAACTGGAGGCGGACGTCGTCGTCTACGCCACCGGCTACGGCTCGATGAACGGCTGGGTCGCGGACCTGGTCGGGCAGGAGACCGCGGACCTCGTCGGCAAATGCTGGGGCCTGGGCTCCGGCACGACGAAGGACCCCGGGCCGTGGGAGGGGGAGCAGCGCAACATGTGGAAGCCCACGCAGCAGGAAGGCCTGTGGTTCCACGGCGGGAACCTGCACCAGTCGCGGCACTACTCCCTTTACCTGGCGCTGCAACTGAAAGCGCGCTACGAGGGCATCCCGACGCCGGTGTACGGGCTCCAGGAGGTGCACCACAAGTCGTGACGGCCCAGAGGCTTCGGTGCCGGACCCCGGGCGGGCCGGCACCGGAGGGCGCCGCCCCCGGACCACGGGCGGTCGACGGCGTCGGGCACCGCCTCCAGACCCTGGGCGGTCCCCGGCGCCGTACCCGTGTTCAGCGGGCGGCCTTCGCGTAACGGCGGGCCAGCACGGCGAAAGCCTCCCGGAGTTCGGGCGGCCCGACGACCTCGATGTCGGCGTCGAACCGGCCGATACTCGCCGCGAGCCCGGCCCACGACCACGACCCCAGCACCAGACGGCACCGATCCGGCCCGAGTTCCTCCACGACACCGTCGCGGACGTAGTGGGACACCGTGGCCGCGGGGAGGTCGAGGATGACTTCCCCGCGGCACGGCCATTCGCCGGACTCGGACGCGCCACGGAACCGGCTCGCGACGAAGGTGGCGACGTCGGGGACCGGCAGCTCACGCGGTGTGAACCGCGGGCCGGTCGGGGTGCGCGGAGTGATCCGGTCGGCCCGGAAGGTGCGCCAATCCGCGCGGTCCAGATCCCAGGCGACGAGATACCAGCGGCCGTGCCAGGTCACGAGGTGATGCGGCTCGGCCCGGCGCAGCGCGTCCGCGTAGTCGAACCGCAGGATCTCGCGGGCGTGCACCGCCGCGCCGAGCGCGAGCAGGACGTCGCCGTCGACGCGGGGCTCCGACCGGCTCGCGGGCGATTCGACGGCGGTGACCCGCACCGTGTCGATCCGGCGCCGCAGCCGGGAGGGCATGACCTGGCGGACGGTGTGCAGCGCCCGCATCGCCGCCTCCTCGATGCCCGCGCCGCTGGTGGTGGCGATCTGGAGCGCGATGGCCAGCGCGACCGCCTGTTCGTCGTCGAACAGCAGCGGCGGCAGCTCGGACCCGGCGTCGAGCCGGTATCCGCCGTCGGGCCCCTTGATGGTCGCGATGGGGTAGCCGAGCTCGCGAAGCCTGTCGACGTCGCGCCGCACGGTGCGCGGGCTGATGTCGAGCCGCTCGGCCAGCAGCGCCCCCGGCCAGTCGCGGCGGGCCTGCAGCAACGAGAGCATCGACAGCAGTCGTGCGGAGGTCTTCGGCATGTTCTTCATAATGCCTGGAGTAGCGGCCACACCCTGTCCTCTACCCCTGCGAGAGTCGTGTCGTGCCAGAAAACGACAACACGGAGGGCCCGATGACCGCCACCATCCTCGACGCCGAACGCGCCGACCTGCTCGAAGCCCTCGACACCGTCCGCGCCACGCTGACCACCACCGTCCAGGGGCTCACGGACGAGCAGCTCGACGAACATCCGACGGTCAGCGAGCTGAGCCTCGGCGGGCTGATCAAACACGTCGCCTCGATCGAGGAGATGTGGCTGCGCTTCGTGGTCGAGGGACCGTCCGCGATGACCTACGACCTGCCGGAAGGCGTCACCTGGGCGGATCTCGGCGCCGGGACCGCCCGCGAGTTCCCGCAGTGGGCGATCGACCACCAGAACAACTTCAGGATGCTGCCCGGCGACACCCTCGCGGGGATCCTCGCGCGCTACGAGGAGGTGGCCGCGCGGACGAAGGAGATCGTCTCGTCGATCCCGGACCTTTCCGCGACGCATCCGCTTCCGGAGGCGCCCTGGAACCCGCCGGGCG
Source organism: Amycolatopsis japonica (assembly GCF_000732925.1). Lineage (NCBI taxonomy): Bacteria > Bacillati > Actinomycetota > Actinomycetes > Pseudonocardiales > Pseudonocardiaceae > Amycolatopsis > Amycolatopsis japonica. Next base: position 3,176,612 of record NZ_CP008953.1, read on the forward strand.
CGGTGCGGAGCGTGCGCCGGGTGCTGGCGCACGTCATCGCCGAGACCGCGCAGCACGCGGGGCACGCCGACATCCTGCGGGAGAGCATCGACGGCCAGAAGTCGACCTGATCCCGCCCGCGGCCTCGTGAGCGGCGCCCCACCACGCCACTGCCACGCTCGCTCGCTCCTGCAGTACATGAAGGGGGCCTTCATGTACTTGGGGAAGGTGTGAAGGTCGAGTTTCCTCGGCTGAGCCGAGGGAAGGAGTCCTTCACGCGCGATCGCTGTGACTGCTGGGGCTGGTGTTGCCGCAGAGCCGCAGGTGGCGATCGTGTAGTCCGTGAAGGCCTCCTTCCCTACCTTCAGGGTAGGTAAGGAGGCCTTCGCGGGCTTGCGATCAGCTGCCACCCACATTCAGCAGGTACCTAGGACAGCCTTGGTTCTATTGAGGGGTAGGGCAAACGTGGCGTGGTCGGTGCGGGTGGTCGTGAGTGGTGTTTCGGGTTCTAACCCGAAACGCCACTCACGACCCGTGCTTGACCAGGGCTGAAGGCTCCCTTCACCGCATGAGACGTGGTGAAGGGAGCCTTCACACCATCGCTGGCCCCGCCCGCGAACACGACACGTTCGACCTTCGCGCCAATAACCGTCCTCGCCACTCACGAGGGGGCATAGCTTGCTCACAGCTTCCTGCCGTAGGGTCCCGGCCCGTCGGCGGCCGGTGATCGTGGTGGTGGTTGTGTGCGGGAGACGGAGCGGCGGTTCCGCCCGGAAATCCAGGGACTGCGGGCGCTCGCATGTGTGCTGGTGGTCGTCTACCACGTGTGGCTCGGCCGAATCTCCGGCGGCGTCGACGCGTTCTTCCTGATCTCCGGGTTCCTCGTCACCGGTCAGCTCTACCGCGCGGCGTCGCGCGGGAAGATCGAGTACCGGCCGATGTGGGGCCGGATGATCAAGCGGCTGTTCCCGGCCGCGCTCACCGTGCTGCTGCTGGTGGTCGCGGTGAGCATGGTGCTGCTGCCGCAGAACCGCTGGTTCCAGACGATCAAGGAGGTCGTCGCCTCCGCGCTGTACCTGGAGAACTGGCAGCTGGCGGCGGATTCCGCCGACTACTTCGCCCAGCACAACTCGGCGAGCGTCGTCCAGCACTTCTGGTCGCTGTCGATCCAGGGGCAGTTCTACGTCGTCTGGCCGTTGCTGGTCGGGCTGGTGCTCCTGATCGCCAAGCGGGCGGGCCGCAACGTGCTTCCGCTGCTGTCGGCAACCCTCGGCGTGGTGTTCGCCGCCTCGCTCGCGTACTCGGTGTGGCTGACCGCGGTCGATCAGCCGCTGGCGTACTTCGATTCGCTGACGCGGGTTTGGGAGTTCGCGCTCGGTGGCCTGCTCGCCTTGCTCATCGACCGGATCCAGGTGCCCCGGCCGGCGCGGGTCGTGTTCGGCTGGGCCGGGGTCGCCGGGCTCGTTTCCTGCGGGCTGGTGCTCCAGGTCGGGACCGTCTTTCCCGGTTATCTCGCGCTCTGGCCGACCCTTTCGGCCGCGCTGGTGATCCTCGCGGGAGACACCGCGTTCAAAGCCGGCGCCGATCGTTTCCTCAGCAGCCGTCCCCTGAAGTACCTGGGCGATCTGAGTTACGCGCTCTACCTGTGGCACTGGCCGGTCTTGGTCTTCTATCTCGTCGCGCGCGACCGGGAAGAGGTCGGCCTGCGCGGGGGCGCGGTGATCATCGCGCTGGCGTTCGGCCTCGCCGTGCTGACCCATCATCTGGTCGAGAAGCCGGTCCGCGTGTCCGCGATCGGGGCCGGGAACCGTTGGGGCGCCTACCGGTTCGGTGCCGCGACGCTCGCGGCCGTGCTCGCCGCGACCGGCGCCTGGCAGTGGGTGAGCGTGAGCCAGGCGGAGAGTTACTCGATCGCGGTCGACGATCCCGACCATCCCGGCGCGCTCGCGCATACCGAAGGGTTCACGTACTGGGGTGCCGCCGACGCCGCGCTCGTCCCGTCGTTCGTCGCGGTGTCCGAGGACTGGGCGGGGATCGACCCGGCCCGGTGCGGAACCTCGCCGCGCAACGCCGATCTCGAAGTCTGTACGTCGCAGACCACGGGGCATCCGGCCCGCCGGATCGTCGTCGCCGGCGACTCGCACGCCGGGCAGTTCCTCGGCGCCCTGCTGCCGGTCGCCGAAAAGAAGAACTGGGAGGTCACGTCGATCCTCCGCGGCGGTTGCCCGTTCTCGACCGACTCCGACGCCGTACCGGGTGACCAGTCCTGCATCGACTGGAACACCGCCGTGGTGGACGAAATCGTCACCACCCGCCCCGACGCGGTGATGACGATCGGCACCAGGGACGTGAAGATCGGCGTCGAAGAGCGGGTTCCCGCCGGTTACGTCGCGCAGTGGCGCAAGGTCGACGAGGCGGGCATCCCGGTGCTGGCGGTGCGGGACAACCCGCGTTTCGGCCAGTCGCCGTCGGCGTGCGTCGAGAGCCGCGGCGCGGAGTCACCCGAGTGCGCCACGCCGCGCTACGACCTCTATGCGGCGGAGCCGCCGTACGAGACGCTGCCGGATCTGCCGTCCAACGTGCGGTTCGTCGACTTCAGTGACTACTTCTGCACGGCCGAGGTCTGCCCGCCGGTGATCGGCAACGTGCTCGTCTACCTCGACGACAACCACGTCAGCGGTACCTACATGTCGACGATGTCGGCCATCGCGGAGAAGGCGATCATCGAGGCGCTCGGCTGGGCGGACGATCACGCGGAGGAGCCACCTCCGGGCGGGTGATCCAGACAACAGATCGCCGCTGGATTGCGCGATACCGCACTGACTCGCTGGTCTGCCAATCTCCTGCGCAACGATTCGCCCTTATCGGTGCATCGAAACGGCGGATATCGTCGTCGGCATGAGGGTCGCCGTCCATCAGGGCTCGTACGCCGAGCTGCCGTCCGCCGTCGAGGCGTCGGGCGCCGATCTCGTGATCGCCGCCGAGATGATCACGACCGGCTACCACATCGGTGCCCGGTCGCATGAGCTCGCCGAACCCGCCGACGGTCCGACAGCGGCCCGGATGTCCGCGCTGGCAACGGAATCCGGCGTCGCGCTGGCTTACGGATATCCCGAATCCGACGGCGGCCGCGTGTACAACAGCGTCCAGCTGATCGGTCGCGACGGACGACGCCTGGCGAACTACCGCAAGACGCATCTGTTCGGCGACATCGACCGCGACTGGTTCGAGCCGGGTGCCGAGGCGGTCGTGCAGGCGGAGCTCGACGGTCTCCGGATCGGCCTGCTGATCTGCTACGACGTCGAGTTCCCCGAGCTGGTGCGGGCACACGCGCTGGCCGGGACCGAACTGCTCGTGGTGCCGACCGCGCTGATGAGCCCGTACGAACTGGTCGCGGACACGCTGGTGCCCGCCCGCGCCTACGAGAGCCAGCTGTACGTCGCGTACGCGAACCGGTGTGACACCGAACAGGAACTGACCTACTGCGGCCACTCCTGCGTCGTCGCCCCGACCGGCGAAGTGCTCGCCCGGGCGGGCGCCGGCCCGGAGCTGATCAGCGCCGAAGTGACCCGTGACGCGCTCGTCGCGTCGCGGCTGGAGAACACCCACCTGGCCGACCGACGGCCCGATCTGTACCGAGGACTTTCCGCATGACCTCCGCCCTCCCGACCGCGATCCACCACGACGAACCGGCGGGCCGTCCGATCACCATGTTCGGCCCCGACTTCCCGTTCGCCTACGACGATTTCCTCGCGCACCCCGCCGGGCTCGGCAGCCTTCCGGCCGAGCGGCACGGCACCGAGGTGGCGGTGATCGGCGGGGGCCTCTCGGGCATCGTCACCGCGTACGAGCTGATGAAGCTCGGGTTGCGCCCGGTCGTGTACGAGATCGCCGAGATCGGCGGCCGCCTGCGCACGGTGAACTTCCCCGGTTGCCCGGACGATGTCGTCGCGGAGATGGGCGCGATGCGCTTCCCGCCGGCGTCGACCGCGCTGTTCCACTACATCGACAAGGTCGGCCTGGAGACCACGCCGTTCCCGAACCCGCTGGCGCCGGGCACGCCGAGCACCGTCGTCGATCTCAAGGGGGAGAGCCACTACGCGCGCACGGCGGACGAACTCCCCGCCGTCTTCGGCAAGGTCGCGGCCGCGTGGGACAGCACACTGTCCGAGCAGGCCGCGTTCACCGAGATGCAGAAGGCGATCCGCGACCGCGACGTGAAGACGATCAAGCGGCTGTGGAACGAGCTCGTCCCGAAGCTGGACAACCAGACCTTCTACGGTTTCCTCTGCGATTCGCCCGCGTTCGCCTCCTTCCGTGACCGCGAGATCTTCGGACAGGTCGGCTTCGGCACCGGCGGCTGGGACACGGACTTCCCGAACTCCATCCTGGAGATCCTGCGGGTGGTCTACACCGGCGCGGACGACGAGCACCGCAGCATCGTCGGCGGCAGCAGGCGGCTTCCGTTGCGGCTGTGGGAACACGCGCCCGAGGACATCGCCTTCTGGCCCGCCGGAACGAGTTTGAGCTCGCTGCACGGCGGGAGCTCGAACCCCGGCGTCGCCCGGCTGCACCGGACCGCGCCGAACAACATCACCGTGACCGACACCGAAGGCCGCATCCGCACCTATCCGGCGGCGGTGTTCACCGCGCAGAGCTGGATGCTGCTGTCGAAGATCGAATGCGACGAGGCGCTGTTCCCGATCGACCACTGGACGGCGATCGAGCGCACGCACTACATGGAGTCCTCGAAGGTCTTCGTCCCGGTGGACCGGCCGTTCTGGCTGGACAAGGACCCGGAGACCGGGCGCGACACGATGAGCATGACGCTGACCGACCGCATGCCGCGTGGCACGTACCTGCTCGGCGACGATCCGGACGCGCCCGCGGTGATCTGCCTGTCCTACACCTGGGCCGACGATTCGCTGAAGTGGCTGCCGCTTTCGGTGTCCGAGCGGGTCGAGGTGATGCTGCAGTCGCTGAAGGAGATCTACCCGGGCGTCGACGTCCGGCGGCACATCATCGGCGACCCGGTGACCGTGTCCTGGGAGGCCGAACCGCATTTCATGGGCGCGTTCAAGGCCAACCTGCCCGGTCACTACCGCTACCAGCACCGGCTGTTCACCCACTTCAAGCAGGACCGGTTGGAGGAGCGCCACCGCGGTCTCTTCCTGGCGGGCGACGACGTCTCCTGGACGGCGGGCTGGGCCGAAGGCGCGGTGCAGACGGCGCTCAACGCCGTGTGGGGCGTCATGCACCACTTCGGTGGCGAGACGGATCCGGCGAACCCCGGGCCCGGCGATGTCTACGACGACATCGCGCCCGTGGAACTGCCCGACTGAGCGCGGCGGCCCACCAGCCACGCCATACCCGCCGCGATGAGGGCGCCGATGGTGTTCATCAGCCAGTCGTTGGTGTCGCAGGCGCGGCCGATCGCGGGCACCAACGCTTGCAGCGCCTCGATCACCGCGGACAGCGCCGAGCCTGCCGCGAACATCGTCACCGGCCGTCGGGACGCCAGCGCGGCGAAGTAGACCGGCGGCAGGAACAGCGCGACGTTGGCCAGGAGCTCCACCGAGCCGAGCGTGGGCAGGGAGAACTGGACCGTGCACAGGAACTCGTCGATCGTGTGCCGGGTGGGCACCAGCGTCAGCGCGACGACCGGTACCAGCGCCACTCCCGCGAGCGTCCAGAGGACTCGATGCCTGCCCGCGAACAGATGGCCGAGGACGGCGCAGACGAGCGCGACCAGCAGGATCGCCACCGGCACGAGGGCGGAGTGGTCGAGCAGGAAGTTCGTGATCATGGCGGGCCGATCCTACGGGCCGGTGAACTCGACCTCCGCCGACGGCAGCACGCGCAGCCGTCCGCCGGGATGGATCGCCGTGCTCAGCAGCAGGTTGTGCCGGGCGACGACCTGTTCGGCGGTCAGCCCGGTGGTGGGGTCGCCGTCGGACGAGGGAGCGTGGCCGTCGGCGACCAGCACGACGTCCAGGCCGTGGCTCTGCGCGGACCGGGCGGTCGCGTCGACGCAGTAGTCGGTGGCCAGTCCGGTCAGCACCACGGTGTCGACCGCCCGGTCGACGAGCAGCCCCGCCAGTCCGGTGCGGTAGAAGGAATCCGTCGCGGTCTTGTCGACCACCACGTCGACCGGTTCGAGACCGAGCAGCGCGCTGACCCGGGTGCCCGGCGACTCGGGGTCGAAGTCGGTGCCGGGAGCGCCGATCTGCCGCAGTGCGATCACCGGGACACCGTTCTCGCGGGCCTTCCTGGCGAGTGCGGCGATCCGGGCCGCCAGTTCCTCGCCACGCCAGACCAGGGGAACGAGCATTTCCTGCATGTCGACGATCAGCAGCGCGGCCCTCATGCCGAGAGCCTAGGGCAGCGCGGCGGGTGACTCGGCCTCCGGGATCAGCAGCCGCGGCGCGCCCGAGCCGTCGGCGGAGACGGCCCAGACGTCGGAGTGTCCTTGAGTGCGGGGAAGGGCGTAGGCGACGGTCCGGTCGTCGAGCCACGCGGGCTGGTCGTCGACGTTCCTGGTCTCCGCCAGCGGCGTCACGGTGCCGCTCGCGAGGTCGAGCACCGACACCCGCCAGCCCTTCGCGGGATCGCCGTCGATGGCGGCCTTGTAGGCGACACGGGTCTCGTCGGGGGAGAGGGACGGGCATTCGACGTTGTCCCGCAAGGTCTTCACGGTCCGTGCGGTCGAGTCGCCTTCGACGAGGTACCGATGGGAGCCGGTCGACATGGTGGCGTAGAACCGGCCCGGCTGCCGGGTGAAGGTGACACCCCAGAAGTTGAAGTCGGCCGCCTTGTACGGCTTGCCGTCCACGGTCACGGCGAAGTCCTCCAGCGTGCCCTCGACGTTGTCGGTGGTGAGGTCGAGGGTGCCGGCGCGGGTGGAGAACCGGCCGCCGTTGTAGGAATCGCCGGTGACGAACACCGTCCACGCCAGCCGTTTCCCGTCGGGCGAGACCCGCGCCCGGTTGGGCAGGCCGACCAGCGGGATCTCCTGCGTGACCGCGAGACGGCCGTCGAGCACGGCCAGCTGATACGTGGTGAGCCCGGTTTCCGGCCGCAGGCAGATCCCGGTGCCGCCCGCCGCGTAGACCCGGCTGCAGGACACGGTCGACACCGCCCGTGCGCCGCCGGGGTCGGCGGCGCTGACGCTGGACACGTGCCCGCGGTCGGCGTCGGCGGTGCTGCGGAAGAGCAACCGTCCGCCTTCAAGGGTGACGGCGCCGCTGGTGCCCGCCGACGCGGTGTCCTGGTTGCGCGCGCCCGCCACCCCGACGTAGATCACGGCGGCGGCGGCCAGCGTGAGTACTCCGGTGACGGCGATCAGGACGCGGGTGCGGGTGTTCACGGTCGTGCCTTCCTGCGGGGAACCAAGAGAACGAAGGTGGCGGCGACGGCGACGAGCACCGTCCCGGCGGCGATCGTGATCGCCGTGGTCGCGCCCCAGAACTGCCAAGAGAGTCCGAAAAGGACGGACGAGACGAAGTACGCGAGCGCCTGCCCGCTCTGTACGATGGCGATACCGGTGGTGCGCAACGCCTCGGGCAGCAACGGTCCGGCAAGCGCCATCAGCACGCCGTCGGTCGCGGCGTAGAACACGCCGTACAGGCCGAGAGTGAGCGCGAACAACGCCCAGCCGGTGAGCGGGCTGAGCAGCAGCAGGTAGACGGCGATCAGGGCGCCGTAACCGCCGAGCATCACCGGCAGCCTGCCGATACGGTCGGCCAGCGCGCCGAGCGGCGCGGCCAGAAGCAGGTACCCCAGGTTGGTCCCGACGGCCAGCAGCGGGAACCAGCCGGTGGCGATGTCCTCCTTGTCCTGCAACAGGAGATAGACGAAGCCGTCCCCGATGGTGGCCAGGCCGAGGACGCACGCGGCGATCAGCAGCCGCCGCACGCCGGCGCCCCGCAGGAGCCCCGCCGCCGCTCGTAGGGACACGGTGCCGGACGGCGGTTTGGGCGCGCGGTGGTCGCGGACGAACAACGCCAGCAGCACTCCGGCGGTGGCGATGCAGAAGCTGGTCACGAAGACCGCGTCGAAGCCTTCGACCCCGGTCGCCGAGCCCGCCACGGCCAGTACCGCGACCGCGGCGAGCGGGCCGAGGAACGCGCCGACGCTGTCCATCGCCCGGTGCACGCCGAACGCGCGGCCCAGCATGTGTTCGGGCGCCGACAGGGTGATCAGCGCGTCGCGGGGCGCGGTCCGCAGCCCCTTGCCCGTGCGGTCCGCGGTCAGCACCACGCCGATCGCGGTCGCCGACGACCCCGCGGCCACGAGCCCCAGTTTCGCCACGGCCGACATCGCGTAGCCCAGCCCGGCGACCGCCTTGCGTCGTCGCACCCGGTCCGCGACGTAGCCGCCGACCAGGCGCAGCAGCGCGGTCGCGCCGGTGTAGAGGCCGTCCACCACGCCGTACGCCGCCGGGCCGAGATGCAGCCCGAGCACCAGGTACACCGGCAGCACGGCCGTCACCATCTCCGAGGAGACGTCCGTGACGAGGCTGACGGTGCCCAGGGCGAAGACGTTCCCGCCCAACAGGGCGAAGGACTTCTTGGACACGCCACCGGGATGCTCCCGGCGGCCGATCGTGGACAGGTACACGCGACGAACCACCCTTCTCCGCCCGCGGGCGCGTCCACAGTGGACACGCCCGCGGGGTTCACCCGGCTACTGCCACACGCTGGTGATCGGCGCCTTGTTGGCCGCGTTGCCGATGCCCGGCAGGCCGAACGACGCCTCCATCGTGCGGAGGATCGAGTAGTGGTTGATGGATTCGCTGTAGCTGCCCGGCTTCACGTGGGCGCCGACGAACGTCGTGAAGATCTGGTTCACCGACGTCCCGCTGTCCTCGTCGAAATTGACGATCAGCAGGCTGTTGTGCGTCTTGGCCCACTGCGCGTACGCGTCGAGGTTCTTCTTCAGCCATTTGTCGCCGGTGTCGACCGAACAGTCGTGCATGTCGCTGCACAGATCCGGGGTCACGAAAGCGACGTGGGGGAGCTTGGTGAAGTCGCTCGGGAACGACGAGAACCTTTTGTTCGCCGACGACGGCACATTGCTGAAGCTGACCCAGCTGTTGTGCTTGCGGGCGTAATTGCCCTTCGTGCAGCCGGTGTAGCCGTCGGAAGGCATGCTTTCCGCGTAACCGACGAACTTCTTGCCGATCCCCGCCAGCTGGGACGCGATGTTCTCCTTGTTCCCGAGATCCTGGCATTTGTTGCTGTCGACACCGTGCGTCGAACCCGCGAACTGGGCGATGTAGTTCGGCTGGCTGGGGTGCGTCGTCCCGTACGCCTTGGTGAACTTGGCGCCCTGTGAGGCGAGCTTGTTGAAGTACGGCGCCTTGGAGCTGCCGCTGATCTCCTTGTAGTCCTTGTTCTCGAACATCACGAGGACGATGTGGTCGAACGCGGGCACTTTCGCCGCGGCGGGCTCTATCGCGACGGCGGGAGTGTCCTGATGGGACACCACCAGCGCCGTGGCCAAACCGGTCGCGGCCACGGCCGCGACCGCGATCCGTTTCCAGAACATGGAAACCTCCTGGGAAAAAAGGTTGAAACTTTGACGACCAACCATCGGGTTCAGCGGCGCTCCGCGGGCGTCGACAGAGTTGAGACATCGGATGTCTCTGGTGCATTTAAACGGCAAAGAAGTCCTCGGCCCATCAAGATCGCCTGACTGGAGTAACCGGGGGTCGTGGAACACCCCAAATCCGGCATTGCTTGGCACGAAACCATGTAAACCGGCCGCTGACCTTGCGTTCGTCGCCGGGAACCGATGAACTTATGGCAACTCGCTGATTCAGCCGGTTGACAGTGGTGCCGCCATTGCCCCGGCTCTGTGGTGTACTCATCCGACCATTGGTTAAGCTGTCGGCGTGAAGCCCTTTTCGTCGAGGCCGGCCGGATACACGATCGAAGAACTTTCCACGATCGTCGGCATGTCGGCGCGCAATATCCGGGCCCATCAGACGCGGGGTCTGCTCGCCCCGCCGGTCCGGCACGGCAGGTCCGCCTACTACGGCCCGGCCCATCTGCGGCGTCTGCGACGCATCACGATGCTGCAGAAACAGGGCTTCAACCTGGTTTCCATCGCCGCGATGCTCGGAACGACCACAGTGGACCGCGCCGAGCGGCTGGACGCGGCGATGGCGGACATCGCCCGCGACCAGCCCGCCGTCGCCCGGTGCCTGGAACGCCACGGCGTGCTGGGCAGGGACGACACGGGAGCCCCGGCGGTCGTGCGTCCGTCCGTTTCGCGCGCGGTGACGGACCTCGCCGTGGCCGGGATCCCGCCCGTCGCCGCCCTGCGGTTCCTCGGGCAGTTCATGGACCGGGTCGCGCCCTTGGCCGGTGAACAGCTGGGCGCGCTGAAAGCTCAGACGGGAGGGGGCTCGGCGGCTCCTCGGGCCTGTTTCGCGGACCTTCTTGTAAGCGCTTTCAAGATCGCCGTGGAAAACGCGGCCGAGGTCACTTTCCCGGTCGGGGAGCCAGGGACCTGGCCGCCGGGGTGACCGCCGCCGCCGGTCAGGAACGCTGCACGATGATCTGGTCGACGAGGGTGCCGTCGGCGCTGATCGCGCGAACGTCCATTTTGGGCGGTGTGGCGCCCGTCCCCGCGACGACGTCGACGGCGACCAGGCTGTAGCCGCGAAACCGGACCCGGGACCAGGTGACCTTCTTCGTGCGGTCCTGGCCGTCGCGTTCCGAGTACTTCATCGGGACGGGGGAGTCGTTGCTCGTCTCATGGCCGAGGTACGTGTCGGGCGCCGGGAACTCGGAGACGCTGCCGCCACCGCCGCCCGCGGTGATGTAGGTCGTCCCGTCCTTGACCGGATTGGTGGTCCCGCGCGAGGGCACCTTCTTGACGGCCTTGCCCGCCCGGATGGGGTCGGTGCGTTCGTAGATGTGGTTGTGGCCGTTGAGCACCAGGTCGACCTGGTACTTGTCGAACAACGGTGCCCAGTCCTTCTGCGCGCCGAGTTCGGCGCCGTTGGAATGGCACGTGGAATACGTGCACTGGTGGCAGTAGACGACGATGAAGTCGATCGTGGGGTCGGCGCGGAAGGCGGCGAGCGTCTTCCCGAGCCATTTGAGCTGCTTGCCCTTCGTGTAGTCCAGATTGGACGGACTGTTGTAGCAGACGTCGTTGCCGTCCAGGCTGATCATGCCGACGTTCTGATAGCGCCACGAGTAGATGCAGGTGGAGCCGTCCCAGGCGTTGTCCGGCATGGTGAAACGCGCCCGCACGCCGCCGTAACCGTCCGCGGAGTACCAGCCCTCCATTTCGTGGTTGCCGAGCGCCATCATCCACGGGATCCCGGCGGTGACCGGTTCGTTCTGCACGAAGAAGGAGTCCCAGAGCCGCGCGTCGTACTGGTCTTCCTCCGGATGCCCGCCCTCGCCTTCGAGCGCGTAGCTCAGGTCGCCCATGGCGAGGTGGAAGGCCGGATCGAGACCCGCGATCAGGCTGCTGGTCGAGACGGCGTTGTAGCCGACGCCCTGGTCGCCGAAAGCGGTGAAGGTGAATGTGCCGTCGCCGCCCGGGGCGGGTGCGGTGCGGAAACTCGCCATCTCGCCGAGCCGGGCGGCGGGGTCGTAGCCCTCGTGTCCGACGACGTAGTAGTACGTGGTGTTGGGCAGGAGGCGGTCGATCCGGGCGTGGAGGTAGTACTGGGTGATCGACTTCGGGCTGTTCGGCGGGACCTCCTCGACCGGGTGCTGCCAGGACATCTGGCTGGTCAGCGCCCGGACCTCGGCCTGGATCGGCGGGCTGAAGTCGCCGGGAACAGTGCCGATCCGGATGAACGGCGCGGTCACCGCCGCCGGCACCTGCCAGGAGACGACGACCTGCTGGGACGGGTCGGCCCCGTAGGCGATATGCCGTCCGAACGGCCGCAGCGCCGAACCGGCGACCTTGTCGGCGTTGAGCAGCACCATCGGCCCGGGGGAGGCCGCGGCCGCGCCCGGGAGCAGGACGCCGCCGGCGGCGAGTGCCGCGCCGCTCACCGCACCCACCCGGAACAGGGTCCGCCGCGAGTACTGATTGACGAACTTGTCGTGTTTCTCGGCCAAGCTGAGCCGACGATAGGCTTGGGACCTGCTGTTTCGGGGAGTTTCGGCCATGAAATTGAAGTTAAGAAGGCTTCTTAACTAAGTCAAGAGGCCGATGGTCGTTGGATGACCGGCTGCATGGAACCGTGCAAGTGACTTCGGGCATAGGGGACTTTGTGCCCGAACGGCGATCACCCGTGATCAGACGGCGCACACACGTGATTGGACAGCGATCATGCGTGATCAGGCGGCGATCATCGTGATCGCCGCTCAATCACGGGTGATCGCCGTTCAATCACGTGAGTTGCGGGTTTGGGACGGTCAGACCAGTTCGGCCGAGACGACGGAGGTCAGGTCGCGCAGCCGGTTCAGCAGGGGTTCGACCTCGGCGGCGTCGATCAGGACGGCGCAGGTCATGGTGCTTTCCCGGACGCCGTCGCGGACGTCGACGGACAGGTCGTGGACCAGGCAGCCGAGCGCCTCGAGCAGGCCGGGGATCTGTTCGACGCCGCCGACGAAGTACGTGGCGATCCGGCGACGGACCAGCATGGACGAGCGAGGGGCGGGAACCTGGAAAGCGGTGATCGACATCGTGGTCTCCGAAGGCGGGAAAACGTACAGGCCATGGAGGGCCAGGTCCCGGGAGATGCCCCGTATCGAGGGGTCGCCGGAATGCGCGCCGGCGACCTGGTTCAGCCGGCGCGCTTGACTACGAGTCGGGTCCAGCGGCGCACGGCGACAGGCTAGCACGTCACGAGAGGCGCAGCCGAGAACCTTGCTCGCGGACGTGCGCGGCGGAGCCGCAGCCGAGGTCCAGCTGCCGCTGCCGCTCGGCGACGAACGCCCGGCCGAGGCCGGTGCGATCCGAAGTGGACAGTGTGCGCCGGAGTTCGTTCAGCAACCCGCGTTCCTCCGCGCGGATATGCGCGTCGACCGAATTCTCCAGCGCTGCCAACGCCTTCTCGGAGTCGGCGGACTCCAGCACGGCCAGTAGTTCGTCCGCGAGCCCGCTCTCCGTCGCATCGGGACGGACGATCCGCTCCGTCGCGGTCGCATGGGCGACCAGAGACGCCGAGAGCTCCGCGATCAGCGCCGGACGGTCGGCCTCGTCGTTGCGGAGGTCGCGGAACAGCTGTTCGATCCGGCGGTGATCGGCCAGGACGACCTCGACCAGGTCGGAACCCGGGGGAGCGGCCGTCGGGCCGGGACGCATCCAGCCGAACGTCAGCTCCACGGCCTGACGCCAGTGCGAGTACTCACTGTCGCGGCGGGCGGGGTCCATCGTCGGCAGCCATTGCCCGGCGCGATGCCAGTTCCGCCGCAGACCCTCCAGGTCCGGCCAGTAACCGACCGACAAACCGGCCGCGTACGCCGCGCCCAGCGACACCGTCTCGGCGACCATCGGGCGCACCACCGGCACGTCGAGGACGTCGGCGACGAACTGCATCAGCAGGTTGTCGGCGGTCATCCCGCCGTCCACCTTGAGCGTCGACAGTGCGAGCCCGGAGTCGGCGTTCATCGCGTCGACCACTTCGCGGGTCTGCCAGCCCGTCGCCTCCAGCACGGCCCTGGCCAGATGCCCCTTGGTGATGTACGACGTCAGCCCGGCGATCACGCCGCGCGCCTCGCTGTGCCAGTGCGGCGCGAACAGGCCGGAGAAGGCGGGCACGATGTAGCAGCCGCCGTTGTCCTCGACCGTCCTCGCCAGCGTCTCGATCTCGGGCGCGCTGCCGATCAGTTCGAGCCCGTCGCGGAACCACTGCACCAGCGAACCGGTGACCGCGATCGACCCTTCGAGCGCGTACACGGCGGGCTCGTCGCCGATCTTGAAGCCGACGGTGGTCAGCATGCCGTGCGCCGAGAGCACCGGCGTCGGACCGGTGTTGAGCAGCAGGAAGCTGCCGGTTCCATACGTGCACTTCGCCTCGCCGGGTGCGAAGCAGGTCTGGCCGAACAGCGCCGCCTGCTGATCGCCGAGCGCCGCCGCGATCCGGATGCCGGGAACCACCCGCGACGTCGTCCCGTACACCTCGGTCGACGGGCGGATCTCCGGCAGCATCGCGCGCGGGACGTCGAAGAACTCCAGCAGTTCGTCGTCCCACGACAGCGTGCGCAGGTTCATCAGCATGGTGCGCGAGGCGTTGGTGACGTCGGTGACGTGGACGCCGCCCTCGGGTCCGCCGGTCAGGTTCCAGATCAGCCAGCTCTCCACCGTCCCGAACAGGACGTCGCCGCGTTCGGCGCGTTCCCGCAGGCCAGGGGTCCGTTCGAGCATCCATCGGATCCGCGGCGCGGAGAAGTACGTGGCCAGCGGCAGCCCGCACAGCCGCCGGACACGATCGGCGCCCGGCTCGCGGGCGAGGTGTTCGAGCATCGCGTCGGTGCGGGTGTCCTGCCAGACGATCGCCCGCCCGACCGGGTTGCCGGTGTGCCGGTCCCACAGCACCGTCGTCTCGCGCTGGTTCGCGATGCCGAGGCCGACCACCTGCCCGGCATCGATGCCTGCGTCGGCCAGCGCCTGCGGCACGATCCGGCCGACGTTGCGCCAGATCTCCGTCGCGTCGTGCTCGACCCAGCCCGGCCGCGGGAAATGCTGCTGGTGTTCGCGCTGCGCGACCGACACCAGCCTGCCGCGCGCGTCGAACAGGATGCACCGTGTCGAGGTGGTGCCCTGGTCGATCGACATCACGTAGCGCTGGACCACGCGAGCACCTCCATCACCATCGGGACGCGCCGAGATCGCGGGAAACCGCCCGTGCCGCGTCGCGCACGTGGCCGAGCAGCCGCGGGATCGGGCTGCCGTCGGCTTCACAGATCCGTTCCGCCGCGCCGGAGACCCCGATCGCGCCGACCACGATGCCGCCGTGGCCGCGGATCGGCGCGGCTATCCCGGCCTCGCCGGTGATCATCTCGCCGTTCTCGCTCGCCCAGCCCGCCTCGCGCACCTTGCCGCAGGCGCGTTTGATCGCGGTCTGGGTGACCAGGGTCCGGCGGGTGTAGGCCTCCGGTCCGCCGGTGCGCAACGATGCCACGAGACCGGTGTCGTAGGCCAGAAGGACTTTCCCGAGCGCCGTCGCGTGCAACGGCAGAAGCGTGCCGACGTCGAGCGTCTGCAGGCTGTCGTCGGGCCGGAACACGTGGTGCACCACCAGGACCCGGCCCTCCAGCGGCGCGCCGATGCGGACGGCCTCACCGCTGCGCGCGGCCAGCGCGTCGGCCCAGTTGATCGCGCGGGAGCGGAGTTCGTTGACGTCGAGGTAGCTCGTGCCGAGGTGCAGGAGCGCCGCGCCCAGTTGGTATTTCCCGGTGTCGCGGTCTTGTTCGACAAAGCCGACCCCTTGCAGGGTACGGAGGATCCCGTGCGCCGTTCCCTTGGCGAGTTCGAGGGAATCGGCGATCTCGCCGACCCCGAGACGGCCTGAACCGCGCGCCAGCAACCGCAGGATCGCGGCGGCGCGCTCGATGGACTGGATCGGACCGGGCACGGCCCAACCGTAGCCCGACCGGCCCTGATTCGACAATGTCGAACATCGTCTTCAGCCGTTCGACAATGCCGACCGGCGTCCGTTGACCCCGCGTTTCCGCGAACTTAACTTCGGCCTCAACAGGGCAACGGTGTCCTTTGTGGAGGAAGCAATGGTGCGAAACCTCAAGGCTCGCGGACTGGCGGGCGAACTGGCGGCGGAGTTCGTCGGGACGATGATCCTCATCCTGTTCGGCTGCGGGGTGGTGGCCCAAGTCGTCGCCGCGGGCATCGGGGACCACGACAGCATCGCGTGGGCGTGGGGAATCGGTGTCACGCTGGGTATCTACGTGGCTTCACGGATCAGCGGCGCGCATCTGAACCCCGCCATCACCGTGGCACTCGCGGTGTTCAAGGGCTTCTCGTGGCGCAAGGTCGCCCCGTATGCCTTGGCGCAGACCGCCGGCGCGTTCCTCGCCGCGCTGCTGGTGCGCTGGAACTACACCGAGGTGCTCAACGCCGCGGACCCCGGCCTGACGATCAAGACGCAGGGCGTGTTCTCCACTCTTCCGGGTAACGGAACCCTGCCGGTGGGTGACTGGGGCGCCTTCCGCGACCAGATCATCGGCACCGCGATCCTGGCTCTGGTGATCTTCGCCATCACCGACCTCCGCAACACCGCGCCTGCCGCGAATCTCGCGCCCGTGGTCGTCGGTTTCCTCGTGGTCGCCATCGGCATGGCCTGGGGCACCAACGCCGGCTACGCGATCAATCCCGCCCGCGACTTCGGCCCGCGCCTGATGTCCTGGCTCACCGGCTACGACACCGCGTTCACCGATCAATACGGCTATCCCTACTGGTGGATCCCGATCGTGGCGCCGGTGATCGGCGCGGTGATCGGCGGGGCGATCTACAAGTTCTTCATCGAGCGTTACCTGCCCGCCGAACCGGCACCGGAAGCCTTGCCCGCCAAGGACATCGAGCGCGTTTCCTAAGGAGAGAAACCCATGTCTGATTACATCGGCGCCGTCGACCAGGGCACCACCAGCACGCGTTTCATGATCTTCGACCACGGCGGCAACGAGATCGCCCGCCACCAGCTCGAGCACGAGCAGATCCTCCCCAAGCCGGGCTGGGTCGAGCACGACGCCACCGAGATCTGGGAGCGGACCCGCTCGGTCATCGCCACCGCGCTCAACAAGGCGAAGCTGACCGCCGCCGACCTCGCGTCGCTCGGCATCACCAACCAGCGTGAGACCACCGTCGTGTGGAACCGCCGCACCGGGCGGCCGTACTGCAACGCCATCGTGTGGCAGGACACCCGCACCGACCGGATCGCCTCGGCGCTCGAACGCGAGGGCAAGGGCGACGTCATCCGGCGGAAGGCCGGTCTGCCGCCCGCCACCTACTTCTCCGGCGGCAAGCTGCAGTGGATCCTGGAGAACGTCGAGGGCGTCCGCGAAGACGCCGAAAAGGGTGACGCGCTCTTCGGCACCACCGACAGCTGGCTCATCTGGAACCTCACCGGCGGGCCCGACGGCGGCGTGCACGTGACGGATCCGACCAACGCGTCGCGCACCATGCTCATGGACCTGGAAACACTGGAGTGGGACGACGAACTGCTGTCGTTCTTCGGTGTCCCCAAGCAGATGCTGCCGTCGATCGCGCCGTCGTCGAACAACGGCCGCTTCGGCGTGACCCGCGCGGACGGCCCGCTCGGCGGCGAGGTCGCCATCACCGGCGTGCTCGGCGACCAGCAGGCGGCGACCGTCGGCCAGGTGTGCTTCCGCCCCGGCGAGGCCAAGAACACTTACGGCACCGGAAACTTCCTGCTCCTCAACACCGGGCACGAGGTCGTGCGGTCGAAGCACGGGCTGCTCACGACGCTGGCCTACCAGTTCGGTGACGAGAAGCCGGTGTACGCGCTGGAAGGCTCCATCGCCGTCACGGGTTCCGCCGTGCAGTGGCTGCGCGACCAGCTGGGCATCATCAGCGGCGCGTCCCAGAGCGAGAGCCTCGCGCGCCAGGTCGAGGACAACGGCGGCGTCTACTTCGTCCCCGCGTTCTCCGGGCTTTTCGCCCCGTACTGGCGTTCCGACGCCCGCGGCGCGATCGTCGGCCTCACCCGCGCCACCACCAACGCGCATCTGGCGCGGGCGACCCTCGAAGCGATCTGCTACCAGACCCGCGACGTCGTCGAGGCCATGCAGAACGACTCCGGCGTCACGCTCGACGTGTTGCGTGTGGACGGTGGCGTGACCGCCAACGAACTCTGCATGCAGCTGCAGGCCGACATCCTCGGCGTGCCGGTGTCGAAGCCGGTCGTCGCCGAGACCACCGCGCTCGGTGCCGCCTACGCGGCCGGGCTCGCCGTCGGGTTCTGGAAGAGCACCGACGAGCTGGAACAGAACTGGAACGAGGACAAGCGCTGGGAGCCGTCGTGGACGGACGAACAGCGCGCCGAGGGCTACGCGGGCTGGCAGAAGGCCGTCGGCCGCACGCTCGACTGGGTCGAGGTCGAGTGAGCCCGATGAACAGGAGGAACAAGGTGACACCCGTACCGCTTTCCCCGGTCTACCGTGCCGAGACGCTGCGCAAGCTCGCTCGTGAGGAGATCGACGTGCTCGTCGTCGGCGGGGGAGTGACCGGTGCCGGCGTCGCACTCGACGCGGCGTCGCGCGGACTCTCCGTCGCGCTCGTCGAGGCCCGCGACTTCGCCGCCGGAACGTCGAGCCGGTCGTCGAAGCTGATCCACGGTGGGCTGCGTTATCTGGAGAACCTGGACTTCAAGCTGGTCCGCGAGGCGCTGAAGGAACGCAGCCTGCTCCTGCAGACCCTCGCGCCGCACTTGGTCCGGCCGGTGAAGTTCCTGGTGCCGCTCAAGCACCGCGTCTGGGAACGCGGCTACATCGGCGCGGGTGTCACGCTGTACGACACCCTCGGCGGAGCGCGGGCCCTGCCGCGGCACCGGCATCTGTCGAAGCGCGGCGCGGGCAAGGTCGCGCCCGGCCTCGCGGACGACGCCCTGATCGGCGCCATCCAGTACTACGACGCCCAGGTCGACGACGCCCGTCACACGATGACCATCGCGCGGACCGCGGCCGAGCAAGGTGCTTCCGTCCTCACCCGGGCGCGGGTGACCTCGCTGATCTGCGACGGCGAACGTGTCGTCGGGGCCAAGGTCGTCGACCGCGAGAGCGGTGCGGAGATCGAGGTCCGGGCGAAGACGGTCGTCGCGGCGACCGGCGTGTGGAGCGACGACATGGCGGAAGCGGCGGGCATCCCCGCGCCGTTCACCGTGCGTGCTTCGAAGGGTATCCACCTGGTGGTGCCGCGCGAGAAGATCGACCTGGACACTGGGCTGATCCTGCGCACCGAGAAGAGCGTGCTGTTCGTCATCCCGTGGGGACGGCACTGGATCGTCGGCACCACCGACACCGAATGGGACCTCGACCGCGAGCACCCGGCGGCCAGCCAGGCGGACGTCGACTACGTGCTCGACCACCTCAACGCCGTCCTTCGCACGCCGCTCACCGCCGACGACATCGAAGGCGTGTACGCGGGGCTTCGGCCGCTGCTGGCCGCGAAGGCGACGTCGACCACGAAGCTGTCGCGGGAGCACGCCGTCGCGCATCCGGTGCCGGGTCTGGTGATCGTGGCCGGCGGCAAGTACACGACGTACCGGGTGATGGCCGCCGACGCGGTCGACGTCGCGGTGGAGGACCTCGGCCGCCCCGCGCCGTCGTCGTGGACCGAGCGGCTGCCGATCGTCGGCGCGACCGGCTATCACGAGATGTGGGGCGCGCGGCACTCGCTCGTGCAGCGCACGGGGCTGCCCATCGCCCGCATCGAGCATCTCCTCCAGCGCTACGGCACCGCGATCGAGGACATCCTGGAGTCGATCTCGGAGCGTCCTGAACTGGGTGAAGCGATCCCGGGGACCGCGGAGTACCTGAAGGCGGAGGTCGTTTACGCGGTCTCGCACGAGGGCGCGCTGCACCTGGAGGACGTCCTGACGCGGCGCACCCGGATCTCCATCGAGGAGCGGGATCGCGGCGTGACCGCGGCGCCGGTGGTGGCCGCGCTGATGGCGCCGCTGCTGGGCTGGGACTCGCACAAGCAGGAGCGCGAGGTCGCCAACTACCTCGCGCGGGTCGAGGCGGAACGGTCCGCGCAGGCCCAGCCGGACGACGAGGCGGCGAACGCCAGCCGTCTCGCGGCTCCGGCGCTGCTGCCCAGCTGACGTGGGCTGAAGGGGCCCTTCGCCGCATGCGACGCGGCGAAGGGGCCCTTCGCCGCGTCGCATGCGGTCATGGTTCCCTTCAGCCCGGCTACTTGAGCCAGTCGAGGTAGCGGGTCTCGGCGATGCGGGCGCCGTCCTTCGTGGTGAGCACGTCACCCTTGACGGCGGAGAACATGCCCGCGGTCTCGTCGACGGTCACCGGACGCGTGTCTCCCTTGGCGGACAAGGTGATCCGGCCCAGTTCGTCCAGCGGATAGACGTCCGGGCCGCCCACGTCGAGGGTGCCGTTCAACGGCTTTCCCGCCGAGACCTCGGAAACCGCGGCGGCGACGTCGGCCGCGGCGATCGGCTGGATCGGCGTGCTGGGCAGGCGGACGGCGGTCTCGTCCGAGGTCCAGGACAGGACCGCGTCGACGAATTCCATGAACTGGGTGGCGCGGACGATCGAGTAGGGGACACCGCTCTCCTTGAGGATGTCCTCCTGCAGGGTCTTGGCCCGGTAGTAGTCGAGCTGCGGCACCTGGTCGACGCCGACGATCGACAGGATCACGAAATGCCCGGTGCCCGCCTTCTTCGCGGCCGCCACGAGGTTGTCCATCGACGTCCGGAAGAACGCGGGGGAGGCGTCGTCGAAAGTCGGCGAGTTCGTCAGGTTGACGACCACGTCGGCGCCGTCGAGCGCGGTGTCCAGGCCCTGGCCGGTGAGCAGGTCGACCCCGGTGGACGGCGAATGCGGCACCGCATCGTGACCCGCCTCGTTCAGGTTGCGCACGACCTGCGAGCCGATCAGCCCGGTCCCGCCGATGATCGCGAATTTCATGACCCAGTGCCCTTCGTCGGTGGCGCCCGCAAACCCGGACACCGAATGTCCGAGATATTACTCGGATACATTGTGTCCGAGTCAAGAGGCGGGTTAGAGTCATCCGGGTGAAGATGTCCGGTGGGGTCGAGTGGGCCCTGCACTGCTGTGTCGTGTTGACCTCCGTCGACGAGCCCGCGCCCGCCGCGCGCTTGGCGCAGCTTCACGACGTCTCGCCGAGCTACCTCGCGAAGCAGCTCCAAGCGCTTTCCCGGGCCGATCTCATCCGGTCGGTGCAGGGGAAGGCCGGCGGCTACGTCCTCACCAGGCCGCCTTCGGAGATCACGGTGCTCGACGTCGTCGAGGCCATCGACGGACCCGGCCCGGCCTTCCTCTGCACCGAGATCCGGCAGCGCGGCCCGATGGCGACGCCGCCCGAGGCGTGCACGACGCCGTGCGCCATCAGCCGCGCGATGGCGAACGCCGAGGTTCAGTGGCGGGCGGCGTTGCGCGCCGTCACCATCGCGGATCTGGCCGACGATGTCCGGGGTGACTACGGTCCGGGCGCGCTCGCCGGGATCGGCGCGTGGTTCAAGGCCGCCGAGGGGTAGCGAAGGCGCCGGTCCGGGGCATCAGCACGGTCGCGACCATGGTCGCCACCACCAGCACCGCCGCGAGCGAGAACGCCCCCACCACGGAACGACCGTGCAGGAAGACACTACCGAACACCGCGATGCCCAGCGTCGCACCGACTTGCTGCACCGCGTTCAGCAGGCCCGCCGCGGAGCCGGTCTCCTGTGGGCGGACGACGGACAGCGCCGCGGTGAAGAACGGCACCGTGAACAGCCCGAGGCCGAGCCCGCCGATCCCGAGTGCGATCGGCAATGTGCCACCGAGAGCCAGCAGGATTCCCGCGAGCAGCAGCGCAAGACCGGCGAAGGCGACACGTGATCCGTGCCGGGGAACGAGCCATTTGCCCGCCACCCACGAGGAAATCGCCAGCCCGCCCGACCACGGCAGCAGCGTCAGCCCGGACGCGAGTACGCCGAGCCCTTCGTCGAGTTGCTGGTGCAGGACCACCACGAGCATCAACCCGTTCATCACGGCGAAGAACAGGGTCGACGCCGCCAGTGCCGCGGGGAAACCGCGGTGTTCGAACAGACTCGGCTCGACCAGCGGATGACGCCGGTTCCGCTGATGGAACCCGAACAGCACCAGCACGGCGGCGCCCGCGGCGAAAAGCGCCCAGTTCCACCTGTCGAGCAACGGGTACACAACGAGTCCCATGCCGAGCGAAGCGAGCAAGGTGCCCTGCACGTCCAGCCGGACCGGATGCTCGGCGCGGTCTTCCGGCAGCGTCCGTCCCGCCACGAGCACCGCGAGCGAGATCGGCACGTTCACCAGGAACGCCGCCCGCCACGACACCAGATCCGTCAGCAGGGCGCCGAGCAACGGCCCGCTCACGGCGGACAGGCCGACCACCGGCCCGTTCCAGCCCAGCGCCGCCGCCAGCGCCGGGCCGGAGAACATGGCCTTGATCAACCCGAAGGTCTGCGGGATCACCAGCGCCGCCGCCATGCCCTGGACCGCTCGCGCGCCGATGAGGACGCCGGTGCCCGGTGCGAGCGCGCAGCACAGTGAGGCCAGGGCGAACATCGTCACACCGCACAGGAACACGCGGCGGCGGCCCAGCAGGTCGCCGAGCCTGCCGCCGGTGAAGAGGAGCATCGCGAACGGGAGCGTGTACGCGGCGCCGAACCAGGGGATGGCGGAAGCGGGGCCGCCGAGGTCGGCGTGGATCGCCGGGCCGGCGACCTGGGTGATCGTCGCGTCCAGCACGTTCATCGCCTCCGCCGCGAGCAGCGTGGCGAGCGGAACCGATCCGGTCTTCGTCAGTTGCATGAACGGGATCGTGCGGCGAGGATGACTTTTGTTCCCTGAAACCCGGATCGAATGGACGAAATATTCCATGCTCGACGACATCGACCGCGCTTTGATCCACGCGCTGCAGATCGACGCCCGTGCGCCGTTCAGCCGGATCGGGGCGGTCCTCAGTGTCTCGACCCAGACCGTCGCCCGGCGCTATCAGCGGCTCCGGGCCGAATCCGGGTTACGCGTGGTGGGCCTGCCCGATCCCGACCGGACGGGGCTGACGCAGTGGCTCGTCCGGCTGAGCGCGCAGCCCGCCGCCGCGCGGACGCTCGCTCGTTCGCTGGCCCGGCGGCCGGACACGTCGTGGGTCAAGCTCACCTCCGGCGGCACGGAGATCGTGACGATCGCGCATACGCCGCGGCACGCGCAGAGCGCCATGCTGTTGCACGACATCCCGCGGGCCGCGAGTGTCACGGCGGTGTCCGCGCATTTCATCCTGCACACCTACCTCGGCGGCCCGACGGCGTGGCGCGGCCGGGTCGCCGCGCTGACCGAGGAGCAGCAGGAAGCGTTGCGACCGACGGAATCCGTCGGCGAGGAGAGCCCGCTGACGGCGGCGGATCACGCGCTGATCGCCGCCCTCCGCCGCGACGGCCGGGCGAGTATCGCGGACCTGGCCGCGGCGGCGGGCCTCGCCCCGGCGACGGCGGCCCGCCGCCTGGCGGATCTGCGCGCGCGAGGCGCGCTCTTCTTCGACGTCGAGATCAGCGCGGCCCTGTACGGCGTGACCACCCAGGCGTTCCTGTGGATGGCCGTCGCGCCGGCGGATCTCGACGAGGTGGCGACGACGCTGGCCACTCACGAGGAGCTGGCCGTCGTCGTCGCCACGACCGGGCCCACCAACCTGGCCGCGCAGGCGTTGTGCCCGGACCCCGCCGCGCTGCACCACTACCTCACGCACCGGCTGGGCGCGTTGCGGGCGATCCACACGGTGCACACCGCGCCGGTGCTGGAAATCGTGAAGGCGGTCGGACCGCTCACGGCCTGAATCGGTCGGCGTGTTCGGCGACCCACTGCGCGAACGTGCGGGCGGGTCGTCCGGTCACCTTCTCGATCGTGCCGACGACGGTTCGCGCCTCCACGGGCGGATCGCTGTGCCAGCCGACGACGTACTCGGCGTCCGCGACCGAAACGCCTTCGGCCAGCAGCCGGTCGATCGCCTGTTGCCGCGTGATCTGCTCCAGTGTGATGTCACGGCCGACCGCGGAGCCGAGGATCGCGATCCGTTCGCTCGTGGTCAGGGCCTGCGGCCCGGTGAGGTTGTAGACCTTGCCCGAATGCCCGTCCTCCACGAGTGCGGTGGCGGCGACGGCGCCGATGTCGCCCTCGTGCACCACGGCGCTCGGAAGGTCGAACGGCTCCCGGATCACGCCCTCGGCGCGGACGGAGTCGACCCAGGTCAGGGCGTTGGACATGAACTCCTGCGGCTCCAGGCGCGTCCATTCCACCCCGGATTCGGCCATGGCCTGTTCCGTCGGCCCGACGTAACCGCCCCACACGATGGTCATCCGGCGCACGCCCGCGTCCACGGCACGCTTGACCAGATCGACGCCGACATCCGCGAGTCCCGCCGTGACCGTGATGTGCAGCTTGGTGACACCTGCCAAGGCCTCGGTCAAGGTCTCCGGCGCGGTGTGGGTGCCTTCCACGAGTTCGACACCCGCCGGAAGCCGGGCTTCGGCGGGGTTCCTGGTGAGTGCCCGGACGCGTTCCCCACGGCGGAGGAGTTCGGCCACCACGTGGCGGCCGGTGTTCCCGGTCGCTCCGGTTACCAAGACGGTCATGAGTGATTCCCTTCGTTTTCCGCGAAGATAAAAGCTCAAGTAATGTGGAGGTCAAGCGGACCGATCAGGAATCGAGAAGCATCGGTGCCCACGGGATCCCTAGCGTCTTCGCCACAGGCAAAACGACTCCAGGAGGTTCTCGTGAGCAAGCGGATCCGGAAGTTCCACCGGTGGACGTCGCTCGTCTTCGTCGCCACCGTCATCGTGTGCTTCGTCGTGGTGGCGCAGGGCGACCCGGCGCAGTGGGTGCTCTACACGCCGCTGCCGCCGCTCTTCCTGCTGATGTTCAGCGGGCTGTACCTGTTCGCGCTGCCGTACACCGCCAAGCGGCGCAATCGGCGGCGGGTGGCCGGGTAAGTCTTAGTTCACGGCAAAAATTAACAGGTGGCATATCGGCCGGAAACTCTTGACGCCGCCGCCTGGTCCGGTGAGGATCGGCCGGTCCCCGCCTTCCGCAGAATGGACCAGACCATGGCAAGACGTGCTCGCGCGCGCCGAAGTCCGCTGATCGCCTTGATGAGTCTCACCCTGCTCGGCGGGACCGTGGTGGCCACGCCCGCCGCCGTCGCCGCCGAGCAGCCGGTGATCGGGAAACCCGCGCTCGACCGGGACGGCTGCGCCCGCATCGAGAAGAGCCTGCCGACGCTCGCCGACTGGCCGAAGGTCGAGAGCCGGTTCAAGGGCAAGGCCGGTGACGAACAGCGGATCGCCAGGATCCTCGAGGGGATGACCCTGGAGGAGAAGGTCGGGCAGATGACGCAGCCCGAGATCGCCGCGATCACCCCCGACGAGGTCCGGCAGTACTCGATCGGCTCGGTCCTCAACGGCGGCGGCTCGTGGCCGAACAAGGACAAGCACGCCTCCCAGCAGGACTGGCTGAAACTCGCCGATTCCTATTGGGACGCCGCGAAGGGCAGCAGGACGAAGATCCCGGTGATCTGGGGCATCGACGCCGTGCACGGCAACAACAACGTGTACGGGGCCACCGTCTTCCCGCACAACATCGGGCTCGGCGCGGCGCACGACCCGTGCCTGGTGCGCGACATCTCCGCGGCGACGGCCCGGCAGATCCGCGCCACCGGCCAGGATTGGGCCTTCGCGCCGACGCTGGCCGTCGTGAAGGACGACCGCTGGGGACGCACCTACGAAGGGTTCTCCGAGGACCCGCGGATCACCAGGGCCTACGGCTACGAGGCGATCAACGGTCTCCAGGACGGCTCCACCAAACGCATCGGCTACAACGGCGTGATCGGCACCGCCAAGCACTTCATCGGTGACGGCGGCACCCTCAAGGGACAGGATCAGGGCGTCAACCCGTCGTCCGAAGCCGAGATGATCAACGTCCACGGCCAGGGTTACTACGGCGCGCTCGCCGCGGGCTCCCAGACCGTGATGGTGTCGTTCAACAGCTGGACCAACGCCGAGCTGGGCATCGACGAGGGCAAGCTGCACGGCAGTGACAAGGCGCTGAACCAGATCCTCAAGGGCAAGATGGGCTTCGACGGCCTCGTCGTGTCGGACTGGAACGGTATCGGCCAGGTTCCGGGCTGTACCAACGCCTCCTGCCCGCAGGCGATCAACGCCGGCATCGACATCGTGATGGTGCCGAACGACTGGAAGGCGTTCATCACCAACACCGTCGCCCAGGTGAATTCCGGCCAGATCCCGGTCTCGCGGATCGACGACGCGGTGACCCGTATCCTGCGCGTCAAGCTGCGCTCCGGGCTGTACGAGTCGCAGAAGCCGTCGGACCGGTCCTATGCCAACTCCGACGAAGCGCTGAAGGAGACCTGGCTGGCGCGCGACGCGGTCCGTTCCTCGCAGACGTTGCTGAAGAACAACGGCAACGTGCTGCCGCTCAAGCCGAAGTCGAAGGTGCTCGTCGTCGGCAAGAGCGCGGACAGCATCCAGAACCAGACCGGCGGCTGGACGCTGAGCTGGCAGGGGACCGGCAACACCAACGCAGACTTCCCGAACGCCACGTCGATCCTGGCCGGGCTCAAGCAGCAACTCGGTGACGGCAACGTCACCTTCGACGAGAAGGGCGACACCGACCCGAAGGGCTACGACGCGGTCATCGCCGTCATCGGCGAGACCCCGTACGCGGAAGGCGTCGGCGACCTGACGCGCAAGACGCTGGAGGCTTCGAAGCTCTACCCCGAGGATCTGGCCGTGCTCGACAAGGTCCGCGGGAAGAGTGCTCCGGTCGTCACCGTCTACGTCGGCGGCCGCCCGCTGTACATGAACAAGGAGATCAACCGCTCCGACGCGTTCGTCGCGGCCTGGCTGCCGGGTACCGAAGGGGGCGGCGTCGCGGATGTCCTGGTCAAGGGTGGCTTCAAGGGCACGCTGCCGTACTCGTGGCCGAAGAGCGCGTGCCAGACGCCGCTGAACGCGGGTTCGGCTGACTACGACCCGCTGTTCAAACTCGGCTACGGGCTCAAGACCGGGCAGCGCGTCACGGTCGGGCAGCTCGACGAGACGACCGGGCCGGTGGCGTGTGGCTCGACCGGTGGCGGCGGTACCGCGACCGAGGACCTCGAGGTGTTCAACCGCACCGATGTCGCGCCGTACAAGGGTTTCATCGGTTCCGCGGAGAATTGGGGCGGTACCGAGATCGGCCCCGACGGCACCGCTTCACACGCCGAGATCACCGTCGTGCAGTCGGACGTGAACGTGCAGCAGGACGGGCTCAAGTCGACCTGGACCGGCACCGGCCCGGCGCAGATCTACTTCCAGAACCCGGCCGGTACCAACGATCTTCGGGGTTACCTCAACGCCGACGCGGCGCTGGAGTTCGACACGGTCGTGCACGAGGCGCCGGCCAACCGGACCGTGATCAGCATGCATTGCGTCTACCCGTGCTTCTCCGAGGTGAACGCGACCAAGCTGTTCACCGATCTCGCGGGCGCGCCGAAGTCGACGGTGAAGATCCCGGTGTCGTGCTTCGCGAACGGGCTGGATCTGGAGAACGTCAACACGCCGTTCCTGGTGTACACCGACGGCCGGTTCTCGGCTTCGTTCGCGAACGTGCGGTGGGTGCCCAAGGGGGCGCAGGATCCTGACGCGAGACCCTGCTCGAGCCTGAACTGAGTTTCATCGCGAGGGGTCCTTCCAGAGTCTGGGAAGGACCCCTCGTCGTGTCTCAGGCCGTTTGCGGGGAGTGCCTTCCGCAGGTATAAAGTGTAACGACTGTTCAAAATGTAACAGTCGTTCAACTTGTGGGGGTTTGCCGTGCCGGGCCGGTATCGAGAGCTGTTCTCCGCGAAGGGCTCCTTCGCCTTCTTCGCCGCGGGGTTGGTCGCCAGGATGCCGGTCCCCATGACGGGAATCGGCATCATCACGATGCTGGCGCAGACGCGGGGCGACTACGGGCTCGCCGGTCTGGTCTCGGCGACGTTCACACTGTCCATGGCGCTGCTCGGGCCTCAGGTCTCGAGGCTGGTGGACCGCCGGGGGCAGAGCCGGATCCTGATGCCGGCGACTGGGATCAGTGTGATGGCGCTCGGCGCGCTCCTGCTCTGCGCCCGCTTCGGGGCGCCGGTCTGGACGCTGTACGTGTCCGCGGTCCTGGCCGGGTTCATGCCCAGCATGGCGGCGATGGTCCGGGCCAGGTGGTCGTGGCTGTACCACGGCTCGCCTCGACTGCACACGGCTTTCGCGTTGGAGTCGGTGGTCGACGAACTGACCTTCGTCATCGGGCCCGCGCTGTCGGTGGCGTTGTGCACCACCGCGTTCCCCGAGGCCGGGCCGCTGGTCGCCGTGGTGTTCCTCGCGATCGGAGTGGTGCTCTTCGTCGCGCAACGCGGGACAGAACCGCCCGTGCGGCCGACGACCGGATCGGCCGGAATCTCGCCTGTCCGGATGGGTGCGGTGCGGGTACTGGTGCTGACGCTGATGGCGGGCGGCATCATCGTCGGCACGGTCGACGTCGTCAGTGTGGCGTTCGCGGAGCGATCCGGATCGCCGTCGGCCGCGGGGGTGGTCGTGTCCGTTTACGCGGTGGGCTCCGCCATCTCAGGACTGGTCTTCGGGACGCTCAAACCGGCCATGACACCGCCTCGGTTGCTCCTGATCGGTACCGCCGGCACGGCCGCGAGCGCGGTGCCGCTGCTGCTCGTGGACGACGTCGTGGGTTTGTGCGCGGTGGTGTTCGTCGCCGGGTTGTTCTTCTCTCCCACGATGATCGTCGTCATGGGGATGATCGAAACGGTCGTCTCCGCGGAGAAACTGACCGAAGGGATGACATGGGCGATCACGGGCCTCAGCGTCGGGGTCGCGTTGGGTGCCGCGGTGTCCGGTGAGGCCGTCGACCGGTTCGGGCCCGGCGGCGGATTCGCTGTGGCGGTCGCCGCCGGTGCTTTGATCATCCTCGTCGCTCTGCTCTCGTATCCTCTGCTGAGCAGGAAGACCGTGACCAGCGAGGAGGTGGCGTGCTGAACGAGCCGATCACCGACGGCCGTCTCGCCAAGGGGGAGCGGCGCAAACGGGAATTGATCGAGGCCACCCTGCGCATCGTCGCGAGGGAAGGGGTTTCGGGGGTCAGCCACCGCACCGTCGCCCGCGAGGCCGGCTTGCCCGCGACTGCGGCCGCGTACCACTTCCAGGGGATCGAGGAGCTGCTGACCGCCGCGCTCACCTGGTGCATGGACGAGGACGCCGAGCGGATGCGGGTACTCGCCGCCGAGGCCGACGGCGGTGAGGACGCGCTGCGGCGGTTCGCCACCTTGCTGGCCGAAGTCGTCGCCAGACCCGGGCATCTGCTGGCGGAGTACGAGCTGTATCTCTTGGCGGCACGAGAGCCGAAGCTCCGCGAGTCGACTGATCGCTGGATGGCGGCGTTGGCGGATTTCGCACGCCGATTCACCCGTGATCCGGTACGGGTCGAGATGCTGGTCGCGTTGGTGGACGGTGTTCTTCTGCAGGGATTGCTGCGCGACGAACCGCCGACGGCGGAGCGGTTCGAGGCCCTCCTGCGGACCGCTTTGGGCTCGTGAGTGCCACTCTCGAGTCTGAACTGAAGTACATGAAGGCCCCCTTCCTTGCGTCTAGCGCAAGGAAGGGGGCCTTCATGTACTTGGGAAGCCCTCTACGCGCCGCCGCTGTGGCTGCTGGTGCACGTGGGACTTACGAGACAGGGCGTCAGGTGGTCGCCGGAGGTGACCAGGTCAGCCGCGGATCCGTCTGCACGAAGCTGCCCAGCAGGTGATCGATCCGCGTCAGCGCGTCGAGGTCCAGCACCACCCCGGCCGCCTTCGCGTTCTCGGTCACCTGGGCGGCGGTGCTCGCGCCCATCACCACCGAAGCGACGGTGTTGTGCTGCAACGTCCACGCGAGCGCCAGCTGGGCCATGGTCAGTCCGGCCTCGTCGGCGACGCCGCGCAGCATGCCGACGCGTTCGAGGAGGTCCGGCAGGAGCAACGGCCGCGTCTCGACCGCCTTCGCGCCTCGTGAGCCCGGCGGGATCTCGCCCGGCCGGTACTTGCCGGTCAGCACGCCCTGCGCGAGGGGGACCGACGCGAACTGGCCGATGCCGGACCGTTCGCAGACCGGCATCACCTGGGCCTCGGCGACCCGCCAGAGCATCGAGTAATGCGGCTGGTTCGCCACCAGCGGGACGCCGTGCCGTTCGGCGATCGGCCGCGCTTCCAGCAGCTGTTCCGCCGTCCATTCCGCGGTGCCGGCGTAGAGGATCTTCCCCTGCCGCACCAGATCCGACAGCGCGAGGAACGTCTCCTCCAGCGGCGTGCGGTAGTCGAACCGCAGCAACTGGTAGACGTCGATGTAGTCGGTGCGCAGACGCCGCAGCGAGCCGTTCACCGAGGTCACCAAGTGCTTGCGGCTGAGGCCCGCGTCGTTGGCACCCGGGCCTTCCGGCCAGAAGACACCGGTGCACAGGACGAGATCGTCGCGACGCGCGTGGCTCAGCGCCTCGGCGAGGTTCTCTTCGGCGGCACCGCCGTCCCAGGCGGCCGCGGTGTGGAAGGTCGTGATGCCCGCGTCGAGTGCGGCCTGCACGCATTCCGCGCCGTCGGGGTGCGTGAGCCAGTTGCCGTAGGAGATCTCACTGACGGAAAGCCCGCTCGCGCCGAGCCTGCGGTACTCCATGGTCACCTCTTCCGCGCGCCGGTTTCGAGGATGGTGCGGTCGATCCATTCGTCGAGCCCGGCCGCCTTGCGGGCGTAGGTCTCCCGCACCGATTCGTGCGGCAGGATCAGGAACTCCTCCGACGCAAGCCCGTGCACGACGGACTCCGCGACGTCCTCCGGCTCCAGCAGCGGTGCCGCGGCGGCGATCGCGAGCGCGGCGGGGTGACCGGCGGCGATACCCGGCTCCAGCAGCGCGGTCCGCACACCGAGCGGGCACAGCGCGCTGACCCGCACCCCGCGCGGCCGGTAGGTGATGGCCAGCCATTCGGCGAGCCCGACGGCCGCGTGCTTGGTCACCGAGTACGGCGCGTCGCCGGGAGTGCCCAGCAGGCCCGCGCCCGACGCCGTGATCAGCAGATATCCGTGGCCCCGGCTCAGCATCGCTGGGAGCGCGACCTGTGCGGCGTGCACATGCTGCATGACGTTGATCGCCCACGACCGCGTCCACTGTTCGTCCGCGGCGTGCACGCCCGTCCCGAACGCGGCACCGGCGTTGGAGCAGAAGAGGTCCACCGGGCCGAACGCCGCGCGGGCCTCGGTCACCAGCATCTTCAAGTCCTCTTTGGACGACGCGTCGGCGTGGCGCGCGATCGCGGTGCCGCCCGAGGCGGTGATCCCGGCGACGACCTCGTCCGCGGCCTCGAGATCGAGATCGGAGACCACCACCCCGGCCGCGCCCTCGGCGGCGAACCGCCTGGCCATGGCGGCGCCGATACCGTGTGCCGCGCCGGTCAGCACGACGACCCGTCCTGTCACTTCCACATGCGCTCCATGGTTATCGATTCTGCGTTCTATGACAATTCTTCTGTTTTGTCATGCCGGTGAGCAATGATTTCTTCAAATCGCCGACGACCGTGATAAAAGTGCAGGTCAGGGGCTTGTTCCGCACGTGTCGACATATTTGTTTCCGGCGCCGGACTTTAGCATGCGTTCCCTTGTTTTCCGAGTTTTCACACGAGAGTATTGCGCTCTCTGCGGCAAGTAGGTTATTTCTTGGGAATCCCGCTGAAAGATCGCCGAACCCGGCGAGGTTCGACCAGCCCCAGCCGAACAGGAGGACCGCCGGTGAGTCATGCGACGGCGCGCACGCGGGTACTCGGCGTCAACCCGCTCGGATGTCCGGATCCGGGCCTGGCGGCCGCGGTCGCCAGGGGCGGCGGCCTCGGGATCGTCGAAATCGGGTCCACAGTAGACGGACGCGTCCCGTTCGGTGTCCGGATCCCGGCCGGCCGCACCGTGCGGGACGAGGAAGTGCGGGAAAGCGGCGCGGGGCTCGTGCTGCTGGCCGAGGGGGCGGTCTGGCGGGGCAGGGCCGGCCTCCCCGTGCTGGCCGAGGTGACCGGTGTCGAGCAGGCCGTCCGCATGCTCGACGCCGGCGCCTCCGGTCTGGTGGCGAAGGGGGCCGAAGCGGGCGGTTCCGATCTCACCACGTTCGTCCTGCTGCAGCGGTTGCTGGAGCGGTTCGGCGAGGACGTCCCCGTGTGGGCGTTCGGCGGCATCGGGCCGCGTACGGCGGTGGCCGCGATCGCGGGCGGCGCGGCGGGCGTGGTGCTCGACGGGCTCGGCCTGTTCCCCGACGCCGACGTGCCCGCGGCGGCCCGGAACGAGCTCGCCAGGGCGGACGACGGGCTCAGCGCGTTGTTCGCGAAACGCTTCGAGGACGCGGAAAGCGCTGTCCGTTCGGTCGTGCGCTCGCTCGCGGCGCCGTCGGCGGTCCCCTCGGACCAAGGCGTACGGCTGTGCCGCACGTTGGGGACCCGGCTGCCGGTCGTGCAGGGGCCGATGACGCGGGTGAGCGACCAGCCCGGTTTCGCCGCCGCGGTCGCCGCGCACGACGGCTTCCCGTTCGTCGCGGTGGCCACCGCGAACGGCGCCAAAACCGCCGAACTGCTCGGCCGCACCGCCGAAGCGCTCGGTGAACGGCCGTGGGGAGCGGGCATCCTCGGGTTCGTCCCGGAGGCCCTGCGTGCCGAGCAGCTCGCGGCGATCCGGGCGGCGCGCCCGCGCTGCGTGCTGATCGCGGGCGGAAAACCCGCGCAGGCCAAAGCGCTGGAGGCCGAGGGCATCGCGACCTTCCTCCACGTGCCGTCGCCGATCCTGCTGCGTCAGTTCCTCGACGCCGGGATCCGCCGGTTCGTCTTCGAGGGCGCCGAATGCGGTGGGCATATCGGCCCGCGGTCGAGCTTCGTGCTGTGGGAGCAGCAGCTGGACGTCCTGCGCGAACACGGCGCCAACGACGTCGAGGTCCTGTTCGCAGGTGGGATCCATGACGCCCGCTCCGCTGCCATGGTCTCGGCGATGGCGGAGCCCCTGAGCGGCGGCGTCGGCGTCCTGATGGGCACCGCGTACCTGTTCACCGAAGAAGCCGTGACCCACGGCGCCATCACCGAAACGTTCCAGGATCGCGTGCTCGACGCGGGGTCCACGGTCACCCTGGAGACCGCGCCCGGGCACCTCACCCGCTGCCTGCCCAGCCCGTACACCGACGAGTTCGCCGCGGTGAAGGCCGGGCTCCGCGCGGACGGCGTCCTACCGCAGGAGACATGGCAACGGCTGGAGGAGCTGAACACCGGACGGCTGCGGATCGCCAGCAAGGGCATCAAGCGGCAAGGCGACACGCTCGTCGAGGTCGACACGCTCGGGCAGCTCGCCGAGGGGATGTACATGGCGGGACAGGTGACCGTCCTGCGTGAGGACCGCACCGACGTCGCCGCCCTGCACCGGGAAGTCACCGACGGCGCGGCGGAGCTGCTCGCCGGCCGCGTTCGCGACGAAGAGTCCGTTGTGGACAGTGACATCGCGATCGTCGGGATGGCGTGCGTGTTCCCCGGCGCACCTGATCTCCCGGCCTTCTGGTCGAATATCCTGCATGGCGCGGACGCCGTCACCGAGGTGCCGGATCAGCGCTGGGACAAGGACGTCTACGCCGACCAGTCGACGTCGAAATGGGGCGGTTTCCTGCCACCGGTGGACTTCGATCCGCTCGCGTACGGCATCCCGCCCAAGTCGATGGGCAGTATCGACCCGGCCCAGCTGGTCTCCCTGCAGACGGCGTGGCGGGCCCTCGAAGACGCGGGCTACGGCGAAGGCGGCTTCGACCGTGAGCGCACCAGCGTCATCTTCGGCGCCGAGGCCGGGGGAGACCTGGCCAACGCCGGTGTCCTGCGCGCGCTGCTTCCGAGCTACCTCGAAGACGTCCCGGAGGAGCTGCTCGCGCAGTTGCCGGAACTGACCGAGGACTCGTTCCCGGGCACGCTCGCCAACGTCATCTCCGGCCGGATCGCCAACCGGCTCGACCTCGGCGGCACCAACTACACCGTGGACGCCGCGTGCGGCTCCTCGCTGGCCGCGCTCGACCTCGCGGTGAAGGAACTGCGGGCGGGCACGAGCTCGATGGTCCTGTGTGGCGCCGTCGACCTGCACAACGGGGTCAACGACTACCTCATGTTCACCTCGGCCGGTGCGCTGTCGCCGACCGGGCGATGCCGTCCGTTCGACGCGTCGGCGGACGGGATCGCGCTCGGCGAGGGCGTCGCGTGCCTCGTGCTCAAGCGGCGGTCCGACGCCGAACGCGACGGCGACCGGGTGTATGCCGTGGTCAAGGGTGTCGGCGCCGCCAGCGACGGCAAGGCGCTCGGCCTCACCGCGCCGCGCCCCGAGGGGCAGCGGCGGGCCCTGGCGCGGGCCTATCGCGACGCCGGGGTGTCGCCGGCGGACGTCTCGCTGGTGGAAGCGCACGGCACCGGCACAGTCGTCGGCGACGCCACGGAACTGACGACGCTTACCGAGTTCTTCCTCGCCGCGGGCGCCGGGCCGGGCACCTGCGCGCTGGGTTCGGTGAAGAGCCAGATCGGGCACACGAAATGCGCCGCGGGGCTGGCGGGCCTGATGAAGGCGGCGCTGGCGCTGTGGCACGAGGTCGTGCCGCCCACGCTGCATCTGAGCAGGCCGAACCCCGCCTGGGACGCCGAGAGCAGTCCCTTCACCTTCTCCACCGGAGCCCGGCCGACGCCGGTGCCGCGCGGCCGCGAGTTCGCCGGAGTGAGCGCGTTCGGGTTCGGTGGGACCAACTTCCACGCGGTGCTCGCCGCCCCGGGGGTCCCGCCGGCACGGCGGCACGGCCCGCGTGACTGGGATGCCGAGCTCGTCCTGCTCCGCGGCGCCGACGTGGAGTCCGCTCGTGCCGTGCTGCGGGATCTGCTGGCCGCCAGCGAAGGACGTCCGCTGCGGGAGATCGCCGCCCTCGCCGCCGAACGAGGCGGATCCGACCCTGTGCGGCTCGCGATCGTCGCGAGCGACCTCGCGGAGCTGCGTGAGGCCGCCGCGAACGGTGGGATCGTCGCGGACGACACCGAAGCCGGTGCGGTCGCGTTCCTGTTCCCTGGTCAGGGCAGCCAGCGGACGGGGATGCTGGCGGAACTGTTCGTGCACTTCCCCGAACTGGCTGACGTCCTGGGGCTCGCTCCCGACGTCGCCGCCACCACGTTCCCGCCGCGCGCCTTCACCGAGGAAGCCCGTACCGCGCAGGACGAGGCGCTCAAGGACACGCGGGTCGCGCAGCCCGCGCTCGGACTCGTCGAATCGGCGGTCTGCCACCTGCTCGCCGACCTCGGCGTCCGGCCGGATCTGCTGGCGGGGCACAGCTATGGCGAACTGACCGCGCTGTCGGTGGCGGGCGCGTTCGACACCGCGACGTTGGTGGCGCTCAGCCGGGCCAGGGCCCGCTCCATCGCCGAAGTCGCGGGCGCCGACCCGGGCGCGATGGCCGCGGTGAAGGCGTCCCGTGACGAACTGGCCGCCGCCCTCGACCACCCGGACGTCGTACTGGCCAACCACAACGCACCCGGCCAGACCGTCCTTTCCGGACCGACGGCCGCCATCGAGGAGGCGGTCCGCGAACTGCGGGCACAGGGGATCGGCGCCAAACGGATCCCGGTCGCCTGCGCCTTCCACAGCCCGCTGGTGGCCGGAGCGAGCGACGTGTTCGCCGTCGACCTCGACAACGCCGAGATCGGCGAGCCGGGGGCGCCGGTGTGGTCGAACCGCACCGCGCGGCCGTACGAAGCCGGCGCCGTGCGCACCGAACTCGCCGCGCAGATCGGCTCGCCGGTGCGCTTCGTGGACCTGATCGAGGACATGTACGCGGCGGGCGCGCGCACGTTCGTCGAGGCGGGCCCGGGACAGGTGCTTTCCCGGCTGGCCAAGGAGATCCTCGGCGATCGTCCGCATACCGTGATCGCGTGCGACCCCGGCGGCCCGGGGTTGCGCGGGTTCCTCACCGCGCTCGCGCGCCTGGCGCTCATCGGCGTCGACGTGCGTACCGAACGGCTCTTCCGCGGCCGTGTCCGTGTCGGCCCGCTCCCCGAATCCGCTTGGACCGTGGACGGCCAGACCGTCCGCGCGCCCGGCGGCGAGGTCCCCGCCCATGGGCTCGTGCCCGCCCGACGAATCCCGAGGACGACCATGAACCAGCCCGCGCCCGGTCGTGACCAGGCCGTCGTCGAATTCCTCCGCACCAGCCGCGAAATGCTGGCGGCGCAACGGGACGTGATGCTGGGGTACCTCGGCACCGCGCCGCTCGCCCCCGCTCCGGTGCAGGCGCCGGTCGTGCCCGCGTTGCTGCCGCCGGTCGAAGCCCCGGTCGTCGTGCCCGCGCCGGAACCGGTCGAGGAGGCCTCGGAGGCCCCCGTCACGGACGTCCTGGCCACCGTGATCGGCGCGATCAGCGAACGCACCGGCTATCCGGCCGAGATGATCGACGCCGATCTGGATCTGGAAGCGGATCTTTCCATCGACTCGATCAAACGCACCGAGATCGCGGGCTCGCTGCTCGCGAAACTCGGCCTCTCCGGCCGGGTGCACGACGACGCCCAGGATCAGCTCAGCCGCGACCGGACGGCGAGCGCGCTGGCCGCGCGGCTGCGGAAGTGGCTCGAACCGGCCGTCCCGGTCACCGTGGTGGCGACTCCCGACGAGGCCCCCGCCGGAACCGCGCCAGGCCGGTACCTGCTCGATCGCGTGTCCGCGCCGCTCGGCACGCCCGACCTCGCCAAGGTGGCGGGCAAAACGGTCTCGGTGAGCTTCGAGCCCGGCCAGGAGGAACTGGCCGATTCGGTCCGCGCGGTGTTCGCCGACGCGGGTGCCCTGCCCGCCGAGCAGGAGGCCGACGTCCTCGTCGTGCTGAATCCCTTGTCTGACGCCGAAGAACCCGTCGCGGCGCAGGTGTTCGGCCTCGTCAAGAGCGCCAAGGGCGCGGTGGTCGTGGTGGCGGAGACGGGCGCCGGGCACACCGCCGGGCTGCGCGGTCTCGTCCGCGCCGCGGCGCGGGAACGGAGCGAGCCGACCAGGCTGGTCGAGCTGGAGTCCACTGTGGACCTCGGAAGGATCGTGCTGGAGGAGGCGATCGCCGACGGGCCGTCCGCCGTCCGCTACGACACGGCGGGACGCGCTGCGTTCGAGCCTTCCGCCGGTTCGCTCGGTTCCGTCGCGTATGCGGGCGCGGGCCCCGGCGGTGGAGAGGTCAAGGCGCTCGGCCTCGACGCGGATTCCGTGCTGCTGCTGATCGGCGGCGCCCGCGGGATCACCGCGCGGGCGGCGGTCGCGCTGGCGGCGAGCGGATGCCGGATCGAGCTGGCGGGCCGCACCCCGTGGCCAGCCGAACCGGGTGACGAGGACCTGCCCGGTGACGCGCCGGCCATGCGTTCGGCGCTGGCCGCGCGGGGTGGTTCGCTGGCGGATATCGAACGCCGGGTGCGCACCGTGCTGGCTCAGCGTGAGATCGCGCGGACGCTCGACCAGATCGCCGCGGCGGGCGGCACGGCGGCGTACCGGCAGCTCGACGTGCGCGACGCCGCCGCCGTCCGGCAGGTGGTCAAGGATCTGCACACCCGCTACGGCCGCATCGACGGCGTCGTCCACGCGGCCGGGGTGATCGACGACAAGCTGATGGCCGACAAGGACGAGCAGTCGTTCCGCACGGTCTACGGGACCAAAGTGGACGGTGCGCGAGCACTGCTCGACGCGCTGGAGCATTTCGGCGTGCGGCCCGGGTTCGTGACCTTCTTCGGCAGTATCGCCGCGGTGCTGGGAAACCGGGGCCAGACCGACTACGCGGCGGCGAACGACGCGCTCGAAACCCTCGGCGGACAGTGGGCGGACCGCACCGGCTGCCGGGCGCTGACCGTCCATTGGGGACCGTGGGCGCCCTCGGACGATCACGCGGGCATGGTGTCACCGGAGCTCGCGCGTGAGTACGAGCGCCGCGAAGTGGCGCTGATCGATCCGGACGAAGGCACCGCCGCGCTCCTGCGCGAACTGGCCTACGGCCCGGCCGACGTCCGCTCGGTGCTGTACACGGCGTCGCTGTGGTGAACCAGGAGCCGGTCGCGATCGTCGGGATGGGCGTCTTCCTTCCCGGCTCGTCCACTGTGGACGAATATTGGCAGAACATCGTTTCGGGTACCGACGCGATCACCGAGATCCCGCCGCACCGCTGGGATCCGAGCTTCCACGACGGTGACGGCCGCACGCCGGACCGCACCTACGGCAGGCGCGGCGGATTCGTCGCCGACAGCCTGGACTTCGACGCGACGGCGCTCGGTATCGCGCCCAGCACCGTCGCCGGGATGGAGCCGGACCAGCTGGTCGCGCTGGCGGTGGCCGCGTCCGCGGTCGACGACGCCGGCGGTCTCCGGCGGCTGGGCGACCTCGAACGCGTCGGCGTGATCCTGGGCAGGGGCGGCTATCTCTCGCCGGGGCTCCAGCGGTTCGACCAGCGGGTCCGGTCGGTCCGCCAGATCACCGGCGCCGTCCGGGATCTCCTGCCGTCGGCGCGTCCGGAGATGCTCGACCGGCTCCGGGACGCGTTGCTGGAACCGCTCGGCGAGTTCCGGCCGGACACCGCGATCGGGCTGGTGCCGAACCTCGCCGCGTCGCGGGTCGCCAACCGGCTGGACTTCGGCGGCCCCGCGTACACGGTCGACGCCGCCTGCGCGTCCTCGCTGCTCGCCGTGGACCAGGCGATCGGCGAACTCGCGCGCCGTCGCTGTGACGTCGTGCTGGCCGGCGGCGTGCACCACTGCCACGACGACACGCTCTGGTCGATGTTCACGCAGCTCGGCGCCCTTTCGCCGAGCCAGCGGATCAGCCCGTTCTCGCGCGACGCGGACGGTCTCCTGATCGGCGAGGGCACCGCGATGGTCGTGCTGAAACGGTTCTACGACGCGCGTCGCGACGGCGACCGGGTCTACGCGGTACTGCGCGGCTCGGGGACATCGAGCGACGGGAAGGGCGCGAGCCTGCTCAGCCCGGCCGTCGCCGGTCAGACGCTGGCCCTGCGGCGCGCGTGGGCCTCGGCGGGCCTCGACCCCACCGCGCCCGGTGCGCTCGGCCTGCTGGAGGCGCACGGGACCGCGACCCCGGCCGGGGACGCCGCCGAACTGGCCACCCTCGCCGAGGTGTTCGGCCCGCCGGACGGTCCTCGCGCGGCGATCGGCGCGGTGAAGGCGATGATCGGGCACACCATGCCGACCGCCGGCGCCGCCGGTCTGGTCAAGGTGGCGCTCGCGCTGCATCACGCCGTCCTGCCACCGACGCTGAACTGCGCCGACCCGAGCCCGCTGCTGGACAAGACCCGCTTCCGCACCCTGCCCGACGCCGAACGGTGGCGGTCGGGTGACGTCCCGCGCCGGGCGGCGGTCAACGCCTTCGGTTTCGGCGGGGTCAACGCGCACGTGGTGCTGGAAGAGGCCGATCCGGCGCCGTCGCGGCCGAGGCGGGCCAAGGTGACCGGGGAACCCGAGCGAGTCCTCCTACTCGCGGCGCCCACACTCGACGGATTGCGCACCCTGCTCGATCGCCCGGATCCGGAATCCGGCGGCCACGGTCCATGCCGGATCGGGATCGTCGGGCCGACCGGGAAACGGCTCGAAGTCGCGCGGAGGGTGCTGGCGAAGATCGCGGCCGAGGGCGGTTCCTGGCACGGGCCCAACGACATCTGGTGCACGACGGCGCCCTTGCTGGAGCAGGCCGGGGCGAAGACCGCGTTCGTCTACCCGGGGCTGGAAGCGGACGCGGAACCGCGCTGCGCCGACGTCGCCCGGCATTTCGGCCTGGAACGGCCCGAATGGTCGACGGCGAGCGTGCTCGCCCGCGCCTCCAGCGTGTCCCAGGTCGGGTTGCTGCTCGACACCGCGCTGCGGCGGCTCGCGATCACCCCCGACGTCCTCGCCGGGCACAGCGTCGGCGAATGGACCGCGATGCAGGCGGCGGGGATGTACCCCGGACAGTCCACAGAGGACATGCTGAACCGGTACTGGCCGCAGGGATTCACACTGCCGGACGCCGAGTTCCTCGTGCTCGGCTGTTCGGCGGAGCGGGCCGAGGCGCTGCTCACCGCCGAGCCGGAACTGATGATCTCCCACGAGAACGCGCCGCGGCAGACGATCGTCTGCGGTGACCCGGCCGCCGCGGGGCGGCTCGCCAAACTGTGCGCCCAGCACGGCGTCGTCGCCAGGACGCTGCCGTTCCGGTCCGGGTTCCACACCCCGCTGATGCGGTCGCGGCTCGGCCCGTTCACCCGGCTCGCGGCCGAACTGGACCTGAAGCCGCCGCGGGTCCCGGTGTGGTCGGCGACCACGGCCCGGCCGTATCCCGCGGATCCGGTGGAGGTCCGCGAGCTGTACCTGGCCCACCTGGTGCGCAAGGTCCGGTTCCGGGAGCTCGTCGACGCGCTCTACGCCGACGGCGCCCGGGTCTTCGTGCAGGCGGGTGCCGGTCAGCTGGGTTCGTTCGTGTCGGACACGCTGGGCTCGCGGCCGCATCTGGTCATCCCGGCGTCCTCCGGTACGAGGGCGGGCCTCGCCCAGTTGCGCCGGGTCGCGACCGCGGTCTGGGTGGAGGGCGGGCGGCCCGCGTTCGACGCGCTGGAGCCGCGCCGGACCCGGATCGACACGGCGGGCACGCTGCTCTCGGTCGAAGGCGACGTCAAGGGCATGTTCGCGGGCGCCGGTGATATGCCCGAACTGGGCGATGGAATCCCGGACGCGATCGTCGCGGAGTTCACCGCGCTGCTGGCGGAGACCCGAGCCGCCGCGGCGAGTGTCGCCAACGCGGCGGCACGACGAACGGTCGAGTCCACTGTGGACGTCTCGCTCGCGACGATGCCGTATCTGGTCGATCACCGGTTCTTCCGCCAGCGCGAGGACTGGCCGGAGGAGGCGGACTTCCGTCCCACCGTGCCCGCGACCACACTGGTGGACCTGGCCTGCCGGGAAGCGGAACGGGCCTGGCCGGGCACGGTCGCGACGGGGGTGAGCAACGCGGCGTTCTCCCGCTGGCTGATCGCCGCCCCGGCGGTACGCGTGCCGCTTTCGATGACCCGCGAGGGCGACCGGATCAGTGTCCAAATCGGACCGCACGCCAGTATGGACGTCCACCTTGCGCAGCGTTATCCCACGGCCCCGCGGCCGTCTCCGCCGCCGGGGCCGGAAACGGCGCCTCCGTTGAGCGCCGCCGAGATCTACACCCGCCGCGAGATGTTCCACGGTCCGGCGTACCAGGGGCTCGACAAACTCATCGGGCTCGGCGAGCGGCACATCCGCGGCGACCTCGTCGTACCGCCGGCGCCCGGCGCGCTGCTGGACAACGTCGGCCAGCTGCTGGGCTGCTGGCTGATGGCGACCAAGGCGGACGCGCTGCTGGCGTTCCCGACGTCGATGGGCCGGGTCACCTGGTTCGCACCGGAACCGGCGCCGGGCACGAAGCTGCGCTGCGTGGTCCGGGTCCGGCTGCCACGCCCGGATGTGCTGGAGATGGACGCGGAACTGGTGCTGGACGGCGCCGTGCTGGCCAGGATCGAACAGTGGCGCGACATCCGGTTCCCGTGCGACCGGCCCGCCCATCGCGTCTACGCCTTCCCGGACCGGCATCGGCTGTCCGAGGATCACCACGGCGGCTGGACGGTGGTCACGGACCGGTGGCCGAGCCCCGCCGCACGGGACATCTACGCCGGCGTCTACCTCGGGACGGCGGAACGCGCCGAGTTCGCCGCCTGCGCGCCGCGACGGCAGCGTGGCTGGCTGCTGGAACGGATCGCGATCAAGGACGCGGTCCGCGCGAAACTCGGCCTGGACGGCGTGTACCCGGCGGAACTCCGCGTGAGCGCCGACGGAACCAGGGTGACCGGGCTGCACGGCCTGGTCGTGCCGCCGCTGGCGGTGGCCGTCGCGTCGGCGGGCGAGGTCGCGGTCGCGTTGGTGCGGGAAGAGTCCGCGACGCCTCCCCGGATCGCGGTCCGGGCCGAGGGCGAGCTGGCGGGGCTGGCCGAGGAGATCGGTATCGGGGCGGAATTCGCCGGAATCCCCGGGCACGTGGTGGCCTGGAACCGCGGGTAGGAACAGGAGTAGAGCAATGACCATCGAACAGCAGAGTCCGGCGTCGGTCTTCGGCACCGTGGCCGAGTTGCTGAAGGAACTGGTCGGGGACACCGACGTCCTCGGCATCGAGATCACCCCGCAGACCACCTTCCACGAGGATCTCCAGCTGGAGAGCATCGATCTGGTGACCTTCGCGAGCATCCTCGCCGAGTTCTTCGGCGCGGACGTCAACCTCGCGGAGTTCCTGGCGGAGAAGGACCTCGACGACGTGATCGAGCTGCGGGTCGGCGACATCGCCGACTACGTGGCCGCCCGCCTCGGCGAACGGGGCTGAGGCGGTGCCGACCATGACCGTCAACGGGCTGCGCACCAACGTGCAGCTCGTGCCCGGCGGGGGCACGGAGACCGTGGTGTTCTTGCACGGGATGGGCACCGACAGTCTCGCGAGCTTCTACCTCACGCTCGCGCCGCCGGTCGCCGCCGCCGGGGTGGACGTGATCAGCTACGACCTGCGCGGGCACGGCAAGACCGAACGCCCGGAGCGCGGGTACACGATCGCGGATTTCGTCGCCGATCTCGACGACCTGCTCGACCAGCTCGACCTCGACCGGCCCGTGCACCTGGTCGGCAACAGTTTCGGCGGCACCCTCGCCTACAGCTACGCCGTGGCGAAACCGGAGCGGGTGCGCAGCATCGTGTGCATCGAGTCGGAGCCGGCCACCGAACTGTGGGCGGACAAGATGTCGCAGATCCTCGAACACACCGTGCGGTTCTTGAAGGTCGAGGAGAGCTTCGACTGGATCGAGGCCAACTACAGCGCGCATCACCGGCGGCTGGCGAGAATGGCCGCCGAGCGGATCATGTCGACGTCGATGGCCGAAGAGGTCCCACTCGGTCCCTTGCTGACGCTGGACCAGGTCGCGGGGATCGGCTGTCCCGTACTGTCCATTTTGGGCAGTCACGGCTACCAGGCCGACGATCTCACCGCGCTGACCTCGTTGCTGCCCCGGGGCGAGCTGCACGTGTTCGAGGGCCAAGGGCATTCGGTGCTCGTCGAGCAGCACCGCGAGGTCCGGGAGCTGCTGCTGAACTGGATCGACCGGCACGGGAGGCCACGCGGATGAGCCGGTTCCTGCTGGTCGTCCCGCCGCTCACCGGACATGTGGCGCCGTTGCGCGCGGTGGCCGCCGAGCTGGTGGGCCGCGGCCACGACGTCGCCTGGTGCGGTCCGGAACCCACGACGTCCGAACTGACCAGGGCGGGACGGGTGTACGCGGCGGGAGACGCGCTGGAGTTCGCCGTCGAACGGCGTCCCGAAGGCCTGCGCGGGTTCGCGGCGCTGAAATATTTGTGGGAGCAGTACCTCGTTCCGCTGGCGGATGCGATGGTCCCGGGCGTCGAGAAGGCGGTGGAGGCTTTCCATCCGGACGTCGTGCTCGCCGACCAGCAGGCCTTCGCGGGCGCCCTGGTGGCGAGCCGCCGCTCCCTGCCGTGGGTGACGTCGGCGTCGACGTCGACCGAACTCGGCGATCCGCTGGGCGCGATGCCGAAGATCGCCGCCTGGGTCGACGGATTGCAGGAGGGCCTGCGCGCCCGGCACAAGGTGTCCTGTGGCGACTTACGGTTCTCGCCGGAGCTCATTCTCGCGTTCACCACCGTGTCCCTGACGGGCCCGATCGCCGACGTCGGCGCGGTCCGCTTCGTCGGGCCCGCGCTGGCTCCCGCGCCGCCCGTCGGCTTCTCGTGGGACCGGCTCGACGGCCGTCCGCTCGTCATCGCCACCCTCGGCACCGCCAACGCCGCCCTCGGCCGCCGGTTCCTGTCCGAATGCGTCGACGCCCTCGCCGGGATGCCGGACGTCCAGGGCCTCGTCGTCGACCCGACCGGCGAACTGCTCAGCGACGAAGTGCTGGTCGTCAAGCGGATCCCGCAAGCGGAAGTGGTGCGGAAAGCGGCGGCGGTCCTCTGTCACGGCGGGCACAACACCGTCAGCGAGACCCTGGCCTCCGGGCTGCCGCTGGTCATCGCGCCGATCCGGGACGACCAGTCGATGCTGGCTCAGCAGGTCGAGACGGCTGGCGCCGGGTTGCGTCTGCGTTTCGACCGCGCGAAGGCACCCGACATCCGCCGCACGGTCACCGAAGTGCTGACCGACCCCGCCTACGCCGCGGCGGCCGCGCGGGTGCGGGCCTCGTTCGCGGCGGCCGGGGGAGTCGTGGCCGCCGCGGACCACCTCGAGTCCTTGCCGCACTGACGCCTACCCGGATCATGCGTGCTTGGCGACGGAACTCGCGTGATTGGAGGCGGAACACCGAGTTCCGCCTCCAATCACGCGAGTTCGGTCTTCGATCACGCGAGTTCCGGCTCAGGTCATCGGGGTGACGTCGCGTGGAGTCCGGAAGGTGCGGGCCGCGATCCATCCACCGGCGGCCGCG
Organism: Amycolatopsis japonica; assembly: GCF_000732925.1. NCBI lineage: Bacteria > Bacillati > Actinomycetota > Actinomycetes > Pseudonocardiales > Pseudonocardiaceae > Amycolatopsis > Amycolatopsis japonica. The sequence continues at coordinate 3,220,842 of NZ_CP008953.1, forward strand.
GCGACGGCGGCGATCGCCAGCGACACCGGGATCGACCAGCCCGACGGCCGTCCGAGCGCGAGTGCCCGTGTCGCGTCGATCGCGTAGGTGAGCGGGTTGAGCGCCGAGACCACCCGCAGCCAGGACGGCATCGTCTCCAGCGGCATGTACGCGCTGGAGGAGAACATCAGCGGGAACATGACCACGAACGACGCCATCTGCAGGGTCTCGGCCTTGCGCAGCCAGGTCGTGATGGCGACGAAGATCCAGCTCAGGCACCAGCCGACGACGAGCGTGAGCAGCAGCGCCGCGGTGATCCCGAAAACGCCGCCGGTCGGCCGGAAACCCAGCAGCACCACGCTGGCGAGCGTGGTCACCAGCAGTTGCACGCCGAGCCGGGCGGAATCCGAAATGGTGCGCGCCACCAGGACGGCGGAAAGGCTGATGGGCATGCACCGCAGACGTCCGGTGAAACCGCTGTAGATCTCCGCGAGCAGGCCGGCGCCCGAACTCATCGCCGTGGTCATCGCGATGTTCACCAGTGTCGCCGGGACGAGGAAGTTCACGTATCCCTCGTACGCCGCGACCCCGGGCAGCGTGCTGACCCCGGTGAAGACCTGGCTGAACAACAGGAGCAGCACGATCGGTTGCAGCAGACCGAAGAACACCAGCCTGCGGTCGCCGAACGCCGTTTTCAGCGAGCGGGCCGCGAGCACCCGGACCTGGGTGGCGAAGGTGCTCGGCGGCCAGGTCGCCGGATTGGTCAGCACCGGCTGCGACGGTGCGCGGTGCCGTGCCTCGGTCATGGCGCGGCCGCCGGATTCCGGTGCAGCGAAAGGTAGACGTCGTCGAGCGTCGGCTCGGCGACGGTGAGGTCCTTCATGGGCGCGCCCGCCGCGTCGAGCGCGCGGACCAGCACGGTGATGTCGGCGGGCCCGGACAGCGCGACACCGATCACCAGCCCGGAGGCCGACGTCGTGCAGCCCATGCCGAGCCGGTGCAGCGCGGCCAGCGCCCGGCGGGCGGCCAGATCGGTGCCGAAGGTCAGTGTCGCGGTCCTTTCCCCGAGCCGCGCCTTCAGTTCCGACGGCCGCCCGGACACCGTGACGTGCCCGAGCCCCAGCACGATGACGTGATCCGCCAGTCTGTCCGCCTCCTCGAGGTACTGCGTGGTGAGCACGACGGTGGTGCCGCGCGCGGCGAGCCGTTCGACTCCGTCCCAGAGCCCGGCCCGGCTGAGCGGGTCGAGCCCGGTGGTCGGTTCGTCGAGGAAGAGGACGTCGGGGGAGCCGACCAGGCCTGCGGCCAGATCGAGCCGCCGTCGCATCCCGCCGGAGTACGTCCGCGCGGGGCGGTCCGCCGCGTCGTCGAGGCCGAACATGGCGAGCAGTTCGGCCGCGCGGGCCCTGGCCTGGCGCCGGCTCGCGCCCAGCAGCCTGGCGACGAGTTCGAGGTTGCCGCGGCCGGAGAGGGCGTCGTCGACCGCGGCGAACTGGCCGGTGACGCCGATCCTCCGCCGGACGTGATGCCCGGCGCGCACGACGTCGAAACCGCACACCTTCGCGCTTCCGCCGGTCGGCTTGACGCGGGTGCTGAGAATGTCGATCAACGTCGTCTTGCCCGCGCCGTTGTGGCCGAGCACCGCGAGCACGGTGCCGCGGCCGACCCGGAGACTGACGCCGGCGAGAGCCGTCACTTCACCGTAGTGCTTGGCGAGGCCGGTCACCTCGATGGCAGCCTGCTCCATTCGCCGAACGTAGCGGGCTTTTCGGTGCGGCCGCAATGAATACAGATGGACTCAGGATGCGCGTGACAATTCCACGACCACGGCGGCTGACGCGGGTGACAAAAGTGATCACCTGCGGTCTCGTGAGTGACAAGGACGGTTGGAACCGTCATTAACACTCATGGGACACAAGGCAAAACAGTTACCGCCATAACAACCTTGCCCCTTCCCAGGCATGCCATTGTCGAATTACTTGTCTCCCTGATCTTCCGCCAGTAGCGTGCAGCCAGAGTTGGCCGTTCGGCCGGAGAAGTAGAAGTGAGGAAGCCCGAATGTCAGTGATGACCGGGCGCGTTCCGCGCGCCTTCCCGCGCCCGGCGATGCCGGGACCGGAGGCGCTTTCCTCGGCTTCCGTCGACGGATGCGGAGCCTGACGATGGCCAATCCAGCCGCCCTGCTCGCCCGCGCACCGGAGAAGGCCGCCGCGGGACTGCGCGAATTCGGCCGCATGTGCGCCATGGGGATCGACGTCGTCATCGCGATGTTCCGCCGTCCCGTGCAGGTTCGCGAGTTCATCCAGCAGTTCTGGTTCATCGCGAGTGTGTCGATCACGCCCGCGATCCTCGTGTCGATTCCGTTCGGTGCCGTCATCTCGCTGCAACTGGGGTCGCTCACGAGCCAGATCGGCGCGCAGCAGTTCAACGGCGCCGCGAGCGTTCTCGCGGTGGTGCAGCAGGCCAGCCCGATCGTGACCACGCTGATCATCGCGGGCGCGGGCGGGTCGGCGATCTGCGCGGATCTGGGCGCCCGCTCCATCCGCGAGGAGATCGACGCGATGGAGGTGCTCGGCGTCTCGCCGATCCACCGCCTGATCGTGCCCCGCGTGCAAGCGGCCATCGGCGTTTCGGTGCTGCTGAACGGTTTGGTCAGCGTCGTCGGCGTGCTCGGCGGCTATTTCTTCAACGTCATCGTGCAGGGCGGCACCCCGGGTGCGTACCTCGCGAGTTTCAACGCGCTGGCCCAGCTGCCCGACCTCGTCGTCAGCTCGATCAAGGCGTTCATCTTCGGTTTCCTCGCCGGTGTCGTCGCGGCCTACCGGGGACTGAACCCCAGAGGCGGCCCCAAGGGTGTGGGCGACGTCGTCAACCAGTCGGTGGTGATCACGTTCCTGCTCCTGTTCTTCGTCAACACGATCCTGACCGCGCTGTACCTGCAGCTCGTCCCCGCGAAGGGAACCTGATCCCGTGACCAGCGTCCCCGAACGGGCCCGCGAGGCGTTCAAACGCCCCGGCAACAGTCTTTTCGAGCTGGGTGACCAGTTGCTGTTCTACATCCGCGCGCTCGCGGCGATCCCGATGGCCGTCACCCGCTATTTCCGCGAAGTGGTGCGCCTCCTCGCCGAAGTGACCTTCGGCAGCGGGGCGCTCGCGGTCATCGGCGGCACCGTCGGCGTGATGGTCGGCCTGTGCGTCTTCACCGGGATCACGGTGGGGCTGCAGGGCTTCAGCGCGCTGAACCAGATCAACATCTCCGCGATGACCGGTTTCCTCACCGCGTACTTCAACACCCGCGAGATCGCGCCGCTCTCGGCCGGGCTGGCGTTGTCCGCGACGGTCGGCGCCGGGTTCACCGCGCAACTGGGCGCCATGCGGATCTCCGAGGAGATCGACGCGCTCGAAGTGATGGCCGTGCGCAGCATGCCTTATCTCGTCACCACCCGGATCGTGGCCGGGTTCATCGCGATCATCCCGCTCTACGTGATCGGCCTGCTGATCTCGTACCTGGGCTCGCGGGTGACGACGGTGGTCTTCTTCGGACAGTCCGGCGGAACCTACGACCACTACTTCTCCCTGTTCTTGCCTCCTGAAGACGTGTTGTGGTCGTTCGGCAAGGTCCTCGTGTTCAGCGTCGGCGTCATCCTCACGCACTGCTTCTACGGCTATCGCGCCGCCGGCGGCCCGGCCGGTGTCGGGGTCGCGGTCGGCCGAGCCGTGCGGACGTCGATCGTGCTGATCAGCGTGCTCGATCTCTTCCTCAGCCTGGCGATCTGGGGCGCGACGACGACGGTGAAGGTCTCCGGATGAGCGCGCGGGCACGGACGCAGGCGGCGGGGGTGATCTTCCTCGTCATCCTGGTGCTGCTGGGCTGGCTCGCCGTCGCCATCTTCAACAAGGACTTCGAGCGGGCGGAAATGGTCACGCTGAAGGCCGACCGCGTCGGCAACCAGCTGGCCCCGCCCGCCGAGGTCAAGGTCCGGGGCGTCCCGTTCGGCGAGGTCAGGGCGGTCCGGGGCACCGCGGAAGGTGCGGAGATCGACCTGGCGATCGACCCGGCGAAGATCGATCAGCTGCCGCGCAACGTCTCCGCCCGGCTGCTGCCGAAGACGGTGTTCGGCGAGCGTTACGTCAACCTCGTGCTCCCGGAGCGGCCCGCCGGCGGATCGCTGCGGGACGGCGACGTCATCGGCCAGGACAGGTCGGCCAACGCGATCGAACTGGAACGCGTGCTCGGCGACCTGCTGCCCCTGCTGCGGGCGGTGCAGCCGCAGAAGCTGAACAGTTCACTGGGCGCGATCTCGCTCGCGCTCGACAACCGCGGGAAGTCCTTGGGGGACAGCATCGTCCAGCTCAACGACCTCCTCAACCAGGTGAATCCGCTGATGCCGCAGTTCAAGGCCGACGTCAGCGGGCTCGCCGACGTGGCGGATCTGTACACCGGCGCGGCGCCGGACATCCTCAAGGCCCTGTCGGATCTCTCGACGACCGCTAAGACCATTGTGGACACTCGTGCGGACCTCGACAAGCTGTACACGAGCGTCACCACCGCGAGCGGCGACATGAACAAGTTCCTCGTGCAGAACAAGGACAACATCATCGGTGTCAGTGTGAAGAGCAGGCCGACCCTGGAACTGCTGTCCCGGTACTCACCCCAGTTCCCGTGCCTGTTCGACGCGGTCAACCGGCTCAAGCCGGTGATGGAGAAGGCCTTGGGCAAGGGCACCGGTGAACCGGGACTGCACGTGACGCTGTCCGTCCACGACCCGCGCGACAAGTACGTGCCGGGCCGGGACGATCCGCGGTTCGACCAGAAGGGCGGGCCGCGCTGCTATGGCGGCGGCGGGTCTTCGGCGGCGGTCGCGTTCGCCGCCGATGGGGACCTCGGTCCGGCCAATTCGAAGGGGGAGCGGGGGCTGGTCGCCGAGATCCTGGCGCCGTCGCTCGGGATGAAGCCGGCCGAGGTCCCGGACTGGAGCAGCGTGCTCGTGGGCCCGGCGCTGCGCGGTACGGAGGTGACCGTCCGATGAGGAGTATCGCGGGGCCGGCGATCAAGGGCCTGATCTTCTTCGTGATCACCGTGGTGGCGACGGGGATCCTGGCCATCACCATCGCCAACTCCGGGGTCGGCACGACGGTCGGCTACACCGCGAGGTTCACCGACGCGACGTCGGTCAACCCCGGCGACGAGGTCCGGATGTCCGGTGTCCGCATCGGCCAGGTCGATTCGGTCGGCGTGGTCGAGCGGCGGCTGGCGGACGTGCGGTTCTCGGTCGAGAACAAACGCCGCCTCACGGCCGGGGCCACGGTCACCATCCGGTACCGCAACCTCGTCGGCCAGCGATATCTCTCGATCGACCCGGGCCCGGACGGGCCTGCCGCGCTCGACGAAGGCGCGCTGATCCCGCCGGAGCGGACCCATCCCGCGCTCGATCTCACCGCGTTGTTCAACGGGTTCAAACCGCTGTTCCAGGCGCTTTCGCCGAGCGACGTCAACCAGTTGTCGTTCGAGATCGTCCAGGTGCTGCAGGGCGAGGGGAGCACCATCGACAGCCTCATCGAGCACACCGCGTCGCTCACGAACACCTTGGCGGGCAAGGACCAGGTGATCGGCCAGGTGATCGGGAACCTCAACACGGTGCTCGACACGCTCAACTCGCAGGGCGACCAGTTCGACAAGCTCGTCGACGTCACGGCGCAGCTGGTCTCCGGGCTCGCCGGCGACGCGAAACCGATCGGGCAGGCGATCGGCGGCCTCGGTGAGCTCACCACGGCCACCGCGGATCTGCTCCAGGACGGCCGCGCGCCGTTGAAGGACAGCATCAACACCCTCGGCGACCTGTCGAAGAACCTCGCGGACAACACCCCGGTGTTCGAGCAGTTCTTGGCGAACCTGCCCAAGAAACTGGACCGGATGGGCGCGATGGTCTCGTACGGTTCCTGGTTCAACTTCTACCTGTGTTCGGTGAAGTCGGACGCGCCGCCCGCACCCGGCGGCCCGCCGGTCGGTATCCCGCTGACCCAGGGACGGTGCCGATGAAAGCGCCGAGGATCAAACCGTTCCGCAGCCGCAACCCCATCGTCGTCGGCGCCATCACGGCCCTGCTGATGACCGTCACGGGTTCGGCGGTGTTCTTCTCCGACGATCTCCCGTTGATCGGCGGTGGGACCACGTACGCGGCGGAATTCACCGAAGCGGCCGGGCTCAAACCCAACGACGAGGTCCGGGTCGCCGGGGTGAAGGTCGGCGAGGTCTCCGACGTCCTGTTGGACGGCGCCAAGGTCAAGGTCCTGTTCCGGGTCAAGGACACCTGGGTCGGCAACCGGACCACCGCGGCGATCAAGATCAAAACCCTGCTGGGGCAGAAGAATCTCGTCCTCGATCCGGTCGGCAACGCGGAACTGGACCCGGACGAGCCGATCCCGGTGCAGCGCACCAGTTCGCCCTACGACGTCACCACGGTCTTCAACGACCTCGCGAACACGGTGGGCGCGATCGACACCGATCAGCTGGCGAAGGCGTTCGGCACGCTGTCGGAAACCCTCGGCGCTTCCACCCCGCAGGACGTCCGGACCGCTTTCGACGGCATCACCGCGCTCTCCAAGACGCTCGCCTCGCGGGACCAGGAACTGGTGAAGCTGTTCGCCAACACGAACAAGGTGTCCAAGACCCTCGGGGACCGCTCGCAGCAGATCGAGGCGCTGATCCGCGACGGCAACACGCTGCTTACGGAGCTGAACGCGCGCAAGGACGCGATCGCAAAACTGTTCAGCGGGGTGAAGAACCTGTCGATCCAGCTCAAGGGACTGGTGGCGGACAACCAGAAGACGCTCGGGCCCGCGCTCGACCAGCTCGATCGCGTCGCCACCGTGCTGCTGCGCAACCAGGACAAGCTCAACGAGAGCCTGCGGCTGGCCGGTCCCTTCTACCGGCTGCTCGGCAACGCGGTCGGCAACGGCCGGTGGATCGACACCTACATTTGCGGGCTCGTCCCGACCGGTGGCACGCCGGGCAGCTGCATGCCTTCGAGGCAGGGAGGACGCTGATGGGACGCCATTTCACGCTCACGGATCTCGGCGCCCACGCCCGGCGGCGGGCCTGGCTGCGGCGGCTCGCGGTCGCCGTCGTCGCGGGTCTGCTGGTGACGGCGGCCTGGCCGCTGCTGACCCGGCAGGCCGATCGCGTCGTGACCGGATTCTTCACCGCGACCGTCGGCGTGTACCCGAACACCGAGGTGCGGGTGCTCGGCGTCCCGATCGGTTCGGTCACCAAGGTCGAACCGCGTGGCACGAACGTCGAAGTGACCATGACGGTGCGGCCCGACGTCAAACTGCCCGCGGACGTCGGTGCCGTCGTGATCACGCCGAGCCTGGTCGCCGACCGGTACGTGCAGCTCACCCCGGTGTACCTCGGCGGACCGGAGCTGGGCGGCGACGCGCGGATCCCGCCCGAGCGGACCGTCACCCCGGTCGAGGTCGACGAACTCCTGGGCAGCCTCAACCAGCTGATGACCGCGCTGGGACCGAAGGGCGCAAACCGGGACGGCGCCGTCAGCGACGTCCTCACCAAGGCCGCGACCTACCTCGACGGCAACGGCGGCAAACTCGGCGAGGCGATCAAGAACCTCGGCGAGTTCGCCAGGACGGCGAGCGACTCCAAGGACGATCTGTTCAACTCGGTCGACAACATCAGCAAGTTCACCGCGATGCTGGCGGCGAACGACGGCAAGGTTAAACAGGCGATCCAGCAGATCTCCTCGCTCAGCAAGATCCTGGCCGATCAGCGGGACCAGTTCTCGGGCGCGATGACCGAACTCACCGAGGCGCTCAGTGTGGTGCAGGGCTTCATCAAGGACAACCGGGGCAAGGTCAAGTCCGATGTGGACAAACTCGCCGAGATCACCAAACTCCTCACTCAGCAGAAGGCGTCACTGAGCGAGGCGCTCGACGCCGCGCCGAACGCGCTGGCGAACGTGCTCGGCGCGTACAACCAGGGCGCGGGAACGCTGGACGGGCGAGGGAACATCACCGAATTCTCGGGGGCGAAATGAAAACCCGGATCGCTGCCGTACTCGTCCTCGTGCTGGCCGCCACCGGCTGCAGCGACGGTGTCGACGTCTACGACATCCCGCTGCCGGGCGGGGCCGCGCTGGGGGAGCGCCCGATCCACGTCACGGCGAGTTTCACCAACGTGCTGGACCTCGTGCCCCAGTCCGGGGTGAAGGTCAACGACGTCCCGGTCGGCCAGGTGCGGACCGTCGATCTGGCGCCGGACGGCCGCAGCGCGGTGGTCGGCCTGCTGATCAACGGGGACGTGAATCTGCCGGCCAACGCCGTCGCGCGGCTGCGGCAGGCGAGCATCCTCGGCGAGAAATTCGTCGAGCTCGCGCCGCCGCCCGAGGGCACGCCTAGCGGACGGCTGGCCGACGGCGCCGTGATCCCGTTGGCCGGTTCTTCGCTGACTCCGGAGATCGAGGAGGTCTTCGGCGCGCTTTCCCTGCTGCTCAACGGCGGTGGTGTCGCGCAGGTGCAGAACATCACCCGTGAACTCAACGCCGCGCTCGGTGGCAAGGAGAGCGCGGCACGCAGCCTTCTGTCCAATTTGGACGTGTTCGTCCGCGGGCTCGACGAGCACAAGGCGGAGATCACCCGTGCCATCGAGAGTGTCAACAAGCTCGCGGCGACCCTGAACGGGAACACCGAGGAGATCAAGGCGACGCTGAACGGGCTCACCCCCGGGATCGAGGTTCTGAACCAGCAGCGTCAGGCGCTGGTCGGGATGCTGAAGTCGTTGGACGGGCTCACTTCGGTCGCGGTCGAGACGGTGAATCGCAGCAAGGACGACCTCGTCGCCGACCTCAAGGCGCTCGAACCGTTGCTGCGGAAGCTGGCCGAGTCCGGGGACAAACTGCCGAAGGCCATGGAGATGATCTTCACCTTCCCGTTCCCGGACGCCGCGCTCGAGGCCATCCGCGGTGACTACCTGAACACGTTCCTGACCTTCAAGAACAATGGTGGCCGCTGATGTTGACCAAGTTCGTCCGCGTGCAGCTGGTGGTCTTCGTGACCATCGCGGTCCTCGGCGTCGCGTACGTCGGCGCGACGTACGCGGGGTTGGACAAACTGGTGCTCGATCGCGGGTACACGGTCAAGGTGCGGCTCGCGACCGGTGGCGGCATCTTCAGCAACGCCGAGGTCACCTATCGGGGCGTGCCGATCGGTCGCGTCGGGGACCTGCGGCTGACCGCCTCCGGGATGGAGGTGGACCTCGAAATCGAGCCGGGCGGCCCGGAGGTGCCCGCGGACACCGAAGCCGTCGTCGCCAACCGATCCGCCGTCGGCGAGCAGTACGTCGACCTGAGGCCGCGCCGCGACAACGGAGCAATGCTGCGAGACGGTTCGGTGATCGCCGAGGCGGACACGAAGATCCCGCTGCCGGTGGACGTCGTCCTGTCCAGTGTGGACTCTTTCGCGAACTCGGTGCCGAAGCCGGCGCTGCGGACCGTGGTCGACGAGCTGTACAACGCGACTTCCGACGCCGGCCCGGCGCTGGACCAGCTCGTCGGTAGGGGGATCGAGTTCGTGCAGGCGGCGAGCGCGCACGTCGGGCCGCTGACCAGGTTCGTGACCGACGCGCAGACCGTGCTCGACACCCAGGTCTCGCAGGCGGACGCGATCCGCTCGTTCGGCGCGAACGCGAAACTGCTCGCCGCGACGTTGAAGAGCTCCGACGGCGATCTGCGACGGCTGATCCCGGCCGTCCCGGCGGCCGCGAACGAGGTCAGCACGCTGCTGCGGGAGACCGGCCCGAGCCTCGGCATCCTGCTGGCGAACCTGCTGACCACCGCGGACGTACTGGAAACGCGGCAGGACGGGATCGAGCAGCTGCTGGTCACCGCGCCGAAAGCGGTCGCCGCCGGGCACGCGATCATGGGGCCGGACGGCGCGCACGTCGGCCTTTCGCTGACGTTCTTCGATCCGCCGCCGTGCGTCACCGGTTACGGGACCGGCTATCGCGACGGCCTCGACGCTTCGCCGCGTCCGCTGAACACCGCGGCGCGCTGTGCCCTGCCGAAGGGCAACCCGACGAACGTGCGCGGCTCGCAGAACGTGCCCAGGAGGTGAAGGCCATGACTCGGATCGCCGCATTTCTCGCAGCCGTCGCCACCGCGGCGGCGGCCTGGTTCGGCTACTCGTGGTGGGACGCGAGCCACGACGACGGCGTCGCGCGGGCCACGGTCCGCGACGAGGCCTTGCAGGTGGGCAGGCAGTCCGTCGCCGCACTGACCACTTTGGACTATCGGCAGGCGGAACAGGGTTACCAGAACTGGCTGAACCTGTCCGGCGGCGCGCTGCACGAAGAGCTGGCGCGGGACCGGGAAGGCGGCCTCGGCCGGATCGGCCAGGCGAAGACCGTCACCACCGGCCGGGTCGTCGACGCCGCGGTGACCGAAGTGGACAGTGGCGGCGGGACGGCCGAGGTGATCGCTTCGGTCGAACTCGAGGTGCGGCCCGAAGGCGGGGAAGCCGTGACCAAGCACAACCGGTTCCGCGCCGGCCTGAACCGGACGCCGGACGGGTGGCGCGTCACGTCACTCGGCCAGGTGCCGGTGACCGACACCGGAAAGCCCTGACGGAGGACGCGATGACCACGAAACGAGCCGACAAGCCGGCGCGGCGCGCGGTGAAGGTCGCCGGGAAGATGGGCGGGAGCACCCGGGTTGCCGTGCTCGAGGTGCCTGAGGACGAGGCTCCGGTCGTCGCTCCGGTGCGGCGGCGGGGCGCGGTGGTGCTCGGCGCCGTCGCGCTGGTGCTGGCGGGCCTCGCGGGGTGGTTCGCCATCGAGGCGCGGGACGCGACGGCGGCGCTGACGCACAACACCGCGCTGACCGACGTCGCCACCACCGCGGAGGTGAGCGACCAGATCGGCAAGGCGCTCGGCACGGTCTTCTCCTACCGCTACGACGACCCCGCCAAGAGCGAACAAGCCGCGAAGGCGGTCCTCACCGGGCCGGCGCTGGGGCAGTACGACCAGCTTTTCGCGCAGGTGCGGGGTCTCGCGGCGGAGCAGAAGCTGGTCGTGACCTCGACCGCGGTGGTCTCGGGCGTCAAGATCCTCGACGGGGATCGGGCTTCGCTGCTGGTGTTTCTGGACCAGACGGGTGTTCGGGGGGACGGGCAGCGGAGTACTGGGGCGGCTCAGTTGAGTGTGAGCGCGGAACGGGCTGAGGGGAAGTGGCGGGTGACCGCTTTGGCTGCTGCCTGACGTCGGGGAGCCGAAGTACATGAAGGGGCGCGACGACTGTGTGGATTTTGGTGCGTTAGGTGACCCGAAATCCACACGGTCCGGCATCAACCTGCTGTGAGCGGTCGCCTTGGTGAGGGGTGTGTGGAAATAGGGACATTCAACGTCCCTATTTCCACACACCCCTCACTCAACGCAACCAAGGTCCCCCAGCCGCTTCCGTGAGTGACCTTCCCGTCCTGCCGACCCTCGCGACCGGATGTTCGTGGCTTTCGCAACGTCGGTCGCCTCGCGGAACCCAAGTCGCGCCAGCGCCTTCACGCGCAAAACCGTCAAGAAGGAGCAGCCCGCAAAGCCAGGATCATCTCGAACCGCCGCTCCGGATCCCGCAGCCCGTCGGCGAACAGCGCCTCCAGTTCCTGAGCACGAGAACGCACCGTCTGCGGATGCACCGCCAGCCGTTCCGCCACCTCGCGCACGTTCCCGCAGGTCTCCAGCCACGCCAGCAGCGTCCCGGCCAGCCGCGAATGCTGCTTACCGGTCAATCCGGCCAGCGGCCCGAGCCGTTCCCGGACGAGCTCGGCGGCCAAGAACGGTTCCTTGAGCAGCCACAGGCGCGAAAGATGGTCGACGCACCACGTCACGGGTTCGTCCACGAGCGCGCCGGAGTCGATGAGGCGCAGGGCCTCGCGGGCGGCCCGTAAGGAACGGGCGGCGAAGACGGGTGGGACCGCGGGGCCGATCGCGGCCCGCGTGCCCGCCAGGGCTTCGGCGAATCGCTCCCGTTCGTCCGGTTCCGGGGCGGGCAGCAGCAGACAGGGCGAGCTGCTCTCGAAGTCGGCGAGCGCGGCCGGTGGGGCCTCGACCGACGGCTGGTCGAGGGCGACGGCGACGAGCAGGTCCGGCAGTTGCCAGCGGGCCAGGTCGGCGGCGTGTTTGACGACTTCGGGAGGCGACGGGGGTTCGGCGAGAAGGAGCTCCATCAGCCGATGCCGCCGGCGCTCCAGTGCGCCGGCGGCCTTTTCCCGCGCCTCCGCGTGGCCCTCGACCGACAGCGCCGAAAGCTCGTCGATGTAGGCGAAGATGGCCTCCGCGAGCAGGCAAAGCGTCGCGGAAGGCACCCCGGCGCGGCGTCCGATTTCGGCCATCCGGCGCCAGGTCACCCTGGCGCCCACCCGGTAGGCCGCCTGGAGGACGTCGACGTTGCGGCCCTGATGGAACTCCTGGACGCCCAGGCTCACGAACACGCTCCGCCGGTCCTCCGACGGCGCCTCGGGGTTTCCGAGGCGTTCCAGGAACTGCACGAACGCCATCTGCACGCCGGTCTTGAGCGCCTTCCCGAACGCTCCGTCCAAGGGCCGCGCGTACTCGGGGATGGTCCGCTGGATCTCCCGGACCACCTCCCCGGCCGTATCGCCCAGCCCCGGCCGGAACACGGTCGCCAGTTCTCTCGGCAGCAGAGCCCAGAGCTGGACCGGACGCCCGCTCGCCCCACCCGGCCGGGCGGGCGTGAGCAGCGGTCCGTACGTCGCCTCGACCCCGCTGCGGGCGTCCTGCGGTCGGGTCACCTCGTCACCTCGTTGTGAGTGGGAAACGCTGATCTGGTCAGTCCTCGGCGAGCAGGGCCTCCGCGCGCAGGGCGATCTCCATGTCGAGCCGGTCGTCGGCGTTGTTCAACCGGTCGCCGAAGAGATCGATGAGCTGGTGCATGCGGTACCGGACGGTCTGCGGGTGGACCTTGAGCTTCTTCGCGATCTCCGGAGCGCTGCCCCGGGACTGGAGCCAGATCAGCAACGTCTCCCCGAGCCGCGCCCGCTGTTTGGGCGTGAGGTCGTCGAACGGGGCGAGGCTGCGCGTGCACAGTTCACGGACCAGGAACTCGTCGGCGAGCAGCCACAGGGTGGACAGGTGATCGCTGTACCGCGTGACCGGATTGTCCGGCAGGACCCCGCGCTGGACCAGCCGCAGGGTGCGGCGCGCCCACAGCAGGGACCGTGGCGCTTCGGTGAGCCGCACGGCCGGGCCGATCACCGCGCGCCAGCCGGGAAGCCGTTCGGCGAGATCCTTCAGGTGCTTGTCCGGGTCTCCGGTCACCAGGCAGGGCTTCGGACCTTCGAAGTCGACCAGGACGTCGGCGTCCAGATCGGCGCTGTCGGGGTCCAGCGGGCCGAGCCGTCGCTCCAGCGCGACGACCGTGACCTCGGTGGGCAGTGCCCACTGCGCGTTCGCGGCGTGCGACGCGATCGACTGCGGGGAGGACGGGGGATCGGAGAGCATCAGTTCGAGCAACCGGCGCCTGCGTCTCGCCCTGGTCCCCGCGGCCCGTTCCTGGGCGGCCGTGTAGCCCTCGATGGACAGTGCGGAAATCTCGTCCACGTAAGCGAAAATCGCCTCGGCCGCGGTGCACAGGAGATCGGCGTCCGCTCCGATCGCCTGCCCGAATTCCGAAACGTGCCGCCACGCGACACGGCCGCCGACGCGGTAGGCCGTCTGCAAGCAGTCGAGACTGCGGCCTTCGCTGAATTCGACCTTCCCGAGGTTGCGGAACACCGCCGACCACTTGTCGAGCGGCGCCGTCCCCTGACCGACGGTATCGAGGCAGTGCAGGATCGCCTGCCGGATACCCTGCGTGATCATCTGCCCGAACGCGCCTTCCAACGGCTGCGCGTATTCGGGAACGGCTCGTTGCACCTCCTGCAGGATGGCTCGTGCCAAGGGGTCGGCCCGCGGCCGGAACCGCTCGCCCAGGTCTCTGGGCAAGGACGCCCACAGTCCATTCGCACCGGTGCTGCGCACAGGTCGGTTCTCCACTGGGGTTCTCGGTGCCGGCGTGAAGGCGCGCGGTCGCTGGACCGGACCCGGTGGCTGGCGGTGCGGGGTGGCGGGGTGGCGCACGTCGGGGTCGGGTCGTGCGGTCCGCAGATCGTGCCGCGAGAATCCGGTATCCAAGTCGGTCATGTTTTTATCCTTGTTAGCAACAAAATCAGCCTCTTCAACGGTGAAGCCGATCCAGATTTTGTGGCTCACGCAACATAAAATCCGGCCGAGAGGACTGTCAACGGCTGGCGGGAGCTTGATCGGCCACCTGGATGGACTACACCCGAACGGGTGGTCGGATCCGGCGGCGAGTGACATTTAGGCGGGCCTGAGATGGCGTCCGGATGACAACTTTTCCGGGACGTTTTCGGGCGCTTCCGCCGCCTCGCTGGCGCGGATGAGCACCTCGACGACCTCGTCCAGGCTCAGCCTGGCGGGCGCGGTCGCGGCGAGGAAGCGTTCGAGCTCGCCGGCGAACCGGGCCGGGTCGGCCACATGTGGAAAGTGTTTCGCATTTTCGAACACGGTCAATCGGCTGTCCGGCAGCACTTCGGCGGTCTTCCGGCCGTGCGCGACCGGGATGAGCGGATCATGCGCGCCCCAGACGACGAGCGTCGGCACCTCCTTGGCGAGGTAGAGCTTGTCGATCGCGCTCGCGCGCTGGCCGCGGAGGTCGATCAGGCTGCGGGCGATGAACAGGAACGCGCGCCGCCTGCCCGGGTCGGCCAGTGACGCAAGGTGACGAGTCAGCTCGCGGGTCTCGGGGGAAAGTTTCCCGCCGAGGGACCGGCATGCCGCGGCGAGTCCGCGCGCGATCGCGACGGTGGCGGGGTTGACCGCCAGGGAAAGCGTCACGTTGGCCCCTGGCAGCGCCGTCGCGCGCAGCACCGGGGTCACCTGCGGGCCGAGCCCCGCACTGCCCACGAGCACCAGCCGGGCGCACATCTCGGGGAACTGGTAGGCGAACTGCATCGCGATCCCGCCGCCGAGTGAGTGTCCGACGATGGTGGCGTGCCGGTTCCCGGTGAGCGCGAGGACATCGCGCACCACGCTGGCCATCGCGCCGAGGCCGTAATCGGCCCGCGGGGCGGCCGAATCGCCGTGTCCGGGAAGATCCGGGACGAGGACGCGGCGCCCGAACCCGCTTCGCTCGAAGTGGTCGAGCAACGGGACCCAGGTCTCGCCGCTGCCCGAGATCCCGTGCAACAGCACGAGCGGCTCGCCCGCGGCGTCCTTTGTGGACGGAACGTATTCCCGCAGCCGGATTTCCCGGCCGTGCAGGGTCAGTGTGCGCGCTTGGAGGGCCATGTCCCGCCTTTCCGTTGTCAGGCGTCAAAATAACGTGTGGAACGCCGGGTTCGTCAGCGTGTCGCGGGACACGTCCGTCGATTGCGACCCGGGTGACAAGAATGCCGGGACCGACCCCGAGCCGGATGCCAAAAGCGGGAACGACGGGCTATTGCGCATCGACATTTTCCCACCGTCCCGGTATTCAGGAAAGCGTCGGTAAACACCCGTCACCACGGGGAGAAATGCGATGGCCTGCCGGGCTGACTTCCATGTCGACCAGCCGAGGGCGAAGCATGCCCGCCGCGGCCTCCGCTGGGTGCTCCCCACCGTGCGGCCACCGGAACGGCGAGTGCGGCGGATCAGGTCCCTTCGTCGCGGCGGTGAGCGCGCATGAGGCGTTGCGCGCGCAGGGCGAGCTGCATGTTCAACCGGTCGTCGGCGTCCCTGAGGCGGTCGCCGAACAGATCCTCCAGCTGACGGAGGCGGTTCCGCACGGTCTGCGGATGCACGCCGAGCCGTTGCGCGATCTCCGGTGCCCCGCCGCGGGTTTCCAGCCACGCCAACAGGGTGTCGCTGAGCCGTTCCTGTTGTTTCTCGCTCAGCGAGGTGAACGGGTCGAGGCTCTGCTTGGCGAGTTCGGCGCCGAGGAAGTCTTCGGCGAGCAGCCAGAGCGTGGCGAGGTGGTCCCGGCACCAGATGACCGGGCCGGGCGCGTCCTCGCCGGTCAGCAGGAGCGCGCGGCGGGCGGTGCGGAGCGCGGCAGGGGCGTCGACGAGCGGTACGACCGGGGAGACCGCCACCCGCCAGCCGTCCAGCGCGTCCTTCAACGGAGCGAGGTCGGTGTCGGGATCCGCGGTGAGCAGGTACGGCTCGGCGGTGTCGAGGTCGGCCAGCACGGTGTCGTCGAGGAGATGGGCCGGAAAGGCGGGCGCACCCGCGGCGCGCCGCAGCGCGACCATCGCGGCGGCGCTCGGAACCCGCCAGCCCGCGCCGTCGGCCAGGCTGGTGATGCTGCACGCCGAGCCTTCCGGCGCCTGGGCGATCAGCTCCAGCAGGCGCCGCCGCCGGAGCGGGATCGCGCCCGCCGCCCTGGCTTCCGCCTGCTGATAGCCCTCGATCGTCGTGGCGCAGAGTTCGTCGACGTAGACGAAGACGGACTCCGCCGCGAGCGCGATGACGTCGAGGCCGACGCCGAGCCCGCGCACGATGGGCCGCATCGCCCGCCATGCCGCCCGCGCGCCGACGGTCACGCTGTCGTGCAACGGTTCCAGGCTCCGGCCCTCGGCGAACTCCATTCGCCCGCGCATGCGGTAGAAGTCGATCCAGCGGTCGTGGGGGATGTCCGGATCGCCGATGCAGTCCACGTAATGCCGCACCGCCCGCTCGCACGAGACGACCAGGACGCGGCCGAAGACGCCGCGCAGCGGCTGCGAATACGCGGTGACCGAACGCTGCACCTGCTTGACCATGGCGGCCGCGGCGTGCCCGGTATACGGACGCAGTTCTTCGCCGAGCGAACGCGGCAACGTCGCCAGCATGCCGAAACCGCGGTACTCGACCACCAAGACCACCCTTTGATTTTCTTCGAACCGGGGAGAGAAACATGAATCCGTTTGCATAACCACGTCGGATCGACGGGAACGGTGCGGGGCCGTTTGTACTGGATCGGCGGACGGCCTGTACCCCGAATGTGACGTTGAATTTGCAACGGAAAGTCGCGGGGCTCACCGAGGTGACAACGGACGGGCGTTTCGGTGTGACGTCTTTTGACACGGATGTGTCGACGGTTCTACGCTCCGTGCATTCGAGTGCGCCGGTGGCGCGCGGACGAAAGGGAATTGGTGCCCGTAATCGTCGGCCTACTTCTCAACGGGGGATCGCACACGTGAGCTGGCAGCCCGTCGGCGCCCTGTGGGCACGCCTGCCGAGGGAACTCGGCGACGCCGTCCGCCCGCGCATCCCGGCGATCGCCCGGCACTGCGTCGAAGGCGTGGTGTCCGAGATCGGCGAATGCGCCGAGGTGTTCAGCGACGGCGAGGCCCGTGCGGCGGCCGTCGAGCTGACCAGGCGCAGTATCGAACGCGCCATCGACCGGGTCGGCGTCCCCGAACTGCTGCAGAACGACCTCCTGGTCGATTTCCGCGCACAGGGCCGCATCGCGTTCCATCAAGGACTCAGCCGGGAAGCCGCGCAGGCGGCGTTCAGGGTCTCGAGCCGGGTGCTGTGGCGTTCGATCGCCTCGATCGGCCGTCAGCTCCAGCTGCCCGGTGACGTCCTCTATGGGGCGGCCGAGTGCCTCTTCGGCGACGTCGTCGAAGTGACGATGGCGCTGACCGACGGCTACAACGCCGCGCAGGCGGAGGCGACGGGCCCCGCGGAGCAGCGGGCGCGGTTGTTCCGGCTGCTGGCCGGCGGTACCGGCTACAGCCAGGCCGACGCGGGCGCGCTCGCCGTCGCCATCGGCTGGCGGATCCCGGAGCGGATCACGGCGGTCGTCTTCACCGCGGCACCCGGAGCGCCGTCGTTCCCGGCCGGTCTGCTGCCCTCGGCGGTGCCCGTCGATCTCGTCTCCGACGTGCCCGGCGCGCTGGTGGCCTGCCCCGAAGCCGACCTGAGCGGTCTGCGGGAGCTGCCGTCCGGCTGGACGGCGACGGTCGGGGTGTCCGTTCCGACCGCGCAGGCCGCCGAGTCGTACCGCATCGCGCGCCGCGCGTCCGAGCTCGCCCAGCGGGGCATGATCACCACGGTCGGCCCGGTGTTGTGGTGCGAGGAGCACATCACCACGCTGCTGTTGCTCGCCGACGAGTTCCTGCTCGACCGGCTGGCCGGCGAGGCGCTGGAACCGTTGTCGGGGCTGGCGCCGCGTCAGCACGACGAGCTGTCCGCGACCCTGCTCACGCAGGTGCAGACGCGGGGGAGCGCGCCAGAGATCGCCCGGCAGCTCGCGGTGCACCCGCAGACGGTGCGAGCGCGGCTGCGGCGGCTATCCGAGCTCTTCGGCGAGCGGCTGGACGATCCGGATCAGCGGCTGCGGATCGAACTGGCGTTGCGCGCGGAACGCCTGCGGCCCGCCGACGTCTGACGGTCCTTGTCCACAAAGGACGCTCGGTCGCGTGACTGGATGGACGGCACGGGACCGGCTCCGGCCACGCGTGTGTCCAGTCCGTGAAGGCCTCCTTGAGGGACCCAGAGTCCCTCAAGGAGGCCTTCACGGACTTCGGACCAGTAGGTACAGAGGACACGGCGTGTCAGGCGCAGTTCGACGTCGCCGGAGCGCCAGCGACCCGGTCCTTGAGGAACGCGAGCACGTCGGCGTTCCCGGTGTAGACCGCCGTGATGTGATCGGTTTCGAAGGTCTTCCAGGTCGTCTTGACCCCGGCGGCGCAGTAGGCCTTGTGCAACGCGTCGGCCTGGGCGAACTGCACGAGCTGGTCCTGGGTGGCGTGGTAGAGGAACACCGGGACCTTCGGGGGAGTGCCGCCGAGCTTGTTCTCGTTGAGGCGCTTCACCCATTCCGGGCGCACATACCCGGCACTGGTCGTGTAGTCGGCGATCTTGTTGTTCGCGTAGGTGGTGAGCAGTTCGAACGTGCACGCGCTCTTCTGCATCTCCGCCAGCTTCACGCGGCCGTTGTCGCTGAGGAACGAGTCCAGTTTCAGCTCGGGGTAGGCGTTGTCCAACCCGATCAGGGCGTAGGCGAAGACACCGAAACCGAACTTCCCGTCGAGCTGCAGGGTGACCTGGACGAGGTCGGCGGGCACACCGCCGGCGGCGACGCCGACGAGGTTCAGCTCCGGTGCGTAGGTGGGCTGCAGTTCGCCGGCCCAGGCGGCCGCCCCGCCGCCCTGCGAGTACCCGCGGAAGAGCACCTTGGCGTCGGCCGACAGTTTCGACTCCGGCAGACGCTGCGCGGCACGGACGACGTCGATCACCGCCGGGCCTTCCGAACGCCCGACCACGTACGTCGTCTTCGGATCCTGGCGGTAGCCCTCGTAGTCGGTGAGGGCGACGGCGTACCCGGCGTCGAGCGCGTCGTCGAGACCGGACTGCTCGTAGAACGCGCCGATGTCGATCATCTTCGACGGCGTGCAGGTGAACGCGGGACCGTGCGTACCGGCGGCGAACGAGACGATCGGCGCCTTCGCCGGGTCCACGTTCTTCGGCACCAGCACGGTCCCGGTCACCGCGTCCGGCTGCCCGAGCGCGTTCGTCGACAGGTACATGACCTGCCACGCGTTGACGGAATCCTTACGCGGACCGGCTTTCGAGACCCGCGAGCGGATGATGTCACCCGGTTTGCCCGCCGGGAGCGGGGACGGCGGGGTGTAGAACGAGTCGTCGGACGCCGCCGGGACGGCGGAGCTCGCCGGGCTTCCGGTCAGCACGGTCAGGAGACCGGCGGACAGGACGATCGCCAGCGCGACGGCGAGCGTCCGGCGGGACGGGCGGGGGAACGGGGTCGGCACGGCCGGGCCTCCAGGGCGGGGTGGCGGGTCGGGGATCAGGCGTTGCCGCCGTAGACCTGGCGGCAGGTCGTGGACTCGGTGAACGCGAGATCCAGTTCCGGGTTGGTGCGCAGGTGCTTGATCGGGCCTTCCGGCTCGCTCAGCCCGCTCATCGTGCTGTCCGCGTCGGCGACCACCTTCTGCAGGCTCGCCTGGTCGGTGACCTTCGCGTCCTGCATCTGCGCCAGGGTGGCGGACACCTTCGACTTGGTCTCGCCGAGCGTGGTGGTGGCCTTGTCCACGGCGGACTGTCCATCCGGGACCGGCGGCACGCCGGCGTTCCGGATCCCGCCCGCCATGTCGTCGAGCGCGGCGGACAGGGAGTTCAGGAAACTCACCATGGCGGTTTTCGTCGTCTGCGGGTTGGCGGGGTCGAACGCCGGCGGCTGGGACAGTTTCGCCGAGCCCGTCGCGACGCCCGAGCACACCTTGTCCACCCACGCGAGCGCGGCCGGGTCGGCGTGCCTGCCCGCGTCGGCCGGGTCGTCCGACCCGCAGGCGCTCAGCAGGACCGCCGCGGCGGTCACGGAGACGGTGGCGAACGCGATTCGCGCTGCCGTGCGGCGCATTCTTTTCATGGTTTCCCCGTCGAATTCGGCGAAAGAGGGCCTGCCGCGGCACGACGAGCGGGATTCCGCGATGGTCGGCGGCGACCGGCTTGCTGAACCGCGAGGTTACTCACGAAAGATTACGGCAGGCAAGGCGGGTGCGAGCCGGAAAAGGGGGTTTGGCACGCGCGAGATAGTTTTCCGGGACGCGATTGTCACCCTCGTCAGCGGTTCCGCGAACGACCTCATCCGGCTCTGAACTGGGGAAACCCATGTGTCGCTACTAGGAACACCCCCGGCGCACCGTGCCAGCGTGACAATTTACCGATGGCGCGTCAACTTTTCCGGGGAAGCACTTGATAGCGGTGCGGACGCGTCGTTAGTTTACTGTTCGGTTGCGATCCGTCAGACATCGTCGCTACCCGGAGAATTCTCCCGGGCCGATATTCATTGCTCTGGGGAATTGTACGCCGTTTCGTATCATCGTTGATACCACGGAAGGACGATCGTGAGTCACCGTAGAGGAACCAAGAAGGCGGTCGCCGCCGCCGCCGCAGGTGCCGTGGGGCTTGCCACCGCGGTACTCGTGGTCGGGGCACAGTCCAGTGTCGCCGATCCGATCTCGCTCCCGCTCAACTATCACTGCAACCTGCCGCTCGTGGGGTCGCAGTCGCTCAAGGTGGTGATCAACACCGATCTTCCGCTGTCGGTCAAGACCGGTCAGCCGACCGGGACGTTCGACATCAAGGCCGTCTCCACGATCAACGCGGACACGGTCAGCGGGCTCAACCTGATCGGTGCGACCACGCTGGAAGGCCAGGCCATCGCGGCGGCGAACGTGGCGGCGCCGGGGCTCAACCTCCCGGTCAAGGTCCCGAACGACATCGCCAAGCAGAACATCCCCACCTCGGGCGAGATGACGGTCAACGCGGCGGGCAAGACGCCTTCGCTGACCTTCAACCAGCCCGGCGAGGCGAAGATCACCGTGGGTGACCTGCAGTTGAAGGTCACCCCGCGCAAGGCCGACGGTTCGGTCACCGGCATCACGCCGGACGGCACGATCGACGCGCCCTGCACGCAGGATCCCGGCCAGAACAACACCCTGGCCACGATCAAGATCGGTGACGGGGGCGGCGGCACGACCACGCCGACCACACCCACCACTCCGACCACGCCCACCACCCCCACGACGCCGACCACGCCGACGACTCCGCCCACCTCCACCCCCGGTGGCGGCGGACTCAAGTACGCGTTCGGCATCAAGGGACAGACCGCGCTGAAGTCGCTCGGCAGCACGGCCGCGATCAACGGTGGGTTCGACGCGGACGTGGACCTCGCGTCGAAGACGTTCACCGGTGACCTGAAGCTCGACCCGTCGTCCACCCAGTTCAAGCTGTTCGGGTTCATCGACGGGCGTTCGGAGATCAAGGTCGAACAGGTCGGCAAGCAGACCGGTGAGCTCGTCGGCACCGGGTTCAAGGCGCACATCAAGTTCAACGTGTTCCTGCCGAGCGTGCAGATCTTCGGGATCCCCATCAGCTCCGACCCGAAGTGCGGCACGGTCAGCCCGTCCACCAGCGAGATGACCACGGGTCCGGACTTCGACCTGCTCAAGGGCGGGAAGCTCACCGGCACCTACTCGCTGTCCGCGCTGCAGAACTGCGGTCAGCTGAACGACTGGGTCAGCGCGTTCGCCAAGAGCGACGGCAACACGCTGGACCTGAACCTCACCAAGAAGTAAGTCAGGCAGCCGGTCCCCGTCGCCTCCCGCGACGGGGACCGGTGCCGTTTTCGGGAAGGCGACCATGCCCCTTCGTGCCAACGTCCGGATGCTGCTCGCGGCGGGCCTCATCGTGCTGATCACCGCCGGCTGCCTGCTGTTCGTCGCCGTCCGCAGCGCGGCGGCGGGCACGCCTGTGGACAAGAAACTGTCGTTCACCTGCCCGTTCCCGCTGATCGGGCTGCAGAAGCTCGACGTGAACATCAAGGCCGACTTCGAGGTGCCGACGGCGCCCGGCGGCACGCTCACCACGTCCGGGCTGACCATCACCGTGACCGTGCCGGACAAGGCGGCCCGCGGGCTGAACCTCGTCGGCGCCACCACCATCGAAGGCACCGCGGCGGCGGGCGTGACACTGGTCAACGGCGACGCGAACCCGCTTCCCGTGCGCCTCCCGCTGAACGTCGCGAAGACCGATCTCCCGCCGTCCGGCACGTTCAGCACGGTGGCGACCGGCTCCGTCCCGACCATCACGCTGGCGAAACCGGGCAAGACGACACTCACCGTCGGCGACTTCACAACCCGTCTCACCCCGAAGAAGGCCGATGGTTCTTTCACCGGGCTCGGCTCGTTCACCTCGGACTGCGCGCTCGACCCCGGCCAGGACCCGGTCCTGCTCTCCTTCGAACTCGGCGACAAACCCGCGGGGCACCGGTACGCGGTCGCCGGGAAGACCGGCGTCAAAGCCCTCGGTGCCGCCGCGCCGCTCACCGGCACCTTCGATCTGAGTCCCACCGCGGCCACCGTGTTCAGCGGCGGCCCTGTGTTCGACAAGGCGCACGCCGACTTCCGGCTGTTCGGCTTCCTGCCGGGCTCGGCCGATCTGGAGTTCGTCGCCGAAGGACCGCAGGGCGGCGACCTCGCCGGGACCGGTTTCGTCGCGCGACCCCGGTTCACCACCGTCCTCCCGCTCGTCACGCTCGTCGGCATGCCGGTCAGCACCGGGCCGTCCTGCCGGACGTCGGCCCCGTCGACGGCGGAACTGCGCACCGGTGACGGCTTCACCATGGCGAAAGGCGGCGCGCTCGCCGGCACCTATTCGCTGGCGCCGCTCACCGGCTGCGGCGCGTTCACCTCGTACGTGAGCACCCTCTTCCAGGGAGACGGCAACACCTTCGAACTCGCGCTGACCCCGCGCCAGGCCTAGTGGTCGCGCGGCAGGCCCTGAACGCACTCACGACCACCTGTACCGAAGCCTGACCTGAGACACCTGTTTCCACCACCATCGCAGTAGTCGGCCCGGCGGCGGGTCCGGTTCCCGCCGCCGGTAATCTGCCTCGCGACACCACCAGGGACGCCTGTTCCACCACCGAGGAACCAACGGTGAAACCTGGGAGTGCCACGAAATGACGATTTCCGCGCCGGAGTCCGCCGTCCGCACGGTGGAACTGACCGTGTCGGGGATGACCTGCGCCGCTTGTTCGGCGCGGGTGGAACGCACGCTGAACAAACTCGACGGGGTACGCGCGTCGGTGAACTACGCGACCGAGCGGGCCACCGTGCAGGTCCCCGAAACGCTGGCCGACGAAGTGCTCATCGAGCGGGTCCGCAAATCCGGCTACACGGCCGAGATCCGCGGCGACGAGGATCCGGACATCGGTTTCGCCAGGGTCCGGGATCTCCGGCGGCGGCTGGTCGTCGCCGCGTTGCTCGCGATCCCGCTGGGGAACCTCTCGATCACACTCGCCCTGGTGCCGCGGCTGCGGTTCCCCGGCTGGGAGCTGCTGTGCCTCGCGTTGGCCGTGCCCGTGGTGTTCTGGTCCGCGCTGCCGTTCCACCGTGCCACGTTGCGGAACCTCCGGCATCGATCGTCCAGTATGGACACTCTGGTGTCGTTGGGGGTGCTCTCGTCGTTCGCGTGGTCGGCCTGGTCCGCCTTCGCGGGCGGCGCCGAACCCGGCTACTGGATCGGCTTCGGCCCCACCGCGCCCGGTGCCGACGCGATCTATCTCGACGTCGCCGCCGGGGTGACCACCTTCCTGCTGGCGGGCCGGTACTTCGAGAGCCGATCCCGGCGCAGCGCCGCCGGGCTGTTGGCCGCGCTGGACGCCTTGGCCGCCAAGGACGTCCGGGTTCTGCGGGATGGCACCGAGCGGATGATCCCGATCGGCGAGCTGGCCGTCGGCGACCTCTTCGTGGTCAAGCCGGGGGAGGCCGTCGCCGCCGACGGTGTCGTCCACAACGGACTGTCCACTGTGGATGTCAGCGCGGTGACCGGCGAGCCGGTTCCCGCGGAGGTCACCACCGGGGACCGGGTCATCGGCGCTTCGGTGAACCGGGACGGCAGGCTCGTCGTCCGCGCGACCGCGGTCGGCACGCATACCCAGCTGGCCCAGATGACCGCGCTCGCGGAACGCGCCCAGGCCCGCAAGGCCGCGGTGCAGCGTCTGGTCGACCGGATCTGCGCGGTGTTCGTCCCCGCCGTGCTCGGCGTGGCCGCGCTGACGCTCGCGGTCTGGCTGCTCGGCGGGGCACCCGCGCGCGAAGGGTTCGCGGCGGCCGTCGCCGTCCTCATCATCGCCTGCCCGTGCGCGCTCGGGCTCGCGACGCCGACCGCGCTGATGGCCGGGGTCGGCCGCGGCGCCCAGCTCGGCATCCTCATCAAGGGCCCGGACGCGCTCGAGGCGAGCCGCACGGTGGACACCGTCGTACTGGACAAGACCGGCACCGTCACGACCGGAAAGATGACCGTCACCGCGTGCCGCCCCGCCGACGGGTTCACCATCGGCGAGCTGCTGCGGTTCGCCGGGGCCGTGGAGGCCGGTTCGGAACACGCCATCGCGGCGGCCGTGGTGACCGCGGCGCGGGCCGAGCTGCCGGACCTGCCTCCGGTCGAACGCTTCGCCGCGCTGCCCGGGCTCGGCGCGCAGGGCGAGGTCGAGGGACACGACGTCCTTGTCGGCAACGCGCGGTTGTTCGCCGAGCGAGGGATCCCCTGCGACTTCACGGCGGCGGACGGCGCGACGGCGATCCTCGTCGCGGTGGACGGCCGGATCGCCGGGCACCTGGAGGTCCGGGACGTCGTGAAACCGTCGGCGCGGGCCGCCGTCGACGCCCTGCACGCGCTCGGCCTGCGGACCGTGCTGCTGACCGGCGACAACGCAACCGCCGCCCGCGTGGTCGCGGACGAGACCGGCGTTTCCGACGTGCGCGCCGGGGTGCTGCCCGCGGAGAAGGCCGCGGTCATCGAGGAACTGCGGGCCGGGGGAGCGCGGGTCGCGATGGTCGGCGACGGGATCAACGACGGTCCGGCGCTGGCCACCGCGGATCTCGGCATGGCGATGGCACAGGGCAGCGACATCGCGGTCCGCTCCGCCGACATGGTGCTGGTCCGCGAAGACCTGCGCGTGGTCCCCGACGCCATCCGGCTCGCCGACCGCACGCTGCGGATCATCCGGGGGAATCTGTTCTGGGCGTTCGGGTACAACGTCGCCGCGATCCCGCTGGCCGCGCTGGGACTGCTGAACCCACTGATCGCCGGGGCGGCGATGTCGCTGTCGTCCGTGCTCGTCGTGTCCAACAGCCTCCGGCTCAAGGACTTCGGCCGGGCGGACCGACGCGCCGCGTGACACTTCCGGGTGGTTTTGTACCATCGCCCCTCGGAACAAGGGGGCCTTCGTGAAGCCGTTGAACACCGGCGAACCCACCGGCGTGGGGCGCTACCGGGTGTTCGCCGCGCTCGGCGAGGGCGGGATGGGCCGGGTGCTGCTGGGGACCTCGTCCGACGGGCGCCTGGTCGCGATCAAACAGGTCCATCCCGGTTTCGCGCACGACCCCGGCTTCCGCGAGCGGTTCCGCCGGGAGGTCGAAACCTCGCGCCTGGTGTCCGGCGCGTACACCGCTCCGGTCATGGACGCCGACCCGAACGCGCCGACACCGTGGCTGGCCTCGTTGTTCGTGCCGGGACCGGCCTTGTCCGATGCCGTCTCCGCGGGCGGTCCCTTGCCTCCGACGGCGGTCCGGCATCTCGCCGCCGGGCTCGCGCTGGCGCTCGGCGACATCCACCGGGCCGGGCTGATCCACCGCGACCTGAAGCCGAGCAACGTCATCCTCACCGGCGACGGTCCCCGGGTGATCGACTTCGGCATCGCCCGCGCCGTCGAAGGCGACTCCGAACTCACGCACACCGGCGCCGTCATCGGTTCGCCCGGGTTCATGTCGCCGGAACAGGCCGAGGGCAAGCCGCTGACCCCGGCGAGCGACATGTTCTCGTTCGGCGCGCTGCTGGTGATGGCCGCGACCGGAACGAATCCCTTCACCGGGACGTCCACCCCGCACACCTTGTACAACGTCGTCCACGTCCACCCCGATCTGCGGCACCTCGCGCCCGAGCTGCGGCAGATCGTCGAGCCGTGCCTGGCGAAGAACCCGGCGGACCGGCCGTCCCCGGCCTGGGTATTGGAGCGGCTGGGCCCGATCCCGCCGGTCACCAGCCCGTGGCCGCCGGTGGTGTCGCACCTCATCGCGACGCAACAGGCCGAGGTGCGGCGGCTGTTGAACCCGCCGCCTCCGAAGCGATCCCGGCGTGGCCTGTACGCGGGGCTCGCCGCGGCCGGCGTCGTGCTGCTCGTCGGTGGCGTCGTCGCGGCGGTCTCCCTGTCTTCGGACGATTCGCCGCCGGCCGCCGTCGCACCGAGTTCGCCGCCGCAACCGGACGAGCCGATCGCCACCCCGGTCAACCAGGACCCGCTCGGCCCGGACAACCTGCGCCGGGTCGACCTGTGCAAGGTCCTGAACGGACGCGACGTGCCCGGGTTCGGCAAGCTCAGCACCAAGATCGACATACAGTTCGATTCGTGCACGTACTCTTCGCCCGCGGGCAAATGGCTGGAGCTCGCGATCGGCGGCGACCTGGTCGAAGGCGAAGCGGGCGGCGAGCTGGAAGGACTTCCATTGCGGGTCAAGGGATCCGACGACGCGTGCGCGGTCGCCGTCCCGGTCTCCGGCCTGCCGAACACGAAGCTCACCGTCGATGTCAACTCGATGTCCACAAAGGACGCCGCGTGTTCGGTGGTGAAGGCGGCGCTCACCGACGCGGTGAAACGGATCCGGGCGGGCGGCCAGGAACGCGAGCTCCCCGCCGGGACGCTGGCGCCGCTGGACCCGTGCGCGCTGGTCGGCCCCGTGACGACGGACCGGCTGATCGGCCCGGTCGTCGAAACGATCCGCGAACATCTGCACCAGTGCCGGTACGACGCGGCGGGCAGTGTCCGGCTGAGCCTCGTGCGGGCGTACCCGCCGGTCCAGTCGAAGGACTCGTACTACACGGGGACCGCCACCCTGGATCTCGGTGGTGCCAAGGTGTACCTGGCGAAGAAGGACGACGGCATCGCCCGCTCCAGCTGCTCGCTGACCTGGCAGCATCGGTCCGTCAGCGACCGCGACGGGGAGAACGTCGAGCTGACCGTCGGGACGAGTGGTACGAAGATGACCGCCGACGAAGCCTGCGAGAAGGCCAAGGCCTTCGCCGGGGTGCTGCTGCAGAAACTTCCGAAACCCTAGGGCTGGTCAGTGAAACCGTTGAACCCCGGCGAACCCCGGCAGATCGGCCCGTACCGGATCATCGCCGAACTCGGCGAAGGCGGGATGGGCCGCGTCGTGCTCGGCCTGGCTCCGGACGGCAGGCTCGTCGCGGTCAAACAGCTGCACGCCCAGTTCGCGCACGACCCGCGCTTCCGTGAGCGGTTCCGGCGCGAGGTCGCCACGTCGCGGCTCGTCTCCGGCGCCTACACGGCCGCGGTGATGGACGCCGACGCGGAAGCGGAAACCCCGTGGCTCGCCTCGGTCTTCGTCACGGGACCGTCCTTGAAGGAGGCCGTGGACGCGGCCGGACCGCTGCCCGCCGAGTCGGTGCGGCTGCTGGCGTCCGGGCTCGCCGCGGCGCTGACCGAGATCCACCGTGCCGGGCTGATCCACCGGGACCTCAAACCCAGCAACATCATCCTGACGAGTGACGGTCCGAGGGTGATCGACTTCGGCATCGCGCGGGTGGCGGAGGAGGCGCAGGACCTCACCGGGACGGGCGCGATCATCGGCTCGCCCGCGTTCATGTCCCCGGAACAGGCGGGCAGCGGGCAGATCACCGGCGCGAGCGACGTGTTCTCCCTCGGCGCGATCCTGGTCATGGCCGCGACCGGCCGCGGCCCGTTCACCGGCCCGACCGCGCCGCAAACGCTGTATAACGTCGTGCACGGCGCGGCGGATTTCAGCGCCGTCCCGGACGAGATCCGGCAGCTCGCCGAACCGTGCCTGGCCAAGGAGCCCGCGCGGAGGCCGACCCCGGAACAGATCCTGGACTTCCTCGGCCCCGTGCCGCCCGGTGCGGCGCCCTGGCCGCCGGCCGTGCACGCGCGGATCCGCCAGCAGGACAACGAGGTGCGTTCAGTGCTGGCGCTGCCGCTGCCGATCTGGCGGCCGCCGCCCAAGAAGATGGCGCCCCGGACGAAGAAGATCCTGTTCGGCTCGCTCGCCGCGGTCGTCCTGCTCGTCGTGGCCGGGATGGTCGCGCTCGGCCTCGCGATCGCCGAGCACGCCAAACCCGAGAATCCCGGGGTCACCTCGCTGTCGGCGAACGATGCGCTCGCCGCGGAACGTCTGCGGCTGGTGGATCCGTGCAAGGTGCTCGCGGGCCGGTTCGTGCAGGAATTCGGCACCCTGAAACCGGAAACGAGCCCGATCTATCCGGCCCGCTGCAAGTACACCGGACTCAAGGGCGTCAGCTTCGAACTGCGGCTCGGCGAAGGGGTGAGCACCAGCAGCGTCGAACGGACGGAGCGCACGGCCGAAGGGCTGCCGTTGCTGCGCAGCACGATCAGCGGCGGCTGCGATTCGGTCGTGCAGCTGCCGTCGGACCGGCGGCTCGGCGTCGTCGTCTCCCATCCGGGGCGGGAGGGCGATCCCTGCAAGGCCGCCGACGACGTGCTGAGCGCCGCGCTCACCCGGCTGCGTACGCACGAGGTCGATCGCGCCGGTGACCCGGCGAGCCTCCTGCCGCTCGACCCGTGCGCGGTCGCCGATCCGGCGGTACTCGGCAGGACCATGCCCAACACGCAGCCCGCCCCGCGGACGTTGCGGATCTGCGAGTGGGTGGGCGGCGGGGACACGCTGACGGTCGAACTGCAGCGAGGCGCCTACGCGCCGGAGGGATCGCCGGTCGACCTCGGCAGCGGTGTCACCGGTGACATGCGAGAGTTCGGCGGCTCGAACTGCGCCGTCACGTGGCAGCATCGGCCGCTGCCGGACCGCGAGGTCGAACACGTCGCCGTCCGGCTCCTGGCGCGCGAGGGGAGCGGAAGCCCTTGCGACCGGGCGAAGGAGATCGCGGGCTCGATCGCGTCCCGCCTGCCGAAACCCTGAGCCTCGCGGATGGGTAACCCCCTGTGAGGCCCCGAAAACGGGGTCCGCTAAGCTATCGCCAGTACGAACGAAACACCACGCGCGTTTAGCTCAGCGGGAGAGCGCTTCCCTGACACGGAAGAGGTCACTGGTTCAATCCCAGTATCGCGCACCAGGTTCGCTTCCTCCGGTGGACCGAAGTTCGTACCGCGGGCGATTAGCTCAGGGGGAGAGCGCTTCGTTCACACCGAAGAGGTCACTGGTTCGATCCCAGTATCGCCCACCGCAGTGAAGGCCCCACCCGGCATCGGGTGGGGCCTTTTCGCGTTGTGCCTGGACACGTGACTCGCGTGATTGAAGACGGAACTCACGTGATTGGACGCCGAACTCGGTGATCCGGCCCCAATCACGCGAGTTCCGTCTCTGAACACGCGAGTTCGGCTTAGCGGAGCGCTTCGATCATCGGGGTCAGGGTGTTCATGGTCGCGGCGAGGTCGGCCTTCGGGTCGGGGGAGTGGGCGAGCCAGACGGCGGCCTCGTTCATCGCGCCGGAAAGTAGGCGTACCAACGGTTCGACGGGCCGCTTCGCCAGGACGCCCTCGGTCATCAGGCCGGTCAGGGCTTCGGCGAGGTGCCGGGCGGAGGACTCCGCGTCCAGTTCGCGCCAGTCCTGCCAGCCGACCACCGACGGACCGTCCAGCAGCATGATCTGCTGGGTCTCCGGATCGGTCGCGGCGGCGAGGAACGCGCGGCAGCCGGCGAGCAGTCCGGCCCACGAGTCCGGCGCGGCGTCCGCGGCCCGCGCGATCTGCTCGCCGACGTCGTGCTGCACGACGCCGAGTACGTGCCGGAACAGCTCCGCCTTGCTGCTGAAGTGGTGGTAGAGCGCGCCTTTGCTGACGCCGGCGGTCTGCGCGATGGTCTCCAGGCCGACCTTGCCGTACCCGTGCTCGGCGAACAGCCGCCGGGCGGTGGCGGTCAACGCCTCCATCGTCTCTTCGCGCTGCTGCTGTTTCGTGCGGGCCATGCCCGGATCTTGACATACCGACCGTCGGTTGGCTAACTTCGATAAAACAAACCGACGGTCGGTATTGTTCACGAGACAAGGCGGCACCATGCGTCTGACCAGCTTCTATCCCGTTCTCATGACCGAGAAGATCGCCGAGACACGGGACTTCTACCGCGATCACTTCGGCTTCGAGCTCACCTTCGAAGCCGACTGGTACGTCAGCCTGAAACGCGGTGAGTGGGAGCTCGCGATCCTCGCCCCGGGGCACGACACCATTCCCGGCGGAGCGGGCAAACCCGTGCAGGGACTGTTGCTGAACTTCGAGGTCGAAGACGTCGACGCCGAGCACCGGCGGCTGGTCGGGGAGGCCGGGCTGCCCGAGGCGCTTTCCCTGCGCAGCGAGGAGTTCGGGCAGCGGCACTTCATCGTCGCCGACCCCAACGGCGTCCTGATCGACGTGATCCAGGAGATCCCGCCGACCGGGGAGTTCGCCGGGCAGTTCACCGACGAGGCGCGCCCGAGCTGACGAGTACGGCCACCAGGAACAGTCCACAAGCGACGGCCGCCGACACCTGAAGCCCCGCGGTGCAGGCGGCTTTCGCGGCGTCGAGCAATTCGTCGGCTGAATGCGACGTGAGGCCTGATGCGGCCGCCTCCGCTTGAGCCGGTCCCGACAGAGCGAGCGCCCGCGCCGGTTCGGGCACGCCGGCCGGGACGGTCAGATGGCCCGCGTACACGGCAGCGGCCACGGAACCGAACACCGTCGTCCCGAAGCCGGCACCCAGTTCGTAGCCGGTCTTCTCCACCGCCGCGGCGCCGCCGGCCTGGTCCGCCGACGTCGCCGAGAGCAGGGTGTCGGTGCTCGACGTGAGCGCGAGCGCCATCCCCAGGCCCAGCCCCGTCAGCCCGGCACCCAGCAGCACCGGCGAAGTCAGCGCGGCCGGACCCGCCGCCGGGACCAGCAACGAGACCGCCGCCACCGCGAACCCGGCCGTCCGGACCCGGGCGTTGCCGAAGCGTCCCAGCAGGGACGGGGTCACGACACTTCCGACGGCCGACGCGCCCAATACGAGAAGCAGCCGGCCCGCCGCCGCCGTGGGCGACAGGCCGAGCACCACCTGCAGGTATTGGGCGAACAGCAGGCCGAGCCCGACGAGTGTGCTCATCACCAACAGCACCCCGCCGACCGCGGCCCGCACGCCGGGCCGCCGGAACAGGGCGAGGTCCAGCAGCGGGGGATCGGTCCGGCGCTGGCGGCGCAGGAACAGTCCGATGAGGACACATCCGGTCACGCCCGAGGCGACGGCCGTGGTCCAGGCACCCGGATGCCCGACGGCGAAAGCGATCCCGAGGACACCGCCCGCCGCGAGCGTCGCACTGACCGCGTCCCAAGGCCGCCGCCCGGGTGGGTTCCGGGGAAGCCATCGCAGCGCCAGGACGATCGCCGCGAGGATCACCGGTGGGTTCAGCAGGAACGTGGCCCGCCAGCCCCACGCCTCGACGAGCACGCCGCCGAGGATCGGTCCGAACACCGATCCGGTGCCCGCGATCCCGCTGCACACCGCGATCGCCGTCCGACGACGCCGCTGGTCCGGGAACAGTTCGCGGAGCAGCGACATCGTCACCGGCATGATCATCGCGCCGCCGCAGCCGAGCAGCGCGCGACAGCCCAGCAGCACCGGGACGTTCGGCGCGAACGCGCAGCCGAGCGACGCGATTCCGAACACGACGTACCCGGCGACCAGTACGCGCCGCCGCCCGTACCGGTCGCCGAGGGTGCCGAACGTCAGCAGCAGCGGCGCGGCGGTCAGCGGGTAGATCGCCACGATCCACACCTGAGCCGCCGCGCCCGGCCGCAGCTGCCGGACGAGGTCGGGCAACGCGACGTGCAGCACGGTCGCGTCGACCGCCACGAGGAAGAGCCCGGCGCCGAGTACCGCCAAAAGCGGCCAGGCGCGGTCGACCGCTCGCTCGGCCCGGGCCGTGGTCACAGGAGTCCCGTCAGATGCCTCGCCACGACATCGACGTGGGGCGGGTCGACCACCGACAGGTGATGTGCCTCGACCGGCACGATCTCCAGCTCCGGGCACAAGTCCGCCCAGCCCGCCGCGAGATCCGTGCGCGAATACCGGGGTTCCATCGCCAGCCCGGCCGCGTACTGCTCGGTCGCCCGGTAGAGCACGACGCGCCCGCCGTAGTGACGGGGCGTGCCGCGTTCGGCCGCCAATGTGTCCAAAAAGGACTGACGCTGGTGCCGGAGGACGCCGGGGCTGAGCAAGCCCGCTTCGGCGACCCGCCGCATGGTCAGCTCGATCTGCTCCTCTTCGGGCAGCGGTGCGAGCTCCTCGTGGCCGAGCCGCACTTCGCGGCCGTAGGTCCCCTCGACGTATCCGGTGAAGCGCAGGAACCGCCGGGCGGACGACGCCCTCGCATCGAGGTCCGGCTCCGGAAGCGGGAGCATCGTGTCGATCAGCGCGACGAACTCGACCTCCTCGCCTTCTTCGGCGAGCCGCGCGGCGACGCCGTACGCCAGCGCGCCGCCGAACGACCAGCCCGCCAGCCGGTACGGCCGGTCGCGACGTTGTTCCCGCACCAACGGCAGCAACTGCTCGACCCGTTCTTCGATGCTGACACCGGGAACGCGTTCGAACCCGACGCACGGCACTCCGGTGGGCAGCCGCTCCAGCAACGGCCGGTACACGGTGCACGTGCTGCCGCCGGGGTGGAACAGCAGCAGCGGCGCGACTCCGGGCTCGCCGGGAGAGAGGACGTGCACCGGCCCTCGTTCTTCTCGCGTGTCGAGGACCGCGCGGGCGACGTCGGCGATGGCCGCGAGCGTGTCGTGCCGACGGAGTTCGGCGGCGTCGACGGGCGTGGCGAGTTCCGTGCTGAGTCCCTCGGCGAGCAACTCGGCCAGCCGGTCCGGCGCGGCCGTCTCGGTCAGGCGGACGTGCGTTCCGGCCGCTTCGGTGCCGGTGTGTTCCTGCCACAGGCGCAGCACCAGCCGGTCCGCCGCGTCCCAGGCGCGACCGCGCGACGGCAGCGGTTCCTCGTTCTCGCGGGGCGCGAGATCGCGGCTGAGATCGGCGAGCGTGGCGCCCCGGAGCACGGCCGCGGAGTCGGGTTCGGTGCCGAACTCCCGGCGGACGGCCTCGCGGATCCGGTTCGCCATCAGGGAATCCAGGCCGAGTTCCACCAGCGGGACATGGGCGTCGAGGCGGTCGGGACGCAGCCCCATCACGGCGGCGACGATCTCGGTGAGCCGGTCGCCTCCGCCGATGCGCACCGGTTCGGGATCCGGCGTGCGGGTCGCGAACGACGGTGCTTCCTCAGTGGAGGTGTACCAGTGCCGTTCGTGCCGCCACGGCATCGGTGGGACGTCGACCAGCCGGGCCCCGTCGTCCGGATCGGCGGTGGTGATCCGGGTGCCCGCGCAGTAGAGCTCGGCCGCGGCGGCGCCCAGTGCGCGAACCTCGTCCTGGCCCCGGCGCAGGGTTCCGGTGACGAGCGCGTCGTCGATCCCCTCGGCTTCGAGCGTCCGCGCCACCGAACCCCGCAGGATCGGATGCGGCGACACTTCGAGGAACACGCGGTGCCCGTCCGCGGCGGCGGCCGCCACGGCCTGCCGGAACCGCACCGGACGCCGCAGATGCGCGGCCCAGTACCCGGCGTCGAAGTCCGGTAGCTCCCGCGGATCGGCCAGCACCGTGTCGTACCAAGGCACCGTCGGACGACGGCCGCCCAGTTCGACGAGCGCCTCCCGGAGCGCGGGCAGTACCGGGTCGACACGGGCGGAATGCCCGGCGACCTCGACCGGCAGCCGGCGTGCCCGCAGCCCGGCGGCTTCGAGCTCCGCGACCAGGAGATCGAGCACGGTCGCGTCCCCGGCCACGGTCAGCTGCCCCGGCGCGGATTCGACGGCGAGCTCGATGTCCGGGTACAGGTCCAGCTCTTCCGGCGCCAGTTCGACCGCCGCCATCGCGCCGCCGGGCCCGATGGTGCCCAGGAGCCGGGCTCTGGTCGCGACCAGGTGGACGGCCTCGTCGGGGGTGAGCACGCCGCTCACCACGGCGGCCGCCGCGGAGCCGAGGGAGTGCCCGACGACGGCCGCGGGCCGGACGCCGAGCGCCTCCCACTGGGCGGCGAGCGCGATCTGTGTGCCGAAGATGGCCGTCTGGGTTTCGGGCAGGGACAAGGGATCCCCGCTGGTGAGCAGGGCGCGCAGCGAGCGGCCGGTGTGCTCGGTGAACAGGTCGTGGAGCTTGTCGACCTGTGCGGCGAACGCGGGTTCGGCGGCCAGCAGTCCCTGCCCCATGCCAGGCCACTGCGAGCCGTGACCGGAGAACACGAACACCGGGCCGTCGGTGCTCCGGGCGGTGCCGGTGACCGCGCCCGCGGGCAGCGGATCGGCGCCGGAACCGACGGCGCGCAGCAGCCCGGCCAGCTCGGCCGTGTCCCCGGCGACGACGGCGGCGCGGTGCGGACCGCCGTTGTCGCGGCGGGCGAGCGTATGGGTGACGTCGGCGAGGGAAAGCGACGGCGTGGCTTCCAGCCAGTTCGCCAGCTGCGTCGCGCGTTCGGTGAGACGGTCGTGGGTGCGGGCGGACAGCAGTCCGATGCGGATGTCGCCGCGGTCCGGGACCGGCTCCGGCGGCGGCGCCTGTTCGACGACGACGTGCGCGTTGGTCCCGCCGAAACCGAACGCGGACACGCCCGCCGTGGCCCGCCCGGACCGGCGCGGCCACGGCGTCGGTTCGGTCACCACCTTCAGACGCAGGTCGTCGAACGGGATGTGCGGGTTGGGCGCGGTGAAGTGCAGCTGAGGCGGCAATTCGTCCCGCGTCATCGCGAGGACGACCTTGATCAGCCCGGCGATCCCCGCGGCCGCCTCGGCATGCGCGATGTTCGTCTTCACCGAGCCGATCAGCAGCGGTGCGTCGGCGGGGCGGTCCTTGCCGAGCACGGCTCCGAGCGAGCGGGCCTCGATCGGGTCGCCGAGCAACGTGCCGGTGCCGTGCGCCTCGACGTAGTCCACAGTGGACGGATCGAGCCGGGCGCCGTGGTACGCCGTGCGCAGCATGTCCTGCTGTGCGACGGGATTCGGCGCCGCCATGCCCTGTGACCGGCCGTCGGAGTTGACCGCGGTGGAGCGGATCACCGCCAGCACCCGGTCTCCGTCGTATTCGGCGTCCGCCAGCCGTTTGAGCACGACGACACCGCAGCCCTCGGCACGCGCGATGCCGTCCGCGTCCGCGGCGAACGTCTTGCACCGGCCGTTCGCGGCAAGCAGCCCCGCCGCGGCGAACGCGGCCGTCGGTCCGGGCAGCAGCATGAGGTTCACCCCGCCCGCCAAGGCCAGATCCGCCTCGCCGTCGCGAAGCGCACGCACCGCGTGGTGCACCGCGACCAGCGACGAGGAGCAGGCGGTGTCCACCGCCATACTCGGCCCGCGCAGGTCGTAGACGTAGGAGAGCCGGTTGGCCGCGATGCTCCCGGCCGCGCCGGTGGCGGTCCACAGATCCACGCCGCCGCCCGTCATCGTGAGGTGGCCGTAGTCGTGGGTCGAGATCCCGGTGAACACGCCGGTCCGGCTGCCGCGCAGGGAAGCAGGGGCGATCCCGGCGTGTTCCAGCGCGGCCCACGCGACTTCCAGGAGCATCCGCTGTTGCGGGTCCATTGTGGACGCTTCACGGGGGGTGATGCCGAAGTGGTCCGCGTCGAACCCGGCCACGTCGTCGAGGAATCCGCCGACGATCGGTGCCGCGTCGGCGCTCCACCGGCCCGGCGGTGCGGTCCGGACGGCGTCCCGGCCACTGCGCAGCAGCTCCCAGAACTCGTCGAGTCCGTCCGCGCCCGGCCAGCGGCAGCCGAGGCCGACGACGGCGATCGGATCGGTCCGGCGACGGTCGGTGCCCGCCGGTTCGGGTTCGGGGTCGGTGCCGCCGGTGAGCGAGCAGGCCAGATGGTCGATGGTCGGGCTCTCCCACAGCAGGGTGGCCGGGAGCGGGGTGCCGAGCAGGTCTTCGAGATCGGCGGCGATACCGACGGCCTGGCGGGAGGACAGGCCGTAGTCGCTGAGCGGGCGGTCGGCTTCGAGCCGGGCCGCGTCGACGCCGGTGTGCCCGGCGACGGTGTCCAGCAGCCAGCGGCGCAGCGTGGGGGTGTCGAACGACGACGGGTTTCTCATCGCACCAAGGCCTTTCCGTAATCGCCGGCGAGGTAACGGTCGCGGCAGGCGCTCCGCGCGATCTTGCCGCTGGAGGTCCGCGGGA
Organism: Amycolatopsis japonica; assembly: GCF_000732925.1. NCBI lineage: Bacteria > Bacillati > Actinomycetota > Actinomycetes > Pseudonocardiales > Pseudonocardiaceae > Amycolatopsis > Amycolatopsis japonica. Next base: position 3,257,622 of record NZ_CP008953.1, read on the forward strand.
CCAGGCCCGCCGGGACGAGCACGACGTCGCGCAGCGCGAGGCCGTGCGCGTCGGAAACGAGCCGCCGGATCGCCACGGCGAGCGCCCGCTCGTCCTCGGTGGTCAGCGCGCTGTGACCGCGGTGCTCGGCGACGACGACCGCGGCTTCGGTGTCGGTGCCTTCGACGGCGAACGCGGCGACACTGCCGGGGCGGATGTCACGGTCGGCCGAGGCCGCCGTCGCTTCGACGTCCTGCGGGTAGTGGTTGCGGCCGTCGACGATGAGCAGATCCTTGATCCGGCCCGCGATGTAGACCTCGCCGTCGTACCGGACGCCGAGGTCACCGGTGCGCAACCAAGGGCCGGTCGGCAGTTCCCCGTGGTCGCCGGTCAGCCTGGCGCCGAAGGTTTCGGTGCTCTCCAAGGGTTTCTGCCAGTAGCCGGTGCCGACGTTGGGGCCGTGGACCCAGATCTCGCCGATCGAACCGTCCTTCAGCGCGACGCCGGTTTCGGGATCGACCAGCGCGACTCGCTGACCCACCGGGACACCGCAGGCGACCAGCTTGAGCCCGTCGTCCGACGGTCGTGCCGTTCCGGCGCCCAGTGCGGCGCGGTCGAACGTGGTGACCCGAGGTGGAACGCCGGGACCGGTGGTGACGAACACGGTCGCCTCGGCCAGCCCGTACGCGGGCCTGGTCTTGTCCGGGGTGTACCCGACTTCGGCGAAGGTTTCATGGAACCGGTCGAGCACGCCGGGGTTGATCGGCTCGGCGCCGTTGACGATCGCGGCGACACGGTCGAGACGGAGCTTGGCGCGATCCTCCTCGCGGACCCGGCTCGCGGCGTAGTGGAAGGCGAAGTTCGGGGCGGCGCTCCAGCTCCCGTTGTGGTCGCCGAGCAGTTCCAGCCAGCGCACCGGACGCTCGATGAAGGCCAGCGGATCCATCAGCACCGATCGCATGCCCATCGCCAACGGTGTGATCAAACCGAGGACGAGGCCCATGTCGTGGAACAGCGGCAGCCACGACACTGTGGTCCCCGTCGGTGCGATCCCGAGCCCGTGCACCGCCTGGCGGACGTTGGCGAGCACGTTCTCGTGGGTCAGCACCACACCGGCCGGGCTGCGCGTCGAACCGGAGGTGTATTGCAGGTACGCCACGTCGTCCGGCGCCGGGGCCGGGGCGGGCCAGGCGCGGACGGGCCCCGCCTTGTCGGCCGCGACGACCGTGACGTGCTCGCCGCCGGGCAGGCCGGCGAGGAACTCGCGGACGGCGTCCTCGGCCGCGGCGGTGGTGATCACCGCGGTGGGAGAGCAGTCGGTCAGCACCGCGGCGAGCCGCCCGGCGTGCCCGGGCAGGCCGGGATCGAACAGCGGCACGGCGATCGCGCCCGCGGTGATCGCGCCGAGGAAGGCGACGACGTAATCGGCGCTCTGCGGGCACAGGATCGCCACCCGGTCACCGGTCCGGACGGGCAGCGCGCTCGCGACGGCGTCGACGCGGTCCTTGAGTTGTTTCCACGTCAGCGTCCGCCGTCGCCCGGCGCGATCGGTCGCGAAGTCGGTGAAGGTGACCGCAGGCCGGTCGCCGTCGGTGTCCGCCCAGTGCCGGAGGCAGTCGGGGAGGGTGGGGCCGGCCGTGGCGGGCAGGTTTTCGGGGGCCAGGGACATGACGTCTCCTCGGGGGATCGGCGGGTGGTGCGGGGGATTCAGCGGCCGAGCGGACCGGCGGCGTGCCGCCAGGCGTCGACGGCGAGCGCGTCGAGGTCGAGGCCGGTGGTCCCGGCGTCACGAAGCACGACCAGCACGTCGTCGGCGGCGATGGCGACGGTGCGCAGACGCAGTTCCGGCAGCTCGGGGGGCTGTCCGGGGAGCGTCAGGAGTTGTTCGTAGGAAAGGGTTTTCGCGCCCGGAACGACGGGAGCCGGGTGGACGGTGACGGTCGACACCGCGGTACCGGCCGCGTCGTCGACCGTCACCTTCGAGCACCGCCCGGCCTGCGCGGCCCAGGCCGCCAGATCGGGTGGGTTCGTCATACGGGCGACCAGTTCGGAGACCTGGCCGCCGGGGACGGCGGACTGGAAGCCCTGGCCGGCGGCGCCGTCGCCGACCAGCCTGCCGTGGACGACGTCTTCGCAACCGCCGACGTCGACCCTGCTCCGCCCACGGTCCGGGGTGGACAGTGCCGAGGCCACGTCGAAACCGTCGCGCGCGGACGCGTGCGGGACGGTTCCCGGTGGCAGCAGGGCGGCCTCCGGAACGGTGAGCGGAGGCGGTGCGGGCGCGGCCTGAATCGATTCTCCGGGCGTGCCGGAAATGGTCGCGACCGCGGCGGCGGACACGACGAGTGCGCGAATTCGGGCAGCCATGAATAGCCCTTTCGGAAGGGTCCGTGGGGAGGTGTGGTCCCTTCGGTGGGACGCGGGCGCCGGGGTCGCGTCGGGGAACGCCGAACCCGGGCGGCACGACGAAGGCTACGACGGGAAATCGAATACCGGAAGGCATCAAGAGAACGTAAATGTCCTTCGTGTACAGGACGTGACCTGCGTTTTCCGGACTTTTCGCTGGTGTGCGAGCTGATCTGGTACTCCCGTGCCACAGTCGCTCACCGTCTGTGAGTGATGGGTCACCCGACTGGGGGAGGTCGATGGTTTTCTTGTTTCCCTGGCATTCATATTGTCCTCCCGGATTGTGGGCAGGACAATTGCGCGGAAGCGGCCCGTCCGCTTAACGTGTCGCCACCTCTGATTTTCTTTCTCGGGTAATCGCCGTCACATTTTCGAATTCTGTCGAACGACCGGGACAAAGGATTACGTATGCGCAATACTTCGAGGCGGCTGTGGGCGGTCGCGGCCGTCGCCTGCCTGCTGCCGGGCGTCGTCGCGGCCCCGGCGCGGGCCGAGAGCGGTGTCCCGGACGCCAGGGCCGACGACGGCTCGCACGTCGTGGCCCAGACCACTGTGGACGGTGACCCGCGGATGCTGGACCTCACCGTGCGCTCGGTCGGCGTCGGGAGTTACGCGATGGTCCGGCTGATCCTGCCGTCGGGATGGGCCACCGAACCGGACCGGAAGTGGCCGGCGGTGTACCTGCTCGCCGGGGAGACACGGCTGCAGGATTATCGTGGCTGGACCGCCAACACCGACATCCGGAAGCTCGCCGACGACTCCGGCGCGCTGGTGGTGATGCCGGGCTCGGGTTCCGCGGGGTTCTTTTCCGACTGGTGGAATTACGGCAAGAACGTCGTGCTCAATCAGTGGGAGACGTTCACCGCCGTCGAGATCCCGCAGCTGATCGATCGCGGCTATCGCGGGGACGGCCGCCGAGTGGCGGCGGGCCTGTCGCTCGGCGGCTACGGCGCTGTCGAACTCGCCGCCCGGCGGCCGGGCGTCTTCCGGTTCGCCGGGTCGTTCAGCGGCAATCTCAATCCCACGGGTCCGTACGGTGAGCTGCTGACCAGCGCGATCGTCGCCTCCGCCCGGCAAGACCCGGAAGCGCTCTGGGGTGACCGCCGTCGCGAGGCATCGCGTTGGGACGCGCACGATCCGCTGGTGAACGCCGATCGCCTGCGTGGCACCGAGCTGTACCTTTCGACGGGCAACGGCCTCCCGGGACCGTTCGACGGCAAACTCCCGATCGACGTGCTGCCCGGCGCGATGCTGCTCGAATTCCTCTGCTCCGGCCAGACCACCGCGATGGCCGACCGGCTGAACCGGCTCGGTGTCCCGGTCATGACGGACTTCTATGGGCCGGGCACGCATCATTGGGCGTACTGGCAGGACCAGTTGCACAAGACGTGGCCGCGGATGCTGCGTGCCCTCGCCGCGCCGGTGAAGGCGGGGGAGGCGTCGTGACCCGTCCGTCCTTTGTGGTCACCGGGGCGTCGAGCGGGATCGGCCGGGCTTGCGTGGCCGAACTTGTCCGGCGGGACGCCCACGTCTGGGCCAGTGTCCGCACCGACGCGGATGAAACGGACCTCGCGCGGACCTTCGGCGAGGCGGTCACCGTGCTGCGGATGGATCTCCGGGATCCGGCGTCGATCGCGGCCTGCGGGGAGGAGGTCGCGGCGGCGGGCCCGTTGCGCGGACTGGTGAACAACGCCGGGATGGCCCGGCCGGGACCGTTGGAACACGTCCCGCTCGACGATTTCCGGCAGCAGCTGGAGGTCAACGTCACCGGTCAGCTGGCCGTCACGCAGGCGATGCTGCCCGCGCTGCGTGCCGCGGCCGGTGCCAGGGTCGTGACGGTCGGGTCGATGGGCGGGCGGATCGCGGGGCCGATGGTCGGGCCGTATCACACGTCGAAGTTCGCCTTGGTCGGTTTGACCGACAGCCTGCGCGCCGAGCTGGCCCCGTCCGGGATCGGCGTCGTCCTCGTCGAACCCGGCGCCGTCGCCACCTCGATCTGGCCGCGCGCCCGCGCCGCCGCCGAAGAAGTGCGTGCCGCGCTGCCGGAAGCCGCGCGGGAAAGGTATGCGGCGCAACTGGACGCGGCCGAACACAGCGCGGAACGGTCCGCGCGGAACGGGGTGCCGCCCGAGCGGGCGGCGCGGGTCGTGGTCCACGCGCTGACCGCACGCCGCTTCGCGCCGAGGTATCTGGTGGGCAGGGACGCGCGGATCGCCGCCGTGCTGGCGAACCTGCCGTTCCGGCTCCGTTACCGGCTGACGGCGGCGAAGTGATGAGCCGGCTCGTCGTGATCGTCGCTCCCGGCTCGCGGGGCGACGTCCAGCCGTGCATCGCCTTGGGGCGTGGTCTCGACGGCGATCGGGTGCGGGTGCTGGCGGCCGAACGGTTCCGGACCCTGGTGACCTCGCACGGCCTGGATTTCGCCCCGCTCTCGGCCGATCCCGCGGAGATCCTCGGTTCGGACGGCGGACGCGAATGGACGGAGGGACGGACGTCCGTGACCTTCTTGCGCGGGTTGCGCGGCGCGCTGGCCCCGGTGATGGAGCGTCTGCTGGCCGACGTCCACGAGGGGTCGGCGGGAGCGGACCTCGTACTCGCCCCGACGCTGGGATTCCTCGGCGCGCATCTGGGCGCGTCGCTCGGCGTTCCCGACGTCGAACTGCACTACCAGCCCAGCGTGCCGACGGGGGCCTTCGCACATCCGCTGGTGCCGTGGGCGGCCAAGACCGGACCGTGCGGCAGGCGGCTGAGCTTCCGCGCCGTCGACACCGTCGCGTGGCAGGTGCTGCGGCCGGAGGTCGACCGATGGCGGGAGCGGACGCTCGGCCTGCCCTCGGCCGGTTTGCGCGGGCCGCGGCGGACGGAAACCCCGGTGCTGTGCGGGTTTTCCGACGCCGTGGTGCCCCGGCCGAAGGACTGGCCCGCGCGGGTCCACGTCACCGGCTACTGGTTTCTCGAGGCGCCCGCCGCCTGGCGACCCGACCCGCGTCTGCGGGATTTCCTCGCGTCTGGGCCGCCTCCGGTGTACGTCGGTTTCGGCAGCATGCGGCCGTCGGAGGCGGAGCGGACGTTCACGGCCGTCCGCACGGCGTTGCGCCGCGTGGGTTTGCGTGGCCTGCTCGGTACCGCCGCCGGAGCCGGAGAAGACGATCTGCTGACCATCGGGGACGTTCCGCACGCGTGGCTGTTCCCGCGCACCGCGGCGGTGGTGCACCACGGTGGCGCGGGCACGACCGCGGCCGCGTTGCGCGCGGGTGTTCCCTCACTGGTCTGCCCGGTCTTCTCCGACCAGCCGTACTGGGGCGACCGGGTCTTCCGGCTCGGCGCCGGGCCGCGTCCATTGCCGCTGCGGGAGTTGACCGCGGACTCGCTGACCGCGCGGCTGCTGGAGCTGTCCGGCAACCTCCTGTTCCGCCGCGGCGCGCAGTACGTCGCGGCGCGGCTGCGGGAGGAGGACGGGGTGGCGCGGGCCCGGCAGGTGCTGCGGGAGGTGGGCTAAACGTATGCGTTTCGCATATAGTTGAGTCATGGAACTCGAGACGGCGATCAACGAGTGGCACGAGAGCGTCAACGAAGGCGACCTGAGGCGATCGGCGGACGCGGTCGGGGATCCCGTCGTCGTCCTCGGGCCGAAGGGCGCCGGGCCGATCACGTCCGCGCAGTTCGCCGACTGGGTGGATCGGTCGGGGATCAGGCTGAAGCCGCGATCGTGGCATCCGGTCAGCGATCGCCTGATGGTGGTGGAGGAGGACGCGACCTGGCCCGAAAGTGCGGGGCCGACGCGGGTGGCGACCGTGTTCCGGGTGGGCGGCGGCAAGGTCACCGCGGCGCTCCGGCTGCCCGATCTGAAGTCCGCACTCGAACTGGCGTACATCTGCCGCGAGATGGCGGCGACCGAATGAGCACCCAAGGTCCTGGTCAGGCGCTGTTCGCCTTCGTCCGGCACTGGTCGCGCCGGACGGCGGGTGTCGCCGATCAGGGTCGTCTCGTCCTCGTCGGCGAGGCGGTCCACTCCCTCGCCGAGCGCGGGGCCGAGACGACGGTGAACGCGATCGCCGTCGAGATCGGCCTCGACCAGAGCGGCGCGTCGCGACTGGTCAAGGCCGCGATCGAGGCGGGTCATCTGGCCATGGAGGCCTCGCGGAGCGATGGGCGCCGTCGTGAGGTTTCGTTGACGGCGGCGGGCCGGTCCATGCTCGACCAGGCACACCGCTGGCAGGAACAGGTTTTCGATCAGCTCACCGACGGATGGAGCGAGAAGCGGCGAAGCGAGTTTCAGCGGGCCATGAGTGATCTCATCGACCGCTCGCATCTGCTACATGCTCCGTGAGGCGGCCGAAGCAGGACTGCCAGCCTTCGACGTGACTGTCGCGCTCCGCCACGGTCTCGAAGACCGCTTGGTGGAACGACATTTCCGTCTTGCCGTCGAGGTCGAAGAAGTCGACCGTGACGAGGGTGTCGTGCCCGCGGAAGCCTTCCGGCTCCTCCCAGGCGAAGCTGAAGACGAGCCGCTCCGGCGGGACGATCTCGTGGTAGACGCCTGACATCCACAGCACGGTCTCGCCGTCGCTGATGCAGGTGCGCCACTTGCCGCCCTCGGTGAGGTTGACGGTGCAGGACCTGCTGGTGAAGCCGGCCGGGCCCCACCACTGGGCGAGATGGTCGGGATCGGTCCACACGCGGAAGACCAGTTCGCGCGGCGCGTCGAGGAGACGGGTGATCGTCAGGTCGGTCATCGTGGTTCTCTTCCGCAGGTATTCAACCGAGAGGTTAATCAATGCCCTGGTTGAACTCTAGTGGCGTTGTCAACCTGTGGACGGCGCGTGTGATCAGACGGACGACACGCGTGACTGAGTGGACGACACGCGTGTCCAGTCGGACGTCTCGCGACGGGACCGGCCGACGTCCGACGCCGGAAACCGCCCCGACTGTCGGTACCGGTCCGTACGGTCGCAGGCATGACTCTGCGCTCAGCACTCTGGCTGCCGATCTTCGACGAACTGGCCGATCCGGTGATCGTCGCGCGTCTCGCCGCCGAAGCCGAAGAAGCGGGCTGGCACGGCTTGTTCGTCTGGGACCACATCCGCTGGCGCGAGCCGGTGCGCGCGATCGCCGATCCGTGGATCACCCTCGCCGCCGTCGCGTCCGCCACCGAGAACCTCGCCTTCGGCCCGATGGTCACACCGCCGGCCCGCCGCCGCCCGGTCAAGCTCGCCCGTGAGACGGCCACGTTGGACCGCTTGAGCGGCGGACGGCTGATCCTCGGCGCGGGGCTCGGCAGCGACCGCTTTGGCGGGGAGTTCTCGAGGACCGGCGACGAACCGGACGATCGCAAGCGCGCCGAGATGCTCGACGAGTCGCTCGAGATCCTCACCGCCGCTTGGTCCGGTGAGCCCGTGCGGCACCACGGCGTGCATTACACGGTCGACGACATCACCTTCCTGCCTCGTCCCGCCCGCCCGATACCCGTGTGGCTGGCCGGCTTCCCGGGGAAGACGAAGCCGATGCGCCGGGCCGCGCGGTACGACGGGTTCTTCCCGGTGAACCTGCCGCACGCGGACGAGTTCGCCGAGGCGGTCGAGACGATCACCGCGCTGCGTGAAGGTGACGAGACGCCGTACGACTTCGCCATCGGGGTGCCCGCGGGCACGGATCTCGCACCCTATGAACGGGCGGGCGCGACCTGGTGGATGGCCGAATTCCCCTGGGACGACCTGTCCGTCGACGCGGTGCGCGGCGTCTTGCGGGAGGGCCCGGCTTGACCCCCGCTTTAATATCTCTTTACTAAATGCGATACTGGACCGACGAGGGGAGTACTTCCCAAGAGCCTGCCCGGTCAGTACGGACATCCCGCCGGTGTCCCCGGGAGGCCGCCCCACAGGGGTGAAGGAGACCTCGAACTTCGAGTTCGAGGAGGCTCCATGCCCGAGTCCGTGGCAACCGTGGGATCGCCCGCGTTGTGGGCGATCAGCATCGCCGTCCTGCTGGCACTGCTCGTCGCCGATTTCGCGGTGACCCGGCGCCCGCACGAGGTTTCGATGCGGGAGGCCGCCGGCTGGTCGGCCTTCTACCTGGCGCTTCCGGTGGTGTTCGGGCTCTGGTTGTGGCTCGAGTTCGGCGGCGGTCAGGCGCTCGAGTTCATGACCGGGTTCGTCGTCGAGAAATCCCTGTCGGTCGACAACCTGTTCGTCTTCATGCTGTTGCTCGCCGCCTTCGCGGTCCCGTCCGAGGTGCAGCAACGTGTGCTGCTGTACGGCATCGTGGGCGCGCTGGTGCTCCGCGGCGTGTTCATCGCGGCCGGTGCCGCGATGCTGTCGGCGGGAACCTGGGCGTTCCTCGTCTTCGGCGTGATCCTGTTCGCTTCGGCGGTCAAGATCCTGCGGGAGGCCATGTCCGGCGGCCAGAGCGAGATGGACCTTTCCCAGCTGCGGTCGGTCCGCCTGCTGCGCAAGCTGATGCCGGTCACGGACGACTACCGCGGCACCCGGCTGACCGTGCGTGAACACGGACGCCGCGCGCTCACCCCGCTGGCGGTCGTGGTCGTCGCGGTCTTCGCGACCGACGTCGTGTTCGCGGTCGATTCCGTGCCCGCGGTGTACGGCATCACCGAAGACCCGTACCTCGTGTTCGCCACCAACGCCTTCGCCCTGATGGGCTTGCGCGCCTTGTACTTCGTGCTCCACTCGGCGCTCGCGAAGCTGGTCCACCTGAATCACGGCCTCGCGATCATCCTCGCCTTCATCGGCGTGAAGCTGGTCCTGCACTGGGCCCACGGGATCTGGCCGTCGGTGCCGCAGGTCCCGACCCCGGCCTCGCTGGGCGTGATCATCGCCGTCCTCGTCACGGTCTCGTTCACCAGCCTGTACGCCCGCCGTCGCGAAGCCGCCCGGACGGCACAGGAGTGAGCGATGATCACCGCACTCGTCGTCGGCTTCCTGATCGATGTGGCGGTCGCCGCCCTCTTCCTGGCCGCGCTGTTCCTGGTCTTCGCGGCGATGCGGCCACCCCGGCCGCCGCGCGATCCCTGACCGTGGGAAACCTGGCGTGTCGGTGGTCCGGACCGGCGGCATGTCCCGTACGGCCGGTACGCTCCCGTTGGTTGAGAAGACAGCCGTCTTCTGTTCGCGCACCGGAAAATCCGGTGAGGAAAGGTGGCTGTCCGTGTCCAACGCCGTGCGTCACGGCGAGCAGTCCCCGCCTCGTAGACCCTCCATCCAGCCGACCCGGTTGCATGTCCTGCTGGTCGAGGACGACGACGGCGACGCTCTCCTGGTCGAAGAGATGCTCGCGGATGCCGTCGAAAGTCTGGAACAGGTCGTCCTCGAGAGGGTGACGACGCTCCAACGGGCACTCGCGCGGCCGATCGCGGCCGACTGTGTGCTCCTGGATCTCCAGCTTCCGGACGCGACGGGGCTGACCGGTCTGACCAGGCTCCGGCAGCACGCGCCGTCGACCGCGGTGATCGTCCTGACCGGCCAGGAGGACGAGGCCACCGGGGTGGCGGCGCTGGGCGCCGGTGCTCAGGACTACCTGGTCAAACAGCATGTCGACGGCAGGCTTCTGGCGCGGACCCTCCGGTATTCCTGGGAACGCAGCCGTGCCGAACGCATCGAGCAGCAACTCCTGCAGCATCAGTTGCTGGCGAGGGAGAACGCGCGCCTCGAACGCGGCCTGCTGCCGACCCCGCTGGTGACCGATCCCCGGCTCGGACTCGCGGTGCGATACCGGCCCGGCCGGAACGGGGCCTTGCTGGGCGGCGATTTCTACGACGCCGTCGAACTCCCCGACGGCACCCTGCAGCTGGTCATCGGGGACGTGTGCGGGCACGGTCCGGACGAAGCGGCGCTCGGTGTCGCGCTGCGGATCGCGTGGCGTTCGGTCGTGCTCGCCGGGCTGCCGATGGCGGGAACACTGGCGATGGTGGAGGAGATGCTGCGGCACGAGGCCTTGGGGCCGCTGTTCGCCACCGTCTGCATGATCACGGTCGCCCCGGACCGCCGCTCGCTGAAGATGGCACTCGCCGGTCATCCGCAGCCGCTTTTGATCGACGACTCGGGCGGCAGGCTGCTGTCCAGGGAGAAACTCGGCCCGCCTCTCGGCGTGGCGCCGGGTGCGGGATGGCAGGAGCTGACGGTGCCGATGGGACCGCGATGGTCACTGCTGCTGTACACCGACGGCCTTTTCGAGGGACGCGTCGAGGGCAGCGGCGAACGGGTCGGGCTCGAACGGATGGCCGCCGCCGCGCTGAACAGCCTGGACGCCGAGGGCGGTTCCGCCGCGGCACTCGATCACCTGATCAGCGAGATGGACGTCCTGCACGGCGGTCCGCTGGACGACGACGTCGCGCTGGCGTTGCTCACGTTCGATTCCGGCGAGCCGTCGCGATGAGGCCCGTTTGGTCGATCAGCCGCTGGGCGGTGTTGTCCGGAGTGATCGCCGGCCTGCTGCTCGGGGGCGCGATCGTGGCAGGCGCACTGGCCACGACGAACCTCACCGATGCGCGCGCCAGGCTGCTGGACGTCACCGGCCCGCAGGTGCTGCAGTCCACCTCGCTCTCGACGGCGATGCTGAACCAGGAGACCGGTGTACGCGGCTACATCCTGGCCGGGCGTCCCGAGTTCCTGGAGCCGTACCGGGACGGATTGAGAGCACAGGACGCGGCCGTCGCCGAATTGCGGCGGCTCGGCGCCGTCCCGGGTACCGCGATCGGTGCCGATCTGGATCGGGTGCTGAGCGCCGCCGCGACCTGGCGAAGGACGGTCATCGAACCCGTGCTCGCCGGCGCTCCCGCGACCGGCGCGCAGGTGGATGCGAGCAAACCGCTGTTCGACCAGGTCCGCGCGGCCCTGAGCGTGTTGCAGAACCGCCTGGAGGCCGAACGGCTGGACGCGAGGGAGGACCTGGCGGTCTCCGCCGACGTCCTGCGGGCCATGCTCATCGTGATCGCGGTGCTGCTCTGTGCCGCGTTCGCGCTGGTCTTCCTTGTCCTGCACCGGAAACTGATCAAGCCGATCCGTCGGCTGGCCGCAGAGGTCCGGGACGTCGCACAGACCGACATCCATCGCGAGGTCCGCGGCTCCGGTCCGAAGGAGATGCGGGAGCTGGCGTCCGATGTGGAGTCGCTGCGCTCGCGGATCCTCGACGAGGTCGCGCGGCTGGAGCGGGCGCAGGAACTGATCGTGACCCGGACCCGCGAGCTGGAGCGGTCGAACTCGGATCTGGAGCAGTTCGCCTACGTCGCTTCGCACGACCTGCAGGAGCCACTGCGCAAGGTGGCCAGTTTCTGCCAGCTGCTCCAGAAGCGGTACCAGGGAAAGCTGGACGAACGCGGGGACCAGTACATCGGTTTCGCCGTCGACGGCGCGAAACGGATGCAGGCGCTGATCAACGACCTGCTCGCCTTCTCCCGCGTCGGTCGCCGCCCGGGCGAAAGTGTCCTGCTGGAGTCCGGAGACCTGCTGGACGCCGCGCTGGGCAACCTCGAAGACGCGGTCGCCGAGTCCGGCGCCCGTGTCACCCACGGCGAGCTTCCCGCCGTACGCGGGGAAAAAACCCTGCTGACGGCGGTCTTCCAGAACCTCGTCGGCAACGCGATCAAGTTCCGCGGCGAGGAGCCGCCGGAGATCGAGATCTCCGCGGAGCGGGACGGCGAGGACTGGCGGTTCTCCGTCACCGACAACGGGATCGGCATCAGCGACGAGTACGCCGAGCGGATCTTCGTGATCTTCCAGCGGCTGCACGGCCGCGGCGAATACCCGGGTACGGGGATCGGCCTGGCCCTGTGCCGCAAGATCGTCGAACACCACGGCGGGAGGATCTGGCTGGACACCAGCGTGCCGTCCGGGACCCGGTTCTGCTTCACCCTGCCCGCAGCCCAGAATCCCGACGAAGGAAACGAGCAAGCATGACCGAGTCCTTGGAGCCGATCCACATCCTGCTGGTCGAAGACGACCCCGGCGACGTCCTCATGACGCAGGAGGCGTTCGAGCACCACAAGATCCGCAACACCCTGTCGGTCGTCTCCGACGGCGAGCAGGCTTTGCAGTTCTTGCGCAGGGAAGCGCCGTTCGAGGACGCGGAACGTCCGGGGCTGATCCTGCTCGACCTGAACCTGCCCCGCAAGGACGGCCGCGAGGTGCTCAGCGAGGTCAAGGCGTCGCCGGAGCTGCGCACCATCCCGGTCGTAGTGCTCACCACCTCCGAAGCCGAAGAGGACATCCTCCGCAGCTACGACCTGCACGCCAACGCCTATGTCACCAAGCCGGTCGACTTCGACCGGTTCATCGACGTGGTACGCCAGATCGACAACTTCTTCGTCACCGTGGTGAAGCTTCCCCGCTGAGCTCAGGGAAAACGGATCACGGTGATCCCGGCCAGCACGAAGAACACCAGCACCACCAGCGTGCCGCTGTGCCCGCCGGATGAGCTGGTCACGACCTGCTCGACGGCGCCGGTCAGCCGCACGCCGCAGTCCGCGACGACGGTGTGCCTGCCCGCCTCGATCCGCGTGAACTCGACGGCCGCGGTGAAGGCACCGGTGCCGTCGGCGTAGGCGCCGCCGACGCGTTCGCCGTCCGACGTCAGCGTGACGCGCTCGCCGGGCGTGCAGCCCTTGCCCGTCGCGGACAGTGCGTCGCCGGGCTGCACACTCGGCCTGTCGAGGACCAGGTCGTTCGGGCCCGGCGGGGTGGTGCTCGTCGGCGGGACGTCCGTCGGCGGCGGGGAAGTGTCCGTTGTGGATGGTGGCGTCGTGGTGGGCGGCGTCGTCGTCGTGGTCACCGGAGTGGTCGGCGTGGTGGTCGTTCCCGGTCTGGTCGGGGTGGTCACCGGGATCGACGGCTTGGTCGTCGGAGGCACCTTCGTCGTCGGCGGCGCCGTGGTCACGGTCCCGGTCACGCGGAAGGTCGCGTTCCCGGTCAGCGGCTGTCCGGTCCGCGCGTTCGTGCAAGTGCCGGTGACGGTGTGGCTATCAGGTGTCGCATTGCTCGGCACCGTCGCCCCGACCTGTCCACTGGGAGCGCTGACCGAGGTGAGGGCCGTTCCTTCCCACGTGAAAGAAATAGGTCCTTTGCACGGGGAGAAATTCCAGGAAATGGTGAAAGAACTCCCGGCGGGTCCGCTCGAAGGTTTCAAACCAACCGTGGACTGATACGGGGACTGCTGCGCGTTTCCCGCCCCCACCTGGGAAAGCAGGAACAACAACCCGGCCACGGTGCCGAATATCAGGCGAACCACGATACGCATTGGGACGTCCCTCTCCGGTAAGTACTCGCTGTAGCATTCCGGACCAGTCGGCCGAGGAAAACAGGGGATGCGCAAAATGGGACGTGTCATCGCGGCAGGGGTTGCGTTGGGGCTGTGCGCGGTCCTCTTGGGCTCACTACCGGCCAGTGCGGACGATGTCCTCGATGGCAGGCTCGGCCTGGCGGTCACCCTCGACGACCGGCCGATCGCCAACGCCACGGTCATGGTCGACCCGGCGAAACAGGTCGAACTCACCGTCACGGCCACCAACAGTGGTGGGACCTCGGTCAAGGTCCGCAGCGTCCGGGTGTCCGGGGTGGCGCTGGCCCTGACCTTCTTCGCCTACGACACCACGGCGCCGTTCGAGGTCCCCGCGCACAGCCGGGTCACCAGGACCTTCGTACTGGACATGGCCGATCTCTCCGGTCAGGCGATCGGGCTGCTCCCGTCGACGGTCGAACTGCTCGACGCGCAGCGCGGCACGCTCGGCGAGGCGACCACCGTCGCGGACATCCGCGGATCCTTCTGGTCCGTCTACGGTGCTTTCGGGCTCGCGATGCTCGTGCTGACCGTGCTGGCGTGGCTGACCGCCCTGCTCGCGCTCGCCCGCCACCGACTTCCCGCCAACAGGTGGCGACGCGGCCTGCGTTTCCTGCCGGCCGGATTCGGCACCGGGCTCGTCGCCGTCGTCTCGCTGTCGGTGCTGCGGCTCGTCCCGCCGGAGCCGGCGATCGAGATCCCGGTGGTCCTCGGCGCCGCCGCGATCGCCTTCCTGCTCGGCTACCTGACCCCGCATCCCGCGCCGGGCCCCAGCGGTGACGAGACGGTCCGTTTTCCCGACGGCACCAAGGAATTCAACCGATGAGCGCACCCGCCGAGGTCGTCGCCGCGCTACCGCAGTACGAGATCGGGCCCGCGATCGGCCAGGGCGGGATGGGGGTCGTCTTCGCCGGCGTCCACCGTTCGCTGCGCCGCGACGTCGCCATCAAACAACTGCCGTGGGACGTGCTGAACCACGCCGTCAGCAGCGAACTCTTCGACCGCGAAGCGCGCGTGCTGGCCAGCCTCGACCATCCGCACATCGTGCCCGTGTACGACTACGTGCGCACCGGCCGTGAGCACCTGATGGTGATGGAACGGCTCGACGGCGGCACGGTGCACAGCCGGTTCCACAGTGGCGAGATCGGCGGGGAACAGGCCTGCGCGATCGGGCTGGCGATGCTCGCCGGTCTCCACGCGGCGCACGAAGCGGGCGTACTGCATCTCGACGTCAAACCGAAGAACCTGCTCTTCACCACGCAAGGCGTGATGAAGGTGGCCGACTTCGGCATCGCGAAGGTGATCAGCGAGGGCGCCACCCTCGTCACGCACGGCGGCGAAGTCCTCGGCACACCCGCCTACATCGCGCCCGAGCAGGCGATGGGCAACGCGCTGAGCCCGGCGGCGGACGTCTACTCGGCGGGCACGGTGCTCTACGAACTGCTGTCCGGGAAGCTGCCCTTCGACAACACCCGTGGCGCGATCAGCATGATGCGCCAGCACATGTTCACCGATCCGCGCCCGATCGACGGCGTGCCGTCACCGCTCGCCGGGGTCGTCATGCGCAGCCTCTCGCGCGAACTCGACTCTCGGTACCGCGACGCGGAGACCTTCGCCGCAGACCTCGCTTCCGCCGCCACCGCCGTGTACGGGCCGGGCTGGCTCGAACGCTCTCGCGTGCCGGTGCGGCATCTCACCCCGAGGGTGATCTCCGCGATCGGCGCGACGGTGCCCGCCGGAGACGGACCGACCCGGCCGGTCCGGCGTCCCGCACCGGATCCGACGCTGTCGGCGACCCGCGCGGAACTCGAACCGGGGAAACGTCCGGGCTCGGTGCTCTGGTTCCGGCTGGCCGCGGCCGTCGCCGCGATCGTGCTCGTGGTGCTCACCCTGCTCACGCCGGAACGGTTGCCGCACGAGGCCACGACGCTGAAGATCGACGGCGTCGCGGCCTCGTCGGCGTCCCTCGACCTCAGCAAGACGTTCGCGGTGACGGGGGAGGGGAACCCTGGCCAGGTCACCCTCGCCCTTTCCGCCGCCGGGATCCCGCTCGGTTCCGCGTCGGCGGTCCCGAAACCCGAGGGCGAGGGCTTCCGTGCCGATCTCGCTTTTCCGGGTCTCACCCGGTGGATCGTCGGCGGCGCCGTCACCGCGACCCTGACCGCGGACGGTGTCCCGCGGACCTTCACCGTCGTCACCGACCAGCATCCGCTCGCGAGCGCGCTCGGCGCGGGCAGCCTGATCCTCGCCCTGTTCGCCTTGGCGTACTTGGAATCCGGGTTGCGGACCCTCCGCAACGGACACCGCTGGCGGGGCGCGCTCGTCGGCGGGCCGGTGCTCGGCCTGCTGTTCGGCGCGACGGCATGGCTCTGCGTCTCGGTGCTGAGGGTGCACGAGCCCGCGGTCCTGTTCGGCGTCGGCTGCTCGATCGCGGGTGCCGTGGCGACCGGTTTCGTGGTCGCGGCCGCCCGCGTCCGGCGCATGCGCTGAACCCGGGCGGCCCACTCCTGGTCACGACTTGCGGTGCTTGCCCTCGTCGTCGACGACCTCGAACTGCTCCTTACGGACCTTGCCGGAGATCGTCTGGTCCTCGGTGACGGTCTCGGTCTTGAGCCTCGCCCGCTCGACCGCGACGGTTTCCTTGTCCACCACCGGTTTCTCGGCGTGCAGCACGACTTCCTGTTCGTCCTCGGCGATCTCGGCCCGCTCACCGCCCGGCTTCGTGATCGGCTCCCGCTCGATCCGGACCTCCTCGTGGCTGACCGGGACGGTGACCTGCTGCTCCTCGGTGACGACGTACTTGCGCAGCCGGACGTGGCCGGTCTCGACCTGCTCGGTGCCGACGTTCAGCCGTTCCTCGGACCGCGTCATGGTGGGCTCGGTGTCCCGCTCCTTCCGACCGGAATCCGCACGCTTGCCCGGGTCCATGCCCGCCTTGCCACGGCCGGCGTCGCCCCGGCCCTGCGTCCGGTCGTCCATCCGGCCGTCCGGCGACGTCCGCGGCATCGGGAGCCCGTAATGCTTGTACAGCTGCGCGCTCTCCTCCATGGACAGGTGGCCGTCGGCCTCGATCCGGGGCGCGTCGGAGACCGCGTCCTTGTCGACGCGGACGTGCACGCCGTCCTGGTCCGCATGCGCTCCCGAAAGCGGGACGAAACTCTCCTTGGTGCCGAACAGGCCCGTCTTGACGGTGATCCATTCCGGCTGGCGCGTCGCGTCGGCGAGGTAGACGTTGCCCACCTTCCCGAGCTTGTTGCCGGTCGGGTCGACCACGGCACTGTCGATGAGTTCCTGCGGCTGCATGGTCTTCGCCATCGGTCCTGCTCCTCTCGAAAGATGCTGCTGAGAAGCCCACCGTCGGCCGGGCCGGTGATCATGGCAACCGTCGTGGTGCACCTGTGGGTGACCCCGGAAAGTGGTGGTTTGAAGCGACGTCCGCGGGCTAGGACCGCCACGTGGCCGCAGGTGGAAGCGGGTGCCCACGTGGTGACGAGCACGGCAGGGGGATGGCGCGAACGTGTGGTTCCGAAAATCGGATGCGAGGGCTTCCGGCCGTGTCCTAACCTCGTGAGCGTGATGCAGCAACTGTTCTTCCTCTGAGGGACGACGCCTCCACCGGTACCGCGAGCCGCGGCACCGGTGTTCGTTCTTCCTGCTCATCACCTTCACCGGAGGCAGTTTCTTCATGTCATCCCCTCTTTCGCCCGCGCCTGTGCGCGCGGCGCACGTCCGCCTGTCCGGCGTCCACGTCTCCTTCGGGGGACGGCCCGTGCTCTCCGGCGTCGATCTCGTCGCCGCGGCCGGGGACCGGGTCGCCATCGTCGGGGAGAACGGTCGCGGCAAGACCACTCTTCTCCGGGTACTCGCCGGTGACCTGCCCGCGGATCGCGGCGACGTGCACCGTTCGGGTTCGGCCGGTGTCGCCGACCAGCAGATCCCGCTCGGCGCGAACGACACCGTCGGCGCGCTGATCGACCTCGAACTCGCCGCCGTCCGCGATGCGCTGGCTCGTCTCGAGTCCGCCACCGAGGCGCTCAGCGAGGGTCTTCCGGGCGCGGACGACGTTTTCGCCGCCGCGCTGGAACAGGCCGAAGCCCTCGACGCGTGGGACGCGGACAGGCGTGTCGAAGTGTCGTTGGCGGCCTTGAACGCCGTGGACGACCGCGACCGTCCACTCGGGACACTCTCGGTCGGGCAACGGCACCGGGTCCGGCTGGCGTGCCTGCTCGGCGCCGGGCATCCGGTCCTGCTGCTCGACGAACCGACGAACCATCTCGACGCGGCGGGCCTCGAACACCTCACCGAGCGGTTGCGCGCGCACCCGGGTGTGGTCGTGCTGGTCAGCCACGACCGGGCGTTGCTCGCGGACGTCGCCACCACGGTGATCGACCTCGATCCGTCGAGCGACGGCAGGCCGCGCGTTTACGGCGGCGGATACGCGAGTCATGTCGAGGCCCGCCGAGCCGAACGTGCCCGCTGGGAAACCGAGCACGCCGAGCAGATCGCCGAACGGCAACGGCTGGCCGACGACCTGTCCGCCGCCCGGAACCGGTTGCGGGACAACTGGCGCCCGCCCAAGGGCACCGGCAGGCATGTCCGTGCCACCCGCGCGCCCGGACTGGTCCGCGCGGTCCACCGGCGGCAGGAAGAACTGGCCGGGCACGTGGTGGCCGTCCCGCCGCCGCCCGCCCGGTTCTCCATGCCGGACCTGCCGTCACACGGAGGCGCTGTCCTGCTCCGAGCCGCCGGGGTGACGGTGGCCGGACGGCTGGCGCGTCCGGTCGACGTGGCGCTGGAAAGCGGCGACCGGCTGGTGGTCACCGGCCGCAACGGAGCGGGGAAGTCGACGCTCCTGAGCGTGCTGGCCGGGGAACTCGAGCCGGACACGGGCACGGTCGCGCGCTCCCGATCGGCGCGGATCGGGCTGCTGGGACAGGAATCCGATCTGCCGGGCAGGCGGACGGCGATGGAGCTGTACGACGAACGGCTCGCCAGGTCGGGGATCTCCGGTCCGGGCCTGGGCCAACTGGGCCTGCTCGGTGGTTACGACCGCAACCGGCCGGTGGCCGAACTGTCGGTCGGCGCCCGGCGTCGGCTGGACCTGGCGCTCGTACTGGCCTGTCGCCCGCACGTCGTGCTGCTGGACGAACCGACCAATCACCTGTCCGCCACCCTCGTCGACGAGCTGACCGCCGCGCTCGGGACGACACCGGCCGCGGTGGTGATCGCGACACACGACCGGCAGCTTTCGCGGGACACGGCGTCCTGGCCGAGGCTCGCGTTGTGAGCCGTCAAGCGTGGTGGGCGAGGGTGTAGCGCACGGTCTGCGCCAGCACCACGCTCCCGTCGGGCTCGCGGAGCGGTTCGAGCTCCGCGAGCACGGCCTGGCGTACGGCGTCGAGGCGGTCTTCCGGGATCAGCTCCCAGAACATCCGCTGGCCGTGCGACCAGGACCAGGTGATCCAGTGCCCGGGGTCGGCGAACTTCACCGGATAGACGCGTTCCACGGACGTGACACCGGTGAAGCCCGCCGACTCCACGGCCTGGCCGAAACCTTCGAGGGTGGCGAACAGCCCCGACCTGATGGCGAGCGTCCAGGCCAGCTCCGGCGGTACGAACGGTTTGAAGACCTCACGCACGGCGGCCCAGCGCGGATCGTCGGCGCCGAACGTGGTCACCCCCAGCCGGCCGCCGGACGCGAGGAGACGATGCCAAGACCGCAGCCCGGCGACCGGATCGGGCAGGAAGAAGACCACGAACGATGCGAGGACCACGTCGAAGGCGGCATCGGGCAGCGTCGGTTCTTGGGCGTCCATAAGGGAAACCGAGGCGTTGGCGCCGCGCGCCTCGACGTCTTTCGCGGTGCGCTCGACCATTTCCGCGGACAGGTCGATCCCCAGCACCGATCCGCCCGCGCCGACCCGCTCGGCCGCCGGGAACAGCACCGCGCCCCGCCCGCAGCCGACGTCCAGCACCCGCTCGCCGGGGACGAGCGCGACCCGGTCGAGCAGTTCCCCGGCGAACGTGCCGAAGAAGTCGACCCCGAGAGCGTCGTAGGTCTCCGCCGTCCGGTCGAACAGCCGCGCCATCGCCTGCCGGGTGTAAGCGCTCATGCGCAGGACGATGACCCGGGGAAAACGGTGTTGTCAAACGGATGGCGGGGATTTGTCATGCGGGCTTGAGTGGTGACGGCGAGAATTCGGCCCGGGATGTCAAATTCCTGCCGCGTGGGGGACGCGTCTCGTGAGTGGGAAGTCCGTGAAGGCCTCCTTGAGGGACTCTGGGTCCCTCAAGGAGGCCTTCACGGACCGGGCACCCAGGCGCGGCGTGAGCGAAGACGTGACTCACGTGATCAGGGACGTGACTCGCGTGATTGGAGGCCGCACTCGGGTGTTCCGCCTCTGATCACGGGAGTTCCGGCTTCGATCACGTGAGTGCGGTTTCGCGATAAGGCGCGGGACGTTGCGAAAGCCACTTTCGCAACGTTGAAGGTTGCGAAAGTGGCTTTCGCAACACGCCCGCTCGGCTGCCGGGACTCAGGGCCGGTGGACGGTTCTAACCGTCCTTGCCACTCACGAGAAGGCGCGGGAAACCTGCGAAAGCACGATCAGCCCGCACACCACCAGGTTCTTGTACTTGTGCTCCACCACGATGGCGACGAATTCGCGGATGGTGGCGCTCGGCCAGAAGTACCACGCCGTCGGCGACCCGATGACCTGGCCGTTCACCTTCGCGCGGCGGGCGATGAGGGCGGCGCGGAGCACGTGGAAGTTGTTCGTGACGACCGTGCAGCGATAGTCCGCCTTCCGCTGCCGCATGATCTCGGCGCTGAAGGTGAGGTTCTCGAAGGTCGTCCGCGACCGGTCTTCGAGCAGGATCCGCTCCCTCGGCACGCCGTTCTCGACCAGATACCCGGCCATGGCGTGGGACTCGGGCAGGTCCTCGTCGGGTCCCTGCCCGCCCGAGGTGACCACCATCGGTTCCCCGCCGCGGCGGGCTTCGGCGTCGATCACGCGCCGGGCGCGGTTCAGGCGCCCGGCCAGCAGCGGCGGGACGCGGTGACCGTCCAGCAGTCCCGAACCCAGCACCACCACGAAATCCACGCCCTTCTCGGTGCGGATGCGGCCGTAGACGATCGAGTACAGCAGGAAGCAGACGAACAGGAACGAGAAGTAGACGACCAACCCGTTGAGGATGCCCCGGACGATGTCGAGGGGCTCCCAGGCCAGCTGCGTGACGGTCGCGTTGAAGACGATCAGCGCGCAGATGCCGAGCCCCGCCAGCAGCGAAAGGACGTTGGCCAGCCTGCGACCCTCCCGGCGGAGCATGGTGATCCCGTTGCAGATCAGGAAGACCGTCAGCGCGAGGACCGTCGGGATGATCAGCAGGATCACGCCGACCGCGACGAAACCCGCCGCTTCGGGCGAAACCGAGGCGAGCAGCGCGATGAACGTCACGCCGAGGAAGAGGAGCGCGAAGAACAGGTAGAAGCCGTTCCGCAACCGGCGCCGGTCGCGCAGGAAGCTCACCAGGAACGCCGCGCAGCACAGGGCCGCGATGGCGAAGGGGATGGCAGCGGCCTCCACGGGGAACTCCAGCCTTGGGACGATGCGGACACGCGGCGGCATTCAAACACACGACGGAGCCGCGAACGCTCTTCCCGTTGGTGTGTCGCCTTTACCGACCCG
Source organism: Amycolatopsis japonica (assembly GCF_000732925.1). Classification (NCBI taxonomy): domain Bacteria; kingdom Bacillati; phylum Actinomycetota; class Actinomycetes; order Pseudonocardiales; family Pseudonocardiaceae; genus Amycolatopsis; species Amycolatopsis japonica. The sequence goes on from NZ_CP008953.1 coordinate 3,278,978, forward strand.
AGTGAGTCAGCGCGCGCGTTGCACCGGCCGCTCGTCCCACACCGGTTCCGTCGTTTCCCGCACCTGCCCGTCCGAGCCGAAGACGAGGTACCGATCGAAGGAGCGCGCGAACCACCGGTCGTGCGTCACGGCGATAGTCGTGCCTTCGTACGCTTCCAGCGCCTGTTGCAACGCTTCCGCCGACGCCAGGTCGAGGTTGTCGGTCGGTTCGTCGAGCAGCAGGATGGTGGCGCCGCCGATCTCCAGCAGCAGGATCTGGAACCGCGCCTGCTGGCCGCCGGACAGCTTCTCGAACCGCTGATCGCCCTGCCCGTCGAGTTCGTAACGGCGCAGGACGTTCATCGCCGGCCCCCGGCTTCGGGCGTAGCCGGTCCAGAGGATGTCGACGAGTGTCTGCCCGAGCAGTTCGGGATGGGCGTGCGTCTGCGCGAAGTGGCCGGGGACGACGCGGGCGCCGAGCTTCCAGCGTCCGTCGTGCGCGACGTCCTCACCGGCCAACAGCCGCAGGAAATGCGACTTTCCGGAGCCGTTCGAGCCGAGTACCGCGACCCGCTCGCCGTAGAAGACCTCCAGATCGAAGGGTTTCATCAGGCCGCTGAGTTCGAGCCCTTCGCAGGTGACGGCGCGAACCCCGGTCCGGCCGCCGCGCAGGCGCATGGTGATCTTCTGCTCGCGCGGGGGAGCGGCGGGCGCTCCGGCCTCCTCGAATTTGCGCAGCCGCGTCTGCGCGGCGTGATAGCGCGAGGCCATCTCGTCGCTGCGCGCGGCGTACTGGCGCATGTCGGCGACGAGTTTCTTGAGCTGGGCGTGCTTTTCGTCCCACCTGCGGCGGAGTTCCTCGAACCGTTCGAACCGTTCCGCACGCGCCTGGTGATAGGTGTCGAAGCCGCCACCGTGCACCCAGACGTCGCCGCCGGCGGGCCCGGGCTCGACGCTGATGATCTTCTTCGCCGCTCGCGCGAGGAGTTCCCGGTCGTGCGAAACGAACAGCACGGTCTTCTGGGTCTCGCGCAGCCGTTCTTCCAGCCACTGCTTGCCGGGGACGTCGAGATAGTTGTCCGGCTCGTCGAGCAGGAGGACGCCGGACCCGCCGAGGAGCAGCGCCTCCAGCACCAGCCGTTTCTGTTCACCGCCGGAGAGCGTGCGCACCTCGCGCCAGCGCGCCTTCTCGTACGGCAGGTTGAGCGCCGCCGTCGTGCACTTGTCCCACACGACTTCGGCTTCGTAACCACGAGCGTCACCCCAGTCGCCGAGCGCCTGCGCGTACGCCATCTGGTTCGCTTCGTCGTCGCGTTCCATCAAGGCGAGTTCGGTCTCGTCGACGGCCCGCGCGGCGGCGCGGAGAGCGTCCGGCGACACCGAGACGAGCAGGTCCCGCACGGTCCGTTCGTCGCGTACCGACCCGACGAACTGGGGCATCACCCCGAGCCCGCCGCTGATGGTCACCGAGCCCTCGCTGGGGGAGAGCTCCCCGGAGATCAGCCGCAGCAACGTCGTCTTGCCCGCCCCGTTGGCGCCGACGAGCGCGCAGACGCTGCCCTCCCCGACCCGGAACGAGACATCGTCGAGGAGAAGTCGTCCGTCGGGCAGGTGGTATTCGACATGCGCGACTTCCACGTGACCCATTCCGACAGACTGCCCGCGCACTCGGCGATCACGCAACGCAATATCTCCGGTAGTGTCGGTGACGTGGAGCGAACCTACTTCGGCGTGCGGCTCAAGCTGATGCTTGCGCTGTTCCTGCCCGAGTTGTTCGTCGTGCTCCCGGTCGTCGGCGGGATCAACCCGCTGAGCCTGGCCACCGCGCTGACGGCGTCGGTGGCGGTCGCCAACCCGCTCGGGCTGGCCGCCGCCCTGACCGCGTCCCTCGCCGCCGTCCTGCTCGCGCTCGCGGTGCATTTCCGCCTCGAACCGGCGGCCGCCGCGATGCGGGTGCGCGCCATCAGCCTGCGCGAACGCGCGCAGCTGTTCCTGAGCCTGCGCGATCCCGACGCGCGCGGCCGCGTCCGGCCCAGGGCTCCGTCACCGGGCATCGTGACTGCCTGACCTTTCTCGTTCGAAGGTGCGGCAGTCACTCCTGCCCGCATCCCTTCGACCGACGGAGTGACCTGGTCATGTTCGATTTCTTCCTGTACCCCGTTTCCGCCATTCTCTGGTTCTGGCACAAGGTCTTCGGTGCCGTGTCGAGCCCCGACTCGGGCGTCGCCTGGGTGCTGTCCATCGTGTTCCTCGTCTTCACATTGCGTCTCCTGCTGGTCAAACCCGCGCTCAGCGCGTTGCGCGCGGGCCGCCGCATGCAGGCACTCGCCCCGGAGATGCGGCGGATCAAGGAGAAATACGGCAAAGATCGCCAGCGGATGGTGGAAGAAGTCCGGAAACTGCATGCCGAAAGCGGCTCAAACCCGCTGGGCGGCTGTCTCCCGGCGCTGATCCAGCTCCCGGTGTTCCTGTCGCTGTACTGGGTCCTGCGCGATTTCACGCCGGGCGCCGTCTCGAACCACGTCTTCGACCACGCCGGTGTGCAGTCGTTCCTGAACGCGGACCTGTTCGGCGCGAAGCTCGGCAACTGGCTTTCGCAACCCGCGGCGGAACTGGCGGCGTTCGGCACGGATCACGTCCACATGATCGCCGTCGGCGTGCCGCTGATGCTGATCGCGAGCCTGGCCACGTTCCTCTCGATGCGATCGGGCCTCGCGCGGCAGTCCGCTCCGGAGACCGCCGGGATCACCAAGCTGATGATGTACCTGGCGCCGGTCGGCATGCTGGTCTCGGGATCGTTCTTCCCGGTACCGATCGGGGTGCTGCTGTACTTCCTGGCCACCAACGTGTGGACGCTGGGGCAGCAGCACTTCCTCACCAAGGTCGTCGACCGCGAGGAGGCTAGCCGCTGACCGACCGGCGGGCCGCGACCGAGTACCGGACCGCCTTCCGCAGTCCGGGCAGGACGGTGTCGACGTGCGCCGCGAGCGCCTTGATCGCGCTCCGATGCACGCGGTTCTCCTTGGCGCTGAACACCGTGTGGACGTCGCCCTCGGCGGAGAGCACGGCGAGCACCGCGTCCTCGATCGGGACGGCGGTGGGGTCTTGACCGCTCAGCACCACGTCGCGGACTCGTCCACGGAGCCCTTCTACCAGCCGAGGATCAGCCAGGGCGATGTCTCGGACGGGGAAGATGCCCATCGCCCGGTGCCTGCCGACCGTGATCGTCCCGGCCGCGGCGAGCTGGTCCCGGACGATGCCCTCGGCCCGGTGCCAATCGCGATCGACGACGGTGAGCCAGCGCCGCGGTTTCGTTCCGGGAGCGTCTTCGAGCACCTTGGCGAGGAAGGGGTCTTCCGGGGCGAGACCCGCCGCGGCCGTGCGCTCGGCCTTCCCGTCGCGATCGGAGAGGAGGCCCGCGAGGACCAGATCGGCCACCGCGGCCGCACGCAGGAGCGAGCCCCGCACGACGGCGCCGGCGGGGTCGAGCCGGTTCTTCTCGGTGTCGTAGCCGAGCAGGTACATCCGTTGCGGCAGAGAGTGAGCCATCTCGTCCTCCCATCGGGACCGGTCCCGTCGGACAGCTTTACCCTCTGCCGGATGAAGAGCCAGACGACAGCGCGCATTCGAGTGACCGTGGCGCTCGCCGTCGGCTGCCTGCTCGCGGGCTGCGCCACGAATCCGCCGGAACCGGAACCGAAACCCGCACCCCCGCCGTCTCCGACCGGCCCGGATCCAGCACTGGTCTCCTGGGCGGGCGGATACTGCGGCGCGGTGAAGGACATGCGACTGATCGTCTACCGCATGGCCAAGGGCTACGACATCGAGACAGCGGCCGACCTGCCGAAGGCCGAGGAGTCGCTGAAGAAGCTGGACACCGCGCTGACCGCGGCGATCACCGGGCTCGAGAAGCTCCCGAAGATCGCTCAGAACGCCGACGAACTGGCCGCGGGCGAGCTGGCGTTCTACCGGAAGCTCCACGGGAAGGTGACCGAGTTCCGCACCCTGCTGCCACGAGGCGGCGTCGAATACGCCAAGGCCGCCCTCACTCTGAGCGGGGCCGACCTGGTCACGCATGTGCCCGCGGTCAAGACCGGCGACGTGCCGGGCCTCGATCAGGCGATGAAGGCCGACAAGGCCTGCGAACTTGTCGGCTAGATCACGCGAAACAGGGCCAAGAACTGTTCGGTACCGGCGTGTCGGGCAAAGCCCGATGGGGAATCATCGCGCTCGCCCGGGAACTGTTCCCGGGCGGGTGGGTGTTCCCGGCGCCGTCCGGCGCCGGGAACGCGTTCGCAGATGACGTCCGGTGATGGACGCCGAGTCCTCGGCCAAAGCCGACGGCGTGCCCTCGAACACCACCGTCCCGCCTTCGGCACCCGCGCCCGGTCCGATGTCGATGACATGGTCGGCGTGCGCGATCACCCGTTGGTCGTGTTCGATCAGGACGAGGGTCGCGCCGCCGTCGACGAGTTCGTCGAAGAGCGCGAGCAACCGGTCGACGTCGCTGCCGTGCAGGCCGGCCGTGGGTTCGTCGAGGACCAGGCGCAGTTCGTGCGCGGGACCGGCGTCGGCGAGGTGCCTGGCCAGCAGCAGCCGTTGCCTTTCGCCGCCCGACAAGGTGTCGAGGCTTTGCCCGATCGTCAGGTAGCCGAGCCCGACGCGGTCCAGCCAGCGTGACCGCTGCCCGATGGGGGACCGCTCGCCGAACAGCGCGGCGACGTCCGCCGGGTTCATCGCCAGCACTTCGGCGATGGTCTGGCCGTGCAGGCGCGCGGCGAGCGCGTCCGGGTTGAAGCGGGTGCCGCCACAAGCGTCGCAAGCGGTCTGGACGTCGTCGAGGAAGGCCAGGTCGGTGATGATGACGCCTTTTCCCTTGCAGACCGGGCAGGCCCCGCGGCCGTTCGCGCTGAACCACGACGGATGTTTCCCCGTGGCCTTCCCGAAGGTTTCGCGGATGGGCTCGGCGATCCCGAGCACCGTGGCGGGCGTCGACCGGATCCCACCGCGCAGCGGAGCCTGTTCGACGACGACGAAATCGGGATGCCGCCGGGGGAGTTCGCCGGTGATCAGGGTGCTCTTGCCGGAGCCGGCGACCCCCGAAACGACGGTCAGGACCCCGAGCGGCACGTCGACGGTGACGTCGCGGAGGTTGTGGCTGCGGGCACCGGAGATCGTCACGGCACCCCGCGCGACGCGGGTCCGCTCGCGGAAGCGAAGCGGGACACCGAGGATCCGCCCGGTCTCGGTACCGGCCGTGACGAGTTCGCCGGGGCCGCCTTCGAACTGGATGCGTCCGCCGCCGTCGCCTCCGGCGGGTCCGAGGTCGATGACGTGGTCGGCGGCCGCGATGACGGCGGGATGGTGTTCGACCACGAGGATCGTGTTGTGCGCGTCGCGGAGCCTGGCCAGCAGTTCGAGAAGGCGGTGCACGTCGTGCGGATGCAGGCCGGTGCTGGGTTCGTCGAACACGTAGCAGACGTCGCTCAGCGCGCTGCCGAGGTGGCGGACGATCTTGACGCGCTGGGCCTCGCCGCCGGACAGCGTCCGCGACTCCCTGGACAGGCTGAGGTAGCCGAGACCGACGGAATCCAGCGCGTCGAGGCGTTCCCGGATCGCTTGCGACAGCGGAGCCACCGACGGATCGCGCACGGCCGCGACGACGTCACGCAGTTCGCCGACCGGCATGGCGGACCAGTCCGCGATGGACCGCCCGTCGATCAGGCTTCCGCGTGCCGCCTCGGAAAGGCGGGTTCCCGAGCACTCGGGGCAGACGCCGCGGGTGACGACTCCGGCGAGTCCTTCCTGTTCCTCGGCCGTGAGGCGCGACGGCGTCTTGCGCAGGTACGAATCCCGCAGGCGCGGGACGATGCCGTCGAACAGCCCGTGTTTGGGGTATTCGGAGCCGGGGTCGTCGAGGGGGAGTGCTTCGGCGTGCAGCAGGGTCTCGACCTTCGCCGCCGGTAACCGTCCTAACGGGACATCGGGATCGACGAGTCCGGAATGGACCAGCCGTTTCCAGCGGTAGGTGCCGGGAGCGAACGTCGGGAACCGCACGGCGCCATCGCGCAGGCTTCGCGAGCGGTCGAGCAGCCGGTCGAGGTCGATGTCGTCGACCGCGCCGAGCCCTTCGCAGCGCGGGCACATCCCGGCCGGATCGTTGAACGAGTAGGCGGGCGAGAACCCGGCGCCCGGCTTTCCGAGCCGGGAGAACAGCAGGCGCAGCAGTGGCGCGATGTCGCTCGCCGTGCCCACGGTGGACCGCGCGTTGCCGGTGAACCGGCGTTGATCGACGATCGTGGTGAAGACGAGGCCGTCGATGCGGTCGACGTCGGCGGGCGGATGCTGGGGGAGCCGGTTCCGGACGAAGGCGGGATAGGTCCCGGTGACCAGGCGCTCGGCTTCGGCCGCGATGGTGTCGAACGCGAGCGACGACTTCCCGGAGCCCGATACGCCGGTGAACACCGTCAGCCGGTGTTTCGGCACCCGCACCGAGATGTCGCGGAGGTTGTGCGTCCGGGCTCCTTCGACGGTGATCCACCGGCCTCGGTCAGCTTGAACTTTCGCCATGAACCGAGGCTACGATGAGTTGTGGCCGGATTACGGCCACAACTAGCGGGAGGCGTCGTGACGGAACCACGGGAACGGATGTTGCGGCTGCTGTCGCTCCTGCAATCCGGCCGGGCGTGGCCCGCCGCCGAACTCGCGACGGCGATGGAAGTCCCGCCGCGCACCCTGCGCCGGGACATCGACAACTTGCGCGGTCTGGGCTATCCCGTGGAGAGCAGCCGCGGTCCCGGGGGCAACTACCGGCTGGTCGCGGGCACCGCGCTGCCGCCGCTGATGCTGGAACACGACGAGGCGATCGCCACCGTGCTCGGCCTGCGGCTCGCCGCGGCGGGCGGAACCGGCGTGGACCTGACCGCCGAATCGGCCGACCGCGCCGCCGCGAAACTCCGGCGTGTCCTGCCGTCGGCACTGCGACGGCGGACCGACGAAATGCTCGCCGCGGTCGAGTTCGGGGCCGGTGAACGGCCGCGGGTCGGCCAAGACGTCCTGAACGTCCTCGCCGCGGCGATCGCGGCTCGGCGGTGCCTCGAGTTCCCGTACACGGGCAAGGACGGCCCGTCGTCGCGGACGGTCGAGCCGATGCGGCTCGTCCAGCTCGGCAGGCGGTGGTACCTCTACGCCTGGGACCTCGGCAGACGGGATTGGCGGAGCTTCCGGCTCGACCGGATCGGCGCGCCGTCGATGACCGACGTGGCGTTCGAGCCGCGTCCGCTCCCCGTCGACGATGTGGCGGCGCACCTCCAGGAACGCTTCCACAGCCCGAAATCCCTCCGGATCACGCTGACCCTCGACGTCGGCGCGAGCGAGGCCGCTGCCCGGCTTCACCGGGTCGACGGGAGTTTCGAAGCGCTCGGTGACGACAGGTGCCGATACGTCGCCTACGTCGATTCGTTCGAGTGGCTGGCGGTGGTTCTGACTCTGACCGACATCGAGTTCAGGGTGGAGGAACCGGCGGAATTCGCCGAGTACCTGGTGCGGACGGGGGAGCGGCTGCTGCGGGGCGCCACTCGCTTGCCAAGTACATGAAGGCCCCCTTCCTTGCGCCTAGGTACAGGAAGGGGGCCTTCATGTACTTCTGGGGCCGCCGCTCACGAGGGGTGGGGCCACTGCTGACCGCGCGTCCAGGAATCCAGCACCATCAGCGTCTTCGTGCCCGTCACCTGGTGATGCCGCCGGATCTCGTCGATGGTGCGCTGCAGGTGGCCCATGTCCCGCACCCGCAGCCAGACGAGCGCGTCGGGGTCGCCCGCGATGGTGAACACCGCCTGGGCCTCGGGCATCCGGGTGGTGGTGCGGACGATCTCGCCGACCTTGGTGGTCCCGGTGAACCGCAGTTCGGTGAACGCCTCGATGCCCCAGCCGAGTTTGGCGTGGTCGATCTGGACGGTGTAGCCGACGATGACGCCGTTCTCCTGCATACGGTCGATCCGGCGTTTGACCGCCGCGGTGGACAGCGTGACGCGGGCTCCGATGTCGCCAAGGGTGCGCCGAGCGTCCTCCCGCAGCAGTTCGAGGATCTCGCGATCGGTCTCGTCGATGAGCTGGTCCGCCATGAGCCAGGATGGTACGCAGACGCAACGGATATCGGCCAGCGGAGAAGATGGGCCGGATTTTTTGCGTGCAGCGTGCCAATAGACTGCCGCCTGTTGCGATGGCCCGCGCGGTCGGGTCTCCTGTCGTGACGTCACGCGGGGGTGCCGAAGGAGGCAGGTCTGGTGGAGCAGTTCACGTTGGAGGACCGGTATCTGCGGGAGGACGGCACCGTCTACCTCAGCGGTGTCCAGGCCCTGGTCCGGATGCTGTTCGACCGGGTGCGGCACGATCGCGCCGCCGGGGCGTCCCCCGCCGTGTTCGTCTCCGGCTACGAGGGATCGCCGCTGGCCGGCTACGACCTCGAACTCGGCCGCCGCTCCCACCTGCTCGAAAAGCACGACGTCGTGCACCGTCCCGGCCTGAACGAGGAGCTCGCCGCGACCGCGGTCATGGGCAGCCAGCTCACCGCGTCGGTCGGCTCGTCGCGCGGCGGGGTCACCGGGTTCTGGTACGGCAAGGCACCCGGCCTCGACCGGGCGACCGACGCCCTGCGGCACGCCAACCTCGCGGGGACCGACCCGGCGGGCGGCGCGGTGGCGCTGGTCGGCGACGATCCGAACGCCAAATCCTCGTCGGTGCCGTGCGCCTCCGAGCTCGCGCTGGCCGACCTGGCCATGCCGGTGTTCTTCCCGTCCGACTCCCAGGACGTGCTGGACTTCGGGCTGCACGCCGTGGAGCTGTCCAGGGCGAGCGGACTGTGGTCGTCGATGAAACTCGTGGCGAACGTGGCCGACGCCGCGAGCACCGCGCATGTCCGGCCGAGCTGGACGGCGCCCGAGCTGGCGCTGCCCGCGTACCGGCACATGCCCAGCACCCGGCTGCTCGGCACCACGTTGATGGCGCTCGAACGCAGCCTGTACACCGAACGCCTGCCGCTGGCCGTCGAGTACGTGCGCGCGAGCGGGATCAACCGGATCGTCCAGGAAGGACCGGCGGATCGCGTCGGCATCGTCACCGCCGGAAAGTCCTATTTGGACTTGATGCAGGCGCTGAGGTTGCTCGGCCTGGACGCCGACGCGTTGTCCCGCCACGGGATCCGGATCCTCAAGCTCGGTGTCATCCACCCGCTCGAACCGTCGATCGTCCGCCGCTTCGCCGATGGGCTCGACGAGATCGTCGTGGTGGAGGAGAAGCGCTCCTTCGTCGAATCGGCGATCAAGGAAGTCTTGTACGGCACCGCCGGCGCGCCCACCGTGTACGGCAAGACCGGCCCGGACGGCCGCACGTTGTGCACCGAACTCGGCGAGCTCGACCCGGACGCCATCGCGAGGGTGCTGGCCACCCGGCTGAGCGAGCACCACGAGATCCCGTCCGTGACCGCGTGGCGGCGACAGCGCCGCCGCGAGCGCATTTCCGTGCCGTTGCTGACCAGGACGCCGTACTTCTGTTCCGGCTGCCCGCACAACTCCTCGACCAAGGTGCCCGAGGGCACGGTGGTCGGCGGCGGCATCGGCTGCCACGCCATGGCGTTGTTCATGGAGCCGGAACAGGTCGGTGACGTCGTCGGCCTGACCCAGATGGGCGGCGAGGGCGCGCAGTGGCTCGGAATGGAGCCGTTCGTCGACGCCTCGCATTTCGTGCAGAACATCGGTGACGGCACGTTCACCCACTCCGGCAGCCTCGCGGTCCGGGCGGCGGTGGCCGCCGGGGTGAACATCACCTACAAGATCCTCTACAACGCGACGGTCGCGATGACCGGCGGGCAGGACGCCGTCGGTGGCCTGTCGGTGGAACGGCTGGCGTCGCTGCTCCTCGTCGAAGGCGTCGCGAAGGTGGTCATCACCAGCGACGAGCCGAAGCGGCTCCGCGGCGTCCGGATGCCGGACGGTGTCGAGGTCCGGCACCGTGACGAACTGCTGAGCACGCAAGAGGAACTGGCCCGGGTTCCCGGGGTGACGGTCCTCATCCACGACCAGGAATGCGCCGCCGAGAAACGCCGCAAACGCCGTCGCGGCAAACTGGAGACCCCGGCCGCCAAGGTCGTGATCAACGAGCGGGTGTGCGAGGGCTGCGGCGACTGCGGCGAGAAGTCGAACTGCCTGTCCGTGCAGCCGGTCAGCACCGAATTCGGCCGCAAGACCACGATCCACCAGTCCTCGTGCAACGTGGACTACTCCTGCCTGGCCGGCGACTGCCCCTCGTTCATGACGGTGGTGCCCACCGGCCGCAAACACCGGCGCAAGGCCGGGGAGATCACCGCGGCCGAACTGCCCGAGCCCGAGACCTCCGGCACCGACTTCACCGTGCGCATCACCGGGGTCGGCGGGACCGGCGTGGTCACCGTCGCGCAGATCCTCGCCACGGCCGCCGTGCTCGAAGGCAAGCAGGTCCGGACACTGGACCAGACCGGGCTCGCGCAGAAGGGCGGCGCCGTCGTCTCGGATCTGAAGATCACCGCCGAGCCGACGCCGCAGGCCCCGAAACTCGCGGCCGGGGAATGCGACCTCTACCTGGCCTGCGATGTCCTCGTCGGCGCTGATCCGGCGCATCTGACGGTGGCGGACTCCGGCCGGACCACGGCCGTCGTCTCCACGACCGAGGTGCCGACCGGCCGGATGGTCGTCGACACCACGGTGTCCTTCCCCGATGCCGCCGCCGTGCGCGGGGCGATCTCGGACAACGCGGCGCGGACGGTGGCGCTCGACGCGCGGGAACTGGCGGAAATCCTGTTCGACGACGACCAGTTCGCCAACATCCTCCAGCTCGGCGCGGCGCACCAGACCGGCGCCATCCCGCTGGACGCGGCCAGCCTGGAACGCGCGATCGAACTGAACGGGGTCGCCGTCGCGGGCAACCTCCAGGCGTTCCGGCGTGGCAGGCAACTCGTCGCCGATCCCGACGCGCTGCACGCCGTGGTCGCCCCGGCCGCCGTCGCCGCGAGCCCCACCCCGTCGGCGGCCGCCCTGCGCGCCCGCGCGCTCGTGCACGCCGAGCCGGGTTCGGAACTCGCGCGGCTGCTGGACATCCGCGTCCCCGAACTCGTCCGGTACCAGAACGTGCGCTACGCGAGGGAGTACGCCGAGTTCGTCGAGCGTGTCCGGGTCCTGGAAGGGGATTCGACCGCCATCACCGAAGCGGTGGCGCGGAATCTGCACAAACTGATGGCCTACAAGGACGAGTACGAGGTCGCGCGGCTGTCGCTCGATCCCGCGGTACTCGCCGGGATCGAGGAGGAGTTCGGCGTCGGGAGCCGGTACGCCTACCGCCTCCACCCGCCCTTCCTGCGCGCGATGGGCATGAAGCGGAAGATCGCGCTGGGCCCGAAGTTCCGCCCGGTGTTCGTCGCGCTGCGCGCCGCGCGGAAACTGCGCGGCACCCGCTGGGACCCGTTCGGCAAGGCACACGTCCGGAAGGTGGAGCGGGAGCTCGTCGGGCAGTACCGGGAGACGATCCTCACCGCTTTCGGCACCGAGGACGCCGATCGCGGAAGGCTGCTGGCCTTGGCCGAGCTGCCCGATCTGGTTCGTGGCTACGAGGACGTCAAACTGGCGAACGTCGAGGCATACCACCGGGAACAGGCCGCGCTCCTGGCCGATCTCGTCCGGGCGGACCGGCTCGGCGCGAACACCTGACGCGCCGGCCGCCGGATACGGCCGAACGTACTAATGCCGCCGCCCGATTGTCTTTCCCGACGGCATTTTCCGGATAGTCCGCGTTTCTTGTGTCAAGAATGTGCCGGGTTTTCGGATACCGGCGCGCGCGACTGCCAAATTCGGCTGCTGTCAAGAGTTTCCGCTGCCCGACGGTCCCGGTCGGCTGTTCGTGTGGAACGTGCGCGATTCGTGAAGTGAGTGCATTAGTGTCGCTCCGGGGTCCGCACATCCACACCACTGATCGGGATTGGGGAGTCATCGTGAAGAGGAATAGTGTGCCTGTCGCGCGAAGACGGATGTTCACACTGGTGGCGGCTCTCGCCGTGGTCACCGGCGCGGTGACGGGGACCGCGCGGGCCACCACGACGGGGCCGGTGGATCTCGGCACGCTGCCGGGGGACGACGAGAGCACGGTCCTCGCGGTCAACGAGGCGGGGGAGATGGTGGGGCTGTCGCTCGCGGGCCCGACCCCGAAGCGCAGCCATCCGGTTCGTTGGGACGCCACCGGCCAGATCATGGCGCTGCCCACGCCGGGAGGCACCGAGGGGCAGGTGCGCGACATCAACGACTTCGGGGTGTCCGCGGGGTACGTGCTGACCGCGACCACCGCCGTACCCGCACGCTGGGACGCCACGGGGCAGGCGACCTTGCTGCAGCTTCCGCCCGGTCATCACAACGCCACCGCCTGGGCGATCAGCGACACCGGCGTCGTCGTCGGGGCCTGGCTGACGCCTGCCGAGCAGTATCACGGGTTCCGCTGGGATCCCGATGGCACGGCCACCGACCTCGGCACGTTGCCCGGTGAGACCTGGAGCATGGCCGACGGTATCTCCGGCGACGGCACCATCGTCATCGGCAGCGCCGTCCGCTCCGCGGCGAACCAGGCCGCGCGGTGGGTGAACGGCGGGCCGATCACCGAGCTGGCGCCGCAAGGGGTGAGCAGCGGCGCGAGCCGGATCAACAAGGGCGGAGTGGCCGCCGGCGCCTTGCGCGAGACCAGCAGCGGGCCACCGATCCCGGCGAAATGGGATCGGGACGGCGTGATCCATCCCCTGGACTGGCCCAGCCCGTATTCGGTGTGGATCTACGGGATCGGCCCCACCGGTTACGTGGTCGGCAGCGGCTATCTCAACCCGCCGCGCCGATCGGCCGTGCTTTGGGATCTCGACGGCGACGTCATCGCACTGCCCGACGACGGCCTCGGCGCCGACGCCGAAGCGGTCGACTCGCAGGGCACCGTGGCGGGCACTTTCCGGAGCCAGGCGACGGTCTGGTTCCGGGACGGGGAACGCAGGCAGCTCGGCACGCTGCCCGGCGGCACCCGCAGCCAGGGTTACCGGATCACGGACAACGGCCGCGTCGTCGGCACCGCTTCGAACGCGGCCGGGAAGTCGCACGCGGTGTACTGGACCCTCGGCTAGGGCTGGAGGAGCAGGTATCGGTTGCGAGTGGGGAGGATTCGGGACGTCCAACGTCCCGAATCCTCCCCACTCGGCATGACGTCCGCCGAATATCCACTGGACGGCACGACGAGACTCGGAATGTGGATTCCCCGCGACCGAAGAGCACTACGCCGGACCTGGGCCCGATGCCACGGCGCATCACCGTGGACGCGCCGCAGGTGCGCGCGCTGCTGGGCGAGCAGTTCCCGGAGTGGGCCGGTCTCCCGGTCCGCCCGGTGGCCGAATCCGGGTGGGACAACAGGACTTTCCGGATCGGCGACGACATGGTGGCACGGCTGCCGAGCGCCGCCGAGTACGCCTTGGCGGTGGACAAGGAGCAGCGCTGGCTCCCGTTGCTCGCTCCCCGGTTGCCGGTGCCCGTCCCGGTTCCGCTGGCGAAAGGACGTCCTGGCGCGGGCTACCCCTTCGAGTGGTCGGTCTACCGATGGCTCGACGGTGAACCCGCGAGCGCCGCTCGGATCTCCGACCCGGTCCGGTTCGCCCTCGACCTCGCCGGTTTCCTGGCGGCGCTGCGGGCCATCGACACCACGGGCGGCCCGCAACCCGGCAAGCACAACTGGTTCCGGGGCGCCACCCTGCGCACCTACGACGCGCAGACCGAGCGCGCGCTCGCGGCGTTGGACGGCGACATCGACACCGGCGCAGCGCGCGAGATCTGGAAGACCGCGCTGGACAGCCCTTGGGACGGAACGGATCGCTGGTTCCACGGCGACTTCGCGCCGGGGAATCTCCTGCTCGACGGCGGGGGACTGGCGGCCGTCATCGATTTCGGCACCTGTGGCGTCGGCGATCCGTCCTGCGACTTGGCGATCGCCTGGACGTCGCTGACCGCCGACGGCAGGCGAGCGTTCCGCGAGCGGCTTCCGGTCGACGATTCCGAATGGGAGCGTGGCCGTGGGTGGGCGCTGTGGAAGGCTTTGATCACTCGCGCGCGGACGCGGGACCGCGTCGACGAGGAAGCGGTGAACGCGCGCCGCGTCTTGGCCGCGATCGCTGAGTGACACTCGCCGGGCGGCCGATCGTGGTTGGATCGATCGCATGTCTTCCATCGTCGTCGCCGTGATCGCAGCCGTCGCCTCGATCTCCGCGGCGGTGGTCGCCGGGATCTTCGCGCTGGCCGCGCGCCGCCTCGAGGCGCGGGTGCAGAGCGCCGACCAGGTCCGCGAACGGATCTCCGAGCAGAAACGCGCGATGTGCGAACCCGTCGTCGACATGCTGGAACGGATGTTCACCACCGACGACCTGCCCACGGAAGAGGAACTGAAGCACAAACGCCGCTTCGACACCTGGGTGAACGTGTACGGCTCGGACGGCATCGTCAAGGCGTACTCCCGCCTCATGCAGGGACTTCCGGCCGGGGCACCGCCGGACATCCAGTTCCGCCTCTACGCGGACTTCCTGATCGAGGTCCGCAAGGACATCGGCGACCCGGGTACCGCGGTCGACCGGATGCAGATCCTCGGGCCGCGGTCGGCGAATCTCTCGGATCGCCGGAGCCTGACCGACGCCGACTTCGACACGGTCTGCAAACGCCTCGGCTGGGTCCCGCCCTGGCGCGGCAAGTAGGCCGACCCGATCGCGGCCCTGTTGGCCAGTAACCACCCTCGCGGGGGTGGCGGCGGACGTTTTGGGGGCGCGGCTGACAGATTCGCGAACGGCGAATCGGCCGCGTATGACAAAGACGAAGAATGGTCGCGCGGGCTCTGTGATTTTCCTTGCCTGTCGAGCCTCGCGGGTGTGTTAATTCCCTGTGGCATACCCGTAAATGTGCACACGCGCCCGCTGGGAAGGGCCCGCGAAAGCGGCCATTAATCGTTTGTCCGATGGTTTCGGCGGGTGTGGTCTATGTGTTGGAGAGGGACCTGTGAAACACAGAAGACGTAGTCGAAGACTGGCCGGGGGCATCGCCGTCGTGAGCACGGCGGCCTTGGTGACACTGGGTCTCACGATCGGCTCGGGCACCAGTGCCGCGGCTCCGGGTGAGCTCACGCAGAATTACTCGTGCCCGTTCCCGTTGATCGGTGATCAGAACGTCTCGGTCACCATCAAGACCACGCAACCTTCGACGATCGAGACCGGGAAACTGACTCCCGCCATCGAGATCACCGCCGTGTCCAACGCGGGCAAGACGGCGACGGAAGGTCTTCGTCTCGTCGGTGCCGAGTCCATCAAGGGCACCGCGAAGGCGACTTCCACCGTGACGATGCCCGGCAGCCAGGGCACGATGACGGTGAAGGTCGATTCCGACGTGCCGAAGCAGCCCATCCCGGCGGCGGGCAACGACCTCGTCGTGAACGCCACGGGCAGCGCGCCCGCGCTGAGGTTCGATCAGCCCGGCACCGCGACGCTCGCCGTGAACAACCTGCAGCTGGTGATGACCCCGCTCAAGGCCGACGGCACCGAAACCGGTCTCGGCACCTTCACTTCGGACTGCACGCTGGCGGCGGGGGCCGAGACCGTCCTGCAGACCTACACGGTGACCGGTTCGCCGGTCACCCCGGAAGCCGTTGTCGGCTCGGGGAACCACCCGCCGCTGAAGCAGGTCTACAGCTGCCCGTTCCCGTTGATCGGCAACCAGGACGTCACGGTCGACATCAACGCCACGCTGCCGAACTCGATCCCGGTGGGCCAGTTCACCCCCAAGATAGACATCACGGCGGTCTCCAACGCGGGCTCGACCGCGACCGAAGGGCTCCGGCTCGTCGGCGCCGAGACCATCAAGGGATCCGCGCTGGCCACCTCGCTGGTCTCGAGCCCGCAGGGGCATCTCGCCGTCGGCGTGCCGACCGCGGTTCCGCAGCAACCCATCCCGCCCAAGGGCAACGACCTGGTGATCAACGCGACCGGTTCCGCGCCGTCGCTGCGGTTCGACCAGCCGGGGACGGCCACGCTGTCGGTGCACGACCTGGTGCTGACCATGACGCCGCTGACCGCCTCCGGCGCGGAGACCGGCCTCGGCACGTTCGTCGCGGACTGCACCCCCGCGAGCGGCCAGGCCAACGTGCTGCACACCTTCACCGTCACCGCGGCGGCGGACACGACCGCGCCGTCGGCTCCCGGCGCAGTGACGGTCGGTGACGTCACCCAGAACAGTGTCGCGTTGTCCTGGGGCGCCGCCACCGACAACGTCGCCGTGACCGGCTACGACGTCTACTCGGGCGCGAATCTCGTCAAGTCCGTGACCGGCACTTCGGCCACGGTCGACGGTCTCACCCCGGACACGGAGTATTCCTTCACCGTCAAGGCGAAGGACGCGGCCGGCAACGTCTCGCCCGCCACGGCGCCCGCGACCGCCCGGACCGCGAAGGCTCCGGACACGCAGGCGCCGACGACGCCCGCGAACGTGCACTCGACCGGAACCACCCAAACCAGTGTGACGCTGGCCTGGGACGCTTCGAGCGACAACGTCGGTGTCACCGGCTACGACGTCTTGAAGGGTTCCGAGGTCGTCAAGTCGGTCACCGAACCGCAGGCCACGATCGACGGTCTGACGGCCGACACGGAGTACTCGTTCACCGTGGTGGCCAAGGACGCCGCGGGCAACCCGTCGGCGGCGAGTGCCGCTGTCACGGCGCGGACGCAGGCGGCGCCCGACACGCAGGCTCCGGGTGCGCCGGGCAACCCGCGCTCGACCGGTACCTCGGCCTCCAGCGTCGGCCTGGCGTGGGACGCGTCGAGTGACAACGTCGGCGTCACCGGTTACGACGTCTACAACGGCGCCACCCTGGTGAAGTCGGTGACCGAAACCAGCGCCACCGTCGACGGTCTCGCCGCCGACACCGAATACACCTTCACCGTGGTGGCCAAGGACGCGGCCGGGAACAAGTCGGAGCCCAGCGCGCCGGTGACCGCCCGGACCGCCACCGCTCCGGACACCGAAGCGCCCAGCGTTCCGGCTGGTCTCGCCACGACCGACGTCACCCAGTCCAGCGTCGCGCTGTCCTGGACCGCGTCGAGCGACAACGTCGGTGTGGTCGGCTATGACGTCTTCAACGGCGGCACGCTGGTGAAGTCGGTGACGGGGACTTCGGCCACTGTGGACGGTCTCGCGCCGGACACGGAGTACTCGTTCACCGTGGTGGCGAAGGATGCCGCGGGCAACGTGTCGGCTCCCAGCGCCGCCGCCACGGCGCGGACGCAGGCCGCGCCGGACACGCAGGCTCCCGCCGCGCCGGGCAACCCGCGTTCCACCGGGACCACGCAGACCAGCGTGAACCTCGAATGGAACGCGGCGACGGACAACGTCGGCGTGACCGGCTATGACGTCTTCAACGGCGCCACGCTGGTGAAGTCGGTGGCAGGGACTTCGGCCACTGTGGACGGTCTCACGGCCGACACGGAGTACTCGTTCACCGTCGTCGCCAAGGACGCCGCGGGCAACGCGTCGACCCCCAGCGCCGCCGTCACCGTCCGGACGCAGGCCGCGCCCGACACGGTGGCTCCCGGCGTGCCGGGCAACCCGCTGTCCACCGGGACCACGCAGACCAGCGTGAGCCTCGCGTGGGACGCGGCGACGGACAACGTCGGCGTGACCGGCTACGACGTCTTGAAGGGCACCGAGGTCGTCAAGTCGGTCACGGGCACTTCGGCCACTGTGGACGGTCTCACGGCCGACACGGAGTACACCTTCACCGTCGTCGCCAAGGACGCCGCGGGCAACAAGTCGGCCGCCAGCGCGCCGGTCACGGCGAAGACCAAGCCGAGCACGTCCCCGGTCGTCAAGTACAGCTACGACCTGACCGGCAAGACACAGCTGAAGAAGCTCTCCGGCCCGATCGACCTGCGCGGTGGCATCAACGCCGCGATCAACCTGGCGAACGGGACCTTCGAGGCCGACCTGACGCTGAACCCGACGAGCGCGAATCTCACGCTCTGGGGCTTCGTCCCGGTCAACGCGAAGATCGAGTTCGCGTCGGCGGGCAAGACCACCGGCACGCTGGCCGGCGGTGTGCTCAAGTCGACCTCGGCGGTGACGGTCAAGTTGCCGCGGATCAGCGTCTTCGGCTTCCCGGTCTCGGCGAGCGCGAAGTGCCAGACGAAGACGCCTGCTCAGATCCCGCTGCAGTCGAAGGCGGGCTTCGACCCGCTGGCCGGTGGCAAGCTCACCGGCTCCTACACCCTGCCGCCGCTGCAGGGCTGTGGGTTCCTCAACGACATCATCACCGCCGTCACCTCCGGCCCCGGCAACACGGTGGAGGTGAACCTCAAGCCGCGTCCGGTCGGCTGATCCCGCGCACTCCCTGAACCGGCCCCGTCGCATCCCGCGGCGGGGCCGGTTCGCTGCGCAGGATCCCGGCCAGCAGCAGCGCGGTCGCGATCAGAAGGATCGGCCAGGGCGTGAACAGGAGGACCGCGGCGATCAGCAGGGTCCAGATCCCCAGCGCCCAGGCGAGGAACAGGGGAGGGGTGATGCCGCGACGCTCCAGCCAGAGCACGGTCAGGCCGACCAGGACGAGCGGCACGCCGAAACTGGCCGCGCTGAGCCAGAAGGCGCTGTTCGCGGGGCTCATGGCGGCGAGATCGTCTCGCCACAGGGCTCCGCTGAACCAGGTGCCGGCGTGGCCGGCGGCCTTCATCACCGTGAGGGCGCCCAAGGTGTGGGCCGTGCCGAACAAAGTGATGAGCCAACCCGCCCATTTGATCATGTCCACTCCCCAGGTTGTGTTATACGGTTGCGTATAACGTCAGGCTAGACCGGTTATACGGTGGCGTACAACCAGTGGAGAGGGTGAGGTGGGCCACGGCATGGGCGCATTGCGCACACCGCGGGAGAAGTGGGTCGAAGAAGGTCTGCGGGCACTGGCGGAAGGCGGGGTGGACGCGGTGCGCGTCGAGGCGCTCGCCAAGGCGCTCGGCGTGACCAAGGGCGGGTTCTACGGCTACTTCGCCGACCGCGCGGCGCTGCTGGAGGCGATGCTGGACGCCTGGGAGTACGAAAGCGTCGACGAGGTCCTCGCTCGTGTCGAGCAGGAGGGGTGCGACGCGCGGGACAAGGTCCGGCTGGCCGGTCGGCTCACCTTCTCCGGTGGCCGGCTGCTGCCCATCGACCTGGCCGTGCGTGACTGGGCTCGTCGTGACGAAGCCGTGGCCGAACGTCTGCGGCGCGTGGACAACCGGCGGATGCAACTGGCCCGCGACGGGATCGCGACGTTCTGCGACGATCCCGACGAGGTCGAAGCCCGGGCGCTGCTCGCGTTCTGCGCGGCCATCGGCAACCACTTTCTCGCCGCTGACCACCCGGGACAGACCCGTGTTCAGGTCCTCGCTCGCGCCGCCGACCTGATTCTCGATGGTCCGCCCAGTGATCCCAGCCGATTCACCGGACCACCGGCGTAACTGGTCCGGGTTACTCCGATCGGCCCTGCCGGGCGCGGCGGTTCAGGTAATAAGTTGCCGCTAACAACAAATCCTGCCGTCGATGAAGCCTGTGGGAAGGACCCTCATGAAGTCACCGAAGCGGCGTCGCGCGATGGTCGCGCTGTTGACCGTGCCGGCACTCCTGGCCGCCACGCCGGCGAGCGCCGCGCCCTTGGCGGACGCACCAGGGGCGCCGGGTACCGGGGCGGCCTGGACGACCGGGGGCAAGGAAGGTTTCGGTACCGCCGCCGGGGCCGCGTCGAAGGTGTGGTTCACCCTCGGCCAGGGCATCAACCACGAGATCTATTACCCGACCGTGGACACCGCCAACGTCCAGGACCTGCAGTACGTGGTGTCGGACGGCGCCGGGTTCACCCAGCTGGAACGCGATCACACCACCAAACAGCTCGTGCTCACCGATCCGCGTTCGCTGAGCTACCGGCAGATCAACACCGCCACCAACGGCCGGTATCGCATCACCAAGACCCACACCGCCGACCCGGCCCGGTCCACCGTGCTGATCCAGACCAGGTTCGAGGTACTCAGCGGCGGTCCGCTGCAGTTGTACGCGCTGTACAACCCGTCCCTGAACAACAGCGGCATGGGGGACACGGGCGCCAGTTCCGGCGGGCAGCTGGTCGCTTCGGACGGGCCGGTGTCCAGCGCGTTGGCCGCCTCCACCGGTTTCGTCAAGGCGACCAGCGGCTACAGCGGGACCGCGAGCGACGGCTATGTCGACCTGAGCGGTGACCACGTTCTCGGCGCGCAATACGACTCGGCCTCGACGCCGGGGAACCTCGTGCAGCTGGGGCAGATTCCCGTGGGGACCGACACGACCTTCACGCTCGCGGTCGGTTTCGGAAGCGATCGGGGTGCCGCGTCGGCGAACGCGTCGGCCTCGCTCGCGGGCGGCTTCGCGGCGGCGGACACCGCGTACCGGTCCGGCTGGAACGGCTATCTCTCCTCGCTGGCCGCGGTACCCCGGTCGATCTCGGGCGCCGGGCTGACCACGCAGTACAACGTCGCGCTGATGACCCTCAAAGCCCACGAGGACAAGACCTATCCGGGAGCGAACGTCGCGTCGCTCACCAATCCGTGGGGTGAGGCGAAGGACGCGAACGGCACGGGGGATTGCGGGTACCACGCCGTCTGGTCTCGTGACCTCTACCAGGTCTCGACCGCGCAGATCGCGGCGGGCGACTCGGCGGCGGCCAACCGGTCGGTCGACTACCTGTTCACCGTGCAGCAGCGCGCGGACGGCTCCTTCCCGCAGAACACCCGGCTCGACGGCACCAACTGCTGGACCAGCCTGCAGATGGACGAGGTCGCCTTCCCGATCGTGCTCGCGTGGCAGCTGGGCCGGTTCGACGCGGGGATGTGGGCGAAGGTGAAGAAGTCCGCGGACTTCCTCGTCGCACGCGGCCCCTCCACGCCGCAGGAACGCTGGGAGGAGAACGGCGGCTACTCGCCGTCCACCATCGCCGCGGAGATCGCCGGCCTGATCTGCGCCGCCGACATCGCCGAACGCAACGGGGACACCACGAGCGCCGCGCGTTATCGCCAGCTCGCCGACCAGTGGCAGACGCAGGTCAGTGCATGGACGTTCACCACTTCCGGCCCGCTCGGTGACGGCCGGTACTTCCACCGGATCGACGGAAACGGCAATCCCAACGACGGCCAGAACGTCTTCCTGCAGAACGGCGGCGGGAACCACGACGAGCGCGCCATCATCGACGCGGGCTTCCTGGACCTCGTCCGCCTCGGCGTGAAACCGGCGGCCGATCCCGACGTCGCCGCTTCACTGTCCGAAGTGGACTCCACGCTGAAGGTCGACACCCCGAACGGCCCGATGTGGTACCGGTACAACCACGACGGCTACGGCGAGACGGCGTCCGGAGGTCCCTACACCGGCGCGGGCGTCGGACGGCTGTGGCCGCTGCTCACCGGTGAACGCGGCGAATACGAACTGGCCAACGGCCGCTCGGCGACGACGCATCTGGCCACCATGGCGGCCTCGGCGAACGCCGGTTTCCTGATCCCGGAACAGGTTTGGGACCGGCCGAGCGCCGCGGGCTTCACCTTCGGCGAAGGCACCGGTGCGGCGACACCGCTGGCGTGGTCGATGGCGCAGTTCGTCCGGCTGGCGCACTCGATCGACGCCGGTGCCCCGGTCGAGACGCCGTCCGTGGTGAAGCAGCGGTACAGCGCGTCGTGCTCCGGCGTTTCGGCGCAGTTCACGGTGAACGCCACGACCTCATGGGGCCAGAACATCTTCGTCGTCGGCGACCGTGCCGAACTCGGTGCGTGGAACCCGGCGAAGGCCGTGCCGCTTTCGTCAGCGAACTATCCTTTGTGGACGGGGAAGGTCGCGCTGCCGAAGGGGGCGGCGTTCCAGTACAAGTACATTCGCAAGGAGGGTGGCGTCGTCACCTGGGAATCTGGTGCCAATCGCGTCGGTAGCGCTTCGAGTGGCTGCACGCTGGCGCTGAACGACACCTGGCGCTCCTGACGTCGCGTTGCCAAGTACATGAAGGCCCCCTTCACCGCGTCTAGCGCAAGGAAGGGGGCCTTCATGTACTTCAGCGAGCAAGAGCGGCGCCAGCGCGGTCGTCACCCCTCGGTCGGGGCGGGATCGTTGGGCGGCACCATCTTCACGCAGTCCCCTGACGACTTGATCTCCTGGTCGGTGGCGTCGGCCACCTGCTCGAAGTTCGTCACGAAGCTCTGGTAGATCGCCTTGTTGTTCAACACCCGGACGACGTTCTCGTCGTTCTCGTGCAACGACGGGTTGTTGAAGTTCTGGCTTCCGGTGAAGACGACCTTGGTGCCCGGCTTCAGGTAGTCGCCCTCGATCATCATGTTCTTCTCGTGGATACCGGCCTCGTTCCCGGCTTTGAACCCGCGAAGGCGCACTCGATCCGGCTTCCCCTTCATCAGCGCCTCGCACGAGCCCTCGGTCATCCGCAAGGCGACGATGTCCACCGAGCAACCCTGGGCGGCCAGGATGCGCAGCCGTTCGATGATCTTCATCCGGGTGAGTGACCAGACCCCGATGCGGATCTTGCTCTTCTCCTTCGAGCAGCCGACCTCCTTCAAGGAGTTCTCGACGGTGTCGTTGCCCGCGTCCTTGAGCCTCGGATAGAAGTAGCTCTTGGTGTCACCGGTGACGACGGGCGGGTTGGCTTCGTAGTAGTCGGGGTTCGCCGTGGCCCCGTCCGCGACCCTGCGCAAGTCGGCGAAATAGTCGTTGTACCTGGCGAACAGACCGGCGTTGCCGACGTCGGTGTAGTAGCTGTTCCAGCCGCCCTTGCCGCCCGTCGTGTTCTCGCTGAAGTTGGCCGAGCCGGTCGCGACCACCGCGGCCGCGTCCAGCGTCCGGTCGAACAGGAAGAACTTGTTGTGCATCGCGTTGCCGCCGTTGCAGCCTCGGCCGCTCTTGCAGTGCTTCGCCCACGAGTTCTTGTCGCCGGTCTTTTCGAGCCGGTTCTTCATCTCCTTGTAGTTCGGATGGTCCGTCGCCTTCCCGTTGACCAGGACCTGGACGTGCACCCCGCGTTCCGCGGCGTCCCCGAGCGCGTCCGTGATCGGCGCGTCCCGCAGAAGGTATTGCGCGGTCCTGATCGTCGAGTTCTCCGGCGCGCCCCGGATCAGCTTTTCGAGGTGTTCGACGATCTGGTCGCCGCCCGGGGTGTTGAAGGTCGCCCGGGTGGTGAGCTTCGACGGCGCGGACGCGGCGGCGGCCGGAACTCCGGTCGCCACCGCCATCAGCAGCGCGCCCGCCAGTGCGCCCAGCCGCAGTCGCGACTTCCCTCCGGACGCCGTCGTCCTGTGCGGTTCCATTTCCGATTCCTCCCCATGGCCGGATCTGCTGCCGGGTCCACGCTCTCCGCCGCGGCGCATCGTGGCAAGCGAAACCGTGCGGAATGGGAGGCTGGGATGGAACCTGGCCGCTGACCTGCGGCGACGCCGGGGCGGGAGACGTGATCTTCCGAATTCGCGCGGCGAAAGGCCGGCGATGGGACACTGAGAACCGGTCTGGCACGTGGAGCGGAGGGGGCTCAGCGGGATGGTGAGCGAGGCGGCTGCCAGGTTGGCGGCACTTCTCACCGAGCACAAACAGCGGAGCGGGCTGAGCTACGAACAGCTCGGACGCAAGGTGCATTCGAGCCGGTCGACCGTGCATCGCTACTGCACGGGCCGGAACGTTCCCGCGACGTTCGCGCCGATCGAGGCGATCGCGACGACCTGCGGCGCGAGCCGGGAGGAACTCGCGAAGCTGTACCGGGCGTGGGAGCGCGCGGACCTGGGCGACGCCACGGTCCGGGACACCCCCGGCCCGGACACCGACATCCCGGACGCCGAGGTGGTCGTGCCCGAGCGGAGGCGGCCGCTCACCAAGGTCGCGCTGGCCGCGGTCCTCGGGGTCGTCCTGCTCGCCGGAGGTGCCATGGCGTATCCGCCGGACCGGCCGGTGCTCGACACGACCCCCGCCGTCCAGGCGTCGATGTGGACGAACGCGCCCCGCGCGATCGAGCCGGAGTTCGTCGGGGTGACGGCGAACTCCAACACCGGGCAGATGCCGTCGTTCGGCGTCGGGTCGGTCCGGTTGTGGAACACCCGCACCCGGTGGCAGAACCTGGAGCCCGCGCGCGGCAGTTACGACTGGAAGACGCTCGAACGGCTCGTGACCGGCGCTCGAGGGGCCGGGCTCCCGGTGACGCTGACCTTCGGCGGCACCCCGTCCTGGGCGAGCCCGAACAGCCCGAAGTCCGTCTACACCGACGACTCCCGCACCGGCCCGCCCGACGACCTCGCGGACTGGGAACGGTTCGTACGCGCCGTCGCCGAGCAGTACCGGGGCCGGATCGACGCCTACGAGCTGTGGGATCTGGCCAATCATCAGGATTTCTTCTCCGGCTCGATGGCCGAATTGGTGGAGATGACGCGGCTGGCGAGCCGGGCGATCAAGTCCGCCGACCCGGCCGCCACCGTGGTGTGCCCGTCCATGGGCGAGCTCTGGGATCCTTCGGCGTTCGAGAAGCTGCGACAGTTCGCCCGGCTCGGCGGCTACGACCATTGCGCCGCCGCCGCGGTGAAACTGGCTCCCCGCAACGACTCCGACCCGCCGGAGACGATGCTGCCGTTGGCTCGGGAGATCGAGAAGGCACTGCAGGAGGCCGGCGCCGGCGTCCGGCTGTGGAGCACCGGTTCGGCCTACGACGTGAACAGGCAGCAACCCGTGGACGCCGATCGGGGAGCGCAGCACGCGGCCCGGTTCTTCCTCTCCGGGCTGTACGCGCAATACCGCCGGATGTACTTCTACAACTGGGGCAGCGCGAAGATCCCGATCGTGCTGCAACCCGTCGGCGGTCCGCACACGAAGGCGGCGCGACACGTGGAACGCCTGAACGAGTGGTTGAAGGGCAGCCGAATCCATTCCTGCGGGCAAGGGCGCGAAGCCGGGCTGCCCGACCATCTTTGGCAATGCCGCTTCGACCAGGGCGGCCGGAACTTCCTGATCTGGTGGACCATCGACCGTTCCGAACGGATCCCGTCGGCGCCGGGCACCACGTCGGTCGAAGGGCTCGACGGGACCGGGACACCGGTCGAGCCCGGTGCCGATGTCACCGTCACCGGCAGCCCGATCCTGCTCCGGCTCGGCTGAGCCCGGATTTCAGCCGCTGTTCAAGGCGGATACGACCGCCGCCACGGTGACGGTGTTGAACACGAAGGCGATGATCGCGTGCGTCGTCACCGTCCTGCGCATCTCGCGGGAGACGACGTCCACGTCGGTCGTGCCGAACGTCGTCATCACGGACACCGCGAAGTAGATGTAGTCGGACCACTCGGCGATTCCGTCGTCGGGGAACCGCATCGCCTTGCCCTCTTCGACCACGTTGTCCGCGTGGTAGGCGATAGCGAAGGACACGAGGACACAGATCCACGCGACGACGACCAGGGCCACCGCCACTCCCACACGCATGCCCGCGGGCAGGCTCTCGCCGCCCAGACCGGGCATCCACACGACCGCCACCGCGAGCGCGGCCGCGGCGATGAAGATCGACACTCCCGGCCCTGGCGCCGTCCCGAAGACGTAGCGCTGCACGAACGTGCCGCGGCTCTCCCGGCACGCCCAGTCCTGGATCTGCTCCGAGGTCGCCGCGCCGAACGCGGCCACCGTCACGACGAGATAGCCGACGAGGTAGGCGAGAAGAACCAGGACGCCGCCGTCCACCGAGGCGAGTGAAAGCACGTCGTCGCCGAACGCGATCGCCAGCGCGGCGACGAGCAGCGCGAACGCGAGGCTCAAGCCGCTTCGGCGCCGCTCGGGCAACCAGATCCGAGCCGTTTCCCGAGACAGTGCCGTCTCCCTTCGCCCGCGTCGAGGGGCCAGTGTCGCACCAGGGCCCGTTCCGCAGCGCGTCGGTGGTACTCCATTCCAGTGATGTGACATTTCGTGGCAATCTGTCAAACTTCAGAGGTGTCGAAGGGGATGCTTCCGGGGTACGAGGGGGACGAATGGGGCAGGGGTTCTCGGTCGAGACGGCCGCGGTGCGCGCGCTCGGCGATCTGGTCCTGCGGGCGGGCGCGGGTGCCGACAGCTATCGCCAGTGGTTCGACCGGCTGCTCGGCGCCGGGGCGGGGTTCGACACCGAACGCGGTGAGGGTTTCCTCGCCGCGGCCTGGCCGAAACTGGACCTATGGCAGCGCACGGCATTGAGCCAGTCGAGGTTCGCGGCCGATCTCGCCGCGAGCGGCGGCCACGAACTGCGCTGCGTGGCGCATTGGTACGGCGTGGTGGACGCGCGGGCGGCGGAGTTGCTGGACCGGCTCAACCCGGAGCCGGACGCCGCGCGGGTCCCGGCGGACGAGGTGCGTGACCCGGTGGGGGCGGCGTCGTTCCGCGACGCCGTCCCGGTGGGCTACGGCGGACCCGATCCGGAGGCGGTCACCGACCCGGCCTGGTGGCCGGTGAAGGCCGAGCAGGAGCGCCAGGAACTGCTCGATCTCGGCGGGTCGCTGGGCGACGTCGCCGAGGTGATCAAGATCCTCACCGGGTCCGACAAGGACTTCATCACCATGATCGCGGACCTGCTCGTCGGCGATTGGACCGTGCTGCAGGAGCAGGCGGTGCTCTACAACGACGCCGCGACGGGACTGGAGAACATCGCGGCGAACATCGACCAGGGCCGGTTCGGGATCCAGGAGGTGTGGGCGGGGGAGGCCGCCGATCGGGCGAAGAACTGGCTGGCCGCCTACCGGGCCTGTGTGCTTCAGCTCGCGCAGTACTTCCGCGGCGCGTGCCGCGCGATCCAGGCGCTGGCGAAGCTCGCGTACCACCTGATGCAGGAGATCCGGCACGGCTACAGCTCGACGATCGACATCGTGCTGATGATCCTCACCAAGGGCAGGAAACTCGGGCTGGAAAGAGGGCTCCGGGTGGTGGACGTGATCAGCGAGGTGCTGGACGAGATCGGTCGTGGCGGCAAGATCGCGAAAATCGTGGAGGACCGCGAGATACGGGACATCATCCACCTGATCCTGTCCTTCGACGAGGTCGTCGGTGCCATCCAGACGCTGATCAGCGCCGCGCTCGGGCTGGCGCATTCGTTCGCGGGGCAGAAGACCCTCGACGAACTGCTGGAAGCCACCATCGCGATGGGTGAACCGCCGCAGTGGCCGGAGGACTACGAGCACCGGGACGCCGAATGTCCCGCCAAGGGCAAGCGGGTGTTGTTGTGACGGGACACGGTCCGTTCGATTCCGAGCAGGGGGAGCGGGCGCGGCAGACGGTGCTGCGGTTGCTGGCGGCGACCGGCGGCGCCGCCGGGGATTTCGCCGGCGAGGTGCTCACCGGGCGACGACGGCCGCACGAACTGCTGGCCCACGGTCCGCTCCTGGACGAATTCGTCCAGGACGCGCAGGGCTGGTGGAAGCTCGTCGACGCGTTGCCCGCCGAGGAACGGCGACGTCTCGCCGCCGAAGCCGGGTCCTCCCTCGAACGACAGATCGGCGAACTGGCCACTTTGGACGTCGACGACGAAGTCGCCGAGCTGGAAGAGCTGGCCGCGCCGGCGCAAGGCACGCCCGCCCCTCCCCGGCGGACTCGCGACGACGATGAGGACGACGACTGGTCCGGCCGTTCCTACCTGGAGCCGCTCTGAGCCGAGGTGTCGCCCGCGGCGTCGCTGACCGCGTTCGCCTCGTCGATCCGTGACATGTGCTCTTCGGCCCAGTCCCGGAGCGCCGCCAGCGGGACGTCCAGTGACAAACCGAGGTCGGTCAGCCCGTAGTGCACCCGGGGCGGCACGGTGGGCTCCACCCGGCGGACGACGAGGCCGTCGCGGACCAGGCTGTGCAAGGTCACCGACAGCATCTTCTGGGACACCCCGGGGATCCGGCGCCGCAGCTCGGCGAACCGCACCTCGTGCGGAGCCGCCTCCGCGAGGACCTTGACCGCCATCGACGTCCATTTCGTCCCGATGCGGTCCAGCAGACGGCGAGTGGGGCATTCGGGGTCGAAGAGATCACCGCGCCGTGGGGTCACCTGGAGCTCACCACCTGTGTCGAAAGTGCCGTCTTGGCGGCATCGCTGAAGTTACCTACGGTTTTCTGGTAACCAATGGTAACCACAACGGAGGCGACGTGCCCTCATCACGGCGGATCACCGTCAACGGCATCCGGGTCAACGTGGCCGTCGCGGGCAGCGGGCCCGCGGTTCTCCTGCTGCACGGCTTCCCGCACACCTGGCGGCTCTGGAGCGAGATCATCGGCCCGCTCTCCGAGCACCACCGGGTCATCGCCCCGGATCTGCGCGGGTTCGGCGACAGCACCCGAGCCGCCGAAGGCTACGACGCGAGCACGCTGGCCTCGGACGTCGAGAGCCTTCTCGACGCGCTCGGCGAACCCAGCGCGGCGGTGGTCGCCATCGACGCCGGCACGCCGGTCGCCTTCCTGCTCGCCCTGCGGCGGCCGGAGCTGGTGCGGCGGCTCGTCCTGATGGAGTCGCTGCTGGGCTCGCTGCCCGGCGCCGAGGACTTCCTCGCCGGTGGCCCGCCGTGGTGGTTCGGCTTCCACGCCGTTCCCGGGCTGGGCGAAACCGTCCTTATCGGACACGAGGCGGAGTACATCGACTGGTTTCTCGCCTCGGGCACCCTCGGGCGTGGTGTGGCGCCGGAGATCCGCGACGCCTTCGTCGACGCCTACACCGGTGGGGAAGCCCTGCGCTGCGCCTTTTCCCACTATCGCGCCATGCCGGTCAGCGCGCGCCAGATCGGTGAGGCGGTCGCGACGCGCCGTCTCGCCGTGCCCACGATGGCGATCGGCGCGCATCCCGTCGGCCGTGCGCTGGAACGGCAACTGCGTCCCGTCACCGACGACCTCACCGCCCATCTGCTGCCGGACTGCGGCCACATCATCCCGCTGGACAAGCCTGGCGAATTGCTCCGCCTGCTGACGCCGTTCCTCGCCGACGGACAACGTGTGTCCACAGTGGATCGTGCCCTTTAGGGCAAGGAACGTTGTCTGTCCGCACAGAGCGCGGACACGGGCGGCGGGCGGCTGGCATCGTGTCCGCGTTGACGCTCCGGCCCCTCGAAGGGATGGCAGATGAGTTTTCAGGTCGTACCGGCCGAAATCGGCAAGCACGCGGCCACTGTCGACGGGATCGCCGAGCGGTTGGGCACCGTGCTGTCGGCGGCGAACACCGCGGCCATGTCGGACGAGGCCTACGGTCTGATCTGCGCGTTCGTCCCGCCGTTCATCAATCCGGCGGAGGAGAAGACGATCGACTCGATCAAGGCCGCGATCGACGGCGTGAAGGCGACCGCCGCGAACCTGCGCACGGCCGAACGGTCCTACACCGAGCAGGACACCGCCGGTGTCGAGATGTTCAAGCAGTACGAGGCAGCGATCCCGGCGACGCCGAAGGAGAAGGCGCAGCGATGACCAACCCGCTCGTGGCCACACCGAAGGATTCCACCACCGCGGTGTCCGGCGTTCCCTTGCTCGAATCCGCGACCGAGCTCAAGGCGTCCATCGAAAGCGGTGACTGGGCGTCCGTCGCCGTCGGCGCGGTCGGCACCGCCATGGACGCGGTGTCCGCCGCCCTCGATCCGTTCGGCACCATCCTCGCCGCCGGGGTCGGCTGGCTGATGGAGCACGTCGGACCGCTGAAGGAGGCGCTCGATGCCCTCGCCGGAGCACCGGACGAGATCGCCGCGCACGCCGAAACCTGGCAGAACGTGGCCGTCGAACTCGGCTCGATCAGTGCCGACCTGGACGCGATGGTCGTCGCCGAAACCGCGAACTGGGCCGGTGCCGCGGGCGACGCCTATCGCACGCGGGGAGCGGACGTCGCGGCGCTGATCGGCGCCTGCCAGCAGGCCGCAGGCGGCGCGGCGTCCGGCACCAAGATCGGCGGGGAGGTGGTCACCGCGGTCCGCACCCTGGTCCGCGACACCATCGCCGAACTGATCGGCAGGCTGATCAGCTGGGCTCTGCAGGTGCTGGCGACGCTCGGCCTCGGCATGACCTGGGTGCTGCCCCAGGTCACCGCCGCCATCGCGAAGACCGCCTCGAAGATCGCCACCGTCGTCACCAAACTGGTCAAGGCGATGAGCGCGCTCGCGCCGTTGATGAAGAAGGCGAAGAACATCTTCGCCGAGGCGGAGAAGGCGCTCCGCAAGATCGACACGGGCAAGACCGGCCCGGCGGGGAAACCCCGCGGCCCGAAACCGGGCGGCGGCGAGTACAGCGGAACGCGCGGCGGGGGCGGTGGCAAGGGGAAGAATTCCAAACCGCAACCCGAGCAGCCGCCCGGGCTTTCCCCGAACCTCGGGAAGTTCGACGAGCTGACCCAGGCGCAGAAGGACGCGGCGATCAAGATGAAACAGTGGATCCGCGACCACAAGGACAGCGGCCAGTTCGGCGCCTGGCACAACGGCGTGGACGACAACAAGCTCAACTCGCTGGGCTTGGGGAACAAGCCGACCCCCGGTCCCGGTTCGACCTGGGGCGGCAGGATCTACGGGAACCACGGCCAGGCGGGCGGCAAGCTCGGGAACGAGGGCCGGTTGCCGCACAACGGCAAGACGAGCGACGGCAAGAACCACGCCGATCAGCCGTTCGGCCCGGACGGGAAGCCGACGAAACCGTACGACGGCAAGTACTACGAATTCGACGTCCACCCGACGCCGCGGTACGACAACAAACCTATCCGGGACGCCGACCAGTACACCGACTTCAACGGGAAACCGTTGCCGGAGAACCAGCGGCCGAAGCCGGATCGCATCGTCATGGACGACAAGGGCAAGTTCTATTACGCGCCGGGCCACTACGACAAGTTCTACGAAGTCCCCTGATCGTCGGCCGGGAGCGGTTTCGACCGGGCTGAAGGCTCCCTTCGTCGCATCAGATGCGGCGAAGGGACCCTTTAGCCCACGAAGGCGGCACGTTTGACTTCGTGCCCACCCTTCAACAGGACAAGGAAAGCTCCGCGAGTTCCGTCCTGGTGCACTCCGCGGCGGGAAGGCCCAGCTCGGCGTAGCGGGCGATCGCGCGTTCGTAGTGGTCGCGGACGGTTTCCGGATCCGAGGCGACCCGTGCGAGCCCCCGGTGGGCGCGCGCGACCTGCTCGTGGCAGCCGTACCGCGTCGCCACGTCCAGGGCCTCGGCGTGGTTCGCACCGGCCGTGTCCGGGTAGCCGCAGGCCAGGCAGGCTTCGCCGAGTCCGTTGAGTGCCCAGGATTCGCCGTCGCGGCCACCGTGCCGCCGGAACAGGTCGAGCGCCTGACGGTGGTGGGCGGCCGCGTCGACCGGACGGCCGTCCAGCGCTTCGGCCCGTCCGAGCCCGTCGATGGCCCACGCCTCGCTGCCCCGATGGCCGAGCCTGCCGAACAAGGCCGCGGCTTCGGCGTGCAGGCGGCAGGAATCGGCGAGCCCGCCTTCGTTCGCGGCGAGTTCCCCCAGGCCGATCTTCACCCAGGCCTCGCCGAAACGGTGGCCCGCCTCCTGATGCAGGGCCATCGCCTGCCGAAGGTGCTCGTATCCCTCTTCCCGGCGGTCGATCCGGGCTTCGACGGTGCCCAGCCGGGTGAGCTGATGAGCCTGACCGGTCAGGTCGCCGAGACGGTGGAACAGGGCCAGCGCGCGGGTGTAGTAATCGGCGGCCTGCCGGTAGTATCCGGCGCTTTCCTCGATCATTCCGACGTTTCCCAGTGCGCGTGCCTGGCCGAGCGGATTCCCGGCCTCGCCGAACAAGGCGTACGCCGCCCACATGTCCGCGGCGGCCGACACGGCTCTGCCCGCTTGCATGTGGAGGCCGCCGGCGGCGACCAGCGCGTCCGCTTCGGCGGCGCGGTCACCGATGGCGCGGGCGGCCTTGATGGCGTGCCCGTGGACGGCCAGCGCCGCCGTCTCGTGATGTCCGTCGAGGTAGCGGAACAGCAGCGCGGACAGTGTCACGGCGTGTTCGGGTCTCCCGGCCGTGGCCAGCGCCTGGACGGTCGGCAGTTCGGCGTCCAGCCAGTCCCGGGCGCTGTCGGCGTCGTCGAGCGCGGGCATCGCGCACTCCGGCGAGGCGACCGAGGGCCGTCGGTTCGCTTCGGCGGGGTAGAGGCGATCCATCGCCGCCGCGATGGTGGCGAGGTAGTAGCCGTAGACCCGGTCCAGCGCCGCGGGCTCGTCGCTCTCGATCTCCGCGGCGTACGCCTTCAGCAGGTCGTGCATCCCATAGCGGTCGTCACCGGTGGGGTGGACCAGATGCGCGCGGACGAGGGCGTCCAGCACGGCCCGGGCCTCGTCGAAGGAGTGGCCGGTCAACGCGGCCAGGGCGTACGAGTCGAACACAGGCGCCGGATGCCTGCCGAGGAGGGCGAAGGCGCGGATCGTGTCTTCGCTGAGCTGTCGCAGCGACCACGAGAACACCGCCCGCACCGCGGCCCGCTGATCACCGCCGGAACTGAGCAGCTTCAACGTCTGCTGGGCGGCCCGCAGTTCGCCGACCAGCCGGGACAGCGGGGTGGCGGGCCGGGACACGGCGAGTTCGGCCGCCAGGCGCAGGGTGAGCGGCAGCCGGACACATCGTTCGGCCAGTTCGGCGGTGGCCTCGGGTTCGGTGTCGACCCGGGTGCCGATCAGCCGCCGGAGCAGGTCGGCCGCGTCGGCCTCGGACAACCGGTCGACGTCGACCCGGTGGGCGCCGTGGAGCGCGACCAGCCCGGCGAGTGAGTCGCGGCTGGTGACCACCACGGCGCAGGTGTGCGTGCCGGGGAGCAGCGGCCGGATCTGTTCGAGCGTCGCCGCGTTGTCCAGCAGGACGAGCATCCGCCTGCTCGCCACCTCGGTGCGGAACCGGGCGGCGCGTTCCGCCTGCCCCGGCGGCATCCGCGTGCCTTCGGGCAGCAGCGCGGACAGGAGGGCGGCCAGCGCGTCGGACGAGGGCATCGGCTCGCCGGGGGCGTAGCCGCACAGATCCAGGTACAGCTGTCCGTCGGGAAAGCGGTCCCGCACCCGGTGGCCCCAGTGCACGGCGGTCGCGGTCTTGCCCGCCCCGGCCGTACCGGTGAGGCAGACGAGGACCGGTTCTTCGCCGGTGCCGTCGGCGAGGAACCGGTCCAGCTCGGCCAGCACGTCGGCCCGGCCGGTGAACGACGCGACGTCGGCGGGCAGCTGGGCGGGCACGGGAGCAGGCGCCGCGCTCGCCGTCGGCAGGTCATGACGGAGTACGGCCTCGTGCACGGCGGCGAGTTCCGGCCCGGGATCCGCGCCCAGTTCTTCACGCAGTGCGCGAAGAATCCGTTCGTAGTGGGTGAGCGCGTCGGCGCCGCGGCCCACGGCGTACAGCGCCCGCATCAACGCCGCCGCGGCGGGCTCCTGCAACGGATTCTCGTCGGTGAGTTCGGTCAGGCGGGTGAGCGTCGCCGCCGCGTCGCCGTCACGGATCTTGGCGTCGGCCCACGCGACGATCGCCGCCGTGTACTCCTGACGGAGCGTGCGGCGGGTGCGTTCGGCCCAATCGCCGCGCAGCCCGGCCAGTGGTTCGCCCTCCCAGAGTTCGAGTGCCGCGCTCAGCCTGCTGACGTCGGTCGGGTGCTCGCGGAGCAGGCGCCGGAACCGGAAGACGTCGACCTGTTCGGGCCGGGCGACGAGGCGGTAGCCACCGGGATCCCTGGCCACCCGCGCGCCACCGGGATCGGCCTGTTCCAGCGCGCGCCGGATCCGCGTGATGTGCGCCTGCAGGGAACGGCGCACCTGTCCGGGCGGTGACTCTCCCCAGACCCGGTCTATCAGCAGATCGACGCCGACGGTTCGGCCCGCTTCGAGCAACAGCACGGCGAGCACGGCCTGCCTGCGCGGCTCGCCGATGGCGACGTTCTGCCCGCGCACCTGCAGCCGGACCGGCCCCAGTAACCGGAAATCCACGTGATCCCCTCACAATCCTCCCGCCCGGAAGAATGGTAGAGCCGGTATTTCGGTCGCCACAACACAATCACAACATTTTCCAATAGTCGGTCGGTAAGAATTCCTTTTATCGCAAGGGAAAGGAACGGAAAGAGCCGGTATCCGGTTGGCGGGTAACCCGGCGGGGGACACGGGGAACGAGCTGAGAACGGGATGATATTCAGGATTCTGGGGCCATTGGAGGTCTGGGACGACGGCGCGCGGCTGCCCCTCGGGGGACCACAGCAGCGGACCTTGCTCGCGCTCCTCCTGCTCAACGCCAACTCGGTCGTGTCGGCCGACCGGTTGATCGACGAGCTGTGGGGCGCCGGTGCGCCCTCGTCCGCCCGCGGTCTGTTGAAGGGCTGCGTCGCCATGCTGCGCCGGACACTGGGGGTCGGGCGCGACGAGCGGCTGTTGACCAGGGCGCCGGGATACCTGCTGCAGGTCCGGCCCGGTGAACGCGATCTGGACCGGGTCGAGGAGCTGGCGGGGATCGCGAAAACGGACGCGAGCCGGGCGGCGGCCCTGTTGCGCGAGGCGTTGTCCTGCTGGCGCGGGCCGGCTCTCGACGGCCTCGAAGGGGAGACCTGCCGTGCGGAGGCGGCCCGCCTCGAGGAACTACGGCTCGCCCTGCTCGAAGACCGGGTCGACGCCGAACTGCGGAGGGGCGCCACCCCGGAACTCGTCACCGAGCTGCAACCCTTGGTGCGCAGACATCCTTTGCGGGAAAGGTTGTGGGCGCAGCTGATGCTGGCACTGCACGGCTGCGACCGGCAGGCCGACGCTCTCGCGGTGTACCAACGGATCCGGCGTGCGCTGGTGACGGAGCTCGGTGTCGAACCGAGCTCGAGTCTTCGGCGGGCGCATCGTCTCGTCCTCGCCGGACCGGCTCCGGCACCGAAAAAGGATCCTCCGGCGATCACCCGCGCGCCGGTACCCGCTCAGCTGCCCGCCGAGATCCGCGATTTCCAGGGGCGCGAAGCCGAACTCTCCGAACTCGGCCGGGTCACCGCCGCCGCGGGGACGGCCGTGGTTTCGGGGACCGCCGGCGTCGGCAAGACCGCGTTGGCCCTCCGCTGGGCCCACCTCGCCCGGGAACGCTTTCCGGACGGGCAGCTGTACGTGGACCTCGGCGGCCACGGCCCCGGCCGCCCGGTGCCGCCGGGAGCCGCGCTGTCCGGGTTCCTCGGCGCACTGGGGTTGAGCGAACGGGAGATCCCCGTCGGTCTCGACGACCAGGCCGCCCGCTTCCGTACCGAGGTCGCCGGCCGTCGTCTCCTCCTCGTGCTGGACAACGCGGGTTGGGCCGGGCAGGTCCGGCCGCTGCTGCCGGGCACCCCGTCGTGCACGGTGGTGACGACGAGCAGGGACTCGCTGGCCGGCCTGGTCGCCCTGCACGGTGCGCGCCGCGTCGGCGTCGGCCGTCTGCCACTCACCGACGCGATCGCACTCCTGCGCGTCCTGATCGGCGACCGGGCCGACGCGGATCCGCGTTCGGTGTCCGCGTTGGCCGAACTGTGCGCCCGGCTTCCGCTGGCGCTCCGGATCGCCGCGGAAGTCGCCACCGCCGAGCCGGACACCGCGCTGCGCGAACTCGTCGGCGCCCTCGCCGAACCGGAGGACCGGCTCGAATTTCTTGAGGTGGCGGGTGATCCGTACGCGTCGGTGCGCGAAGGTCTTTCCTGGTCCTATCGACGGCTTCCGTTCGACGCGGCCCGGGTGTTCCGGGCGGCCGGGCGAGCCGGGACGGAGCTCGACGTCGGGAAGACCGTCGCGATCGCCGGGCTCGGACTCCGCGCGGCGCGGCGCGCCCTCTCCCAGCTCACCGCGGCGAACATGCTCGACGTCGTCGCCCCCGGCCGGTACGCGATGCACGACCTGCTGCGCGATTACGCCGTCTGTCTGCCGGACGACCGGTCGCCCGCCGCACTGCGCGTCCTGCCCGGCCGTGTCCGCACACCCGGTGCCGACCGGCCGCACACCCGATGCCGACCGCCTGGCCTCAGCGTGGTCACCGCAACCACCGAGAAGAACGGAGACTGACCGGTGAGACTCGACGATTCCTCTTGGTATCGCGCGCTTTCCCTCGCCGAGAGGCTGCCGGTGGACGGCGCCGGGAACGGCGGCGAGCAGGCGCGGCGCAGGCTCGTCCGCTGGCGGGAGCAGCGGCCGTTCGACCGGGGAGACTGGTTCGGCCGTCGGCTGGAACTGGACGGGATCACCGAAGCGGGACTGGAAGCGTTGCTCGGCGAAGACGAGTCCGCCCTGCGCGATCGCTCCCCGAGTCCGTCGTGGCTGGCGGATCTGGGGGTGTACGCCGACGAGAGTCACCGCGACGACACGGAACCGCGCGGCTTCGTGGTGCTCGCGGAACCGTTGCTGCGCAAGGCCCGAGTACAGGTCACGGCAGAGCTGACCCGGCTGTCCGCGGAGGGTGGTCCGGTGGATCCGGGCAGCGCCGCCCATCTGGTGCGTACCAATGTCGAACTCGGTGTCGCCGCCCTCGTCGAGCGGACGTCGGTCCTCGAACTCAACGTCGCCCGGCTGGGCGGAGACTTGGACGGCGAGAGCCCGGCAGACCGTTATCGCGCGTTCCTCCGGGACCTGCGTGAACCGGCCACGATCGACGCGCTGTTCACCGAGTACCCGGTGCTCGGCAGGCTCCTCAGCGAACATGTCGAACGACGGACCGCGGTACTGCTCGAATTCCTGCGCAGGCTCACCGCGGATTGGTCTCTGCTCAAGGAATTGCTCTTCCCGTCGGCCGAGCCGGGGCTCTTGAGCCGGGTGGAGGGCCACGTCGGCGATCGGCACCGAGGCGGGCGGGCGGTGCTCATCGCCTCGTTCACCGGCGGGCACCGGCTGGTCTACAAGCCGAAGTCACTGGCGATCGACCGGCATTTCCACCAGCTGGTCGACTGGCTGAACGCCAGGGTCGCCGGGCTGGATCTGCCCACCTTCGCGGTACTCGACCGGGGCGAGTACGGCTGGACCGAGTTCGTCGAGCAGAGGCCCTGCCTCCACGAGCGTGAGGTGGCGATGTTCTACCGGCGCCTCGGCGGGCAGCTGGCCCTGATGTACGCGCTGGGCGGCACGGATCTGCACCACGAGAACCTCATCGCCGCGGGCGGGCAGCCGGTGGTGGTCGACCTCGAATCGCTGTTCCAGCCGGATCTTTCGCGGCTGGTCACGGCGGAGCCCGAGGACGCCGCCAAGCAGGTGGCGCTGGACTCGGTACTGCGGGTCGGCCTGCTGCCGCAACGCGCATGGGGACACGACGGGGCACCCGGTGTCGACATCTCCGGTCTCGGCAATCGAGAAGATCAGCTGACGCCTCGCGCTTCGCCGTACTGGGCGGCCGCGGGGACCGACGAGATGCACGTCGAGCGCAAGCGGATGAAGGTCGGCGGCGGGCACAACCGCCCGACGTTGCGTGGAGCCGAAATCTCGGTGCTCGACCACGTCGAGGATCTGCTCGGCGGATTCCGCGACGTCTATCGCGCGCTCGCCGCCGAACGCGGCGCGTTGGTGACCGCGGGCGGGAGGCTGGACCGGTTCGCCGTCGACGAGATCCGGGTGATCCTGCGCCCGACCCATGTCTACAGCCTGCTGCTGCGCGAAAGCACTCATCCCGATCTGCTGCGGGACGGCCTGGACCGCGACCGGTTCTTCGACAAACTCTGGGTGTCCGCCGAACACTCCGGCCTCCCGGGCGCGGTGATCGCGGCCGAACGGGCGGATCTGTGGCGCGGTGACGTCCCGATGTTCGTGACCCGGCCGTCGTCGCGCGACGTCTACGACAGCGAGGGAGGGCGGATTCCGGGCCTGCTCGATCGTTCCGGACTCGACCGGGTCAGGGCGCGGATCGCGAGGCTCTCCGAGGCGGACCTCGAATGGCAGAGCTGGATCATCCGAGGCTCGCTCAGTGCGCTGAGCGTCGGGGATCCCGCCACCGGGCCGGTCCGGCCACCGCACGGCGGCCGCCCGCGTCCCAGGGAGACCGGGAATCACCGGGCGGCCGCCCAGGCCGTCGGCGACCGGCTGGAGAAGCTCGCGATCCGGCACGACCACGGTGTTTCCTGGCTCGGGCTGACCGCCTTCCAAGAACGGTATTGGGATCTGACCCCGCTCGGGGCGGATCTGTACGGCGGACTCTCCGGGATCGCGCTGTTCCTCGCGTATCTCGGCGACGTCACCGGCCAAGACCGCCACACCAGGCTGGCGGAAGGAGCGCTCGCGTCGGTGCGGTTCCGGCTCGGCCGCCCGGAGCTGCCGTCCCGGCAGGTCGGGGCGTACTCGGGTTGGGGCGGCACGATCCACCTGCTCACCCACCTCGGCGTCCTCTGGCGACGGCCGGATCTGCTCGACGAAGCCGTCGAGCTGGCCTTGCGGCTGGACGGATCGATCGACGAAGACGACCAGCTGGACGTGCTCGGTGGCTCCGCCGGTCTGGCGGGTGTGCTCGGCGGGTTGTATCGGCATCGGCCGGACCCCGGGCTGCTCGCGATCATGCGGCACTGCGGCGACCATCTGCTGGCGACCGCGCAGGCGGACGACGCCAGGCGGACCCTGGGCTGGGTGACCCCGCTCGGGCCCCGGCCGCTCACCGGCTTCGCGCACGGCTCCGCCGGGATCGGCTGGGCCTTGGCCGTCGTCGCCGAGACGACCGGCGACGTCCGGTTCGCCGACGCCGCGTCCGCGGCCCTTGCGTACGAACGCGCCTTGTACCACCCCGCTTCCGGGAACTGGCCGGATCTGCGTGAGGACGGCGGACGAGCGCCCATGACCGCGTGGTGTCACGGCGCGGTCGGGATCGGCCTGGGACGGCTGGCGTTGCCCGTCGCGTTGCGCGGACCCGAGACCAGGGTCGAGATCGCCCAGGCCGCGGACACCACGGCCGCCGCGGGCACGGGCGCGAACCATTCGCTGTGCCACGGCGATCTCGGCGCCCTCGAACTGCTGACGGCCGCCGGGCACGCCACGGCGGGGGAGCGGAGGGCCGCCGTGCTGAAGGACATCGAAACCACCGGCTGGCTGTGCGGCGTCCCGAATCACGCCGAGACACCCGGCCTGCTGACCGGGCTCGCCGGCATCGGCCACGGCCTGCTGCGAGCCGCGGACCCCGCGCGGGTGCCGTCGATCCTCACCCTGGAGCCACCGTCATGACGATCCCGTTGTCCGTACTCGATCTCGCCGTCCTCGGCACCGAGTCCACCAGTGCCGGCGTGCTGGCCGAGACCACCGCTCTCGCGCGGTGCGCCGACGAGTTCGGCTACCGGCGTTTCTGGGTGGCCGAACACCACAACATGCGCAGTGTCGCGGCCACCTCGCCGCCGGTGCTGATCGCCCATCTCGCCGCCGTCACCCGGCGGATCAGGGTCGGTTCGGGTGGCGTGATGCTGCCCAACCACTCACCGCTCGTCGTCGCCGAACAGTTCGCCATGCTCGAAGCGTTGCACCCCGGCCGGATCGACCTGGGCATCGGCCGCGCGCCGGGCACCGACCCGGCCACGGCGGCCGCGTTACGGCGACCGGACGACGCCGATTTCCCCCGCCAGGTGCGGGACGTGCTCGGCCTGCTCGGCGATCCGCGATCCCGCGAAGGGATTTGGGACCACTTCGCGGCGACTCCGGTGCCGACCAGCATGCCCGGTGTCGTGCTGCTCGGCTCGGGGGAGCGGGGGGCGCGGCTGGCGGGCGAACTCGGTGTCCCGTTCGCGTTCGCGTACCACCTCCGCACGTCCGGGGGTTCGTTCGAGCCGCTGCGGGTGTACCGCGACTCCTTCGTCCCCTCGGCCGGGTTGACCGCGCCGTACGTCCTCGTCTCGGTCAACGTGCTCGTCGCGGACACCGACGACGAGGCGGACTGGCTGGCCGATCCGCACCGCCTCCGGATGCTGGAGATGCTGGCGGGCGTGCCGCCGTTGCTGCTGCGGTCGCCCGAAGCGGCCGCGGCGCACCCGCATCTCGGCAGGGCCCGTCGTCTTCCCCTGACCGTGATCGCCGGCGCGCCCGCCACCGCTGCCGAGGGGCTGGCGGAACTGGCGGACGCGACCGGGGCCGACGAGTTTCTCGTGGCCCCGGTGACCCGCGGCGAAGCGGCCGTCCGGAGCCTCGGCCTGCTCTCCGAGGCTCAAGCCGTGGGCGCGAGCTGAGTGCGGACGAGATCCGCGTAGCGCCCGCCGAGTTCCAGCAGTTCCTCGTGCCGCCCGCGTTCGACGATCCGCCCGTGCTCCAGCACCAGGATCAGATCGGCGTTCCGCACCGTGCTGAGGCGGTGCGCGATGACGATCCGCGTGCACGGCAACGCGCTCAGGTTGGCGTCGACGAGGGCTTCGGTCGCCAGGTCCAGATGGCTGGTCGCCTCGTCCAGCAACAGGAACGCCGGCGAGGTGGCCAGCGCGCGGGCCAGTGCCAGCCGCTGCCGCTGCCCGCCGGAAAGCCCACCGCCACCCTCGCCGAGCAGCGTGTCGTACCGCATCGGCATCCGTTCGATGTCGTCCCGGATCCCGGCGAGCGAGGCCGCTTCGACGACACGTTCCAGGCTCATCCCCGGATCGTTGAGCGAGATGTTCGCCTTGATGGAACCGTTGAACAGGAACGGTTCCTGCAGTACGACCCCGAACTGGCTGCGCACCTGCCGCAGGTTGAGCTCCTCCAGCGAACGTCCGTCGTAGCGGACCACGCCACTGGTGGGCCGGTACAGCCCGAGCATCAGCATCGCCAAGGTGCTCTTGCTGGCACCGGTCCGGCCCACCAGCGCGACCTTCTGTCCCGGTTCGACGGCGAACGACAGGTCTTCCAGCACCCGTGGCCCGTGCGGGTCGTAGGAGAACGAAACCCCGGACAACTCCAGCCTGCCCGTCAACGCCGTGTCCGAGACGGGCGCGTCGTCGGGTTCGGGCGTCGCTTCGATCACGTCGACGATCCGGCGGAAGTGCACGCCGGCCAGGTGGAGCTGTTGCCCCGTCGTCACCAAGGACGCCAGTGGGGACAGGAAGGCGACGGCGACGCCGTTCAACGCCAGCATGGTGCCCAAGCGCATCGAGCCGTCGAGCACGCTCACCGCCCCGACACTGAGCAGCACCAAGGGAGCGAAGGTCCGCAACGCGTGCAGCACGGTGTTCACGACCGCCGTGAGCCGGTTCCGGCGAAGCGAGGCTCGCAGTTCTTCGAGGAAGAGCGAGGACCAGTAGTCGAGGATCTGGCCCTCGGAGCCGGAGGCCTTGAGCGAGCCGATACCCCTGATCACCTGGACGCCGAAACTCTGCGAATCGGCCTGCGCGACCAGATATCGCTGGGTCAGCTCACGCAACGGCCGCGCGGCGAGCAGCAGCGTGAGCACCTGGACGGCGCCGATCGCCAGCGCCAGCGAGCCGAACAGCGGGCTCGCGGTGAAGAGCACCGCCAGGAAGACCAGCACGAAGCCGCCGTCGAGCAGGACCGACAGGGTCTGACTGGTGAGCATTTCCCTGATCATCCCCGAACTGCTCAACCGGAGCAGGAGGTCGCCGCTGGTCCGCTGCGCGAAGAAACCGTAGGGGAGACTCAGCAGATGGCCGAAGAGCCCGAGCATGATCCGGGTGTCGAACCGGCTTTGCAGGTGGATCAGGATGGACGCCCGCAGGTATCCCGCGACGAGGTCGGTCACCACCACGAGCACGATCCCGGCGACGACGACCTGCAGCACATCGGTGACGTGCAGGGGGATCACATGGTCGACGAGCACCTTGGTCACCGCGGGGATCGCGAGGACCAGCAGCTGGACGACCAGTGACACCACCAA
The DNA here is from genome assembly GCF_000732925.1 of Amycolatopsis japonica. Classification (NCBI taxonomy): domain Bacteria; kingdom Bacillati; phylum Actinomycetota; class Actinomycetes; order Pseudonocardiales; family Pseudonocardiaceae; genus Amycolatopsis; species Amycolatopsis japonica. The sequence continues at coordinate 3,320,764 of NZ_CP008953.1, forward strand.
AACCTGGGCGAGCAGGGGCCGCCAGCCCGGCAGCCGCAGCACCTGCCGCAGGTACACCGAAACCGCGGACCGGTCACGACGGCGCCGGGAGAACGACGGCCCCGGCGTCATCGCCAGCGCCACCCCGGTGAACTCGCGGGCGAACTCGGCGTCGTCGATCAGACGTCTGCCGCTCGCGGGATCGATGATCAGGTAGCCGTTCCTCCGCCGCTTCTCGACCACGACGAAATGGTTGAACGACCAATGCGCGACCACCGGCAGATCGAGCCGGGCGAATCCGGTGAGCTCGACGGAGAATGCCTTGACGCTCAGCCCGAAGGCCCGCGCGGCCCGCACCAGCGACCGCGCGGTGATCCCGTCCCGTGTCACGCCGAACAGCTCGCGGCATTCGGAAACCCGGGTGGACCGGCCGAAGAAGCCGAGCATCATGGCGAGGCAGGCGGCCCCGCACTCCGTGGTGGTCAACTGCCGGACGACCGGTACCCGGCGGCGGAGCCGGCGCCGTTTCGGTTCACTCATCGGTTCGCCCGGTGAGCCGTGCGAGCAACGGGGCGGTGCCCACCTCGATCCAGGCGGGATAACGGCCGCCGGGCCGGACGGTCCCGCCGTCGAGCCGCACCACGGCCGCGACCGCGGGCTCCGGCAGGTCATCGGCCGCCGGTATCCCGAACCGGGCCGTGAGGCCGGCACGGGAAAGTCCGCTGAACCGCTCGACCACCCGCCCGCGCACGGTGCCTTCCCGGAGCACGACCTCCGCGTTCTCCGCCGGCTCTGCCGCGCCGGACATCGGCAGCACGACCACGAGCACGACCGGCTCCTCGACGCCGGTCACCGCGATCGCGTCGCCTTGCCGGTACACCGTGACGGGTACCGTCGCGGCGCCGGTCAGCAGGGCCGCGGCCAACGCGGCGAGCAGGACCCACAGCCGTCGCAGGGCCGGAGCCGGGAGTTCGGGTGGTTCGCCCTTCTCGTCCCGGCCCCGCCGGTGGTGGGCCACCGCCTGGGCCCGGAAGATCGGCGGCTGCTCCCGTTGGTCGATCGACTCGGCCATGACGTCCTCCCCGGAAGTCGGTCGGCCTCGGGCGGCGTACGGGGTTCGATGCTCCGGCCCGTACGCCGCCCGAGGCCGGTTCTCGATCAGGCCTGTTCGGCGTCCGGCTTCGGCTGGTTGAAGCAGCTGACGAACAGGCACGAGCCCAGCACCATCTCGGCGCCCGCACCGGCGACGAGCGAGTCGAGCGCCTCGTCGGTGAGCTCGACGATCCCGGCCGGGTTCGCGGGCAGGATGTTGCCGCCGACCGCGGCCCGGTAGCCCTCGTCCTTCCAGTAGCGGACGATGTCGTATTCGGACATGTGTTGTCTCCCTTGATGTTGTGATCCAGGCCGGGGGTGACCGGCCTGAACAACACCGTGCGGCGCACCGGTGGGCGGCGGGTGGGTACGAGGTGGACGTCCGGTGGGGAGATCGACCGCTCGATCCCCGCGGGAGCCGGTCAGGCACGATCGGGCTCATGAAGCGTGACGCAGACGACCGTTCGTTGTACGAGACCATCTTCCGCCGCCGGGACACGAGGGGTGAGTTCACCGGAGAGCCGATTCCGGCGGAGGTACTGCGTCGCGTACTGAGCGCGGCGCACGCGGCACCGAGCGTCGGCCTCTCCCAGCCATGGGATTTCGTCGTCGTGTCCGATATGGACCTTCGCAAGAAGTTCCGTGAACACGTGCTCGCCGAACGCGAAGTGTTCGAAGGCGGGCTGGATGCCGAGAGGGCCCGTGTCTTCGCGCCGATCAAGATCGAAGGGATCGTGGCGTCTTCCGCGGGCATCGTGGTCGGCTACGACCCGTCGCGCGGTGCGCCGGATGTCCTGGGGCGGCACGCGATCGCCGACGCCGGTCTGTACTCGGTGTGCCTGGCCATCCAGAACCTCTGGCTGGCGGCGACCGCCGAAGGGCTCGGCGTCGGCTGGGTCAGCTTCTACCGCGAAGAGTACTTGCGCGAACTGGTGGCGTTGCCCGAACACGTGCGCCCGGTGGCGTGGCTGTGCGTCGGCCCGGTGCGCGATCTGCCGACGGTGCCCGATCTGGAACGGCATGGCTGGCGGGAACGTCTTCCGCTCGACGCGGTGCTGCACTACGACCAGTACTCGAAGTAAGGCAAGTGAGCTCTGCGGCGTGAGTCCGGACTGGCGATGCGGATGAGTGACCGGGGGTGAAGGCTCCCTTCATCGCATCAGACGCGGCGAAGGGAGCCTTCACCCCACGGCCGACCCGTCCGCCCCCCCCAAAAAAAAATCACTCACACCCCGAGCTCAAAGCGGTCAAATCGGGCATTCACCCTCGGAAAGTGTCCCTTGTGGACGGCCAAACCCCTCAATTTCGAAAGATGGGGCAAAGTGGCGTGCTCTACGGCTGGACCGAAAGGGGCTTTCGCTGCGTCTGATGCGGCGTTGGTGTGCGCCCAATGTGGCATTGGAGACGGTGGGCGTCCCCAATGCCACATTGGGCGCAGCGAGGCAACGGCTCGGCACGCAAGCGGCGGCCGCGGTCAGCGCAGCTTGTCGACCTCGGCGATCCGCTCCCAGCGCGCGCCGAGGGCGTTGAGCAGCGCGGCCATGTCGATGTCGTCGTCGCCGTCGAGGAGCGCCTTGTCCAGCCGCCGGGCGCGGCGGTTGACCTGGCTCAGGACCGACTTGCCCTCGTCGGTGAGCGAAAGCAGTTTGCGCCGCGCGTCGTGCGGGGATTCGACGCGGCGGATGAGCCCTCGCCGCTCCAGCCTGCGGCACAGGTCGGCCATCGTCGAGGTGTCGAGGGCGACCGCGCCGGCCAGCGAACTCTGGTCGCTTCCGGGGTAGGCGCGGACCGCGGACAGGACCGCGAACTGCGGGCCGGTCAGTACCGGGTCCACGTGACGGTTCCACGCGGCGAGGTAGGCCTGGTACAGCCGCCGGGCGCCGTAGCCGGGGGCCGCCAGCAGGTCGGAGGGTGGCGCGGGAGTGACGGCCGGCGTGTCGCCCTTGAGCCTGCCCGTACGCGCCGCTTCACCCATCGCTACTCCTTGTCGGCTCCAACCCGCTGCCCGGGCCCCCGCGGTGATCCTACGTGTCCGGACGGTCGCTCACGGGAAGGCCGCCGAGATCTGTCCGCCGTCACCTCTTGCGTATCCGGATAGTACGTGTTCGTATGAAGCCCGGTCTTGCGTACCCGGATAGTACGTGCTCGGATCAATATGGAGGTGGTCGGCGATGGACCGGAACCTGTTCAACGACATCTGTTTGCGCCAGCTGACGTTCTCGGGGGTGCACGAGGGCGAGACCGTGGTGGTGCTGACCCGCGGCGGTGAGCGGGCGGAGTACGCCGACGCCTTCTTGTGGGCCGCGCAGCAGCTCGGCGCTTCGGCCTACCACATGCGGCTGCCCTCGCCGGTCAGCGCGGCGGGCGCGTGGGCGGTGGGCGACTCGGGGCTCGGGAACATCCCGTTGGCGGTGGAGGCGCTCAAGAGCGTCGACATGGTGGTCGACTGCACGTTCCTGTTGTTCAGCAAGGAACAGTTCGCCATCCAGGACGCGGGCACCCGGATCCTCACCGCCGTCGAACCGCCCGAGCTGCTGGCCAGGCTCATGCCGACGAAGGAACTGCGCGAGCGCGTGGAGATCGGCGCGGAACTCCTGGCCAAGGCAGGCACGATGCGGATCACCAGCCCGGCGGGTACCGATGTCACGTATCAGCTCGGCGTGTACCCGACGCTGTCCGAATACGGCTACACCGACACGCCCGGCCGCTGGGACCACTGGCCGGCGGCGTTCGTGTTCACCGGCGGTGCCGACGACGGCGTCGACGGGAAGATCGTGCTGTCACCGGGCGACGTTCTGTTGCCGTTCAACAGCTACGTACAGACCCCGGTCGAGATCACCATCGAGCAGGGCTTCATCCGGGACATCCGCGGCGGAGCCGGATCGTCCGGGCTCGACGCGGATCTGCTGCGTTCCTACATCGAGAGTTTCGACGATCCCCGCGGCTACGGCATGAGCCATGTGGGCTGGGGCCTCGACGAGCGCGCGCACTGGCACGGCCTGACCCAGTTCCCCGGCGGGATGGGCATGGAGCTGCGGAGTTTCTACGGCAACGTCATGTTCTCCATCGGCCCCAACAACGAGCTCGGCGGCCCGAACGACACGCCTTGCCACTTCGACATCCCCATGCGCGGCAATTCCCTTTACCTGGACGACGAACTGATCGTCGACAACGGCGAGCTGACCGTCGCCGAGATGCGTCCGGCGGCCCGCCGATGACCGACCACCACATCGGGATGATCGTCCCCAGCTCGAACCTCACGATGGAGACCGAGCTGCCGCGGATGCTGCGTGCCAGGGAGGAGGCCGAGCCGGGGGACCGGTTCGTCTTCCATTCCGCGCGGGCCAGGATGCGGCACGTCGAACCCGAACAGCTGCGGGCGATGAACGCCCAGGCCGGACGGGCGGCGGCCGAACTCGCCGACGCCAAGCCCGATGTCGTCGCAACCGCGTGTCTCGTGGCGATCATGGCCCAGGGTCCCGGCTACCACTGCACCGCCGAAGACGACATCACGCGCGTGCTGCGTGAAGAGGGTTGCGACGCGCCGGTCGTCTCCAGTGCCGGTGCGCTGCTGTCCGGGCTCGAAGCGCTCGGCGCCCGCAAGGTCGCGATCATCACGCCGTACATGAAGCCGCTGACCAAGGCGGTGGCGGACTACATCGAGGACGCCGGATTCGAGGTCGCCGACGCCCTTTCGCTGGAAGTGCCGGACAACCTCGCCGTGGCCCGGCTGGATCCCGCCGGGCTGCGCGAGCACCATCGCAAGCTGAATCTGTCCGATGTGGACACCCTGGTGCTGTCCGCCTGTGTGCAGATGCCGTCGCTGCCCGCGATCCAGCCGGTGGAGGACGAGATCGGGATCCCGGTCCTGTCGGCGGCGACGGCCACGACGTTCCGGATCCTGACGGAACTCGGCGTCGACCCCACGGTGCCCGGCGCCGGGAGGTTGCTCAGTGGCGCGGAAGCGTTGACGAAGACGGGAGGCGGGCATGGCCGCGAGTCAGTCGTTTGAGGTCGTTGTCGTCGGTGGCGGGCTCGGTGGGCTCTGCGCCGCGTTGTCCCTGCGGCAGCGGGGGTTGCGCGTCACCGTGGTCGAGGCCGCCCCGGCACTGGGCGAGATCGGCGCGGGGATCCAGACCGCGCCGAACGCCAGCCGGATCCTCATCGGCCTCGGGCTGCGCGCCCGGCTGGAGCAGGTGCGGACCGAGCCGCAGGACCAGGTGCGCCGTCGCTGGGCCGACGGCAGCATCATCGCCCAGCTGGAGCTCGGCGGGCGGGTGACCGACCAGTACGGCGCGCCCTACTGGCACTACCACCGCGCCGACCTGCACGGAGTGCTGCTCGACGCCTGCCTGGATCCCGACGGGATCGGTCCGGTGGTGCGGGTGGCGACCGGCGCGCGGGTGGTCGACCTCGACCGGACGGTGCCGGACCGGCCCGCCGTGATCGCCGCCGACGGACGCCGGTTCACCGGCGACCTCGTGATCGGGGCGGACGGCATCCGGTCTTCGGTGCGCGATCTCGCCGGCTTCGACGACACCCTCGCGTTCTCCGGCGAGATGGCGTACCGGGCGCTGATCTCCGGCGACCTGATCGCGCAGGATCCCGCCACGCGCTTCCTGTCCGACCGCTACCACTCCACGATCTGGTACGGCCCCAACAAACACCTGGTGCACTACATGATCCGCGGCGGGGAGTACCTCAACGTGGTCGCGATCGTGCCGTGCACCGAAACGGTGGAGAAGGACTGGAGTGGTCCGGCGACCGCCGCCGAACTCGCCGCGGAGTACCACGACTGGGACGATCGGGTTCCGACGATGCTGGCGAAGGCGAAGGACGAGGACGTCTCGGTGTGGGCGATGTACCGCCGTCGCCGTGACCCGGTCTGGGTCGACGGCCGGGTCGCCCTGCTCGGCGACGCCTGCCACGCGATGCTGCCGTACCAGGCACAAGGCGCGTCCCAGGCGATGGAAGACGCCGCGGTGCTGGCCGAAGAGCTGGGCCGCGTCACGCGCGACGGGATCGACGGTGCCCTGGTCCGCTACGTGGACCGGCGCGCCAAGCACGCGGGCATGGTCCAGGACGCCTCGCTGCAGAACATGGACTTCTACCACCTGCCCGACGGTCCCGAACAGCGCGAACGGGACGAGAAGCTACGGCGCTTCGACGGCGAATCCGACGTGTCCTACGACTGGCTGTGGAACGGCAGCCCGCTCACCGACCCCGACACCGAGTCCATCCACTACCAGTTCGCCCGCTGAGGCGCGCTGGCCGGCAATCGCATCGGAGTGGTTCATGCGTACTGGTGATCAGATCGTCCAGGACCTGCCCTGGCGTTGGAGCGTGCAGGGAAAGATCTTCCTCATCGGCGGGCTGGGCTACATGTTCGATGCCTGGGACGTCGCGCTGAACGGATTCCTCACCCCGCTCGTCGGGACGGAATTCGGCTTGTCCGCCGGTGGGAAGGGCCTGGTGGCCACCGCGAACCTGATCGGCATGGCCGTCGGCGCGGTCGTCTGGGGCACGATCGCGGACCGGATCGGCCGTAAACGGGCGTTCAGTGTCACGTTGCTGCTGTTCGCGCTGTTCTCCGTGCTGGGCGCGCTCGCGCCGAACGTGGAGACGTTCCTGGCGCTGCGTTTCCTGGCGGGGATCGGACTGGGCGGCTGTATCCCGGTCGACTACGCGATCGTCAGCGAGTTCTCCCCGCGCAAACATCGCGGCCGGGTCTTGTCCGCGATGGACGGCTGGTGGCCGATCGGGACCACACTGGCCGCCGTCACCGCGACGCTGCTGCTCCCGGTCCAAGGGAACTGGCGCTGGATGCTGGTCTTGATGATCCTGCCCGCGCTGCTGCTGTTCTGGGTGCGGCGTGGCGTCCCGGAATCGCCGCTGTACCTGGTGCGCAAGGGCCGTGAGGCGGAGGCGCGGGCCGTGATCGACGACCTCGTGCGCCGCACGGGAGCGACACCGGAGCCGTACTCGGTCCCGCCCGCGGTGGTCGAGGACACCCGCGGCGGCGCGGTCGCGGCCGCGTTCGATCAGCTGCGCCGGGTGTGGGCGTTCAACCCGCGGATCACGGCGGTGGCGTGGTCGCTGTTCATCAGCGTCATGCTGGTCTACTACGCCGCGCTGAGCTGGATGCCGTCCATCCTGCGGGCGCAGGGATTCGGCGAGATCGCCGCCTTCGCGTCGACCGCGCTCATGAACGCGACCGGCATCGTCGGTGTCGCGGTGGCCGTGCTCCTGGTCGACAAGGTCGGCCGCAAGCGGATCATCATGGTCGCCGGTCCGCTCACCGCACTGTCGCTCGTCGTGTTCTCCCTGCTGCTCGACACGCCTGCCGCGGCGGTGGTGGCGATCGGCGCGTTCGGCCTGTTCGCGCTGGTGGTCATCCCGGTGATGTACGCCTACGTCTCCGAGCTCTACCCGACGGAATTGCGGGCCTCGGGGTTCGGCTGGGCGTCGTCGTCGAGCCGGGCGATCACTGGTTTCGCACCGCTGCTGTTCGGAAGCGTGCTGTGGCCGGTGCTCGGGCTGCCGCTCACCTTCACCGTGCTGGGTGTGCTCGTGGTGGCCGCGGTCGTGTTCATGAAGGTGGGCGCGCCGGAGACCCGCGGCCGCGAACTCGACCGGATCGTCGACCCGGTCGAGGCACCCGCCGAGACCAGGACGGCTCTGTGAAGCCCGCCGCGTTCCGGTACCACCGGGCCCACGACGTCACCGACGCCGTCGGCCTGCTCGGCGAGCTCGCCGCGGCGGGTGAGGATCCGAAGCTCATCGCCGGTGGTCAGAGCCTGATGCCGATGATGAACTTCCGGCTCGCCCGCCCCACGGCGCTGGTGGATCTGGGACCGTTGCGCCGGGACCCGGCGCTGAACTCCTTCCGTCGCACCGGTTCCAGCCTCACCATCGGCGCGCTGGTCACCCATCGGGCGGTCGAGCTCGCCGAGCTGGGACCGGATTTCGACGTGCTTTCCCGCGCGATGCGGTGGGTGGGGCATCTGCCGATCCGGTCCCGCGGCACGGTGGCGGGCAGCGTCGTCCACGGCGACGCGACCGCGGAATGGTGCCTGCTGGCCCTGCTGCTCGACGCGGTCGTCGTCGCCGAGGGCCCGCGCGGCCCCAGGGAGATCCCGGCCGCGGAGATGTTCCACGGCTTCTACACCACCGCCGTCGAACCGGACGAGGTCGTGACCGCGGTGCGCTTCACGAGGCCGTCGCCCCGGGCCGCGCTGACCGAATTCGCCCGCCGTCACGGCGATTTCGCGATCGTCGACGCCGCTGTGAGCATCGACGCGGAGCGCGGGGGCCGCGTCGTGCTCGGCGGCGTCGCCCCCGCGCCCGTCCGGGTGCCCGAGGCCGAAGCGCTGCTCGACGGCGGCGTTCCCGGCCCGGAGCTGTTCGCCGCCTGCGGGGCGGCTGCCGCGGCGGCGATCGATCCGCCCGACGACGCGGCGGGCAGCGCGGCTTACCGCCGCCGGCTGGCGCGCACGCTCGTCACCCAGGCGCTGCACGAGGCGTGGGAGAAAGGAGGAACGCGATGACCGCACGGTTCGACGGACGCCAAGGCCGCTGGGTCGGCGCGTCCGTGCCCCGGCGTGAGGATCCTCGCCTGCTCACCGGCCGCGGCCGGTTCGTCGACGACATCCAACTGCCGGGAATGCTGCACGCGGCCTTCGTCCGTTCGACGGTCGCGCACGGCAAGTTGGCCGGGATCGACCTGTCGGCCACCTTGGCGGTCGAAGGAGTCGTCGCCGCGTATACGGCGGAAGATCTGGGGCTCGGGGACATCGTCGCCTTGCTCGACCGTCCGCTGGAGGAGTTCTCGCCGACCGCGATGCCGATTCTGGCCAGGGAGAAGGTGCGGTTCACCGGAGAGCCGGTGGCGCTGGTCGTCGCCCGCGATCCGTACAGCGCCGAAGATGGTGTCGAGGCCGCGGTGGTGGACTACGAGCCGCTCGGGGCGATCGTTTCGGAGGAGTCGGCGTTCGCCGAGGGCGCTCCACTCGTGCACGACGAGGCGCCGGGCAACGTGCTCGTCGACGTGTCGATGTTCGACACGCCCGGTGTCGACGCGGCGTTCGAGGCGGCCCGCGCAGGCGGCGGCCGCGTGGTCGAGGTCGTCACGAAGAGCGGGCGGCAGAACGCGCTCCCGCTCGAAACACGGGGAGTCGTGGCGTCCTGGGACGACCACGACGACCAGTTGCTCGTCCAGATGTGCACCCAGGTGCCGCATCAGGTGCGCACGGCGATGGCCCGCTCGCTGCGGGTCCCCGAACGCACCGTGCGGGTCACCGTCCCGGACATGGGCGGCGGCTTCGGCCAGAAATGCGTCGTCGGCCGTGAGGAGATCGCGGTCGCGGCGGCGGCCCGGCGGCTGAATCGGCCGGTGAAGTGGATCGAAGACCGGCGCGAGGCGCTCACGGCCGGATTCCTTGCCAGGGAACAGCGTTACCGCACGCTTGCGGCGTTCGACGAGGACGGGCGGATCACCGCGCTGGACGTCGACGTCGTCTGCGACATGGGTGCCTACTCCTGCTACCCGTTCACGGCGGGGATCGAGCCACTGATGGCGTCGGCCGAGATGCCGAGCGTGTACCAGGTGCCCGAATACCGCGTCCGTGCCCGCGCCATCGCGAGCAACAAGGCACCGACGGCGCCGTATCGCGGGGTCAGCCGTCCGCAGTACGTGATGGCGATCGAACGGATCATGGAACGCGCGGCGCGGGAACTCGGCCTCGATCCGGTCGAGATCCGGCGGCGCAACGTGATCACGCAGTTCCCGTACACCGGGGTCAACGCCATCACCTACGACCCCGGCACCTACCGCGAATCGCTCGAACTCGCCGAGGCGGCGATCCGGGACGAGGGCTGGTACGAGATCCGGGAGCGCGCCGCCGCCGAGGGCAGGCACATCGGCATCGGCTACTGCTGTTTCTCCGAGCGGACCGGATACGGCTCGGGCGCCTTCGCCAAACGGAAGATGGCCGTGGTCCCCGGTTTCGACATCTCCGAGATCCGGATGGACACCACCGGCTCCGTCGTGGTCACCAGCGGCACCATGAACCACGGCCAGTCGCACGAGACGACGCTGGCGCAGATCGTGGCCGACCGGCTCGGGCTGCACCTCGACCAGGTCAAACTGCGTCAGGGCGACACCGAGCGCATCGCCTACGGCTGGGGGACGTTCGCTTCCCGGTCGGTGACGATCGGCGGCTCGGCGGTTTCTCTCGCTGCCGGGAAACTCGGCGAACTGCTGTGCAAGATCGCCGCGCATCTGCTCGAGACGAGTCCGGACAACGTCCGCCTCGACGGTGACGGCGGCGTCGTCCAGATCGACGATCCGCAGCGCCGCGCGTCGTTCGAGGAGATCGCCGACGTGGCGTACCTGCGCAGTCACCTGCTGCCCAAGGACGTCGAGCCGACGCTGACGGCCACGGCGAGCTTCGACGTTCCCGGTGACGGCACCTTCTCGAACGCCACGCACGCCGTGGTCGTCGAAGCCGATCCGGGCACCGGCCAGATCAAGATCCTGCGCTACGCGTGCGTCGAGGACTGCGGGGTGGTGATCCACCCGCAGGTCGTCGACGGCCAGTGCCGCGGCGGGATCGCGCAGGGTATCGCCGGCGCGTTGTTCGAGGAGATCACCTATGCGGGCAACGGGGAACCGTCGGCAGCGAGCTTCATCGACTACCTGGTCCCGACCGCGACGGAGATCCCCGACATCACCGTCACCCATCTCGAAACCCCTTGCGCTTTCACGGAAAACGGCGCGAAGGGGGCGGGAGAGGGCGGCACCATCGGCGCGCCCGCCGCGGTGCTGAACGCGATCAACGACGCGTTGCGCCACACGGGAGTCGAACTCGACGTGACCCCGGTGCATCCGCAGACCGTGCTCGCCGCGCTCGACGCGGGGGTCCACAAGGAAATGAGCGTTCCATCATGAGCGACCGGCACCTGATCGACCTGAACGTCAACGGCGAGACGCACGAGGCCCTCGTCGAGCCGCGCAAGACCCTGCTCGACGTGCTGCGGCACGACCTCGGGCTGACCGGTACCCATGTCGGCTGCGAGCACGGCGTGTGCGGCGCGTGCACCGTCCTCGTCGACGGCGAACCGGTGCGGGCGTGCCTGATGTTCGCCGTGCAGGCGGAGTCGGCCGAGATCCGCACGGTCGAATCACTGGGGCGCGACGGCGAACTTTCCGATCTGCAGCGGTCTTTCAGCGAGCACCACGGCCTGCAGTGCGGCTTCTGCACCCCCGGATTCCTCATGCTGGCCGAAGGATTTCTGGCCCAGCGGCCCGACGCCGGGCGCGAGGAGATCCGCGAGGCCGTCTCGGCGAATCTGTGCCGCTGCACCGGTTATCAGACGATCGTGGACGCGATCGAGGCGACCGCGACCCGTCGATGCCACGCCAAGGAGAAGGAGGCGACAGCGTGATCCTGGAGAACCAGCTGTCCGTACCGGCGGGACCCGACGAGGTCTTCGCCTTGATCAACGACGTCGAACGGGTGGCGGGCTGCCTGCCAGGCGCGACCCTCGACGGACGGCAGGACGACGCCTATCTCGGCCGCGTCAAGGTCAAGGTCGGCCCGATCACCGCCGCCTACTCGGGCACCGTGCGGTTCACCGACGTCACCGAGGCCGATCGCAGCCTGCGGTTGCTGGCCAGGGGAGCGGACGCCCACGGCAACGGCGACGCCGAAGCCGACGTGACGCTGACCGTGCGCGAGGCGCCCGGCGGCGCCACCATCGAGTTGCGCACCGACCTGTCGATCCGCGGCAAGCTCGCCCAATTCGGCAAGGGCGCGATCGGTGCCGTCTCCACCCGGCTGCTCGATCAGTTCGCGAGGAATCTCGCGGATCAGCTTCGGGCGGGGCCCGTCGCGGCCACGAGCGCCGCTCCCGCGCCGGAAGCCGTCGATGGGCTCGCGATGGTGCTTCCGGAGGGCGTCAAACGCTACGGCGTGATCGCGGCCGCCGCGGCGCTCGGGCTGTTCCAGGGCTGGCTGCTGGGCCGGATCCGCACCCAGGACAAACTGATCAAGGAGTTGCAGCGTGGCCGTCGATGAAAGTCTCGACAGCGTGTACGACCGGGCCGGTTTCGGGGCGAGCGTGCCACGCGGATCGCGTCCGGCGCTGGTCGTTGTCGACCTGACCCGGGGATTCACCGAACCCGCGTTCCCGTCCGGCGCGGACCTCACCGCCGAAGTCACCGCGACCACTGCCCTCGTCGCCGAAGCCCGGCGACGAGGTGTGCCGGTGATCTACACCGCGATCAGTTACACACCGGCCGAGGCGGACGGCGATGCCGTCGCGTGGCTGCGGAAAGCGCCCGGGATGCGGGCACTCCGCGAAGGAAGCGACGCGGTCGCCCTCGATCCACGGCTCGAACAGCGTGAGGGCGACCATCTCATCCTGAAGAAGGGCGCGTCGGCGTTCCACGGGACGTCGCTGGCCGCGCTCCTTACGAGCCTGGGCACGGACACCATCGTCGTTTGCGGTGCGACGACTTCGGGATGTGTCCGCGCGACCGCCGTCGACGCCGTCCAGTCCGGCTTCGACACCCTCGTCGTCCGGGACGCCTGTGGTGACCGTGCCGCCGGGCCTCACGATGCCGCTTTGTTCGACCTGCAAGCGAAATACGCGGACGTCGTCGGCCTCGACGAGGCGCTGACGTATCTCGCGGAGCTGGATCGCCGCACGCTCGGCCAACCCGCCTTGGCGGATCTCGGCGACGTTCCGGCGACCAGCCGCTGGGTGACTTCGGGTTCGGTCCGCCTGCACGTGCTCGACTACGGTCCCGCCGACGGCGTCCCGGTGCTCGTGCTGCCGGGGATCACCAGCCCCGCGGTCACGATGGACTTCGTGGCACGGGAACTCACCGATCTCGTGCGCCCGCTCGTGCTCGACGTCCGCGGTCGCGGGCTGTCCGACGACGGCACCGAGTACGACCTGGCGAGCTACGCCGCGGACGTCGACGCTGTCGTGGACGGGCTCGGGCTGCGCGATCCGATCCTTTTCGGACACTCGATGGGCGCGCGGATCGCGGCCCGTGCCGCCACCACCCGCCCGCTTCGGGGCACGGTGCTGGCCGATCCGCCGCTGAGCGGTCCCGGACGGGCACCGTATCCGACCACTCTCGACGCGTTCCTCGGGCAACTCGGCCAGGCCCGCCGGGGGACCGACGCCGACGAAGTGGCCCGATCCTGGCCGCGATGGCCGCGCCGGGAACAGGAATTACGCGCCCGCTGGCTGTCGTCGTGCGCCCGCGACGCGATCGTCGCCACGCACGCCGGGTTCGAATCCGAGGACTTCTTCGACGACTGGCCGAAGGTGCCCGCGCCGACGTACTTCCTTTACGGCGGTGCGAGTCCGGTCGTCACCGCCGCCGGTGCGGCCGAAGCGGCGGAGCGCAATCCGTCGGCGGAGTTCGTCGAGATCCCGGATGCGGGGCACATGATCTTCTGGGATGAGCCCGAGGCCGCTCTTTCCGCGCTGAGGGAGGCGTTGCGGAAACTGTTGTAGCCGCCGTCGTGAGTGATTCGGGCAGGTCGCGAAAGCCACTTTCGGGACGTCTGATGTCCCGAAAGTGGCTTTCGCGACACGCTCCGGCTGCACGACCCCGATTAGGCTGGTCTGAGTAGTTCAGGAAAGGGTCGTCGTGGCGTGATCGAACCCCTGCCGCGCGGGGTTCCAGGATGACTCGCGGGGATGGCCCCTGCACGATGTGTCCACAAGGGACACCTTGCGACGGACATGTACCCGATTGATGTCATGATGTCCGGTTCCCGTGGGGGTCGTGAGTGGTAAAGAGGGTTAGAACGATTGTTGCCACTCACGACCCCACTTGAACCCCTACCCCTTCGCGCGGGTGGCGTCCATCCAGTCACGCGTGTCGTCCGTCTGATCACGCGAGGTGTCGGCGCTGTACAGGTGATCACCAGTCGATCGGCACCGCGACCGGACCTCGGAGCGTCAGGAACATCCGCCGCCAGGCGACTTCTTCGAGCGGTACCGCGAGGCGCAGTCCCGGTGCGGCGGCCAGAAGTGCGGTGACACCGGTCCGCAGTTGCAGGCGGGCCAGTGCCGCGCCGAGGCAGTGGTGCGGTCCGTGGCCGAAGGTCAGATGTCCTTGCGTGCGAAGGGGATCGACTCGCTCCGGTTCGGGAAACCGCCGGGGGTCGTGGTTGCCCGCCTGCAGGGAGGCGAGGACGAACTCGCCCGCGCGGATCGGCACCCCGCCGACGTCGGCGTCTTCGACCGCGACCCGCCCCTGGTCGGCGGCGGAACCTTGATCCTGGCGAAGGAATTCCTCGATCGGTGCGGGATCGCGGGGCAGTTCGGGGTCGGCCGCCAGCCGCAGCACGATCTGGGCCAGGGCGTTCGCGGGCGGGACATATCCGCCGAGAAGGATGGCGAAGGCGAGTTGGGTGACCTCGTCCGGCCGCAGCGCGTCGCCGTCGTCGTCCCTGGCCTGCAACAGGCCGGTCAGGAGGTCCTCGCCGGGCGCGCGGTGCTTCGCCTCGACCAGTTCCGTGAGGTAGTCACCCAGCTTCCGGGAGGCCTCGGTCATCTCCTCGTAGCTCGGCGCGGTGAACACCGCGAGCATGCCGTCCGCCCAGCTTCGCAGCGCGTCACGAGCCGACGGCGGAACACCGAGGAGTTCGTTCAGCACCGAGAGGGCGAACGGGATCGCATATCCCTCAAGGACTTCCGCGGGCGGACCCGGTGCGAGCAGCTTCGCGACCAGGTCTTCCGCGATCGCTTCGACGCGCGGCCGCAGGAACTCCACCCGGCGTGGGGTGAGTGCCTTGCCCGCGATGCGCCTGAGTCGCGCGTGCTCGGGGCCGTTCATGGTGAAGAGCAGAGCGTCGGCGCCGGTCTCGGGAACCCCGGGCAGCCAGACGCGGAATCGCGGATCGGTAAGCAGGGCGCGGATGTCGTCATAGCGGGTGACGAGCCAGGCGTCTTCGCCGGTCGCGAGACGCACGCGGCTCACGGGCTCCTCGAGTTCGGTCGCCGTGAACGGGTGGTCCATGTGCTTCCCCTTATTTCTTCGGTTTGCCGGTCACCTCTTCGGCCAGTGAGTGCAGCGGCATCAGCGCGGCGGGGTCGCCGCCCACTTTGAGGGCGCGGGCGGTGAGCAGGCGGTACAGCTCGTCGGCGGCCTCGACCAGACGCGCCGCGCGTTCCGCGGCCGAATCCTCGTCCGGATCGAGTTCGGTGAGCGCCGCCGCGAGAACCTGCTCGGCGTCACGCTGCTGGCGCTGCGCGACCGCCGTGACCAGGCCGTCGACCGGGGAGACCAGGGTGCGACGGCGGTCGGCCGGATCCGGATGCGTGCGCAGGGCGCCCCGCTCACGCAGCTTGGCAACGGCGGCGGAGACATGGCTCTGCGCGAAACCGGTGCGCGCGGTCAGCTCGCTGATCGACAGACCCGGCGCTTCGACGACCACCGAGATCAGCACCAGATAGATCTCCGGCACTTTGGGATCGGCGTCGTCGCGCATGCCCCGGGACGCGAGCTCCATCAGGTGCTTGCCGAGCAGGTACAGCTCACCGGCTTTTATATCGGAAACGATACATCTAAAACGATGTATCTCGCCAGTCGGCGAACCTAGGGGAGCGGGGCGTTGCTCCACATACGGATGGTCTTGTCGTGGCCGCCGGTGGCGAGCAGCTTCCCGTCGGGGCTGAACGCCATCGCCGTCACGGGGCGTGTGTGGTCGGTGAGCGGGTCACCGAGCGGTCGGCCGGTCGCCGGATCCCACCAGAACCGGACGCTGTTGTCTTGGCCACCGGTGGCGAGCAGACCGCCGACGGGATCGAAGGCCAGTGCCGTCACCGGACCGGTGTGCCCACTGAGGGGATGGCTGACGGGCCGCCCTGCCGCCGGATCCCACCACAGTCGGACGATGGCGTCTTCGCTTCCGCTGGCAAGGAGCCGCCCGTCCGACCTGAACGCCACGGCCTGCACCGCACCGAGATGGGCGATGAGGGGGTGGTCGACGGGTTGTCCGGTTTCGGGATCCCACAATCGGACGCTCTTGTCAGTGCTGCCACTGGCGAGGAGACGGCCGTCGGGGCTGAATGCCAGCGACAGCACCGGGCCGGTGTGTCCGGTGAGTCGTCGGCCGACCGGTTGCCCGGTTGCCGGGTTCCACAATCGGATGGTCTTGTCGGTGCAGCCGGTGGCGAGGAGACGCCCGTCTGGGCTGAACGCAACTACGCACACCCCAGGGTGGATCCCGTTGCCCGGGTGTTCTTTGAGGGGTTCACCGACCGGCTGTCCGGTCGCCGGATTCCACAACCGGATGGTCTTGTCCGGGCCCGCGCTGGCGAGCAGCCGGCCGTCGGGGCTGAACGCCACTGTCAGCACCTGCTTGGTGTGTCCGACAAGCGGCTCGCCGATGGGCTGCCCGGTCTCCGGGTTCCACAACCGCACGGTCTTGTCGCCCCCGCCGCTGGCCAACAGTCGTCCGTCCGGGCTGAACGCGAGCGCTTCCACTCCGGGGCATATCCAGTTCCCTGGGGCGGCACGGGCCCACACGCAGTGGTAAGCGGGTACCTTGCCCGGGGTCGGCCCGGTGATCGTCTCGTGTTTCGTGAAGTGGCGGGTCTTTTCCGGTGGCTTCGGTAGCTGGCCCGCCAGCGCGAGTGCTTCGCGAGTCGTCAGACGTTGTGCCGGGTCCTTGTCCAGCAGGCCGGTGATCAGAGTGCTGAGCTCGCCCGCGTGCTCAGGCTCCGGGACCGGTTCGAACAGGACCGCGGCCATCGAAGCCGCGACGGTGTCGCGATGGAAGGGGGAATGCCCCTCGACGGCCGCGTACAGAGTGGCGCCGAGTGAGAACAAGTCGCTGGTGGTGCCCTGATCGCCAGTGCCGTTCAGTCGCTCGGGAGCGGTGTACTCGATGGTTCCGATGACCATTCCCGTGGCGGTCAGCACGGTGTCGGTCCGGTGGACGGCGATACCGAAATCGGTGAGCAGCGCCCCTTCGTCGCCGGCGAACAGTACGTTGGCAGGCTTGACATCCCGGTGCGCTATCCCGGCCTGCTCGGCCGCGCTCAGTGCCCGCAGCAAGTCCGCGGCCACCCGCCGGACCTTGTCGACAGGCAGCCGTCCATCGGCACTGATGCGCTCTTCCAGCGAGGCGCCGTCGACAAGGCGCATCACGATCCAGGGCAGGTCGCCCTCCACCAGCACATCGTGCACGGCGACGATGTTCGGGTGGTCCCGTAGCCGGGCGGCGTTGCGGGCTTCGCGCGTCGCGCGCTTGAGCCGCGCGGTTCGTTCGGTTTCGGCGGCGGCGTCCGGCAGCCAGATCTCCTTGACCGCGACGTCCACTTCCAGCGTTTCGTCCCGCGCCCGCCAGACCCGCCCGAACCCTCCGGATCCCAGCTCCGCCAAAAGTCGGTAGCGATCGCCGACCACCCGACCGGGTTCCGCCCTCCGCGTCATGATCACAGCATGTAGACGCCGCTACACACGGTCAAGGCGCTAGCAGGAACCTGCCTCGCGCGCTCGAAGCGCCCTAAATGCTCGCCACCGGCGAGCCGGTGGAGATCTCACGCGGGTGGTCCAGATCGGCGATGTTCCAGCGGCGCTCGTGCTCGGCGGGCTTGGAAAGCGGCCGGTGGGGAACCGTGGCGATCAAGGTGGCGCCGTCGTCCGCCAGTCGGAGGGCGGAAGGCGGGACCTCGGTGGTTATCGTCGCCGCGGGGCGGGGAGCGGTGATGTCCTGTGTATCCCACAGGCGAATCACGCCGTCGCCTTCGGTGAGCGCGGCCCGTCGGCCATCGGTACTGCTGACTCGAAGGTCGCCCCGGATGTGGGTCGCCGTGTGCTGAGCGGACAACGGAACCGGTGCGGTCGCTGGGACCCGGTCGTCCGACGCGGCGGTGGTGAGTACGGCCAAGACGGCGAGGCAGGCGGCCGCGGCGAGGATCTCGGTGCGCCGGACCGCCCGGGCCGGGACGGTGGGCGGGAACCGTGCGGACTCGATCCTGTCGCCGCCTGTGGGCGCCGGAGATTCGGCGGACGACGCGACGTAGGCGTCGCGCCAGCGCTGTTCCCACTCGTCGGGGTCGGCACCACAGGCGGCGGCGAAGGCACGCGTGACCGGCAGCGTCGGTAGTTGTTTTCCGGCAGCCGCGGCCGCAAGGGTGCTGGCCGAATAGTGCGCGCGCGTCGCCAATTGTCGGTAGGGCGGAGTACCCGCCTCCTGGCGTAGTCGCCGTAGCGCCGCCGCGAACTCGCAGACAACGCCGCCGTCGCTTTCCAATGGCCGCTCCGGCCTCGGCATGGCTTCACCCCTCGAATCCGTATCCGGATCGATCATCGCACCGTTCGAAAGCCCCGACCAGCCCGTCGCCGGACAACCTTACGTCGCAGGTGGTCGAGGTGATCGTCCGGACTTTGTCCGTCGAGGCCGAACGAGCCGTCGAAAGGCGGCGGGAATGACTACCGTCGAAGTCGCACCACTTCGGCGAATGGTGAAACCAAGGGGGAGATCCATGATCATGCGAAGGTTCGGTCTGCTGATCGCCGCCGGTGCGGCGGCACTCGTGATAGCGCCGGGCGCGTCCACTGCGGAAGGTCTCATCGGTGGCTGGCACGGTCCGTATCCGAATATCGGCGAGTGCGGGTATTGGACCAACGAGGAGGTGAAGCTCGGCCACCCACCGATGGTGCCGTGTGGCTATTACGCGTCCGATCCGGGCACCGGCAAGGACGCCGGAAGCGGGTTCTACTACCGGAGCAGCCATTACTGAGGGGGCGATGAACGTCCAGAGAATCTGGGCTTCGGGGAGGGGCTCGGGATGATCTGGTCGACGCGGGTGCCGGTTCCGCTCCGGGCGGAGCCGGCACCCGGCCGGTTCGTCAGCGGCGGCCGCTGAGCGTGGTGGAACCGGCGTAGCGGGCCTCGGCGCCGAGTTCCTCTTCGATGCGGATGAGCTGGTTGTACTTGGCCGTGCGGTCGGAGCGCGACAGCGAGCCGGTCTTGATCTGACCGCAGTTGGTGGCGACGGCGAGGTCGGCGATGGTGGTGTCCTCGGTCTCGCCGGAGCGGTGCGACATCACCACGGAGTAGCCGGCCTTGTGCGCGGTCTCGACCGTGGTGAGCGTTTCGGTGAGCGTCCCGATCTGGTTCACCTTCACCAGGATCGAGTTCCCGATGCCTCGCTCGATACCGTCGTTGAGCAGATTCACGTTGGTGCAGAAGACATCGTCGCCGACGAGCTGGACACGGTCGCCGATGGTGTCGGTGAGCTGCTTCCAACCGGTGAAGTCGTCCTGGGCGACACCGTCCTCAATGGACACGATGGGGTAGCGCGACGTCAGATCGGCGAGGTAGGCCACGTGCTCCTCGACGCTGCGTTTGCGTCCCTCGCCGGTGTAGTCGTAGACGCCGTCGGTGTAGAACTCGGACGCGGCCGGGTCGAGCAGCAGGGCGATGTCCTCGCCGGGGGTGTAGCCGGACTGCTCGATGGCGCGCAGCACGAACTCGAGTGCTTCGTCCGCGGAGCTGAGGTTCGGCGCGAAGCCGCCTTCGTCGCCGACGTTGGTGCCGTGCCCGGCTTCGCGCAGCGACGCGCGCAGGGTGTGGAAAACCTCCGAGCCCATGCGGACGGCGTCGGCGAAGGTCTCCGCGCCGAGCGGGCCGATCATGAACTCCTGGAAGTCGATCGGGTTGTCCGCGTGCGCTCCGCCGTTGATGATGTTCATCATCGGCATCGGAAGCAGATGCGCGAACACGCCACCGACGTAGCGGTACAACGGAAGTCGCTTGGCGGCCGCGGCGGCCTTCGCCACGGCCAGCGAGACGCCGAGGGTGGCGTTGGCGCCGAGCCGAGCCTTGTTCGCGGTGCCGTCCAGTGCGATCAGCGCGCGGTCGACGTCGGCCTGGGCTTCGGCGTCGAGCCCGACGACGGCCTCGGCGATCTCGGTGTTGACGGCGTCGACGGCTTTGCGGACACCCTTGCCGTGGAAACGGGTCTTGTCGCCGTCGCGCAGTTCGACGGCTTCCTTGGTGCCGGTGGAGGCGCCCGACGGCACGGCGGCCCGTCCGAGCGAGCCGTCCGCGAGTTCGACGTCGACCTCGACGGTCGGGTTGCCCCGGCTGTCGAGGATCTGACGACCGTGGACGCGGATGATCGCGGTCATGTGCACTCCTTGCCTGGTCGCGCCGCCCCCGGTGAGCAGCGGGACGTCCGCGAGGCTAGCAGAGAATCCCTGAATCGATCCCGATCTCTGACCAGGCAATTCAGGTCATGACGTAGGCCCCAGGGCCGACTGGCACCGGGCAGGATCGGTCCCCGGTTCGACGCGAGCGGATGCCCGGCCGGGATGGACTGGCGAGCGAAGTGATCACGCTCGACGGAAAGAAGACCTGATGATCCAGTTCGACCGGCTCACCAAACGACGAGGATCGGCGACGATCCTTTCCGACGTCGGTTTCGAAGCGCGCCCGGGCCGCGTGACCGGCTTCCTCGGGCCCAACGGTGCCGGGAAATCGTCGACCCTGCGGATCCTGCTCGGGCTGGACCGGCCGACGTCGGGGACCGCGCTGGTCGACGGCGTTCCGTTCGCCGGGCTGCGGGATCCCCTGCGCAAGGTCGGCGCCGTACTCGACGGCTCGGGAGCACATCGCTCGCGCACCGGCCGGGCGCATCTGAACTGGGTCGCCGCGGCGGGCGGCATCCCGCGCGGCAGGGTGGACGAGGTCCTCGCGGAGGTCGGACTGTCCGCCGCCGCGGGCAAACGCGTCCGCGGCTACTCGCTGGGGATGGGGCGGCGGTTGGCCCTGGCGGCGGCGCTGCTGGGCGATCCCGAGGTACTGGTGCTCGACGAACCGGTCAACGGCCTCGATCCGGAAGGCATCCGCTGGATCCGCGGTTTCCTCCGTGCGCGGGCCGCGGCCGGGCGGACCGTCCTGCTTTCGAGTCATCTCATGGGAGAACTGTCGGAGACGGTCGACGACGTCGTGGTCATCGACCGCGGCAGGATCGTCGCGCGGGGAACACTCGCGGAAGTCGTCGGCGGGCACCGAAGCCTGGAGGACGCCTTCTTCGCGCTCACCACGGGGGCAGCGCGATGAGGGCCTATCGGGGAGAACTGCGCAAGCTCACCTCGCTGCCGTCGGTCTGGACCGCGGTCGCGATAGGTGTACTGCTTCCGGCGGTCCTGACGTTCCTCAACGCGAGGGCGGCGGCCAGGCGCGACGGCAACGTGGACCTCGGGTTCCAGGAACTCGCGTTCGGCGTGGTGGGCGCGATCATCCTGGGCGTCGTCGCGGTGAGCAGCGAATACACCACCGAAGGGGAGAACGCCGGTGGCGGACGCCAGATCACCACGAGCCTCACGGTCGTGCCGTCCCGGTGGCGCTTGCTGATCACGAAGCTGGCGGCGATGATCACCGTGGTCGCGGCGCTCGCGACGGTTTCCTCGGCCGTCACCCTCACGATCGTCGAAGCGCTGGGCGTGAGCGATTTCGGGCGCCTGCCGGGAGTCGTCCTCTACTGGGTGCTGACGGCCTTGCTCGCGTCCGGCCTGACGTTGTTGACACGCAACGGAATCCTGCCGCTCACCGTGCTGATCCTGAACACGTCGGTGGTCACGGTCACCTACCTGCTCACGAAACTCACGCCGCTGGCCGCGTTCTTCCCCGACCTGGCCGGATTCCGGATGTTCATCGAGCGGGTGGAGCTGCCCGTCCGGCTCTCGCCGGTCACCGGTGGCCTGGTGATGACGGCCTGGGTCGCGGCGCTGCTCACTGCGGGCTTCCTGGTGTTCCGCGGGAGGGACGCGTGACGGGCGGCCGGGCGATCCGGGCCGAGATCCTCAAACTGCTCAGCCTGCCGGCCACGTACTTCACCCTGTTAAGCACCTTGGCGGTTTCGGCGATCCTCGCGACCGCGTTCGCGCGACAAGGCGTCTCACCCGTCGGCTACACCCAGGCCGGGTTCCTCGTCCTCGGCGTCGTCGCGGTGACATCGGAGTACAGCGGGGGTCAGATCCACCGGACCCTGACCGCCATGCCCCGCCGGATCACCTTGCAGCTGGCCAAAATGACCGCACTCCTGATCGTGGCCGTTCCGGCGGCCGTCCTGACCGCGCTGGCCGGTGGACCGTGGTCCGACGTGGTGGGAGCGAGCGCCTACCTCGCACTCACCACGGTCTTCTCCGCCGCCGTCGCGACGGTCGTGCGGTGGAGCGTCCCGGCGGTGGCCGGGCTGCTCGGGTACTACTTCATCGCGGGTCCGCTTCTCCGTGACCGGGCCGCTTTCGCGGACTACCTGCCGGACGCCGCGAGCCACGACGTGCGCTCACTCGGCGGCTCGGCCGTCGTGCTGGGCTGGGCGCTCGTCGCGGTGGGGATCTCCGCGATCACGTTCCACCGGCGGGACGCTTGACCGCGCGCGGGGCCACCAGGCCCAGGTCGTACGCCGTGATCACCAGCTGAGCGCGGTCGCGGGCCGCAAGCTTGCTCAGGAGCCGGCTGATATGCGTCTTGACCGTCTTGACGGAGATGATCAGCGTCTCGGCGATTTCGGTGTTGGACAGCCCGCGACCGACGAAGGTGAGGATCTCGATCTCCCGCTGGGTCAGCCCGGCAGGCGGGGGCGGGCTGCGGTGCGGCGGCGCCGTGACGTAGTGCTCTATCAGCCGGGTGAGGATGGCGGGCGCGAACAGGGACTCGCCGGTGTGCGTCCGGCGGACGGCGGTGAGAAGCTCGTCCGGTTCGGTGTCCTTGAGCAGGAAACCGCTCGCTCCCGCGCGGAGCGCGCCGTAGACGTACTCGTCCAGTTCGAACATGCTCAGCACGAGGATCCTGGTCCCGGCCAGGCCGGGGCAGGCGCCGATCTCCTGGGTGGCCACGATCCCGTCCTGGCCGGGCATGCGGATGTCCATCAGCACGACGTCCGGGCTCAGCCGCCGCGCCATTTCCACCGCTTGGAGCCCGTCCTCGGCCTGTCCGACGACGACCATGTCCGGTGTGGCGTCGATGATGATCGCCAGGCTGTGCCGCAACAGTCGCTGGTCGTCGGCGAGCAGGACCCGGATCGGTGGCTGTTCGGTCACCGGTGTGCTCCGTCCGGAAGTCGAGCGGTGAGGCGGAATCCGGTTCCGACCGGTGCCGCGTGCAGTTCGCCGCCGAGGACCTCGGCACGTTCCCGAAGTCCGGCCAGACCGTGGCCGGCCCCGGCGGCGGGGGACCAGGTGCTTCGCGGCCCGTCGTCCTCGACGGTCACGACGATCGTGTCGCCGTCGCGCCGTAGCTCGACGCGGGCGACCGTCGGTCCGGCGTAGCGCGCGGTGTTCGCGACGGCTTCGCGGACGATTTCGCAGACAGTCGCTTGTACCCCAGGGGAAACGTCCCCGAGTTCGCCGACGTCCAGTCGTGGTTCGAGGCCCAGCGGGCGGACGGCCTCGACGATGGCGGGAAGATCCGACAGGTTCAGCACGGGCCGCAACGGCGCACCGCGCTCGTCAGGGTCGCGAAGCACGGCCAGCATGCGCCGGAGTTCGGTGACCGCGTCCCGGCTCGTCCGCTCGATGTCGACGAGCGCCTGTTCGCGCTCCGCTTC
Source organism: Amycolatopsis japonica (assembly GCF_000732925.1). Taxonomy (NCBI): domain Bacteria; kingdom Bacillati; phylum Actinomycetota; class Actinomycetes; order Pseudonocardiales; family Pseudonocardiaceae; genus Amycolatopsis; species Amycolatopsis japonica. The sequence goes on from NZ_CP008953.1 coordinate 3,344,434, forward strand.
CCGGACTTCTCCTTGAACCCGCCGTGCCGCGCTGGCTCGCAACGTGATCACGCCGAGGCCGTGGGAAACGATGTCGTGGAGTTCCCGGGCGATCCGGAGCCGCTCATGCTGCGTGGCGTGCTCGGCCGCCCAGCCGGTGAGGCGTGCTTCGTAGTCGAGGCGCCGCTTGCGCGCGCGGACCACCGTCCACGTCGTCACGCCGATGGCCGTGGCCACGACCAGAATCGGCACGACGACCGCGCCGGGCCCGTTCGCGCCGACGGCCAGCAGCGCGACCGCGGCCACGACCAGCACCGCCGAGGCGACCAGCCACGCACGCGATCGCCATTCGGGGCGGTCCGGCGGTGTCATCACCGGCCATCGTATTACCGGCGGTGCTCAGGCCGCGTGCGCCAGCGTCAACGCACCACCCGCCGCCGAAAGCAGCAGGACGGACCAGCGGACGGACCGTTCGCCGACCCGGCGGCTCAGCGCCCGCCCCAGCAGATCGCCCGCGAGTGCGGCGACCGCGACCGCGAGGAGCACGCTCACGGGCACCTCCACCCAGCCGAGACTGGGCAACGCGACCAGGCCGAGGAGGAAGAAATAGATCGACAGCGTCCCGCGGGTCTCGTCCGCGCCCCAGCCCGCGCTCGCCCCGTACACCGCCACGGCGGGACCGGAAAGCCCGGCGACGGAGTTCATCGCCGCGCTCAGCACGCCCGCGCCGACGGCGGCCGTTCTGCCCGCCAGCCGTCTGCTGGTGATGCCGCTCGCCAGCACACCGACGGCGAGGACACAGCAGCCGCCCGCGGCGAGCAACAGCGGCCGTGGCGGGACATCGCGGACCGCGAGCGCGACGACCGGGGTGAACACCACCGCGGGCACCGTCAGCCACGCGACCTGCGTCCACCTGATCGCCCGCCAATGGGTGATCGCGACCGCGAGATAGACCGGGAAGCCGAGCAGCAGGGTGAGCCGGACGGCGTCGAGCGGGCCCAGGGCCAGCGCCAGGAACGGTACGCACAGCAGGGAAAGCCCCATCCCGGAAAGGCGCTGGGCGACGACCCCGGCCGCCGCCGCGAGCGAGGTCATGGCCAGGGTTCCCACGAGTCCATTGTGGAGCCGGGCGCGGGGTGGCGGTAGCCGTCGCTTGGCGAAGACGTCATAGCCCAGCGCTATGAGCGGCGAAGGAGGTCGGGTGTTGTGAAGGTGGCTTTCGTCGCGTCGGATGTGGGGAAAGTCCCCTTCGGCCCGGGCTCTGTGAGTCTGCGCCAAGGGCGTGTCGCGAAAGCCACTTTCGGGACATCAGACGTCGCGAAAGTGGCTTTCGCGACACGCTATGACCGCGAGCAGGTCATGCTCTACGACGGCAAGTGGTGAGACCTTCACGGACCGCCGCCTCGCGAACTGGACCCGTCGAACGCGCGGGTTCTGGCCCTTCTGGCCGTTCCAGCCGTGCCGCACGCTCAGCGTCACTGCCTTTGGAACAGACGGGAGCGTGAGATGAAGATCGGTGTCCCTCGTGAAGTCAAGAACCACGAGTACCGGGTCGCGGTGACGCCCGCGGGCGTGCACGAGTTCACTTCGGCCGGGCACGAGGTGTTCGTCGAGCGCGGAGCGGGCGAAGGATCCTCCGTGCGCGACGAGGACTACGCCGCCGCCGGGGCGAAGGTGCTCGACAGCGCCGACGACGTCTGGGCGACCGGAGACCTCGTGCTCAAGGTCAAGGAGCCGATCGCCGAGGAGTACCACCGCCTGCGCCGCGATCAGCTGCTGTTCACCTACCTGCACCTCGCCGCGAGCGAGCCGTGCACGCGGGCGCTGCTGGACGCGGGCACGACGTCGGTGGCGTACGAGACGGTGCAGCTGCCGAACGGATCGCTGCCCCTGCTGTTCCCGATGAGCGAGGTCGCCGGACGGCTGGCCCCGCAGGTCGGCGCGCAGACGCTCATGCGCGCCAACGGCGGGCGCGGGGTGCTCATCGGCGGTGTCTCCGGGGTGGCCCCTGCGCGGGTGGTCGTACTCGGCGCCGGTGTCGCGGGGATAAACGCGGTCGCCGGCGCGGCCGGGACCTGGGCCGACGTCGTCCTGTTCGACAAGAACGTCGACAAGCTCCGTGCCGCCGACCGGATGTACCAGGGCCGGATCCGCACCGCCGCGGCCAACGCGTACTCGATCGAAGAGGCCGTGCTCGAAGCCGACCTCGTGATCGGCGCGGTACTCGTGCCCGGTGCCAAGGCGCCGAGCCTGGTGTCGAACGATCTCGTTTCCCGCATGAAGCCGGGCAGCGTGCTCGTCGACATCTCTGTCGACCAGGGTGGCTGCTTCGAGGACACGAGGCCGACGACGCACGCCGAGCCGACGTTCCAGGTGCACAACTCGGTGTTCTACTGCGTCGCCAACATGCCCGGCGCCGTCCCGCACACCTCGACGTACGCGTTGACGAACGTCACGCTGCCGTACGCGCTGGAGCTGGCGAACCACGGTCTGTCCGGCGCCGTCGCGCGGTGCCCGGAGCTGCGCGGCGGGGTCAGCACGGTCGACGGCAGGCTGACGTCCGCGCCGGTCGGCGAGGCGCTCGGAATCGGCTCCGTTTCGCTCGACGACGTGCTCGGCTAGGTGGTGCGGGCCGGGATCCGGAGTTAGGTTCAGATCCCGGCCCGTCGCCGAAAGGGAGGTGCCGTTGCCGCGAACGTTGATCGAAATCGACCGGACGTCCACCGAGCCGCTCTACCGGCAGGTGCGGCGCGCCATCGAGCACGGCATCGCGATCGGCACGTTCGACCCGGCGCACCGGCTGCCGAGTTCGCGTGAGCTGGCCGCCGAACTCAGCGTTTCCCGCAACACCATCAACCTCGCCTACCAGGAGCTGGTCGCCGAGGGGTTCGTGGAGAGCCGCGAGCGCAGCGGGCTGTTCATCAACGCCGAGATGCGGCCGCATTGCGCGGTGCAGGAGCGCGGCACCAGCCCGGCCATCGACTGGAGCGCGCGGGTGCGCCGGTACCCGGACGCCGGGGTGCCGCATATCGAGAAACGCCCGGACTGGCACACCTATCCGTACCCGTTCCTCGCCGGTCAGGTGGACGTCACCGCCTTTCCCGCGCGGTCGTGGACCCGCTGCCTGCGTGACGCGCTGTACCGGCCGCACGTGTTCCCGAGCCTGCAGGACAGCGTCGGCTCCGACGATCCGATGCTGGTCGATCTGATCTGCCGTCAGCTGCTCACCGCGCGGGGGATCGAGGCCGACCCGTCCGAGGTCCTGATCACCGTCGGCTCGCAGCAGGGGCTCGACCTGCTCGGCCGCGCGCTGCTCGGGCCGGACAGCGTCGTGGCGATGGAGAACCCGGGCTATCTCGACGCCCGGCACATCTTCCTGCGCACCGGCGCCGGGCTGCGCGGCGTCGACGTCGATCAGAGCGGCCTGCGCCCGCCGGACACGCTCGACGGCGTCGACCTGCTCTACCTCACCCCGAGCCACCATCACCCGACGAACGCGACGTTGAGCATCGGCCGCCGCCGACGGCTGCTCAGCCTCGCCGCGAGTGCGGGCACGGTGCTCGTCGAGGACGACTACGACAGCGAGTTCCGGTATCACGGCAGCCCCACACCCGCGCTCAAGGCGCTTGACGGCACCGGAGACGCGATCTACCTCGGCACCTTCTCCAAATTCCTCTCGCCGGGCCTGCGTCTGGGATACCTGGTCGGCCCGCGCGAACTGGTGCGGGAGCTGCGGGAGATCCGGCGATACGTGCTGCGGCATCCGCCTGGTCACCTCCAGCGGGCGCTGGCGTTGCTCATCGACAGCGGCGAGTACCACCGTTCCCTCCGCCGGTACCGCACGAAACTGATGCGGAAATGGGAGGCGACCTGCGCCGCGGTCACCGAACACCTGCCGTGGACGCAGACGGCGTATCCGCCGGGCGGGGTCAGCCTCTGGATGACCGGACCGTCCGAACTGGACTGCCGGGCGCTGATGGAACGAGCCGAGCGCGACGGCGTCCTGATCGAGCCCGGCGACATCTTCTTCGTCGGGGACGACCCGCCGAAGAACCATTTCCGGATCGGGTTCGCGGCCGTCCCCTTGCGCGACATCGACCCCGGCATCCGTCTGCTCGGTGAGGCCTGCCGCGACCTGATCGGGTAACTGGTACCACCGCGCCGGACCGTTCTGGACCTGTTCAGGCGGCCAGACGTGCCGCAGTGTCTGGGGATCGCTCGTGAGCCAGGACACGTCGCCAGGAGGTCCGTGTGGTGGAGTTCGTTCGAGAAGCCGATTTCGTCGCGCTCGGTGGCACCGTCCTCACCCTGGACGCGGCGGGGAGACGGGTGCGCGCGCTGGCCGCGAGCGGCGGCCGGATCACCGCGCTGGGTTCCGAACGGGACATCTCCCGGCTGATCGGCCCGGAGACCACCGTGCTCGACCTTGCCGAGCGCACGGTTATCCCCGGTTTCGTCGAATCCCACAACCATCCGGCGTTCTTCGGGATGACGCTGGCCGCGCCGGTCGACGCCGGCAGCCCGCCCAACGACACCATCGCCGACATCGGGGGCCGGGTCGCGCAGGCGGCGAAGGAGCTGGGCCCGGGGGAGTGGATCCGGGGTTTCCGGTACGACGACACGTTGCTCGCGGACGGCCGTCATCCGACCCGCGCGGACCTCGACCCCGTCTCCGGTCGCAATCCCGTGGTGCTGACCCATGTTTCCGGTCATTTCTGCACCGCGAACTCGCTCGCCCTGCGCGAGGTCGGGATCACCGCCGAGACCCCGGACCCGCCCGGCGGGCTCATCGTGCGTGACGCCCGTGGGGAGCCGACCGGTGTGCTCGTGGAGACGGCGGCCTTCCTCGTCACGTCCCGGCTGCCCGGGCAGAGCGCGGACGAACTGGCCAACGCCCTCCTCCTGGCGGACGAGGAGTATCTCGCCAACGGCGTGACCTCCGTGCACGACACCGGGATCGGGCTCATCGGCGGAGCGGCGGAACTGGAGGCGTACGCGCTGCTGAGGCGCGCCGGGAAGCTGCGGGTCCGGGTGCGCGGCTACCTGTTCGACGGTCTGCTGCCCGGCCTCGACGAAGGCCACCCGGAACCGCCGGAAGCCTCTGCGGACGACAAGTTCGCGATGACGGGGGTGAAGATCGTCGCGGACGGCTCGATCCAGGGCAAGACCGGCTGTCTCGCGGAGGGCTACACCTGTGCTCCGGACGAGCACGGCATGATGCTGCTCGAATCCGCCGACCTCGGCCGCCGGATCGCCGCGCTCGACGCGGCGGGCTGGCAGGTCGCCGTGCACGGCAACGGGGACGCGGCGATCGACGCGATCATCGACGGCTACTCACGGCTGGGCTCGCCGCGGGGGACCGGCAGGCGGCACCGGATCGAGCATTGCCAGACGGTGCGCGAAGACCAGCTGGACCGGATGGCCGCCCACGATGTCCTCGCGTCGTTCTTCATCAAGCACGTCTACTACTGGGGAGACCGGCATCGCGACGTCTTCCTCGGGCCCGAGCGGGCGCGACGGATCAGCCCGCTGGTCTCGGCTCGCTCGCGTGGAATCCATTTCGGACTGCATTCGGACACCCCGGTGACACCGGTGCCGCCGCTGGAGGGGATCTGGTGCGCGGTTCGCCGGATCACCAGGCAGGGCAAGGTACTCGGCCCCGAACAGGCAGTGGACGTCGACGCCGCGTTGCGCGGCTACACGATCGACGCCGCCTACCTCGCAGGCGAGGAAGACGTCAAAGGCAGCCTGGAGATCGGGAAACTCGCCGATCTCGCGGTGCTGTCCGGCGATCCCACCGCGGTCGACCCCGACCGGATCCGCGAGCTGACCGTGGACGCCACCGTCAGCGGCGGCGAGATCGTCTGGCGGCGCGAGACGACGGGAGCACGACGATGATCCGCAGCTGGCCGAGTGTCCTCATAGGACTATTCGTCCCCGCTTTCGCCCTGCTGGCGGGAATTCTGCTCCTGTCCGGATCGACGGCGTCGGTGCTGGGCATCCCGGTGCTGTTCTTCTGGGTGTTCTGCTGCTGCCCGCTGACCACCCTGTGCCTGTGGATCAGCTGGCGTTTCTTCGACCGCGCCCACTACCCGGAGGACGACTGATGCTGATCGCGATCGTGGCGGTGGTGATGGCGGGCTCGATCGGGCTCGCGGTGTGGGCCGGACGGTCCACGCGCGGCGGCGGGATCTCGGAATTCCTCGTCGGCGGCCGGTCCTTCCCGGCGTGGCTGGTGTACTTTCTCGCGGTCGGCGAGGTGTACAGCATCGGGACGATGATCGGGTTCCCGAGCGGGATCTACGCGCACGGCGCGAGCTACGGGATCTGGTTCCTCGGGTACATCCTGCTCGCGTACTCGCTGGGCTACTTCCTGGCCCCGCTGGTGTGGCGGGCGGCGAAACGGTACGACGCGATGACCGTGCCCGACGTGTTCGGACGGCATTTCGGCAGCAGGCGGCTCGAGCTGATCACCTGCGTGACGATGCTGATCGCGCTGGTCCCGTGGGGGCAGTACCAGTTCATCGGGCTCCAGGTGGTGCTGAGCAATCTGGGGCTGCGGCTGGATCCGGTGCGAAGCGTGGTGCTGGCGGGCATCGTGGCGTTCATCTACATCGCCGTCTCCGGCGTGCGGTCGCCCGCGTTCGTCTCGATCCTCAAGGATTTCTTCATGCTGCTCGGCGTCGTGCTCGTCGGGGTGGCGGTCGTGATCGCCGCCGGCGGTACCGCGAAGGTCAGCGGACCCGAGGTGCTCAGCGCGGCGCAGACCACGATGGGCGGCTCGGAACTGACGTTCGCGATGACGACGATCCTGTTCCAGAGCATCGTGTTCTATCTCGGCTTCGGTGGCGCGTACGTGTTCCCGGCCCGCTCCGAACGCGCGGTGAAGAGTTCGACCGTGTGGATGCCGATGTACATGCTGATCTACCCGTTCCTGGTGCTGGCCGCGTACTACGGCGTGCGCGCACATCCGGACCTGAAGAACCCGAACACGGTGTTCATGGTGACCGCCAAGGGTTTGCTGCCCGACTGGCTGCTCGGACTCGTCGCCGCCGGCGCCGCGCTCTCCGGTGTGCTGGTGCTCGCGGCGACCGCGCTCACCATCGGCGGCATGGTCTGCCGCAACCTCGCGCCGAACGTCCCGGCCGCGGCGCAACGGCGGTGGACGGTCGTCGCGGTGGCGAGCTTCCTGGTGCTGGCGGCGGTCCTGACCCTCGTCGCGTCGACGTTGATGCTCACGATCCTGAACCTGACCTACAACCTGCTGGCCCAGGTCGTCCCCGGCTGGCTCGCGATCCTCTTCGTGCGCCGGGTGCGAACGGCCGCGGTCGCCGCCGGGATGGTCGCCGGAGTGTTGACCGCGATCGCCCTGTACGTCACCGGCGCGACTTTCGGCGGCTTCAACGCGGGTCTGGTGTCGCTCGGGGTGAACCTGGCCGTGGTGGTGGCCTGGAGCCTGGTGAAACCGGACGTGGCGCGGACGCCGGTGGCGCGATCGGCCGAGAGTGCCCCGGCCGCCGAGGCGGTCCCGTCACTCAGCACGTGACCAGAGACGGAACTCGCGTGATCGAGGATGGAACTCGCGTGATTGGAGGCGGAACTCGCGGGTCATCCGCCCGGAATCACGCGAGATCCGGGTCCAGTCACGCGAGATCCGGCTAGCTTGACCGGGTGCGCCATGAGCGCAGGGCGAGGCGCCGCGTCGCGGGCCGGACCTCCTCGATCACTTGACTCCCGTACACCGCCGTCGCGACCGAGCGTTTCAGGTCGCGGCACCGCCTGAGGACGTGGGGCGGGAACCCGGTACCGGTCGGCCGGTCCGGAGTTCCGCCCTCCTCGGCGTCGAACGACGTCCAGCCCGAGCCGAGGTCGATGAGGCTGCGGTGCTTGGTCGTGTAGTACCCGCGCGACACGCTGAACGCGAGACCGCTCGCGCCGGCCGCGGCGGCGACGAGATGCAGGTGGTAGCGGCTGGAGATCCAGGTCTGCCCGGGCGCCAGCGGCAGGCCGTGGCGCCAGATGTCGCGGAACGGGTGGAATTCGGCACCGGCGAGTTCGTGTTCCAGCAGTGCCGGAACGGCGCGGTCGACGCGGGGAATCCCTTCGACGACGGCGAGTTGCTCCGGGTGGACTTCCCAAGCCCGCAACAAACCCAGCACCTGGGCGGCCAGCACGGACGGCTCGAAGGCACCGATGTCGGATTGGACGCACAGCACGAATTCGCGCGCCTGCGCGGTGGGTCTCTGCTCGGGTGGTTCCAGGAAGACGTCGTCGCACGTGCGGACGACCCCGGGCAGCAGTGCGGCCGACGGATCGTCGCGGACGTCGACGACGTCGAAACGGTCGGCGAGCGAGCGGAGGAGATCGGTGGCTCCGGGCGGGAACGGCGTCAGGCCCTGCCCGGTCATGGCGGTGCGGGCCCCCGACCGCCGGGCGGCGGCCGCGGCGCCCGCGAGCAGCCCGATGTGCCGCGGCCACAACGCGTTGAGGTAACCGCCGCCGATCAGGTGCAGCACGTCGGTCCGGCCGAGCAGGTCGATGCCCGCGTCCCAGCGTGGCGCGAGCCCGGGGTCGTTCACCGCCGACTGCACCCAGTTCGCGACCTCCCACGGATCGTCCGACGGCGCTTCGCCGCACAGCCGCCACAAGGTGTCCGTGCATCGGAGGCGCGGGTGCAGATCGTTCAGCAGCAGTTGCGCGGGCCCCGGTGAGTGGGTGTCGAGCCAGACGTCCGCCTCCGGCTCGGTCCGTGCCAGATACCGGAGCCAGGTCGCCGCGATCAGCTCGTCGCCGAAATTCGGAAAACCGCTCGGGCCGATCAGATAGTGACAACGGCGGGGACGCGGCGCGCGGGCGGGGGATTCGCTTCCCCCGCCCGCGCTTCCGTCGAAGGTCACTGCGCGACGGTGATCTGCGTGTCCAACGCCTTGTCGCCCTGCGCCTTTTCGTTGCCGGTCGCCTCGGTCTTGACGCGGTCCTTGGCCACGCCCGCTCCTTCGAGCGCGGCGGCGATCGCTTCCGCCCGCTTTTCGGAAAGAGCCTTGGACTTTTCCGCGTCGGGGTAACCCGCGTGCGTGGCAATGGCGATCTTGACGTCGTTGCCCTGCATGGCCTTGGCGATTTCACCGAGGGCCGATTTGCTCTTTTCGGACAGTTCCGCACTTTCCGTGGTAAAGGTGATCGGTGACTGCTGCAGCGCCTGCTGGATCGCGGCGGTTACCTTCTGGGCCGCCTCGCCGCCGGCCTGGCCCGCGTCTCCGGTTCCCGCTCCCGACGAGGCCGAGGCGTCGGCGCCGGAGGACGGCGCGCCCGCCGCACTTGAAGCGGTTCCATTCGTGCCAGAAGACCCAGCCGCACCGTTTTCGCCTTCGGAGCCGCACGCGGCCACGAGGCCGGCCACGATCGCCACGCCCGTTACCGTTCGGGCAATTGTCCTGCGCATGAAGTTCGAACTCCCTTTGGCCGTCTCCGCATTGGCTGACGCCAGGGATACGAACACGAAAGGACTAAAAGCGCCAACCGCGAGCGAGTGTGCTCCTCGGTCGCCCTCCGTGGCCGAAGCGCGGATAAATCGCTTCGACCAGGAAACTCGTTACAGTCATGGACCGATGAAGAGATCGGCAAGTCCACCCGAGTGAGCGACCGTGAGTGTCGTCTCTTCCCGGTCGAGGCGGATTTTCCTTACCTGGTCGAAGGAAATCGCGCCGGACTCACCCACCCGTCGTCCCCGAGTTGCCCCGCGACGCGAATGCACTTTGATGGAAGTCAGGCGCCGGATCGACGGCGTACCGAAAAGTGAGGAGTTCTCATGGGTATCGACTTCGAAGGTATGAAGGACAAGGTGAGCGGGGAGCACGTCGACAAGGCCGCCGACTTCGCGAAATCCCGCTTCGGTGAACACTCCGACAAGATCGACTCGGCCGCCGACAAGGCGAAGGACTACCTCGGTGAGTCCGGCGGCGAGCAGCAGAACGAAGGCCAGCAGGATTCACCGCAGGGCCAGTAATCCGAGGACGTCCCGGAACGGCGCGTACCCGGACGTGACCGAAGTGTCGAGCACTCGCGAGCGGCGGTAGAAGGGGCTGAGGTCGAGACCGACGCCGACCCCACGGATCTCGACGGTGCTTTCCTCCCGCAGCACCGTTTCCCGCAGATGCTCGTCCAGGTAATGCGGATCGTTCGCCAGGCTCGTCGCGCTGTCCATGGGGCTGCCGTCGGAGAGGACGAGCAGGATCCGGCGTGCTTCGGGTCGCGCGCGCATCCGGGCGCAGGCCCAGGCCACCGCCTCGCCGTCGATCCCTTCGCGGAACAGATCGGCTTTCAGCAGCGCGGCGAGATCGGGCCGTGCCCGGCGCCACGGCGTCTCGGCGGCCTTGAACACGAGGTGGAGTCGTTCGTTGAGCCTGCCGGGATGCCGTGGCCGTCCGGCCCGGATCCAGTCCCGCCGTGGCCTGCCCCCGTTCCAGCCGCCGGTGGTGAACCCGAGCACTTCGCAGGTCGCCCCGGCGAGTTCGATCGAGCGCGCGAAGAGGTCGACCAGCGCGGCGACGGGTTCCGCGTGCGCGGTCATGGAACCCGAGCAGTCGATCAGGAACGTCACGAGTGTGTCCGCCACCGGTTCGATCCGCTCGGTGCGGAAGATCCTCCGCTCCGTGGGGGAACTGATCAGCTGCGCCAGGGTCCGGCCGTCGAGGAGGCCTTCCTCCTGCGCGCCGTCCCAGCCGTCGCGCGCCGGTTCGGCGAGCACCGCCTTGAGGTCGCGTGCCAGCCGGCCCGGCCCGACGCCCTGCCTGCCGACACGCCGGTCGAGCCGCTCGCGGAGTTCGGCGAGCATCGCGGGGCGCACCAGGTCCGACACCCGTTGTTCACGGTCGTACGCGGTGGTGTGAATCCGGTACGCCGCACCGGATTCACCCAACGTCCGGCTGGTGCCCGCGGTCGCGACGGGAATCTGTTCGCCGTGACTCTTGTCGAAGTCGATCACGAGGCTGAACCGCGGGTCGGTGGGGTCACTCTCGTTCTCGGCGTCCTGCTCGGTCCCGGCGAGCAGCCCGCCGGCCGTCCGGGCGATCGCCAGCGCGTGTTCGGCGAACGCCTTCTGGTCCGTCCGGTGCCGTCGAAGCCCGGCGAGGTCGTGACCGAGCGAAGGCGCCAGCGCGAATCTGGTCGCTTCGATGAGATCCTCGGTCTCCTCGACCACCGGCTCGCCGGTGATCCGCGACCGGCAGATCTGCGCGACGGTGTACAGGAGCAGCCCGCGGGCGGTCTCCGTCAGCCCGGACCGGTGGAACTCCAGTGACCAGCGCAGATGACGCAGTCGCAGGTTCCGTCGCATGCCCGGCATGTCCGCGGGCGGGAGCGACTCGACGCGGAACTGTTCCAGTAGCTCGAAAATCCCGCGCTCGGCCGGATCGCTCGGGCTCAGGCCACGGTGCAGCGCGGCGTCCGAGACGGTGAGACGCAAGGCCATCCCGTCCGCGATCCCGCGGGACGACACCAGATCGTCGTCGGCGGACTGACGCAGATGCGGCGCGTGCAGGGGGAGCGGCTCGCGTCCCCGATGCAGCCGCCGCGCCCGGAAATGCAGGGCCGGGTCGCCGCTGAGCGCCCGGACCGCGGCCGCGCACAGTTCCTCGACCTGGTTGCGGCGCCGGATTTCCGCCTGCCCGGCGGTCATGCCGAGAGCAGGTGGAGCTCGTCGTCGAAGCAGCGCTGGAAGTACTCCGCCACCAGGTCGAGCTCGGCTTCGTCGCATTTGTTCACGAAGGACAGCCGGAAGGCCGTCGCCGGATCACCGAAGATCTCGATGTTCTCCGCCCAGGTGATCACCGTGCGCGGGGACATCAAAGTGGACAGATCACCGGCCTGGAAACCCTTGCGGGTCAAGGCGGCCACCGCGACCAGGGACGCCGCCAGGGATTCCGGGATGCCGGGCACCCTGGCCCGCACGATCGCGATCTCTTCGGCTGCGGGCAGGTAGTTCAGCGACGCCACGATGTTCCAGCGGTCGATCTGCGCGTGGTTCAGCCGCTGCGCGCCGTGGTAGAGCCCGTTGAGATTGCCCAGCCCGACCGTGTTGGCGGTGGCGAACAACCGGAACGACGGATGCGGCCGCAGCACCCGGTTCTGATCGGTGAGGGTGAACTTGCCGTCGCGTTCGAGGACCCGTTGCAGCACGAACATCACGTCCGGGCGTCCCGCGTCGTACTCGTCGAGCACCAGCGCGACCGGCCGCTGCAACGCCCACGGGAGGATGCCCTCCTGGAACTCGGTGACCTGCTTGCCCTCGCGCAGCACGACCGCGTCGCGGCCGACGAGGTCGAGTCGGTTGAGGTGACCGTCCAGGTTGACCCGCACGCACGGCCAATTGAGCCGCGCGGCGACCTGTTCGATATGGGTCGACTTCCCGGTGCCGTGCAGCCCCTGCACCAGCACGCGGCGGTCGCGGGTGAACCCGGCGAGCAGCGCCAGCGTCACGTCCGGGTTGAAGCGGTACGCCTCGTCGACCTCGGGGACGTGCTCGGTGCGTTCGCGGAACGCGCCGACGACGAGATCCGAATCGATGCCGAAGACGTCACGTACCGGGAGCCGAAGCTCGGGGATCATGAGAACTCCTTACGACGGAACACTTTCCGGTTCGGACCCGCCCTCGACGTCGACGCGGCTGATCGCCTCGGCCGCGCGCTGAAGCGCAGGGAGCGTCTGCAGGGCCTTGTCCGGCGTCAGCCGCATGACCGGCGCCTGCACGGCGACGCAGAGGTTGGCGCGCCCCGGCACGAGGACCGCGACGCACACCAGGCCGGGCAGGAACTCCTCGTCGTCGAGGGCGAACCCGTCCCGGCGGATGCGGGTGAACTCGGCCTCGAGCGCGTCGAGGTCGGTGATGGTCTTGTCGGTGTACCGCTTGAGCGGCGCGTGCGCGAGCAGCTTCCGCCGCTGCGACGGGCTCATCTGCGCGAGGATCATCTTGCCGCTGGCCGAACAGTGGATCGGCACCCGCGAGCCCGGCCGGAGGTAGAACCGCAGCGGCTCCGGGGTTTCGACTCGGTCGAGGTACACGATCTCGTTGCCGGACAAGGTGGTCACGTTGCAGCTCTCGCCGAGTTCGTCGACGAGGTGACGCAGGACGGCGTGCCGGGCGCCGTGGTGGGTGGCGTTGAGGAGCAGGTTCTCCGCGAGCCGTCGCAGCCGGTGGCCGGTGCCGTAGTGGCGTCCGTCGGCCTGCCGGATCAGCAAGCCGGCTCCTTCCAGCTGCTGCAGCATGCGGTGCAGGGTCGGTTTCGGCAGGCCTGTCTCCTCGACGAGACCCTGCAGGGAGACCAGCTGGTCCTTGGCGGCGATCAGTTCGAGCAGGGAGAACAGCCGCATGGTCGGCGTGTCCCCGTTGATCGGATCGGGTTCGCGAAGCAGCTCCATGTTCCGAAAAGTAGCACACGGCGTCTCGGTTTCCAGAATCCGACGTTGACGCTGGACGGTTGGCGTCCTATCGTCGGTCGCATCCTGATTTCAGGAACGCCACGTACCGATTTTTGTAAATCTCGCCTGTCGAAGGAGCGGAACATGACGGAACGGAAGACGGGTGACGGCCGCGTGGTCGTCAGCGGCCGGAAGAAGATGACCCCGTCCGAGGCCTTCGTCGAGACGCTCGTGGCGAACGGCGTCACCGACATCTTCGGCATCATGGGGTCGGCGTTCATGGACGCGATGGACATCTTCGCGCCGGCGGGCATCCGGCTGGTACCGGTGGTGCACGAGCAGGGCGCCGGGCACATGGCCGACGGCTACGCCCGGGTGAGCGGCAGGCACGGCGTCGTCATCGGGCAGAACGGCCCGGGTATCAGCAACTGCGTGACCGCGATCGCGGCCGCGTACTGGGCGCACAGCCCGGTCGTCATCGTGACGCCGGAAGCGGGCACCATGGGCACCGGCCTCGGTGGCTTCCAGGAGGCCAACCAGCTGCCGATGTTCCAGGAGTTCACCAAGTACCAGGGGCATGTCAACAACCCGAAGCGGATGGCCGAGTACACCGGCCGCTGCTTCGACCGCGCCCATTCGGAACTCGGCCCGACGCAGCTCAACATCCCGCGCGACTTCTTCTACGGCGAGATCGAGGCTGAGATCCCGGAACCCGCCCGGCTCGACCGCGGCCCCGGCGGCGAACGGAGCCTCGACGAGGCCGCCGCGCTGCTGGCCACGGCGGAGTTCCCGGTGATCATCTCCGGCGGCGGCGTCGTGATGGCCGACGGCGTCGAAGAGTGCAAGGCGCTCGCCGAACGCCTCGGCGCGCCGGTGGTGAACAGCTACCTGCACAACGACTCGTTCCCGGCGAGCCACCCGCAGTGGTGCGGGCCGCTGGGATACCAGGGTTCCAAGGCCGCGATGAAGCTCATCTCGCAGGCGGACGTCGTGATCGCGCTCGGTTCGCGGCTCGGCCCGTTCGGCACCCTGCCGCAGCACGGCATGGACTACTGGCCCAAGGACGCGAAGATCATCCAGATCGACGCCGACCACAAGATGCTCGGCCTGGTCAAGAAGATCACCGTCGGCATCTGCGGTGACGCCAAGGACGCGGCGGTCGCGCTGACCAAGCGGCTGGCGGACCGGACGCTGGCCTGTGATTCCACAAAGGACGCTCGCGCGGCGAAGATCAAGGCGGAGAAGGACGCGTGGGAGGCCGAGCTCGACGCCTGGACGCACGAGACCGACCCGTTCAGCCTCGACATGATCGCGGAGCAGGACGGCGAGGAGGGCAACTGGCTGCACCCGCGGGAAGTGTTGCGGGAACTGGAGAAGGCCATGCCGCCGCGGGTGATGGTGTCGACCGACATCGGCAACATCAACTCGGTCGCGAACAGCTATCTGCGCTTCGAGGAACCGCGCAGCTTCTTCGCGCCGATGAGTTTCGGTAACTGCGGATACGCGCTGCCGACCATCATCGGCGCCAAGGCCGCGGCCCCCGACCGGCCCGCGATCTCCTACGCCGGCGACGGCGCGTGGGGGATGAGCATGGGCGAGATCATGACCGCGGTCCGCCACGACATCCCGGTCACCGCGGTGGTGTTCCACAACCGGCAGTGGGGCGCGGAGAAGAAGAACCAGGTCGACTTCTACAACCGCCGGTTCGTCGCGGGCGAGCTGGAGAGCGAGAGCTTCGCGGGCATCGCCAAGGCGATGGGCGCGGAAGGCATCGTCGTGGAGAAGCTCGACGAGGTCGGCCCCGCGTTACAACGCGCCGTCGAGGCGCAGATGAACGAGGGCAAGACCACCGTCGTCGAGATCATGTGCACCCGCGAGCTGGGCGACCCGTTCCGCCGCGACGCGCTGTCGAAGCCGGTGCGGTTCCTGGAGAAGTACAAGGACTACGTGTAGGGCTCGTTTTGCGCGTGAAGGCCGCCTTTCCTCGGCTGAGCCGGGGGAAGGGGGCCTTCACGCGCGTCGGGGAACACAGGCGCGGCGGTGTGTGCAAAAGCGTGACTCGCGTGATCAGGGACGTGACTCGCGTGATTGGGGGCCGCACTCGGGGAGTTCCGTCTCTGATCACGCGAGATCCGCCTTCGATCACGTGAGTGCGGTGCCGAGTCTCTCGTCCGTGAAGGCCTCCTTGAGGGACTCTGGGTCCCTCAAGGGGGCCTTCAGTTGTGTACTTACGTCCGACCTGCGTGGGAGCGAGAGTCCGGTTGTCGTCGAGGGATGACGATGAAGGAATTGGGACGTTGAGTGTCCCGATTCCTTCATCGTCGCGGTGGCCGTCCTGGTCGTGAACCTTGATCGTGCCGGTCACGCCCCGGGGCGGACGACCGAGTGGGGAAGATCCTGGACGTTGGACGGCCGGAATCCTCCCCGCTCGGCCCCGGCCACACCAGCGGGTCAGCGAATACGGGTTCACCAAGGAGGCCTTCACGGACTTGCGGGTCTCCACTCACGACCAACTGGACCCATCGAACGTCGCCGCTCTGGTGCTGGGCCGGTGCCAGCCGGGTTGCGAAAGTCAAAGCACAGACTCGTGTCTCGAAGGAGGTCTCCGGTGGACGTCACCCAGCTGCGAGCGCAGGCTCGACGGCATCTCGGCCCGCACTTCACCCGCAAGGACACCTGGGCCTCGGATTTCCCGGTGTTCGTACGCGGCGAGGGAAGCTACCTGATCGACACCGAAGGACGCCGTCATCTCGACGGGCTCGCCGGGCTCTTCTGCGTCAACATGGGCCACGGGCGGGCCGACATCGCCGCGGCCGCCGCCGACCAGGTCGGCACCCTGGCCTACGCGAGCAACTGGGGCTCGGCACATACGCCCGCGATCGAGGCCGCCACGTTGCTGGCCGAACTGGCGCCGGGCGACCTCGGGACGACGTTCTTCGTCAACTCCGGCTCGGAGGCGGTCGAAACGGCGCTCAAATTCGCCCGGCAGTATCACCGCAGCCAGGGACAGCCCGAGCGGACGAAGATCATCAGCCGCGACATGGCCTATCACGGCACCACCATCGGCGCCCTTTCGGTGACCGGGCTCGCGAAGATCAAGGAACCGTTCGGCCCGCTCATGCCCGGCGTCCGCCACGTACCGAACACGTTGGGGCTGCGGGGAGACTGCGGTCCAGCGTCCGAATTGGACTGTGTCGCGGCGATCGAGCGGGTCATCCTCGAAGAAGGGCCGGAGACCATCGCGGCGCTGTTCGCCGAGCCGGTGCAGAACGGGCGCGGCGCTCTGGTCCCGCCGAAGGGGTACTGGCCCGCTTTGCGCGCCCTGTGCGACAAGTACGGCATCCTGCTCGTCTCGGACGAGGTCATCTGCTCGTTCGGCAGGCTCGGGCACTGGTTCGGGCACGGGATCACCGGCGTCGTGCCGGATCTGATCACCTTCGCCAAGGGATCGACGTCGGGGTACGCGCCGCTCGGCGGGGTGATCGTGCGCGAGAAGCTGGTCACCGAGCTGTACGACTCGCCGAAGGGCGGCGTCTTCACTCACGGCGCCACCTGGGGCGGGCATCCCGTCGCCACCGCCGTCGCGGTCGCGAACCTCACCGCGATGCGGGACGAGAACGTGCTCGGCAACGTCCTCACCGAGGGCCCGGAACTGTTCGCCGCGCTGAACTCCCTCAAGTCCGCGCACCGCTGCGTCAAGGACGTCCGCGGCACCGGGTTCTTCTACGCCATCGAACTGATGGCCGACCGTGACAGCGGCCGGGAGCTGACCGAGGCCGAATCGCTGAAGGTACTTCGCGAGGTGCTTCCGGAGGCGTTCCGGCGCACGGGCGTCATCCTCCGCGGCGACGATCGCGGCGCGACGATGCTGATGATCTCCCCGCCGCTGGTCGCCGACCGCGAGGTGCTCACCGAACTGCTGCACGGCGTCGACGCGATGCTCAACGACGTCGAGAAGGCCGTCCAGCCCTGAACCAGCCCTTTTCACCCGGTGGGGGTCGCCGTCCTGCGGCGGCCCCCGCTTCGTACGTGGAGGTACTTCGATGAGCTTGACCACCGTGGTCACGCCGGACGCGACGCTCGACAGATGGCGGAAGGCCTTGCGCGGCCGGAATCTCCGCGTCGCCTTGCCGGACGGCGACGACGACCGCGCCGTCCGGGCCGCGCTGGCGCTCCGGGACGAAGGTGTCGTACGGCCGTTGCTGTTCGGCGACGGGGCGCGCCTGCGCGCGGCGGGAGCCACGGACGACTTGATCGTGGACGTCGCGGAAACCCTTGCCGACGACCGGACCGAGGCCGCGCTGGCGGCGGGATTCGCGCGGCACCCGGAAAAGCTCGCCGCCGCCCGGCGCGATCCGGTGTTCGTGGCGGCCGCCGCCCTGCGAACAGGCAAGGTGGACGCTTGCGTCGCCGGGGCGACACGGCCGACCGCCGACGTCCTGCGCGCGGGTTTGCGGGTCGTGGGGCTCGCCCCGGGTGTGTCCACTTTGAGCAGTTGCTTCCTGTTGCTGCTGCCGGACGGGCGACGGCTGACCTTTTCGGACTGCGCGGTGGTGCCCGAGCCGGGCGCGGCGCAGCTGGCGGACATCGCCCTCGCCGCCGCGGCGACCCACCGCGGTCTGACCGGGGAGGACCCCGTCGTCGCCATGCTGTCGTTCAGCACGCAGGGGAGTGCCGACCATCAGCGGGTCGAGGTCGTCCGCGAGGCGACTTCGCTGGTGCGGCAGCGGGAACCCGGTCTTCCGGTGGACGGTGAACTGCAGTTCGACGCCGCGCTGGTGGCGTCGATCGCGGCGGCCAAGGCGCCCGGTTCCGCGGTCGCCGGCCGCGCGAACGTCCTCGTGTTCCCGAATCTGGACGCGGGCAACATCGGCTACAAGATCGCCGAACGGCTCGGCGGCGCCGTCGCGCTCGGCCCGATCCTCCAGGGCCTCGCGGCGCCGCTCAACGATCTCTCGCGCGGCTGCTCGGCGTCCGACATCGAGACGCTCGCCCTCTTGACCGCCGTCCAAGCTAGCCGAGCAGCGCGAGGGTGACGTAGGCGATGGTGCCGACGAGCAGCGTGGAGAGCAGGCCGAGCAGCAGCGCCCGGCCACCGGTGCGGACCAGCGTGCCGATCCGGACCGCGCAGCCCAGCCCGAAGAGCGCTCCGGCCAGCAGCAGCGTGCAGACGACCTTGGCGACGTCGAGCGCCACGCCGGGCAGGATCCCGGTGCTCCGCACCACCACCATCGCCAGGAAACCGAGGACGAACAGCGGGACCAGCGGGGCGCGCTTCCCGGCGGCGGACGGGCGGCGCCGCCGTTCGTGCACGCTGACCGCGGCGACCATCGGCGCCAGCAGGACGACACGGCTCAGCTTCACCACCACGGCGACCGCGACGGCGGCGGTCCCGGCCGGGGTGGCGGCCGCGACGACCTGGGCGACCTCGTGCACGCCCAATCCGGCCCAGCCGCCGATCCGCAGCGCGTCCATCCCCAGCCATCCGCCGATGAGCGGGACCGCCGCGATCGCCAGGCCGCCGTAGAAGGTGACCAGTGCGACCGCGGTCGCGACGTCGGAGTCCTCGCGTTCGACGACCCCTTCCATCGCCGCGATCGCCGACGCGCCACAGATCGAGAAACCGGTCGCGACCAGCATCGCGAGTCCCCGCGGAACACCGATCAGCCTGCCGAGCCCGATCGTGCCGAGGAACGTGAGGCCGACCGTCAGCACCACCGCGAGCAGCGTGCCGGGGCCGAGGGAAAGCACCGAAGGGAGCGCGAGTTGCAGACCGAGAAGGACGACACCGGCACGCAGGAGCTTCTTCGTCACCTTCGCGATCGCTTGCCGGGTGCCGTCCGAGAGCACCGGCAGCGAGCCGGCGAGCACCCCGAGCACGACCGCGAGCGTGAGCGCGCTCAGCACGGGAACGGCGGTGCTCAGCAGGTACGCGACGACCACACCGAGGGCGGTGACGGCCAGACCGGTGAGGTGCGGCTTCGTTCGCCGCGCAGACGTGGTGCTCATACCGACGAGCGTCGTCCGGAAAGGACAGCGCCGGTAGCCGGGAGAACGACGGATAGGTCATGCACTTTGGCTATGACAGCCCCGGAGCTGGACTCCTTGCGCCTGCTGGTCCTCGTCGGCGAATTGGGCAGTATCGGTCAGGCCGCCGTCGCACTCGGGATGACGCGGCCGTCGGCGGGCAAACGACTGTCCTTTGTGGAACGAAGGCTGGGTCTGGTGCTGGTGGACCGGACCCGTCGCGGTTCCGCGCTCACCCCGGACGGCCGGGTGATCGCGAGCTGGGCGCGGCGCGTGCTCGCCGAACTCGACGGACTGCTCGATGGCGCCGAAGCCCTGCGGAACCGGCACGAGAACGGGCTCCGGATCGCGGCGAGCATGACGCCGGCCGAGCATCTGGTCCCACGCTGGATCGGCGAACTCAACCGCGCTCACCCCGGGCTCCACCTCGGCCTGGAGGTCACGAACTCGGATCGGGTCGCCGGACTTGCCCGCGAGGGCAAGGCCGACATCGGCTTCGTCGAATCACCGGGCCCCTTCACCGGGCTCACGTCGCGGAAGGTCGCCGTGGACCATCTCGTGGTCGTGGTCGACCGCACCCATCCTTGGGCGCGCGAACGCCGTCCCCTGACCCCGGCGGAGCTGGCGGCCACGCCGCTCGTGGTGCGGGAACGCGGCTCCGGAACCAGGGAGACCGTCGACCTCGCGTTGCGCGTGGCCGGCGTGGGACCGGTGAAACCGTTGCTGGAACTGGGTTCCGCCTCCGCCGTCCGCAGCGCCGTGGTGGCGGGCGCTGGTCCCGCGGTGATCAGCGCCCTGGACGTCGCGGACCACGATCTCGTGCCCGTCGCGGTGAACGGTGTCGACTTCGGACGGGTGCTGCACGCGGTCTGGCCGGAGGGACGGCGCCTCACCGGTCCGGCGGCGGAACTGCTGGCCTTGGCCGGGCGACGCTCGTCCCGAGAGTGATCTGGACCCCTTTCCCACATCGTAACTGGCACTCGCCCCTGGCCCGACTTGTTCCTACGGTGACCGGAACCACAATGGAGCTCCCAGCGCCACCGCTCCGGCGGTGCGTGCGAGAAGGAGGAGACGTGACTTCAACGTCCGGTCCCGCACAGAGCAGCGGCCTGAAACCAGGGCTCAAACAGCGACATATGAACCTGATCGCCCTCGGCGGCGTCATCGGCGCCGGGCTGTTCGTCGGCAGTGGCGTGGTCATCCAATCGGCGGGCCCGGCGGCGGTGGTCTCGTTCCTCATCGCCGGTCTGATCACCGTGCTCATCATGCGCATGCTCGCGGAGATGACGATCGCCAAACCCGCGCTCGGGTCGTTCTACGTCTACGCCAGGGAGGCGCTCGGCAATCGAGCGGGCTTCGCCGTCGGCTGGATGTACTGGTACTTCTTCGTCATCGTCGTGGCGGTCGAAGCCGTCGCGGGCGGCCGGATCCTGCAGCTGTGGGTACCCGACGTGCCACTGTGGGTGCTCAGTCTCGGCCTGCTGCTGATCCTCACCGGTACCAATATGGTCTCGGCGCGGTCCTACGGCGAGTTCGAGTACTGGTTCTCGTCGATCAAGGTCGTCGCGATCGTCGTGTTCCTGGTCGTCGGCGCCCTGTACCTGTTCGGTTTCTGGCCGGGTGCCAACGGCGGCCTGACGAACCTGGTGTCCCACGGCGGGTTCGCGCCACTCGGGATCGGCGCGGTACTCGCGGCGGTGGTGCCGTGCATCGGGTTCTACACCGGCGCGGAGATCGTCACCATCGCCGCCGCCGAATCCGCGGAGCCGCAGAAGGCGGTCGCGAAGGCCATGCGCTCGATCATCTTCCGCGTGGTGCTGTTCTACGTCGGTTCCGTGTTCCTCGTCGTCGCGATCAAGTCCTGGGACGATCCGGCGACGGCGGTCAGCCCGTACGCGGCGGTGCTGGAGGTGCTCGGCATCCCGGCCGTGGCGACGATCATGAACGCGATCGTCCTGACCGCGGTGCTCTCGTGCCTGAACTCGGCCCTGTACACCTCGTCGCGGATGTTGTTCGCGCTGACCAGCAACGGCGACGCGCCGAAGGCGTTCACCCGCCTTTCCGGCAGCGGCGTGCCGAGGCGCGCGATCCTGGCCGGGACGGTCATCGGATACGTCTCCGTCATCGCCGCCTACACCTCGCCGGACCTGATCTTCCAGTTCCTGGTCAACTCCTACGGCGCCGTCGCGCTGTTCGTGTACCTGTCTATCGCGCTCGCGCAGGTGCGGCTCCGCCGTCGGCTGGAGCGGGAGGATCCGGACAAGCTCACGCTCAAGATGTGGCTGTTCCCGTGGCTGAGCTACGCGACCATCGCGCTGATGGGCGGCGTGATCCTGGCGATGGCGCTGCTGCCGTCGACCCGGTCGCAGTTCTGGCTGAGCGCCGTGACGCTCGCGCTGATCCTCGTCGGGTTCGAAATCCGCAGGCGGCGCGGCAAGCCGGCGGTTCCGGCCGCGCCCGTCGATCCGGTCCCGGACGAACCCCAGCGTGCCCCGGCCACCGTCCGGGAGTGACCCTGGACGGGCTGAAAGCGTCCTTCGCCGCGTCTGATGCGGCGAGGGACGCTTTGTCATCGGCTCACGGCGATTTCCCTTGTCACACTTGAGAGTTTCTCGGGATTGCGGACGTGGTAGGCGCCGGTGACGTAGCCGTTTTCGACCCGCACCGCCAGCACACCGTCGATCTCGCCGCCGATCCGGATGAGCAGGCCGGGTCCGCCGTTGACCTGGACCGGTTCGACGGTCCGTTCCGCCCCGCGTTTCCACCACCCGACGGCCAGCAGCCGCGCCACTTCGTCCGCGCCGACGACCGGCCGCGGCAGGGCGTGCTTGATCCCGCCACCGTCGCTGAGGGCGACGACGTCCGGCGCGAGGATGTCGAGCAGCCCCTGCAGATCACCGGTTTCCACCGCGGCCTGGAACGCCTGGAGCGCGGCCCGGTGCTCGGCCGGGGAGCCGGTGCCGCGCGGTTTGCGCGCGGCGACGTGGGCCCGCGCCCGATGAGCGATCTGCCGCACGGCGGCGGGAGTCTTGTCGACGGCCTGGGCGATTTCGTCGTAGTCGACGGCGAAAACCTCTCGTAGCACGAAGACCGCCCGCTCGGTCGGCGCGAGGGTCTCCAGCACGAGCAGCATCGCCATCGAAACGCTCGCGGCCAATTCGACGTCCTCGGCCACGTCCGGTGTGGTCAGCAGCGGTTCGGGCAGCCACGGCCCGACGTAGGACTCCTTGCGGCGGCCGAGCGTCCGCAGGCGTTTGAGCGCCTGCCGCGTCGTGATCCGGACCAGGAACGCGCGCCGGTCCAGCACCGTGTCGAGTTCGACGCCAGACCAGCGCAGCCAGGTCTCCTGCAGGACGTCCTCGGCGTCGGTGGCCGAACCGAGCATCTCGTAGGCCACGGTGAACAGCAGATTGCGATGGGCCACGAACGTTTCGGTCGCCGGATCCAGGACGCCGGGTGTCTCGTGCTGTTCGCTCATCGCTGGTTTCCCCCGTTCGTGTTTGTCCCTACGATCCCGGCCGCCGCCGGTTTGTGACACCCGGGAGTGGTGGCCTGCGCCACACGGCGGACTTGTCACACCGGGCCTGCCGCCGGGATCTCTTGCTCGTCACCAAGCGACAGACGAGTGAGGAAGTCCCGATCATGTCCACAACTTCGGCGAAGGGTCCGCGGTCGCGGATGCCCAATCCGCTCCCGTTCGTGCCCGAGCTGGCGGAAGTCGGCGCGGGCCTGCACAAGGTCATCAAGAACGGCACCATTCCCGCGACCACGGTCAGCCTGGTGCAACTGCGTGCCGGGCAGCTGCTCGGCAGCACGTATTTCGTCGTCCGTGAAACGCGCGTGCTGCGAGAGCTCGGTGAATCCGAGGAGCGGATCGCCTCCGTGGTCACCTGGCGCGACGCGACCTGCTTCACCGATGCCGAACGGGTCGCGCTGGAGCTGGGGGAAGCCGTGTTCACCGCCAGTCCGTCGGGGGAGCGCGTTCCCGACGAGCTGTACGCCAGGGCGTCCGCGCACTACGACGACAAGGCGCTCTGGACGCTCGTCATGGTCATCGCCCACATCGGGTTCTTCGCCCCCGCCGCGCTCATCGCGAAGCCGATCCCGGGGATGCCGCCCGGCCGCAACTACACCGACTGACCTTCCACCTTCACGAAAGGCCTGAAAAATGAGCAAATTCGCAGTGGCGGGAGCGACCGGGCGGCTGGGACGCCACGTCGTCGACGTCCTCACCGAACGCGCGCACGAAGTCGTCCCGATGTCCCGGGCCACCGGCGTGGACATCATCACCGGTGAAGGGCTCGCCGAGGCGCTCACCGGGGTGGACGTCATCATCGACGTCGCTTCTTGGCACGCTTCCGACCAGGAGGCGGCGACGGAGTTCTTCCGTACCTCGGCCCGCAAGCTGCACGAGGAAGGCAGGCGGGCCGGAGTCGGCCTGATCGCCGCGGCGTCCATCATCGGCGTCGACAACGCCACCACCGGTTTCCTCGCCGCCAAGAAGGAGCACGAGGAGTTCCTCTCGGCCGGGCCGCTGCCGGTCCGTCTTCTGCGGGCGGCTCAGTTCCACGAGTTCGTGCTCCAGCTGCTCGACTGGCGGCGAGACGACGTCGCTTATGTGCCGGCTGTGCCCACTCAGCTCGTGGCTTGCCGCGCGGTGGCCGAGGAGCTGGCCGATCTTGCGGCCGCTCCGGCCGCATCGGGAGCTCCGATTCCGGAGATCGCCGGGCCACGCGAGGAGATCATGGCGGAGGCGGCCCGGCTCGCCGGTGACGCCCGGGGGATCAAAGTCGTCGGCATCGACGCGGCGGACGTGCCCGACGGCGAGATCGCCGCCAAGGGCGGGTTCCTGCCCGGCCCGCACGCCAAGCTGGCCGGCCCCACCTTCCAGGAGTGGCTCGAAACCGGTTCCTGACCTACTTACAGTATGTTCAGAACATGGTGAAAATGAGCGAGGTGCTCCGAAAGGACGGCTACGAGCTGCGGTACGGCGATCTGGCGGGGGAGCGGCGGCCCGTCGTCTTCACCCACGGCGCCGGGATGGATCACCGGATGTTCGACGCGCAGGCGCACGCCCTGCACGACGCCGGTCATCGGGTGATCAGCTGGGATCAACCCGCTCATGGGGAGTCGAGCCTCCTGCCGGGCACGCGGTTCAGCGCGGCTCTCGCGCTCGACTCCCTCCACTCGCTCCTCGACCACCTCGGGCTCGAACGCCCGGTCCTGATCGGACACTCACTCGGCGGGAATCTCTCCCAAGCGCTCGTCCGCCGTTTCCCGGACCGCGCTTCGGGCCTCATCGTCGTGGATTCGACGTGGAACGAAGGCCCGCTGACCGCCGCCGAACGGCTTCTGCTGAAACTCGCCGCGCCCTCACTGGCGCTCATCCCCGCCGGGCGTTTGCCGGGACTCATGGCCCGCGCGTCCGCCGTGACCCCGGCGGGGATCGCCGAATGCGAGGCGACGTTCGCGCGGATGCCCAAACGCGTCTTCCTCGACGTCTGGCGGGCCACGGTGTCGCTCGTCGACCCGGATCCGGGCTACCGCACGCCCGTTCCGCTCGCCCTCGTTCGTGGTGAAGACGACCGCACCGGCAACATCGCGACCGCGATGCCCCGCTGGGCGAAGGCCGAAGGCGTGGCCGAACACGTCATCCCCGGTGCCGGGCACGTCGTCAGCGCGGACGCGGGGGAGGCGACCACCAAGATCATCGCGGCCATCGTCGAGGGCTGGAGTGCACCGGGTCCCGCGTGCCTCCCCTAGACTTCGGCGGTGATCGCATCATGGGGGCTCGACGGCGCGCTCGAAATCGGGATCGCCGCGTTCTGCGCGGGCGAAGA
Source organism: Amycolatopsis japonica (assembly GCF_000732925.1). Lineage (NCBI taxonomy): Bacteria > Bacillati > Actinomycetota > Actinomycetes > Pseudonocardiales > Pseudonocardiaceae > Amycolatopsis > Amycolatopsis japonica. The sequence continues at coordinate 3,369,696 of NZ_CP008953.1, forward strand.
ACCGCCGAGCGACGACGTGTTCTGGGAACGGCTGACCGGCGCGGGAGTGGAGCCGTGGCTGGCCGAGCGGCTGCTCGTCTTTTTGCCGATGGCCTACGTCCGGCGATTGCTGCCGGACGTCACGTATCCGGACACCGTGCGCGACTCCCGCGGGCAGGTCTTCCTCGCACAGGAGCCGGTCTTCGTGGCGGCGTACGAGCGTGCCCAGTACGCGACCCGTGCGGAATTCGAGCGGATCGCGTTCCGCAGCAGCACGTTCGCCGTGATCAACGAGGCGCTGAACGCCGGATCGCAGCTCGCGGACCTGGAACTCGGCGAACCCGTGTTGTTCAAGGATCTGGAACCGGTCGTCGAGGGCGACGGCGGTGTGCCTTCACCACAAGCGGTATACGAGTCTTTGCTCAGCGAGCACGGCGTCCTGCTGGGCGATGACGCTCGTGTCGATACGAAACTCGTCGTGCACCCCACCTCGGAAGGCAAGGTGATGGCTCAGGTCGACTTCGCCGTGTCGCATCCCGCGCTGGCCGAGCCGTGGCTCGTCGAGAGCTTCGCCGGGTTCGGCACCACTTGGCGTGAAGCGATCGGCCAGGCGGTGAACAAGTTCAGCCTCGGGTCGTTGCATCCGATGGTCAACGGGTTGCTGTCGCCCGGCGCCGCGGCCGATCAGGTCGACCGCGAGCGGTACGACCATCCGGACGGTCCGTTCGAACTGGTGCTGGGTGCGCAGATCACCCTGTTCGCCGAGAACGTGCCTTCCGTCGAACCGTTGCTCGACCGGTTGCTGGAAGCGTTGCGCGCGGAGAAGCTCAGCCGGAAGGTGCACGGGCTCCGGTTGTTCGTCGCGCACAACGAGGGCGCGTTGCTGAACAACGAAGTCCTGCTGGACAGCCGACCGTGGTCCGGCGGTGAAGCGGTGGTGGCGGATCATCCGGCGCTGGTCGCCGAGGGACGGGTCGCGACGCGGGTGTTCGGGTTACTCGTGCCCATCGACGCCTAGTGCAGGTCGGCTCCACGGGTTTCGGCGCTGAGGAGCAGGGCGACGACGGTGACGGCGATCGTCCCCACGAGGTACAGCACGACCGCCGTGGGGCCCTGCTTTTCGGCCAGCCACACCGCGATGAGCGGCGCCGGCGCACCGGCGATGATCGAAGATCCTTGGAAGACCAGGGAAGCGCCGGCGAAACGGCGGCGCGTCGGGAAGAGTTCGGCGATCCAAGCCGCTTCCGGCCCGGCGAGGAGCCCGTGCAGCGCGGCGCCGACGCCGACACCGAGATACAGCAGAGGCAGCGCGTCGGCCTGGACGATCGCGAAGAAGACCGGCGCCCAGGCCGCGAGACCGAGCGCGGGGACCAGCATCGCGGTGCGCCGCCCGACGCGGTCGGACCAATGGCCGCCGGCGAGCATCCCCGCGAATTGCAGCAGCGACCCGATGGCGACGGCGAGGAGCACGTCGGCTTTGTCGTAGCCGAAAGTCTTTGTGGCGTAAGCGACCACGAAGACGGTGTAGACGTAGAAGGCCACGTTTTCGCCCAGCCGCACGCCGAGACCGCGCAGGACGGGACCGGGGTGGGCGAGCGTTTCGAGGATGCTCGACCGCTCGCGGACGGTCTCCGCGGAAGCCGAGGCCCGTGCCTGCGCTTCCTGGAACACCGGGGATTCGTCGATGCGGCGCCGGATCCAGAAGCCGATGGCCAGGAGCGGGATAGCGAACAGGAACCCGACTCGCCAGCCCCACTGGTCGAAGGCGTTGTCGGGGAGGATCAAGGCGATCCCGCCGACCACGGCCGTGGCCAGCACCGTGCCCAGAGGCGCTCCCGCCTGCGGCCACGCCGACCAGAACCCACGCCGTTTCGGACTCCCGTATTCGCTGACCATCAGCACCGCCGCGCCGAACTCGCCGCCGAGGGCGAATCCCTGGATCAGCCGCAGCACGACGAGCGAGATCGTCGCCCCGATCCCGACCTGCGAATAGGTGGGGAGCAGCCCGATCGCGGAGGTCGACAGCCCGAGTAGCAGGAAAGTGGTCACCAGCATGGGTTTGCGCCCGAGGCGGTCGCCGAGATGCCCGAAGACGATGCCGCCGATCGGGCGGGCGACGAAGCCGAGCCCCTGCGTCGCCAGCGCGAGCAGCAACTGGGCGAATCCGTTGCCACCGGGGAAGAACAGCGGGCCGAGCACGGTGGCCGCCAAGATCCCGTAGAGCGCGAAGTCGTACCACTCGAGCACGGCGCCCGCGGTACTGCCCGCCAGGACCCGCCGGAACGCCGACCGGCTGACACTCGAATCGGCCGTCGCGCGCGAGGCGGGCACGTTCGTCACTTTCGCTCCTCGTCTTCGGCCGATTCCGCCGAGGCGTCCGATAATCGGACAGCCTGAGACGCTATCCGGACACGTAGGAACATAGACCGCGTCGGCTGGATCGCGCAATCGCCGATGTCGAGATGGCCGGGCCGGCTCCGACTCTTCGATGAACGCGCCCGGATCGCGGCGCCACGGAGACGAAGGAGGCCTTGCGATGAGCAAGGTGGTGCTGGACGTATCGATGTCGCTGGACGGTTTCACCGCCGGGCCGAACGTGCGGGCCGACGAGCCGATGGGGGACGGCGGCGAACGGCTGCACGAGTGGATGGCGGGCGAGGGAGCCGACGCCCGTGCCGTCGAGGAGGTGAACGCGATCGTCGGGGCCACCGTCATCGGGCGGCGCACCTTCGACCTCGGCCTGCGTCCGTGGGGCGGTACGCCGTGGCCCGGCGTGCCGAGTTTCGTGGTGACCCACCGGATCGAGGAAGACTTCCGCGGCGACAACGGCGGGACGTTCTCCTTCGACGGACTGGAGGCCGCGGTCCGGCGGGCCACGGAAGCCGCGGGAGACAAGGATGTCCTGGTAATGGGCGCGGACGTCGCCGGGCAACTGCTCGGCGCGGGCCTGCTCGACGAGGTCCATCTCCACATCGCCCCGGTGCTGCTGGGGCAGGGGACCGGGCTGTTCGGCGGGCGCGCCGGCGAGTTGGTGCCGAAGGGTGAACCTGTCGCGGGGGTCGCGACTCACCTGCGATTTCGGGTCGCCGGACGTTGACGATCAGGTCCGTGAAGGCCTTCCCAAGTACGTGAAGGCCCCCTTCACTGCGTCTAGCGCAAGGAAGGGGACCTTCACGTACAGCCGTCACCTCAGCGACCGCAGCGATCCACCCGTTCCCACGGCCAATCCGAGACGAGCCAGCGTGCGACGGCGTCGGCGAGCACGGCATCCAGCTCCGCTTCGTCGGCCCGGACCCAGGACTGCACCGTGACGTCCCAGTCCTCGGAGGCCGTGGGATACAGGTAGACGCAACCGATGACGTCGCCGTCGGCCGGGCTGAGGACGGTGAACGTGAAGCCTTTGTGTCGCGCGAAGTCTTCGGCGTGGCGGCGCAGGTCGGCGAGGTTCTCGTCGAGGGTCATGCCGTCGCGCGGCGGCCAGTCGCCGTCGGGATAGCCGGGAGTGGAGCGGATGTGCTCGATACTCGACGTCCAGGCGGCATGGTCGGCCGAATTGTGTTCCGGTCCCAAGGGTTCGAGGCGGAACTCGTCGGTGACGAGCGCGGTCGGCGGGACGAAACCGGCTGGTACGAAAGCATCCGCGGGCATGGTCGGGACCGTAGTGGCAGATCAGGCCGATCGCACTCAAGTTTCGCGCTTGCCGTCGTGCCGTGGGCGGTCCAGCATGATCGGGTGTCAGACGAGGGGATGGAGCAGCGCCTGCTCGACGCGGTCCGCGAAGGCGAGGTGCTCGACCTGACCGGTGGCAGAAGGGTCGACCCGGCCGAGATGCCGTCGTGGGGAAGCAGCCGCACCGTCTCCGCGGCGCTGATCCGTGACCTGGTCCGGGGCCGCCGGGACGTCGAAATGGACCCACACGGGCTGCGGCTGCGCGGGGCGCGGATCACCGGCCGCCTCGATCTGGCGAACATCGCCGGCGAGAGGCGGGTCGAGCTGGTCGACTGCTTTCTCCCCGACGGCCTGGACCTGCGCGACGGCCGCCTGCCGGGGCTGGTGCTGGACCGGTCCCGCTTCGGGCATTCCGCGCAGGATCCGCCGGTGGACGCCGAAAGGTTCACCACTTCGGCGATGACGATGAAGGGTGTGGTCGTGAACGCCCGCACTCCGGCCGGTGCGGTCCGGTTGCGCGGGGCCCATCTCGGGGTGCTGGAATGCGATGGGGCGCGGCTGGAGAACACGTCCGGGCCCGCCCTGCAGGCCGACCGGCTGCACGTCGATCACGGCGTGTTCCTGCGCGCCGGATTCCGGGCCACCGGCGCGGTCCAACTGGTCGACGCCCACGTCGGCTTGCTCGATTGCGATGGCGCGTGGCTGGAGAACCCGGACGGGCCCGCCTTGTACGCCGACGGTCTGAAGGTCGACCGGGCCGTGTTCCTGCGCGCCGGGTTCCGGGCCACCGGCACCGAACCCGCCGTGATCCGGTTGAACGGGGCGTCGATCGAGGGCTCGCTGTGGTTGGACACCAGCGAGGTGACCCGGTCGGATCAGGCGTCGGGGGCTCTGATCGATATCGCCGAGACGACCTACGGAGACCTTCCGGAGCAGTTCGGTTTGTCCCGGTGGCTGGAGCTGTTGCGTGCCCGTACGCCCGGCTACGCCGCCCAGCCCTATCAGCAGTTGGCCGCCGTCCACCGCGCGGCGGGCCACGACGCCGAAGTGCGGGACATCCTGATGGCGCAACGGCGTGATCAGATCCGCCGCGGCGGGCTTCGGTGGCACGACCGGATGTGGGCCCGGTTCACCGGGCTGGCCCTCGGCTTCGGCTATCAACCCTGGCGGGCACTGCTGCTGTTGTTCACCGTCCTCGCCGGTTCGGTCGTGCTGGCCCTCGTCCTCGGCGGGCAGGGCGGCCTGGCGCACACCGCGCGCGCGAGCGCACCGGCGACGCCATGCGCTGTCGTGGAACGGATAGGGGTGGGGCTGGATCTCGGGCTGCCACTGGTCAAGACGGGAGCGCGGGAGCTGTGCGCCCCCACCGGCACCGCCACCGGGCAGGCCCTCACCGTCGCGGGCTGGGCCCTGCAGCTGGCGGCGTGGGCGTCGGCGACCCTGTTCATCGCGGGTTTCACCGGCGCCGTCCGGAAGACCTGACGCCTACTTCTCGAAAACGAGGTCGAAATCCTTGCGCCAGGTGGATCCCTGATCCTCGGACGCCTCCCAGCGGCCCGTGATCCGATCCGGCTCGACCTCCGCGACGAACCGTTGGAACATGTCGGGGTCTTCCCGGCTCAGGCTCCAGTTCGTTCCGTCGAAGGTCATGGCGAAGACCCGGCACACACCTCGTTCGTCGTGGTACAGAGCCGTATACGCGTCGCGGGTGTCGCTGCGACCGAGAACCAGGACCATCTCGCTCGCGGCTTGCCCGTCCTCGCCGTCCATCGTCCAGCGAAGGACCACGAACGCCTCACCGAGCCACTCGATCGTCGCCGAACCCGGCACCTTTCGATCGGGCGGTTCCAGGAACCACGCGTCGCTCAGCGTCGTCCGCCACGATCCCACCAGGACGTCCAGCCGTTCCATGGCTTCGTTGCGCATCGCTGCCTCCTGGCGTGGCCCGGTGATCCGCCAGCGTAGGCGCAACGCCCGACGAAGTCAGTTTCTTGCCGCTCAGGTTCGGCGACGGTCGTAGTCGTCGAAGGCCTCCGCCACGGCGCCGTCCAGGATCATGGCCAGCGCGTAGGAAATGGTCCAGATCCATTCGTCGAGACGGGCAGCGTCCGCGGCGCTGATCAGCCCGTTCTGGCCCAGCATGCCATCGGGTGCGACACCCCAAGCTCGCGCGAAATGACACATTCCGACCACGGCCGAGACCACCTCGCGGGGAACGAAGTCGGCCTGTAGTGGTTCGGCGAGAGCCCGCAACGCCGACATCACTTCGTGGTAGTTCTCCTCGCGCAAGCCGGAGAAGGGACGCAATGACCCGATGAAACCCGTCCGCCAGCGCGGATCGTCCACATCCGGGTGTGTGCATGAGTGGAACAGGAGGGCTTCGCGGGCATCGGCGGGGGTCATGAAGCGACGCTAGCGCGAAGGTACGACCACTCATTAGTAAGCATGTGCGTATCATAAGCGTGGCGCAGCCATTTCGGACTGAAGCGACGTGAGGAGCGAGCATGATCAGAGGTAAGTGGATGCCCGGCCATGCCGCGGACTTCTCCGGAGACGTGCTGGTCAGCGTCACCGCGTTGACGCTCGACGACTTCCGGAGCACTCCGGGTGCCTACCGGGCGGGCTACGTGCTCAGCCGCGAGTGGCCCCGGCTGCCCGGCGCGGTCGGCCAATGGCTGTGGGTGGAACCGTTGCGCCGGCGGCTGGGATCGGTTTCGGTGTGGCGCGACCACGAGGGCTTGCGTGGGTTCGTCGGCTTGCCCGCCCACGTGGCGATCATGCGGAAGTACCGCGACCTCGGCACCACCCGCGCCACCACCTGGCGCACCGCCGACCTCGATTCGCGGGCCATCTGGCGAAAAGCGGAGCAGTGGCTGAGGGAGAAGTGAGGTCACGAACCGCCGCCGGGAACTGCGCCCGGCGGCGGTTTCACGGTCACAACGAGGACGAGCAAACCCGTAGCGGTCCGACACGAGCACCGGCAGGGAAGTTCGTCGCGGCGAAGTTCCAACCGCCGAACGCGTTCGCGGTCGCCTCGGGGTTGTTGGACGACGGAGGGCCATAGCCCGCGTCGACCATGATCCAGCCCGACCAGGTCACCCCGCCGTCGAACGAGGAGTTGCGCGTGATGGGGCGGAACTGCGCGGGAGCCTCGTCACCGCGGGCGAACACGACCAGTTCGCCCGAACTCGTCGCGGCCGCGCCCGGTTCGGACACCGCGCCGCCCCGTGGCGCCCCGAGGTCGAACCACGAGCCCCAGGACGAGCCGTTGTAGCTGATCCCCGCGACTCGCGAGTTGGTCGTCCGCACGAACACGTCGACCAGTCCCGGCCCCCGCGAGACGGCGATCGGGTCGACGGCGAACCTGCCGCCGAGCCCGACCCAGTTGCTCCAGCCGGCCCCGACCCGTTCCAGGTAGTACAGGTCGTTCGCCTGGCCCCTGGTGACGACCGCGACATGGCCCGGCCGCGAGGAGACCCCGATCGGGCTGGACGTCAGCACGCCGCCGAGGCTGGTGTGCGGGCCCCACACGCCGTTCACGTATTCGCGGTACCACAGTTGTTTGTTGGAGCCTCGATAGAAGACGATGAGATGCCCGGGCCCGGCCGAAACCGCGTGCGGGTTCCAGGTGATGACCCCGCCGAGGTTCTGCCAGCCGGACGACACCCCGTTCTCGAATTGCATGAAGTACAGCGCGTCGTCGGCGCCACGGACGAATACCGCCGAATGTCCAGGGCCCCACGAGACGGCGCCCGGCTCGGAGCGGGACACCCCGCCGAGGTTCTCGGCGCTGATCACCCCGTTCGTGCGCGGATCCACCTGAGTGCGGAAGACGTTGCCGGACGAGCTGACCTGGAAGATGTCCAGCGGCCCGTTCGGCATCGAGGCCAGACCTGGATCGATGTTGCCGCCCCGGCTGAGTTCGGCGCACCCGACGGCGGCGTTCGCCATCGCCGGGCACAGCATGGTGGCGGCCACTACGGCGACCATCGCGGAAAGCTTCCTCAATGCGCGCAAGTTCCCTCCCTGCGTCGAAGAGATCGAGAGGGAATCCTGACCGGCGGCACGACACGAGACTGTTGTGGACATGTTGTGGTGGCCCGCGGAACCGTCAGGTGCCGCGGCCTATCGTCAGCCGGACGGTCACGTCTTCGACAGCGGCGCGGCCCGGTCGGCCAGCGGGCCACCGGCGTGCAGAAGTGTCTCCAGCGATCGGAGCGGCTCGGGAAGGACGGTGTACCAGCTCCAGGTGCCGCGTCGTTCCCGATCGAGGATGCCTGCCGCGACCAGAACGCGGAGATGATGACTCAGTGACGGCTGCGGCATGTCGAACTCTTCGGCGAGATCGCAGAAGCAGGCTTCGCCGCCGGGTGAATGACGGACCAGCGACAGCAGCCTGATCCGGATCGGATCCGAGAGGGCCTTGAACAACTTCGCCGCCTGCTCGGCCTCGTCCTGGGCGATGACCGCCGCGGGCTCGGCCATCAGCAGGGTGATGGGCACCGGCTTCCGGCCGCGCCCGTGCTCCGTCGCCATGTGTCCTCCTCGGTCGGAGTGACCTTCGACGGCGAGCGTACCCGGTGGATTGACAAATATCGATGCAAGTCCTTGAATCTGGATTCGTGGACTTCGATCCAGTCGAACGCCGAGAGGACTCCGCCGATGACCCGCACACCCGAGGTGTTGTTCGTCTGCGTGCACAACGCCGGTCGTTCACAGATGGCCGCGGCGTTGCTGCAGCACTACTCGCTCGGCCGGATCATTGTCCGGTCCGCTGGTTCGGAGCCCGCCGCGATGGTGAACCCGGCCGCGGCCGCGGCGCTCGCGGAGTGGGGCTTGGATATCACCGCCGAGGTGCCGAGCAAGCTGTCCACCGAGGACGTCGAGGCATCCGACGTGGTGATCACCATGGGCTGTGGGGACACCTGTCCGGTGTTCCCCGGAAAGCGGTACCTGGACTGGCCCCTTGAAGACCCGGCGGGGCAGGGCTTGGACGCCGTCCGTCCGATCCGGGACGAGATCGACCGCCGCGTCCGCGGCCTGGTCGCCGAAATCCTCGACGCCTGAACGACTTCCCGGAGCCAGGAGGCCCCAACGTGACGCTTGCCGCCGACGAGCCCGACGTCCTGCGCAAACTGTCCTTTTTGGACCGTTATCTGCCGGCTTGGATCATCGTCGCGATGGGTGCCGGGCTGCTGCTGGGCAGCGTGATCCCCGGTCTGCGGGAAGTGCTGGACGCGGTGAAGATCGGGCAGGTGTCGCTGCCGATCGCGCTCGGGCTGTTGCTGATGATGTACCCGGTGCTGGCGAAGGTCCGCTACGACCGGCTCGGCGCGGTGACCAAGGACCGGCGCACGATGGTGCTTTCCTTGGTGTTGAACTGGATTCTCGGCCCGGCGCTGATGTTCGCGCTCGCCTGGCTGATGCTGCCGGACCTTCCCGAATACCGGACCGGCCTGATCATCGTCGGTCTCGCCCGGTGCATCGCGATGGTGATCATCTGGAACGACCTCGCCTGCGGTGATCGCGAGGCCGCGGCGGTGCTGGTCGCGGTGAACTCGGTCTTCCAGGTGCTGATGTTCGGGGTGCTCGGCTGGTTCTACCTGGACCTGCTGCCCGGCTGGCTCGGTCTGGACACCTCGAGCGTCGACTTCTCACCGTGGGAAATCGCGCTCAGCGTCGTCGTTTTCCTCGGCATCCCGCTCGCCGCGGGCTATCTGTCCCGCCGCGCGGGGGAGCGGAACAAGGGCCGTGAGTGGTACGAGGGCACGTTCCTGCCGAAGATCGGCCCGGTCGCGTTGTACGGCCTGTTGTTCACCATCGTGATCCTGTTCGCCCTGCAAGGGGAGACCATCACGTCCCGGCCTCTCGACGTCGCCCGGATCGCCTTGCCGCTGCTTGCCTACTTCGCCGTCATGTGGACCAGCGGATATCTGCTGGGCAAGGCGTCCGGGCTGTCCTACGAACGCACCACGACACTGGCGTTCACCGCCGCGGGCAACAACTTCGAACTCGCGATCGCCGTCGCCATCGGCGTTTTCGGCGTGACGTCGGGCCAGGCGCTCGCCGGGGTCGTCGGACCGCTGATCGAGGTCCCGGTGCTGGTCGCCCTGGTGTACGTGAGTCTCCGGCTGCGGAAACGCTGGACCACGAAAGCCCCGGTGGGGTGATCGGAACCGCGCGGGCGAGGGTCACGACCGTGTCAGGACCTCCGTCTCCGGCGTGACGCAGCATCCACCGGACGCCGCGTCGTCAGGCTCGTCGAACAGCCCGGCGCCGCCGCATACGCCGGTTTCGGCCATGTGCAATTCGATGCGCGTCGCCGCTTCGTGGTCACCGGCGAGTTCGGCGGCGATGCTGCGGACCTGTTCGTAACCGGTCATGGCGAGGAAAGTCGGCGCTCGGCCGTAGCTCTTCATCCCGGCCAGGTAGAAGTCCTTCTCCGGGTGGGCGAGTTCCTTCGCGCCGTGCGGGTAGACGGTTCCGCAGGAATGCACGTTCGGATCGATCAGCGGCGCGAGGGCGACCGGCGCCTGCAGGGTCGGGTCCAGCTCCAGCCGGAGCTCCGACAACCAGGTCAGGTCCGGCCGGAACCCGGACAGCGTCACCACTTCGTCGACGTGCTCGATCCGCTGGCCCGCGGAGGAGATCAGCGCGAGCCTCCCCGCGTCGTCGCGTTCGAGCGCTTCTGTGCGGAATCCGGTCACGACGTCGATCAGCCCGGACTTCACGGCCTCCTGAGCCCGCAGGCCGAGCGCTCCCCGCGCCGGGAGCTGGTCGGCATCGCCGCCGCCGAAGGTGTTGCCGACCGACCCGCGGCGCAACACCCAGCTGATCCGCGTACCGGGCGCGTCTTTCGTGAGCCCGGACAACGCGACCAGTGCGGTCAGCGCCGAGTGTCCGCTCCCCGCGACCACCACGTGTCCGCCCGCGTACCGGTTCCGCACCGCCGGGTCGCCCAGATCCGGTACGCGGTAGGCGATCCGGTCCGCCGCCGCTCGTTCGCCGATGGCGGGAAGTCCTTCCCCGCCAAGGGGATTCGGCGTCGACCAGGTCCCCGAAGCGTCGATGACCGCCCGTGCCGCGATCCGCTCTTCCGAGCCGTCCCCGGCGCGGACATGCACGGTGAACGGCTCCGTGTCGCGGCCGCCGTCCACGACCCGATCCCGGCCTCGCCGCGCGACACCGACCACCTCGGCATCGAACCGCACCCGATGGCCGAGCGCCGTCGCCAGGGGTCGCAGATAACGCTCGGCCCACTCCGAGCCCGTCGGATACGCCTCATCATCGGGTCGCGCCCAGCCGGTGTCCTCCAGCAACCGCCCGGCCGCCGGAGCCACGAGCTCGGACCAGGCCGAGAACAACCGCACGTGATTCCACTCGGCGACTCCCGCGCCCGCCCCCGCGCCGCGTTCCAGCACCAGTGGCTCGAAACCCCGCTCCACCAGCTCGGCGGCCGCCGCCAACCCCACCGGTCCCGCGCCGATCACCACGACAGGCAGCTCGTTCATCCCCATGCACCTTTCATCGATCTGTCTCGATTGAAGCGATGCGGGGACTCTATCGACCGCGATCGATTGACGCAACCATCGATTCCGGTCGATACTGGGCGGCATGACCACGGTTGTGCCCGTCCTCCTGCCCGAGCGTGAAGCCACGACTTACGCCGGCTGGTTCGCCTGTCTCGCCGAGCCCATGCGGGTCAAACTCCTGCACGCGGTCGCGACCTCGCCACGTGGCCTGACCGTCGGCGCGCTCACGGAGATCCTCGGAACCAGCCAGTCGACGTGCTCCCACCACGTCCGAAAACTGGCCGAGGTCGGCTTCCTGCACCTGCGCAAGGAAGGCACGGCCACGGTCGTGACGATCAACCAGGCCTGCTGCAGCGGGCTGCCGCACGCCGCCGACGCCGTGATGGGCCTCCTCGCCCCGCGTCCGTGCTGTCCGGAGAACCTGCCGGAAGACGTCGTCGTCCGCGCGCTGCGCGACGGCGACCGGGACTCGGTCCGCCGGATCCATGGTGAAGGAATCGCCACCTTCAAAGCCGAGGTTCCCAGTCGCGAAACCTTTGGCCACCGATGGGTCGCCGAGATCGGCGGCGAGGTCGTCGGCTGGGCGGTCGCAGTTCCGGTTTCGGAACACGAGTGCTATCGGGGAGTCGCCGAGACATCCGTCCATGTCGCTGAAAGTCACCGTGGCCGCGGCGTGGGTAAAGCCTTGATGCACAAGCAAGTCACGGAGGCCGACGCGGCCGGGCTCTGGACACTGCAGACCTCGGTCTTCACCGATGACCGCGCCTCCATCGCCCTGCATCAGAGTGCCGGCTATCGCACCGTCGGCATCCGCGAGCGCATCGTCCGACGCGACGGCGCTTGGCAGGACGCCGTCTTCCTGGAACGCCGCGGCCCGGTCACCGCCTAGAGTGGGTTCATGAGTGACCCGGAGCAGCTGGCCCGTGCGTTGCGGACCACGGCCAGGAACGCCGCGACCACCGCCCTGCGCGAGGGGCTCGAAGACATCGAAGAGCGCCACAGCCGGCGCGTCGCCGACGACGTCGCCGGCCTGATCGACGTCGACGGCGTTTTCACCGGGCTGCGGGAAACCGAGATCCCGCGGCGAAGCGATGACGACGAGCCGTGGGAGTTCAAACGGGAGTCCTTGACCTGAGCGGGGTCACTTTTCCCAGGTGTAGCTCAGGGCCGGTGGGACGTCGGTCGTCTTGGTGACGGTGAGGTGCTGGTCGGGGTGCGCGGCGGCCCACCGGGTCATCTCGTCGTAGAGCTGGTCGCGCAGGCCTGCGTCCCGCACCTCGATCGTGGCGCGCTGGGCCAGTTGGCTCGGATCGACGTTCGGGTCGGTGCGGATCCCCAGGTTCCAGAAGTGCTTCTTGTCGCTGCCGTCGGCGCCTTGGCCGTCGTTGGTGAAGTAGACCTCGTCGGTGGTCTTGTCGTAGATCGTCTGGGTCACCTTGATCTGGTCGTCGCCCTGGGCGGCGTTGAAGTAGCCGGACGGGTCCGAGGAGCCCGGTTCGCGGGTGTAGAACCCGACTTCGCCGCCGAACGCGCCGCCGAATCCGTAACCGCCCTTCCACAGCTCCAGCCGGTATTGCTTTCCGGTCTTCGGGTCGGTGAACTCCATGTTGTCGCCGTCGTCGCCGGTCTTGTCGAGGTTCGCGCCGATGAGCTTTTCGAGCTTGTCGTACAAGTCGTGCCAGCCGAGGAAACTCTGTACCGAGTGTTCGCCGGTGGTGTAGTAGTCGCCGTCCGCGACGTATTTGAAGCCGAGGTAGTCGTAGATCTTCTGCGCGATCTCGCGGTTCTGCAGGAGCAGTTCCCAGTTACCGGTCAGCAGGGCGGCCTTGAGTCTCGGATCGTTCTTCACCAGCTCGGCGAAACCCGGGATCTCACGCAGCATGATCGCGGCGATCTCGGCGAGGTTCCGCTTTCCCGAGCCCGCGAGTTCCCATATCTGGCCCGTTTTGTTCCGCAGCTTCAGGCCTTCGGCGAGCAGGACCGCGTCGTAGCCGAGGATGACCCTCTCCAAGTCGGCGAGTACGACGAGTGCCCGCGCTTTGATCGCCTTGTCCTGTGCCCAGGCGAAGACGATGTTGCCCTTTCCGTGCGAGAGGTCGTTCCAGACGCCGTCCAGCTTCTGCCGCAGGGATTCGGCGTCCGCGAGGTGACTGCGGGCGTCGCCCTGTGCCTTGGCCAGCGCGTCGCGGACCACCTCGAACGACTTCGCGGACTCTTCGAGATCCTGGGCCTGGTCGTCACGGTTCTTCTTGAAGTCCGCGAGCGAGGCGAGCGCCGACTCACCGGCTCCGCCTTGCCATCCTTCGGCCAGCTGAACGCGGACTGCTTCGACCAGCGATTTGGCGTCCAGCACGGCTTCCTTGGTGGCCCGGCACGCCCGCGCCCGGTCGTCGAGGTCGGTCGTGCTGCCTTTGGCGACCTGGTCGTGGAGCCGGCGGATCTTGTCGAAGACCGAGCTCACCGATCGATCCCCGCGAAGCCCTTGTCCAGCGCCTTCAGGAAAGTGTCGCGCGCGGCCGACTCTGTGCCGTCGTAGCTCTTCGCGGCGGCCTGGATGGCTTCGACCAGGCTGGTGACCTGCTGCTGCGAGGCCACCAAATCCTCCTGCCGGGTCGACAGCCAGACGTCGTAGTCTCCCGCGAACCCGGCGGCCCGATGGGTGGCACCGACGTTCGGCGCGCCGCCGGGGGCGAGCGCCGGCGGCTTCCCCGCGGCGAGCTTGCCCGCCGCGCTGCTGATGTCCGCGACATCGACCTCGAAACCCACAGCACGCCCTCCCCGACCGTGTGACACTTCGCCTAGGCAATGTAACACCCAACTTCTGGTTTGGTGCCCGGTTCACGCTTTTGGCCGCATGGAGGCGCCTGCTCGACGACGCACGCGGGGTCAGCGGCGTCCGGATGGGTGACCGTGCTGCCCTGAACGTGGAGTGTGCGGGTGGCGAATCGACGTGTCGCGTGATCACGTATTCCTCCATTGGAGTGCTTTCGGTGATCGATCCACGAAATCGGGTCCTGTAGACGCTAACGTCGATTTCCGTTCGGGGGGCGTGGGGATTTCGAAATTTGTCCATTTCATGGGTGATCGTTGGATATCCGGAAATTCGTATCAGTCGGCCATGAGGAGAATCATCATGACACGCAAGGGAATTCTCGTGCGAATCGCGGCGGCCGCCGCGACCACGGCATTGGCGTTCACCGCGGCACCCGGCATCGCCACCGCGGCGACGCAGGCCGAGTCGCTGTTCTGGATCAGGTTCGCGGCAGGCGTCCAGCGCTGCCTGGATTCCAATTCCGCGGGCAGCGTGTACACGCATGTTTGTCAGGATGGGAACAATCACCAGAAGTGGAACAACTACGCTCCCGGAAAGTTCAAGAACAAGGCGTCCGGACTATGTCTCGCCGCGGGAACGTCATCGGTTTTCGCCGGGTCCTGTGAGGCCAATGCCAGCGATTGGCGGACGTCGTCCACGACGAACAAGTACTTCACCAACGTGTCGACCGGGCTCTGCCTGCACAACAGCGGCGGCCAGGCGGAGGCCGTCGGGCTCCGGGTCTGCCGCGCGGGAACAGCGCTGTGGACCGTGACGAAGCTGCGGAGCTGATTCGAAGCCGCGGAGCGCCGGCGCATGGCTCGCCGACGCCGATCCCCTTTTATCGGCAAGGGATGGGTGCACGGCGAGCCGGGGGTGGGTGAGGTTCGACAAAGTGTCCGGGTTCGCGTTCCGCGCGTTAGGGCGCAAGCCGGCCGGTCTGAGGATCGAAGCAGACCAGTCCCAGCGCCCGAGCGTGGTCGACGGCGAACTCCGTGGCTTCCTCGTACTTGCTGTAGACAACGCCGAAGTAGAACAGCGGGCCGCTGGCGTTGTCGATCAATGGTCCGTCCGACCAAGGGATGTCGTCTTCGTCGTCCTCGGCGTCCGAGCCGAGATCGGGCCAGCGTGCCAGCAGCTGGCTGATGTACTGCTCGATCAAGGGGGACGCTCGAATCCGCCGCCGTCCTCCCAGGTACTCGGTGCGGAGGCGCGCGAACGCCGCTTGTGCCGCGTTGTCGTCGACGGGGCGTGGTCCTTCCCAGACCGCGAGGTGATAGCTCATCGGAAGACGATGTTAGCCGCTTCCGTTCACTAGGTCCTTTGCTGCGTCACGTCGAGTGCGTTCAGTAAGCGCGCGTACGACTCGTCCACCCTGAAGCCGGTCGTATCGAGGCGGGTCGCGCGCGGACGTTCAGCCAGGTACTCGACGAAGTGACCGCGAATCCTGTCGACCATGTCGGAATCGGGATCTTCCAGCATCATCTGGAGTCGTGCCTCGACAGCGTTGGCCGGACGTTTCCCGCGAAGGCGTCGCAGATGTTCGTGGTCGTCGACGAGGAGGGCGACCTCGACGTAAGTGGCTCCAGCGGCGACGGCTACCGCTTCGAAGGCCGGGTCCGGGTCGCGGTCGTGAACGGTCACGAGTTGCGGGAGGATCACATCGAGTCCGTCGCGAAGATGCCGTGCGGCCATGTCCCGTCCGTGGCCGCGGGCGATTTCCAAGGCTCCGAAGAAGTTCTCCTGCCAACCGCCGATCAATCCCGTGAGCACATCCAGGTCGAGGGCGAGCGTTCCTGGATGCTCGTCGGCGTAGCGGCGGGCGAGGGTCGACTTTCCCACACGTGAGAGACCATTGAGGTGGATCAGACGCGCCATGAGCCGACCCTATGTCCTGGCCCGGCCGGTGGCAGGTCAGTCGATCTATGATCGCCGCATGCATGTTCTCGGGCCGACCGATCCTCTTCCGCGGCGGCCGGTCCGACGGGTCGCGGTGGCAGGTCCTGCGGGATCGGGCAAATCGACCCTCGCGCGAACGCTGTGCGAGCGCATGGGCGTGCCGTATGTCGAGTTCGAGCCCTTCTTCCACGGTCCCGGATGGACGGTCCGGGAGACGTGGCAGTCCGACGTTTTGCGGTTCCTCGACGGGGATGTCTGGGCGATCGAGTGGCAAGGAGAACAGGTCCGGGAGCAGATGACGGCGCGGCTCGACGTGTTGGTGTGGCTCGATCATCCGCGTGCCTTGGCCACGACTCGCGTCATCGTTCGCACGCTTGAACGTCGAGTCGGGCGCGGTTCGAAGATCGCCGGGGATAACGTCGAGGGCCCGCTGCACACGTTCTTCACCGACCCGCAGCACATCGTCAAGATCGCGTGGCGCTACCACCCGATCATGCGCGCGCGGGTCCGCAAGGTGATCGACGAGAATCGCCACCCCGATCTCGTCGTCGTCCGGCTGCGTGGCCAACGACAGGTCGATCAGTGGCTTCGCGGGCCGTTCGATCAGAGCACAGTGTGAACCAGAAGATGCTCGACCCCGTCACCCGTTCAGCGCAGCCTCGTAGTCCTTCGCCTGATTCGGCGTCAGGAATCGCGACACCCGCACCAAGACGGGACCTTTCAGATAGTCGTATTCGCCGACCGCGGGCAGATTCTTGGCTACCGACTGGATGAAGTCCATCCGCGCTTTCGCACCGGCCTCGTCTGGGAACACCTCTACCGAACCGCCCCGTTCCACCGAATCCGCGCCGAGATACTCGACATCGGCCGGCTTGACCCGGGAATCGCCGAACGCGGTCTTCGATGTGTAGCCGTTCGGGCGGCCGAGGAGGTGGTTCGGGTCGTCTTCGGCGGTCCTCGGAGCGGTGACCGTGGCGGATCCGATCGCCGACGGCGAGCTGCCACCGCATGCGGCCAGCGAGAGCGTGGCCAGCGTGACGGAGACGGTGGCTACGGTACGGCGGGCTGAGTTCCGGGGACTCCGGCACTCAAGGCCAAGGCCGCGGCCTCACCGCGTGAAGTGACGTTCAGCTTCTTCAAGAGGCCCGCGACGTGGAATTTGACCGTGCTTTCGGTGATGCCGAGCGCGGCGGCGATGGACTTGTTGCGTTGTCCTTGTGCCACGAGCCGGAGCACTTCGAGTTCGCGGGGATTGAGGTCCGCCAGCTGAGTCTCGTCGACCCGGCCCGAGGCAGGCTCGAACGGAAGGTCGATGGTGACGCGACTGCCCCAGCCGGGGACGGCGTCGATCTCGACGGTGGCGCCCAGCGTTTTCGCGCGTCCGTCGAGCTGCGCTCGCAGACCCTGGACGTCGAGGTTCCCGGATTCCCGGTCCCGGACATCGAGATGCAGCGCGGTGCTGTCGCTCGACCAGGCGATCCGGAGGCGGGTCAGATCCGGCTGGCCCGTGAAGGCCAGGACCGCCGCACAAGTCATCGCCCTGGCGGCATGGGCGACCTCGCCCGGTACCGGCTGCCCGTTCTTCGCCGGGGCCGTGAACTCCAGTTCCGCGTCGTGATGGCGCAGCATCTGCCGGATTTCCCGCCGTAGCCTGCCGAACGCGGCGTGCGCGGGCTCTTCGGATTGCGCGAGATCGGTTTCCCGGGCGGATCGGAGCGCGACCAGCGCGGCCGAGGCGGAGTCGGTCGCGGCGAGCCGGGCGCGGTGGTCGTCCAGCCGGGCGGACCGCAGGGTGGTGAGGATCGTGACGAGCGCGGTTTCGTGTGCCGCGGCCATTTCGGTGATCGTCCTGGCGCGTTCGCTGGAGGCCGCGCGGGATTCGGCGAGGTAGTCGGGGCTGGCCTGGGTCACCTGCTGGCGGATCGAGGTCGCGACGATGCCGAAGACCTCGGCCAGTGGAGCGGGTCGCGGGAAGCGGGTCCGGCTCGACCGGGGGACGAGGACGAGCAGAGTGCCGATCGGATCCTGCACGGCCCAGACCGTCCGGGTGGTACCGCCGAGGGCGGCCGTCGTGGTCAGCTGATGGCCGGCGGGCACACTCGCCTTGAGTGCTTCGAGTTCGGCGATGGTGACCTTGTCGGTGATCTCCCGGGCGCCGGTGACCTTGCGAGGCCGCCCGGTGCACTCCCGGGTGAAGATGACCAGGGCCTGGTGCGGCCAGCCGTCGGCGAGGAAACGCGAGAACCGGTCGGCGATTTCGCGCAGCGGGCCCTCGATGACGTCGCGCAGTGCGGTCAGGTCGGCGGAGTCGGGCATCGGATGAGCCTATCCGCCGGCTCGCCTGGTCGAAAGGACAGGATCCACTGGACCGATGGCCAGGTCGCTCCCGCCTGCTTCCGGCCTAGCCTCACGTGAAGCATGCGCTCAGGCGCATGCCTGTGTCGTCGAACGGTGGAGGAAACAGGGAATGCCACAGCAGGTGCGCGGGGTGATCGCCCGGTCCGAGAACGCTCCGGTGGAGCTGACGGAGATCGTGATCCCGGACCCCGGCCCGGGCGAGGTCGTCGTGTCGATCGCGGCCTGCGGGGTCTGCCACACGGATCTGACCTACCGCGAGGGCGGCATCAACGACGAGTTCCCGTTCCTGCTGGGGCACGAGGCCGCGGGCACCGTGGAAAGCGTTGGCGAGGGCGTGGATTCCGTGCGGCCGGGGGATTTCGTCGTCCTCAACTGGCGCGCGGTCTGCGGACAGTGCCGGGCCTGCAAACGCGGACGTCCGCAGTACTGCTTCGACACCTTCAACGCGACACAGAAGATGACGCTGACCGACGGCACCGAACTGACGCCGGCCCTGGGCGTCGGCGCGTTCGCGGACAAGACACTCGTCCACGCCGGACAATGCACCAAGGTCGATCCCGCCGCGGACCCGGCCGTCGCGGGCCTGCTCGGCTGCGGTGTGATGGCCGGGCTCGGCGCGGCGGTCAACACCGGCGCAGTCGGCCGTGGCGACTCGGTCGCGGTCATCGGCTGCGGGGGCGTCGGTGACGCCGCCATCGCGGGGGCCCGACTGGCGGGCGCGGGCACGATCATCGCGGTCGACCGGGACGAGCGGAAGCTCACGTGGGCCCGTGAACTCGGCGCGACCCACACCGTCGACGCGAGTGCCACCGACACGGTCGCCGCGATCCAGGAACTGACCGGCGGTTTCGGCGCCGACGTCGTCATCGACGCGGTCGGCCGCCCGGAGACGTGGAAAGCGGCCTTCTACGCCCGCGACCTGGCGGGCACCGTGGTCCTGGTCGGAGTCCCGACCCCGGACATGCGGCTGGAGATGCCGCTGATCGACTTCTTCTCGCGCGGTGGCTCGCTGAAGTCGTCCTGGTACGGCGATTGCCTGCCGGAGCGGGACTTCCCGATGCTGATCGACCTGTACCTCCAGGGCCGGTTGCCGCTGGAGCGGTTCGTGACCGAGCGGATCGCGCTCGACGGTGTCGAGAAGGCCTTCCACGCCATGCACGCCGGTGAAGTGCTGCGTTCGGTGGTGATCCTGTGAGCGGGAACCTGCGGATCGAGCGCGTCGTCACCGCCGGGGTCTTCGAGCTCGACGGCGGGAGCTGGGACGTCGACAACAACGTCTGGCTCGTCGGGGACGACGACGAGGTCGTGATCGTGGACGCCGCGCACGACGAGAAGACCATCGCCGAGGCCGTGGGCGGCCGCGCCGTCGTCGCCGTCGTCTGCACCCACGGGCACAACGACCATGTCACCGTCGCTCCGCAGCTCAGCGAACACCTGCACGCGCCCGCCGTTCTGCATCCGGGGGATCGGGAGCTGTGGGAGATGACCCATCCCGGCGTCCGTTTCCGGAGCGCGGAGGACGGTGAACGGATCGCCGTCGCCGGTACGGAGCTCGAAGTCATCCACACGCCGGGACACTCGCCCGGATCGGTTTGCCTGCATCTTCCCGAGGCCAAGGCGCTCTTCTCCGGCGACACGCTCTTCTCGGGCGGACCCGGCGCGACGGGACGTTCGTTCTCCGACTTCCCGACGATCATTTCCTCGATCAGGGAACGGCTTTTCGCCTTGCCCGAGGACACCAAGGTCCACACCGGACACGGTGACCCCACCACGATCGGCGCCGAAGCCCCGCACCTGGCCGAATGGATCGCCCGAGGACACTGAACCGTCCACTCATCCGAGACGGGCGCGGGCGTCGCCGAATTCCGGTGTCTGTGGCCTTGGCGACTTTTGCGCCCGGACGGAAGTCGGGGCTGCCACTGTTCGGCCAGTGACGGGGCGTGGTGTGATTCCGGTGGCGGGGGCGGTGACCGCCGGCGTGGGGTTGGCGGTTCAGGCCCGGTTGAACGGAGAGCTCGGTTCACGGGTAGGGGACGGGATCGCGGCGACGCTGGCGTCCACGGTCGTCGGCCTTGTCCTGTTACTGCTGGTTGTTCCGCTGCACCCGGCCGGACGGCGCGGGCTGCGGCTGATGCGCGCGGCGGTGCGCGACGGCGATCTGCGGTGGTGGCACCTGGCCGGCGGCGTCTGTGGTGCGTTGTTCGTGGCCGGGCAAGGAATCAGCGTCGGCGCTGTCGGGGTGGCGGTGTTCACCGTGGCCGTGGTGGGTGGCTCGGCTGTCGGTGGTCTGGTCGTCGATCGGTTCGCGATCGGGCCCGGTGGGCGGCGCTGCATCACGGTGGCGCGGGCAGCGGGTGCGGTGGCCTGCGTGGTGGCGGTCGCGGTGGCCGGGCACGGCGCATGGGGTGGATCCGGGACAGTGGTGGTGGTGTTGCCGGTGCTCGCCGGTGCCGCGGTCGCGGTCCAGTCGGCGTTGAACGGGCGGCTCGGGGTGATCGCCGGATCGCCGTGGCCGGCCACTTTGGTCAACTTCGCCGTCGCGGCCACGTCGCTGGCCGGCGTGCTGACCGTGCGGGCCGTGTCCGGCTGGAGCTCACCGGTGCGCCTGCCCGCGGAGCCGCTGCTCTACCTCGCCGGGGTGATCGGCGTCGGGGTCATCGCGGTGGCCACGATCGCCGTCCGGCATCTCGGTGTGCTGGTGTTCGGCTTGGCCGGCGTTGCAGGGCAGCTGCTCGGCGCGGTCGTGCTCGACGCGTTCACGCCGGGCCGAGAGCCGTCGGTGGCCACGTTCGCCGGCATCGTGATCACGTTCCTCGCATTGGCGCTGGCGACCCATCCACGCTTCCGGCGACCGGAACCCGGACACGCGCCGACCGAAAGCTGAGCGTCCTCACAAGCCCGCCGCCTACCAGGAGTCCATCGGCGGCCGGCCCGGCACGGCCGGGAAGTGACCCGAGATCACCTCGTCGCGAACGGCACGTCTTTCTGTCGCGCGACATTGATGTTTTCTTTACGGCCGGATCGGCGTTTCTTGGCGCCGGGTCGTTAGTGTCCGCGTCGGTGTGCGGCCGCCCCGTCCGGGGGAGATGGCGTGCAGGTACGCGGGGAGGACAGGGGTATGACCGAGGTGCCGGACTACGTTGTTCCGGATCGGGTGGACAGTCCGGATCGGCAGGTGGCGCCCACGGGCAAGGTCGGCCGGTGGCTGATGGAGCACCGGGTCCAGCCGGTGGGGCCGGAGAGCCACGAGGAACACACGACACCGCAGTCGTGGTGGAAGGTCATGTGCCTCACCGGCGTGGACTATTTCTCCACGTTGTCGTATTTGCCCGGTATCGCGGCGCTGGCGGCGGGGGCGCTGTCCCCGCTGGCGACGTTGCTGATCGTCGCGCTGACCCTGCTGGGGATGTTGCCGATGTACCGGCGGGTGGCGAAGGAGAGCCCGCACGGTCAGGGGTCGGTCGCGATGCTGGAGAACCTGCTGCCGTTCTGGCGCGGCAAGATCTTCGTGTTGGTACTGCTGGGTTTCGTCGCGACATCGTGGATCATCACGATCACGCTCTCGTCGGCGGATGCCACGGTGCACGCGCTGGAGAACCCCATCACCCCGTCGTTCCTGCACGGGCACGAGGTGCTGATCACGGTGATCCTGCTGCTCATCCTGGGCGGGGTGTTCTTGCTCGGGTTCAGCGAGGCGGTCGGGGTCGCGATCCCGCTGGTCGCGATCTTCCTGGTGCTCAACGCCGTCGTCGTGGTCGCCGGGATCGGCGAGGTGTTCACCGAACCCGGCGCGTTCGACCGCTGGATCGACGCGCTCACCTCCGGGGGAGGCGGGTTCGGCGGTGTGGTCGGCCCGGCGATCCTGGCGTTCCCGTTGCTGGTGCTCGGATTGTCCGGTTTCGAGACCGGCGTGAGCATGATGCCACTGGTGGCGGCCAAGGGGGAGAACGCCGAACAGAAACTGGCGAACCGGATCCGCAACACCCGCAAGCTGCTCACCGCCGCCGCGCTGATCATGTCGGTGTACCTGATCGCGACGAGTTTCGTCACCACGGTCCTGATCCCGGCCGACGCGTTCAAACCGGGTGGTGAGGCGAACGGCCGGGCGCTGGCGTACCTCGCGCACGAGCTGCTGGGCGAATGGGTCGGTACCGCCTACGACATCAGCAGCATCCTGATCCTGTGGTTCGCCGGGGCGTCGGCGATGGCCGGTCTGATCAACATCGTGCCGCGTTATCTGCCCGCGTACGGGATGGCGCCGGACTGGGCTCGCGCGGTCCGTCCGGTGGTGCTGGTCTACACCGCGATCTGCGTCCTGGTGACGATCATCTTCAACGCCGACGTCAACGCCCAGGCCGGCGCGTACGCCACCGGGATCCTCGCGATGATGGTGTCCGCGTCGGTCGCGGTGGCGATCTCGGCGGCGAAGAAGCGGCAGCGCAAGGCCGCGATCGCGTTCGCCGTGCTGACGCTGATCCTGATCTACGCGTTGGTGGAGAACGTCATCGAGAAGCCCGACGGTCTCACGATCTCCGCGTTCTTCATTCTCGGGATCATCGTGGTGTCGCTGATCTCGCGGGTCACGCGCACCACGGAACTACGGGTGGAGCACATCGAATTCGACGAGCCCGCCCGCCGGTTCGTCACCGATTCCATCGCCCACGACGGCGCGCTGACCATCATCGCGAACCGCCGCCAGGCCGGGGACGCCGACGAGTACCGGGCGAAGGAGGCCGAGCAGCGCGGCCTGAACCCGGTGCCGGGTGCCGCCGACGTCCTGTTCCTCGAGATCGACGTCATCGACCCGTCCGGGTTCAGCGACGTGCTGAAGGTCCGCGGTGTCGAGATCGAAGGTTTCCGTGTCCTGCGGGTGGAAAGCCCGGCCGCGCCGAACGCGATCGCGGCCGTCCTGCTCGCGTTGCGCGACGCCACCGGTGTGCGGCCGCAGTGCCATTTCGAATGGAGTGAGGGCAATCCGCTCGGGCACCTGTTCCGCTATCTGATCCTCGGCCGCGGCGACACCGCACCGGTGGTCCGCGAGATCATCCGTACCAGCGAACGCGATCCGGCACTGCGGCCGGGAATCCACGTCGGCTGACGACAGGCGTCAACAAGAGGTCGAGGCCAGGGCGATCGGCGTACTGTTCCCGTGAAATTCGGTCTCGTGTCACCGAGAAGGGATTCCCGTCGCACGAGGATCGGGTCCATGCACGAACGATTCGACCGGCTCGTCGCCCGGCTGCTGCGGACGTCGCGGCTGGTCGCCGACATGATGGACCGGGCAGGCACGGCGTTGGTCGAAGCCGACGGCGAGCTGGCGCGCGAGGTCATCGCCGACGGCGCGACCCTGGGACGGGCCAAGGTCGAGGCGGAGGAAGACGCACACGCGATCCTGGTGTCGCAGTCGCCGGTGACGACCGATCCGCGGGTCGTGCCGGCGGCGATCCACGCCGTCGGCGACCTCGACCGGATGGGACGGCTGGCGATTCATGTCGCCGAGGCCGTCCAGCGCAGGTACCCGGCCCGGGTGGTGCCGCAGGTGCTCGTGCCGCGGTTCGTCGAAATGGGCCGCATCGCGGTGTGGCTGGCGGTGATGGCCGGGCAGGCCGTCCAGAACCGTGACGCCGTACTGGCCCGGACGCTGATCAGTGTCGACGACGACATGGACGACCTGCACCGGACGCTCTTCGCGGTGATCGACTACCAGGACTGGGCCTACGGCACCGCGCAAGCGGTCGACGCGGCCTTGGTGAGCCGGTACTACGAACGGTTCGCCGATCACGCGGTCTCGCTGGCGGAGCGGACCACGTTCGTCGTCGATCGTCCCGGGCGGACTGATGTCGTGCCTGAACAGGGCGGTGCGCGGATCGCCTAGTACCGGGGTGCCCGGGGACCGGCGTCCCCGGGCACCCCGTTCAGAGCCGTCGCTTGTCGAAGAGGGTCAGGCGTTCGCTGAGTGACCACAGTTTCCGAACGTCGCCGGGATCGACGGCGGCGGCCGCGGCTTTCGAGGGCAGCCGGCCGTCGTAGTAGCCGCCGTTGAGCACCTTGGCCCAGGGGGCCGCCAGCCGGGCGACAGGTTCGGCTCCTTCGGCGACCGGACGGCCGCGGTAGCTGTATCCGGGAAGCATCGCGGTGGCGATGATGCCCGGGTGCACGCTGACGGCTTCCCGGACCTTCGGCCGGAACTCGGTCAGCGCGGTGGTCATCATGGTGAGAGCGAGTTTGGACTGCGCGTAGGCGGCACCGCGGTTGTAGCGGCGCTTCCAGTTGAGGTCGTTCCAGTTGATCCGCCCGCCGCGGTGCAGCGAGGAGGACACGTTGACCACACGGCTCACCTCGGAGCGATCGAGCGCGTCCTCGAGTAGCCGGGTCAGGAGGTACGGGGCGAGGTAGTTGACCTGGACGGTCTGTTCGTGACCGTCCTTGGTGAGTACCCGCCCGTGCGGCCCGGTGATCCCGGCGTTGTTGACCAGGACGTCGAGGCGGGGACAGCTCTCGTCGACGGCGACGGCGACGGCGAGGTCGATGACCTGGCGCAGATCGGTGAAATCGGCGACGACCGGCTGAAGCCTTCGCACGTCGACGCCGGATTTCACCAGCCGGTCGTAGGATGCGCCGCTTTCCTCGCGGGTGCGGGCATGGGCGAGCACCGTGCATCCTTGAGCGAGGAGCAGGCGGGCGGTTTCGAAACCGATACCGTCGGATGCTCCGGTGAGCAGGACGGTGGGGCTTTCGTTCATTGGTCCATCCACAAAGGACTCGTGGGCGCGTTCGATCGCGCCTGGGGGCCGGAAGGTCAACGGCCGGCCGGGGAATCGCCGGTATCGGAGGTATCGCCGACCGGCGCCGGATGAGGTGGACGGTCGTCGTGGCGCACGGCCCACGCGTGCCCTCTGCCCATGACTCCAGCCAACCGTGGCCGTGTCCGAGGAGCAAGATCGGTCGTTCCGGTTTTACGGATTCCTTCCGTGGCAACACTCACCGGGCGGCCAACCGGAAGCGCATCCGGCAGACGACGGCGTCCGAATGGCGGCGCAGGGCGCGAGCGAGCACGCCGCCGCGCTGGTTCTGCAGGACCCGCTGCCACCAATGCTCCGGTTCGACCTCGGCGATCAGCACGAAGACGTGCCGGTCGCCGACCGTGCGGAGGTGCTCCACCAGCGGCTCGCCGAGACGGCGTCGTTCGTCGTGGAGTAGGACCAGTGCCACTTCGGGGTGCCACTTCTCCCAGGCAGCGACGAAGTCCCGTGCCGACTGTTCGTCTTCGGGGTGGATGACGTGCACGGCCTCGACGTGGTCGCCGAGTGACAATGCGGCGGCGAGCGCGTCACGGGTCAGGCGGGAGACGGTGTGGACGGGGACGACGACGAGTGAGCGGTGTGGTCGCGGGGGAGCGGGGGTCAGGCCGAGTCCGAGCCGCTCGCCGATCCGGCGGTAGCCGCGTTCCACCCATTCCATGGCCGCCACCAGCAGCGGCAGCGCGACGACGATCAACCAGCCGCCTTCGCCGAATTTGGTCGTCGTCACCACGATCGCCGCGGCTCCGGTGAGCAGCGCGCCGAGGCCGTTGAGCGTGGCCTTGCCCCGCCAGCCGGATGGGCGGTTCCGCCGCCAGTGCCGGACCATCCCGACCTGGGAGAGGGTGAACCCGGCGAACACCCCGATCGCGAACAGCGGGACCAGGGTGTTCATGTCGCCGTCGGTGATGACGAGCAGCAGGGCCGCGGTGATCGCGAGGAAACCGACGCCGTAGCGGTACACCTGGCGTTCCGCGCGCAAGGCGAACACATGCGGCAGCTTGTTGTGCTTGGCGAGCAACTGGGCCAGCACGGGAAGCCCGCCGAACGACGTGTTCGCGGCCAAGGCGAGCAGGACCACGGTCGAGAACTGGACCAGGTAGAAACCGAAGCCGTCGCCCAGCGCCGCGGTCGTCACCTGCGAGAGCACGGTGACGCCGTCCACCGGATGGATGGCGAATTTCCCGATCAGCACGGCGATCCCGAGGAGCATCACGCCGAGAAGGCCGCCCAGTGCGATCTCCGCGTGTTGCGCGCGCCGGACTCGAGGCTTGCGGAACGACGGTACGGCGTTGGCGATCGCCTCGACTCCGGTCAGCGCCGCGCAGCCGTTCGCGAAGGCCTTGAGCAGCAACAGAATGCCGACCGTCTGCAGGTTCTGCGCGTGGTCCGGCGCGACGACCGCCGCGGCGGGGCCGGAACGGAACAGGCCGGCGGCGATCACGGTCAGGATCGCGCCGACGTAGATCACGGTGGGCACGACGAACATCCGGGCGCTCTCGGCGATGCCGCGCAGGTTCACGCCGGTGACCAGCGCCAGCACGCCGAGGCACAACCACAGCGTGTACGGCAGCAGCCCGGGAAACGCCGATGTCAGCGCGGCCACCCCGGCCGCCACCGAAACCGCGACGTTGAGCACGTAGTCGACGATCAGCGATGCCGCCGCCACCAGCGAGGCTCGGCGCCCGAGGTAGGCCCGGCTGACCCCGTAGGCGCCGCCGCCGTCGGGGAACGCGGCGATCACCTGACGGTAGGACAACGTCAGCACGCCCAGCAGGACCGCGATCGCGAGCGTGACCGGAACGGTGAAGCCCAGCCCCGCACCACCGGCGACGGCCAGCACGATGACGATGGCCTCGGGTCCATAGGCGACCGACGCCATCGCGTCCAAGGACAGCGCGGCGAGCCCGCCGATGACGGAAAGGCGGTGACGTTCGGAGCGGTCGGTTCCGCTCTCGGGGCGGGCGAGGGTCGTGGTCACCTGGCGTTCCTCGACAGGGCCGCGAAACCGGTGGCGCCAAGGGAATTCAGCGCGAACACAAGGGCGTCGCGCCCGGATGGATGCCCCAGCACCAGCCAGGAATGCAGGAGCCAGCAGATCGTCGCGGTGACGAAGGCGGCCCGTGCGGTGCCGAGCAAGGCGATGGCGTCGATCACCGCGACCATGAGCAACACCGAAACGAGCGGCTGTGGTGAGCCGCCCGCTCGTGCGAGGAAAGCCGCGGCTGGAGCACCTGCGAAACCCAGGGGATAGCTGATCGAGGCGGAGACGGTGGTCCGGCGTGCGGTGTGCATCCCGATAGCCGAGCCTGTCTTGGACGCCGGCTGAAGAGCCGCTTACGGCCTTCGCATGCCGAACGGCCCCGTTTTGACGTCGCCACCACGCTCAGTCGTCCGGACCGCGCAAGGTCAGGACGACGCGGAGCACGTGTTCCACCGCGGCGGGGAACACGGCTCCGCGTAGCTCGCCCCGGCTCGCGAGGGTGAGCCCGGCGAAGTCCAGCATCCGGTCCTCACCGAGCCGCCGGACGGTCAGCGTGGCCACTTCCTCGAGGTCGAGGCCGGGATTGTCCATCCGGGTCAGCGCGAACTCGATGAGCAGTTGCTCGTCCGTCATTCCGCACCTCCGCCTCATACAGAGGATACGGCGGCCGTGATCAGGACAGGACGCGTCCGAGGAAGTCCCGGATGAGGGCGGCGATCTCCGGGCCGTGCGTCTCGAGGGCGAAGTGCCCGGCGTCGAGGAGGTGCAGCTCGGCGTCAGGCAGGTCGCGGAGGAAGGCACGGGCGCCGTCGGGGCCGAAGATCTCGTCGTGCTCGCCCCAGGCGATGAGCGTCGGCGGCCGGTGCTCGCGGAAGTACTCCTGGACGGCCGGGTAGACGTCGAGGTTGAACTGGTAGTCCCAGAACAACTGCAGCTGCACCTCCTTGTTCCCGGGACGGTCGAGCAGGGCCTGGTCGAGGGTCCAGGTGTCCGGGGAGAGGCGGTCCAGCCGGTCGGCGGGGACGCCGTGGGTGTACTGCCAGCGGGTCGCCGCGGGCTCCAGGAGTTCGCGCACGGCCTCCTCGTGGGTTTCGCGGTCCTTGGCATGGGCGAACAGGACGTCCCAGAACGGCGTGAAGCCGTCGACATAGGCGTTGCCGGACTGCACCAGCAGCGCGCTGACCCGCTCCGGGTGTCTGCTCGCGATGCGGAGCCCGATGGGCGCGCCGTAATCCTGGATGTAGAGGGCGAAGCGGTCCAGGCCGAGTGCGTCGAGGAGGCCGAGGGTGATCGCGGTCAGGTTCTCGAACGAGTACTCGAACCGGTCTACGGGCGGGGCGTCGGAGTGGCCGAAGCCGATGTGGTCGGGGGCGATGACGTGATAGCGGTCGGCCAGCGCGGGGATCAGCGTGCGGAACATCTGTGACGACGTGGGGAAACCGTGCAGCAGGACCACCGTCGGCGCGGTGGGGTCGCCGGCCTCCCGGTAGAAGACGCTCCGGCCGTCGATGGTCGCGGTGCGGTGGAAGACCTCGCCGGCGGATCGGGTGACTTCGGACATGACAGGCGCTCCTCGGTTCTAACCTTCTAAGTATGTTTGAACGGTTAGACTCAAGCATGCTGCGAACTAACCTGTCAAGCGGTCGACGGAGGGTAGAATGACTCTCGTGCTGCAACGTCCTCTGACCGGTGAACCCCTCGCGCTGGATCTGCTGAACACCACGTGGCCCGACCGTGGTGAGTGGCGCGACGCCTTCGACGAGCCGGGGGGCGTCGATGCCTGGCTGGCCGAGCGAGGCCTGCCGGATACGCCGGGCGCGGAGGACCCCTTGCGCCACACGCGTTCCGTCCTGCGTGAAGTGCTCGAAAACCCCGGTGAGGCCGCCGAGCGCGCGCTGAACGAGGTGCTGGCGCGCGGGCGTCTACAGCCGGAACTGCGGGAGGGTGGCGTCGAAGAGGTGATCGAGGTCGACGACGCGGCCTGGCGGCCCGCGTGGCTCGCGGCGTACGGCTACTTGAGCCTGCTTCGCACGCGTCCGGACCGGATCAAGCGATGTTCGGCGTATCCGGCGTGCACGCTGTACTTCGACGACACGACGCGGAACGGCACCCGGCGATGGTGCTCGATGGAAACCTGTGGCAACCGGGCGAAAGCCGCCCGCCACTATCGTCGCGAACAGTCGGCCTAGCGCCGATCCGGCGGTTCTGACAGGGCGCCCCTGTCCGTGAAGGCCTCCTTGGTGAACCCGTATTTGCTGACCCGCTGGCGTGGCCGGGGCCGAGTGTGGAGGATTCGGGACGTTGTGCGTCCTGAATCCTCCACGGTCGACCCCGTCGGTGAGGCAGGCGGGCAGTGAAGCTCATGCCGGCTGCCGTCTTGGGCGAGCGGGGAAGATTCCAGCCGTCCAACGTCCAGGATCTTCCCCGCTCGGTCGTCCACCCCGAGGCGCGACCGGCACGATCAAGGGTTCAAGACCAGGACGGCCACCGCGACGATGAAGGAATCGGGACACTCAACGTCCCAATTCCTTCATCGTCATCCCTCGACGACAACCGGACTCTCACTCCCACGCAGATCGGACGTAAGTACACAAATGAAGGCCTCCTTGAGGGACCCAGAGTCCCTCAAGGAGGCCTTCACGGACTTGCCGATCGCCCATACGCGCTGCCGCCACGCATGGAATCCGGCAAAACGGGTAAAAGGCCGGTATGACTGAGGGTCGAGTGGCGGTGTTCGCGCCGTCTCCGCAGCTGACGGTGACGGTGGAGGAACTGGACGGGGCTCCCGACGTCCACGTCCACGCGGGTGGGCAGGGAGTGTGGCAGTCGCGGATGATCGACGCCCTCGGCGCGCGGGCGGTGGTGTGCTGCGCGCTCGGCGGGGAGACCGGGCGGGTGCTGCGGCATCTGATCGGCGTCGACGCGGAAGTCCGCGAGGTCGCGGCACGCAACGGCGCCTACGTGCACGACCGGCGCGACGGCCGACGGGACGAGATGGTGCGGATGCCCGCCGACGCGCTGACCCGGCACGAACTCGACGATCTGTACGAGCTGACCCTGGTCCAGGCCTTGCGCGCGGACGTGGCCGTACTCAGCGGGCCGGACGGTGACGACGTCCCGGTGCCGCATTCGACTTACGAACGGCTCGCCCGCGACCTGGGCACGCACGGCACGCCGGTCGTGGTGGATCTCTCCGGGGAACGGCTCGCCAGGGCGCTCGCGGGGGAGCCGGCGGTGATCAAGGTCAGCCACGAGGAGATGGTCGAGGACGGGCTGGCGGAGTCGGATTCGCTGGCCGACCTTGCGGACGGTTGCCGTGAGCTGGCGTCGGGTGGTGCCCGGGCGGTCGTCGTGTCCCGTGCGGCCGAGGAGACACTCGCCTGTCTGGAAGGGCGGTTCGTCCTGGTGGAGTCGCCCGATCTGACGCCGGTCGACACCCGCGGTGGCGGGGACTCGATGACCGCGGGGCTCGCGGTCGGCCTGGCGCAAGGCCGGTCGCTGGAAGACGCGGTGAAGCTCGGCGCCGCGGCAGGCGCGATCAACGTGACACGACATGGTCTCGGTTCGGGTAGTGACGGCGCGGTAAGGGAACTCACCGGACGAGTACGCCTGAAACCGTGGGAGGCCTCCTGATGCGTGCCCTGATCACCAACGACGACGGTATCGACTCGCCGGGCCTGGCGGCGCTGGCCCAAGGCGCCGTGGACCACGGCTGGACCGTGGTGGTCGCCGCGCCCGCGGCGGAGGCGAGCGGGACCAGCGCGGGCCTGACCGGTGCCGGGGGAGCGGGGCGGGTCGCGGTCGAACGACGCGAGCTGCCCGGGCTGGCCGGTGTCCCCGCGTTCGCCGTCGCCGCGCATCCCGGCCTGATCGCCCTGGCGGCGGCGCAGGGAACATTCGGCGAAGCACCGGAGATCGTCCTGTCCGGCGTGAACCACGGGGCGAACGTCGGGCGCGCGATCCTGCACTCGGGCACGGTGGGCGCGGCGCTGACGGCCTCGATCAACGGTGCCAGGGCGCTGGCGGTCTCACTCGACGTGGGACTGGATCCCGGCCCGCGCCCCCATTGGGACACCGCGGTCGCCGTCGCCGCGACCCTGTTCGACCGGCTGACGGAACTGCCCGCCGGTACGGTTCTGAACCTCAACGTGCCCGATCGTTCCGAGGCGGGACCGCCGAAACGCACCGGGCTGGCCGAGTTCGGCGCGGTGCGCAGTCACATCCAGAACGGCGAGGACAGCGCGTTCACCCTGACCGCGGTCACGGTCGAGGGCGAGTTGTCGCCGGGCAGCGACGCCCGCCTGCTGAGCGAAGGCCACGCGACGGTGACCGCGCTGAACTCGGTCACCGAAGATCCCCATCTGGACTGGTGACCTCACGCGGGCTCACCGCCGGAACCAGCTCCGCCGCTTCACGGGGTTTTCCGGCTGCAGCCCCAGGCTTCCGGTCAGGAAGAAGGTCCCGGTCACGATGTTGCCGCGCCCGGGCGGTCGCTCGAGCTCGGTGGTCGCGATGGCGACGTCGAGTTCGATCGCCGCGATGGTGCGGACCCGGATCCGGTGGAATGCCGTGCCGGTGACGGTGTTCACGGGGGTCTCGGCTTCGACGACCTCGCCGGCGAACAGCGCGTGGGCCGACGGCGCCCAGCCGGGTGCGGGTTCTCCTGGCGAGAAGGTGCCGGACGGGATGAAGTGGTCGGCGGCGAATTCCAGTTCACCGTCCTGCGAGGCCGAGTACGCGTCGGCGTCGGCGTGCACGGTGACTTCCTCGGCCAGTGCCGCCAGCACCAGGGAGCCGGACTCGAGCCGCCCGCCGGAGCCGGCGAGGACCGCTCGGTCTTCCAGTTCGACCGCGATGGGGCAGATCATTTCCCCGCCGACACCGTCCAGGAGGTCGAGCATCGCGGTCTCGTCGTCGACGAGGCGAATGTCGCCAACGGGGACTGCGGGCGCTTTGCCCGCCAGACAGGGCAGAAGGAACTCGATCTGACCATTGTGGACTTGCGCGACCAGCCGGGCACCGGACGGATCGGTCCAGACGTGCTCGCTGATCTTCTTGGTGATCCGCCGGGCGGTGCCCGCGCCGATCAGGGAAACGACCCGTTCCCCGAATTCTTCCTGGCTCGTGACGTCGATCCCGATCGCCCCGAAGTGGCTGGACACCTTGGCTCCCTCTGTTTCCCGGTTCGCCGGAGACTACTGGCCGGACCGGATCAAGGTCATCCGGATTTACCCGGACGTGGTGAATACTGGCCGTCATGAACCAGACCGCCCGCGAGTTCGCCCGGTTGCGAAGCATCATCGAGCGGGAATTGCCCGACGCCGCACCGTTCCTGCCCGGCGCGTCCGAGCGGGAACTCGACCGGCTCGCCACCGAGACCGGGCTCGTCCTGCCCACCGATCTGCGTGACCTCCTGCGCGTGTCGGCGGGCCAAGACGACCCCGACCAACTGAACGGACCGCTCAACTTCCACCATTTCCTGACCGTCGACGAGATGATCGAGATGCACCGGATGCTCACCGACGTGGTCGGCGACCTGGCCGAACCCGTCGAGCAACCCGCTTGCCTGCGGTGGACGGTGTGGTCGGAATCCTGGTTGCCGTTCCTCGCTTTCCAGGGCGATTGCTACTTCCTGGACCTGGCTCCCGGCGAACTCGGCACCGTCGGACAGGTCGTGTCCCGCCCCAACGTGCCGGACCTCGGTGAGCCGATAGCGCCGTCGCTCGCCGCGTTCCTCGCCCGTGCGGCGGATCTCGTCGAAGCCGGACGCGTCAAGGTCGAAGAAAGCACGCTCGTCCTTCTCGACCTCCATTGATCGGAGAAGGTCGGCGGGTCGACCTCGGCAGACCGCGCCGACCACGGGCGAGCACCACGGCCTCTTGCATTCTGCTCTGAACTCCTTCGTGGCCGTAAAACGCCAGTTATGGATAAACACGCGGGAAACGCGGCGTTTACGATCTGCTTCAGTGCGTGTCGCGGAACCACCAAAAGCGGATGTCCACGTCGGAGACATATATGCGGATTCTCTTCACCACCGTGCCCTTGTCCGGTCACTTCTATCCGTTGGTCCCACTCGCGTGGGCCTTCCGGGCGCGTGGCCACGAGGTGCTGGTGGCCACCTCGGAGGAATTCGTGCCGACCGTACTCCGTGCGGGTCTGCCCGCGGTTTCGTGCGGATCGGCCATGGTGTCCTTGGTCGATTTGACCGCCGGCGATTCCGGGAACGGCGAGGAGTTGCGCCGGTACGCGCACGGTCGGGTCTTCGCCGAGATCGCCGCCCGGAACCTGCCGGGAATGACGTCGCTGATGAACGCGTGGCGGCCGGACCTCGTCGTCAGCGAACGGGCGGAGCTCAGCGGGCCGATCGCCGCCGCGGTGAGCGGCGTCCCGTGGGTGGAATTCCACTGGGGGATCGCCGAACTCGGCGAGTACCGGATGGGGGGCGCCGACATCCTCGCCGGTGAGCTCGAAGCGCGGGGACTGGACGGATTGCCTCGGCCGGGCCTGGTGGTCAATCCCTGGCCGCGCAGCCTCCGGCTGCCCTACGCGGCCGATCACCGGAGCATCCGGCACGTGTCCTACAACGGTGACGCCAGTGTTCCGTCCTGGGCCGTGGAACGCCAGGCCGGGGGCCGGATCTGCCTGACACTGGGCACCGTGGTCCCGCACCTGGAAAAGGGACGGTTCGCCCAGCTCGCGCTGCCCATCCTGGAACAGCTGGCCCAGTTGAACGTCGAGATCGTGGTCGCCGTCGACGCCGGGGTCGCCGCATCGTGGCCACCGCTGCCCCCCGTCATCCGTCACGTGGGCCGGATGCCGTTGTCCCAGGTCCTCGCGGCTTGCGATCTCGTCGTACACCACGGTGGCCAAGGAACCGCGTTGACCGCACTCGAAGCGGGAATTCCCCAGCTGGTGCTGCCGCAGTTCGACGATCAGTTCGAGAACGCGGGCGCGGTGGCGGAATCCGGCGCCGGCATTCGGCTGCTTCCCGCGCAGATCACGCCGCAAGCCGTGGCCAAA
Organism: Amycolatopsis japonica; assembly: GCF_000732925.1. Taxonomy (NCBI): domain Bacteria; kingdom Bacillati; phylum Actinomycetota; class Actinomycetes; order Pseudonocardiales; family Pseudonocardiaceae; genus Amycolatopsis; species Amycolatopsis japonica. The sequence goes on from NZ_CP008953.1 coordinate 3,403,749, forward strand.
GGCTGCTTGGAATTGCTGGGCTCGGTGAAGTTCGGCATCGCCGCATCGGATATCGCCGCCGAAATGGCCGCCGCGCCCTCGCCGCTCGAGATCACCGGCATATTCGAAAAGCTGATCCCCTGAAGGCACCGTTGGATACCGACCGAACGTGAAGGATGACGATCGATGGTGAAGAAGTCCATGTTCAGCAATCCGCTTCACGTCGGACGCCCCAACGTGGGTGACCGGGATCGGTTCCTGGAGAGGATCAACGGCGCCCTGGATCGGCTGTGGCTGGCCAACAATGGCCCCTTGGTCCGCGAATTCGAGGCCCGGGTGGCCGAAATGGCGGGAACCGAGCATTGCGTTCCGGTGGCCAACGCGACGACCGGTATCCAGATCGCGGCCAAGGCGGCCGGGCTCCAGCCGGGCGACGAGGTCATCGTTCCCTCGTTCACCTCACCCGCGACACCGCACGCCCTTCAGTGGGTCGGCCTGGTCCCGGTCTTCTGTGACGTGGAAGCCACGACGGCGAACGCCGACCCCGAACACGTCGAACAGCTCATCGGGCCCAAGACGCGCGCCATCGTCGGAGTCCACGTGTTCGGCCGCCCCTGCGAGATCGATCAGCTCTCGAAGCTGGCCGAATGGCACGGAATTCCGGTGTTGTTCGACGCCGCGCAGGCCGTCGGGTGCACTTACAAGGGGAAACCGGTCGGCGGGTTCGGGTCTGCGGAGATCTTCTCGTTCCACGCCACGAAGTACGTGAACAGCTTCGAAGGCGGCGCCATCGTGACGAACGACGAGCGCATCGCGTCGCAGGCGAGGGTCATGCGAAACCTCGGGCTCGACGACAATCGCGAGACCGTGGCGTGCGGGATCAACGGGCGGATGACCGAGGCCGCGGCCGCGATGGGGCTGACCTCGCTCGAGGCCATGGAAGCGTTCATGGAGATCAACCGGGAGAACCACGAGTCCTACCGCGACGGGCTCGCGGGGCTTCCCGGTGTCAAGGTCTACGAACAGGCCGACGAGGAACGCGCGAACCATCAGTACGTGGTCATCGAGGTCGACGCGGCGACCGCGGGAATCCACCGCGACGCGGTCCAGGCTGCCCTGACCGAGCACAACGTCCTCGCCCGTCCCTATTTCCATCCGGGCTGCCACATGATCGACCCGTACCGGGGGCGTCCGGACGTCCACACTCCGCTCCCGTTGCCGCGTACCGAGGCGCTGTGCGAGCGGGTGCTTTCGCTGCCGACCGGCACCGCCGTCGGTCCGGCCGAGATCGCGGCCGTCTGTGAGATCATCCGCGACGCCTGCGCGGGAGCGTAGGCGTCGCGGCGACCGGATCTCAGGGACGCCTTCGACGGACGAGTGTCACTTTCGGACGGCGACGAACAGGCCCGGCGCGTTATGCGGGTCCGATCCGAGCGTCCACGGAATGTCCAGGAGTTCGACCGAGCAGTCGGCTCGGTCGAAAGCCGACACGTACTCCTCCTGCGTGAACAGGTTCATGAGGAAGTAGTCCGTCCATTCGCGGAGACCCGTCGATTCGCCGACCACGAACTTGATCTCCACCCTCGCGTGATCGCCTTCCCGTACGGAATGGGTGATCCGGGAGACGACCTTGCCGTTGTCGCGCACCAGATGCCCGCCGACATAACCGTCGATGAACATGTCGGGGAACCACCCCGGCTCCACGACCAGCACGCCGCCGGGTACCAGGTGTGAGGCGAGGTTCTTGATCGCCACCTCCATGTCCTCACGCGACTCCAGGCAGGCGATGGCGTTTCCGAGGCACACCACCGAGTCGAACTTCCGGCCGAGGTCGAAGGTCCGCATGTCGTCGAGCTGCAGGTTGACACCAGGCAGCCGGCGGCTCGCGACACCCAGCATCGCCGGCGCGATGTCGACGCCCTCGACGTGATCGAACGAGTTCGCGAACCTGGCCAAATGAGCGCCGGTGCCACAGGCGACGTCCGCGAGGCTGGCCGCGGCCGGGAACCTGGACTGGATCAGCCGCGTGATGTCGTCGGCCTCGGTCTCGAAATTCTTGCCCCTGCTGCGAAAGACGAGATCGTAGAGCTCGGTGTGGTCTTCTCCCCAGCGGGCGTGCGTGTCCGCCCAGTCCTGCTCGTCAGTCATGGGATCTCCGTATTCCTTCGGCCTTGCCCGGACCGGGCAGGCTTCTTCGCCGATTGTCCGGCCGGTCTCGTCACCGCGGCCACTCGCGAACTGCGGTCCGCGTGACCGGCGCGATGGCGCATTGCGGAAGTTGGTGATGGCGGAAAGCCGTAACTAGCATCGATTTCGCCGGATGATCAAGAAAACGAGGGGTGAACACATGAATCGGCTACGAATTTGGCGGCGGATCTCGGCGACGATCGCGATAACGATGAGCGCGTTGCTCATCGGCGATTCCGCTTCCGCGGGCCGCCAGGCGGTCCGGACGTCCCGGGCGACCCCGTTCACTCAAGGCTGCGCCGGCGAGCAAACGCCGACCACTTTGTACACGAACTCCGAGGTCCAGCCGACTCTCGCGATCGACCCCGGCGATCCGCGGCACCTGGTCGGCACCTATCAGGTCGATCGCTGGCAGGACGGCGGTTCGCGTGGCGCCGTGGTCGTGACCTCGTTCGACGGTGGCCGGTCGTGGTCGCGCTCGACTCCGCCCTTGACGGAATGCGCGGGCGGCGACGAGGAGAACGGCGGCGATTTCAAGCGAATACTCGACGTGTGGAGCACGATCGGGCTCGACGGGACCGTGTACCTGACTTCGCTCACCATCACCGGAGGCCTTTTCAGCCCCGAATCCGAACACGCGATCCAAGTGACGAAATCGGCCGACGGCGGCCGAACCTGGAGCGATCCCGAAACCATCACCCGGGAAAGCGGCATGGCGCTGAACGATTTCCCGACGATCACCGCGGACCCGACGGACTCGCGCTACGTCTACCTCGCCTGGTGCCGGATAGGAACGCGGGACGACGGGCAGTCCACCGGGCCGATGTACCTGGCGAGAAGTTCCGACGGAGGGAAGACCTGGGAGCAGCCGCGTCCGATCTTCGACGGCGGTCTCAACACCTACGGATTCGCCGGCAGCGTCGAGGTACTGCCGAACGGGGTCCTCGTCTTCCCCTTCACCGCCATCTCCGAGGATCCGGTGACCCATGAGCGTGGATTCCAGGCCATGGCGATCCGTTCCGCCGACAAGGGGCGCACCTGGTCACAGCCGGTGAAGATCAGCGAAATGCGCTCGGCGGGTGTCAAGGACCCGGACACGGGAACTCCCATCGCCGAGGCGGGGTACTTCATGCACAGCGCCATGGACGGACGCGGTGTGCTGTATACGGCATGGCAGGATTCCCGGTTTTCGGGCGGTGCTCGCGACGCCGTCGTCGTCGCCCGTTCGACCGATGGCGGTCTCACCTGGTCGGAACCGGTCGCGGCCAGCGGTGACCCCTCGGTGCCCGCCTTTTCGCTCTCTCTGGCCGCTCGCCGTGACGGTACCGTCGGGGTGACCTATTACGACTTCCGGCCAAATACCCCCGACCCGGTGACGTTGCCAACCGATTTCTGGCTGGCAACGTCCACCGATGCCGGTGCGACGTGGTCGGAGCGAAAGGTGGACGGCCCGTCCGATCTGGCCGTCGTCCCCAAAGCGGACATCTTCGGTCCGACACCGTATTTGTACATGGGTGCACAGTACGGACTCGTTGCCGGGAGGAACTCTTTTGTTTCGCTTTTCGCGAAACCCAATGATGGCGATCTCGACAACCGTACTGATATCTACGCGACGAGTATCTACGGGCGCGGGTGAATGAATGCCCGGTGCCGGCTTTTTCGCGCGGGGCGACACCGGGCATTCATGACCCGTACCACGACTAGTTGAACGAGATCGTCACCTTGCCGACGCTCGAGGCGTCCGCGTTGAACACGCCGACGGCGCACTGGGTCGAGTTGCAGTCGACGGCGACCGTGCTGCCGTCCAGCTTGTGGCCGTTGAACTGCTTGACCACCGTCAGCGGGGTGGAGAAGGAACCGCTGCCGTCCGAGGTGACCTGGAGGACCCTGCCCGCGTCTCCGAGGCATTCCGTGCCGACCTGGCCGCACTCGCCGATCCAGAACGTCGAGTTGGCGGCGAGGCCGGAACCCGAAACCTGCACGGTCGCGCCGTCGGCGAGACCCGAGGTGGGCGTCACGGAAACGGACTCGACGGTTTCCGCGTTGGCGACGGAATACGATCCGAGTGCCAATCCGGTGGCGAACACCGCGATAGCGCCGACCTTGGCAATGCGGGAGGTGCCGTTCTTCACGCGCATCGAAATACTCCGATCATTTTGGGGTGGATTTCTCAGAGGTGATGAGTGGATTTCTCAGCACTTCCTTGTGCTGTCTCAACCTCATCTGCCAATTACTTTACACAGGTCGGTCAGTGAAGAACACACAAACAGGACGGGGTGGCAATCGAGGAGAAGTCGGACATTCCACGCTTGGTTCGATCTTGGGGAGGAGTGTCCGAAGTGGACTTTTGTCACCTGCGATGATCGTGAACGGTGATCGATTCCGGCCCTCGGTGGGCCGTTTTCGCGAAGTCGTCCGTCCCGCCGATCGAGATGGCGCGGAGGGGTGTGCCGCGGTGGCTTGACGTCTCTCGACTGTCCGCCGGGGGGGCATCTCGGGTGAACCTCGGCGTTCGATGACGGCGGGATCTCTCCGAGGCACGGTCGTGCGTGGAGGATTTGGGACGTTGACCGTCCCAAATCCTCCACGCACGAATCGCCTGGCCGGCACAGGGTTGACTGCTCGGTGTGTCGAGGCGGCGCACGGGTCTCGGACGTCGAGCGGGGAGGATTACGGACGCTCAACGTCCCGAATCCTCCCCGCTCGACGCTGCCAGCTGGTGTCCTTTGTAGACACCGGACATGACAAGAGGGTGCCCCATGGAACATCCGTCCCATGGGGCACCCTCATGACACCGGGGGTCCGGTCAGCGCTTCCTGGCGATCGTGAGCCCGTCCGCGATGGGCAGCATCACCGTCTCGAACCGATCGTCGGCCGCGAGCCTGGCGTTGAACACGCGCAAGGTCTCCGCGCACCGGCGCGGGAGCCCCGGCTCCGCGAGTTCGGGGTCCAGGACCAGACCGTCCAGCAGTACATTGTCAGCAACCAACAAACCACCTCGGCGCAACAGGGGGACAGCCGCCTCGTAGTACTTGAGGTAGTTCATCTTGTCGGCGTCGACGAAGACGAGATCGGCGACGGTGTCTTCGGCCAGGTTCTGGAGTGTCCGCCCGGCCGGCCCGAGCCGGAAATCGATACGGTCCGCCACGCCGGCACGCTCCCAGTGCTCCCGCGCGAGCTCGATCCATTTGTCGGTCACGTCGCACGTGATCACCCGCCCGCCGGCGGAAAGCCCGCGAGCGAACGCCAGCGCGGAAAGACCGGTGAAGGTTCCGACGTCGACGACGGTCGTCGCCTGCAGTAGCCCGGTCAGCATCGTCAGCAGCTGCAACTGCTCGGCGGGGACCATCATGCCCGCCGCGTCACCGACCGCTTCGGTGCGCTCGATCAGCGCGCTCACCGCGGGATCGGGCGGTGTACAGGACTCGAGCAGGTAGTCACGCGTGGCCTGGTCGACCGAAACGTGCTTGAGCTCGGCGAACGGGGTGCTGCTACCCATCTTTGCTCCCTGGTGGTCGGTACGGGTCACCCGGGTGGGACACCGCGTTGGCCGAGCACACCGGGCCGGGCAATCGTCACCGGAGTTCGAGGGCGAGCGCGTCCTTAACCTTGCGCGACCCACGACCCGAGAGACCACGACAGGGAGCGCAGGAAGACGGCGGGCCGGGCGGATTCACCCGCCCGGCCCGCCGTCGCCCGAAAGGGAGCCGTTATTCGTTGGTCTCCACGGGGTAGATGAGGTGCGTGACCTTCTTGCCCTGGATGACGCGGGGTTCGCCGAATTTCCTGGGAGCGGAGCCGAGCGTGTCCACGAAACGGACTCCGTCGCCGAGCATGTACGGCACGAGGTCGAGGCGGACCTCGTCGAGCAACCCCTCGTCCAGCGCTTCACGGGCGACGATGCCCGGGCCCACGCCGACGTTCTTGTCCCCGGCGACCGCCTTGGCCTGGTCGATCGCGGCCTTGACGCCGCCCTCGGTCACGAAGACGAACTCGTCGCTTTCGGGGGCCCAGCCTTCGGGTACCGAATGGGTGACCACGAAGACCTGCACGCGCATGGGGTGCTGTCCGCCCCACCCGTCCATGCCGTCGAACTGGTTTCGCCCGACGACCAGGGCACCGTAGCCCTCGATCATGTCACGGACATAGTCGGCGGACGCCTCGGCGACCTTGTACGACCGGCCCGACGCGGTGGGCACCTCGACATCGCCGGCACGGCACCACGCGAAAAGGTACTCAAAACCCCCGTTCTCCGGACCGGCGATGAAACCGTCCAGCGACACGGACGCTTGAGTCGCCACCTTTGGCATGAGAAATCCCTTCTTGCGCGATGTATCGAGCACTTCTCGATCGCTCAACCCTGGCACCATGACCGGTCGTTGTCCACTTCTCCCGTGCTCTCTTCGTATCGAAATGGTTTACCCCGCCGCACCCGTGGCGGGGTCACAACTCAGGAGAAGCTCCGTGCTCCGTCTCCGTGCGACGATCCAGATCTGACCCTCGAGTTCAGGACGGAGATCTATTGTGAGTGCCGAGACCGCTGGGTTCGACGTCGTCGTGGTGGGTGGAGGCCCGTGCGGTTCGGCGGTGTCGACGTTGGTGGCGATGCAGGGACATCGGGTCTTGCTGCTGGAGAAGGAGAAGTTCCCGCGCTATCAGATCGGGGAATCGCTTCTCCCGGCCACGGTGCATGGAGTGTGCCGTCTGCTGGGCGTGTCGGAGGAACTCGACAAAGCGGGGTTCATGCTGAAACGCGGAGGAACGTTCCGCTGGGGCCGCAATCCGGAACCCTGGACGTTTTCTTTCGGAATTTCTTCGAAATTCGTGTCGGAGGCGTCGACGGCCTATCAGGTGGAGCGGATGCGCTTCGACCAGATTCTGCTGGACAACGCTCGCCGTCGTGGGGTCGAGGTTCGGGAGGAGTCCTCGGTCGCCGATGTCATCGAGGATGCCGACGGCCGGGTCTGCGGCGTGCGGTACACGGACGCCGACGGTGTCACCCACGAGGTGTCCGCACGGTTCGTCGTGGACTCCTCGGGGAACGGGAGCCGGATCCACAAAAAGGTGGGGGGACAGCGGCGCTATTCGGAGTTCTTCCGCAATCTGGCGTTGTTCGGCTATTTCGAAGGCGGCAAGCGACTGCCCGCGCCGAACGAGGGGAACATTCTCGCGGCGGCCTTCGATTCGGGCTGGTTCTGGTACATCCCGCTGACCGACACGTTGACCAGCGTCGGCGCGGTGCTCCACCCGGACGCGCTCGAACGCGCTCAAGGGGACAAGGAGCAGGCCCTGCTCGACCTGATCGCCGAATGTCCGCTGATCGCGGACTATCTCGCGGACGCGCGGCGGGTCACCAGTGGTCCCTACGGCGAGGTCCGGGTCCGCAAGGACTACTCCTACATCCAGGAGAAGTTCTGGCGGCCGGGGCTGATCCTCGCCGGCGACGCGGCCTGCTTCATCGACCCGGTGTTCTCCTCGGGCGTGCACCTGGCGACCTACAGCGCGCTGCTCGCCGCCAGGACGATCAACACCGTGCTGGCGGGTACCGCGGGGGAGACCGAGTCCTGCGAGGAGTTCGAAGCGCGGTATCGCGCCGAGTATGCGAGGTTCCACGACTTCCTGGTGGCGTTCTACGACATGCACGAGGACGAGTCGTCGTACTTCTGGAGGGCGAAGAAGGTCACCGGGAACGCGGCCTCGGACGTCGAGTCGTTCGTGGAACTGGTCGGGGGTGGCTCGTCGGGTGAGGGAGCCCTGATCGACGCCAAGGCCTACCTGGGGAAGCGGGCACCCGCGTTCCAGGAGCTTTCCGACGCGGTGGAACGTCCGGTGCTGGTCGCGGGAGAGGACCGCGACCTGTTGAAGACCGAGCTCGCCCGCTCGGTGTCCCGTGAGGGCACCCGAATCCAGGTTCAGGCCAGCCTGGGGGCGAACGCCGACGAGCGGACCCCGGTCCGTGACGGCGGGCTGGTGCCTTCCGCCGACGGAATGCACTGGATCCGGCCTGTCCAGCAGCAGGCGAGCTGAAGGGAATCACGGTCATGTCAGTGACAGAGTCGACGGCCGGTAGCGTGCACCGGTTTCCGCTTTCGCTCCAGCAGGAGTTCCTCAGCCTTGTCGACCACGGAGACGGGATGGGGCCGTTCGGCCCGATGTACACCATCGTCGGGGGCTGGCGCCTTCTCGGCGAACTCGACGTGAACGCGTTGCAGGGCGCGTTGGACGACCTGGTCGCCCGGCACGAAGCGCTCCGCACGCGCATCGTGGTCAATGACGGTGACCTGCATCAGGCGGTGTTCCTGCCGAGCTCGGCCGACCTGGTGATCCGGGACATCCCGGACGCCGCTGACCGGGAACGGGCCGCCGAGGAGTTCCTCAACGACGTCGAAGCCGAGGAATTCCCCTTCGACGAGATGCCGCGGGTCCGGCTGATCCTGGGCCGTTTCGACGACCGGGACGCCGTCCTCGTCCTCGTGGCGCACCACACCGCGGTCGACGGCTGGTCGGCGCAGCTGGTCATCCGCGACCTCACCGAGTTCTACGGTGCCAGGCGGGATCAGCGGGCGCCCGACTTGCCCGAGGTGCGTCAGCTGCACGAATACGTCGCATGGCAACGGGAGAACGCGAACGGCCCCGCCGTCGTCGCCGCCCGGAAGTTCTGGCGGGAGTATCTGGACGGGGCGCGGATGGTCGCGATCCCGACCGATCTGCCGCGGGCCGAGGAGCGTTCGTTCGTCACCGGCTGGCACCGGTTCCTGCTCGAAGCCGAGTTCCGCACCTCCGCGGAGGAACTCGCCGCGGAGACCAAGAGCACGGTGTTCATGGTGCTGCTCGCCGCGTATCTGGTCTATCTCCGGGAGAAGACCGGGGAAACCGACCTGGTCGTGCCGACGTTCACGCCGGGGCGCACCCCGGCCTGGATCCAGAACACGGTCAGTTCCTTCTACAACTTCGTGCCGTTGCGCTTCGACATCGCCGAGTGCGTCGGGATCCGCGAAGTGATCGCACAAGTGCGCGCGAGTTGCCTGCGCGCCTACGCGCACGAGCTTCCGTTCATGCAGATCATCGAAGAGGCACCGAACCTGATGGACGAGGTGTCGAAGCCGGACAGCGCGTCATGCGTGTTCCAGGTCGTCCAGTCGCCGTTCATGATGAGCGACGAACAGGTCGTCGGCGATCTTCGCATCACCGCGATGCGCAGGCGGGTGCTGTCGGCCCCGGTCGGCTCGCAGTTGCCGGACGGCGCGCTGTGGGCACTGGAACTGCATCACGACGGCGACATCGTCGGCAAGATCGGCTACACCGCCGACCTGTTCGTCGAGGACACGATCGCCTCGTGGGTGACCGAGCTCCGGCGGGTGCTCGCCGACGTCCTCGTCGGTGTACGACAGTCGTGACCTCGTACGGGGTCGCGACCACGCGTGAGGGCGCGGATGACCACGGTTGAGGCGCCCGCCCGCGCCGGCTGGCGGGAATGGGTCGGCCTGGCGGTGCTGTGCCTGCCGACCATGCTGACCACACTGGACATCTCGGTGATGTTCCTCGCGTTGCCGCGGATGAGCGGTGACCTCGGCGCCGACGCCACGCAGCAGCTGTGGATCACCGACATCTACGCCTTCACGATGGCCGGGTTCCTGGTCATGATGGGGACGCTGGGCGACCGGATCGGCAGGCGCAAGGTGCTACTGTTCGGCGCCGCGGCGTTCGTGGTGACCTCGGTGCTGGCGGCGTACGCGAGCTCCACCGGGATACTGATCGGCGCCCGTGCCCTGCTCGGCGTCGCGGGCGCGACGGTCATGCCGTCGGTGCTGGCGTTGATCCGCAACATGTTCCGCGATCCCCGGCAGATGAGCACCGCCATGAGCGCGTGGGGGAGTTCGGTCATGCTGGGGCTCATCCTCGGTCCCGTGGCGGGCGGCCTGGTGCTCGGGGCGTTCTGGTGGGGCTCGATCTTCCTGATGGCCGTGCCGGTGATGGGGCTGTTGCTGCTCGTCGGCCCGTTCGTCCTGCCGGAATCCCGCGACCCCGCCGCCGGCAAACTGGACCTGGCCAGTGTGGCGTTGTCCTTGATGGCGATACTGCCGACGATCTACGGCTTCAAGGAACTGGGCAGAAGCGGTCCGGAGCCGGTGCCGGTCGCGGCGATCCTCGCCGGCGTCTTCTTTTTCCTCGTGTTCGTGCGTCGCCAGCGGACCCTGCGTGCTCCCTTGCTGGACTTGAGTCTGTTCGCCGACCGCGCGGTGACGGCGGCGTTGCTGCTCGCCTTGCTCAGCGCGTTCGCCATGGCGGGTACCAGCATGATGGTCTCGTTGTACCTGCAGCTGGTCGAAGGTCTCTCACCGGTCGCCATCGGGTTGTGGATGGTGATTCCGTCACTCGGCATGATCGTCGCGGTCAACCTCGCCCCGCTCTTGGCGCGGAAGATCCGGCCCGCGTACGTACTCGCGGCTGGGTCGGCGATCGCCGCGGTGGGCATGGTGGTGCTCACCGTGGCGAACGGTTCCGGCGGCCTCGCGATGTTCCTGGTGGGGCTCGTCGTCGTGTACTTCGGTGTCGGCTCGGACGGCACGTTGAGCCCGTTCCTCATCATGTCGTCGGTTCCGCCGGAGAAGGCGGGTGCCGCCGGTGCCATGTCCTCGACCTTCAACGAATTCGGGGCGGCACTGGGGATCGCCGTACTCGGCCTGGTCGGCAGCACCGTTTACCGTACGCAGGTCACCGTCCCGGCCGGCGTCCACGACGTGAACGCCGCCGAAAGCCTCCCCGGAGCGGTATCCGCGGCGGAGCGGTATCCGGCGGAGGTGAGCGCCGCCCTTCTCGACTCCGGGCGTGCGGCGTTCTCGAGCGGACTGCACGTCGTCACGATCGTCACGGCCGTGCTCTTCGCCGGGCTCGCCGTACTCGCGGTCGTCGGTCTTCGCCGATTCCCCGCCACCGGGGCGCCGGAAGAGTCCCGGGTGTGAACGCTTCAGGCTCGTGGGTCGCATACACGGAGATGCGACCGCCGTGCCGGACGACGATACTTGTTTCGGGGAGCTCGGGTGGCCCTTTACATGAATGCGTCGCACACGATCTTGTCGCTCTTATGAACAGCGACGTGCCGGTTTGAATGGAAAGCATGACAAAGGGGTGTCCGTGACGTCTACACCATCGCATTCGGCCGACCTGCCGGGATTCCCGATCCAACGGGAGTCGAAATGCCCGTACCGGCCCTCGAAGGTTCACGTCGACCTGCGTGAAGACGGCCCGATGACCAGGGTCCGGCTCTACAACGGCCGCGTGGCCTGGCTGGTGACCGGTACCGCGGAGGCCCGCGCCGTGCTGTCGGACTACCGGCGGGTCTCCATTCGCCCGTATCACGGTAATTATCCGCTGCTCAACGAAGAATTCGAGAAGGTCGTCGACAGCGGATACGCCGACGTCCTTTTCGGTGTCGACCCGCCGGAGCACACCAAGCAGCGGCAGATGATCATGCCGCGTTTCTCGCTGCGCCGGACGAAGGAATACCACGCCGAAATCCAGCGGATCGTCGATCAGAAACTCGACGAAATGATGAGCAAGGGCGCGCCGGGTGATCTGGTCGCCGACTTCGCGCAGCCGGTTCCTTCCATGGTCATGAGTCACGTGCTCGGTGTTCCCTACGAGGACAACGAGGAATTCGAGACGTCGGCTCACAAGCTGTTCGTACCCGAGCTCGCCGACGAGGCGACCACGGAACTCGGTGACTTCCTCGACCGGTTGATCGCGAAGAAGGAGAACAATCCCGGCGCGAAACCGGTCGGCCTGATCGACGACCTGATCGTCGACCAGCTGCACAAGGGGACGCTCACCCGCTCGGAGCTGGTCCACATCGCGATGGCGATGCTGGTCGCGGGCACCGACACCACCACCAACGTGATCTCGCTGGGAACGCTGGCGTTGCTGGACAACCCGGATCAGTGGGCGGCGTTGCGCGACGACCACTCCCTGATCCCCGGCGCGGTGGAGGAAATCCTGCGCTACGTCTCGCTGGTCGAGGCGTTCGCCAGGGTCGCGACCGAGGACATCGAGCTTCCCGGCGGGGCGAAGATCAAGGCGGGCGACGGGATCCTCATCAGCTGCGCCGGCGTCAACTTCGATCCGAAGATGGCCGCGGAACCCGACACCTTCGACATCCGGCGCCCGCCCCGGCCGAGCTTCTCGTTCAGCCACGGAATCCATCGGTGCCCGGGCGACAACCTCGCCCGGCTCGAACTGGAGGTCGCGTTCCGGTCCTTGGTCCAGCGCATGCCCGACCTGCGCTCGACCTTGCCCGCCGACCAGCTCCCCAGCAACAACAACGACGGGACGCTGCAGCGGCTCTTCGAATTCCCAGTGGTTTGGTGAGGAACGAAAGGACGCAGGATGCTTTCCTACCGCGGTGTCGCCTACGACACGGGTACCAACTTCGCGACCGGTCAGGGCGATCTTTCCCGGACCGTATGGGATGAGTCCGCGATGGAGGCCGAGATCAGCCTCATCAGCGACCAGCTCAACTGCAACTCGGTGACCGTCTACGGCACCGACCTGGACCGGCTGGCGCAGACCGCGACCGCGGCGATCGAGCGCGAACTCCACGTGCTGCTTCAGCCGCGGCTGGTCGACCGGCCGGTGAACGAGATCATGGACCACCTCGCGGAGGCGGCGCGGCTCGCCGAGTCCCTGCGGAAGCAAGGCGCGAAGGTCAGCCTCACCGTCGGTGCGGTGCACCTCGTCTTCACGCCGGGGCTCATCGAAGGCGACACGTATCACGAGCGGATGGCGAACGTGTACGCGGACGCGGAGCACTACCTGCTCAAGCCCACCGCGCGCGTCGACGTCGCGGCCGCCGCGCCCCGGCTCAACGAATTCCTCGCCAAGGCGGCCGTCGTGGCGCGGGGGAACTTCAGCGGTTCCGTCGGCTACTCGGCGGCTCCGTTCGAGGTCGTCGACTGGGATCCGTTCGACACGATCGGCTTGATGTACCAGTACCTTCCGTCCGGGCAGACGCCGGCGGAGCACAAGGACCTGGTCGGTTCGTACCTCCGCTGGAACAAGCCCGTGCTGATCAGCGAGTTCGGGACCGCGACCTACCAGGGAGCCGAGAAGAAGGGTTTCTTCTTCTGGGACATCGTCGATCGGGCCCAGGACGTGCCCACGGTCCTCGACGGCTACACCCGCGACGAGGGCGAGCAGGCCGCCTATCACCTCAAGATGTTCGAGATCTTCGAGGACGCGGGGGCCGCGGGGGTCACGGTCTCGGAATTCATCCACCCCACCCATCCGCACTCGACCGATCCCCGGCTGGATCTCGACACGGCGAGCATGGCGCTGGTGAAGACGATCCGGGACGACTTCTCCGACCCGGCGTCCGGCTATCGCGTCGAGCCGAAAGAGGCCTTTCACGCGATCGCCGACCACTATGCCCACCTCGGTTTCCAGGAGATCGCGCGCGGCGGCCGGTAGGAAGCTTGTTCCATCTTGCCGTTGCTGCCCGGTGAGCGGGATCGAGGACGAGAGTCGCTTTCCGTTTTCGCATTCTTTAGAGGCGGCCGAAACCACATGGCGCAGGCCCGATGACGACGTTCGTCCGGAGATCGGAGCGGGAAATGCACTTCAACGGCAGGGTGTTCGGCCGAGGGCTCATGGCGGTGGCGATGGCGGCGACATTGGCCTTGTCGTCGGTGGTCTCGGACCAGCCTGCGGCCGAGGCCTCGCAGCGCTGGAGCACCTCCCTGGCGTCGGTGCTGGTTCCTCCTGACCAGCAGGCGCCGGGGAGCGTCACCATGGACCCGATCACCTTGGCGCAGGCCGCCGAGGACGGCGGGTTGGGCACCCCGGGGATGACGTCCTCGCCCGAGTCGTGCCTCAGCTTCGCCGACGATTCCGTGGGCGGGCTGGGCACGCGAACGGGGTGGATGCAGTTCGGGCGCCGGGGCCCCGCGATCTTCTTGCAGGTGGTCGCCAAGATTCCCGGGGGCTTCGACGTCAACAGGGTCAGGACCGCCGTGGCGAGCTGCGCGACGGGAACCATGACGCTCGAAGGAAAGATCACCGGCCAGGTGACGTTCGTGGAGCAGCGGCCGCTGCGGCTGCTGTTCGGGAAGTCGTTCGTCACGAGGATGACGACGACCTTCCCGAAGCCCGCCAACGAGGAAGAGGCGGCCTTGCTCACGAAGTACAACTTCCACGAGGGCGAGTGCCCGGCCGAGTACGTTTTCGTCGCCGTGGGGAATCTGTTCATCTGGTCGCTCGACCCGGACCCGGCCATCGCGGTGCGCGCGGCCCGGATCATGTACGAGCGGGCGCTGCGATACCACGGTTGAGTTCGTTTTCGGAATAGTCGGCGCGTCCGTTCGAGGCAAAGAGGGGTCATGACCGCAGAGGTGAACACACCGCAGAGGGATTCTTCGGATCTGCCGGACTACCCCCTCGCGCGTGAATGTCCGTACCGGCCTTCCCAGAGCACGGCGAAACTGCGTGGAGACGGGCCCGTGGCGAAGGTGCGGTTGTACGACGGGCGCACCGCGTGGCTGGTGACCGGGCCCGTCGAGGCCCGTGCACTGCTGGCGGACCCGCGGATGTCCAGCCTCGCGCATTACCCGAACTTTCCCGTGCTCGACGAGCGGCACCTGCACATGCGTGCCACGAGGGAGATGGCGAAGGAAGAGGAAGGCGGGTTCGCGGGCGTACTGTTCGGCGTGGACCCGCCCGAGCACACGCGGCAGCGGCGGATGTTGCTGCCCGCGCTCACCGCCAGGCGCGTGGCCGCGCACCGGCCGGAGATCCAGCGCATCGTCGACGAGCAACTGGACGTGATGCTCGGTGCCGGCGCTTCGGCCGATCTGGTGGCCGATTTCGCCGGGCCCGTGCCGATGAAGGTGGTCTGCGCTTTCCTCGGTGTCCCTTACGAAGAGCGCGAGTCGTTCGAGGGGCCCGCGCGTGAACTGTTCGATCCGGAGCGCGCGGATCAGGCGATGGACGATCTGACCGGCTACCTTCTCCGGCTGATCCAGGCGAAGGAAGCCAAGCCCGGCAAGGGATTGCTGGACGATCTGATCGAGCGGCACGTCCGCGTCGGCGACCTCGGGCACGACGAACTGGTGCAGTTCGCCTTCGCGATCCTGGTCGCCGGGACGGTCACCAGCACCAGCACCATCGCGCTGGGCACACTCGCGCTTTTGGACACTCCGGGGCAGTTCGACGCGCTGGTCGCCGACCCGTCGCTCATTCCCGGGGCGATCGAAGAGATCCTGCGTTATGTGTGCCCGGTCGAGCAGCTCTCGCGTGTCGCGACCGAGGACATCGAAATCGCGGGCGAGGTCATCAAAGCCGGCGACGGTGTCCTGGTGAGCTTCGCGGGGGCCAACCTGGATCCCGCGGTGACCGCGCGCCCCGAGACCTTGGACGTCACCCAGGTGCCGACCGACCATTTGGCGTTCAGCCACGGGGTCCACCATTGCCTGGGCCGGAATCTGGCCCGGCTCGAACTGGAGATCGTGTTCACCACCCTGATCGCCCGTGTTCCCACGCTCCGGCCGGCCGTACCCGTCGAAGAGATTCCCTGGTACAACGACTTCACCGTGCCGCGCCTCCTTTCTTTCCCCGTCTCCTGGTGATGTGACAATTCTGGAGAACAGGGCCCGAAACGCCGGACGATAAACTCGGAGAAAGACTTTCTCACGATTGGAATCAACGTGACAAATACGCCATGGACCCCGGAGAAACTGGCGTCAGCGGCGGAGCTCGCCGACTTGGACCGGCGCCACGTTGTACACCCGCATGAGTCTTCCGGCGCGCCTGAGCGCGTCGTGATCGTCCGTGGCAAGGGATCCACGGTCTGGGACGCGGAGGGCACCGAGCTGCTCGACGCGACCGGCGGCGGTCTGTGGAACTCCCATGTCGGGCACGGCAGGCGCGAGCTCGCCGAGATCATGGCGAAGCAGGTCGAGGAACTCGAATACTTCACCACTTTCCACGAGTTCGGCAACGACAAGACGATCCGGCTCGCGGCCCGCCTCGCCGAGCACGCGCCCGCCGGGCTGAACAAGGTGTTCTTCACCAGCGGGGGCTCGGAGAGTGTGGACACGGCCATCAAGGCCGCACGGCTGTTCCACGTCCGCAGTGGTGAGCCGGACCGCACCTGGATCATCTCCAGGTCGGCCTCGTATCACGGGTGCACCTACGGTTCCGGGACGCTCACCGGCTTCGAGCCGATGCAGATCGGGGTCGGGCCCAACCTGCCGCACGTGGAGAAGCTGTCGCCGCCGTACCTCTACCGGGCAGGCGAACTCTACGGAGATCAGGACCCGACGGACTTCCTGATCGCCGAGCTCGAGCAGACGATCGCCCGCCTCGGGCCCGGCAACGTGGCCGCGATGATCGGTGAGCCGGTGATGGCCGGTGGCGGGGTGCTGACCCCGCCTCCCGACTACTGGCCGCGGGTGCGGGAAGTGCTGAGCAGCCACGGCATCCTGCTGATCGCCGACGAGGTCGTGACGGCGTTCGGCCGCACGGGCGTCTGGTTCGACTCGGTGCAGCGCGAGATGGAACCGGACCTCGTCACCACGGCCAAGGGCATCACGAGCGGCTACTTCGCGCTCGGCGCGGTGCTGATGTCCGACGAAATCGCGGAAGCGATCACCGCGGACATGGGCTTCTTCCACGGTCACACCTACAGCGGCCACCCGGTCGGTGCCGCCGTGGCGCTGGCCAACCTCGACATCATCGAGGGTGAGGGCCTCGCGGCCAACGCGTTGTCGATCGGGGACTGGTTCCGTGCCGGGCTGGCCCCGCTGGCCGACCTGCCCTCGGTCGGCGACGTCCGGGTCGAAGGTGCGATGGCCGCGATCGAGCTGGTCGCCGACCGCGGGAGCAGGGCGCCGATGGACATCCCCGCCGTCTTCGGTCTCGCCGACGAGATCCGCAAGCACCACGGCGTCATCGTGCGGCCCTACGGGAACAACATCATCCTTTCGCCGCCGCTGGTCATGACCCAGGTGGAGACCGAGGTCACGACGAAATCCATCGTCGAAGTGCTTTCCCGAACGGGCAGCTGAGAAAGAAACTGGAGGGGCAGCTTCGATGTCAGGAATCGAAATCGAGCCTGTGGCGCTGTTGCGCGCGGCTCGGCCGGCGGGGGAATCGGACATCGCGTCGCGGGTGACGCTCCCGTTCCCGCTCGGCTGGCCCGAGCACCAGTCAGCGGAGTTCCGGCTCGAGAGCGTGTCGACGGCGTGGGACCCGGTGAGCCTGGAGCGGCTCCGGGCCCTGGCGTCGGCGGCGTCCGGCTCACCGGTCGACACGGTCGTGGCCGCCACCTCCGTGCTGCTGGCTCGATTCACCCGGAGTGCCGACGTGGCGGTCGCCGCCGTCGCGCGGCCGGTCGGGGGCACCCCGCCGACGGTGTCGGTGGTGGCCGGGGAGCTGTCGTCGGACGCGAGTTTCGCCGAGGTACTGGAGAGCATCGCGGCGGGGGAAGGACAGCCGGTACAGCAGCTCGCGCCGGGCCGCGACGGGGTGCCGATCGTGGTGGCTCCGGCCGGGACGAGCCTCTCGCCGCTGTCCTTGGCGGGTACGACGTTGTGGCTGACGGTCGAGGACGATTTCGCCACGACCCTGTACTACGACGCGGGTTCCTGGTCCCGTGCGGATGCCGAGAGGATCGTCGGGCATCTCGCCGCCCTGCTCCGTGCCGCGGCCGCCGAACCGGCGCTGCCCGTCGCGGCCCTGGACATCGGCGCCGAGGCGGGCACCGAGTTTCCGGACACGACGGTCGCCTACGAGGACCTGACCTCGGCGCCGGAGCGGTTCGTGCGGTGGGCGGGACGCGCCCCCGACCGGATGGCGGTCGTCCACGGCGATGTCGCCTGGACGTACGGAGACCTGCTCGAGCGGGTGTCGCGCCTGCGGGACGCACTCGCCGCGAACGGGGTCGGGCCCGGCACCCGGGTCGCGCTGCTGCTGGACCGCTCGCCGGAACTCGTCGCGGCCACGCTCGCGGTTTCGCTCAGCGGCGCGGCTTATGTCGGGCTCGACCTCAACGAGCCCGGCCCGCGGCTGGCGACGATGCTCGACGACGCGGACTGCCGCCTGATCCTCACCCGCGCCGCCGACGACTCGCGCCTGCCGGAGGGTGACCACCCCGTCCTCGTCGTCGACGATGTCCTCGAGGGGCAGGGGAGTACCGGCGAGTTCGTCAGCCCGGCGCCCGGGGACGCCTGCTACGTCACGTACACGTCGGGTTCGACCGGTCTTCCCAAGGGCGTGCTGGTGCCGCATCGGGGTTTGACCAATCTCGTCAACTGGTACCAGGAGACCTTCGAGGTCGTGCCGGGAGACAGGATGCCGCAGCTGGCCAGGCCGTCGTTCGACGGGTGGTCGCTGGAGGTGTGGCCGTGCCTGGCGAACGGTGCGACGTTGTGCATTCCCGACGAAGGGATCCGGCGTTCCGCGGTCGAACTCGCGCGGTGGCTGTGCCGCGAGGAGATCACCACGTGCTTCGTCACGACCGCGCTCGGCGTGGAACTGTTCGGCCAGCCTTGGGCCGAACTCGGCTCACGGCTGCGCTCGTTGCTCGTCGGTGGTGAGAAGCTGCCCGCGTACCCGCCGCCGGGTCTGCCGTTCCGCCTGTACAACGTGTACGGCCCCACCGAGACTTCGATGCTGGCGACGTGCGGCGAGATGAGCACACCGCGCTCCGGGGCCCCGCCGATCGGCACCCCGCTCGCCAACGTGGAGGCCCACGTACTCGACGAGCGGCTTTCCCCTGTCCCGGCAGGAGCCGTCGGCGAGCTGTACCTGGGTGGGGAAGGTGTCGCGCTCGGCTACCTCAACCGGCCGGAGTTGACCGCGCTGAAGTTCGTCGATGGTCCTTCTGGCCGCCAGTACGCGACGGGTGACCTGGTGCGAGTACGGCCGGGCGGATCGATCGAGTTCGTCGGCCGTGTCGACAACCAGGTGAAGCTTCGCGGATTCCGCATCGAGCTGGGAGAGGTCGAGGCCGCCGTCCGGTCGCTGCCGGGCGTGCGGGACGCGGTCGCGGTGATCCACACGCCCGAGTCCGGTGGCGGCAGGCTGATGGCCTACGTGCGGCCGGACCCGCGCCGGCGACCGGACGGCTCCGGGCTGCGGGCCAGGCTGAGCGAAGTCCTGCCCGACTACATGGTGCCGACCGAAGTGACGGTGCTCGACGCGTTCCCGCTCACCCCTCACGGCAAGACCGATCGCGGGGAGCTCGCTCGCCGTGCGCCGTCGGGCGGCGGGGACGGGGACGCGCCCGCGACCGATCTGGAACGGGTGCTGGCCGAGCTGTGGTGCGAGGTCCTCTCCATCGGCTCGGTGAGCCGTGAGGACAGCTTCTTCGACTTGGGCGGCGACTCGCTCACGGCGATGCGGCTCGCGGCCAGGGCCCGCGCCCGCGGTATCCGGCTCGGCGCCGAGCATCTGTTCGAGTACGAGGTGTTGCACGAACTGGCGGCCGAACTCGAGCAGGGCGAGACGAATCCCGGAGAAGCGGCATGACGACACGACACGTCACCTTCGTCGAACTTCCCCTCTACCCCAACACTTTGCCGCTGGCGTCCGGATATCTGCAGGCCTTCGCGCAGCAGGACCCGGAGATCGCGGAGACGTTCACGTTCGAGATCCATTCCTCCCCGTCGACCACGCCGACCGAGACCGTGCTCGAGCAGCTGCTTTCGGGCGACACCGAGGTTTTCGCGCTGAGCTGCTACTTGTGGAACATGCGCGCGGCGAAGCGTCTGCTCGACGGGATCCTCGCCGCGCGGCCCGACGCCCACGTCATCCTCGGCGGCCCGCAGGTGATGAACCACGCGACCGAGTACGTACCCCACGGGAGCGACCGGGTCGTGGTCTGCAACGGTGAAGGCGAGCAGACCTTCGCCGCGTACCTGCGCGCGCTTCTCGCTCCGGAACCGGATTTCCACACGGTGCCCGGAATCAGCTTCTTCGCGGGCGACGAGCTCGTCGACACGGACAAACCCGCGCGGCTGAAAGAGCTGGACGAGATCCCCTCCCCGTTCGCCGCCGGCGTGTTCGACGGCGGCGAGTACACGTTCGCGGTGGTGGAGACCAACCGCGGGTGTCCGTTCAGCTGCTCGTACTGTTTCTGGGGCGCGGCGACCAACGACAAGGTGTTCCGCTGGGAAGAGGACCGGGTCTTCAAGGATCTCACCTGGCTCAGCGAGCATGGCATCGAGAGCATCTTCCTCGCGGACGCGAACTGGGGCGCGTTGCCGCGCGATGTGGAACTGACCCGGCATCTGGTGCGCTGCAAGCAGAAGAACGGCTACCCGATGATGGTGTCGATGCAGGCGGCCAAGAACCGGCCCGACCGCGTCACCGAGATCACCGAGATCCTCGTCGAGGGCGGAATGCTGGCCAGCCAGCCGGTTTCGCTGCAGACGTTGAGCCCCGGCACGCTCGAAATGGTGCAGCGCGCCAACATCAAGGAGACCACCTACGTCGAGCTGCAGAACAAGCTCAAGGAGAAGAAGATCAGCTCGTACACCGAGCTCATCTGGCCGCTTCCCGGTGAGACGCTGGAATCCTTCCAATCCGGGATCGCGCGGCTGTGCGAGTCTTCGGCCGACGCGATCGTCATGTATCCGCAGCTGCTGCTGCGCAACACGCCGATGTACGAACGGCAGGAACTGCTCGGCATCAAGACCGTGCGGGTCGAGGACCCGGTGGCGGAGGCCGACGTGGTGGTGGGCACCAAGTGGGTCTCCAGGGAGGACTACGAGGCCGGCGTCTGGTTCGCCTACGCGGTGATCACCCTGTACAACGCGCGTGCGGCGCGGCTGATCGCCACCGAGCTGGACCGTGACGGCACGTGTTCCTGGGGCGAGTTCCTCACCTCGGCGGTGGACTACTTCCAGCGGCGTACCGACAACCCGATCTGCGCGTTCTTCGCCGACTCGGTGACGAACCTGCGCAACTACGACCTCAACAACACCGGCAAGGTGCTGCACATGGTGCTGCACTCCCACCGGGCGGAACTGGACGCACTGCTGCGCGACTTCCTCACCGAGCGCGGCTGGCTCGCCACCGAAAGGCAGCGGATCGCCTTCGAGCTCGATCTCGTCGCCCGCCCTTATGTCTACCGCGAACCGGTGTCCCCGCCGTCGATCGAGCTGGAGCACGTCACCGTCGTGAACCGCTCGCGCTACCAGGTGGAACTCGAGGTACCCGAGTCGGCCATGGACCTGATCGGGGCGCCGGACGGTGCGGAGGGCACTCGCGTCCGCCTCGACCACGTCGGCCGGCGGAAGATGCCGTACCCGCGGCACCGGAGCCTCGACCACAACGCGGCCTACTGCCAGGGGATGATGAACCGGCTCCGCGACATCGTGCCGTCGTGGGCCACGGTGGCGCCCGATGGGACCTTCGGGGCTCTCAATGCGGCGTGAGGTGTTCCGCGGCGAGCACGAAGAGTTCCGTGAGCTGGTGAAGACCTTCCTCGCCAGGGAGGTCCTGCCGCACTACGCGCAGTGGGAGTCCGACGGGCTGGTCGATCGCGATGTATGGCGGGTGGCGGGCAAGCACGGCTTGCTCGGCATGGACGTCGACGCCGTCTACGGTGGCGGCGGCGAGTCCGACTATCGCTACCACGTGGTGATTTCGGAGGAGTTCGCCCGCGCCGGCGTCCATGCGCCGTCGCTGTCGCTGCACAACGAGATCGTCGGGCCCTACCTGCGCACCCTGACCACCCCGGAACAACGAGGGCGCTGGCTGCCGGGGTTCTGCTCCGGCGAACTCGTCACCGCCATCGCGATCACCGAGCCGGACGCGGGCAGCGACCTGAGCAGGGTACGCACCACCGCGCGCCGGTCGGGCGGCGATTTCGTCCTCAATGGACGGAAGACGTTCATCTCGCATGCCGAACAGGCGGACCTGCTGCTCGTGGTCGCCAGGACCGGGTCCCGCGACACCGAGTTCAGCCTGCTCGCCGTCGAACGCGGCACGCCGGGACTCACGGTGGGTAAACGGATCGACAAGATCGGCATGCGCGCGCTGGACACGTGCGAGCTGGCGTTCGACGACGTGATCGTGCCCGCCGGGAACGTGCTCGGCACCGAGGGGCGCGCGATGGCCTACCTGATCCGCAATCTGCGGCAGGAACGGCTCTGGATCGCGACGTCGGCGCTCGCGGGCGCGGAATCGGTGTTCGAAGAGACCGTGCGGTACTGCCGCGACCGCGAAGTTTCCGGCGGCACGCTCATAAGCCACCAGCACACCCGGTTCGTGCTCGCCGAACTCGCCACCTCGCTCGCGGTGGCACGGACGTTCACCGACCGCTGCGTGGCCGAGCACGCCGACGGCCGCCTCGGTTCCGAGGACGCGGCGATGGCCAAGTGGTGGAACACGGAGCTGGCCCGGCGGACCGTCGATCGATGCCTGCAACTGCACGGCGGATACGGATTCACGCGCGACTTCCGGGTCGGCAGGGAGTTCGTCGACACCCGGGTGCAGACGATCTACGGCGGCACCACCGAGGTCATGAAGGAAACCATCGCCCAGTCGCTGATCTGAGCGGAGCCGGGAAGGAACACTGATGATGGCGCGGGGTCCTTTGTGGTATCAGGCATTCGAGGCGAGGCCCGATGCCCGGGTGCGGCTGTACTGCCTTCCGTGCGCCGGCGGGGGAGCGTCGACGTACCGGCCATGGATGCCCTTCGTCCCGGACTGGGTCGAACTCAGGGCCGTCCGGCTGCCCGGCAGGCAGGCCAGGCACCGCGAGCCCGCGTTCGAAGACTGCGAGACCGCCGCGCAGGCCGTCGCGGAGTGGCTGTCGGCCGAGGAAGGGCCGTACGCGTTGTTCGGCCACAGCATGGGAGCGATGCTGGCGTACCGGGCCACCAGGATCCTGCAGGCGGAAGGTGCGGCGTTGCCCGCGCTGCTCGCGGCCGCGTCCTGGCCCGTTCACGGGGTACCGCACGTCACGATGCCGGATCCCGACGACGACGATGACGCCTTCTGCGCGAAAGCGGCCGGGCTGGCCGGCCCGGCGACGGATCTGCTCGACGACCCGGACGTCCGCGCCTTGGTGCTGCCGGTGATGCGAGCCGACTTCCGGCTGTGCCGAAGCTACGTCTACCGCGAAGAAGCCCCGTTGCCGGTTCCGGTGTCGGTGTTCGGTGGGGACGACGATCCGGTCACCCCCGCGGAAACGCTGTCGGACTGGAAGGAACACGGCGAGCCGGTCCTCGGTCCGAGGCTGTTCCGCGGCGGCCATTTCTTCCTGCAGGAGCACGTCGGGGACCTCACCGCGGCGGTGATGACCGACCTGGCCGACGTGCTGGGGTCGAGCCCCGGAGGCCGTCGAGCGGTGGGGTGAAGGCTCCCTTCGCCCCACCCCCGGCCCTCGTTCGTCACCGCGGCGGGTAGCGCCAACACGTGATTCGCGTGCTCAGACACGTGACTCGCGTGATTGGACACGTTCCGCCCCCAATCACGCGAGATCCGCCTCGAGTCACGCGAGTCCCGTCTCCAATCACGCGAGTCCCGTCTCCAGCCACGCGAGTGTGGTCCACCCAAGGGGAATGCCCCGGCCGGAATCGGCCGGGGCATTCGATTGAACGTTCCTCAGGACCGCACCGACGACAGCGGCGGCTCCGCCGTCTTGCACCGAGGCCGGGACCACCGGCGCATGATCGGGCGTTCGACGAGCACGAACAGCAGCCAGGACACGAACAGGCAGAGCAGGAAGCCGCCGACGAGGACCGCGATTCCGCCCAGTGTGCCGAACTGCTTGGCCTCGTACATGCCGCCGACGCCCCATTGACCGCTGAACGCGGCGTGCAGGGAGAAGAACACGGTGACGTGGACGAGGAAGAACGGATAGGACAGATCCCCGAGCCAGACCATCGTCTTGCGGTTGAAGAAGTTCTCCTTGCCCGCGAGGTCGGACGCGGCCATCGAGGTGATCAGCAGCGACACGGGGATGAGCGCCACCGCCTGGAAGCCCGCGATCATGTCGAAGGGCAGGGTCGCGAGGAAGACCACGACCAGCATGAGCAGGGGCACGATCGGCCGGATCGACGGCCAGCGTCCCGTCTGCAGGATACGGGCCATGATCATGCCCGCCCCGAACTCGAACATCCTCGCCGGCGGGAAGTAGAACGAGAACCACTGCTGCGGCCAGGAAACCCCGCCGTCGGAGAAGAAGCTCATCGGCTCGTCCGGCAGGAACACGCGAGCGATCACCGGCATGAGCAGGGCGCCCACGGCCATGATGCCCGCCCACAGCCACAGCCGGTTCCCGCGGATCTTCTTGACCAGGAAGAACAAGAGCGGGAATGCCGCGTAGAACAGCATTTCGACCGACAGCGACCAGGTGGGGCCGTTCGCCGAGTAGAGGAGGAAGTTCGGATCCGGCAGCCACGACTGCAGGAGCGGGAGGCTCACGAGGACTTCGGTCCCCATGATCTCCCGGCCCGCCAGGACCATCATGACGAGGATGATCGCGCAGACCACGAGGTGGTTCGGGAAGATGCGGAAGAACCGCCGCCGCCAGAACAACCGCGCGGTGTCGGTGGGTTCGGACGACCACGTCAGGATGAACCCGCTCAGGATGAAGAACAACGAGAGCGCGATGACGCCCATGTTGCGGGTGATGTACAGGTACGACTCGTTGATGGCGTTGTCGGTGAAGAGCGGGTGGACCATGCCGTGGCTGATGAACACCAGTACCGCGGGGATGATCCGCAGAGCGGTCAGTGAAGGAAGCCTTGTCCTCGCTTTTCCAGCCGGTAGTCTCGTTGTCCTGATTTCATCTTTGGTCGCCATAGTGACCGTCCTTTCGCCGGAATTCGGGGAACACGACTTCCTCCCGTCCTCAGGCCCTTACGATCGCAGGGTGCGAAGTCCGTTCGCGTCTTCCGGAAAGCGCAGTTCCCGATGCACGGGAACAAGAAAACCGGCCGCCCGCGGACAAGAATGTGGTTCCTTGTCCGCGGGCGGCCGGTCGAAGATGCCGCCTGTGTGGGTCGGTCAGACCTTCTCGGCGACTTCGGGCGACTCGGGAGCGCTGTCGATGCTCTTCTCCGCACCGTCAGCGCCTTCCTCGCCCTCGGCGGCTTGCGCGCTTCCGGTGGGCTCGACGTGCCTCAGCCTGGTGGCCGCGAGCACGGCGATCCCGACCATGAGGGCCGCCATGATGGCCGCGACGACGCTCACTCCGCTGCTGAACGCCTCCTTGGCGGAGGCGACCACGTTGGCGCCCGCTTCGCCGGGGATCTGCCCGGCCGTGGCGAACGCTCCCGCGATGCTCTCCGAAGCCGGGCCCGCGACGTCGGCCGGTGTACCGGCCGGGGTCTCGAACGCGCCGCGGTAGACGGCCGTGCCCATGAGCCCCGCGACCGCGACACCCAGCGCCACGCCGAACTCGCCACCGGTCGACTGCAGCGATCCGGCCGAGCCCGCCTTCTCCGGCGGCGTGGACGACATGATCAGGTACGGGGTGATCATGCCCGCCGGGCTGCCACCCAGGTAGATGATCGTGATGCCGATCAGCACCGTCGAGACGCCGGCGGTGGGGCTGACCTGGGTGAGCACCACCATGCCGACCGCGGCGAGCAGGCAACCGACGGCGAGCACGTAGCCGGGCTTGACCTTCTGGGCGATGACGTTGCCGATGTTGCCGACGACGACCATGCCGAAGGACGGGATGAGCAGCCAGACCCCGATCTGCACCGGCGAGAGCCCTTCGACCAGCTGCAGGTGCAGCGAAGCCATGAGGTCGATACCGCCCATGACGAACGCCAGCACCGTCGCGATGATCAAGGCCGCGGACACCGTGCGGTTGGAGAACAGGCTCAGGTCCAGCAACGGGTTCGCCAGCGCACGCTGACGCCGGATGAACACCACGAGGCTGACGGCGCCGACCACCACCGCGATGATCGGGAACGCCGCCACACCGCCCCTCGCCATCTCCTTGAGACCGAAGATGAGCGGCAGGATCGCCAGAAGGGACAGGGCCACGCTGAACAGGTCCAGCTTGCCCGCCTCGGGGTTGCGGGACTCCGGAACCAGGATCGGTCCGGCGATCAGCAGCAGCAGCATCACCGGAACGGCCATCAGGAAGATGGAGCCCCACCAGAACGCGCCCAGCAGGAGCCCGCCGATCACCGGGCCGAGAATGACACCGAGCATGATGGCGGTACCCCAGGCGGCCATGGCGGTCGCCATCTGCTTGGGGTCCTTGAACATGCTCTGCAGCAACGCGAGCACGGTGGGCGCGACGGTCGCGCCCGCGATGCCGAGCAGCGCGCGCGAGACGATCAGCATTCCGGTCGACGTCGAGTACGCGGCCAGGATCGAGGCGATGATGAACACCACCGCGCCGATCATCAGGACCTTCCGCCTGCCGATCTTGTCACCCAGGGTTCCCATGGTGACGAGGAAGCCGGCGATGAGGAAGCCGTAGATGTCGACGATCCAGAGCTGCTCGGTGGCACCCGAGCCGAGATCGGCGCTGATGTGCGGCAGGGACAGGAAGACCGCGGAGATGTCCACGGTCGTCAGCATGGTGGGCAGACATAGGACCAACAGCCCTAGCCACTCACGCCACCCGGCCTTGGCAGAAACGTCGGCTGTGGTCATGTACCTGAGTCCTCTCCTTTGGGTATTTCATAGCGCTGTGACCGATCGATATACCTAGGGTCGCGGTGGTCGAGCACCCGGCGCATCTCATGTTGTGCTTCGTTGGGGTGCGCGGGTTGCCGAACACGGCGATGCGTGTGTACGGACCCCCACAGTCCCGTAGCGGGCGGATGCGCCCATCTCCGAAAGTGCGGACCTTGGCGATGCGAGGCAATCGCGGAGGCGTTCCGTGGTGCGTCGCCATGTGACTCTCGAACGCAGTGGCTGTCGAAGGAAGGGCGAGGAGAGCGCATGACTACGGTTATCGCGGAGATTTCCATGTCTCAGGACGGTTTTCTCGTCGATCGCGCGACCGGGCCGGATCAGGTTCTCGAATGGTGCGGAGGCGGCGGCGCCATCGTGGTGGGCAGGCGGACGTTCGACGCCGCCGACTGGACCGCGGTGCGTTCGGCGCGCATCCCTGTTTTCGTGGTGACGCATTCGGTGCCGACGGGGGACCGGTACGACGACGGCTCGGTCACCTTCGTCACCGACGGCGGGGTCAAAAGCGCGGTGGCGCGGGCGAAGATGCTCGCGGGCTCGATGGTGGTCGGCCTGGCCGGGGCGAACCTCACCTGGCAGGCGGTCAACGCGGGGCTGGTCGACGACCTCCGGGTCATCGTGGTCCCCGTGGTGCTGGGGAAGGGAATCCGCGTCGACGAGACGGCCTACGGTCCGGTGCGGGTCGAGGGACCGCGTGGCGTCGAGGGAACCGGCGTGACCCACGTTTCGTACCGCAGTGCGAGCGCCGCGTGACAGCGGGCGGATGGGCCGGCTCCGCAGAATGCGAGACGTCGGCCGTGGTGAAGAACGGTGAGAATACGGTATCCGGCCCTCATCGAAAGAAGGCGCGGTGTCGGAAGGTGACTGATGCGACCATTTCAGCTTGATGTTCCCGAAAGCCAGCTAGAGGATCTGCGGCAGCGGATCGCCGCGACCCGGTGGTCGCCGGACGTGCCGGGTATCGGTTGGGAGCGCGGTGTTCCGCGTGAATACCTGGAAAAGCTGGCGGACTACTGGCGTACCGGCTACGACTGGCGCGCGGTGGAGGCGAGGCTCAACGCCATTCCCCAGTACGTCACCGAAATCGACGGGGCGAACGTGCATTTCGTGCACGTGCGCTCGCCGGAGCCGAACGCCACACCGCTCATCGTCACCCATGGCTGGCCGGGTTCGTTCGTCGAGTTCCTCGACGTGATCGGACCGCTCACCGACCCCGTCGCGCACGGCGGCGGCCCGGATGAGGCGTTCCATCTCGTCATCCCGGCGATTCCGGGATTCGGGTTCTCCGGCCCGCTCCCCGAAGCAGGCTGGACCGTGGCCAGGATCGCCAAGGCATGGGCCGAATTGATGCGCCGGCTCGGCTACGAGCGCTACGGCGCACAGGGCGGAGACTTCGGATCGGTCATCTCGCTGGAACTGGGACGCGTCGATCCGGAGCACGTCATCGGTGTGCATTCCAACATGCTGGCGGTGTTCCCGTCCGGCGACCCGGCGGAACTGGCGGACCTCAGCGAACAGGACCAGGCCCGGCTGGGGCGGCTGGCGCGGTTCGACACCGAGGACTCCGGCTATTTGAAGCTGCTGTCGACCAGGCCGCAGACTCCCGCGTACGCACTCAACGATTCCCCGGTGGGCCAGCTCGCCTGGATCGTCGAGCGGTTCAAGGAATGGACCACGCCGGACGGTGTTCCCGAAGACGTGCTGGATCGTGACGCGCTGCTGACCAACGTGATGATCTATTGGCTCACCGGTACGGCCGGTTCGTCCGGGCACCTGTACTACGAGGTCCTCGATCAGCAGAAGCAGCAGATGTCCGCCCAGTCGGCGGGCATGCTCGAAGGGCACCGCGAGCTGCCCCTCACCGTGCCGGTCGGTGTCGCCGTGTTCCCGAACGACTGCTTCCTGCCCATCAGGCGGCTGGCCGACCGGGACATCGAGACGATCGTGCACTGGCACGAGTTCGACCGCGGGGGTCACTTCCCGGCCATGGAGGTCCCGGACCTCTACGTCGACGAGGTGCGCACCTTCTTCCATTCGTTGTGATCGCCGAATCAGTTAACCCGAGGGAGAGAACCTCTATGCGAGTCCTGATCCCCGTTGATCCATCGCGCGCGCATCTGTTCCCGATAGTTCCGATCGCGTCGGCGCTGCGGAACGCGGGACACGAAGTACGGCTGGCGTCGTGGGAGGGTTTCTGCGACACCATCAGTGCCACGGGGCTGACCCCGGTCGCGCTCGCGGAGGGCACCACGCTTTCGCCTCACCTGGCCCCTGGTGCGCCGGAACCCCGGCACCCGGACGAATCGGAGCGTTACGCCGACATCCTCGGCATCACCGACTTCGAACTCCGCGACCAGTGGCACGTCTTCTACCAGCAGCTGCTCGTACCGGTCGGCAATTCCCTGCGGGCCGACCGCCCGGAGACCGACGATCTCATCGAGTTCGCCCGTTCCTGGCGGCCGGATCTGGTGATCTGGGACTTCACCCAGCCCGCGGGTGCGGTGGCCGCGCGGGTGTGCGGAGCCGCCAGCGCCAGGATGCCACCGGGCCGGGACAACTTCGGCTGGGGGCTCGAGCAGCTCGCGGCGCACCGTGAGGAGCTCATCGCCGCCGGACTGGACGACAATCCACTCGCGACACTCGTCCGCCCGGTGGCGGAGCGGTACGGCGTCGAGGTCGACGACGAGCTTCTGGTCGGGCAATGGACGATCGACATCTACCCCGAAGGCATGGGCCTGCCCACGTCGTTGAAGAAGGTTCCGATGCGTTGGGTTCCGTTCAACGGCTCCGACGCCTTCCCGAAGTGGCTGCACGAGCCGGCGGAGCGGCCCCGGATCGCGTACTGCCTCGGCGAGTCGACCAGGCGATTCATCAAGGGGGACTGGGACCGCACCCCCATCCTGCTGGAGGCTCTGTCCGGTTTGGACGTCGAGGTGGTCGCCACCCTGAACGACGTCCAGCTCGACGGGGCGCCCGTCCCCGCCAACGTCCGGGCCGTCGACTGGCTGCCGCTGTCGAACGTGATGTCGTCCTGCTCGGCGTTGATCCACCATGGCGGCGGAGGAACCTACGCGGCCGCGGCGGCCGTCGGCATCCCGCAGCTCGTCTGCGACACGGAGGAGTCCATTCTCCTGCGCATCGCGGAGGAGGAGGACGCGCCGGAGACCGGCACCTTCCGCACCGAGAAGGAACACGGTGTCCAGGACGTGTCGGACGCGCGCAAGCCGACTCCGTGGATCATGCCGGCGAAGAAGATGGAAGCGACGCCGTGCTCCAACTACGTCATCGACCGCGGCGCCGGTATCCGGTTGAACCACCGGGCGTTCACGGTGGAGGACCTGCGGAAGCAGATCTCCGCCGTGCTGACCGAGAAGTCCTATCAGGACGGTGCGCGGGTCGTGCACGAGGAGTGGAAGGCCATGCCGCTTCCGGCCGAGGTCGTCCCCGTACTCGAAAAACTCACCGCGGAGAACCGGAAAGCCACTCGGTAGCGGTTGCCCCGAACGGGAAGGAGAGATATGTCTGGCAAGAGATCTCAGACCGGCGATCGCGTCGTGATTCTGGGTGGCAGTGTGACCGGGATGTTCGCCGCCGGTGCGCTCGCCGAAAGCTATCGAGAAGTGATCGTCGTCGATCGTGATCAGATCGTCGGCGTCCGTGAGGCACGGCGTGGCGCTCCTCAGGCTCGCCACATCAACGGCCTCCTGGTCCAGGGCGCGCGCAACATGGAGGAGTTGTTCCCGGACATCACCGCCGAGATGATCGCCGCGGGCTGTCCGATGACCGACCTGTCGGGCACGGTCCGCTGGTACTTCGGCGACAAGCCGCTGCGCCAGATCCGGGCCGGCCTCACCAACGTGGGCTCGACCCGTCCGGTGCTGGAGTACCACCTTCGTGAACGGGTCAAGGCGCTCGGCAACGTGACCTTCATGGAGGGCTACGACATCACCGGCCTGGCCACCACACCGGATCGCTCCCGCGTGACCGGTGCACGGGTGCAGTCGCGCGACGACGGTGGCGAGGAAGTGGTGGTCGAGGCCGACCTGGTGATCGATGCCACCGGCCGCGGCTCGCGTACTCCCGTCTGGCTCGAGGCCCTCGGCTATCCGCGGGTGGAGGAGGAAGGGACCAAGGTCGGCGTCGGCTACGCCACGCGGCAGTACCGGATGCGGTCGGATCCCTTCGGTTCCGACCACTCGATCATCTGCGTGGCGAACCCGGCGCTTCCCCGCGGCGCGATCTTCACGAAGACCGACGGTGGCAAGGTCGAGCTGACCACGTACGGGATTCTCGGCGATCACCCGCCCACCGATCCGGAAGGCTTCACCCTCTTCGTCAAGTCGTTGGTCGCACCGGAGATCTACGAGTCGATCGTCGAGGCCGAGCCGCTGACGGACCCGGTGCTCTTCCGGTTCCCGACGACCCTCCGGCGTCGCTACGAACGCATGGCGCGACTGCCCGAAGGTCTGCTCGTGATGGGCGACGCCGTCTGCACGCCGAGCCCGGTGTTCGCTCAAGCGCAGTCCCTCGCGGCGATCGAGGCGCTGGCCCTCCGCGATCAGGTACGCAGCGGGGTGCCGCCGCAGCCCCGCGAGTTCATGGCCCAGGTCGGTCGCATCATCGACCCGGCGTGGGAGATGACGGAGGCAATGAACCTCGTCCACCCGCGGATGGAAGGCCGCCGCACCCGGAAGGTCCGCTTCCTGCACTGGTACATGAAGCGGGTTCAGCAGGCCGCCCTCACCGACCCCAAGGTCACCGAGGCCCTGATGCGTTCGGCGGGTCTCGTCGATCAGGACGCGCTGCTGCGCCCCGGCGTGATCTGGCGGGTGCTTCGCTCGCGCCCCTGACCGGGTGCGCGAAAAGGGCCTGGGCCGGATTCGACGGGATGTCGAGTCCGGCCCAGGCCCTCAAGCTTTGCGGTTTTCGTCTGTGCTGCTTCAGTTCTTCTTCGGTGACAACGCGGTACTAGGCCGCGCCGGGTTCCTCACGCAGCGCCACCGCCACGACCGACGAGGCGAAGCCGGTGAGATCGGGGTCCTCGAACAGCAGGCCGACATCCACCGTGACGCCGAGCTCGTCCTCGATCCTGGCGACGATCCGCACGGCCGAGATGGACTGGCCCTGCAGATCGAAGAATGTGAGTTCGTGGCGCCCGTCCGGCATCCCGAGAACATCTTTCCAAATCTTCTCGACATGGTTTTCGATCGCCGTCGATGTTCGCTCGCGCGGGTCGCGATCTGTCATTCTCCGCACTCCTTTCGGAAATGATTCGTCGTCCATTGTCCGTGGGTGCGGAAAGGGCGGCATCCTTCCGCTTGCGGCCTTGGACGTGCGGTGCCGGCGCCTTTCGGGGCACGGCAATGGACGAGAAGCGTTCGTGCGGCGGCCCGTGTGACGATTCCTCCGTGGCGAAGGAAAAGGACGCGAACGTGGGCGGCACCCCGCGATTTCGTGCTGGGGAAGTCGTGGCTTCCCGCGCGCAAGAAGGGCTCTGGTTACTGGAGAAGCTGGTGCCGAATACCGCGGCGTACCGTATCTGTCGCCGGTACGAGGTGACGGGTCCTTTGCGCGTCGACGACCTCAGGGCCGCCTGGCGAGCGGTCGTGGCCCGGCACGAGACCCTGCGGACGACGATCGTCGGAACCGGCGGACGGCCGGTGCAGCGGATCACGGCCGATCCCGCGGAATCGTTCGCCTTCGCCGAATTGAGCCATCTTTCCGCGCCGGAACTCGACTCTTACCGTGCCGGACTCGTTTCGGAGTCGCTCACCCTCGAGGACGGGCCGCTCGCCAGGCTCACCGTGATCCAGGAGGCTCCGCGGCGATTCGACGTCGTCCTCGTCCTGCACCGGGCGGTCGCCGACGAGCACTCGGTCTCGATCCTCGTCGAGGAGCTGTCCGAGAACTACACGCGGGCCTGCGGTGCTTCTGGGCCCGTCGCGCAGTACGCCGATTACGCGCGATGGGAGCGCGCTCAGGAGGAGACACCGGAGTTCGGCCGCCTGCTGGAGTGGTGGACCTCGTCGATGACGCCGGCGCCCGCCTCGCCGGTGCTGCCGACGGACCGGGCCAGATCGGTGCGACCGGTCATGAGCGGCGACAGGTTGCCGTTCGACTGGGGCTCTGAGGTCGGGCGTGGGCTCGCCGAATTCAGCCGATCCGAGCGGGTGACCCCGTTCGTCGTCCTGCTCGCGGCGTTCCAGTCCCTGCTCCACCGCTACGGCGGCGAGGACAGGGTCGCCGTGGGTGTCCCGTTGTCCACGCGTCCGGGGGAGTTCGCCGGCGCTCTCGGGCCCTTCGAGAACCTGGTCGTGCACCAAGCGGATTTCGCCGGCGCACCGTCCTTCCGGGAGCTGACGAGGCGCGTGGCACGGGTGGCGCAAGAGGCGTCCGACCATCGGATGCCGGGGTTCCGGCACCTGGTCCGTGCGCTCGAGGCCGACCGCGATCCACGCCGGATCCCGTTCTGCGACGCCATGTTCGTCCTCAGGGAGCCGGAGGCCGCACTCGAACTGTCCGGGCTCGAGGTCCGGCCTCGCGTGCTCGGGACCGGCACGGTCGGCACCGATCTGACCCTGACCGTGGACCAGGTGGCGCCCTCGGTCGCCGGGACCCTGGCTTTCCGCGACGACCTGTTCGGTATGGAGCAGGCCTCGATGGTGCTCGCCCAGCTGCGCGTCCTGCTCGGTGCCGCGCTCGCGGCACCCGACGTCCCGCTGGACGAGCTGCCGTTGGACACGGCCTACCGGGGAGCGGCGACGGCCCGTGCGACGGACCGGATCGACGACGCCGTCGTCATCGACGAACCGGTTCAGGAATCGGTACGCCGTCACGCCGCACTGGCACCCGACAGCGCCGCCGTCGTCTGGAGCGGCGGCGTTCTCACCTACGGCGCCCTGGAGCGCGAGGTGACGATGGTCGCGGATCATCTCCAGGCCTTCGACGTGGCCGGAGCGGCCGTGGCCGTCCGGATGACACCGGGAGCCCGCCAGGTCGCCGCCTCGCTGGGAGCCCTCCGTGCCGGCGCGCATCTGATCTGGCTGGGCACCGGTGAGCTGGGGGAGCGCGGCCGGGCCGTGCTGAGCGCGACGCCGCCGGCGTGTCTGCTGGGGGAGTGGGACCAGGACGAGGACGACCTGGCCCGCTGGTATCGCGACGAACTGGGCGGCCGCATCGTCGACATCGGTGGCGTGGTCCGCGGGGGACCGGTTCGGCAGGCCGGGGAACCGGTGGCGCCGCAGGAGACCGCGTACATCGCCTACACCTCCGGGTCGACCGGCACCCCGAAAGGGATCCCGCAGACTCACCTCGCCTTCGCGCAGTTTGTCCATTGGCTGGCCGGGACCTGCGAAACGGGGCCCGGCGCACGGGTGGCGCAATGGGTGGCCCCGGAACACGATCCGAGCCTCTGTGAGGTGTTCGCGACGCTGGCCGCCGGCGGGACGTTGTATCCGGTGCCCCAGAAGATCCGGGTCCATCCCGGCAAGCTCCTCGACTGGCTCGTCTCGGAACGGATCACGTTCCTCCAGACCGTCCCCAGTTTCGCGAGCGAGCTGCTGAAGGAGATCGAGGACCGGGGCGCGGGCGAGCGGCTGGGCGCCCTGAAATGCCTGGTGCTGATGGGCGAAGCGCTCCCGAGGGAGCTGGCGAACGCTCTGCGCGCCGCCTTGCCGTCCGTCCGCCTGGTGAACATGTACGGCCCGACCGAGACGATCGCGGCCACCTGGCACGAGATCTCCTCGCCCGTGGACGGCGTGGTGCCGATCGGCGAGCCGATCCCGGGTCGCCAGGTGCTACTGCTCGGCGACGACGATCGTCCTTGCCCGGCCGGGGTCACCGGCGAGATCGTCATCCGGAGCCCGTATGTCACGCGGGGCTATGTCGGCGGCGGCAACGGTGAGGCGTTCCGGCCGGTGCGCGGTCTCGGAACGGACGTCCGCTGCTACCGCACGGGTGATCTCGCCCGGTTGCGGTGGGACGGGCTGCTGGAATTCCGCGGTCGCCGTGACCTGCAGGTCAAACTCCAGGGCAATCGGCTCGAGCTCGCCGAGGTCGAGGCGGCGCTCGCCGAGCACGACTCGGTGGCGGAGTGCGCGGTGGTCTCGGTGTCCGACGAGCGCGGGCTGGTGATCCGGCTGATCACCTACGTCAGAGCCCGGAAAGCCTCGCCGGGCCGCGCCGACACCGAAACGTGGCGAGGTCACCTGCGGCGCAGGTTCGGCGACGCGGTACGCCTCATCTCGTTCGAACCGGTGAGCGCGCCGTTGCCCCGCACCGCCGGCGGCAAGGTGGATCGCCGCCGCCTCCCGAAGCCGCGCGCACGGTCCTTGGCCGCCCGGCCACCACGTCCGGGCACGGAACAGGAGCTGGCCGCGATCTGGGCGGCCCTGGGCGTACATCCGGCCACCGCGCTGGAGGGGTTCTTCACCGCGGGCGGTGATTCCGTGCTGATCCCCGCACTCGGCGACCACGTCCGTGCACGGTTCGGCGTCGACGTCCCCGTCGCGGAGTTCTTCGCACACAGCACGTTGGCAGGCATGGCTGCCTTGATCGAAGCCGCGGGAACGCGCGAGGACGCGGCGGCATGACCGATGTGGGCAGCCGACACGGTTGTCACCGAACGACCCGGAGGAGAAATTGTGACTCGGACTGAGACAGAGCATGCGGTCGCCTTCGACGGCGAAGGCCTGAGCATCGCGGATCTCCGTGCGGTGGCCGAGCAAGGGGCGTCCTGCTGGGTGCCGCCGTCCGTGCTGGAGCGCGCGAAGGAAAGCCGGGCGAGGTTCGAGGAGATCGTCCGCCAGGAGATCCCCATCTACGGGGTCACCACCGGTTACGGCGAGATGATCTACATGCTGGTCGCCACCGAGAAGGAGGTGGAGCTGCAGACCAACCTGGTGCGCAGCCACAGCGCCGGCGTCGGTCCGCTGTTCGCCGAACACGAGGCGAGGGCCATCGTCGCCGCCCGCCTGAACGCGCTCGCCAAGGGGTATTCGGCGGTGCGGCCGGAGGTGCTCGAACGGCTCGCCCTGTACCTCAACCTCGGCATCACGCCCGCCATCCCGGAGATCGGGTCGCTCGGCGCGAGCGGTGACCTGGCGACGCTTTCGGCCATCGCGATCACGCTCATCGGCGAGGGATACGTCCTGCGCGACGGGAAGAAAGTGCCGACCGGTGAGGTGCTCCGCAGCCTGAACATCGAGCCGCTGGAACTGCGCTTCAAGGAAGGCCTGGCGCTGATCAATGGCACCTCGGGGATGACCGGCCTCGGTGCGCTCGTCGTCGACCGGGCGATGACCCAGGTGAAGCACGCGGAGATCGTCTCGGCACTGATGATCGAGACCCTGCGCGGTTCGACCAGCCCGTTCCTGCCGGAAGGCCACGACGTGGCGCGTCCGCATCAGGGCCAGATCGACACCGCGGCCAACATGCGAGCGCTGATGCAGGGCAGCCTGCTGACCGTCGAGCATTCGGATCTGCGACGCGAAGTCGCGGACGGCGGCGACAAGAGCGGCGGCGACGGCAAACTGCACGAAGAGGGTGTGCAGCGCACGAAGGTCTACCTGCAGAAGGCCTATTCCCTGCGCGCGATCCCGCAGCTCGTCGGCTCGGTCAGGGACACGCTCTACCACGCGCAGAACAAGCTCGACATCGAGATCAACTCGGCCACCGACAACCCGTTGTTCTTCGAGGGCAAGGAGATCTTCCACGGGGCGAACTTCCACGGCCAGCCGATCGCGTTCGCCATG
The DNA here is from genome assembly GCF_000732925.1 of Amycolatopsis japonica. Taxonomy (NCBI): domain Bacteria; kingdom Bacillati; phylum Actinomycetota; class Actinomycetes; order Pseudonocardiales; family Pseudonocardiaceae; genus Amycolatopsis; species Amycolatopsis japonica. Next base: position 3,440,333 of record NZ_CP008953.1, read on the forward strand.
GACTTCGTGACGATCGCGCTGACCCAGCTCGGGGTGCTCTCGGAGCGGCAGACCAACCGGCTGCTGAACCGCCACCTTTCCTACGGGCTGCCGGAGTTCCTCGTCGCGGGCGACCCGGGGCTCAACAGCGGCTTCGCCGGAGCGCAGTACCCGGCGACCGCGCTGATCGCGGAGAACCGGACGATCGGCCCCGCCAGCACGCAGAGCGTTCCGTCCAATGGGGACAACCAGGACGTCGTCAGCATGGGCCTCATCGCCGCGCGCAACGCGCGCAGGGTCCTCGAGAACAACGAGAAGATCCTCGCGGTGGAGTTGCTGGCCGCCGTGCAGGCGGTCGACATCTCCGGCCGGTACGAAGGGCTGAGCCCGGCTTCGAAGGCCGTGTACGACAAGGTGCGCTCGCGGATCCCCACCCTGGACCGTGACCGCTACATGTCGGACGACATCGAAGCCGTGGCCGAGATGCTGGCCGGTGGCGAGGTCGTCCGCGCCGTCGAGGAAGCGGGCATCGAGTTGCGCTGACGAGGCAACGAAAGTGGGGACCGGCGGCTGCCGGTCCCCACTTTCGTCTGTCGCCCGTGCTGTGTCGGGTATTGCCGGTATCGGGGAAGTGCGAAGGGGTCGTGAGTGGCAATGACGGTTCTAACCGTCATTGCCACTCACGACCCCCGCCAGGGTGCACCTCAGTCGAACATGGCCTTCCGGCCCTTCCGCAGGTGGTCGAAGTTCTCGAGGTCGGGCACCCGCCAGCCGTCCAGGTCGTACTCGTCGAGGCACTGGTCCACGAACGCCTTGTAGTCGTCGATCTGCCCACCGGCGATCTGTCCGTTCAACAGTTCGAGGCGGGTGTTCTCGTGATTTCCGGCGTAGTTGCGCTCGTACAGTTCGTGCCTGCCGCCGAATTCGGTGCCGACCGCGTCCCAGAGGAGTTTCATCAGCTTGACCCGTTCGACCGAGTCGATGCCGTTCGACCCGCGGACGTATTTGTCCAGATACGGCCGCAGCTCGGGGTTGTGGAAATCGTCGGCGCTGGAATTCACGTAGATCAGCCCACTGGCGATGTCCTGCAGCGCGATCTCCCGGATCCTCGGGTAGCCGATCTGCATGAACCACCGGTAGGCCATCCCGTACTGCGGATTGGGCAGCAGTGCGCCGTTCTTCCATTTCACCGGGTTGCGTGCCGCGGCGTCGGACAACGCCCAGAAGAGGTTGCGCCAGCCGACCACCTCACCGAGCCGTGCCTGCACGCCCCGGAAGTCACCGCTGCCGGTCATCTCGACCGCCTTGGCCAGCAGACCGATCAGGAACTCCAGCTTCACCGCGAGCCGGGTGGCGCCGTGGAAGGTGAAGCGCTCGGTGAACCCGGACTGGCCGGCGAACATCTGGACCTTTCCGAGGTCACCGTAGATGAACACGTTCTCCCAGGGGATGAACACCTTGTCCAGGATGAGGATGGTGTCGTTCTCGTCGAGCCGGGAGGAGAGCGGATAGTCGAACGGGCTGCCCATGACCGCGGCCGTCGCCGCATAGGACGGACGGCAGATCAGCTTCATTCCCGGCGCGTCCATCGGCACGGTCGCCACGAGGGCGAATTCCTTCTTTCGCACCGGCAGTCCGTAATGGGCGATGAAGTTGTAGTGCGTCAACGCGGAAGCGGTCGCGACGACCTTGGCGCCGCTGACGATGAGCCCCCCGTCGGTCTCCTTCTCCACATGGATGAAGACGTCGGCCACCTCGTCCGGTGGGCGGGAACGATCCACCGGAGGGTGCACGATCGCGTGGTTCCAGTACAGCACCTTCTCCTGGGATTCCTTGTACCAGCGCCGGGCGTTGTCCGCGAACGGACCGTAGTACTCGGCGTTCGCCCCGAGCGTGCCGAGGAACGCGGCCTTGTAGTCGGGGCTGCGGCCCATCCAGCCGTAGCTCAGGCGAGCCCACGCCGCGATGGCGCGCTGATCGGCGACCAGATCCTCGACGGTGTGCGGAGTGGTGAAGAACCGGTGGGTGTAACCGTCGCTTCCGGTGTCGGTCGGCGCCGTGAGCACGCCTTGCTGCTCCGGATCGTGCAGCGAGTCGTAGAGACGCGCCGTCATCCGGATGGGATTCAGGAACGCAGGATGAGTGGTGACGTCCTTGACCCGCTCGCCGTAGATATGGATTTCCCTGCCGTCACGGAGACTTTCGATGTATTCGTCGCCGGTGAAGGGGCGCGTCCGCCGGGGAACGGCGTGGGGATCGGGCTCGTGAAGCGCGGTCATCGATGGCCTTCCCGCATGGTTGTCGGAGCTGGGCGAGCGTCAGACTTCCGCGCGGCCGCAGTGCCAGGGCTTGGCGTTCTTCGAGGCCGCCACCGCCGATCCTCCGGCCGCCGCTCCGCCGAGCACGGCGGGCGAGACGGCGTCCGCCGCGTCGGCATCCGAAGGCGCCGTGAAAGAGTGTTGCGTCCCCTGGGCGAAGAAGACGTTCGGGGCGAGGCTCTCCCGCGGCATGCCCGTGTTCAGCGCGATGAGGTCGCCGAGCGACTTCCGGTAGTCGATACCGTAGGCGCGCTTGACATGGTCCAGCAGGGAATAGTTGGCGTAGAAGAACCGGTCGCCGTCGCGCAGTGCCGCGTACTGCTTGCGCCAGATGGCCAGCTGCAGTTCGCCGAACTGCGAGCCGGGCAGGTGCCGTTCCGCGACCATGCCGACGAAGGCGTCCACTTTGTCCACGCTGCCGTAGATCGCCTTGAGCCGGGCCGCCAGCGTGCTGCGCCGCACACCCTTGGTGGCGTTGTCTGCTTCGACGGTCGTGCGCTTGCCGTGGATGTCGTACAGGGCCGTGTATTCGAGGCTGCGCGGGTCGTTGATCTCGTCGCCGGGGGTGAGGCCGGTGGACCTGAACTCCTCGGTGTGCTCACCGGTGATCGACCGGAACGACTTCTTCACGGGCAGGCCGTACGCCACGCGGAGCTGGTTGTAGGTCGGGATGCCGTGGTCGCGGCCACGCTGGATGTCGACCGCGGCGAGGTCGTTCACGCCGTGGACGCCCGGTTCGAGTTCGAAGACGAAGCTGCGCAGCATGTCGCCGATCAGTTCGTCGTTCTTGACGTGGGGCTTCAAGCCGATTCCGTGCAGCAGCGGTCCGAGCTGGACCTTCTCGACGAGATCAGGGTTGAACATCGTCTTTTCGGCCAGCGGAAGGACCATGTGGGCCTTGCCGTGTGCGACGTTCACCGTGAGCCCCAGCGCGCGCAGCTCCTCGATGGTGGCCTTGCTGTAGCGACCGGCGTCGGTTTCGATGTGGATGTCGTTGCGGATCAGGCTGTGCGCCCGGTAGCCGACCGTGGCGAACTCGTTGGAGATGCCGGTGTCGACGCCGGGGTTGTAGCCCGCGTAGCGAGGAAGCTTGACGCCCATCGAGGGCAGGAATTCGTTGTAGGTGATGTACTGCTGCTCCGCGATGACGACGGCCCTGGCGATCTGGAACCGGTCCTGCTCCGACATCGATTTCGGCAGGAGGGCCACGATCCGGTTGTGCTCGCGGGCGAACAGGGTCTGAACCGCGTTCAGCATCGGATTCTCGTTGGAACGCTGGTCTCCCGTGACCACGGGGGCGCCCGGGTCGGGCTGCGAACCCTGCACCATCGTCGGAGCGGTGTCGACGTTGCCGCGGCTGCGCTTCCGGGGAAGGTGGTTGCCCGGCATCAGCAGCCGCGCGCCTTCGTGCTCGGGATTCCCGTCGGCGGGCCCTTCACGCAACCAGTTCAAACGACTGGCGGAGGTTCCGTACACGGCCGAGGCGTCGATGTACGAGCTGATCTGGTTGATCTGCTCACGGGGGTTGGTCTCACCGGTGCCGGCGGCGGGGATCGACCGTTCGAAGAAGAGGACACCCAGATTGTTGGGGTACTTGTCGATCGGGTCGTTGGCATCGACCGGGATATTGGCGGTTTCGCCCGGTTCCCCCGTCTGCCGCCTGCCGAGGCGCATGGCGAAGGTGTGGTCGAGGAACTGCCCCCACACGAAGGCCCAGGCGCTGACGTTCCGCTCCGAGTACAGATGGACTCCGGTGTCGTTGAAGACCCGGTTGCTCACGTACCGGGGATTGGGCCCGAAGACCTGCTCGCCACGGCCGTCGGAATAGTTCGCCGGAGCCACCCGGGGGTAGACGGTTCCCGCCAGCCCCCAGTCCGGGTGGAGCTGGTTGTTCCCGACGCCGCTCAGGCTGCGCGTTTCCCACTTGCCGAGGACGACGTCACCGGCGTCCTCGGCGTTGGCGACACCGTCGAGCGGACGCATGCCCAACGTGAACGCCGCCGTCGCCCCCGCGGCGGTTCCCGTGACCAGAAAGCGCCTGCGCGAGATTGCACACATAGTTTCCTCCCAGGCCGATGAGGCCGGTGCCGTCGAGTACCCAACAGCCGGTCGGAGTCCTGAACTGGCGTCCGATCCGAACCGATCCGGTTCCCCAGTCTGGCACCGTTCCCAGACGTCACCCTCTCGTATCGTGCTCGCACGGCCGGAGGTGAGAATGCGTCTCCTGAGTGGTAATGATGGAGTTCACCCGCATTTCCCCGAAGAAGACGACACGGAAGAGGAGCTCGAATGGCTTTGACGGACGCGGTCCTGGAAACGCGGTTGCCGGCAAAGGATCTCGATCGGGCCCGACGCTGGTACGCGGAGAAGCTCGGTCTGGAACCCGTCGACGAACGACCCGGCGGGTTGCGTTATCGCTGTGGACCGACGGTTTTCTGCCTGTTCGCCTCTCGCGGTGCCTCCGACGGTTCGTTCACCCAGCTGGCGTTCGAGGTCGACGACATCGAGGCCGAAGTGGCGGAATTGCGCACCCGCGGAGTCGTCTTCGAAGAATATGACTTTCCGGGATTCCGCACGGTGAACGGGATCGTCGACATCGACAGCAACTATCCGAGCCGGGGCAGCGGCGAACGCGGGGCGTTCTTTCGTGATTGCGAGGGCAACATGATCTCGCTCGGCCAGCCCGTGCAGGCTCCGGAGCCGGACGAGGTGGGGCCCGAACTGCGCGGCACCAGCGTGTTGCTCGGCTCCGCCGATCCCGAACGGCTACGCGGGTTCTACGAGCGCGTGTTCGAGGTCGAGCCCGTTGAAGGCTGGCTTCGGCTGGGTAGTGTCGGCCTGCTCGTGGACGGCCGTGACGACGTCGCCGCCCGCACCGCCGAACCGGGCCGGGTGTTGCTCACCGTCGACACCGACGACGCGAAGACGATCGTGGAGCGGCTGCGGGCCGAGGGAGCGCCGGTGGTGAGCGATCTGGAGGAGCGTCCGGACGGTCATTTCAGCACTTTCGAAGACCCGGACGGAAACTACGTCCAGGTGATCCAGCTGAACGAGGCCTACTTCGCCCGTCTCGGTGACGCGCCGGCCTGATGTCGTGGCGAAGGCCTCTTTCCCCTGGCGACGGGGGAAAGAGGCCTTCTGCTTCACGCGGCGCGTCGCGTTCCGTCCCGCCGCTCGACAGGTGCGGCGTGGACCGCGGGCCCGGGTGCGGGCCGCCGGACGGCATGCCGCAACACCTTGGCGACCATGCCGGGGCGCATCAACGCGGTCGGCGGGTCCATCAGGCCCGCGATGCGCAGGTAGGCATCGGTGACTTCCGGATTCTTGGTGGCGGCGTACTGCACACGTGCGATGAAGGAGTTCCCGACCCGTACCTTGGGCGTGCGTTTTCCTTCCACGCCAGGGAAGTCGAGGTCACCGCCGGCGGAGATCTCCCACGGGACGTCCACGATGCGTGCGATGTCACGTAGATAGGCGGCGGGGTCGATGGCACCGCCATCGCACTGGAGGTGATCCCGCAGCGTGATCGCCTCCAGTGCGGCCACGCTCATACCCTGCCCGTAGACGGGGTTGAAACTGCACACGGAGTCGCCGAGCAGCAGCAGTCCGGCGGGGAAGCGGGTCAGGCGTTCGTAGCGGCGCCGGACGCTGGCGGGGAACCGGAAGGTGACCGGATCGGTGAGTGCTTCGCCGTCGACGACGGCCTCGTAGATCTCCGGAATGGGGAGCGAGCGGGCGAACTCCAGGTATCCCTCCGGGTCCGTGGGCGGATGGTCGCCGAGCAGCCCGGTGAGGGACAGAATGCAGACGTCGCGGCCGACCTGGCCGAAGAAGGCCCCGCGCGGATGCGCGGGCGAGGCGACCGGGTTGATCGACTGCACTCCCTCGAACCATTCCGGGCGGGTGCGGAAGGTGCGTGAGGTGTAGGCGAGCCCGACCGACACCCGGTCCTCCTCCGGGCGCCGGTAGCCGAGCCGGTCCAGCCAGGCCGGTGTCCGCGAGCCACGTCCGGTGGCGTCGACGACCAGGTCCGCCGTCAGCTCCCGCTCGTCGGATCCGAGCGCCCGGTTCTGGACCTTCACGCCGGTGACGCGGTCTTTGCCCGGCGAGGTCAGCAATCCGACGATGTCGTGGCCCTCCATGAAGGTCACGGTGGGCAGCGCGGCCACCCGTGCACGGACGGATCCCTCCAGAAACGGCCGTGGCGCGGTGACCGAGGTCAGTCCGGTACGCGCGGGCGCCAGTTTGCGGCCGTTGAAGTACCAGCGCATCTCGCCGAGGTCCCCGACCGGCACGCCCGCGGCCGACAGTTCCTCGGTGAGGCCGGGGAACAGCTCCTCGAGGACGAGCTGCCCGCGTCCGTGCAGACTGTGGGCGTGCTGGGTGTGCGGAGTGCCTCGCCTCGCTTCGTGCACACCGACCACGGTGTCCCGATCCACCACGAGAACTTCGCGGTATCTCTCGGCGAGCACACGAGCGGCCAGCACACCGGCGATACTGCCCCCGAGGACGACCGCCCGCTGTCCCGCGTAGTCACCCATCGGGCATCACTCCTCATCGCGCGGATGGATCGAATTTCGTCCGATCATGCGCCCCGCCGAGAGTGTCTGACTACTTCATGGTTGCCCTGCGAGACCCGGTGAGCATTACCAGCGCCGGTCACGCCGGGGCTGGTCCACCATGAACGAGTCGTTGTCGAAGTACGTGTCCGCGTCGTCTTCCGGCTCGGCGGCCTGCGGACGCTGGGGCACCGCCTCCTCGGCATCCAACTCCGCGTTCCGCCGAGCGAAGCGGTCCACCAGCTCGTCGAGGGACTTCCCCTCGACGTCGGCCTTGGCGTCCCCGTCGTCGACCTCACGGACCGTTCGCAGCGCCTTCTCCGTCGCCGCCGCGAACGCCTCCCGGTACGCGGTGCCGGTCCCGGCCTCGCGCAGCGTCATCTTGCCCGCCCGTATCTCCTTGGCCATCTCGGCCAGCACCGGGTCCTGCCCCTTGGCCGCCGTCCGTAGCGCGAACTCTCGGACCTCGCCGAGCCTGCTCAGGTCCAGGTTCAGTGGTGGAATCCGGTGGCGTTCGTCCGACATCGTGGCCTCCTCAGATCTTTTCGCTGGGGTGGTCGTAGTCGTGGTACTTCCCCTTGCCGGGAAGCTCCTTGAGTGTCGTGTCCGGCACCGGATCCGACGAGGCGAACCGGATCGCCGTCTCCGCGGCCTGGATGTAGTTCATGACGGAGGTGACGATCGTTCCGATGATGCCGACGATGTCCCAGACCGCCATGACCCAGCCGCCACCGGCGATCATCGCCACCGCTTCGAAGGCGGCGTCGATCAGGCCGTTCACGGCGTCGTTGATGGCGACCTGTGTCTCGTAGGCGAGCTCCGTCACCAGCTTGTACTGCTCGTAGAGCTTGTCGAAGGCCTCGGACTCGGTTTCGATCGAGTCTTTCAGGTTGTCGAAGTATTCGTAGGCGGCATCGGCGGCCTTGCCCTCCCACACCTGTGTCAGCTTGGGCAGACCGAACAACTCGAAGTTGTCGGACATACCGTGGGCGGTCGCCTTGCAGAGCTCCCATTCGAGCGCGCACGTCGCCCAAGCCTGCCACTCGCCCATGAACCACTGGACGATCCAGTCGAGCGGGTCACCGTCGAACACCCCGAGCTTCTTGCACGCCCACGCGATGAACTCGCGGATGTTGGCCATCCAGCTGATGGTGTCGAAGAACTCGCGGGTCCACTTCTCTAGTCCCTCGGCCTTCGGCTGCAGCTCGTCCGGGTCCGTCTCGACGTCGAGGTTGCCCTTGGTGGGATACCACTCGAAGGTCGCGCTCGACCCATCGTCCGCGGGCGGGAGAAAGCTCTCGTAGGTCGCGCCCGGATAGGTCGAGTCGAGCTTCGCCGCGTCGTCCTTGTCCGTCTTCTCATACATCTGGGCGGCCGAGTCGATCTCGTCCGCCGCGTGCTCCGCGATATGGGTCAGGAGCTTCATGCGACCCTTCATCGCGTCGGTGTTCGCCGAGTGGTAGCCCGCGAGCATCGTGAGGACGCCCTCCTCATGGGCGCTCAGCGTGATGTCGTCGGAGATGTTCTTCTTCACGGCCTCGGCGTCCTCGCGGCAGCCCTCGAGGAACTTCGAGAAGTCGCGTAGCGCGTCGGCTTCGACTCTGAACGACATGTGGCCTCCTCCGTGTCGTCAGAAGGTGTGGTGCCGGGCCCTGCCGGTACCGGCGCCAGGTCGCGATCACTTGTCGTAGTAGAGGTCCCAGTCCCACCCGGAGAACTGGCACTCGTAGACGGACCACTTGCCCTTCTTCAGACCCCAGTTGCCCACCGTCTTGCACGATTTCAGCGTCCAGTAGTCGTCGTAGAACTTCATCCCGGCCGTCCCGACCTGCTGGGCCGGCTCCGCCGCGACGGGAGCGGCACCGGCCGAGGCCATGCCTAGAGGCAGTGCGGCGACGGCGATCCCTGCCGCGAGCGCCGCCTTGGTGACGAACTTCCCCATGATGTCCTCCCCTGTCGATCACGTCCGTACCTCGGACGCATGATCAGAGTGGAAGGTGTCGCCGGCTGCCACAACGCCTTTGCGCTCCAGGGAAAAGGGCAGCGTCACCTGCGCCGCGCGGGGGAGCGTCGTCGTTCAGCGCAGGGCTTTCTCGATCAGCGCGACGGTCGAGCGCGGGTCGTCGACTTGGAGGACGAGGCGGGTGTAGCGCTCGTCGGCGAGTTCGATCACGACGGCCTTCGACGGGTTCTTGACGTCCCAGAAGACCTTTTCGCCGTCGAGGTGGAACGTGCCCGCTGTGATCACGCCCGGCAGGTGGGCGCCGGGCGCGCGAATTCCCTTGGGGTCGGCGGCGATGCCCGGGTCCGCGGTCGCGCCGCGGACGTTGGCCAGCGGGATGGTCAGGCTGCTCTTCAAGGCCCAGAGCTTGTCGAGACCTTCGATCACGACGACGAGGTCGTCGCCGTCGATGGAGACCAGTGCCATGTCTTTTTCCTTGTCAGTCAAGAGGATCGAGTCTTCGGGTCAGGGCGGCGCCCGCCCCGCCGGGGTCGCCGCGCAGGCGGAGGCCCAACGCGGTGGCCGTGAGGGCGGCGGCCAGGTCGATGGGGATGCCGAGTGCGTCGGCGATCGCCTGGTCCACGGTGGCCAGCGCCGTGGTCACCTCGGTGGCCACCTCCTCGTCGGCCGGTGCCCGTTCCGCCGCCGCGAGCAGCAGCAGACCGAGGTCGGCCGACGTGACGAGCCGCAGCGCGGTCGCGGCGTCCGTCGCCGCGGCGAGCGTTTCGGCCAAGGGGCGGACGTCGTCGGCGAGGTGGCGGCGTAGGGCGACGAGATAGAGGCCGCGCTTGCTGCCGAACGTCTTGTACAAGCTGTTGCGGTGCACGCCGAGATGGTTGACCAGGTCGTCGATGGACACCCCGTCGTACGAGCGGCCACCGAACAACTCCACCGCGGCGCGCACCACTTCGTCTTCGTCGAACGCCCTTCGCCTGCCCATGTCACGACCTTAGACTTTTGAGGAACGATCAGTCAAGAACGATCGTTCCTCAAAAATCGAACGAAGGGTTCTGCTCCTTTCGGTTCGTTCACTGCCGGGAGGTCCCACCGCGAGCGCGGGGACTGCCATGCTTTCCGTGCTGCGGATGTCGCTCATGGGATCACCGGAACCAGGGGGAACGGCCGTGGGGGAGTCTTCGTCGCCCGGCGACGAGTTCTGGAAGACCCGGTCGCCGGATCGACGGCTGGCGCGCTGGGTCAGTTTCTACCTGGCCTTCCAACGGATCGCACCGGTGCCGGAGACGCGTACGGTGGCTGCGCTGAACTCGGTCGTGGTGGTCATCGATCTGGACACGCCGGTTCGGCATCAGGTCTCCGGCTCGCCGCTGGCGACGGTCTCCCCGGTCGTGGGACTGTCGAATACGCCGATGACCTATACGAGGGTGGGCCGGGAGCGAGGGATCGTCATCGAGTTGACCCCCCTGGGCGCACGAGCCCTCTTCGGCCTGCCACTGCGGGAAATCAGCCGCACCATTGTGCGATTCGAAGATCTCCTGGGCACGCGAGCCTGCCTTCTTCGGGAGGAGCTACAGGAGGCGCGGGATTCGAATCACCGGTTCCGGATTCTCGACCGGCGGTTGTCGAGCTGGCTCCTGAATGAACCGGAAATGCCCAAGTCGCTCGACCGCAGCTGGCGCAGCCTGACGATATCGGGCGGTGCGGTCAAGGTCGACGACCTCGCGGAACGGGCCGGCCTGAGCCGGCAGTATCTGGCCACCCGCTTCCACCGGGAAGTCGGGCTACCGCCGAAAGTCGTCGGGCGGATCGCCCGATGTCACCGGGCGATCCGGCTTCTGACCGGCGCCTGCCCGCCCCCGCTGCCCAGGCTCGCCGCGCTCTGCGGATACACGGATCAGGCGCATCTCAACCGGGACTTCCGCCTGCTGATCGGTCGTACCCCGACAGCGTTACTGCGCCCCGGTAGCGCGACCGACCTCTATCTCGGCAGCCTCATCAGCCTGCGCCCGACACCGCCGACCGGCACGAACCTGGAATCGGGTTGCCCGATTCCCTAGCTGGGAATGTCCATCTGATCGACGGGGCCGTTGAGCCGGGAGTTGACATGGCGATCACGACGTGGGTTCAGGCGGCCGGAACCGTGTTGCTGGGGTTGGTCGGACTCTGGTTCGCCCACAACTATCGGCGACAGATCCGGCTCAAACTCGCTGAACGTCAGGTCGAGGCGTATACGCGGCTCTGGGCGCTGACCGCGTCCGCGGCCCCCTTCCGGGCTACTCCGCTGGAGCCCGCGGAGTTGAAGAAGCTCCACGACGACATGGGCAAGTGGTACTTCGACGACGGCGACGGCATCCTCACCTCGGCCGCGGCTCGCGACTTGTTCGTAGGCGTTCACGGCAATCTCGTCTGCCCGATCGGCGCGATGAAGCCGGCCGTGCTGGCCGCACAACTCACCGCGTTGTCCCCGGCCGACGCCGAACGCCGTCGCGGTTGCGCGATCGTCCGCCAGGTATCCCTCTTGCGAACCCAGCTGAAGAAGGACTTGGCCATGCACCTCGGCGTCGACTACTACACCGATCTGCAGCCCGACGATCGCGCCTTTCTGGTCAGCTGTGGTTTGTCTCCCCGGCGTCGGCCGTGGCGACCACGACGGCTGCGCCCCGCGGACCGGCCTCATGTAGACCCTTGCGTGTGCGGCGGCTGTCCGGCGGGGCCATCCTGAGTTCTGAATACGACCGACGTCTCCCGGCCCGCGGTGGGCCGGGAGACGTCGTGGATTCAGATCACCGTCGCGTCAGCAGTTTCCCCACTCGTGCGACGCGACGTTGTCCGCGATGGGCTGGCCGGAGCCGGAGCCGGTGTTCGCCCAGAAGGTGATCCGCTGCGTGCCGGGCGGCGGCGGGTTGATACTGGTGAGGTTGTTCCACGACGTGCCTCTGCCGATGCACACGTAGGCCCCCGTGTTGCTGGTGTTGTAGTGCAGCCACACGTCGTCGTTGTTGCCGGCGTATCCGTTGTTCCAGATGTCGGAGCCCTTGTTCCGCATGCCACATTCGTCCCAGTTGTTGGACTTGCCGACCCACGTGCAGTGCTTGCCGCCTGCGAAGGGGTGCTCCCAGACGTGCAGAAGGCCGTCGGCGGCGGCCACCGCGCGCTCTTCGCCGGATCGAAGCCCGACAGATGAGTTCTCGGCCTGTGCCCACGGTGTCATCGCCACGCCGATGCCGATCACAGCCGCCGCGACGAAGATCGCCTTCCTCATGGTTCCTGCCTTTCCTGGTGAATTCATCGGGATTGACTTTCGACCACCGCACGGGCCAAGGGCAGTGCGGCACGTTCCAGGCGAAGGCGGTCCGCTATCTCCCGCCCGTACCGTTGTCCTTGCAGGGCCTCGTAGTGGGCGTCGAGGCCACGGGTTACGGAAGCGAAACCGGTGCTCTGGGCACACGTCGCCTCGGCGACCGCCGCCGAGATCTCCTCCGGTCCCCGGACGCGGAACGCCTCGTGGACCCGGGCGGGATCGGCGAAGGAATAGCCTCGGTCGGCCATGCACCGGGCCCAGTCCGATAGGGCTGCTTGGAACCCCGGGTCCGCGGACACCAGTTGCCGTCGGGGCACGTGAAGCCCGTCGGTGACGGTCTTGGCCCGGAACCAGGTCTGGAGCTCGCCATAAAGCTTCTTCTCCAGTTGGGAGGTGCAACCGCGATCGCTTCGGGTCATCTCGACCCCGGCAGGCGATGTCGCGATCAAGCCCACCGGACGCTCACCATTGACCGCGGCGAGCGCCTTCGCCTTGTCCGCCGCCGACAGGCTGCCGAAGTAGCGCTTGTTCGGATCATTCTCCGCGCGTTGCCGCACCTCGTCGCGCACGTCGTTGCCGAATCCGTGTTCGCGCGCCCAGGACAGGTCGTCGACCACATAGGGGAACCGTCGGAGAAAGGAGGCCGGTTCTTCCTCGACCATGACGTAGGCGTATCCGCTGTCGGCCATACATGCTTGCAGCAGAACCTGTTCAGCCCGGTGCAGGATGGACTTCTCCTGTGCTGTCAACGGCTGTACCGACACTGTCTCGTCAACTGTCGATGGTTCGCGGTCGACAGCGACGAAAAACGTCAACGCGCCCAGCAGGCACGCGCTCCCGGCCAGCGCGAGCCGCCTGATTCTCGTCTTGGCAGACACCCTCGATCCTCCCTGTCCGCATACCACTGCCGACGGCCTATCGTGAAATAAACGCCAGAAGGCTCGGAACCAGATCGCAAAGGCCGGCCAAGAAATGGCCTATGCAAAAGGCGATAGGTTGAAGTGACCGAACACGGTTCCTTCCCTTCGAGAGGTCGCCGCCCAGGTTTCCGGAAGCGGTTTCCCGGCGCTGAACCCTGCGGCTGGACGTCGGGAATGTGTGCTCGACTTTAGTGACGTACAGAGCCCCTGGCTTGGAAAAATGTAAGGCCGCCGAACAGGGCGGCATGTCAGGCCGGAGCCGCGGATCCAGCGGCACCGTGGCTTGTCCTGGTGAGTCGGCCCGGCTGCCGGGGAGCGACGACAGTCGTCGTCGGCGGATCCAGTGGCTTCCTCGAGCCGTACCGGTCCCGGCCGATCGCGGGCCGCAGGATCGTGATGGTGTCGCCGAAGATCACGGTATATCCCCGCGGTGGAGCCGATATCGATCGACCGCCCGTGTCCAGGCCGGCGGTATCGCCGCGGCTGGGCTGGCGAACGCCACGGATTCCCCGTCCGCAGTCATCGAGGTCAGGCCCGGTTGGACGTTGAGCAGGTAGCGCACTCGAACGCGGAGCGGCATGATTTTTCCGGCTGCTCTTCGGCAGTCAAGTGTCCCCTTAAAGTGACCCGTCCGGGTGGCGTCTGCCCGACAGGGAAGCCGATGGTGCCCATTGTGACGCCCCGGCAGATCGGCGAACCCCGAACAGTGTGACGGTATCGTGCTGTTCTGCGGGAACGTGCGTGAAGTTCGATCTCCGGCAATTCACGTTGGCGAGGTGTCGCATTCATGAATGAGCGCGAAGTCGACAGGCAACGACTCGGCTCGTCCGGTCCGGCCCGCGACCGGAGTGCTCGTTCCCGGGCCACGGAAGACAAGCTCCCGCCCGGTGTGCTTCCGGGCGTGGCGAACGTGGCGAACCTGCAACGCCTCGCCGGGAACAAAGCCGTCACCGCCTATCTCGGGGCTAAGAAGCCCGGGCTCCCCGTCCAGCGCGACGTCAACAAGCGAGGTACCTTCGCCGGCTGGGGCGGGACGAACGACAGCAGCGTGATGGTCAACGCCAACGCGTCCGTCGACGTCGCCGACGGGAACCGCTCGGTCAGTCATCCGGCCTGGTTCCTCAGCAACGCCACGGAGACGGTCGAAGTCGATCCCGGAGCGACGGGAACCGTGCTGCTCCGGCTGCCCTGGTATTGGCACCACCACGGCATCGTCCAGGAACCCGGCCGGCTCTACGGCACGAACGAACGGCACATCCACGCCGGTGGTGGTCCCATCGACTACTGGGTTTCGGCGCCCTTCACGGTGACACCGGAAGGCCGAGTGGCCTTCGCCAACACCACTCCCGGCGGCACGATCGGTGCCGCCGGGTACCTCGAAGGGGTTCCGACCATCACGTCACGAGACGGCGAGAATTCCGGCACCCTGACGGTCAGCGTCGTCTTCCGGGCGCTCCAGTCCACCACCACGACGGACACCGGAACGAGGACGACGACCACCACGCTCACCGGAACGGGGACCGGGGCCGCCACCCCGGGCGGAGTGGGGGGATCGGTGACCACGGGCGGCAGCTATGCGGTGAGCGAGGCCAATTCGCACGCGGTCGGAATGACGGTGAGCGGTACCACCTCGGTCACGTGCAGCTTCGCGGTCAACCTCCGGGTGCGGATCCCGCCGAAGATCACGAAGATGAAGACCATCTTCTATTCCGCCGAGGGCAGGTTCAGGTCCGGAAACGACGGCATTCTGGGGGTGAACGAGTGGTGGGCGTCCCTTCCGGCGCCGGTGCGTGAATTGATCGTTTCCGGGCGGAAACCGGTGCGGATCACTGGCCGGGCGAGCCGGACCGGCAGCCCGGAGCGGAACGAGCGGGTGATTGCCGGCCGCATCGACGACGTCACCAGGCGCCTGCACAACGTCGCGGGCCGGATGGAAGTCGTGCCCGACAGCGAGTTCACCGTGCCCAACGAGCGGTCGGTCGTGATCAGGGTCGAGTACACGGCCGCCGAGGCGCGGGCCGGGGGAGCGGGATCCCCGTGATCCTCGCCGTCTGAAGCGTCCGTGGTCCCGCACCTGCACGCCACGTTCCGTGACGGGCACTTGGAGACGGTTCCGAGGGCCATCCTCATTTCATCGCCATTGAACGACTGAAGCCCCGCCCCTCAGAGGAGGAGCAGGGCTTCTGAACGCGACGGCGACCTGTCGGCCGCCTGCAGCCGGTGGCTCCACGACCCAGATCCGGAGATCCGGACCGCGGCCGCACAAAGGGCACCGTTCCGTCGATCGTCGGCCCGGAATTCCAGCTGACGTTCGCTCACTTCGTCACCCGTTACTGGTCCAACTGCTGCTCCCTCGACGAAGGGCAACTGCTGCACGACATCGAGCGACGTCACGGGATTCCCGCCGCGCTGATCCACGGGCGCTACGCTGCCAGCAGCCCACTCGGGATCGCTTGGTCATTGCACCGGGCTTGGCCTGGACCGGGTCCAGCAGTCGCTACGGTAGGCATCCGATGCAGGCCGCCGCGCGGAAAGGAATTGTGCATGACGAGCCGGTTCGAATGGGCGACCATGGACAGCGTGGATCCGCGGCGGCTGGCGGATTTCTGGTGTGGCGTCCTGGGCTACGTCGTTTATGAGGACAAGAACGGCGCCGTGGTCGAGATCGGACCCGATCCGGAGTCGCCGGACGAACAGCGATTGGCCGCGTTGCGTGGCGGGCCCGCCGTGCCGAATATGGTCTTCGTCCGTGTTCCCGAGACCAAGACCGTCGCCAAGAACCGGGTGCACTTCGAAATCTGTCCGATCGACTGCGACCAGCAAACCGAACTGGAGCGGTTGCTCGCGCTCGGCGCGTCCAAGACGGATGTGGGACAGGGAGACGGTCGGTCCTGGGTGGTTCTGGCCGACCCGGAGGGAAACGAGTTCTGCCTGACACGCAGCCTCGCGCCGGGGGAGTTCGCCCTGTAGCCCGGAATTGCCTTTCGGCTGGGCAGTATTCTGCATCCACAGCGAGCCGTGCTGCACGGACTGGGTCCAGGTGCGGAACGGTGCAAGTTCGCCGTGTCGAGGATGACGTCCGCGTGTTGTGGGACGTCGGTGCGGTCGACAGCGTGGTGCCGCGGCGGAGTTGTAGCGGCGAGCCGAGCCCGGGGAAGGATACGGGGTCATCGTTCGAGTACCAGCTTTCCGGCAGTACGTCCCGCGCGGCTTTCCTCGATGCCTTGTCGCAGACCCGCGAGCGTCAACGGAAAGGTGCGCGCCACATGGGGTGTGACGTGACCGTTGTCGACGAGTGCGGTCACGCGCCGCAGCAGCGAGCGGGAGGCTTTGAGGAACACGGGGATGTACTTGATCCCCCGCTTCCCGGCGCCTTGGATGCGGCGGACGGTGATCGTGGTGAGCAGGCGGACGATGGCGGCCGGGGTGACGACTCCGTCTTCGTCGCGGGAGATCGTCACGAACCGGCCGCCCTGCCGTAGTACGTGGCGGGCCTGAAGCCACTGGTTTCGGCCACCGACGGTGTCGATGACCACGTCGAAGGAGTTCGCTCCGTACTGCGCCGTCAGGTCGGTCTCGTTCCGGTCGACCACTTCGTCAGCGCCCAGCTTCAGGACGAAGTCGCGGTTGCGCGCGCTCGACACGCCGACGACGAACGCCCCGGCGGCGCGTGCCATCTGGACGGCGAAGTGTCCTACTCCGCCGGATGCGCCGATGATCGCGATCCGTGTGCCTGGGGAGATATCGCCTCGGTCGAGACAGGTCAGGGCCGTCTGTGCGGCCAAGGGAATCGCCGCGGTTTCGGCGAAACCCAGTCCGGCGGGGGCGTGGGCGAGGAGGTCTTCGGGCACGTTGACGTATTCCGTCCCGCCGCCGCCGTGGATCTCGTTGTCGGCGTACACCCGGTCGTCCACGGAGAACGTCGTGACTTCGCTGCCGACGGCCGTGACGACGCCCGCGAGGTCGAACATCGGGGTGAACGGGAAGCGGCGCCGGGTGATCAGGCGCCGGTTGCCCTCGAGCATGTGCCAGTCGATCGGGTTGATCGACGACGCCCGCACCTGCACCTGTACCTCGTGCGCGGAGGGAGGGACGACCGGTAGGTCCTTGATCAGAGCGAGAACGTCACGTGCGCCTCCATAGCGGGTCTGCACGATCGCCTGCTGCGTCCGGGGTGCTGGGGCACTGGTCACGAACGGGTCCTTCCGGCAGCCGTTGGCCTAACAGGTCATTACTGTACTCATAGTCTAGTAGTGATGAGTGTGATCGGTAGCGGGTACGATGGCTGGATGGTCAAGTTCTCGGGTGATGGGGCGGATCCGCGCGTCACGCGAACGCGGCGTGATGTGGTCAGGGAAAGCGCGACGGCGCTGCTGGAAGACGGATGGGCGGCGATGACGCACGCCGAGGTCGCCAAGCGCTCGGGATACTCGAAGGCCACCATCTACGCGCACTGGCCGACACCTTTCGACCTGGCCCGCGACGCGATCGAGCAGATCTGCGAGGACACGACCCACCCGCCCGCCGGCGGCGACCTCCGCACGGATCTCCACGCCGCCTTGACGAGGCTGGCGGAGACGCTGGCGGACGGCCGGTACGACCAGCTGATGGCCGGAGTCATCACCCGTGCCGGCGAGAGCGACGACGCCCGTGATCTCCGCGACCGGCTTTACGAGAACGCGACGAGGGGGATTCGTGGCATCCTCGCGGAACACCTTGCCCCGGATGACGTCGCGCCGAGTCTGTCGCTGCTGGTCGGCGCCGTCCTCGTCCGCGCGACTTATGAAGGTGTACCGGTGACGTCCGGCTTCCTCGACGACATCATCCAACGCGTCCTGGGAGCACGCCGCTGATCGGTCGACCGCAACGCGGTGGAGTCGGTGACGCTCCGGGCCGCGCGGGCTAGCTGTCGGCGACGCGAGCGTAGGCCGCACGGACGGCGTCGACCGCGGCGTCCTCGCCGACGCCGAGATCGTGGGCGAACGCGGCGAAGCGGGTCGCCCCTGCTGTCAGCAGCGCCTCGGGCCGTGTGCGCTTGGCCGGCTCGGTGACGACGGTTCCCTTCGCGCGCGCCGTCGTCACGAGGTCCATGGTCTCCAGTTCGCGGTAGACCCGCGCGACCGTGCCGGACGCCAGTCCGAGGTCCCGTGCGAGCTGGCGGATCGGCGGCAGCCGGGTGCCCGCGGCCAGAGTCCCGCCCGCGATCATGCGCTCGATCTGGTCGTAGATCTGCCGCCACGGCGCGAGTCCGCTGGTGGTGTCGATGGTGACGCGCAGGGCCGTCATCGTCAGCTCGCAGCCGCGGCGACGCTGCGATGCGGCCCCGCCACCACGCGCAGGGCGATGAGGCCGAGCACGAACACGCCGACGGCGGCCGCGCTCATCTCGGCGTCGAACAGTGCTCCGGGAACCGCGATCGCGAGTCCTGTCGCCACGCGGGCGCTGCGGGCGCGTAGCACGAGATCGACGACAGGATCGCCGGCGGCGGGCCGCCGGACCGCGAGTGCGACGATTCCGGCGGCGACGAGCCCGCATCCGGCGACGACGGCGACGGCCTGCCACCGTCCATGGGCGGCGTAGTACGTCAGTCCGGCACCTGTCGTGAGCCCGAGCAGCACGAGCGCCCACGCGGGGATGACGTCGCGGACCTTGCGGTGCGCCAGCATCGCGCGCCGCTGCGCGGTTTTCGGCGGCCGAAACGCGAACAGCTCGCCGAAGAGCCCGCCGAGCAACAGCGTCCACACAATCGTCCAGGGAGTGTCCTCGGCCAGCCCGGCCGCATCCCCCAGCACGGGCAACAGCACGAACAGGCACGGATACGCGATGCGGCGGCGTTTCAGGTAACGCACCGCCTCCGTGACGTCCTCATCGGACGGACGATCGATCCCCCATCGGGTCAGCAACCGCCGACCGTGCTTCTCTCCGGGCCACAGGACGACGAGAATCCCCAGCCCGAAAATCCCCATCACGATCGCGACGCCCAGCACGTTGTCCCACGCCATCGGACAACCTCCCTCTTGTGTCACATGCACGGTACAACTTGTGTCAAGGACATGGAACAAGGCGTGCCGCTCGCGCCGCCGTTCACGACCGATGTCTTGTCGGTGCGGCCGGATACGATGCGGCTCCTGCGGAACCAGGGAGGAAGAATGACAGGCAGCACGGACATCGACACGCTGCTGCGCATCATGCCCAACGATCACGGCGCCGACGAGCGCGTCGACTGGGTAGCGGTCGAGGCGCACCTGGGTTCTTCATTGCCCGGCGACTACCAGGCCTTCATGGCTGCCTACGGCGGGGGAGCCGTCGATAACCTGGTCATCCTTCCGCCTCTGCCCACAGGGAACGGCTGGTCGGGGTCGATCTCCGAGCACAGCACGCAGTTGCGCGATCTGTGGGACATCGACGGAGGCGTCCCTGGTGTTCCGTCGGGCGCGGACCGGGTACTGCCCTGGGGAACCGGATGCAACGGCGACGAGCTGGGGTGGCTGATGACCGACCCGGACCCTGACCTCTGGCCGGTGGTGGTCTGGCGCCGTCACGAATCACCGCCTTGGGCGCTGTTCGAGTGCGGCATGGCCGGATTCATCCGCGGGCTCATGACCGCCGATTTCGACGAATGCCCTCTCAGCGATCTGTCGCTGTGGGGACGAGTCGGCTCCTTCGTCCACCACCAAGAGCAACGACGGCGATTCCAAGCGGGCCTGGACCCCATGACCGGCGAACCCGATCCTTACGCCGACATGTTCGCCTGAACAGACATCAGGAATCCCCCACAGGCGTTTCACTCCTGCAGCGCCGCGGTCAGTGAGCCGCGGCCGGCCCGCCTTGCCGGCAGCAGCGCGGCCGGCGGGGCGGCCAAGATCGCCGCGCCCAGCAGGACCCCGAGCCGTTCCCAAGGTGGCGCGAAGGCGATGGCGTCGCCGCCGCTCGCCACGACTTCGGTGATCAGCCATGCGGAGCCGAGGCCGACGAGCAGTCCGCACGCGGCGCCGAACAGGGCGACGAAGACCGACTCGGCGGTCACTGTGGCGCCGAGTCCGGTCTTGGTGAGGCCGAGGGCGCGCAGGAGTGCCGACTCCCGTGTCCGCTCCAGCACGGACAGCGAGAGCGTGTTCGCGATCCCGGCGAACGCGATCAGCACGGCCAACGCGGTCAGTGCCCACATGAGGTCGAGGCTTTCGCGTATCGACGCGGACGCGTCGTCCTTGATCTCGGTGACGCTCTTCAGCATCGCGAGCGGCGCGCTCGACAGTTCCTGTTTCAGGGAGGCTTCGACCCTGGTGTGGTCGGCGCCGGAGGCGAGCTTGACCAGCACGCTCTCGTCGTAACTCTTCTCGTTGGGGGCGATCGTCGGCTGTTGGGCGAGGTCGACCACGGCGAATCCGAGGTCGATTCCAGCCATGGTGACGCCGTCGTAGATCGCGACGACGCGGAGCGACGCCCGTTCGGTCTGGAGGGTGTCGCCTACCACGAGACCCGTGCTCTGTGCGATGTCCTTGTGGATGGCGATCTGGCCCGGGCCGAGCCGGTCGAAGCGGCCGGAGAGCACCTTGGGCCGGATCAGGTCGCCGCGGATGGCGCTCAGCTCGTACGAGCCGTACTTGCCCAGGTCACCGGAGAACGACCGCCGGGTCATGGTGGCGTCCACGCCGGGCACTTTCGCGAGGGTGTCGGCGAGTGTGCCGGGCAGCGGCCGGGTGATGACCGCGGAGGTGACCATGAAGTCGGCGGTCAGTTGTTCGTCGAGGCCGCGGCTCCGGCCTGCTTCGACGCCTGCCGCCACGGTGGTCGCGAGGGTGACAACGGCGAGCCCGATGGTGAGGGCGGCGGCGCTGGCCGCGGTCCGCTTGGGGTTGCGGTCGGCGTTGAGCGCGGCGAGTTTCGCGGGTCGCCCTGGTGTCAGCCTGGCCAGTGCCCGGACAACGGGTCCCGCGATCAGTGGCCCGGCGGCCAGTGTCGCGCCGAGCACGGCGACCATCGCCGCCACGACGAGCGGTGCCGCGTCGTCCACGTCGGACTGGAGGGCGAGCGCCCCGGCACCGACGCCGCCGACGAGCAAGACGGTGCTCGCGACCACGCGTAGCCGTCCGGCGCGGGCGGTGGGTCCGTCTCCCGGCGTGCGGAGTGCCTCCACCGGCGTGACCCGGGTCGCTGACCAGGCGGGGAGGGCCGCCGCGAGTGCTGTCACCAGGATCCCGACCGCCGGCGCGGCGATCACCGTCCGCGCGGTCAGCGGCAGATACACGTTCTCCTGGCCCGCGACGGCCTGCAGCGCGGCGGCGACACCCAGCCCGCCGAACAGGCCGGCTACGGAGGCCGCCGTGCCGACGACAGCGGCTTCGGCGAGCACACTGGCGAAGACCTGCCGTTTACCGGCCCCGACACAGCGCAGCAGTGCCAGTTCCCGCGATCGCTGGGCCACGAGGATGGTGAAGGAGTTGGAGATCACCATCGCGGCCACGACCATCGCGAGAACGGCGAAGGCGGTGAAGAACTTCACCACTCCGGGGGCGTTCGGCGCGGTTTCGTAGAGCAGCCGAGCGGCGGCCTCCTGGCCGGTGACCACGGAGATCCCGTTGCCGCCCACGGCCTGTTTCAGGTCGGCGGCGAGCTTCGCCGGGCTCACGCCCGGTGCGGCCCGCACCACGATCTCGCCGACCGTCGCCGCCGGATCCAAGCGACGCAGCATCTCCTGCGACACCACCAGGTTCGCCCCACCCAGGCCCGCGTCGACCGGGCGGTCGAACACGCCGACCAGCGTCAGCGCGTGACGTTCCCCAGTTTCGTCCAGTACTGTCACCGCCCCACCGAGTGCGACGTCCGCGAGACTGGTCCGTGCGATCGCGATTTCCCCGGCGTTGCTGGGGAAGCGGCCCTCGACGAGGTCGTAGGGCCGCAGCTCCTCGTCCGTGCCCGACGCGGTCGCGGCGGCGTCCCGGGCGCGCCCGTCGGGACCGAGCATCGGCGCGCTGACGGTGGTCCGGCCCTCTGCGGCGGCGACGCCCGGCACTTGCCGGATCTTCGCCACGGTCGTGTCGTCGAGGCCGGCGCCTCGTCGAGAGGTGATTGACACGTCCACTCCGCGTGTCTCGAAGGCGACGGCGTCGCGCAGTCCGGCGCCGACCGCGTCGGTGAGCACGAATGATCCGGCGACGAAGGCGACGCCGAGTGTGATGGCCGTGGCCGACAGCAGCAGCCGCAGCGGCCTGGCCTTGAGTCCGGCGAAGATGGTTCGCAGCATCACGCCCCCAGACCGGTGAGGGCGCCGAGGACCGCGTCGGCGCTCGGACGCGGGATCTGCGCGGCGATCCGGCCGTCGGCCAGCAGTACCCCGTGGTCGGTGTAGGAGGCCGCGACCGGGTCGTGGGTCACCATCACCACGGTCTGGCCGAGCTCGCGGACCGATGTGCGCAGGAAGTCGAGCACTTCGGCGCCGGAGCGCGAGTCGAGGCTGCCGGTCGGTTCGTCGGCGAAGACGACGTCCGGCCTGCCGATGAGCGCGCGGGCGCAGGCCACCCGCTGCTGCTGACCGCCGGACAGCTCACCGGGTTTGTGCCGCAGCCGCTGCCGGAGCCCCAGTGTGTCGATGACGGTGTCGAACCAGGCCGGGTCCGGGCGGCGTCCCGCGAGCCGGAGCCCGAGCAGGATGTTGTCCTCGGCGGTCATGGTCGGCAGGAGGTTGAACGACTGGAACACGAACCCGACCCGGTCTCGGCGCAGCCTGGTCAGCCGGGCGTCGGAAAGCCCGGTGAGTTCAGTCTGTCCAATGAGGATTCGACCTGTGTCCACAGTGTCCAGGCCGGCGAGGCAGTGCATGAGGGTCGACTTGCCGGACCCCGACGGACCCATGATGGCGGTGAACCGGCCGCGCGGGAATTCCAGTGTCACACGGTCCAGCGCCCGTACCGCCGTGTCGCCTCGGCCGTAGACCTTCACCACATCCGTCGCGATCGCTGCGGAACCGTCCATTGTGTTCATGCCGTGAGCTTGTCCGAAGGTGCCTGAACGGTTCCTGAAACAACCTGAAGAACGCTTCAGGAAGCCCGCCGGCGATCTGGGAGGATCAGAACATGCGGGTGCTCGTGGTGGAAGACGAAACGCGGTTGGCCGAGACTCTCCAATGGGGACTCGAGGCCGACGGCTATGCGGTCGACCTCGCGCGCGACGGTCTCGAAGGGCTCGAACTCGCGCAGCTGTACCCGTATCAGGTGATCGTGCTGGACATCATGCTGCCGAAGCTCAACGGCTACCGTGTCTGCGCGGCACTGCGCGAGCGCGGGGTGAGCACGCCGATCCTCATGCTGACGGCGAAGAACGGCGAGTACGACGAAGCCGAGGCGCTCGACACCGGCGCCGACGATTACCTGAGCAAACCGTTCTCCTACGTCGTGCTCACCGCCCGGCTGCGGGCCCTCATCCGCCGGGGTGCGACCGGATCGGCGGGTGTGCTGGAATTCGGTGACCTCGTGCTCGACCCGGCGAAGCGGACATGCCGCCGCGCGGGAACACCGGTGTCGTTGACCACCAAGGAGTTCGCGGTACTGGAATGCCTGCTGCGGCATGGCGGGCAGCTGGTGACGAAACGGGAGATCCTCGACCAGGTCTGGGATCTGGCGTACCGGGGTGACCCCAACATCGTCGAGGTCTATGTGAGCGCGCTGCGGCGCAAACTGGACGCGCCGTTCGGGCGGCGCACCATCGCGACCGTGCGCGGCGCCGGCTACCGGCTGGAGGACCGATGAGCGGATGGTGGCCTTCGTCGGTGCGCCGGAGCACCGCGCTCTCGGCGGCGTTGCTCTGCGCGGTCGTGTTCACCCTCGGCTGGCTGGGCACTCGGGAGCTGCTGAGCAGGCAATTGTCGGACAGCGCGGTGGAGGCGACGCGGGCCCACCTGGACCGGATGGCCGACGCCTACCGGGCCGGGCAGCCGATGGCTCCGGTCGAACCGGCCGGCGATGCCCTCTTCGAGGTGGTCGACGAAACCGGGCGATCGGTGATCAGCAGTGAGAACCTGCGCCGATGGGATCCCGCGTGGATACCATTGCCACCCGCTCCCGCCGGCGCGCCCGCGGGTTGGACGGTCACCACGAAGGCCACGCTGAAACCCGGCGACCATCCACAGTGGCGGGAATACCGCGAATACACCGTGGTGGGCAAAGTGATCGACAGGGCGGGGCAACGGTTCACGTTCTATCTGTTCGTGTCGCCGTGGGAAACCCTACGGACGCTGGGAACCTTCGACGACACTCTGATCTTCTTCGTCCCGCTCGCGGTGCTGATCACCGCGCTGGCCGCGTGGCTCGCGGCGGGGAGGGCGCTGCGGCCGGTGGAGGCGATCCGCCGGGAACTGGCCGAGGTCAGCGGGAGCGGACTCGACCGCCGGGTGCCGGTGCCTCCGTCCCGTGACGAGGTCGCCCGGCTGGCCACCACCACGAACGAGACCCTCGACCGGTTGCAGCAAGCCTATGAACAGCAGGAACGGTTCGTCGCCGACGCCAGCCACGAGCTGCGCAGTCCGCTCGCGAACCTCCGCACCGGGCTCGAGGTCGCGCTCACCCACACCGATCGCGCCGACTGGCCCGCCGTCGCCCGCCGCTCCCTGCTCGACGTCCAGCGGCTGCAACGCATCACCGCGGACCTCCTCCAGCTGGCGGTCGACCCTGCCGACCCTCCGGAAGGCGTCGTCGACCTCGCCGACGTCGTGGGGGAGCAGGTCGCCGAACGCGAACTCGACGACGGCGGGCCCACGGTCGTGTCCGATGTGGAGGGTCCGGCGCCGGTGCGCGGCGAACCCGTCCAGCTCGAACGTCTGCTGCGTAACCTGCTCGACAACGCCGTGCGTCACGCGCGTTCGTCCGTCACAGTGCGGCTTCGGCACGAGGCAGGAGAGGCGGTCCTCGAAGTGATCGACGACGGCCCCGGCATCCCCGACGCCGACCGCGAACGCGTCTTCGACCGCTTCACCCGGCTCGACGACTCCCGCACCCGCGACGCGGGCGGTACCGGACTCGGTCTCACCCTCGCCCGGGACATCGCCGTCCGCCACGGCGGGTCATTACGGGCCGAGGGCGCCGAATGCGGTGCACGGCTGGTCGCCCGGCTCCCCGCAGCCTGACCCTTCGGCCTAGCGTCAAATTCGCACGACGGCCGAGCGGTCCGACCGATCAGATCGTGGGCTGGGGTGGGGCGGGCGGCAGCGTGATGTGGGGGTCGAGTTCGACACCGCCCGCGCGGAGGGTGTCGTCGAGCAAGCGCCATGTCCAGCGGGTGAGCAGGGCGGCGAGTTCGGTTCTCGGTACGTCGCGGGGGTTCTCGAGCCATTGCGCGGTGCAAGAGTCGACGAGTCCGACGACGCCGAAAGCGGCGGGTTCGGCGTCCCGGGTGTCCATTCCGAGCAGTGTCATGTAGTGCTCGAACAGCCGGGTGAGTTGCCGGGCGATGACGGTCCTGACGTCGGTGACCGCGTCCCGGTCTCCGTGAGAGTGCAGGCTCAGGTAGCGGTAGAGGTTGCCGTTCTCGGAGAGCCAGCCGGTGTGCGCGTCGACCGCGACGGTGATCAGCTCCATCGCGCTTCCCCGGAGTTCCCACAGTGGTCGCAGCGCGGTCGCGACGAGCCGTGTGGCTTGAACGGTGATGGCTCGTTGCAGGTCGGTCGCGTCGTCGAAGTGCTTGTACAGCTGAGGGCGTGCGACACCGGCCTCGTCGGCGATGCGTGCCGTCGACACTCGTGGTCCGTGTTCGGCGATCGCTCGCAGGGCCGCCTCGACGAACTCTCGGCGGCGGCGCTCGCGCTGCCCTGTCCAGCGGGCGGCCCGGCCGTCGCCGGAGCGGGTGGTCGCTGAAGGGGTGATCACTTCGCTGAGCATACCGTCATGGATAAGGGATACGTCGTTGTATCTGTTACTTTGTGTGCCAATCCGTGGCGGAGGGTTCGTGTGAAGCTCTCGGAAAAGTCCCGTATGTGCCGCAAATCCGTTGCTGACCGACAGGAATCTGGAGAATGTGATGTGGGATGCCGTGGACGATGCCCCGCCGGACGCGCTGCTGCTCGCCAGGCTCCGGGGTGGGGATCTCGGTGCGGGTGATCTGCTGTTCCGGCGGCATTCCGGCCCGCTGCGGCGGATCGCCGCGTGCTGGGTCGGTCAGCCCGCTGAGCAGGACGATCTCGTGGCCGAGGCGTTCGCGCGTGTTCTGGCCGCGGTCCGCGGCGGCGGTGGACCGCGCGACGAGTTGCGGCCGTATCTGGTCGTCACGATGCGCAACCTCGCCGCCCGGTGGAACCGTCACCGCCTGCGGGTCCAGCCCCACGCGGTGGTCCCGGCGACGGAGGAGACCGAAGGAGCCGACGGGCCGGCCCTGCGAGCGTCGACCGATCAGCTGCTCCGGTCCGCTTTTCGCACGTTGCCCGTGCGGTGGCGCGCCGTGCTGTGGAGCACCGTTGCCGAAGGGCACACCCCGGCCGAGCTGGCACCGGTCCTGGGCGTGTCGCCGAACGGCGTCGCCGCGCTGGCCCACCGCGCCCGAGTAGGTCTGCGAGAGGCATATCTCCAGGCTCAGACGCCCACTGTGCCGATGGTGCGCGAGGTGGTCGGAAGGTGCTCCGGCCCGGGCGTCCGCCGCCCGATCCCCGCGGCTCGGGTGGACGACGAATGAGCGCGGCGCAGGACACGGCCACTCCCATCTTCGACAGGCTCGTTGCCGAGGCAGGGCTCCGCTGGCCGGTCTCCGACGACGGCGAAACCGGGGAACGGTCGTCAGCCGGGCCGGACACCACAGTGGACAGAGACAAAGAATTTCGTGGCACTCCACAGCATTTCGGCGAGACTTCCGGATAGGTCGTCCGGCAGACTGGATTTCGGATCCGAAAGGAGCTCGTCCTTGCGCACTGCCCGGCCATCGGCACGCCTGCCGTCCGGGCTCGGTTTCGCCGATGGCGACTGGCTTCACGCTTGCCGAGTGGCGGTCGGCCTGCTCGTCCCGGGATTGGCATTGCTCTTCGCCGGGCGGCCGGAGCTGATCATCTTCGCCGCCTTCGGTTCGTTCACCGGGATGTATGGGCGGGCCGAGTGCCGGGGGCTCCGTCTTCGGCATCAGGTGCAAGGGGGAGCGATCCTGCTGACCGGCGTCGCCTTCGGGACGCTCCTCTCCGCCTGTCACGCCCGGCCGTGGGTCCTGGTGGTCACCGAGTCGGGTTTCGCGTTCGCGGGTGCGCTGGTGGCGAACCGGCTCGACCTCGTCCCCCGAGGACCGTTCTTCGGGATCTTCGCGCTGGGTGCCATCGCCCTCGTTCCCGCCGACCCGGCGGGGTTGCCGATCTGCGCCGGGACGGCCGTGTTCTGTGTCCTCATCGGACTCACCGGCCCGAAGAGAACTGTTGGCAGGCAGGCGGTTCCACCGCCGGGAGTGATGTGCGGGCAGGAAGCCTGCGCACGAGGGCGCCGAAGGTCGTGTGCTCTGGTCCACGCCGCTCGCTACGTGCTGGCGATTTCGGCGGCGGGCTTCTGCGGCCTGCTGCTGGGCGTCGAGCACGCGAACTGGGCGATGGCCTCCGCGGCGGTGCCGTTGGCCGCCGTCGATACGCGCAACCGGCTCCATCCCGGCGTCCGCAGTGTCGTCCACCGCAGCGTTCACCGGGTCCTGGGCACGTTCGCCGGACTCGGCGTCACCGCGCTGCTGCTCCTTCCCGATCTCGGTGGGACGCTGCTGGCCTTGTCGGTGATCGTGCTCCTGTTCCCGACGGAACTGTTCATGTCCCGTCATTACGGACTGGCGCTCGGCTTCTTCACACCACTGATCATGGTGATGACGGAACTGGCCGCTCCGGCCGAACCGCTGACGCTTCTCACCGACCGGGTGCTCGACACCCTGATCGGGGTCGTCGCCGGAATCGCGGCGGCGGTCTTCGTCCGCGGCCCGTGCGCTAGGCCGACCGTTCGACCGTGACCTTGAGATGCTTCATGATCGGCTGATCGCTCTGGGTGCTGTAGTCGCCGATGGCGCACAGGACGTTCATTTCCGGCATGTAGCCCGCCGCGCAGCCGCGGGGGATGTCGTACGGGATCACCTTGTAGCGCTGGAGACTCCGTGTGGTGCCGTCCTTGGCGATGCTGGTGATGTCGGCCTCGTCGAACTCCGCGAGGCCGCGGTCGCGCATGTCCTCGGCGTTCATGAAGATCAGCGTGCGCAGGTTCTTGACCCCGCGATAGCGGTCGTCGTCCGAGTAGATCGTGGTGTTCCACTGGTCGTGGGAGCGCATGGTGCCCAGCGCGAGCGTGCCGGGTGCGGGTATGACGTCCGGCAGGGCGGCGGTGGAGAACTCCGCGCGTCCGGAAGCGGTGTGGAACACCAGTTCCCTGGCGGGCTGGCGGATGCGGAACCCCAGCGGCTGCCGGACCCGCCGGTTGAAGTCCTCGAAGCCGTCGAGGACCTGCGACATCGTGTCGCGGATCCGGTCGTAGTCCTCGACGTAGGCTTCCCACGGCGTCGCGCTGTCCGGCAGTGCCGCGCGGGCCATCCCGGCGATGATCGCCGGTTCCGAGAGCAGGTGCGTGGACGCGGGCCGTTTCATGCCGGTGGACAGGTGGACCATGCTCATCGCGTCCTCGACCGAGGTGGCCTGCACGCCGGCGCGCTGTTCGTCCTTTTCGGTGCGGCCGAGACACGGCAGGATCAGCGCCTGCTCGCCGTGGACCAGATGGCTCCGGTTGAGTTTCGTGCTGACCTGCACCGTCAGCGCGCATTTGCGCAGTGCGGCCGACGTGTACGGCGTGTCCGGCGCGGCCAGGACGAAATTGCCGCCCATACCGACGAAAACGGTCACGTCGCCGCGGTGCATCGCTTCGATGGTGCCGACCGTGTCGAGGCCGTGGTGCCGGGGCGGGGCGATGCCGCAGACCTCGCCGAGCCGGTCGAGGAAGGCGGCGTCCGGGCGGTGATCGATACCGCAGGTCCGGTTCCCCTGGACGTTGCTGTGCCCTCGGACCGGTGACGGCCCGGCACCCTCGCGACCCAGGTTTCCCCGCAGCAGCAACAGGTTGACGATCTCGCGGACGGTGTCGACGCCGTGCTCGTGCTGGGTGACGCCCAGGCACCAGCTGGCGATGCTGCGGTCGGCGTCGCGGTAGATCCGGGCCGCGGCGCGGATGTCGGCGACGGAGACGCCCGACTGGCGCTCGATCTCCTCCCACGAGGTCGCCTCGCAGAGGGCGCGGTACTCCTCGAAACCGGTGGTGTGGCGTTCGATGAAGGTCAGGTCGAGGGCACCCGGATCCGTGGCGGCCTGCTCCAGTGCGGCCTTCGCCATCCCGCGGATCAGCGCCATGTCGCCGCCGATGCGCGGTTGCAGGTTCAGCGTTCCCGTGCGCGTGGCACGGAATGTCGCCATCCTGGCGAAATCGTGGGGGATGATGGTCCGCGTCGCGGCGGCCTCGATCAGCGGGTTGACGTGGACGATCTGCGCGCCCCGGCGATAGGCCTCCGCGAGTGCGGTGAGCATCCTGGGCGCGTTGGAGGCGGCGTTGACGCCGAGGATGAACAGGGCGTCGGCGTGTTCCCAGTCCTTGAGGTCGACGGTGCCCTTCCCGGTGCCCAGCGCGGCCTGGAGGGCGCGGCCGCTCGCCTCGTGACACATGTTGGAGCAGTCCGGGAGGTTGTTCGTCCCGAGTTCGCGGGCCATGAGCTGGTACAGGAAGGTCGCTTCGTTCCCGAGCCTTCCCGAGGTGTAATACGCCGCCTGATCAGGACTGTCGAGGCCTCGCAGCGTATCGCCCACGAGAGCGAAGGCCTCGGGCCAGGAAATCGGGACGTATCGGTCGGTGGCCGCGTCGTATCGCATCGGCTCGGTCAGCCGCCCCTGGCTCTCCAGTTCGGTATCGGTCCATCCCGACAATTCGCTCACCGTATGGGCGGCGAAGAATTCCCGGCCTACCCTTTTCCTGGTCATTTCCCAGGTGACGTGTTTGATACCGTTTTCGCAGATGTCCAGATGCAGGCCCTTGGTGTCGTCGGGCCACGCGCAGCCGGGGCAGTCGAAACCGCCGTTCTCGTGATTCATCTTCAGAATCGCGCGCGGGCCCGCCATGAGCTCGCCTTCGCGGATCAGGAACCCGGTGACGCTCTTCGCCGCTCCCCAGCCGGCCGCCGGATGGTGGTAGGGCTTGAACTCCGGCGGCTGTTCCTGATCGCTCATCGTCCACACTCCTGTTCCGCACCGTTTCCGGATCATCCGACCACGGACCGCGCCCCGGCGGAAGGGCAGGGTCTCCGGTGTCGATGAAAACACACAATCGTGTGGGATTCCCTCATCGGCGGTGGATGTGACGGGATTCGGGACCGTTCGGTGTGGCCCGCGACAAAGTTCTTTGTGGGACGCCACATACGCCCAGGAAAGAATCGAGACACGGGCCGTTCGCCTTGACGCTGTCCTCGTCCCTTCAGTAGACCGATCGGCGAATCGTCGATTCAGGGGAGTGCGTTATGGCGAAAGCGGTAGGCCTTGATCTCGGTACGACCAATTCGTGATCGCGGCCCGGGAGGGTGCGCCGCGGACGGGGCGCCACGTAGCATCCTTGAAATGTGCGGCGTGGACGACCTTCACCACCCCGGCCGACCATCGTCGAAGGTGGTGGCCGGGTGAAGGACGCCGCCCTCGCCGAACTCGTGGCCTGGGTCGAGCCCAGGCTGCCCCGGCTGATCGACGACGTGTACGCGGCCACCTGCGACCGCATCGCGCTGTACCGGGACGAGAAGATGGTGCCGCGCGAAGACCTGCATCGCTCCATCGCGGTCAACATGCGCTTCATGGTGAACGCGCTCGCCGGAACCGAGACCCACGACGATCTGGCCGCCCCCCACGAGACGGGCAGCAGGCGCGCACACCAGGGCGCTCCGCTGCCGGAGGTGCTGCAGGTCTATCGGATCGGTTGCTCGATGCTCTGGGAGCTCCTGGTGAACCATGCCCGGCTTCACGCCAGGCCGGGCGCGATGGACGCGCTCGTCGACGTCGCGAGCCTGCTCTGGCAGGTCACCGACGAACACGCGATGCTCCTCACCGAGGCGTACCGGGCGGCGAGCGCGGAACTGCTGGTCGCCCAGCAGCGGCGCCGCTCCGCACTGGCCGAGGCCTTGTTCACCGGCCAGCGCGTCTTCGATGCCGGGCCGTGGGAAGCGGGGAAGCTGCTCGGCCTGTCCCTCGACGGGAAGCTGGCGGTGGTGGCGGCCGAGACGCGCGGTCTGGCCGAGGAAAGCCTGGTCGGGATCGAAAAGCGCCTGACCAGCCTCGGGATCGTCTCGGCCTGGCAGCTCACCCCCACCTTGCAGGCCGGGGTGGTGTCCCTGCGCGACGAACAGCGCGAAACCATGCTGGCCGCCCTGCGGGAAGTGACGGTGACCAGGGCGGGAGTGAGCCCGCTCTACCGGTCGCTCGTCGACACGCCGCGCGCTCTCCACCTGGCGCGGACGGCGCTCGCCGGGATCCCGCCGGGCAAGCCGGACGTCCGCGCGTTCAACCCCAGCCCGCTGGCCGCGTTCCTCGCCTACGACCCGGACGAGGGAGGGCGGCTGGCGGAGGAGGTCCTCGGCGCGATCCTCGATCAGCCCGCCGAGGAACGAGACCTCCTCCTGGAGACCCTGCACGCTTATCTGTCCCACGGCGGATCCACCGAACGTGCCGCGCAGAGCCTGCATTGCCACGCCAATACCGTCCGGTACCGGCTGCGCCGGATCCGCGAACTCACCGGCCGGTCGATGACCGATCCGCGCGCGATCGCCGAATTGGTGACCGCGGCACAGGCCTTGAGCCTCAATCCCACGCGACGGACTCGTGGGGCGTCGTCGGCGCCCGAGCGGTCCGGTAGCGAATAAAACTGACACTGAGGAAGATCTCCGGACCTATCGTGTCGCTCCCGCCGGTTCCGCGCGGGACGGTGCCGGTCCCGGACAGGACGAACCGCAAGGCATCACCGTGAAGTGGATCGGTTGCGGCACTGGGAAAGTCGTCCGATCCGCCGAGCGGCGGCAGGTCGATCCCACCTGTGAACTGATCCCGGACGATCCGCGGCTGGTCTGAGCTCTCCTCGCCGTATCCATCACATGATCGGAGAAATCGGTGCCAGAGCAGCAAAACGTGCTCGCCCCGTTGACCGAAAGCGCCTTGTTCCTCACCCTGACCATCCGGCCGGGAGGGGAGACGACCACTCGTGAGCTGTTGCCGGAGCTCGCCGGGATGATCCGGTCGGTCGGCTTTCCGCTTCCCGACGAGGCGCTGACGTGCGTCGTGGGCATCGGCTCGGAAGCGTGGGACCGGCTGTTCACCGGTCCACGACCGGAGCGGCTGCACCCATTCCGCGAGGTGATCGGACCGCGGCACCGCGCACCGGCCACTCCGGGCGACCTGTTCCTGCACCTGCGCGCGAAACGTCTCTACCCCTGTTTCGAACTCGCCCGCCGAGTGGTCGGCTGCCTCGGTGACGCCGTCTCCGTCGCCGACGAAGTGGCCGGATTCCGCTACTTCGACCGGCGGGACCTCCTCGGGTTCGTCGACGGTACGGAGAACCCCACCGGCGACGCCGCGGACGCCGCGATACTCGTCCGCGACGATCCCAGGTTCTCCGGCGGCTCGTACCTGGTGGTGCAGAAGTACGTGCACGACCTGGACCGGTGGAGCGCGATGCCGGTCGAGGAACGGGAACTGGCGGTCGGCCGCCGGATGCTCGACGACATCGAGCTTCCCGACGAGGTGAAACCGGCCGACTCGCACGTCGCACTGACCACGATCGAAGACGGCGACGGCACGGAACGAAAGATCCTCCGCGACAACATGCCCTTCGGGTCGATCGCCCACGGCGAGTACGGCACGTACTTCGCCGGTTACACCGCCGATCCCGGAGTGATCGAAGAGATGCTGAGCCGTATGTTCCTCGGCGACCCGCCGGCCCGTTCGGATCGCATCCTCGAAGTGTCCACCGCGGTGACCGGCGGCCTCTTCTTCGTCCCCGCACTCGATTTCCTGGCGAACCCGCCGCCTTGCCCAGCGAACAACGGAGGCGCGAGACATGACTGATGAACACCGACCGGACACGGATCCCACCCCGGATCCGGGGTGGTACTACAACACTACGACCCGGCAGGTCGAACACGGCACGCTGTCGCGATCCGTCGATCGCCTCGGCCCTTACCCGGGCGAGACGCCGAGAGTCGGTCCCTGCTGGCGTCGCGATGCTGGTGACCACGCTTCCCTTACCCGCGTTCGTGGAAGGCCGATACTTCGACGTCCTCGCCGTCGACCCACCGGCTATCGCGCTGTCGACGCGCCTGGTAGTTGGCGGCAACCGGCTCAGGGACGTCTTCCTCGACCCTGAGGAGAAGGATCTCTATCCGGACTGGGAGGGCGCGACCGAGCGGCCGGTCGCCGGTTTCCGGCAGTCCGTGGGCACCGATACAGATGATCAGGGCTTCATCGACCTAGCCGGTGAGCTGTCACTGGCCAGCCCTCGCTTCCGGACCTTGGCCCGTACCAGGCGCAGAACCCTCCCGGTCGATTACCGCGTCGGGGTCGTCCCGGTTCCTGGATAGCCCGATCTCGCTCGCGGGCCTGTTCACCACCAAGGGCATCTGATCATCATTCTGTCGGGGATGACGATGCCCGGCGGACGGGGTCAGCCACCACCGGCTATGTGTCGATGATGACGTTTCCGGTGCGGCGGCGGTTTCGGCTTCGCTGGCCGGCTCTGGCGGTGACCTCGATGGGAGACGTGGCCGAGGATTCGGCGATGACGGACCGCTCGTCGCCTTGCTGTCCGGACAATGTGGACTGAGGTTGCCGGAACGCCGATCTTGCTTCAGCGTTCCTGCGGGGGCGAAACGCGGCCGCTGAGGGCAAGATCGGCGTGTATTCGGGCGTCGGCGGACCAGTGGGGGGCGTTCCACCGGTCGGCGATGGTGGCGGCTTGGGCGAAGTGGGCGGCGGCTTCGTCGGCGCGACCGAGGAGGAGGGCGAGTCTGCCGAGGGTGTGGGCGACCGGACGCAGGGCCAGCGACAGGCTCGCCGCGCCGGCAGGGGGGCCATCGCGGTGGGGGAGCAGTTCTGCGTAGATCTCCTCGGCAGCGTCGTGGTCGTTGAGGGCGATGATCGCCATCGCGCGCAGGCTTGTGAGGAAGGTGAAGAAGAAGTCAGGCCGGATCGGGCTCGGTGACGTGCGAGCCCGGCGTGCCTCGTCGCCGCGGCCGGCGGCGTGGAGGGCGAGCGCGAGCAGGTCGGCGACCATCGGGCCGAGCGCCTCGTGGAGAGTGCGCACGTCATCCAGGTGGTCGCCGAGCGTGCCGTCGTTCAGCCAGATCGCCGCCTGCGCGAGGGGGAGGAAGCCCACGTGCACCGATCCGGCGCGGTCCATGCGTTCGGTGGCCTCGGCGTAGAGGCGCTCGGCGTCGGCGTACCGGCCCTCGATGAGTACAAGGGTCGCCAGCGCGATCTCGGCGGCGCCGATCGCCTCCGGCATCCGGTAGGCGCGGGCGAGGTCGAGTGCCTCCCCGGTCACGCGGCGCATGGTCGCCGGGTCGTTGGCCGTGGCGGCGTTCACGGCCTGGTTGAGCAGCCCGCTCACGCGGTAGACGGGCAGGTCGTGCTCGACGCCGATCTCCACCAGCTCGCGGGCGTAGTCCTCCCGTCCGGGGTCGCGGGCGAGGACCCAGAGCGCCGCGGCCCGGAGGCGGGGATCGGTGGCGAGGTCGAGTGCTTCCCGCGCCGCCGCCATGACCGTCGGGTCGTCCTCGCCCACCAGTTCGTTGGCGTACGCGGTGAGCAGGCGGGACCGCACGTCGGTGGCGAGGTCGGTCCGCCTGAGCAGGCGGCGGAGGCGGCCGACGATGGGACGGTCGATCGTGCCGTACGTGCGGGCCTGCCAGGAGGTGGGCTCGGTCCAGGCGGTGAACGCGGCGATCATCAGGTCGTCGCGGCCGATCGACTCCGCGTACTCCACGGCCTGCTCGCGCGTGTTCCTGGCCGCGGCGACGGCCCCGGCCCTGATCTGCGCGCGCAGTAGCCTGCCGAGCAGTCCGACACGCTCGTCCGGTTCGCTGGAGTTGGTGACGGCGTCGGTGAGGAGCGTGGCGGCCACGTCGTGGGCGTAGCGCGCCTCGGCCAGCTCGGCGGCCCGTACGCAATAGCCGACTGCCTTCGGTGATCCCGCTCGCGCATAGTGATAGGCGAGCGCCGCGACGTCGCCGGAGTTCTCCAGGGCGGCGGCGATCCGGGCGTGCATCCTGGTGGCCCGCAGCCGGCTGACGTCGGCGACGAGCGTGTCCCTGACCAGGGCGTGAACGAACCGGACGCGCCCGGGCCCTGGCTCGTCGAGCAAGCCGGCGATGATGCCCGCGTCCAGCGCGTCCAGCACGCCGTCCTCGTCGGCGTCGGCGGCCTTCACGAGCACGTCCACCGAGCTTTCCCGGCCGGCCACCGCCGCCAGCCGCAGGACGGACACGCCGCTCTCGGGGAGCCTCGCCAGCCGGCGCCGCAGCACATCCCGTATGCCTTCGGGGACCTCGGAAAGCGCGACCAGCGCGCCCTCGCCGCTCAGCAGCCGTGCGCTCTCCCGCACGTAGAACGGGTTGCCGCCGGTCCGTTCGGCGATCCCGGCCACGGTCGCGTCGTCGGCCTCGCACTCGGCGCGGACGAGCTCCGCGACGGCGTCGCCGTTCAGCCCGGGCAGATCCAGCCGGAGGGGCGCGCTGCGGGCGAGGGACCCGAGCGTGTCCGTGAGGCGTTCGCTCTCGTCCACGCGGTAGGCCGCGACGATCAGGATCGGGGCCTGCGCGCCGACACCGCCGCCGAGCAGTTCCAGCGTGGCGGCATCCGCCCAGTGGAGGTCGTCGAGGACTACGGCGACCGGCCGGTCGGCGGCGACTGCCGCGAGCCAGTTCCACACGGCCTGCCGCAGCCGGAACCGCCCGGCCGCCGCGTCGCCGTCCACCGGCACGGAGTCGGAGAGCAGCGGCGCCAGGTCGTCCGCGAACTCCCCCGGAGGGACGTTCACGGCCACCCTGCGCAGCGCCTCGACCCACGCCCACGCGGGCGGCGCGCTGTCCACCTCGGGACAGCGCCCGGTGGCCACGAGCCACCCGTCCTGTCCGAGTCGCGCACCGAGGTACTCCAGCAGCGTCGACTTGCCGAGCCCCGCCTCCCCGGTGACGAGCGCGACGCGCGCCCCTTCTGTGGCGGCCTGCCCAGCGGCCGCCACCAGCGCCGTCAGCTCGCCCTCCCGCCCCACGAAAGTGGGCGCGCCGGGCCTGCTGTTCAGAAGCGTCGGCGCGGTTGCCTGGAGCGGGCCGGCTGGGGGCGGAGGGACGGCTGCGCGGAGGACGTCCGTGCGCTGGGTGAGGATCGCCTCTTCCAGGGCCACCAGGTTCGGGCCGGGGTCGAGGCCGAGTTCGTCGGCGAAGGTGGCGCGGGCGCGGCGGAGCGCGGCCAGGGCGTCGGCTTGGCGGCCGCTGCTCCACAGCGCGAGGGCGTGCAGGCGCCAGCCCGCCTCGCGCAGGGGATCGTCGCGGGTGAGGCGCTCCGCCTCGGGTACCACCGCCGCGGGGTCGCCGAGCCGCAGTCCCGCCGCGATGTGCAGTTCGCGGGCGACCAGGCGCAGCTCGTGCAGCCGGGCGGTCTCGGCAGTGGCCCACGGCTCGTCGGCGACCTCGGCGAACGCCGGTCCCCGCCACAGCGCCAGTGCCTCGTCCAGCCGGGCGCGGGCGTCACGGGGATCGGCGAGCGTGCGGGCCTCGTCGAGCAGCTCCTCGAAGCGCCATGCGTCCACCGCCCCCGGCGGCAGCCGCAGTGCGTAGCCGGGCGCCGCGGTCACCAGCAGGCGGGCAGGGACCCGCGGCGGGCGGCCGGGTTCCAGCAAACGGCGCAGGTTGGACACGTACGCCTGCAACGACACCAAGGCGCGCGACGGCGGTTCGCCGCGCCACAGGTCCTCGACCATCCGGTCGACCGAGACGACCTGCCCACGCGCAGCCACCAGCAGGGCCAGCACGCCTCGCTGCCGCGGTCCGCCGAGGGGAACGGACTCGCCGCCGGCCTCGGCCGCGAACGAGCCCAACACCCGGATCAACACCATGACGTGGCACATCGTATGCGCGGCCCGCCTCAGGCGTTCCAAGTCGGCTCCAAATGCCTTCCAAACCCCCGGAAGCAGTCTTGAGCACGTCGAACAGATGAAGGGGCAGGAACAGATGACCGTCAACACCCAGGACATGGAGATCGTCCACCGCGCCTTCCGCCGCGAGTCGCGGCTGCTGAAGGAACTCGTCGCAGCGGTCGCCCCGGGCGACACCGCTCGCGCCAAAGTGATCGCCGACCACTTCCGCGACTACCGGCTGGGACTGAAGAACCACCACGAGGGTGAGGACGAGCTGCTGTGGCCGCCGCTGCTCTCCCGGGTCGATCTGGAGGCGGACATCGTCCTGCGCATGGAGGCCCAGCACGAGCGCATCGCGGCCACGCTGACCAGGCTGGACGCCGCGGTCCCGGCGTGGGAAGCCACCGCCGGCGCCGCCGAGCGCGACACCCTCGTGGCGGTCCTCGCCGATCACCAGGCGGTCCTGCTCGAACACCTCGACGACGAGGAGACCACTCTTCTTCCGCTCGCGGCCAAGCACTGCACCGACGAGGAATGGGCCTCCCTGGGCGACCACATGCTGGCCAACACGCCCAAGCTCACCATGCTCACGCTCTTCGGCCTCGTCCTGGAGGACGCGAACCCGGCCGAGCGCGCCACGCTCCTGTCCGCCCTCCCCGCACCGGTACGCGGCATCTGGCACCTCGTCGGCCGCCCCCGCTACGCCCGCCACATCCGCCGCGTCCGCGCGGCCTGACCCCGCCCCTCCCCAGCACGAACGCACCTCGCAAGGAGACAACAATGTCGCTGAAGAAGATCAACACCGTCCTGGCCGCCGCCTTCATCCTCTTCATCCTCTGGTTCGGGGCGGAGTTCATCCTGAGCCCGGACACGACGGCACCGGGCTTCGGCATGCCGAGCTGGCCGTCAGGCGACGGCGGCGGATTCCTGATCATCAAGGGAATCCGGGACGTCGTCTTGGCTTTGGTCCTGGGCATCCTGCTGGTGACGGGCCACCGCCGGGCGCTGGGCTGGGTGCTGCTGGTCGAGGCGCTCGCCGCGTACGGCGACATGACCACCGTGCTGGCCCACCACGGCTCCGTGGCCACCGCGTTCGGCATCCACGGCCTGACCGCGACCCTGATGGTGGTCACCGGCCTGCTGATCCTGCGCGAGACCCGCGAGGTCACCGCCGCCCCGGCACCCGCTATGGCCGAGGTCGGGTAACCGGCGAAGCGAGCAGCCAGCGTCAGCCAGGAAACACCAAGCGCACGAGCTTCTTCCAGCGGGCGGCGTGGCGGGCGAAGGCCTCGTCGAGCCCGACGGGGCCGAGCCTGTGCAGGAAGGACTGGCCGGTGCTTTGGCACGGACTGCTGCGGCCAGCTTAGAGCGCGGCTTACGTGGTGATCGGTTGCCCGTAAGGGATGATCTTGGTCGTGGTGGATCGGTTGTCGCTGCGGTTGGTGCCGGATGAGCTCTGGGAATTGGCGGAGCCGTTGATTCCGGCGTTCGAGCCGCGCCCGCAGGGCGGTGGTACGGCGCCGCTGGACGCTCGCGCGGTGTTCACGGCGATTATGTATGTGCTGAGCAGCGGGTGTGCTTGGCGGGATGTGCCGCCGTCGTTCGGGGTGCCGTTCCAGACCTCGCACCGCCGCTTCGGCCAGTGGACCGAAGCCGGTCTGTGGCGGCGGTTGCACCACGCGGTTCTGGACGAACTCGGTGGCCGTGACCTGATCGACTGGTCGCGCGCGATCGTCGACGGAGCAAGCGTGCGCGCGAAAAAAGGGGATCCATGACCGGACCCAGCCCGGTGGACCGCGGCAAACCCGGCTCGAAAATCCACGCCCTGTCCGACCGCGACGGCCTCCCGCTGACCGTCGCGATCTCCGCGGCCAACACCCACGACAGCTGTGCGCTCAAACCACTGGTCATGGCGCTGCCGACGATCAAATCCCGGCGCGGCCCGCGGCGGTGCAAGCCCGCCAAGCTGCACGCCGACAAGGCCTACGACCAACCCGACCTCCGAGCCTGGATCGCCCGCCGCGGCATCAAGGTCCGCATCGCCCGCAGAGGAATCGAATCCACCGACAAGCTCGGCAAACACCGCTGGGTCATCGAGCGGACCATGGCCTGGTTCACCGGATACCGCCGCCTGACCCTGCGCTACGAACGCAAAGCCGAACACTTCCTCGCCTTCCTCCTCCTCGCCGCAGCACTCACCTGCCACAAGAAACTCCGCAAACACACCACATGAGACACGCTCTTAGTGCCTCGTACTCGCGCTGACCGCGTCCCACCGTGCGCTCGTATCGGAGCTGTGACGCGCCCACCCGACATGCCGTCCGACGTTCAGCTGTACGACCGGACCCAGAGCGTGTGGGTGATCGGTTACCGCTAGCCGTTCGGATGGCGACTTAGATCGGTTCGAGGGGAGCGACTCGGATCGCGTTCG
The DNA here is from genome assembly GCF_000732925.1 of Amycolatopsis japonica. NCBI lineage: Bacteria > Bacillati > Actinomycetota > Actinomycetes > Pseudonocardiales > Pseudonocardiaceae > Amycolatopsis > Amycolatopsis japonica. Next base: position 3,479,929 of record NZ_CP008953.1, read on the forward strand.
GGCAGGGCTACTTCGACGCGCTCCATCAGTAGCGCGAACGACATGAGCATCAGCGGGATCACCAGCGCCATCCACATGATCCTTCTGGTACCCGGTTCGGCCGAAGGGTAATCGCGCCATCGGCCGTTTCACCTTCGCGAGATCGGCTGACGGCTACGGTATGGGGATGAGCGCGTTGGCGGAGCAGCCTGTGGTTCACGAGCCGGGTATCCCGATGTACTTGGTACGCGAGAGGATCGGGACGGTTGAGCCAGGCGCTCGCGACTCGGTCGGCGGGTGGCCGATCCTTCCTGTGGGAGAGCTGTGGCCGGTGTGCTTCTGCGGTGAACGGATGGTGTTGTTCTTCCAGGTCGACATTCCGGTCGACGTCGCTGTGTTCGGCGGGGAGCATCTGCTGGTCTTCCAGTGCCCCGTGCACAACGACGCGGTCGGAGCCGATGACGGGTCCGAGCGGTTGCCGGAGCAGTTCTGGGACCGGCCGCCAGGGAGCGATCACTGTGAGGGCGCGTTCTGGCGGATCTTGCTTCACCGCGACGTCACCGGCCCAGCCGGTGACGTGGAGTCGTACCTTCAACCGCGCCTGCTGGAGCTCAGCCCGGCGACCGAGCGGATCACGGTGTGGTCACTCGGAGACGCGCTGCTGGACGATCGGCCCGCAGACGAGGTGTTCGCCGCTCGGGGAAACGGGGTGAACGAGTTCAAGGTCGGTGGTGTCCCGTGCTGGGCGCAGGAACGCGAGAACTACACCTGTCCCTGCGGTGAGAAGCTGGCTTTCGTGTGCCAGGTGCCCGAGGACACCGGATTCGACAAGTACCCGGACCAGCCTGCGCAGAACTTCACGTTCAACTCCGACCAGTATGGCCTGTTTCTCGGCAATATGGTCTACATCTTCGCGTGCCCGGCGCGGTGTCACCCCGCCGCGGCTTGGCCGGTGACCCAAAACTGACCACCACGATGCCCGGGTTCCGGTCGATCCTGTGGCAGTGAGGCCAGTCGCTGAACGGCGGTCCGTTGCCTTGCCCTGGAGGCCCGCACGAACAAACAGGTGAACCTGGCCAACGCTGCGGAGGAAGCCCTGGCCGGGCCTGCCGCCGGGATCCGGGACTTCCTCGACTGCGGCCAGTACCTGGCTCTCGCCAGAGACCAGGTCGTCGCCGCTCACGTCGCGAGCGTCGCTGCGTTCTGGCGATTCGAGACCGATGATGAACGTCGCGTCGTACGCGATGTGCTGTATCGCCGGTTTCCTCGCCTGACCAGTCTTCTCGCCGACTGCTTCACGGCGGTGTCCCCCTGCGACATCGCCCACCCGGAAAACCTCGACGGCGACAGCGATGTGATCGCAGAAACTCTTGTTCTTCTTGGAGATCTCAACGGGAACCTTGACCGGCTTCCTGCCGGACGGCTGCACGAGATTCTCGGCGAAGGCATGGCTCGTAGCCTCGGACGCTTACCCCAACCTCGCGCAGTACAGGAAGTGGCCCGACTGGCCGGCACTGAATCGGCGACCATCGACTGGGAATTCCTTACGTGGGCGGCAACTGATTTCGACGGAGGCGAACTTTCAGAAGACATACGCCCGCTCAGTCCGCCTTTCTGGGCGCCGCTGAATACCACGGAACAACACGCGGCACTCAACGCGGTTGTGAACCGAGCGTTCCCGCGGAACACGGCGATCTTGCTGGAATGCCTGGAGAAAGCCGATCCCCTCGATATCGTGTACCCCGACCAGACCCCGGAATATCCTGACGTCGTGCGCGAAGCACTCGTTCTGATCTCCGACGAGTACGCCGATCTCAGTCGTGTCACCCCAGAACGACTCGAGCACGTCCTCTATGAGGCACTCGCACGATGCTTCGGCGAACCTCCCGAGGAACACCGAGTCCCCCACGCGGTCAACCTCATTACCGAACACGTCGCCCTCCGTAGCAGGTGACCAGTGAGAGTCCAGAGTGCGTGCGGTGTGCTGTGGGGGGCGAAGGCAGGGGCGACCGGTGTTCGTTGTGACGCCACGTTCTTTTGCTGCAGGTTGATCGAATGTGCGTATCCCTGCAAGGCGCCTTGGCCCTGGACGGCTTCGGTCTGCCGATCCCAGATGGCCGAGAGCTTGCGCGTGTAGTGGCGGATCGGACCGTGGGTGGATGTGGGAAGAATCTGTCGGTGGCATTCGTTACTGTGCGCGCGTTGTCGAGCGTTGGGGGTTGAGATGGAGGAATACAGGGAAGTTCCGGCGGGGCTGGCGGATGCGCTCGTGCCGGTGGTCGCGGATCTGGTCCCGATGCTGCGCGGTCGGATCCCGCGCGGTCCTGCGGCGGCGCTCGGCAGGCTGGGAGCGCCGGATGCGAAGCCGGACGTCTTCGGCCTCGTGGTGGGACCGCTGGTTATGGGACATGGCGAATCCGCGGCGTTGAGCAGGCTGCGTTCGCTCGGTGAACCTGTCTCCGAGCGGTTGCTCGGCGCGCTGGAACTGACGGTGGACGCGTTGACCGTCCCCATTCCGTACGAGGTCGAGGCAGCGGTGCCAGGGCCGGACGAGACGCCGCATACCTTCGGGTTCGGGATGATCGGCGGGCCTTGCGCCGAGACCGTCACCGCGGTGCGCCTGCTCGATCAGCTGCGGCCTGGGCTTTCCACACTGATCGTGGCGCTGGTCGAGGAACTGGCCGGGCACGAGGCCTTGGTCCCGCTGCTTGAGCCCCCGCCGGAGCTCACCGGTGAAAAAGAACTGGCGGCGGCGCACGGAGCGGCCCATCTCGCGCTGGCCGTCGCGGCCGCCGCGCCGGTGCTGCGGAGGGCTGGAGCTCCGCTCCTCGCGGGGACGTCCGCAGCCGTCGTCGGTGTGGCGCTGGGCGCTGTTTCGGCTTTGTTGAGCGAAAGTCCGATGCCGTCGGCGTACGCGGCCGCGCTGCTGGAGAAACGCCGTGCCGACTACGTTCTGCCGGTGTCGGCGTCGGGTTCGGCCTCGGTGCGGGGACATCGGTTCACCCTGGCCGAGCACACTGTCCTCGGCGAGCCCGACTTCAGCGGGAATGGCCTGGCCGTCGCCGTCCCCGGCGGGATCGCCGTCCGGACCGGGCTGGGGGAGGGCCAGGTGCCGGTGTCGACGCGGATCCTCGAAAGAGCGCCGGACGAAGTGGAACTCGACTGGTGGGACGAGGTCGTCGAGTTCTCCTGGCGGGCGGAACGGGGCGACGCCACCTTGAGCGAAAGTGACTCGCGGCGGCACGTGAGAACACCGCCGTGGCCGGGCGATTTCCGTGTGCGGGTGCACGCGATCGGCCGAGACGGCGAGGAGCGCGAGCGCTACGAACTCATGCTGTGGCAGGCGCCGCCGGGGCCGGACATCGTGCACAAACGCGGTGACCGGCTCGGTTACGTCGTCCGCGGTGAACCCGTGCCCGACATCGAGACGCCTCCGGAGGCCGCCTATCGGTGGATCCGCCAGAGCATGCTCGGTGAGGCGGCGACAGTCACGGTGGTCGGGGGCGCCTCACCCGCTGGGGTGCTCCGCGCCTTCGGTGCGGACCCGGCCGAACCGGAGTCCGCGCAGGAGTTGGCGGCGGCGTTCGACCTTGATCCCTGGGTGGCCGTGCTTCCGGTCGAGGGCGGGGTGCTTGCCGTCGAGTTCAACGGTTTCCAAGGTTCGTACCGGCCGGTGCTGGAGCCGTTGTCACGGGAAGGTCGCACGGGCAGCCTGTTCTGGAATATCAACGCCGTGACCCGGCTGTCCTTCGCCGACGACGGGGACGTGCTCGCGTCGTCCGAACTCGGATACTCGGAGGAGATCGCCGACCCTGAGGTGAACCAGGCGTTGGCAGGCCTGGACTTCGGTGGCTATCGCGACAGACTGGAAAAGGGCCTGCTCGCCATCGAGCGGTACACCGGATACCGGCTGCGGAAGGAAGATCTCGAGCGGATGGTCGAGGAGGACGTCGCCTATCGCATCCTGCCGCATCTGCCCGAACTGTATCCCGAGGCACGTGACGCCGACGGTTCGCGCGCGTTCCCCGGTCATGGTCCTCTTGGGGCGGACACCGATCGGCTGGCCTTCGTACCCGAGGAAACGTTGCGGGAGCTGGCCTGGCGGGCGGCGTCGGCCGTGGCCGAGCACGCCGGCGTCACCGGAGACCCGGTCATCGCGGAAGTGCTCACGGAGCGCCGGCTGAGCCGGGAGGCGAAACTCGCGGCCAGGCGATCGCAGCTGCAGGCGTATCGGGAGCACTCCTGGCTATGGCAGGCGCTGCACAACGCGACCAATCCGGATCCGCTGGCCGCCGCGATCGGTGCGCTGTCCGCGGCACGATACGCGGCCGGACCGGGCGGTGAGGACCTGCTGGAGCACGCGCGCCGAGTAGTTCGCCAGCGGTAGCAGCTGGCACTCGTAGTTCAGTCCTCGACGAGCAGAGGACACAAATACCGGTGCGTGCGGTGAGGAAACCTTGGGCCAGGCGCCCGTTTGACCTCGCCGTGGAATCCAGTGCCAGCCGGATCAACTGGACGAAGTCGTCGGTGGTGATGAGCGCGTTCTCTTGGGGCGAGGCCAGGGCTTGGAACGTGACTCGTTGTGTCCCGGTGCTGAGCAGGCTTGTCCTTTGTCCGCGGCTGGAGCCGACGACATCGGCCAAGTACCGGTCCTTTCTGGACAACCATCTACTCCCGCAGTGGTCGTCATGGCCGCTGGCCGGAATCTTCAACAGCTACGTCGAGATCGAGAAAGGCTCTCGGAGTTGCACGACGCGGACGAGGGCGTCGATGCGGCTCTACGAGAGCGGGCTCGGCTCGCCGGGTTCGTTCTCGGGCTGCTCGACTTCTACACCGGGTCGCGATGGTGAGAGTTGGTCGGTCAGCAGCGGCATGAGTACGACAGTGAGGCTCAGACGATCCAGATCCGCGAGCCGTTGAAGGAGATCGGTGGACGTCTGTTCAAAGGCGGTCGCCGGGTAGATACTTCGCGGCTTGCCGACTTGGGTCCGCGGCCGACTCGCCCGGTGACGCCGGGACGGCAGGGTGGCCGCGCGAAGAAGGGCCGGACGAAGACTCCGGCGGGTACGCGAAGCGTGAAGTTGCCGCCGAGTATCGCGGTCTTCTATGAGGAGCTGATGGACAGCCACGGCTTCCCGTTCGTGCTCTGTAGTGCTGAGGGCGCGCCGCTGCGGCGGTCGAGCGCGCCTGGGGCAGAAGGTGAAGGGCATCGCGAGGGTCTACGACCATGTGACTCCGCTGATGCGTCGTCAGATTCTGCAAGCGCTCGAGACACGTTGGATCGGGTCGTTGGTCGCGCTCACCCGAGCGAGCGGACGAAGCTGGGGGAGTGGTTCCCACATCTGCAGGCCACGTTCGATGACATGCGGCTCGAGACGGGTCCGAAAGACCATCGCCATTGAACGACTGAAGCCCCGCCCCTCCGAGGAGGGACAGGGCTTCTGACCTGCGAAAACAGATGGTGCGCGATACTGGGATTGAACCAGTGACCTCTTCCGTGTCAGGGAAGCGCTCTCCCGCTGAGCTAATCGCGCGAGGTGGAGACGGGATTCGAACCCGTGTACACGGCTTTGCAGGCCGTTGCCTCGCCTCTCGGCCACTCCACCGTGTCAGGCCCGAGAGGGCCTTCCGAGCGGATGACGGGATTCGAACCCGCGACCCTCACCTTGGCAAGGTGATGCGCTACCAGCTGCGCTACATCCGCACATCCTCGGTCTGGATGGGAGTTCAGAGCCTCGCGGTTCTGTCTCTCACCCCGTCGCCGTGGTGTGTGTGAACACTATCCGATCCCGAAAACGGCTCCGCAACCGGGGTGCCACTTGCTGTTCGCAAGGCCGTCATCAGGCCAGATCGTTGGGAATCAGGTGTGTCAGGGCGTCGTCGACGTCGACCCACAGGTGCTCGTTGCCCGGGAGCACGACGTCGTAGGTCCGGTCGAGGAAGTCGGCCAGCTCCTGAGCGGACGCCTCGAACATGGCGTGCCCGGACGGCGAGTTCAGTTCGATGAGGACGGACTCGGGGTCTTCGACGGAGGGGCGGATGCGTACGTCGCCGTCGCCCGCGTCGGCCAGGAGGCCGTCGGCGAGGAGATCGCGCGCGTAGACCCACTCGACCCAGCCGGCGCGGCCGGTGCGGAAGGCGGCCACGACCGCGTACGGGTCGCGAGTGTCGTATCGCAGTTCCACCTTGACCGGAACCGCGGGGGTCCGCGGCGCCAGGAGGTCGAACACCGCCGTCGAGCGGAGCGTCACGTGATCGTTGCGCATCGTCCTACCCTTCGTCTCCTTCCCGGCCCGGTCGAACCGAGTGGCGATGATGTGACGTATCGGCCGGCTGATCGGAACGCGGTTTTGCCGCAGATCACCCGGACGGGGTCATCGGACCCCGGGTCCATACTCCGTCACCCCATCATCACCCGCGCGACGCGCAGCCCTACATGCGCCCTGCAGGCAGTCCACATGTACATACTGCGCGGTTTAGTCGTCACGCGATAGCACCGTCGCACGAATGTCGAAACGCGTCGCGGGCGGCCCCCGGCCGTGACAACCCCGACTAGCTCGTGGTTGTTCGCTCCGTATTTGCTGGTGAGCGGAGTGTGGTCGGAGGGAACCACCCGTTTGCAGGCCCCCTAAAGTCGTGGGGTAGAGTCTGCCGGACACCGCGAGCGGGCGATTAGCTCAGCGGGAGAGCGCTTCGTTCACACCGAAGAGGTCACTGGTTCGATCCCAGTATCGCCCACCGGATGAAGGCCCTGGACCATCGGTCCGGGGCCTTGATTCATTCTCGGCCACTGTCGGCGGTGAGCCGTCCGGAGGCATTCGATCCCCAGGTCGGACGCGGGTTGTGTGGGGGCGGTACTTCTGCCGTCGCGGGCGGACCGGCCAGTGCGGGCGAATCCACTCGGGGCGATCGCGGGCGCGGGGGGTGCCGCCGGTTCGAAGATCCCCGAAGCCCACCCCTCCGGCCGGTGTGGACATTCGCCGGAGATCTCGTGTCGCGACGCGAAAATGTCGCATGATCCGACCATTGAGACTTCTTTGTGATCCTCGGCACGAAACGTCCGTGCAAAGGTCCAGACCATGAAGAAAGTGATGTGGGGCATGGTCGGGCGGGCTCACTCGTCCGGCTCCGGCCGAGGGGTCGCCGTGACGCTGACGTGATGTGACGAAACGCCACGCCGGTGACCGATTGACAAGGTAGGTCGGCGCGCGGTGGGCACCTCCGGCGGGCCGTGGTCCTCGCGGGGTGTGAAATCCACAGTGGACCGGCCGGAGATCGACTCGCGCGAACCGTCCATTGTGGAGTTTTCCGGGCTGTTCGGCCGATCGGGGAACCGGTGCTCCAAGTGGCCGCGAGTCGTGGGAATTCGTGACTACTTTGAGTAGTTGTTCGGAGGATACGGTCTATTACGCATCGTCATCATCTTGTTATCAACACGGCATTCATTTGCCGGATGCTCGCCCAGGGTGTGGCTGGAAATCCTTGTAACGATGGCCGGAGAGTGGCCGATACCTTGGCGTGTGTCGCCCCATCGGCCGCTGAGAGAGCTTGAGAATTGATCACTCTTCGAGATCAGTCTCATTTACTCAGCGTGTTGATCCGGCGTTCGGGAATCCCCACTCCGGGAGGTCTGATGGAAGAGTCGGTGCGGCCGTCGTCCACCGTCAACGGGACGCCGCAGCACATCGACCTCCAGTCGATTCCGCTTCCCCCGCAACGGGGCGCGGGGGATGCCGCCGCGGTCGACACCACGTCGGCGCGGCCCCCTTACGCGGCTTGGGAATCGCGCTACCGCGCCTGGGTCATCGGTAGTGACGTTTTCACCGCGTTCGTGCTCATCGTGATGAGCGCCTTCTTGATCGATCGATCCGATCCGCACGACATGCACGCGCTCGGTACCGCCGCGGCCTTCCTGTTCGGGCTGTCGGTCTGCCGTGCCTGGAGTCCGCGTGTACTGGGCGAGGGTGCGGAGGAGTACCGGACGCTGGGGCGCGGCCTCGTGGCCACCGCCGTCCTCGTCGCGTTGGGCGGCCTGCTCTTCGGCGCGCTCGCCGTGCAGCCGTGGGTCTTCATCGTCGTCCCGATGATCTCGGTCTTCATGTTCCTGCAGCGGTACGCGCTGAGACAGGTGCTGCACCGGCGCAGGCGGCTCGGTGAATGCCTCCTTCCGGTGCTCGCGGCGGGAAGCCCCGACACGGTCGCCGATCTGATCGCCCGCACGAAGGCCGATCCTCATGTCGGCTGGCGTGTGGAAGCCGTCTGTACGTATTCCGGTGCCGGCGCGGAGCGGGGGAGCGGCGAGGTGGAAGGCGTCCCGATCGTCGGGAAGCTCGACGACCTCGCGGGCCACGTCCGCCGCGGCGGTTACCGGGTGGTCGCCGTGACCGCCGATCAGCACTGGAACCCGAAGCGCCTCCAGCGGCTCGCCTGGGACCTCGAAGGAACGTCGGCCGAGATGGTGGTCGCGCCGATGCTGATGGAGGTCGCCGGGCCCCGGTTGAACGTCTCCGGCGTGCTCGGCATGCCGCTGCTGCGGGTGACCGCGCCGATGTTCACCGGCGGCCGCCGTCTGGTCAAGGAAGCGCTCGACCGGTTCGGCTCCGCCTTGCTCCTCACCCTCTTTTCCCCGCTGCTGCTGGCGATCGCGGTCGCGATCAAGCTGGACGACCACGGCCCGGTGATCTACCGGCAGCGTCGCGTCGGCCGCGACGGGCACACCTTCACGATGCTGAAGTTCCGCACGATGGTCACGAACGCCGACAAGCTCAAGCAGGAGCTCCAGTCGGACAACGAAGGCGCGGGCCCGTTGTTCAAGATGCGCAAGGATCCGCGGGTGACCCGGGTCGGCGGTCTGCTTCGCCGGTACTCCCTCGACGAGCTGCCGCAGCTGCTCAACGTCGTGAGCGGGCGGATGTCGCTCGTCGGTCCCCGTCCGCCACTGCCCGAGGAGACCGCGAAGTACGCTCCCGACGCGCGCCGCCGTCTCCTGGTCAAGCCGGGGCTGACCGGCCTCTGGCAGGTCAGCGGCCGCAGCGACCTCAGCTGGGCCGAGAGCATCCGCCTCGACCTGCGTTACGTCGAGGACTGGTCGCTGGCCCTCGACCTGGTGATCCTCTGGAAGACCTTCCGCGCGGTGGTGCAGGGACGAGGTGCCTACTGACGCTTTCCTGTGACCGGACCCACACGCAGAGATAGTTGAGCGAGAAATAGTTCAGCGCTCAACTAGGTTGGGACGGGTACAGGACGCGTACGGAAGGAAGATCCACCCATGACCACCAGCGTTGAGCCGACCGAAGCCTTGAACCTCCCGCAGGACGTTCAGGACCTGTTGTTCCGCGAGGCCCGCACCGCGAACAACTTCAGCGACGAGCCGGTGACCGACGAGCAGATCCGCGCGATCTACGAGCTGGTCAAATGGGCTCCGACGTCGATGAACAACCAGCCGCTGCGCGCGCTGGTGATCCGTACCGAAGAGGGCAAGAAGCGGCTGTCCCCGCTGATGTCCGAGGGCAACCGCGCCAAGACCGAGGCCGCGCCGGTGACCGTCGTGCTGGCCGCCGACACCGAGTTCCACGAGAACCTGCCGCGCACCTTCCCGCACTTCCCGGGCGCCAAGGACCTGTTCGCCGACGAGGCGGGCCGCGTCGAGACCGCCAAGCTCAACGCGCTGCTGCAGGTCGGTTACTTCATCATCGGCGTCCGCGCCGCCGGGCTGGCCGCCGGCCCGATGACCGGCTTCGACGCCGAGGGCATCGACAAGGAGTTCTTCGCGGACAAGCCGTGGAAGTCCCTCGTCGTGATCAACGTCGGCAAGCCGGGCGAGAACCCCTGGTTCGACCGCCTGCCGCGGCTGGACTTCGACGAGGTCGTCGAGACCGTCTGACCTCGTTCCTCGATACGCGAAGGCCTTCTTCCGATGGGAAGGAGGCCTTCGTGGTGTTAGGGGTAATGCGCGTGAGCCGCGCCGCACCTGACGACTAACATCACGGGAACCATCCGCTTTAACCGCGAGGAGTCCATCGTGTCCCAGCCGTCGTCAGTAGCAGCCGCAACCGCCCCGCGCGTGGTGGTACCGGCGGGCACTACGGCGGGCACCGCGGTCCGCGAAGCCGGGCTGCCGACCAAGGGACCGGACACGATCGTCGTCGTGCGCGACCCCGAGGGGAACCTCCGCGACCTCTCCTGGGCCCCGGAGGCCGAAGCCGAGGTCGAAGCCGTCGCGGCGAACACCGAGGACGGCCGCAGCGTCATCCGCCACTCGGCCGCCCACGTGCTCGCCCAGGCCGTGCAGCAGCAGTTCCCGCAGGCCAAACTGGGCATCGGCCCGCCGGTCAAGGACGGCTTCTACTACGACTTCGCCGTCGACACCCCGTTCACCCCGGAAGACCTGCAGGCGCTCGAGAAGCGCATGAAGCAGATCGTGAAGGGCGCGCAGCAGTTCTCCCGCCGCGTCTTCGACTCGGTCGACGAGGCCAAGAAGGAACTGGCCGACGAGCCGTTCAAGCTGGAACTCGTCGACATCAAGTCCGATGTGGACACCTCCGAGGTGATGGAGGTCGGCGGCGGCGAGCTGACCATCTACGACAACCTCGACCCGCGCACCAAGGAGCGCGTGTGGAGCGACCTCTGCCGCGGCCCGCACGTGCCGACCACCAAGTTCATCCCGGCGTTCAAGCTCACCCGGGTCGCCGCCGCCTACTGGCGCGGTGACGACAAGAACCCGCAGCTGCAGCGGATCTACGGCACCGCGTGGGAATCCGCCGAGGCCCAGGACGTCTACCTGGAGCGCCTGGCCGAGGCCGAGCGGCGCGACCACCGCAAGCTCGGTGTCGAGCTGGACCTGTTCTCCTTCCCCGACGAGATCGGCTCGGGGCTGCCGGTGTTCCACCCCAAGGGCGGGATCATCCGGCAGGAGATGGAGAACTACTCGCGCCAGCGGCACGTCGAGGCCGGGTACGACTTCGTCTACTCGCCGCACATCACCAAGGGCGCGCTGTTCGAGACCTCCGGTCACCTCGACTGGTACCGCGACGGCATGTACCCGGCGATGCACCTCGACGCCGAGCACAACGAGGACGGTTCGGTCCGCAAACCCGGCCAGGACTACTACCTCAAGCCGATGAACTGCCCGTTCCACGACCTGATCTTCCGTTCGCGCGGGCGTTCCTACCGGGAACTGCCGCTGCGGATGTTCGAGTTCGGTTCCGTGTACCGCTACGAGAAGTCCGGCGTGATCCACGGCCTGACCCGCGTGCGCGGGATGACGCAGGACGACGCGCACATCTTCTGCACCCTGGAGCAGGTCCCCGGTGAGCTGAAGTCCCTTTTGGACTTCGTGCTGAACCTGTTGCGCGACTACGGTCTCGACGATTTCTACCTCGAACTGTCCACTCGGAACGACGAGAAGTACATCGGTTCGGACGAGGTGTGGGACGAGGCGACCGAGGTGCTCCGCGCCGCCGCCGTGGACTCGGGGCTGGAACTGGTGCCGGATCCGGGTGGCGCCGCGTTCTACGGGCCCAAGATCTCCGTGCAGGCGAAGGACGCGCTGGGCCGCACCTGGCAGATGTCGACCATCCAGCTGGACTTCATGCTGCCCGAGAAGTTCGAACTGGAGTACACCGCGGGCGACGGCAGCCGTCAGCGCCCGGTGATGATCCACCGCGCGCTGTTCGGCTCGATCGAGCGGTTCTTCGGCGTGCTGACCGAGCACTACGCGGGCGCGTTCCCGGCGTGGCTGTCGCCGGTCCAGGTGGTCGGCATCCCGATCACCGAGGACCAGGTCGAGCACCTGCGCGGGGTCGAGAAGGCGCTGCGGGCCAAGGGGATCCGGGTCGACGTCGACGCGAGCGGCGACCGGATGCAGAAGAAGATCCGCACCCACACCACGCAGAAGGTGCCTTTCATGCTCCTGGCGGGCGCGAAGGACGTCGAGGCGGGAGCGGTGTCGTTCCGGTTCCGTGACGGCGGCCAGATCAACGGTGTCTCGGTGGACGACGCGGTCGAGGCGATCGCCGGCTGGGTCCAGCGCCGTGAGAACGCTTCGCCGACCGTGGCGGGCTTGGAGGCGGTACTCCGGTGACGGGCCTCGATGGCCCTGACGTCGTCGGACAGGACGGTGTGGGGGTCCCGGACGCGTTGCAGCGCCTGTGGACCCCGCATCGGCTCGCCTACGTGCAGGGGTCGAAGCGGCCCGACGAGGGGTGCCCGTTCTGTCATCTCCCCGAGAAGAGTGACGAGGACGCGCTGATCCTCGCGCGCGGGAAGACGGTGTACGCGGTGCTGAACCTGTACCCGTACAACCCCGGTCACCTGATGGCCGTGCCGTACCGCCATGTCGCGGACTACACGGACCTGACGCCGGAGGAGACCGTCGAGGTGGCGGAGTTCACCCAGCACGCGATGCGGGTTATCCGGGAGGTGTCGTCGGCGCACGGGTTCAACATCGGGATGAACCAGGGTGTGATCGCCGGTGCGGGCATCGCCGCGCATCTGCATCAGCACGTGGTGCCGAGGTGGGGTGGCGACGCGAACTTCATGCCGGTGATCGGGCACACGAAGGTGTTGCCGCAGTTGCTGGGGGAGACGCGGCAGCTGCTGGCGGACGCCTGGTAGTTACCTGGCCGGTGGCTGATGTCATGAAAGGGTCGTTCAGGACGAAAAACGTCTTGAACGACCCTTTCATGACACTCGGGGGCCTCAGGCGTTGAGCGCGGCCTGCAGCTCGATGTCGATCTTGACCTTCTCGGACAGGAAGGCGTTGCCCTCCGGGCCGATGCCGAAGTCGCGGCGGTTCACCGTGGCGGAGGCCGAGACGCCGAGGGTGGTGGCGTTGTCGTTGGCCGGGTTGGTGCCGATGCCGTTGAACTCCGCCTCGAGCGAGACCGGGACGGTCTTGCCGCGCCAGGTGAGCTCGCCGTCGATGACGTAGTCGCCGCCGTCCTCGCGGATGCCGGTCGAGCGGAAGGTGATGACCGGGTGCTCGTCGACGTGGAAGAAGTCCTCGGACTTGAGGTGCGTGTCACGACCGTCGACGCCGCTGGCGACCGACGAGGCGTCGATCTCGACGGTGACCGACGAGTCGAGGATGTTGTCGGCGGTGACGACCTCACCGGTGAAGGCGGTGAAGTTGCCCCGGGACTTCGCCAGGCCGAGGTGCTTCACGGTGTAGGCGATGTCGGAGTGGGCGGTGTCGATCGTCCACTTGCCTGCGACGTAGCCCGGGATCTCGGTGGTGGTCATGTGAGTCGATCTCCAAAAAGTCTGTGTGCGTTCGTGGTGAACCCTCGTCTGGTTGAGCGCTCAACAACGACTGTAGCGCAATTTGGTTGAGCGCTCAACCAGGGGTAGAATGGGCGTCATGTCCGAACCCCGATGGCTCTCCGACGAGGAGCAAAAAGTCTGGCGCGACTTCTCCGCGGCCACGCGGATGCTGCAAGCGCACCTGGAGGGCCAGCTTCAGCACGAGGCGGGCATGCCTCACACCTACTACGAAGTGCTCGTCGCCCTTTCCGAGGCGCCGGAGCGGCGGCTGCGGATGAGTGAGCTCGCCGACGCGCGCAAGGCGTCGCGCAGCAGGCTCTCGCACGCGGTCGCGCGCCTCGAGGCGAACGGCTGGGTGCGCCGTGAGTCCTGTCCCACCGACAAACGCGGTTCCTGGGCGGTGCTCACCGCCGACGGTTTCGCCGCGCTGGAGGAGGCCGCGCCGGGGCACGTCGAGGCGGTCCGCGAGAGCCTCTTCGACCCGCTGACCCCCGAACAGGTGAAGGCGCTCGGCGAGATCAGCGCCGCCGTACTGGCGCGGCTGTCGCCGAAGTGCGCCGCCGCCGAGGCGGAATTGGCGCTGCGGGAAGAGAGTCTCGCGGACCTCGCCGGCTCGGCCGAACTGGCCAAAGCGGACTGACCTGGAGCCGGTCCAGGGGCGGGCGCGACGACGAGTGTCGGTGCGGGTGGATAGGCTTCGGGCGGCCACCCGACCCTGCTGCTTTAGGTGCACCTGAAGAACCGATGCTCAACATTTTCGCGCGCGCCTCCGTTTCCCGCGTCACCGACCCGATGGGGAAGGTGCTCGTGCGCGCCGGTCTGACCCCCAACGCGATGACCGTCATCGGCACGGCCGGGGCGGTGCTGTGCGCGCTCGGGTTCTTTCCCAACGACATGCTGCTGTGGGGCACCTTCACCGTCTGGGGCTTCGCGATGCTGGACCTGCTGGATGGCGCGATGGCCCGCGCCCGCGGGTACGGCACGGCGTTCGGGGCCGTCCTCGACGCGACCTGCGACAGGCTGGTCGACGGCGCGTTGTTCGCCGCGATCGCCTGGTGGTGCTTCGTCCACGACGACAATCGCCCGGCCGCGGCCGCCGCGCTGATCTGCCTGGTGCTCGCGCAGGTCATCTCGTACGTCAAGGCCCGCGCCGAGGCCTCCGGGCTGGAGGCGGACGGCGGCCTCGTCGAACGCGCGGAACGCCTGATCATCGCCCTCGTGGGAACCGGACTGCACGGTCTGGGCGTTCCGTACACCGTGGACATCACGCTCTGGCTCCTCGCGGTGCTTTCGGTGATCACCCTGCTGCAGCGGACGGCCGCGGTGGCCAAGGCGGCGAGGGCCGCCAAGGCGGCGGGGCCACCCGCCGCGGAGGGCGGGGCATGAGCGGGTTCTCCCAGCGGCTCGGTGACCTCGGCTACGCGACGGGCTGGCGGCTCGCGCGCTGGCTGCCGGAGTCGATGGGCTCGGTGACCTTCGGGCTGGGCGCCGATCTGGCCGTCCGGCGGGACGGCGGCGGGGTGCGCCAGCTTCGGCGCAACCTCGCCAGGGTCGTGCCGCAGGCGGACGGTGTCGAACTCGACGAACTGACCCGCCGCGCGATGCGGTCGTACGCCCGCTACTGGCACGAGATGTTCCGGCTGCCCTCGATGGACCACAAGGAGGTCAGCCGCAAGGTCGCCCAGTCGATCACCGGCGTGGAGAACCTCGACGCGGCCCTCGCCGAGGGCAACGGCGCGGTGATGGCGCTGCCGCACAGCGGCAACTGGGACGCCGCCGGCGTCTGGCTCGCCGACTATCTCGGCGGTTTCACCACGGTCGCGGAGCGGCTGAAACCCGAGTCGCTGTACCAGCGGTTCGTGTCCTACCGGGAATCGCTCGGTTTCGAGATCGTCCCGCTGACCGGCGACAGCTCCGCGATGCGCGTGCTGCTCAAGCGGCTGCGGGAGAACAAGGCGATCTGCCTGGTGGGGGACCGGGACCTGACGAACTCCGGCGTGCCGGTCAAGTTCTTCGGCGAGCAGACCAAGATGCCGGGCGGGCCCGCGCGGCTGGCCGCCACCACCGGCGCCGCGCTGATCCCGGCCGGGTGCTGGTTCACCGAGGATGGCTGGCAGATCCGCCTGCACCCGCGGATCCGGGTCACGAACCGGTCCGAGGTCCCGGCGGCCACCCAGGCGCTGGCGGACATCTTCGCGGGGGACATCGCCGCGCATCCGGCCGACTGGCACATGATGCAGAAGTTCTGGCTCTCCGATTTCGAAGCCGGGGAACAGGCCGAACCCGGCGAAGCGAGCTGAACGGATGGCTCAGTCGCGGGTCATGAAGATCGGGATCGTCTGCCCGTATTCGTTCGACGTGCCGGGCGGTGTGCAGGGACACGTCATCGATCTCGCGAAGGCGCTGCTGGCGCGCGGGCACCAGGTCTCGGTGCTCGCACCGGCGGACGAGGACTCCGACGTCCCGGATTTCGTGGTCCCCGCCGGGAAAGCGCTCGGTATCCCGTACAACGGCTCGGTCGCGCGGCTGCAGTTCGGCCCGGTGTCCTACGCCCGCGTGCGGCGATGGATCCGCGACGGCGACTTCGACGTCCTGCACCTGCACGAGCCCGCCGCGCCGAGTCTTTCCTTGCTGGCGCTGAAGGTCGCGGACGGCCCGATCGTGGCGACCTTCCACACCGCGACGACGCGTTCGCGCACACTGGCGGCGTTCCAGCCGGTGCTGCGGCCGCTGCTGGAGAAGATCACCGCGCGGATCGCGGTTTCGGCGCTGGCCCGCCGGGTCCAGGTCGAGCACGCCGGGGGTGACGCGGTCGAGGTGCCCAACGGCGTCGACGTCGACTTCTTCTCCCGCGCGCTCCCGCTGGACGGCTACCCGCGAGCGGGTGGCACGGTCGGTTTCGTCGGGCGGTACACCGAGCCCCGCAAGGGGATGGGGGTGCTGCTGGAGGCGTTGCGGATACTGCTGCCGGAGTTCGAGGAGCTGCGGCTGCTGGTCGTCGGCCGCGGCGACGCCGATCAGCTCCGGCGCGAGGCCGGGCCGGAGTTGGCGCCGCACATCGATCTGCTCGGCCAGGTCGACGACGAGACGAAGGCGCGGGCACTGCGCAGTGTCGACGTCTACTGCGCGCCGAACACGGGCGGCGAGAGTTTCGGGATGATCCTCACCGAGGCGATGGCGGCGGGAACGCCCGTGCTGGCGAGCGGCCTGGACTCGTTCCGCCGGGTCCTCGACGACGGCAAGGCCGGGATGCTGACCGAGACCGGCGACGCGGCGGCGCTGGCCGACGGGTTGCGCGAGCTGCTCGGAGACCCGGCCCGACGGGCGTCGCTGGCGGCGGCCGCGGGGGAGCGCGTCGCGATGTTCGACTGGTCCGTGGTCACGACGCAGGTCCTGCGGGTGTACGAGACGGCGATCGCCGCCGACCCCCGGCGGGTCGGCGCGGGCGAACGCGAGTTCAGCCGGTGACGACCTGGGTGTGGATCGGCGGTGTGGTGGCCGCGATCGTGGTGCTGGGCGGGTTGTTCCTGCTCGCGACGGCGAACCGGCTCGACCGGCTGCACGTCCGCACGGACGCGGGCTGGGCGGCCCTCGACGCCGCCCTCGCACGGCGCGCCGTCGTCGCGAGGGCGGCCGCCGCGATCCTCGGTGACGATGAGCTACGCACGCTGGGCGAACGCGCCGAGCGTGCGCCGAGGCCGGATCGCGAAGCCGAGGAAAGCGAACTGACGCTGCGGCTGGCGCGCGTCGATCGTGCGGCTCTGCCGTCGACGCTGGCCGAAGAGCTGACCGACGCCGAGCACCGTGTCGTCATCGCGCGCCGCGTGCACAACGACGCCGTCCGGGACACCCTGCATCTGAGGCGGCGCCGGAAGGTCCGGTACTTCGGCCTCGCCGGGACCGCCCGGCTTCCGGAATACTTCGAGATCGCCGAGCCTGAACTTTAGGAGGACGGACCTATGAGCGATCGGCTGCTGGTGGCGGTGTTCGCGACGCCGGTCGCGTCGTTCCTCCTGCGCTACGGCAAGGATCTCGGCTACACGGCCGTGCTGTTCGAGCCGGACGGCGCACGCGTGACGGACGTCGAGCCCGGCCTGGAGGCCGTCACGACGTTGCCGGCACTCGGCGCGGACGCCGACGTCGTCGTCACCGATCACGACCGGCCCGAACTCGGCGACGTGCTCAAGGCCGTGCTGGACCGCCCGACGCGGTGGGTCGGGGTGCTCGGCAATCCGCGCCACGCGGGCCCGCACGTCGCCGCGCTCAAGGCACTGGACGTCCCGGACCACGAGATCGCGCGCGTCCACCGCCCGGTCGGTCTGAACATCGGCTCACGCACGCCGCCCGAGATCGCCGTCGCCACCCTGGCCGGTCTGGTGGCCGACCGGAACGGGCGGCCGGGCGGCTTCGAGTTCCATTAGGCCGCGTTTAGTCCTCTGAATGCGGTCCTTGCGCGCGCAAGGACCGCATTCAGAGGACTAAACGCGGGCGTCAGTAGGCCACCGCCCCTTCCGGCATCGGCTCGAACCGCGCATGCCTGCGGGTGAACGTCGCGGTGCCCGAGGTCAGAGAACGCAGGTCGATCGCGTAGCGCAGCAACTCCACGGCCGGCACCTCGGCGCGGATGACCGTGCGGCCGCCTTCACCCGATTCGGTGCCGAGTACGCGGCCGCGCCGGGACGAGAGATCACCCAGCACGGTGCCCAGGTGCTCGTCCGGAAGCCGTACGGCCACCTCTTCGAGTGGTTCGAGCAACGCGATCTTGCCCGCCGCGGCGGCCTCCTTCAGCGCCAGCGCGCCCGCCGTCTGGAAAGCGGCGTCCGACGAGTCGACGCTGTGCGCCTTGCCGTCGACCAGGGTCACCCGGATGTCGATCAGCGGATGACCGTCGACGAGTCCTCGCTGGGCTTGCGCCCGAACTCCCTTCTCCACGCTCGGGATGAACTGGTGCGGCACCGAGCCGCCGACGACCTTGTCCACGAACTCGAAGCCCGACCCCCTCGGCAGCGGCTGGACCTCGATGTCGCAGACGGCGAACTGGCCGTGCCCGCCGGATTGCTTGACGTGCCGTCCGTGCCCGCGAGCCGGCCCGGCGAACGTCGAACGCAGGCTGATGCGGACGGGTTCGGTGCCCACGTCGGCGCCTCCCGCGCGCAGCCGCGACAGCACGACGTCGGCGTGCGCCTCGCCCATGCACCACAGCACGAGCTGGTTGGTCTCGGCGTTGCGGTCCAGCCGGAGCGTGGGGTCGCCCGCGACGAGCCGGGAGAGGTTGCGCGCCAACGTGTCCTCGTCGCTGCGGGTCTTCGCGATCACGGCGACCGGAAGCAACGGCTCCGGCATCGCCCACGGCTTCATGATCAGCGGGTCTTCCGGTGAGGAAACGGTGTCGCCGGTTTCCGCCGAGCCGACCTTGGTGAGCGCGCAGAGGTCACCCGCGACGCAGTACGGGACTTCGCGCAGGTTCGCCCCGAGCGGGGAGTACAGATGCGCGACCCGCTCGTCGGCGTCGTGATCCTCGTGGCCGCGTTCGGCGAGGCCGTGGCCCGAGACGTGCACCGGCCGTTCCGGGCGAAGTGTCCCGGAGAACACCCGCACCAGCGAGACCCTGCCGACGTAGGAGTCGACGGCGGTCCGGACCACCTCGGCCGCCAGCGGGCCGTCGGGGTCGGCGCGGAGCCCGGCGTGCGGCTCCCCGGTGGGCGAGGTGACCTCCGGCGGGACGTGCTCCAGCGGCGACGGGAAGGCACGCACGATCCCGTCGAGGACTTCGGCCAGCCCGACCCCGGTCGTCGCGCACACCGGGATCACCGGATGGAAGGAACCACGGGCGACGGCGGTTTCGAGATCGGCGATCAGCGTGTCCTCGGGGATCTCCTCGCCGGAGAGGTACCGGTCCATCAGGGACTCGTCTTCGCTCTCGGCGATGACCCCTTCGATCAGTTCGTTGCGGGCCTCGGTCATCCGGCTGAGTTCGGCCTCGTTCGGCTCGCCGATTTCGGGCGGGAAGCCCTGGGAATAGTCGAAATAGCGGCGCGTGATGAGCCCGACGAGCCCGTCGCGCGCGGGCAGGTACAGCGGCAGGACGCCGGCGCCGAAGGCCTCCTGACAGGCCGCGATCTCGCCTTCGGGGTCGGCGCGGTGATGGTCCAGCCGGGAGACGACCACCGCCCTCGGCATCCCGACCGCGGCGCACTCCTCCCAGACCGCGACCGTGGCGGCGTCGACGCCTTCCGCCGCGCAGACCACGAACAACGCGGCGTCGGCGGCGCGGAGTCCGGCCCGCAGCTCACCGACGAAATCGGCGTACCCGGGGGTGTCGATGAGGTTGATCTTGTGGTCTTGGTGCAACACCGGCGCGACCGAAAGGCCGACCGACCGTTGCTGCCGGACCGCGGCGGGATCGTGATCGCACACCGTGGTCCCTTCCACCACCGAGCCTGCCCGCGTCACCGTGCCGGACGCGGCGAGCAAGGCCTCGGCGAGTGTCGTCTTGCCTGATCCCGAGGGGCCGACCAGGACGACGTTGCGGACCTTCGCCGGGTCGTCCACAGCGACGGCGGCCCCGGAGTCTCCGTTCTTGCTCTGTTTGTCGGCCATGCCGATCTCCTCACCACACGATGCCGCATACAGGTGTGTCCTCGATCACACACCCGCGACGGGCGTCGCGGCAAGGCGACCGGCGAGGGACCCCCCGAATGTCGACGCGCCGTTATGCTCGATGGCGGACACCCGGAGGCGGATCCGACGGTGGGGGATGAGCGATGGAGCTCGACAGACGCACGGTGTTACGGCTGGCGGGGGCGGTCCCGATGATGGCGGCGGTGCCCGCCGCGATTCCCGAGGGCGGTGGTCCGTGGGAAAGGCTGCGTGCCCGGTTGGCGGGGGAGCTGTTCCGGCCCGGCGACCCCGGCTACGACGAAAAGAGGCTCGGGTTCTTCAGCCTCTACGACCATCGGCTGCCCGCCGGTGTCGCGGTCTGCGCGAACGAGGACGACGTCCGCCGGTGCGTCGATTTCGCCGCCAGGCAGCGGATTCCGATCGCGGCCCGGTCGGGCGGGCACAGTTACGCCGGCTATTCCATAGTGGACGAAGGGCTCGTCGTCGATCTGTCCCGGCTGAACGCGGTCCGGATCCTTTCCGGTGGCCGGGCGGAGATCGGGGCGGGCGCGCAGCTCGGCCGGGTGTACGAGGCACTCGCGGCGGCGGGCCGCGCGCTGCCCGCCGGCAGCTGCCCTCAGGTCGGCATCGCCGGGCTGACCCTCGGCGGCGGGATCGGGGTCCTGGCCCGAAAGTATGGCCTGACCTGCGACAACGTCGAGTCCGTGCGTTTCGTCGGCGCGGACGGGAAGGCGTGCCTGGTGTCGGAGGAGACGGCGCCGGACCTGCTGTGGGCGTTGCGCGGCGGTGGCGGCGGCAACTTCGGCATCGTCACGTCGTTCACCTTCCGCACGGCGGCGGCCAGGACGCTGACGAACTTCAACCTGGTCTTCCCGCCCGCCGCGCTGGCGGCTCTCGTGGCGGCCTGGCAGGAGTGGCAGC
Source organism: Amycolatopsis japonica (assembly GCF_000732925.1). Classification (NCBI taxonomy): domain Bacteria; kingdom Bacillati; phylum Actinomycetota; class Actinomycetes; order Pseudonocardiales; family Pseudonocardiaceae; genus Amycolatopsis; species Amycolatopsis japonica. The sequence continues at coordinate 3,500,713 of NZ_CP008953.1, forward strand.
CCGCGATGCCGGACGAGTTGTGGTCGGGGATGGGGCTCGGCGCCGCGGCCGCGAACTGCGGTGGGTGTTTCGTGGGTTCCGCCGCGCAGGTGAACCCGTTGCTGGACGATCTGGTCCGCCGCGTCGGCGTTCAGCCGCTCCAACGGGACGTGACCGAACAAGGCCACTTGGCCACGATGCGGACCTTCGCCCAGGAGGCCGCCTTCCCCGCCGCGGTCGCGCAGCGCGGGGAGTACGTGGCCACTTCGCGGATGCTGACCCATCCGGTGCCCGATCCGGACGCGCTGGCGGGGTTGCTGGCGAGCGATCCGCATCTGTATTCGATCGTGGACGCCTACGGCGGCGCGATCGCGCGGGTGCCGTCGAGCGAGTCGTGCTTCCCGCACCGGTCCGCGCTGGGCAGCGTCCAGATCACCCGCGGTCTGGACGGCGGCGAGGCGTACGCGCGCCAGGTGATCGGCGGGGTCCGGGACGAACTCGGCCGCGAGTACGGGCAGGCCGGGTACATCAACTACATCGACCCGGAGATGCCTGAGTGGGCGAAGGCGTACTACGGCGAAAGCCTGCCGCGGCTGCGTCGAGTCGCGCGGAAGTACGACCCCGACGGCCTGTTCGCCTTCGAACAGGGCCTGGCCCGTTGACGCGTTTCGTCCTCTGGATGCGGTAGTTCGCTGTCGAACCACCGCATCCAGAGGACGAAACGCGGGGGAGAGGTGCGGGCCAGATCACCCAGTGGACTGCTGAAATCGCCGCGAACTGGCCTGCTTCAGAGGTCCAAAAGCGGCCTACTCTCGGAGGCGTCACCCTCACTCGTGTGCTTTCCGAAAGGTCCAGCAGTGTCTGACGACTCCACGAACACGGCCACCACCTCGCTCACCGGCACCGCCCGGGTCAAGCGCGGGATGGCGGAGATGCTCAAGGGCGGTGTGATCATGGACGTGGTCACCGCCGAGCAGGCGAAGATCGCCGAGGACGCCGGCGCCGTCGCGGTGATGGCGCTCGAGCGGGTCCCCGCGGACATCCGCGCGCAGGGCGGCGTCGCCCGGATGAGCGACCCGGACCTGATCGACGGCATCATCGAGGCCGTTTCGATCCCCGTCATGGCGAAGGCCCGTATCGGCCACTTCGTCGAGGCTCAGCTGCTCCAGTCGCTCGGCGTCGACTACATCGACGAGTCCGAGGTGCTGACCCCGGCCGACTACGAGAACCACATCGACAAGTGGGCCTTCACCGTGCCCTTCGTCTGTGGTGCCACCAACCTCGGCGAGGCGCTGCGCCGGATCAACGAGGGCGCGGCGATGATCCGGTCCAAGGGCGAGGCCGGCACCGGCGACGTCTCGAACGCGACCACGCACATGCGCAAGATCCGCGCGGAACTGCGCCGCCTCTCCTCGCTGCCCGAGGACGAGCTTTACGTTGCGGCGAAGGAGCTCCAGGCGCCGTACGAGCTCGTCAAGGAGGTCGCCGCGAAGGGCAAGCTCCCCGTCGTGCTGTTCACCGCGGGCGGTATCGCGACCCCGGCCGACGCCGCGATGATGATGCAGCTCGGTGCCGAGGGCGTGTTCGTCGGCTCCGGCATCTTCAAGTCCGGCAACCCGGCGCAGCGTGCCGAGGCGATCGTCAAGGCCACCACGTTCTACGACGACCCGGACGTCATCGCGAAGGCTTCGCGTGGCCTCGGGGAAGCGATGGTCGGAATCAACGTCGACGACGTGCCCGAGCCGCACCGTCTCTCCGAGCGCGGCTGGTAAGTCACACGATCTCGGGACGGCCCGGCACTCCTCGAAGAGTGCCGGGCCGTCCCGCGTCCATCAGCGGGTGGGGCCGTTCCTCGTCAGCACGCTTCCCTGCGCCGCGGCACTGAGTGTCGTGGTCCCGTCTTCGCCGATCACGTACAGGTCGCAGCGGCAAGTCGCCTGGCGCCGGCCGCTGTGCAGGACCTTGGCCTCCGCCACGAGCCGGATTCCCTGTGCCGGCCGCAGGTAGTTGATGCTGAAGCCGCCGGTGAGGACGTCCGGACCCAGTGTGGTCCCGGCCGCGAAGGTGATCGCGTTGTCCGCGGCGTAGGCGAGCACGCCGCCGTGGAGATACCCGTTCTGTTGCAACAGATCATCGCGGATGTCGAGTTCCAGGGTCGCGGCACCGTTCCCGAACGAGGCCACCCTGGCCCCGAGCAGGACGCTGAACGGTTGCGAGGCGAGGCCCTTCCGGGCGTCTTCGAGTGTCAGTGCTGTCATCAGGCCACCATCCTGCCATCGGACGACTTCTCCGGAACCCGACCTGTCCGGACATGCCGCGCTATAAGGTCCGGGCATGAGCCAGACGATTCCGTTCACCGACTTCAACTTCAAGCTCGCGGTGGTCCAAGAGCTGATGTACAACCAGGAACTCCTCCCGAAGTTCGACCTGCGGGAGTACGCCGCCGAGAAGGGCTTCACCTACGACGCCGGGAGCGTCGAGGCGGTCCCCGAGGCGTCGGCCTACTTCGAGGCGCTCGAGGTCCCCGCCGAGCTCGCGGAGAAGATCACCGAGATCGAGATGGACGGCGGCAACGAGATCTACCTCGAGATCGCGCCGAACTGGGACGGCGAGGACTCGCTGTTCGACGTCGACGAGTTCGCCGACGTCGCACACTTTCCCAACCTGAAGTCGATGACCTTGCTCTTCACGGGTAACGAAGAGGCGCTGGAGTCGTTGCGTGCCCGCGGTATCGAGGCGGACTGGCTCTGATCGGCGACCTGCGGAGCTAAGCGGAGGAACCGCGGTCCCTTTTCGACTGCTTAGGCATCGGGAAGCGGTGCGCGGGACCTTGATCCCGGCGTGCGGAGGGCACGCCGGGATCAAGGAGGACAAATGCGCACTCTTCGGTTCGTTTCCGCCACTTTGGGGGCCGCCGCGATCGCGACGGCACTCGCCGCGGCACCCGCTTCGGCCGCGACGGAAGGGCCGGCCACGCTGCGCGCCGCCGGCATCGACGCGGCGAAGCTCGCTCCCGGATGGAAGGTCACCGGAGACCAGGTCGTCTGGAACGGTGGGGAGACCACTCTGTCGTTGTCGCCCAGCGCGGCCAGCAACTGCCAAGCGAACTTCGTGTGCCTGTACGAGCATCGCGACTTCGGCGGACGGCGGCTGCAGTTCCGGGACCCGGGGCTGAAGAATCTGGTCGACTACGGATTCAACGACCAGATGTCGTCCTGGCACAACCGACGCTCCGTCGACGCCCGCTGGTACTACAACATCGGCAGCGGGACCAGTCGCTGCATGCAGGCGAACTCGCAGTCGTCGTATGTCGGGAACGCCGACAACGACCAGGCGAGTTCGTTGAGAATTTACACGTCGGCCAGCGCCTGCTGAGCGAAGTGTTCCTTCGAATGCCGGACGCCGCCCCCGGATATTTCTGAGACTCTCGACTGGGGTGTCTCGTTTTACTGGGGGAGAAATCGGTGAAGGAAAAGAGTTTCTATTTCTATCGCCTGTTCGGTGAACCCGCGGCCGAGTGGCAGGGCACGGACCTGCCACTCGGCCCGCCACAGGCGCGCCGGGTGTTCGCGCTCCTGCTGATCGAGGCCGGCCGCCCGGTGCCGTCGGACCGGATCATCGACGAGCTGTGGGGCGAAACGCCACCGGTCTCGGCGAAAGTCCAGATCCAGGGGCTCATCTCGGGCCTGCGCCGCGCCTTGCGCTCGCCACGGGGCGACCAGCCGATCCTGACCAGGGGAGCGGCGTATCAGCTCGACGCGCGGCCGGAGGACACCGACGCCGGCCGGTTCATCTGCCTCGCCGCGCGGGGCCGCGAACTGCTGGCCCGCGACCGCCATCGTGAGGCCGCCCGGCACTTCCGGGACGCGCTCGAACTGTGGCGGGGGCCGGTACTGGCCGGGATCCCGGCCGCGGCGGAGGTCGTCGCGCGCTGGGAGGAGGAACGGCTTTCGCTGCTGGAGGACAAGGCCGAGGCCGAACTCGGGCTCGGCGAGCACGACCGGCTGGTGCCCGAACTCCGCGACCTGCTCACGGCCGCCCCGTTCCGGGAGCGGGTCTGCGGGCTGTTGATGACCGCGCTCGCGAGGGCGGGCCGCGTGGCGGAGGCACTCGACGTCTACGCCGGATGGCGACGCAGGCTGGTCGACGAACTCGGCGTCGAGCCGTCGCCGTCGATCCGCTCCCTGCAGTGCGAGATCCTGAGCGACGGCCAAGGCATGACGGCGCGCGAATATCCCGCGTACCAGGAACCCGCCGTGCCGAGCCAGCTGCCGCCGGGTATCCCGGACTTCGTCGGCAGGGACGCGCTGATCGCGGATCTGCTCGCGGAACTGCGGCGGGACGACGGCCGCGACACCCTGCCCGTGGTCCTGTTGACCGGCGCCGGCGGGATCGGGAAGTCCTCGCTCGCGATCAGGCTCGCGCATCAGGTCGCCGACGACTATCCCGACGGCAGGCTGTTCGCGGCCCTGCGCGGGACCACGGACGAGCCCAGGACTCCGGAGGCCGTGCTCACCGGATTCCTGCGCGCGTTCGGTGTTCCGGCCGACGGGATCCCGGCGGACGTCGACGACCGCGCCTGCCTCTTCCGCAGCCTGGTCCACGATCGCCGCGTGCTGCTCGTCCTCGACGACGCCGCCGGTGAGGCCCAGCTGCGGCCGTTGCTGCCCGCCGGTGGTGGCTGCGCGGTGATCGTCACGAGCCGGTTCGTGCTGGCCGGGCTCGAACTCGGCAGGCAGGTCCCGGTCGACGTCCTGTCGTTGGCGGACGCGGAAGCCCTTCTCGCCAAGCTCACCGATACCGACGAAGATCCCGTTGCCGCCCAACAGGTTCTCGAACACTGCGGCGGGCTCCCGCTGGCGTTGCGGATCGTCGGCAGCCGGATCGGCGACCGCACGGGCTGGCGGCTCGCCGACGTCGCGGGGGAGCTGGCGGTCGAACGGCGGCGGTTGGATTGGCTGTGCGCGGGGGATCTCGCCGTCCGCGGCAGCCTGTCCCTCGGCTATCAGCAGCTGGAGCCGGACCGGCAGCGGCTGTTCCGCAGGCTGGGTTTGCTGCCTCCGGCCGATTTCCCCGCCTGGGCGGCGGCGCTCGCCGACGACGGAGAGCCCGAAACGACGTCTCGCGCGCTGGAAGACCTGCGGCATCGGAACATGGTCCAGCCCGCCCCGCGTGCCACCGGCGCTCCTCGTTACCGGGTCCACGATCTCTTGCGCGCGTTCGCGGTCGAGGAGGTCGCCGTCGAACCGGAACAGGTCCGCGCGGAGGCGACCGAGCGAGTGCTCGGCGGCTGGCTCTGGCTCGCGGAGAAGGCCGCGGACCGGTTGTCCCGCAGCGTGTTGCGGCCGGAGCCCGGCACGGCCGTCCGGACCTCGCTCGACGAAGGACTGGTGGCCGAACCGCTTTCGTGGTTCCGGGACGAGGTTCCCGCGCTGGAGGCCGCGGTCTCGCACGCGGCGGACGCCGGGCTCGGCGAGCTCGCCTGGGAACTCGCCGTCGTGGCCGCGTCGTACTTCGACCACAGTGGACTGTACGCGGAATGGTCGCGGTGCCACCGATGCGCGCTGACCGCGGCGCGGGCGTCGGGATGCGCGCGCGGGGAAGCCGCCTTGCTGCGGGGAATCGGCCAGATCCACCTCTACCGCGACGATTTCCGGACGGCGCGCGAGGCGCTCACCGAATCTTGCCGGATCAGCGACCGGATCGGCGACCGGGCGGGGCGGGCCAGAGCGCTGACCGGGCTGTGCGTGCTCGCGCGGGCGGCCGGGCGGCCCGAGACCTCGCGCGCGACGGGGAGGCGGGCGCTGGCCCTCTTCCGCGAGATCGGGGACGTCCTCGGGATGGCGCACGCCCACACCTCGTACGCCGTCGCGAGCACGGATCTCGGTCTGCTCGACGAGGCGGAAGCGGAACTGGACGAGGCCGGGCGGCTTTGCGCCGAGCTGAACGATCCGCATCGCACGGCGCTCGTCCTGCGCAGGCGGGGAGAACTGCACCTTCGGCGCGGCGACCGGCGGGGCGCGATGTCGTGCCTGTGCCGCGCGCTCGAACTGCTCGACTCGCTATCCGACGAGATCTGCGCCTCGCGGGTCCGGCTGGATCTCGCGCGAATCCGTGCGAGATCCAGCGACCGGCCGCCGTCGGGGAAGGTCTTGATCAGGACCTAGACCAGCGTCCGGTCGGCAGCGCGGGAACCCGGCGCCCGCGGTGACCGGTCATCTCCTCGTTCGCGAACAGCGCGTTGAGCACCGCTTCCTCGGTCGCCTGCACGACGGCCTCGAAGAAGGGATCGAGCCTGCCCCACGGGACGAACCGCATGCTTTCGTACTCGGCCTCGTCCGTACGCGGGAACCGGCTGGTGAGCGCTCCCGGATTCGCCGTGCTGAACGCCAGGAAGAGGTCGCCGGAGAAGTGTGAACCCGCGGTTCCCGTGCGGGCGAGGCCGAGCGGGACCCGGCGGGCGAGCGACGTGCACTGGCCGGGCAGCAGGGGAGCGTCGGTGCCGATGATCACGATCACCGACCCGGCACCGGACGGCGCCGCCCAAGTCTCCTCCATCGGGTTGTCGGCACCGAGTTCCGCTCCGACGTGCTCGCCCGCGACGGTGAGCTCGCGGCGTGAGCCGAAGTTGGCCTGTACCAACGCTCCCACGGTGTACTCGTCGTCCCCGTAGGACACGACACGGGAGGCCGTACCGGTGCCGCCCTTGAAGCCGTAACAGGTCATCCCGGTGCCGCCGCCGACGGAGCCCTCACCGACCGGGCCCGGCCGCGCGGCGTCGATCGCGGCGATGGCGTGTCCACTGTGGATGGTCGGTGCGGTGCTGTCGTTCAGATAGCCGTCCCAGGTCTCGGCGACCACCGGCAGCAGCCATTCCGCGGCCACGTCGGGCCGCTCGCGGACGACCCAGTCGATCGTGCCGCGGTGGCACGCGCCGACGGCGTGCGTCGAGGTGATCAGCACCGGCAGGGTCAGCGACCCGGTCTCGGCCAGCCACGCGGTGCCGGTCATCTCGCCGTTGCCGTTGAGGGCGTACGTCCCGGCCGCGCACGGCACGGCGAAGTCCTCGCGTCCGCGCGGCAGGACGGCGGTGACGCCGGTGCGCACCGACTCGCCCTCGACGAGGGTCGTGAAACCGATCTCGACACCGGGGACGTCGGTGAGCGCGTTGTGCTCGCCGGTCCGGCCGGGCAGCGGGACACCCAGGTCGCGGGCGCGGGTCATGGACGGTCCTCCAAGGGGTTCGAGGTGGCGGTGCGGGCATAGGAGAGCAACATCGCTTCGGCGGTGGCGGTTTCCATCGTCGGCACGGCCTGGGTGAGGTGCAGGCCGTAGCCGTCTTCCAGTGCGACGAGGTTCCGCGCGATCGACACCGGCTCCGCGGTCAGGGTGAACTCGCCGGTGGCCGCGCCGGCTTCGAGGATGCCGGTGTAGATCCCGACCTGCTGCTCGTAGAGCGTGATGTGCCGGGCGGCGTACGCGGGATCGCGGCGGGCGATCGTGCCGAGTTCGTAGAGCAGCACGCAGAGTTCGTCGTCGGGACCGGTCGGCAGACCGCTGCGGATCATCGCCAGCAGCCGGTCGGACGGCTTCGTCTTCGTGCCCGCGGCCTGCTCCCTCGCCGAGCAGAACCGCGCCACCGCCTCGCGCTGCACCTCCTGGAGCAGATCGGCGAGGGTGGGGAAGTAGTACAGGACCGAACCCGGCGACAGGCCCGCGCCCTCGGCGACGTCCCTCAGCCGCAGGTTCAGTACGCCGCGGTCGAGGACGGCCTGTCTGGCCACCTCGATCAGTTCGGCCCGTCGCTCCGGTGCCTTGCTCGGTCTCGCCATGCCTTCATTCTTCGAATCTTGTTCGAAAAACGCAAGGGCTGCGCGCGATCAGCTCTTGACGTCACACCGTGGAGGGCCTTTGATGCGTGCTCAACAGTTCTTCGAAGGAGATTCAAGGAACCCACCTTGTAGGAGGTCGGCCGTGTCCACTCCCGCCCTGCGCCGCGGTCTGCGCACCCTCGGCACGCTGCTCATCACGCTTTCCGCGATCAGTCCCGCCTCGTCGGTCTTCATCATCGCGCCGGGGGTGATCTCCGGCGCCGGGACGGGCGCCTTCTACAGCTTCGTGGCCGCCGCGGTGGTCGGTGTGTTCATGGCCTTCGTCTACGCCGAACTCGCGTCGGCCTTCCCGCTGGCGGGCGGCGAGTACGCGATCGTCACCCGCACGCTCGGGCGCCTGCCCGGCTTCGCGGTACTCGGCCTCATGATCATCACGCAGGTGCTCATCGTCGCGGTGATCGCGCTCGGCGTCGGCACCTACCTCGGCGTGCTCCTGCCCGGTGTCCCAGGCTCGGTGATCGCCGCCGTGACCTGCGTGGTCGCGGCCGTCGTCGGGGTGTTCGACATCAAGCTCAACGCCTGGGTCACCGGGATCTTCCTGGCGATCGAGATCCTCGCGCTGATCGTGGTCAGCGCGCTCGGGCTGCTGAACCCGGCGCGCTCGTTCACCGAACTGCTGGCCCATCCGGTCGCCTCGGACGGCGGCCCGGCCACGGTCGGCGCCATCGCGATCGCCACCTCGGTCGCGATCTTCGCCTACAACGGCTACGGCTCGGCGGTGTACTTCGGCGAGGAGACGCAGGACGCCTCGCGCGGCATCGCGCGCGCGATCCTGATGGCCCTCGGCATCACGGTGCTCGCCGAACTGATCCCGGTGACCGCGGTCCTGCTCGGCGCGCCCGATCTGAACGCGCTGTTCACCTCGGAGAACATGCTGTCCTACTTCATCGGTTCGCGCGGCGGCGGCACTCTCGACACCGTGATCGGCCTGGCGGTGGCGCTCGCGATCATCAACGCCGTACTGGCGATCGTGCTGATCAGTTCACGGATGCTGTTCAGCAGCGGCCGCGACCGCGCGTGGCCGTCGCCGGTCAACCGGGCGCTCGCCTCGGTGCACTCGAAGTTCGGGACGCCGTGGGTCGCCACCGTCGGCACCGGGCTGGTGGCCGCGCTGCTCTGCTTCGTCGACCCGAAACTGCTGCTGGTGGTGACCAGCACGTCGATCGTGGCCGTCTACGCGGCGCTCTGTCTCGGCGCGATCGTCGGAAGGCGCACCGGCGCCACCGCGCACGCGAAGTACCGGATGCCGTGGTTCCCGGTCGCGCCGGTGCTGGCGCTGGGCGTCCTGGTGTTCGTGGTCTACCAGAACGTGCTCGACCCGGCGGTCGGACGGCCGAGCCTGATCGTCACCGCCTGCGTCGCCCTGCTGTCGATCGCGTACTACGTCCTGGTGCTGCGGCGGAAGGGCGGCTGGAAGCTGGCCGACGTCACCGAGGAGAAGGCGGAGGAGCCGGCCTGATCAGGTGTACTCGGCGATCTCCACGCCGTACGTACCCGGTTCGAGCGCCTCGAAGATGTGCGGCACGTCGCCGGGGTAGCAGATGTAGTCGCCGGGCAGCAGTTCGATCGGCTCGTCCAGCGGCCCGACCTTGGCGCGGCCCGCGCTGAGGACGATGTGCTCGACGATGCCGCTCATATGCGGATCCGAGAGCCGCGGTTTCCCGGGCTCGGCGCGAATCAGGTACACGTCGCGCCGGGCGCCGGGAGGGCAGGAGCTGAGCAGCGTGCACGCGTAATCGGCGTGTTCGGCGAACACCGTCGGGCCGCTGCCCGAGCGGATGACCTGCACGCGAGGGCGTTCCGGCTCGACCACCCGCGAGAACGGGACGTCGAGCGCGACGCACAACGCCCAGATCGTCTCGACGCTCGGATTCCCGGTGCCGGACTCCAGCTGCGAGAGCGTGGATTTCGCGATGCCCGCGCGTTTGGCGACCTCGGTGAGGGACAGCCCGGTGCGGGCACGTTCCCGGCGCAGGGACATGGCGATGACGTCCAGTGGGGCACCGTCGGACGCGGTCGGGGACATGCGTTCGCTCCATCGGTCGTTGCGTTCGCCTTGACGAACACGGCTGCGTTCGTTCATTGTATGACGCTATGCGTTCGATATGGCGAACAACCACTCGTGTCCTGGGGCGCGATCTTCTCCGTGACATCGGGCTGGTCTGCCTCGCCGACACCATTGTCGGCATCTCCTACGGCGCCATCGCGGTGGGCTCCGGCTTCCCCATCTGGGCGCCGATGCTCCTCTCGGTGCTGGTCTTCGCCGGCGCCTCGCAGTTCATGTTCGTCGGCATCATCGCCGCGGGCGGCAGCCCGGTCGCGGCCGTCGCGGCGGGTCTGCTGGCCAATGCGCGGCATCTGCCCTTCGGCTTCGCGATCGGCGACGTCCTCGGGAAACGATGGTCGTCGAGGGTGGTCGGCAGCCACCTGATGATCGACGAATCCGTCGCGTTCGCGCTGGCCCAGCGCGACGAAGAGCGGCGCAAGGCGGCGTACTGGGTGTGCGGGATCGGGCTGTTCGTCTGCTGGAACGTCGGCGTCCTCGCCGGGGCCTACGCCGGGACGGCGATCAGCGACACCGACGCGTTCGGGCTCGACGCGGCCTTCCCGGCGGTCCTGCTCGCGCTGGTCCTGCCGTCGCTGCGCGACCGCGCCGCCCGGCTGCCGGTGCTCGTCGGCGTCGCCGTCGCGCTGGCCACGACGCCGTTCCTGCCCGCCGGGCTGCCGGTGCTGCTCGCGCTGGTCGGCGTGCTGGCCGGGGTGGCCGCCAAGGAACCCGCCGAACGCGAACCCGAGGGAGTGCACTGATGGATCCGCTGGAACTGATCATCGCCGGCGGTGTGCTCGCCGCCGGGACCTTCGCCTTCCGGTTCGCCGGGCCGGTGCTGAAGGCACGGTTCACCGTCTCGCCCAAGGCCGAGAAGCTGATGGCGCGCTCGGCCGTCGTCCTGCTGGCCGCCCTCGTCGCGGTCGCCGCGCTCACCGAGGGACACGAGTTCGCCGGTTACGCCCGGCCCGCCGGAGTGCTGGTCGGCGGCGTGCTCGCCTGGCGCAAGGCGCCGTTCGCGCTGGTCGTCGTCGCGGCGGCCGCGACCGCGGCCCTGCTGCGGCTGGCCGGGGTCCCCTGACCTGGCCCTTCCCCGAGGCGCCTAAGCTAAGGGGAAGGTCTTTCGGGAGGTCGGGTGGCGATCGCGACGGGGGCACGGCCGGTGGTCGGCGTGCTCGCACTGCAGGGCGACGTGCGGGAGCACGCCGCGATGGTGGAACGAGCGGGTGCGCGTGCACTGCCGGTCCGTCGCGCGAGCGAACTGTCCGAAGTGGACGGTCTGGTGCTGCCGGGTGGCGAGTCGACCACCATGTCGAGGCTCCTGGAGACCTTCGAACTGCTGGAGCCACTGCGCGAGCGCATCGCGGACGGGATGCCCGCGTTCGGCTCCTGCGCCGGGATGATCCTGCTCGCCCGTCAGGCCCTCGACGGACGGCCTGACCAGCGGCAACTCGGCGGGCTCGACGTCGTCGTCCGGCGCAACGCGTTCGGGCGGCAGGTGGACTCCTTCGAAGCCGACCTCGACTTCACCGGTATCGAAGGCGGCCCGGTGCACGCTGTGTTCATCCGCGCCCCGTGGGTCGAAAAAGCGGGCGACGGGGTCGAGGTACTCGCCAGTGTCCCCGAAATGCCGGGCTCCGAGGACGCGGCCGCTAGGATCGTCGCGGTCCGGCAGGGGGCGGTACTCGCCACGTCGTTCCACCCCGAACTCACCGGGGACGAACGCGTGCACAGGCTGTTCGTCGACCTCGTGCGGCAGGCTTAAGCAAAACCGACACTGTGCTCAGCGGCGGGCACAGGAGTAGATGGAGGAGAGATGAGCGGCCACTCCAAGTGGGCCACCACGAAGCACAAGAAGGCCAACCTGGACGCGAAGCGCGGCAAGCTCTTCGCCCGGTTGATCAAGAACATCGAGGTGGCGGCCCGGACCGGCGGTGGCGACCCGGACGGCAACCCGACGCTCTACGACGCCATCCAGAAGGCCAAGAAGAACTCGGTCCCGCAGGACAACATCGAGCGCGCCCGCAAACGCGGCGCCGGTGAAGAGGCCGGTGGCGCCGACTGGCAGACCATCACCTACGAAGGCTACGGCCCGAACGGTGTGGCCGTCCTGATCGAATGCCTCACCGACAACAAGAACCGCGCCGCCATGGAGGTGCGCACCGCGCTCACCCGGAACAACGGCTCGCTCGCCGACCCGGGCTCGGTCGCCTACATGTTCAACCGCAAGGGCGTCGTGATCATGCCCAAGGGTGACGCCGGCGAGGACGACGTCCTCATGGCCGTCCTCGACGCGGGCGCCGAAGAGGTCAACGACCTCGACGAGAACTTCGAGATCGTTTCGGAGGCCACCGACCTCGTCCCGGTCCGGAAAGCCTTGCAGGAGGCCGGTTTCGAGTACGAGTCCGCGGATCTCACCTTCCTGCCGTCGGTCAGCGTCCCGCTGGACGTCGAAGGCGCGAAGAAGGTCTTCAAGCTCATCGACGCGCTCGAGGATTGCGACGACGTGCAGAACGTGTACGCGAACTTCGATGTGTCCGACGAGGTCATGGCCGAGGTCGGCTGACGGTTGCTCGCGCCGACGTGCAGAACGTGTACGCACTGCGCCGGATTCCACGTGTCCGACGAGGTCATGGCCGAGGTCGGCTGATCGATTTTCCCGCCATGCCGCGGAAAATCGGTCCCGGGACTAGGTACGGGCGCTCGCGTGGGGCACAATGTCGCGCGTGACGACCTCCGAAGCCGATGCCCTCACCGCCGAAGAAACCGAACTGATCCAGTGGATCGAGTCGCAGGCGCAGGCGAGAGGGAACGCGGTCATCGCGGTCGACGGCGACGAGAACGACGCGCCCTTCTGCTTCACCGCGTGCGCCTGGGCGCTGCACAACGTGGCGGAAGCGGTCGTGATCGGACTGCCCGGGCACATGGGGCCGGTCCTTCTCGACGCCTACGTCGACCGTGCGGCCGCCGGCGAGATCTTCGAGGTCGGCAAGCGCTACGACGATTTCTTCGAGGGCGCGCCGGTGGTCTTCGAACGGGTCGCGAAGGGGCACTATCCCGAGTACTTCGGGAGCGCGTTCCTGATCTACCCGGACGGGGACTTCCCAGCGCTGCAACTGATCGTCGCCACGCCGGACGGCCACTTCCCGTGGCATCCGGACGCGCCCGAGGGCTTCGCGCGGTACCAGCCGGTACTGACCGAATCCGGTGACCCGGAGAGCTGGACCCCGGGCGTCGACGGCCCCTGAGCCACCGCTGCGCGTGCTATGAAAGGTCCTTTCCTTGCAAATTTTGCAAGGAAAGGACCTTTCATAGCGTTCGGGGCACCTGCGTCCACGCATTCAGAGGACTAATTGCGGGGTCACCGAAGCCAGGGCGCCAGGTCTTCCGTCGCGTCGGGCCACTCGGCGGCCAACGCGGCCGCCGACCGGAACTCCACGCTGTCGTCCGTATAAGGCGGCACGACCACGGTCCCGACCAGGCTCCACTCACCGGTACTCACCGACGCCTGCCAGACCCCGGCGGGCACCACCACCTGCGGACGTTGACCGGCCGCGACGTCCGGCCCCAGCACCGGCCGCGAAACACGTCCGCCGGGGAACAGCAGCAGCATCCGCACCGGCGCGCCGGCGTGGTGGGCGTAGATCTCCAGGCGGTCCAGCCGGTGCGGCGCCGAGGTTTCCGGTGGCGCGAGCAGGTAGTAGATCGCGGACGCGGTTTCGTCGCGCCAGCTCTGCGCCCAGCGGCCGCCCTCCACGGGCAGCGGCTGAAGACCCAGATGGGCGGTGAACTCGTCGGGACTCGGCATGTCCTCATCTTGCCCGGACCCTGCTCCGGGTAGCCTCGGATCTCGAACTGATGTTCGCCGGAGCGGAGGAAAACGCGTGCGGGTACTCGGGGTCGACCCCGGTCTGACCAGGTGCGGGCTCGGGGTGGTCGACGGCGGCACGGGCCGCACCGTCCGCCCGGTGGCCGTCGACGTCGTGCGGACCTCGCCGGACGCCGATCTCGCCGTGCGCCTGTTGGGGATCTCCGACGCGGTCGAGCGCTGGATGGATCGCTACAAACCCGAGGCCGTCGCCGTGGAGCGGGTTTTCGCGCAGCACAACGTGCGCACCGCGATGGGCACCGCGCAGGCGGGCGGCGTCGTCGCGCTCGCCGCGGCCCGGCGCGGGCTGCCGGTCGTGTTCCACACTCCGAGCGAGGTGAAGGCCGCCGTCACCGGCTCCGGTCGTGCGGACAAGGCACAGGTCACCGGTATGGTCATGCGGCTGCTCGGCCTCGAGGTCAAACCGCATCCGGCGGACGCCGCGGACGCGCTCGCGCTCGCCATCTGCCACTTGTGGCGCGAGCCGATGCGCGTCCGGCTCGCCGAAGCCGAGGCCAGGGCGGCCGAGATCGCCAAGAACCACAAGGCCAGGCTCGCCGCCGCGGCCAAAGAAGCGAAAGCGCAAGGAGCGGCTCGATGATCTCCTCGGTACGCGGTGAAATCCTCTCCATCGGTCTCGACCACGTCGTGATCGAGGTCGGGGGAGTGGGCTTCGCCGTGCAGGCCACCCCCGCCACCCTCGCGACGCTTCGCCGCGGAGAGCAGGCGATGCTGCACACCGCGCTCGTGGTCCGTGAGGATTCCTTGACGCTGTTCGGTTTCGCCGACGCGGACGCCCGCGAACTGTTCGGTCTGCTGCAGACGGTCTCCGGGATCGGGCCGCGGCTCGCGCTGGCGACCCTCGCCGTCCTCGATCCCGACAAGCTGCGGTCCGCGCTGGTCGAAGGCAACATCACCGTGCTCACCCAGGTGCCCGGCATCGGCCGCAAGGGCGCCGAGCGGCTCACGCTCGAACTGCGCGACAAGGTCACCGCGCTCGCGGGCCCGACCGACGGGTCCCCGGCGGTCGTCGCGCCCGGTGCGCTGCGGGGGGAGGTCGTCGAGGCGCTCGCGGGCCTCGGCTTCCCGGCCAAGCAGGCCGAACAGGCCGTCGACAAGGTGCTCGGCGAGGGCGACGGCCACACGACGTCGTCCGTGCTGCGCGCCGCGTTGGCCACCCTCGGGCGTAAGCGGTAACCGGCCACATGGACTATGAGGCCGTGACGGAGTTCGAAACCGACGAGACGCTCTCGGCGCTGCCGCAGACGGGCGAACGCGAGGTCGAGACCACGCTGCGCCCGCGCAAGCTCGACGAGTTCGTCGGCCAGCCGCGGGTGCGTGAACAGCTCGAACTCGTCCTGGAAAGCGCGCGGCGCCGCGGTGTCCCACCCGACCACGTCCTGCTCTCGGGCCCGCCGGGACTGGGCAAGACGAGTATGGCGATGATCGTCGCCGCCGAACTCAACGCCGCCATCCGCATCACCTCCGGTCCCGCGCTGGAACGCGCGGGCGATCTGGCCGCGATGCTGTCCAACCTGGCGCCCGGCGACGTCCTGTTCATCGACGAGATCCACCGGATCGCCCGCCCCGCCGAGGAGATGCTGTACCTCGCGATGGAGGACTTCCGCGTCGACGTCGTCGTCGGCAAGGGCCCCGGCGCCACCAGCATCCCGCTGGAGATCGCGCCGTTCACGCTGGTCGGGGCCACGACGCGGTCCGGTTCGCTGACCGGTCCGCTGCGCGACCGGTTCGGCTTCACCGGCCAGATGGAGTTCTACAGCGACGCCGAACTGGAACTCGTCGCCCGCCGCGCCGCCACGATCCTCGACATCGACATCGACCGGGACGGCTGCGCGGAGATCGCCCGCCGGTCCCGCGGCACACCCCGGATCGCGAACCGGCTGCTGCGCCGGGTGCGCGACTACGCCGAGGTCCGGGCCGACGGCAAGGTCACGCGCAAGATCGCGCGTGCCGCGCTGGAGGTCTACGACGTCGACGAACTCGGCCTCGACCGGCTCGACCGCGCGGTGCTGACCGCGCTGGTCCGCTCCTTCGGCGGCGGCCCGGTCGGCGTGTCGACGCTGGCCGTCGCGGTGGGGGAAGAACCGACCACCGTCGAAGAGGTGTGTGAGCCTTACCTGGTCCGCGCCGGTATGCTCGCCCGCACTCCTCGCGGCCGGGTCGCCACAGCGGCCGCGTGGGAGCACCTCGGCCTGCCGGCCCCGGCCGGTGCCACGCGCGGCGATCAGGGCGGCCCGAACCTGTTCGACCAGGACTGAACGGACCGTTCACGCGGTTCGAGGCCCGTGGTGACGACGGGTGGTGGTGGAGTTTCCGCTGGCACCTGGCACACTCGGGGAGAGCACACCCCGCCAAACCGGACAAAACAGCGCACCGCGCGGCGTCCGCTCGAAATGGAGAATCATGAACCAGTTATTGCTGCCGCTGCTCCTGATGCTCGTTGTGGCGATTCCGCTCGTCATGGGCACCCGTAAGCAGAAGAAGGCGGCGGCAGCGCAGCAGGAGCTGCTCTCGAGCCTGGCTCCCGGTGACCGGGTGATGACCACCTCCGGTCTCTACGCGACTGTCGCCGACGCTTCCGCCGACACCACGATCGACCTCGAGATCGCCGAGGGCGTCGTGACCACCTGGCTGCGCCAGGCCGTCCGCGAGAAGGTCGAGCCGGCCGTCGAGACGGACGAAGACGCCACCGACTCCACCGACACCGACGAGGTCGTCGAGGCGCCGGTCGTCGAGTCGAAGGACGACGAGCGCGTCGAGGAGAAGTCGGGCGCGCAGATCGCTCCTCCGCTGGAGCACGGCAAGAAGTAGCGGTTGTAAGGCCATCCCCGACACCAGACTTTCGTAGGTGCGGGGCCAACGCCGGGCTCACGCAGCACCGAGTAGTGTCTCGGTGCTGCGTGCGTGTCCGTCGTCATAGTCGTGCTCGTTCGCGGTACCGCCGGGCTCCCGTCCGGATGAGTGAACAGCCAAGTCCATTGGGGAAAAACCCAGTCCGTCCGAGGAGACCGAAGCACAGTGGCCGCACCGGCCGGGCATCTCCGCCCGGGACGCTATCTCGCCTTCTTCGCCCTGATCGTGGTCGCGCTGTACGCCCTGGTGTTCTTCACCGGTAGCGGCAAGCCGACGCCGAAGCTCGGCATCGATCTGCAAGGCGGCACGAGGGTCACCCTGTCCGCCCGAAACCCCGACGGCGGCGACCCTCCGCGAGAGTCCCTCGAACAGGCCCGCTCGATCATCGAGCGCCGGGTCAACGGTATCGGCGTCAGCGGTACCGAGGTCGTCCTCGACGGCAGCAACGTCGTCATCACCGTCCCCGGTGAGCAGGGCGACCAGGCCAAGACCCTCGGCAAGACCGCGAAGCTGGGCTTCCGGAAGGTCGTGACGTCGCAGCCGGTGACCCCGGTCCAGCAGCCGACGGCCCCGCCCGCTTCCGGCACGCCGTCTTCGGCACCGCCGTCCTCGCCGGGTGTGAGCGCCCCGCCGAGCAGCCCGGCCAACGGTGGCGGTGGCGCCGCCGGCGCGCCGCAGCAGCAGCCGGGCGCGGACTCCGACGAGCAGACGAAGAAGGAGATCGAGAACGCCCGGAACCTCCGGCAGAACCCCGATCTTCTTTCGACGGACCAGGCGAAGCAGGCCGCGGCCGCCGAGAAGGCCTTCGCGGCCCTCAACTGCGACCCCAAGGTGTCGGACCCGCTGGTCGGCAACGACCTCACCGACAAGCCGCTGGTCGCCTGCGGTGACAAGAACACCATGAAGTACCTGCTGGAGCCGGAGTTCCTCCCCGGAACGGAGATCTCCGACGCCTCCTCGGGCTACGACACGCAGAACTCGCAGTGGGTCGTCAACCTGAACTTCAAGGGCGAGGGTTCCCGGATCTGGGGCGACTTCACCTCGAAGAACGTCCAGAAGCAGGCGGCGTTCGTCCTCGACACGCAGGTCGTCTCCGCGCCGACCATCCAGTCCGCGATCCTGGGCGGACAGACCCAGATCACCGGCCGGTTCAGCCAGACCGAGGCGAAGGACCTGGCGGACGTGCTGAAGTACGGCTCGCTGCCGCTGTCGTTCGAGTCCTCGGACGCGACGACGGTGTCCGCGACGCTGGGTCTCGCGTCGCTGCAGGCGGGCCTGATCGCCGGTGGCCTCGGCCTCCTGATCGTGTTCATCTACTGCTTGTTCTATTACCGGCTGCTCGGCGTGCTGACGATCCTGTCGCTCGCCTTGTCGTTCTCGCTGGTCTACGCGGTACTGGTGCTGCTGGGGCGGTGGATCGGGTACACCCTCGACCTCGCCGGCGTGGCGGGCCTGATCATCGCGATCGGTATCACCGCCGACTCGTTCGTCATCTACTTCGAACGGTTGAAGGACGAGATCCGGGAAGGCAGGACGTTCCGCTCCGCGGTGCCGCGAGGCTGGTCTCGTGCCCAGCGCACGATTCTGGCGTCGGACGCGGTCAGCTTCCTCGCCGCGGCCATCCTGTACTGGCTGGCCGTCGGTGAGGTCAAGGGCTTCGCGTTCACGCTCGGCATGTCGACGGTCCTCGACCTCGTCGTGGTCTACCTCGTGACCCACCCGCTGGTCTCGATGGTGTCGCGGTCGAAGTCGAAGTTCCTGTCCAACCCCAAGAACCTCGGCCTCGGTGCCGTTCAGCAGGTGGGCTCGGAGCGTAAGGCGGCCCGTCCGGCCGCCGGCCGCCCGAACGTCAAGGAGGCGTGACCGTGGTCGACGAAAACACCACCACCGCGGGCAAGCGCGACAGCATCTTCCGCCGCCTCTACGTGGGCACGGGCGCGTTCGACGTGGTCGGCAAGCGCAAGCGCTGGTACCTCTTCTTCGGCGCGCTGGTGCTGGTCTGCATCGCGTCGATGGGGATCAAGGGCTTCAACTTCGGGATCGACTTCGAAGGCGGCACCCAGATCCAGCTGCCCGCCAACGGCAAGAACGGGCAGATCAGCGAGCAGCAGGCCAAGGACGTCTTCTCCGAGGCGCTCGGCCGCCCGGCCGACGAGGCGCAGAAGGTCGGCAGCGGCGCTTCGTCGACCATCCAGCTCCGTTCGGACACCCTGGACGCCGCCGAGGTCGCCAAGATCAAGGAAGCGCTGTTCCGCGACCTCGGCCCGATCGGGTCCAACGGGCAGCCGAGTGTCCAGGCCATCAGTGACAGCGCGGTCAGCGCGTCCTGGGGCGGGGAGATCTCGCGCCAGGCGTTGATCGCGCTCGGGGTGTTCCTCCTGGCGGTCACGCTGTTCCTGGCGTTGTACTTCGACACCAGGATGGCCGCCGCGGCGCTGATCTCGCTCCTGCACGACATCGTGGTGACGGCGGGTGTGTACTCGCTGATCGGCTTCGAGGTCACGCCGGCGACGGTGATCGGTCTGCTGACGATCCTCGGGTTCTCGCTGTACGACACGGTGGTGGTGTTCGACAAGGTCCGCGAGAACACGCGTGGCCTGCTCGGGCTCACCCGCCGTACCTTCGGCGAGGCCGCCAACCTGGCGCTGAACCAGACGCTGATGCGGTCGTTCAACACGGCGTTGATCGCGATGCTGCCGATCCTCGGCCTGCTCGTCGTCGGGTACATCCTGCTCGGCTCGGGCACACTGCAGGACCTCGCGCTGGTGCAGCTCACCGGCACCCTGGTCGGCGTGCTGTCCTCGGTCGCGCTGGCCACCCCGCTGCTGGTGGACCTGAAGATGCGTGACCCGAAGTTCCGTCAGCAGGCCGACCGGGTCGCCGCGCGGCGCGCGAACCAGGCCCGCAAGGCCGCCGAGCGCGACGACGACTTCGACCCGAACGACGAGGACGCGCTGGCCGCCGAGCTCCGCAAGGAGAAGGCGTACGCCGCGGCGGCGAGCGTTCCCGCGCGGAACCAGAAGGCTCACAAGGGCCGTCCGTCGGGTAAGCGCAAGAGGTAATCCCGGCCGTCGAACGCTAGGAAAGGTCCTTTCATTGCAAAATTTGCAATGAAAGGACCTTTCCTAGCGTTCAGGGACCCGGAAGCACGACTGGAGAGCAGGAAGCACATGGAGCTGGCCAAGGCACTCGACCTCATCGCCGACGTACCGGACTTCCCGGAACCCGGCGTGCTGTTCCGGGACCTGAGTCCGCTGTTCGCCGACGCGGCGGGCTTCAAGGCCGTCACCGACGGGCTGGCCGCCACCGTCGATCCCGAGGTCGATCTGCTGGCCGGGGTGGAGGCGCGCGGATTCCTGCTGGCCGCCGCCGTCGGCTACGCCCGTGGCCTCGGTGTCGCGTTGATCCGCAAGCCGGGCAAGCTGCCCCGCGTCGCGGGCAGGGTCGGTTACACGCTGGAGTACGGCACCGCGACCGTCGAATTGCCCGAAGGTGTCGTCGTTCCCGGCCAGCGTGTCGCGATCCTCGACGACGTCCTCGCCACCGGTGGCACGGTCGCGGCGACCTGCAAACTGCTGGAAGACGCGAAGGCGCAGGTCACCGGTGTTTCGGTGGTCATGGAACTCGGCGCGCTCGGCGGTCGTTCCGTGCTCGAGGGGCGTCGTGTGGAGGCCCTCCGGGTGTGTTGACCGGGCGCACCAAGTGAGCCGCCAGGGGGAGCGGTTACCCTTGATGTCCGAAGGCCGCACGAAGCGCAGGAGGTGCGGGTGAGCCAAGAGCTCGATGCCGCGGTGTCCTCGAAGGACGGCACCGAGCAGAACGGTGCGGCGCGACAGGGGGCGGCGCCGACACCGTCCGCGACGCGCCGCGTGCGCGCCCGCCTCGCCCGCCGGATCACCGCGCAGCGCGCCGCGCCGGTCAAGCAGGTTCTCGAACCGCTCGCCGTCATCCACCGCGAGCTGCATCCCAACGCGGACCTCGCGCAGCTCCAGCGCGCGTACGACGTCGCCGAAGAGCTGCACCGCGAGCAGCGGCGCAAGTCCGGCGACCCGTACATCACGCATCCGCTCGCCGTCGCGACCATCCTGGCCGAACTCGGCATGGACACCACGACGCTGGTCGCGGCGTTGCTGCACGACACCGTCGAGGACACCGGCTATTCGCTGGAAAGCCTGAAGGCCGACTTCGGTGAGAAGGTCGGCGAGCTCGTCGACGGCGTCACCAAACTGGACAAGGTCAAACTCGGCACGGCCGCCGAGGCCGAGACCATCCGCAAGATGGTCATCGCGATGGCGCGCGACCCGCGCGTGCTGGTCATCAAGCTGGCCGACCGGCTGCACAACATGCGCACGATGCGCTTCCTGCCGCCGGAGAAGCAGGCCCGCAAGGCGCGCGAGACCCTCGAGGTCCTCGCCCCGCTGGCGCACCGGCTCGGCATGGCGACGGTCAAATGGGAGCTGGAGGACCTGGCCTTCGCCATCCTGCAGCCGAAGAAGTACGACGAGATCGTCCGCCTGGTCGCCGATCGCGCGCCTTCGCGCGACACGTACCTGCGGTCGGTGATCACCGAGCTGACCGGCAATCTCGAAGGCTCGCGGATCACCGCCAAGGTCGAGGGCCGCCCGAAGCACTACTACTCGATCCACCAGAAGATGATCGTCCGTGGCCGCGACCTCGACGACATCCACGACCTGGTGGGCGTGCGGATCCTGGTCGAGGACGTCCGTGACTGCTATGCCGCGATGGGCGTCGTCCACGCGCTGTGGCAGCCGGTCCCCGGCCGGTTCAAGGACTACATCGCGCAGCCTCGTTTCGGTGTGTACCAGTCGTTGCACACCACCGTGATCGGTCCAGACGGCAAACCGCTGGAAGTCCAGATCCGTACCTACGAGATGCACCGCACCGCCGAGTACGGCATCGCCGCGCACTGGCGGTACAAGGAGACCAAGGGCACCCACAACGGGAACGCCATGGACGTCGACGAGATGGCGTGGATGCGCCAGCTCCTCGACTGGCAGCGGGAAGCGGCGGACCCGGGCGACTTCCTGGAGTCGCTGCGCTACGAACTCGCCTCGCGCGAGATCTTCGTGTTCACGCCCAAGGGTGACGTGATCACGCTGCCGGTCGATTCGACGCCGGTGGACTTCGCCTACGCCGTGCACACCGAGGTCGGCCACCGGTGCATCGGGGCCCGCGTCAACGGCAGGCTCGTCGCGCTCGAGCGCAAGCTGGAGAACGGCGAGGTCATCGAGATCTTCACGTCGAAGGCCGAGACGGCGGGGCCGAGCCGCGACTGGCTGCAGTTCGCCGGTTCGCCCAAGGCGCGCGCGAAGATCCGGCAGTGGTTCGCCAAGGAACGCCGTGACGAGGCGATCGAGGGCGGCAAGGAGGCCATCACCAAGGAGGTCCGCAAGGTCGGCCTCCCGATCCAGCGGCTGGTCTCCGCCGAGTCGATGGGCGCGGTCGCCACCGAACTGCGGCACCCGGACATCAGCTCGCTGTACGCGGCCGTCGGCGAGGGGCACACCAGCGCGAAGCACGTCGTGCAGCGGCTGGTCGCGCTCATCGGCGGCGTCGACGAGGCGGAGGAGGAGCTCGCCGAGCGCGCGACCCCGTCCACCGTCACCCGCCGCCGCGGCTCGAACGACGTCGGCGTCGTGGTGAAGGGCGCCAGCGACATCTGGGCCAAACTCGCCCGCTGCTGCACGCCGGTGCCGGGCGACGAGATCCTCGGTTTCGTCACGCGCGGCGGTGGCGTCAGCGTGCACCGGACCGACTGCACCAACGCCGACGACCTGCGGGCCCAGCCCGAGAGGCTGGTCGAGGTCGAATGGGCGCCGTCGGCGTCTTCGGTGTTCCTCGTCGCGATCCAGGTCGAGGCGCTGGACCGGCACCGTCTGCTCTCCGACGTCACGAAGGTGCTCGCGGACGAGAAGGTCAACATCCTGTCCGCGTCGGTGACGACGTCGCGCGACCGGGTCGCGGTCAGCCGGTTCTCGTTCGAGATGGGCGACCCGAAGCACCTCGGACACGTGCTGAAGGTGGTCCGGGGCGTCGAAGGCGTTTACGACGTGTATCGGGTCACTTCGGCTTCGTGACCGCCGGTGGGTCCCGGCTACAGTCCGAGGATGACTGACGGGTTCGAATTCACTCGCGACGGCGAGGTCGCACGGCTGACGTTCACCAGGCCGGAGAAGATGAACGCGATCACCTACGGGATGTGGTCGGCGATCCCGGACGTGGTGGCGCGGGTGGAGGCGGACCCGGCGATCAAGGTTCTCGTGCTGACCGGCGCGGGCGCGCATTTCTCGGCGGGCGCGGATATCAGCGAGTTCCGGGACCTGCGGTCGACCGCCGACGCTGCCGAGACCTACGACAAGGCCGTCGACGGGGCCGTGGCGGCGCTGACGGCGTCGCGGAAGCCGACGGTCGCGATGATCCAGGGCAATTGCATCGGCGGCGGATGCCAGATCTCGGTCGCCTGCGACTTCCGGTTCGCGGCGGAGGGTTCGCGCTTCGGTATCACGCCGGCGAAGCTCGGGATCGTCTACCACTTCGACTCGACACGGCAGCTCGTCTCACTGGTCGGCGCCGCGAACGCGAAGTACTTCCTGCTCTCGGGCGAGCTCGTCGACGCGCGGCGGGCGCGGGAGATCGGGCTGCTCAACGACGTCTTCCCGGCCGACGAGCTGGAGGCCTCGACGGCGAAGTTCGTCGAGACGCTGGCTTCGCGTTCGCAGGCCTCGGTGCGCGGGATGAACCGGATCATCGAGAAGATCGTGGCGGGGCAACAGGAATCCGACGCCGAAGTGGACGAGATCCGGCTCGGTGCGCTGCATGGCGAGGACTATGCCGAAGGGGTGGCGGCGTTCCTGGCGCGGCGGCCGCCGAAGTTCACTTATCGCTGAGGCCACGCTTCATCGGTGTTCCGTGAAGGCCTCCTTGAGGGACCCAGGGTCCCTCAAGGAGGCCTTCACGGCTTTCGCGCCCAGATGGCGGTCCGCACGTGACCCCGCCGGCGACCATGTCGCGAAAGCCACTTTCGCGACATCAGATGTCCCGAAAGTGGCTTTCGCGGCACTTCGGACGGCGTTCCGTGTGGACAGTCGCGGTGGCACCACTTCTGCTTCGAATATCGTCCCGAAAACCCTTGTGGCATCCCGCTTTCTGTGCCTCCGCGGCTCGTTTCCCATCGGCGGCCTTGTTGCGCGAAGAAGTTTTTTATGGCTTGAGCCAGAGGTGTTTATGGTCGTTTCATGGAGTGGAAATTTCAGACGGCCGAAGAGCTCACGACCGCTTTGCGTTCCGGTGAAGTGACGTCGGCGGAGCTGACCGACGAGGCGATCGCCCGGATCGAACAGGACGACAAGGCGATCAACGCGATCTGCGTGCCGGACTTCAACCGGGCGCGGGCCGCCGCGCGTGATGCCGACCAGGCGCGCGCCCGCGGCGAGGATCGGCCGCTGCTCGGGATCCCGGTGACGGTCAAAGAGTCCTTCAACATGACCGGCCTGCCCACGACCTGGGGAATGCCGCAGCACCAGGACTTCATGCCCGCCGAAGACGCGGTGCAGGTGTCGAGGCTCAAGGCCGCCGGGGCGGTGGTGCTCGGGAAGACCAACGTGCCGTTGGGGCTGCAGGACATTCAGACGTTCAACGAGTTCTACGGCACCACGAACAACCCGTGGGATCACGATCGCACCTCGGGCGGGTCGTCCGGCGGATCGGCGGCGGCGCTGGCGTCCGGCTTCGGCGCGCTGTCCATCGGCTCCGACCTCGCCGGCTCGTTGCGCACCCCCGCGCATTTCTGTGGTATCTACGCGCACAAGCCGACGGTCGGGCTCGCGGCGACCCGCGGTATGGTCCCGCCGCCGGCGCCCGCCTTGCCGATCGACCTCGACCTGGCCGTCGCCGGACCGATGGCACGTACCGCCCGCGACCTCACGCTCCTGCTCGACGTCATGGCCGGGCCGGACCCGTTGACACACGGGATGGCGTACGAGGTGAAGCTGCCGCCCGCGCGCCATGAGCGGCTCGGCGACTTCCGGGTCTTGGTGATCGAGGACCATCCGCTCATCCCGACCGGGGCCGCCGTGCGGGCCGGCGTGAACCGGGTGGCCGACGCGCTGGTCGACGGTGGGGCCCGCGTCGAACGGTACAGCCCGTTGTTCCCCGATCTGACCGAGTCCGCGACGCTCTACACGCAACTGCTGTTCTCGAGCACGGTCGCGCGTTTTCCCGTCGAGGCGTACGAGCAACTGCAGGCCAGCGCGGCCGGGCTGAGCGCGGACGACCGGAGTCTCGACGCGGCTCGGCTACGTGCCATGGTGTTCACCCACCGCGACTGGCTGGCGGTGTACGACCACCGCGAACGGCACCGTCACGGCTGGCGGCAGCTGTTCGCCGAGTTCGACGCGGTGGTCTGCCCGATCACGCCGACCCCCGCGTTCCCGCATGATCACGGTCCCGATCTGCTGGGCCGCAAGCTCGACATCGACGGTGTGGAGTATCCGTACTTCGACCAGCTCGTCTGGGCGGGCGTGGCGACCATGCCCGGTCTGCCCGCCACCGCGGTGCCGACCGGCCGGTCCGCCGAGGGCCTGCCAGTGGGAGTGCAGCTCATCGGTCCGGCGTTCGAGGACCGCACCCCGCTGCGGCTGGCCGAACTGCTCGAGCAGACGATCGGCGGCTTCCAGGCGCCGAGCTAGATCTCGTCCCAGGGATTGCTGTCGTACGCTTCGGCGAGGATCCGGCCCGTTTCCGGAGCGTACGACAGCTCGACGTCGTCCACCGACGCCACCGGCCAGCCGACCGACTCCGAATTGGTCAGGAACATGGCGTCGAACTCCGGCAGGTCGGCGGGGCGGACGTCGCGGATCTCCTGCGGGATCCCGTTCCGCTCCAGGCCGCGTCGCACGAGCTGCTGGGTGATGCCGTCGAGCACCGGGGCCTGCGGCCAGACCACCGTGCCGCCGTCGAGGAACCCGACGTTCCAGATCGACGCTTCGCTGACCCGGCCGTCGTAGTCGATGAACAACGCGTCGTCGTATCCCGCCAGCTTCGCCTCACGCGCGTGGTGAAGGAGTCCGAACGTGCCGACGTGCTTGACCTCCGGAAGCACCCGTTCGTAGCGCACGGACCGCAGGCGCAGCGGCGTCATCTCGTGCTCCTGGGGTGGCCCGGTCCGCACGAGGACGTCCGGCGCCGCGGGCGCGCCGGGATCGGACCAGTCCATCGCGCGGGAGAAGATCAGCACCCGCACCGAAAGAGCGCCCTCACCCCGTACGGCTTGCCGTACGTACTCGCGCACCGCGTCGGTGTCGAGGTCGCTGCCGAACATGCGCCGCGTGCTCGTCACGAGGCGGCGAAGGTGGACGTCCAGGCCGCGGACCTTGCCGTCGCGGACCTGCATCGCGGTGAAATGGCCGTAACCGAACGCGCCCGCCAGGTCTTCCGACCGGGCGGGCGCGCCGTTGATCTCCAGCTTCACGTCAGGCGTTGACCGTGACGCCGGTGAACTTGACCTCGGTGTTGGGCGGGCCGGTGCCGTCGCCGTTGCCTGCCTGCGCGTTCGCGCCCGCCTTGGCGACCTTGTCGAGCACCTTCAGGCCCTCGTCGGAGATGCTGCCGAAGACCGAGTAGTCCGCGGGTAGTTCGGCTTCGCCGTAGACCATGAAGAACTGGCTTCCGCCGGAGTTCGGCTGCTGCGTCTTCGCCATCGCGAGGATGCCGCGGCCGTACTTGATCTCCTTGAACGCCTCGTCCGGCATGGTGTAGCCCGGGCCGCCCATGCCGCTGGCCTCGGGGTCACCGCACTGCAGCATCTGCAGGCCGGTGGTGCCGAGCCGGTGGCATTTGGTGTCGTTGAAGTAGCCCTGCTGGGAAAGGCTGATGAAGCTCTGCACCGCGCACGGGGCGAGCGCCCGGTCCAGCGTCAGCGGGATGTCACCCGCGGTGCTCTTCAGCACGACGTTCACCGTGCCGTTCGAAGAGACGTCCTTGCCTTCCGGCTTGTTCACCTTCTTCGAAGCCTGCTTGCTGGCGTCGTCCTTGTAGTCGCAAGTCACCGGGTTCGCCAGCGGCGTCGGCCGCTTCGGCATCGGAGTGCGCTCCGTGGGGATGGTGACCTCGGGGGTCGGAGGAGCCGAGCTCGGGGAAGCGTCGGAGGCGGCATCGTCACCACTGTTACTGCTGACGATCCACCACACCGCGCCCGCCACGATGGCGACGACGCCGACGACCGCCACCGAGCCGACGATCCTGCGCCGCTTGGCCTTCTCGGCCCGTCGCACGATCTGTCGCTCGAGCTTGCGCTTCGCGGCTTCGCGGCGCTGCTGGTTGGTCGGCACCCGCCCTCCCGGTTTCCACTCGATGTCACACGTCTGAGGTAGCGGGAGTCTATTGGCACAGCCTGTGAGGCCCCCGTACAGGGGCCGCTAGGCTTACTTGATCGTGATCAGGGCCATCCTGTCACCTGTTCGGCGGAAGATCTGAGGAGGCATTTCGTGCTGGTTGTCGGTTTTCCGGCAGGCCCCCTCGAAGCCAACTGCTACCTGCTCGCCCTGGACGGCGGGAGCGAGTGCGTGATCGTCGATCCCGGCGAGGAAGCCGCCGAGCCGCTGGAGGCCGCGCTCACCGAGCACGGTCTGACGCCGGTCGCGATGCTCGCCACCCACGGCCACCCCGATCACGTCGCTTCGGCGGGTGAGGTCGGCGCGCGCCACGGGGTACCTCTCTATCTGCACGAGGCGGACCGGCCACTGCTCGGCCAGGACGCCGGTCAACGGAAGGACGGCATCGTGCCACTCGTCGATGGCCCGCTGAGGCTGGCCGGGCTGGAGATCACGGTGTCCGGCACACCGGGGCACACCGCCGGTTCGGTGGTCTTCGGGCTGACCGCGGCCGAAGGCGGGCGGATCGTCCTCACCGGGGACAGCTTGTTCGCCGGTTCGATCGGCCGGTCCTCGGGTGACGGCGGTGAGCTCGTGCGTTCCCTCGGCGCCAAGGTGATGACGCTGCCCGACGACACCGTCGTCCTGCCGGGCCACGGTCCGGCCACCACGATCGGCCGCGAGCGGGCCGGGAACCCGTTCCTGGCCGGGACGGGCGCGTGATGACCGAGCCCACCGGGACCCCGGAGACCCCCGAACGTCTCCCGCTGTTCCACGACGACCCCAAGCTCCGCCGCAAGCGCGGCTGCTCCAGCGTCGCCGGTGTCGTGATCTTCGCGGCCGCGTTCGGCGGGATCGCCGGGCTGATCGGCGGTGAGATCGCCGGGCTCGTGGTCGCCGGGGTGATCGCGCTGCCGCTGCTGTACGTCATGTTCTACAACCTGCGCCGCCGGGTGTGGCTCGAAGGCGACACGCTCATCGTGCGGACCTGGGGCGTACGGCGGATCGAGCTGACCGCGGCCGAGCGCATCGACCTGGTGATCAGCGACGTGCGCGGGACCCGGACGGTCAGCCTGCTGGTGAACGCGGGCAAGCGCCGCAAGGTCGCGAAGGTCGATCTGGCCGTCTACTCGGGCGCGGGTGGCAGGGAACTGGGCATCCTCCAGCTGCGCAAGCTGGCGAACGCGCTGCTGAACAACACCGAAGCGAACGGTCTCGTGTTCTCGGAACTGCTGGTGGCGCAACTGAAATCGGAGGCACGCGGCGACGCGGCGGCGGAGCGGCCGCTCTACCGGCTGGCCTCGGCGGCGCCCGCCGGGAAGTACATCCAGCGGTTCACGATGGAGGCGGTCAGCCGCTTCGTGGCGACCCTGGACTGACGGTGCGGGTCTCCAGTTTCTCCAGCCGGGCCTTGATCTCCTCCAGCTGGTAGACGATCTCCGGCAGTTCGCCCGCGGCGAAGGTCGCCAGCCGCTCCGAGTGCTTCAGCGTCGCCCGGACGTCGTCGAGCGCGGCGGCGATCTTGGGGACCGCCTCGACGGCTTCGAGCGTAGAGACGAGCACGCGCCGCGCGACGGCGGTCAGCTGTCTCGGGACGGCGAACACGGCGTCGAACATGGCCCCTCCGATCACGCGGCGAACCTCGGGTGCGGCCTCTTCGTACCCGACTCCGGCCCGTGCCCGCGCGGCGGGCTCGCGCTTTGGGGCGCTTGTGGCTACAGGGACTCTTGGGGCTCCCGCGAGGCGATCAGTGCGGCCAGCACGGTGGTGACCGGGACCGCCGCGACGATGCCGACGCTTCCGGCGAGCGTCCGCACGATCTCCTGGGCGATGTTCTCCGCGCCAAGGATCGAGCCGAGCCCGACGCCCGAGAGCGACGTGTACAGCAGCACCGGCAGCGCCGCGCCCGCGTACGCCATCACGAGCGTGTTGACCGCCGAGCCGACGTGATCGCGCCCGATCCGCAGGCCGGCGCCGTACAGCTCACGCCAGCCGAGCGCCGGGTTCGCCCGCCGGAGTTCCCACACCGCGCTCGTCTGCGTCACCGTGACGTCGTCGAGCACACCGAGCGCGCCGATCACGACACCCGCCAGCAGCAGTCCCCGCGCGTCGATCCCGTGCCCGAGCGAGCCGATCAGCTGGGAGGTGCTGTCGTCGAGGCCGGTCAGTGACGCCGCGGCCGAGAAGATCGCCGACAGGACGCCGATCAGGACCAGGCTCACGAGGGTGCCGAGCACCGCCACCGAGGTTCTCGCGGACAGCCCGTGCGTCAGGTACAGCGCGACGAACATGATCGCCCCCGCGCCAGCGATCGCCACCAGCAGCGGACTTTCGCCGGCGAGGATCGACGGCAGTACGAAGAGCGCCAGCACCAGGAAGCTCAGCCCGAGCGCGATCAACGCGGCGACCCCCTGCCACCGGCCGAGGACGATCACCGCGAGCGCGAACAACCCGGCGAGCAGCAGCAGCGGCGTACCCCGCTGGAAGTCGACGATCTGGAACGACGCGGGGTTCGCGACGTCGCCGCCGTTGTAGGACAGCACTACCTCGTCGCCCGCGGCGAACCGCGGCGTGCTGGGCTCGATGGGCAACGTGAGCTTCAACGGCTTCCCGGACGCGGGACCGTCGGTCATCGTGAGCTCGCTGGTGAGACACGGCTTCGCGTCCGGCGGCGGCTCGCCGACCTGCACCTGTCCTTCGGCGAGGCACGGTCCGGTGATCGTGCCGGTGACCGTCGCGTTCACCGGGGTTCCCTGCGGGAAGACGCTTTTCGCCGGATCCTTGCCCCACGGATAGAGGAAGACCATCCCGGCGACGGTCGCGACGGCGAGCGGGATCAGCAACCACATCAGTAACTGCCTGACCCGGCGCGACGCGGGCGCCGCCGGTCCGTGACCGTGCGAGTGCCCGTGGCCGACCTGCTCGGGTTCGGGCTTCGGTTCGGCGGCGCGACGTCTGCCCGGTTCCGCCGGTCGCGGCCGCTGGGCCGGTGGGCGCGGGCGCCGCGTGCCCTCGGGCGGCGGCGTCCGGCGCGGCGAACGGGACGTTCCGGGCGAACGATCGGACGGGGTGTCCGTTACCCGGCGAATCGGGCCGGTGTCGTCGTCGGAGATGTCGCGGCGGTTCACCCGCACATCCTCCACAGTCGGCGGCGCGTGCCGCACACGGCCTATCCGAATGCCTGCCGAAGGTGGACACGGCGATAGGCCGAAGGCGGGGTGTCGAAGTGGTCGAGGAAGGCTTGGCGAAGCGTCTCGGTCGAGCCGAAACCGCATCGCCTCGCGATCGAGGACAGCGGAAGTTCGGTGCCGCACAACAGTTTCGCCGCGTTCTCGGTTCTCGCGGCCCGCACGTACCTGCTGGGTGTGGTGCTCAAGTGCGCGTCGAACAACCTGGTCAGCTGCCGGGGGCTGATCCCGGCCCGTTGGGCGAGGGCGGCGGTGCCGAGATCACCGGCGAGGTGTTCGGCGACGTACGCGGTGATGTCGCGGACCAGCCGGTTCTCCGGCGGCGGACCGGACAGGAACATGCTCACCTGCGCCTGGTTGCCCGGCCGCTGCAGGTAGGTGACGAGCATGCGGGCGACCTCCCTGGCGACACTCGGGCCGTGGTCCTCTTCGACGAACGCGAGGGTGAGGTCGATCCCGCTGGTGACCCCCGCCGCCGTGTAGACGTTGCCGTCGCGCACGTACAGCGGCACCGGGTCGACGTTCACCTGCGGATAGTTCGTCGCGAGCCGGTTCGCGAACCGCCAGTGGGTGGTGGCGCGGCGGCCGTTGAGCAGTCCGCATGCGGCGAGCACGGTGGCGCCGGTGCACACCGAGGCGACCCGGCGGCTCTGCTGCGCGAGCCTGCGGACGTGGGTGACGAACCGCGCGTCCGCGGCGGCGGCCTCGTGTCCGGTGCCGCCCGCGACGATCAGCGTGTCCAGCCCGCCGGTGATCTGGTCGAGCCGATGCTGTGCCTGCAGGGTCAGCCCGGACTCGCAGCGGATGCCGCGTCCGTCGACGCTGGCGAGCATGATCTCGTACCCCGGCTTGCCGCCGAGTTTGGTGGCGGCGTCCAGGACGTCCGACGGACCGGCGATGTCGAGCAACTCGGCGTTGCTGTAGCCGACGATCAACACTCGTCTGGGTGAACCCGGCATGATCGAACGCTACCAGTAGTGCCCGGCCGTCGGACGTTGTTCGCAGGAATCCGGACATCCGGGCCACCGTGGGCCCGCCGCTCCGACACCGTTGTCCCCATGACAGACGACAAGAAGACGATCGCGTTCGTGGTGTACCCGGGGATGACCCCGCTCGACATGGTCGGGCCGCTGACCGTGCTGGAGGGGATGGCGAGCACGGCGCAGGAATACCGGACGGTCGTGGTCGGCGAGACGAAGGACCCGGTCATCACCGACAACCCCCTGAAGCTCGTGGCGACCCACACCTACGACGAGGTCCCGTCGCCGTACGCGCTGCTCGTGCCCGGTGGCGCCGCACCGACGCTGAAGGCGCTCGCCGACGAGAAGCTGGTCGGTTACCTGCGCGGCGCGGCGGCGAACGCCGAGCTCGTGACGTCGGTGTGCACGGGATCGCTGCTGCTGGGGCAGGCAGGACTGTTGAAGGGCCGCAAGGCCGCGACG
The DNA here is from genome assembly GCF_000732925.1 of Amycolatopsis japonica. Taxonomy (NCBI): domain Bacteria; kingdom Bacillati; phylum Actinomycetota; class Actinomycetes; order Pseudonocardiales; family Pseudonocardiaceae; genus Amycolatopsis; species Amycolatopsis japonica. Next base: position 3,532,394 of record NZ_CP008953.1, read on the forward strand.
CACTGGATGTTCCGGGAATTGCTGGGCGCGTTCGGCGCGGAACCGGTCGCGGAGCGCTGGGTCGAGGACGGGAACGTGATCACCGCCGCCGGGGTGTCGGCGGGGATCGACCTCGCGCTGCACTTGGTCGAGCGGCTCGTCGGCGCCGAGATCGCCAGGACGATCCAGTTCGTCATCGAGTACGACCCGGAGCCGCCGCAGGGCCCGCTGGACTGGTCCAAGCGTCCGTACGGGGACCTCAAGCCCTTGCTGGAGCACACGCTGAACGAGGCGCTCGCGGACGAACCCGCGTTGCGGGACAGGCTCCTCGCGCACACCGGGAAATAAGGGGGACGGCCATCCGGGTGAGAAATCGACGTCTCGGGGACAGCACCGGGTTACATTCGGGTCATCCGTCCAGGTGATAGGTGGTTCGTGGAGTTCAAGGTGCTCGGCCCGCTCGCGGCCTCGGTCCCGCTGCCGTCGGCGGCTCAGCCCCGTCGGGTGCTCGCGGTGCTCCTGACCCGGCCGAACGAGTTCGTCCACCGGGACACCCTCGTGGACGAACTCTGGCCGCAGGGACCGCCGTCGAGTGCGGCGGCGGTCGTGCAGATGGCGGTTTCCAAGCTGCGCAAGGCGTTGTCACCCGGCATACCGGTGGACGACGAGCGGCAGCGGCTGCGGTCCGGCCGGAGCGGCTACCGGCTGACGGTGGCGGACGGCGAGCTGGACGTCGCCGGTTTCTCGGAGCTGACGGCCGCCGCCGCGAGCGCGACCGGTGACGAACGCAAGGCGTTGCTCGAACGGGCGCTGGGGTTGTGGCGTGGCCGGGCCTTCGCCGACGTGCCGGTCGGTCCGCTGGTGGAGGCGCACCGGTTGTGGCTCGAAGACCGGCGTTGTTCGGTGTTGGGCAGGCTCGTGGAACTGGACCTGGCCGCCGGTGACCACAAGTCGGTCGCGGACCGGCTGGGACCGGAGCTGGCCGCCCGGCCCGGCGACGAGCGACTCGCCGGGTGGCTGGCCGAGGCGTTGCACGGTCTCGGCCGGCGGGACGCGGCGCTGGCCGTCCTCGACCGCTGCCGTCAGGCGCTGTGGGAACACACTGGAGTCTCACCGGGGGACGACCTGCTCGCGGTCCACCGCCGGATTTCCGGAACCGGCTGGTCGGCGGGCGGCGCGCCATGCCGCCTGCCTGCCGCGACGCCGGATTTCACCGGCAGGGCGGCAGAGCTGGCGGAAGTCGCACGCGCGGTGCGGTCGCCCGCGCCGATCGTGCTGCACGGGGCGGTGGGAGCGGGGAAGAGCGCGCTGGCCGTCCAAGCCGCGTGGCGCGTGCGCAAGCGGTTCCCGGATGGCCAGCTCGTCGCCGACCTGCGTGAACCCGGTGATGTCCTCGCCGGGTTCCTTCGCACGCTCGGGCTTGCGGAAGCGGAACTCCCCGCGGACCGGGCCGGGCTGCTCTCGTTGTGGCAGAGCCATTCCGCCGACCGGCGGCTGCTGGTGATCCTCGAGAACGCCCGGTCCGAAGCCGAGGTGCGGCCGTTGCTGCCGAGTGGTCCCGGCTGCGCGACGATCGTCACGACACGGCGACGGCTGGCGGGTCTCGTCGGCGCCAGGCCGGTCGAAGTCGGGCCAATGTCCTACGAGGACGCACGGACGCTGCTCGGCGAGATCGCCGGAGAAGCCCGGTTGTCCGGCGAACCCGACGCCGTCCGCCGGGTGCTGGCCTGCTGCGACGGCCTTCCGCTGGCGGTGCGGGCGGCGGGGACGAAACTGCTGCAGCGGCCTCGGCTGAGTGTCGCCGAGTTCGCGACCCGCCTGGAGAACGAGCGGCTGCGCCTCGACGAACTCGCCGCCGGTGACCTGGCCGTCCGCCCGGTGCTCGCCGAAGCCCTCGCCGAGCTGCCGTCGCGACAACGGAACTCCCTGCGGCTGCTCGGTTTTCCCGGCGCGACCGAAATCGCCGACTGGTTCGCGACGGCGATGCTGGGCCGTCCGTCCCGCGAGGCGGCGGAACTGCTCGACGAACTCGTGGACGACCACCTGCTCCACGCCGAACCGGATCAGGCGGGTTTCCTCCGGTACCGGCTGCCGGGGCTGACCCGGCTCGCGCTCCGGGAACCGCCGGATCCCGGAGCCCTCGAACGCGGGCTGACGGTGATGGCGGCGTTGGCCGAACACGCTTCCGCCGCGCTCGGCGCCGAGTACCCGCCCTCACGGCGCGATGACGTCCCGGCCGCTGTTTCGGACCGCGTCGCGGCCGACCCGAACGGATGGCGGGTCGCGGAAACCGCGAACCTCGCGCTCGCCGTCCGTACCGCGAAGAACCATGGCTGGACCGGGCTGGCCATGAGGCTGGCCGACGCCTACAGCGATCTCGTCGGTCCCCGGAAAGGCGGTTCCTCCGCCTGGCTCGGATTCGGCATCGTGCGTGATCGTCTCGATGTCCCCGCGGAGGCCGAGAAACTGCTGAAGCTCGGGCACGCCCACGCCGACGCGGGGGATCTGGCCCGGGCGAGGACCTGTTTCTTGTTGGCGGAGACCAGGTTCCGCTCCGTGGGTGATCATCCGGGCACCGGGTCCGCGCTCGTCGCGCTCGCCGACGTCGACGCGGATTCCGGCCGGGCCGGTGCGGCGGTCCACGCGCTGCGGGAGGCGCTGGACCTGTTGCGGGACTGCGGTGACCTCGCCGGGCAGGCGATGGCGTCGGCGCAGTTCGGCTCGCTGTGGGACGACCTCGGCGACTTCCGCCGGGCGAAGGAATGCTTCGACGCGAGCCTGCTGCTTTCGCTCCATTGTGAAGACGGGCAGCAACACGACAGGTCCGCCAAGCGGTACGCCGACGTCCTGCGACGGAACGGCCGCGTGGACGAGGCCGGCGCGCTGCTGACGAGCGCCCTGATCGGCACGCGCAGCTCGCGTGAACGCCACTGGGAGGCGCACGTCCTCCGGAGTCTTGGTGACCTCCACGCCAAAACCGGCGACGCGGGGGAGAGCGAACGATGCCTTTCGCGGTCGCTGGAACTCTTCGAGGACGTCGGGCACCGGCACGCCGCCGCCTACACGCATCGCAGCTTCGGCGAGTCCTTGCGCCTGGCGGGTGAACACGGCCGTGCCGCCGAACACCTGAGCCTGGCGATGAGTACGTTCCGCGAGCTCGGAGACCGCCGGGGCGGCGGATACGCCCTGCTCAGCTTCGGACGTCTACGGGCCGATGAAGGCATCGCGACCGAAGCCGCCGAAGGGCTCCGAACCGCGGCGGGACTGTTCCGGGAGCTGGGATTCCCGGTGTGGGAACTACGTGCCCTCCAGGGCCTTTCTGCCGTCGACGAGAGCGGACGCCAGCGGGATCGGGCTCGTGAAGCCTTGACGAAGATCCGCTTCGGAGTGACTCCGGCATAGCCCGGCGGAGGGTTCACGGCCGCGGCGTTTGGCGAAGTTATGGCGACGGTGTGTTGACTGCTGCTCATGTGAGCGGACTTCGCGCCGCCCCGAATTCGCGGAACTGGGGGTGGCGGCGCGTGCTCGTGGCCGGGTGACGCCTTCAGAGGGCAGGAGGCGTCACCCGGTTCGCAGAGCTGGGGTGTGTCTCAATCCGGAGTCGGCTGATCAGGTGAGGACACGCGCGCGCGTTTCTTTTCGGCCGGAGGCCTCGGAGTCGCGAAGGCGGGCCGCTGACACGGCTGAGTGAGTGGCCGGCTGATGCCGCGGCCCGGCTGCGGGACTCCGAAAGCGCGCCTCGAGAGACACTGCCTAGCGGCGGACGTGCAGGATCGCGTCCGCGTCGTTCAGCATCCCTTGGTCGAGCGGGAAGTAACCCTGCCGCGGGGTGGGATCGGTCCGGACGCTCGCGGGCGGGACGTCGGAGGCGGGGAGCAGCCCCCAAGCCGTGGTGACGTGCTTCTGCAGGAACCCCTCGTAGGTGTCGGGCTCCGGCTCCGCGAGCGCGATGTCCTCGCTTCCGCCGAGGCTGGTCGCGACGAACGTGTAGCGGTCGCCGAGCAGCGGCGCCACCAGCGCGCCGGCGGGGAACCAGCTGGTCTCGGTGTCGGCGACCCGCATCGTGCTCGCCTGTCGCCGCAGGTGGAGGTTGTGGGCGAAGACCAGCGTCCGGCCGCGACCCGCTTCGGCGGCGCGGATGTCCAGCAGGTTCCGCGCCATGAAGGCGTCCCTGGCCGCGACGAGGGGCATGTAGCGCTCGTGCGGTTCGAGAGGCTCGGCGCATTGCCGGTGGTAACGCAGCAGATCGATCCCCGCCATGAGATGGATCTCCGCGCGCGACCACGCGTCCGATTCGGGCGCCCTGGAGCGAAGCGCGGTGAGCAGATCGGCCGCGATCGCACGGAGGCGGTAGGCGTCGGCCGTGGCTCCGGGCGAGGAAGCCGCGTCCAAGACGGCTTCCTCGCGGCCCCACCGTTCGTCGTCGCCCGCCGGACCGGCGATGTCCACGTCCAGCCCGAGGAAGTCGCGGGCGTACTCGAGGTATCGCCGTGGGCTGGGCGCGGACGTGTTCTCGGTCTGGGTGTCGAAACCGTGGAATGTGAGGCGCTCCTCGGGAGGCCGGTTTTCGTTGTACTCGCGCATCCACGCGATCAGTCGCCTGTTCGCCTCAACGCCACCGAAGGCGTGTGAGAAGCCTTCGCTCATCGCGAGGTCGAGGGTTCCGGTGCCGTCTTGGACGTAGTCGTTCGCGGCCAGGGCGGCCACGCGATCGGTTTCGAGGGCGATCGAGCGGAAGCCGCGCTCGACGAGCTGGGCGAACAGTTCGTTGCGGATCTCCGCGAAGACCGGGGTCGCGTGCGTCGGTTCGCCCAGGGCCAGCAGGTCGCAGGAGGGGGTGACGAAGTCTCGGATGTCTTGACTCATGAGATTCAAGCATATCGTTGATGTTCCGGTTGAAACTTGGCTCGATTTGGCCTGGGGATGTAGCGCGAAAGCTTCAAACCGCATGTCAGGTGTGATCTTGGCTCGCTCCCTCATAAGTACATGAAGGCCCCCTTCATTGCGCTAGACGCCAAGGTCTCGGCAAAGTCGTATAAGCGTTGGTCGGTGCGGGGGGGCGTGAGTGGCGTTTCGGACTCTATTGACGCGAAGGTCAAATGTGGCGTGTTCGCGGCCGGGGCCAGCGATGGCGTGAAGGCTCCCTTCACCACGTCTAATGCGGTGAAGGGAGCCTTCGGCCCTGGTCGAGCGCGGGTCGTGAGTGGCGTTTCGGGTTAGAACCCGAAACGTCACTCACGACCCCCACGCGAAGTGCGCAAGTCGGACACCGTCAGCGCAAAGGGCGTTCCTTATGGACGGTCGAGAAGGTGCCGGGCCACTGTGACGAGCCAGCTGTTGCCCACCTGACCAGCGGATCGGCGACTTTGCCGGGACCCTGGCGCTAGACGCAGTGAAGGGGGCCTTCATGTACTTAGGGAAGGAGGCCTTCACGCGCGCCCGCTGCGGCTGTGGGTCCCTGTCCCTCCCGAGTCCGTGAAGGCCTCCTTCACTACCTTCAGGGTAGGCAAGGAGGCCTTCACGGACCCGCACCGAAGGCTGCGACACCGCAAGAAATCCACGGACGAATAACTGGATCCCATTTCCTTCTTCCGCTATAAAGCTTTAAAGGACCCTTCGCGCGCGAAGGCGCTTCGCTTGCGAAGCAGCGTTTAAGATACGTGCGGGAGTGCAACTGATCAGCACTTGAGGTGAATTGCCGCGTGGCAATCACCGCGCGGCCGGAGTTCGGCCCTACTTTGTCCCGCATGGTTGAGAAGGATTCGACGGCGCGGACCCGGGAACTGGGCCACCGCATGAAGGCGTTCCGGCAGCGCAGGCACTTCAGCGGAGCCGACGTCAGCCGCCGTAACGGCTGGTTGCAGAGCAAGGTCACGAGGTGGGAACAAGGGCTGCGCGAGCTGTCCGTGGTGGACGCGGCGCTGTATCTCGCGACCTGCGGCGAGGCGGAGCCCGAACGCGATCTGCTGCTGGAACTGACCGAGCCCGGCGGCGACCTGTACTGGGTCCGGCCGTACTTCGACGAGCTCGTCGACCCGATGAAATCCCTGGAGATCCAAGAAAACCTCGCGCATACGCTGGTGCGCTACGAGTCGTTGACGCTCCCCGGCCTGCTGCAGACCGAACCGTACGCCCGCACCGCCTTCGAACTGATCGGCAACCGCGACCAGGCCCAGCTGGACCAGGTCGTCAACGCCCGGCTGGAACGGCAGCGGTTGCTGCGGCGGGATCGTCCGCCGCGCTGCCGGTTCTTCGTGCACGAACGTGCCTTGCGGTCGGTCGTCGGCGGTCCCCGGATCATGCACGAACAACTGCTCCACCTCGTCCTGTCGGCGAACCTGCCCTATTGCTCCATTCGCATCGTCCCCGAAAGCGACGAAGTGGGCAGGGTGCTCGAGAATTCCTTCACCATCATGGAATTCACCGAACATCCGGCGGTGGTGTACACGGATTCCTATGCGGCCGGAGTGTTCATCGACGACAGGGTGGCGGTCGAGGCCTATTATTCGCTCGTCGCGAGGTTGGAAAGCGATACCCTGACCGAGGAAAGATCACGGCAAATGCTCGCCGAATGGGCGGACCGGTACGACCGGATGGAGGAATGATCCGTCCGGGGTTTCCCGCCGCCTCCGCAGGGGGTAATCCTTCCGGGTAGCCGAGGAGAAGGAGTTCGTGGTGACGAAGACGCAGGGTGGTGCCCCGGTCGCCGAGGCGGAGATCGAGCGGAAGTACGACCTGGCGGCCGACAGGCCCATCCCGCCGCTGGTCCCGGCCGGTCCGGTGACGAACCAGGCCGATCCGAGGGTCGACGTCCTCGACGCCACGTACTTCGACACCGCCGACTTCCGGCTCGCGCAGGCCGGCATCACGCTGCGGCGGAGGCTCGGCGGAAGCGACGAGGGCTGGCATCTCAAACTCCCGGTCGGCGAGGACAGGCGAGAGGAACTCCGCCTCCCGCTGGCGGGGAAACCGGACAAGGTGCCCGGCGCGCTGGCGAAGCTGGTCCGGGCGCATACGCTCGGCGCCAAACTCGTCCAGGCCGCGCATCTGCGTACCGAGCGCACCTCGTACGCCTTGCTCGACGCCGACGGGCGTGAGCTCGCGACGCTGACCGACGACGTCGTCACCGGCGAGGCGGGCGGCGACAAGGCGCACCTCGACCGCTGGCGGGAGATCGAGATCGAACTCTCGCCCGGCGCCGACCCCGAACTGCTCCAAAGCCTGGAGCAAGCGGTCGTGGAAGGAGGCGCCGAGCGGTCGAGGTGGCCGTCGAAGCTCCGGCGGCTGACCGACGAGCTCGTCCCTCCGGCCAGGGGAGCTTCGGGCTCGGTACTGGCGGACTACCTCGCCGAGCAGCTGGACGCGCTGCGACGCAACGACATCGGGGTCCGCCGGGACGTCGAGGACGCGGTACACCAGATGCGCGTCGCGAGCAGGCGGCTGCGGAGCGCCTTGAAAACCTTCCGTCGCTCGCTGGACGCCGACGTCGCGGCCGGGCTCGCCGAGGAGCTCCGCTGGCTCGGCGGCGAACTCGGGCCGGCGAGGGACAGCGAGGTCATGGTCGCGCGCCTGCACGACGAGGTCAAGGCGCTCCCGGCCGAGCTGGTGCTGGGGAACGTCGAGCAGCTGATGACGCGCCACTTCGCACGCGAAGCCGAAGAGGCCAAGGCGCGTGCCATCCGGGCGCTCGACAGCAAGCGGTACACGAAGCTGTTGCAAGCACTGGAAAAGCTCGTAGGCAAACCGCGGAAGATCAAGGACGACAAGAAGGAACTGCGCAAGGCCGTCGCACGGTCGGGCCGGAAGCTCAGCAAGGCCGTGGCCGCGGCGAGCGAGCTCGAGCCCGGCGCGGAGCAGGACGCCGCCTTGCACGAGGCGCGCAAGAAGGCCAAGCGAGCCCGCTATGCGGCGGACGCGGTCCGGCCGGTGACCGGCAAGAAGCTTCGAAAATGGCGAAAGAACGTCAAGGCGGTGCAGAGCACGCTCGGCGAGCATCACGACATCGTGGTCAGCCGGGAGGTCCTGCGTCTCCTCGGCCTCCGTGCCTACGCCGAGAACGAAAACGCTTTCACCTACGGGCTTCTGCACGGTCGTTCGGTCGCCGTCGCCGACGCCGCGCACCGGCGCTTCGCCGGGGAATGGCAAAAGGTGGGTAAAGGTTCTCGTCCGAAATGGCTCAAATGAGGTAGCCCGGGTTGACCTGCCGCCGTCGCCGAGTAACGTCGAGGGAACTTGGTGGTCTGGAGAGAGGCGCCCCAATGTTGCCTGGCCAGCGCGTACCCGGCGAAAAGCCGGACCTGGCCGTGAGCACCTGCCGCCGCAAGGACGGCGTCCTCATCCTCACCGCGGTGGGGGAGATCGACGCGGCGACCGTCGGACGCTTCCGCACCGAGCTCAGCGGTGCCTGCGTCAAGGGGAGGCACGTGATCCTCGACCTTTCCGGCGTCGGTTTCCTCAGCTGTGCCGGGTTGCAGGCACTCGAAGAGGCCAACGCGGCGTCACCCCGATTCTCGGTGATCGTGAAGACCGCTTTGGTGTCACGGATTCTGGACGTCAGCGGGGTCGGAGCCGACCTCGACGTCCGGTGGGACGTCGAGGACGTGATGCTCTAGTCGAGCTCGACCTCGTCGGCGGAGACGTCCGGCAGCAGGCCACGCCACCGCGGATTGCGCAGGCAGCCCGCGTCGGTCCAGCCGCCGAAGACGACCTCGCCGACGATGGTCGGCCGCGACCAGCGCGCGTCCCGAGCCTGTTTGTCCGGAACGGAATGGAACGGGGATGTCTTGCGCTCCAAGCGGAACAGCTGTTTGGAGAGTTCCTCCAGCTCGTCACCCGCGAAGCCGACACCGCAGTTTCCGATGTACTGCAAGCCGTCTTCGTGCGGGACGCCGAGCAACAGCGAGCTGAACGTGCCGGCCCGGCTGCCGCCACCCGGCCGCCAGCCGCCCAGTACCACTTGCTGCACCAGGGTTCCCGTGATGGAAAGCCATTCCCCGGTGCGCTTTCCGGGGTGGTACGCGGAGTCGGCCCGTTTGGCGACGACGCCGGCGAGTCCGTGTTCGCGAGCCGCCCTCGCGACCGCGCCACCGTCACCGAGGTAGTACCGGGGAACCTGCCAGTGCGGTCCGGCGAGCCCGAGTTCGTCGAGCAGTTCCCGTCGTTCGACATAGGGCGTCCCGACACACGAGCGGCCGTCGAGATGCACGAGATCGTTCACCAGGTAGAACGCCGGATACCGTGAGGTGAGCCGTTTGGCCGAGTTCTTCGTCGCCCGCGCGCGGTGCCCTAGCCCTTCCGCGCTCGGCTTGCCGCCGTCGAAGACGACGATTTCCCCGTCGAGGAAGACTTCCGTGGCCCCGAGTTGTTCGCCGAGACCGCGGAATTCGGGATACAGCCCGGTGACGTCGTCGCCCGAATCGTCGTAGGCGGTGATCCGGCCCCCGGATACGCGGATCAGCGTGCGGCGCCCGGACCAGTCGAATTCGTAAGCCCATTCCGGGTCTTCGCCGGTCGACGGGAGACGGCCCGGTTTGGTCAGCATCGGGGCGAGGAAAGAGGGGAGTTCCTTCCGGCCGGGGTCGGCGGGGTCGAGCCGTTTGAGCAGCCAGCCGTTGTCCCGTCCGTCCTTCTTCACGTTGAGGAACAGGTATTTCCCGCGTGCCCGTGCGCCGTGGAAGACGACTTCGACCTTGTGGTCGTTGAAGTGCAGCGTTTCGTACCGGCCGGTGTCCCAGATGGTCATGGTGCCGCCGCCGTATTCGCCCGCCGGGATCTCGCCTTCGAAGGTGAGGTATTCCATCGGGTGGTCTTCGGTGTGCACGGCCAGGCGCTCCTGGTCGGGCGCCATCGGCAGGCCCTTCGGCACCGCCCAGGAGACGAGGACCCCGTCCCGTTCGAGGCGGATGTCCCAGTGCAGGCTGCTCGCGTGATGTTCCTGGATGACGAAGAGATCGTCGGCCCCGGACTTCCCGTCGTGATCCGGCAGGGGTTCGGGAGTTCGCCCAGGTCTGCGCTTACGGCGGTATTCGCCGAGTTTCTCCGCCATGGTCGGCCGGCGCACCCCTTTCCGGATCGGGTCACGCAAGCCTAGCGCCGTTCACCGTCCTTCCGTGCGCCGAAGGTCCCTTTTCCCACGGTAAAAGGAGGAAAAGGGACCTTCGGCGCCGATGTGGTTCAGTCGGTCTCGGCCAGCGCCTCCGCGAACTGGGCGGCGTAGAGCCGGGAGTACGCACCACCGGTGAGCAGCAGCGTTTCGTGGTCGCCCTGTTCGACGATCGACCCGTTCTCCATCACCAGGATGACGTCCGCGTCGCGGATGGTGGAGAGCCGGTGCGCGATGACGAAACTCGTCCGTCCCTCGCGCAGCGAATTCATCGCCCGCTGGATCAGCACCTCGGTCCGCGTGTCGACCGAACTGGTGGCCTCGTCGAGGATGAGGATCGCGGGCTTCGCCAGGAACGCCCGTGCGACGGTGATCAGCTGTTTCTCGCCGGCACTGACCGTGCCGCCCTCGTCGTCGATCACCGTGTCGTAGCCGTCCGGAAGGGTGCGGACGAACCGGTCGACGTGGGTCGCCTTGGCCGCCGCCACGATCTCGTCCTGCGTGGCGCCCGCGGAACCGTAGGCGATGTTCTCCGCGATCGTGCCGCCGAACAGCCACGCGTCCTGCAGCACCATGCCCGTTTTGGCGCGCAGGTCTTCGCGGTCCATCCCGGCGATGTCGACGCCGTCGAGGGTGATCCTGCCGCCGTCGAGTTCGTAGAACCGCATGAGCAGGTTGACCAAGGTGGTCTTCCCCGCGCCGGTCGGGCCGACGATGGCGACGGTGTGCCCCGGTTCGACGGTGAGCGACAGGTCCTCGATGAGCGGTGTGTCCTCGGCGTACCGGAACGACACGTGCTCGAACTCGACCTGACCCCGCACCTGCTCGACCCGCGCGGGTTCGGCGGGTTCCGGCTCCTGCTCGTCCGCGTCGAGCAGCGCGAAGACCCGCTCCGCGGACGCGATACCGGACTGCAGCAGGTTCGCCATGCTGGCGATCTGGGTGACAGGCTGGCTGAACTGCCGTGAATACTGGATGAACGCCTGGACATCACCGAGCGACAGCGTCCCGGACGCCACCCGCAGCGCGCCGATCACGGCCACCAGCACGTAGCTCAGGTTGCCGATGAACATCATCGCGGGCTGGATGGTGCCCGAGATGAACTGCGCCTTGAAGCTCGCGCCGTAGAGCGTGTCGTTGTGCTCGCGGAAGACCTCCTCGGCCTCCTGGCGGCGGCCGAACACCTTGACCAGCGAGTGCCCGGTGTACATCTCCTCGATATGCGCGTTGAGCCGTCCGGTGGTGGACCACTGCTTGATGAACTGCGGCTGCGCCTTCTTGCCGATCTTGGCCGCGACGATCACCGACGCCGGCACCGAAAGCAGCGCGACCAGCGCGAGCACGGGCGAGATGACGAACATCATCACGAGCACGCCGACGACCATCAGCAGCGACGACACGATCTGCGCGAGGGTTTGTTGCAGTGACAGCGCGAGGTTGTCGATGTCGTTGGTCGCCCGGCTCAGCACCTCGCCGCGCGGCTGGCGGTCGAAGTAGCTCAGCGGGAGCTTGGCGAACTTCTCCTCGATCCGTTCCCGCAGGTCGAACACCGCCCGCTGGACCAGGTTCGTGGTCAGCCGCGCCTGCAGCAGCGAGAAGAACGACGCCACGATGTAGAGCAGCAGCACCCACAGCAGGACCTGGCCGACGGCGTCGAGATCGATGCGCTGGCCCGGGACGAAGTCGATCCCCGAGAAGAGATCGGCGAGGGTGTTATTGCCTTCAGCCCGCAGGCCGGCGATCACCTGCTCTTTGCTCACCCCCGCGGGCATGTCCTTCGCGACGACACCCGCGAAGATGAGGTCCGTCGCCATGCCGAGGATTTTCGGCCCGATGACGCTCAGCGCGACACTGGCGACGCCGAACACCAGGATGCCGTACAGCATGGCGCGCTGCGGTTGGAGCAGCCGCAGCAGCCGTTTCAAGGATCCCTTGAAGTCCAAGGCCTTCTCGGCGGACTGCCCGCCCATGAAGGCGGCGGGGCCGCGGCCGAGACCGCCTCCGCCGGGGCCGGGTCCCCGTGCCGCGCTCGCGCGCTCGCCCAGGGGTTTGGCCTTCGTAGTGGATTCGGGCGCGCTCATCAGGCGGCCTCCTGCTCGGTCAGCTGGGACAGCACGATCTCCCGGTAGGTTTCGTTGCCGTCCATGAGTTCGGTGTGCGTGCCGGTGCCGACGACGCGGCCTTCGTCGAGCACGACGATGCGGTCCGCGTGGCGGATCGTGCTGACCCGCTGCGCGACGATCACCACGGTCGCCTCGGCGGTCTCGGCCACGAGTGCCCGCCGTAGCGCGGCGTCGGTCGCGTAGTCGAGCGCGGAGAACGAGTCGTCGAAGAGATAGATCTCGGGGCGCCGCACCAGCATCCTGGCGATCGCGAGCCGCTGCCGCTGCCCGCCCGAGACGTTGGTCCCGCCCTGTGCGATGGGGGAGTCGAGCCCCTCGGGCATCCGTTCGACGAAGTCCTTGCCCTGCGCCACTTCCAGCGCGTGCCAGAGTTCCTCGTCGGTGGCGTCGGCCTTGCCGTAGCGAAGGTTGCTCGCGACCGTCCCGGCGAACAGGTACGGCTTCTGCGGCACCAGCCCGACGGCGTCGGAAAGCACGGTCGCGTCCAGTTCGCGGACGTCGACGCCGTCGACGCGCACCGAGCCGTCGGTGGCGTCCATCAGCCGGGGGATCAGATTGAGCAGCGTGGTCTTCCCGCTGCCCGTGCTGCCGATGATCGCGGTGGTCTCACCGGGCAGGGCCAGCAGCGAGATCTCCTGCAGCACCGGCTTCTCGGCGCCGGGGTAGCGGAATTCCACATCGGACAGTTCGAGCCGTCCGTGCACCTCGCCTGGGCTCACCGGATTCTCCGGGAGGACGACGCTGGTGTGCGTGTCCAGCACCTCGGTGATGCGCTCGGCGCTGACCTCGGCACGGGGCACCATCATGAACATGAAGGTGGCCATCATGACCGCCATCAGGATCTGCATCAGGTACGACAGGAACGCGGTGAGCGCGCCGATCTGCATGCTGCCGTCGTCGATGCGCAGCCCGCCGAACCACAGCACGGCGACGCTGGACGCGTTCATCACGAGCATCACGATGGGGAACATCAGGGCCATCAGCCTGCCGACGACCAGCGAGACGTCCAGCAGTTCGGTGTTGGCCTTCGTGAACCGCCGTCGCTCGTGGGTGTCCTTGACGAACGCGCGGATCACGCGGATACCCATGATCTGCTCGCGCAGGATCTGGTTGATCTTGTCGATGCGCTCCTGCATCAGCCGGAACGCCGGCCGCATCTTGGCGATGATGACCCCGACCGAGACACCGAGGATCGGCACCGCGAGCACCAGCAGCCACGAGAGCGTTACGTCCTGGTTCAGCGCCATGATGATGCCGCCGAAGCACATGATGGGCGCCGACACCATCAGGGTGAACGCCATCAACGTCAGCATCTGCACCTGCTGGACGTCGTTGGTCGTGCGGGTGATCAGGGACGGCGTCCCGAACTGGCCGACCTCGCGGGCGGAGAAGTCCTGGACCCGGTGGAAGATCGCGCCGCGGACGTCCCGGCCGACCGCCATCGCGGTGCGGGCGCCGTAGTAGACGGCGCCGATCGAACAAGCGATCTGCACCAGCGACACCAGCAGCATGACGCCGCCGACACCGAGGATGTAGTCGATGTCGCCCTTGACGACCCCGGAGTCGATGATGTCGGCGTTCAAGGTGGGGAGGTAGAGCCCGGCGAGGGTCTGGACGAACTGCAGCAGCACGATCAGCCACAGGTCTCGCCGGTACGGGCGCAGGTGAATGCGCAACAACTTCGTCAGCACAACGGTTTCTCCCCAGTGGTGGGTAGGGTGTTACTGCTTGTTCGGTTTCTTCACCGGTTCGGGTCCGGTGAGGGACGGGACGCCCGCGGCGGCCTCGTGCAGGAGGACCTCGAGCGTCTCCAGGAACCGCCCGGTGCCCTCGTTGATCAACCAGCTGAAGAACGCGGTCTTCACCGCGGACTCCACGATGGCCGCCATCAGCCGGGCGTTCAACGCGTTTTCCGGGCCCGCGCCCGCCCGTTCCAGGATGGCGTCGGCCAGCACCTGTTCGACCTTGGCGTGCGCCTTGAGGAATTCGCCCTGCATCGACGGGTGCAGGAGCAGCGACCTGGCCAGCTCGACCGCGTCGCGATTCGGTTCGCCCAAGCTGCCGTAGGCTTCCAGCGTCGCGGTTCCGACCGCTTCCCACAGCGTCTCTTCGGAAGGCCGCTCGCGCAGCGCCTCGCGCAGGAGTTCCTGCCGCTCGACGATGAACGAGCAGATCGCCTCCTCCTTGCTGGAGAAGTAGTTGTTGAACGTGCGCGGCGAGACACCCACGGCGTTGGCGATGTCTTCGACGCGTACCTGCTCGACACCCTTCTCCATCGCGAGCCTGAGCGCTGCCTCGCCCATGGCGCGACGGGCCGCGCGCTTCTTGCGTTCTCGCAGCCCCAAAGGCGCGGCCGGGTGGGAGGTCACGGCGTCAAGAGTAAGGAAAAGTTGCGGGGCACGCAAATTTATGCGCAGTCCGCACTTTTCGGACATCACCCGTGGCGTGCAACACGCAAGATGCAGCCGAATGGCCTAGCGCGCCGCGCTCACCAGCCGTAACGCGTTCGTGACCAGGTCACTGCCAGCGGTTGAACGGAAACCGACTGTGGACACGGATAGTGACTTCTGCTTGCATGGCCGTCGTTGTGCTGGGGAGTGCGACACGGGTCCGGGTATGCGAAGAGAAAGAAGTGGAAGCACATGGTGACGCGGGCTCGAGGCTTGCTTGACCGCTCACGGGTTCTTCTGGACCGTTCCAGGGTCGCCGCGGCGCAGTTCCTCGCCGCACCGCCCCGGCACGCTCCGTCGGCTCCACCGGTCGAACCGGAAGTGGAGCAGCGGCCTGCCGTGGAAGCGCCGGACGCCGGCGCGCTCGCGGGTGTCTGCTCCAACGTCGCGTTGCGCGACCTCAATCTGCTCGACCAGCTGCTCGCGCAGCTGGAGACGATGGAGGCGGGGGAGGAGAACTCCGACCGCCTCGCCGAGCTCTACCGGCTCGACCACCTGGCCACCCGGTTGCGGCGCAACGCGGAGAACCTGCGCGTGCTCGCCGGCCGGGACGCCGACGACACGACCGCCGGGATCTCTTCCGTGCTCGACGTGATGCGGGCGGCGATGTCGTCGATCGACCACTACTCGCGGATCACGATCGGCCGCGTCGTTTCGCTCGGTGTCGTCGGCTTCGCCGCCGAGGACGTCAGCCGGATCCTCGCGGAACTGTTCGACAACGCGGCGAACCAGTCGTCGCCGAGTTCTCCGGTCAGCGTCAGCGCGCATCTCACCGAACAGGGGAGCGTGCTGATCCGGATCGAGGACGAGGGCATCGGCATGCCGCCGGACCGGCTCGCGGTGCTGAACGAGCGGCTCGCGGCCGGCCCGGTGCTCGACGACGATTCCGTGCGGCATATGGGACTCGCGGTCGTCGGCAGGCTCGCCGACCGCCACGAGATCACCGTCAAACTCGACCGCCGCACCCCGCACGGCACGGTCGCCACCGTGCTGCTGCCGGTCCCGGTGGTCTCGGAACTGGCCGAGAAGCAGTGGTCCGGTTCGCAGACCGTCGTGCTGCCGCAGGCCAGGATCACCAACGGCGCGCCCGTGGGCGGGCCGGTCGCGACGCCGTCCGGGCTGCCGAGGCGCCGCCCGGCCCCCTCGGTGGAGCCGGAACCCGAACGGAAGCCCAGCCCGCGTCCGCGCTCGGCCTTCCAGCCGCCCGCCGACGGCGGCACCACGGCCAGCGGTCTTCCGCGCCGGGTTTCCCGCAGTATCAGGACTTTGCCCGACGAACCGGCCCCGCCGACCACCCCGCCCGCCGACGCGGCGGACGGGCACGAGGCGCTGCTGGCCGACCTCGATGCCTTCACCGACGGCGAGCGTGCCGCTCTCGACGACCGGCACGAGCGTGAGACCGGAGGAAACACCCAGTGACCGCCCAGGACGCGACCACGGATTTCACGTGGCTGCTCGACGACTTCGTGCGCAAGGTGCACGGCGCCAGCCACGCGCTGATCATGTCCGTCGACGGTTTCCCTTTGACCGCGTCGGAATCGGTGTCCAGTGACGACGCCGAGCAGCTCGCCGCCATCGCGAGCGGCCTGCTCAGCCTCGCGGGCAACAGCGCCGCGCTGTTCGGCAAGGGCAACTGCGAGCAGATCATCATCCGGCTGACCCGCGGGTACTTCCTGTTCATGGGGATCGGTGCCGAAGCGGGGCTCGCGGTGCTCACCGAACCGGACTGCGACATGAAGGTCGTCGCCTACGAGATGACCCAGTTCATCACCAACGCCGGTCACGCCCTCACCCCCGAGGTGCGAGCGGGGCTCCGGCAGGTCCTGACCGCCCGACGGCCGCAGGCCTGAGAATCCGGAGAAGGAAGGGATGACCGTGTCCAGCGACCAATCTCCGGACCGGCCCGTCAAGATGCGCAGCCGCAGAATCCGGCCGTACGCGCTGACCGGCGGCCGGACCAAGAGCAGCCAGCTGCTGCTGGTGGAGACCCTGATCTCGGTCCCGCGTTACGACCCGTCGCTGGCCGAGGCGCTGATGCCCGAATCGCGCTCGCTGTACGAGCGCGCCCGCGAACGCTCGTCGATCGCCGAGCTTTCGGTGGGACTGGATCTGCCACTGGGTGTGGTCCGGGTGCTCATCGGCGACCTCGCCACCCAGGGCGCCGTCTTCGTGCACCCGACGGCCCACGCCTACAACCACGATACGAACGTGCTCGAGAGGATCCTCGATGGACTCAAGCGCCTCCCGGTCTGACGCCGATCTGCTGGCGATCTCCGCCAAGATCGTGGTCGCCGGTGGATTCGGCGTGGGCAAGACGACGTTCGTCGGCTCCGTCTCCGAGGTCCCGCCCCTGAGCAACGAAGCCTGGATGACCGAGGCCGGGGCCGGGGTCGACGAGCTGGTGCCACCCGGAACCAAATCCACCACCACGGTCGCGATGGACTTCGGCCGGATCACCCTGCGTGAAGACCTGCTCCTGTACCTGTTCGGCACACCCGGCCAGGCCCGGTTCTGGTTCCTCTGGGACGACCTTTCGCGCGGCGCGCTCGGTGCCGTCGTGCTGGTCGACACCAGCCGGATCGACCAGTCGTTCGCCGCGATCAACTACTTCGAGAACGATTCGGAGCTGCCGTTCATCGTCGCGGTCAACCAGTTCGAGGGGATGCCGGTGCACGACCTCGAAGAGGTCCGCGACGCGCTGGCGCTCTCCCCGGACATCCCGCTGGTCACCTGCGACGCCCGCGACCCGAAGTCGGCGGTCGCGACGCTGCAGGAACTGGTGTCGCACACGTTGTCCCTCGCCGTGGTCTCCGGGCCAGGGCGGGAATTTGCCTCACTTGGCTGAACGGTTCTGGGAGGAACGCAGAGGATGCGCAAGGTTCTGATCGTCGGTGCCGGGCAGTCAGGGTTGCAGCTGGCCTTGAGCCTGCTGTCCCACGACTACGACGTCACGGTGATGTCGGCGCGGACGCCGGACGAGATCCGCTCCGGCAAGGTGATGTCGACCCAGTGCATGTTCCATTCGGCTTTGCAGCACGAGCGGGACCACAAGCTGAACCTGTGGGAGGACGAGACCGTCAAGGTCGAGGGACTCGGCGTTTCCATCGCCGGCCCGGACTCCAGCCGGGTGCTGGACTGGTTCGGGCCGCTGGAGCACTACGCGCAGTCTGTCGACCAGCGGGTGAAGATGGCGGCCTGGCTGGAACTGGTGGAGGACCGCGGCGGCAAGGTCGTCATCCACGGCGTCACCACCTCGGATCTGGCTCCGCTGGCGAAGCTGTACGACCTGGTGGTCATCGCGGCGGGCAAGGGCGAACTGGTCCAGCTGTTCGACCGGATCCCGGAGCGTTCGCCGTACACCGAACCCCAGCGCGCGCTTTCGCTCGCGTACGTCCACGGGCTGGAGCGCCGGCCCGAGCACCCGGACAAGGCGGCGGTGCGGTTCAACATCATCCCCGGTGTGGGTGAACTGTTCATGATCCCCGCGTACACGCTGAGCGGGAACTGCGACATCCTGTTCTTCGAAGGGATTCCCGGCGGCCCGCTCGACTGCTGGGACGACAGGCCGACGCCCCAGCAGCATCTCGACCGGATCCTGTCGCTGATGAAGCAGTTCCTCCCGTGGGAGTACGAGCGTTCGCGGAATGCCGTGCTGACCGACGACAAGGCGACGCTGGCGGGCGGGTACACGCCGGTCGTGCGGAACGCGGTCGGCAAGCTGGGCTCGGGGACCGCGGTGCTCGGCATGGCCGACGTCGTGGTGGCCAACGACCCGATCACCGGCCAGGGCTCCAACAACGCGAGTCACTGCGCGGCGTCCTATCTGGACTCGATCCTCGAACGCGGGGACAAGCCGTTCGACGAGGAGTGGATGACCGCGTCGTTCGAGAAGTACTGGGAGTACGCCCAGCACGTCACGACCTGGACGAACGCGATGCTGCAGCCGCCGCCCCCGCACGTGCTCCAGATCATCGGCGCGGCGGGGGAGAACCCCGCCGTGGCGAAGCGGTTCGCGAACGGGTTCTCCGATCCGACCGACTTCCAGCACTGGTTCCTCGATCCCGCGAAGGCGGAGAAGTACCTGGCCGAGGCCTGATTCCGGTAGTGCGACAGTCCCGCGTCCGAGTGTGCGGGACTGTCGCGGTGCGCCGTTTCGGGCTACCGTTGTCACCGTGCGTGAGTACGGTCGGTGACGGCAGCGGAGGTGCGGCTCGATGCGTTCGATGTGGAAGGGCTCGGTGTCCTTCGGGCTGGTGAGCATCCCGATCCAGCTCTACGCGGCCACGGAGAACAAGAACGTCTCGTTGCGCCAGGTGCACGAGGCCGACGGCGGCCGAATCCAGTACAAGCGGTTCTGCACGATCGACGGCGAGGAAGTGCCCTACGCCGAGATCGCCAAGGGGTACGAACTGCCCGACGGCGAGATGGTCGTGCTCACCGACGAGGACATGTCCGAACTGCCGCTGGCGTCGTCGCGGGCGATCGACGTGCTCGAGTTCGTGCCGCTGGAGTCCATCGACCCGATCCAGTTCGACAAGACCTACTACCTCGAACCGCAGAAGAACGCCGTCAAACCGTACGTGGTCCTGCGTGACGCGCTGCAGAAGGCGAGCCACGTGGCGGTCGCGAAGGTCGCCATCCGGCAGCGGGAGACGCTCGCGATCCTGCGGGTGCACAGCGACGTCCTGACGATGACGACGATGTTGTGGCCCGACGAGGTCCGCGTCCCGGATTTCGGTTTCCTGCACGACGATCCGCCGCAGGTGCGGCCGCAGGAACTGACGATGGCGGGCTCGCTGATCGACTCGCTGTCGGAGCCGGTGTTCGAACAGGACAAGTACACGGACTCCTACCGTGAGGCGCTGGAGGCCATGATCGAGGCCAAGGCCGCGGGGAACGAGACGACCAAGCCGAAGGCCGTCGGCGCGAAGGCCGACGTCGTCGACCTCATGGAGGCCTTGCAGGCCAGTGTGAGCGAGGCGAAGAAGAGCCGGAAGCCGTCGACGGCCAAGAAGGCCACCGCGGCGAAGAAACCCGCGTCCGGCAAGCGAACCCCGAAGAGTGCCTGACCCTCCTTTGTGGACTGTTGTGCCCGGTGTCACCCCGCCGGGTGCCGCGACACGCCGCGCGTATGCCAGGATCTGTCGTCCCTCGGTGGTAGTAAGGCAATCGAGGAGAACTTTCCTGAGCGCGGGAGGCGGTATGAGCATGGAGTGCGCGTTCTGCGCCGTCGGACTCGACCACTGCCACGGCACCCTGGTGGTCCACCTCGACGGTGGCTTCACCGAATGCAGCGAAGACGGCTGCGTCGACTTCGACTTCGCGCGGCACACGCTGACGATCGACTGCTTCGACGTCGACGGTGGCTGCTCGTGCGCGGAGGTTTCGGCCCAGGCGCTGCTGCGGGCTTCTTGACCGGCGGCCAATACACCAATCCGGCCCGATTCGGGTGATCGAGACCGATTGCCACTCGAAGGTGTAGGCGTTCGTGTACATCGCGGCCGGGAATGTGTTAACTATGACGGGGTCCTCCGGCTCTCCCTCCCCCTCGGAGCCGGGGGACCCCTTCATGTCACGGGTTCATGTCACGGTGCTTCCTTCGCGGTGTCGTGGATCGAAGCGCCGTCGCAGGCGCACACCGCGTCCCAGACCCCGTCTCCGTCCGCGTAGTCACGCGCGGGAAGGGCACCCAGTGGGCCGAGCACCTCGTCGCCCGCGCCAGCCGCGGCGGCGGCCCGCAGGAGTTCGTCGCGTCCGCACGGATAACGCGCCTCCGTCAAGTACGGGCGCGGGTCTGTTCCTGCCATCGGCTCTCCCTCCTTCTCCTTGTCCGGTGCGGATACCCGGCCGACGGAGGACGGAAACAGCCCGGGCACCCGGCGTGAGGGGAACGCCGGGTGCCCGGGCTGTTTCAGCGCCGGCACCGGGGGGCTCGGTACCGGTTTCGGTTCGGTGCTCAGTACCAGTGGGCGCGACCGCCGATGGCCTTCCCGGTGTTCCCGAGAACGGCCAGGATGATGCCGATGACCGCCAGCGCGATCCCGATCGAGTACAGGACGGGAATGCTGGCGATGACACCGACGACAATCAGGATGACGCCGAGAATGATCACGGGAACACCTTCTCCTTCGTAGTCGCCCGGCCCGAGTGCTGCCGGGGTGTGGCTACGCAAGGGATTCCCGCCCCGAAATCGCGAGAAACAGGTCCATCCGGCCGAAGTTTTCACGCATTCGGCCTAACGGCTTCAAGTGCCCCCGCGCCTGCCCGAGTACATGAAGGCCCCCTTCCTTGCGCTAGACGCAAGGAAGGGGGCCTTCATGTACTTCAGCGAGCAAGGGCCGCTGTGGCGTGAAGCACTCAGTACCGGTAGTGGTCCAGCTTGTACGGACCCTCGACGTCCACGCCGATGTACTCGGCCTGGCGCTTGGTCAGCTTGGTCAGCCGGACACCCAGCGCGTCCAGATGCAGGCGGGCCACCTTCTCGTCGAGGTGCTTCGGCAGCACGTGGACGTCGGTGGCGTACTCGCCGGGCTTCGTGAACAGCTCGATCTGCGCGATCGTCTGGTTGGTGAAGGAGTTCGACATCACGAAGCTCGGGTGGCCGGTCGCGTTCCCGAGGTTCATCAGCCTGCCCTCGGAGAGCACGATGATCGAGTGCGCCTCGCGGTCCGCCGTCGCGGGGAAGACCCACTCGTGCACCTGCGGCTTGACCTCGATCTTCTGGATGCCCGGGATCTTCGCGAGGCCCGCCATGTCGATCTCGTTGTCGAAGTGGCCGACGTTCGCGACGATCGCGTTGTGCTTCATCTTGGCCATCTGGTCGGCCATGATGATGTCGAAGTTGCCGGTGGTGGTGATGAAGATGTCGCCGCGCTCGACGACGTCGTCGAGTTCCACGACGTCGAGGCCCTCCATCGCCGCCTGCAGCGCGCAGATCGGGTCGATCTCGGTGACGACCACACGGGCGCCCTGGCCGCGCAGCGATTCCACCGCGCCCTTGCCGACGTCGCCGTAGCCGCAGACGACCGCGACCTTGCCCGCGATCATCACGTCGGTGCCGCGGTTGAGACCGTCGATGAGCGAGTGGCGGATGCCGTACTTGTTGTCGAACTTCGACTTCGTCACCGAGTCGTTCACGTTCATCGCCGGGAAGAGCAGCTCGCCTTCCTTGGCGAGCTTGTAGAGCCGCTTGACGCCGTTGGTGGTCTCCTCGGTGACCCCGCGGACCTCCTTGGCGATACGGGTGAACCGGCCGGTGTCGCGGCCGAGGCTCTCGCGCAGGGTCTCCAGGACGAGGCCGTACTCTTCGCCGTCCTCCTCGGTCGCCTGCGGGACGGCGCCCGCCGCCTCGAACTCGACGCCCTTGTGGATCAGCAGGGTCGCGTCGCCGCCGTCGTCAAGGACCATGTTCGGGACGCGGCCGTCACCGAAGTCGAAGAGCTGGTCGGTGCACCACCAGTATTCGGCGAGCGTCTCGCCCTTCCACGCGAACACCGAGGAGCCCGAGGGGTTCTCGACGGTGCCTTCCGGGCCGACGACGACGGCCGCGGCGGCCTCGTCCTGCGTGGAGAAGATGTTGCAGGACACCCAGCGCACCTCGGCGCCCAATGCGACGAGCGTCTCGATCAGCACGGCGGTCTGGACGGTCATGTGCAGCGAACCGGCGACCCGGGCGCCCTTCAGCGGCTGCGAGTCGGCGTATTCGCGGCGCAGCGCCATCAAGCCGGGCATCTCGACCTCGGCGAGGCGCAGCTGCTTGCGGCCGGCCTCGGCGAGGGAAAGGTCGGCGACGGCGAATTCGATCCCGTTGACCTTGGACAGGGTGGGGCTCACTGGTTCTCCATTCATCGAGGAAGGCAGGGCGGAGCGGTCCTTCTCGCCGGTGGCGGGAAAGACGGTGTCAGTACGGGGGTTCAGCGCACGGCCTCGAAGGCCGGAAAAGGGTTCTGACGCAAGAAAGGCACCTCCACAGTGGGAGGCGCCCTTACGTCTGTCGCGGCGGGCCGAGCGTGGCGGAAGAATTCCGTCGCAGCGCCTCTCGACCCGGAACCAGAATGGCAAAGCGCCGCGAGCGCTGTCAAGGCGACGCGGATCGCTCCGCAGCCGAGAGGAATTCGGCGCGCACGCCCAGCAGCCGGACCGGCCTGCCGAGGTCGAACATGCCGAGGACGGCCAGCGCCGCCTTCTCGATCTCGGCGGGATCCGAGGTTCGCGCGGGCAGGGTCATGCTGTGCGTATGGGTCTGGAACGGCGCGAACCGGACCTTGACCGCGACCCTGGCGGCGGGCCTGCCTTCCTCGGCGACGTCTTCTGAGACCCGTTTCGCCAGCGCGGCGATCTCCGCGGACATCACTTCGGGATCGGTGATGTTCTGCTGAAAAGTCGTCTCGCGGCTACGGGACCGTGCGACATAGGGCGTCGCGGTGACCTCGGCGTCGCCGAGCCCGCCGGCGAGGATGCGGTACCACGGGCCGAGCTTCGGGCCGAACCGGGCCGCGAGGTCCGCCGGATCGGCGCCCGCCAGTTCCAGCACGGTGTGATAGCCGGCCTCGGCGAGCTTCTTCGTGGTCTTGCTGCCGATGCCCCAGAGCGCGTCCGTCGGCTCTTCGGCCATGACCTCCCACCAGTTGTCCTGGACGAGACGGAAGATCCCCGCCGGTTTGGCGAAGCCGGTGGCGAGTTTGGCGCGCAGCTTGTTGTCCCCGATGCCGACCGAACAGGAGAGCCCGGTCTCGTCGGCCACCTCCCGCCGGATGTCGGCGGCGAGCGCTTCGGGATCGGCGGTGGTGACGCCGAGGAACGCTTCGTCCCAGCCGAGCACTTCGACGACCACCGGGAATTCCCGCAGTGTCGCCATCACGCGATCGGAGACTTCCTGGTACGCGGGCGCGTCCGTGGCGAGAAAGATCGCGTCGGGGCAGCGTTTCGCGGCGGTTCGCAACGGCATCCCGGACCGGATGCCGAACTCCCGCGCCTCGTATGACGCCGTCGCCACCACGGCCCGTTCGGACGGATCGCCCGTGCCGCCGACGACCACGGGCTTACCGCGCAGCTCAGGCCGCCGGGAGACCTCGACCGCGGCGATGAACTGGTCGAGGTCGACGTGAAGCACCCACTCCCGGCCGGCCATGAGCCGACCTTAGGCCCGTTCCGCGATCTCGTCGCGCATCCGCTGCTCGTTCTCCTGCAGTTCGGGCGTGAAGTTCTCACCGAAATCCTCGGCTTCGAGGATCTTGCGGACCTCGAGCACGGTGTCGCCGGTCGGGGGAGTGGGGCAGCGCTTCGCCCACTCGATCGCTTCGGCGCGCGACGGGACATCGACGATCCAGAAGCCGCCGACGAGTTCCTTGGCCTCGGTGAACGGGCCGTCGGTGACGGTCGCCCCGGCAGCGCTGAGCGTGACCCGCGCGCCCTTCGAACTCTCCTGCAGCCCTTCGCCGCCCACCAGTACTCCGGCGTCGAGCATCTCCTGGTTGAACTTCGCCATGGCGGTCAAGGCCTCCATCGGCGGCATCTTCCCGGCTTCGGAATCTTCGTCCGACTTGATGATGATCATGAACCGCATACGTCTTCCTCCCAGTGAACCGGACGTTTCGCCCGGACTCTACCGGCGGTGGGGAAGACGATCAGTCGCGCCCGAACCGGGACAGATGGACGATCACCGCCGTGGTCACGGTGATCATCCCGGTCAGCAGTAGGGCCGGGCTGTTCAGCATCAAGCCGAGCAGCATCAACAGGCTCGCGGTGATGTCGAGGCTCAGGAGGACGGCGAGCCGGAGGAGTGGGGGCCGGGCGGGCCTGCCTGCGCGGAGCCGGGCGGCCAGCGCCGGTTCGGTGAGCTCGAACCAGCGCTCGATCTTCTCCAGCTCTTGCCGATCGTGATGGCTCAGCATCGGTTTCTCCTTCGGCGCGCCCCGGCCGTCGACAACGACGGAATACCCAGGAGCGAGGCTGGATAAGCATCGAATTTCACTCTCGTTCGTATAACGACCTATACGCACGGGCGAAAGCAAGGTCGATTTCGATCGAATGGTTGCGCCATTAGGGGTTTCGGCACGGGAAAAGATCGTCACGGAAGGGAGATCTCGGTAGCTTCTGCGCCTGTGGCCAGGGTGGCCGCGCTTGCGCCATCTGGGAGGACCTGAGCGATGACCATCCCCACCGAACCGATCGGCAGCATTCCCCGGCCCGGCTATCTCGTCGAGGCGCTCGGCGAGCACGCGGCAGGGCGGCTCGACGCCGACGGACTCGGCGAGTTGCACGAAAAAGCTCTCGTGGACACCATCAAGCGCCTGGAGGAGACCGGCTCCCCGGTCATCACCGACGGAGAACAGGGCAAGCCGAGCTTCGCCACGTATCCCTTGGCGGGCCTGACTTCGCTGGCTCCGGACGGTGTCGTGATCCCGTTCGCCGACGGGCACACCCGGCAGCTCCCGAGGCTCACCGCCGGACCGTTCCGCTATCAGGCCTACGCCGACTCTTATCTGCGTGAGGCGAAGAAGTATGCGACCAAACCGGTGAAGCAGGCGGTGATCGCGGCTTCGGCGATCAGTCTCGTCTATCCCGGTGAGGAATTGGCGGGATATGACAAAGAACAGTTCATCGCCGACCTGGTGAACGAAGCGGAGGCCGATATCCGCCGCAGTCTCGACGCGGGCGCGGACAGCGTGCAGATCGACTTCACCGAGGCCAGGTTGTCGCTGAAGCTCGATCCGTCGGGCGGCCTGCTCCAGTCCTTTGTGGACTTGAACAACGCGGTTCTGGACCGCTTCTCCGACGAGGAGCGGAAGAAGATCGGCGTGCACACCTGTCCCGGTGGAGACCAGGACTCCGTGCACAGCCTCGATGTCGATTACGCAGGACTGCTGCCGACGCTGTTCCAGCTGAAGGTCGGCAACGTCTACGTCCAGCTCGCCAGTGAGGCGGATCCCGAACGGGCGTTGCGCGTGATCGCCGAGCATGCGGGGCCGGACCAGCGGGTCTTCGTCGGCGTGACCGACCCGATCGACCCGCGGGTCGAAACCGCCGAGGAGGTCCGGGACAGGGTTCTGCAGGCGGCGCGATACCTCCCGCCGGAGCGGCTGGGCACCTGTGACGACTGTGGGTTCTCCCCGTTCGCCGACGACACCTCGACGTCGCGGGACATCGCGTTCGCCAAGATCGCCGCCCGCGTCGAAGGGACGCGTCTCGCCGCCGAAGCGCTCTGACGCCGGGTGATGGGCGCCTTCGTCAGTTCTGGACCGCGACCCGGATGCCGAGTCCGACCAGGAAGGTGCCCATCACCGCGTCCATCATGCGCCGGACGCGGCCGGAGCTGAAGAATCGCCGCAGCGAACCGACCAGCGTCGCGAGGACGAACGTCCAGACGACGGCCACGGTGGTGGCCAGCACGGCGAGCTGCAGGGTCTGCGCGGTCGAGGCCGAATGCGGGAGGAACTGGGGGATGAGCGCGAGGAAGAACATCGCGACCTTCGGGTTGAGCAGGTTGGTGAGCAGTCCCTGCCGGAACGCCTCCTTGGGCGCGATGACCGGTGCGACCTTGTCCTTGAGTTCGCTGTAGTCGCCGCGGCGCACCGCCAGCCACGCCTTGACGCCGAGAAAGATCAGATACGCGGCGCCGATCAGTTTCACCACGGTGAACGCGATCGCCGAAGCGGTGAGGATCGCCGCGACCCCGAGCGCGATCGCGACCACCCAGACGAAGACGCCGAGCGCGATGCCGAGTCCGGCGGAGATGCCGGCCTTGCGCCCGCCGAGGATCGCGCTGCGGGTCACCACCAGGAAATCCGGGCCCGGCGCCATCGCCCCGAGCAGGCAGATCAAGACGAACGAGAGTGCGGTGGCCCCGGAAATCATGCTTCGATGCTATCCGGCTCGTCGATGTCCCTGGCCATCACGGCGCCCGGCACGTCCACGCCGTCGGGCGTCGTCACCGTCACCCGTTCGACCTCGGTGAAGCCGAACGCGAGGTACAGCGGGACGCCGGGCAGCGTCGCCGTCAGGGTGAGCGAGCTGAAGCCCTCTGCCTTCGCCGCGAGACGGCAGGACTCGAGGATCGCGCGCCCGAGCCCGCGCCGGGTCCAGTCGGCGCGGACGAACATGGCGCGCACCCGCGCCGGTTCGATGGCCGGATCGAGAGGGCGGTCGTCGTCCGCCGCGTCGCCCGCGCCGGCGTGCGTTCTGTTGCGCCTGCTCCAACCCCCGCAGGCGACGATCTCGCCGTCGGCCTCGTGGACGAAGTAGGTGCCGTCTTCGATCAACCGCAGATCGAGGCTCGCGATATGTTCGGCCGCGCTGAGGGTCTGCCGCTCGTCGTAGAACCGGGGGAACAACTCCAGCACCGAGGCCCGCATCAGCGCCGAGATGGCGGGCGCGTCGGCGAGGGTGGCCGCCCGCTGCGGTGGCGTGTAGGTCGTCATGCCGCGGAAGATAGCCAATCAAGGCGCCGTCGCCCATCGGATAATCCCGTGGTGATCACCGACGACGGATGTGAACTGTGGACCTCGGCGACCGGCCGGGGTGAGCCGATCCTGTGCTGCCACGGCGGGCCCGGCCTGTGGGACATGTTCGGCACCCTCGACCTCGGTCCGCGATTCCGGTTGATCCGATGGGATCAGCGTGGTGCCGGGCGTTCGGAAGCACGCGGCCCGTACACACTCGAACGGATGGTCGCCGACGTTGACGCCGTCCGGGAATGGCATGGCCTGGATCGCGTCCCGGTCCTCGGGCATTCGTGGGGTGCGCACCTCGCCCTCCTGTACGCGCTCGCACATCCGGAACGAGTGAGCGCGCTCGTCTACGTGTCGGGTGTTGGCCTCGGGCACGAATGGCACGCGGAGTTCAAACGGAACTTCGAGCGGGTGCTGGGGGAGGAGCTCCGCGGGGAAGGCCGCGAACGCGCGGTACGGCAATGGACCGCCGATTTCGTGACCGACGGCGAGCGCCACGCCGAAGCGATGGCCACGCCTTGGTTTCCGGTCAACTACGAGGCGAACGCGGCGCTGAGCGAGGAGATGCGGACGGTGCCGGAGGCGGAACTCGTCGCGGCCTGCCGGTCGCTGCGGGTGCCGACGCTGATCGTGGACGGGATGGCGGACACCCGGCCACGGTGGGCCGTCGACTCGCTGGAGCAGGCGTTGCCTTCGGTGACCCGGGTGCGGTTCGACGGGGTCGGGCACGTGCCTTGGCTTGAGGCGCCTGGTGAATTCCGGGCCGCGGTGACCGATTTCCTCGCGGCCTCGTGACGGTTCGCTTGAGGGGTAAGTCAAATGTGGCGTAGGGGGTCACCGCGCTCTTTCGCGACACGGGCGCCAGCGGCGAAGTCGTCGGCGCGAGCGAGTGACCGGGGTGAAGGCTCCCTTCACCGCGTTAGACGCGGTGAAGGGAGCCTTCACCCACCACCGACCCCTTTGCCTTACCGCTCAATAACCGAGGGTGTCTTGGCCGCCTACCGGCTTCCGGCTGTGTCGGTCCCACGCTTCGGTTCGTGAGGGTTCGGGAGGTGTGTCGCGAAAGCCACTTTCGGGACATCAGACGTCGCGAAAGTGGCTTTCGCGACACGATCGCCAGGGAGGTATGGGCCCGGCCACGGCCGACGTTGCGAAAGCCACTTTCGCAACCTTCAACGTTGCGAAAGTGGCTTTCGCAACCCGGTCAAGGCCGGCACCCAGCGGTCGTGCGTGGACGACACGGGTGATCATGGACGACTCCTGACCCAACCGTCCTTGCCACTCACGAGGCGCGGGCACTCCACGACCTGGTCAGGCCTTGGTGATCGGCTGCTGCAGCTCGGTGACCCACTGGTCCCCGTCGTCCGGGCACTCGAGGTAGAACTCCCGCGCCGGGCCGTTCGCGCGGTAACCGTGCGCGTCGACCCATTTCGCCAGCGCCTGGTAGCTGGAAAGCACGGTCTCCATCGAGCCGCGGTGCAGGATCGTCGCCGCGGTCGCGACTTCGGCGAGGCGGACGGTCGAGAAGCCTTCGGTGCCGTCGGTTTCGGCCGAGATCGGGACGGCGGCGTGGATCAGCACCCGTTCGCCGTCGGGGTCGTCCTCGTAGTAGGCGATGAGCGGTCCGGACGGCGTGATCGGGCCGAGCGCACCGAACAGTTGCTTGTAGAGCCCTTGCACGACGGGCCCGATCTCCTCGTTCACGTATCCGCCCGCCGTCCCGGTGAGCTCGGCGACGCGCACCGCGGGCAGGCTTTTGACGACGACGTCTTCGGAAGGCATGGTTCCCTCGCTTTCGATCGACCGGAGCCTCGCTTCGACGGCCTTGAGCCGGGCCTCGTCGGCCGCGATGGCCGCTTCGAGTTCGGCACGCCGCAGCCGCAGCATTCCGCGCAACTCGTCGACGCCGATCTCCGCGTCGAGGATCTCCTGCACCTGGGTGAGCGTGAAGCCGAGGTCCTTGAGCGCGATCACCCGGTTGAGCCTGGCCAGCTGCTCGCCGGTGTAGGACCGGTAGCCGCTGAACGGGTCGACGTGGGCGGGCCGCAGCAGCCCGATGGCGTCGTAGTGACGCAGCATCCGGACCGACACCCGGCCGTGCTTGGCGAAGTCTCCGATACCGAACATGGTCCTCCCACCAGACAGCCTGACACGGTGTCACAGTCAACGGTCACCGCACGAGCCGGAAGAACGAACGCACCTCCTCGGTGAAGACGCCGGGCTGCTCGAACGCCCCGAAGTGGCCGCCCCGGTCCGGTTCGTTCCAGTACCGGATGTCTGTGAACCGGCGTTCGGCCCACCGGCGGGACGGACGCGGGATCTCGCGCGGGAAGACCGAACAGCCCGTCGGCACGGCGATCGTGTCCACAGTGGATTCGGAGAACCAGCCCGACACCTCGGCGAAACTCTCCCAGTACAGGCGGGCGGACGAGGCGCCGGTGCCGGTCAGCCAGTACAGCGTGATGTCGTCGAGCATCGCGTCCCGGCTCAGCGCGTTCTCCGGATGGCCGTCGCAATCGGTCCACGCCTGGAACTTCTCGACGATCCACGCGCACAACGCGACCGGCGAGTCGGCCAGGGCGTAACCGATCGTCTGCGGCCTCGTCGCCTGCTGGATCGCGTAACCAGAACCGTCCGCCTTGGCGCCTTCGAGGTCGTCGAGCGATTTCCGTTCCGACTCGGTCAGTTCGCCGAACGTCGCCGGATCCGGCGCGGCCAGCGGCGGGGAGAGGTGGATTCCCGCCAGCCGCTCGGGCGCCTTCCGCCCCATGAGCGTGGTGATGCTGGTGCCCCAATCGCCACCCTGGGCGCCGAAGCGCTCGTAGCCCAGACCGTCCATGAGGTGGATCCACGCGTCGGCGATGCGCTGGATCGACCAGCCGGCGCGGGCGGGTTTGTCGCTGAAGCCGTACCCGGGCAGCGACGGGACGACGACGTGGAAGGCGTCCGCCGCGTCCCCGCCGTGGGCGACCGGATCGGTGAGCGGGCCGAGCACGTCGAGGAACTCGAAGACCGAACCCGGCCAGCCATGGGTGAGGATCAGCGGCAGCGCGCCGGGATGCGGGGAGCGGACGTGCAGGTAGTGGATGCCGAGCCCGTCGATCTCGGCTCGGAACTGGGGGAACGCGTTGAGTCTGGACTCCGCGGCTCGCCAGTCGTACGAATCGGCCCAGTACGAGCACAATTCGCGCAGGTAAGCGGCGGGAACGCCTTGTGACCAGTCGTCGACGGTCTCCTCCTCGGGCCAGCGGGCGCGACGGAGCCGGCCGCGGAGGTCTTCGAGATCGGCCTCCGGGATCCGGGCTCGGAAGGGCGTGGTGTCCATGACGGCCGACGCTAACGAGGGGGTCCGACAATTCGTGGACTTCCGGCGGGGCGAGTGCTATAACCAAACTACATACTGTATACAATCTGCCGTGAGCGGGGTGGGACCCATGCCCGATCCTCGAATTCTGCGAGACCACTACGGCCGCCGGTATCGCGTCGGCGAAAGCGACGTGGACCTGCTCGGCAAGCCGCGGTCGTGGATGTCGTGGCTGAGCTGGACCGCGATGTTCGCCGCCGGGATCCAGCAGTACGGCTTCGGTGTCGTCGCGCCGGTCCTGATGGCCACCTACGGATGGACGTTCCCGGAAGTGGTCGTGTCCTTCGCGCTCTGGACGGTGTGCCAGGCGTGCGTGGTGTATCCGGTCGCCAGGCTGCGTGAGCGCGGGATGTTCCCGCCCGCGGTGGCGGTGATCATCGGCGGGGTGCTCTGTTCCACCGGCATGTTCACCTTGGGGCACGCGAGCACTCTGCTCACGATGTTCATCGGCTACTCGGTGCTCGGCGGGATCGGGACAGGCGTCGTCTACGCGACCTGCGTCGGCACGGTGATGAACTGGTTCCCCGATCGCGTCCCGGCCAGGGTCGGCGCCGTCAGCGGGGCTTTCGCCTATGGGAGCGTGGTTTTCGTGCTGGCCGGGGGTTTCTGGCTGACGGAGGCCACTCGGCGGCCGCTCCTGGACGTCGTCGCGGTGGCCGTGCTGATGATGATCGCGAGCACCGCGGTGCTGCTGCGTGATCCGCCGCCCCGATGGTGGCCGGAACACCCGGATCCGCGCGTGTGGGCGGCCGACAAGGTGCGCAATCGCGGCGTCGCGGTCAACCGGCCCGCCCTGCGCGAGTACCGGCCGTCGGAGGTGCTCCGGTGCCCGACCGCGGTGGCGATGTACCTCATCGTCGTGCTGGCCGCCGCGGTCCTGCTCTTCGACGTCGCTTATCTCGCGACGTTCGTCGCGGCGCAAGGAGGCGGGCCGGTACTGGCCGCCGTCGCGCTCGCGGTGCTCGCCGGGGTGACCGGCGCCGGACGGGTCCTGCTCGGCGGACTCTCCGACCGGCTCGGCCGCCGCCGGATCCTGCGCCTGGCCTTGGCCACGGGCGGGATCGCCCAGTTCGTCCTGCTCTACGCGGGCCACAACGCCGTGGGGCTTGTCGCCGGTGCCGCGTTGGCGGGGCTCGGCAACGGGAGTTGCTACTCGCTGCTGGTGTCCCTGGTCCGCGACTACTTCGGCGAGGAGTCCGCGCTGCAGAACTTCGGGGTGCTGTACTCCGCCAAAGCCGTCGGGGCACTGCTCGGAGTCGGCCTCGCCGCGTTCGTCGTGTCCACCCACGGCTATCTCGGCGCGTTCGCCGTCGCGGGCGCGCTGAGCGTTCTCGGTGCTCTGCTCGGCGGACGGCTTTCCCAGCCGGGACGGCCGAAATCACTGCTGCCCGCGATCCGCTGATGGGTCGGGTGACGAGCAGGCGGCGGGTGGTCCGCGTCGTGGAGGGCGTGCCCGGTGCCCGACCGGACACGCTGACCGTCGAAGAACCGCTGGAGATCCGCGTCGGCGGCAAACCCTTGACGATCACGATGCGCACTCCCGGTCACGACTTCGATCTCGCGGCCGGTTTCCTGGTGGGCGAAGGGGTTTCACGGTCGAGCGATGACATCCGGTCGATCCGGTACTGCGCGGGCGCGACGGCCGACGGGTCCAACACCTACAACGTGCTGGACGTCGTCCTCGCCGACGGCGTCGCTCCACCCGACGCCTCCTTGGAGCGCAACTTCTACACCACGTCGTCGTGTGGACTCTGCGGCAAGGCGAGCCTCGATGCCGTGCGGACGACCGCGACCTGGCCGGTGGACGGCGACGCTCTGGTGATCTCACCGTCCACAGTGGCCGAACTGCCGGATCGACTCCGCGCCGCGCAACTGGTCTTCGACCGCACCGGCGGGCTCCACGCGGCGGGTCTGTTCAGCGCGACCGGGGAGCTGCTGTGCCTGCGGGAAGACGTCGGCAGGCACAACGCCGTCGACAAGGTGGTCGGCTGGGCGGCACGCCAGGGGAGGCTCCCGCTGTCCGGGACGGTGCTGATGGTCAGCGGACGGGCGTCGTTCGAGCTGGTGCAGAAGGCGGTCATGGCCGGGATCCCGGTGCTGGCGGCGGTTTCCGCGCCGTCGTCGCTGGCCGTGGACCTCGCCGCGGAGATGGGCCTGACGTTGGTGGGGTTCCTGCGGGGCACGTCGATGAACGTCTACAGCCGCCCGGATCGCCTCGGCTTGTCCATCGCCTAGGAAACTTCGGAGAGCTTCCCCGTCCGCTCGTCGTACACGAACCCGCGTACCGACGCGGTGTGGAGCAGGAACGGCGACGTCCGAAGCCGTGCGATGCACTGCCGGACGTCCTGAGCGGAGTCGGTGAACGTCTCCGCCGCCCACGGCGGCCGGATCCCCGTGCTCGCCTCGATCTGGCGGGCGAAATCGGTGTCGGTGAACATCCGCATCCCGCAGTCGTGATGGTGGATGAGCACGATCTCGCGGGTGCCGAGCAGACGCTGGCTCACGGTCAGGGACCGGATCGCGTCCTCGGTCACCGCGCCGCCCGCGTTCCGGATGACGTGTGCCTCGCCCTCGCGGAGCCCGAGCAGCCGGTACACGCTGATCCGCGCGTCCATGCAGGCCACGACGGCGATCCGCCGCCGCGGCCGCCTCGTTGCGTCGCCCACGGTTTCCTTGTAGGCGCGCGCGTTCACCAGCAGCGCGTCGATCTCGCTCACCGGAGGAGGGTTTCCCGGACGATCGCCGCGGTCTCGCTCGGCGTGCGGCCGACCTGGATCCCGGCCGCCTCCAGCGCCTTCTTCTTCGCTTCGGCCGTTCCGCCGGTCCCGGACACGATCGCGCCGGCGTGTCCCATCGTCTTGCCCGCCGGCGCGGTGAATCCGGCGATGTAGCCGACGACGGGTTTGCTCACCCTCGCCCGGATGTACTCGGCGGCCCGTTCCTCGGCGTCGCCGCCGATCTCGCCGATGAGCACGATCACGTCGGTCTCGGAGTCCTTTTCGAACGCCTCGACGACGTCGATGTGCGTGGTGCCGATGATCGGGTCGCCGCCGATGCCGACGCAGGTCGAAAACCCGTGTTCGCGCAGTTCGTGCATCAACTGATAGGTCAGCGTGCCGGATTTCGAGACCAGCCCGATCCTGCCGGGTTTCGTGATCCCGTCCGGGATGATGCCGGCGTTGGACCGGCCGGGGCTGATCACACCCGGGCAGTTCGGCCCGATCACCCGTGTCGGGCTTTCCTTCGCGTGTGCCCAGAAAGCGGCCGCGTCGTGCACCGGAACCCCTTCGGTGATGACGACCGCCATCCCGACGCAGGCGTCGACGGCCTCGATGACGGCGTCCTTCACCGCGGGCGGCGGGACGAAGAGCACCGAGACGTCCGCGCCGGTCGCCGCGACGGCCTCGGCGGTACTGCCGAACACCGGCAGAGCGCGCCCGGAGAGCAGGACGTCCTGTCCGGCTTTGCGCGGGTTGATCCCGCCGACGACGTTCGTACCCGCGGCCAGCATGCGCGCGGTGTGCTTGCGCCCTTCGGCGCCGGTCATGCCCGCGACGACGACCTTGCTGTGCTCGTCGAGGAAGATCGCCATCTCACGCCTCCGGTTCCGCGGCCGCCAGTTTCGCCACCGCGGAAGCGGCGTCGTCCATCGTGTCCACCAGGGTCACCAGGGGATGCGCTGCCTCGACGAGGATCCGCCTGCCTTCGGCGACGTTGTTGCCGTCGAGCCGCACCACGAGCGGTTTGGCCGCGCGGTCGCCTAGCAGGGCGAGCGCGCGGACGATCCCGGCGGCGACGGCGTCGCAAGCGGTGATCCCGCCGAAGACGTTGACGAAGACGCTGCGCACCTGTTCGTCGTCCAGGATGACGCCGAGCCCGGCCGCCATGATCTCGGCCGACGCGCCGCCGCCGATGTCGAGGAAGTTCGCGGGCCCTCGGGCGCCCGCTTCCGCCGCGGCCGCGGCCACGACGTCCAAAGTGGACATCACCAGGCCGGCGCCGTTGCCGATCACGCCGATGTCGCCGTCCAGTTTGACGTAGTTGAGCCCGGCCTCCCTGGCCCTGCGTTCGAGCGGGTTCTCGTCCGGCGAATCGACGAACCCGGC
This sequence comes from Amycolatopsis japonica, assembly GCF_000732925.1. Taxonomy (NCBI): domain Bacteria; kingdom Bacillati; phylum Actinomycetota; class Actinomycetes; order Pseudonocardiales; family Pseudonocardiaceae; genus Amycolatopsis; species Amycolatopsis japonica. The sequence continues at coordinate 3,566,967 of NZ_CP008953.1, forward strand.
GTGGGACGGCTGCCGGAACGCGGCGTTGGCGTCGAGGGTGACCTTCCCGTCGACCGCGACGACCGTCCCGTCCGTGGTCAGCACGAGCGGGTTGACCTCGACGAGCGTGGCGTCTTCCTCGGTGAAGACCGTCCACAGTGCACACACCGCGTCCGCGGCGGCGGTGGGCAGCCCGGCGGCTTTGACGATCCGGTTCGCCAGGGCGGTGTCCACACCGGTCAGCGGATCGACGGGGATCCGGGCCAGCGCCCCGGGTTTCGTGGCCGCGACCGTCTCGATGTCCATCCCGCCTTCGGCCGACGCCATCGCGAGGAAGGTCCGGGCGGCCCGGTCGAGCAGGAAGGAGAGGTAGTACTCCTCGGCGATCGCGCTGGCTTCGGTGACGAGCACCTGGTGGACGAGGTGTCCCGTGATGTCCATGCCGAGGATGTCCTCGGCGGCCTGTTCGGCGTCGTCGGGGGAGTGGACGACTTTCACACCGCCGGCTTTACCGCGTCCGCCGGTCTTCACCTGTGCCTTGACCACGACGGATCCACCCAGTTCGGCGGCGACCGCCCTCGCGGATTCCGGTGTGGTGGCGACCTTTCCCCGGGGGACCGGGACGCCGTGCCGCTCGAAGAGATCCCGTGCCTCGTGCTCGAAAAGGTCCACGTGAAGTCCTTTCTCCGCGGAAGAGGACGAGCCCCGGGGGCGGCCGGGAAAACCTGCTTGCGGCCCTGGACACCGGAGCGTTCGAAGAGTAACTATATGCCTACCTCATACGGTATGCAATCTACAGTCTGCCGCGACCAGGGGCTTCGAGCAGGGGCGGGCGGACGGAGCAGATCCGGAAACGAGCGCACGGATCAGAGAGGTCCGGCGTGCGAGAAAGAGGAGTTGAACGATGGCGCCAACGACCGGCACCGCTGCGGGGGACACCGCGACGAAGGCCACCACCAACGGTTCCGAACCCGCCCCGGACCTGATCTCCGGCGGCCACCTGGTGGCCAAGGCGCTCAAGGCGGAGGGCGTCGACACGATCTTCACGTTGTGCGGCGGGCACATCATCGACATCTACGACGGCTGCGTCGACGAGGGCATCGAAGTCATCGACGTCCGGCACGAGCAGGTCGCGGCGCACGCGGCCGACGGCTACGCGCGGATCACCGGCCGTCCCGGCTGCGCGGTCGTCACCGCGGGGCCGGGGACCACGGACGCCGTCACCGGTGTCGCGAACGCGCTGCGCGCCGAGAGCCCCATGCTGCTCATCGGCGGGCAAGGAGCGCTGACGCAGCACAAGATGGGCTCACTGCAGGATCTCCCGCACGTCGACATGATGGCGCCGATCACCAAGTTCTCCGCGACCGTCCCGCATACCGCGCGGGTCGCGGATCTGGTCTCGATGGCGTTCCGCGAGTGCTACCACGGCGCGCCCGGTCCGTCCTTTTTGGAGATTCCCAGGGACGTCCTCGACGCGAAGGTCCCGGTGGACAAGGCGCGGATCCCCACCGAGGGCCGCTACCGGGCGTCCACCCGGAACGCCGGCGACCCGGCCGACATCGAGAAACTCGCGGACCTGCTGGTCCACGCGAAGAAGCCGGCCATCCTGCTCGGCAGCCAGGTGTGGACGACCCGTGCCACCGGACCGGCGACCGAGCTGGTGCACGGGCTGAACATCCCGGCGTACATGAACGGCGCCGGCCGCGGCACGCTGCCGCCCGGCGATCCGCACCACTTCCAGCTCTCGCGCCGGTACGCCTTCGACAACGCCGACGTGATCGTCATCGTCGGCACGCCGTTCGACTTCCGGATGGGCTACGGCAAACGGCTCTCGCCGGACGCGACCGTCGTGCAGATCGACCTCGACTACCGCACCGTCGGGAAGAACCGGGACGTCGACCTCGGCATCGTCGGCGACGCGGGTCAAGTGCTGGCCGCGGTCGCGGAGGCGGCCACCGGGCGAGTCGACAACGGTGCCGTCGCGCGCAAGGTCTGGTTGGAAGAACTGCAGGACGTGGAGGCGAAGGCGAAACAGAAGCGCCTGCCGCTGCAGCATTCCGACGCGAGCCCGATCCACCCGTACCGGCTGGTGCACGAGATCAACGAATTCCTCACCGAGGATTCGCTCTACATCGGCGACGGCGGCGACATCGTGACGTTCTCCGGCCAGGTCGTCCAGCCGAAGTCGCCGGGACATTGGATGGACCCCGGGCCGCTCGGCACACTCGGCGTCGGGATCCCGTTCGTCCTCGCCGCGAAGCACGCGCGGCCGGAGAAGGAGGTCGTCGCCCTCTTCGGCGACGGCGCGTTCAGCCTGACCGGCTGGGACTTCGAAACCTTGGTGCGTTTCAACCTGCCGTTCGTCGGCATCGTCGGCAACAACTCCTCGATGAACCAGATCCGGTACGGCCAGGCGGCGAAGTACGGCCTCGGCCGGGAACGTGTCGGCAACACACTCGGCGACGTCCCCTACGACGAATTCGCCCGGATGCTCGGCGGGCACGGCGAGGCCGTGCGCGACCCCGCAGACATCGGCCCGGCGCTGCTGCGGGCCCGCGAGTCCGGAAAGCCTTCGCTGATCAACGTTTGGATCGACCCGGACGTGTACGCGCCCGGAACCATGAACCAGACCATGTACAAGTAGCCGGGAGGGATCACCGATGGGAAAGGCACTCGACGGCGTCCGCGTCCTCGACATGACGCATGTCCAATCAGGACCCTCGTCCACGCAGATCCTGGCCTGGCTCGGCGCGGACGTGATCAAACTGGAGACCCCCGGCCGCGGCGACATCACCCGCGGCCAGCTCCGGGACCTGCCCGGGGTGGACAGCCTCTACTTCACGATGCTCAACGCCAACAAACGCAGCATCACCCTGAACATGAAGAGCGAGCAGGGAAAGCAGGTCTTCGACCAGCTCGTGTCCAGTGTGGACGTCCTGGTGGAGAACTTCGGGCCCGGCGTGGTCGACCGGTTCGGCTACCCGTGGGAACGGCTGGCGGAGCTGAACCCGCGGCTGATCTACGCCTCGATCAAGGGCTTCGGGCCCGGCCGGTACGCGGACTTCAAGGCCTACGAGGTCATCGCGCAGGCGATGGGCGGCGCGATGAGCACCACCGGCTTCGAGGACGGCCCGCCGACCGCGACCGGCGCGCAGATCGGGGACTCGGGCACGGGGATCCACCTGGTCGCCGCGATCCTGGCCGCGCTCTACCAGCGGACGAACACCGGTCGCGGGCAGCGGGTCCAGGTCGCGATGCAGGACGCCGTGCTGAACCTCTGCCGGGTCAAGCTCCGTGACCAGCAACGGCTCGCGCACGGCCCGCTCAACGAGTATCCGAACGACGTCTTCGGCGACGAGGTCCCGCGTTCGGGCAACGCGTCCGGTGGTGGTCAGCCGGGCTGGGCGGTGAAATGCGCGCCGGGCGGACCGAACGACTACATCTACGTGATCATCCAGCCGGTCGGCTGGCAGCCGATCACCCGGCTGATCGGCAAACCCGAACTGGCCGAGGATCCGGACTGGGCCACCCCGGAGGCGCGTCTGTCCAAATTGGACAAGGCATTCTCGATGATCGAGGAGTGGACCGAGAAGCACACCAAATGGGAGGTGATGGAGGCGCTCAACGCCCACAACATCCCCTGCGGTCCGATCCTGTCCACCAGGGAGCTCGCCGAGGACGCCACCTTGGCCGAGCTCGGCTCGGTCGTCGAAGTCGACCATCCCGAACGCGGTGCCTTCAAGACCGTGGGCTGCCCGCTGAAACTGTCGGATTCGCCGGTCGAGGTCGAACGCTCGCCGCTGCTCGGCGAGCACAACGCCGAGGTCTTCGGCGAACTCGGCTACGGCGCGGACGACCTGGACCGGCTGCGCGCGGCCGGCGTGATCTGAGGAGAACGCATGGCAGACAAAGAGATCGTCGAGAAGATCCTCGAGAAGGTCGCCGCCGAGGGGCGAACCTCGCTCACCGCGCCGGAAGGCCGCCAGGTGTGCGAGGCCTACGGGATCCCGACCCCGGCGGAACGGCTGGCCACCACCGCAGAGGAGGCCGTCGCACAGGCGGAGGAGATCGGCCTCCCCGTGGTACTGAAGATCGTGTCACCGGACATCCTCCACAAGACGGAGGCCGGTGGGGTGCTGGTCGGCCTCGCGACCGCCGACGCGGTGGCGGACGGCTTCCGGACCATCGTCGCCAACGCCGAGGCGTACGACGCCGACGCCGAGATCACCGGCGTGCAGGTGCAGCGGATGCTCAGCAGCGGCCAGGAGGTGATCGTCGGCGCCACCACCGACACCACCTTCGGCAAGATCGTCGCCTTCGGCCTCGGCGGAGTGCTGGTCGAGGTGCTCAAGGACGTCACGTTCCGGCTCGCTCCGCTCGACCGTGACGAGGCGTTCTCGATGATCGACGGCATCGCGGCCGCGGAGATCCTGCGCGGCGTCCGCGGTGCGGAGCCGGTGAGCCGGGACGCGCTGGCCGACGTGCTCACGCGCGTCGGCACCTTGGTCACCGACTTCCCGCAACTGGCCGAGGTCGACCTCAACCCGGTGCTGGCCACACCCGACGGCGCCACCGCGGTGGACGTCCGGATCCTGGTGGATCCCGAAGCGGCGCGCGAGCCCATGAGGTTCAGCCAGGAGGAGATCCTGGCGTCGATGACCCGGATCATGAAGCCGGCGTCGATCGCCGTCATCGGCGCGTCGGCCGAGGCGGGCAAGATCGGCAACTCGGTGATGAAGAACCTCGTCAACGGCGGGTTCGCGGGGGAGATCCATCCCATCAACCCCAAGGCCGCCGAGATCCTCGACCGCAAGGCCTATCCGAGCATTTCCGACGTTCCGGGCGACGTCGACGTCGCGGTGTTCGCCATCCCCGCCAAATTCGTCCCCGCCGCGCTGGAGGAAGCGGGCCGCAAAGGGGTGGCCGGGGCGATCCTGATCCCGTCCGGATTCGGCGAGACCGGCAACATCGAACTCCAGGACCAGGTCGTCGCGATCGCGCGCGAGCACGGCGTCCGGATCCTCGGCCCCAACATCTACGGCTACTACTACACACCGGAGAACCTTTCGGCGACGTTCTGCACGCCGTACGACGTCAAGGGCGGTGTCGCGCTCTCCTCGCAGAGCGGCGGCATCGGGATGGCCATCCTCGGCTTCAGCCGGTCGGCGAAAATGGGCGTGTCGTCGATAGTCGGAGTCGGCAACAAAGCCGATATCGACGAGGACGATCTGCTCACCTTCTTCGAACACGATGAAAACACCGACCTGATCGCCATGCATCTCGAAGATCTGAAAGACGGGCGATCGTTCGCGGAAACGGCGAAACGGGTTTCGGTGCGGAAACCGGTCGTCGTCCTCAAAGCGGGCCGCACTTCCCAAGGCGCGAAAGCGGCGAGCTCGCACACCGGCGCGCTGGCGGGGGACGACAAGGTCTACGACGACATCCTGCGCCAAAGCGGGGTCATCCGGGCGCCCGGCCTCAACGATCTTCTCGAATACGCGCGCGGCATTCCGTTGCTGCCGACGCCGAAAGGTGAGAACGTCGTGATCATCACCGGCGCGGGCGGCTCCGGTGTCCTGCTCTCGGATGCCTGTGTGGACAACGGGCTGAATCTCATGGAGATCCCGCCCGATCTCGACGCGTCGTTCCGGGAATTCATCCCGCCGTTCGGCGCCGCGGGCAACCCGGTGGATATAACCGGCGGCGAACCACCTACCACCTACCGGAACACGATCGCGCTCGGTTTGGCGGACGAGCGAATCCATGCCTTGATCCTCGGCTATTGGCATACTATCGTCACCCCGCCGATGATCTTCGCGGAACTGGTTTCGGAAGTCGTTTCCGAATATCGGGCGAAGGGGATCCACAAGCCCGTCGTCGCCTCGCTGGCAGGCGATGTCGAGGTCGAACAGGCCAGCAGTTTTCTGTACGAGCACGGTGTCGTCGCCTATCCCTACACGACGGAGAAACCGGTGGCCGTGCTCGGTGCGAAGTATCGCTGGGCACGTTCCGCGGGACTGCTCGGCTGATTCCGGAACCAAACCGACCAAGGAGAATGACAGTGACGTCATCGACCGCGGCTCAACCACCCGGAGCGTACAAGGAAGTAATCGATTCGAACGGCCGGATCTATCGCGTCGGCGAAACCGATCGCGACATCATGGGCCGTCCACGATGGACGATGGTGATCCTGCCGTGGGTCGCCATGATGGCCATCAGTTCGTCGGAATACGCGTTCACGTCGGCGGAGGAGACGCTGTCGGCCGCACACGGCTGGCACGGCGCCACCATCTTCTGGCTGCTCGGGGTCTGGGTGTTCTTCCAGGCGATCGTCGCCTTCCCGGCGGGGAAGATGCGGGAGAACGGGACCTTGCCCGCCAAGGCGGCGATGCTGCTGGGTGCGGTGGGCACCCTGCTCGCGTACCTTTCGCTCGCCTACGCGCCCAGCGAGATCTGGGCGTATCTGGGCTTCGGGTTCTTCGGCGGTGGCGGGGCCGGGCTGGTGTACGCGACCTGCGTCAACATGGTGGGGAAGTGGTATCCGGAGCGCCGGGGCGGCAAGACGGGCTTCGTCAACGGCGGTTTCGCCTACGGTTCGGTGCCGTTCATCTTCCTCTTCACCTCCTATATGGACCTTTCCAACTTCTCGGGTGTCCTGCTCGTGGTCGGCCTCTTCCTGGCGGCGGTGGTCGGGGTGAGCGGCTTCTACTTCCAGGATCCGCCGAAGAACTGGTGGCCCGCGCACGTCGATCCGCTGAAAGTGTCCGACGATCCCCGTGTCCGCCGTTCCCTGCAGAAGAATCCGCCGGCGGTGAAGCAGTACACGCCGAAGGAGGCGCTCAGGACCGGCATGCTGCCGCTGATGTGGTTCTGCCTGCTGTGCACGGCCGGGGTGAACATCTTCGGCATCGCGATGCAGGTCCCGTTCGGCAACGAGATGGGTTTCGCGGGCGGCATCGTCGCGCTGGCGATGAGCCTGAAGGCGATCATCAACGGTACCGGCCGCGGCGTGATCGGCTGGATCTCCGACCGCTACGGGCGGCGTCAGACCCTGTTCATGGTCTGCGTGGTGCTCGGCCTCGCGCAGGTCGCGGTGTACCTGTCCGGCTCGATCGGCAGCATGCCGCTGTTCCTGCTGGCCTCGATGGTCTCCGGCTTCGGCGGCGGCGCGATCTTCCCGCTGTTCGCGGCGATGACGGCGGACTTCTACGGCGAGAACAACAACGCCAGCAACTACGGCCTGGTCTACAGTTCGAAGCTGATCTCGGGCCTGGTCGGCTCCGGCGTCGGCGCGATGGTCGTGGTGGCCTGGGGTTACGGCGGCGCGTTCTTCCTCGCGGGCGGGACGAGTCTGCTCGCGGCCGCGCTCAGTCTGTTCCTCCGGCAGCCGGGGCGTTCGCGGACGCGGACGCCGAGGCGTGAGCAGGAACTGAATCCCGCTTAGTCCTCTTTCGGGCGTTCGTGGAAGGCCTGCCGGGTGCGCTCGGTGTGCTGGTTCATGATCCGTTCGGCGGCGACGGGGTCACCGGCGGCGATGGCCTTGATCAGGTCCTCGTGTTCCTGCCACGCGTCGTGGCTGCGAGGACGGGCGATCGGGGTGTAGTACCAGCGGACGCGGCGGTCGACCATGCCGATCATCTCGGCGAGGACGGCGTTGCCGGACAGTTCGGTGATGAACGCGTGGAGCGCGGCGTTGGCCGCGACGAGGCCTTCGGTGTCGTCGGCGGCCAACGCCTCCAGCCCGGTCTTCTGCAGTTCCCACAAGCGTTCGACGTCTTCGCCGCCGGCCCTGTCGGCGGCGAGCCGGGCGGAGTGCGCCTCCAGCACGGTGCGCACGCTGAGCAGTTGATCGGCTTCCTCGTCGGTGGGCATGTGTACGAAGGCGCCCTGCGCGGGACGGAGGTCGACCCAGCCCTCGCTCTGCAGACGCTGCAACGCCTCGCGGACCGGCTGCCTGCTGACGCCCAGGTACTCGGCGAGGTCCGCCTCGACCAGGTGCTGGCCGGGTTCGAGGGTCCGGTTGATGATCAGCTCCGCGAGTGCGTCGTAGACGACCTGGCGCAGGGGAGCGGGCCGCTCGACGCGTTTGGCCGTCGCCGGGTCGAGCGTGCCCTTGGCGCGGCGACCGGTGGGGCCGCGGTCGGGCAGGGGCGAAACGGGCTGGCTCACAGGACCTCCGGATGACTCGTCCGGTTCAGGATACAGGTTTTGGTATGCAAAATCCCGACATTCCCCGCTCCACTCCGCATTTCGTCCTCTAAATGCGGGCCTCCTACACGGAACACGCGTGCTTGAAGACCGAACTCGCGTGATTGGAGGCGGAACACGCGCGAGACCGAGTCTTCCGTCCCCAATCACGCGTGATGCGCCTGGAAGCACGCGAGTTCCGGCTTGAGGCAGCCCGCATTCAGAGGACGAAATGCGGGAAGGGGCGTGACATGCCGACCATCTACAGGATACTGTATGCAATCTGGTCTTCGGCTGAGCGGGAGGCACGTCATGAAGGTCGCTGTTCTGGGCGCGGGGGCGATCGGCGCGTACGCCGGCGCCGCGCTCCACCGAGGCGGGGCGGAGGTCCACCTCATCGCGAGACGGGCGCACGGCGAAGCGATGCGCGCGCACGGCGTGCGGGTGCTCAGCCCGCGCGGGAACTTCACCGTCCACCCGCACGTCACCGACGATCCGGCGAAAGTCGGCCCCGTCGACTTCGTCTTCCTCGGCCTGAAGGCGAATTCGTACGCCTCCTGCGGCCCGCTGATCGCGCCGTTGCTGGGTAAGGACACCGCGATCGTGGCCGCGCAGAACGGGATCCCGTGGTGGTACTTCCACGGTCTGGCCGGACATCCGCTGGAGAACCGCCGCATCGAGACGGTCGACCCCGGGGGCGCGGTGAGCGAGGTCCTCGAACTGCGCCGCGCGATCGGCTGCGTCGTCTACTGCTCGACGGTGATCGAGGAACCGGGCGTGATCCGGCATCTCGAAGGGACCCGCTTCGCTTTGGGAGAGCCGAAAGGCGGCGTCACGTCCCGATGTGCGGCTCTCGCCGACGCGATGATCGCCGGTGGGCTGAAGGCGCCCGTCGAACTCGACCTGCGCGACGAGATCTGGGTCAAGCTCATGGGCAACGTCGCCTTCAACCCGCTCAGCGCGCTGACCAGGGCGACCATGGTCCAAATGTGCGAGCATCCGGACACCCGCGAGCTCGTCGCCGCGATGATGAACGAGACCCTCGCGATCGCCCGTGCCGCGGGCAGCGATCCCCAGGTTTCGGTCGAGAAACGCATCAACGGCGCCTGGCGCGTCGGCCACCACAAGACGTCGATGCTGCAGGACCTCGAAGCGGGCAAGCCGCTGGAGATCGACGCGATCATCGGCGCCGTCGTCGAGCTCGCGGAGCTGACCGGCGTGCCCGCTCCCGCGCTGCGCCACGTCCACGCCGCGATCGGCCTGCTCGGGCAGACCGCGAACGCCGTTCCCGTCGGAGCGCACTGAATCGGAGGAACCCGATGAAGCGCAAGAACACCGAGCCGTACGTCCGGCTCACCCGGCCGCTGGTCCGCGATTCGGGCGAGCTGCGCCCGGCGAGCTGGGAAGAGGCGCTGGAGCGCGCCGCCGCCGGGTTCCGGCGGACGCTCGACACCAAGGGACCCGAAGCCTTCGGCATGTTCTCCTGTGCCAGGGCGACCAACGAGATGAACTACGTCGCGCAGAAGTTCACGCGTGCGGTGATCGGCACCAACAACGTCGACTCGTGCAACCGCACCTGCCACGCGCCGAGTGTCGCCGGGCTGGCGCGCGTGTTCGACAGCGGCGGCGGGACGTCGTCGTATCAGGAGATCGAGGACGCCGACGTCATCGTCGTCTGGGGCGGCAACCCCCGCGAAGCCCACCCGATCTTCTTCCAGCACGTGCTCAAGGCCGTCCACCGCGGCGCGAAACTGTTCGTGATCGACCCGCGCCGGACCAGCACCGCGAGCTGGGCGCACCGGCGGCTCCAGTTGTACGTCGGCACGGACATCCCGCTGGCTCACGCGATCGCCCGCGAGATCATCCACTCCGGACTGGCCAATACCGCCTTCATCGAACGGGCCACCGAAGGTTTCGCCGAGTTCGCGGCCTCCGTCGAGCCGTGGACGCTCGAAGCCGCCGAGGAGACGACCGGCGTCCCGGCCGAGCTGATCCGCGAACTCGCGCACACCTACGCCCGCGCCGACCGCGGTCAGCTGTCGTGGACGCTCGGGATCACCGAGCACCACAACGGCACCGACAACGTCCTGTCCCTGATCAATCTCGCGCTGCTGGCCGGCCACGTCGGCCGGTACGGCGCGGGGCTCAACCCGTTGCGCGGGCAGAACAACGTCCAGGGCGGCGGCGACATGGGCGCCATCCCGGACCGGATGCCGGGATTCCAGAACATCCTCGACGCGGACGTCCGGGCGAAATTCGACGCCGCTTGGGGTTCGAACATCCCGCCGCACAAGGGACTCAACCTCACGCAGATGCTCGACGCGATGGAACGCGGCGACCTGACCTGCGTGTACATCATCGGGGAGAACCCGGTCCAGTCGGAAGCGGACTGCGAGCACACGATCAAACGTCTGTCCAATGTGGAGCATCTGGTGGTGCAGGACATCTTCCTCACCAAGACGGCTCAGCTGGCGGATGTCGTGCTGCCCGCTTCGGCCGCGTGGTGCGAATCGGACGGCACCTTCACCAACAGCGAACGCCGGGTCCAGCGAGTCCGCAAGGCGCTCGAACCGCCGGAGGGCGCGCGCGACGACATCCAGTTGCTGTGCGAACTCGCCCGCCGGCTCGGCCACGACTGGAACTACCAGGGCGGCGAGGACGTCTGGAACGAACTCCGGACGTTGTCGCCGATGCACGCCGGGATGAGCTACGCACGTCTGGAGGAACTCGGCGGCATCCAGTGGCCCTGTTACCGGGAGGACGAGCTCGAACCGACGTTCCTGCATGGCAGGCTCTGGGAGGAGGATCCCGCGAAACGCGGCCGACCGGCACCGTTCACCGTGATCGCCCACAGCCCGCCGGTGGATCTGCTCACCGAGGACTTCCCGATCCGGCTGACCACCGGACGGCGGCTGGACTCCTACAACACCGGCGTCCAATCCGGCGGGTTCCCCTCGCCGCTGCGCCGAGGGGAGACCCTCGACCTGTGTCCGGCGGACGCGGTGCGGCTCGGGGTCGTCGAGGACGAGGTCGTGCGGATCTCGTCCCGGCGCGGCGAGATCGAGGCACCGGTCCGGATCGACGAGGGGCTGCGTCCGGGCCTGGCGTTCATGACCTTCCACTTCCCGGACGAGATCGACGTCAACGTCATCACCATCGAGGCGACCTGTCCGGTCGCGGGCACGGCCGAGTACAAGGCCGCCGCGATCCGGGTCGAGAAGCTGCCCGTCACCGTGTGAGGAGCCGGAATGGACCTGCGTTTCCTGAACGCCGAACCGACGGACGCCGAACGGCACGCGGTCGACGCGCTCGGAGCCGGAAGCCGCGATCAGCTGCTTCCCGCGTTGCACGCCGTGAACGACCGGGTCGGTTGGATCAGTCAGGGAGCGTTGAACCACATCTGCCGACGGCTGAACGTGCCGCCGGCGGAAGCCTATGGCGTCGCGAGCTTCTACGCGTTGTTCTCGCTCAAGGAACGGCCGCCGCGCGTGGTCCACGTCTGCACGGATCTGGCCTGCCGCGTCAACGGTGCGGAGGCGGTGACCGAAGCCTTCGACGCGGCGGGAATCGGTTGGCATCGCAGCCCGTGCCTGGGTGTCTGCGAACGCGCTCCGGCGGCGCTGGCCTTCGAGGCGGGTGATCCCGCGGAGGGACGGCTGCTCGCGCCGGCCACGCCAAGCGAAATCACCCGCGAACCGTCCACTTGGGAGGAAGCCCCGGTTTCCGTTCCGCAGCAAGGGGGACCGGGCCTGCGCCTGCTGCGCCGCGTCGGCGTCGTCGAGCCCGAAAGCCTGGACGCCTATCGTGCGGCGGGCGGCTACGCGGCGTTGAGGAACGCGTTGCTGCTCGGGCCGGCCGGGGTCATCCGCGAAGTGACCGATTCGGGGCTGATGGGCCGGGGTGGAGCGGCGTTCCCGACGGGCCGGAAATGGGACGCCGCCGCCCGGCAGCCCGAACGGACCCGGTACCTGGTGTGCAACGCCGACGAGAGCGAACCGGGCACGTTCAAGGACCGCGTGCTGATCGAGGGGGACCCGTTCGCGCTCGTCGAAGCGATGACGATCGCCGCGTTCGCGATCGGGGCGCAGAAGGGGTACGTCTACCTGCGCGGCGAGTATCCGCGTGCGCTGAAGACGCTGCGCAACGCCATCGACGTGGCTCGTGAACGTGGATTCCTGGGCGAAAACATCATGGGGCGGCAAGGGTTCTCGTTCGACATCGAGATCAGGCGTGGGGCGGGCGCCTACATCTGTGGCGAGGAAACGGCGATCTTCAACTCGATCGAAGGCTACCGCGGCGAGCCGAGGTCGAAGCCGCCTTTCCCGGTGGAGAAGGGATTGTTCGGCAAGCCGACGGTGGTGAACAACGTGGAGACCCTGGTCAACATCCCGCTGATCCTCACTGAAGGCTGCGAGGCCTACCGTCGCATCGGGACCGAACGCTCGACCGGGCCGAAGCTGTTCTGCCTGTCCGGCAACGTCCGGCGTCCCGGCGTGTACGAGGTGCCGTTCGGGACGACGCTGGGGGAACTGCTCGAACTGGCCGGGGGAGTGCCGGAGGGTCGTGAGTTGCGCGCCGTCCTGCTCGGCGGCGCGGCGGGTGGTTTCGTGCGCCCGGACGAAACCACCTTGCCGCTCACCATGGAGGACGCGCGTGCCGCGGGCGCCACACTCGGTTCGGGGGTCGTGCTCGCGCTCGACGACCAAGCCGATCTCGGCGGGTTCCTGGTGCGGATCGCGGCGTTCTTCCGGGACGAGTCGTGCGGGCAATGCGTGCCGTGCCGGATCGGCACCGTGCGGCAGGAGGAGGCGCTGCACCGGATCGTCGGCGGCCGCAAGCTCGGTACCGGCGGCGACGACCTCGCGCTGCTGCGCGAAGTCGGACAGGTGATGCGGGATTCGTCCATCTGCGGACTGGGCCAGACCGCCTGGAACGCCATCGAGTCGGCGATCGACCGGCTCGGCGCACTGGAGGAGCGATCGTGACCATTGTCGGATTGGGGCTCCCGCGGCGGCTCGTCGAGTTCACTGTGGACGGTGAGGCGGTCCGGGTCCCTGAAGGATCCACGATCCTCGACGCTTGCGCCGCGGCGGGCAAGGACATCCCGACGCTCTGCTTCGGCGACACCCTCGAACCGGCGAACGCTTGCCGTGTCTGCATGGTGGAGGTCGAGGGATCGCGCACGCTCGTGCCGTCCTGCTCCCGCAAGGCGGAACCGGGCATGGTGGTGCGGACCGAGACCGACCGGACGAGACTCAGCCGCAAGGTGGTGCTCGAACTCCTCGGATCGGCGACGGATCTGTCCACCACGCCCGATGTCGCGGGCTGGATGGCCGAATGCGGTGCGGAGCCCGAGCGTTTCGGCCCGCCCGCGCCCGCTTCGGACGACCGCGACGATCGCCGCCCCGGCGAGCACGAGATCCCGGACGGGCTGACGGCGGCGACCGTGCGCCAGCCGGTCAAGGTGGACAACGAACTCTACGTCCGCGACTACGGGAAATGCATCCAGTGCTACAAATGCGTCGACGCGTGCGGCGAGCAATGGCAGAACACGTTCGCCATCACCATGGCGGGACGCGGTTTCGACGCGCGGATCTCGACGGAGTTCGCGAACCCGCTGCCGGACAGCGCGTGTGTCTACTGTGGAAACTGCGTCGAGGTCTGCCCGACCGGCGCGCTGAGTTTCAAACGCGAGCACGACAAGCGTGAGGCCGGGACCTGGGACGAGTCGCGGCAGACCGCGACGACCACCATCTGCACCTTCTGCGGGGTCGGCTGCTCCTTGACGCTGCACGTCCAGGACAACGAGATCGTCAAGGTGACCTCGCCCCACGAGAGTTCGGTGACCCACGGGAACCTCTGCATCAAGGGCCGCTTCGGGTGGCAGCACGTCCAGAACCGCTGACCCTCACGGTGACGTGGCACCGCACTCACGCGAGTCACGTCCCTGATCACGCCGCGCGTCCTGTGTTCCAGTCCGTGAAGGCCTCCTTGAGGGACCCAGAGTCCCTCAAGGAGGCCTTCACGGACTTTCGCTCAGTAGGCGGTATACCGCCCGTTGACCTGGACAGGTCAGCGGGCTATTCTCGATATACGAAAGAAAGTTTCCGCAGAGCGAAATTGCAGAGGTTTCGATGGCTGATCTTGCCGGTTCGCGACACGCACTGCCCTACGTGCTGAACCTGTCGCTGGTCTTCACCGAGTTGCCGCTGCTCGACCGTGCGGAGGCGGCGCGCGCGGCGGGCTTCACCGCGGTCGAGTACTGGTGGCCGTTCGAGACGCCGGAGCCGGACGCCGCCGAAGTCGACGCGTTCGTGGCGTCGGTCGAGCGGGCGGGTGTCGCGGTGACCGGGCTGAACTTCTTCCCCGGCGACATGGCGGGTGGTGATCGTGGCCTGGTCACCTGGCCCGGTCGCGAGGACGAGTTCGCCCGAGGCATCGCCTCCGCGATCGACCTCGGCGAGCGGCTCGGCTGCCGCCGGTTCAACGCGCTCTACGGCAACCGGATCGACGGCGCGGATCCGGCCGCGCAGGACAAGCTCGGCTTGTCGAATCTGGCGCTCGCGTCGGACGCGGCCGCGCGGATCGGCGCGGAGATCGTCCTCGAGCCGTTGTCGGGGGCGGAGAAGTACCCGCTCAAGACCGCGGACGACGTACTGAAGGTGCTCGACGAACTCGGGCGGGACAACGTGAAGCTGCTGGCCGACCTGTACCACCTGGCGGTCAACGGTGACGACCTCGACACGGTCACGACCGTCCACACCGGACGGATCGGCCATGTGCAGATCGCCGATGCCCCAGGGCGCCACCAGCCGGGGACCGGAACGCTGGACATCGAGGGATACCTGGAAAAGCTGCAGACGGCGGGCTACCGCGGGCAGGTCGGCGTGGAGTACAAACCCGACGGGCCGAGCGCGGATTCGCTGTCGTGGCTGCCTTTCGAACGAAGGGGACTGGCATGACCAAGCTGGGATTCATCGGCCTGGGGATCATGGGCGGACCGATGGCGGGACATCTCGTCGCCGCCGGCCACGAGGTGAGCGGATTCGACACGAACGCGGACGCGCTCGCGAGGCTGGAGGCCGCGGGCGGCCGGGCCGCGAACGGGGTGACCGACGCCGTGGCGGACGCGGAAGTCGTCATCACCATGCTGCCGAACCACCCACAGGTCGAGGCTGTCGTGCTGGCGGCGGGCGGGGTGCTGGAATCGGCGAAACCGGGCACGCTGCTCATCGACATGAGCACCATCCGGCCGGAGACCTCCATCGAGGTGGCCGAGCGGGCCGGGGAACGCGAGATCAGGGTGCTCGACGCACCCGTTTCCGGCGGCCAGGCCGGAGCCGAGCAGGCGTCACTGTCCATTATGGTCGGTGGTGAGAACGACGACTTCGCCGCCGGGCTCCCGATCCTGGAGGCGGTCGGCAAGACCATCGTGCACGTCGGTCCGCACGGTGCCGGCCAGGTCGTCAAAGCCGCGAACCAGCTGGTCGTCGGCGGGACGTACGCGCTGATCGCCGAAGCCATCGTGCTGCTCGAAGCCTCGGGCGTGGACGCCGGTGTCGGCCTGGACGTCCTCGCGGGCGGTCTGGCGGGCAGCCGGATCCTCGAACTCAAGCGGAAGTCCATGGTGGCGCGGGAATTCGCGCCGGGCTTCCGGATCGATCTGCACCACAAGGACATGGGCATCGCGCTCGCCGCCGCCAGGCAGGCCGACGTCGCGCTGCCGCTCACCGGGCTGGTCGCCCAGCTCGTCGCCGCCGGACGGGCGATGGGCCACGGCTCGCTCGACCACTCCGCCCTGCTGAAGGTCGTCGAATCGCTGTCCGGCGCGGAAAACAAGGAGTGAGGAATGCCCAGAATCCCCGCCATGCAGGCCGTCGTCGACGTCCTGGTCAGTGAGGGCGTCGACACCGCTTTCGGGTGTCCGGGCGCCGCGATCCTCCCGCTGTACCACGCGATGCAGGACAGCGGCATCGAGCATCTGATCGTGCGCCACGAAGAGGGCGCGACCCATATGGCCGACGGCTGGGCGAGGACCACCGGCAACGTCGGCGTCGCGATCGGCACCTCCGGGCCCGCCGGGACGAACATGATCACCGGCCTCTACACCGCGCAGGCCGACTCGATCCCGATCCTGTGCATCACCGGGCAGGCCGACTCGCGGAAGCTGCACACCGAGGCGTTCCAGGCCGTCGACATCGTCGAGATCGCCAAGCCGGTGACCAAATGGGCGGTGCAGGTCAAGGAGGCCGCCCAGCTGCCGTGGGTGTTCCGGGAGGCGTTCCGCATCGCGCGGTCCGGCCGTCCCGGCCCGGTGCTGATCGACCTGCCGATCGACGTCCAGCGGCAGGAGATCGAATGGGACTCCAGCATCGACTCGCCGCTCCCGGTCATCAGGGCGACGCCGTCCCCGGCCAGGGTCGAGCGGGCGCTGGACCTGCTCCTGGCCGCCGAGCGGCCGCTGATCCTCGCGGGCGGCGGAGTGGTGCTCGGAGACGCGAGCGACCGGCTGCGCACCACGGCCGAACTGCTCGGCGTCCCCGTCGGCGTGACGTTGATGGGCAAGGGGAGTTTCCCCGAGGACCACGAACTGTTCGCCGGCATGGCGGGTATCCAGACCTCGCAGCGCTGGGCGAACGCGGCGTTCCTCGAGGCGGATCTGGTGCTGGCGCTCGGTGCGCGGTTCGGCGACCGGCACACCGGTGACCTCGACGTCTACCGGGGGAACCGGAAGTTCATCCACGTCGACATCGAGCCGACCCAGCTGGGCAAGGTGTTCGGGCCGGACCTCGGCATCGTGTCGGACACGGGAGCCTTCTTGGACGCGCTGATCGAGGCGGCGTCGAAGCGTTCCCCGGCGCGGGATCGCGCGTGGCCGCGGCGCATCGGCGAGCTCAAGGAGAGCCTGCCGCGGCGTGAGGACTTCGAGGACACGCCGATCAAGGCGCCTCGGGTGTTCAAGGAGATCAACGAGTTCTACGGCGAGGACGCCTACTTCGTCACCGCGATCGGGCTCTACCAGATCTGGTCCGGGCAGTTCCAGCGCGCGCACAAGCCGCGGCACTACCAGGTGTGCGGCCAGGCAGGCCCGCTCGGCTGGGAGATCCCGGCGGCGATCGGCGTCAAGAAGGCGAAACCGGAGGCCGAGGTCGTCGGCGTCGTCGGGGACTACTCGTTCCAGTTCCTGGTCGAGGAGCTGGCGGTGGCCGCGCAGTACGACGTCGGGTTCGTGCTGATCATGCTGAACAACGAGTACCTCGGGCTCATCCGGCAGGCCGAAACCGGCTACGAGATGAACTTCGAGGTCGACATCCACTACGACAAGATCGGCACGGACAACGTGAAGGTCATGGAGGCCTACGGCTGCTCCGGCACCCGCGTCACCGAGCCGGGCGAGATCCGGGCTTCGCTGGAGTGGGCGCGCAAGGAGGCCGAGCGGACGTCGCGGCCGGTGCTGGTGGAGATCATGATCGAACGCGAAGGGAACGCCGCGATGGGCAAGGCGCTCGACAGCGTCGTCGAGTTCGAGCCGATCGCGGGCTGAACGACGGTGTCCCGGTGGCTCGCCCGCCGGGACACCGTCGTGCGGTCAGGCCTTGCCCTGGTCGTTGCTCAGCCACTTCTCCGGCCGGACACGGACCAGCACGGAGTTGTCGCTGAGCGCGCCGTCGACGTACTTCGTGCCCTCGTCGCCGGGCAGGTAGCGCTGCGCGATCTTCAGCGCCTGCTCCCTGGTCGGCGGCGCGTCGTTCGCGATGACCGGCCCCTCGGCCGTCACGTACTTGTACGGCAGCGTCTCCGACTGCGCGACCAGGCTCAGCCTGCCCGCCTTCTTGATCGCCTTGTCCTTGACCGAACCGCCGTCCATCCAGATCAGCAGTTCGCCGCCGGGCTCGTAGTCGTACCAGACCGGCACGGCCAGCGGGGCCCGCCCTTCCCGCTCCACGGCCAGGACCCCGATGTGGACCTCGCTCAGGAAGGCTTCGCGTTCCTCGGCGGTCATGACGAAAGACGACATCCGTGTCTCGCTTCTCTCGTAGGTGATCTACGACAGGCGACAACGCGGTCCGACTTCAGGGCATTCCGGGCTACGGACCGGGCCTGGCATCAAGCCGCAGTCGGAAGCCGCGTCACGGGGTCGGGGAAGTGCTGCTGGTCGGGGACGTCTCGCCGGTGTTCCCCGCCGGAGTCGAGGACGGCGCCGCGGAAGACGTGCTGGACGGCGGAGGCGTCGTCGAGGACGAAGGAGTACTCGAAGGCGGTGTCGAGGAAGGCGGGGTCGACGAGGGAGGCGTCGACGAAGGCGGCGTGCTGGTCGGCTTCGACGGCGAAGAGCTGCTCGGCGGCGTGCTGCTGCTCGGCGGGACGGACGTGCCGGGCAGCGGGGTCGGACCCGGCGTGGTCGTGCCGGGCGGGGGAGTGCCGGGCAGGGTCGGCACCGGGACCTGGCCGTCGGGCGTACCGGCGGCGACGTCCTGGGAGTCCGGCGCGCCGACGGGGACCTGGCTGTCCGGCATCGTCGCGACGCCGCCGCGGTAGGCGACCGCCCAGCGGATCACGGTGTCCACATAGGACAGCGAGTGGTTGTAGCGGTACACGGCCACGCGCTGGGTCTGCTCGGACGTCAGGTCGACCCCGCCGGAGCAGAGATAGCGGCCGGAGCCCAGTGTCGCGTCGTAGATGTTGTTCGGGTTCGACTCGCCGTCGCCGTTGCCATCGGAGGCGTAGCCCTTCCACGTGGAGGGGATGAACTGCGTCGGGCCGACGGCGCGGTCCCACACCGTGTCGCCGTCGTACTTGCCGCCGTCGGTGTCCGGGATGGCCGCGAACGGGCCGGCGCCGTTGAGCTGCGGGCCCAGGATCGGCTCCAGCGTGTTGCCCTTGGCGTCCACGTAACCACCGCGCGCGTGGTTCGATTCGATCCGGCCGATGCTGGCGATCAGCGCCCAGTCGATGTGGCAGCCGGGCAGTTCCTTCGCGAGGATGTCGGCGGCGTTCTTGTACGCCTTCATCATGCTGGCGGGGATGCCGAGCGCGCCCGACGGCGCGAACGCGCCGCCGATGTTGCCGGAATGCCCGGGGACGGTCAGCGGATCCGGGGTGGGCGGCTCGGGGAGGCTGCCGTCGACGGCGATCTCCGGGACCGTGCCCGCCGGCGGTTGCCAGGCCGCGGCCTGGTTCTGCGGCGCGGACGGCTTCGGCGCGGCGATCGGGGCGTCGGGGCCCGCGGACGCGGTGACCGCGGGCAGCACGGCGAGCGCGCCGCCGGCGAGCGCGAAGGCCGTCCGGTGCCGGGCGGACAACTTGTCCGTCTGTCGAGGGCGGTGCTTCGGCATGTTCTCTCCCGCAAGGTCGACTCCGCGCAAAACTATCCGATAGAGCCGGTTTTCGGGGACGACGCAACGAAAAACCCGCGATCCTGTCGAGTTTTCGTCCTCGCGGCACAAGACCTTCGTAGTGAAGTTGTCAATTTCACGCTGAGTTCACCGAATCGTCAGCAGAATCCCCGGCCGCCCCGCGGAGTGGTCTGAACCGCGTGCAAAGAGGCCTTTGCACAATCTCCTTTGCACGGCTACTTTGGTGTCATGACCGGTCCGCCGCCACCCGAAGAGATCGCCGACGCCGCCGTGCTGAAGGCGGTGATGCACCCGTTGCGCCGCCGGATCATGGAGGCGTTGGGCCGCGGCCCCGCGACGGCGACGAAGCTGGCCAAGGAACTAGGGGAGAGTTCGGGCGCGACCAGCTATCACCTGCGGGAACTGGCGAAATACGACTTCGTCGACGAGGCGCCGGAGCTCGCGCACGGCAAGGAGCGCTGGTGGCGCGCCCGCCAGCGCGACATCCGCTGGCCGCGGCGCAGCGAGCAGAACGACGAGATGCGCGCCGTGTTCGACGAGGCGCAGCGCGCGGCGTTCACCGAAGACCTCGAACAGCTGGCGACCTTCCTCGAGCGTCGCGGTGAGCTGGGCGAATGGGGTGACGCGCTGGTGTTCTCGCGCGGCTCGGTCTACGTGAACCTCGAAGAGCTCAAAGAGTTCTTCGACGAATACCTGGAGCTGTTGCGCCGCTATTGGCGGCCGGAGCCGGGCCCGGACGCGCGGAAGGTGCTCGTGCGCTGGACGGCGTTCCCGGACGCGGACGGGGAGGTGCAGGAAGGGAACTGAAAAACCGGTGGGAGAGCGGCCACTCGACCACCGGAATCGCGTCACCACGCCGGACGGCGTGTCTTCACGAACCACTCCACACACAAAGGGGGAGCAGCATGCTGCTCTGGAAGAGAATCACGGCCGTGTGCGCCGCGGCGAGCCTGCTCGCGGCGGGGACCGCGGCGGCCGCGCAACCGCCGGACGGGCGATCCCGGTCGGACGCCACCATCCGCTACACCGAATACGGCATCCCGCACATCGTGGCGAACGATTGGGCGAGCCTGGGCTTCGGGCAGGGATTCGCCGCGGCCAAGGACAACATCTGCGCGATCGCGGACGTCGCGGTCACGACGCGGGCCGAGCGTTCCCGCTGGCTCGGGCCGGACGCACCGCCGACGAGCGGGGTGAGCCAGGCGAGCACGAACCTCGCGAGCGACCTGTATTTCCAAGGCCTCAACGAAAGCGGCGCCGTCGAGCGGCTCCTGTCGGCGCCCGCGCCGCGCGGGCCGTACCGCGAGGTCCGCGAACTGATCCGCGGTTACGTCGAGGGGGTCAACAAGTACCTGCGCACCGGCGAGATCACCGACCCGGCCTGCCGGGGCGCGGGCTGGCTGAAGCCGATCACCGAACTGGACGTGTACCGCCACAGTCACGCGGTCGGCATGATCTTCGGCCAGGGCGGCGTCGCCGACTCGATCACCTCGTCGCTGCCCGGGGCCCCGCCCGCGGGCGGCGGTACCGAACAGATGCTCGGGGAGACCGGGATCGGCAGCAACGCGATCTCGATCGGCTCCTCCGCGTCGGCGAACGGACGCGGTGTCTCGCTGGCCAACCCGCACCTGCCGTGGCAGCTGAGCGGGACCAGGCTCTGGCAGTCACAGGTGACCTTGCCAGGCAAGCTCAACGTCAGCGGTGCCGGCATCCCCGGGATTCCGCTGATGTGGCTGGGGCACAACGAAACCGCGGCCTGGAGCGGAACCGCCACCGACACCACGCGCACGTACACGCTGTTCGAGCTGAAGCTCGTGCCCGGCTCGTCGACGACGTACCTGGTCGACGGGAAGCCCGAGCGGATGCGCCGTTCCGACGTGAGTGTGCTGTCGCGCAAGGCGGACGGCAGCCTGGAGCGCGTCGTACGTCCACAGTGGACGACGAGGTACGGCCCGGTGACGACCCGGCTCGGGCAGCGCGAGCTGCCGTGGACGGCGTCGAGCGCGTTCGCCATCGCGGACGCCAACGCCACGAACCTCGGGATGACGAACTCCATGTTCTCGATCGCCCGCGCCAGGACGGCGGGGGAGATGATCGGCGCGGTCCGCGAGACCCAAGGGCTGCCGTGGATGAACATCCTCGCCACCGACGACCGGGGTCGCGTGGAGTTCAGCCAGATCCACGGGGTCCCGCACGTCACCGACGAGAAGGCCGCGCGCTGCAACACGCCGCTGGGCAAGGAATTGTTCGACGCCAACGGGGTCGCGGTGCTCGACGGTTCCAAGACGGCGTGCGCCTGGGGCCGCGACCGGGACGCGCTGCGGCCGGGTACTTTCGGGCCGTCCAGCCTGCCCAGCCTGAGCCGGTCGGACTACGCGGCGAACTCGAACGACAGCTCTTGGCTGGTCAACCCCGCCGAGCCGAAGACCGGTTACCCCAGGATCGTGGGCCCGGTCCGTTACGAGCAGAACATGCGGACGCGTGCCGGTCTCGTCGAGATCGCCGACCAGCTGAAGAAGGGCGGCTTCACGGGGCAAGCCATGCGGGACCTGATGTTCTCGAATCGGGACCACGCCGCCGAACTCGTGCGTGCCGACGTCGTCGCGATGTGCCGCACGATGCCGGGGCTGGACGAAGCTTGCGCGGCGCTGGCGGGCTGGGACGGTCGTTCGGACGCCGGCAGCCGGGGCGCGTTGCTCTTCGACCGGTTCTGGGCCGCGGTGGACCGGATGGGGCCGGAGATCTGGAAGAACCCGTTCGACGTCAAGGATCCGGTGCACACGCCGAACACGCTCGACACGGGGAACGCGGCGATCCGCAAGGCGCTCTCCGACGCCGTTTCGGAGCTGCGGGCGGCGAAGATCCCGCTCGACGCGCCGTACGGTGACAACCACTACGTCGTCCGCGACGGCCGGAAGATCCCGCTGGGCGGCGGAACCGCGGGCCGCGGGGTCTACAACTCCCTCGGCGGACCTTGGGATCCGGCCCGTGGGTACACCGAGTTCACGCACGGCGGGACGTATCTGCACGTCGTGGCGTTCAACGGGACCGGATGCCCGGACACGACGACGCTGATGACCTACTCGCAGTCCGTGAACCCGAAGTCGGCGCACCACAGCGACCAGACGGAGCTGTACTCGCGCAAGCAGTGGGTCGCCGAACGGTACTGCGAGAAGGACATCCTCGCGTCGCCGTCGCTCGAGGTGCTCCGGGTGAGCAGGCGATGATCGCGGCCATGCTCGCGGCCGTCGTGGCGGTCTCGTCACCGCTGCCTGCGGCGGCTCCGGACGGCGAAGTCTCGTTCACCAGCCACGGAGTCACCCTGCGGGGAACGGTGGTCGCGCCGGAGAGCGGCGGACCGGCGCCGGGCATCGTCATGGTGCACGGGTCCGGCGAACACGACCGGGACGATTACCGTGCCGAGGCGGAAGCCTTCGCCAAGGCGGGAATCGCGACCCTGATCTACGACAAGCGGACCGAGGGCTATTCGCTGTTCGAGCGGGACTACTCGGTCTTGGCCGACGACGCGCTCGCCGCCGTGCAGGCACTGCGCTCGCGTCCCGGCGTGGATCCGTCCCGCGTCGGGGTGTGGGGCTTGAGCGAAGGGGGCTGGGTCGCGCCCTTGGCGGCGTCGAAGTCGAAGGACGTCGCCTTCGCGGTCACCGTCGGCGCCAACGGGGTCTCGCCCGATCGTCAGCAGGCGTGGGCGCTCGAGACCTATCTACGGCGGGGCGGGGTCACCGGCTCGATGGTGGACATGGTGGCCTCGACGAACATGCGGACCCTCGCGGGTGCGGGTGCCTTCCCCGAGGCCGGATACGACCCGGTGCCGGTGCTGGAGAAGGTGCGGCAGCCGGTGCTCGGGCTGTGGGGTGAACTGGACCGGCTCACCCCGCCCGGCGAGGCCGTCCGGATCTTCCGGGAAACGCTGGACCGGGCGGGGAACCGGCAGTACACGCTGAAGGTGTTCCCCCAGGCCCAGCACGGGCTCCGGCGAACCACCGACGGTTTCGACAAGCTCGACGGCTTCGCCCCCGGTTACCTCGAACTCGTGGCGAACTGGGTGAACGGAACGAAGGACGGGCCGTCGGCCGACCCGCCTCCGGTCCAGGCGAGCCAGAGCGTCGCCCTCGCACCGCTCGCCTGGTACGAGGCGCCGTGGGTGCAGATCGGGGTCTGGGCGCTGGCGTTGCTCGCGTTCGCGGCCTATCCGGTGACGGCGTTGTTCCGTCGCAGGGAAAGCGTTCCGCTCGCCGGGCCCGCACGCTGGCTCGCGTCGACCGGGACGGTCGCCACGGCGGGGTTCCTCGCCTACTACATCACCCTGTCGATGGGGGCGGCGATGGCGCCGGGTCCGGTCCTTTTCGGACGGACGTTGCCCTGGCTCGCGTTGCAGCTGATCGCGGTCGGCGTCGTCGCCGCCGGTGCGGTGACAGCGGTTTCGTGGTGGCGTGGGAAGGAACGCGGGGGAGTCCGAGTCGGCCTGCTGCTGGCGGGCGCCGCGTTGTTCGTCCCGTGGGCCGTCCACTGGGGACTGCTGGTGCCGTGAAATGAGCCTGGGTGCCGGGCGGCCACCCGGCACCCAGGCGTACGGAAGCCGCGTCACCACGCCCGAGGGCGTGTCTTCACGAACGGACCTCCGGGTCAGAAGATACTCAGGACTTCGGGGTGACGGCGAACCGGCGCAGTTCCAGTGCCGGGTTCTTGGCGCGTACCTCGGAGATCCGCTCGGCCGAGACCTCGCCGGTCGCCGTCCCCGTGCGCTCGCCGAGCGAGGCGACGACCACGCCCATCGGGTCGACGATCATGCTGTGTCCCGAACCGGCGGGCGCGGCCTGCCCCGACGCGACGAGGTAGATCGTGTTCTCGATCGCCCTGGCCCGGACCAGGGTGGTCCAGTGGTCCTCCTTGAGCGGTCCGGGCATCCACTCCGCGGGCAGGAGCACCGCGTCCGCGCCGGCGTCGACCAGGCGGCGGGTGACCTCCGGGAACCTGAGGTCGTAGCAGGTCTGGAGGCCGAAGGTGATCCCGTCGACCTCGAACGTCTCCGGCGCTTCGATGTCGCCGGGCCGGACCAGCTCCGATTCGCGGAAACCGAAGGCGTCGTACAGGTGCAGCTTGCGGTAGAGCGCGGCGATGGCGCCGTCGGGACCGGCCGCGACGAGGGTGTTCGAGATCCGCTCGCCGCCGGGGAGCGCTTCGTTGATGCCCGCGACGACGGTGATCTGCCGGTCCTTCGCCAGCCCGCGCAGTTCGGTGACGAACGGGCCGTCGAGTTCTTCGGCCGAGGTCACGAATTCCCGGCTCATCGTCGGTACGGTGAACAACGAGTACTCGGGCAGCACGACCACTCGCGCCCCGCGATCGGCCGCTTCGCCGACGAGGGCGGCGACGCGGGCGAGGTTGGCCTCTTTGTCGTTGCCGGGCGCGAACTGCGCCACCGCGACGTGCACCATGGGACCCCTTCCGATAAGTGGAACTCTTGTATACATGATGGATACTTGGCTGGTCCAGGTGTAGGCTCAGTCGCGGAAAGTGACGGCATAGAGGGGGAACGAGATGACTGTGACCGCCGAAGGGGGCGGCCCGGCGCGTGAGCGGGTCTACACGTGGCTACGCGACGGAATCATCTCGGGTGAGCTGGAAGGCGGCCGCTTCCTCGACGAGATGTGGGTTTCCGGTGTCGTCGGCGTGTCGAGGACGCCGGTGCGCGAGGCGTTCCACCGGCTGGCCGCGGAGCGGTTCATCAGCCTGTTGCCGCGCAAGGGTGCGCAGGTGCGCACCGTCACCGCCAGGGAACTGGAAGAGGTCTACCAGAGCAGGCGCCTGATCGAAGGGCACGCCATCGCGACGCTCTGCGCGAACCGGGCGGGCGCGCCGGCCGAACTGCCGGAACTCATCGAGGCGATGGCGAGCTCCGGCGCCGAACGCGACTGGTTCGCCGTCTCGGGCTTCGACCGCCGCTTCCACCGCGCCATCGTGAACGCCGCGGGCAACACCGTCCTGACCGAGCTGTACGACACCCTTCGTTCGCGGCAGCAGCGCGTCACGGTCCGCGCGCTGGAGGCCCGGCCGGAACGGCTGACCGTGATCAACGAGGAACACCGGGCGCTCGTCGCCGCCCTGAACGACCACGACGCCAAGGAAGCATCGCGGTTGCTGGAGGAGCATCTGCGCCCGGTGTCCGAGGTGATGTCGGTGCTGCCTCAGGAAGGCTGACCCGGCTGGTCGTGCGTCGAGCAGTGGATCCCGCCGCCGCCCGAGGCGATCGTCGGGATCTTCACCGGCACGATCTCGCGGCCGGGGAAGTGCTCGCGCAAGACCTGCTGGGCACGCTCGTCCGCCTCGGCGTCGCCGAACTTCGGCACGAAGACCGACTTGTTCGCGACGTAGAAGTTGGCGTACGAGATCACGCTGTCTTCGCCGTAGCCTTCGACCTTGTCCGGATCCGGCTGGACGAGGTCGACCACCTTGAAGGGTTTGCCGTCGGCGTCGGTGGCGTTCGCGAGTACCGACCTCGCCTGATCGGCCGCGCGGGACCATGAATCGGGCGGGGTCCCGGGCGCGGCCTTGTCCAGGAGGACGACGCCGGGTGCGGTGAACCGGGCCAGGCAATCGACGTGCGCGTCGGTGATGTCCTCGCCGCGTACGCCGGCGAACCAGATGACCTTCCGGACGCCGAGCAGTTTCTTCAGTTCGTCCTCGATGTCCTGGCGGGTCCTTCCCTTGTTGCGGTTGTCGTTGACGAGTGAGCTTTCGGTGACCATCAACGTGCCGGCCCCGTCGGTCTCGAACGAGCCGCCCTCGGCGGTGATCCAGGTTTCCGTGCGGGCCAGCCCGTATTTGCCCAGCACGGACCTCGCGACGGCGTTGTCTTTGTCGTGCGGCTTCTGTTTGCCGCCCCAGCCGTTGAAGTTGAAATCGACCCCCGCGACCTTGCCGCCCTCCTCGACGAACACCGGGACGGTGTCGCGTGCCCACAGGTCGTCGACCGGGATCGGGACGACCTCGACCGTGTCCCCGCAAGCCTGCTGAGCGGCGTCGGCGTGCTCGGGGCGGGCGAGGAGCACCACCGGTTCGTAGCCGGCGATCGCCTTGGCCAGACCAGCGATCTCCTCTCGGACCGCGGGCAGATCCTCCGCCCAGATGGACTTCGACGCGGGCCATGACAGGTAGGTGCGCGCGTGACTTTCCCATTCGGCGCCCAGCCTGCGAGCCGCCGCGGCTGCAGGCTCGGGCGAGTCGGCCGCCGGAGCGGGCGCGGCCGGGTTCTCCGAACATCCCGCGCTCCCGACGGCGACCGCGCCGACCGCTGTCAGGGCGCGCAGGATCGTGCGACGGGGAAGGGACGAAGCGAACACTCTGCACTCCTTGGTCGGACCGGTGTGGACACGATAGCATCCTGACTGAAAATTCAGTCAGGATGAAACCGCTAGGGTGATCACCCGTGGTCGAACGTCAGCAGAAGATCTTGGAAGCGGCCGTGCGGGTGATCGCGCGCAGCGGTGTGCGAGGCCTGCGGGTCGAGAAGATCGCGGCCGAGGCCGGGATCTCGACGTCGCTGATCTACTACCACTTCACGAACCGCGCCGGGCTGCTGCGCAAGACGCTGGAATTCGTCAGCGACCGCGCCGCGGCGTACACCGAAGAGGCCGCGGCCGAGGCGGCGGATCCCCGCGCCGAGCTCGAACTCCTGCTGTTCGGGGAACTTCAGGACACGCAGGCGGTGCGGGAGAACAGCACCGCCTGGGGCGAGCTGCGGGCCAGTGCCGTGTTCACCCCGGAACTGCGCGAACCGCTGGCCGAGTCGACCCGGATCTGGGTGGACGAGGTCGCCGAAGTGATCCGGAGTGTCGACGGCGCCGATGTCCGGGCCGAAGACGCCGCCGAACGGCTCACCGGCCTGGTCGAAGGGCTCAGCGAGCGGTGGCTTTCTGGTTCGATGGAGCTGGACCGGGCGCGGGAACTCCTGAGGGGCGCGATCGCGCTGGAACTGGACAGGGCGGGGACCTGATGGGGCTCGAGAAGATCGTCGGTGTCATGCGTGACAACCTCACCGTCCGGCGTGTCTACGGCGAACCGGTGGAGAAGGACGGCGTCGTGATCATCCCGGCCGCGAGTGTCATCGGCGGTGGCGGTGGCGGGCACGGCAGCGAACAGGGCAAGGAAGGTGAGGGCGGCGGGTTCATCCTCGCCGCGCGGCCCGTCGGGGCCTACGTGGTCAAGGGCGGTGACGTGCGCTGGGTGCCTTCGGTGGACGTGACCTTCCTCGGCGCGGTGTTCGCGGTCATGGTCGCCGCGATCCACCGGTCATCCCGGCGAGGATCAGTTCGATCCCGGTGAGGAACTGCTCCCGGTCGTCGTGCTCGCGGACCTCGTCGGCGATGGACCGGAGAAAGGGGAACTCGGCGGGGTCGAGGTCTTCCCACGCGTTCGCCGCGGCACGGAGGAATTCGGCGCGGTCCACCCCGGGCCCGAGCACCCGGGAGTTCGCCGCGTTCTGGCCCGCGGCGCCGAAGACGTAGTGCACCAGCGCCGAGGTCGCGGTGAACCAGGTGTTTTCCGGGATGCCCAGCGCGCTGACCCGCTGTCCGATGGCTTCGAAGATCCGTGGTGTCACCGAACCCCGGGGGCTGCGGGAAAGCTGGAGGGCGAGCTGCGGGGAAAGCCATGGGTGGCTCTCGATCGCTTCGAACAGACTCAGGCCGATGGCCCGGATCTCGTCCTGGGGCGAACGTCCGGCGTCGACGGTCAGGGCGGCGGCGATGACGGACGCGGTCGCGGCATCGAGCAGGGCGCCCTTGTTCGGCACGTGCCAGTAGATCGCCCCGGGGCCGGTGGCGAGGCGCTCGGTCAACGTCCGGAAGGTGAGCCCGCGTTCGCCGTCCGCGTCGAGCAGTTCGACGGCCGCTTCGACGATGCGCTCGCGGGACAAAGCCTCCGCGCGGGTCCGTGGTGCCATGCCGTTCATCCTGGCAGAGCGCGGATCGATGACTTTCGGGCTAGTTTCCCCGTATGGCGAAAAGCTCGGCGGTGGAGATCGAGGTCGGCGACCGGACGGTGCGCGTCTCGAACCCGGATCGTGTCTATTTCCCGGCGCGGGGTGAGACGAAACTCGACCTCGTCGAGTACTACCTCGCGGTCGGCGACGGGATCGTGCGGGCGCTGCGGGAACGGCCGTGCATGCTGCACCGGTTCCCGTCCGGGGTGTCGGGGGACAAGGTCCACCAGAAACGGGTCCCCAACGGTGCCCCGGACTGGCTGCAGACGGTCCGCGTCGACTTCCCGTCCGGCAGGCACGCCTACGAGCTGTGCGTCACCCATCCCGCTGACGTGATCTGGGCGGTGCAGATGTCGACCGTCGAGTTCCATCCGTGGAACTCCCGCCGCGCCGACACCGAACGCCCCGACGAGTGGCGGATCGACCTCGACCCGATGCCCGACTGCCCGTTCTCCACCGTGCGGAAGGTCGCCGGCACCGTCCGCGAGATCCTGGACGAACTCGGCATCACCGGCTTCCCGAAGACCTCCGGCGGGCACGGCATGCACGTCTACGTTCGGATCGAACCGCGATGGGGTTTCCAGGAGGTGCGCCGGGCGGCGCTCGCCTTCGCGCACGAGGTCGAGCGGCGGATGCCTGACGAGGTGACCACGACCTGGTGGCGCAAGGACCGCGATCCCTCGAAGCTGTTCGTGGACTACAACCAGAATGCCCGTGACCACACCATCGCGAGTGCGTACTCGGTCCGCGGCGTGCCGGAAGCCGTCGTCTCGACCCCGATCCGCTGGGACGAGGTGGACGACGTCGAGCCCCGCGACTTCACGATCGCCACCGTGCCCGCGCGTTTCGCCGAACTCGGCGACCTGCACGCGGGCATCGACGACACGGCGTACTCGCTCGACACCCTGCTCGAATGGGCCGATCGCGACGGCCTCGATACCGACGGCGAGTGACCCCTTGCCGCATTTAGAGGACTAAATGCGGGAAGGCGTGGGCCTTGCCCGGTGGCGTTGCGAAAGCCACAGTGATGATGATGTGTGTGGATGGAGTTCTGGCGGGGTCTGGCTCGGAAAGCCACTGACGCCCTGGTTGGGGTTGTCTTGCGAAAGATCTGCCGGCTCGTGCTGGGTCTCTGTTCATGCACGTGACCAGGCCGGGGATGTGACTTGATAGGAGCCTGTGCCACCAGGACACCCATCACTGTGTTGTCCATCCCGGCCCGGTACGTGCCATCCGTTCAACCCGATCGAGACACGGAATGGCAGTGACCAGGATGACCGATCAGCAGCATGCCGTCGACACGACCCTGGTGACCGGCGGGGTCGATACCCATAAGGACACCCACACCGCCGCCGCGCTGGATCACCTCGGGCGGTGTCTGGGGACCCGCACGTTCCCGGCCACCACGGCCGGATACACGGCTCTGCTGGCCTGGTTGGGCGGGTTTGGCGTGGTCACCGGGGTGGGTGTCGAGGGCACCGGTTCCTACGGCGCCGGGCTGGCCCGCCACCTGGCCGCCGAGGACGTCACGGTGGTGGAGGTCAACCAGCCCGACCGGCACACCCGCCGCCGCGCAGGGAAAACCGATGCCCAGGACGCGATCAACGCCGCCCGCGCCGTGCTGTCCGGTCAGGCCGGCACGACCCCGAAAGCAGGCACTGGCCCCGCCGCGGCGATCTCCGCACTGCGCACAGCACTCAACGGAGCGGTCAAGTCCCGCACCGCCGCGCTCAACCAGCTCGACGCCCTGATCGTCACCGCCCCCGCGGCGCTGCGCGAAACCCTCACCCCGCTCACCGGCACCACCTTGATCACCACCTGCGCCCGGCTCCGCCCCGGCACCGACCTCACCGACCCGCGCACCGCCGTCAAAACCGCGCTACGCCGCCTCGCCCGCCGCATCCAGCACCTCACCGACGAAATCACCGACACCAAAACAGAACTGGCCACCCTGACCCGGCAGGCACTGCCCGCCACCACCGCCCTGTTCGGCGTCGGCCCCGACACCGCCGCGCAACTCCTGACCACCGCCGGCGACAACCCCGACCGCATCACCACTGAAGCCCGCTTCGCGCACCTCTGCGGCGCCGCACCCATCCACGCCAGCAGCGGCCGCACCACCCGCCACCGCCTCAACCGCGGCGGCGACCGCCACGCCAACGCCGCCCTCTACCGCATCGCCATCGTCCGCATGCGCCACTGCCCCAGCACCCGCGCCTACGTCGAACGACGCACCACCGAAGGACTCCCCAAACGCCACATCATCCGCTGCCTCAAACGCTACATAGCCCGCGAAATCCACCAAGCCCTCATCGCAGACCTCGCCACCCTCACCCACACCCCTTGACATCAATAGGAGCATCTTTCGCAACCTTCAACGTTGCGAAAGTGGCTTTCGCGACGCGTGCGATCCCGTGCCTTCCCGCATTTAGAGGACTAAATGCGGCAAGGGGGCAGGGGGTCACTTGCCGACGTAGGCTGCCAGGTGTTCACCGGTGAGCGTCGAAGCGCTCGCGACGAGGTCGGACGGCGTGCCCTCGAAGACGATCTTGCCGCCGTCGTGCCCGGCGCCGGGGCCGAGGTCGATGATCCAGTCGGCGTGCGCCATGACCGCCTGGTGGTGCTCGATCACGATCACCGACTTGCCCGCGTCGACGAGCCGGTCCAGCAGGCCGAGCAGGTTCTCGACGTCGGCGAGGTGCAGACCGGTGGTCGGCTCGTCGAGGATGTAGACGCCGCCCTTGTCGCCCATGTGCGTCGCGAGCTTCAGCCGCTGCCGCTCGCCGCCGGAAAGCGTGGTGAGCGGCTGGCCGAGGCTGAGGTAGCCGAGCCCGACGTCGTCGAGCCTGCTGAGGATCGCGTGCGCGGCGGGGATGCGTCCGTCGCCCTCGCCGAAGAACTTCACGGCCTCGGACACCGGCATCTCCAGTGCCTCGCTGATGTTCTTGCCGCCGAAGGTGTACTCCAGCACCGAAGCCTGGAACCGCTTGCCTTCGCATTCCTCGCAGGTGGTCGCGGTGCCCGCCATGATGCCGAGGTCGGTGTAGATGACCCCCGCGCCGTTGCAGGTCGGGCAGGCGCCCTCGGAGTTGGCGCTGAACAGCGCCGGCTTCACGCCGTTGGCCTTGGCGAACGCCTTGCGGATCGGTTCGAGCAGCCCGGTGTAGGTGGCGGGGTTGCTCCGCCGCGAGCCACGGATGGGGGTCTGGTCGACCGAGACCACGCCCTCGTCGGCCGGGATCGATCCGTGGAGCAGGGAGCTCTTGCCGGAGCCCGCGACGCCGGTGACGACGCACAGGACGCCGAGCGGGACGTCGACGTCCACGTTCCGGAGGTTGTGCCGGTCCGCGCCGCGGATCTCCAGTTTGCCGGTGGGCTTGCGGACGCTGTCCTTGAGCGATGCCCGGTCGTCGAGGTGCCTGCCGGTGATGGTGTCGCTGGAGCGCAGGCCGTCGACGGTGCCCTCGAAGCAGATCGTCCCGCCCGCGGTGCCCGCGCCGGGGCCGAGGTCGACGACGTGGTCGGCGATGGCGATGGTCTCCGGCTTGTGCTCGACGACCAGCACCGTGTTGCCCTTGTCCCGCAACTGCTGGAGCAGGTTGTTCATCCGCTGGATGTCGTGCGGGTGCAGCCCGATGGTGGGCTCGTCGAACACGTAGGTGACGTCGGTGAGCGAAGACCCGAGGTGCCGGATCATCTTCGTGCGCTGCGCCTCGCCACCCGAAAGCGTGCCGGACGGCCGGTCGAGGGAAAGGTAGCCGAGTCCGATGTCGACGAAGGAGTCGAGCGTGTGCTGGAGCTTCTCCAGCAGCGGCGCCACCGACGGCTCCTTGAGCCCGCGGACCCAGTCGGCCAGGTCACTGATCTGCATCCGGCAGGCGTCGGCGATGTTGATCCGCTTGATCTTCGACGACCGCGCGAGGTCGCTGAGCCTGCTCCCGTCGCATTCCGGGCAGACCGCGAAGGTGACCGCCCGGTCCACGAACGTGCGGATATGCGGCTGCATCGCCTCGCGGTCCTTGGACAGGAACGACTTCTGGATCGTGGGGATCAGCCCCGAATAGGTCAGGTTGATGCCGTCGATCTTGAGTTTGACCGGCTCCTTGTAGAGCAGATCGTCCAGCTGCCGCTTGGTGTACTTCTTGATCGGCTTGTCCGGGTCGAAGAAACCGCAGCCGCGCAGGATGCGGCCGTACCAGCCCTCCATGGAGAAACCGGGGATCGTCAGCGCGCCCTCGTTGAGGGATTTGGTGTCGTCGTACAGCGCGGTGAGGTCGATGTCGTTGACCTTGCCCCGGCCTTCGCACCGGGCGCACATCCCGCCGGTGATGCTGAACTCGCGGCGTTCCTTGGTGGTCCGGCCGCTCTTCTCGATGGTCACGGCGCCCGCGCCGGAGATCGAGGCGACGTTGAACGAGAACGCCTGCGGCGAACCGATGTGCGGTTTCCCGATCCGGCTGAAGAGGATGCGGAGCATCGCGTACGCGTCGGTGGCGGTGCCGACCGTGGAGCGCGGGTCGGAGCCCATCCGCTGCTGGTCGACGATGATCGCGGTGGTCAGGCCGTCGAGCACGTCGACCTCGGGCCGGGCCAGCGTCGGCATGAAGCCTTGCACGAAGGTGCTGTAGGTCTCGTTGATCAGCCGCTGCGACTCGGCCGCGATCGTGTCGAAGACCAGGGAGCTCTTGCCCGATCCGGAGACGCCGGTGAACACCGTCAGCCGTCGCTTCGGCAGCTCGACGGCGACGTTCTTGAGGTTGTTCTCGTTCGCCCCCACGACGCGGATCAGGTCGTGGCTGTCGGCGGGGTGTTCCTCGGGCGCCTGCGGCCGGGAGGTCTTGCGCATCGTTTCTCCATCCTCATGGGGGCCGCGTGACGTTCCGTCAGCCTCACCGGGCTCGATCTAACCAGCTTCGAGCCGTTCGTCTTCGACGACGATCACGCTAGGTGAGTTCGGGGGCCTTCCGCTTCTCGATTCCTGATCCGTCTTCCCGGAGCAGGGGAGCGACGAGCTTCTCGCCCTCGGGCCACGGCCCGTGCGCTCCGGTGAGGTGTCCGACGAGACCGATGTCCGCGAATCCGGCGCCCCAGACCCCGGCGAAGTACCGGGCGCGGGCCGGGGTCATCCAGCGGTCGTTCGCGCTCGCGGCGACGACGGCGGGGAAGGGGAGGCGGAGGCGGGGGATCGGGGCGAACCCGGCCAGCGCGGGTTCGGGGTTCTCCTCGACGTCGGGCGGCGTGACGAACAGGGCGCCGCGCACTGGCCGGTCGCCCCCGGCCGCGAGCCAGTGCAGCACGGTCAGGCAGCCGAGACTGTGCGCCACCAGCACCGGAGGATCGGCCGCTTCCGCGATCGCCTCGTCCAGCCGGGCGACCCAGTCCTCGCGGACGGGTGAGTCCCAGTCGTCCTGGACGAACCTTTTCGAACCCGGGTAACGGTCGAGCCAGACGGACTGCCAGTCCCCGGGCTCGGGACCGAACCAGCCGTCGGCGAAGAGCAAGGTCATGGGCCCCAGTATTCAGACGCTCCAGCCCTCGCTCTTGGTCGCCTTCAGGTAGTCCTCGACCGGCGGCCCGACCGGCCTGCCCTCGTACTGCGTCGACAGCACCACCGACGACCTGATCTCGCCGTGTTTGCCCAGCCGTTCGAAGAGGCCTTCGAGATGTTCGAGCGATACGGCCCGCACCTTCAGCATGGTGCAGCGGTCTCCGCTGAGCCGGTGCAGTTCGACCACCTCGGGGTAGTCCTCCGACTTGCTGGTGCGCAGCAGACAGCTGCCCAGCGAGCAGCGCATCTCGACGAACGCCTGCAGGCCGTACCCGGCGCGGTGCGCGTCCACCTGGGCGCGATACCCGGTGATGACACCCGCCTCCTCCAGCCGCCGGACCCGTTCGGCGACGGCGGGCGCCGAGAGGTTCACGCGGCGGCCCAGTTCCTTGAACGAGAGCCGGCCGTCGGCCTGGAGTGTTTCGAGGAGCCGCCAGTCGAGGTCGTCCAGCGCCCTTTCCGATCGTAAGGTCATCGCGCCCGGATTCCTTCCATGATGCGCCTCGCACCCCCGCGAGGCCTTCGTCAGCCTATTCGCCGCGGCGCCGGGAATCCCTAGGTTTGAATCATGAAACCGATGTTCGCGCTCTTCATGGGCGTCGCCTGTCTCAGCACCGCGGTCGTCGGCCTGTCCACCACGGCCGCGTTGATCATGGTCGAGCACGCAGGCGCGGCGTGGAGCGGGTTGCCGAGCGCCGTGCTGGTACTCGGTTCCGCCATGGGTTCGCTGTCGTCGGGAGCGCTGGCCGCGCGGTTCGGGAGGCGCCTCGTCCTGGTGCTGCTGTACGGGGCCGCGGTGACGGGCGCGCTGGTCTCGTTCGCCGGTGTGCTCGGAGGATCCGTGCTCGCGCTGGTGGCGGGGATGCCCTTGATCGGCTTCGGCAACAGCGGGGCGCAGCTCTCCCGGTACACCGCGGCCGACCTGTCGCCCGAGCACCGCAAGGGTTTCGCACTGTCCACAATGGTCTGGGCGGGGACGGTCGGCGCGGTCGCGGGGCCCGCCCTGATCGCGCCCGCCGCGGCGAGGGCGGAAGCCGTCGATCTTCCCGCTTTGTCCGGTCCGATCGCGGCGGGTGCGATCGTCGTGGCCATCGCCGTGGTCGCCGTCGCCACCCTGCCGCGAGGCCTCGCCGTCCCGGCGGAGGGCGCACCCGAGCGGGAGCGGATGTCCGTGCGGAACCCCGCCGTCCTCGGGCCGCTCGTGGCGATGGTCGGCGCGCAGCTGGCGATGGTGGCGGTGATGACGATGACCCCGGTCCAGTTGCACGAGCACGGCCAAGGTCTCGACGTCGTCGGCTGGGTGCTGAGCGCCCATCTGGTCGGGATGTTCGCGCTGGCGCCGTTGTCCGGCTGGATCGCCGACCGCTGGGGCGGCCGCGCGGCCATCCTCGGCGGGATCGGGACGCTCACCGTCGCGGCGGTCACCGTGATCGGCGCCCCCGATTCGCATCACGTGGGAATCCCGGTCGCACTGTTCCTGCTGGGCTACGGCTGGAACCTGGTCTTCGTCGGCGGCAGCAGCATGCTCAGCCGCGATCTCCCGGCCGCCCAGCGGTCGAGGGCGCAGGGCACGGTCGACGCCTTCGTCTGGGGGACTTCGGCCGGGGCGAGCCTGCTCGCCGGGCAGCTGTTCGGCCTGGGTGGCTACGTCCTGGTCGGCGTCGCGGGGGGTCTGTGCGCCCTCGCCCCGCTCGCGGTGCTAGCCCGGCGGCCGGTCGTGCGGGAGCCCGGTGAAAAAGCCGGGCTCCGCTGATCTGCGAAAGCCCGGCGCAGCCGTCATACTGCTTCACTCCGACGCGAACGAACCCGTGATGACGCAGATCACGTGGGTGACCGATTCGGAGGGTCCTAGGGTGAAAGCACACAAGGTGCGGGAGATCGGGGGTGCACGATGAGCGAGTTCGCGGTGAATCTGCGGGACCGGGTACGGCAGGCGAGGGAGGACGTTCAGATCGCCAAGCAGGCCTCTGACGAGGACCGGGCCTCGGCCGTCGGCGCCGATCTGGCCAACCTGGAGCGACTGGCCGCCGAACACGGGGTCGACCTGCCGGAGCAGGCCTCGGGGGACAACCGGGCGTGACCCGGGTTCCAGGCCGGTGATCGGCCTTTGACACCCTGGGGCGTGTGACCGAAAGCCTGAACCGGATCCGCGCCTTCCTGGCGGATCGCGAGCCGCCGACGCCGTGCCTGGTCGTCGACACCGACCTGGTCGCGGAGCGTGCGGCCGCGGTCTCGGCGGCTTTCCCGGGTGCGCTGATCCGTTACGCGGTCAAGGCGAACCCGGCTCCCGAGGTACTCGACGCGGTGGCGTCGACCGGCGCAGGATTCGACGTGGCGGGTACGGCGGAGATCGAGCTGTGCCTGTCCCGGGGCGCGCGGCCGGCGGAACTGGCGTACGGCAACACGATCAAGAAACCGGCGGACATCGCCTTCGCCTATGCGCGCGGAGTCCGTGAATTCACCACGGACTCCGCCGGCGATCTGGCGAATCTGGCCGAGCACGCGCCCGGTTCGCTGGTCTCGGTCCGCCTGCTCACCGGCGGCCCGGACTCGGTCACGCCGTTCGGCCACAAGTTCGGCTGCGAACCGGCGGTGGCCGCGGCACTGCTCCGCCAGGCCGTGGAAGCCGGGCTGCGCCCGGGAATCGCGTTCCATGTCGGCTCGCAGCAGCCGGATCCGGCCGCCTGGGAGATCGGGATCGCGACCGCGGCCAAGGTCGCCGCCGAGGCCGGCGTCGTACTGGAGCGGTTGAACATCGGGGGCGGTTTCGCCACCGAGCACCGGGAGCCCGTGCCGTCGCTGACGGACTACGCGGCGGCGATCCACGCCGCCCTCCGCGAGCATCTCCCGGAGCCGGAACTGCTGCTGGAGCCGGGCCGGGTGATCGTCGCCGACGCCGGGCTGATCAGGACCGAAGTCGTCCTCGTGACCACTCGCGCGGCCGCCGACGAACGCCGCTGGGTCTATCTCGACGTCGGCAGGTACAACGGAATGGCGGAGTGCGAGAACGAAGCCGTCGCGTATCGGCTGGAGCCCGTCGGCGTCAAGGGACCGCAAGGACCGGTGGTCCTCGCGGGGCCGACCTGCGATGGTGACGACGTGTTGTACCAGCGGACGCCGTGCGCGCTGCCGAGGTCGTTGAAGGCGGGCGACCGGCTGGACATCCCGGGCACCGGGGCGTACACCGCCAGCTATTCTTCCGTCGCTTTCAACGGAATCGAGCCGTTGCGCACCTATTGTGTGGGGAGGTTCGCCGATGCCGGCTGAAGAACCACTCGTCGGCCGGTTCGCCGGCCGCCACGTACTCGCGGAGTTCGAGGGGATCGAGCCGTCGTTGCTCGACGACGCCGTACTCCTCAAGAAGACCCTCGCCGAAGCGGTGACCGAGGCGGGGGCGACGGTCTGCGAGGTCGTGTCGCATTCCTTCGCCCCGCAAGGGGTCACGGTGCTCGCGCTGCTGGCCGAATCACACGCGTCGGTGCACACCTATCCGGAGATCGGCTCGGTGTTCGTCGACGTGTTCACCTGCGGGGACCGGGCGGATCCGGAGCGCGCGGTCGCGCTGCTGGCGAAGATGCTGGGCGCCGGCACCGTCCGGATGTCCACTGTGGAACGAGGAGAGAACTGATGGCGCAGCGAGTGATCGTCGAGCCGATGGGCGCGGGGCTCACCCGGAACTGGGACGTCGAGGAGGTCCTGTTCGAGGGCCGCACCGCGTTCCAGAACGTCCTCATCGGACGGACCGCGCAGGGGGTCTCGCTCTTCTGCGACGACGAACGGCAAAGCACCGAGCTGAGCCAGCTCGTCTACCACGAGGCGCTGATGGTGCCGACGCTGCTGCTCGCCGAACGTGTCGAGCGGGTGCTGATCATCGGGTCCAGCGAAGGAGTCGCGTCCCAGCTCGCCGTCGCGGCCGGGGCGGAGGTGGTCGACCACGTCGACATCGACGCCGAAGCGGTGCGTGTCTGCGCCGAGCATCTTCCGTACGGCTACACCCTCGACGATCTCGCCCGTGCCGAACGCGGGGAGGGGAAGGTCCGTGTCCACTACCGCGACGGCTGGGAGTTCCTCGCCGAAGCCCGGGAGCGCGGCGACTCCTACGACGTGGTCGTGATCGACCTGCCGGACGAGAACGACGATCCGGCGGCGCAGCACAACCGCCTGTACGGAACCGACTTCCTGGCGAGGTGCACGGCGCTGCTCACCGACGGTGGCGTGGTCGGCTGTCAGGCCGGCTGCCCGACGCTGTGGCGCAACCAGACGCTGAGCACGGCGTGGCGCCGGTTCACCGAGTCGTTCGGGACCGTGCTCTACTACGGTTCGGACGAGCATGAGTGGGCCTTCCTGACCGGCAGGGCCGACGCGCTCGCCGATCCCGGCGCCCTCGTCGCGGAAAGGATCGGCAAGGCGGGGATCGGGGAGTCTACTTTGGACGAAGACGCGCTGAAGGCGAACACGGTGCCGCCGTTTTCCTTGCGGAGCCACTGAGAACCCGGCGAGCGTTTCCCCGCCGGGATCGCCGGTCGTCGCTGTGCGTGGCGCTCGGTCACAGGATCCTCCATCTGGTCGTTGCCGGGTGTCGCGGTGCGGGCCAGAATTCCTCTAGTGGGTAGCTGGGACACGGAAATCGCCGCCAGAGCGGACAGAGAGCCCGCGGTCTGTGCCGCGTTCGCGAGTTTGACCGCGAGCGTCACGGAAGATCTCGGGCCGGACCGGGTCGTGGACACCCTGTCCAGCGAATGCTCACGACTGCTGCCGATCGATTCCACCGAGGTCTTCCTGCCAGGTCTGAAACTGCAACGCCCTCCCGCGGTGGCGGAGGAAGGGCCCGCGCTCGAATCCTTCGAAACCGGGAAGGACATCGCCGTACACGACCTCTCCGCCGAGGTCTCGCGCTGGCCGGGTTACGTCGCCAGGATGGCAGGGCAAGGCTTCGCCGCGGTTTCCGCGCTTCCGTTGCGGGCGATGGATGAAACCGTCGGTTCGATCGCCTTCCTCAGCGCCGAAACCGTCGTGCTGAGCGTCGAGGACCACCGGCTGGGCCGTGCGCTCGCCGACGTCGCCACGCTGTGCCTTCTGCAGCAGCGGGAATTGCGGCATTACCGGACGCTGTCGGAACAGTTGCAGAAGGCGCTCGACAGCAGGGTCGTCATCGAGCAGGCGAAGGGTATGCTCGCCGAACGCGCCGGTATCGACCTCGGCACCGCATTCCACCGCATGCGTTCCTTCGCCCGCGGTTCGAACAAGAAGCTG
Organism: Amycolatopsis japonica; assembly: GCF_000732925.1. Taxonomy (NCBI): domain Bacteria; kingdom Bacillati; phylum Actinomycetota; class Actinomycetes; order Pseudonocardiales; family Pseudonocardiaceae; genus Amycolatopsis; species Amycolatopsis japonica. The sequence continues at coordinate 3,606,292 of NZ_CP008953.1, forward strand.
GCGGACGTCGCACGCGGCGTCGTCGAAGGAACACTGGACACCCGGAAACTTCTCCGGCCGCGAAACCGGTGACCACTGTCGAAAGGGCCGTTGGTCACCGGAACCGATGACTTGTCCCCGGCAACGCGCGACCGTGCGGCCCTAGGGCGCGAGGACGAAATGGGAAAGGCTTCACCCAGAATGAAAGGTGCGGTGAAGTCATGGCGTTGTTGGGAACCCTGCTCGGGCGGAGCCGGTCGGTACGGCCGAGCCTGCTTCCGTTGCTGGATCTGAGTGCGGCGGTATTGGCACTGCGCTCCGGTCACGGGCTCGCGCCCACCGGATCGGGGACGGTCTGCTTCGTCGCGGAGGGACGTCCCGGCACGGAGACGGAGGCGGAGATCATCGCCGGCCTCGCCGGGGATTCCGCCCGCCGCAACCTGGTCACCAATGACGCGCACGGGCGGACGATCGTCCGGTGCTGGCGCGAGAACGGGGACCTCGGCTGGTTGCTCGACGATCTCGTCGACGTCAACGAGAGGCTGGCTCAGGCCGGGTTCGCGTCGTGGCTGCTGCACACGGCGGTCGACTTCGCCGAGGTGCGGGACATGCGTCACCCGAGGCTGACGATGGTCTACCGGCGCGAACGCGGCACCTTCTACCCGTACGCGCCGCGCGGGACCCGCGGCCGGGACAGGGCGATGGAGCTGAAGATCCGCTCGTCGCTGACCCGGATCGTGCCGATGGAGTCCGACATCGGCCGGTGGCGCCCGGTATGACCGACGGAACTCGCGTGCTTGGAGCCGTCACACGCGTGATGGGAGCCGGAACTCTCGAGTTCCGGCTCCCATCACGCGAGTTCCGCCCTCAATCACGCGAGTGACGGGTCAGCCGGGTACGCCGCTGAGCCAGCCGCGCAGCCGCTGGACGCGCCGGTCCCGCGGGCTCCATCGCGGGAAGCGGCGTCGCGACCGGGTGGCGAGGGCCGCGCCGTCGAGATGCCGGATGGCGGTCAGGACGTCGTCGAGCAGTGAGCCGTGCGTCTCCGGTTTCGCCACGACCCTCGGCAGCCGCTCGAGTTCGGGGGCGAGCGGCACCCGGCGGGCCGAGGCGTGCGTGCCGGGACGGCGGCGGGTCTCGCAGATTCTCGTGGTCACGTCCCGGTCACCCTCTCCCCGCGGTCACGCCCGTCGAATTCGTCCCCTACGACGATGAGGTACCGAGTGCCGTTCCGGTCAGCGCCGAAGGTTGTGCCATCGAGGGCACAAAGACCCCACTCGGTCGCCGGACGGGTACGGCGGGTCACGGGTTGGCGTCGAAAGGACGGCCGTGACGGCGGCGGTGGGACAATGCGCCGGCGCGCCGATCGCGAATCCGCACGCGGGTGAATACGGCCGTGGGCAGGATTGATTTCCGGGAATCTGCCGGACAATGGTCCGGCGAGACCACGATCGACGGAGAAGGTGCATGCCGAACCCGAACTCCCCGCAGCCCATGCCCCCGGCCGCGGCCCCGATCCGGGTGCTGCTCGTCGAGGACCACAAAATGGTGGCCGAAGCCCTCGGCGCGGCCTTCGAGGAGTTCCCGGAGATCGACCTGGTGGCGTCGGTGGAGTCCCTGGCGCACGGGATGGTCGCGGCGGAGGAACATCGGCCCGACATCGTGCTCCTCGACCGGCGGCTCCCGGACGGCGACGGGATCGAGGCGATCGCCGGGTTCCGCGCGGTCTCGCCGTCGAGCCGGGTGCTGGTGCTGACCGGCGACGCGAACAGTGCGATCGTCGCCAGGATCCTGGAGGTCGGCGGGGCCGGGCTGCTGCTGAAATCCGGTCTCCTCGACGAGCTGATCACCGCGATCAGGACCATCGCGGCGGGCGACATGGTCATCGACCCGGAGTTGCTCAGTGGCGCGCTGGCCATGCTGGGCGGCGGTTCGGGCCGGATCGGCCCGGTGCTGACCCTGCGGGAACGGCAGGTGCTGGGGTTGATCGCCGAAGGCGCCGGGACCGACCGGATCGCCGAAGAACTGCGACTGGCGCGGAATACCGTGCGGAATCACGTGCAGCGGATCCTGGTGAAGACCGGGACCCATTCGAAACTCGAAGCAGTGGTGCACGCACGTAAGAATGGCCTCCTCGAACGGCCGTAGCGGGGAGACGTATCCGAGTGCCAAGCTGCACTATGGCCATGCTGCCATCGGAACAGACGCCTGATCACCGCAGCGCTGTGCTCTTCGAGTTGTTCATGCACAGCGTGGCCGACTACGCCATTTACCTGCTGGACGCCGACGGACGGGTGATCAGCTGGAACCCGGGGGCGGAACGGATCAAGGGGTACTCCCAGGACGAGATCCTCGGCCGTCATTTCTCCGTTTTCTACACCGAGGCCGACGTCGCCGACGGCAAACCCGCGGCGGAACTGCTGGTCGCCGCGGAGATGGGGAGCCACGAGGACGAGGGCTGGCGGGTCCGCCGTGACGGGTCGCGGTTCTGGGCCAACACCGTGATCACCGCGTTGCGGGACGAACAGGGCGGCCTCGTCGGTTTCGGAAAGGTCACCCGTGATCTCACCGAACGCCGGAAAACACTGGAGGAAAGGACCGAACGGCGACAGGCCTTCGCGCATTTGGTCCGCGCACAGGAAACAGAACGTCGCCGTATCGCGTGGGATGTTCACGACGATTCCATTCAGTCGATGATCGCGGTGAGCATGCGGTTGCAGATGCTCGCCGCACAACGGCGTGATCCGGCTTTGATGCAACTCGACGAAGCGATTCAAGGGGCGATCCGACGATTGCGGATCCTCGTCGCGCAATTGCGCCCGCCCGCGCTGAACGACGAGGATCTGGTCGCTTCCGTCCGCGACTATCTCGACGAGGTCGTCGCCGGCTGGGGGCTCGACTGCACCCTGCGGCACGATCTCGCCGTCACACCGCCGCCCGACCTCGTCGTCACCGCCTTCCGGATTCTTCAGGAGGCGTTGGTGAACGTGCGTAAACACGCGAACGCCCGCACCGTCGTGGTCTCGCTGACGGGACGGGACGGCGGTCTGCTGGTGAAGATCGCCGACGACGGCGACGGGCTGAAACCGGACGGCGAGAACGCGCACGAGACCTTGTCGGGCGAGCACATCGGAATGGCGTCGATGCGTGAACGTGCGGAAGCGGCGCAAGGCTGGTTCCGGATCTCCAGCAGGCCGGGCGAAGGTACTTCGGTGACCTTCTGGATTCCGCTGGGCCCTCCCGGACCCGCGCGGACATGAACGAAGGAGGCACCTCGATGCCGGAACCGGGAAGCAAGCGCGGAACGAGAGAAGCGGTCCGGGTGGGCGGGGCGATCGACGACCAAGGCCTGCAGCGGCTGCTGGAGGGGCTGAAAGCCGTTCGCGACGGCGATTTCAGCACCCGGCTGCCCCAGGTGGACGACGTCCTGATGGACGAGATGGCGGTCGTCTTCAACGGGATGGTCGATCAACTGGCGCTGTTCACCTCCGAGGTCACCCGGGTCGCGCGCGAGGTGGGGACCGACGGGAAGCTCGGTGGCCAGGCGGCGGTGCCCTCGGTTTCGGGGACCTGGAAGGACCTCACCGATTCGGTGAACGCGATGGCGGGCAACCTCACGGGCCAAGTTCGTGACATCGCCGAGGTCGCGACCGCGGTGGCGAAGGGTGACCTTTCGCAGAAGATCACCGTCGACGTCAAAGGCGAGATGCTCGAGCTGAAGAACACGATCAACACGATGGTGGATCAGTTGTCGTCGTTCGCCGACGAGGTCACGCGGGTCGCGCGCGAGGTCGGCAGCGAGGGGCGGCTGGGCGGTCAGGCGGAAGTTCCCGGGGTCGCCGGCACGTGGCGGGATCTGACGACGTCGGTGAACTTCATGGCGGGGAACCTGACCGATCAGGTGCGGTCCATCGCCGAGGTCACCACCGCGGTCGCGAAGGGTGACTTGTCGCAGAAGATCACGGTCGACGCGCGGGGCGAGATCCTGGAGTTGAAGAACACGATCAACACGATGGTGGATCAGTTGTCGTCGTTCGCCGACGAGGTCACTCGTGTCGCCCGTGAGGTGGGTACGGAGGGGCGGCTGGGTGGTCAGGCGGACGTCAAGGGTGTCTCGGGCACTTGGAAGGGCCTGACCGAGTCCGTGAACGTCATGGCCGACAACCTCACGGATCAGGTGCGGTCCATCGCCGAGGTCACCACCGCGGTCGCGAAGGGCGACCTCTCGCAGAAGATCCGCGTCGACGCGAGGGGCGAGATCCTGGAGCTCAAGGACACCATCAACACGATGGTCGGCCAGTTGTCGTCGTTCGCCGACGAGGTCACTCGTGTCGCCCGTGAGGTGGGTACGGAGGGGCGGCTGGGTGGTCAGGCGGACGTCAAGGGTGTGTCGGGTACCTGGAAGGGCCTGACCGAGTCGGTCAACGTCATGGCCGACAACCTCACGGATCAGGTGCGGTCCATCGCCCAGGTGGCGACCGCGGTGGCGAGGGGCGACCTGTCCCAGAAGATCACCGTCGAGGCCAAGGGCGAGGTCGCCGCGCTCGCGCAGACGATCAACACGATGGTCGACACGCTGTCGGCCTTCGCGGACGAGGTCACCCGCGTGGCGCGGGAGGTCGGCACCGAGGGCATCCTCGGCGGGCAGGCCAGGGTGCCGAACGTCGCCGGGACCTGGAAGGACCTCACCGACAACGTCAACTCGATGGCGAACAACCTCACCGGCCAGGTGCGGAACATCGCCCAGGTGACCACCGCGGTCGCGCAGGGAGACCTCTCCCGCAAGATCGACGTCGACGCGCGGGGCGAGATCCTGGAGCTCAAGACCACCATCAACACGATGGTCGACCAGCTTTCCGCGTTCGCCGCCGAGGTCACGCGCGTCGCCCGTGAGGTCGGCAGCGAGGGACGGCTCGGCGGCCAGGCCGAGGTCGAAGGCGTTTCGGGTACCTGGAAGCGGCTGACGGAGAACGTCAACGAGCTCGCCGGGAACCTGACCAGGCAGGTCAGGGCGATCGCCGAGGTGACCAGCGCGGTGGCGACCGGCGACCTCACGCGCTCGATCTCCGTCGAGGCGCAGGGCGAGGTCGCGGAGCTGAAGGACAACATCAACGCGATGGTCCAGTCGCTGCGCGAGACCACGCGGGCGAACGAGGAACAGGACTGGCTCAACACCAACCTGGCCCGGATCTCCGGCCTGATGCAGGGGCACCGGGACCTGCGGGTGGTGGCCACGCTCATCATGAACGAGCTGACCCCGCTGGTCGGCGCCCAGCACGGCACGTTGTTCCTCACCGAACCGGGGGAGAGCGGCACCCGGCTGCGGCTGATCACCAGCTACGGGCACAGCGAGGCCCCGGACGCGCCCTCGGATTTCGCGATGGGGCAGTCGCTGATCGGGCAGGCCGCGCAGACCAAGAAACCGATCGTGGTCGACCGGACGCCACCGGGCTTCGTGAAGATCTCGTCGAGTCTCGGCTCGGCCCCGCCGGTCACCCTGATCGTGCTGCCGATCGTCTTCGAGGACCAGGTGCTCGGCGTCATCGAACTGGCGTCGTTCGGCGAGTTCACCGCCGTCCGCAAGGACTTCCTCGAACAGCTGATGGAGACCATCGGGGTCAACGTCAACACGATCATCGCCAACGCGCGGACCGACTCGCTGCTGGAGGAGTCCCAGCGGCTCGCCGAAGAACTGCAGGCCCGCTCCGAGGAGCTTCAAGCGCAGCAGGCGAAACTGCAGGTGTCCAACGCGGAACTGGAGGAGAAGGCCGAACTGCTCGCCCGGCAGAACCGCGACATCGAGGTGAAGAACTTCGAAATCGAGCAGGCGCGCCAGGAGATCGAGGAACGCGCGCAGCAGCTCGCGCTGGCGTCGAAGTACAAGTCGGAGTTCCTGGCCAACATGTCGCACGAACTCCGGACCCCGTTGACCAGCCTGCTGATCCTCGCCGGGGTGCTCTCGCAGAACTCGACCCAGAACCTGACGCCCAAACAGGTCGAGTTCGCGAAGGTGATCCAGTCCGCGGGCACCGACCTGCTGCAGCTGATCAACGACATCCTCGACCTGTCGAAGGTCGAGGCGGGCAAGATGGACATCCACCACGAGCCGTTCCCGCTGCGCCAGCTGCTCGACTACGTCGGCACGACCTTCCGGCCGCTGACCGCCGAGAAGGGACTCGACTTCCAGGTCACCGTCGAACCCAACGTGCCGGAGCTGCTGTTCACCGACGAGCAGCGGTTGCGGCAGGTGCTGCGGAACCTGCTGTCGAACGCGGTCAAGTTCACCGAGGACGGCAGCGTCGAGCTCCGGGTCAAGCTGGTCGACACCATCGTTTCGCCGTCAGGCGGCCCCTCGCACGAGTCCCTGGTGGCCTTCAGCGTCACCGACACCGGGATCGGGATCGCCGAGGAGAACCTCGATTCGATCTTCGGCGCCTTCCAGCAGGCCGACGGCACCACCAGCCGCAAGTACGGCGGCACCGGGCTCGGCCTGTCGATCAGCCGCGAGGTCGCCTACCTGCTCGGCGGCGAGATCCGGGCGGACAGTGTCCTGGGGACCGGCAGCACGTTCACCCTCTACCTGCCGGTCGCCAGGTTCACCGCGCCCGTGAGCCTCGACGAGTCCACTGTGGACAACGCCGCCGCGGAACGACGGGTGCTGGTGGTGGAGAGCGAGCAGAACAGCCTGCTGACCCTGCTCGCCCGTGGGGTCGCGGCCGACATCGCGGACAGCCACGGCTCGGTCCAGGTCCGGGCCGTGTCGGATCCGGCGGAGGCGTTCGAGGAACTGAAACGCGACAGTTACCGCTGCGTCGTACTCGACACCAGCATCCCCGGGACGAGCGCCTTGACGTTCCTCAAACGGCTCGTCGACGGTCCGGATCCGGTCGAAGTCCCGGTGCTGGCCTACGCGACCCGCAAGCTCAGCGCCGCGCAGGACCGCTTGCTGCACGGGCACGCGCGGGTGCATCCCGTCGAACTCCTGCCCTCGCTGGACATGCTGCGGGAGCGGATCATGCTGCACATCTCGGCCAGTGAACTCGAAGGCATCCTGCCGCTGATGCGCCAGCCCGAGGTGAGCCTGGTGGAGACCGTGCCCGCCTTGGACCAGCCGTCCGATCCGCCCGCCGGGCCGGCGAGGCTCCAGGGACGCAAGGTCCTGCTCGTCGACGACGACGCCCGCAACGTGTACGCGATCTCGGGAATGCTCGAACTGCACGGACTTTCGGTCGTACACGCGCCCAACGGCCGCAAGGGCATCGAGGAACTGCTGTCCGACGACGGGATCGACCTGATCCTGATGGACGTGATGATGCCGGAGATGGACGGCCACGCGACGACGGCGGCGATCCGCGAGATGCCGAAGTTCGCCGGCCTGCCGATCATCACCGTCACCGCGAAGGCGATGGAAGGGGACCGCGAGAAGAGCCTCGCCGCCGGGGCGAGCGACTACGTGACCAAACCCGTGAACGCGGAGGAACTCCTGGCTTGTATGGAACGCTGGCTCACGGACTGAAGGCCTCGCTACTCGGTCCCGTTGGCGCTGTTCGCGCAGACGCGGCGGATGGCCGCGACGATCTCGGTGTTGGGGCTGCCCTTCACGAGGTACTCGGTGACGCCCGCGGACGCCATCTGGGCGATGGAGCGGGTGTCGCTGTGCGCGGAGAACGCCATCAACCGCGTATGGGGCACCCGGCGCCGGATCTCCCGCGCCATCCACGCGCCGCCACCGCCGGGGATCCGGACGTCGAGCACGGCGACCTCGGGGGACAGCAGCTCGGCGAGCGCGACCGCTTCGCCGGCGTCCAGCGCGACGGCGACCACCTCGATGTCCGGCTCGGAGTCCAGGAGGGCGCGCAGGGCGTCGCCGATGACCGGGTTGTCGTCCGCGACGAGCACCCGAAGTCTGGGGGGCGGCGTTCGGTTCATCACCCAGTCCGTGCCCGCGCGGTCTGCGGCGCCGGTGGTGGTCGCGGGCCCCCCTCCGAACATGACGTGACTCAGCAAGAGATCCGGCGGTCGCCTTCGCTCGGCTGCTCGATGAGCGTCCTGGCGACGTCGTGGATCTTCATGTTGTTGTTGCGGCAGAACGAACGCAGCAGTTCGAACGCGGCGTCGATGTCGATCTGGTAGCGCTCGGCCAGTATCCCTTTCGCCTGCTCGATGGGAAGCCGGTGATCCAGCGCGTACTGGAGTTGCTCGGCGCGGGCCCGGTAGAAGCGGATGCGGTTGCGCATCGCCACGAGGTCGTCGGCCGGGTCGGGAGAGCCGGGCGCCGGGGTAGGCGAAAGCGTGGTCTCGGACATGAAGCGATCGTCGCAGCGGCGGGACTGCTCCGGGAAGAACAGAACGTCCTGACTCGAATGATGCAAATGAACCTGGTCCGGACGGCGGCAGCCACTCGAACGGGCGCCGAACAGGGCCCTTTGGCCTGTCGCAGTGACCGGCCGTGCACCGTACGCTCAGCCGAGGAGGGGGAACCGTGGAGGTCGGAATGCTCCGGGTGTTTCTGGTCGACGACCACGAGGTGGTCCGTCGAGGGGTCGCGGACATGCTCGAAGAGGAGGCCGAACTGTGCGTCGTCGGGCAGGCCGCGACCTTTTCCCAAGCGCTGGCGAGGATCCCGGCGCTGCGGCCGGACGTCGCGGTGCTCGACGTGCGGCTGCCGGACGGCAACGGCGTCGAACTCGCGCGGGAACTGAGATCCAAGATGCCGGAACTCAAATGCCTGATGCTCACGTCTTACACCGACGAGCAGGCGATGCTGGACGCGATCATGGCCGGCGCGAGCGGTTATGTCATCAAGGACATCCGCGGCATGGACCTGGTGGCGGCGGTCAAGGAGGTCGGCCTCGGCCGGTCGCTGCTGGACGCGAGGGCCGCCGCGACGCTGATGGCGAAGTTCCGCGACGACGCCGCCAAGAAGGGCCCGCTGGCCGGCCTTTCCGACCAGGAACGCACGCTGCTGGAACTGATCGGCGAGGGGCTGACCAACCGGCAGATCGCCGAACGGATGTTCCTCGCGGAGAAGACCGTGAAGAACTACGTGTCGCGGTTGCTGACGAAACTCGGGATGCAGCGGCGGACCCAGGCGGCGGTGCTGGCGACGGAACTGCGGCGGCAGTGATGGAACCGGGCGATGCAGCTGGTCGTGAGTGGGCTGAAGGCTCCCTTCACCGCGTCTGATGCGGCGAAGGGAGCCTTCGCCCCGGTTCCGCCTTCACTCAAGCGGAAATGAGCGTATCGAGCAGCACGTCGTCCAGCGGCCGGCGCGGCGTCCACGGCAGCGGCGAGCCGTAGCCGACCCGCAGCAGCACCTGCGGCCACACCCCGCAGCCGAGGATCCGCCGCAGTTCGGCACGGGCCTCGCGGACCATGATCGGCGGCGAGATGAACGACGCGTCGAGTCCCGAGGCGGTCGCGGTGAGCAGCACCCGTTGCAGGGCCTGGCCGGCCTGCAGCCGGTCGAGCCGGTCGTCGGTCAGCGATCCGATCGCCACCACGAGCGGGGCGGGCCGCGGATCACCGGCCGCTTCGCCGAATTCGTCGAGGAGCCAGCTTTCGTCGGCGGGGCTGCCGTCCATCGCATAGGACGGCACACCGTCGCGGGTGCTCGCGCCCAGTCCGGTCCAGCGGCCGAGTTCGGCGAGGAAGGCGGGGTCGGCGAGTTGCGCCCGGCGGGCGCGGGCGGTGAGGTCGTGCAGGAGGCGGCACTGCTCGGCGTCGAGGTTCGGCATCCACGCGTGTTCGAGTTCGGTGGCGTGGCGGAGCGCGGCGAGCGTCGGTTTGGGCACGACGCTGGAGAGGAACGGCCGCCGGTTGGTCCGGCGGCGGGGGATCGCCCGGGCCAGCCGCACGACCTTCTGATCGGGCATGCGTTCGGCGAGCGGACGGACGACGGCCAGCAGATCGGGATCGGCGCGGCTGGGCATCAGGGTCGTCGCCGGATGGAAGCCCAGTGCGTGAATCGCCGTCCGGAGGGTGAACAGGGCGGCGCCACACGAGAGCACGAGTTCGCGTCCGTCCGGATCCGTGACGGGTAAAATACGGCGCGGATCGGCGTGCACCTCGATTCCGGTGCCGGTGCACCGGAAAAGCCACGGCTGGGTGTTGTGCGTCGACGGGGCCAGCATGGCCGACCGGAGCACGGAATTCACCTGTTCGGAGTTCAAACGTCCGACCCTGGTGACTTGTATGGTCATGGTTTCCCCCGCCGCTGCGCCACGGGCAATACGGTTGTCTGATGAGACGGTCCCGCCCGCGGTGCGGGGCCGAAAGAGGAGAAAGTCACCACGGCCGGGAGTCGTCCCGATCTTCGGAGGCGGAGCAGGATGTCGGCTCATGACCGGCTGGGCGGAAGCGACGACCGGATCACCGGCGCGCTGTCCCAGCTGAAGGTTCGTGAGGTGCTGCGGGATCTCCAGGACCGCATCGAACGGCTCATCGGCACCCGCGACAAGATGGACGGCCTGCTCGAAGCGGTGCTCGCGGTCGCGTCGGGGCTGGAGCTGGACACGACGCTGCACCGGATCGTGCAGGCGGCGATCGATCTCGGCGAGGCCACTTATGGCGCGCTCGGGGTGATCGCGGACGACGGTTCGCTCGCCGAATTCGTCTATCACGGCATCGACGGCGAAACGAAGGAACAGATCGGGCATCTCCCGAAAGGTCACGGCCTGCTGGGTTTCGTCATCGACGAGGCGAAACCGGTGCGCCTGGCCGACATCTCCCGGCATCCCGCGTCGGTCGGGTTCCCGCCGTGCCATCCGCCGATGCGCTCGTTCCTCGGCGTGCCCATCCGGGTCCGCGACGAGGTGTTCGGGAATCTCTACCTGACCGAGAAACGCGGGGAAAGTTTCACCGACGACGACGAGGTGGTCGTCCAGGCGCTCGCCGCCGCGGCCGGGATAGCGATCGAGAACGCCCACCTGTACGAGCAGACGCGGATCCGCCAGCGGTGGCAGGCGGCCACCAGCGAAGTCACCACGGAACTGTTGGGCGGCACCGACCCCGTCGACGCGCTCAACCTGATCGCCGGCCGGGCGCTCGAACTCACCGGCTCCGATCTCACCTTGCTGGCATTGCCCGGTCCCGGCAGGCTCGACGTCAGCCTGGACGGCGAGGACGAGGCCGGCGAGCTCATCATCGCCGTCTGCGCGGGCGCGCGGGCGGCGGAGCTGACCGGGGTGCGGATCAGCGTCGCCACGTCGTTGCCGGGGGCGGTCTACCGCGACCGGACCCCGCGCAGCGTGCCGGAACTGGTACTCGGCCCCGAAGGGGAGATCGGGCTCGGCCCGACGCTCGTCGTGCCGCTCCGCGCGCGGGAACGGACGTCCGGGGTGCTGATGGCGGTGCGGAATCCGGGCGCGGTCCCGTTCGAGCTCGCCCAGCTGCCGGTGGTGGCCTCGTTCGCCGACCAGGCCGCGCTCGCGCTCCAGCTGGCCGCGCGACAGCGCACCGCCAGGGAACTCGACGTGCTCGCCGATCGGGACCGGATCGCCAGGGATCTGCACGACCACGTCATCCAGCGGCTGTTCGCGGTCGGTCTCGCCATGCAGAGCACCCACCGCCGCGCGGATTCGCCGGAACTGCGGCGGCGGATCGGCGAGAGCATCGACCAGATGCACGAGATCGTGCACGAGATCCGCACGGCGATCTTCGACCTCCACGGCGGCGAGGCGGGCCAGCAGGGGGTGCGGCTGCGGCATCGCCTCTACGACTCGATCACCGAACTGACCGACGACACGCCACTGAATCCGACGGTCAGCCTGTCCGGGCCACTCGACTCGATCCCGCTCCCGTTCGCCGAACACGCCGAAGCCGTGGTGCGGGAGACGGTCGGCAACGTGGTCCGGCACGCGCGGGCGAGCGGCGTTTCGGTGAGCGTCGCGGTGAAGGACGACGTCCTGCGGATCGTGGTCACCGACGACGGCACCGGGATCGGCGAATCCGGTGGTTTCGGCGGGCTGCGGAATCTGCGTGATCGCGCGGAGAAGGCGGGCGGGACGTTCCGGGCGGAGACGCGCGAAGGGGGCGGAACCAGGATCGACTGGTCCGCCCCCTTGCGCTGACCGGGATTCAGTTCGTCGACTGCGTGGCGAGGAGCCCGTCGACTTCGATCGAGCGGGCGACGTCGGAGGCGACGGTCTCCAGCAGTTCCGCGGTGAGGTCCGAAAGCGCCCGCGTCACGGCGAGATAGGAACCGATCTGGGACGTCGGACCGTTTCTCAGCCCGGCCTCCGCGATTCCGACGCCGACGAACTCGCCGCCGTCCTCGAGACGGAGCAATGCTTCCGCGCGTACCCGGTACGGCTCGTGCTGCAGGGACACGTCGATCGTCCATTTGTCCGTCATCGTGGGCTCCGTTCCGGTCATCGAGGCTCTCATCGCGGCCGTCCGTGGCACAGGGTCCTAAGTCCTCGCTCCCGGGTGAATCGGGGGCGAAAGTCCTCGGAATTCGTGACCGGCGGCCGTTGCGGTCGCCGGGTACCCCGGCCGATGGTGGATCAATCCCCTTCCCTCGGAGCCCACGATGATCCCGTTACCGACCCATGTCGACCAGGCGGTGGCGGCCGCCGTCCGTGCGCCGTCCCCGCTCAACACCCAGCCGTGGCGGTTCGTCGTCGACCAGGGGCGGATCGAGGTGTGGCTCGATCGAGCCAGGGTGCTGCGGATCGCCGACCCGGACGCGCGCGAGGCGCGGCTTTCGTGCGGCGCGGCGTTGTTCAACCTGATCGTTTCGTTGCGGTCCAACGGCAAGACCGTCTCGCTGCGGCTGGTCCCGAAGCCGGAGGGGCCGGACCTGCTCGCCGAACTCGTGATCGGCGGCGACCGGTTCTCGTCGCCGGAGGAACGGAAGCTGGCCGAAGTCGTCTTCCGCCGTCACACGAACCGCCGTCCGTTCGCGGACTGGCCGGTGCCGGTCTGGGCGCGGACGACGTTGCGCGCGGCCGCGCTGGTGGAAGGCGGGCTGCTGGAACTGTTCGGCCGCGGCGACCGGGCGAACGCGGTCGCGCGCGTACTGCACCGGGCCGAGGCCGCGCAGGCGCGCAACGGCGCGTTCCAGGCCGAGGTCGCGCTGTGGACGCGGCGGACGGCCCACGCGCCGGACGGTGTCCAGGCGCCGACCAGACCGCCGTCGCCGCACGGCATTCCCGCGCAGGAGTCCTTCATCGCCGCCGAACCCGAAGGCGGTGAGCCGGTGCTCGGCGCGGTCCTCACCGCAGCCGGCGGGCCCGCCGCGGATCTGCGGGCGGGAATGGTGCTGCAGCGGGTACTGCTGACCGCGACGGCCGCCGGTCTCGCGACCTCGTTCGTCGGCAGGCCGTTCGAAACCCCGGAGACCCGGGCGGCGATGGACCGGGTCTTCGCCGACCTCGGCCGCCCGCACGCCGTGCTGCGCTTCGGGTACGGCCGCCCAGCTCCGATGACGGCACGCCGTCCGCTCGGCGAAGTGCTGTTCCGGCAGTCCGAAGCCAGCCTCTGAGCAGGTCACCTCGTCGACATCCACGTTTCCGATCGCCGCCACCCACCCGTCATCCCGGACGGGTTCGGTTCTGGGTATGAAGATCATGCGGAAATCCTTGGTGGCGCTGGCCATCGCCGGCCTTTCGGTCGCGGCGTCCGCGCCGGCGGTGGCGGACGCGGACGCCACCGGGCGCGATCGCGGCTCGATCGTCATCACCGAACAGGCGTCCAAGCGCATCCTGGTCCTGCCCGCCGACCGGGCCTCCTGGCGAGAGCGGAAGGTGAGCTGGGCGTGGGCGCCGAACGCCGCCAACGGGCTGGCGGATCTGGCCGGCTCTTGGAGCAATCCGAGCGACGCGAAGCTCGCCGAACGAGGCGGCGAGAAGTACCTCCTGACGTCGGCGTCGGGTGGTTTCGCGGCCGTTGTGCCGTATCCGGCGGGCGATCGGGCGTACTGGGCCGCGAACGTGGGCGGCCCTGCCAATCCGCACAGCATCGAACTGCTGCCGGACGGGAACGTCGCGGTGGCGGCCAGCACCGGCGGCTGGGTGCGGGTCTACACCGCCTCGCAGGGGCAGCGCTCGACGACCTACGCCGAATACCGGCTGGTGGGGGCGCACGGCGTGGTGTGGGACGCCGGACGGAACGTGTTGTGGGCCCTGGGCACCGACGCGCTCGTCGCGTTGAGCGTCGGCGGGACGCCCGCCGCTCCGGTGCTCACCGAGCAGCGGTCCGTCCCGGTGCCGACCAAGGGCGGGCACGACCTCCAGCCGGTCCCGAACCGGCCGGACCTGCTGTGGGTGACGACGGAGGCGGGGGTGTACCGGTTCTCGAAGACGAGTGGCGGGTTCACCCAGCGCTACGCGGGTGCGCGGGAGATCGACCGGCCGCATGTGAAGAGCGTGTCGACGAATCCGCGGACCGGCCAGATCCTGACGGCCTCCGTGCAGGAGGGCCACTTGTGCACTTGGTGCACGGACACCGTCCGGCTGGCCTTTCCACGCGCCGAGCTGGCGCTGCACGGCGCGTGGATCTACAAGGCCCGCTGGTGGATCGGTTGAGCTGAACTTCCATGTCGGTACCGGCCGTTCGGGGGGCTGCCCGGCCGGTACCGACACACCAGAGAAGAGGGGCCCTCGCCGCGAGAATGACGCCTCGCCGCGTCTTTCACCTGACCGAGTGAATCGGGTCGTTCGGCGCGCGGCGTTGACCCATTCGGGGTATACGCCTCACCCGAGGAAGGTCCGCAATTCGTCGATGACCGTCCGCGGCTGCTCCTCGGCGACGAAGTGGCCGGAACCGGAGACCTTCCGCACCCGGACGTCGGCCGCCTTCGACGGCAGGACCGCGGCGAGGTAGTCGTAGTTGAACTCCGAGCCCAGCCCCAGCATCGGCGCGGTGATCTTCGCGTACGCCTTCTGATCCTCGATGTCCTGGCCGAACGCCTGGTACCAGCCGTTCCCGGCGCGGATGGCGTCCGGGCGGTCGTACGCGGCGGCGTAGATCGCCCGGTCCCGGCTCCCGATCGAGGCCGGGTCGGCCGCCAGGTGGTCGAACATCCAGTCCACGAGGAAACGCGACCGGCCGGTCAGCAGCTGCTCGGGCAGCGTCGCGACCTGGTTGAAGGCGAACCACCAGACGTTCACCGGCTGCCCGGGTGGGGCCAGCATCGGGAGCTGGTACAGGCTTTCGTCGGGGTGCGAGACGTCCATGAGCGTGACGGTCTTCGTGGCGTCGGCGTGGTTGGCGGCGAAGGCGAACGCGACCATGGCGCCGATGTCGTGCCCGGCGATGTGCGCCTGCCGGTGGCCCAGCGCGCGGACGAGCTCGAAGATGTCGCGGGCCATCGTCTTCTTGTCGTACCCGCCCTGTGGCTTGTCCGAGCCGCCCATACCCCGCAGATCGACGGCGATCACGCGATACCGCTTCGCCAGCTCCGGCATGACCTTGCGGTACTGCCACCAGGTCTCCGGCCAGCCCGGCAGCAGGATCAGCGGCTCACCCCGGCCGCCGGCGACGTAATGCAGCCGGACCCCGTTGACCTGGGCGTACTCGCTGCGGAAGCCACCGGGCAGCGACCGCGCGAGTTCGGCGTCGGTGGCGGCGGGCCGGCTCGCCTCGGCGACGCCACCCGAGGCCACCAGCGCGGCCGCGGCCCCCGCGCCGAGGGTGAGCATGGACCGGCGGTTGAGGAAGGAACGGCTGTTTTCGGTCATGTCCTGATCGTGGCCCGGTCGCGGCGCCCGCCGTGAGTGGTGTTTTCGCCAACCAGGATCAGTTTCAAGACAGCATGGGTTCCGGCACGCCCAGCCTGGTCCCGAACGTCTCCCGATACGACACCGGCGTGACCCCGACCTGGCGGCGGAAATGCGGCCGGAGCGCGGCCGACGAGGAGAACCCGCAGTACCTGGCGATCTCGTCGACCGGGAGATCGGTGGATTCGAGCAACTGCTGCGCCCGGATGACGCGCTGATGCGTGAGCCAGGTACCGGGCGCGGCGCCCGTGATCTCGCGGAACCGGCGGTCGTAGTTGCGCCTGCTCATATGCGCCCGCCTGGCGAGTTCGTCGACCGGGAGCGCCGTGTCCAGCCTGGTCAGCGCCCAGGCCATCGTCTCCGACACCGGGTCGCCCTCGTCGAGTTCCGGCATCGGCGATTCGATGTACTGCGCCTGCCCACCGGCTCGGTGTGGCGGGACGACCATGCCCTTCGCCAGCCGGTTCGCCACCTCCGCGCCGCACCAGGAGCGGATCAGGTGCAGGCCGAGGTCCATCCCCGCCGCACCACCGCCCGCGGTCAGGATGTCGCCGTCGTCGATGTAGAGCACGGACTCGTCGAGGCGGACGGCGGGGAAGCGGGCCGCGAGCAGTGGCGCCATCGCCCAGTGCGTGGTCGCGGGGCGGCCGTCGAGCAGCCCGGCGGCGGCCAGCACGAAGGCTCCGCTGCACAGTCCGGCCACCCGGGCACCACGGTCGTGCGCCGAGCGGAGCGCCGCCAGCGCCGCTTCCGGCGGATCCTCCATCGGCGACCGCCAGTTGGGGACCAGCACCAAGTCCGCGTTCCGGACCGCGTCGAGGTCTTCGGGGACCGGTACGGTCAGGCCGCCGCCTCGCAAGGCGGTGTCCGGTTCACCGCCGACGACCTTGAGGTCGAGGTCGGGTAGCTCCCCGAAGGCCGAAGCCATCTCGAACACCCCGAACGCGAAGGACATCGCGCCGAGCGACGCCCCGTTGAAGACCACTACGGCCAGCCGTCTCATGGGTCGATTCTAGGGAGACCCGACCTGCGGTGGAGCCGGTTTTCGACTGTCCGAAGGGGACGGTAGATTCCCCGCGCACCAGGTTGGCCGGGGGAAGGAACCGTCGATGTCGTATCCGCAGGGACCGCAAGGGCCGCAGTGGCATCCGCAACAGCAGTACCCACAACAGCAATATCCGCAACAGCAGTACCCGCAGCAGGGATACCCGCCGCCGAAGAAGGGCAACGGGCTGCTGATCGGCTTGATCGCCGGCGGTGGCGCGCTCGTCGTGGTCGTCTTCGTGATCCTGGCGTTCGTCGCACCCGGCTTCCTGCTGAGCGACCGCAAGTCTTCGAGCTCGGCCGACGCGACGCAGACCCCGTTGGAGCTCAACTGGGGCCCGGTGCTGGCGGGCAAGTTCATCCTCGCGGTATTCGGCGACGAGCCCGACAAGGCTGCCGAGTCGGCCTGTGCGGACGCCAAGGACAAGGTCCGTCAGGCCGCGAAGGAGTACGGCGACCGCAACGCGTCGCTCAGCGCGAAGGATCCTCGCGCGGCGAGCCCGGACCTGATCGTGGTGACGATGACCGGCACCCTGGACCGGACTGAGCCCCACAACGGGACGATGGAGGTCCGGCGCGAGGCGGGCGACAAGTACTGCATCTCCTCGGTCTCGCCCGTTCCCGCAGGTTGAGTCAGGGGAGCAGTCCGGCACGCCGCGCGTGCGTGACGGCCTGCAGCCGCGAGGTCGCGTCGAGTTTGCGCATCGCGTCCCGAAGGTAGCTCTTGACCGTCTCCGCGGTCAGGCCCAGCCGGTGCGCGATCTCGGCGTTCGTCAGCCCGAGCGCGACGAGCGAGACCGTGTCGAGCTCCCGCGGCGCCAGGCGTAGCGCGGGGGAAACGGCGCCGGTGAGGTTCTCGCACACCGCGTCGAGGCGGTCGCGGAGAACGCTGTCGTCGAGCTGGCCGGAGAGCGCCCGTAACTCCGCGTAGACCTCGCGAAGGCGTTCCCGCGGTGCGGCCTCCTCGTGGTGTTCGGCCAGCGGTCGTGCCTCGGCCAGCCGTTGTTCGATCTCGTCCTCGACGGCCAACGTCTGTTCGAGATCGCGCGCGGCGTGCAGGGCGGCGGTGATCGTCCGGTCGGAAAGGGTCGCCTCGTCGCGCAGGCCGCCGTAGAGCACGGCGCGGACGCGACGGCGCACGACCACCGGGATGGCGACCACCGAGTGGATCCCCTCGTCGCGGACCGGCTCGTCGTAGTCGTGACTGATCGTGGTGGCGCGGTGGTAGTCGTTGGCGACCACCGGCCGGGTCAGCGCGAGCGCCTTGCCGCCGAGGCCGCAGCCCGCGCGGACGGACAGGCCGTTCAGCGCGGTGCCCCGGTTGCCGAGGAACGCGGTCAGCCGCATCCGCGGTGAGGTGCCGGCGATCCCGGCGAAACCGACCGGCAGGCCGGTGTCCCGGCGCAGGTCCGAGACCGCGCCGAGCAGCTGGGCGTCGTCGACCGGCATCGGCTCACCCTCCTCGGTGATCCCCCTCGATCGGGGGTGGTGGGCGGGGCGGGCCCGCCCGCACGATTTCCGGAACTGTACGCCTTCGCCACGTCCCGGGAGAAACGATGACCGAAGCTCACGTCCGGCGGTTGCTCGAGGTCTACGACGACGAGCGGGCCAGTGCGGCGACGCTGTTGTGCGACCGGCATCCGGCGGAGGCGGTCGCGTTCACCGTGGTCGAGGCGGATCTGACCAGTGTGGACCTCACCTACGGCGAGCTGCGTGAGCGGTCCGAACGCTTCGCCGGGGCGCTGCTCGGTCTCGGGGTCGGACCGGGGGACCGGGTGGCGACGCTGATGGGCAAGTCGGCGGAGCTCGTGGTGGCGCTGCTCGCGATCTGGCGGCTGGGCGCGGTGCACGTCCCGCTGTTCACCGCGTTCGCGCCGCCCGCCATCGCGCTGCGTATCACCGGCAACGGTACGAAGGCCGTCATCGCCGACGCCGATCAGCGCGCGAAGCTGACGCCGTCCGCCGATCTGCCCGCCGACCCGTCGCGGCGGACCGTGGTGGTCGGAGAAGGCGAGGACGGCGACCTGTCGTTCCGCGAGATGCTGGCCGACGCCGCGCCGCTGCCGGGATCCGCGGAGACCGGTGGTGCCGGCGTCTTGGTCGAGCTGTTCACTTCCGGGACCACGGGCACGCCCAAAGCCGTCCCGATTCCCCTCCGCGCGCTCGCGGGTTTCCAGGCGTACCAAGATTTCGCGCTCGACGTCCGCGCCGACGACGTCTTCTGGAACGCCGCAGACCCTGGCTGGGCCTACGGGCTGTACTACGCGATCATGACGCCGATGGCGACCGGCAGGCGGAGTCTGTTGCTGCACGCGGGTTTCTCCGCCGAACTGACCTGGGCTGTACTGGAGAAGTTCGGCGTCACCAACTTCGCCGCCGCGCCGACGGTGTACCGCGCGCTCCGGAACTCGGCCGCCCCGGTGCCGGACGGCCTCCGGCTGCGGCACTGTTCATCGGCGGGGGAACCGCTGACGCCGGACGTCCTGGAGTGGGCGTCAGCCAAGCTCGGCGTCGGCGTTTACGACCACTATGGACAGACGGAGCTCGGCATGGTGGTCGGCAACGCGTGGCATCCGGACCTCCGCTCGGAGGTCAAACCCGGTTCGATGGGGCGCGTCCTGCCGGGCTTCGCCGTCGAGGTCCTCCGAGAAGACGCCGACGTGATCGCCGAGCCGGGAGAACGCGGACGCGTCGCCCTGGACCTCTCGGCGAGTCCGCTGGTGTGGTTCCGGGGCTACCGCGACGCGCCCGAGCGCACCGCCGCGCGGTTCAGCCCCGACGGACGCTGGTACTACACCGGCGACGTGGCCGCCAAGGACGCCTCCGGCTACCTGACCTTCGCGTCACGAGATGACGACGTCATCCTGATGGCGGGCTACCGCATCGGCCCGTTCGACGTGGAAAGCGTTCTGCAGCAACATCCCGCGGTGGCCGAATGCGCCGTGATCGGGGTCCCGGACGAACTGCGCGGCGAAGTGGTCGTGGCCTACGTGGTGGCGCGCGACGGCGTTTCCGCCGATTCCGCCCTGGTTTCCGAACTGCAGCAGTTGGTGAAGACCCGGTTCGCCGCGCACGCCTACCCGCGTGAGGTGCGCTTCGTGCCGGAGCTGCCCAAGACACCGAGCGGGAAGATCCAGCGATTCCTCCTGCGGAAGCGGCACTCAAACGCGGAACTCGCGTGATCGGAGACGGAACTCGCGTGATTGGGGGCGGAACATCGTCTTCCGCCCTCAATCACGCGTGATACGCCTCCAAGCACGCGAGTTCCGGGAAAGCTCACTGCTCGATCGGCCAGGTTTCGTCCCGTAGTAACCGTTTGAGTACCTTCCCGGTCGCGTTCCGGGGCAGCTCCTCGACGAAGTACACGTCCCGCGGGACCGCGAAGCGGGCCAGCCGGTGGTGGATGTAGGCGCGGACGTCGTCCGCGCTCATCCGCGCGCCGCGTTTCGGGACGATGTACGCCGCGAACCGTTGCCCGAACTCGCGATCCGGCACGCCGATCACGGCGGCCTCGTGGACGCCGGGCAGGGCGACGATGGCCTCCTCGACCGGGCGCGGGGACACGTTCTCCCCACCGGACACGATCATCTCGTCCGCCCGGCCGGTGACGAAGAGGCGGCCGGCGGCGTCCTGATAACCGACGTCGCCGGTCGCCATCAGGTTCTCCGCGCGGGGCACGCTGGCTCCGTCGGTGTAGCCCTCGAACAGCATGTCGTTGCCGACGAAGATCTGTCCCTCCCAGCCCGGTGGGACCCGCTTGTGGTCGTCGTCGAGGATGGCGACACGGGTACCGGGCGGGCAGCGGCCGGCGGTGGTCGGCGCCGCGCGCAAGTCCTCCGGCGTGGCGATGCTGGCCCACGAAACCTCTGTGGAGCCGTAGAAGTTGTAGAGCACATCGCCGAAGGTGTCCATGAACTCGGTGACGATCGTGCCCGGCAGCGCGGATCCGCTGCTGGCGACGATCCGCAGCGACGAGAGGTCGTAGCGGCTGCGGATCCGTTCGGGCAGGTCGAGGATGCGCTGCAACATGATGGGGACGGCGAACAGCACACCGCACCGATGTTCGGCGATGGTCCGCAGGATCTCTTCGGCGTCGAACCGGCGGATCAGCGACAGCGAAGCCCGCACGGCCATCCCGATCTGCATCCCGGCGAGCCCCCAGCTGTGGAACAGCGGTGCGGCCACGACGAAGCGGTCCCCGGAGTGCAGCGGAATGCGGTCGAGCATGGCGGCCGACGTCGACAGTCCCTTCGGCGTCGGCCGTCGTGCGCCTTTCGGGGTTCCCGTGGTGCCCGAGGTGAGGACGACGAGCCTGCCGATCCGGTCCACGGGTTTGAGTTTGGTGGCGGGCACCCCGGCGATGAACTGGTCGATCGTCGGGTAGCCGTTCTCGGTCTCCGGCCAGGTGGACAGCCGGAGGAAATCGCCGGGGATGTCGGCGATGATCCGCGAGAACTCGTCGTCGGCGAGCACCGCGACCGGTTTGTGCAGCCCGATCACGTCCGCGACCGCGCCGGCGGACAGGCCGGTGTTGAGCAGGATCGCGTCCACGCCGAGTTTGCTGCACGCGATCAGCGACTCGACCATCGTCGCGTGATTGCGGCACAGCAAGGCGATCCGGTCACGGGCGCGGACGCCGCGGGCCGCCAGCGAGTTCGCGAGCTGATTGCTGCGATCGGCCGTCTGCTTGAACGTCCGGACGTTGCGTTCGTCGTGCAGCGCGACTTCTTCGGGGACCCGCGCGGCGTTGGCCGAGTAGCCGCCGGCGACGGTGGCGCCCCATTGCGAAAGCGACGTGAGCTGCCGCGCGATCTTGTCCGGGCGCGCGGCCGCGAGCACTCCTGCCTTGATCAGCGTGCTCGCCGTGTGCAGCGTGGTGGCCTTGGTGTGCGCCGGTTCGTCCTGAGGTGACGCCGCCCGGCCCGAAAGGTGCAGATCGATCCGCCGGGCCGCCGCGCGGACGGTGCGTTTGAAGGACGCGGCGGACACGAGAGGGGAGTGCGGCGCCGGAAGCATCAGCTGCGCGAGGAGTTCCGTGCCACCGTCGGGGGCCTGCCGCAGCTCGACCGAGACCCAGATGCCGTCGTTCTCGACGCCGCACCACACGACGTGCTCGCCCGGCCGCCAGACCCGCGCCTCGATCTCGCCGACGACGAGCGTTCCCGGCCGCGGTTCCAGCCGGACAAGGCATTTCGGGCCGCGTCCGCGTTCGGCGGGACGCTGGATCTCGCACCAGCTGATCTCCGCGACGAACCTCGAGTAGGACTCGGGATCGCCGATCACTTCCCAAACCTGGCCGGGGGAATGCCCGAGAATCGAGCTCGCCTGGACCACATCGTCTCGCATGCGATTCGCCTCACCACGCGCGTTCGGGTGTTGACCGGGCCGCTGCCGGCGCCTCCTTCGTCGTTCAAGTTCGGCGAACCTACCAGCAATCGGCCGAACGCAATACTCCGAACGACCGCGGGTTCGCGTCCGCCCAAGGGAACCGTCTCGGACGAGGGTAAGTGTTCGGACCGCGCGACGCCCTCCGCCGACGGTGTTGATCGCGACGTCCGATTCTCGCCAGCCTCCGGCGCGTGAGGCGGCGAAGCTGACGAACGTGACAGTTTCCACGACGGCGGCCGAGGCCGCGCACACCCGTATCGAGCCCGGAATCCTCTACTTCGGCACCCCGGTGGTGCTCCTCTCGACGGTCGACCAGGCGGGCACCGTGAACCTGGCCCCGATGTCGTCGGCGTTCTGGCTCGGCTGGCGGGGCATGCTCGGGCTGGGCGCGAAATCCAAGACCGCGCAGAATCTCATGCGCAACCGTGAATGTGTTCTGAATCTCCCTTCCGACGCGCTGGCGGCCGCCGTCGACCGGCTGGCGCTGACCACCGGATCGGATCCGGTCCCGTCCCGCAAGTACGAACGCGGCTACCGGCACGAACCGGACAAGTTCGCCCGCGCCGGGCTCACCCCGGTCGCCTCGGAGACGGTCCGGCCGCCCCGTGTCGCGGAATGCCCGGTGACGATGGAGGCCGTCGTCGAGGCCGTCCATCCCCTCGCCGAAGACGATCCGAAACAACGCGGCGGCGTGCTCGTGTTCGAGGTGCGCGTCCAGCGCGTCCACGTCCACGACGACGTGCGGATGCCGGGTACCGAAGACCGGATCGACCCCGACCGGTGGCGGCCGCTGATCATGAGCTTCCAGAAGCTCTACGGCCTCGGCCCGCAGGTCCATCCGTCGACGCTGGCGAAGATCCCGGAGCGGCTCTACCGCGGGCCCGACATCGAGCGGTCGCGGGCGAACGAGAACCGGTTCACCAACGGCAGCCAGCGCTGATAGGACCCGGCCAGCAGTGGCCACGCTTCGCCGGACAGGCCGCGTTCGAGCTTCGGCCGCAGTTCGTGGTCGTTCATCGAGGACACGATCTCGACGGCCTTGTCGTCGGGGTCGGTCCCCTCGATGGAGGCGAACCACCGGACGGCGTCCGGATGTCCGACGTGGACCGCGAGCAGCACCAGCACCGCGCGGAACGGCGCCTCACGGTCACCGCCGGAGAGGAACTCCGCGAGGGCTTCTCCGGCGAACCGTGCCCGCAGCAGGCGATACAGGTTCAGGAGCCGTTTCGCGGCCCGAGGGGACCGGACGAGCGGGGCCAGCGTCGGCAGGAAGTCCAGTTCCTGCGCCGAGATCACCAAGCGAGGAGGGCGGACGTCTATTGTGGACTGTTCGGACGACGGTCGCGGTGCTTCCGCGCGAGGACGAAAACCGATCGCGACCGGAGAGCGGTCACCGGTGGCCTGATCCGTTCCGGCGGGTGCGGGCGCAGGGGTGGAGTCCTGGACCTCGGTGTCGGCGAGCCCGCGCACGAGCCCCGCGAACCCTGGATCGTCCATGGGGGACAACGTGAACGGCACCTGGAAGATCTTTTCGAGGTAACTCTCGGCGAAGGTTTCCGGGTCGTCGCCGAGCATCTCCTCGTAGTGCTGCTCGACGGCCTTCTTGAGCCATCGGGAGTCGACACCCACCACGACGACGAACACGGGCAGGGCCAGCAGGAGATGGATGGCTTCGAGGACCTGGACGACGACCTTGGGCGGGCAGCGGTCGAGGTCGTCGATGTAGAGAACGGTCCGTTCGATCTTGCCGGAACCGTGCGGGACCTCCGCGAGCATCGTCGCGAACGTTTCGAGATCCTTGCGCAGCAAGGAGACCACGCCCAGATGCTCGACGTAGTCCGAGACCCGGGACTCGGCGAACGCCACGAGGTCCAGCCCCGGCGCGAGTTCGGTGACCGCCTTTTCGAGCCGGTCGGATTCCGCGTCCAGTTCGGCCAGGCGCCGCTCGGTTTCTTCGTCCTCTTCGGACGGACCGCCGAGTTTGTCGAGCGCCTGGTGGATCCGGTCCGCGCTGGCGCGCATCCGCAGGACGACGGTCAGCGCGGAACTCACCAGCGTGAGCCCGCCGAGCACGCCGGAGACCTGTGACCGGCCGACGAGCAAGGTGACCACCAGGACCGTCACCAGCCCACCGATCAGGATCAGGAGCGGAACCGGATCCTGCCGCAGGCGTCGCCAGAATTCGGCGACGTCCGAACGCACCCCGCCGGTCTCCTGCGCGAGGCGTTCGAGATCCTCGGCGGTCGGCTGGTCGACGCCGATCCTGGACGCGATCCACGCCTTGTCCGCCTCGGTGAGGCTGTCGAACACCGCGAGGACGTATTCGCGCGGCTTCCGTCGCCTTCGTTTCGCTTGTTTCTGCTGGGCCGTCAGGGTTCTGCGTTCGAGGCGGACCGCGCTGAGCCTGCCGAGCAGGGTCTTCTCGGTCTTGCGGCGTTCGGCGAGCAGGTCGGCCTGGCGCTGAAGATCGTTCTCGGCGCCGCTCGCGGCGAGGTTGTCGAAGATATGCGTGGCGAGGCTGGCGAGGAGGTTCGCCTCGCTGTAATGCCAGGCGTTGAAACTGATCTGGCGGACACTCGAACAGTAGGAGGACACGGACTTCCCGTGCGCGCCCGCCTCGGTTTCGGCCGTCCGCGCGGAATCGGCGAGCTCGCGGACGCGCAGCTGCATCTGCCGCATGAAGAAGCTCTTGCCCGAACCCCAGCTGCCGAACAGGCCGATGGACAGGGGAGGGGTGATCATGCGTGAGACCACCAGGTCGGCGAGCATGCGCACGTCGGTGCCGATGCCGAGGCGGTCGACGCCGTCGTCGGTGTCGGGCCGGTAATCGGCGACGTGGGCGGCGAACGGATCCGGATCGGCGTGCTCGGACGCGGCGGGATTGGACGCGGCGGCGATCTCGTCGATCGTGCGGATGGGGCCCATCCCGGGGAACATCTCCTCGGCCCGCATTCGTTCCCGGGTGGAGAGGTCAGGTCCGATACGGAGGACCGTCGGCGCGAGCTGATCGATCGCCGCGCGGAGTTCCGGGTGGTCGTACTGGCTCGCGTCGATGAGGCCCAGCACCCGGCGCCGGTGATCGATCTCCAGCCATTTGGTCACCGCGACGGGGGCGCGTCCGAGGGTCTGGGGCAGTTTCTGGTCGAGCCAGAGCGTCGCCGGTCCGTGGTACCGGTCCGACATGAGGTCGTCGATCTCCGGCTCGACGATCAGTTCCATTCCGGGGTACGTCACGGTCAGGGCCTGCAAAGCCGATCGCCTCGCACCCGAGTAGACCTCGTGGACGACGAGGGTGAACCGGCTGTCGGACGTGAGCGCCGCGATGAGCTGCTGGTCGATGTCCCGTGGCAGGTAAGGGCCAGGCTTCGTGCCCGGCGCCTTGTTCATCAGCAGGATCGACGGATTGACATCGCGTACCAGCACCATTCGTGGTCCCCTCCCAAGGCCGAACGGAAGGGCAGTCTAGAGGGCGAGTGCTCAGCTGTGGGTGAAACTCCGCATCCGTTCGGTCACCGCTCGCTACGTTGGATCTCATGACGGGGGAGCGGCTCGACGGCAGGTACGCGAAGCTCTGGGCGGCGAGTACGACGTCCGCGCTGGGCAGTGGTCTCGCGACGGTGGCGGCACCGTTGCTGATCGCGTCCCGCACCGACGAACCGCTCGTGGTCTCGGGCGGATTCGCGGTGGCGTGGTTGCCCTGGCTGCTCTTCTCGCTGCCGGGCGGGGTGCTGGTCGACAGGGTGGACCGGCGGAAGCTGATGATCACCCTGGACTGGATCCGCGTACCCGCCGTCGCGCTGCTGGCCGTCGCGATCACGGCGGGAAACGTCGGCATCGCCCTGCTCTACGCCGTCCTTTTCGTGATCAACGCGAGCGAGGTCGTGTTCCGGACGGCGAGCGGGGCGATGCTGCCCGCGATCGTCCCGAAGGCCTTGCTGGAGCGGGCGAACGGGCGGCTGTACGCGGGGACGACGCTGGCCCACGGCATGCTTTCCGGTCCACTGAGCGGATTCCTGTTCGGCGTCGCGGCGAGTATCCCGTTCTACGTCAACGCCGGCACGTACGCGGTCAGCGCCCTGCTGCTCGGGCTCATCGCCGGTGCCTATCGTTCACGGCCCGGCGACGAACCCGGCGAGCCCGTGGTGCGTCGCTCGATGCGGGCGGAGGTGGCCGAGGGATTCCGGTGGCTGGCCGGTCAGCGTCTGCTGCGGACCATGGTCGGGCTGATCGGCATGCTGAACCTGACGCTGGTCGCGGCCACGTCCGTGCTGGTGTTGCTGGCGAAAGAGCGGCTCCAGCTGGGTTCCGTCGGCTACGGCCTGCTGTTCACCTGCATGGCGGTGGGCGGGCTGCTCGGCTCGGTCACCGGCGACCGGCTGATCGCGTGGTGCACACCGACCTGGACGTTGCGGATCGGTTTGCTGATCGAAGCCGCGACCCATCTGGTGCTGGCGACGAGCACGAACGCGCCGGTCGTCGGGGTGACCTTGTTCCTGTTCGGGGTGCACGGCGCGCTGTGGGGCATCGTCGCCAGCTCCCTGCGTCAGCGGCTCACCCCGCCGGACATGCTCGGCCGGGTCGGCAGCACCAGCCTGTTCATCATCGCGGGCGGCAACTGCGTCGGCGCGTTGCTCGGCGGCGCGGTGGCGTCGAAATTCGGGCTGACGACGCCGTACTGGGCCGGTTTCGTGGTGGCGGTGCTCGTTTCCGCGCTCACCTGGCGGGTGTTCGACCGTGCGGTCGTCTCCGCGGCCTACGCGGAAGAACCCGCGGTCAGCCGTTGATGCCGGTGAGGGCGAAGAATTCCTGCCGCGAGCGGGCGTCTTCGCGAAGCGTGCCGAGCAGGGTGGAGGTGACGGTGCTCGACCCGACGGCCTGCACGCCGCGCAACGTCATGCACGAGTGCTCCGCTTCGATCACCACGCCGACGCCACGGGGTTCGAGCTGCTCTTCGAGCCAGTCGGCGACCTGCTTCGTCAGGCGCTCCTGAACCTGCGGACGGCAGGCGAAATGCTCGACGATCCTCGCCAGTTTGGACAGGCCGAGGATCCGGTCGCCGGGCAGGTAACCCACGTGCGCGACGCCGACGAACGGCAGCAGGTGGTGCTCGCAGACGGACCGGACCGGGATTCCCCTGGCGAGGACGAGTTCGTCGTAGCCCTCGTCGTTGGGGAAGGTCGTGAGGTCGAACGGGCGAGGGGTGAAGAGTTCGGCGTACGCGCGCGCCATCCGGCCCGGCGTGCCGCGGAGGCTCTCGGAGTCCAGTGAGATGCCCAGTGCGGTGAGGAGATCGGCGGCCGCGGCCTCGGCGGCCGCCAGGTCCGGCCCCGGCCCGGTTTCGTGCACGACGCGCAAGGCGGGAGTGGACATTGGGCCTCCTAGGCTGAACGCGATCCCCAGTGGTTATTTAACCAAGACTTTTGGGTGTTTTGCCACCCGCGGGCTCATCTTACATGGTAGATCCCTGATCCAGAGTGTTCCGTCGGTTGAGATAGGCGATATCGTGGTGTACGTGACAGTGCCCGATCCGGACGGCCTCGACGTCCCCGCCATCGCCGCGGTGGCGGCTCTCGACGACGACCTTCGCCGGGGTATGTACGCCTACGCGCGGCGCGAGCGGCGCCCGGTCACCCGGGACGAGGCGGCGGCCGCGGTGGGGATCTCCCGCAAGCTCGCAGCCTTCCATCTCGACAAACTCGTGGACGCCGGGCTGCTCAGATTCGGTTTCGCGGCGGGCCCGGTGGTGAAGGTGGGGCGCAGGCCGAAGGTCTACGAACCCGTCGACGACACCATCCAGGTGCAGCTTCCCGCCCGGCGGCACGAGTTGCTCGCGGACATCCTCGCCGAGGCCGTGCTCGCCGAGGAGACCGGTGAGACGGCGAGGGAGGCCGTCCGCCGCGTCGCGGGGGAGCGGGGCTTCGCGGCGGGTGAGGAGGAACGCGCGCGGACACGGCCCGGCAGGCTCGGTGCCGAACGTGCGCTCACCGTGGCCGAAGGGATGCTTCGCCGCTATGGCTTCGAACCGAGCCGGGACAGCAGGACCTGCGTCCGGTTGCGGAACTGTCCGTTCCATCCGCTGGCCGAGAAGGCCCCGGACCTGGTCTGCGGGATCAACCAGGCCTTCTTGGCCGGTTTCCTGAACGGCGTGCGCGCCGGGAACGTGGAAGCGGCCCTCGTTCCCGGCGCGGCCGAGTGCTGTGTGGAGCTACGGCAGGCCGAATAGCCCGTCAGGCGGCGCCGGCGATCTGCCGGGTGGCGACGTTGAGCCGGTTCCAGGTGTTGATGGCGGCGATCGAGAGGACCAGGCTGGAGAGCTGCTTTTCGTCGTAATGACGAGCCGCCTCGTTCCAGACCGCGTCGTCGACCGGGTCGGCCCGGTCCGCGATCCGGGTGAGTGCCTCGGCCAGCGCGAGCGCCGCGCGTTCGGCGTCGGTGTAGTAGGCGGTGTCGCGCCACGCCGCCACGGTGAAGATGCGCTCGTCGGACTCGCCTGCCTTGCGCATTTCCTTGGTGTGCATGTCCAGGCAGCCGCTGCAGCCGTTGATCTGGCTCGCGCGGACGTGCATGAGGTAGTGCGTGGTGTTCGGGACACCGGTGTCGCCGGCCGATTCCGACAACGCGATCAAGGCTTTCAGGGTGGCGGGGTTCGACAGGGCGGGGTTCGGGATGCGGGTTTCCATACCGGTCTGACGGATCCCGAAGCGGAGATGTGACCTACCAGGGCACGATTTCGCCGTAGAGATCCAAGAACTGCAGACCGGGTGCGCCCGCCTGCGCTTCGAGGACGTCGACGACGGCAGGCATGCTCTCCGCGGCGGTGAGAGGAGCGCCGGAGCCGCCGAGCGGCGTCTGGTTGTGGCCGGGGTGGATGAGGAGCTTGGTGTGCCCGTCCTCGGCGTACCGGGTCGAGTAGCTGCGCATCAACTGGTTGAGCGCGGCCTTGCTGGCCTTGTAGGCCTCGAATCCCGGCCTCGTGTTCAGCGAGATGCTGCCCTGCCTCGACGACATGACCGCGACGGTGCCACCAGGTACGACCAGGTCGCGAAGTGCTTCCAGGGTGCGCAGCGGGCGCAACGCGTTGGTGATCATGACTTCGGCGAAGGTCTCGGTGGAGACCTCGGTGATCGGCAGATTCCCGCGGTCGATCGCGGCGTTGACGAAGAGCAGGTCGAGCTTGGTGCCGTCGAGCCGTTCACGCAGGGCGGCGAGCTGCTCGTCGCTGGTCATCTCCAGTGATTCGACCCGCAGCCGCCCGTTCGAGGCGTCGGCCTTCTCCTGAAGGTCGCCTCCGCTCTGGCGCGTGGTGGCGACGACCTGCCAGTCGCGCCGGGTGAGCTCCTCGGCCAGGGTCAGTCCCAGGCCGCGCGAAGCGCCGATGACGAGAGCCTGGCGCTCGGTTGTTCGAGACACGAAAACTCCTTGATGAAGGGATTTGTCTAGACGAGACGTTGCGTCTCGACAATAGCGCGGTAGGGTGGCCGCATGCCAGCGGTGAATTCGCAGCCCCGCAGGGCGCGCTCCGGCAACCAGCGCGACGAGGCCGCTCGCCTGGCCGTGCTCCATGCCGCGGACGACCTGCTCGTCGAGCACGGTTTCGCGCGGTTGACCATCGAGGCGATCGCGCGCCGGGCGGGGGTCGCCAAACAGACGATCTACCGCTGGTGGCCGTCGAAGGTCGAGATCCTGCTCGACACGCTCATCGAGGACAGTGAGAAGCGCTTCGCGGTCCCGGCGGACAAGCCGTCCGAGCTTCGCGGCTACTTCCGCGGCTACGCGCGGTTCGTCACCCGCGACCCGGCGGGCAAGGTCCTGCTCGCGCTCATCGCCGAGGCCCAGCACTGCCCTGAGACCGCCAAGAGCCTGCACGACCGCTATCTCGGCCCGCGCCGGGAGCTGGAACGAGAACTCCTCGCGCGCGGGATCGAGACGGGGGAGGTCTCGACCGCGCTGGACCTCGACGCCGCGCTCGACGCCGTCATCGGCCCGATCGTCTACCGGGCGCTGACCGGAGCGAGCGTCCCCCGCGCCCTGGTGGACGCGTTGTTCGACGGACTGCTCAAGGCTTAGGCGGGCACCGAAGCACGGTCGCGGAGCGAGACGTCCAGCTTGAAGCCCTCCGGCTTGAGGGTCAGCAATTCCTGCACTTTCAGCCGGTAGGACGGGTCGCTCCGCAGGTCGTACCGGCTCAGCAGCATGCCGAGCACCAGCGTCGCCTCGTGCAGGGCGAACTGCCGCCCGATGCAGGCGCGCTCGCCGGTGCCGAAGGGTTTGTAGACGTGCGCCGGCCGGGCACGGTTGCGTTCCGGAGAGAAGCGGTCCGGGTCGAAGGACTCGGGATCGTCTCCCCAGACGGGATCACGGTGCAGCGCCGGGATGAGGACCAGCGCCCACTGCCCCTTCCGCATCGGGTACTCGCCGCCGACGACGGTGTCCACCTGGGCTTGGCGTGCGAACGCGGGCGCCGTCGGCCAGAGCCGGAGCGCTTCGTCGAGCACTCGCCGAACGTAGCGGAGCTTGGCGACCTCTTCGTAGGACGGATCCGGGTTCTCGCCCCAGACCTTGTCCACTTCGGACCGCGCACGGGCCAGGACGTCGGGGTTGCGGGCGAGGTAGTACAGGGCGAACGACAGCGCGCCCGACGTGGTTTCGTGGCCTGCCACGAGGAAAGTGATGATCTGGTGCCGGATGTTGTCCTCGTCCAGTGCCGCGCCGGTGCTCGGTTGCGTGGTGTTCAGCATGAGCCCGAGCAGGTCTTCGGTGCTCGGATCGTTCCGGCGTGCCTCGATCACGTCGGCGACGACGGAGTGCAGGAACGCGAGGTCGGCTTCGTTGCGCTGGTTGGCTTTCCGGCTCAGGAGCGGGCCGATGACCGGCGGCTGGATGGCCTTCCGCTGCGCGTGCCGCAGCGTGCGGACCATCGCGGCGACGAACGGATGCGGTTCGGCGCGTTCGAACGACGAGAAGCTGTAGCCGAAACCCGTCCGGCCGATGGTCTCCAGCGTCAGCTTGGTCATGTCGTCCGCGACGTCGACTTCGCCGCCTCTGTCCCACGTGTCCAGCAGTTCGCGGGTGATCGCCAGCATCGTGGGGTGGTAGCGCTGCATGGCGTTGCGGCTGAACGCGGGCGCGAGGATCTCGTGCGCACGCCGCCAGTTCGGCTCTTCGTTGTGCGCGGTGAACAGCCCGTCGCCGCCGAGCGGGCGGAGGTTCGAGATCGCGGGAGTGACGTGCTTCGCGAACCGCTTCTCGTCGGAAAGGTCGGCGACCATCTCGGCGCCGTGCACGAACACGATGCTCCGGCCGAACACCTTGCGCTCGAAGACCGGGCCCAGCTCGGCCGCGTGCCGCATCGAGTCCTGGACCGGCGTCTTCGGCGAAACGCCGAGCACGTCGCCGATCAGCGGAATCCGTCGCGGGGGATGGGGGAGAGCGGTGGCCATCGAGCCCCTCCAGGGTGAGCACTGTTGAACCGGCATCCAATAGCGAGCGTGGCCTGTTACTGAACCCGTGTCAAGTAAGTACGATGCCCGGATGGCGCCGAGTACTTCCGGGAAGCCCCGCAGCAGGCTGTCCACCGCCGAGCGGCGGGAACAACTGCTGCGGATCGGTGCCCGCCTGTTCGCGGAGCGGCCGTACGACGACGTGTGGATCGAGCAGGTCGCGGACATCGCCGAGGTGTCCCGAGGGCTGCTGTACCACTACTTCCCGACGAAACGGGACTTCGTCACCGAGGTCATCAGGTCACAGGGCGAGCGGCTGCTCGAGATGACCAAGTCGGACCCCACGCTGCCGGTCGAGGAGCAGCTGACGGCCGGCCTCGACGCGTACCTCCGCTATGTCGAAGCCAACGAGGACGGGTACCGGGCCCTGCATTCGGGCACGTCCATCGCCGTCGACGGCGTCCGCGAGGTCCTGGACAACAACTTCGCCGAACAGGGCCGCCGCATCCTCGAGGTGCTGTGCCCGGACAGCGAGCCGCCGGAGGCCCTGCGGGTGCTCGTCCGCGGCTGGCTGGCGTTCGTCGTGGCGGTCTGCCTCGACTGGCTCAAGTACCGGAGGCTGACCCGGGGGGAGATCCGGGATCTGTGCGCGAAGGCGTTGCTCGACATCGTCGACCTGCCAACATGACCTCGGCTCGTTCCTCGATCAGTTTCATCCGCGCGAGCCGCTCGCCGTCGTCGTTGTGTGCCGCGGACTTGGTGACCTGTCCTGGCCACTTCCGGTAGTACATGCCGCACGTGGCGATGAAGTAGCCGTCCGAGCAGGCGTTGGCGGCGAGGATCAGCCCGGTGTCCTCCGACGCGGGCAGCGCCATCCAGCCGCCCAGGTCCAGCAGCAGTTCGCGGCGGATGCACAAGGTCCCGGCCACCACCGACGACACGTAGCCGTTGCGCTGCCAGTGCCGCAGGATCGCGCCGCGCTCGATCGGCCCCTCGTCGGGGTCGCTGTCGAAGCCGGCCGTGGTCCCGTCCGGGAGGAGGTCGAGGACCCGGCAAGTGGTCCAGCCGATGGCGGGATCCGCGAGCGCGGCGATGTCCCGCGAGAGCGCGCCGGGAGTGAGGAGGTCGTCCGCGTCGAGGGCTTTGATCAGCTTCCCGGAGGCGCGGGACAGGGCCATCATCCGCGCGACCCCGGGACCGCCCCGGCGGCCCGAGCCGGGCAGGACTCGTGCGTCCGCGGGGAGGGCACCGTCGAGCAGGCCGGTCTCACCGTCTTCCTGCACCAGCCATTCCCAGCTCCAGCCGGGCGGGAGTTCCTGCGCGGCGAGGGATTCGTAGGCCTCGGTCAAGTACGGCAAGCTCGGCGCGTGGACCGGCGTGATCACGCTGATGGTCGGCATGATCAGCCCGGGCGCCGAGCGGTGATCAGGAGATGCTCCTCCGGCGGGGTCCCCGGCTCGTCCGCGGTGAAGACCTCCGAGTGCGTGCCGGTGACCTCCAGCCCGGCCGCCTCGACCCGCCGGACGAGGTCGTCCGGCGCGAAACTGGTCACGAGGAAGGAGCGGCTGAAGAACTCCGCCGGCGCGTCCTCGGCGTCCCGCGGAACGGTGACCAGCGCGAAAAGGCCACCCGGTACCAGCCAGCGCGCGATGTCGGCGAGCACGGCTTCGGTGTCCTTGCGTGGCATCTGGAGGAACGGGAAGAAGGCGCAGACGGCCTCCCAGGTCTGAGGTGGCGAGGCCCATTCGCGCACGTCGGCGTGGACGAAGGTGGCGGCCGGAACCCGCTCGCGCGCGATGTCGATCATCACCGACGACACGTCGAGCCCGGTCACCCGGTGGCCCGCGGCGGACAGTTCCTCGGCGACCGGCTTGCCGGTACCGCTGCCGATGTCGAGCACCCTCGACGACGGCGGCAGGGTGTCCAGAAGATGCCGCACCGCCTTGTCGACCGCCGGAGCCCGCCCGAAGACGTCTTCGTAATCGGACCCGATGGCGTCGAACAGCTCCGCCGCGGTGACGGGTCGGTCCATTGCGCAGCTCCCCGGATCGAGTGGATCTCCCTCGGCGAATCTACCGTTCCGCCGTCTCGCGTTCTCAACGGAAGTGGCCGTTTAGACTGGGGCGGACGGAGTTCCTGGGGTTTGGGGTACAGATGAGCGTGTCGAGTGACGAGTTCCACCGGATGCTGAAGACGCTCGCCGACGTCGAGCGCTCCGACGCGAAGGAGTGGGAGTCGTTCAGCGTGCGCGGGAAGCGGTTCGGCTACTACTGGCCGCGGACCCAGACCGTCGGACTGAAGCAGACCCTCTCGGAGCAGGAAGCCCTCGTGGCCGAACGACCCGACGTCTTCGAAGTGCAGTTCACCGCCGGGGGATTCGGCTGGGTGGTGGTCTACCTCGACGGTATCGAATCCGACGAGCTCACCGAATTGGTCTACGAGGCATGGCGGCTTTCCGCTCCCGAAGAACTCGTCGCGCAGGTTCCGCCGCCGTGCTGAGCGTTAGCGCATTCGTGTGTTGACGCGCGTCACTCTTTTCGTGGGGAACGTTTTCGGGGGCGTGGCGTTGTAGAGGGTGTCGGTACGGATGGTGCCCCCGGGCCTCACCCTTCGCCTTCATGGAATACCGGTTCGGCCGGAGCCATGTCGTGCCTTTCGCCGAGAGGCGGCCCACCGTATCGGCCTTTGCTCCCGCTTCCGCTCGCAGGTAACCCCCAGGCCTTCGCTGAGCGGGAGCGGGTCTTTTTATTCCGTCCGTTGACGTGGGTCACTCTTTTGTTCGTGTAGACGCGGGTCACATCGATTCGGGCTCGTCGGCGGGGAACATTTCCGGCGGTGGTGCGTTGTAGAGAGTGTCGGTACGGATGGTGCCCCCGGGCCTCACCCTTCGCCTTCGCGGAATACCGGTTCGCCCGGAGCCGCGTTGAGCCACTCGCCGAGAGGCGGCCCCCGTACCGGCCACAAACTCCCGCTTCCTGCTCGCAGGAACCCCCAGCCTTCGCTGAGCGGAAGCGGGACCTTTTCTTTTCTGCGGTGGATTGATTTCGCGGGCTCGGTGGTTGGTTGCGTTTCCTGGGGTTCGGGGTCTTCGTCGCCGAGGGGCTGCGGGGCTCCGCTCGGTCTTTGGGTTCGTGACCGGTCCGTTGGCGATGGACTGCGTGATCGGACCGGTCGCGGTCGTTCGTTAGGGAGGGCTCGGGGCCCGCATGGATGTTCGGCCTCGTGTGCGGGTGCCGGGCCTGGCAATGCTTCGGTCATCGATGAACCTTGGGGAGGCGCAGGCCCTCAGTCGCGGATACGGAGGGCTTTGTCGCCGAGTGGCGAGTTCTGGGGATCTTCGGTCGGGCGAGCGCGATGGACTGTGTGGGTTTTGGACGTCAGATGTCCCAAAACCCACACGGGCATGACGAAGGGCCCGTCGCCGGCGTGGCCGACGGGCTCTTCGGGGTTCAGACGTGGTGCAGGGTGTTGCGCCGAGGTTTTCGGAGCGGATCCCTGTACTGGGGTGGGATGAACTCCGGTAGCCCATCGGCCGCCACGCGTACTTCCCAGTCACCGTGGTGAATCAACCGATGATGGAAACCACACAACAGGACCAGATTCCGGAGATCGGTGGGCCCGCCGTCTGCCCAATGATGAATGTGATGAGCGTGGCAATTCTTGGGTTTCCGATGACACCCGGGGAAGGCGCAGCCACCGTCGCGGATGTTCAACGCCCGTCGTTGGCCTGGGGTGACGAACCGTCTCAGCCGCCCCATATCCAGTGGTTCACCCGAGGCACCCATCACGACCGGCACCATCAGGCAATCGCAGGCCGCGAGTCGGGCTTCCCGAGCGGTCATCGTCCCGACGAAGTCCAGGCAGGCGGTGCCGAGGCCGGATTTGAGTTCCTCAAGTCCGATGGTGACATGCACCAAGGTGCGGTAGCCGCTGGTCCCCGGTTGGTCCGGGCACGCGATGGCCAGATCGAGCAGCTCGGCCCAGGCGTCTCCCATGCGTTCGCACTTCATCCGCAGATCCGCCTGCCCGAACTCGTCCACCGGGCGTGGCTGGGCATGCGCTTCCAACGCTGCGGCGGTCCGGGCGCCGGTCTCGTCATCGAGCAGGCCGGCGAGTTTCCAGAAGCCGTCCTTGCGGCGTTCCAGGGTGATCTCCCGGCGCGGTTCTTTGGGTTCGGGGTCTTTAGGTTCGTTGCCGTCGGGGTTGAGCAAGTCCTGCAGGTTCGCCTCGGCCTTGGCGAGCTGCCGGGGACCGGCAGTCGGAGCGAGATTGGCGAGGATCTGCTCCGCGCCCGCCCGCTCCTCAGCCGAAATGTCGGCCGGGAGGTTTTTCAAGATCTCCAGGATCTGGTCGATCCGCTCATCCCCGACCAACCCCTGAGCGGCGACCGCAGCGGTCGCGGGAGCGACCGGCGGAACCTCCGCGCCATCCAACGCACGCGTCGGATTCAACGCGATCGCCCGCTTCACGATCGCAGCGGCCTCACCCCGCGACAATCCCGCGATCTCGGCGAGCCAGCTCGCCGTACTCCCATGCCCGTACAAGTCTTTGGCGCCCCGAGACTCGATCTCCGCCAGAAACCGCCCCAGACAAGCAGTCGCGATCCGAATCAGCTGCAAAGCGTGCTGCACGCCATGGGCAAGCTCCAGCTT
The DNA here is from genome assembly GCF_000732925.1 of Amycolatopsis japonica. Classification (NCBI taxonomy): domain Bacteria; kingdom Bacillati; phylum Actinomycetota; class Actinomycetes; order Pseudonocardiales; family Pseudonocardiaceae; genus Amycolatopsis; species Amycolatopsis japonica. The sequence goes on from NZ_CP008953.1 coordinate 3,642,517, forward strand.
GCCGGCGCGCCACAGCTCCTGCGGCAACTCGGGGAGGAAGGTCTCGGACACGACTCCATAATACCGCACTTTCCTCGAACACGTGTTCGTAATTTTAAGCAACAAGCGAAACGCACGAACAACACTGAAGAATGACGCTACCCGCGCGAAGATCACGCAAGGAAAACGAGCCGCAGTTAGTCCTCTAAATGCGAAACCGGACATCCCAAAGCGCGGATCAGGACTCCACAAGGGCCCCATCGGTCAGCCGCACCCGCCGATCCACCTTGATCTCCTTCAGGAACCGCTCATCGTGACTCACCACCACGAAAGCTCCCTGATAAGCACCCAGCGCACTCTCCAACTGTCCGACGCTGACCAGGTCCAGATTGTTCGTCGGCTCGTCCAGCAGGAGCAATTGCGGCGCGGGCTCGGCGAACAGGACGCAGGCCAGAGTGGCTCGAAGGCGCTCGCCACCGGAGAGCACTCCGACGGGAAGCTGGCTTCGCGCGCCCCGGAACAGGAAGCGGGCGAGCAGGGTCATCCGCTGAGATTCGGGCAGGCTCGGGGCGAAGGTGGCGAAGTTCTCGGCGATGGTCCGGTCGAGGTCCAGGAGATCGAGTCGTTGGGACAGATACGCGATCCGGCCCTCCGCCCGCTTCAGTGCGCCGCTGTCCGGCGTGAGGTCGCCGTTGAGTACCCGTAGGAGTGTCGACTTCCCTGTGCCGTTCCCGCCGGTCAGCGCGATCCGTTCGGGGCCGCGGATCGTCAGGTCGACGCCGTCGCCCGCGAAGACGCTCCGGTCGCCGTAGCGGACCTGGATGTGCTCGCCGTGGAACATCGTGCGCCCGGCGGGGACGTTGGTGCCCGGCAGGATCAGCGCGATCTTCTGGTCGTCGCGGAGGGAGCGTTCGGCCTCGTCGAGGCGGTTCTTCGCGTCGCTGACCCGGGCCGCGTGCGTCTCGTTCGCCTTGCCGGCGGACTCTTGGGCGTTGCGTTTCATGGTGCCGGCGAAGATCTTCGGCAGACCGGCGCTGCCGAGGTTGCGGGCCGCGTTGCCCGCGCGCCGCGCCGCCCGTTCGCGTGCCTGCTGCATCTCCCGCTTCTCGCGTTTGACCTCTTGCTCGGCGCTGCGGACGTTGCGTTCGGCGACCTCCTGTTCGGCCTTGACCGCCGCTTCGTATTGGGTGAAATTCCCGCCGTGGTACCGGAGGTCGCCGCGGTCGAGTTCGGCGATCCGGTCCATCCGGTCGAGCAGTTCGCGGTCGTGACTCACCAGCAGCAGGCAGCCGGACCAGTCCTCGAGCACGCCGTAGAGCTTGCGCCGGGCGTCGAGGTCGAGGTTGTTGGTCGGTTCGTCCAGCAGCAGGATGTCCGGCCGTTTCAGCAACTGTGCCGCCAGGCCGAGGGAGATGATCTGCCCGCCGCTCAACGTCCGCAGGCTCCGGTCCAGCGAGATGCCGTCGAGACCGAGCCGGTCGAGCTGCGCGCGGGTGCGCTCCTCGATGTCCCAATCGTTCCCGATGGTGGTGAAGTGTTCTTCGCTCGCGTCGCCGGACTCGATGGCGCTCAATGCCGCGAGCTGCGGCGCGATGCCCAGTACCTCGGCCACGTTCAGGTCGGCGGTGAGCGGCAGCGACTGCGGCAGGTAGCCGAGGACTCCCTGCGCGGAGACGGATCCGGACACCGGCCGCAGTTCGCCGGCGATCAGTTTGAGCAGCGTGCTCTTGCCCGCCCCGTTCGGCGCGACCAGGCCGGTGCGGCCGCCGGGCACGGTGAAGGACAGGTCGTCGAAGACCGGGGTGTCGTCCGGCCAGGCGAAGGACAGGGCGGACACGACGACGAAGGCGTCTGACATGGAAATGACCTCGTGGAAGACAGCGGGCGCCGCAAGGCCGCACCGCGGTGGACGTGGCTGTGAAGGGACGACAAAGTGGCCACGTCGGCGTCAACGCCGGTGGCCTGCCAACTCCGGCTCACCCGGAGATGTCGTCTTCACCTGCCACGTCTGGTCTCCCTGTTCGTCGATCAGGTCCGTCCCCACGATAACAAGACCTGCCGGGACTCGGCCACCGCATTCCCGCCGCGCGACCGTGATCCGGTACGACTTCCGCTTTGTATTCGGTTTTTCGCCACGATTCCCGATAATCGGTAATCGTGTGATGTGGATCATATCCATTGAGGGAAAGGGGTGGCACTTCTAGTGTTCTCGATGTGACGGTTTCGCGACTGGGGAATTCCGCGAAATCGTCATCATCCGATTCCTCGACCTGAGAGGTTCTTCGATGAAGCCGACTGCCCTATCCCGAAGACGAATCGCGACCACGGCCACCGTGCTGGGGACGTTCGCCCTGGTCGCTCCACCGGCGCAAGCCGACGAAACCGCCGTTCCCTGTGATCCCGCCGCGCTGGTCCAAGCCGTCGTCGAGGCCAACGCCACCCCCGCGCCGGACACGCTGTCCCTGACGCCGAACTGCGTCTACACGCTCACGACGGTCGCCGACGCCACCTGGAACGCCGGGCTGCCCTCCATCCACGGAAAGCTCACCGTCCACGGCAACCACGCCACCATCGAACGCGCCAAGGAAGCGCCCCGATTCAGGATCATCAACAACTGGGGCGACCTGACCCTCGACGAAGTCACGATCGCGGGCGGACACGCGCCAGACGGGGTCGGGACCGGTTCTTATGGCGACGCGAATCCGGGGGAGTCCGGCGGCGGTATCAAGAACTGGGGTCCGCTGACCATTACCGACAGCGTCATCAGCGGCAACACCGCCGGCTCGGGTGGTCCGGGCGCCGCCGCCACCGCCACCACCAGTGCGGGTAGCGGCGGCTACGGAGGATCCGGCGGTGGGATCTCGTCCTACGGTTCCCCTCAGGTGACTTTGACGATCACCCGCACCTCGATCACCGGCAACGCTTCCGGCTCCGGAGGCCCTGGCGGAAACGGGGTGGCCGCCAAACCGGGTGGCCGAGGCGGTTCCGCCGGCTTCGGCGCCGGTGTCGACGTGCTCAGAGGCACCGTCCTGCGGCTCACCGACAGCGTCGTCACCGGCAACAGTGGCGGGAGCGGCGGCAAGGGTGGCGCAGGTGGCGCGGAGGGCGGCAGCGCCGGGCACGGCGGCAGCGGCGGCACGGGCGGTGGCCTGATCATGTCGACCAGTCCAGGTGTGCTGCTGAATCCGGTCATCACCCGCACCGCCATCACCGGCAACCACGCGGGACGCGGCGGAGATGCCGGCGTCGCGGGGCCAGGCGGATACTCCGGGATGTCCGGGTACGGAGGTCGAGGCGGCGGGCTCAGCGTGTTCGATGACAGTCTCACGCTCGACGCCGTGACGGTCGGCGACAACGCCGCGGGCGAACCTGGATCCGGCTCCTACCCGGTTCCGGCCTCCGGTGGCGGCATCCACACGCTCGACGGACGGGTGACGCTGGTGAACGGGGCCGTGGTGAGCGGTAACCGGCCGGACAACTGCACTTCCACCGCGGACGTACCCGGTTGCGTCAACGTGGTCCGGGCAGGCCCGGACCGGCGGGGCGCCGACCGTGTCACCGTGGAACGTGCCGAGCGCTCTCGCGGGTAGCCCTCAGGCAAGGGTTGTTCGGGACGAAGAACCGCCCGAACAACCCTTGCCGTCAGCTCAGCCCGTTGAGGCTGATCGTCCGGGCGTACCAGAGCGCGCTCCGCTTCGGCGTCCGCCGCTGGGTCGCGTAGTCGACGTGCACCAGGCCGAACCGCTTGGCGTACCCCTCCGCCCACTCGAAGTTGTCGAGCAGCGACCAGTAGAAGTAGCCGCGCAGGTCCACGCCCGCCTCGATCGCCTCGTACGCGGCGCGCAGATGCGAGTCGAGGAAGGCGATCCGGTCGGTGTCCGCGATGTCCCCGCCGATCAGCGCGTCGGGATACGAAGCACCGTTTTCGGTGATGTACAACGGGATCGGCCGATAGTCGCGGTGAACCTGAAGCAGGCATTCGGTGAGCCGCGACGGCTGGACTTCCCAGCCCGAGTCGGTGCGTGGTGCCGCCTCGTCGGGGACGAAATGGACGTCGGGGGAGCCGAGCCAGTCGGCGCCCGCCGGTTCGCTGCCGGGCAGGGGAGTGCCCGCGACCTGGTAGCCGCGGTAGTAGTTGATGCCCAGCCAATCGATCGGGGTGGCGATGGTCGCGAGATCGCCGTCCCGCACGAGCTCCTCGATGCCGAGCGGCGCCAGGTCGGCTCGCAGGTCCGCCGGGTAGGAGCCACGAAGCACCGGGTCCAGGAACAGCCGGTTCTGCAGACCGTCGATCCGGCGCGCGGCCTCCACGTCCACAGTGGACGATGGGTCGACCGCCGACACCGGATACAGGTTCAGTGTCACCCCCGACGACGCGGCGGGCGCGTGCCGCCGCAGGACGTCCATCGCGAGCCCGTGTCCCAGCAGCAGATGGTGCGCGGCCGCGACGGCGGCGCGGGGCTCCTGCCTGCCGGGCGCGTGAATCCCGCGCGCGTAGCCCAGCATCGCGGCACACCACGGCTCGTTCAGGGTGGACCAGCGCGGCACGCGGTCGCCCAGGTGCGCGACGACCGTTTCGGCGTATTCGGCGAACCGGAAGGCGGTCTCGCGGGCCGCCCAGCCGCCCTGGTCTTCCAGGGACTGGGGGAGATCCCAGTGATACAGCGTCGCCCAGGGCTCCACTCCGGCTTCGAGCAGCTTGTCGACGAGCCGGTCGTAGAACGCGAGCCCCTGGGGATTCGGGGCGCCGCCGTCGGGCCGGATCCGCGGCCACGACAGGGAAAACCGGTACGCGCCGAGCCCGAGCCGCCGCATCAGGTCGACGTCTTCGGCGTAGCGCCGGTAATGATCGGCGCCCGGTTCCCCGGTGTCGCCGCCGACGACGGCCCCGGGGCGGCGGGCGAAGACGTCCCAGATCGAGTCCGTCCGGCCGTCGGCGGTCGTCGCCCCTTCGACCTGGAAGGCCGCGGTGGCGGCGCCCCACACGAATCCGGGCGGGAACAGCAGCGCGGTCTTCGCCCGGACACTGTCGGGATGAGCGGACATGGTCACCCTTTCACGGCACCTTGCATGATCCCGGCCACGATCTGGCGGCCGAGGAGGAGGAAGACGATGAGGATCGGGATGGTGGCCAGGGTGGTTCCGGCCAGCACCAGCGAATAGTCGACGTAGTAGCCGCTCTGCAGCTTCTCCAGCGCCAGCTGGACGGTGGGGTTGCCGGCGTCCAGCACCACGAGCGGCCACAGGAAGTCGTTCCACGACGTCATGAACGTGAACATCGCCAGGATCGCCGCCGCCGGGCGGACCGCGGGCAGGCAGACGTTCCAGAAGATCCGGATCATGCTGCAGCCGTCGACCCTCGCCGCCTCGATCAGTTCGTACGGCACCGCGTCCAGCGTGTACTGCCGCATCCAGAAGACACCGAACGCGGTCACCAGGTTCGGCACGATCACCGACTGCAACCCGCCGGCCCAGCCGAATTCCGACATGGCCATGAACAACGGGATGATGCCGAGCTGGGTCGGCACGGCGAGGGTGATGACGATGAACACGAACAGCCCGTTCCGGCCGCGGAACCGCAGTTTGGCGAACGCGAACCCGGCGAGCGCCGAGAACAGCACCGTGGTGAGGGTGACCGTGCCGGACACGATCAGGCTGTTCCCGAGCGCCTTCCAGAACGGCACCGTGTCGAACACCCTCGCCGCGTTGGCGAAGAAGTTCCCGCCCGGCAGGAAGGGCGGCACCCGTTCGGTGAGCATCCCGCTGTCCCGGCTGGCCACCAGGAACGACCAGTAGAACGGAAAGAGCGAGCCCAGCACGAAGATCGTGAGCACGACGTAGGTCGCCCGGCGTGGTTTGCCCAGCGCCGAGACGCCCCGCTTGAGTCCCTTGTGGATCGTGGTCATTTCTTCTTCACCGCCGTGAGCCTGCCGGTGAGGAAGAAGTTCACCAGCGCGATCAGCACGATGATCACGAACAGCACCCACGCGATCGCCGAGGCATAACCGAGTTCGTAGTTCTCGAAGGCCGTTTGGTAGAGGTACAACGTCACGGTCTGGAACTGGTTGGACGAGCCGCCGTTGTTCGAGCCCGGCATGGCGTCGAACAGCTTGGGCTCGGTGAAGATCTGCAGGCCACCGATCGTCGAAGTGATCGTGACGAAGATCAGCGTCGGCTTCAGCAAGGGCAGCGTGATGCTGAAGAACCGGCGCGCTGTCCCCGCGCCGTCGATGAGGGCGGCCTCGTGCAGTTCCTTCGGGATGGCCTGCATCGCCGCCAGCACGATCAGCGCGTTGTACCCGGTCCAGCGCCAGTTCACCATGATCGCGATCGCGACATGGCTGCTGAACCGGCCGGCCTGCCAGTCGACCGGGTCCAGCCCGATCGTCTGCAGCAGACCGTTGACCAGCCCGTACTTCGGCCCGAACAGGTTCGCGAAGATGATGCCGAGTGCCACCAGGCTGGCGGCGTACGGGAGCAGGACGCCGACGCGCCAGCCGGTCGCCCCGCGGATCCTGGCGCTGAGCAGCGCCGCCAGGAGTACCGCGATGATCAGCTGCGGAACGCTGGAGAGCAGGAAGATGCTGACGGTGTTCTCGAGCGCGTTCCAGAACTGCGTGTCGGCGAACAGTTCCTTGAAGTTGTCCAGCCCGATGAAGGTGGGATCGTCATCACCCGCCTCCCAGCTGAACAGGGACACGTACGCCGTGTAGAGCAGCGGGAACAGCCCGACGATCCCGAACACCACGAAGAACGGGGCGATGTAGAGGTACGGCGAGACCTTGACGTCCCACCGGCTCAGCCGATGGCGGAGGGTGGGCCGGGGCGGCGTGCGCGCCCCGGCCTTCGCCTCGTCCGGCGCGATCTTGTCGACGACGGTCATCGGTCAGCGCGTGATCTTCTTCGCGGCGTCGAGCAGTTGCGTCCAGCCCTCGGCCGCGGACTTGCCCTGTTCGACGGCCTGCAGCGCCGGGCTCGACGCGTTCTCCTGGATCTGGCCGTCGCCGGGGCCCTTGTACTGCGGCTTCGCGACCTTCTTGGCCTGCTCGGCGAACAGCTGCCCGATCTTGGCGCCACCGAAGTAGGCGTCGGTCTCGCTCAGCAGCGCCGGGTCCTCCAGCGCCTTGACCTGGCTGGGGAAGGTGCCCTTCGCCTTGAACGCCTTGATCTGCTGCTCGGGCGCGGTCAGCCAGGCGGCGAGTTCGGCGGCTTCCTTCGGGTGCTTCGACTGGGTGGGCACGGTGAGGTACGAACCGCCCCAGTTCCCGCCGCCACCGGGGAAGGCCGCGGTGACCGCCCACTTGCCGGCGTTCTCCGGGCCGGAGTGCTCCTCGATCACGCCGAGCATCCAGGCGGGGCACACCTTCGTGGCGAAGGCGCCCTGCTTGAACCCGGAGTTCCACTCGTTGCTGAACGCGGTCAGCTTCGCCGACTGTCCTTTCGCGACTGCGGCGGTGACCTTGGTCCAGGCGTCCTTGATGCCCTGGTTGGATTCCACCGCGAGCTTGTCGTCGCTGCCGATATAGCCGGTCGGGAGCTGGTTGACCATGGCGTTGAAGTTCTGCGCGGCCGAGTCGAACCAGGCCTTCCCGCCGGACTTGGCGACGTACTGCTCGCCCGCCGCGAAGTAGCTGTCCCAGGTCGCGAAGAGCGGTTTGACCGCTTCAGGGTCGGACGGCATTCCCGCCGCTTCGAGCATGTCCTTGCGGTAGCACATGGCCAGCGGGCCGATGTCCGTCCCGTAGCCGATGACCTTGCCGTCCTTGGTCTTCGCCGCGTCGTACTTCCAGCCGAGCCAGCGGTCGGGGGACACGTCCGCCGGGCCGATCTTGGTGAGGTCGTTGAACTTCGAGCCCTTGTCGAGGACGTTCGACAGGTGCCCTTCCTCGACGGCGGTGACGTCGGCGAGTCCGGAACCGGCGGCCAGTTTCGTGATCAGGTCCTGGTGGTACGGGCCGCCCTGGCCGGTCTTGCGGTGGGTGATCTTGATGTTCGGGTGCAGCCGCTCGTACTCGGGGATCAGCTCCTCGTAGCCGAACTCGGTGAACGTCGCCAGCGACAGCTCGACCTTGGCGTTCGGGTCGGACGCGGCGGGCGCCCCGCCGTCGTCACCGCCGCACGCCGCGAGTCCGAACGCCGTCATCGTGATACCCAGTGCCAGCACCAGGCCGTTCCGGATGCTTCTCACGTCATTGTGTCCCTTGCTGATGGGGGTGAGGAGAAAATGGGAGCGCTCCCAGGATGCGCAGAGTCTGTCGCCAAGGTATGGCCGTGTCAAGGGCTTGTAATGAGAGCGTTTCCATCCGGGGAGCGCTCTCAGGGTGGCGGCCCGCCGGACACTAAGCTGTCGGTGTCCGGATGGAGCTGAAGAGTGAAGGTGGCGCTGGTGGGGCCTCGACCAGAGGAAGACGGCAGGCCGACGCTGGAAGACGTCGCCGCGTCCGCCGGGGTCAGCCGGTCGACGGCGTCCCGTGCGCTGAACGACGACGGCTACGTCAGCGCGCGCTCCCGCGAGAAGGTCCAGGCCGCGGCCCGCGAACTCGGGTACTCCCCGAACCAGGCGGCCAGATCCCTGGTCATCAAGCGGACCGGCGCGGTCGCGGTCGTGCTGTCGGAGCCGGAGGCGCGGCTGCTCGACGACCCGTACCGCACCGCGGTCATGCGCGCGGGCTATCGCGAACTCGCCGACATCGGCTGTCAGATGGTCTTGATCTTCAGTGACACGCGCGAAGACCTCGACCGCACCGTCCGGTTCCTGGACGGCGGGCACGTCGACGGCGTGCTGGTGTTCGCGCCGCATCGCACGGATCCGTTGCCCAAGGCGTTGCGGCAGTTGAGGATCCCGGTGGTGTACGGCGGGCAGGCGGCCGGGCTCAAACGCGGTGTCCACGTCGTCGACTTCGACAACGAGGGCGGCGCGAAGCTCGCCGTCGCGCATCTGGTCGAGGCCGGCCATCGGCGGATCGCCACGATCGCGGGCCCGCAGGATCAGAGCGCGGCGATCGACCGGCTCTCCGGCTGGCGCAAGACCCTTCTCGACGCCGGGCTCGACCCCGCGGATCTGATGGAAGAGGGCGACTTCACCCTGACCGGCGGGGCGAAGGCGATGTCGAATCTGCTCGCCCGGCGCCCCGACCTCGACGCCGTCTTCGTGGCCAGCGACATGATGGCCCTCGGCGCCCTCCGCACGCTGCATTCGGCCGGACGGCGGATTCCCTCGGACGTCGCCGTCGTCAGCTTCGACGACAACGCGACCCTCGCGCCGGAGATGGACCCGCCGCTGACATCGGTCCACCAGGACCCTCGGGAACAGGTCCACGCGATGGTGGAGACCCTGCTCGCGGTGATGGACGACCGGGATCTCAAGCCCCGCCAGCGGATCTTGCCGGTCTCGCTCACGCATCGCGCCTCCAGCTGAGCCGGGGGTGGTCGTGAGTGGCGTTTCGGGGTCTGGTCCGAATTGCCGCTCACGAGGCTCCTTGTGTGGAGCTGGCTGTTTCGCGTGACTGGACGGACGACACGCGTGATCCGACGGACGACACGCGTGACTGGTTGGACGGCATGGCGAGTCGTCCCTCTGGGCACATGTGTCGTCCGTCCAGTCACGCGTGTCGTCCATCCGCGCACGGCGATAGGCGCCCTTGGCACGCCAACCTTGGCTCATGGAACCGGTCCGTGACCCGACTGTGACTCGGGGAGCGCTTGACCCGGCTCGTGTTATCGCTAACACTTGCGGCACTCGTCACACGGTACCGGGATTGGGAGACAGGCGATGGCGCGCGAAACCACCGAGAGCAAGCAGGCCAGTCTCACCGACGTGGCCGCGCTCGCGGGTGTTTCGCATATGACGGTCTCGCGGGTCATCAACGGCACCGGCCCGGTCCGCGCCGAGACGCGGGTCCGCGTCAACGCGGCGATCGAGCAGCTGGACTACCGGCCGAACTCGGTCGCCCGCGCGCTGGTCACCGGCCGTTCGGGCACGCTCGGCGTGGTCGCGCTGGAGGCCAACCTCTACGGTCCGGCCAGCACGTTGAGCGGCATCGAGCACGCCGCCCGCGAGGCCGGCTACGCGACGACCATAACCAGCATCAGCCGCCCGGGTCGGTCGTCCATCACCGACGCCGTGGAGCGCCTCCGCCGCCAGGCCGTCGAGGGCATCGTCGTGATCGCGCCGCATGTCACCGCCGCCCGCGCCCTGGAGGCGGCGCCCAGCGACGTACCGCTCGTCGCGGTCGGCGGCGGCGAGAAGGCGCCGGTCCCGGTGATCTCGGTCGACCAGTTCGACGGCGCGCGCCGCGCCACCGAACACCTTCTCGGCCTCGGGCACGAGACCGTCTGGCACGTGGCCGGACCCGAGGATTGGCTGGAGGCGCTCGACCGCGAACGCGGCTGGCGCGAGACCCTGGAACGGCACGGCGCGCCGATCCCGCCCGTCATCCGCGGTGACTGGAGTGCGCGGTCCGGGTACGCGGCGGGGCGATCCCTCGTCGGCGAAAAGGGCCTGGACGCGGTGTTCGTGGCCAACGACCAGATGGCCCTCGGCTTCCTTCGCGCCTGCACCGAGGCTGGCGTGAACGTGCCGGGGGAGATGCGGATCGTCGGCTTCGACGACGTTCCCGAGGCGGCGTACTACACGCCGCCGCTGACGACGGTGCGCCAGGACTTCGTCGAAGTCGGCAGGCGCACGTTCGACCTGCTTCGCCGCCGGATGAACGGCGGTGAGGACCGAGATCGCGACCTGGTGGTCCCCGAACTGATCGTGCGGGAGAGCACCGGTCTTTCGTAGCTCCGAGAGCCGTTTCCCGGCGGCTCAAGGCGCGAATGTTAACGCTAACTCAATTGATCAGTGCGGATCTAGGAGTCGATGTGGCAAGAAAACCGTGGACGGCGATCGTGGCCGGAGTGGCCGGGCTGCTCCTGCTCTCCGCGTGCGGCGGTGGCGGCGGAACGGGTGGCGGCGGCGCCCTCACCCTCGGGTTCGCCCAGGTGGGCGCGGAAAGCGGCTGGCGCACGGCGAACACGAAGTCGATCCAGGAGTCCGCGAAGGCGGCCGGGATCGAGCTGAAGTTCTCCGACGCGCAGCAGAAGCAGGAGAACCAGATCGCCGCGATCCGGTCCTACATCCAGCAGAAGGTCAAGGTGATCGCCTTCTCGCCGGTCGTGGAATCCGGCTGGGACACCGTGCTCAAGGAGGCGAAGACGGCGAACATCCCGGTGATCCTCACCGACCGGGCCGTCGACTCGCCGGACAAGTCGCTGTACAAGACCTTCCTCGGCTCGGATTTCGTCGCCGAGGGCAAGAAGGCCGGCGAGTGGCTGGCCAAGGAGTTCGGCTCGGCGGCTGGCGACGTCAGCATCGTGGAACTGCAGGGCACCACCGGTTCCGCACCGGCGAACGACCGCAAGAAGGGTTTCGCCGACGTCATCGCGTCGAACCCGAAGTTCAAGGTCGTCGCGTCGCAGACCGGTGAGTTCACCCGGGCGAAGGGCAAGGAGGTCATGGAGGCCTTCCTGAAGTCCCAGCCCAAGATCGACGTGCTGTACGCGCACAACGACGACATGGCCCTCGGCGCCATCGAAGCGATCGAGGCGGCGGGCAAAGTGCCCGGCAAGGACATCAAGATCGTCTCGGTAGACGGCGTCCGCGACGCCCTGCAGGCGCTGGCCGACGGCAAGATCAACCACGTCGTCGAATGCAACCCGTTGCTCGGCCCGCAGCTCATGGATCTGGTGAAGAAGGTCGCCGCCGGGGAGCAGGTGCCGCCGCGCATCGAGACCACCGAGACCGAATTCGACCAGGCCGCGGCCAAGGCCGCGCTGCCGCAACGCCAGTACTGAGCCGATGACGGAAACCCCTGCGATGCTGCGGATGAGCCATATCCGGAAGGAATTCCCCGGCGTGGTCGCCCTCGACGACGTCTCCTTCCGGATGTTCCCCGGCGAAGTGCACGCCCTGATGGGCGAGAACGGTGCCGGCAAGTCCACTTTGATCAAGGTGCTCACCGGCGTCTACGGGGTGGACGCGGGCACCATCGAGCTCGACGGTGCCCGGGTCGCGTTCAGCGGGCCGGGGGAGGCACAGCGCTCCGGCGTGAGCACCGTGTACCAGGAAGTGAACCTCTGCCCGAACCTGTCGGTGGCGGAGAACATCTGCCTCGGCAAGGAGCCGCGACGGCGCGGCCGCATCGACTGGCGCGAGACGCGCCGCCGGGCGGCCGCGCTGCTGGCCAGGCTGGACGTCGAAGTGGACGTCTCGGCCGAGCTGGGCGGCTGCTCGATCGCGGTGCAGCAACTGGTCGCGATCGCCAGGGCGCTCGACGTCGAGGCGCGGGTGCTCGTGCTCGACGAGCCGACGTCCAGTTTGGACGCGGGCGAGGTCGAGCAGCTGCTGAACGTGGTGCGCTCGCTGCGGGACCAGGGGATGGCGATCCTGTTCGTCTCGCATTTCATCGAGCAGGTCTTCGCCGTCGCGGACCGGATGACGGTGCTGCGCAACGGGAAGCTGATCGGCGAGTACCGCACCGAGGAGATCACCCCGGTCGACCTGGTGACCAGGATGATCGGCAAGGAACTCGCGGCGCTCGAAGACATCGAGGACGCGGGGCACAGCCGGTCGGACGTCGCCGGGGCGCCCGTCTTCCTCGAAGCGGGAGACGTCGGCCGCAAGGGCGGTGTCGCGCCGTTCTCGCTCGACATCCGGTCCGGCGAGGTCGTCGGGCTCGCCGGGCTGCTCGGTTCGGGCCGCACCGAACTGGCGCGGCTGCTGTTCGGCGCCGATCACGCGGACAGCGGTTCGGTGCGGATCGACGGCGAGCCGGTGTCGCTGAAAACCCCGCGGACCGGCCTCGACCACCGCATCGCGTTCTGCTCGGAGAACCGCAAGACCGAAGGCCTCGTCGAGGAACTCACCGTGCGCGAGAACATCGTGCTCGCGCTACAGGCCTCGCGTGGCTGGGCCCGGCCGATCCCGCGGCGGCGGCAGGACGAGATCGCCGAGCGCTACATCAAGGCGCTCGACATCCGGCCCGCCAACGCGGAGGCGAAGGTCGGCGACCTGAGCGGCGGCAATCAGCAGAAGGTGCTGCTCGCGCGGTGGCTCATCACCGAACCGCGGCTGCTGATCCTCGACGAGCCGACGCGCGGTATCGACATCGGTGCCAAGACGGAGATCCAGCGGCTGGTCGCGCGGCTCTCGGGCGAGGGGATGGCCGTGGTGTTCATCTCCGCCGAACTCGAGGAAGTGCTCCGGCTGAGCCACCGGGTCGTCGTGCTGCGCGACCGCGCGGTGGTCGCCGTGCTGGACAACGAAACGCTGACCGCGGACCAGGTGATGGCGACGATGGCCGAAGGAGTCGCACGATGAGCAAACATCGGTTGTTCTGGCCGGTCGTCGCGTTGCTGGCGCTGCTGCTCGGTGACCTCATCGCGCATCCGGCGTTCTTCGCGATCGAATTCCGCGACGGGCATCTGTACGGGAACCTGATCGACATCCTCAAGAACGGCGCCCCGCTGATCCTCATCGCGATCGGCATGACGCTGGTGGTGGCGACGCGGGGGATCGACCTCTCCGTCGGCGCGGTCGTCGCGATCAGCGGCGCGCTCGCGTGCCTGCACCTCAGCGGACTCGGCGATCAGAACAGTGTCGGCGGGACGCTCGCGGCGGTCGGGATGGCGCTGGGACTCGCCCTCGTGCTCGGTCTGTGGAACGGCTGGCTCGTGGCGGTGCTCGGCATCCAGCCGATCATCGCGACGCTGATCCTGATGGTCGCCGGCCGAGGCATCGCCCAGCTGATCACCGGCGGCCAGATCATCACCGTCAACTCGCATCCGTACGAATGGATCGGCAGCGGGTTCACCTTCGGCCTGCCCAGCGCGATCCTCATCGCGCTGGCGGTGTTCGCCATCGCCGCCGTGCTGGTGCGCCGGTCCGCGCTGGGGCTGCTGGTCGAATCGGTGGGCGGCAACCCGGAGGCCGGCAGGCTCGCCGGGCTCCGGTCGGCGCGGCTGATCTGGCTCACCTACGTCTTCTGCGCGCTCTGCGCCGGTATCGCCGGCCTGATGATCAGCGCGAACGTGCACAGCGCCGACGGCAACAACGCCGGGCAGTTCATCGAACTGGACGCGATCCTCGCCGTCGTCATCGGCGGGACGCAGCTGACCGGTGGCCGGTTCTCGCTCACCGGCTCGGTGATCGGCGCGCTGCTCATCCAGACGTTGACGACGACCGTGTACGCGCTCGGCATCGCGCCGCAGGCGATCATGCTGTTCAAGGCCGTGGTCGTGCTGGCGGTCTGCCTGCTGCAGTCGCCGGTGTTCCGCAGGAAGCTCGCCCGGCGGCGGAAACCGGCCCCGCCGTCGCCCGCCGTCCTGCCGGAGAAGGTGGAGGCCGGGGTATGACGACACTCGACCGCATCAAGGGTTATCGGCCGCGGCAACGGCATCTGCCGATCCTGGCGACGATGGCGATGCTCATCGGCGCCTACGTCTACGGCGCTTCGAGCTACACGGCGTTCGGATCCGGGCAGGTCGTGCTCGACCTGTTCATCAACAACGCCTTCCTGCTGGTCGTCGCCGTCGGGATGACGTTCGTGATCCTCACCGGCGGGATCGACCTGTCGGTGGGCTCGGTGGTGGCACTGTCCACTGTGGTCTCGGCGGACCTGCTGCAGAACCAGGGCTGGCCGGTGCTCGCGGTGATCCCGGCGGTACTCGCGATCGGCGCGGCGCTCGGCTTCGGCATGGGCGTGCTGGTCCAGGTGTTCGAGATCCAGCCCTTCATCGCGACGCTGATCGGGATGTTCTTCGCCAGGGGGCTCTGCTACACGATCAGCACCCAGGCGTACTCGATCGACGATCCGACGGTCGCGAACCTCGCGCAGACGCAGATCCCGCTCGGCGGGGAACTGCACATCTCGATCGGCGTGGTCGTCGCGCTCGTCGTGGTCGCGGCGGCGGCGTACGTCCTGTACGGGACGAGGTTCGGGCGGACGGTGTACGCGATCGGCGGGAACCCGAAGTCCGCGCTGCTGATGGGCCTGAACGTCGGCCGCACGCGGATCACGGTCTACACGCTCAGCGGGTTCTGCTCGGCCCTCGGCGGGCTGCTCTTGGTGCTGTACAAGTCTTCCGGCGATCCGCTCAACGGTGTGGGGCTGGAGCTCACCGCGATCGCGGCCGTCGTCATCGGCGGCACGCTGCTCACCGGCGGCTCCGGCTACGTCCTCGGGACGGTGCTCGGGATCATGGTGCTGGGCATCATCCAGACCCTGATCACCTTCGACGGCACCTTGAACTCCTGGTGGACCTCGATCATCACCGGTGCGCTGCTGTTCGCCTTCATCGTGCTGCAACGCCTCGTCGGAGGCGGGCCACGTAAGACGGAACACGCGTGATCAAGGCCGTAACCCGCGTGATTGGAGCCGGACCGGCTTCAAACACGCGAGTTCCGGCTCCAAACACGGGTGATCGTGGTTTTCGACCAGAAATGTGAACGCTAACAGTTGGAGAAGAAGTGAGTACAAGGGAGCCGCTGGTCGTCGGCGTCGACTTCGGGACGCTGTCCGGCCGGGCCGTCGTGGTCCGCGTCCGCGACGGCGCGGAACTGGGCAGCGCGGTTTCGGAGTACCGGCACGGCGTGATCGACCGGATCCTGCCGCGGACCGGCCACGGTCTGCCGCCGGACTGGGCGCTCCAGGTGCCGTCGGACTACGTCGACGTCCTCCGCACCGCCGTGCCGGAGGCCGTCCGTGCCGCCGGGGCGGATCCCGCCGACGTGATCGGCATCGGTACCGATTTCACCGCGTGCACCATGGTGCCGACGACGGCCGACGGCACGCCGCTGTGCGAACTGCCCGAGTTCGCCGGGGATCCGCACGCCTACGTGAAGCTGTGGCGTCACCATTCCGCTCAGCCGCAGGCCGACCGGATCAACGCACTGGCGCGGAAGCGCGGCGAGTCTTGGCTGCCGCGTTACGGCGGACTGATCTCTTCCGAGTGGGAGTTCGCCAAGGCGCTGGAGGTCTTCGAAGAGGCGCCTGAGGTCTATGCCCGGATGCGCCACTGGGTCGAGCTCGCCGACTGGATCGTCTGGCAGCTCACGGGAACCTACGTCCGCAACGCCTGCACCGCCGGGTACAAGGGCATCCTGCAGGACGGCCGCTACCCGAGCGCGGAGTTCCTGGAGGAGCTGGCTCCTGGCTTCGGGTCCTTTGTGGACGACAAGCTCGTGCATCCGTTGGGCGCCCTCGGTGCCAAGGCGGGGAGCCTGAGCGCTCAAGCGGCGGAATGGACCGGGCTTCCCGAGGGGATCGCGGTCGCCGTCGGCAACGTCGACGCGCACGTCACCGCGCCCGCGGTCCAGGCGGTCGAGCCGGGGCAGATGGTCGCGATCATGGGCACCTCCACCTGTCACGTGATGAACGGCGCCGAACTGCGCGAGGTACCGGGCATGTGCGGCGTCGTCGACGGCGGGATCGTGTCCGGGAAATGGGGCTACGAGGCCGGACAGAGCGGCGTCGGCGACATCTTCGCGTGGTTCGTCGAGCACGGCACGCCCGCGTCCTATGTGGACGACGCCAGGGAAGCGGGGATCTCCGTCCACGAACTGCTCACGCGGCTCGCCTCGATGCAGGAGATCGGCGAACACGGACTGGTCGCGCTCGACTGGCACAGCGGGAACCGGTCGGTACTGGTCGACCACGAACTGTCCGGCGTCGTCGTCGGCCAGACCCTCGCGACCCGCCCCGAGGACACCTACCGCGCGCTCCTGGAGGCGACCGCGTTCGGCACCAGGACGATCATCGAGACCTTCGAACGCGCCGGGGTACCGGTCACCGAACTGATCGTCGCCGGTGGCCTGGTCAAGAACCCGCTCCTGATGCAGATCTACGCCGACGTCACGAACCTGCCGCTGTCCGTGGCCGGTTCGGCCCAGAGCCCCGCGCTGGGCTCGGCGATCCACGCCGCCGTCGCAGCCGGGGCGCACGCCGACGTCCCGGCCGCCGCGCTCGCGATGGGTTCGGTCCGCCGGGCCGTCCACCGGCCGATCGCCGAGAACGTCAAGGCCTACAACGACCTCTACGCCGAGTACGCCGCGTTGCACGACTACTTCGGCCGTGGGGCCAACGACGTCATGCACCGGCTCGCCGCCCGGCGCCGTTCCGTCCGGAAAGGACTGCACCGATGAGCCTCGCCGTGGAGATCACGGACACCTTCGAAGAGCTGCGCGACACCGTCGCCCGCTTGCACAGCGAGCTGACCCGCTACGAACTGGTCATCTGGACCGCGGGCAACGTGTCGGCGCGGGTCCCCGGGCACGACCTGATGGTGATCAAGCCGTCCGGGGTGTCCTACGACGAGCTGAGCGCCGACACGATGGTCGTCACCGACCTGTACGGCGAGGTCGTCCACGGCGACCTCGCGCCGTCCTCGGACACTGCCGCGCACGCCTACGTCTACCGGCACATGCCGGAGGTCGGCGGGGTCGTGCACACGCATTCGACCTACGCGACCGCATGGGCCGCGGTCGGGGAACCGATCCCGTGCGTGCTCACCATGATCGCGGACGAGTTCGGCGGCGAGATCCCGGTCGGGCCGTTCGCGATGATCGGTGACGACTCGATCGGGCGGGGCATCGTCGAGACGCTGCGGTCCAGCCGGTCGCCCGCCGTCCTGATGCGCAACCACGGCCCGTTCACCGTCGGCCGCACCGCACGCGACGCGGTCAAGGCCGCCGTGATGGTCGAGGACGTCGCCAAAACCGTCCACATCGCTTCCGCGCTGGGCAGGCCGGAGCCACTGTCCGACCAGGACGTGGACCGGCTCTACGCGCGCTACCAGAACGTCTACGGCCAGCAGGGAGAGAAGTGAGCACACAACGCAAGACCGAGGTCTGGTTCCTCACCGGGAGCCAGGCGCTGTACGGCGAGGAGACCCTCGAACAGGTCGCGGGCCAGTCGTTGCAGATCCAGCGGATGCTGGCCGACACCGGGCGGATCTCGGCGGAGATCGTCGCGAAGCCGGTGCTGACGGAGCCGTCGGCGATCCGGCGCGTGATGCTGGAGGCGAACGCGGACGACGCGTGTGTCGGGGTGATCGCCTGGATGCACACGTTCTCGCCGGCGAAGATGTGGATCACCGGGCTGGACGCGCTGCGGAAACCCTTGCTGCATCTGCACACCCAGCTCAACGAGGCGCTGCCGTGGCAGTCCATCGACATGGACTTCATGAACCTGAACCAGGCCGCGCACGGTGATCGCGAGTTCGGCTACATCCAGACCCGGCTCGGGGTACCGCGCAAGACCATCGCCGGGCACGCCGCGGATCCGTCGGTCGCCGACCGGATCGACGCCTGGGTCCGCGCGGCGGTCGGGCGCCAGACCATCGGCTCGCTCAGGCTCGCGCGGTTCGGTGACAACATGCGCGACGTCGCGGTCACCGACGGGGACAAGGTCGAGGCGGAGCTGAAGTTCGGCGTCTCGGTGAACACCTACGGCGTCAACGAACTCGTCGCGCTGGTCGACGCGGTGCCCGACGCCGAGGTCGACGCTCTCGTCGACGAGTACGCCGAGACGTACGCGCTCGCGCCGGAACTCGCCAAGGCGGGGGAGCGGCACGAATCGCTGCGTTACGCGGCCCGGATCGAGCAGGGGCTTCGCACGTTCCTGACGAGCGGCGGTTTCGGCGCGTTCACCACGAACTTCGAGGATCTCGGCGGCCTGCGGCAGCTTCCCGGTCTCGCCGTGCAGCGTCTGATGGCCGACGGCTACGGCTTCGGCGGCGAGGGCGACTGGAAGACGTCCGCGCTGCTGACCGCGGTCAAGGCGATGGGCCGCGACTCCGAGCGTGGGACGTCCTTCATGGAGGACTACACCTACCACTTCGGCCCCGGTGAACCGAAGATCCTCGGCGCGCACATGCTCGAGGTCTGCCCGAGCATCGCCGCCGCCAGGCCTTCGTGCGAGATCCACCCACTCGGCATCGGTGGCCGTGAGGATCCGGTCCGGCTGGTGTTCGACGCCGCCGCCGGCGACGCGGTCGTGATCGGCCTCGCCGACCTCGGCGACCGGTTCCGCTTGGTGGCCAACGAGGTCGAGGTCGTCGCGCCGGACGAGCCGCTGCCGAACCTGCCGGTGGCGCGCGCGGTGTGGAAGCCGGCGCCGTCGCTGGCGACGTCCGCCGAAGCGTGGATCACGGCGGGCGGACCGCACCACACGGTGCTCACCCAGGCCGTCGGCGCCGAAACGATCCGGGATTTCGCCACCATGCTCGACGTCGAACTGCTCGTGATCGACCAGGCCACGACGCCCGCCTCGATCGCCGACCGGATGCGCTGGAACCAGGCCTACTACCGGCTCGCACAAGGATTCTGATCGGTCCCCACCGGAGAGAAGGAACAATGAAGTTCACGAAACTGGCCACACTGGCCGTGGCGGTCGGCCTCGGTGCCGCGCTGACGGCCTGCGGTTCGAGTCAGAAGTCCGTCGATCAGCAGGCGGCCGCGGGAGGCGCGGCGGGCGGACTGGTCGGCGTCACCATGCCGACCAAGTCGTCGGAGCGCTGGATCCACGACGGCGACAACATCAAGGCGGCGCTGGAGAAGCTGGGCTACCAGGTCGACCTGCAGTACGCCGAGGACGACATCCCCACCCAGGTGAACCAGATCGAGAACCAGATCACCAAGGGCGCGAAACTGCTCGTGATCGCCTCGATCGACGGCACCGCGATCACCACCCAGCTGCAGGAGGCCGCGGACAAGAAGATCCCGGTCATCGCCTACGACCGGCTGATCCGCAACACGCCGAACGTCGATTACTACGCGACCTTCGACAACTTCAAGGTCGGCGTGCAGCAGGCGACGTCGCTGCTCACCGGGCTCAAGGTGCTCAAAGAGGACGGTTCTCCCGGCGAGGGCAAGGGACCGTTCAACATCGAGCTTTTCGCTGGTTCGCCGGACGACAACAACGCGACATTCTTCTTCAACGGCGCCATGTCCGTGCTGAAGCCGTACCTCGAAAACGGGACGCTGGTCGTCAAGAGCGGCCAGACCGCGTTCAACGTCGCGGCGATCCTGCGCTGGCAGGCGGCGACCGCGCAGCGGCGGATGGAAGACCTGCTGACCAAGACCTACAGCTCCGGCGACAAGGTGCAGGGCGTGCTCTCGCCGTACGACGGGCTCTCCATCGGCATCCTGTCGGCGCTCAAGAGCAACGGCTACGGAACGCCCGGCCAGCCGTACCCGGTGGTCACCGGCCAGGACGCCGAGGTCGCCTCGGTGAAGTCGATCATCGCGAACGAGCAGTACTCGACGATCTTCAAGGACACCCGCAAGCTCGCCGAGACCACGGTCAAGATGGCCGACGCGGTCCTCAAGGGCGGCAAGGCCGAGACCAACAACACGACGGACTACAACAACGGACAGAAGGTCGTGCCGGCGTTCCTGCTGGAGTCGGTGATCCTCAACAAGGGGAACTACCAGAAGGAACTCATCGACTCGGGCTACTACAAAGCGGAACAGCTGAGGTAGCGACGTGACCGACGAAATCCTTCGGATGCGGGGGATCACCAAGACCTTCCCCGGCGTCAAGGCGCTGCAGGACGTCAACCTGTCGGTGCGCCGGGGAGAGATCCACGCGATCTGCGGCGAGAACGGCGCGGGCAAATCCACGCTGATGAAGGTGCTCTCGGGCGTCTACGCGCACGGCTCGTACGACGGCGAGATCGTCTTCGACGGCGAGCCGTGCGCGTTCTCCGCGATCCGCGACAGCGAACGGCGCGGCATCGTGATCATCCACCAGGAACTCGCGCTGTGCCAGCAACTGTCCATCGCGGAGAACATCTTCCTCGGCAACGAGAAGGCCCGCGGCGGGCTGATCGACTGGAACCGGACCAACGCCGAGGCGGGCGAGCTGCTTCGGCGCGTCGGCCTGCGGGAGAACCCGGTGACACCGGTGCTGGACATCGGCGTCGGCAAGCAACAGCTGGTTGAGATCGCCAAGGCACTGTCCAAAGAGGTCAAACTGCTGATCCTGGACGAGCCGACGGCGGCGCTGAACGACGACGATTCGGCGCATCTGCTCGACCTGCTGCGCGGCTTGCGTGACGACGGCGTCACCTGCGTCCTGATCTCGCACAAGCTCAACGAGATCGCCGCGATCGCCGACTCGATCACCATCCTGCGCGACGGCAGGACGATCGAGACGCTGGACGCGAGCACGGTGACCGAGGACCGCATCATCGCCGGGATGGTCGGCCGGAAACTGGAGAACCGGTTCCCGCCGAGGGAACCGCGGATCGGCGACGAGGTCCTCCAGATCGAGGACTGGACCGTGCACAGCCCGACGCAACACGGCCGGGTCGTCGTCGACGGCGCGAGCCTGACCCTGCGCCGCGGCGAGATCGTCGGGCTCGCGGGGCTGATGGGCGCCGGGCGCACCGAACTCGCGATGAGCGTGTTCGGCCGCTCGTACGGCAAGGACATCTCCGGCCGCCTGATCAAGGACGGCAAGGAGATCGACGTGCGCACGGTCGGCGACGCCGTCGCGAACGGGATCGCCTACGCCACCGAGGACCGCAAACGCTACGGGCTGAACCTCATCGAGGACATCCAGCGCAACGTCTCCGGTGCCGCACTGGGCAAACTCGCGCGCCGCGGCTGGGTGGACGAGAACGAAGAACACCGTGTCGCCGAAGAATTCCGCAAGAGCATGAACATCAAGGCACCGGACGTGCGCAGCGTGACCGGCACGCTCTCCGGCGGCAACCAGCAGAAGGTCGTGCTGTCCAAATGGATCCTCACCGATCCGGACGTGCTGATCCTCGACGAGCCGACTCGCGGCATCGACGTCGGCGCGAAGTACGAGATCTACACGATCGTGAACCGGCTCGCCGAGGAGGGGAAGGCCGTGCTGGTCATCTCGTCCGAGCTGCCGGAACTGCTCGGGCTGTGCGACCGGATCTACACGCTGTCGGCGGGCCGGATCACCGGTGAGGTCGACCGGGCCGAGGCCACCCAAGAGGTCCTCATGCGGGCGATGACCAGGGAACAGGAGTAAGACATGAGCACCGCCTCCGCCGACACCGTCACCGGTGTCGGTGATCAGCAGGGAGCCGCGCCGGCCAGGGCGCCGCGCCGGATCTCGTTCAACCCGCGCGAGAGCGGCATCTACGTCGCGTTCGCGCTGATCGTCGTGTTGTTCTCGATCCTCACCGGCGGC
This sequence comes from Amycolatopsis japonica, assembly GCF_000732925.1. Taxonomy (NCBI): domain Bacteria; kingdom Bacillati; phylum Actinomycetota; class Actinomycetes; order Pseudonocardiales; family Pseudonocardiaceae; genus Amycolatopsis; species Amycolatopsis japonica. The sequence goes on from NZ_CP008953.1 coordinate 3,664,710, forward strand.
GCGCTGCTGGAACCGCAGAACATCTCGAACCTGATCGTGCAGAACTCGTACGTGCTGATCCTCGCGATCGGCATGATCCTGATCATCATCGCCGGGCACATCGACCTGTCGGTCGGTTCCGTGGTGGCGCTGACCGGCGCGATCTCGGCCGTGCTGATGGTGAACCTCGGTGTGGCGTGGCCGGTCGCGCTGCTCATCACGCTGGCCGTCGGCGCGGTGATCGGGGCGTGGCAAGGGTATTGGGTCGCGTACTTCGGGATTCCAGCGTTCATCGTGACGCTGGCCGGGATGCTGATCTTCCGCGCGCTGACGCTCACCGTGCTCGGGAACCAGGGGATCGGCCCGTTCCCGGACGAGGTGCGCACGCTGGCGAACGGGTTCACCGGCGGCTATCTCGGCAACATCGGGCTGGGCCCGCTCGGCGGCGCCGACGTGGTCAGCCTGCTGGTGGGTGCACTGGCCATCGCGGGCGCGATCGTTTCGCGGTGGCGCAAGCGGACGGCCCGGCTGAACTACCTGCAAGAGGTCGATCCGCTGCCGATGTTCCTGCTGAAGATCGCCGCGGCGGCCGCCGTCGTGCTGTTCGTCGTGGTGCAGCTGGCGCGGTACAAGAACCTGCCGTGGGTGCTGATCCTGCTTTCGGTACTGGTGATCGGCTACTCGCTGGTGACGACGCGGGCGGTGTTCGGCCGCCACATCTACGCCATCGGCGGGAACCTGCAGGCGGCGACGCTGTCCGGCGTGAAGGTCAAGAGCGTGACGTTCTGGATCTTCGTCAACATGGGCGTGCTCTCCGCGCTCGCCGGGATCATCGTGGCCGGACGGCTCAACCAGGCCGGGCCGACCGCGGGCAACATGTTCGAGCTCGACGCGATCGCCGCGGCGTTCATCGGCGGCGCCGCGGTGCAGGGCGGGGTCGGCAAGGTGGTCGGCGCGATCACCGGCGGGCTCATCATGGGCGTGATCAACAACGGCATGTCCCTGATCGGCGCGCCGACCGAGAGCGTGAACCTGGTGAAGGGGTTCGTGCTGCTCGCCGCGGTCGCCTACGACATCTGGACCAAACGGCGGGCCCGTACCGCCGCCTGATCACTCCGGTTCCTCGCAACGTCGCGAAAGGAAGTGCTGTGCGCAGCAGATCAGTCCGGCTCGGTGTGCTGTCCCTGACCATCGCCGCCGGTGTCCTCGTGCCCGTTCAGACCGCTTCGGGCCAGACACCGACGACCGACTACACCCTCGCCGTGGACGCGGCGGGACGTGGTGCCACGATCGACCGTTCGATGTACGGCGTCTTCTTCGAGGACATCAACCGCGCCGCGGACGGCGGCCTGTACGCCGAACTCGTGCAGAACCGCTCCTTCGAGTACGACAAGGCCGACAACGCGTCGTACACCCCGCTGACCTCGTGGGCACCCACATCGCTCAACGGGGGAACCGGCACGGCGACGGTGGCCGACGACGACCGGCGGCTCAACGAACGGAACCGGCGCTATCTCAAGCTCGAACTCACCCGTGGCGAGTACGGCGTCGCGAATTCGGGCTACAACTCGGGGATCCGGGTCGAGAAGGGCAAGCAGTACGACTTCTCGGTGTTCGCCCGGACGGATCGCGCGGCGGGCACCCCGCTCACGGTGGCCGTCACCGATCCGGCGGGGAAGGCGCTCGCCGATCCGCTGCGGGTCCAGGTCCGCGGCGACGGCTGGGTGCGCTACACCGGCACCGTCCGGGCGCGGGAGTCGAGCGCGCTGGGCAGGCTCGCGCTGACCGCGTCCGGCGGTGGCACGCTGCGGCTGGACATGGTGTCGCTCTTCCCGCGCGAAACCTACAAGAACCGCCCCAACGGCATGCGGACCGATCTCGCGGAGAAGATCGCCGCGCTCAAGCCCGGTTTCGTCCGCTTCCCCGGCGGCTGCCTGGTCAACACCGGCAGCCATCAGGGCTACGAGGCGCCGAACTGGGAGCGGAAACGCTCGTACCAGTGGAAGGACACGATCGGCCCGGTCGAGCAACGGGCCACGAACGCGAACTTCTGGGGCTACAACCAGTCTTACGGCATCGGCTACTACGAATACTTCCAGTTCTCCGAGGACATCGGCGCGATGCCGCTGCCCGTGGTGCCGGCGCTGGTCACCGGCTGCGGGCAGAACAAGGCGACCGACGATCCGGCGCTGCTGCGGCGGCATATCCAGGACACCCTCGACCTGATCGAGTTCGCCAACGGCCCGGTCACCTCGACGTGGGGCAAGAAGCGGGCCGAGATGGGACATCCGGCGCCGTTCAACCTGACGCATCTCGGCGTCGGCAACGAGGAGAACCTGCCCGACGAGTTCTTCACCCGGTTCACCGAGTTCCGCAAGGCGATCGCGGCGAAGTACCCGGGGATCACCGTGATCAGCAATTCGGGACCGGACGACACCGGCACGACGTTCGACCGGCTGTGGGACCTGAACCGGAACGCGAAGGTCTCGATGGTCGACGAGCATTACTACAACAGTCCACAGTGGTTCCTGCAGAACAACCAGCGGTACGACTCCTACGACCGCAACGGCCCGAAGGTGTTCCTCGGCGAGTACGCGTCTTTGGACAACAAGTTCGGCAACGCGCTGGCCGAGGCCGCGTACATGACCGGGCTGGAGCGCAACGCCGACGTCGTCAAGCTCGCGTCGTACGCGCCGCTACTGGCGAACACCGACTACGTGCAGTGGAAGCCGGACATGATCTGGTTCGACAACCAGCGCTCGTGGGCTTCGGCCAGCTACGAGACGCAGAAGCTGTTCATGACCAACGTCGGTGATCACGTGGTCCCGAGCAAGGCGTCCGCCACGCCTGCCACGGTCGCTCCCATCTCGGGCGCGATCGGCCTCTCCACCTGGGCGACGAGCGCGGCCTACGACGACGTCAAGGTCACCTCCGCCGACGGCGCGCAGCTGTTCGCGGACGACTTCTCCGGAGACGATTCACGCTGGTCGAAGGTGGCCGGACGGGGATCGTGGGCGGTGTCGAACGGGGCCTACGTCCAGTCGGATCAGGCGGCCGAGAACACCCTCGTGACCGCCGGCGATCCCTCGTGGAGCAACTACGACTTCTCCGTGAAGGCGACCAAGACCGGCGGCAAGGAAGGCTTCCTGGTCGCGTTCGGCGTGAAGGACACTGGCAACAACTACTGGTGGAACCTCGGCGGCTGGAACAACACCGTCTCGGCCGTGGAGAAGACCGAAGGCGGCGGCAAGCAGACCCTGCTCCAGAACGACACGAAGATCGAGACCGGCAGGCAGTACGACCTGCGGGTCGAGGTCCGGGGCCGTCAGGTGACGCTGTTCCTCGACGGACAGAAGTGGGGCTCGTTCACCGACGACAAGGTCGCCGAGCCGTTCCGCCAGGTCGTCACCCGCGACGTCAAGACCGGTGAACTGGTGGTCAAGGTGGTCAACGCGCAGGCTTCCGCGGCCCGGACCCGCGTCGACCTCGGCACTCGCGTCCAGCCTGGCGCCACCGCCCGCGTGACGACGTTGCAGGGCTTGCCGGACGACGTCAACACCGCCTTCACCACGCCGATCGCACCGCGCGAAACCCGCTTCTCCGGCGTCTCGAACACCTTCACGTACACCTTCCCGCCGAACTCCGTGACGTTCCTGCGGTTCCCGGCCCGAGTGAGGGGATGACCATGACCATCGACCGTCGTGACCTGTTCAGAGCGGGAGGCGGGCTGCTGGCCGCCACCGCCGTCGGAAGCCTGGCACCGGGTACGGCCCAAGCCGCCGAAACCGCTCCCGTGCCGTTGACCACGCGGAACCCGTTGGTCGAGCAGCGGGCCGATCCGTTCATCACCCGGCCGGTGAACGGGATGTACTACCTGACCGGTTCGGTGCCCGAGTACGACCGCATCGTCGTCCGCGGTGCCGCCACGCTCGACGGCCTGGCCACCGCCAGGGAGACGACGATCTGGCGACGTCCGTCGTCCGGGAAGATGGGCGGCCATATCTGGGCGCCGGAACTGCACCGGATCGACGGGCGCTGGTACGTGTACTTCGCCGCGGGCGATTCGGACGATGTGTTCCGCATCCGGACGTACGTGCTGGAGTCCACTTCGGACGATCCGCGGGCGGGCACGTGGGTGCTGCGCGGGCAGATGGTGACGAAGTGGGACACCTTCACCCTGGACTCGACGACGTTCGAGCACCGCGGCAAGCGGTACTTCGCCTGGGCGCAGAGCGAGCCGGGAATCGCGACCAACAGCAATCTGTACCTCGCCGAGATGGCGTCACCGCTCGCGCTCAAGGGCGACCCCGTCCGGCTCGCGGTGCCGACGCTGCCCTGGGAGATCCAGGGGTTCAAGGTCAACGAAGGGCCGGCGGTGCTCGTCCGCAACGGGCGGGTGTTCATGACCTACTCGGCGAGTGCCACCGACGCCCGCTACTGCATGGGGCTGCTCACCGCCGACGAACGTTCGGATCTGCTGGACCCGCGCTCGTGGACGAAGTCGCCACAGCCGGTGTTCACCACGAACGAGGCGACCCGGCAGTACGGGCCCGGGCACAACTCGTTCACCGTCGCCGAGGACGGCTCGGACGTCCTCGTGTACCACGCCCGCGACTACCGCGACATCACCGGCGACCCGCTGTACGACCCGAACCGGCACACCCGGGTGCAACGGCTGTACTGGAACGACGACGGGACGCCGAGTTTCGGTGTACCGGTCGGCAAAGGCGGCCCGTGCGTACGACTGTCCCCGTTGGACGATCCCGCGTTGCACGTGCGGCATTACGAGTACCGGCTGACCGCCGACGGCAATGTCCGCGAGCTGGCCGATTCCCAGTTCCGCATCGTCGCCGGGTTCCGTGGCGCGGGCACCGTCGCATTGCAGTCGGTCAACTTCCCGGACCGGTACGTCCGCGTGGTGGACGCGGCGACCGTGCGGATCGATCCGTACGACGAAAGCGACGCCTACGGCCGGGCGGCGAGTTTCACCCAGGTGCCGGGCCTTTCCGACCGGCTGGCGGTGTCGTTCCGCCTCCCGGGTGAACCTGCCACCTATTTGGCCCACGACAAGGGAAGGATCTTGGTCTTCCGTCCCGGTGCCGCGGTGCGGGATCGTCAACGGGTCAGCTTCCGGCTCAGCTGAACTCCCTGGGAGGTTGAACGCAGTGCTGCGAACACGCCCCATCGTCCTGGCCCTGGCGATGCTCGCCGGGACGCTCGTCGCGACCGGCTCTCCGGCGGCCGCCGACGTCCAGTCCTATCTCGACGATCCACGAAAAGTCTCCGAAGGACAGGAGCCACCGCACGCCCACCTTCGTCCGTACGCGGACGTTTCCGCCGCGGCCCGCCGCGACGAACGCGGTCCCTACACGATGTCGCTCGACGGCAAATGGCGGATCGCCATGGCGGACAACCCCTCTCAGGTGCCGAAGGGGTTCCACGACGACGGATACGACGCGTCGAGCTGGCGTGAGGTGTCGGTGCCGCACACCTGGCAGACGGACGGTCTGGACCATCCGATCTTCCGCAACATCGCCACCGAGATCCAGCCCGACGACCCGCCACGCGTCCCGCGTGACGTGAATCCGACCGGCGCCTACGTCCGCGATTTCACCCTGCCCGCCCAGTGGTCGGAACGCGAGACCTTTCTGCGCTTCGAGGGTGTCACGTCGGCGTACTTCGTCTGGGTGAACGGGACGTACATCGGCTACGACCAGGGCGGCTACACGCCGGCGGAGTTCGACATCTCGTCCGCGCTGCGGCCGGGTCCGAACCGGATCGCCGTGCAGGTGCACCGCTGGAGTGCGGGTGCCTACCTGGAGGATGTCGACCAGTGGCGGTACTCGGGCATCTTCCGCTCGGTGACCCTGCACTCGACGCCGGGCACGTTCATCCAGGACGTCGGGCTGACGACCGACCTCGACGCGACCTACACCGACGCCATCCTCAAGGCCGCGGTCGAGGTCGCCACCAAACCCGGCGGAACCGCGGGCAAGCACCGCGTCGGGCTCAGCCTGCGCGACGCGGCGGGCAAGGAGGTCGGGACCACGAGCGGGGAGGTCGACGCGGGCGGCAAGACCGCGTTGAGCCTGCCCGTCCGCAACCCGGCGAAGTGGACCGACGAGACGCCGAACCTGTACACGGCCGTCCTCACGCTGACCGCGCCCGACGGCCGCGTCACACACATCACCAGTGAGACGACCGGGTTCCGCGAGATCGAGATCCGCGACAAGCAACTGCTGGTCAACGGGAAACGGGTGCTGTTCAAGGGCGTCAACCGCGCCGAGACCGACCCCGACCACGGCAGGCACGTGCCCCGGCGCGCGCAGGAGCGCGACGTCGCGCTGATGAAGCAGCTCAACGTCAACGCGGTCCGCACCTCGCACTACCCGTCGGATCCCTATTTCTACGAACTGGCCGACCGGCACGGGCTCTGGATCGACGACGAGATCGACATCGAGACCCACAACCACGAGAACTGCGCCCGCTATTGCCAGGCGAACGACCCGGCCTGGCGGGACGCGTTCTTCGACCGCATGATCGGCATGGTCGAACGGGACAAGAACCATCCGAGCGTCTTCCTGTGGGACACCGGCAACGAGGCCGGCCTCGGCGCGCATCACTTCGCGCTGGCGGAATGGCTGGACGCCAACGAGCCGACCCGGCCGATCTACCACCAGTCGAACAGCCCGGACGGCGACGCGCCGTTCGCCGACGTCTGGGGGCCGCGGTATCCGTCGCCGGAGAAGTTCGCCGAGCAGGCGAAGAACACCACCAAACCGCTGATCTTCGGCGAGTACGCCCACGCGATGGGCAACAGCCTCGGCAACTTCCGGGAGTTCTGGGACACGATCCGGGCGAATCCGCAGACCCAGGGCGGGTTCATCTGGGACTGGGCGGAGCAGAACATCCGGCAGCCGATCCGGCTCACCCCCGATTCGTCGGGCAACGCCATCTCCGCGCATCTCAGCGGAAAGCCGGATCTGGTCGAAGGTCATCGCGGCAAGGCGCTGGCGTTGTCGGGCCTTGACGATTTCGTCGAGGTCTACCGCGACCGGAAACTCGACATCACCGGGAAGGCGCTCACGCTGGACGCCTGGGTGAAACCGGGGAAGTGGACCGGTGACTTCCGCATCCTCGGCAAGGGCGACCACCAGTACGCGTTGAAGATGAAGACGCAGGACACACTGGAGTTCTTCATCCACAGTGGAACGTGGCAGGCGGTGCAGGCGAAGGTGCCCGCCGACTTCTACGGCGACTGGCACCGGGTGAGCGGCACCTACGACGGCACGACCCTGCGGCTGTACGTCGACGGCAAGGAGATCGGGAGCAAACCGTTCACCGGCGCGATCGACTCGTCCTCGGCGGAGGTCAACATCGGCCGCGACTTCGAGACGTCATGGAACGACCCGTCGACCATCGGCTGGATGGGCCGCGGAGCCGTCGACGACGTCCGCATCTACGACAAGCCGTTGTCCGCCACGGAGTTGTCCGGCACGGCTCCCGCGGACGGGGCCGTGCTGGCGCTGGACTTCGACAGTGTCACCGAGCGGGGGAGCCATCTGTCGTACGGCTCCAGTCTGTCCGGTGTGGACGGTCTGATCGGCTCGGATCGGTCGGTGCAGCCGGAAACCGCGCAGATGGCATGGGCGCATCAGCCGCTGCGCTTCGCCTACTCGGGCGGCACGGTCTCGGTGACCAACGAGCGGCAGTTCAAGGGCACCGACGAGCTGAACCTGCGGTGGCGGATCCAGGAAGGCTCTCGGGTGGTCGCCCGGGGCGAGCAGCCGTTGCGGGTCGGGCCCGGGTCGACCGGAAAGGTCGCGGTTCCGGTGCCGCCGAATCCCGCGGACCGCGAACGGTTCCTCACCGTCGAAGCGGTGACGACCCAGGGCGAGCCGATGCCGGCGCGAGGACATGTCCTGGCGCACGATCAGTTCTCCTTGGGCGGGAAGCGGGTTCCGGGCTTGGACAGGACTCCGCTCGACGGGAAGTCCGTCGGAGTCGTCGAGGACGCCGCATCGGTGACGGCGTCGGCGGCAGGCGTCACGTATCGGGTCGACAAGGCCGGCGGCACGCTGACGTCCATCCGGCATCAAGGCAAGGAACTGCTGAGCGGCGGGCCGAAGCTCGACGCGTGGCGGGCACCGATCAGCAACGAGACGTTCGCCTGGGGCAGGGCCGAGGGCGAGGACTGGCGCAAGGCCGGGCTCGATCGGCTGAAGACCACGGTCACGGGCGTCCGGGTCGAGAAGGACGGCTCGCGCGGGGTTCGGGTGATCGTCGACAGCCGGGTCGCGGCGCCGGACGTCGCCGGGGCGTGGTTCGACCAGACGATGACCTACACCGTCGACCGGACCGGGACGCTGAGCCTCGCCAATCGGGTGATTCCGCAGGGGAGTGTGCGCACTCTGCCGTATCTGCCGCGGATCGGTGTCTCGCTGGCGGTACCGGACCGGTATGACCGGTTCGCCTGGTACGGACGGAAAGCCGAGAGTTACGTCGACCGCAAGGACGGGACGCCGATCGGCGTGCAGTCGAGCACGGTGGACGAGCAGTACGTCGAGTACCACCGGCCGCAGGACCACGGCAACCACACCGACAGCCGGTGGGCGCTGCTCACCGACGGCCGGACCGGTGGCCTGCTGGTCGGGGGCGCGAACGACGTCAGCGTGACGCCGTTCGACGATCTCGACCGGGCGGCGTACCCGTTCCAGTTGCAGCGCAACAAGGGCTGGTTCACGCTGCACGCCGGTCACGCGGTGACCGGGGTCGGGGACACGCCCAACCCGGTGCGGGAACGCAGTCAGGTCCAGCCGGACAGCACGTACGAGTACACGCTGTCGTTGCGTCCCTTGACCGCGCAGGAAGCGCGGGCGGGGCTGCCGACCGGCGGCTGACCTTCGGCCTCGTGAGTGGTGAAGGCCTCCTTGCCTACCCGGAAAGTAGGGAAGGAGGCCTTCACCGCTGTCCGGTTAGAGCCCGAGCGATTGGAGGCCGAATTGCTTCCGTCGAAGTGGAGGTCCATTTCGCCATTGAGGCCTGTCGTGGATGTCTTCCGCTCGCACTCGCGAGACCCCGGGTGATCCGGTCGTAGGACCAAGCGGTGTCGAAACACATACGGGCGGCCGCTGTCCGGGTGATGTCAGGCGTGGGTCGGACTCTTCGTCCTCGCAGTCGCTAGTCTTGATCTTCGACTGCGAGGGAGACTGAATTCATGGCGGAATGGGCCGATCTGGTCGCGTTCGTACGGCACGAATATCGGGTGGTGAAGGACGAACCGGACGAAATTCGCATCCGGTTGTCCTACGGTGACGACGACTACGAAGAGCGGGCCCAAACCGTGGTCATCGCGCGGGAGATCTTCGACCGCCGCGAGGACTGGGTGCAGATCGCGACGCCTTTCGCCCGGGTCGACGAGGTCGACCTGGCGACCGTGCTGACCGAGATCGGCAACACCATCGTCGTCGGGGGATTGGTGGTCATGGGAGAGCATCTGGTGCTGCGCCATTCCCTGCCGTTGGTGAATCTCGACATCAACGAGTTCACCGATCCGCTCGAACTCGTCGCGGGTTCGGCGGAGCTGCTGGAACAGCAGTTCACCGGACGCGACGACTACTGATCCCCGGGATCTCCTCGAAGGAGGTCACGCGTTCGCATTCCTCCTCGGTGAGTTTGTCGATGGCTGCCCGGTACGCCTGCGCTTGAGCCGTGCCGGGCAGCTGTCCGCCCAGGAGAAGCGGAAGCCCGAGTTCGAAACCGCAGCGGGCCCGTGCCCCGTGGCGGTGCCGGGCGCGGGCGACCGCGGTGGCGACGCGGAGCCCGTGCTCGGTGCCCGGCGGCGTCGCGGGACGGTCGGTTTCGATGGCCGCGAACCGGAATCCGTCGGCCTGGTCGCATTTGTCGCAGCCGACGGGACCCGATCCGAGGTGGCTGCCGCAGTCGGCGCAGGTCAACCTGTCGTATGCGGCGTCGACGATCCGCCACTCGAACACGGAAGTGTCGTCGACGACCGATTCGGCGAGGTCGGTTTCCTCCGTCGTCCCAGGGGAGACACCGTATTCCGCGAGGAACAGCCGCCAGCGGTCTTCGATGCTCGCCTCGACGGCCGCCAAGGCCTCGGCGGGGCGCCCGCCGCGTGGAAGAGCGGTCATGGGCGGATTCTATTTCGCGCGGATGAGAGTGTCCGCGTCGATGCAGAGGCGGCCGTCGTGGGGGACGACCGTCAGCTCGTGCGTTTCCGTGGGGGAAGGGCGGCCGTCGCGGTAATGCAGGGTGATCCGGACCCGGACGGTGGTCGCGGAGGTGGCGGACGCGCTGTGCACGTCCACCGCGCTGATCCTGCCCCAATGGGCTTCGTAATCGCTCTGGCCGCGGCGTTGGAGGTTCGGGCCGATCAGCGGCCAGCCTGCCCGGGTGTCCGGCATCAGGCGGTAGTAGGCGGTGACGAACTGGGCGATGTCCTCGTTCGTGGCGGGCTGGGGCACCGTGGACGTCGTACTGGTCGTGGTGCTGGTCGTCGGGCTCGGCTCGATCACGGCGGGAATCGGTGTCCCGGCCGTCTGGAACGACCCCGCGAAATGGACGCCCACGAAAATGGCCGCCAGCAACGAACCCGAGATCCCGAGGATCAGGAACACCAGCCAGGCGTTGACCTGTGAGTGCCGCACGTTGTAGACGTTCGTCGTTCCGGTGGTGCTCGGGCAGCCACCGTCGCGGCGGACGAGTACCTGCGAGATACCGCTGATCAGCCCGGTCGCGAGGGTGAACGCGACCACCAGGCCCCAGGCCAGGAAGTTGGTCTTGAGGTCGGTCGCGAAATTGATCGCCGTGCCGAGGGCGGCCGCGATGCAGGCGCCGAGCAAGGACCAGAACCATGTCGAACCCGCCCGGTTCAAGATCTTCTCCTTTGCCGAAGCCGTCGGCTTACAACTCGCGAGGCGGCAAGGCCTTGTTACGACGGGCGCCGTCCGTGGCCCTATCGTGATCGGCCTACGCGGTTTGGGGGGCGGATGACATCGTCGCGATGGGGTGGCCTCGCGGCTCTGCTGGCGGGTTTCTTCGTGCTCCTGCTCGACACGACGATCGTCGCCGTGGCGAGCCCGAGCATCCAAGCCGACCTCGGCGGGGACGTCTCCGCGCTGTTCTGGGTGACGGCGGGCTATCTGCTCGCGTTCTCGGTCCCGTTGCTGGTCGCCGGCAGGCTCGGCGATCTCTTCGACCCCAAGTGTGTCTACCTTTTCGGCATGGGAGGCTTCGCCGTCGCCTCCGCGCTGTGCGGGCTCGCGCCGTCGATCGGCTGGCTCATCGCCTTCCGGATCCTGCAAGGCCTCGCGGCGGCCGCGATGTCGCCTCAACCGCTCACGCTGATCCGTCGGCTCTTCGCCGACGATGAGCGAGGCCGCGCTTTCGGTATCTGGGGCTCGGTGGCGGCGGCCGCCACCCTGCTCGGTCCGGTGCTGGGCGGACTGCTGACCGCGAGCCTGGACTGGCGCTGGATCTTCTGGGTGAACGTGCCGCTTTGCGCCGCGGCCGTCGTCATGGGCGTTCGCCTGATCCCGGGAAGCCGGGGAGGCACCGCCCGTTTCGACCTGCTCGGCGCCGCGTTGAGCACGGCCGGTCTGAGCCTTCTCGTCTGGGCGCTGCTGTCGTGGAGCCCGCTCTCGTTGCCTGCCGCCACCCTCGCCGTCGTGCTTTTGGTCGGTTTTTGGTTCCAAGAACGCAGACAAGGCGCGGACGCGCTCGCGCCCTTGCGCCTCTATCGCTCGTCCGGGTACTTGTCCGCGAGCCTCGCGATGGCGTCGCTCGGCGCGACCGTGCTCGCGATGGCGCTTCCCACGATGCTGTACATCCAGGAAATGCGAGGCTTCGGCCCGATCGAGGCCGCGCTGGTCCTCGCACCGGACGCCGTCGTCGCGATCCTGCTGTCGCCACCGGCCGGCCGCTGGGTCGACCGGGTGGGCGGGCGCCGACCGGCGATCCTCGGCATGAGCCTGCTCGCGACGAGCCTGCTGCTCATCGGGCTGGTGGTGGTGCTGAACCTGAACCCCTGGTGGATCTCCGTGGGTGCCGCGCTGCTCGGCGCCGCCAACGCGATGGCGTGGTCGCCGTTGTCCGCCATCGCGATGGCGTCCGTCGATCCGGAGGCCGCGGGTGGCGCTTCGGGTCTGTTCAACACGGTGAGGCAGGTGGGTGCGGTGGGCGGCGTCGCGGTGACCGGCGCGATTCTGGCGGGGTTGGAATCTCGGCCGGGGCTGGGTTTTGGTGTTGTCTTCGGGTTTGTGGGCGTTGTCGCTGTGGGTGGGGTTGTGGCGGCGTTTCGGCTTCCAGGGGTTGTGCGGGTCGAGGTTGGCTGATTCGGTTTTCGCCGAGGGGTGAGCGGGCTTTCTTGCCGCAGGAGCCGGGGCGGGTGTGGCAGCAGTTGTGCGAGCTGCCGTACCACCGTGGCTCGAACGCCGGAATCAACGGCTCTGCCAACCCCAGAGCTCATCCGGCACCAGCAGCTGCGACAACCGATCCGCCACGGCCAAGTTCGTCGCTGACGAGCAATCAATCACCATGTAAGACACGCTCTAAATCACTCTCCAGTGTTGTTCGTGCGTTTCGCTGGTTGCTTGAAATTACGAACACGTGTTCGATTTCTTCGGGTATTATGGAGGGGTGTCCGAGACCTTCCTCCCCGAGTTGCCGCAGGAGCTGTGGCGTGCCGGCAAGCTGGAGCTTGCCCATGGCGTGCAGCAGGCGTTGCAGGTGATTCGAATCGCGACCGCCTGTCTGGGGCAGTTTCTGGCGGAGATCGAGTCTCGGGGCGCCAAAGACTTGTACGGGCATGGCAGCACGGCCAGCTGGCTCGCCGAGATCGCAGGGCTGTCACGCGGTGAGGCAGGACCGATCGTCAAGCGGGCCATCGCCTTGAACCCGACGCGGGCGTTGGATGGCACGGAGGTTCCGCCGGTCGCTCCCGCGACTGCCGCGGTCGCCGCTCAGGGGTTGGTCGGGGATGAGCGGATTGATCAGATCCTGGAGATCTTGAAAAACCTCCCCGCCGACATTTCGGCGGAGGAGCGGGAGGGCGCGGAGCAGATCCTCGCCAATCTCGCCCCGAACGCCGGTCCCCGGCAGCTCGCCAAGGCCGAGGCGAACTTGCAGGACTTGCTCAACCCTGACGGCAACGAACCCAAAGACCCCGAGCCCAAGGAACCACGCCGCGAGATCACCCTGGAACGCCGCAAAGACGGGTTCTGGAAACTGACCGGTCTTCTCGATGACGAGACCGGTGCTCGCACGGCGGCGGCGTTGGAGGCGCATGCCCAGCCGCGGCCGGTGGATGAGTTCGGGCAGGCGGATCTGCGGATGAAGTGCGAACGCATGGGCGACGCCTGGGCCGAACTCCTCGACCTGGCGATCGCCTGCCCCGACCAGCCCGGCACCAGCGGCTACCGCACCCTCGTCCACGTCACCATCGGACTCGACGAACTGAAGTCCGGCCTCGGCACCGCCTGCCTCGACTTCGTAGGGACGATGACGGCACGGGAAGCCCGGCTCGCCGCCTGCGACTGCCTGATGGTGCCGGTCGTGATGGGTGCCTCGGGTGAACCACTGGATATGGGGCGGCTGAGACGGTTCGTCACCCCAGGCCAACGACGCGCGTTGAACATCCGCGACGGTGGCTGCGCCTTCCCCGGCTGTCATCGGAAGCCGAAGAATTGCCACGCTCATCATATTCATCATTGGGCGGACGGCGGGCCGACGGATCTCCGGAATCTGGTCCTGTTGTGTGGTTTCCATCATCGGCTGATTCACCACGGCGACTGGGAAGTACGAATGGCGGCCGATGGGTTACCGGAATTCATCCCACCCCAATACAGGGATCCGCTCCGAAAACCTCGGCGCAACACCCTGCATCACGTCTGAACCCCGAAGAGCCCGTCGGCCACGCCGGCGACGGGCCCTTCGGCATGCCCGCCGGACAGAACATGAGTGGTTATCGTCTTCCGAACATGAGCCCCTGCGTGGTGATCATCTACTCCGTGAGGGTCCCTGCCTGAAGGAAGCATTGAGTCTCAGGGGCTCTGACACAGATGAAGTGCTACCGCCTTCGAGCACCTTTACGTTGGGGCGCGGGTCACTCTGTGTGGACCCGAAGCGGCGCTTATCGAGTCCCTGTGTTCGGCCCGCAACCCAACCTAAACCGCCGAATCCCAGCCACTTCGAAGGCCCACCCGCCGCGACATCGACCTCGAACCACACCTGCCCGGCTGCCGCGCGGCACGGATGCACGACTGCCTCGGCAGCCGGGAGTTCCGGTGAATCCGGCCAGGAAAGAACGCGCCGCGCGCCGAACGGTCGCGTTCCGCCTGCCGGCGCAGAGCAGAGTCGAGCAGCCACGAGAGCATGCCCAAAGACCTTAGGCTTGATGCCGTCGCGCGAGCGCCTCCGAACCTTGGGCGAGCAGCGTGACGTCGGCGCCGACCAGGACGAACGAGGCGCCGGCGTCGAGGTAGCGCTGAGCCTGCGCCGGGTCGAACGCGTTGACTCCCACTGGTTTTCCCAAAGCGAGGACGGCCTCGAACGTGCTCAGGACGGCCGCGGTGACATCGGGGTGCGTCTGCTTCCCGAGCAGGCCCATCGAGGCGGCCAGATCGGACGGCCCGACGAACACCCCGTCGACGCCGTCGACCGCGGCGATCTCGGCGGCGGCCGCGACCCCCGCCGTCGACTCGATCTGGACGAACAGCGACGTGAACTCCTCGGCCTTCGCGAGGTAATCCTCGACCCGGTTCCAGCGCGCGGACCGGGAGAGGGCACTGCCGACACCGCGCACGCCTTGCGGCGGATAGCGGACGGCCCGCACGACGTCTTCCGCCTCCTCGGCGCTGTCGACCATGGGCACCAACAGGTTCTGGGCGCCCAGGTCGAGCAGCTGCTTCAGCGCGACCGCGTCGCCGGACGGAGCGCGCACCATCGGCGTGATCGGGTAGGCGGCGATCGTCTGCAGCAACGCCTGCACGGTCTCCAGACCGGCGGGGGAGTGCTCGGTGTCGACGAGCAGCCAGTCGAGCCCGGAGCCCGCGCAGATCTCGGCGACGACCGGACTGCCCGACGTGACCCACATGCCGATCCGCGGCCGCTCGCCCAGCCGATCCCGGAACGGCGGATCTAGACGAAGCGGCATGTGATCGCCCCCAGATCCCGGTAGTCGGCGGTCACGGTGTCGCCGGGGTGCACCCACATCGGCCGTGTGAAGGACCCCGCCAGCACGATGTCGCCCGGGTCGAGCTTGTCACCGTGTTGAGCGAGTTTGTTCGCCAGCCAGGCGACACCGTTCGCGGGGTGGTTCAGCACCGCGGCGGCGACGCCGGACTCCTCGATGGTCTCGTTCCGGTACAGCAGCGCCGAAACCCACCGCAGGTCGACGGCGTCCACGGCGACCGGGTTGCCGCCGTAGACCATGCCGCCCATGGCCGCGTTGTCGCTGATCGTGTCCACGATGGTCCGGCCAGCCATCTCGATGCGCGACGACAGGATCTCCAGCGCGGGCACCACGTACTCGGTCGCCCGCAGCACGTCGAACACCGTGGTGTCCGGTCCGGCGAGGGAATCACGGAGTACGAAGGCCAGCTCGACCTCGATGCGCACGTTCGAGAACCGGCTGTGTTCGATCACGGAACCGTTCTCGAACACCATGTCCGCGAAGATGGCGCCGTAGTCGGGTTCGGTGATCCCGGTCGCCGCCTGCATGACCTTCGACGTCAGCCCGATCTTGCGGCCGACCGGACGGCGACCCGCCGCGATGCCCCGCCGCCGCCATTCGTTCTGCACGGCGTACGAATCCTCGACGGTCATGTCCGGATAGCGCGCCGTCAGCAGCGGGATCGTCTCCCGCGCCTCCTCCGCGGCCGCCAGTTCGTCGGCGATCGCGGTGATCGTTTCCTCTTCGAGCATGTCCCCTGCCTCAGAGCTGGTTGCCGAGTTTGTACTCGCCCTGTTTCCACGCCGGCAGTTCGCCTTCGTCGTCACCCTTGCGGGTGTAGGAGAAGCCGTCGGCGCCGATGGTGACCTCCAGCTCGCTGTCATCGGTCCGCGCGACGACGGGCTGCGGCTTGCCGTCGAGATCGAGCACCAGCGAGGCGTCGGTGTACCAGGACGGGACCACCGGCGTGCCCCACCAGTCGCGGCGCTGGTTGTCGTGCACGTCCCAGGTGACGACCGGGTTGTCCGGGTCGCCGGTGTAGTAGTCCTGCGTGTAGATCTCGACGCGGTGCCCGTCGGGGTCGCGCAGGTACAGGTAGAACGCGTTCGACACGCCGTGCCTGCCCGGTCCGCGTTCGATGTGGTCCGACATCCGCAGCGAACCGAGTTTGTCGCAAATGGACAGGATGTTGTGCTTCTCGTGCGTGGCGAAGGCGACGTGGTGCATGCGCGGCCCGTCGCCGCCGGTCATCGCGGTGTCGTGCACGGTGGGCTTGCGGCGCATCCAGGCCGCGTAGGTCGTGCCCTGATCGTCCTGGATGTCTTCGGTGACCCGGAAGTTGAGGTCTTCCATATGCTTCACCGCGAGCGGGACGTCCGGCGTGACCTGGTTGAAGTGGTCGAGCCGCACCAGCGCACCCGGCAGGTGCAGGTCGTAGCGCCAGCCGAGGCGCTCCACGTGCTGGACGTCGTGGAAGAACTCGATGGGGAAGCCGAGCGGGTCTTGCACGCGCACCGAGTCGCCGATGCCCTTGGTGTAGCCGTCCGCGCGGCGTTCGACCCGGCAGCCCAGTTCCGTGTAGAACGCGACTGCCTTGTCCAGGTCCTCGGGCGACCGCACCCGGTACGAAAAGGCCGCGACCGCCGCGACCGGTCCCTGGCGCAGCACGAGATTGTGGTGGATGAACTCGTCGATCGTGCGGAGACTGACCGTCGTCTCGTCCTCCTCGGTCACCGTCAGGCCGAGCACGTCGGCGTAGAAGGCCCGCGAACGCGCCAGATCGGTGACGACGAGTTCCATGTACGCGCAGCGCAGGACGTCCGGCGGCGGCGATTTCGGGGTGGGGATCGGCTTCATTGCGTCATCCTTTGTGGACAGTGGAGTGGGCTCAGCCCTTGCCGAAGGCGGGGTTGTGCACCTCGCCGAGATTGATGTGCACCGCCTGCTGGTCGGTGTAGAAGTCGATCGAGCGGTAGCCGCCCTCGTGCCCCAGCCCGGACGCCTTCACCCCGCCGAAGGGCGTGCGCAGATCGCGGACGTTGTTCGAGTTGAGCCACACCATGCCCGCCTCGACGGACTGCGCGAAGTTGTGCGCCCGCTTGAGGTCGTTGGTCCAGACGTAGGCCGCGAGCCCGTACTTCGTGTTGTTCGCGAGTTCGAGCGCCTCTTCCTCGCTGTCGAACGGCGTGATCGCGACGACCGGGCCGAAGATCTCCTCCTGGAAGATCCTGGCGTCCGGCTTGACGTCGGCGAACACCGTCGGCGCCACGTAGTTCCCGGTCGGGAAGCCGTCCGGACGGCCGCCGCCGGCGACGAGCCTGCCCTCGGTCTTGCCGATTTCGATGTACTTCATGACCTTGTCGTAGTGCTCGAGGTGCACCAAGGCGCCGACTTCGGTCTTGGGGTCGCTCGGGTCGCCGACCACGACGCGCTTGGCCTGCGCGGCGTAGCGCTCGACGAACTCGTCGTAGATCGCGCGCTCGACCAGGATGCGGCTGCCCGCGGTGCAGCGTTCGCCGTTGAGCGAGAACACGCCGAAGATCGTCGCGTCGATCGCGGTCTCCAGATCGGCGTCGGCGAAGACGATGGCGGGCGACTTGCCGCCCAGTTCCATCGACAGTCCTTTGAGGAACGGAGCCGCGTTGCCGAAGATCAGGCTGCCGGTGCCGCTCTCTCCGGTGAACGAGATCAGCGGGACGTCCGGATGCTTCACCAGCGCGTCACCGGCGTCCTCACCGAAGCCGTTGACGAGGTTGAAGACACCCGACGGCAGCCCGGCCTCCTCGAAGATCTCCGCCCACAGCGACGCGGAAAGCGGGGTGAACTCCGCGGGCTTGAGCACGACGGTGTTGCCGGTCGCCAGCGCGGGCGCGAGTTTCCACGACTCCAGCATGAACGGCGTGTTCCACGGTGTGATCAGCCCGGCGACACCGATCGGCTTGCGGTTGACGTAGTTCACCTGGCGGCCGGGCACCTTGTAGGTGTCGTCGGCCTGCGCGACGATCAGGTCGGCGAAGAACCGGAAGTTCTCCGCGGCCCGCCGTGCCTGGCCCAGCGCCTGCGAAATCGGCAGGCCCGAATCGAAACTCTCCAGTGCGGCCAGCCGCTTGTCCCGCGACTCGACGAGATCGGCGATGCGGTTGAGCACGCGCGAGCGCTCGCGCGGCAGCAGCTTCGGCCAGGGGCCCTCGGTGAACGCCTTCCGCGCGGCGGCGACAGCGCGGTCGATATCGGCCTTCTTGCCCGCGGCGGCCTGGACGTAGACGTCGTTGGTCACCGGGTCGAGCACGTCGAAGACGGCGCCGTCGGCCGAATCGACGAGTTCGCCGCCGATGTAGTGCCGGATCCGCTCCGGGACACCGTCCGGGATCGGCCGGGGAGTCGTGCTGGTCAAGATTCCTCCTCAGTCAGCGCTTGGCGCGCTCTCGAGCGTCCAGGAAGGCCTGCATGGTGGCCCAGCGGTGGTTGCGCGCGGCGAATTCGATGTCGAGCGGGTCGGCTTTCGCGGAGATCAGCCGCAGGATCTCTTCGTGTTCCTCGACCGACCGGTGCGCGCGGTCGGGCACGAACGCGAACGTGGAGTCGCGCAGGCCGGACAGCCGGGTCCAGCCCTGGTGCACGAGGTCGAGGATCTGCGGGTTGGGGCAGCATTCGAAGAGCAGCGAGTGGAACTGCTGGTTCAGCGCGGTGAACTCGTGCGCGTCGAAGTGGTCCAGCAGGGCGATCATGCGCTCGTTCACCCGCCGCGCCCGCGCGATGTTCTCTTCGGACAGCTGTGGCGCGGACAACGCGGTGGCGACACCTTCGACGACGCCGAGGGTCTGCATCGCGTGGACGTACTCGTTCTGGTCCACCATCGCCACGCGCGCGCCGACGTTGCGTTCGAAGGTCACCAGCCGTTCGGCTTCCAGCCGCCGGATCGCCTCGCGCACCGGGACGACGCTCATGTCGAGCGCGCCGGCGATCTCGGCGAGCACCAGCCGGTAGCCGGGTCCGTACTCGTGCCGGGCGATCCGCTCACGCAGCCACTCGTAGGCGAGTTCGGATTTGCTGGTCGTCTTCACTGCTTCTTCTGCCATGCCTCATACCTTTCCCGCCACAACGGGTTCAGCGGGAAGAGCCCCTCGATCGGGCGGCCCTGTCCGACCTGCTCGGCGATCCAGGAGTCTTCGTCCTCCTGGACGAGCGCCGCGTCGGCGATCTCTTCGGCCAGCGACGGCGGGATGACCACCACGCCGTCGTCGTCGCCGACGATGATGTCCCCTGGCAGGACGGTGGCCCCGCCGCAGGCGACCGCGACGTCGGTGTCCCACGGCACGTGCTTGCGCCCGAGGACCGCCGGATGCGCGCCCTGGGAGAACACCGGGAGCCCGGTCGCGGCGACGGCGTCGAAGTCGCGGACCCCGCCGTCGGTGATCACCCCGGCGGCGCCGAGGTAGCGCGCCCGCAACGCCAGGATGTCGCCGAGCGTGCCGGAACCCTTGTCACCGCGGGCTTCGATGACGATGACCTCGCCGGCGCCGACCGAGTCGAAGAGCCGCTTCTGGGCGTTGTAGCCGCCACCGTGGGATTTGAAGAGGTCCTCGCGGTTCGGGACGAAACGCAGGGTCCGCGCGGTGCCGACGACCTTGGAGCCGGGCAGGTTGGGGCGCACGCCGTCGATCGCGACGTTGTTCAGCCCGCGCTTGCGCAGCTGGGCGGACAGACCCGCGACAGGCGCACGAAGAAGCTTGGCGCGCAATTCCTCACTGAGCGCGGGGGCGTCCTCCTCGACAGGTGCTTCGACGGGCGTGCCCCACGCTTCGGCGCGCTGCTTCTCGTCGACCTCGGGCTGGCTGCCGATGTCCGAAAAGGACCGGATCCCCTGGGAAACCGTGGTGTGGAGCCGTCCGCTGCTGGCGGAGGTGCCGGGAACGTCCACTTCGACCACGACGACGTCGCCGGGGGAGACCACGGTCGAGCCGGCGGGGGTTCCGGTGAGGATGACGTCGCCCGGTTCGAGCGTGAAGTGCTGGGAGAGATCGGAAACGAACTGCCGCAAGGGGAACAGCAGCCCGGCGGTGGTGTCCTCCTGCACCAGGTCGCCGTTCACCCAGGTGCGGATGCGCAGCGACGACGGGTCGACGTCACGCGCGTCGATGAGGCCGGGACCGAGCGGGGTGTAGCCGTCGCCGCCCTTGGACCGGACGTTGGAGCCCTTGTCCGCGGCGCGCAGGTCGTACAGGCCGAAGTCGTTCGCGGCGGTCACCGCGGCGACGTGGTCCCACGCCTGGTCCGGTTTGACCCAGCGGGCCGTGGTGCCGATGACCAGCGCGATCTCGCCTTCGAAGGCCAGCAGCTCGGTGCCCGCCGGGCGTTCGACCGTGCCGCCGGACGTGCCGATCGAGCTCGACGGCTTGAAGAAGTACGACGGGTGCGCCGGACGGCGTCCACGCTGCTCCGCGCGGGAGGCGTAGCTGAGATGGACGGCGATGATCTTGCCCGGCCGGGTGCCCAGCGGACCGGAGCCGCGGTCCGCTGGCGACGTTGCCTCGTAAGTGCCCATGTTCCCCTGAATCCTCGACCCTTGCTTCGTATCTAATAACGTATATGATTCCGTGCCACAGTGGCAAGGTGGCCGACGACAAAGGAGTCCACGTGTCGAACCCAGCCCAGGATGAACGCATATCCGGCCGGACCGCCCCACCGTCCTCCGACCGGCGGCGGGTCGCCTTCGCGACCGTCGTCGGTACCACCGTCGAGTGGTACGACTTCTTCGTTTACGCGTCCGCGGCCGGTCTCGTCTTCGGCAAGCTGTTCTTCTCCGGCCTCGGGGCGAACAGCACGCTCGTTTCCTTCGCCACGGTGGGCGTGAGCTTCCTGTTCCGTCCGCTCGGCGCGTTCCTCGCCGGGCATTTCGGCGACAAGTACGGCCGCCGCGTGGTCCTGGTGCTCACCCTGATCCTGATGGGCGCCGCGACCACGCTGATCGGTGTGCTCCCGACGTTCGACCAGATCGGGGTCCTCGCGCCGGTACTGCTGATCCTGCTGCGGATCCTGCAGGGGATCTCGGCGGGCGGGGAATGGGGCGGCGCCGTCCTGATGGCGGTCGAGCACGCGCCGCCGAAGCGACGGGGCCTCTTCGGCGCCTCGCCGCAGATCGGTGTCCCGCTCGGGCTGCTGCTGGCTTCCGGTGTGCTCGCGCTGACCAGCCTGCTCGTCCCCGGGCAGGCGTTCCTCGACTGGGGCTGGCGGATCCCGTTCCTGCTCAGCGTCGGGCTGATCCTGGTCGGCCACTACGTGCGGCGCCGGGTCGAGGAGAGCCCGGTCTTCCGTGAGATCGCCGAACGCCGTGAGCGGACCCGGACCCCGATCATCCAGCTGTTCCGCAAACACGCCGTGCTCGTCGTGGTGGCCGCGCTGGTGTTCGCGGGCAACAACGCGGTCGGCTACATGACCACCGGCGGCTACATCCAGAACTACGCGACCAATCCGAAGGGCCCGATCGGGCTCGACCGCGGCCCGGTGCTCTGGGCGGTGACCGCGTCCGCGGCGACCTGGCTGATCTCGACGTGGGCGGCGGGCGCGGTCTCCGACCGCATCGGCAGGCGCCGCACCTACGTCGTCGGCTGGATCGCGCAGCTCGCCGGTATCGCGGTGCTCTTCCCCTTGGTGGACACCGGGAACATCGTGCTGCTGGCCCTGGGGTTGATCATCCTCAGCGTCGGGCTCGGGTTCACTTATGGTCAGCAGGCGGCGTTCTACGCGGAGCTGTTCCCCGCGTCGATCCGGTTCTCCGGTGTTTCGATCTCGTACGCGCTGGGCGCGATCCTCGGTGGCGCGTTCGCGCCGACGATCGCCACCGCACTGGTCGACGCGACCGGTACTTCGGTGTCCGTCGCCGTCTATCTGGCCGGGATGACCGTCGTCGGTCTCATCGCCACGTTGTTGCTGCGTGACCGGTCGGGGATCCCGCTCGGGCCCGACCACGAAGCCGAGCAGGCGGTCAGCCCGCTCCGCTTCTCCAAGTGAGGCCAAGCCGAACGTGGCCTGGTCGGTGCGGGTGGTCACGAGGGTTCAGCATCGGCGGTGTCGCGTGATTGACCGGACGACATGGGTGAGCCGGCGGACGACACGCGTGACTGGGTGGACGACACGAGCGTGACCAGGGATGAAGGCTCCCTTCACCGCATTAGACGGGGCGAAGGGAGCCTTCAGCCCACCGTCGGCACGCTTCGCTTCGCCAAGTGATCCCGCCGTCCGTGACGCTCACCCGCCGAGAGCGTCACGGACGGCCTTCGCCGCCGCCTTGAGCCGCTCCGCGAGCTCGGCGGGGGTTCGTGTGCTGGACAGATAGACGACCGCGAGCGCCGCCGGGGCGTGCCCGCGCAGGGGGAGCGGCACGGCCACCGAGCTGAGGTTCTCGATCACCTCGCCGTGGCTGTCCGCGTAGCCGCGGTCGGCGACCTCCCGGACATCCGCCGGCCGGTCCTCTTCCGGAAGCTGGGAAAGGATCGCGCGGCCGGGGGCGCCCGCGGTGAACGGATGCCTGGACCCCGGGCGCTGCGCGACGGACGCGATGGCGTGCCGGGGTTCCACACTGACCAGGGTCACGCATTCCTCGCGGTCCATCACCGCCACGAAACACGTCATGCCGAGTTCGTTCGCGACCGCGGTCAGCTCGGGCAGCGCCGCGGCCTGCAGATCGTGTTTGATTCCCGCCGCCAGCGCGGCCAAGCGCGCGCCGAGTTCGTATTTCCCGGCGGGTTCCCGCGTGAGAAGCCCGTGCTCTTCGAGGGTGCGGATGAGCCGGTACGCGATCGACCGGTGCACCTCCAGTCGTTCGGCGATCCGGTCGACGCTGAGCGGTTCTTGGGCGTCGGCAAGCACTTCGAGGACGCGGATGCCGCGGCTGAGCGTCTGGGACGTGCTCGCGGTCTTGCGGGAGTCCGAAACCATCGTATACGATCCATTTCGATAGTTGAACTGGCTGTTCGATTATAGAACAGGAATCGACGATGATGTCACGCGAAACCAGTTTTCCGCCGGGTTCGAGCCTTTACCGGCCGCCCGCGCAGTTCTTCCGAGGCTGCCTTGGCCGGTTCGCGACGGGTGTCGCGGTGGTGACCTTCGACGCCGCGACGAAACGGCACGGTCTGACGGTGAACTCCTTCACCGCGGTCTCGATGGATCCGCCGCTCGTCCTCGTCTCGATCCAGCGCACCGTGAAGAGCCACGATCTGCTCAAGGACCGCCCGTTCGCGGTCAACGTCCTCGGCGCCGAGCAGGAGGCGCTCGCGATGAACTTCGCCGGCCGTCCGACTCCGGAAGGCGCGCCGACGTGGGTCGAGGGCGGGCACGCGCCGAGGCTCGGCGGCGTCCTGAGCTGGTTCGACTGCACGCCGTGGGCCACCTACGACGGCGGTGACCACACCCTGTTCCTCGGTGAGGTGCGGGAGTTCGACTACCGCTCCGGTGACGCGCTCGGCTTCGTCGACGGGCGGTTCTCGACGATCCACGAATCCGCGCAAGGTCACGAATCCCTGTTCTGACAACGACGTCCACCCGAGAAGGAGCACGACATGGGAGCCCGTACCGGACAGCAGTACCTCGACAAGCTCAACGCGATGACACCGGAGCTGTACGTCGACGGCGAGAAGGTGACCGCCAAGGTCGCCGAGCATCCGGCGTTCCGCAACAACGCGCTGACCTACGCGAAGCTGTTCGACCTCCAGCACGATCCGGCGCACCGTGACGTCCTGACCTACGAATCGCCGACCACGGGGGAGCGGGTCGGCATGTCGTTCCTGGTGCCGCGCGGCGAGGAAGACCTCAAGCGCCGCCGCGCCGCCTTCTCCGTATGGGCCGAATACTCCAACGGTTTCCTGGGCCGCACCGGCGACTACATGAACTCGTCGCTCACCGCCCTCTCGACGGCGAAGAAGTTCTTCTCGCAGGCCGACCCCGTCTACGGCGAGCGCATCGAGAAGTACTACGAGATGGCGCGCGAGAACGACTTGCTGGCGACGCACACCTTGATCCCGCCGCAGGTCAACCGTTCGGTTTCGGGCAGCCAGCAGGGCGGTGGCAACCTGTCGGCGAAGGTGGTCGAGGAACGGGAAGACGGCATCGTCGTCCGCGGTGCCCGGATGCTCGCCACGATCGCACCGATCGCCGACGAACTCCTGGTCTTCCCTTCGACCGTCCTGCGCGGAACCCCTGAGGACGCCCCGTATTCCTACGCTTTCGCCGTCCCGAACGACGCGCCGGGGCTGAAGTACTTCTGCCGCGCCGGGCTCGACCACGGCCGCTCGCATTTCGACGAGCCGCTCGCCTCCCGGTTCGAGGAGATGGACGCGGTCGTGGTGTTCGACGACGTCTTCGTCCCGAACGAGCGGGTCTTCCTGCTGGGGCATCCGGAACTGTGCAACGCCTGGTACTCCGAGACCGGCGCCGGCGCGCTCATGACCCACCAGGTCGTCACGCGCACACTGGCCAAGACTGAGTTCTACCTCGGGCTCGCCAGTGAGATCGCCGCCGCGATCGGCATCGGCGGCTTCCAGCACATCCAGCAGGACCTCTCGGAGCTGATCTCCTACGTCGAGATCGAGAAGGCCGTGCTGCGTGCGGCGGAGGCCGACGGGAAACTCAGCGAGGACGGCGTCTTCCTGCCCAAGTGGGAAGTCCTGAACGCCGCCCGGAACTGGTACCCCACGAAGGTCTCGCCGCGGCTGACCGAGATCATCCGCAAGTTCTCCGCCTCAGGCCTCATGGCGCTGCCGGGCGAGGCGGACTTCGAAGCGGAGGGCCGTCCCGACATCGACACCTACCTCCAGTCGGCCACCCTGCCTGCCAAGGACCGCGCGCGGCTGTTCAAGCTGGCGTTCGACGCGTCGGTCTCGAGCTTCGCCGGACGGGAATCGCTGTACGAGCACTTCTTCTTCGGCGACCCGGTGCGGATGGCCGGAGCGCAGGTGAACGCGTACCCGAGGGAGGCACTGCAGGAACGGGTCCGGGAACTCTTGGCACGCGAAGGCCGGTGAGTGCGGATTTCGCCGAAATCGCCGTGAATTCGAACGGATAGCGACAGTCGGAAAGCGTCCGTCATCCATCGGGTGACGGACGCTTTTTCACGTCGTGCGGCAGACGAGTATGTATCGACCATGATGTGTCCTGCTTTTGTCCAAATTCCCGTCATCACGAATCCGTGAGCCGGTTACGACGTTCGAGTTAATCTCCGCATTGGCCGTTCAAGTCCGCCATGACCGTGCGCAAAAATCCAGGTGCTCTGCTCGGCGAAGGCCAGGACGAAGCGAGGCGGCGGGGGAGACATGATCGAAACCATGCAGTGCGCGGGCGCGGACTTCTGCGAAGAGCTTTCGGGTTCGGATGACACTTCCTTCGCCCGTTTCTACGAGGGAGACCCACCGTCCCGGCTAATACATTCAACAGAAAACTTGACGCTGCTGGCCGATATGTCGCCGCTCGTACTCGGGCATCTCCTGCTCCTGCCGTCGAACCATCACTTGTCGTTCGCGCAGGTGCTTTCCCGTCACCAGGACGAGGTGTGCGGCCTCGTCGACGACTTCATGCCGCTGTACCGCGAGACCTTCGGCGAGCCACTGATCCTCGAACACGGTTCGAGCGCCGGACAGGAGAGCCACGCGTGCATCACGCACGCGCATCTGCACTTTCTCCCCGTCGACGGTGACGCCGTGGACGATCTCCTGATCGGAGACGGCCTGTTCTACCGGGATCTGGATTCACTCGGTGAACTCGCGCTCGCACCGTGGCCGTCTTCCGCCTATTTTCTTCGCGTGTACCGGGAGAAAGTGCGGGTATACCTGCCGACCGGCGCGCAGAAAAGGCAGTATCTCCGCTCGATCGTCGGCGCCGTGCTGGCGATCGAGGATCCGGAATGGGACTACGCGGTGGTGATGCGGAAAAGGGATCTTCGCGAGACCGTGCGAATGGTGGATTACTGGCCCGGGAAACTCAGTGGCGACGAGGTGGAGCTGTCCTGTGGTGAGTGAGAAATTCTCGGACGAACCGACCAGACTGGCCACGACGATCGTGCCGTTGTTCGCCGGGCAGGCGCGCGAGTTCGTCCCGGTTTCGTCCCCGGACGGCGGCCGGGTGGAACTGACCGCGGGTGCCGACGCCCAAGACGACTGCGCGGTCTTCCGGCTGGCCGGGGAGCACGACCTCGTGGTGGGGACCGATTACGTGCGCGGCCCCAAGTTCAGGCTCTACGAGATGGGACATCTGGACGAATACGACCTGGGGTACTACTTGGTCGCCGCGAATCTGAGCGACATCGCGGCGATGGGCGCGAAGCCGATCGGGCTGCTTTCCGTCGTGCGGTATCCGGCCGGAATGGACGACGCGTTGTTCGGTCTCGTCATGCGCGGCATCCGGGACGCGTGCGCCGCGTTCGGCTGCCTCAACGTGGGTGGCGACATCGGCGGCGCGGAACGCCTGATCCTCTCGGCGTCGGCGCTGGGGGTGTGTCCGGCGGGCCGGGCGCTGCTGCGGTCCGGCGCGAAACCCGGCGACGTCGTCTGCCTCACGGCGCCGACCGGACCCGCCGGAGCGGCGATGGCGTATCTGCGTTCCGGTGTCCCGGACCTGGTCATCGACAGCCTGGTGCCGTCGCTGCTTTCCGCATGGAAGCGACCGGTGGCCAGAGTGGACGAGGGACTCGCGCTCGGCGCCAGCGGGATGGTCACGAGCTGTCTGGACACCTCGGACGGACTGAAGGCCGCTTTGCTGAGCATCGCCGAGTCGAGCGGGGTCGGGATCGAGGTCGACGAGCGGTCCATCCCCGTTCCCAAGGCGGTGGCCGCGGTGGCCGCTCACGTGGGTGTCGAGCCGTTGAGCCTGGTCATGGGCGACTCGGTCGACTTCGAACTCGTCTTCACCGTGCCGTCCGCGAGGGTGGACGACCTCGCCGAAGCGGTGAGTTTCCACCGGATCGGCGTGGTCACCGAACGGACCGAGGTGGTCATGACCGGATACGACGGTGAGCGGGCGGACCTGCCGGGCGAGGCATGGCGGCACCAGCGTGACGGAAAGGCATGAGCCGGAAGGCGGCCAAGTTCGCGGACAAGGCGATTCTGCTGTCGGCGACGCTCTTCCTGGCGGGTAAGGCGTACAACGTACCGGCGAAGGCCTTCTGGGACGATCTCCTGAACGACCGCTCGTACCTGCTGTTGGTCGCACTCGTGACGGCAGGGGTGTTCGGCGCCTTCGCACCGTTCGAAAGCTGGCAACGACGGGCCTTCGTGGACCGGAACGTCATGATGCGCCGACGCGTACTGTCCACGTTCGGCAGATTGCTCGAGATCAGCGCGAAGATCGACCCTCCACTCGACACCGGCGACCTGGCACTCCACGTGTGGCGGAAGACGCGCACGCTGAGGCATCCGATCCACGGTGTGCTGAAAAGACTTTCCTCCTATCGGATGTCATCCTTTCCGGCGACGCGGAGTTTCGCCCCGGTGCGGGGCATCGGCGCGGTGGGACTCTGCTGGCAGCACGATCGTGAAGTGACATTCGACGTCGCACCGTTGGCGGATCGGCTCACCGACGAGGCGAAGTTCGACGATCACGTGGCGCACTTCGGTAAGGAATCGGTCATGAATCTGAAATGGGAGGAGTTCCAGGCCCTCAAACATCGCACCGCGCTGTTCGTCACGCCGATCAGAAGCGGGCGCAACAAGTTCGTCGGCTGCGTGAGTGTCGACGCCGGCCGCGGCTACGAGGTGCTCGACCGGCGGGAACTGCTGGAGGAGATGACCAATCTGGGGATGGCCATCGGTCGCGAGGACTTCGAATGCACCTGAACGACACGAACCTGCGCGGCTTGGTGTCGAATACTCGACGAGCCTACGACGAGTGTGCCGAGGTGTACGTCCGGTCCACCCGCACGCTCGACCTGTTTCCCGGCCTCGACCACGAACTGGACCGATTCTTCGTCACCCTGCCCGGAAGCTCGGTGCTGGACCTCGGCTGTGGTGGGGGCCGCGACGCCGAATACCTGATCGGGCGCGGCGCGACCGTGGTGGCGGCCGACCTCAGCGAGGAGTTGCTCCGGTACACCCGATGTCGTTGTGCGGTGGCCGGCGCGGTGCTCTGCGATCTCATGGCCTTACCGCTGGCCGCTGGAGTGTTCGACGGCGTCTGGGCCTGTGCCAGCGTCGTGCATTTGCCGAGTGAGACACATCCGCACGTCTTCTCCGAAATCCATCGAGTGCTCGCGCCCGGCGGTGTCACGGCGATCAGCCTCAAGGAAGGCAACGGCGAAGGATGGGCGCGAAGCGTCCGAATGCCGTCCCCGAGGTGGTTTTCGTTGCGCAGCCCCGAAGCCGTGCTGGAGGAATTGGCGGCCGTCGGGTTCGTCTCGGCCCAAGTGTGGCCGAGCGGACGCGGCAGCTGGTTCGTGGTCGAGGCGAGGAAAAGGCTATCGGCCGAGCCATTCGTCGGGGTTGGTTCCCGGTAGTACGTGACGGATACCGCCCCGCGGATCCGCCACATCGCCCTCGTACCGTGGGATCAGGTGGATGTGCAGGTGGTCGATCGTCCGGCCCGCCGCTTGCCCTTCGTTCACGCCGATGGTGTAGCCGTCCGGCTGGAACTGGTCCTGGATCCGGCGCCATGCCCGCTTGATCAGCGCATAGACTTCGGCGTGCTCGCTCGCCGTGAGCGAGAAGTAGGACTCCACGTGTCTTTTCGGGACGACCTCGACATGCCCCTTGGCGGCCGGGAAGTTGTCCCACCGCACATAGATCTCGTTTCCTTTGAACAGTACGTCATTCACCGAGGAGTCATCGAAATGACAAAAGAGGCAATCGGCGTTCACCGGTTCGGCTTCGTTTTCCTTCGCCATCGCCGGTCTCATAACCGATACTCCTCGTCATTGATCGATCACTTGAAGTCATACCCATGGTCAACTTAGCTTCGTCGCAGACAAAGCAGAAGCGTACTCGCACTAACGGTTGATCTCTAAGCCTCTGTCGCGACACGCCGAGGTCATCAGCCGTAGTACCTGCTCGACGGTGAGCTCGGTGGTGTCGATTCTGATGGCGTCCTCGGCGGGGACCAACGGCGACGTCGTCCGGGACATATCGGCCTCGTCGCGGCGGACCACGTCGTCGAGAACGTGTTCGTAGGATGCCGCCCGCTCTTGCCGTACTCGCCGCATCGCCCGCACTTCGGGCTTGGCGGTCAGGTAGAACTTCACGGTCGCGGCGGGAAAGATGGTGGTGCCGATGTCCCGGCCTTCGATGACGCATCGTGGCTGCGCGCCGGCCCAAAGCCTGATGAGGCTGGTGACCCGCTGGCGGACCTCCGCGATCTTGGCGACGGTCGAAACGGCGACGTTGACCCGGGCCGCGCGCAGTTTGTCCTGGGCGTAACGGTCGGAGGTCAGCAGGCTCACGGATCGGCTCGCCGTGATCAATTCGTCGCAGAGTCCGGTGACTTTCGTGGCGTTTTCGACAGGAATATCACGTTGCAGGGCCTCGAAAGCGATAATGCGGTAAGTCCTGCCGCTTTCGAGGTAGCGTAGATCGAACGATTTCGACAGTGCCAGACAGGTGGTGGTCTTGCCCGCCGCCGCCGGGCCGTCCACCGCCACGACGGTGCCGAGACCTTGTTCGGGCATGGTTTTCCCTTGCTGGTGAACGATGAGTGGAGCCGGACTGTGGGGAACAGGGCGCAGACGCTACCACGGGGGAAGCGTGCCGTGGACGGCCGTGCGAGTGGCCCTGTAGCTGCGGAGACTTCGAGAATCATGCGCTGGCAAGGGATTGCGTCACTCGGAGGGACGTGAGCGCGGCCGCTTCGGCAACGCTCCGGCGCGGCCTCTCACTCGTCCAGGGTATCGCGGGGGCACCGGTTTGTGTTTGGAGTACGCGGAAAACCTGCTGTGGCGGTGGAGATTCCCTTTCGTGTGTGCAAGTTTCATCCGAATTTCGCACCTTTGGGTGGGCAGGTGGTTATCGCGCGGCTCTTCACAGCGCGTTTTCATCCGATTGTTGACGAAGGGCGAAATTCTTGACGAGAATCCGTAACGAAAGTCACGGAGCCGACGTCGTCAACGGTGACCGCCCTTCCCGAACTCGCGCCGGAGTGAGATCCGTCCCGGATCACGCGAGTTCCGGCTCCGAGCACGCGAGGTCCGGCCCGGGACACGCGTGTGCGGTGGGCGAGCACGCGAGGGGTGACACGCCCGGGATCCTGCGAACTTGATTCATTCCAGAAAATGGGCCAGACTGCGGCCGTGCCCACGACCCCGGAGTTCGAGCGGATGCTGCGCGGGGCCTCCCTGCGCGTGACGCGTCCCAGGGTGGCCGTGCTGACAGCGGTACGCGACCATCCTCATGCCGACACCGACTCGATCATCGGTGCCGTGCGTACGGAGCTCGGCGAGGTCTCTCACCAGGCCATTTACGACGTGTTGCGGGCACTGACCGCCGCGGGTCTCGTACGGCGGATCCAGCCGTCGGGGTCCGTGGCACGCTACGAGTCCCGGGTCGGGGACAACCACCATCACGTCGTGTGCCGATCCTGCGGCGCCATCGCCGACGTCGACTGCGCCGTCGGCCCCGCACCCTGTTTGACCGCGTCGAACGACCAAGGCTTCCTGATCGAAGAGGCCGAGGTCATCTACTGGGGCCTGTGTCCCGACTGTGCGATCGAACCCCGTTCCTGAGCCCTGCAGTTCTGATTCCCGGAAGGATTCCCGTGTCTGACAGCCCGGACGCCGTCATCGGCGAAATGAACGAAGAGAGCGCGGGCGGCTGCCCCGTCTCGTCGGGCCGCCGCAACCACCCCACCGAAGGCGCGGGCAACCGTGACTGGTGGCCGAACCAGCTCAACCTGAAGATCCTCCGGAAGCACTCCGCCGCTTCGGACCCCATGGACGCCGGGTTCGACTACGCCGCCGAGTTCAAGACCCTCGACCTCGGTGAACTCGCCAAGGACGTCGACGCCGTCCTCACGACTTCGCAGGACTGGTGGCCCGCGGACTTCGGCCACTACGGCGGCTTCATGATCCGCATGGCGTGGCACAGCGCCGGCACCTACCGGATCGAGGACGGCCGCGGTGGCGCGGGCGCGGGCATGCAGCGCTTCGCCCCGCTCAACAGCTGGCCGGACAACGGCAACCTCGACAAGGCCCGCCGCCTGCTCTGGCCGGTCAAGAAGAAGTACGGCCGCAAGATCTCGTGGGCCGACCTGATGATCTTCACCGGCAACCGCGCGCTGGAGACCATGGGCTTCAAGACCTTCGGTTTCGCCGGTGGTCGCGCCGACGTCTGGGAGCCGGACGAGGACGTGTACTGGGGTCCTGAGCGCACCTGGCTCGGCGACGAGCGCTACAGCGGTGACCGCCAGCTCGAGGGTCCGCTGGCCGCCGTGCAGATGGGTCTCATCTACGTGAACCCGGAAGGCCCGAACGGCAACCCGGACCCGCTGGCCGCGGCCCGCGACATCCGCGAGACCTTCGGCCGGATGGCGATGAACGACGAGGAGACCGTCGCGCTGATCGCCGGCGGCCACAGCTTCGGCAAGACCCACGGCGCGGCCGACCCGGACAAGTACGTCGGGGCCGAGCCCGAGGGCGCTTCCATCGAGGAGCAGGGCCTCGGCTGGAAGAACAGCTTCGGCAGTGGCAAGGGACGCGACGCGATCACCAGTGGCCTGGAGGTCACCTGGACGCCGACCCCGACCCAGTGGAGCAACTGGTTCTTCCACAACCTCTTCGAGTACGAGTGGGAGCTGACCAAGAGCCCGGCGGGCGCCCACCAGTGGACGCCGAAGGACGGCAAGGCGAAGAACACCGTGCCGGACCCCGAGGACGGCAAGCTCAACCGCGCGCCCGGCATGCTCACCACCGACCTGGCGCTGCGTTTCGACCCGGTCTACGAGCAGATCTCACGCCGGTTCTACGAGAACCCGGACCAGTTCGCGGACGCCTTCGCCCGCGCCTGGTTCAAGCTGACCCACCGCGACATGGGCCCGATCCAGCGCTACCTCGGCCCGCTGGTGCCGCAGGAGACGCTGATCTGGCAGGACCCGGTGCCCGCCCTCGACCACGAGCTGATCGACGACGCGGACATCGCCTCCCTCAAGGAGAAGCTGCTCGCTTCGGGCCTGTCGGTCTCGCAGCTGGTGTCCACCGCGTGGGCGTCGGCTTCGACCTTCCGTGGCAGCGACAAGCGCGGTGGCGCGAACGGTGCCCGCATCCGCCTCGAGCCGCAGCGTGACTGGGAGGTCAACGACCCGCAGACGCTGTCGCAAGTGCTGCGGACCCTCGAAGGGGTCCAGGAGGCGTTCAACGGCGCCCAGACCGGCGGCAAGAAGGTCTCGCTCGCCGACCTGATCGTGCTGGGTGGCGTCGCCGCCGTCGAGCAGGCCGCCAAGGACGCCGGGCACGAGGTCACCGTGCCGTTCACGCCGGGCCGCACCGACGCGACGGCGGAGCAGACCGACGTCGAGTCGTTCGCGCCGCTGGAGCCGACCGTGGACGGGTTCCGCAACTACCGGGGCAAGGGCCACCGTCTCCCGACGGAGTACCTGCTCATCGACCGCGCGAACCTGCTGAACCTGAGCGCGCCCGAGATGACCGTCCTCGTCGGCGGTCTGCGTGTCCTCGGCGCCAACGCCCAGCAGTCCCAGCACGGCGTGTTCACCGAGAAGCCGGGGGCGCTGACCAACGACTTCTTCGCGAACCTGCTCGACATGGGCGTGCAGTGGACGGCCACGTCCGCCGACGCGGAGGTCTTCGAAGGCCGCGACCCGGCGACCGGCGAGGTCAAGTGGACCGGCACCCGGGCCGACCTTGTGTTCGGGTCGAACTCCGAGCTTCGCGCGGTGGCTGAGGTCTACGCCAGCGACGACGCCAAGGAGAAGTTCGTCCGCGACTTCGTGGCGGCGTGGGACAAGGTCATGAACCTCGACCGCTACGACGTGGCGTGATCAAGGTCTGAAAGAGTCCGGGCCCGCCGCTTCCGCGGCGGGCCCGGACTCTTTTCTAGACGTCGCCGGACGCCAGCAGGGTCAGCAGTTCGGCGTGCCCGGCCTGGGTGATCAGGCTGGCGGCGTCGAAGTAGATGCGCTCGTTGGTGATCCGGTCCTCGTCGAAGAAGAACACCGCGATGATCGGCACCCGGAACGCCTTGCCGGTCGGCGGGCGGCCGTAGAACTCGCCGAGGTTGGTGCCGAGCAGGTCGAACTCGACGATGACCGACTCGTCGGCGAAGTGGTACCGGACGTTGTCGTGCCGCTGATCCGGAAAGGCCGTCCGGGTCATGCGGTAGTACGCCATGACCTCATCGTCGCCGTCGAAGATCTGCCCGGTCGCCATGATCTCGTAGTGCGGATGACCGTTGAAGGTGCTCAGCGTTCGGTCGAACTCGTGGGCCACCTCGGTGTCCATGTGCTCTTCGATGATCTTGTGGCGGCGCTCGCGCAGGTCTTCGCTGATCACTGGTCCTCCGGGTCGTTCCTGGTCGCGATCCGGAGCCTACCGCCCGCCGCCTCGTCGTCGGTGCCGTAAAGCAGGCTGCCGCACGAGCGCGAAAGGCAGGTCATGGCCTCGATCTTGTGGCCGGGGAAGTCGCCGATCCGCACCGGAGCGGGGGAGAGCGCGATCGAACCGTCGGCGCGGAGCACGCCCGCCGCGTAGACGGCCGAATCGAACGGTCCCTCGTCACCCGGGTCGGAGGCGGCCGAGACCAGGACGCGGTCGTCCGCGGTGATCTCGACGTCCGACGTGTGCCGGACGTCCGCGGCCGGGTACGGGACCCGGAACGGGATGGACTTCGGCTTCTTGAAGGACAGCTTCGAGACCGAGAACTCCGCGGAGTAGAGCGTGGCGGGCCGGGTGTCCTGACCGCGATCCGCCCAGACCGCGAACAAGCGGTCGTTCACCTTCTTCAGCGCGAAACCCTCGTAATTGTCTTCCGGATCGCCTTTCGGTACCTGGAAAGTGCCGAGCACTTTCAGGTTCCGGTCCTTCAGTTTGAAGTGGAAGCCCTTGCCGTCGCTGGCCAAAGCGATGAACTCACCGGTCTTTCCCGGCACCGCTTCGGCCGCTTCCAGGTCGACCGGGAGCTCGCCCGGCCAGTCGATCGAGTCCACCTTGGACACTTTGCCGCGATCGAGCCGGACCCGGACCACCCGGTTCTGGCCGGGTTTCTTGTTGTCCCGCAGAACAAGAGCGTCGATCCGGTCGTCGTCCCGGTCGAGGACGGCGATCCCGCTGGCGCCGGAGGTCATACCGGTGCCGATGGATTCCCAGCCGTCGGCCGCGAGCGCGGCGGACGGCAGGAGCAGGGGAAAGACCAGGGCAGGCAGAATCGCGAGGGAGGCGAGTTTCATATCGCGCCCCACTCAGCCGCAGGAGAGGGTGCCGGCGCGGAGCGCGTGGCCGCTTTCGTTCCCGTCGTCGGCCCAGACCACCTGCTTGGTTCCGGAGGCACACGTGGCCGAAATCGCGAAACCTTCGTTGTTGTAGTCCGGCATTCCGCTCGGCCGGTCGTACGTGGCCGTGACGGCGAACGCGCCCTGCCCGTCGACGGCGAGCGTCGCCGAGTCGCCGCCGCAGTTGTCGTCGCAGACCGCCCACAGCTTGCCGGTGGAAGCCTCGTACTCGAGTTCCATGATCGAGTCGAGCCCGCTCGCGAAGCTCGCGACGCGGGTGTACTTGCCGCCGGCCTGGTCGAGCGCGTAGGCGTAGATCATCCCGTTGCTCTCGAGGCCGACCAGGTAGAGGCCGGTCCCGTGGCCGGGGTAGCTGCCCGGGTTGTACGGCGCCTTCGTGCGCTGGTCGACGAACCCCTTGGCGGTGAGGGCGCTGTCCGGGATCCACGAGACGGCTTCGAGACCGTCGTTGGCCGACACCTTCGGCAGGTCCGCCGTCA
The DNA here is from genome assembly GCF_000732925.1 of Amycolatopsis japonica. Classification (NCBI taxonomy): domain Bacteria; kingdom Bacillati; phylum Actinomycetota; class Actinomycetes; order Pseudonocardiales; family Pseudonocardiaceae; genus Amycolatopsis; species Amycolatopsis japonica. The sequence continues at coordinate 3,699,789 of NZ_CP008953.1, forward strand.
GATCCCATTCGGCCTTGGCGCTGAGGGTCTTGGCCGTGCCGGAGACGTCGTACCGGAGCACCTTGAGCGCGCTCGTCTTGCTGTTGTCGCCGTCGCGTTCGGTGGCCGCGACCACGCCGTCCGGGGTGGCCACGACGGCTTCGGCGTCCGGGTCGCCCTTGCCGCTGCGGTAGCGCAACTGCTTGCCCGACGACCAGCCGTTGGCGGTGTCCGGCTGCCATTTCGAGCCGTTGCGCACGAGGCGGTACAGCGTGCCGGGGCCGTTCTTGACCGCCCAGAGGACGTCCGGGCCGCCGAACGACAGGCCGCTCATGTTGCCGCCGAGGACGTTCGTCCCGTCGGCGTTCGTGACGGCCGATCCGCCCGGCCACGGGCTGTTCGCCGTCGTGGACGCGGTCGCGGTGGCGGCGGGCAGGACCAGCAGTGCCGCGGCGACGGTGGCCACGGCGGCGGGTCGGATCCGGCGTGATGATCGGGGCATTCGCGCTCCTTCGGGGCGGACGAAGTGGGTCGCGGCGTGTCGTCACAAGTTAAGTAAGTTTCCTTACGAATACAAGATATCGCCAGATTCTCACGAAATGAAGCAACGCTGGGTTTACAAAAGGTGGCCTCTTGTCAAACGGGGTGTACATCACCTATGGTTTTGTAAACCCAGCCAATGGAGGAGGGTGCGATGAGCGAGATGACGGGCACGATCCCGGCGGGCTCGACCGAACGCTGGACCGACGGCAAGCGATATCTGTGGCTGATCGGCCTGGTGGTGCCTTCGCTCGCGTTCCTGGCCATCGGCCTGCACGCGGCCACCGGCTGGGGGGTGTGGTTCTGGATCGGGCCGATCGTGATCCTGGTGATCGTGCCGCTGATCGACCTGGTGGCCGGGCTGGACCGCAGCAATCCGCCCGACGACGTGATCGAACGGCTGGAGCGGGATCGCTACTACCGCTGGATCACCTTCGCTTTCCTTCCCATCCAGTACGCGGGCTTCATCGTCGCGTTCTGGCTGATCGCCCGCGGTGACCTGTCCGTCGCGGACAAGATCGGCCTGGCGATCTCGATCGGCTGCATCGGCGGGATCGGCATCAACACCGCGCACGAACTCGGGCACAAGAAGGAGAGCCACGAGCGCTGGCTTTCGAAGATCGCGCTGGCGCAGAGCTTCTACGGCCACTTCTACATCGAGCACAACCGTGGCCACCACGTCCGGGTGGCCACTCCCGAGGACCCGGCCAGCAGCAGGGTGGGGGAGAGTTTCTACCGGTTCTGGCCACGCACCGTGTTCGGTTCGCTGAAGTCCGCGTGGGGGCTGGAGCGCAAGCGCTACGCCCGGCGCGACCGGCATCCGTTCCGGATCGGCAACGACGTGCTCAACGCCTGGCTGATGTCGGCGGTGCTGTGGGCGGCGATGGCCGTGTGGCTGGGGCCGGGGATCCTGCCGTACCTGGTGATCCAGGCGGTGGTCGGGTTCTCGCTGCTGGAGGTCGTGAACTACATGGAGCACTACGGCATGCGCCGGCAGATGGTCGGCCCGCCGAACCGCCGGCGGTACGAACGCGTGGACCCCAGCCACAGCTGGAACTCCAACAACATCGCCACCAACGTGCTGCTCTACCACCTGCAACGGCACAGCGATCACCACGCCAACCCGACCCGCCGCTACCAGACACTGCGCGATTTCGCGGAATCGCCGGTGCTCCCGACGGGCTACGCCGGGATGATCGTGCTGGCGCTGGTGCCGCCGGTCTGGCGGCGCGTGATGGATCCGCGGGTGCTCGCGCATTTCGACGGCGACATCTCCCGCGCCAACATCCAGCCGTCGAAGCGGGCCAAGGTGCTGGCGCGGTACGGAACGCGCGTCACCGCGCCGTCGCGGCACGCCGCCGACACGCACGGCGACGCGACCGAAGGCGGGATGTGCCCTGGCTGCGGCTATGTGTACGACGAGAAACTCGGCGACCCGCGGGAGGGTTTCCCCGCCGGGACCCCGTGGTCGGCGATCCCGGATTCGTGGTGCTGTCCGGACTGCGGCGTGCGGGAGAAGGTCGATTTCGTGGCACCGGGAAGGGTCGGAGCATGATGAAGATCGAGGCGGACCGCGCGAAATGCGACGGGCTGGGCATGTGCGAGGCGATGGCACCCGACTTCTTCGAAGTGGGCGACGACGGCACTGTCGTGGTGCTCGACGAACAGCCCGGTGAGGAACACCGCCAGGACCTGTCGGCCGCCGTCGACGCCTGCCCGGTCCTCGCCCTGAAGCTGCGGGACTGATCATGGCACTGGTCGTCGTGGGCGCGTCGCTGGCCGGCTTGCGCGCGGTGGAGGCGGCGCGCCGGGACGGATACCGAGGGCGGATCGTGCTGATCGGCGCGGAAGACCACCCGCCGTACGACCGGCTGCCGCTGTCGAAGGCGTTCCTCGACGCGGAAGGATCCGGCGAGGTCGAGCCGTTCCACGGCGAGGACGCGTTGCGCGACGAGTTCGGTGTCGAGCTGATGCTCGGCGCGCCCGCGGACGGGCTCGACACCGCCGCCCGCGAGGTCTCGGTGGCGGGGACGACGGTTCCCTACGAAGCGTTGGTGATCGCGACTGGCGCCACCGCGCGGCGGCTGCCCGGGAGCGAGGGGATCGCCGGAGTCCACACGTTGAGGACCGCGGAGGACGCGCTGGCGGTCCGTGCGGCGCTCGACGCCGGGGCACGGACAGTAGTGATCGGCGCGGGCTTCATCGGCTCGGAGGTCGCGGCCGCTGCTCGGAAGCGCGGGCTGCCGTCGACGATCGTCGAGACGCTCGACGTCCCGCTCGTCCGGTCCGTCGGCGCCGAGGCCGGCGCGGTGTGCGCCTCGCTGCACCGGGAGGCGGGTACGGAACTGCGGTTGTCCACCACGGTCACCGGCCTGGAGTCCGACGGCGGCGCGGTGACCGGCGTGCGGCTCTCGACCGGCGAAGTGCTGCCCGCTGAACTGGTGGTCGCCGGCATCGGCGTCGTCCCGGCCACCGGCTGGCTGGCCGGAAGCGGGGTACCGCTGCACGAGCGCGATGGCGGCGTGGTGTGCGACGCCACGCTCGCGACCGGAGTGCCCGGCGTGTACGCCGCCGGGGATGTCGCACATGCGGCGAATCCGTTGTTCGACGGCGAGTCGATGCGGCTGGAGCACTGGACGAACGCCGCGGAGCAGGGTGCCGCGGCCGCTCGTCACGCGCTCGCCCCGGAGGCGGCGAAGGCGTTGTCGCCGGTGCCGTACTTCTGGTCGGACTGGTACGACCATCGGATCCAGTTCGTCGGCACCCCGCGTGCGGACGAGGTGGTGGCCGCCGTCCCGGAGTCCGGTGGTTTCACCGCGCTGTACCGGCGCGGGGACCGGATCGTCGGGGCGCTGACCGTCGACCGGCCGCGGGAGATCATGAAGTACCGTCGGCACATCGCCGGGCGGGCGCCGTGGCCTGAGGCGCTGGCGTTCGCTGCGAGAATGGCGGCTTAGAATGACGATCATGAGTGAGGCACCGGTTACGGGAGGTCCGTACCGTCAACCGATCGTCGCGTCGGCGATCGAGCTGACCGTGCGTTCCGGCTGGTCCTCGGTGACGATGAGCAAACTCGCGGAGATCGTCGGCGTCAGCCGCCAGACCGTCTACAACGAACTCGGCTCGAAGACCCAGCTCGCCGAAGCGATGATCTCGCACGAACTCGCCCGGTTCCTTTCGGTGGTCCGGGATGCCTTCGAGCGGCACCCCGAAGACCTCGTCGAGGCGATCCACGACGCCGTCCGCGGCGTCCTCGAACTCGCCGACGACAATCTCCTGCTGCGTGCCATCGTCTCGGCCACGCACGGCGCCGACACCGAACTGCTGCCGTTGCTGACGGTGCGGGCCGGGAGCCTGCTGAGCGAAGCGACCGTCATGTTGCGCGGCCGTGTCCGCGCCTACGGGCCGCCACTGGACGCCGCGCAGCTGGACGTGGCGATCGACGTCGTGGTCCGGACCGTGCTGAGTCACATCATGCAGCCGTCGGACACCCCGGCACGCACGGCCGACGCCCTGGCGTGGATGGCTTCGCGTGTGCTCGGCGCGACGACGACCCGCTCATTGCGGCATCTCTCGGAGAATTAGGGCCGCGGTCTCCGCCGGGGTCGACCGGGTGTTGTCGATGCGCACGTGATCGTGCCGCTCGATCAGGTCCTGGGCGTGGGTGCGCCGCGTGTCGTCGGTGTTCATGACGTAGTCGCGGTCGAGTTCGAGCAGATTGGCGCGGGAGAAGTCGAGGTCGCGCTTGCTGGGCTTGCGGTCGAGGCGGAGCTCGGTGGTGTTCCGCTCGAGGCGTTCGTCGAGATCCGCGTACAGCTCGACGAACCGCGGCCTGCCGCCGCGCGACCGGACGATGTCGACGTACGAGGCGATGAGGTCGGTGTCCTCGGGGAGATCGAGACCCCACACGTAGGTGAAGACGAGGCCGGGCAGCGCGGCGTCGGCCGCCTCCTCGATGACACGGCGGCGGAACTCGTTGACGAGCCTGCCGAACGGCGGCGAGCCGAACGGGAAGATGCCGAGCACCGGCTCGACGGTCATGTGGTTGTGGAACAGCTTGAACCCGGTGAGCTTGCACAACTCCTCGCCGACGGTCATCTTGCCGACGGCGGGTGGTCCGAAGAGCACGACGAAGTCCACGTGGCCACGGTAGCGGGCTCACGAGTCGAGGCGCGGGGAATTGTCGGTGCCGTGTGCGACGCTCCACCGATGATCGTCGTGTTCGATGCCGAGCTCTGGGTCTGGGACGCCCGCCGTGGGGAGACCTGGACCTTCGTCAGCCTGCCCCAGGACATCTCCGAGGAGATCCGTGAGATCGCCGACGGGCCGCGCCGCGGGTTCGGAGCGGTCCGGGTCCAGGTCGGTATCGGCGGCAGCAAATGGAAGACGTCGATCTTCCCGGACTCCAAACAGGGTGCCTACGTGTTGCCGGTCAAGAAAGCGGTTCGCAAGGCCGAAGGGATCGAGGAAGGTGATAGGGCGAAAGTGACCGTCGAGCTGATCGATCTCTGACCAGGGCGCCGGCAAATTCGCACAAGCGCTGGTCAAGGCCACTCCTGACGATTCGGACTGGATCTCCGAACGGGGCAGATGTCAGGAGGCTTGACCGGCCATTGTCCACAAAGGACACTATTTGGTCGTTAGAACGACGCAAAACACTCACGACCCACTCGCAAAACGCTCACATCGGGCACGATCGCCTCGGAATTGTCCCCTATGGACAGTCGCGAGGGCGCGAGGCCGCTGGGACGAGCCCCTCCGTCACCGCTTGACCAGCGGATGGCGGCTTTACCGGGGACCTTGGACCTCTGACCGTCAGAGGAGGCGTTCACCGAGCGGCGTCGTCAGGTAGAGGACGCCGCGGCCGGAGCGTTCACGCGTGACGAGTCCGCTGTCCCGCAGGACCTTGAGGTGCTGGGAGACGGCGCTCGGTGTCACGCCCAAAGCACGCGCGAGGTCGGTCGTGGTCGCGGGGGAGGACAACGCGGTCAGGAGGGTGGCTCGCGTCCGGCCCAGTAGCCGTACGGAGCTGGACCGGGCTGAGCGTGTCCCGGCAGCCCACAGGGTGCCGGTTCCCCGCGCCGGATAGCGGATCGTGGTCTGGGTCGAGGAGTTCTCCTTGACCAGGACATACGGTGACCCGAGGACGACCGGTATCAGCACGAGACCTCCCAGCCCTCGCGTGACGACACGATGCTGATCGCGCCACCGCTCGCCGGCCAGGATCACCCGGTCGTCGTGCCAGCGGAGATCCGGATGCAGATCCGCGAACAACCGCTCGGCCCCACCCGCGGTCAAAGCCCGGGCGTGATAGCCGACATCGGCGTCCAGGACCGCCCGGATCCGTGGCCAATGCGGGGCGACAAGGCGGGCGTGGGCGACCCGAAGTTCCTCGGCGACGTCCCGCAGACCGGACACCGGATCATCGGCGAAGGCCGCGATGGCGGGAGGACGTTTTTCGCCGAAGATCCGGTCGAGGCTCGCCCTCACCCGGTCTTCAGGGGTTCGTTGCAGCGCGTCGAGGTCGTTTTCGAGGGAATCCCCGGAGTTTCGTGGGGCGGGGACGAGGAACTCCGGCCAGCCGAGTCTGCCGGTCACGACCAACGGCCAGGTACGCGAAAGGTCGAGTGGCTCGCGACCGAGTTCTTCGCGCGCCCAACGAAGCCAAGAGAGATTGACCGTGTTCCGGTCGATCCCGGCAAGTTGCTGCAGACAGGCCACGGTCTCGGACAGCGGCGAGATCGCGAACCGGGTCGCGGCCAGTTCGGAGACGCCCAGCTCGATGGTCATCGGCATCGCCCGAGTATGTAGGCATGAGCTAAATGGTGTCTCCGGAACACCGGACGCCGCCACGATCCGACCATGCCCGACCTATCCCGCGCCTACCGGCGGCTTTGGTGGGCCACCGGGATCGACAGCCTCGGCAACGGCGTCTTCGCTGCGGCGCTGCCCCTGCTGGCGGTGACGGTGAGCCACGACGCCAGAGACGTCGCCCTGGTCTCCGCCGCGACGTACCTGCCGTGGCTTCTGCTGTCGCTCACCGCCGGCTCCGTCGTCGACAAAGTCGACCTAACGACCCTCATGTGGCGAACGCAGACACTCCAAGCCCTGATCGTCGGGGTGCTCACCGCGCTCGTCGCGGCAGGAGCCGTCACCGTGCCTGTGCTCGTCCTGCTCGCGTTCGCGCTCGGGGCGTGCGATGTCTTCTATGACAACGCGGCGCAAACGGCGGTTCCGGATCTCGTCCCGAAAGGCCTACTGCACCAAGCGAACGGCAGACAGCAGGTGGCGATGATCGTGGGCAGGCAGTTCCTGGGCCCGCCTCTCGGGAGTCTCTTCTTCGCCCTCGCCTGGACGTTGCCGTTCGCCGTCGACGCCGCGTCGTTCGTCCTCGCCGCGGTACTGCTGGCGAAGCTGCCCAGACGAGGTGGCCAGGCGGAAAGCGCGAAGGTCCTCGATGGCGTCCGGTGGCTGATGAGGCACCGCTTGCTTCGCACTCTTGCGGTGCTGTTGGGCATCAACACCTTCTGCGGTCAGCTCGGGAACGCGACGCTCGTCCTGTTCGTGACCGACGTGCTGCATCTCGGCGCGGGGGTGTTCGGTCTCCTGCTCGCCGGTGCGGCGATCGGAGGTGTCGTGGGTGGGCTGGTGACCACCCGGCTGGTCGCCTGGCTCGGCGACCTCCGCGCGCTGCTCGTCTCGCTCGCCGTGAACGCCGTCGTCTTCCTCGGGATGGGGTTCAGCCCGAACGTCGCCGTACTCGGCGGGTTCTGGGCGGTGAGCAGTTTCGTGACGACCATTTGGAACGTCGTCACCGTCGGCGTCCGGCACCAGGAGGTGCCGTCGGCTCTGCTCGGCCGGGTCAACAGCGTGTACCGGCTGCTCGGCTGGGGACTGATGCCGCTCGGCGCGCTGACCGGCGGGCTGCTCGCGCACAGGTTCGGGCTTCGCGTTCCCTATCCCGTCGCGGGCGTCGTGCGCGGCCTCGCGCTCTTGGCCGCGCTTCCGGTGATCATCCCGGCGATGCGGGGCGCTACTCCTCAGTGAGCTCCGCCAGCTGATCCGCGGCGTCCTGGTTCCCCGCCGCGGCCAGCCGCCGCAGCTCGTCCAGGGCGCCCAGTTCGGTCGCCGTTTCGATCAGCTGGTCCGCCGCGTCGCTGCTGCCGCCGTCGGCCAGCCGCCGGAGTTCGGCCAGGTCGCCGCTTTCGGCGGCGGCCTGGATCCGTTCGTCGATGGCGTCCCGGTCAGCGCTCATGGTCACCAGGTTACGGGCAAGGCGTACACCCCATAGACGGAACCGTCGTGCTTGAAGTCGATCTCCGACAGGTCGGTCGCGAGCCGCAGTGTGGGGATACGCCGGTACAGCGTGCCGTAGACGACCTGAAGTTCCATGCGCGCGAGCGGCTGGCCGAGGCACTGGTGCACGCCGAAACCGAAAGCCACGTGACGGCGGGAGTCGCGGCGGAGGTCGAGCCGGTCGGGGTCGGGGAAGACGTCGGGATCGCGGTTGCCGATGTCGTTCGCCAGGATGATGCCTTCACCCGCCCGGATGACCTCGCCGGCGATCTCGATGTCCTCAAGCGCGACCCGGCGGCGTCCGTTGTGCGTGATGTGCAGGTAGCGCAGCAGTTCTTCGACGGCGGAGGCGATCAGCTTCGGGTCGTCGGTCTCGCGGAGGAGGGCGAGCTGGTCCGGGTGTTCGAGCAACGCCAGCGTGCCCAGCGCGATCATGTTGGCCGTCGTCTCGTGCCCGGCGATCAGCATGAGAACGCCCATCTGCGCCGCCTCCTGCCGGGTCAGCTCACCCGCACGGATGCGTTCGGTAAGACCCGACAGGAGGTCTTTGCCGGGGTTTTCGAGTTTCTCGCCGATCAGCGTGTCGAGGTACTCGCCCAGCGCGGCACCCGCGGCGGCCTTCGCCTCGGGGCCGGTCTCACGGTTGATGAGGACGTTGCTGTTGTCCTGGAAGAACTCGTGATCCGCGTAGTGGACACCCAGCAACTGGCAGATCACCAGCGAGGGCACGGGAAGCGCGAACGCCTTCACGAGGTCTGCGGGATTCGGACCGGCCAGCATCTCGTCGATCAGGTCGTCCACGATCTTCTGCACGCCTGGCCGCATGGCCTCCACGCGTTTGATGGTGAAGGGCGCGGTCACCATCCGGCGCAGCCGGGCGTGTTCGGGGTCGTCCATCAGGATGAAACTGATGGAGCCACCTCGCAGTGGTGTCGGGCTCGGATAGCCGGGCCGGGTGATGTCGGCGCTGACGCGGGGATCCGAGAGCAGTTTCCGCTGGTCGGCGTACCGGGTCGCGAGCCACGGCGTGCTGTCGTCCCACAACCGGACCCGCGCGAGCGGGGTTTCCTCCTGCAGCGACCGGATGACGGGTGGCGGGTCGAACGGGCAGCCCGCCGCCCTGGCGGCGGGAAAGGACGGTGTGGTGGTCAAGGCTTTCCTCCAACGAGAACACCGGTGAGGTCCGGGCGGCGCAGGCGGGCTTGTTTGGGCATGTTCCAGCCGAGGACACCGGTCACCACGCCGTTTCGCCGGTATTCGGCGACGAACCGGCGTTCGGCAGGAGATCCCTCCACAAGGGATACTTCCGCGTCCGCGAAGAGGGTGCCGTGGACGTGGATCTTGGTGTCGAACTGGTCGGTCCAGAAGTAGGGGATCGGCAGGTAGGGCCGGTCTTCGCCGAGGATGACCGTCGCCACGTGGGCCGCCTGCTCGGTGGCGTTGGTCCGGTTCTCCAGCCGCAAGGTCACGTCGAGCGCTTCGTGATGCCAGCGGGCCACGTCGCCCACGGCGTAGATCCCTTCCGCCGCACGGCATCGGGAATCGCAGACGACGCCGTTCGCCAGTGCCAGCCCGCTGCCTTCGAGCCAGTCCGTCGCCGGTGCGGCGCCGAACGCCACCACGACGACGTCCGCGGGGAGTACGTCGCCGGTTTCCAGTCGTACGCCGGTGACGTGCCCATCACGCGAATCCAGCCCGGTGACCGCCGCGCCGAGGCGCAGGGTCACGCCGCGGGAGGTATGCAGCTCCGCCAGCAGACCGGAGACGGCCGGGCCGAATTGCGCGGCCAGGGGCGCCGGCTGGGGACCCGCCAGGGTGACCGGGACGTCCATCCCCGCGACGCAGGCGGCGATCTCGGTACCGAGGACGCCGTCGCCGACGACGACCGCCCGTGAACAGGACAGCAGGTCCGCCCGCAAGGCCAGCGCGTCATCGAGGGTGCGGAGAACGTGAACACCGCTGAGATCGCTCTGGCCGGGGAAAGTGCGCGGTCGCAGTCCCGTGGCGAGCACGATCTCGTCGGCGGTCAGTTCGCGCCCCGAGGCCGTGCGGACGGTCCGCTCCCGGACGTCGAGCGCGACGGCCGCGTCGCCGAGCAGGAAATCGGCGTCCAATGTGGACAAGCGTTCGACGGTGCGAAGCTGGGTTCGAGCGGGTTCCCACTGTCCGGAAAGGACCTGTTTGGACAGTGGGGGCCGGTCGTAGGGGAGATGCGGCTCGGCGCCCAGCACCGTGATCCGGTCCGTATAGCCCTTGCGGCGCAAGGCCTCGACGGTGGCGAGGCCGGCGACGGAGGCGCCGACCACGAGCAGGGTCACTCGCTCACCGTGATGGCGGCGCCGGGACAGACGTCGGCGGCTTCGCGGACGATGTCGTGCGTGTCCGGGCCGGGCGTTTCCTGGAGCAGGAGCACGATGCCGTCCTCCTCCCGCTGGTCGAAGACGTCGGGGGCGAGCAGCACGCAGGTTCCGGCGCCGCAGCATTTGTCCTGGTCGACGGTGATCTTCATGGTCCTTTTCCTTCGTCCGGGCCGGGAGTGACCGGTGCGAGCCAGATCCCGGCGAGTGCGTCGATGAGCCCGGTCGCGGCGTCCTGCCAGGTGGACCGGGGAGTGGGGGTGCCCTCGGCGAGTGCGCGTTCGCGTTCGGCGACCATGTGGACCAGCAGCTGGCGGGCCATGTCGCCGCGTTCGGCGCGGACGTCGGCCGGTAGATCGGGCAGACAGCGGTGGAGTCCTTCGACGATCCGCACCAGCGACGGCGAGGTCAGCGATTCCTCGACCATGATCGGGCGGAGCGCGGGGTCGGTCATCACCTGCGCGCCGAATCGCGCGAACCAGGTGGGACTCCCGAGCGTGGCCAGATGCTCGGCCACGGGGGTGACCAGGCAGCCGATCCATTCCCGCAGATCCGTGCCGTCGCCGACGTCGGCGAGCATCCGGCGGCGGATCTCCTCGATCGGCCCCGAATGCCGCCGGGCGATCGCGCGCACCAGATCGGCCTTGGTGCCGAAGTGGTAGCCGACCGCGGTGTTGTTGCCCTGTCCCGCCGCTTCGCTGACCTGGCGGTTGGACACCGCGAACACGCCGTGTTCGGCGAACAGCCGCTCCGCCGCGGTCAGGATCAGTTCCCGCGTCGCGTGCGCCCGTTCGGCGCGGGCACCGGTGATCTCACTCGTCATGGGCATCACCATCGCACGGGCAGTTCCCGCAGTCCGCCGACGGCGAGCCCTTCGACCTTGCGCAGGTCCGCCGCCTCGACGGCGAGTTCCAGCGTGGGCAGTTTGTCCAGCAGGACACCGAGGACGACCTGGAGTTCGGTCCTGGCGAGCGGCTGCCCCAGGCACGCGTGCGCGCCGGCACCGAACGCCAGATGCGGGTTCGGGCTCCGGTCGAGCGCCATGTCGGCGGCGGCTTCGAACGCGCTCTCGTCCCGGTTCGCCGCGGCCATGCTGCACATCGCGGTGGTGCCCGCCGGCAAGGTCGTGCCGCCGACCTCGAAATCTTCGGTGAGGTAGCGGGACATGCCGATGCCCGCGTTGGCGTCCATGCGCAGGGATTCCTCGACGGCGGTGCGGATCAGCGACCGGTCCGCGAGCAGCGCTTCCCAGCGGCTCCGGTCCTCCAGCAGCATCGCCACCATCTTCGCGATCATGTTCGCGGTGGTCTCGTGCCCGGCGATGAGCAACCCGATGCCGGTCGCGACGAGCAGCGCGTCGGACCAGCGCTCCCCGTCGACATCGGTGTCGGTGATGAGCGCGCTGAGGATGTCCTCGCCGGGCTCGGCTCGCTTCGCCGCGATGTGCCCGCCCATGTACCGGCCGAATTCCGCCTGCGCGACGTCGAATTCGGCCTGCGTGTAGCGGGTCATGCTGAGCATGACGTCGGACCAGTGGGCGAAGCGTTCCCGGTCGGTGTCCGGGACGCCGAGCATGTCGCAGATGACCCATACGGGGAGCGGAAACGCCAGGCTCGCCTTGAGGTCCGCGGGCTCGCCCTTCGCGACCATTTCGTCGATCAGCTGGACGGCCATCGCCTCCATCCGGGGCCTCAGCGCGTTCATCCGCTTGGCGGTGAACCACTTCCCGAGCATCCGGCGCCATTTCAGATGCGCCTCGCCGTGCTGCGGGATCACGCCCGCCATCTCGCTGTTGAAGACCCCGCCCGATTCGGTGTCCGCGACCCGCGCCGCCTTGTCCGCGGGAGTCGGCCGGGTGAACCGGGGGTCGGAAAGGACGCTTTTGACGTCCGCGTAGCGGGTGATCAGCGTCGCCTCGTCGCCACTCGCGAGGGTGACCTTGGCGACCGGGCACTTAGCGCGGAACTCGGCCCATTCGGCGGGCGGTGCCAGGGCCGCCTCGGTCGGAAACGGGAAGCTCGGCAGACGCTCCGTCATCGAAGGCTCCTTCAGCGTGGCGGGGTTCGGTGATTCACACAGTGCCCGGGTTGTTGGCATAAGTCAATCAACTGACTTAAGTTGGAGTCGTTCGCTCCCCCATCCCCTCCGGAGGCCTTGAATGACTCAGCCCGTGCCACGCCCTCAAGTGGTCGTGGTGGTGTTAGCGCTGGGCGGGATCGTGGTCTCGCTGATGCAGACCCTGGTCATCCCCCTGATCCCGAAGCTGCCGGAACTGCTGGACGCGTCGCCCGCCGACGCGGTCTGGGTGATCACGGCGACGTTGCTGGCGAGCGCCGTCGCGACGCCGGTCGTCGGCAGGCTCGGCGACATGTACGGGAAGCGGCGGATGCTGCTGCTCAGCCTCGGCATGCTGATCGCCGGTTCGATCGTCGCCGGGCTCAGCGACACGCTGGCGCCGATGGTGGTCGGCCGGGTTCTGCAGGGTTTCGCGGCCGGGGTGATCCCGCTCGGGATCAGCATCATGCGCGACGAACTCCCGACCGAGAGGCTCGCTTCGGCGACGGCGACGATGAGCGCCTCACTCGGCGTCGGCGGCGCGCTCGGCCTGCCCGCGGCCGCGTTGCTCGCCGAGAACGCCGACTGGCATCTGCTGTTCTGGACGGCGGCCGGGCTCGGTGTCGTCGTGACCGGTCTCGTACTGGCGTTCGTCCCCGAATCGAACGTCCGCACCGGCGGCCGGTTCGATCTCGTCGGCGCGGTGGGTCTTTCGGCCGCCCTCGTCTGTCTCCTGCTGGCGATCTCCCAAGGGGCGCGGTGGGGCTGGGCGAGCGGGCGGACGCTGGGTCTGTTCGCGGCCGCCGCGCTGGTCCTGCTGCTCTGGGGTGCTTGGGAACTGCGGACGGCCCGGCCGCTGGTGGATCTGCGGACGACCGTCCGGCGGCAGGTCCTGCTGACGAACCTGACGTCGATCGTGTTCGCGTTCGCCATGTTCGCGCAGTCGCTGGTGCTGCCGCAGATCCTCCAGCTCCCGGCGGAGACCGGCTACGGGCTCGGGCAGACCATGCTGGTCACGGGGCTGGTGCTGGTGCCGTCCGGCGTGGTGATGATGCTGACCGCCCCCCTGTCCGCGCGGATCACGAAGGCCCGCGGCCCCAAGGTGACGCTGATGCTGGGCGCGCTCGTCGTCGCCGCCGGTTATGGCCTGGGGACCGTCCTGATGGCGAGCGTGTGGCATCTCGTGCTGGTGTCGGCCACGATCGGCGCCGGCATCGGGCTCGCCTACGGCGCGATGCCGGCGCTCATCATGGGCGCCGTCCCGGTATCGGAAACGGCGGCCGCGAACAGCCTCAACACCCTGATGCGCGCGATCGGCACGTCGATCTCCAGCGCGGTCGCGGGCGTGATCTTGTCGCAGCTGACCGTCTCCTTCGGACCGGTGCAGGTGCCGTCCCAGGGCGGATTCCGGCTGATCATGGGACTCGGGTCGGCGACCGCGCTCGTCGCACTGGCGATCGCCGCCTTCATTCCCGGCCGGTCTTCGCCAGTTTCGACGGCCACCAGATCTTCCGTCCGACGTCCACCGCCAGCGCCGGTACCAGCAGCGAACGCACCAGGAGCGTATCGAGCAGGACGCCGAACGCGACGATGAAAGCCAGCTGTGCCAAGAAGAGAATGGGCAGGACGGCGAGGGCGGCGAAGGTCGCGGCGAGTACGACACCCGCGGACGTGATCACGCCGCCGGTGACGCGCAGACCGCGCAGCGTCCCTTCCCTCGTGCCGATCTTGCCCGCCTCTTCGCGGACCCTGGTCATCAGGAAGATGTTGTAGTCGATCCCCAGTGCGACAAGGAAGACGAAGCCGAACAGCGGGACGACGGGGTCCGCTCCGGGGAAGTCGAAGACGTGGTTGAACACCAGCGCCGAGACTCCCATCGTCGCGGCGAACGACAGCACCACCGTGCCGATCAGCAGCAGCGGTGCCAGCAGTGACCTCAGCAGCAGCGCGAGCACGAGGAAGATCACGACCAGGACGATCGGGATGATCACCATCCGGTCGTGCTCGGAGGTCTCCCGCGTGTCGAGCAGCGTGGCCGTGGGCCCGCCGACCTTGGTGCCGTCGACGGTGTGCACGGCGTCGCGGATCCGTTGCACCGTCGCGACGGCCGCGTCGGAGTCCGGGGGATCGGCGAGCACGGCGTCGATCTTCGCGAGCCCGCCCGCTTCGGTGCTTTGGCGGACATCCGAAACGCCGGGGACCCGCGCCAGCGCGGTGACGGCCTGGGCTTGCCCGGCGGGAGTGATGATGACCGTGGGCGAGCCGGAGCCACCGGGGAAGTAGCGCGAGAGGACTTCCTGCCCCGCGACGGAATCGACCGGCGTGAGGAAGACGTCGGACTGCGCGGTGCCGGAAGCCTTGAGCTGAGGGAGGAACGCGCCGCCCGCGAGCAGGACGACGGTCGTGACGATCCAGATCGTCCGCGGTGCGCGGGAAACCAGGCCGGAGACGCGCGCCCAAAGCCCGCCGGTCTCGTCGCGGGGTGGGACCACCGCCGGACGGAAGGGCCAGAAGGCGTTGCGCCCGCACAAGGCCAGGACGGCGGGCAGGAACGTGATGGTCGTGAGGAAGGCGGCGCCGATGCCGATGGCGGCGACCGGGCCGAGTCCCTTGTTGGAGTTGAGATCGCTGAACAGCAGGCACAGCACGCCCAGGATCACGGTCCCGGCGGAGGCCGCGATCGGCTCGATGGTCGACCGCCAAGCCGTACGGAGCGCGCTGCGGGCGTCGTCGGTCGTCCGGAGTTCTTCGCGGTAGCGCGAGATCATCAGGAGCGCGTAGTCGGTGGCGGCGCCGAAGACGAGGATGAACAGGATCCCTTGGCTCTGCCCGTTCAGCGCCAGCACGTCGTGATCCGCGAGCAGGTACACCGCGAGACTCGCCGTGCCCAGCGCGAACACCGCCGACAGCAGCACGAGCAGGGGGAGGAGCGGGCTCCGGTAGACGATGACCAGAATGAGCGCGACCACCGCGCCCGCGACCAGGAGCAGCAGCCCGTCGATCCCGCCGAACGCCTCCTTGAGGTCGGCGACCTGCGCGGCGGGGCCGGTCACGAGCACTTTCAACCCGTCCGGGGTGTCACGGGCGAGCGACTCCCGCAGCGCCTCGACGCCGTCGCCGGGGTCGGTCGTGGCGTCCAGGAGCACGACCACCTGCGCGCCCGCGTTGCTCTGCGGGGCCGGGACGAGCCGGGCGTTCGACGTCCGGTCGGCGAGGAACCGCTTGTCGGTCTCGGTGAGGCCCGACGGCCGCTCGGCGACGACGATCGCCGGGATGACGGCGGCGCTGGAGAACTGCTTCTGGAGTTCGCCCACTTCGGTCGCTTCGGCCGACGCGGGCAGGAAACTGCTGCTGTCGTTCTCCGTGACCTGGCTGAGCTTGCCCGCGTACGGCCCGCTGAAGCCGCCGAAGATCAGCCAGGCGACCGCCACCAGGGCCGGGAGCAGCCACCGCAGACGTGACCGCGTGCGGGCGGGGCGTTCGACTTCCGAGATCATGGACGGATGGCTCCAGTGCTACTTCGACAAGTGAATAGTTCGACCATCGAAATACTAGAGTGGTCACCCGGGCGGGGCAATGTGAGGGGAGCTACCCGACATGGCTGAGGACGCCGAACAGGTCACGGACGACCTGCTCGTACTCCTGCTGCGGCAGCTGACCGTCGAGTCGGACCGGTTCGCGGAGCTGTTCGGAGAGAAGCACGGCCTGCACCGGACCGACCTCAACGCGCTCGCGGTGATCATGGACGCCGCCAGGATGGGCGCCCCGATGAGCCCGAGCACGCTCGCGAGCGCGTTGCACCTGAGCGCGTCGGCGACGACGGCGGTGCTGGACCGGCTGGAGCGGGCCGGGCACCTCCATCGGGACCGGAGCGCGACCGACCGGCGCAAGGTCGAGTTGCGGATGCACGAGAAGGCGCGGGAGATCGGTGCCGAGTTCTTCCTGCCCCTCGGCCGGCGCTACGCCGAAGCCTGGCGGGAGATGGGGGAGGACGAGCGGCGGACGGTCGCCCGCTTCCTCCGGAGCAGTATCGCCGCGACCGTCGAAGTGCGGGGCCGGCTGGCACCGTGAACACTCGGGAGCATGCGATGTGTGGTGCTCGGGGCGACGGGATATGTCGGCGGGCGGCTGGTGCCGCAACTGCTCGAAGCGGGTCACGAGGTCCGCGTGGTGGCCCGTTCGCCGGAGAAGGTCGCCGAGGAGCCGTGGCGTGACCGGGTCGACGTCGAACGCGGCGACGTCACGGATCCGGCCTCGATCGAGACGGCGCTGACCGGCTGCGAGGTCGTCTACTACCTCGTGCATTCGTTGGCACGCAAGGACTTCGTCGACGTCGACCGCGAGGGGGCGAAGACGGTCGCCGAGGCGGCCAAGGCGGCGGGCGCGCGGCGCCTGGTGTACCTGGGCGGCATCGTGCCGGACGACGAAGAGTTGTCGCCGCATCTCGCGTCACGCGCCGAAGTCGGCCGGGTCCTGCTGGACTCCGGGGTGCCCGCGATCGTCCTGCAGGCCGCGGTGATCATCGGCTCCGGCTCGGCGAGTTTCGAGATGCTGCGCTACCTGACGGAGCGGCTTCCGGCGATGGTCACGCCGCGCTGGGTGCGCAACCGCATCCAGCCGATCGCGATCCGGGACGTGCTGCACTACCTCGTGCACGCGGCCGAACTGCCGTCCGAAGTGAACGGTGCCTTCGACATCGGCGGGCCCGACGTGCTGACCTACTTGGACATGATGCGCCGCTACGCCGTCGTGGCGGGCTTGCCGAGACGAGCCGTCGTCCCCGTGCCGGTGCTGACCCCGTGGCTGTCCGCGCAATGGGTCAACCTGGTCACGCCCGTGCCGAAGGCGATCGCGGTGCCGCTGATCGAGTCGCTGGTGCACGAGGTCGTCTGTCACGACCACGCGATCGCCGAGCACATCCCCGACCCGGAAGCGGGGCTGACCCACTACGAGCGCGCCGTCGAACTGGCGCTGTCCCGGATCCGCAACGCCGACGTGCCGACCCGCTGGTCGGACGCGTCGGGCGACGCGGCGCCCTCGGATCCGCTGCCGAGCGATCCGGACTGGGCGGGCGGGACCGTGTACGAGGACAAGCGTGAGCAGCGGACGGACGCCTCGCCGGAGGCGCTGTGGGACGTCATCGAGTCCATCGGCGGGGAACACGGGTGGTACTCGTTCCCGCTGGCCTGGTCGGTGCGCGGCTGGGCCGACCGGCTCGTCGGCGGCGTCGGGTTGCGGCGCGGCAGGCGGGATCCGCGACGGCTGCATCTCGGCGAGGCGCTGGACTGGTGGCGCGTCGAATACCTCGACCGGCCGCGGTTGCTGCGGTTGCGGGCGGAGATGAAGCTGCCGGGCCGCGCTTGGCTCGAACTCGGCGTCGAGTCCGATGAGGACGGTCGGACGATCTACCGGCAGCGCGCGGTGTTCGAGCCGCATGGGCTGGCCGGGCACGCGTACTGGAAGGGGATCGCGCCGTTCCACGGCGTCGTCTTCGGTGGCATGGTCCGCAACATCACCGGTGCGGCGCAGAAGGCGGCCGGTGTATCCGGGAGCTGACGGAGACTTCGAACCGGTGCGGCGTCGTGGCCGCTGGGTGGGCTGAAGGCTCCCTTCGCCGCGTCTAATGCGATGAAGGGAGCCTTCACCTCGGGCTCGGCTCCCCTTCAGTGGGCCGGTGAGGCGGTACTCGAGCGCACGACGAGTTCGGTCGGGACGCTGATCGCCTCCGCCGCCCCCGCCTCGGACATCCCGGCCAGAAGGGCCGCGACGGCCCGCTTGCCGACCTCGTCGAACGACTGCCGGACCGTCGTGAGCGGCGGCCAGAAATGGGCGGCCTCGTCCATGTCGTCGAAGCCGACGACGCTCACGTCGCCCGGAACGGACCGGCCTTTTTCGTGGAGCGCTCGCAGCAGACCGAGCGCCATCTGGTCGTTGGCGGCGAACACGGCGGTGACCGTGGGATCGCCGGCCAGCCGGACGCCGTGTTCGTAGCCGGACCGCGACGACCAGTCGCCGGTGAGCGGCGGCGGCACTTCCCGTCCCGCGTCTTCCAGCGTCTCCTGCCACGACTTCCGGCGGCGTTCGGCCGCGTAGGACTCGGGCGGTCCGGCCACGTGCCAGACGGTCTCGTGGCCGAGGTCGAGCAGATGCCTGGTCGCGGCGGTGGCGCCGGAGGCCTGGTCGAAATCGACCACCGGATGGTCGCGCCGTCCGCCCGCGTCGATGACGACGACCGGGAGCCCGTGGGGGAGTTCGATCTCGCTTTGGTCCAGTTCGTGCTGCTCGATCAGGATGATGACGCCGTCGACGGCCTGTTCGTCCAGCCTGCTGAAGGCCCCCGACACCTCGCCTTGGGACGGCCTGGTCACCGGCATGAGGATGATCGAGAAGCCTTCGCCGGCGGCCGCGGACGCGACGGCGTCGAGGGTCCGGCTGTTGCCGAACGTCGAGAGCGCGGAGATGATCACGCCGATACTGCGGAAACGGCCGTTGCGCAGCGCGCGGGCGGCACTGTTGGGCCGGTAGCCCACCCGGCGCATGGCGGCGAGCACGCGTTCGCGCGTCGCCTCGTCGACGTTCGACCTGCCGTTCGCGACCCGGGAGACGGTCTGGCCGGACACTCCGGCTTCCCTGGCGACGTCGGCCATCGACGGCCCGCGGCCGCTCCTGGACATGTTCACGTCAACACGATAGCCTCCGCCGGTCTGATGTTGACGTAAACATCTCGCGAGCCGCGCCATTCTCGCCAGAATCCGGAGGGACGATGACGTCCACAGCGGTCGCGCCCACGCCGGCGCCACCCCGCCGTGCGGCCACCGCGCGCCGCACTCGCCGCGACTGGCGTGGCTGGCTCTTCGTCGCCCCGTTCATGCTGGTGTTCGCGCTGACGTTCCTGGCCCCGATCGGCTACGCGTTCGTCCTGAGCCTGTTCCGCGAACAGGCCTTCTTCGGCGGCACGACCTTCGTCGGAGTGGACAACTACGCGCAGGTGCTCGCCGACCCGAAGTTCTGGGACGCCTTCCAGCGGGTGCTGGTGTTCCTCGCCGTTCAGGTGCCGATCATGCTGGTGCTCGCGCTGATCGCGGCGCTGGCGATCGACAGCGCCCGGCTGCACGCCGCCGGTTTCTTCCGGGTCGTGATCTTCCTGCCGTACGCCGTGCCGGCCGTGGTCGCCGCGCTGATGTGGGGCTTCCTCTACGGCGACCACTTCGGACTGGCCGCCGACCTGAACCACCTGCTCGGCCGCGACGTGGTGAAACCGTTGTCGGACAACTGGATGCTCGCCTCCATCGGCAACGTCGTCACCTGGGAGTTCGCCGGGTACAACATGCTCATCTTCTATTCCGCGCTGAAAGTGATCCCCAAGGAACAGTTCGAGGCCGCGGCGATCGACGGCGCCGGCGCGTTCCGCACCATCCTGAGCGTGAAGCTGCCCGCGCTGCGCGGGGCGATCGTCATCGCGACGATCTTCTCGATCATCGGCAGTTTCCAGCTGTTCAACGAGCCGAACATCATGCGCACCCTGGCGCCCAACGTGATCGGCACCTTCTACACGCCGAACATGTACGCCTACAACCTTTCCTTCGGCGCGCAGCAGTACAACTACTCCGCCACCGTGGCGATCGTGATGGGCGTCATCACCGCGATCATCGCCTACGTCGTGCAGCTGCGCGGCTCCCGGAAGGGGATGTGATGGCGACGTTCTCGGTGACGAGGCCACGGAAGTCCCGTGTACTCACCGCTGTCATGGCGTTGTACCTGATCTACACACTCGTGCCGCTGGTGTGGCTGGTGATCAACGCGACCAAGACGCAGCCCACCCTGTTCACCACGTCGGGTCTGGCGTTCGGCGGGCCGTTCGCGTTGTTCGACAACATCGGCGAGACCTTCACCTACGACAACGGGATCTTCCTGCGCTGGCTGGGCAACACGCTGCTCTACGTCGTGGCGGGCGCCGGGGGAGCGACCGTCCTGGCCACCGCGGCGGGATACGGTCTGGCGAAATACCGCTTTCCCGGCCGCCGTGCGGTGTTCGCGGTCGTGCTCGGCGCGGTCGCGGTCCCCGGTACGGCGCTCGCGGTGCCGACGTTCCTGATGTTCAGCGAACTCGGCCTCACCAACACGCCGCTCGCGATCATCATCCCGTCGCTCATCAGCCCGTTCGGCCTGTACCTGATCTGGGTGTACGCCGCCGACGCGATTCCCGACGAACTGCTGGAGGCGGCGCGGATCGACGGCGCGGGGGAGATCCGGATCTTCCTCACCGTGACGCTGCGCCAGCTGGCGCCGGGGATCGTCACGGTGGCCCTGTTCACTGTGGTGTCCACTTGGAACAACTACTTCCTGCCGCTGATCATGCTCAGCGAGCCGAAGTGGTATCCGCTCACCGTCGGGCTCAACCAGTGGAGCGCGCAGGCCTCCGGAGCAGGCGCCCAGCCGGTGTACCACCTGGTGCTGACCGGTTCGCTGCTCACCATCGTCCCGCTCGTCATCGCCTTCCTGCTCATGCAGCGCTACTGGCAGTCCGGCCTGAGCGCGGGCAGCGTCAAGCAATGATCACCGTCCCGAAAGGACCTTCGATGTCGCGAATCCACAGACGCGTCAAGGCAGCCGTCGCCGTCGCCGTCGCCTTGGCCGCGGCACTGGCCGTCGGCTGTTCGTCCGGCACGGACGGCCCGGCCGCAGGGTCGCAGGACTCGGTCGACGCCGCGCTCAAGGCGGGCGGCACGATCACGTACTGGAGCTGGACGCCGTCCGCGAAGGACCAGGTGGCCGCGTTCGAGAAGGAATTCCCGAACGTCAAGGTCAACTACGTCAACGCCGGTACCAACAAGGAGCAGTACACCAAACTGCAGAACGCGATCAAGGCGGGCTCCGGGGCGCCGGACGTCGCGCAGATCGAGTACTACGCGTTGCCGCAGTTCGCGCTCACCGAGTCGCTGGCGAATCTCGACCAGTACGGCTTCGGGGCCTTCGAAAAGGACTACGCGCCCTCGACCTGGTCCAGTGTCCGGGTGAATAACGGCCTATACGGCCTGCCGCAGGACTCCGGCCCGATGGCGCTGTTCTACAACAAAGAAGTCTTCGACGCCCATGGCATCGCCGTGCCGAAGACCTGGGACGAGTACGTCGCCGCGGCCAAGAAACTGCACACGGCCGACCCCGGCAAGTACCTCACCTCCGACACCGGCGACCCCGGCTTCGCCACCAGCATGATCTGGCAGGCGGGCGGGAAACCGTTCGCCGCCGACGGCCGGAACGTCAAGGTCGACCTGGCCGACCCGGGCACCAAGAAATGGACCGCCACCTGGAACCAGCTGGTCGAAGGCAAACTTCTCGCCCCGATCAAGGAGTGGTCCGACGACTGGTTCCGCGCACTCGGTGACGGCACCATCGCCTCGCTGGTCACGGGCGCCTGGATGCCGGGCAACTTCAAATCCTCGGTCCCCGGCGGCGCGGGCAAATGGGCGGTGGCGCCGATGCCGACCTACGACGGGCAGCCGGTCACCGCGGAGAACGGTGGCAGCACGCAGTCGGTGCTGAAGCAGAGCGGCAACCCGGCGCTGGCGGCGGCGTTCGTCCGGTGGCTCAACCACGGCAACGGGGTCAAGCCGTTCATCGCCAGCGGCGGTTTCCCGGCGACGACGGCCGACCTGAACTCGCCCGCCTTCCTCGACCAGGCCGATCCCTACTTCGGCGGCCAGAAGATCAACCAGGTGCTCAACGACGCGTCGAAGAACGTCGCGAAGGGCTGGAGCTACCTGCCGTACCAGACCTACGCCAACAGCGTCTTCAGCGACACCGTCGGCAAGGCCTACCTCGGCGGCACCTCGCTCGACGCCGGCTTGAACGCCTGGCAACAGGCGATCGTCGACTACGGCAACCAGCAGGGCTTCACCGTCAGCGCGGGGTGAGGCGTGGGCATCGAGATCGAAGCCGACGTTTCCGATGTGATCGGACCGGTACCGCGACGGCTGTTCGGCACCTTCGTCGAGCACATGGGCAGGTCCGTGCACACCGGGATCTTCGAACCCGGTCACTCCACTTCGGACGGTCGGGGTTTCCGCGGCGACGTCCTCGGGCTGATCCGTGAGCTGGGTCCGTCCGTCGTCCGCTATCCCGGCGGGAACTTCGTTTCCGCGTACCGCTGGGAGGACGGCGTCGGGCCGGTGGACAGCCGGCCTGTGCGGCTGGATCCGGCGTGGCACAGCATCGAGTCGAACCGCTTCGGGCTGCACGAGTTCGCGGCGTGGGCGGAAGCCGCCGAGGTCGAGGTGATGTACGCGGTCAACCTCGGCACCCGCGGGATCCAGGAGGCCGCCGACGTCCTCGAGTACTGCAACCACCCCGGCGGCACGGAACTGAGCGAGCGGCGGCGCGCGAACGGCGCCGACCGTCCGTTCGGCTTCCGCCTGTGGTGCCTCGGCAACGAGATGGACGGACCGTGGCAGGTCGGGCACAAGACCGCCGACGAGTACGGCCGTCTGGCCGCCGAGACAGCGCGGCTCATGCGGATGGTCGACCCCGGCGTCGAGCTCGTGGCCGCGGGGAGCTCGAACCGCGAGATGCCGACCTTCGGCGAATGGGAGAGGACCGTGCTGGAGCACACCGCGGGGCTCGTGGATCACCTCTCGCTGCACGCCTACTACCAAGAACACGAGGGAGACGTCGCCAGTTACCTCGCCAGCGCCGCCGCCCTGGACGACTACATCAGGACCACCGGCGGGATCATCGACGACGTCCTGGCGAAGGCCGGGCTGGACAAGAAGATCGGCATCAGCGTCGACGAGTGGAACGTCTGGGATCAGCGACGCTGGAACGACGTCGAGCAGCGGGAACTGATCGACGGCGGCTGGCGTGAACATCCGCGGATCATCGAAGACGACTACACCGTCACAGACGCGGTCGTCGTCGGCTCGCTTCTCGGCTCTCTGCTGCGCAACGTCGACCGCGTCACGATGGCCAACCAGGCGCAGCTCGTGAACGTCATCGCACCGATCCGCACCGAACCCGGTGGCCGGGCGTGGCGGCAGTCGACGTTCCACCCGTTCAGCCTCACCTCGGCGCTGGCGGCGGGGAACAGCCTCCGGCTCACCGTTACGGGTGACACCGTCCACACAGGACTTCACGGCCGCGTGGACGTCGTCGACGCGGCGGCGACCTTCGACGAAGACGGCCGCTGTGCCGTGTTCCTGACCAATCGTGCGACCGAGTCCGCGACCGGCGTGCGGCTGCGTATCCGCGGCGCGCGACTCGCGCTCGCGGACACCTGGACGGTCGCGGTCCCGGACGGGCACGACCGTCATCGCACGAATTCCGCCGACGCGGAGCCGGTCCGGCCCGTCCCGTTGCCCGGCGCGACCGCCGCGCACGATCCGGAAGGAACCATCATCACCGTCACGCTGCCACCCCTCTCCTGGACCGCGCTCCGGCTGACCGCGGAGGTGGTCCGGGATGCCTGAGTTCGTCATCGGGGACACCGACTTCCTGCTCGACGGGAAACCGTTCCAGATCATTTCCGGGGCACTGCACTACTTCCGGGTGCATCCGGACCTCTGGGCCGATCGCATCGACAAGGCCCGACGGATGGGGCTCAACACCATCGAGACCTACGTCGCCTGGAACGCGCACTCGCCGGAACCGGGCGAGTTCGATGTCTCCGGTGGTCTCGATCTCGACCGGTTCCTCCGGCTGATCGCCGAGGCCGGGATGTACGCGATCGTCCGTCCCGGTCCGTACATCTGCGCGGAATGGGACAACGGCGGCCTGCCGACCTGGCTGCTGCGGGATCCCGAACTCCGCGTCCGTGAGTTCGAACCGCGCTACCTCGCCGCCGTCCGCGGTTATCTGGACGACGTGTACCGAGTGGTGGCGCCGCATCAGATCGACCGGGGCGGACCGGTGCTGCTCGTGCAGGTGGAGAACGAGTACGGCGCCTTCGGTTCCGACAAGCGGTATCTGGCCGCATTGACCCACTACACCCGAGCCGCCGGGATCACCGTCCCGCTGACCACGGTGGACCAGCCGACCCACGAGATGCTGGCGAACGGTGGTCTCGACGGGGTGCTCCACCGGACGGCGTCGTTCGGTTCGCAGAGCACGGCGCGGCTGAAGACCCTGCGCGAACATCAGCCGACGGGGCCGCTGATGTGCAGCGAGTTCTGGAACGGCTGGTTCGACCATTGGGGCGCGCACCACCACACCACCTCCGTCGAAGGCTCGGCGGCGGATCTCGACGCGCTGCTCGCGGCCGGTGCCTCGGTCAACCTCTACATGTTCCACGGCGGCACCAACTTCGGGCTCACCAACGGGGCCAACGACAAGGGCGTCTACCAACCACTGGTCACCTCTTACGACTACGACGCCCCGCTGGACGAAGCGGGCGACCCGACGCCGAAGTACCACGCCTTCCGAGAGGTGATCGCGCGGTATCACAAGGTTCCCGACAGTGTCCCGCCCGAAGCGCGGCCGGCCCCGACACCGGTCGCGGTCCTGGGAGATCCCGCGTGGCTGCTCGACTCGCCACGCCGCTGGGGGACCGCGCAGGAGCACGAGAACCTGCCCACCTTCGACGAACTGACCCCGGCCCCGCGCCTGGCGTTCCTGCGGACGACGGTCGACGTCGGGGCGCCTGGTGTGCTCACCTTCGGCGAGGTGCGGGATCGGGCGACGGTGTTCTTCGACGGGGACCGCCTCGGCACCCTGCTCCGCGAACATCGCGATCGCGCGATCCGGTTGCCGCGGGCCCGCGGCGAGCTCTTGGTGCTGGTAGAAGACCTGGGAAGGGTGAACTAC
Organism: Amycolatopsis japonica; assembly: GCF_000732925.1. NCBI lineage: Bacteria > Bacillati > Actinomycetota > Actinomycetes > Pseudonocardiales > Pseudonocardiaceae > Amycolatopsis > Amycolatopsis japonica. Next base: position 3,724,811 of record NZ_CP008953.1, read on the forward strand.
GGGGAGCGGATCGGCGAGGCCAAGGGGATCATCGGCGGCGCGCGTGTGCACGGTGAACCCCTGACGGGCTGGGAGGTCGTCCCCGTCGACGTGCCCGCGCTGCCGGATCTCCTGCCGGAGGTCTCCGCGGCCGAGCGCCCGTCGGGGCCGCTCTCCGGCCCGGTGGCCGTGCGGGGCGGCTTCGATCTCGACGAGCCCGCCGACCTCTTCCTGGACACCGGACACTGGGGCAAGGGGTTGGTCTGGATCAACGGGTTCCTGCTCGGCCGTTACTGGCGGCGCGGTCCACAAAGGACGCTGTACGTGCCGCGGCCGGCGGTCCGTGCGGGGCGCAACGATGTCGTCGTGCTGGAGCTGGACACGATGCTCGAACCCGAGGCGAGGTTCGTGCCCCGGCCGCTGCTGGGGCATACGGAGGCTTGAGCCTCGCGAGGGACCGCCCGCGACGCATGCGCGGTGTGGCCGGGTCGTGTGGGATCGTGAGCGGATGAGGATCTTGCTCGTGGAGGACGAGCGACGCCTGGCCGAGTCGCTCCGGGCGGGATTGAGCGCCGAGGGCTACGCCGTGGACGTCGCGCACAACGGCCGCGACGCGCTCTGGTACGCCGCCGAACATCCGTACGCCGCGATGATCCTCGACATCATGCTGCCGGGGCTGAACGGGTACCGCGTGTGCCGGAGGTTGCGCGAACGGGGCGACACCACCCCGATCCTCATGCTGACCGCGAAGGACGGCGAGGACGACGAGATCGAGGCGCTCGACACCGGCGCCGACGACTTCCTCCCGAAGCCGTTCTCCTACGGCGTGCTGCTCTCCCGGCTGCGGGCGCTGATCCGGCGCGGGGGAGCGACCCGGCCGGGCACACTGCGGCTCGGCGACCTCGAACTGGACCAGGCGAGCCACACCTGCCGTCGCGGCGGCGCCGAGATCCCGTTGACCACCAAGGAATTCGCCCTGCTGGCGTATCTGATGAAACGGCAGGGCGAGGTGGTCACCAAGGCTGAGCTGTTGGAGAACCTCTGGGATTTCGCGGCGTCGGCGACCGCGAACCTGGTGGAGGTCCACGTGAGCGCGTTGCGGCGGAAGATCGACCTGCCGTTCGGCGCGGAGACCATCCGGACGGTGCGCGGTGCCGGCTACCACGTGGTCGGCTCCGGTGCCTAAGGCGTGGCGGTCGACCCGCTTCCGGGTCGCGCTGACCGCTTTCCTGGCGTCGATCATCGCCCTGTCGGTCGTTTCGGCGTGGCTGGTGCTCGATGCCCAGAACCGGCTGGGCAGCGGCGCCGCGCAGGTGGCGAGGGAGCGCGCGGCCGCCGTCGTCCAGGTACTCAACACCGGCGCCGCCCCGGCCGACCTGCGGCTCCTCGTGCGGGCTTCGATCTACGAGGTGACCACCCAGACCGGTGAGCGGGTCGCGTCCTGCCCCGGCCTGCGGTTCGGGACGATCGTCCCGAACGGAGACTTCGAGTACGGCGACAGTGTCCAGAACCTCAAGCCCGGCGCCGTCGATCTCGCCGACAGGGAATCCGTCGGCTGCGCGCGTGAGCTCGGGGACGATCCGGAGCGGAACGGACTCCGGCTGCACGTGGCGGCCACCGTGAGCGGCGACAGCAAGTACCGGGTCTACGGTGCCTCCATCATCGACGAGTCCGGACAGGCGGCGCTCGATTCGGTGCGCGTGACGCTGCTGGCGGGGGTGCCGGTGATCGCCCTGTTGATCGGGGCGATCGCGTGGTTCGCGGTCCGGCGGTCGCTGCGTCCCGTCGAGGCGATCCGCTCGGAGGTCGCGGAGATCGGCGCGCACGACCTCTCCCGCCGGGTCCCGGCGCCGGACAGCGCCGACGAGATCGCGAAGCTCGCCGAAACGATGAACACGATGCTCGCGCGCCTGGAAACCGCGGTCAGCAGGCAGAGCCGGTTCACCTCGGACGCGTCGCACGAACTGCGTACTCCGCTGGCGTCCCTGCGGACTCAGCTGGAGGTGCTGCTCGCCCATCAGGACCGGCTGGACTGGCGCGACGCCTGCCGTAACGCGCTCCTCGACATCACGCGGCTGCAGGACCTCGTCGGAGACCTCGTCCTGCTCGGCAAGCTGGACAACGCCGAGCCGGACCGGTCCGCCCCGGTGCGACTGTCCGAAGTGGTCGAATCCTGCCTGTCCGGGCGGCAGGGAGTCCGCGCCGTGATCGAGGAGGATCCGACGGTCCTCGGCGACCGCGGCAGGCTGGAGCGGCTGCTGCGGAATCTGGTGGACAACGCGCAACGCCATGCCAGGACCGGGGTCGAGGTACGCACGTCCATTGTGGACGAATTCGCCGTGGTGACGGTGACCGACGACGGACCCGGCATTCCCGCCGCCGACCGCGAGCGGGTTTTCGACCGGTTCGTGCGGCTGGACGACGGACGTGCGCGTGACGAAGGCGGCGCGGGTCTCGGGCTGGCGATCGTGGCCGAGATCGCCCACACGCACGGCGGCACCGTCGAGGTCGCCGAGTACGACGGCGGCGCCCGTCTCGTCGTCCGCCTGCCGGTGGCGGAAACGCGAAGCTGAAGACGTCTTCAGCTTCCTTAAGCTTCGGTTCAGCGTCCGGGCCCGAATCTTCGGGCCATGTTCGCTCCTTCGCTCCGTTCGTGGTGGCGGCCCCTCGGCCACGCCGACTACCTGGCCTCGTCGTGGTTCCCCGGCCTCACGGGCGTGCGCGCGCTCGCCGCCGTGGCCGTCGTGTTCTTCCACTACGGAGGTCCCGTCGTGGACCGCCTCCAGGGCTGGATCGCCGTGCAGTTGTTCTTCGTGCTGTCCGGTTTCCTCATCACGACACTGGCCCTGCGCGAGGAGGACCGTGACGGCCGGATCTCGCTGCGCGGGTTCTACCTGCGCCGGATCTTCCGGATCATGCCGGTGTACTTCCTGCTCCTGGCGCTGACCACGGTCGCGGTGACGATCGCCGGGACGTACCAGAGCAGCAGGCTCGCCGACGCCATGCCGTACTACCTCGTCTTCGGCAACGAACTCGTCGACTTCAACACGCCGTATCCGACCTCGTGGTCGCTGGGAGTGGAGGAGAAGTTCTACCTGGTGTGGCCGGCGCTGCTGGTGCTGACGTCGTTCGCGAGAAGCGGGAAGACCGCGTTGCGTCTGCTGCTGGGCGCGTCGGCCGTTCTCGGGGTGGTGCTGTTCGCGCTGCCGCTGGCACCGTCGCACACCTGGGCGAGCCTTTCGGTGCACTACTGCTCGCTGGTCGTCGGCTGTCTCTTGGCGATGACGCTCCACCATCCGCGCGGGTTCGCCCTGGTCCGGCCCTTGACCAGCCCGGCCGTCGCCACGGTGATCGGCTGCGGGTTCGTCGTGCTGCAGTTCTCCGTCGGTCCGCTGGCGAAGGCGCTCGGCGGGCATTGGCAGTTCGTCGTCCCGGTCTACGCTGCGGGCTCGGCGCTGCTGCTCGTCGCCGTCGTCTCGCCGGGCCCCGTGCGGGCCCTGCTCTCGAGCAGGCCGTTGACGTTCGTCGGAGATCGTTCGTACGCGCTCTACCTCGCCCAGACCGGCGCCGCCGGGGTCACGGGGTGGTTGCTGCCCAGCGGACTCGCCAAGGCCGCCGCGACCACCGGTGTCGCGCTGGTGTTCGCCTGCGCGCTGCGCCGCTGGGTCGAACAGCCCGCCATCGCCTACGGCCGGAAGGTGCTCGAACGACGTGCGCCCGCCGAACCTCCGGTGGAGGCCACGGCGGGCGCACGGTGAAGCGGTGGATCAGTGGTGAGCGGCGGCCGGGGTGCCGCCGGCGCTCTTCTTGACGAACAGCGAACCGGCGAACGCGGCCAGCCCGATGCAACCGGCGACCATGAACGTGGTGCGGATACCCGCCGAGTCGGGGCTGGTCGCCCCGGCCGTGGTCGTGCTCGCCGTGGCCACCGCGATGAACATGGCGGTGCCGAGCGCGCCGGCGAGCTGCTGCAGGGTGGCGAGGATCGCGCTGCCGTGTGAATAGAGGTGCTCGGGCAGCGACCCGAGAGACTCGGTCATCAGCGGGGTCATCATCAGGCCGAGCCCGCCCATCAGGAGGACGTGGATGGCGATGGCCGCGATCAGCGGTGATTCCGGGCCGAGCAGCGCGAACAGCCACAGCGAGACCGCCATCGCGGCTGCGCCGGGGATGACCAGGGGCCGGGGGCCGAGGCGGTCGTACAACGCGCCGACCGGGCGGCCGAGCAACCCGAGGACCAGACCGCCGGGGAGCACCGCGAGCCCGCTGACGAACGTGCTGGTGCGCAGGACGGTCTGCAGGTACAGCGGAAGCAGGATCGCCGCGGCGCCGAGCAGGCACATGAACAGCAGCGCCGTCAGCACCAGCGAGACGACGAAACTGCGGTGGGTGAACGGGCGCAGGTCCAGCAGCGCGCGATCTTCCTTCTGCAGGCGCAGCTGGCGCCAGGTGAACACCGCGAGCGCCGCGGCCCCGACGACGATCGGCACCCACGGCGGCACCGGCTGGTGCCCGCCCGCGGACTCGCCGGACACGGACAGGCCGTACAGCACGCCACCGAAACCGACGGCGGACAGGATCACCGACAGCACGTCCAGCGGAACCTTGCGGGTGTCGCTCCCGAGCCGCAGCTGCAGCATGCCGACCACCAGTGCGGCGAGCGCGAGCGGCAGCACGATCCAGAACATCCAGCGCCAGCCGAGCGAGGAGAGCACGGCACCGCCGATGGTCGGGCCGATCGCCGGGGCGACCGCGATGACGATGGTGATCGTGCCCATCGTGGCGCCGCGTTTCTCCACCGGGACCAGGCGCATCACCGTGGTCATCAGCAGCGGCAGCATCACCGCGGTACCGCAGGCCTGGATGACCCGGCCGGTCAGCAGGAGCGCGAAGCCCGGGGCCAGCGCGCTGACCAGGGTGCCGGTGCTGAACAGGGTCAGCGAGGCGAGGAAGACCTGGCGCGGGGTGAACCGTTCGAGCAGGAACCCGGTGGTCGGGATGACGACCGCCATGGTCAGCAGGAAGCCGCTGGTCAGCCACTGGACGGTGGTGGTCGGGACCTTGAGGTCGACGGTCAGGTCACGCAGCGCGACGCTCAGGATGGTCTCGTTGAGGATCATCACGAACGCGGACAGGACCAGGACCCCGATCAGGAGCCCGGCTTTCGCCGGTGCCCGTTCCTGGTCGTGGGTGGTTTCGGGCAGGGTCTCGGTCATCAGTGAAGGGCTCCTGGAAGGGCGCGGGTCCGCGTGGGCCGCCTTCGACGACGGCAACGGTGACAGCGAAGGCGAGGGTGAATTCGTCCTTCAGTCTGCCTGTGCCGGTCCGTGCCTGTCACGTGAATTTCCGTAGTGAGTACGGTCACTGCCCGTTCGGGCGGCCTCGGACCGCACGTCGGCGGAACGGATTTTCCGTGGTGGCACGATAAAATCGGCCTGTGACCAGAGCGATCACGGCGGAACGATGGCATTCGGTGCGGCGAGCCTATCGGGTGACGGGTGCGCGATTCGCGGAAATGGTGGGGCGCGTCCGGGATCCGGCCGCGATGGTCACCGCGGAGTGGACGGTGGCCGAAACGGTCGCCCACGTCGCGATGATCGCGAAGATGTACACGGCGCTGGTGCGCCCGGACGGCGCCCCGGTGCTGGACGCCCGCGGTCAGAGCCAGGTCGAAAAGACCACTGTGGACACGGTTTCCGTTTTGAACGGCTTGGTGCTGCGGGAGTTTCCCGAACGCGACCTCGGCGTGCTGGTGACCGGATTGCTCGCGGACATCGAAGAAGTACTGCGCGTGACCGAGGACGCCGACCCGGCGACCTCGCTGGACTGGCTCGGGGATTCGAAGGTGCCGCTGGCCGGTGTGCTCGCCCATCTGGTCAACGAACTGCAGATCCACGGCTGGGACATCGCCAGGGTGCTGAAGCTGCCGTGGACGATTCCGCCGTCCGACGCGGCTTTGTTCTTCGATCTCTTCCTGGTCGGCGTGCTGAGCCATGACATCGGGCATCTCCTCGACACCGACGAGCCGCCGCGAGAACGACGGATCGCCGTGGCGTTCCGGTCGGCGTACACGTCGCCTGTCGTGCTGGTGCTGCATCGGGGACGGGTGAGCGTCGAGGAGCCCGGAGGCCCGGTCGACGCGCGGATCTCGTTCGATCCGCCGTCGCTGAACCTGATGCTGTTCCACCGGGTCGGCAAGGTGCGTTCCGCGCTGACGGGCAAGGTCGTCGTCGGTGGTCCGCGACCGTGGCTGCTGCCCGCTTTCCTGCGTGTCGTGCGGCTGCCCTGAGCGCACGGTTAGGCTTTCGCGGTGCCGAAGGATTCCATCGACCGCATGGTCGACGAGTGGGCCGCCAGCGACGGCGCGCTCGACGTCAGCGCCCTGCAGGTGGTCGGCCGGTTGTTCCGGACCGCCGGGCACGGCCAGGCGGCCGTCGTCGAGGCACTTCGGCCGTTCGGTCTCAGCTATGCCGACTTCGACGTCCTGAACACCCTCCGGCGCCGCGACGATCCCGGCGGGACGCATCCGCGGGATCTGGCGGAGACCGCGCTGATCACCTCCGGCGCGATGACCGCGCGGCTCGACCGGCTGGAGCGGAGTGGCCTGGTGAAGCGCCACTCCGATCCCGAGGATCGCCGCGCGGTCCGGATCCGGCTCACCAAGGCCGGGGCCGACCTCGCGGCGAAGGCACTGGACGCCGTCCTCGTCGCCGACGAAGACATCCTGTCGCCGCTCAGCCCGGCGCAACGGCGGACGCTGGCCACGCTGCTGAAGAAGCTCCTCCTGCACGCCGAAGCGGGCTAGACGTTTTCCGCCTCGAACTCCGCCTTGTACGCGGCCGCGCGCTCGATCGAGTCGACCGGCCAGGCCACGAGGCTCACCGGCACCCGGTCGCCGACGGCCGCCGCGACGTCGCGGGCGATGGTCAGTGAGGTGCCACCGCAGATCTCGATCGCCTCGGTCCCGGCGTCGGCCAGCTCGAGGGCGATCCGGACCGCGGTGGGGGAGTCCGGCACCGAGACCACTGTCGTCCTGCCGCCGCCCGCGTGCTCGCGGACCAGGCGGTGTTTCGCCGGATCGGCGCTCGGATGCCCGACGAAGACGGTGGCGGAATCGCGGATCGGCCGCGGAGCCGGTGCCCCGTACCCCGCGACGCCGACCGCGGCCCGGCCGCCGACGGCCTCGATGACCTGAGCGGCCGAAGCGAGGTCGAAACCGCGGTACAGCTCCATGAGCCGGGCGCCGTCGGTCACCGCCTCGGCCGCGACCTTCGCGGCGGCGGCGCCGTCCGGAACCCAGACGAGCAGGGCCTCCGCATCACCGAGGTCTTGTGTCACCCGGTCGGTTCCGGGGTCGGAACCCGGCTCGAGAAAGAGGAACAGATCGATGTTCTCGCTCATGACACCCACCCAGTTAGCTTGGTATTGAACTACTTGATACCAAGGTTAACCGGGCGGGATCGCCGTGTATTCCGGAAAGCTCAGGCGGGAGCGTCGAACCGGCGCCGCGAGTTCTCGATGTGGCCGAGGAACCGGTGGGTCCAGTCGCACATCCCGTCGACCGTCGCGCGCAGACCGTGGCCCGCCTCGGTGAGGGTGTAGTCGACGCGCGGCGGCACCGTCGGATGCACGGTTCGCTCAAGGAGGCCGTTGCGCTCCAGCATGCGCAGGTTCTGGGTCAGCATCTTGTGGCTGATGCCCTCGATGTCGTCGCGTAACTCGGTGAACCGCCGCGTGCGGTCGCCGACCGTTTCGATGATCAGGAGCGCCCACTTGTTGGCGACGTCGGAGAAGATCTCGCGCGCCAGTGAGTCCGCCCGCAGGAGATCGGCGTCGTCCGAACCGTTGAGCTGCTTGGTCACCATGAGGTTCCCCAGTCACGAAAAAGTGCGTTCTTCCAGGTCGTCGCACACTCTCCTACAGTTCCTGGGTAACCACAAGTGACCTACGAGGGAGTACGGATGAGCATCACCCTGGTGAATCCCGCGGGACTGCCGGAGATCCCCGCCTACCGGCAGGTGTCGATCGCGACCGGGTCGAAGCTGGTCTTCATCGCGGGGCAGGTCTCCTGGGACGCCGACGGGGCCCTTGTCGGCGAAGGGGACCTCGCCGCCCAGGTCGAGCAGTGCTACCTGAACATCGGCACCGCGCTCGCCGGGGCCGGCGCCACCTTCGACGACGTCGCGAAGATAACCGTCTACGTCGTCGACTGGACGCCGGACAAACTCGCGCTGTTCCTCGAAGGCGTGGACCGGGCCGCCGCGAAACTGGGCGGCACCCCGGTCCCGCCGGGAACGCTGATCGGTGTCGCGGCACTCGACGTGCCCGAGCACCTCGTCGAGGTCGAGGCGACCGCGGTCATCGACTGACGCTCACTGACCGCGCGCGGCGCGCCAGATGGGGCTGTCGACGTAGTGGTTGTCGTACTGCTTCGAGGACGCGGCGATCTCCGAGGGGTCCGCTTCGCCGCGCGCGACCCGGTCAAGGAGCCGGTAGTAGTCGAAGCGGGCCATGCCCGGCGTGAAGGTGACCAGGACGTCCGCGTCCGATCCGGCGGCGGGTCCGAACGCGTGCGGCACCCTGGGCGGCACGGCGAGGAAGTCGCCCTTTTCCAGGGTGTGCAAGGTTTCCTCGACGAGGACCTGGAGTTTCCCTTCGAGCACGAAGAAGAACTCGGTCGCGCGGGTGTGGAAGTGGGCCGGGGTGCCGAAGACGCCGTCCTTCAGGGTCGCGCGGTTCGCGGTGAAGCCCCCGTCGGTGGTGTCCGAGTCGGCCAGCAGCGTGATCTCGCTGCCCGGCGCGTCGCTGACGATCTCGGCGTCGGCGGCCCGGAGGAGGATGGGGTCGAACATGGTGGCGTCTCCTTGGTTCTTCGTGTTCAGCAGGCTCGCTGACAGAACCCAGCCTCTCCCGGGGGCGGAAGGTGATCAACGCGGAAACCCGCACTGATCGATAATGCGGAAGTTATCGATGCGGCGGACTGTCCGTGAAGGCCTCCTTGAGGGACTCTGGGTCCCTCAAGGAGGCCTTCACGGACTTGCGCGCCCCTAGGTCAGGCGGCGAAGACCTGCGAGTCGTCGGCGAAAGCCTTGAACTCCAGCGCGTTGCCCGCCGGGTCCAGCAGGAACATCGTCCACTGCTCCCCGGTCTGGCCCTCGAAGCGGACGTAGGGCTCGATGACGAACGAGGTGTCCGTGGCGCGCAGCCGGTCCGCGAGCTTCTTGAACTCCGGCACGGTCAGGATCAGCCCGAAGTGGGGGACGGGCACGTCATGACCGTCGACCGGGTTGTGGATCCGCTGCGGCCGTTCCGGGGCGAGGTGCGTGACGAACTGGTGGCCGTGGAGGTTCCAGTCGATCCACGTGTCGGAGCTGCGGCCCTGCTCGAGGCCGAGGACTTCGCCGTAGAAGGTGCGCGCGGCGGCCAGGTCGTCGACGGGCATGGCGAGGTGGAAGCGCGGGATGGGGGAGTCGAGGACGGTCATTTCGAGGGATCCTTTCCGGCGGGGCGAAGCACTTGTCGCAATGTTAACATTAGGACAAAGTGCGAGGTCGCTACGATCGGCCGTTCCGGCGGAAGGATGAGGATGAGCGAACCCGGCAGGGTGGTGCCGGCGCGTCGTCGCGGGCTGGCGGACGAGGTGGCCGACAGGGTCAGGGACGCCATCTTCGGCGGCGCCTATCCGCCCGGCGCGCAGCTGCGCGAGGTCGAGCTTTCGGCGGCGCTCGGCGTCAGCCGCGGTCCCGTGCGCGAGGCGTTGCTGAAACTGGAGCGCGAGGGCCTGGTCCGCAGTGAATGGCATCGCGGCGCGATCGTCACGACGCTGTCCGATGTGGACGTCGCGGAACTCGACAGCCTGCGTTCGGCGCTGGAACAGCTCGCCGTCCGGCTCGTGGTCGCGAACGCGCCGGAGGCGGATCTGGCCGCGATCGACGAGGTCGTCGACCGGATGGACCGGGCGCGTGACGAGCACGAGATGGTCCGCTGCGACATCGACTTCCACGACGCGGTCTATGCCGCGTCCGGGCATCGGCGGCTCGTCGAGGCGTGGCAGGCGATCCGCTCCCAGGTGTACCTGTTCCTGCTGACCCGGATCGGCGTGAGCTCCGACGGCTACCTCACGAGCATTCCGGCCGAGCATCGTCGGCTGGCGTCGGCGCTTCGTGCCCGTGATGGCGAGAAGGCGCTCGAACTTTTCGCCGTCCACCGCGGGGAAGCCTTCGACGTGCTGACCGGTAAGTGACCGTGCTCAATATCCGGTTCAACGACCTGGCCGCCGCCGCACTCGGCCCGGCGGATGCGTTACCGCTCGACCGGTTGGCGCCGGGGCTGCGGGAGATGATCGCCGACGGGGTCGAGCTTGCCGGTGAAGTGGTCACGCTCGGAGGCATCCCCGCTTGGGCGGGACGGCCGCCGGGAAGGCAGGCCGACCTGACCGGCTGGGAGTGCTTCGTCAGCAGCTTCCATCTCGAAGACCACCTGCCGATCGAAGCGGGAAGCCTGCCCGACGGCGAACCGGTGATCTCCGAAGCGGATCAGATCCTGATGTTGCGTCACGGCCTCGGGTTCGCGCTCGAGATCGCCAAGGCTGCGCCGGTCCCCGTCCGGTGCGTCGTCGGCGCCAACAGTACGAACGGGACGTTCCGGTTCCACCGTGCCCGGCCGGGGGAGTCCTGGCTTCACAACGATCTGGACGCCTATCGTATGGAGAAGGTGATCACCGTCGATCACGGTCCCGCGACCCTGGGCGGAACCCCCTGGTGACCGATACGGCGGCGAGGTGGACGAAATGGTGCCCTGGGTCTTGACGCCAAGGTGGGCCACGGCTTAACTCAAGCCCTGAAATAAGGCGTGTCCCGGGTCACAGGCTCCGGACGCGGCTTGGCCACTCACCCCGAGGACCATCGATGCGAATCGGAAAGATCGCTCCCGCGCTCGTCCTGGCGCTGGCGGCCGCCGCCACGACGGCGTGCGGCGGCGGCGACACGTCGTCCAGTGCTCCCAAAGAGCTCGTGTACTGGGCGTCCAACCAGGGCACCAGTCTCGACAACGACAAGGCCGTCCTGCAGCCCGAACTGGACAAGTTCGAGAAGGCCTCCGGGATCAAGGTCAAGCTCGAGGTCGTCCCGTGGACGGATCTGCTCAACCGGATCCTCGCGGCCACCACGTCCGGCAAGGGGCCGGACGTGCTCAACATCGGCAACACCTGGTCTGCCTCGTTGCAGGCGACCGGGGCGTTCCTGCCGTTCGACGACGCCGCGCTGGAGAAGGTCGGCGGGAAGTCGCGGTTCCTCGGCCCGTCGCTGGCGGCCACCGGGGCGAGCGGGCAGCCACCGGTCGGCGTACCGCTCTACGGCCAGGCGTACGGCCTGTACTACAACAAGAAACTCTTCGCCGAGGCCGGCATCACCAAGCCGCCGGCCACCTGGGAAGAGCTCGTCGAAGACGGCAAGAAGCTCACCAAACCCGACAAGGGCCAGTGGGGGCTGTCGCTGCAAGCCGGCCAGGTCACGGAGAACAGTCACCACGCGGCGATCCTCGGCGCTCAGCAGGGTGCGCAGTTCTTCACCGCCGAGGGCAAACCGCAGCTCGCGTCGGATCCGTCGGTCGCGGCCGTGCAGCAGTTCGTCGACCTGATGCAGAAGGACAAGATCGTCAACCCGGCCAACGCCGAGTACGCCGACACCGCCAAATCCCTCAAGGACCTGTCGGACGGCAAGGCCGCGATGTTCATGAACCAGGCTTCCGCGGGGTCGTTCAAGAACATCGGGATGGACATGGCGAACCTCGGTGTCGCGCCGATTCCGCTCCCCGCCACCGCGCCGCCGAACGGCCGGAAGGTGACCAGTTTCGTCGCGGGCATCAACATGTCGGTCTTCAAGAACACCAAGAACCCCGACGCCGCCCTGGATTTCGTCAAGTTCATGGTCTCGGCACCGGAGCAGGCGCTGCTCAACAAGACCTACGGTTCGCTGCCGACCGTCCAGGACGCCTACAGCGACGCGGCGTTCCAGACCGAAGACGTCAAGGTGTTCCAGAACGTGCTCGCGAATTCGGCCGAGCCGATGCCGCAGGTTCCGCAGGAATCGCAGTTCGAGACCCTGATCGGCACCGCGATGAAGGGGATGTTCGCCGACGTCGCGGCGGGCAAGCCGGTCGACGGGGCCAAGATCCGCGACCAGCTGAACCAGGCGGACCAGCAGATCTCGGCCGGTAGTTGATGCCGACCGCGCTCGACGACGCCCCGGCCGTGAAGGCGGCCGGGGCGCCCGGCCCCCAGGGTGTCCGGCGCAAGCGGCGCCGGGTCGCGCTGCCGTATCTGCTCCTGCTTCCCGCGATCCTGCTCGAACTGCTCGTCCACCTCATCCCGATGGTCGCCGGGCTCGTGATGAGCTTCTTCAAGCTCACCCAGTTCTCCATCCGGGACTTCTCGTCGGCCCCGGCGGCGGGGCTGGACAACTACAAGTTCGTCCTGGACTTCAACGCGGCGGCGGGGAAGTCGCTGCTCGGCTCGTTCTGGATCAGCATCCTCTACACCGTCCTTTCGGTCGGGTTCTGCTGGCTCTTCGGGACGTCGGCGGCCGTGCTGATGCAGAAGGACTTCCGCGGACGCGGTCTGCTCCGGACGCTGTTCCTGGTGCCGTACGCGCTGCCGATGTACGCCGCGGTGATCACCTGGTCGTTCATGTTCCAGAAGGACACCGGCCTGGTGAACGACCTGCTGGGCACCGATTCCTTCTGGCTCATCGGGGACAACAGCTTCTGGTCGCTGGTGGTCGTCTCGGTGTGGCGCAACTGGCCGTTCGCGTTCCTGATCGTGATGGCCGGGCTGCAGAACGTCCCCGGCGAGCTGTACGAGGCGGCCGCCATCGACGGCGCGAGCTGGTGGCGCCAGTTCCGGGCGATCACCCAGCCGATGCTGCGCCCGGTCAACCAGGTTCTGCTGCTGGTGCTGTTCCTGTGGACGTTCAACGATTTCAACACGCCTTATGTCCTTTTCGGAGCGTCCGCGCCGAAGGAGGCGTCGCTGATCTCGATCCACATCTACCAGAGCTCCTTCGTGACCTGGAACTTCGGCCTCGGCTCGGCGATGTCGGTGCTTCTGCTGCTGTTCCTGCTGATCGTCAGTACCGTCTACTTGGGACTGACCGCGCGCAGGAGGAACGCCGTTGTCTGAGCCTCGCTGGGTCCCGTGGGCCCGCCGATTCGTCCTCGGCTTCCTCGCCCTGTTCACCCTGATTCCGCTGTACGCGATGGTTTCTTCGTCGCTGAAGCCGCTCGGGGACGTGCAGGGCACCTGGGAATGGATCCCGACGACGCTGACCATCCAGCCGTTCTTCGACATCTGGGAGACCATCCCGCTCGCCGAGTACTTCGTGAACAGCCTGGTGATCTCCGGTTCGGCGGCGATCCTCTCGGTGGTGATCGCGATCTTCGCGGCGTACGCGCTGAGCCGGTTCCGCTTCCGTGGCAAGAACTTCTTCAAGATGACCGTGCTGTCCACGCAGATGTTCCCGGGCATCCTGTTCCTGCTGCCGCTGTTCCTGATCTTCGTCAACATCGGCAACACCACCGGCATCGTCCTGTACGGCTCCCGGCTCGGGCTGATCATCACGTATCTGACCTTTTCGCTGCCGTTCGCCATCTGGATGCTCGCCGGCTACATCGACTCGATCCCCAAGGAGCTCGACGAGGCCGCGATGGTCGACGGCACCGGGCAGTTCGGCGCGCTGATCCGCGTGGTCGTCCCGGCGGCCATGCCGGGCATCGTCGCGGTGGGGATCTACTCGTTCATGACGGCCTGGGGCGAGGTCCTGTTCGCGTCTGTGATGACCGACTCGGGCACGCGGACCCTCGCCGTCGGTCTCCAGGAGTACTCCACCCAGGTCCAGGTGTACTGGAACCAGGTCATGGCCGCGTCCCTGATCGTCTCCGTCCCGGTCGTCGCCGGATTCCTTCTGCTCCAGCGTTATCTCGTCGCCGGGCTCACCGCCGGTGCCGTGAAATGACCCGCCCGTCGCTCCGTACAGAGAGGTCCGTCTTGAAACTGCACCTGCCCGCCGATTTCCTGTGGGGTGCGGCCACCGCCGCGTACCAGGTGGAAGGCGCCGTCGACGCCGACGGCCGTCTCCCGTCCATCTGGGACGACTTCGTCCGGGTCCCGGGTGCCGTCCTGAACGGCGACACCGCCGACGTCGCGTGCGACCACTACCGGCGCTGGCCGGAGGATCTCGCCATCATGAAGCAACTGGGCCTCGACGCCTACCGCTTCTCCGTCGCTTGGCCGCGGGTGATCCCGACCGGTCGCGGCACGGTCAACGCGGCCGGTCTCGACTTCTACGACCGGCTGGTCGACGCGTTGCTCGAGGCCGGGATCCGGCCGTTCGCCACGTTGTTCCACTGGGATCTGCCCTCGGCGCTGACTGGCGGCTGGCCGGAGCGCGACACGGCCTACGCGTACGCCGATTACGCCGCCGTCGTCGCGGCTCGGCTGGGAGACCGGGTCGCGGACTGGAACACCGTCAACGAACCCCTGTGCTCGGCTTGGCTCGGCTATCTCGAAGGCCGGTTCGCCCCTGGCGTCAAAGACCTCAAACAGGCCGTCGACGCGTCGCACCATCTCCTGCTCGCGCACGGCCTCGGCGTGCAGGCGATCACAGCCAACGCCGCGCGCGCCGCCAACGTCGGCCTGGTCGTCAACCTCAGCGGGATCGAGCCCGCGTCGGACTCGGCCGCGGACGTCGAGGCGGCGAAGCGGATGGACGGGCATGTCAACCGCTGGTGGCTCGACCCGTCGAACGGCCGCGGCTACCCGGCGGACATGATCGAGGTCTACGGCGTCGAACCACCCGTGGTCGGGAACGACCTCGAGGTGATCTCGACGCCGGTCGGCTTCCACGGGCTGAACTACTACTTCCGGCAGATCGTCGAGGACGATCCGGGCGGTCCCGCGCCCCGTGCCCGGCAGGTGCCGGTCGAGGGCGCGGCGACCACGGCGATGGGCTGGGAGATCCACGGACAGGGGCTCGCGGACCTGATCCACCGGCTCGCCAACGAGTACGGCGCTCGCGCCATCTACGTCACCGAGAGCGGCGCGGCCTTTGACGACAAGGTCGGTGAGGACGGTTCGATCCACGACGCCGACCGCATCGCCTACCTGGAGGAACACCTGGGCGCGGTGGCCGGGGCCGCTGAAGCCGGGGCTCCGGTGAAGGGCTACTTCGCCTGGTCTCTGCTCGACAACTTCGAATGGGACAGCGGGCTGAGCAAACGGTTCGGGCTCGTGCGGGTCGACTACGACACTCAGGTCCGCACGGTCAAGGCGAGCGGTCACCGGTACGCGGAGATCATCGCGGAACACCGGAAACGCTGACGGGGTTTCGGTATGTCATGAAAGGGTCGTTCAGGACATGTTTCGTCCTGAACGACCCTTTCATGACACCCGACCCGCCGGGGCTGAGCCGGCAAGCGGTTCGTGCGGGCGGATGGACCGAGGGGTCCGGATTCGTCGCGCGGTACGAACGGACGTCCGCCGAAACCTCCTAGGGTCGCCATGAACGAGGCGATCCTAGGAGGCGAAGTATGCGGACACTCTTGCGTGGCGGTCGTGTCATCGATCCGGCGACGGGCTTCGACGGTACGGCCGACGTGCTGGTATCCGACGGGGTGGTCACCGCCGTCGGGGAGGGTTTGACCGCCGAGCCGGGCGACGTGGAGATCGACGTCCGCGGGCTCGTCGTCGGACCGGGTTTCATCGACCTGCACAGCCACGTGCACACCATCGCGGGCCAGCGGCTGCAGGCGATGGACGGGGTGACGACCGCACTCGACCTCGAAGCCGGTTTGATGCCGATCGAGCGAGCGTATGCCGAGGCGGCCGCGGCGGGACGGCCGCTGCACTACGGGTTCTCCGCGTCCTGGGGCGCCGCGCGGGCGCAAGTGCTCGCCGGGATCGAGCCGGACGCGAACATCGACAGCGGCTTGGCGGTCCTCGGAAACCCCGTCTGGCAAAGGACGTCGTCACCGAAGGAGCTCGCCGCGTGGCTGTCCCTTGTGGACGGTGAGCTGGCCGCGGGCGCGCTCGGCGTCGGTGTGCTCCTCGGCTACGCGCCCGACACCGATCCCGGTGAGTTCCTCGCGCTGGCCCGGCTGGCCAAGGAGGCCGGGGCGCCGACCTACACCCACGTCCGTGAGCTGGTCGAGGTGAATCCGGAGACGCCCATCGACGGCTCTGCGGAGATCGCGATCGTCGCGGCCGAGACCGGCGCGGCGATGCACCACTGCCACGTGAACAGCACCTCCGGTCACCAGATCGAACGAGTGCTCGCGGCGCTCGAAGCCGGGCGCGCGGCCGGGTCGCGGGTGACCGTCGAGGCCTATCCGTACGGGGCGGGCAGTACGGGGATCGGCGCGGCGTTCCTCTCACCCGAACGCCTGAAGATGAAAGGTCTGTCGCCGTCCAGCGTGATCATGCTGGAGTCGGGGGAGCGGATCGCCGACGAAGGCCGTCTGCTCCAGGTGCGTGCCGAGGATCCAGGCGCGCCGTGCATCCTGGAATTCCTCGACGAGAGCAGCTCGCACGACCTCGGCCTGCTGCACCAGGCGCTCGCCTTCCCGGACGCCATCGTCGCCAGCGACGCGCTGCCCGTGTACTGGAAGAACGGCACCAGCGAGAGCACCGAATGGCCGTTGCCGCCCGGCGGGGCGACGCATCCGCGCACGTCCGGGACGTACAGCAAGACGTTGCGGCTGATGGTGCGGGAGAGCAAGGCCTGGACGTGGCTGGAGGCGTTCCGGCGCTGCTCCTACCTGCCCGCGCGGGTGCTCGACGAGGTCGCTCCCGGCGCGGTGGCGAAGGGACGGCTGAACGTCGGAGCCGACGCCGACATCGTCGTCCTCGACCCGGAAACCATCACCGACGCGGCGACCTACTTCGACTCGACCAGGCCGTCGGTCGGCGTCCGGCACCTGTTCGTCTCGGGGGTCCCGGTCGTCACCGACGGGAATCTGCGCACGGACGCGTTCCCCGGCAAGCCGTTGCGGGGTGAGCCTCGATGAGCGACCTGCTCGCCGACATCGAGACGCTCGTGCGCTGCGAGTCGCCGTCGTCGGATCACGAGGCGGTGGCCCGCAGTGCCGAGGTGGTGGCCGAGGTCGGCCTGAGACTGCTCGGTGCGGAGCCCGAGCGGATCGTCGTGGACGGGGTCACCCATCTCCGGTGGCGATTCGGCGACGGCCCGCCCCGGGTGCTGCTGCTCGGTCACCACGACACGGTGTGGCCCCACGGTTCGCTGGAGACGCATCCGTTCTCGGTGCGGGACGGGGTGCTGCGCGGCCCCGGTTGCTTCGACATGAAGGCGGGCGTCGTGATGGCGCTGCACGCCGCGGCGACCGTGCCCGACCGCGACGGACTGTCCATTCTGGTCACCGGTGACGAGGAGATCGGTTCACCGTCGTCACGCGCGCTGATCGAGGAGACCGCGGCGGGCTGTGACGCGGCGTTCGTGCTGGAGGCTTCGGCCGACGGTGGTGCGCTGAAATGCCGCCGCAAAGGCGTTTCCCACTACCGGGTCGAGGTCGTCGGCCGCGCCGCGCACGCCGGGCTCGAACCGGAGAAGGGCGTCAACGCGGGAATCGAGATCTCCCACCAGATCCTCGCGGTGGCCGCGCTCGCCGACCCCATGGCCGGGACGAGCGTGACACCCACCGTCGTCTCGGCGGGAACGACCGTCAACACCGTGCCCGCCGCCGCGAGTGTGGCCGTCGACGTCCGCGTCTGGGACGAGGCCGAGCAACTCCGCGTCGACCGGGCCATGCGGGCACTCCCTCCGGTACTGGAAGGAGCCGAGGTCCGGGTGACCGGCGGGATCAACCGGCCGCCGCTCGAAGCGGGCTCGTCGGCCGGATTGTTCGCGCTGGCCCAGGACCTGGCGGGCGAACTCGGCCTCGGGGAACTGACCTCGGCGTCGGTCGGTGGCGCCTCGGACGGCAATTACACCGCGGGTATCGGGATTCCCACTCTGGACGGTCTGGGCGCCGTCGGGGGCGGGGCGCACGCGGATCACGAACACGTCGTCGTCGCGGAACTGCCGCGCCGCACCGCTTTGCTGGCCGCGCTCGTGGAGAACGTGCTCGCGAAACGGGATCCGTCCGGTGCGACGAATCGCGCGGGCGAATCTGGTACGGCACGACGGTGACTCGGCCGTCGTGCGGGGAAAGGATTGTCCCGTGACGAATCTTGCGACGAACGCGGAAAGCCTCGCGTCGGCGGAGGTGCGCGACGAAGCCGTCGCCGCCGCGCGGGCCGCGGCCGCGGCTTCGGGCGTCGAAATCCGCGAACTCACCGAAATCGCCGAGCTGGCCGCTGTGGTCGGCCTGTTCGAGTCGATCTGGCGATCGGCACCCGGCGCGCGGCCGGTGAGCACGGAACTGCTCCGCGCGATGTCCAGCGCGGGCAACTACGTCGCGGGCGCCTTCGAGAACGGTGAACTCCTGGGGGCCTGTTTCGGGTTCTTCGGGAATCCCGGAAAGGCGAGCCTGCACAGCCACATCGCCGGTGTCGCCAAGGCGGGGGTGGGCCGCGGGATCGGGTACGCGCTCAAACTGCACCAGCGCGGGTGGGCGCTGCTCCAGGACGTCTCGGTGATCACCTGGACGTTCGACCCGCTGGTGCGCCGCAACGCCTATTTCAACCTGGGGAAACTCGGCGCGCGCCCGATCGGCTACCTGCCCGATTTCTACGGTCCGATGGAGGACAGCATCAACGGCTCGGGCGACACCGACCGGCTGATGGTCGGGTGGGATCTCAAAAGCCCGGAGGTCCGTGCCGCCGCTTTCGGAGAACCCGTGCTCATCGACGCGGAAGCGCTGAGCGCGGCGAAGGCGCTCACGGTCGACTCCGACGGCGGTCCGAGTATCGGATCGGCCGACGCGCCGACCGTGCTCGTCGCGGTCCCGCCCGACATCGAACGGTTGCGCCGCACCGACCCCGGGCGCGGCACCGCGTGGCGCGCCGCCCTGCGTGAAGTCCTCGGTGGACTGATGGCGGACAACGCCCAGGTCACCGGTTTCGATCGTGCCGGCTGGTACGTGATCTCGAAGGAGCAGTCGTGAAACTCAGCGGTGTGGAACTGCGCCGGATCCGGATGCCGCTCGTGGCCCCGTTCCGGACGTCGTTCGGAACGCAGTCCGAACGGGAACTGCTGCTCGTCCGCGCGGTGACCCCGGCGGGTGAGGGCTGGGGCGAATGCGTCGCGATGGAGGCGCCGCTCTACTCGTCGGAGTACAACGACGCCGCCGAGCATGTGCTGCGCACCCATCTGATCCCCGCCCTGCTGGCCGCGGAGGACGTGACCGCGCACAAGGTGACGCCGTTGCTGGCGAAGTTCAAAGGGCACCGGATGGCGAAGGGGGCGCTGGAGATGGCGGTCCTCGACGCCGAACTCCGCGCACACGAACGCTCCTTCGCGGCCGAGCTCGGGTCCACACGCGACTCCGTGGCCTGCGGGGTCTCGGTCGGGATCATGGACTCGATCCCGCAGCTGCTCGACGTCGTCGGCGGCTACCTCGACGAAGGCTATGTCCGGATCAAACTGAAGATCGAGCCGGGCTGGGACGTCGAGCCGGTCCGTCAGGTGCGTGAGCGCTTCGGTGACGACGTGCTGCTCCAGGTCGACGCGAACACCGCGTACACCCTGGGCGACGCGCCCCTGCTGTCCCGGCTCGACCCGTTCGGCCTGCTGCTGATCGAGCAGCCGCTCGAAGAGGAGGACGTGCTCGGCCACGCCGAACTGGCCAAGCGGATCCGGACGCCGATCTGCCTCGACGAGTCGATCGTCTCGGCCAAGGCCGCCGCGGACGCGATCAAGCTGGGCGCGTGCCAGATCGTCAACATCAAACCGGGCCGCGTCGGCGGTTACCTCGAAGCCCGCCGGGTGCACGACGTCTGCGCGGCGCACGGCGTGGCGGTGTGGTGCGGCGGGATGATCGAAACCGGACTCGGCCGCGCGGCCAACGTCGCGCTGGCTTCGCTGCCCGGTTTCACGCTGCCGGGTGACACGTCGGCCTCCGGCCGGTTCTACCGCACCGATATCACCGAGCCGTTCGTGCTGGATGCCGGACAGCTGCCGGTGCCGACCGGGCCAGGGCTCGGCGTGACTCCGATTCCCGCCATCCTGGACGAGGTCACCACGGAGAAAACGTGGATCGGTTCGTAGCGCGCCACGAAATCCGGGGTTAGATTTGGTCGGATCGAACCAGTCGGTTCGGTGAGACCGGGTTTAACTTCGGGGGGTGCTGACACCGGTGCCCAGCAAGCCGCATACGAGCTTGGGACGCGTCCTCGAAGACCTCGGGGACGTGCTCCTGGAGCCGGTCGCGGTCGGCCGGACCACCCGCAAGCAGCTCGGCGGGGTGGTCATCCACGATCCGCACGACGAATCCGAAATCCCTGGCGGGGCCGTCGTGCTCGGCGTCGGGGTGCGGGATCAGGACGAGGTCGTCCGCCTCTTGCACGACGTGGGTGCGAGAGGCGCGGCGGCACTCGTCGTCCGGTCTCCCGTCACCCCGGCGCCGGAACTCCGCCGCGCCGCGGACTCGTCCGGGGTCGCCCTCCTCGGCCTCGCGCGCGGCGCGTCCTGGACACAGCTCGCCGCCATGCTCCGGACCTTGCTGGCCGAAGAGGACGTCGGCGAGGTCTCGCCCCAGACGCTCGGCGGAATGCCGTCGGGTGATCTCTTCGCGCTGGCCAACGCGATCGCCGCGCTCATCGACGCGCCGGTGACCATCGAGGACCGCAGCAACCGGATCCTCGCGTTCTCCGGGCGCCAGGACGAAGCGGACCCCTCCCGGGTCGAGACCATCCTCGGCCGCCAGGTGCCGGAGCGGTTCGCCCGCGGCCTGGAACGGGACGGCGTCTTCGAGCGGCTGTACCGCGACCATGCGCCGGTCTACGTCGATCCGCAGCGGTACGACGACAACGAGATCGCGATCCCGCGGGTGGCGTTCGCCGTCCGCGCCGGTGACGAGGTGCTCGGGTCGATCTGGGCCGCGGTGCGGGAGCCGCTCAGCGAAGAGCGGACGCAGGCGCTGATCGACGCCGCCAAACTCGTCGCGTTGCACCTGCTCCGGCTGCGTGCGGGCGCCGACGTCGAACGACGGCTGCGTGCGGACCTGGTGAGCACGGCGCTCGAAGGCGGCGCCGGCGCGCCGGAGGCGATCGCCCGGCTCGGCCTGCTCGGCCAGCCGTCGATCGTGCTCGCCATGGGCCTGCTCGGCGCACCCGATCCCGAGGACGACCTCAGGCTGGTCGCGGACCGCCAGCGGGTCGCCGACGCACTGGCCATGCACCTGAGCGCCGTCCAGCCCCGCTCGGCCGTCGCGCTGGTCGGCGACGTCGCCTACGGCATCCTCCCGATGCCCGGCGGGCACGCCGACTGCCAGGAGCGTTCGGTGCGGGTCGCGTCGACCTTTCTGGAGCGCACGGGACGCCGGGCGGCGGCCGCGATCGGCATCGGACCGCTCGCGCTCGACGCGTCCGGACTGCACGCCTCCCGCGACGGCGCGGACCGGGCGTTGCGGGTGCTGCTCACCAACGGCGGCGCCAAACGCGTCGCCACCGCGGACGACGTCCACGTCGACGCGCTCATGCTCGATCTGGCCGACCTCGCCGCGGCCAGGGGAGACGTCGCGACAGGACCTGTCGCGCGATTGCTCGCCTATGACGCGCAGCACCAGTCACAACTGGTGCACACCCTTCGATGCTGGCTCGACGCCTTCGGTGACATCGGAGCGGCGTCCGCGTCGGCCTACGTCCATCCGAACACCTTCCGCTACCGGCTGCGGCGGCTCGCCGAGGTCGGCGAGATCGACCTCGACGACGCGGGGGAGCGGTTCGCGGCGATGCTGCAGTTGCGGCTGCTGCCCCGTGACGCGCGGACCGGACCGCCGGGCGCCGAAGACTGACGTTGGTCTTCCGGCCCGAAACGACGGCGGATGTTCGTGTGATCGCACGAACTCCGCTCGCCGGCCGCGTTTCAGAATGAGTGATCGGCGCCACGCTCGCGTCGTTCTCCTTCTCTCCCAAAGTTTCCGCGGAGGCGCCATGACGGCAGTGGTCAACGAGGACACCTGGACAGCACGGCGGATCAACCGGACGGCGCTCATCACGATGGTGGTGATGGTGTTCGCCTGGGCGGTCGACTACATCGACCGGTTCTCGATCGGGATGGCGCTGCCGATGATCGGCGCCGAATTCGAGCTCAGCAAGACCCAGCAGGGCTGGCTCGTCACCGTGTTCGCGCTGGTGTACATGGTCTGCCAGATCCCGGCGGGCTTCCTCGCCGACCGGTACGGCTCGCGGGGGCCGATGCTGGCCACGCTGCTGCTCTGGTCGGCGTTCACGGCGATGACCGGGATGGCGGGCACGTTCGGCATGCTGCTCGTCGTCCGCGGCCTTTTCGGTGTGTGTCAAGGACTTTTCCCGGCCGCATCGTTCAAGGCGATCGCCGAACGGACCACCCCCGGCAACCGCGCGACGGTGACCGGCGTGATGCTGTCCGCCGGTGGCATCGGCGCGGGGCTGGCGCCGCTGATCGTCGGACCACTGCTGATGGCGGTCGGCTGGCGGCACACGTTCTTCTGGATGGCGGGTGTCGGCGCGATCATCGGCGTGGTCGTCTGGACGCTGCTTCCCAAGGCACTGCCCGAAAGGCTGAGCAGCCTCCCGCGCGACGAGGCGAAGACCCCGGAGGTCTCCCGCAAACAGGTGCTGAAGTCCTTTGTGGTCTGGAAGTTCACGCTGTTGTTCTGCGCCACCAACATGCTGAACTATGGCCTGATCACCTGGGTGCCCAGCTATCTGCTCGAGGCGCGGGGCCTGACGCTGAACCAGACCGGTGTGCTCGCGGCGATCCCGATGCTGGTCAGCATCGGCACCACCATCCTCGGCGGCTGGCTGTTCGACCGCTACTTCCACGACCACGGCCGGTGGTACCTCAGCTCGATCGCGCTGGTGACCGTGGTACTGCTGATCCTGATGGTGTCCGCGGAGACCACGGCGGAGTTCACCCTGTACGAGACGCTCGCGCTCGCGGTGTTCGGCATGGCGACGATGGCGGTCTTCGGTCTGCCGCTGCGGGTGCTTCCCACGGCGGTCACCGGGATCGGTATGGGAGTGATGAACTTCGGCGGCCAGGTGGCGGGCGCGGTCGCGCCGGTGGCCATGGGCTGGCTCGCGGACGCCTTCTCCTACACCGCGGCGTTCGGTTTCCTCATCGGCACGACGTTCCTCACCGCCGTGATGGCGTTCTGGGTGCCGCAGAACCCGGCGCAGTTCACGTTCTCCCCGGCGAGCCCCGGCTCGGCGTCGTGAGTGCGCCGGATCGCTGATCGCAGCATGTCGCGAAAGCCACTTTCGGGACATCAGACGTCGCGAAAGTGGCTTTCGCGACACGGCAGGCGGCGGCTGGGGCGGAGTTCGGCGACCTGCCGCGTGAACCCATCCGACGGCGTTGCGAAAGCCACTTTCGCAACCTTCAACGTTGCGAAAGTGGCTTTCGCAACACCCTCCCGGGTCCCAACCTCACTCACGAGCCCAACGCAGACAAGGAGTTCCATGCCCACCGCGTCCCAAGTCACCGAAACGATCACCGAGCGCGCGAAGGAGGTCGGCGTCCGGGTCCGGCTGCACGCGGCCGAAATCGACGGCTCCCGGCGGATCGGCGTCGACGAACACGCCCCGGTCGTCACGGCGTCGGTCTTCAAGGTCCCGATCGCGTTGGAACTGGCGAAGCAGGGCGCCGAGGGCGCGCTCGACCTCGGCGAGCGGATCACCGTCCCGCCGGGGCATCCCACGCCCAGCCCGTACGGTCTGGCCACCTTCCGGCACGAGATCACGATGTCCTGGTACGACCTCGCGATCCTGATGATCGGGATCAGTGACAACGTCGCCACCGACCTGATCCTCGATCGCGTCGGCAAGGAAGCGACGGAGAAGACGTTGCGAGATCTCGGTTTCGAGCACACCACGGTTTCGCAGGACTGCGGTGAGGTGCTCGGCGGTATCGGGGAAGACCTCGGAATCTCCTACGAGGACGACGAAAGACTGCTGACCGAGCTCCCGATCGAGCGGATCAAGTCGTTGCGCGCCCTGCAACCGGAGCACAGTTGTGCCACGACCGCGGAGGAGATCACCCGGCTGCTCGGGCTCATCTGGCGCGACGAGGCGGCGGCTCCGGCGGCGTGCGCGGACGTCCGGCGCTGGATGGACCTCCAGGTGTGGCCGCATCGGCTGCGGTCCGGCTTCCCGGACGACGGGATCCGCGTCAGCGGCAAGACCGGGACCCTGCCGTCGGTGCGCAACGAGGTCGGCGTGGTCGAGTACCCGGATGGCGGCCGTTACGCGGTAGGGATTTTCACCGACGCGGTCGACGGGCGGTCGCGGGTGCCGGAGCGGGACGCGTTCATCGGGTTCGCTGCGGCACAGGCCGTCGAATGGCTCAGGCTTCCCGAGGCCGACCGCGAATGATTCGTCCGCCCGGATGAATTTTCCCGCCGCTCTCGTCGTTCCGCACGAACCGGTGACGCCCGTCACCGGCCTAGCATTCCGGGAACCGCCGGACCACCCTTTCCACGGACAAGAGGTGCGCATGTCGAAACTTTCCGAAATCGATACCTGGCTCGCGGAGAACTTTTCCGCCCTGCTGGAGAAGCATCAGGTGCCCGGCGCCGCCATCGCGGTCTTCGCGAACGGCGAGGTGATCGACCACGCGGCCGGCGTGCTGAACAAGAACACCGGCGTCGAGTCCACAGTGGACTCGGTATTCCAGATCGGGTCGATCACCAAGGTGTGGACGACCACCCTGGCGATGCAGCTCGTCGACGAAGGCAGGCTCGACCTCGACAAGCCGGTCCGCGACTACCTTCCCGAGTTCACCCTCGCGGACGACGACGCGGCGTCGCGGATCACGGTGCGGCAGCTGACCTGTCACACCTCCGGATTCGAAGGCGACATCTTTACCGACACCGGGCAGGGCGACGACTGCGTCGCGAAGCTCGTGGCGACGCTTTCCGACGTGCCCCAGCTGTTCCAGCCGGGGGAGATGTTCTCCTACAACAACGCCGGGTACTGCGTGCTCGGCAGGATCGTCGAGGTCCTGCGCGGCAAGTCCTACGACGACTGCCTGCGCGACCATCTCTTCACGCCGCTCGGCCTGACCCACGCCGCGGCCGGGCCGTACGACGCGATCCGGTACCGCGCGGCGATCGGGCACCTCCAGCCGAAGCCGGACGACGAGCCGGTGGCCGCGCCCGCCTGGGCGTTGACGCGGTCCAACGTGCCGGCGGGTTCGCATCTGGCGATGCGCCCGCGCGACCTGCTGACCTTCGTGCGCATGCACCTCAACGAAGGCCGCGCGGACGACGGCACCCAGGTCCTGAAGCCCGAAACCGCCCGCGCCATGTGGGAACGCCAGGTCGAACTGCCCTACCTCGGCCTGATGGGCGGGGCGTGGGGCCTCGGCTGGATGATCTTCGACTGGGACGGCGGCCCGGTGATCGGCCACGACGGCGGCACCATCGGCCAGTCCGCGTTCCTGCGCGTGGTGCCGGGCAGCAACGTCGCGGTGGCCCTGCTGACCAACGGCGGCAAACCGCTGCACCTGTACCTGGACGTCTTCCGGAAGGTGCTGGGCGACCTCGCCGGTGTCGAGGTCCCGCCGCTGCCGGAGCCGAACGCCGCGGAGGCGCCGGCGGACCCGTCGCGGTATGTGGGCGAGTACTCGTCGCAGGTGGCGGACATCGTCGTCACGCAGGACGAAGAGGGCGGCCTGTGGCTGGAACGCACGATGAAGGGCATGTTCGCCGACCTCGGCTCGGCGCCGGAGAAGAGCAGGCTGCTGGGCTACAAGGGCGACACCCTGGTCGCCGAGCACGACGGCCTCGGCCTGCACATGCCGCACGCGTTCGTCGGTGACGACGGCACCGGCCGCGCGTTGTTCGTCCACACGGGACGAGCCGACCGCCGGGTGGCCCGGTGACGGCGATCGCCGACGAGATCGAGGCCGTCTTCGCCAAGGCGGGGGCGCGCGGATTCGTGCACGCGCGCGAGATCGGCGTCCCCGACGGTCCCGAAGTCGGTGTCGGCGCGGACGATCCGGTCGTGCTGGCGTCCGTGTTCAAGATCCCGGTGGCGGTCGCCTTCGCCCGTGAGGTGGCCGCCGGGCGGATCGACGAGACCGAGCGGACCCGCGTCACCGCGCGGTACCGGATCGGCGGGATCGGGACCGCCGGCTGCGCGGACGACGTCGAGATGAGCTGGCGCGACCTGGCCCATTTCATGCTGACGATGAGCGACAACGCCGCGACCGACGTCGTCTATCACCGGGTCGGGCAGGAGGCCGTCGACCGGGTGCTCACCGACCTGGGCCTCGCCAGGACGCGGCTGGTCGGCTGCTGCGAAGACCTGTTCGCCTCGGTGATCGCCGATCTCGGCGCGAAACCGGACGACGACCTGGAAGCCGTCTTCGCCGCGGCGACCGAAGAACAGATGTGGAAGCTCTCGGTGCTCGACCCGGAACGCACGACGTCGTCGACGCCGAGGGAGATCACCGCGTTGCTCGACGCGATCTGGACCGA
Organism: Amycolatopsis japonica; assembly: GCF_000732925.1. Taxonomy (NCBI): domain Bacteria; kingdom Bacillati; phylum Actinomycetota; class Actinomycetes; order Pseudonocardiales; family Pseudonocardiaceae; genus Amycolatopsis; species Amycolatopsis japonica. The sequence continues at coordinate 3,751,424 of NZ_CP008953.1, forward strand.
CCGCGCGGGCGACCCGGCCGCCTGCGAACGCGTGCGGACGATCATGGCGCAGCAGATCTGGCCGCACCGGATCTCGTCCGGTTTCCCCGCGGGTGTCGCGATCGCGGCCAAGACCGGGACGCTCCCCGCCGTCCGCAACGAAGCGGGTGTGGTGACCCATGTGGACGGTCGCCGGTACGCCGTCGCGGTGTTCACCCGCGCCGAATCCCTCGCCGACCGCCAGCCCGCGGTCGACTCCTCCCTCGGCGAGGCCGCCCGCCTCGCCGTCGATCACCTCCGTGCGCAGACCGTCGGGTCGTGAGTGATTCGTGAGTGATACGGGTCGTTATTGAGGAGTAGGTCAAATGTGTCGTGGTCGCGGGCGAGTCGGTGGTGGGGTGAAGGCTCCCTTCGCCGCGTCTAATGCGGTGAAGGGAGCCCTCACCCCACCACTCGCCCGCGCCGGCCACCTCCCCACCGGCGCCCATGTCGCGAAAGCCACTTTCACGACACCTGATGTCCCGAAAGTGGCGTTCGCGACACGCTCGACAAGCGGAAAAGTGACCCTCTACGCCACATTCGCCTTACCCCTCGTTAGAACGGCCCAAATCACTCACGACCCCTGGCACCGTCGCCCGCCCCCTCACCTCACGCGATGAAGGGTCCCCTTCAGCCACCCCACGACCAGAAGTACTCAAGACGCGAACCAACGACTCGGGACAGTAGGAGAAACCGCATGAAGAAAGCCCGGCTCACCGCCGCGATCACGAGCGTGGTGGCCTTGACCGTGAGCGCGTGCGGGGGGACGTCGCAATCCGGGCAGGACCGGACCGCGAACCAGAAATTGACCGAGGGCAAGACCTTCACGATGGCGATCGGCACCGATCCGGGAGCGCTGGACCCGGCGATGACCGTGCTCTCGGTCGCGCTCGACATCGGGCGCTACCTCTACGACAGCCTGATCAACCTCGACGAGGCCGGCAAGCCGATCGCCGGTCTCGCCGAGAAATGGGATGCCACCACGACCACGGCCTCCTTCACCCTGCGGAACGGGATCACCTGCGACGACGGCACTCCGCTGACCGCGAGCGACGTCGCCGCGAACGTCAACTTCGTCGGCGATCCCGCCAACAAGTCGCCGATGTCCGGGCTCACCGTCGCGCCGGGGACCAAGGCGACCGCCGACGACTCGGCGCGGAAGATCACGCTCACCAGCGGTGCGCCGGACGCGTTCCTGCTGCGCAACGTCGGCGGCCTGCCGATCGTGTGCGGCAAGGGTGTGACCGACCGGCAGGCGCTCGCCAAGGGCAAGTACGGCACCGGCATGTTCACCATGACCGAGATCGTGCCGAACGACCACTACACCCTCACCCGGCGCAAGGATTACGCGTGGGGGCCGGGGGACTGGCAGCGTGAGCAGCCAGGACTGCCGGAGAAGGTGACCTTCCGGGTCATCCAGAACATGACGACCGCCGCGAACCTGCTGCTGTCCGGTGAGCTCAACGGCGCCCGGATCACCGGCCAGGACCAGCAGCGGCTGCGTGCCCAGAAGCTGTTCCACGGCGAGCAGGTCGTGCCGATGGGCGAGATGTTCTTCAACCAGGCGCCCGGCCGGGCGGGTGGCGACCTGGCCGTGCGTCGCGGACTGGTGCAGGCACTCGACCTCGCCCAGATCGGCAAGGTGCTCACCAGCGGCTCCGGGGCGCCCAGCCAGGGGATGGTCACCACCGAACCCAGGGCGTGCGCCGGGGACGCGGTGGCGGGCAAACTCCCCGCGTTCGACGTCGCCGCCGCGAAGTCGGCCCTCGACGCGGCCGGCTGGAAGCCGGGAGCGGACGGGGTGCGGGTCAAGGACGGCAAACGGCTCGCGCTGACCGCCATCTACGGCACACAACTCGGGCCGACGATGGCGCCCGCCGCGGAACTGATGCAGCAGTCGTGGAAGGCCGTCGGCGCCGACGTGACGCTCAAGGGTCTCGACAGCCCGGGGACCAGCCAGGTGCTCTTCAACACCGGTGAGTGGGACATCTCGCTGGCACCGGTGACCTTGCTGCTGCCGAGCCAGGTCGGCCCGTTCGTCTCGGGACCGAAACCGCCGGCGGGCACGAACTTCGCCCACATCGAGAACGAGAAGTACACGTCGCAGGCCGCGCAGGCGGCGCAGATGTCCGGTGAGTCGGGCTGCGCGACCTGGCTCGCGGCGGAACAGGCGCTCATCGAGCGGCTGGACGTCGTGCCCTACGTCAACTCGGTCATCCCGACCTTCGGCAGCAACGCGCGGTTCAAGGTCATCTTCGGTTCGGTCGAGCCGTCGTCGATCCGGATGTACAGCTGATGGCCGTCGCGGTCGCCCCGGCCGGATTGCGCGGCAGCCCGTGGCTGTCGTTCGCCGTGCGCCGCCTCGGCCGGTTCGCGATCTCGTTGTGGGTCCTGATCACCACGGCGTTCCTGATGATCCAGCTGATCCCCGGTGACCCGGTCCGCGCGGCGCTCGGACTGACCGCGCCGGTCGAGCTGGTGAACGCGCGGCGGGCGGCGCTCGGCCTCGACGATCCACTGTGGCTGCAGTACGTCCACTACCTCGGCGGGCTGGTCACCGGTGACTTCGGGACATCGATGACGAGCGGGCAGCCGGTCTCCGAGGTGATCGGCGACCGGCTGCCCGCCACCCTCGAACTGGCGTTGCCCGCCTTCGCGGTGGTCATCGCGGTCGCGATCCCGCTGGGCCTGCTGTTCGCCGTGCTGACCCGCGGCGGACGCCGTCGGGGCGGCGAGCTGGCGTTCACTTCGACGACCGTGCTGCTCGCGGCCATCCCGGAGTTCCTGCTCGCGGTGGCGCTCGTCGCGTTCTTCTCGGTCCAGCTGGGGTGGTTCCCGGTCGCGGGGAACGCGGACGCGAGTTCGTTCGTGCTCCCCGTGATCGCGTTGGCGCTCGGCCCGGCGTCGGTACTCGCCCGTATCGTCCGGGTGGAGACGCTTTCCGTTCTGGGCAACGACTTCATCCGCACCGCGCGGGCGAAGCGGCTGCCCGCGCGGCTGGTCTACCTGCGCCACGCCTTGCCGAACGCGTTGACCGCGACGCTCACCATGGGCGGGTTGATGCTGACCGGCATGGTCGCCGGGACGGTGCTGGTGGAGAACGTCTTCGCCTGGCCGGGCCTCGGTTCCACCATCGCGCAGTCGATCCTGCAGAAGGACTATCCGCTGGTGCAGGGGATCGTGCTCGTCTACGGCATCGGGGTCCTGCTGGTGAATCTGACGGTGGACGTGCTGCTGGCCGTCCTCGATCCGCGTTCGACGATCCGGGAGACCTGAGATGGCGAAATGGTTCGCGGCCCTCCGCACCCCGGTGGGCGCGTTCGCGGCGGCCCTGCTGACGCTGGTGCTCGCGCTCGCGGTGTTCGCCCCGATCCTGTGGCACGACAACGCTTTCGCGATCGACACGAACGCCATCGGGCAGGGACCGTCGGCTGCGCATTGGCTCGGTACCGACGACCTCGGCCGCGACATCCTCTTCCGCGTCCTGGTCGCGACCCGGCTTTCGGTCCTGCTCGCGGTGCTCGCGACGGTGATCGGAGTGGTGACCGGGCTTGTGCTCGGCACATTGCCCTCGCTGCTGCCGCGTCCCGCGGCACGGCTCGTGACGTCGGCGGTGAACATCGCGGTCGCGTTCCCCGGGCTGTTGCTGGTGTTGTTCTTCTCGGTCATCTTCGGGGTCGGGACGCACGGCGCGGTGTTCGCGGTCGGTTTCGCGCTGGCGCCGGCGTTCGCGCGGCTCGCGCAGACACTGTCGGCCTCCGTCGCGGGGCAGGACTTCGTTTCCGCCGCCCGGATCTCCGGGGTCGGCCGGATACGGTTGCTGCTCCGGCACATCCTCCCCAACATCGGCGAACCGCTGGTGGTGAACGCGACCATCGGCGCGGGTGCCTCCCTGCTGGCGTTCTCCGGACTGTCGTTCCTCGGCATCGGCGTGCAGGCACCGGATTACGACTGGGGTCGGCTGCTCGGCGAAGGGCTCAACGGGATCTACGTCAACCCGGCGGCCGCGCTCGCGCCTGGTGTGGCCGTGGTGCTGGCCGGGCTCGCGTTCAACCTGGTCGGTGAGACCGTCGCCGGGGTGATCGGCGTCCGCACGGGGCTGCGCAAGCTCGCGCCGCGGCCGGTCACACCCGCCAGGGAGGCCGCCGCCGACGCCCGCGACGACGCGGTGCTGGTGGTGGAGAACCTCCAGGTGGCGTTCCCGCGTCCAGCGGGCTGGACCGTTCCGGTGCGCGGGGTGAGCTTCACCGTCCGCGCGGGCGAGGCGATCGGGGTCGTCGGCGAGTCGGGCTCGGGCAAGAGCCTGACCGGGCTGGCGGTGTCACGGCTGGTCGAAGCGCCGGCCGTGGTCACCGCGGACAAGCTCGAATTCGCCGGGAAACCGGTGCTGACGACGCCGGAACGGGAGTTGCGCGGGTTGCTCGGCACCTCGCTGGCGATGGTGTTCCAGGATCCGATGACGTCGTTCAACCCGACCAGGCGGATCGGCCGTCAACTGGCCGAAGTCGCCGAGCAGCACCAGGGACTTCCGCGTGCCAAGGCCTTCGAGCGGGCCGTTGACCGGTTGCGCGCGGTGCGGATCCCCGCCGCCGAGCGCCGCGCGCGGCAGTATCCGCACGAGTTCTCCGGCGGGATGCGGCAGCGCGCGATGATCGGCATGGGCCTGATGGGCGACCCGAAGCTCATCATCGCCGACGAGCCGACCACCGCACTCGACGTCACCGTGCAGCGGCAGTTGCTGCGCCTGCTGGCGCGGACCAGGGCCGAGCGGGACACGGCGATCATCCTGATCAGCCACGACATCGCGGTCGTTTCCCAGACGTGCGAACGGATGTTGGTCATGTACGCGGGCCGGGTGGTGGAGGATCTGCCGTCCGCCGCGACGCCGCGGCATCCCTACACACGGGCCCTGATGGCCGCGACGCTCGACCTCGAAACCGATCGTGAGGCTTCGCTGGCGGTGATCCCGGGCCGTCCGCCGGAGCCGGATCGCGTGCCCAACGGCTGCGCTTTCGCCGACCGGTGTCCGGCGGCGACCGACCGCTGCCGTCTCGAAGACCCGGCGTTGGAGCGCGTGGACGCCGAGCATCGCGTCGCCTGCTGGTATCCCGCGCCGCTTTCCCAGCCCGCCAAGGAAACCGTGACCGCCGGAGGTGCGGAGTGAGCGATCTCGTGTTCGACGCGGTGAGCGTGCGGTACGGCGGCAGGCGCGGGCTCACCGCCGTCGACCGGGTCGGCCTGACCGTCCCTTCCGGACAGGTCGTCGGGCTCGTCGGCGAATCGGGCTCCGGGAAATCGACGCTGGCCCGTGCCGCCGTCGGGCTCTCGCCGATCAGTGCCGGACGCGTCCTGCTGGGCGGCGTAGACGTGCGCAAGCTGCCCCGGCGTCCTCCCTTGCAGATGGTGTTCCAGGATCCGTATTCCTCTTTGGACCCCCGGATGAGCATCGGGGAATCGATCACCGAGGCGATCCCGCGCGGTGTCTTGCCCGGCCGCGCCGCGCGCCGGGACGAGGTCGCCCGGCTTCTGGAGCTGGTCAATCTCGACCCCGAGCGGGCGGCCCACCTGCCGGGGCAGCTTTCCGGCGGTCAGCGGCAGCGCGTGGCGCTCGCCCGCGCGCTGGCCGGACGGCCCGAGGTGCTGATCGCCGACGAGATCACCTCCGCGCTGGACGTTTCGGTGCAGGGCGCGGTGCTGAACCTCGTCCGGTCCGTGCAACGGCGGCTGGGCCTGTCGATGCTGTTCATCTCGCACAACCTCGCGGTGATCCGCTATCTCAGCGACATCGTCGCCGTGATGTACCTCGGGCGGATCGTCGAGGTCGGCCCGGCCGAACAGGTGCTGACCGACCCGCGGCACCCGTACACCCGTGACCTGCTGGCAGCGGCGCCGTCGGCGACCGGCTCGCTGCTCGACCTGGGTGACGCGAGCGAGACCGCCGACGCCGAACCCGCCGACCCGCACCATCCGCCGGCCGGATGCCGTTACCACACCCGCTGTCCGGTCGGCCCGCTCGTGCGGGCCGGCCGCGAACTCTGCCTCGAGGCTGACCCCGCCGAAGCTGTGCCCATCAAAGGCGTGGCACACCGACGTCATTCGGCGGCCTGCCACTTCAGCGAAAACGAGAGCCACCCGCTCACGATCTCCAGAGGAGCAAGCGCATCATGACCCGACGTCTCGGTCTCGACGACCTGTACGACATCGCCGTCCCCAGCCAGCCTTCGCTTTCCCCGGACGGCGACCGGATCGTCTACGTCCTGCGCACCGCCGACCGCGACGAGGACCGGAACGTGTACACGCTCTGGGAGGTCGGCGCGACCGGCGGCGAAGCGCGTCAGCTCACGCGCGGAACCGCCGACATGGCACCGAAATGGGCGCCGGACGGCACACGGATCGCGTTCCTCCGTGCCCAGGACGGACCGCCGCAGGTGTGGTTCCTGCCGTCGTCGGGTGGGGAGGCCGAACGGATCACCGAACTCCCGCTGGGTGCGGGCGCCCCGGTCTGGAGCCCGGACGGCGCCAAGATCGCGTTCTCGGCCGCGGTCGACCTGGCGGGCGGGGAACTCGCGCCGAACGCCCCGGTGGTGGCCGACCGGCTGGACTTCAAGGCCGACGGCGCCGGACTGATCAAGACCATTCGCAAGCATCTGCACGTCCTCGACGTCGCCACCCGGGAAGTCCGGCAGGTGACCTTCGGCGATTGGCACGCCGGCGAACCGGCCTGGTCGCCCGACGGAACCCGGCTGGCCTTCTCCGCCGGGCGTGACGGTGACGCGGATCTGACGTTCCGTTCCGGTGCCTACGTGCTCGATGTGACCACGAAGACCTCCGAGCCGCGGTTGATCGGCTCGGGCGAAGGGATGGCGGGCACGGTCGGCTGGACCGCCGACGGCACCGCGCTGCTGGTGGTCGGCAGGCCCGATACCGAGGTCGGGCACCTGGGGCTGTGGCGGGTGCCGCTGGACGGCGGCGAGCCAACCGATCTGGCCGCCGCGCTGGACCGCAACGTGATGTCCGGCGGCCCCGGCTATCCGGGAGCCCTGCCGCAGGTGACCGAGGACGGAGCCGTGCTGTTCGGCGTCCGGGACCGCGGGTGCACCCATCTGTACAAAGTGGACAACGCGGGCGGGACGCCACGACCGGTGCTGGTCGGCGCGGACCGCGTCGTGTCCGGAATGGACATCGCGGGCGGCAGGGCCGTGGTCGTCCTGGCCACGGGCACGTCGTTCGGCGAAGTCACCGTCGTAGACCCGGCCACCGGCGCGGTCGACGTGCGGACGAAGCACGGCGAGTCCGACATCGAGCTTTTCCGCCACGAGGAACGGGAATTCACCATCGGCGACGGCACGGTCGTCCACGGCTGGCTCCTGCGGGACCCGTCACGATCCGGTGCGGCGCCACTGCTGCTCGACATCCACGGCGGGCCGCACAACGCCTGGAACGGCGCGGCCGACTCGATCCACCTCTATCACCAGGAACTCGTGGCGCGAGGCTGGGCGGTGCTGCTGCTCAACCCGCGTGGTAGCGACGGCTACGGCGAGGACTTCTACACCGGCGCCGTGGGCGCGTGGGGGGTCGCCGACGCGGCCGACTTCCTCGAACCCCTCGACCAGTTGGTCGCCGAAGGCGTCGCCGACGTGGACCGGCTCGCCGTGGCGGGTTACAGCTACGGCGGGTTCATGACCTGCTACCTGACGAGCCGCGACGACCGCTTCGCCGCCGCTGTGGCCGGCGGTGTCGTCAGCGATCTCACCAGCATGGGAGGCACGTCCGACGCCGGGCACTACCTGGCCGTCGGCGAGCTCGGCGGTCCGGCCTGGGACAAGGCGAACGAGCGCTTCTCGCCGTTTGCCCGCGTCGCCGACGTGCGGACGCCGACGCTCGTCGTCCAAGGCGCGAACGACGACCGGTGCCCGGTCGGTCAGGCCGAGCAGTGGTTCGGCGCTCTGCGTGCCCGAGGTGTCCCGTCGCGGCTGGTGCTGTACCCGGACGCCTCGCACCTGTTCATCCTCGACGGGCCGCCCTCGCAGCGCGTCGACCTCAACCGGCGCGTTCTCGAGTGGGTCGAGCAGTACGCAGCGCCCGCGGACGGAGTGTCGCGAGTGCCGATCGAAGCGGCGCACTGGCGTCGCCGTCTGGCCGAGTTGGCACGCAAGCATCGCGTTCCCGGTGCGGCGCTGGGCATCGCACGGGTCGGCGACGACGCCGAAGTCTTGGCCTCCTACGGCATGTTGAACACGAAGACCGGGGTCGAGGTCACCGAGGATTCGGTGTTCCAGATCGGTTCGATCTCCAAGGTGTGGACCGCGACCGTGGTCATGCAACTGGTCGACGACGGCCTTCTCGACCTCGACGCGCCGATCGCCGACGTCGTCCCCGAGCTGCGGCTCGCCGATCCGGACGTCGCCAAGCAGGTGACCATGCGGCATCTGCTGACGCACACCAGCGGGATCGACGGGGACGTCTTCACCGACACCGGCCGAGGCGACGACTGCCTCGAACGCTATGTCGAAATCCTCGACCAGGCCGCGCAGAACCATCCTCTCGGCGAGACGTTCTCCTACTGCAACTCGGGTTTCGTGCTCATGGGCCGGGTGATCGAGAAGCTCACCGGGCAGACCTGGGACGCCGCGATGCGGGAGAAACTGTTCGCCCCGCTCGGTCTTACCCACACGGTGACGCTGCCGGAGGAAGCGCTGCTGCTCCGTGCCGCCGTCGGGCACGTCGGTGGCGCCGACGAAGACCCGAAGCCCGCGCCGGTCTGGGGCCTGCCGCGGAACATGGGCCCGGCGGGCCTGATCACCGCCACCGCCAAGGACGTGCTCGGCTTCGCGCGGCTGCATCTGACCGGAGGGCTCACCCCGTCCGGTGAGCGGATCCTGACCACGGCGTCCGCCACCGCGATGGCCGAGAAGCACGCCGACCTCCCCGACAAGCACTCGCTCGGTGACTCCTGGGGCCTCGGCTGGATCCGTGACGAGTGGAGCGGACGACGGGTCGTCGGCCACGACGGCAACACGATCGGGCAGTCGGCGTTCCTGCGGCTGCTGCCCGATCAGGGGCTCGCCGTCACGTTGCTCACCAACGGCGGCAACGCCCGCGACCTGTTCGAGGAGCTGTACCGGGAGATCTTCGCCGAACTGGCGGATGTGGCGATGCCGCGGCCGCTGACGCCGCCCTCGCCTCCGGTCACCGTCGACGGTTCGAGGCACGTCGGCGTCTACGAGCGGGCCGGGGTGCTGATGGAGGTACTGTCCGAAAAGGACGGACTCCGGCTGCGGCAGACCGCCACGGGCCCGCTGGCCGAGCTGATGCCGGAGAAGACGATGGAATTCGACCTGGTCCCGGTGACCGACTCCCTCTACGTCTGCCGTGAACCGGGCGCGCAGACCTGGATGCCGGTCACGTTCTACACGTTGCCGACCGGTGAGCCGTACATGCACCACGGCGTGCGCGCGACGCCGAAGGTGTCCTGAAAGCGCTCGGCCCGCCCGGACTTCCGGGCGGGCCGAAGTGCTCAGGCCCTGCGCCGGGCGACGTAACGGACGATCAGCAGCACGATGCACACGACCGCGACGGCGCCCGCGATCGTGCGGAAAGTCCAGTCCAGCCCCGCGAACTGGCCGATCGCGTTGGTGGCCGAGCTGACGAGGAGGACCAGCCAGAGGGAGGCGGTGACGAGCGCGCCGCCGGCGTTTTTGGTGTCGTTCATGGGAAAGACGCTATGGTCCGGCGGATCGGGGGACCAGGGGAGTGACCCCCGTCGTGGGGTGGTGCCAGCGCTACCGCGTCTGGCGGACCGAGGCGCTGACGTTGCGAAAGTGGCTTTCGCAACGCCCCCGTGCAGTACATGAAGGACCCCTTCACTGCGTCTAGCGCAGTGAAGGGGTCCTTCATGTACTTGCCGCCCGGACCTCGGGAGGGCCTTAGCCCTTACCGCCCAAGTAAGCCAGCACCGCCAAGACCCGCCGATGCCCGCTGTCCTCCGGCAACCCGAGCTTCGCGAAGATGTTCCGGATGTGCTTGTGCACCGCGCCGTCGCTCACCACCAGCAGTTCCGCGATGGTCGTGTTGTTGTAGCCCTCCGCCATCAGCCCGAGCACCTCGCGTTCGCGCGCGGTCAGCCCTTCGAGCGGATCGGTCGCCCGGCGGTGCGCCATCAGCTGGGTGATCACCTCGGGGTCCATCGCGGTCCCGCCCTTGACGACCCGGTCCAGCGCGTCGAGGAACTTCTCGACCTTCCCCACCCGCTCCTTGAGCAGATATCCGACGGCACCCTTGCCGTCGGCCAGGAGTTCCGCCGCGTAGCCGGTTTCGACGTGCGCGGAAAGCACGAGCACAGGCAGCCCGGGATACATCTTCCGAGCCTTGACGGCCGCGCGGAGGCCTTCGTCGGTGTGGGTCGGCGGCAGCCGGACGTCGGTGATCACCGCGTCGGGCCGGTCCTTGGTGACCAGTTCGAGGAACTCGTCCACATCGTCCACCGCGGCGGCGACGTCGATGCCCGAGGTGTTCAGCAGCATCACCAGGCCTTCGCGCAGCAGCGCGTCGTCCTCGACGATCACGACCCGCATGGCAACTCCACTTTCAGTACGGTCGGCCCACCGGATGGGCTCGACAGTTTCAAGGTCCCGTCGAAGGCCTCGGCGCGTTTGCGGATCCCGGACAGGCCGCTGCCCGCGGCTTCGTCGGCGCCGCCGTGGCCGTCGTCGCGGATTTCGATGAGCAGGGTGTCGGCGGTGCCGTCGAGGGTGATCCAGGCGTGTTCGGCGCCGGAATGCTTGGTGATGTTGGCCAGCATCTCGGCGACGACGAAGTAGGCGGCCGCTTCGACGGCGGCGGGACGGCGACTGCGGCTGCGAACGTCCACAGTGCACGGAACCGGGCAGCGGTCGGCCAGCGCGGTGACGGCGCCGTCGAGGCCGCGGTCGGTCAGCAGCGGCGGATGGATGCTGCGCACGACGGTCCGGAGTTCGGCGAGCGCGCCGGTCGCGGTGTCCTGCGCCTTGCCGAGCAGTTCGCGCGCCCGCTGCGGATCCTTGTCGAAGAGCGAATCGGCGATCCCCAGCTGCAGCACCACCGCGGCGATCCTCGCCTGTGTCCCGTCGTGCAGGTCGCGTTCGAGGCGACGGAGTTCGGCGCCGTGGGCCTCCAGCGCGGCGGCCCGCGACGCGGCCAGTTCGACGACGCGGTCGGTCAGCACCACCCCGGGCGCCGGTGCGAGCAGCCTGCGCGCGATGGAAGCCTGCCAGCGGGCCAAGCGGGGATACAGGAACAGGAGCGCGATCATCCCGACGCCCGTGACCGCGCTGAGCGCCGCGAGCGGCCACGACGTGACCATGAACCCGAGCGAGCTTTCCACTCCGCCGGGCACCATGGGCCAGATGAACGCCGTGAGGATCTGGCGGAGCCCGCCGAGCGGAAAGGCGATGGCGAAGATGCCGACGATGAAACCGGTGGCGGCGTGGAAGACGAGCCAGGCCAGATCCCGTCGCGAGGCAGGGTCGGTCACCGGGTTCCCGGATCGGTACGGCTCGGGGATGGGCTCGTCCAGCAGGCGCGCCGATCGCCGTCGTTCGAAGTTGACCGGATACCTGATCAGCTTGAGCGCGTGCGGCACCGCCGGGATCCCGACACCGAACGGGCACATCATCAACACGAACAGCATGCCGACGAGGACGAACCAGGAGACGATGGACGAGGCCGCGCCGACCGCCAGGTACCGGATCGCGGACCAACTGGACCGGAGCCGGGTGATCACCCCGCCAGTCTTTCATCCGGCCGTCGGCGGCCTCGGAGCGGAGCGCGTGAAGGCCCGCTTTGCGATACTCGGACCATGATCCTGATCGTTCTCAAAGCACAGATCCGCCCCGAGAAGCGCACCGAATGGCTCGCCGGTATCGACCGCTACACGCAGCAGGTGCGTAGCGAACCTGGCAACATTTCGTTCGACTACTACCAGAATGCCGGCGACGAGAACGAATTCGTCCTCGTCGAGGTCTTCGCCGACAGCGCCGCCGGTGACGCGCACGTCGCGACGCAGCACGCTCAGGAGTTCTTCCCGTTCATGGCGACCGTCGTCGCCGAGAAGCCCCGGATCAACTACCAGAACCTCGACGGCGACGCGTGGTCGGAGATGGCCGAGGTCACACCGGTCGACTAGCGGCGTCCGTGGCGGTGCGGTCGATGATGGCGGCGAGTGTCGTGGCCGCTTCCTCGGGCACCCAGTGGCTGACGCCGGACAGGATTTCGAGCCGGTAGGCGGCGTCGACGTACTGGCCGGCGAGTTCGGCGCTGCGCCGGGACAGGGCGGTGTCGCCGTCGCTCCAGACGTGGGTGGTCGGCACGGTGACCCGGGCGCGGAGGGCGGCCGGGTGGTTGAAGACCATCGCGCGGTACCAGTTCAAGCCGCCGGTGAGGGCGCCGCCGCGGACGATGTCCTGGCGGACCTGGTCGATCTGGGCGGGCGTCATCCCGGTGCCGGCCAGCGTGCGTTCCAGTACGCGTGGCCGGCTCCGGATGGCGAGTTCGGGCAGCCAGGGGAGCTGGAACAGGAACATGTAGTACGACCGGACGAGCTGGTCGCTGCCGAGCATCGCGCGGAGGAACGCCCCGGGATGGGGGACCGACACGGTGGTCAGAGAGGTGACCAGGTCGGGTCGCCGGGCCGCGGTCGACCAGGCGGCGACGGCACCCCAGTCGTGTCCGACGAGGTGGACCGGCCCGGTGCCGAGGGTGTCGATGAGGGCGACGGTGTCGGCCACCAGACGGCTGGACCGGTAGGCGAAGCGGCCGCGCGGGCGTGCGCGGGGTGAGTAGCCGCGCTGGTCGGGCACGATCGTGCGGTATCCCCGCTGGTGGAGCAGGGCGGCGGTGTCGGCCCAGGAGGCGCCGGTCTGCGGGAAACCGTGCAGCAGGACGACGACGTCGCCGTCGAGCGGTCCGGTGTCCCGGACATCGAAGACGAGTCCGTCGTGGTCGAAGGTGGCGATGCGGCGGGGCGCGGTCATGGGCGGATTTCCCCTTCTTTCGTGGACTGCTCGTATATGTTACCTTGAGTAACAGTGAATCGCGGTAACAGGTAGCCGCGCACTCTGTCGACGTCGTCAGGGAGGTCCGTATGACCAGCACCGATGTGCCACGAACGGCCGGGGCAGGCCGCCACGAGACCGCGCAGCGGCTCCTCGATTCGTCCGCGATGCTGTCCTACGACCCGGCCACCGAGGTGGACTGGGAGACACCGCTGGACAAGGACTTCCACGGTGCCAGCCCGGAGTGGAGCACGCTCTACGGCACGAGCTACTGGGCCGAGATGAGCCCGGAGCAGCAGAAGGAGCTCACGCGCCAGGAAGCTGCTTCCGTGGCGAGCACCGGCATCTGGTTCGAGATGATCCTGCAGCAGATGGTGCTGCGCGACTTCTACGCCAAGGACCCGACCGATCCGGCGTTCCAGTGGGCGCTGACCGAGATCGCCGACGAATGCCGTCACTCGATCATGTTCGCCCGCGGCGCGGCGAAGCTCGGCGCGCCGCCGTATCGCCCACGCAAGCTCGCTGTCGAACTCGGCCGCATCTTCAAGGCGACGGCCAGCGGCGAAGCGGCGTACGCGGCGATCCTCGTCGCCGAGGAGGTCCTCGACGTCATGCAGCGCGATTGGATGCGCGACGAGCGCGTGGTCCCGTTCGTGCGCACCATCAACAACATCCACGTGGTCGAGGAGTCCCGGCACATGAAGTTCGCCAGGGAGGAGACCCGCGAGCAGCTGGAGGGCGCGGGCTTCCTGCGCCGCCGGATCGACGCGCTGGTCATCGCGATCGCTTCGTACTTCATCGTCAGCAGCATGATCAACCGCGACGTGTACAAGCACGCGGGACTCGACACCAAGCGCGCGTTGCGCGAGGCGAAGGCCAACGAGCACCACAAGTCGATGATGCGGTCCAGCTGTGCCGGGCTGATGGAGTTCCTCGGCTCGTGCGGTCTGCTGACCCGCCCAGCGCTGGTGTTCTACAAGCGGGCGAACCTGATCTGACATGGCCTTCGCGATCACCCAGACCTGCTGCAACGACGCCACCTGCGTGTCGGTCTGCCCGGTCAACTGCATCCACCCGACGCCGGACGAGCCCGATTTCGGCACCACCGAGATGCTCTATGTCGATCCGGACACGTGCATCGACTGTGGGGCTTGCGCGGACGCCTGTCCGGTGGACGCCATCTTCCCGGCGGACTTGTTGACCGGACCGCTGCAGGTCTACGCGGGAATCAACGCGGCCTTCTACGCCGACCGCGAGCCCGTCGCCTCGGTGGATCCGGCGCCGAACTTCCACCGGTGGAGCCCGCCGACGTTCGACCGGGCCATCCCGAGCGACTTCGCGCCGCCGGACATCGCCGTCGTCGGCACCGGCCCGGCCGGTATGTACGCGGTGGAGGACCTGCTCCTCCACACGAACGCGCGGGTCACGCTGATCGACCGGCTGCCGGTCGCGGGCGGGCTCGTCCGCTACGGCGTCGCCCCGGACCACCCCGCCACGAAGCGGATCGGCGAGACCTTCTCGCGGCTTCACGAGCATCCGCGGCTGAAGATGCGCCTGGGCACCGAGATCGGCCGCGACGTATCGGTGGACGAGCTGGCCGAACGGCACGACGCCGTCGTCTACGCGGTCGGTGCCTCGTCCGCGCGCCGGCTGGGCCTGGACGGCGAGGATCTGCCCGGCAGTATCGCCGCGACCACCGTCGTCGCCTGGTACAACGGCCATCCGGACGTGCCCGCGAACGCGGTCGACCTGTCCGCGGAGCGTGTCGTGCTGGTCGGCACCGGGAACGTCGCGCTGGACGTGGCCCGGATCCTCACCGCCGACCCCGATGACCTCGCCGGCACGACGATCGCCCCGCACGCACTGGAACGCTTGCGCACCAGCAAAATCCGGGAGGTCGTACTGCTCGCCCGGCGCGGACCGGAGGACGCCGCCTACACGTCACCGGAGCTGCTCGCGCTGGCGGGACGCGCCGGTGTACCGCTCGTCGTCGATGACGCCGACCCGCGCACCACGGCCGCGATCGACGTGGGCACCGGCAAGGCGGCGCTGCTGCGCGACCTCGGCCGGGAGACCGTCGACTGGACCGTTGCGCCGGGTTCGGACGCTCGCCGGATCGTCCTGCGGTTCCACTCCGCGCCCGCCGAGATCGTCGGCGACACCCAGGTGCGCGGCCTGCGCGTCACAGGGCAGGACGGGACGGTGGAGATCGCCGCCGGTCAGGTCGTCCGCGCCGTCGGCTATCGAGGTGTCCCGGTACCCGGGCTTCCGTTCGACGACGACCGCGGCACGATCCCTAACACCGCGGGTCGCGTCGACGGGCGCAGTGGCGCGTATGTGGTCGGTTGGATCAAACGCGGTCCGTCGGGCGGGATCGGCGCGAACCGCACTTGTGCGCGGGAGACCGTGGCGACTCTGCTGGAGGACATCACCTCCGGCGCGCTTCCGGTGCGGGCGCGGCGATCGCCGGTGGCCGCGTTGGCCGCACGGTTCCGCGAACGGTGACCTGACGGTTTCGACGTCCGATGTCGCTGTCGGTTTGATGCGCGGCGGCGATGTCGCGTGACTGGATGGCCGACACGTGTGATCAGGCGGACGACACGCGTGTCCAGGCGGACGGCGAGCGACTACGCGTGTGGCGTCCGTCCAGTCACGCGTGTCGTCCGTCTGAGCACACGCGCCGTCCTCTGTATCTACTGGCCCGAAGTCCGTGAAGGCCTCCTTGAGGGACCCAGAGTCCCTCAAGGAGGCCTTCACGGACTAAGCACACAGGCGCGGCGTGGGCGGAGACGTGACTCGCGTGATCGGGGACGTGACTCGCGTGATTGGAGGCCGCACTCGGTGTTCCGTCTCTGATCACGCGAGTTCCGGCTTCGATCACGCGAGTGCGACACCGACCTGACCGGGTTCGACAAGACGCGCTCGACATCTGGCGGAATCGGCCACATCATGGGCGGATGGATCCACTCGATCTCCGCATCATCGGCGCCCTGCAGGTGGACGGCCGGGCGTCGTGGCGGCGTATCGCCGAAGCGCTCGGCGCCCCCGAACGCACCGTGGCCAGGCGCGGGGTGCGGTTGCTGGAAACCGGGATCGTCACGGTGATGGCGGTGACGCCCTACGGCGTGCCGATGCTGGTTCGCGCCAAATGCGCCGCCGGGCTCGCCAGGACGGCCGCGACCGCGCTGGCCCGCCGCGCCGAGGCGAGCTTCTGCTATCTGCTCACCGGGCAGGCCGAGGTCGCCGCCGAGGTGTGCTGCTCGCGCGAGCGGCTCGCGGCCTACTTGTCGGAGGACATCGCCACGACCCCGGGACTCCACGAGCTCACCGCGGATCCCATCACGAAGTACTACCGCACCGTGCACGAATGGCAGCCGGGGATTCTGACCGCGGCCGAAGTGGCCGAACTCGGCGAACTTCCCCAGCTGACGCCGCAACCCCGGCATCCGGACGGTGACGTCTTCACCCCGGACGAGCGCGCGCTCGTCCGGGCGTTGCGCGAGGACGGCAGACGGACCCACGAGGAGCTCGCCCGGCTGGTCGGGGTGTCGGAGTCGACGGTGCGCCGCCGGGTGGAATCGCTGCGCCGGAGCGGGGAGATGTTCATCCGCGCCGTCGTCGAACCGGCGGTGCTCGGCCTCCCGATCGAGGCCTTGCTGTGGATCCGCAGCCGTCCGTCCGATGTGGACGAACTCGGCCGGGAGCTGCTCGCCTCGCCGTACGTCCGGTACGCCGCGGCGACCATGGGGGAGCACCAGCTGATGGCCGACGTGACGCTGCCCGATTTCGAGACCCTGCACCGGTTCGTCGTCGAATCGGTCTGGGCGCGGCTCGCGGTTTCCGTGCACACCGGGCTGGTGACGAAGGGACTGAAGCGGAGCAGCGTGCTGACACCCGAGCTACGAGTCTGACGCCGGATTCTTGAGCCGGACCGGCAGCGATCGGTGGCCGTTGGAGATGAACGAGTCGAGATGCCGTAAGGCGTCCGGCGGCGCCGCGAGGGTCATGTCCGGGAAACGCTCGAACAGGGCCGGAAGGGCGATCGCCGCCTCCAGCCGGGCCAGCGGCGCGCCGATGCAGAAATGCGCGCCGTACCCGAACGCGATATGCGCTTTGTCCTTCCGCGTGACGTCGAACGCGTCGGCGTCGTGCCCGTGCAGCGCCGGGTCCCGTCCGGCGGCGGCGTAGCCCGCCAGAATCGCGTCGCCCTGCTGGATGACCACATCGGCGACGGCGATGTCCTCGACGGCGTAGCGCAACGGCAGGTTCGCCACGGGAGCCTGCCACCGCAAGGTTTCCTCGATCGCGTCGGTCCAAGAGACCTGCCCCGCGCGCAGCAGTGCGAGCTGATCGGGATGGGTCAACAGCGCCGTAATGGCCTGGTCGAGGAGATTCACGGTGGTTTCGTGACCGGCCGAGATGAACAGGATCAGGGTGTCGATCAGTTCGGTTTCGTCGAGCCGGGCGCCGTCGTCCTGTGCGGCGATGAGCGCGGTGGTGAGATCCTCGCCGGGGTTCTCCCGCTTGGCGGCGACGAGCTCGGTGAAGATCGAATGGATGTCCTGGTACGCGGCCAGCATCGCCTCCTGGCTCGCCGAAGTCCGGAAGAAGACGTCGACCGAGTGCCGCAGTCTGCCGCGGGCCGAGTCCGGTACGCCGAACAGGTGGCAGATCACTTCGATGGGCACCGGATAAGCGAAGTTCTCCCGCAGGTCCACGGGTTCGTCGGCGGGCAGGGCCGCGAGTCCGTCCAGCAGATCGGTGACGATTCGGGTGATCCAGGGCTCCAGCGTGGCGATCCTGCGTGCGGTGAAGGCCTGCGTCACGAGCGAGCGGAGCCGTTTGTGGTCGGCGCCGTAAGCGGTGAACATGTTCCGCACGTTGACCCACACCAGCAACGGCCAGTCCGCGCTGACCTCGGCCAGCGCCGGCCAGTGCTGCCGGGCGTCCTTGGACACACGCGGGTCGCTGAGCAGGTCACGCAGGAGTTCGTAGCCGGTCACCGACCAGGCCACGACACCGCCCGGCAACTCGACCCGGGTGATCGGGCCTTGCTCGCGAAGTCGTTCATTCTCGGCGTGGATGTCTTGGCCGTTCGGGTCCAGAACCAGGGGACGCGTCACCGGGGATCACCCTTTCTCGGCGGAGCGGACCGGGTCCAGCCTGCCAGCGGCGCCCGTCGCCCGGCTATTCGCCAAACGGTGGTCGCCCAAACGGTGGTCGCTCAGTACAGCTCGATGACGAGCCGGTCGGTGAGCGCGCGCGAAACGCAGAGTGCCATCTGGCTTTCGCGGTCGGCGGCGGTCAGGCAGTTGTCCCGATGATCCGGGGTGCCTTCGAGCACGCCGGACACGCACGAGCCGCAAATCCCTTCCTCGCAGGACTTGAAGACCTCGATGCCGTTGTCCTCGAGCACCGCCAGGATCGATTTCCCGGCCGGTACCTCGAATTCCTCGCCGGTGTCGAGTTCGACGGTGAGGGGACGGTCGCCGGAAGTGTCCACCTCGGCGGCCTCGAAATGTTCGACGTGCACGTGGTCCGCGCCGACGACCGGGCCGAGCACGTCGCCGACCTGTCGCATGAAACCGTCGGGGCCACAGGTGTAGACGTGGGTCGACGGGGTCAGCTCCTCGGCGATCGTCCGCAGCACGGCGGGATGTCCGGCGCGGGGGACGCCAAAATGCGGCCGGATCCGGTCGGCGAACTCGACCCGTTCTTCCAGCAGTTCCACGAACGCCGCGGTTTCCCGCGAGCGCGCGAAGTAGTGCAGCTCGAATTCGCTGCCCCAGGTGTAGAGCTCGTAGGCCATCGAAAGCAGCGGCGTGATGCCGATACCGCCGGCGACGAGGACGTGCCGGTCGGCGTCTTCGGCGACGGCCAGCAGATTGCGCGGCTCGCTGATCTTGAGGTGGTCGCCGACCGAGACCTGGTGCATCGCCACGGATCCACCGCGCGAGGCCGGTTCCCGTTTGACCGCGATCAGGATCGAACGCGGGTCGTCGGGGGCGCCGCACAGCGAATACTGCCGCAGCACCCCCGTCGGGCCGATCACGTCGACGTGCGCACCGGCCCGGTAACGGACGCGCAGCGGCTCGTCGTCCTGCCGGACCAGCCGCAGGGTACGGATTTCCGGTGTCTCCTCGGTGATTTCGACGACGCGGAAGAGGACGTTCGTCATCTGGATGCCTCCTGGTCAGCGCATGAACAGGCCGCCGTTCGCGTCCCAGCAGGCGCCGGTGACGGAGGCGGCTTCGGGGGAGGCGAGCAGCGCCACCATCTCGGCGATGAACGCCATGCTGCCCAGGCGTCCGACCGGGATGCCTGCCGTCAGCTTCGTGAGGTTCTCCTCACCGACGATCCGGTGGACCATGGGGCTGTCCTGTGGTCCGGGGGAGACCGCGTTCACGGTGACTCCCCGTGCGGCGAGCTCGCGGGCGAACACCTTGGTCGCGGTCAGGATCGCGCCCTTGGAGGACGCGTAGTGCCCGCCGGTCGAGGTGCCGCCGTTCTGCCCGGCCAGCGAGGCCAGATTGACGATCCGGCCGTACCCGGCTTCGGCCATGTGCGCGCCGAACAGCTGGCAGGCGTGGAAGGTGCCGTTGAAGTTCACCGCCATCACTTCGTCGAGCTCCTGCGGCGTGATCTCCAGCAACGGTCGTGCCTGGGTGCGGGCGGCGTTGTTGACCAGCACCTGGACGCCGCCGAAATCGCCGAGCACCGACGCGAGCAGCTGGTCGATGTCCGGGCGGCTGGCGACGTCGACGCGGTAGCTCTGGGCGTGCGCCCCGGTCCGGTCCAACTCGGTCGCGAGCCGTTTCGCGGCGGCCTCGTCGAGGTCGGCGATCGCCACGCGGTGGCCGCCGCCGTGCAGGCGCCGGACGATCCGCTCGCCGAGCCCGGTCGCCCCGCCGGTGATCACGGCGACCGGCGCGGAGCCGCTCACAGCAGGAATCCCGCGGCGGGAACGGCTTCGTCGGCGTTGACCAGCCGGACGACCTTGCGGGCAAAGCGGTCTTCGTCGCCGCTGGCGCCGAGACGGACGACGTAGTCGACGTCCGCGGCCCAGAGGTCGTGACGGCCGCGTTTGTACGCCACGATGATCTGGGCGGCCTTGAGCGTGACCGACCGGTCGTCGACGTCCGTGGGGATGAAACGCGAGACGGTCCGCACGGTGATCGCCGAGTCCACCGCGGCGATCGCGTAGCCCTCGGTCATCCTCCGCACGCGCAATCCGCGCATCCGGGCGTCGTCGTGGACCATGTTGAGGACGTCGTCGAAATCCTCGGCGTCGCGTTCGATCGGGATGACGTACCGCGCGTCGTCGGCGTAAAGCCCTTGCCAGGCTTCGTATTCCTTGGCGTCCAGCAGCGCGGCCTCGCGCCAGGCCAGCTCGATCGCGCGGACCACCCGCGGATCGGTGAGGGTCTCAGTCATCGCTCATCATCCGCTTCCATTGGGCGTACGCCGCCCGCATCCCGGTCTCGTCGGTGACATGGCTGGTCGGCCAGCCTTCGGCGGAGGGCTTTTCGCGCCCCAGACCGCGGTTGACCATGATCGGCAGCTCGGGCGCGCCCTGGGCGCCGCGCTGCACCCGGTCCCAGCCCTCGGAGTCGTCCGGGGTGCCGAACCCGAACGGACCCTGGAAATGTTCGTGGGCGCGCAGCCGCTCGCGGTTGACCGGCCCGACGATCTCGGCCGGGCCGTCACTGCCGAGGGCGACGTGCTCGATGACGGTCTCGTCGACGCTGATCGGCCGCAACACCCGGAAGAACGAGATCGACATCGACACGTTCGGGAACAGGTTGAGGTTGAACCCCGTGCCGTGCACGGCACGGACGAGCCTGCGGATCTCGGCCTCGTCCGCCCCGGCGGCTTCGAGTTGGGCGACCAGGCCGTCGAACCGCGGCTGGAGCGGTTCGCTGCCGTCGTCCGCCTCCAGATCGGAGTGTTCGGGGACCATCTGCATCACCGAGTGGCCGTTCCCCAGATCGTGGGTGACCGCCGTCGGATCGGTCATGAACGACATCATCTCGGCGGTTTCCGCGTCGACCGAGGCCATCCAGGAGCGGTGCACGATGGGGAAGTGGTACCCGTCGGTGGTGTTCTCCAGCTGGATCTTCCAGTTGCCCCGGTAGGTGAACCGGTGGGTGCCGAGCACCTTCACCGGATAGCCGCCACCCTGCGCCATGAAGCGATCGATCCACAGCTTGACGTCGCCGAGGAAGTCGGCCAGCGGCTCGGCGTCGGCGTCCACGGTCGCGAAGATCATCCCGCCGTAGGACTCGGTGCGCAGGGTCTTCAGCCCGAGATCCGCCTTGTCCATCACGCCCTCGTACCCGTCGGGGTACGGGATGCCGCGCAGTTTGCCGTCCAGCCCGTAGGACCAGGCGTGATAAGGACAGGTGAATCCGTTGGCGTGGCCGGTCTTCTTCTCGCAGAGCGACGCGCCCCGGTGGCGGCAGCGGTTCACCAGCGTGCGGATCTCGCCCTTGCGGTCCTTGGTGACGATGACCGGATGCCGTCCGACATGGGTCGACTTGAAACTGCCGGCCTTGGGCAGTTCCGATTCGTGGGCGACCCAGATCCAGGACCGCTCGAAGATCTTCGTCCTCTCCTGGTCGAAGATCGCGGGGTCGGTGTACATCCGGCCGGCGACCCGGTCGCCGAGGACGAGGTCCGCGGGCGGCAGGTCGTACACGGTGGCGGCGGTGAATTCGGTCATCGCGATCAGCCCCGGTATTCGCGCGGTGTGAGGGCGCGGCCGATACGCGCTTCGATCTTGGCGTACTTCCACAGCTTCCACGGGCTGTCGCCGACCGGGGTGCTGCGCAGGAAGTCGCACGCCTGCTTGACGGTTTCCTGCGTGTCGACGTCGCAGAGCAGGTAACACGTCCACGGCCACCCGTCGGACGGCCCGACCATATGCGAGTCGTCGTCGATGTCGCCGATGAAGTCCACGCCGGGCAGGCCCTTGATGCCGTCCATCAGCGCGACGAAGGCGGTCCAGACGTCTCCGGTGGCGACGCCGCCTTCCGGAAGGTCGAAGAAGTTCTGGTTGATGCCGATGCAGAACAGCACACGCAACGGGGTGTCGCTCATGGTGGTGGTCCAACTCCTCGTCGGTCGGTAGTGGGTCACTGGAAGCCGGGAACGGTGGGCGGATGGCCCATCAGCACGGCACCCGCGGCGTCGTACATGGCCGGCCCCAGGAAGGCGTGCTGCTGCGGGACGAGCGCGTCGCCGAGCAGCCACTGCAGCGGATGACTCGTGGCGATGGCACCCGTCCCGGACAGGCCGATGACCCGGTTGACGGTCTCGGCGGCGGTCTTCGCGAGATGGGTCGAGGCCAGCCGGAGGTGGGCGTTCTGGTGCGGCGCCACGGGATCGCCGCTCAGCACGGTCTGCCACGCCTCGTCGGTGACCTCGTAGAAGTACGCGCGCGCCGAACGCATCGTCGCCTCGGCTTCGGCCAGTCCCGTCCGGTAGTAGGCGCGGTCGGCGAGTTTCGGCGCGCCCGTGACACCCGAACGGCCGCTGCCGACCTCGGTCGCGAAGTCGAGCGCCGCGCGGGCGACACCCGCACCGACGACCGCCAGCACCTGGGAGGCGTAGGCGAGGGTGGGGTAGCGGTACAACGGCTCGTCGATGGTGGGTTCACCGCCGCGGATGAACGTCCATTCGCGTGGCACCTCGACCTTGTCGACGACCAGGTCGAAGGACCCGGTGCCCTTCATCCCGACGACGTCCCACTCCTGGACGATCTCGACCTGCTCGGGCCGCAGCAGGGCAGTGCGGGGCTTTCCGGCGGTCGTGTCGTCGCCTGGGATCCCGACGCCGAGGATGTCCGCACCCATGCAGCCGCTCGCGAACTTCCAGCGCCCGTCGACCAGGAAGCCGGAGGCGGTGGGCTCGGCTCGTTGGACGGGGAAGAGACCACCGGCGAAGCACACGTCGGGACCGTCGGCGTAGAGCTCGGCCTGCGTCTCGACGGGCAGCGCCGCGAGGTAGACCAGCGCGGAGCCGAAGCTGGCCACCCATCCGGTGGATCCGTCGACGACGGAGATCCGCTCCACCATCCGCAGGAATTCGGCCGGGGGCAGGGGCCTGCCGCCGAACCGTTCGGGCGTCGCGGACCGGTAGACGCCTGCCGCCTTGAGCCGCCCGACGAAGTCACGCGAGACGTACCTCTGGTCCCGGAACTCCTGACGGCGCTCGAGGAGTTCGGCCAGGACATCGTCGAGTGTCACGGCCGGGCTCTCCTGGATCTGGGCCATCGGGCGCTCCTCGCGTCGTAGGGAAGATGTCTCCGACGCTAGGGATCACCGCCGCGTGTGGCCATTGGTCATTGCCTGCCGACGGCCGGGGATTCCCACGCAGACGGGTAGGGGAAATCCTTACCGGAGGGCCCGGCGGCGAACTCCTATGCTGAGGCCGTGGAGGTCGACCCGATCGCGCCTGAGCTGGCCACCGGCGACTTCGTGGCGATGATGAACGCCTCGAAGGCGTGCGTGCTGGTCCACGACGCGGCGACCAAGAACATCCTGTGGGCCAATCCCGCCGCGTGCGAGATGCTCGAATTCAGTCTGTCCGAGCTGCGCCCGCTCAAGGCCAACCACATGAGCAGCTCCGCCCAGCAGTACGACCGGGTGATCGGTCGAGCGTGGCTCCAGGCGGCGGTGGAACACGGTTCGAGCCGGATCGTGTGGCACTACCGGAGCAAATCCGGCCGGGTCATCCCCACGGACGCGGTCGCCATCCGGGTCGAACTGGAGCGCGGGCCCGCGGTGATGGTCCAGTTCCGCGACATCCAGCGCGCGGAGGAGATCGAACGAGAGCTGAAGCTGACGACGTCGTACGTCGACGCGCTGGCACGGCACACCTCGACCGTGGCGTTCATGCTCGACGCCGCCGGCGCGGTGCGGTTCGCGACGGACAGCGCCCTGACGTTCCTCGGCCTGACCGGCGACGACGATCGGCTGGCGGGGGAGCCGCTGACCGCGTACGCGCGGCTGTACCTGGGCGGCAGGCCGGTGCGCTGGGCCGAGGTGGTCGCCGGTGCCGATCCGGTCGGGCCGGTGCAGCTGGAGTTGCCGGGGGAGAGCTCGACCTGGCTGGAAGGGAGCCTGGAGCGGCTTTCCGAGTCCGAGGTCGACGCGTATCTGATGATCCTGCACGACGTCTCCGAGCGCGTCCGCGGCGAAGCGCGGCGAGAGCTGGAGCTGCGGCACGAGAACTACTTGGCGCGCTACAACGCCATGGGGGACATGGCGATGGCGATCGCGCACGAACTCGGGCAGCCGCTGGCCGCCGCCGCGAACTTCATCGCGGGGATCCGCGCGCGGGCCGCCACGATGGCGGGCGGCGGTGACGTCCGCGAGCAGATGGGCTACGGCCTGGACAGCGTCGCCCGGCAGATCGACCGGGCCAAGGACATCGTCGGTTCGCTGCGGTCCTTCGTCGGGCACCTGGAACAGGTCGAGCAGGTGGTCGACCTGAACGAGATCGTCCGGGAGTGCCTGTACTTCATCGAACTGAGCGCCGCGCCGAACTCCGTCGCCGTCGAGGTCCGGCTCGACCCGGCGCCGGTGCTGGTCCGGTGCGAACGCGTCCTCACCGGGCAGGTGGTGATGAACCTCTGCCTCAACGCGATCGACGAGACGACCGAATGCGAACCCCCGCAGCGGCGGATCACGGTGGGCACTCAAGCCAAGGAGGGGGTCGGCGTCCTGACCGTCGACGATCACGGCCGCGGCGTCGCCAGGGATCCGTTCGCCGAATCCTTCACCAGCAAACCCGGTGGCAGCGGGATCGGGCTGGCGCTGAGCCACCGCATCATCACCCGGCAGCACGGGAGCATCTGGGCCGAGCGGCGGGACGGCGGGGGCTCGCGGTTCGGGTTCGCGCTGCCGCTGGACACGTAAGGGAAATCCTCAGGCGGCGCGGTGGAAGTCGGGATATCGCCGGTTTCGGCCCCGGCTCTAGCGTCGAGGTATGCCCGATGAGCTGACCACGACCCAGCGACGGTTTCGCGCGGCGATGGCGAACCTTTCGACGGCTGTCAACATCGTCACCACCGACGGCGTCAGCGGCCGCGCCGGCATCACGGTGAGCGCGGTCTGCTCGGTCACCGACTCACCGCCGACCCTGCTGGTCTGCGTCAACCAGTCGAGCTACACGCACGACATCTTCCGGACCAACGGCAGGATGGCCATCAACGTCCTGGCCGCCCAGCACGAGGACCTCGCCCTGCAGTTCGCCGGTGCGACGGACGTGCCGATGCTCGACCGGTTCCGGTTCGAGGTCTGGGACCACGACAGGTTCCGCATCCCCGTCGTCCGCGACGCGGCCGCCGTCCTCATCGGAGGAGTCGGCGCCGAGTTCACCCAAGGGACGCACACGGTGCTCTTCGTCGAGGTCGAGGACGTCTTCGTCGACGAGGACGCCGGGGGACTCGCCTACTTCCGCCGCGAATTCCACCGGATCGCGCCATGAGCGAGCGCACCACGTTGATGTGTTACAACGACAACCACGGGTACGGCTGGCGCCATGTGGATCTGTTCGTGCACGACGCCGAGGGCCGTGAGCTGAACTGGGTCCATTGGCAGGCCCCGGCCGACGGTCCCGACGTCGCCGACGAAGTGACGGCGCGGGTCGAACCCAGGCTGAAGCGGACGTCCGAGTGGCGGCACGCGGTCAGCGCCGGCGGCGTCGACTACTGGGAAGCGGACGCCGCTTGGGAGGACGAGTGAACCTCATGCGCCCGTGGTCGCTGCGGGAACTCGTCCAGGACCTGCGGCAGGGGCGCACCACTCCGGAGGCGGCTTCGCGACGCGCGCTCGCCCGGATCGCCGAAACGGACGCGGAGCTGCGCGCGTGGGTCGACCGGACGGCCTTCCTGCCGGGCACGGGTGTGCCACTCGGGGTCAAGGACATCATCGATCTGGCGGGTGTGCCCACCCGTTGCGGTTCGACACTGCGCGCGGAGGCCGCTCCGGCGACCTCGGACGCGGCGATCGTGACCGCGTGGCGCTCGGCCGGAATGGCTCCGCTCGGCAAGACGGTCACCACCGAGTTCGCGTTCTTCGCGCCCGGCCCGACCCGGAATCCCGCGGCCCTCGGCCACACCCCGGGCGGCTCGTCGAGCGGGTCGGCCGCCGCGGTCGCGTCCGGGCAGGTGCCGTTGGCGCTCGGTTCGCAGACCGCCGGGTCGGTCACCAGACCGGCGTCGTACTGCGGCGTTGCCTCGCTGGTCATGAGCCACGGCAGGTACCCGTCCACCGGGGTGACGGGATTGAGCCCCAGCCTGGACAGCCACGGCGTCTTCGCGGCCACGGCCGCCGACCTCGCGCTCGCGTGGTCCGCGCTGACCGGCGATTCCGCACGAGAACCGCGTCCGCCGCGGATCCTGGTGTGGTCCGCCGACGCGCTCGACGTCGTCGAAGCACCGATGCGGCATGCGCTGACGCAAGCGGCGAAACGTCTGCGGGAGGCAGGGGCGACCGTCGAGCCGTTCCGCGACGAACAGTTGATGGTCGAGCTCACGGCCGCGCATCCCGTGGTGATGGCCTACGAAGCAGCGCGGGAAAGGTCTGCCGAACTCGCGGTGGCCGAGCGTTTGAGTGCACCTTTGGCGCAGCTTCTCCGGGCCGGGGCCGCGACCTCGGCCGACGAATACGAAACCGCCCGCGCCACCATCGCCGAGGGCTCAGACCGGCTGGCCGACGTGTTCGACGTTGTCCTCGGCCCGGCCGCGCCCGGCGCGGCGCCACACGGACTGGAGGCGACCGGGAACCCGGTGCTGAGCCGAGGCTGGCAGGCGCTCGGCCTGCCCGTGGTCACCGTTCCCGGATTCACCGACGCGGCGGGTCTGCCGCTCGGCCTGCAACTCGTCGGCCGTCACGGCGGGGAGAACGAACTGCTCGGGCACGCGTGCTGGGCGGAGCGGGTGCTCGCCGGGGATTCATGATAGGGAGCTCTTCATGGTCACCACCGATTCCGCGTCCGGCGGCGAGACGTCGCCGGTGGTCTACATCGTCGACGACGACGAGGCCATCCGCCAATCCCTGGTGTTCCTGCTGGAGAGCGTCGGGATCCAGGCGCTCGTCTACCCGGACGGGCCGACCTTCCTGGAGGAGTTCGATCCCGACGAGCCGAGCGTGCTGATCATCGACGTCCGGATGCCGGGGCTCAGCGGCCTGCAACTGCAGGAGAAACTGGTCGCCCGTGAATTCCCGGCCCCGGTGATCTTCTGTTCCGCGCACGGCGACATCCCGATGTCGGTGCGGGCGCTGCGCCTGGGTGCCGTCGACTTCCTCGAGAAGCCGTACGAGCCGCAGCGGATGCTGGAGGTCGTCCAGGCGCAACTGGTGGTCGCGGCGGAACGGTTCGCGGAGGCCGCGTGCCGCAAGGCCGTCGCCGAGCGGATCGCGACGCTGACCCCGCGCGAACGGGAGGTGCTCCTGCTGGTGATCGATGGTCTGCCCAGTCAGCTGATCGCGCGGCGGCTGGGCACGAGTGTGAAGACCGTCGACGTGCACCGGGCCCGGATCAAGGCCAAGACCGAGTCGGACAGCCTCGGCACTCTGGTGCGCGATGTCCTTCAGCACCAGGTCACCGTCTAGGTGCGAGTGGGAATTCCGGACTGCGCGGCGTGAGCGGAAAGGCGTGACTCGCGTGATCAGGGACGTGACTCGCGTGATTGGGGGCCGCACTCGGGTGTTCCGCCTCTGATCACGCGAGTTCCGGCTTCGATCACGTGAGTGCGGTGCCAGGTCAAGCCATCAGTACGGAAGTCGCCGGGAAGTCCGAAGCGAACCTCGCGGGCAGCGGCGCGATGAAGACGTTCTCGGTCCGCGTACGGGTGATCAGCCAACGCCCGTCCTCACGCCGGAACGCGTTGTTGAGCCTGCTCGACCGCAGCAGCCCCGTCCCGTCGGCGTAGAGCCACGGCTGGACGTGGATCCATTGCCCGTCGGCCCGGTCGCCGTCGACGCGGATCTGTTCCGAAGTCAGGTAATGGGCGTTGAGGACCAGCGCCGGGTCCCGCTTCTCGCCCCAGAACCGCTGGAAATGGGCCCGGATCGCGTCCTTGCCCACCGCACGGCCGAACTGCCCGTCGTAGTGCTCGCCGACGCCTTCCCAGACGGCGTCGTCCGCGTAGAGCTCGAGGATCAGGTCGATGCGCCGGTCGTCGTCGGTGACACCGTACTCCGGGCAGGGCGTGTCGCAGAGGAACATGTAGCGGGCCTGGACACGGCGGATCTCGGCCTCGGCCTCCAGCACCTCGACGCGGCGCCGGAGTTCGGTGAGTTCGTCGTTCATCGGTGGGTCCTCACGGGTGCGGTTTCGGGAAGGGCCAGCAGGCAGACGACGGTCAGCGCCATCCCGCCCGCCAGGTAGTAGCCGACCGACGTCGAAGTGCCCGTCCATTCGATGAGCCGGTTCGCCATCGACGGCGCGAGGCCGCCGCCGAGTACCGCACCGATCTGGTACGCCAGCCCGGCGCCGGACTGCCGTTGTTCGGGCGTGAACAGTTCCGTCAGGTAGGTGATCAGCGGGCCGAACAGGAACCCGGTGAGCGCGAAACCGACGGCGATGGCGAGCGCCCAGGCGGTCAGCGTGCCGACCCGCGCGATCGGGAAGAGCGCGAACATGTACGCCAGCACCGCGACGGACGCCGCGAGCATCACCGGTTTGCGGCCCAGCCGGTCGGAGAGCCGGGCACCGAGCACGACCGTCACCGCATGGATCGCGAGGCCGGGCAACGTGCACCACAGCACGTCCTGGATGTCCAGTCCGAGGCCCTTCGGCGCGGGACCGGCGGCGTAGGAGAGCATGAATCCGGCCAGGACGAACATGACACCGTTGAGCCCGGTGTTCGCGCCGGCGGCGAGCAGTAGCCTGCCCCAGTTGTCCCGGATGACGTTCCAGATCGGGATCTTGACGATCTTCTCGTCCAGTCTGCTGGCCGCGAGCTCGTGGAACACGGGCGATTCCTCGAGCGCGCGCCGCGCCCAGACACCGATGGCGAGGACGACCGCGCCCGCGATGAACGGGATCCGCCAGCCCCAGCTGGTGATGGCCCCCTGCGGTAAATAGAAGATCAGCACGAAGGCGAGGTTCGCCAGCAGCGCGCCGAGCGGCGAGCCCAAGGCGACGAAGGCGCCGAACGCCGCCCGTCGTGACGGCGGCGCGTGCTCGACGGCGAGCACCGACGCCCCGCCCAGCTCACCACCACGGGAGAAACCGTGCACCAGGCGCAACAGGACGAGCAGGAACGGCGCCGCGACCCCGATGGTGGCGTAGCCGGGCAACAGTCCCATCAGGACGGTGGCCGCGCCCATGAGATAGAAGGTGATGAGCATGGCGCGACGGCGGCCGTAGCGGTCGCCCACCCAGCCCATCACGATCGCGCCGAGCGGCGCGACGACGTAGCCGATCGTGTAGGTCGCCAGGCTCATGAACGAGGCGAACCAGGGATCGGTGTCGCCGGAGAAGAACACCTTCGGGAAGACCAGCGCGGAGGCGACCGTGTAGATGGAGAAGTCGAAGAACTCCAGCGAGGTCCCGGCACCCGCGCCGATCGCGAGCCGGCGGGTCTGGGACGAGGTGGTCCTGGATGGAGCGGTGGATGCTGTCATGCGCGCTCTTCCTTGAACGGTGACGGGCGGTCGACGTTGCGCCCCTCCCCGGCAACGTTCGTCCCAAGGTAGGAAGGCGGGGGTGCCGCGCCTATTGGAGGAACCTGTTGGCGGGCTGAAGGATTTCCCTACCGCGGGCCATCTGGTGCCAGAATCGGCCATGGATGTGGCGGTAGTCGGCAGTTCCAACCCACTTCTTGTCTGAAAGGGCCGGTGGGTGCGATGGTGTGCGTCGTGAGCGCGATCAACGATCTGCCGGCCACCGTTCAGGCCGAACTGCTGGCCTCCGGAGAGTTGTCGGCGAGGGAACTGCTCGACGCCACCCTCGACCGCGTGGCGGCGGTGAACCCGGTGCTGAACGCCGTCGTCAGTATCGACGAGGAGCGGGCGTGGGCCGCCGCGGCGGCGGCCGACGAGGCACGGGCCGCCGGTCGGTCGCTCGGGCCGCTGCACGGGCTTCCGCTCGCGATCAAGGACCTCCACGCGACGGCGGGGATGCGCACCACCTTCGGCTCGCCCGCGTTCGCGGACAACGTTCCCGACGCCGACGAACTCGTCGTCGCCCGGATGCGCGCGGCCGGGGCGGTCGTCTTCGGCAAGACGAACGTGCCCGAGTTCGGCGCCGGTTCGCACACCTTCAATCCGGTGTTCGGTCTGACCCGCAATCCCTACGCGCCGGACCGTTCGGCGGGCGGTTCGAGCGGAGGCGCCGCCGCGGCGCTCGCGGCCGGGATGACGTCGCTGGCCGACGGCAGCGACATGGGCGGATCACTGCGGAATCCCGCCTCGTTCTGCAATGTCGTCGGCCACCGGCCGAGTCCGGGGCGAGTGCCGACCTGGCCGGCCAAGGACGCCTGGTTCACCCTCGGCGTGCAAGGCCCGATGGGACGCACGGTCGCCGACACGGCGCTGCTGTTGTCCGTCCAGGCGGGCCCCGACGATCGCGCGCCGCTGTCGCTGGCCGAGCCCGGCAGCGTGTTCACCGCCGGACTGCCGACCCGGTTGCACGGCCTGCGGATCGCGGTTTCGCCCGATCTGGGCGGCCTTGTGCCCGTGGACGCCGACATCGCGACGGTCGTGGAAGGACAGGTGGACTTGCTGCGCCGGCTCGGCGCCGAGGTCGTCTCCGGCTGCCCGGATCTGACCGGGGCGGAAGAGGTGTTCCAGACCTTCCGCGCGCTGAACTACGCGCAGTCCGCCGGCGACCTCGTCGACAGCGAGCCGGACAAGGTCAAGCAGACCGTCCGCTGGAACGTCGCGAAAGGACGCGCGCTCACCGGAGCGGACATCGCGACCGCCAACCGGCTGCGCACCGAACTGTTCCACCGCGTACGTGCCTACTTCGACGATGTGGACGCCGTCGTTCTTCCCGCCAGCCAGGCACTTCCGTTCGACGCGGAGCTGGAGTACCCCAAGATCGTCGGTGGGACCGAGGTCGAGAACTATCTGCACTGGATGCGCGCGGCCTACCTGATCTCGGCCACGGAATGCCCGGCCACGGCCGTCCCGGCGGGGTTCACCGCCGACGGGCTGCCGATCGGGGTCCAGGTGGTCACACCGCATCACACGGATCTTCGCGCCCTCGGGATCGCGCACGCGCTGGAGAAGGCGAACGGTCACACCGCTCGCAGACCGGCCTGACCGTCTCATGGTGGTGCCAGCGCTACCACGAGTCTTCCCTCACGCGGGATCGATCACGGCCCTCGCCGCCCGTAGGTTTTGGCGAGAGAGATCACCACCGCTAAGGGGAAACGATGAATTCAGGGGGCGCGTGCGCCTTGTCGCTGGACTCCGTGAGCAAGGTCTACGGATCCGGTGACGGCGCGGTCACGGCTTTGAACGGGGTGACCGTCGAAGTGCGCCGGGGCACGTTCACCGCGGTGATGGGACCGTCGGGCTCGGGCAAGAGCACCTTCCTGCACTGCGCGGCCGGGCTGGACAAGCCCAGCTCGGGCCGGGTGCTGCTGGGGGACACGGAACTGAGCAGGATGCGGGAGAAAGCGCTCACCGAGCTGCGGCGGACCCGCATCGGGTTCATCTTCCAGGCCTACAACCTGCTGCCGTCGCTGAACGTGCTGCAGAACATCACGCTGCCACTGCGGCTGGCCGGGAAGAAGCCGGACCCGCAGTGGCTGCGCGAGATCGTCGAGGGCGTGGGGATCGCGAAGCGGCTCGAACACCGTCCGTCCGAACTGTCCGGTGGCCAGCAGCAGCGGGTCGCGATCGCCCGCGCGCTGGTCACCCGGCCGGAGGTCGTCCTCGCCGACGAGCCGACCGGGGCACTGGACACCCGCACCGCGAAGCAGGTCCTCGACCTCCTTCGCTCCATTGTGGACGGCATGGGGCAGACCGTGTTGATGGTCACCCACGACCCGGTCGCGGCGTCGGCCGCGCACAGCGTGCTCTTCCTCGCCGACGGCAAGCTGGCCGGCCACCTCCCGGCGCCGACGCCGGAACGGGTCGCCGAGCGCATGACCCACCTCGGGGAGTGGTGACGTCATGTGGGATTTGGCCTGGCAGACGACGAAAACCCGCTTGAGCGGTTTCGTCGGCGCGTTCGTCGCGATCCTGTGCGGGACGGCGCTGGTCGCCGGCTGCGGCGTCCTGATGGAATCCGGACTGCGCGCCGGCGTCCCCACCCAGCGGTACGCCGACGCGGCGGTCGTCGTGGGCGGCGGGCAGACGGTCGCACCGCCCGGGACCGGCGCGCTCGACGGCCAGCAGGTCGCCGAGCAGGCGACGGTGCCGGTGACGCTCACCGGCGCGATCACCGCGGTGCCCGGCGTGCGTGGTGTGGTGGCGGAGCAGAGCTTCCCGGCCACCGTGGTGACCGCCGACGGCCGGCCGTTGACCGGGCCGGAAGGCGGCCAGTCGCTCGGCCACAACTGGGACGCCGCCGTGCTGGCGCCGTTCTCCTTGCGTGACGGCCGCGCGCCCGTCGGTGCCGACGAGGTGGTCCTGGACGCGGACCTCGCGTCACGGAGCGGCGTGACCGTGGGGCAGCGGGTGAAGATCGCCGTCCGTTCGGCGCCGGTCGAGTTCCGGGTCTCCGGGATCGCCGCCCCGAAGACGGGCGACGGCCTCACCCGGCAGTCCGCGCTGTTCTTCTCGCCGGAGAAGGCCACCGAACTCGCCGGGATCCCCGGACAGGCGCACGCGATCGGCGTGCTGGCGGAGCCGGGTGTCACGCCGGGCGACCTCGCCGAAAAGATCAGCGCCGCGGTCGGCGACAAGGTGACGGTGGCGACCGGGGTCGAGCGCAGCACGGTCGAGTTCCTCGACGTCAGCCAGACCCGGATGCTGCTGATGGCGCTCGCGGGATCGTTCGGCGGGTTCGCGCTCCTCATCGCGGTGTTCGTCGTGGCCAGCACCCTGGCGCTCGTCATCAACCAGCGCCGCCGGGAGTTCGCCCTGCTGCGGGCGATCGCGGCGACACCGCAGCAGATCCGCAAGCTCATCGGCGCCGAGACGATGATCGTCGCCTCGGTCGCGGGGGTCCTGGGCAGCGGTCTCGGGGTCGCGGTGGGCTTCGGCCTGCGGAACGCCTTCGGTGCCATCGGAGTGATCCCGCCGGACTTCGAACTGGCGATCAGCCCGATCCCGCTCGTCGCCGCGCTGGTGCTGGGCCTGGGCACGGCGCGGTTGGCCGCCTGGTCGGCTTCGCGGCGCCCGTCGTCGATCCGGCCGGTGGAGGCACTCGGCGAGGCCGCGGTGGAGCGGCGCGAACTCGGCAGGGTGCGCCTCATCGTCGGCTGCGCGCTGGTGGTGACCGGTCTCGCCGGGTCGATGGTCCCGATTTTCGTGCGCGGTGAGGCGGGATTGGCGGCTTCGGGCAGTTCGGCGCTGGTGATCGTGATCGGGCTGGGCGTGCTCGGCCCGAAGGTGGTCGCCCTCATGACGCGGCTGGTCGGCCCGGTGCTGAACCGGACTTCGCGGATCAGCGGCTATCTGGCCGCCGCGAACAGCCAGGCCAATTCGCGACGGCTGGCGGCCGCGGTGACGCCGGTGATGCTGGCGGTGTCGTTCGCGCTGACGATGTTCTACAGCCAGACCTCGGCTGCCGCGGCACGCCAGGAGGAGACCGTCGAGTCGACCACGGCCGACTACGTGCTCGCCAGTGGTACCGGCGGACTGTCCCCGGAGGTCGCCGAGGCGGCACGGCGTGTCCCCGGCGTCTCCGCCGCGACGCCCGTGGTGCGCACCGAGGTGCTGAACACGGTGCAGGAGCAGGACAAACTGCGCGTCGAGCGGTACGCGGCGCAAGGTCTGGACGGCGCGCAGGTCCGAGGGAACGTCGATCCGGGTGTCGTCTCGGGCAAGATCACCGACCTGACCGGGAACACCGTGGCGATGAGCGAATCGGAAGCCGACTGGTACGAGAAGAAGGTCGGCGACGAGGTCGAGTTCTTCTTCGGTGACGGCGCTCCGGCGAAGCTGCGGCTGGTCGCCACCTACACCCGCGAGCAGGCCTTCGGTCGGTACGTGCTCCCCGCCGAGCTCGCGAGGGCGCACACCGGCGACCGGATGGACGATGCGGTGTTGGTGCGGCAGCAACCCGACGCGGATGCCGCCGCCGTGACCGCCGCGCTGAACGAACTCGCGGTCCGGTATCCGGGGCTGGCCGTGACACCGGGATCGGCGGTGGCCGCACCCGCGAACGGGCAGCAGGACGCCCAGTTCTACGTGAACCTGGTCGCCGTCGGGGTGATCCTCGGCTACGTCGTGATCTCGGTGGCGAACACGCTGGTGATGAGCACGGCGCAGCGCTCGCGGGAGTTCGCGCTGCTGCGCCTGATCGGCACGACGAAACGCCAGGTGGTGCGGATGATGCGGTTCGAAGCACTGGCGACGGTCGGGGTCGCGGCCCTGCTGGGCACCGTGGTGGCGGGGATCCCCCTGATGCTGCTGAACCTCGGCCTGCGCGGGACACCGCTGCCGTCGGGCACGGTCACCGTCTTCGGCGGGGTCATCGCCGGGGCGATCCTGCTCGGGCTGGTCTCGCTCGGCCTCGCCACCCGCGTGGCGCTGCGGTCGAAGCCGATCGAGGCCATCGGTCTCCGCGAATAGCGCGTTCCCGTCGTCCGGTCAGCCCTCCGCGGCGGGCCGGACGGCGGGGATCTTCCCGCCGCGGAAGGCGTCCACGAACAACCGGTGGTCGTCGCGCGACTGCTCGGCGTAGGCCATCCCGAATTCGGTCAGCGTGCGGACGAACTCGTCCTCGCGGTCGCCGATGACCGCGGCGATGGCCTCTTCGCTCTGGAAATCGACCAGCGTCTGCTCGGAGTCCGAATCGGACACGCAGTGCATCTTCGCGGTGGCGCGGCCGAGATAGTCGAGGACCGGCCCCATCTCCGACGGTTCGGTCAGCTCGGACCAGTCCAGATCGTCGACGTAGGGCGACAACTCCGAGACGACGAACCCGGTCCCGTCGATCTCGGTGTACCCGAGCCACGGGTCCGCGTGCGCCTGCAACGCGCGCTGGGAGACGGCGGTGCGGTGCCCCTCGTTGGTGAAGTAGCCGCGGATGCGCTCCTCGGCGACGATGCGGCTCGGCGCCGCGACGTTCCCCTGTTTCATCGACAGGACGACGTCGTTCTCGAGCGCCTGGGTCCGGCCTTCGACGAGGATGTTGTACGCGGGCAGCCCGGCGGAGCCGATCCCGAATCCGGTCCGGCCGACGATGTCCTTGACCCGGTAGGTGATGCTGCCGAACCGCTTGTTCTCCGGGATGGTGTCCAAATAGGACTCGAAGGCCCGGATCGCGATTTCGCGTTCGGCCTGGTCGAGGACGCGGACGCCCGGCCCGTGCCGGAACCTGCGGTCGTAGTCCTCCACGGTGGTCAGCTCGTCGAGCAGATCGATCCGGGTTTTGAGCCGGGCCCTGAGCAGGACGTTGTGCAGGACACCCTCGGTGCTGTCCAGCTGGAGCCGGACGAGTTCGTCGCCGGGTCGCTCGGCGTACTCGCGGACCTGTTTGACGTAGGCGCGCAGATAGGTGCCGATCAGCGCCTCGATGTCGTCGTCGGAGATCGCCTTGCTCCACGCCAGCAGCGCGACACTGGCGGCCAGCCGTTTGAGGTCCCAGGTGAAGCAGCCGAGATAGGCCTCGTCGAAGTCGTTGACGTCGAACACGAGCGTCCCGGACGAATCCATGTAGCTGCCGAAGTTCTCGGCGTGCAGATCGCCCTGGATCCACACGCGGCCGGTCTCGGCGTTCGACCACGGATCGTCCTCGTGCGCCATGTCCGCGTAGAACAGGCACGCCGAGCCCCGGTAGAAGGCGAACGGGGCGGCGGCCATCTTGCGGAACTTGCGGCGGAACGCGTCGGCGTCCGCGCGCATGAGATCTTCGAAGGCCTCCACCAGCACTTCGACGATCCGCGCCTGACGAGCGTCCTCGCCCTGCTCGCGGATCGACTCGACCACACCTGCCATCACGACCTCCCGACGTCGTTCACGGTGCCACAGGTCGCTTCGCCGGGCAGATCAGATCTTGCGGAAACGCGCGTCCAGTAGCGCGAAGGCGCCGAACGCGGCGATGCCCGCCGCGAGCGCGAGGAGCATCGGGCCGCCGTACGGCTGAGCGGAGAGCGTCTTCAACGCGGCGTCGAGGCCGCTCGCCTTGGCCGGGTCGAAGGTGATCGCGGCGACGACGGTCAGCACGCCGATGGTGCCGTACGCGGCGGAGAGCGCGATCCAGCCGATCTGCCCGAGCCGGATCGTCACGGTCCTGGCCGTCCCGGTGGCACCGCCGAAGTCGAGCTCCCGCACGAAGGTCTTCCGGAAGCCGCGCTGGGCGAGGAACACCGCCACCGCCACGACGGCGACTCCGGCGAGGGTGATGAGGAGAGGCCCGTAGGACTTCGCGAGGATCCCGGCCACGAGAGAGCTTTGGCCGTCGTCGGCGCCCGCGAGGGCGATCTTCACCGCGCTGTAGGAGACGAGGCCGTAGAGCACGACTTCGATCCCGCTGACGATCCTGCGCACGGTCCGTCGGCGCGTCTTCACGTGCCGGTGCCCGGTGATCGCCTCGCCGAGCTGCCACATCGCCAGCACGGCGAGACCGGCCGCGATCAGCCACAGCAGCCACGCGCCCCCTTCGGCGACGACCAACTGCAGGGCGCCCGCCTTGTCGGCCTTCGCGTGGTCGCCGAGCGCGACCTGCGCCGCGAGCCAAGCGACGAGCAGGTGCACGACCGCGTAGCAGACCAGCCCGCCCCGGGCGATGAGGCCGAACGTCTTGCTGTCGCGCATCGGGCGATCCTCGCCGAGCCGGCGTCCGCCCACCAGGCCCGGCCGGAGCAATGTGCCCGAAATGTCGGGCAGGTCACTCTTGATCTCCACCGAGGTCGAGGGTGAAGGCTGGGTTCATCATCGGCTTTCGAGGAGTGAACATGAGTGAGGACAAGGGTTTCTACTCGATCATCGAGTACGCGGTCGACGGGCCGGAGACCCAGGCGGCGTTGGTGGAGGCGTTCGCCGAGATCCAGGACCGCTGGGTGCGGTTCTACCCGGGCTACGTTTCGGCCCGGTTCCACGCGAGCGTGGACGGGACGCGGGTCGTCAACCTGGTCAGCTGGGCGAGCGAGGCTGACTACCGGCATTTCGAGGAGACGTCCGACACCGAGGGCCGGCTCGCGGCCATCCAGGCGGCGCTCGACGGCCTGCCCGGCGAGGTCGAGTCGCGGGTGAGCGCGAACCCCCGTTACCGCGTCGTCCGGGAGACCGGCCCCGGCCCGCGGGCGGGTGACTGAGGGCCGAAGGTCCCGATCCGGAAAGGACCACGGCCACTTCCGGCCCCGGCTCCCGCGCGAAAGGCTGAGGTGACCTCCACGGGCTAGGGAGCCGCGATGATCCTCACCGAAGCACCGGTCGTCACCGCCGCGCTGGAGGCCGCCGTCCGGGCACCGTCACCCCACAACACCCAGCCGTGGCTCTTCGAAGTCGGATCGGACGTCATCGGCGTAGTCCTCGACGAGGATCGCGTACTCGAGGTCTGCGACCCGGACCGTCGTGAGGCGCGGTTGTCCTGCGGCGCGGCGTTGCTGAACCTCGAACTCGCGATCGCCGTCGCGGGACGCTCCTGCGACGTGGAGTTTCTGCCGGAGAAAGACCGGCCGGAACTGCTGGCCAGGGTGGGGATCGGGCCCCGGCACCGGGCGAGCGCGGCGGAGCAGCGGCTGGCGGCGTCGATCCGCGTGCGGTACAGCAACCGGCGGCCGTTCGCCTCGACCCCGGTGCCCGCCGGAGCCCGGCACGCGGTGCGGCGGGCCGCCGGGGACGAGGGCGCGAAACTGGTCCTGCTCGACGAGGTGGGTCTGCTGGAGGCCGTCGCGGGACTCATCCGGCGGGCGGATCACCTGCAGACCCTCGACGACCGCTTCCAGGCGGAACTCCGGGCGTGGACCAGGGAAAGCGGGGGCAACGACGGCGTCCCGGCCTACGCGGGCGGACCGCGTCCGTCGGGCGGCTTGCTTCCGGTCCGGCATCACGGGGAGAGCGAGCAGGCCCGGGAGTTCGAACGCGATCCGGTCGTCGCGGTGCTGACGACACCGACCGACGGGCCGCTCGCCCAGATCCGGGCCGGACGGGCGATGCAGCGAGCGTTGCTGACGGCGACTTCGCTCGGCCTCAGCGCGTCGTTCTACTCGCAGCCCATGGAGATCCCGTCCGCTCGCGCCGTCCTCCGATCGCTGCTCGGCGAGAACGCGCACCCGCAGGCCGTTTTCCGCCTGGGCTATGGCTTCCCGGGGTCCACCACCCCTCGCCGCCCGGTCGGCGACGTCCTCCGGATCATGCGGTAGAGGGCTCGGATCCCGAAGGCCACGAGCAGCCCGAGGACGGCCAGCCCGAACGGGCGCAGCGTGATCGTCCAAGGCCACGTCTCGCCGTCCAGCGTGAGATGTCCCGTCTCGTACTCCAAGGTCCTGGCCGTCCACCGCGTGGTCGCGGTGTCGGTGGTGCGCACCAGGTCTTCGAGTACGGCGTCGAACGGGAACCCGGGCCCGGCGTGCAGGTACACCGGTGAGAGCGCGGAGTACCGATCGGCGGCGTGACTCGCGGCGGCGTCCGCGCCGGGCACGACGAGCCGGTCTTCAGCCGTCGGCGTGCCGCGTGGGACGAAGGTCAGGCCGTGCCGGGACCGGATCGGCGCGCCGTCGAGACCGACGGCCGTCGTCTCGACCGCCAGCGACTGGCCGTAGGTGTCGAACACCGCGGCGAGTTCGAGTTCCCGTACCCCGGGAGTCAGCAGGACCCCCAGCATCTGCTTGTCCCACCGGAACGCGGTGTTGAACCCGACGACGGTGTCCGCCGCGTCGAAGCTGTTCTGCGTCATCGGCGCGCTCGAACCGGGGGAGTAGTGGGCCCAGCCGACGGCTTCGGCCGCCTTCCGGGCGGTCTCGGTGCCGGCGAACCGCTCGGTGACGTGGAGCGCCCCGTCGATCCCGGAGAGGATGCCCGCCGTGGTCACGATGTTCCCGTCGTCGACGTAGCGCGTGCCGCGGATCCAGTTGACGGCGGGGAATTCGTCGTCGAACCCGCCGATGCGGATCCAGTGCGCGGTGGCCTGCCGCCCGTCGAGGAGCCCGGCCGAGGCGAGGACGCCCGAACCGTTGCAGACGCTCATGATCAGCGAGCCCCGCGACGACTGCCGCTTCAGCCACTCGGTCAC
The DNA here is from genome assembly GCF_000732925.1 of Amycolatopsis japonica. NCBI lineage: Bacteria > Bacillati > Actinomycetota > Actinomycetes > Pseudonocardiales > Pseudonocardiaceae > Amycolatopsis > Amycolatopsis japonica. The sequence goes on from NZ_CP008953.1 coordinate 3,790,786, forward strand.
CGGCCGCGTGGTCGGCTCGCCGAGATCCGGCAACGCGGGTATCACCACGACGTCCGGGGCTTTCGACGAGAGCAGCCGATCGAGATCGGCGAAACCGAGATCCGGGCTGAGATCGAGACCGCCGGTCAAGGGGACCGGCCGGGCCTGCGGCGCGACCGTGTAGACGTTGAACGCGCCGGACGCCGCCAGGACTTCGTACGGTGCGAGCGCGTCGGAGACGACGGCGCCTTCGTTCCCGACGACGACCACCGCGGTCGGCTTGGCGGGATCGTGCGCCTTGGGTGTCGGCGGCGGCGCGACCCCGTCGGTTCTCTGCGTGTAGCGGTTCTCGAAGCTGGCGCTGAGCGTGACGGCACCGAGTGTGACCGGCAGGGCCAGCGCGGCGACGGTGAACGCCAGCACGGTCAGCGTGACACGGACGAAGGATCGCATGGTCAGGCTCCGTACTCGGCGCGGCGGCGGAACATGGCGGCGAGCATCGCGGGCACCATCAGCACGTGCCCGGCCGTCATCAGGGTCGATCCCGAGATCAGGCCGGTCCAGAAGAACGGCAGGAACAGCAGATAGGGCACGTACATCGCGGCCGACATCTCCGCGATCGAAGCCCAGCCGTGGCGCCGGATCCGCATCCACAGCGCCATGCCGAGCGACATGTTCGTCGCCATCACCAGCGCGTTCGCGGTCACGTTCCCGGTGAGGCCCGGCCACAGGAACGACCAGACCGGTTCGAGGACGATCATCCCGGCCACCATCGAGATCAGCATCTCCACGGCGTGGCGGGTGAAGTGCAGGACGGCCTGCTTGCGGGTCTTCTGTTCGGTCGTGTGGTTCATTTCCGGCTCCCTCGGTCGTTGCGACGGGAGCAATGGTCGGCCGCGGCGGGGCACGAGGGCAGGTGCCGGAAGTCATGCGCGAGGTCATGTGACCGGTGTTCAGTCACGCGAGTCACGTCCCTGATCACGCGAGTCACGCCTTTACTCACGGACTTCCGACCGGAGTAGGTACGCAACGCTCAGAACAGGCCGAGTTCCTTCGCGCGCAGGGCTGCCTGGGTGCGATCCCGTACCTGGAGTTTGGACAGGACACTCGTCACGAGGTTCTTCACCGTGCCCTCGGCGAGGAACAGCGTCTTGGCGATCTCGCGGTTGCTCCGGCCGTCCGCGAGGAGCCGGACGACCTCCAGTTCCCGTTCCGAAAGCGGTGTCGCCGACGGCCGGGGTGTCTCGGCGGGGAGCCGGGCCACCCTCGCGACGAGTTTCGCCGCGACGGAAGGCTGCAGTACGGATTCGCCTCGTTCGGCCGCGACCAGCGCTTCGACGAGCCGCGTCGACGAGACGTCCTTGAGCAGATAGCCGACGGCGCCCGCGCGCAACGCGGCGAACACGTCTTCGTCGTCGTCGAACGTCGTCAGTGCCAGGACGCGCACGCCGGGCTGCTCGGCCCGAAGCCGCGCGGTGGCCGCGATTCCGTCCAGCACGGGCATCCGCAGATCCATCAACGCGACGTCGGGGCGGAGTTCGGCGCAGAGCCGCACGGCCTCCTCGCCGTTCGCCGCCTCGCCGACGACGTCGATCTCGGGCTGGACTTCCAGCAGGGTCGCCAAGGCCTCGCGGAACAACGCCTGGTCGTCGACGATCAGCACGCGGACGGTCATCCCGGCACCTCCACGGTGAGCGTCAGGCCCTGGCCTTCGGTGGAGTCGACGGAGACCCGGCCGCCGAGGCCGGCGACCCGCTCGCGGAGCCCGACAAGACCGAAACCCTTGTCCGATGGGGAATCCGCGGCGATCCCGAGACCGTCGTCGCGGACTTCGAGGCGGACGAGATCGGCGAGCGCGTAGTCGAGCACCACGGTCGCGGCCTTGGCCCGCGCGTGCTTGCGCACGTTGGTCAGTCCCTCCTGCGCCGCCCGGAACAGCGACTCCTCGACGTCGGGGCGGATGTCCCGTGCGGTGCCCTTGACCTCGAACCCGGTCGGCACACCCGCCGCGGAAGCCTCGTCCGTCAGCGTCCGCAACGAGTCCATGAGCGGCTCGGAGCGCGGCTCCCGCAACGCCGACACCGAGCGCCGGACCTCCGCCAGCGCCTCACGCGACTGATCCTGTGCCTTGGCGAGCATCCCGTCGGCCCGCTCCGTGTCGCCGGTGCCGATCACCGCGCGGGCGGCCTGCAACATCATCTGGACGACCGTGAGGTGATGGCCGAGCCCGTCGTGGATGTCGCGCGCGAGCCGGTTGCGCTCCTGGATCGTCGCGAGCTGTTCGGCCTGGGCGGCGTGGTCGCGAAGACGTTCGTGCGCCTCGGCCAGCTCCTCCCGTGCCCGCTTCTCGCGGACGACCAGTTCGGTCACCACGGCGGCGAAGACCATGACCGCCAGCGTCCCGAGCCCCTCGCGGAGGCCGTCCATCGGCGCCATCGGCAGGTGGATGAGCGGGATCACGACCGCGACCCCGAACGCCACCGGCAAGGGCAGCAGCAACACGGTGTGGCAGACGAGGACCACGAGAAGCAGGACCGCCCCGACGGCGGCGCCCGACAGCGAGAACAAGGTGAAGCCGAGCGGTAACTGAACGCAGACGTACACGATCGCCCACGCGCGTCCGTGCTTCTGCACCCAGGGGAAGCCCACGATCGCGATCGCCGCGTAGACCAGTCCGGCGAGGAGCGTCGGCAGCACGAGCGTCTCGTACTTGGCCGAGCCGAGCGGCAACGTCACGTACGCGACGAGGGTCAGCACCGCCAGGGCCCGGTTCACGGACACACCATGCCACGCCTCCCGCTTTTCGTCCTCTGAATGCGGTCCTTGCGTGCGCAACTACCGCATTCAGAGGACGAAATGCGGGGGTCAAGCGATGGTGCTGTTCCGGATTTCGAGCGAGAAGGGGGTTTGGACGTCTTCCGGTTCGAGGTCGCTCCCGCCCGCGATACGGCGGCGCAGCAGATCGACGGCGGCCCGAGCGATCGCCGCCTTGTCCGGCGCGATCGTCGTCAGGGACGGCAGGCTGTACGCGCTCTCCTCGTTGTTGTCGAAACCGACGATCGCCATGTCCGAAGGCACCTGGACGCCGCGTTCGGCCGCGGCGCGAAGGGCGCCGATGGCGAGGAGGTCGTTGAAGCAGAAGACAGCGTCGGGCGGCTCCGGCAGCGCGAGGAGATGCGCCATCGCTTCGGCGCCGTTGGCGCGGTGATACCGCAGCGCGGGCAGGACCAGTTCCGGGATGGGCGTGAGCCCCGCCTCGGCGAGCGCGGAGTGGTAGCCCTCAAGCCGCTGCGCGGCGGTATGGCGTTGCGGATGCGCCCCGATCGCGGCGATCCGGCGGCGGCCGAGCGAGATCAGATGCCGCACCGCGATCCGGGCGGCCTGGACGTTGTCGATACCGACGTGGTCTATCGGGACGTCGACGACGTGCTCGCCGAGCATCACCAGCGGGACCCCGGGTGCGAGATCCTCGAAGTCGTTGGTGTGCAACGCCTCCGGGCTGATGATCGCGCCGTCGATCAGATGCGGGCCCAGCGCGGACAGCGCGTTGCGCTCGCGTTCCCTGGTGCCGAGGGTCTGTTCGATGAGGACGTTCCACTCGTGCTCCTGCGCCGCCTGCAGCACCAGACCGGCCAGCTCGCCGAAGTACGGGATGCTCAGCTCGGGCAGCATCAGCCCGAGGAATCCGGTGCGCCCACGGCGGAGGTTGCGGGCACCGAGATTGGGCCGGTATCCGGTCGAGGCCAAGGCCTCCTCGACGCGTTTGCGGTTCTCCGGCTTGACGAAGTCGTAGCCGTTGACCACGTTCGACACGGTCTTGACCGAGACGCCCGCAAGCTTGGCGACGTCCTTGAGCGTGGCCACCCTCGCTCCCCTCCGCAGTGCTCCGGTACAGATCCGGCACAGCCTAGCCGCGCGAACGGCGGATTTACAACGTTGTACCAACGATGTAAATCTGGCATCGTCCCTACGAGTGACATGGGTCACCGCAGATCCGTGTACTCGACTTCCCCGAGGAGCGATCGATGTCCCTGCCCATCCGCCGCACCCTGCTCCTGGTGACCGGCCTCGCGCTCGCGCTGACGGCCTGCACCAGCCGTGAGACCCAGCAATCCGCCCCGTCGGGGGCCGGTCCCGCCGCTTCGGCGGCGCCGAACCAGGCCGCGGGGCCGGGCTGCGCCCGCGAGAAGACCGGCTACCCGCAGGTGGACGTGAAGAACGCGGTCATCGGCTTCTCCCAGTCGGAGAAGGAGGCGAACCCGTTCCGGATCGCCGAAACACAGTCCATCAAGGACGAAGCGAAGAAACTCGGCGTCCCGGACGACAAACTCCTGGTCACCAACGCGCAGAGCGATCTCAACAAGCAGGTCAGCGACATCAAGTCGTTGCTGGACCGGGGTGCGCAGCTGCTCATCGTGGCTCCGCTGAACTCCGACGGCCTCCAGCCCGCCCTCGACGCGGCGAAGGCCAAGAAGGTCCCGGTCATCACGATCGACCGCAAGGTGACGTCGCAGCCGTGCACCGATTACCTGACCTTCATCGGCTCGAACTTCGTCGAGCAGGGCAAGCGAGCGGCGCAGGAGATGGTGAAGGCCACCGGCGGCACCGGCAAGGTCGCGATCCTGCTCGGCGCGTCCGGCAACAACGTGACCACGGACCGCACCAAGGGTTTCAAGGACGAGATCGCCGCGACCACGGGCATCCAGGTCGTCGCCGAGCAGACCGGCGAGTTCGACCGCTCCAAGGGGCAGGCGGTCATGGAGCAGCTCATCCAGAGCAACCCCGAGATCACCGCGGTCTACGCCGAGAACGACGAGATGGGCATCGGCGCGGTCACCGCGCTCAAGGCCGCGGGCAAGACGCCGGGCAAGGACGTCAAGATCGTCTCGATCGACGGCACCCGCAACGCCGTCCAGCTCATCGCCGACGGCAGCTACAACGCGGTGATCGAGTCCAACCCGCGTTTCGGTCCGCTCGCCTTCTCGACGTTGCAGGACTTCGCCGCCGGCAAGGAGATCCCGCCGACCGTCGTGATCTCCGACGACCAGTACGACTCGGCGAACGCCGCGCAGAAGCTCGGAAACGCGTACTGACGATGGAACCGGTTCTCGAGGTCGAAGGCGTGACGAAGACGTTCGCCGGGGTGCGCGCGCTCGACGACGTGTCGTTCGCGCTGCGACCGGGCGAGGTGCACGCGCTGGTGGGCGAGAACGGCGCCGGCAAGTCGACGCTGATCAAGGTGCTCACCGGCGTGCACAAGCCGGATTCCGGCACGATCCACGCGCGGGGCGCGATCTCCACGATCTACCAGGAGGTCAACCTCATCCCGCTGATGAGCGTGGCCGGCAACGTGTACCTCGGCCGTGAGCCGAGGAAGCGGTTCGGGCTGGTCGACTGGGCGCGGATGAACTCCGACGCGGCGGCCCTGCTTGCGGACTACGGCATCGACGCCGACGTCCGTCGTCCACTCGGGACACTCGGCGTCGGCGCGCAGCAGATGGTCGCGCTGGCCCGCGCGGTGTCGGTCGACGCCGACGTCGTGATCATGGACGAGCCGACGTCTTCGCTGGAACCGCGCGAGGTCGAGACGCTGTTCGAGGTCATCGGCAGGCTGCACGAACGCGGGATCGCGATCGTGTACGTCAGCCACCGCATGGACGAGCTGTACCGGATCTGCGAACGCGTCACGGTGCTGCGGGACGGCAGGCGAGTCCACACCGGACCGCTCGCCGACCTGCCGCGGCTGGAACTGGTGTCGATGATGCTCGGCCGCAGCGTCGGCGACATCCGCTCGCACGGCGCGACGGCCTTCGAGGGTGACCATGAGGCGGGCCGGGAACCGGTGCTGCGCGCGGAGAACCTCACCAGCGGCAACCGGCTGGGCGGTGTCTCGGTGGAGATCAAACCAGGGGAGATCGTCGGTCTCGCGGGGCTGCTCGGCTCCGGCCGCACGGAGACCGCGCGGGCGATCGTCGGCGATCTGCCACTCTCGGGCGGCACGGTGCTCGTCGGCGGAAAGCAAGTGCAGCAAGGGAATGTGGCGGCCGCGATGCGCGCGGGCGTCAGCATGCTCGCCGAGGACCGCAAGACCGAAGGCATCATCCCGCATCTGTCCGTGCGGGAGAACATCGTGCTCGCCGCGTTGCCGAAGCTGTCCCGTTTCGGTCTGGTCAGCCGGGCCCGGCAGGACAGGATCGTCGACACGTTCGTGAAACGCCTGCGGATCAAGGTGTCGAGCCCGGACCAGAAGGTCGCCGAGCTCTCCGGCGGCAACCAGCAGAAGGTACTGCTGGCCCGCTGGCTCTGCACCGAGCCGAAGGTGCTGCTGCTCGACGAGCCGACCCGGGGTATCGACGTCGGCGCGAAGGCCGAGGTGCAGGCGCTCATCGACGAACTCGCGAAAGAAGGGCTCGCCGTCCTGCTGATCTCGTCGGAGATGGAAGAGCTCCTCGACGGAGCGGACCGGCTGGTCGTGCTCAAGGACGGTGCGGTGGTCGGGGAACTCGCGGGGGAGCAGCTGACGCAGGGCCACGTGCTGGCCGCGATCGCTTCAGGTGGCGCGGAATGACCAGTACCCAGCGGAGAACGGAGGAACCGGGACCCACCATGACGGACACGGCGAAAACGGTGGACCGGACCCGCGTGGCGCGGTGGCTGCAGGAGTACGGCGTGTACGTCGCCGTCGTCGCGCTCGTGCTGTTCAACATCGCGTTCACGGCGAACTTCCTGACCGTCGGCAACTTCCGCACCCAGCTCATCCAGGCCGCGCCGGTACTGGTGGTCGCGCTCGGGATGGCGCTGGTGATCGGCACCGAAGGCGTCGACCTGTCGGTGGGCGCGGTGATGGCGCTCTCGGCCGCGCTCGTCCCGCTGTACCTCGGCGCCGGGACCCTGCCGGCGGTGGCGGTCGCGCTCGCGGCGGGGCTGGCCGCGGGGACGCTGAACGGGGTGCTCGTCGCCAAAGTCGGGATCCAGCCGATCGTGGCGACACTCGCCTTGCTCGTCGGCGGGCGCGGGCTCGCGCTCGTCCTCGCCGACGGCCAGCTGATCCAGCTGCACGATCCGGATTTCCTCGCGCTCGGCAACGGCGAGGTGCTCGGGATCCCGGTGAGCGTGCTCATCGCGGCCGTACTGGCCGTGCTGGTGGCGGCGCTGGTCGGGAAGACGGCGTTCGGCAGGCGGCTCGTCGCCATCGGCGGCAACCGGCGGGCCAGCGTGCTCGCCGGGCTGCCGGTCAACCGGGTCCTCATCGGCGTCTACGCCATCTGCGGCTTGCTGGCGGCGTTGGCCGGGGTGCTCTCCACCGCCCGGCTCGGCGCCGGCGACCCCGCGGACGCCGGATTGCTGATGGAACTGTCCGCGATCACCGCGGTCGTGGTCGGCGGCACCCCGCTGACCGGCGGCCGTGTCCGCATCCTCGGCACGGTGATGGGTGTCCTGCTCATGCAGCTCGTCCGCGCCACGCTCATCAAGCACAACCTGCCGGATTCGACCGCGCAGATGATCCAGGCCGCGATCATCGTCGGCGCGGTGTACGTCGCACGGGAACGGAGCAGCCGATGACCGCGGCGCCCACGATGGCCGCCCAGGACTCCACCCGGCGCGAGCTCATGACCGGGGTCCTGCAGAAACAGGGCGCGGCGATCGCGCTGGTGCTCATGGTCGCCGTCGCGTGGCTGCTGTTCCCGCGTTTCGGCAGCCTGGACAACCTGCGCGACATCGCGTTGCAGAGCTCGTTCCTCGCGATCATCGCGCTCGGGATGACGTTCGTGATCATCACCGGCGGGATCGACCTCTCGGTGGGGTCGGTCTACGCGCTCGGCGGGGTCCTCGCGGCTTACGGGTCGCAATGGGGTTTCCTCGTCGCGTTGCTGCTGCCTCTGGCGGTGTGCGGGCTGATCGGCCTGATCAACGGGTTGCTCGTCGCGAAGACCGGGATGGCGCCGTTCATCGTCACGCTCGCATCGCTGCTGTTCGCCCGCGGGCTGCTGCTCGCGATCACCACCGAGGGCGCGACGACGTACAAGATCCCGGAGGGCGAGGCGTTCGTCGAACTCGGGCGCGGCACGCTGTTCGGGTTCGGCTATCCGGTGTTCATCGCGGCGGCGCTGTGCCTGATCGGCGGGCTCCTGCTGCGGCGGACCCGGTTCGGGCAAGCGGTGTTCGCGACCGGCGGCTCGGAGCAGTCCGCGAAGCTGATGGGGCTGCCGGTGGCGCGCACCAAGGTCACCGTCTATGTGATGAGCGGGGTGCTTTCCGGGCTCGCGGGCGCGCTGACCGCGGCCTACCTGCAATCCGGTGTCACGGTGATCGGCGTCGGCCTCGAACTCGACGCCATCTCCGTCGTCGTCATCGGCGGCACCCTGCTGACCGGCGGGATGGGCACGATTCTCGGAACGGTCATCGGCGTGGGCATCCGAACGGTCATCCAGAACGTCATCAACCAGATAGGAACTCTCGACAGCAACTACCAGTCGGTGGTCAGCGGTGCGTTCCTGCTGGTGGTCGTTGTTCTGCAGCGGTCACTGGCGCGCACGACCGCCAGGAGATAGGGGAGATCGCATGCACCGAAGAACCGCGCGCGCCCTGAGCGTCGTGGCCGGTCTGCTGGCCGCCGCGACGACACTCGTTCCCGTCGCTCAAGCCGCTCCCGTACCGCTACCGACCCCGTGGACGGACCAGGTCTCGCCGTCGAACGCGCTGCCCGAGTACCCGCGCCCGCAGCTGGTGCGCTCGGAATGGCTCAACCTCAACGGAACCTGGGGTTTCACCGGTGCGCCGAACCTGAATTCGCCGCCGATCGGCAGGCCGTTGAGCGAAAACGTACTCGTGCCTTACCCGATCGAGTCGATGCTTTCGGGGATCAAACGGCATGAGGACAACATGTTCTACCGGCGGACGTTCACCGTTCCGTCCACTTGGGACGGTCGCCGGGTGAAGCTCAACTTCGGCGCCGTCACCTGGGAGACCAAGGTGTGGGTCAACGGGACGTCGATCGGGAGCCACGCCGGTGGTTTCGACGCCTTCTCCTTCGACATCACCCCGGCGCTGAAGGCGGGGGAGAACGAGATCGTCGTCGGCGTCGCGTCGCCGGTCGACGGCAGCCGGTACCCGGTGGGGAAGCAGCGCAAGTCGCCCAGCGGCATCTTCTACACGGCGGCGTCGGGGATCTGGCAGACCGTCTGGCTGGAACCGGTCCGGGCCGAGCACATCACGCGGCTCGACACCACTCCCGACGTCCCCGGCGGCGCGCTCGACCTCGTCGTCCAGGGCACTCCCGGGCAGCAAGCGACCGCCGAAGTGCTTTCAGGCGGCCAAGTGGTCGGCACCGCGACCGGTGCCGTCGGGTCTCATCTGCGGGTCCCGGTGCCGAACGCGCGGCTGTGGTCGCCCGACGACCCGTTCCTCTACGACCTGCGCGTGCGGCTGCCAGGTGGCGACGTCGTCACCGGATACTTCGGCATGCGTTCGCTGGGCAAGGCGATGGTCGGCGGCGTGATGCGGCCGCTGCTCAACGGCAAGTTCGTCTTCCAGCTGGGCACGCTCGACCAGGGCTACTGGCCGGACGGCATCTACACCGCGCCGACCGACGAGGCATTGCGGTTCGACCTCGAACGCCAGAAGGCCCTGGGCTTCAACATGGTCCGCAAGCACATCAAGGTCGAGCCGGCGCGATGGTTCTACCACGCCGACAAACTGGGGCTGATGGTCTGGCAGGACATGCCGTCGCTCGACTCGATCGACGAAGTCCCGAACGGGCACGCGAACTACGAATCCGAACTACGGCGGATGATCGAGCAGCACAAGGGCATCACCTCGATCGTGCAGTGGGTGCCGTTCAACGAAGGCTGGGGTGAGTACGACGCCGGTCGCATCGTGGATCTGGTGCGCTCGATCGACGACACCCGGCTGATCAACCACAACTCCGGGTCGAACTGCTGTGTGTCCGATCCGGATCCGGGCAACGGCGACGTGATCGACGACCACGCGTACCAGGTCTCCACCGGCACGAGGCAACCCGACGCGCGAAGGATCGCGGTGCTGGGGGAGTACGGCGGCCTCGGGCGACGCGTCACCGGGCACGAATGGGAACCGGGCAAGGGCTTCGCGTACGGCGCGCTGTATCCGGACGAGACGTCGCTGACGAACCGGTACGTCGAGATCACCAAACAGGTCGGGCGGTTCGTGCACGGACGGGGGCTTTCCGCGTCGGTCTACACCGAACCGTACGACGTCGAGAACGAGGTCAACGGCTTCTACACCTACGACCGCCGCGTGCTGAAGATGTCCGAAGCGCGGGTGCGCGAGATCAACCAGAAGGTGCTCGCCATCGCCAAGGGCACCGAGGTCGGCCGGGGCGAACTCCTGTCGCTTCGGGTCACGACGGCCGGGTACACGGATCGCTATCTGCGGCATCAGGACGACTTCGTCCGCACGGATGTCCTCGGTGAAGGCAGCGCGGACCTCGGGAAGAAGGACGCGACGTTCTGGGCCCGGCAGGGACTGGCCGACGCGTCGTGCCTGTCGTTCGAGTCGCGGAACTACCCCGGGCACTTCCTGCGCCACGCGTCGTCGCGGATCCGCAAGGACGCGAACGACGGTTCGGCGCAGTTCGCCGGGGACGCGACGTTCTGCGCGAGGGAAGGCGCCGGGGGAACAGCACTGGAGTCGTTCAACCAGCCCGGTGCCTTCATCCGCCACTACGCCGCGACCGTCTATCTCGCGCGCAGCGGCGGGCCGAACCCGTGGGACACGCCGTCGAGCTTCGCCGCGGACACGACGTGGGCGGCGACGATCCCGCTCTGGCGAAGTGGTGCTGATCTGCCGCTGGACCAGGCGCGGTCGTTCAAGGTGACCACGCCCGGCTTCACGGACCGCTTCCTGCGGCATCGTGACGGCCTCGCGCGGACGGACGTGGTGAACGCGGGGAGCGCGGCTCTGCTGAAGGCGGACGCGACGTTCGTCGTGCGGCGCGGTCTCGCGGATCCGTCGTGCTACTCGCTGGAGGCGCGGAACTATCCGGGCAATTTCCTGCGGCACGCGGACTTCCGGGTGCGGCTGAACGGGAACGACAACACCGACCTGTTCCGGAAGGACGCGACGTTCTGCGCCCAGCCCGGGGCCGGCGGCGTGCGGCTGGCGTCGGTGAACGAACTGGGCACGAACATGCGGCACTACGCCGAGGAGGTCTACGTCGCCACCAGCGGCGGCGGCCACCCGTTCGACAACCCGGTCTCGTACGACCAGGACGTCACGTGGGCGGTCTCCGCGCCCTGGGCTCCGTAATGGATCTCGTGCGTGGCGCAGACGGTTAGCGCCACCGCGTCCTCTTTCGCTGGTCCGAAGTCCGTGAAGGCCTCCTTGAGGGACTCTGGGTCCCTCAAGGAGGCCTTCACGGACTGGACACATAGGCGCGGCGTGAGCGAAGGCGTGACTCACGTGATCAGAGACGTGACTCGCGTGATTGGAGGCCGCACTCGGGGTGTTCCGCCTCTGATCACGCGAGTTCCGTCTTCGATCACGTGAGTGCGGTGCCACCTTAAGTACCTACTGGACATTTGGCTGTGGCTGATCGCGGGTCGGGTCCGTGAAGGCCTCCTTGCCTACCTTGAGGGTAGTGAAGGGGGCCTTCATGTACTTCAGGTGCCCAACCCTCGGTAACCTTGCCTCCATGACCGGCCCGGACACCCCCGCCTCCTTCAAGCTCGCGTACGTCCCCGGCGTGACGCCCTCGAAGTGGGTCCGGATCTGGGACGAGCGGTCACCCGACGTCCCGCTCGAGCTCGTCCAGACGACGGCCGCCGAGGCGGTCGGGCTCGTCCGGGAGCGTGAGGTGGATGCCGTCCTGCTGCGGCTCCCGATCGACCGTGAGGGCCTGCACGCGATCCCGCTCTACACCGAGACGACGGTCGTAGTGGTCCCGAAAGACCACCTGGTCGCCGCCGCGGACGAGGTCTCCGTGGACGACATCGCCGACGAAATCGTGCTGCACCCGCTCGACGACACGCTGGACTGGAACACGCCGCCGGGGAAGCCCGCGCTGGAGCGGCCGGCCACCACCGCGGACGCCATCGAGCTGGTCGCCGCCGGGGTCGGGCTCCTGATCGTCCCGCAGTCGCTCGCGCGGCTGCACCATCGGCGTGACCTGACCTACCGTCCGATCTCCGGCACTCCGGAATCCGGGGTCGCGCTGTCCTGGCCGGACGACGAGACCACCGACCTGATGGAGCAGTTCATCGGGATCGTCCGCGGCCGGACGGTCAACAGCACGCGCGGTCGGCAGCAGGCCCAGGAAAAGCAAGCGCCGGCGAAGAAGGCCCCGGTCAAGGGCAACCGTCCCCAGGCCGGCGGCCGGAAGCCGCAGTCGGGGAATCGCCGCGCTCCCCAGGGCGGGAAACGCGGCAAGCCCCGTCGTCGCGGCTAGCCTCCGCCCGCGCCGGGTCACGGAGGGTGTCGCGAAAGCCACTTTCGGGACATCAGACGTCGCGAAAGTGGCTTTCGCGACGCGATCGCCGAACTAGCGGGGCCGACCGAAGAAGGGGTTGCGAAAGCCACTTTCGCAACCTTCAACGTTGCGAAAGTGGCTTTCGCAACCCCTGCCGGCTCGGCAAACCCCGTCGTCGCGGCTAGCTTTCGGTGCGGGCGGCCTTGAGCCGCGCCTCCTCCTTGCGGACCTCGGCCTGGGTCTCGCGCTCCCGCTGCAGCCAGTCGGGGTTTTCGGACTTGACCGCGTCGATCTCCTCGGTGGTGAGGGCGCCGGTGATCCCGCCGCGCGCCAGACCGCTGATCGAGACGCCCAGTTTCGCCGCGATGACCGGGCGCGGATGCGGACCGTTGCGGCGCAGGTCCCGCAGCCACTCGGGCGGCTCGGTCTGCAGTGCGTTCAGCTCGTCGCGGGAGACGACACCCTCCTGGAACTCCGCCGGGGTTGCCTCCAGGTACACACCCAGCTTCTTCGCCGCTGTCGCGGGCTTCATCGTTTGAGGGGTTTTCTGCGACGTCATTGCTTCAGGGTAACGAGCGGCCCGGACACCACCGATCACACCCGGTGATCAGCCCTCGGCCTGGTCTTCCAGAAGGTTCGGCAGTGGGCGCCCCGGCTCGCGGACGCCGGACGGGTCACCGCCGCCGGTGATCCAGACGGTCACCACGCTCCACCGCGGCAGTCGTGTCCCGGCGGCGGGCACCTGCGCGACGACGAGGCCGTTCAGGAGGGGATGCGGGCTGTCCGGATCGGGGCCCTGCAGCGACAGTCCCGCGTCGTGCCCGGACAGCCAGGCGTCGAGCGCCTGCTTTCCCACGAAGTCCGGCACCACGGCCACGGTTCCTCACCCACGGCCAGAGTACCGTCAGCCGCCCTTTGCCGGGAGGGTCACGACGCCGAATCCGGTGAGCACCGCGGCCACGGCGACCGCGGCGAGGACGACCCACGCGATCGGATGCCCGAGGTTGAGCGTCCAGTAGGTCCCGACCCGCCGGTGCACCAGCAGCGCCGGATCGTTCCGGTTCAGGTAGACCATCCCGGCCGCGTACCAGTGGCGGTCGTCGTCGCGTTGTTCGTAGCGGGTCTCCGGTTCGTCGCCGGCGCGCGGCAACCGGTGCCCGGCGTCGCCCGCCCGCACGGTGAAACCGATCCACGCGATGAACGCGGCGGCGAGGGGAAGGTACGCCACGATCGTCACCGGCACCGTCGTATCGACGACACCCCACAGCTGAAGCGAGACGACGAGCAGGGTCGCGTTGACGCAGCCCGCCGAGATCAGCAGGAGTGCGAGCACGCCGTGCAGATACTCCCGGTACCGCGACGCCGACACCGACGGCTGCGCGGCGTCGATCTCCGGCCTGGCCCGTGAGATCGCGACGGTCATGAGCGAGGTCAGCACGATGACCAGGATCTGCGCGAAGACCGTCGAGAAGTCCGTCGCCCCGGTGAACCATCCGCCGGCCACGGTGGCGACGGCGAGCACGACGGCGGGCGTCAGAAGGAGCCACTGTGGACGGACCGGATCCGAGCGCAGCGAGGTGTCGGTGGTGACCGCCTGCCGCGTGCCGGAATACCAGCCTTCCTCGCGTTTCGCGGCAGCGATCGAGCGGTGGGCCAGGCAGCCGAGCAGGGAGTAGATGCCGGCGAGAACGAGCAGGACGACCTCGGGCGTGAGCCAATCGAAGAGGAGCACGACGCAGGCCACGATCGCTCCCGCGCCGATACCCCGGTTGTAGCGGCGCCGGGCGAGGAGGACGACGGCCTCGCCGGAACGCCGGGCCGGGATCCGGACGCCGAAGGGGAGTGTCGGCCGGGCGAGCGCGGGCGCGGAGGCGAAGGCCGCCGCGGTGAACGCGATCAAGGCCAAGTACAGCCAGGTCATCGCCGCGCGCTCACCGCGAAGGAGTCCAACACCGTTTCGCAGCGGCTTGTCACTTCGCGCGGGCCCACGCCGAGAGCGACGGCCTCGGCGAGCAGGGTGCGCAGGCGCTCCTGCCACTCGTCCGCGTAGCCGTCCTCCGCCGGACCGGAGGTCGCGTCCCGCCGGACGACCGCGCCGGTCTTGCGGTTGATGCGGATGAACCCCTGCGTCCGCAGCAGGTCGTAGGCCTTGTTGACGGTGTGGAAGTTGATCGCCAGGTCGGCGCCGAGCTGACGGGTGGAGGGCAGGGCGCTGCCCTCGGCGAGCGTGCCGTCGGCGACGGCTTCGACGATCCGATCGCGGATCTGCTGGTAGATCGGGACCTCGCTGTCGAGGTCGAGAGTCAGCAACACCCGGTCAGGATATCTGCTATACAGTTGCTATAACAACTACATCAGCTGGCTATGCAGGGGAAGGTGGTCATGATGGCGACGATCGACATCGCCGATGGCGGAGTGCGGGTGAGGTTCTCGTCCTGGGAGCGACTGGCCGTATGGCGTGACGAAGTGGTCGTGCCGTCGTCGGCGATCAAGGCCGTCGAGCTCGTCGAAGAGCCCGTGCGACGGACGCGCGGGGGACGGGCCGGGGTGCTGATCAGCGGAGTGCTGAAGGTGGGTTACTGGGGGCTGGGGACGGGGACGCGCCAGCTGGTGTCGGCTCGCCGGGGTGTGCCGGGGCTGCGGATCGAGATCGATCGCGCGGTCGCCGGGCTCCCCTTCGACGAGGTGCTCGTCAGCGCGCCGAACGCGGCGGATCTCGTCGGCGTGCTCGTCTAGAGGTAGTCGAAGAACCGGTCCCACCAGGAAGGTGGCCTATCCGGCGGATAAAGCGCGTCGAATCCGCTGATCCCGGTGTACTTGGTCCACAGCGGGTGTTCGGAGACGGGCAGGTAGCCGAGCGCTTCCAGCTCGTCTTCGACCTGTCTTCGCACCTGTGCCGGGAAGAACTCGCGTTCCTCGTCTTCGTCGTAGCTGCCCGGATTTCCCAGTGTCACCGCGACGAGACCGCCGAAGTTGCTGACTGTCACGGTCACCTGGTCCAGTGCGGCGGTCGCGTCCGCCGGGATCACGATCCGGCCGAGGTGGCTGGCGTCCTGGATATGGCGGTCGACTTCGCAGGAACAGTCGAACAGGCGCTCCAACCGTTCGGCCAGCCGCTCGAACCGGGCCCGTGCGGCCGGTCCGTCGAAGTCGTGCGGCACCTCCCAGTGGCCGGGTTCGTCCAGCTCTCGCAGTAGTGCCCAGGTCTGCTGTTCGTCGAGGGGCATCGTCGCCTCCCGGCCTCGGGTGGTCTAGTCCACTTACCGGACTGACCTTAGCCCAGCCACGTCCCGCGCGGACAATGGTGGGACGAATTCGGGTCGAAAATTTTCGTGGGGTAGCGCCAGCACCACCCCGGATTCGGGAGCCTGCACTGCTGATCTTCGCCTCCGCATCGGCCAATGTTGTCAGTGTCGATTTCGTCGGAGAGGGAGTGCGAATGACGGTACGCAAGGGTGTGGTGGTCCTGACGGTGGCGGGGCTGATGGGCACGGCGTGGACGACGGCGGCGGACGCGGCCCCGGCCAAGGGCGCGGAGCTGCGGAAGAGCCTCGACTCGTTGGTGCGTCAGGAGAAATTCCCCGCCGCGCTGGTCGCCGTGTCCGACGGCAGGCGGACGACGTCGCTGGTCGCGGGCTCGTCGCGGATCGACCGCCAGGTCCCGGTCCCGCGGGACGGCAGGGTGCGGGCGGGCAGCAACACCAAGACGTTCACGGCGGTCGCCGTCCTGCAACTGGTGGCCGAGGGCAAGGTCGAACTGGACGCGCCGATCGAGAAGTACCTGCCCGGCATCGTGCGCGGAGAGGGCATCGACGCCACCAAGATCACCATCCGGCACCTCCTGCAGCACACGAGCGGGCTGCCGAACTACACCGAGTACCTGGGACTTCAGGATTTCGAACAGGTGCAGCACCGGTATTTCCCCACCCACGAGCTGCTCGCCGCGGCACTGAGCCACCCGGCGAAGTTCGCGCCCGGCACCAAGTGGGAGTACAGCAACACCGGGTACCTGCTGGCGGGGATGGTGATCGAGAAGGTCACCGGACGCCCGCTCCACGAGCAGATCACCGAACGCGTGATCAAGAAGGCGGGTTTGAAGAACACCTACTGGCCGCAGGTCGGTGACCAGACCATCCAGGGACGGCACCCGCAGGGCTACGCCATCGGCAACGCCGCCACCGGCAAGGTGATCGACGCGACCGAACTGGATCCGTCCTGGGGCGGTGCCGCCGGTCAGCTGATCTCGACGCCCAGTGACCTCGGCGAATTCTTCCGCGTGCTGCTCGAAGGCAGGCTGCTGCCCGCCGCGCAGCTGGCCGAAATGCGGAAGACGGTCGACGCGCCCCTGTTCCCGGGGACGAAGTACGGGCTCGGCCTGATGAGCAACCCGCTCAGCTGCGGCGGCGTGTACTGGGGACACGGCGGGGACATCCACGGGTTCGAAACCCGCGGCGGCGCCACGGAAGACGGCCGCACCGTCGGGCTCGCGGTGACCGCGATGCCGGGGACCTTCGGCGACGGGGAGAAGGGCTCCAACGCCGTCATGGCCACTGTGGACACAGCGTTCTGCAAGTGACGACGCGAAAGCCACTTTCGCGAGGTTGCGAAAGTGGCTTTCGCAACGCCTCACCCCTCGAGATTCCCGATCGCGGTGCGGAATCCCTCCAGCGCCGCGCGATAGAAGCGCGGGCCGTACGACACCCGCGCCACACCGAGGTCGCGGAGTGCGGCCAGATCCAGTTCCTCGCCGACGTTCCCGTTCACCGGGCACGCTAGTTCGGTGACCAGCGCGGCGAGATCGTCCCGGCGTCGGACCCCGATCGGGTACACGCAGTCGGCACCGGCTTCCCGGTAGAGCCTGCCGCGCCGGACGGCCTCGGCGAGTCTGTCGGGCTCCGGAATCCCGCGGTCGCCCAGGAACGTGTCGACCCGTGCGTTGACGACGATCGGGACCCCGGCGCCGGTCGCGGCCGAACGGATCTCCGCGATCCGCTCGGCGTGCTCGTCCGCGTCGGCCAGTCCGCCCGACCGGTGATCGGTGTCCTCCAGATTGCAGCCGACGGCTCCCGTCTCCAGCAACCGTTCCACGAACTCCCGCGGCGCCAGGCCGTAACCGGCTTCCGCGTCCACGGTGACCGGGACCGTTACCACGCGGGCGATCCGCGCCGCCGCCGCGAACATCTCCTGCCACGGCGCGCCTTCGCCGTCGGGGTACCCGAGCATCGCCGAGACGGCGGCGCTCGCCGTGGCGACCGCGGGGAAACCCGCCTCCGCGACGATTTCGGCGCTCGCCGCGTCCCAGACGTTCGGCAGCACGAGCATTTCCCCGCCGTGGAGGCCTCGCAGTGTTTCGGCCTGCGTCTTCGGATCGGTCATCGGCTTCCTCCTCGATCGGTAGTGGACAGGGCGGCCGGCATGCGTAGCGCGACGAGCATGCCGACGAAGGCGAACGCGACGACAGCGGCCATCGCCGCCGTGAAGCCGCTGCCGAACTCCTCCGGGGACAGATGGCTTCCGGCGCCGGCGAAGACGGCGACCCCCACCGCCACCCCGAAGACCCCGCCGAAGATCCGCAGCGTCATGAACGCGCCGGACGCTTGGCCGATCTCGGCGGGCCGGACCGCCCCGACGGCCGAGCGCTGTGCGGCGGGCATGGCCGACGTGATCCCGGCGCCGCTGACGATCAGCCCCGGCAGCAGGACGGCGTAGCCCGCGCCGGGTTCGGCGACCAGCACGATCCAGCTCATGCCGATCGTCTGGAGCAGCAATCCGACGGCGACGAACATCCGCGCGCTGTACCTGTCCGCCAGCTTTCCGGCGACGGGCGCGCAGATCATCAGGGTCGCGGTCCACGGCATCATCCGCAATCCCGCCTCGAACGGCCCGAGACCTTGCGCGGTCTGGAAGTACTGGGGCAGGAAGAACAACGTGCCGTACAGCGAGGCGAAGACGCAGAAGTTCGCCGCGTTGGCCGTCGAGAAGGCCCGCAGCCTGAAGAACCGCATCGGCAGCATCGGCGTCTCGCTGCGTCGCTCCCACGACACGAAGGCGATCACCAGCGCGACGCCGAGGGCCAGCGAGCCCAGGACCTCGGCGCTGTCCCAGCCCGCGAGGTTTCCGCGGACGAGGCCCCACACGATGCCCAGCGATCCCAAGGACACCAGGACGACGCCGCCGTGGTCGAGCCGGTGACCATGGCCGGTGCTCTCGTCGACACGCCGGAGCGCCAGCAGGACCGCGGCCACGCCGACCGGCAGGTTGAGCCAGAAGATCCACTGCCACGCCAGCCCTTCGGCGATGACGCCGCCGATGAACGGGCCGCTGAACGTCGCCAGCCCGGTGAGCCCCAGGTAGAGCCCCATCGCCTTGCCCCGCCGCTCGGGCGGGAAGATCGCGCTGATCAGGGTGAGCGACAGCGGCAGCACCATCGCGGCGCCGGCGCCCTGCACCGCCCGCGCGACGATCAGCGTGCCGATGTCCCCGGACATCGCGCAGCCCACCGAAGCGAGCGTGAAGACGGTGAGACCGGTGACGAACATCCGGCGGCGGCCGAACCGGTCGCCGAGTGCCGCCCCGGTGAGCAGCAAGACGGCGAAGCTGAGGTTGTAGGCGTTGACGATCCATTCGAGCTGCTCGATCGACGCGGACAGATCCTCGCGGACCGTGCTCAGCGCCGTCGTCACCACCTGGCTGTCCAGCGCCATCATGAACGACGCCACTGAGGCGAGCGCCAGGACCCACGCCTGTTTCGGGGTCAAGATTTCTCCTTGGTGGAAGGGTTTCCGGGCATGACGAGGCACACGCCCCGCGGGGCGTGGTCAGGGAAGTGCGGGTGTCAGCCGCGCAGCGAGCGGGGCAGCCCGAAGGCCGCGAGCAGTGAGTTGTCGAGGAACCGGGTCACCGCGGTGACCCGATCGCCCGCGAGTTCCAGCACGAGCACGCCGTGCGCGTGGCCGATGGGCGTCCTCGGGTCGCGGAGGTAGCAACCGAAAGCGGGTTGACCGTTGGCGCGGGTCGGGATCAGCGAATACCGGCGGCCATCGCAGAGCGCCACGGTCGCCAGGAAGTGCCCGACAGCCTCCGGGCCCTGGTACTCCAGAGGAAGCGGGGGCATGGTCAGCCAGGCGTCGTCGGTCAGAAGCGCCACGATGGCCTCGACGTCGCCGTTCTCGAAGGCGCGGGTGAACTCGTCGACGATCCGGCGTTCCCGCGGGGAATCGGGCAGGGGAGCGGACTCCCGTTCACCCGGCGGCATCTCCTCGGCCAGCGCCGACCGCGCCCGGTTCAGCGCGCTGGTCACGGAGTTCTCGGTGGTGTCGAGGATCCCGGCCACTTCGGCCGCGCGGAACCCGAGGACGTCGCGCAGGACCAGCACGGCCCGCTGCCGGGGAGGAAGCCGCTGGAGCGCCGCCAGGAACGCGAGCGAGATCGACTCCCTGGCCTCGTAGCGCGCCTCCGGGCCGGGCACCCGGTCGGCGATCTCGGCGAGCAGCCGATCCGGGTACGGCTCCAGCCAGCTGGGTTCGGGGCGGCGGCGCGTCGGCTCGGGCAAGGGGACCTCCGGTCGGTAGGCCGCGTGGTCGTGCGGGCGGCGGGCGCCCGCCCGCAGCGCGTTGAGACAGCGGTTGGTCGCGATCCGGTACAGCCAGGTCCGGATGGACGCGCGTTCCTCGTACGCGTCGATCCCGCGCCACGCGGCCAGCAGCGTCTCCTGCAGCAGATCCTCGGCGTCCTGCACCGAGCCAAGGATGCGGTAGCAGTGCACCTGCAGTTCACGGCGGTACGGCGCCACGAGATCACGGAACGCCTCGCCGTCACCGGTTTTCGCCAGGGCCAGCAGTTCGTCCACCCGCATACCGGGTTCCCTCCTCTTGTGGTGTCTCTCGAAGGGATGGACACCGCCGTCGCCGGAAACTTGTCGGTCGCCGACCAGTTTCCCCCGAATTCGCGGAAAACCGGTTCGCGGTCCACAGCGGAGTGGCTACACTCGCCACGAAATCACCCCGGCGAGGAAGGACAGGACCGTGCGTCATCACCACGCCGTCGTCGTCCCCTCGGCTCGCTACGAGGTGATCCTGGTGTCTCCGCGCACCCGGTGCCAGCCGCGCGGCTAGCACCGGCCCGTCTCACGAACGCCTGACCTCTTCCCGTTGCCGTGCAACGGGGGTACCTGCCTGTCCGCGTTCGCCGAATCGCGCCGTCGGAGTTTCCACCAGTTCAGCTCGAAAGGCCTGCGCCATGCGCACCGTCCCGCTGTCCGCCGTCCGCAACCTGGGCATCCTCGCCCATGTCGACGCCGGCAAGACCACCCTCACCGAACGGATCCTGTACGTCACCGGCACCACCTACAAACGAGGTGAGGTCCACGACGGCACGACCGTCACCGACTTCGATTCCCAGGAGCGAGACCGTGGCATCACCATCTTCGCCGCCGCCGTCAGCTGTTCGTGGGACGGCCATCGCGTCAACCTGATCGACACCCCCGGCCACGTCGATTTCTCCGACGAGGTCGAGCGGTCGCTGCGGGTCCTCGACGGCGCGATCGCCGTGTTCGACGGCGTCGCCGGGGTCGAACCGCAGAGCGAATCGGTGTGGCGACAGGCCGATCGACACGGCGTGCCGCGGATCGCGTTCGTCAACAAACTCGACCGCGCGGGCGCCGACCTCGACGCGGCCGTGGCGTCCATCCGGGAACGGCTGCATCCGCGTCCGCTGGTGGTCCAGCTGCCGATCGGGGCGGAAGACGGCTTCGTCGGCATCGTCGACCTGTTGCGGATGCGGGCACTCGTCTGGGCCGACGGCGCCGAGGCCGCCGAGGAAGGACCGATTCCGGAGTCCCTTGTGGACGAAGCGAACCGGCGACGGCGCCTGCTCGACGAGGCCGTCGCGGAGGCCCATCCTGTGGCGCTGGAGGAGTTCTGCGCGTCGTCGGCGGTGTCGACGGACACGCTGGTCTCGGCGCTGCGTGAGCTCACCCGGACCGGTGACGGCGTCGTGGTCCTGTGCGGCTCGGCCTACCGCAACCGCGGGGTGGAGCCGTTGCTGGAAGCCGTGGTGGCGTACTTGCCCGCGCCGTCGGATGTTCCGCCGGTCCGAGGTGAGTACGAGGGCACGGGCCAGGAACGTCCCGCCGATCCGTCGGCACCGTTCGCGGCACTGGCGTTCAAGGTGACCTCGACCGCCACCGGGCGGTTGACGTTCCTGCGGGTGTATTCGGGCACGATCCGGACTTCGGAGGCGGTGATGGACGTGGGCAGCGGCCGTAGCGAGCGCGTCGGCCGCATCCTGCGGGTTCAGGCGGACCGGCACACCAGGGTCGACAGCGCCGTCGCGGGCGACATCGTCGCGGTGGTCGGGCTCAAGACGGTCCGTCCCGGCGCGACGCTGTGCACGCCATCGGCGCCGATCCTGCTCGAGCCGCCCGTCGTGGCCGATCCGGTCGTCTCGGTCGCCGTCGAACCGCGGAAGGGCACCGACACGGAACGCTTGATGTCGGCGTTGGCACGGCTGGTCGAGGAGGATCCCTCGCTGGTCGTCCGGACCGATCGTGAGACCGGTCAGACCCTGTTGTCGGGGATGGGCGAACTGCATCTGGAGGTGGCGGTGGAGAAGATCCGGCGCGACCACGGGCTGGACGTCGGCGTCGGACGGCCTCGGGTCGCCTATCGCGAGACGGTCGCGCGCGGCGTGTCCGGTTTCGTCCACCGGCATGTCAAACAGGACGGTGGCGCCGGGCAGTTCGCCCACGTCGTCATCGACACGGAACCACTGGAGGAAGGGGAGTTCGCGTTCGAGTCCACTGTGGTCGGTGGGCGGGTGCCGCGGGAATACGTCCGTGCCGTGGAAGCGGGTTGCCGTGACGCGCTGGCGGAAGGCCCGCTCGGCGGGCATCCGGTGACCGGTGTCCGGGTCACGCTGACGGACGGGGCGACCCACCCGAAGGACTCTTCGGAGCTGGCGTTCCGGGCGGCCGGACGGTTCGCGCTCCGGGCCGCATTGGCCGCCGGTGCGATGACGCTGCTGGAGCCGATCGCCGAAGTGACCGTCACGGTGCCCGAAAGCGCCGTCGGCGTGGTGCTCGGCGACCTCGCCGCCCGGCGTGGCCGGGTGCTGGGATCGGTGGTGCGCGCCGGAACGACCGTGGTCACCGCGACCGTGCCGCTGGCCGAGTTGTTCGGCTACGCGACACGGCTGCGGAGCCGGACCCAGGGCCGGGGCACGTTCACCGCCCGGCCGGTCGGCCATGCTCCGGCACCGGAGGGCCTGCCGGTCCGGTAGTTCGCACCATTCTGGTCTCGGGGTGAAGGGCGCTTTACCCGGATACGACGCGGGTAAAGCGTCCTTCGCCCGGTGAGATGAGGGATCGGCCGACGCTGTGTACAGGAATCACGAGTGGCGGTTCGGGTTAGCGCGGGGCTGATGCGCGAGGTGGCGGTATCGCGTGACTGGATGGCCGGCGCGTGTGATCAGACGGACGACACGCGTGTCCAGGCGGACGGCTCGGGGGCCGACCCCATCGCGAATCGGACATACATCCATCAAGCAGGCAGTAGCCCGACGATGGCCCGCCCACGACACTGTGGGCGGGCCAACGCCCGAATCGCTGTCACCCGGCTATCGGGCGCCGGGCGGCAGCCGTCTTCATCCGGTCACACCGAAGGCCACGGAGGACGGCAGTTCTGCCGCGGCAGCGCGTGCGATCCGTTGGTGTACACGCCGTCCGCGATCGTGTCCTCCATGATCGAACGGTGATCGGTGGGACGGGCCCACTGGTAGCAGAGGTGCTGGGCGAAATAGCCGCCAGGCGCCTCGATGGTGTCGAAGTGGCAGACACCGTCGGTTTCGATGCAGTAGCGGATGAACGGGATGCCGCCGAAGTCGGTGCGGCCGGGCCCGAACGACACGTAGCCGCCGAACGGCGACGGTGCCCCGGTTCCCGCCGGGAGCACCGCGCTGATCCCGCGTCCCGGAGGACCGACGGGCTGCATCGGGTCGGCGAAGATCTTCGCCCGGAACCGCGACTTGTCCACGGCCAGTTTCCCGTCGGCGATGTCGTTCAGCACCAGGTTCGCGACGAGGGCGCCCTGCGAGTAGCCGACGACGGTGAATTCCGCCCCGGGGTTCTCGTCGAAGGAGCTCTGGACGACACGGCGGGCCTCTTCGTGCCCGCGGGCGACGCTCTGGTCCATGGGCGTCTGGTCGCAGTTGGGTGCTCCGGCGGCCCCTGCCGGGTAGTGGACCACCTTCTTGATCCCGCCCCGCAACCAGGCGTCGTTGTACACGGTCGCGGCCCCGTCGCAAGTGCCGCCGACGAGGATGTAGTAGCGCGCCTGGTCGGCCTGGGCCGACGGCGCCATGACGCTGATCAAGCCGGTGGCCAGTGCGGCCGCCGCCAGGACCCCCCTGAGTTTCTTCACATTCATCGTCCTTTCGTTCGACTACGGTGCGTGGTCGAACGCTAGGGACGAGTCATGAAATTTTGATGAAACCCCCTTCGGACGTCAGCGATGGGACAGGACGTTGACCACGTACCCGCTCGGATCCCGGACGAAGAACCGCCGGACACCCCACGGTTCGTCGGTCAGTTCGTGCACGATCTCCGCGCCGGAGGCCTTAGCCGCGGCGTAGCGCGCGTCGACGTCGTCGACCTCGATCGAGGCGATCGGCACGACGGGCGCCGTCTCGTCATGGGTCATGAGGCTCAGCTGGACCTCCGGCCGCTCCGGGTCGGCCAGGGTCACGATCCAGCCGTGATCCATCACCACCTCGAAGCCGAGAACCTGTACGTAGAAGGCCTTCGCTTCCGCCAGCGTCTTGGTCTCGAGGTCGGTGACCACTCTCTTGATCGACATGCCCGGATACTGGCACAGGGGTCCGACGGTTTCGGGGGAGCAGGAGCGGCGTCGCCAGCATGAGCGCACCCGCGATGCCGACCGCGGCGCGCGGGCCGGTGAATACCGCGAGCAGGCCCCACAGCGCGGTCAGGCCGGCGGTGGTGAGCTTCCCGGCGATCGACCAGGCCGACAGCGTGCGGGCCGCGCGGTCGAGGGGCACCTGTTCGAGCCTGCTGGTGGCGAGTACCGGGTTGAACACACCGATACAGGTGATCAGGCACAGTTCGACGACGATGACCAGGATCAGGCCGGGAACACCGGGCTGGATGAAGACCAGCCCAACGGGCCAGCAGACCCGCAGCCACCCGAAGACGAAGAGGACCTTGTCCCGGCCGTACCGGGCGACCAACGGCCGGGAGAGCCGCGCCCCGACCAACCCGCCGAGACAGGGCACCGCGAAGGCGACCGCGTACTCCCAGGGCGCGAAGCCGAGTTGCCCGAGCATCAGCACGGCGAACAGCGGCGCGGTCGCCATGATCAGGCCGTTGACCACGATCGTGTTGACGAACAGGGGCCGCAACAACGGATGGGCGAGGATGAATCGCCAGCCTTCCCGCAGGTCGCGGCCGGTCAACCGGGCGCCTTCCGGTTTCGCGGGCGGCGGCTCCGAACCACCGACGGCACGGATCCCGAGCGCCGAAAGCAGATAGCTGACCGCGTCGGCGGCGATCGTGATCACCGGCCCGAACAGGCCGACGGCGAAACCCCCGAGCGGCGGCCCGAGCACGGTCGCCGTCCAGGTGGTCGACTCGAACCGGGCGTTCGCGACCAGCAAATCTTCCCGGGGCAGCAGGGTTTTGAGGAAAGCCCCACTGGCGGCCAGGAACGTGATGTCGGCCGCCGCGACGACGACGGACACCGCGAGAAGCTGGCCGAAGCCCAGCAACCCGAACGCGTACGCCACCGGGACGGTCAGCAAAGCCACGCACCGGACGAGGTCCATCGCGATCATCACCGGTCGTTTGCGGCGGAACTCGACCCACGGGCCAAGCGGCAGCGCGACCACGGCGCCGACGACGAGACCGGCGGCCGCCAGCAACGAGACCTCCGCGGTGCCCGCGCCGAGTACCACGATCGCGATCAGGCTGAACGCGTCGAACGCGAACCTCGTCCCGAACGCGCTCGCCGCGTATGCCGCCCACAGCCAGCCGAACCGTCGCCCCAGCGATCTCCCAGTCACGCGCGAGATCAAAGCAAGGCGGAGCCCCGAAGTCGAACAACGGGTCGTTGGCGGGTCACAACCGTCGGTTGTGCGACCCGCTCAGAGGTCCCCGAGCGCGGTGATCGGCGACTCGACACAGTCCGCGACGAACCGCAGGAACCCGCCCGCGGTCCCGCCGTCGCACACCCGATGGTCGAACGCCAGGGTCAGCTCGCAGATCTTCCTCGCCACCAGCTCGCCATCGACCACCCAAGGGCGGTCGATGATCCGGCCGATGCCGAGGATCGCCGCCTCCGGGTGATTGATGATCGCGGCGGAGCCGTCTACCCCGAACACCCCGTAGTTGTTGACCGTGAAGGTTCCGCCGGTGAGGCCTGCCGGGCCGAGCTTCCCTTCCCTGGCTTGCGTCGTCCGGTCGCCGATCGCCGCCGAAAGCTCCCTTGTGGACAGTGAGCCCGCGTCGCGGACCACCGGCACGACGAGACCTCGGTCGGTCTGCGCGGCGAAACCGAGGTTGATGTCCCGCAGCTGGACGATCTCGTCGCCCTCGACGCGAGAGTTCAGCTCGGGGAACTTGCGAAGACCCGCGACGGCGAACCGGGCGACGAGACCGAGCAGGCTGACCGGACGATGCGGCGCCGAGGCGTTGAGCGACTTCCGCGCGGCGACGAGCCCGGTCGCGTCGACGTCGACCCAGACCGTCGCCTCGGGGATCTGACGCCGCGAGGTCGTCAGCTTGTCCGCGACCGCCTTGCGGACGCCGGTCAGCGGGATCCGTGTCTCGCCGTCTCGCTGCTCCGGGACGGCGAGGGCCGCTTCGACGTCGGCGCGCCGGATGATGCCACCCGGACCGGTGCCGGTCAGCTTCGTCAGGTCGATCTTGTTGTCCACGGCCATTTTTCGGACGAACGGCGAGATCACGCCCGGCGCTTTCGACGGCTTCTCCGGGGTGGCGACGACGGTGCGCGTCCGGCGGCGCCTGGTCGTGGTGGTCGTGCCGTAGCCGATGAGGACGTTGCCGCTGCCCTCGCTCGCGGTCGTCACGCCGGGTTCGCTGAACCCGGGTCCGATGGTGAGCAGGGGAGCGCCGACGGGCAGCGACTGGCCGGGTTCACCGTGGAGGCGGGTGACGACGCCGGCGAACGGCACCGGCACCTCGACGGCGGCCTTCGCGGTCTCGACCTCGACGACGGGCTGGTCGACGCCGACGGTGTCGCCCTCCGCGACGAGCCAGGTGACGATGGTGCCCTCGGTCAGGCCCTCTCCGAGGTCGGGGAGCAGGAAATCAGGCACCGGCCACCACCGGTTCGTCGTTCCACTGCAGCCGGGCGACGGTGTCGAGGATCCGGTCGACGTCCGGAAGCTGATGGCGCTCCAGTTTCGGCGGCGGGTAAGGGATGTCGAGCCCGGTCACGCGCAGGACGGGCGCGTGCAGCTGATGGAAGCACTGCTCGGTGATCCGGGCGACCACCTCGGCGCCGTAGCCGCCGAACCCGGCCGCCTCGTGGACGACGACCGCACGGCCGGTGCGGCGCACCGAGGCGGCGACGGTCTCGTCGTCGAACGGGCTCAGCGACCGGAGGTCGACCACCTCGACGTCCCAGCCTTCGGCGGTCGCGGCCTCCGCGGTCTCCAACGCGGTGGCGACCATCGGGCCGTAGGCGATGAGCGTGACGTCCTTGCCCTCGCGGCGCACGATCGCGCGGTCCATGGCCGCGCCTTCCCGGGTGAAGGACACGGGTTCCTTCGACCAGTAGCGGCATTTCGGTTCGAGGAAGATCACCGGATCCGGCGAGTCGATCGCGTCGCGCAGGAGGTCGTAGGCGTCCTGAGGCGTGCCGGGTGTGACGACGCGCAGGCCGGGCGTGTGGGTGTAGTAGGCCTCGCTCGAATCGCAGTGGTGCTCGACGCCGCCGATGCCGCCCGCGTAGGGGATCCGGATGACCATCGGCAGCGACAAGGCGCCGCGGGTGCGGTTCCGCAGCTTCGCGACGTGCGAGGTGATCTGCTCGAACGCGGGGTAGGCGAAAGCGTCGAACTGCATTTCGACCACCGGACGGAACCCGCCCATCGCCATCCCGACCGCGAAACCGACGATGCCGGACTCGGCCAAGGGCGTGTCGAAACAGCGTTCCTCGCCGAAATCGGCGGTGATGCCGTCGGTCACCCGGAACACGCCGCCGAGCGGGCCGACGTCCTCGCCGAAGATCAGCACGCGGTCGTCGTCCTTGACCGCGTCACGCAGGGCGGCGTTGAGCGCTTGTGCCATCGAGAGCTCGGACATCAGGCCTCCAGTTCGGCCGCGACCAGCGCCCGCTGGGCGGCCAGCTGACGGGTCGGGACGGCGTACACGTGCTCGAACAGCGACAACGGATCCGGCTCGACGTCGGCGTTGAGGGTGTCGCGCACTCCGGCGGCGAACGTCTCGGCCTCGGCCCGGAATCGCTCGATGTCGTTGTCGGACAACAGGTTCTCAGCGGTCAGATAGGTCTCCAGTCGGCGAACCGGGTCGGCCGCGCGCCACTTCTCGACCTCGGCCTGGTCGCGGTAACGGGTGGCGTCGTCGGCGTTGGTGTGCGCGTCGATCCGGTAGGTGTGCGCCTCCACCAGGACCGGCCCGCGACCGGAACGCGCGTGCGCGACGGCGTCGTCCAGCACGGAAAGGACGGCGAGCGCGTCGTTGCCGTCGACCTGCTCGGAGCGGACGCCGTAGCCGACACCCTTGTACGCCAGGGCGGGCGCGGCGCTCTGCTTCTCGAACGGGACGGAGATCGCGAACCCGTTGTTCTGCACGAAGAACACCACCGGAGCCTTGAACACGGCGGCGAAGTTGAGCGCCTCGTGGAAGTCGCCCTCACTGGTGGCGCCGTCGCCGATGAGCGCGAACGCGACGGCGTCCTCGCCCCGGCGTTGCATCGCGTGGGCGAGCCCGGCGGCGTGGAGGGTCTGCGTCGCCAGCGGCGTGCACTGGGGAGCGACACGGGTCTTGGCGGGGTCGTAACCGCAGTGCGCGTCGCCGCGGAGCAGCGTCAGGATCTCGCCCGGTTCGAGGCCGCGGGCGACCAGCGCGACCGAGTCGCGGTAGGTGGGGAAGAGCCAGTCGGCGTCGGTGAGGGCGAGCGCGCTCGCGACCTGGCAGGCCTCCTGCCCGGCGCTGGACGGGTACACGGCGAGGCGGCCCTGCTTGGTCAGCGCGGTCGCCTGCGCGTCGAACCGGCGGCCGAGCACCATCAGCCGGTAGGCCTCGACGAGCCGTTCGGCCGGCGGCACGGTGTAGTCACCGTGCTCGTCGACGCGCGTGCCGTCCTCGGCGAGGAACCGCACCGGGATCCCGGACGGCAGCAACGCGGCGGCAGGGGTCTCCCGCGACATGGCGCAGCACCACCTTTCACAGACATATGATGCTGAGATCGTGGTTTCCGGAGTCCCAGTGTTCAAGAGGTGCGCGAAATGAGCGACAAACTGTCGGCAGAATCGGTTCAGCCGGGCCGACCGTCCGGTAGTGGCGTGGCTCACGGGCCGGATCCGGGACGAACGGTCCTTGCCCTGGACGACATCGATCGCGCCATCCTCGCCGAGCTGACCGCGGACGGCAGGCTCGCCGTCCGGGCGCTGGCGGAACGGCTGCACATCTCGCGCACCAACGCCTACGCGAGGCTGGACAGGCTGATGTCCGAAGGCGTCATCACCGGCTTCGGCGCCCGGATCGACCCTCGGCGGGCCGGGCTCGGAACGAGCGCGTACATCCTGATCACCGTCGAGCAGACGTCGTGGCGCACGATGTCCGCCGAGCTGCGGCAAATCCCGTTCGTCGAGCACGTCTCGCTCGTCGGTGGCGACTTCGACATCCTGCTGCTGGTGCGGACACCGGACAACGCTTCGCTGCGGGATGTCGTCCTGGAACGCTTGCAGGCGCTGGACGGCGTGCGCTCGACGCGGACCTGGCTGATCTTCGAGGAGCAGCCAGGCGTCGCCCCTCGTGAGTGGTGAGGACGTGGCGCCGCACTCACGTGATCGAAGGCGGAACTCGCGTGATCAGCGGCGGAACACCCGAGTGCGGCCTCCAGTCACGCGAGTCACGTCCCTGATCACGCGAGTCACGCCTTCGATCACGCCACGGACTTCGGACTGGTAGGTACATAGGGGGACGGTTCACCTCACCGCTTACGAGGCGGTGGTGGGCAGCGGCCGGTCGTTGACCACCTGCTTCATCACGAGCGTCGAGTTCAGCCGCTGCACCCCCGGCAGCGCGGACAGCACGTCGTCCTCGAGCCGCTGATATGCGGCGAGGTCGGCGGTGACGATGCGTAGCAGGTAGTCGGGGTCGCCGAAAAGACGCTGCGCGAGCAGGACGTTCGGGATCCGCGTGACGGCGTCTTCGAAGCTCAGCAACGTCTCGCGGTCCTCTTGCCGCATGGTGACGAACACGAGCGCCTCGAAGTTCAGTCCCAGCGCGGCGGGATCGACCACCGCCCGGTACGCGCTGATCGTGCCGTCCCGTTCGAGCGCGCGCAGCCGGCGGTGACACGGCGACGCGCTCAGCTGGACCCGCTCGGCCAGTTCCGTGAGCGTTAGACGCCCCTCCTCCTGGAGGATGGCAAGAATCTTCCGATCGACAGCGTCCATGGGGAAGATTCTTCCACGCTCAGCGCACTAGGGAGCAGAAGTTGGAAGCACCTTTGGCCTGATCGCGAATAGCTTTTCGAGCATGCCTCTCGGATCCGTTCTCGCCTTCTGGGGCGTCGCGGCCCTGCTCATCGCGGTGCCCGGCGCCGACTGGGCTTTCGCGATCAGCGCCGGGCTTCGTCGCCAGGTCCTGCCGGCCGCCGGCGGCATCGTGCTCGGCTACTTGGCCATGACGCTGGTGGTCGCCGCGGGACTGGGCGTCCTCGTCGCGTCGACGCCGATCGCCTTGCTCGCGCTCACCGTCGCCGGCGGGCTCTACCTGATCTGGCTCGGATTCAAGACGGTGCGCCATCCGTCGACGCCGGGTAGCGCTCGTGGGGAAGTCGGGAGCCGGGGTGGAACGCTGCTGGAAGGGATGGCGGTCAGCGGACTGAATCCCAAGGGACTGCTGGTCTTCGTTGCGATGTTGCCGCAGTTCACCGACCCGGCCGCGCGCTGGCCGATCCCGGTCCAGCTGGCCGTACTCGGGCTGACCTTCGTCGGCACCTGCGCGATGGTCTACCCCTGCGTCGGCGTGGGAGCACAAGCCCTGCTGCGCGCCCGCCCCGCCGTTTCCCTTGTCGTTTCCCGGGTTTCCGGAGTCTCGATGATCCTGGTGGGAGCACTCCTGGTCGTCGAGCGACTGGTGGCGTGAGCCGAATGGTCCATTCCACCGGACAGGTCGCCGAACAAACCTGGCCGCACCGTTGGAAAATCTCATACCCTCCGAAGCAGGCCGAAGGGAGCTGACCTGATGCGGTGGACCTGGGTGCGAACAGCGGTGGCCTTGGTGGTCGCCGCGTCGATCGTCCAAACGAGTCAACCGGATACGGCCGAAGCGCAGGTGAATCCCGCCGCGGCCGGCCGGTCCGCGATCTACGGCGGGGGACCGTTCTATCAGGACGGACAGGGTGTCATGGACGTCCTGCGGTCGTCGGGTTTCACCACGGTCATCCTGTGGAGCATCCACGTCCACGACAACGGGGATCTGTACTACAACGACCACCTCGTGGTAAAAGACGGCCAATATGTCGGCGACGCGGGGTGGCTGGCGCGGCTGCGGACGCTGAAGCAGGCGCCAACGTCGGTCGATCGCATCGAGGTCTCCGTCGGTGCCTGGGGCACCCCGGACTGGGAAGCCATCGACAACCTGATCACGCGCGACGGCACCGGCAGCGGGACCGTGCTGTACCGCAACTTCCTGGCGCTGAAGAACGCCACCGGCGCGGACGCGATCAACAACGACGACGAGGCGCATTACGACGTCGACTCCACCGTCACGTTTGCGCGGATGGCGAACGCGATGGGCTACCGGAGCTTCACGCTCGCTCCGTACACCGCGGTGTCGTACTGGCAAGGCGTGAAGAACGGGCTCGGCGGCTTGGTCGATCGCGTGTACCTGCAGGCTTACGCGGGTGGCAGCGGCAACGACCCGGCGACCTGGACGCGGTCGCTCGGCATGCCGGTGGATCCGGGACTTTGGAGCAAGAACGGCTCCGGCTGCACAGCGGGGGATTCGCCCGCTCAGGTGGAGAGCAAGATGCGGGCCTGGAAGTCGTCCGCAGGGATTCCGGGTGGCTTCATGTGGCTGTACGACGACATCAAGAAGTGTTCGGCGCAAGGCACGGCCGCCGACTACGCGCGGGCGATCAACACCGCCACAATGAGCTGACGCTGTAACGCTCTCCGCGCCTACGCCGAATACAGGCGGGTTCGATGGCGGAGGCGGAGGAATCGTGGCGCGTGTGCTGGTCCTGTTCGCGGTCGCCACGAGCGTCGAACCGGTCTTGACGGCCCTGCCGAGCACTGACGTGACCACGACGGTCGAAGGCGGACCAACGGAGAGCGGCCTGCCGCAAGGACGAGAAGCAGTGCTACGAGCCAGGGACGAACACCAAATGCCAGACCGGCGGCTGCGTCGATGCCGGACGCGGGATGACGCAGCGCGACGTCGAGAAACAGTGCGACAAGTGGCTCCGCGAGCATCCGGGTTGGTGCCCCGCGGGCGAGACCGGAGCGGTGGCACCCTGTTGACCGACACACGCCATTCGGGTGATAACGGTTCGGCATTCGATGTATCTGCCGTACACCCCATTGACACCTTCCTGCGATCACGGCGACTGGGTGGAGGAATGCGGTGACGGTGGAGGATGCGGGTCAGGACTACCTGACGCGGCAGATCGGGGCGCTGCTCGAAGCGATTCGCGAGGAGGGGCCGGTCGGTGAGGGCAGACGCAGTTTCCGGATCGCCGGGCATCTCGCCGCGGAGGGCGGGTTCCACCTCGGCGACATCCTCGCCGCGACCGCGCAACTGCTGGCGGTCCACGCTTGGAACAACGGCTACCTCGCCGCGGCGGAGCTGCTGACGCGCCGCATGCGAGAGTTCGGCGCCGAGTCGGCGGAGCTGGTGCGCTACCTCGTGCGGCTGGAGACCGGCTGCGAGCAGGGCTGGCTCCCGCACGCGGATCGCGACGAACTCATCGCCTACGCCCGACGCGTCCAACGCGCGGACATCGAGGAGCGCGCGCAGGCCATCGAAGCGTCGTTGCCCGGGGTCACCGATCCCGAGCGTCCTGATCGGATGGCGAGTGAGTCGTGAGATGGTGCTCGGGGTCCGCGAGGATGCCGCGGATCACGGAGCCGGCGGCGCCGCGGACGGCCGCGCCCGTGCCCAGCGCCGAGCGGACGACGCGCACCGGCGACCACGCCGTGCTGGGCACGCGGCGTTCCAGTTCGGCGAGGAGTGGCTCACGCAGCCACGGCTCCAGCCGCGCGTAGGTTCCGCCTAGCACCACCGCCGGGACGTCCATCAGATTGACCACAGTGGACAGTCCGACGCCGAGATGTCCTGCGGCACTGGTCACCGCGGAGAGCGCGGCGGCGTCGCCGGATTCCAGTGAGGAAACCAGTTCGTCCACCGTTTCCGCGCCCGCGAGCCGCAGGATCTCTTCCTGGCCTGCCATGCGTTCCAGGCAGCCGTTCGCGCCGCAGGAACACGGCGGGCCGTCGGGTGCCACGGGCAGGTGGCCGATCTCGCCGCCCGCGCCGCGGACGCCTTCGAACAGGGCGCGGTCCAGCACGATGCCCGCCCCGATCCCGATCTCACCCGACACGTGGACGAAATCCGGCAACGCCGAGCCGTGCCAGAGTTCGGCGAGCGCCGCGAAGTTCGCTTCGTTGGCGACGGTGAACGTCCCGCCGAGCCGGTCGGCGAGGTCGACGTCGCGCCAGCCCAGGTTGGGGGCGAGCCGCACGAGGCCGGATTCGACCAGGCCCGGCACCGCGATACCGACGCCGCCGACCGGGACGCCCATCGCGTCCGCCTGCTTCCGGGCTGTACGCAGGAACGCCGACACGCGCTGGAAAACCCGCGGGGTCCGGTTGTCCGCGTATCGGACCTCCTGAGCCCGGACGGCGCCGGTCAGATCGACGAGACAGGACGCCAGGTAGTCGACGCCGATCTCGATGCCGAGTCCGTGCGGGCCGGTGGGGGAGAGCGAAACGACGGTACCGCGCCGCCCGGGGCCGACGCGTTGTTCCGGCTCGCCTTCGGCCACCAGATCCGCGGCGATCAACCGGTCGACCACGCTCGACACGGTCGCCTTCGTGAGTCCCGTGGCGGCGGCCAGGCCTGCCCGCGACGTGCCGGGACCGTCCGCGATCGCCCTGAGGACGAGCGCGGCGTTGTGCTGCCGCACGGTGTGCTGTCCCGCCGGGCGCGTGCCGATCATCGCGCGATTGTATTCGTTCGATGCCTGAACGAAAGCCTTGACCCGCCGGGTCGGGCGTCGATAAGTTCAGGCATCAAACTAATAGGAGGCGAGATGGCTCAGGCACCGACGCGTGAGGACAAGTTCAGCTTCGGGCTGTGGACCGTGGGCTGGCAGGCGAACGACATGTTCGGTCCGGCGAGCCGTCCTCCGCTCGACCCGGTCGAAGCCGTGCACCGCCTCTCGGACCTCGGCGCCTGGGGGATCACCTTCCACGACGACGACCTCGTTCCATTCGGTTCGGCCGACGACGACCGCGCGCGGCAGTTGAAGCGCTTCCAGGGCGCGCTCGCCGAGACCGGTCTCGTGGTCCCGATGGTGACCACGAACCTGTTCAGCCACCCCGTCTTCAAGGACGGCGGCCTGACCAGCAACGATCGTGACGTCCGCCGCTACGCGCTGCGGAAGGTGCTGCGGAACCTCGACCTCGCCGCCGAACTCGGCGCGTCGACGTTCGTGCTGTGGGGCGGTCGCGAAGGCAGCGAGACGGACGCCGCGAAGGACGTCCGCGCGGCGATGGACCGCTACCGCGAGGGCATCGACTTCCTCGCCCAGTACGTCATCGACCAGGGCTACGGCCTCCGGCTCGCGCTCGAACCGAAGCCGAACGAACCTCGCGGCGACATCCTGTTGCCGACCATCGGCCACGCGCTCGCGTTCATCTCCACCCTCGACAACCACGAGATCGTCGGCGTGAACCCCGAGGTCGGGCACGAGCAGATGGCCGGGCTCAACATCGTCCACGGCATCGGGCAGGCCCTGTGGCAGGGCAAGCTGTTCCACATCGACCTCAACGGCCAGCGTGGCCCGCGGTTCGACCAGGACCTCGTGTTCGGTCACGGCGACGTGCTGTCGTCGTTCTTCCTGGTCGATCTGCTGGAGCACGGTGGCTACGACGGGCCGCGCCACTTCGACTACAAGCCGCTGCGCACGGAGAACATGGACGGCGTGTGGGCCAGCGCCGAGGCCAATATGGCCAGCTATCTCCTGTTCGCCGAACGTGCCCGCGCCTTCCGTGCCGATCCCGAGGTGCGGGCCGCGCTGGACGCCGCCCTCGTTCCCGAGTTGGCGACGCCGACGCTGAACGAGGGCGAGACGGCGGCGGATCTCCTGGCGGACCGGTCGGCGTTCGAGGACTTCGACCCGGACAAGGCGGCGGAACGCGGTTACGGCTTCATCCGCCTGTCCCAGCTGGCCCTCGAACACCTCACCGGGGCCCGCTAGAACCGGTCGACGTCGATGACGGCCTTGGCGAACTCCTCCGGCGCCTCTTGCGGCACGTTGTGGCCGATGCCGTTCAGGACGCGGTGCTCGTACTTGCCGGAGAACTTCGACCGGTACGCCTTGCCGTCGGTGTTCGGGCCGTCGAAGTCGCTGCCGATCGTGATGGTGGGCACCGAAACCGCCGGCCCTTGCGCGAGCTTTTGTTCGAGCGCGTCGAGTTTCGGGTCGCCCTCGGCGAGACTCAGCCGCCACCGGTAGTTGTGGATCACGATGGCCACGTGGTCCGGGTTGTCGAAACAGGCCGCCGAACGGTCGTAGGTCGCGTCGTCGAAGGTCCACTTCGGCGACGCGATCTTCCAGATCAGCTTGTTGAAGTCGTGCCGGTTCTTCGTGTAGCCGAGGATGCCGCGCTCGGTGGCGAAGTAGTACTGGTACCACCAGCCGAGCTCGGCGGTGGGCGAGAGCGGCTGCTTGTTCGTCTCCCGGTTGGTCACCAGGTAGCCGCTCACCGACACGAGCGCCTTGCATCGCTCGGGCCACAGCGCGGCGATGATCACGGCCGTGCGGGCGCCCCAGTCGAAGCCGCCGAAGACGGCCTTCTCGATCTTGAGCGCGTCCAGCAGCGCGACGATGTCGGCGGCGATCGCGGACTGCTGGCCGTTGCGGAACGTGTCCTTCGACAGGAACCGCGTCGGCCCGTAGCCACGCAGGAACGGCACGATCACCCGGTACCCGGCCGCGGCCAGGCGCGGGGCGACATCGACGTAGCTGTGGATGTCGTAGGGCCAGCCGTGCAGGAGGACCACCACCGGGCCGTCGGCGGGGCCGGCTTCGGCATAACCGATGCTCAGTTCTCCGGCGTCGATCTGCTTGAGCGGGGCGAACGAGGTGTTTCCGCCGGTCGTGGCCGGCGCGGCCATCGGTGCCGCCGCGGGCTGGGCCGAGCAGCCCGCCACGGTGGCACCCGCTGTCGCGGCGACGACGGCCTGCGCGAACCTTCTCCTGCTGAGCATCCTGATTCCTCCCGCGAAACGCCTGTTACGGGACGAAATTAAGGGGGCGGCTCCGGGCGCGGCGACCGTCGGACGACGTCACCGGTGTAAGTCGCCCTAGGCCACTTCCGGCTCGGCGGCCACGAAGGCCGCTTCCAGACGGCGGATCCGCGCCCAGAACTCGGCCTCTCGGCCGGAGTCGAGAACGCCCAGGTAGCCGCCGGGGACGACGCGGCCCACGAATGGCCCGGACGTCCACACCCGCCAGCCGCCCGTGGCGTCGTCGCCCGAAGCGGACGCGGGATCGTCGGTGCCGCGGATCGCCGCGACCGGGCACGAGAGCTGGGTCCTGGCGGGCCCGCGGTAGGCGTTCAGCAACTGGAGATCGCCGAGTAGCAGGTCCAGGGCGTACTCCCAGCTTTCGGGCGAATCACGGTAGCCCGCGACGGGGGTGAGCCCGGTGCGGCCGAAAACCCGTGCCATCGCCGAGGCCCCCGCTTTGGCGTTCTTGTCCGGTGAACGCCGTTGCGGGGCGCAGGCGTCCACGACGATCAGCGCGCGAGGCGACACACCCAGCCGTTGAGCCGTTTCCAAAGCGACGAAGGCGCCCATGCCGAAGCCGATGGTCACGGAACGGGAGAACCAGGCCGTCGGCATCGCGGCGGCCGACTGCGCGGCGAGTTCTTCGACGGCGGAAGCGGGTGACTCCGCGAGCCTTTCCCCGTGTCCGGGGTATTCGACGCCCCGAACGTCCGCATCGGCCGCGCCGGCGAGCGGGTCGAACGCGCGCAGCGTGCCGCCGGCGGGGGGAAACACCAGGTAGCCGCGGCCACGACTGTCTGATGTGGACAGTGGAACGAGTGCGGCCGTCATGATCCGAAAGATACGCGCCATTAACCCGAATGGGGTAACGGTTCGGATTCGACCAAGATCAATTCACCCACGAGGGGGAGCTCTTCGGGAAAAGATGCCCGGCCGTGTCGTATCTGGCACTCCCTGTTCGACGTCTTGATAAGAGCCGGAAGGAGAAAGCGATGAACACCACGACACTGGCCTCGACCACGCGGCTGAACCCGGTGAGCCGCACCCTGCCGGTTCTGCTGGCGATGGAGGACGACGCGGAAGACGTCGGCCGCCTGTCCCCGGACGACCGGCTGACCTGTCACGTGCACGGCCGCTGGATCCACCAATGCGTGGCTTCGCCGCTGCACGTCAACCCGATCACACGGCACCGCTGGTGCCGTTCGTGCGCGACCGCGTTGACCGTCTCCATCGACGAATTGTCCGGCGACGTCACGATGTTCTGCCCTCGGTGCGGTCACGGCGAAAGCGCCGCCTCCGCCCGGCTGATCGCCGCGTGCCGGGCCAGCCTGGCCGCCGCGCGCCGTCGTTTCGGTGCTCAGGCCGCTTAACCGACCCGGCCGAGGACGCGCTCGATGATCCGGTCGCGATCCAGCGGGCGGAGATAGAGATAGTGACCGGCGTCCGGCAGGATTTCGACGTCGGCATGGGGGATGAGGCTTTCGAGCCGTGTGGCGGCGCTGACCGGATCGTGCACGACGCTGCGTCCGCCGAACAGGGCGAACGTGGGCACTTCGATGGACCGTAACGCGGCTTCGCTCGGGCGAACCTGGAACGGCACCCGGGCGCGATAGCACCGGATCCCGGCGAGGATCAGCCGCGCGGCGGGCTGGTCGAGGACGTCCTCCCCGGCGGTCCACGCCACGAACCGCCGCCACAGGCGATCGTTGTCGAGTACGGCCACGGGCAAGCCGTACCAGGACACGCGCCGGGAGAACGGCGCCGAAACGGTGGTGGCGTCCAGCAATCCGATGGACGCGAGTCTTCCCGGCGCGTGGATCGCCTGATTGACCGCGTGCCAGCCGCCGGTCGAACCGCCCACGAGATGCACGTCGGTCAGTCCCAGGTTCTCGAAGACGTCGTTCAGAGCGCTCGCCCGGTCGCGGATGTCTTTGAACGGGGCCTTATGCACGCTTCGGCCCGCTTCGCCGAGGGTGTCGATCGCGTAGACCGAGTGCCGCTCCGCCAAAGCGGGGATCAGGGTCGCGAAACAGGCGGAAGTGGCCATGAGCCCCGGCAAGAGGACGATCGGCGTGCCGTCGTTCCCGTAGCGGTAGACCCGCGTGGTGCCATGGTGCGTTTCGACGTCGAAGACCGCGTCCGGGTCCGGGCACTCGGCCATGGCGCGGTCATAGGCGGCGAAGTAGTGCTTCTCGGCCGCCGGATTTTTGAAACCCCCGATTTTCTGCATGAGCGGAACGCTAGGCAAAGCCGCGTTTCCGGTCTTGAACGAAAGTAAGGTGAAGGCATGGGCGGGTGGGGTCTCGTGGTGCCGCGGCGGGATATCGCCCGCGCGCCCGGCGAGCGGGTTCTCCGG
Source organism: Amycolatopsis japonica (assembly GCF_000732925.1). Taxonomy (NCBI): domain Bacteria; kingdom Bacillati; phylum Actinomycetota; class Actinomycetes; order Pseudonocardiales; family Pseudonocardiaceae; genus Amycolatopsis; species Amycolatopsis japonica. The sequence goes on from NZ_CP008953.1 coordinate 3,829,315, forward strand.
TGGCCCCATCCCGCGCTTGCCGCCCACGTGGCGAGCTACGTCGCGCACGACCTACCTGACGTGGGCGCGAACTCCTGGCAGATCACCCCGTTGTCAGTGCTCACCTGGATGATCGACCTCGACGCCCCGGCCCGCGGTGCCGGGGTTCCCCCTTCGCCGGTGCTGGGGCTGCGAGACCGGCCGTTGCGTGTCGAACAGACCGGGGCTTCGCGCGGGATCGTGGTCACCCTGACCCCGCTCGGTGCGTACGCGTTGTTCGGGATTCCGTTGCGGGAACTGACGAATTCGGTGGTCGCGGCGTCCGCGCTTTTGCCGGTCGGGGCGTTGACCGAGCGGCTGGCCGGGGCGGCGGACTGGGCGGAGAGATTCCGGCTGCTGGACGAGTATCTCGCGGCGAAGCTGGCTCGTGGCCCCGTGCTGGCCGCCCCGGTCCGGCACGCGTGGGACCGGCTTTCGGCGGGCCCGGTCCGCATCGACGCTCTCGCGGACGAGGTCGGCTGGAGCAGGCAGCATCTCAACGCCCGGTTTCGCGAACAGATCGGGCTGAACCCCCGCACGGCCGGGCGGATCGCCCGGCTCAATCGGGTGCTGGCGTTGATGAGCCGGGCGTCGTCCCTTCCGTGGGCCGAGGTCGCGCACCTGGGCGGCTACAGCGATCAGGCGCATCTCGTCCGGGAGTTCCGGGCGTTGACCGGGTGCAGCCCGACCGAGGCGGGGAAACCGGCGGGGCTATTTGTTCCGCCACGTGACGGCGCGTGAATCGGCGCTTTCGTAAGGCTGCGAGGTGTACGACAGCGAAGTGATCGGATCGGACGCGACCCCGAAGTGCAGACGGCAGGACTCGAAGACCGCGCCCTTGGTCGAGAAGTCCTTCGGTGCGAAATTCTGGTCTTCGCACCCGGTGACGTCGGCGTCGCCCATGCCCAGAAGCGAACCCGGCCAGCCGCCGCTCTTGGTCTTCGCGCTGAGGATCGGGGTGTACACCTCGGCCATGTTGGAGCCGTCGACGTTGGTGAGCTTTTCGCGGACGAAGAAGAAATTCTTGCCCCGCAGCTTCGCCTTGTCCTCGTCCTTGAGCGGCAGGCCGTCGATGTCGGCGTCGGGCGCTTTGACCGATTCCACGGTGACCGTCAGCCCGATGACGCCCTTCGCGTAGTGGCTGTAGAACGGAATGATCGCCTGCTCGCCGAATTTGAGCTTCGTACCCGGTTTGACCGCCTCGCCGGTGACCTCCAGGGTCGGCGTGGTGGTGAGATACGGCTTCGGCGTCGTCGTCGGTTCACTGGCCGACGTCTCGCCGGAAGTGATGGCGCCGGCGCTCCGGGCCTGACCGACGTTCTGCGGTGCTGTGCAGCCGACCAGCGCGGCACCGAGCATCGCGGTGACGACGGCATGACGAACTCTCGGACGTGTGGGCACGACCGATCTCCCCTCGGAAAAGTGAAAACATTTGGATTTCCCCCGAAGTGCACTTTAGCCAACGAGCGTTCACCCGATCGGCGGAGGTAGGTTGCGGACATGACCCAGGTTTCGCCGCCTGCCGAGGCTGCCACGAGGATCACCGGACGCGCTGTCTCCGGGCAGAGGAGCCTCTCGAGCGGGGTGACCGAAGTGGTGCTGGACAGCGGCGACACCGTGGTCGTCAAACGGGGCCATGCCCGCAACGCGATACCCGCGGAGGCCGCGGGCCTGCGGTGGCTGGGGGAGCCCGGTGCCGTGCGGGTGCCCGAGGTGCGCGGCCACGACGACGAGTGGCTGGTCACGGATCTGGTCGGCGGAGGGCGGCCGACTCATCACGCCGCGGAGCGGTTGGGGCGGGGGCTCGCGGCACTGCACGCGGCGGGCGCGCCCGCGTTCGGCGCGGCGCCGCCGGACGGCCCCGTCGACGCGTGGATCGGCCTGGCCCCGATGAAGAACACGGCAGGGGAAGACTGGTCGCGGTGGTACGCCGAGTATCGAGTCCTGCCCTATGTCCGTCGTGCGGTCGACGAGGGCACTCTGAACGCTGACGAGGCCGCGGTCATCGAGCGGGCCTGCGCGCGGCTCCCGGAGGTGGCGGAACCACCCGCGCGCCTGCACGGCGACCTGTGGAACGGCAACGTGCTGTGGGGACCTGTCGAAGCCTCGCTCATCGACCCGGCGGCGCACGGCGGCCACCGCGAAACCGATCTCGCCATGCTGCAGTTGTTCGGCTGCCCGTTGCTCGACCGGGTGCTCGCCGCCTACCAGGAGGTCGCCCCGCTCGCCGACGGCTGGACCGACCGGATCGGCGCGCACCAGCTGTTCCCGCTCCTGGTCCACACCGTCCTTTTCGGACGGTCGTACGCCGGTCAGGCGGTCGCGGCGGCGAAGGCCGTCGGCCGGTAGGTCACCGGGCGAGGCGGTCGAGCCATTCGGCGAGCATCGCGTGCTCGGCCGGGGTCAGCACGTCCCCGGGTTCCTTCTCCAGCGCGGCTTTGAGTGCGATCGCACGGCTGGGGATGTCCGACGCCTCGTCCGCGCTGTCGGTGGTGATGGCCGCGATGACATGTTCGCGCGCGGCGACGATCAGGTCCGGGTCGCGTTGGTCGGGCGGGCTGGCGAGGAACGAGAGGATCACGCCCATCCCGGTCGCGTGCACCAGCTGCGCGGCCTGTTCGACCGGGACACGCAACCTGCCGGCCTCGGCGATGCGGCCGACGATCCGGCGGAGGATCGCGTCCGCCTCACGACGGGCTTCGCGGACGCGGGGCTCGCCGTACATGAGCATGTAGAAGGCGGGCTGCTGTAGGCCGAACTCGACGTGCAGGTCCCAGCCTCGCCGCAGGTCGCCCACCGGATCGTCGGTCTCGCCGAGAGCGTGTTTCCCCTCCAGATAGCTCTTGAAGCCATACGTGGCGACTGCGTCGAGCAGCCCGTCCTTGTCGCCGAAGATCCGGTAGAGCGTGGGCGCCTGCACTCCGGCGGCGGCGCTGACCGCACGCGTCGACAACGCCTCACGCCCGCCCTCCCGCAGAAGCTCCGCGGCCGCGCGGACCAACCGGTCTTTCGTCGTCAATGTCATGAATCGACGATAACACTCGTCCGGTAGCAGTGGTTCGATATCGGTGATACTGTGATGCCGTTACCAATGGAAACGCCTGATGGGAGCAAGTCATGGCACGCGTAGCGATCGTCACCGGCGGGTCGCGGGGCATCGGCAGGGAATCCGCGGAGCGGCTCGCGTCGGATGGGTTCGCGGTCGTCGTCGTGTACGGCGGCAACAAGGACGAGGCGCAGGCCGCGGTCGACGCGATCACCGGCAGGGGCGGCCAGGCGATCGCGGCCCAGGCCGACGTCGCCGACGAGCAAGCCGTCGCGGCCGTCTTCGACACCGCGGAGAAGACCTTCGGCGGTGTCGACGTCGTGGTCCACGCGGCGGGAATCATGTATCTCGCGCCGGTGGCAGAACTGGATCTCGACCGGCTGGACCGGTTGCACCGCACCAACATCCGCGGCACCTTCGTGGTCGACCAGCAGGCCGCCCGCCGCGTGCGCGACGGCGGCGCGATCATCAACTTTTCGACTTCGGTGCTCGGTCTCGCCCTGCCGGGATACGCCGCCTACGCCGCCACGAAGGGCGCCGTCGAGGCCGTCACGCTGGTCCTCGCCCGCGAACTGCGCGGCCGCGACATCACCGTGAACGCGGTCGCCCCCGGCCCGACCGCCACGGCGCTGTTCCTCGACGGCAAGGACGAGGCGACCATCGCGGGCATGGCGGCGCAGCCCCCGCTCGAACGCCTCGGCACCCCGTCCGACATCGCCGAGGTCGTCTCGTTCCTCGCCGGTCCGGCGCGGTGGGTCAACGGGCAGGTTCTTCGCGCCAACGGCGGCATCGTCTGACGCCCTCGTGAGTGGTGACGACGGTTGGGCAGGTTGTGAAAGCCACTTTCGCAACGTTGAAGGTTGCGAAAGTGGCTTTCACAACGTCAGCGGAGGTTGCATCGCCGACGCTCGGGGCTCCCTTGGCCCGCAACTTGTCCTTTGTGGACAGATTCAGACGACGGTGCCCTCGGCGTCATCGTCCGAGTCGGTCTCCTCGATCTTCCACTTCAGCTGGAACTCGACCTCCTCCTCACCGTCACCGCGCTCGTGCTCGATCGAGAACTGCGCACGGGCGGGGACGCGGAAACGTTCCCCGGCGATCTGGATGCGGAACGAGGTCTCGGACTCGAGCGCATCGGCGAGCCTGCGCAGTTTCGCGACGACGTCAGCGGTGGAGTAGACGCGTTCGACGTCTCGGGGAGCGGTTCCGGTCACGGTTTCCTCCAGAGGTCCGACACCCTGGCCGGGTGTCCTGGCGTCATTCAATCGGGTGATCGACGCGTGCGAGAGGCCGGGGTCACAGTGACCGGGCGAGGCGGAAGCCCACGTCGTCGACGCGGAACGTGGGGTGGCTGCGACGCCGCACCGAGGCCCGGCAGCTCCACTGCTCGTCGAACCAGCCCCCGCCCTTCAACACCCTGTACTCGCCGTACACCTCGGCGTCGTAGACGTCCCAGCACCATTCCCAGACATTGCCGAGCATGTCGTGCAGGCCCCACGCGTTGGGCGCCTTCCCGCCGACGTCGTGCACGGACTCCGCCGAGTTCTCGCGGTACCAGGCGATCTCGTCGAGCGGTCCGTAACGGGGGCCGGTCGTGCCGGCGCGGCAGGCGTGTTCCCATTCCGCTTCGGTGGGCAGGCGGTAGCCGTTCGCGGACCGGTCCCAGGTCGGCGAATCCAGCTCATAGACGGGAGTCAGACCCTCGCGTTCGGACAGGGCGTTACAGAACAGGAGCGCGTCCTGCCAGGAGACGTCGACGAGGGGAAGCCACCCGGTCTCCTGGGTGACCGGAACCGGGGCGAGCAGGAACGACGCGACATCGACGGTCCAGTTCCGCTGCGTCCGCCGGTCCGCCAGCGTCGCCCGGCCTGCCGGGACGGTGATCATCTCCATGGTCCGGCCGATGTTACCCAGCCGGACCCGCCATGATGGGCGCGTGCCTCTGCTCATCGAGCCCGCTCTCCCCGCCGGTACCTTCCGCTCGACCCGGCAGCCGTGTCTGATCGTCGACGACAGGCTGGTGTTGCGGCCCTGGTGCGCTGACGACGCCGAAGACGTCGAAGCCGCCTTCGCCTGCCCCGTCATCCAGCGCTGGCACGTCCGCCGCATCGACGGGGCGGACGAGGCCCGCGAGTGGATCGCGAGCTGGGAACGGCGCTGGACGGACGAGACCGACGCGAGCTGGGCCGTGGTCGACGCGCGCGAAGACCGGCCGGTCGGGCAGGTCGGTCTTCGCGCGATCTCGCTCTTCGAGGCGTCTGCGCAACTGTCCTATTGGGTTCTCCCGGCTGCCCGCGGCGCGGGGATCGCGGGCGACGCGGTGGCGGCGTTGACGCGGTGGGCGTTCGAAACCGTCCGGTTGAACCGGCTATTCCTCCTGCATTCCACCGCGAACGCCGCCTCGTGCCGCGTCGCGGGCAAGGCCGGGTACGAACTCGAAGGCACGCTGCGCTCATCGATGTTGCACGTCGACGGGTGGCACGACGTCCACCTGCACGCGCGGCTCAGGAACGGACCGGCGACCTCTTCCGCAGAACGAACGGAAGCGGGACAAGTGCGATCGCCGCACTGATCCAGATGGCGTAGCGGTAGTCGGCCGTCGACTCCGTGACGAAACCGGCGAGCACCGGCCCGAGGAACGCGCCGACGTTGAGCGCGACCGTCGCGAACGAACCCCCGAGCGTCGGGGCTCCGGGAGTCACGTGCATGACCCGGGCCACGAGCGCGGAACCGCAGCCGAACGACAGTCCACCTTGGACGGTCGCCAGGGCGAACAACGCGATCGGGTGCGCGCCGGTGGCCGCGAGAGCGGCCCAGCCCACCGGCAAGGCGCACAACGCGAGCACCAGACCGCGCCGGAGTTCGCCGTCTCCCGTGCGGCCCGCCACCGTGACACCGAGGAAAGCGCCGACGCCGAACGCCGCCAGCAGCCCGGAAACCGCTCCGGCCGGAAGATCCGCGACGTCCGTCGCGATGACCGCGAGGAAGGCGAACGTCGCGAAGGTCGCGCCATTGACCAACCCGGCCAAGAGCATCGCCTGACGGACGGGACGCGCTTTCAGTTCGCGCGCTTCGCGCCTGATCGAGACTTCGGGCGGCGTCGCCGCGCCGGTGGGTGCCGAACGGAACACCAGCACCAGTGCGGGAAGGCACAAGGCGGCCACCGCCCAGAACGCGGAACGCCAGCCCGCGAGATCGCCGAGCACGGCGCCCGCGGGTACTCCGGCCACACACGACAACGTGATGCCCGCCAACAGGATCGCGGTCGCCCGCGCCTGTTTCCCTTGCGGCGCCAGAGCGACCGCGACCGGCATCGCCACGGCGAGGAATCCGGCGTTGACCACCGCCGCGACGACCCGGGTGCCGAACAGCAGCGGGAAGCTCGTCGTGACCGCGCCGATGACGTGCACGACGACGAAAGCGGCCAGGAACCCGGCCAACGCCCGGCGCCGGGGCCAGCGCGCGCTGAGCACGGCCATCGCGGGAGCGCCGACGATCATTCCGACGGCGTAGGCCGAGGTCAGCGTGGCGGCCGCGCCCACCGGCACGGACAGCTCACCGGCGATCCCCGGTACGAGACCGGAGGCCATGAATTCAGAGGTGCCTTGCGCGAAAACGGCAAGGCCGAGGACATAGACGAACAGGGGCAACGGAGGACTCCCATGGGAAAGTGAGCAGGAGGAGCCGTGCGCTGGACAGGAGGAACCCGGCCGGGCGCACGGAACAGCGCTCCGGTCACCGGGAGGCGAGAGGACCTAACGGCAGGACAGGAAGACTCGCCGCCGGATGACCGGCGGCGGGGTTCTGTCCGACTCGGGGCTCGTCACGAGAGCGCACACTACACAGACGTCGTGCGACCGGTCCAACGGATATCGCCGGTCAAGGGAAAACGGCGCTCGTTCCGCGTACCGGAACGGTTTCGTTGCCCGCTCGAATGAACCCGAGTAATGCGCTTTGACCTGCGGTTTTCGTGATTGTTTCGGTACTGGGAACCGCACTTGGATTCGGTTAACCTCGACTTCATGATTCCCACGGTTGTCTGGGGTACGGGCAACATCGGCCGTGCCTCCATCCGGGCCGTCGACGCGCATCCGGCGCTGGAACTCACCGGAGTGCTCGTGCACGATCCCGCGAAGGTCGGCCGTGACGCGGCCGCGCTCGCGGGGATCGACGGCGAACTGGGTGTGGCGGCGACCGAGGACGTCGAAGCCGTCATGGCGGCGGGTCCACGGGCGGTGGTGTACGCGGCGTCCGGTGACATCCGGCCCGCCGAAGCGCTGGCCGACATCGTCCGCGCGGTCCGGGCCGGGGCGGTGGTGGTGACGCCCGCGCTCTACGCGCTGTACGACCAGCGCAACGCGCCGGTCGAACTGCGTGAGCCGGTGCTCGCGGCGGTCGCCGAGGGCGGCGGTTCGCTGTTCGTCTCCGGGGTGGATCCAGGCTGGGGCAACGACATCCTGCCGTTGCTGATCAGCGGGCTCGGCACCACCGTGGACGCGGTCCGCTGCCAGGAGATCTTCGACTACTCCACCTACGACCAGCCGGATTCCGTCCGCTATCTGGTCGGGATGGGTCAGCCGATGGACTATCAGCCGCCGATGCTGGCCCCGTCGGTGCCCACGATGGTGTGGGGCGGGCAGGTCCGGCTCATCGCGCGCGGTCTGGGCGTCGAACTGGACGAGATCCGCGAGACGCTCGAGCGCCGCCCGCTCGAGGAAACCGTGACCACGCGGGCGATGGGCGAGTTCGAAGTGGGCACGCAAGGCGCCGTTCGGTTCGAGGTGCAGGGGATCGTGGACGGCGAACCCCGCATCGTCGTCGAGCACGTCACCCGGATCCATGCCTCGTGCGCGCCGGACTGGCCGATGCCGCCCAGCGGCGACGGCGCGCACAAGGTGATCATCGAAGGCCGTCCCAGGATCGAGGTCTCCGTCGAGGCCACCGACGAGGGCGAGAACCGGTCCGCCGGCGGCAACGCGACCGCGGTCGGGAGGCTGGTCGGCGCCATCGACTGGCTCGTGGACGCGAAACCGGGCCTCTACGACGCACTCGACGTCCCCTTGCGACCGGCCACCGGCAAGCTCGGAAGGAGCGCGCGATGAACATCGACATTCCCGAGGGCAAGGACCCGATCGGTTACGTGTGGGGTGAGATGGTGCCCGGGATCGGCGTCGCGGCGTCGAATCTCTCGCTCGCGGTGTACTCGCACACCACGCTGGGGCTGCGCGAGTTCGAGGCGGCCCGGCTGCGGATCGCGCAGATCAACGGCTGCGTCTTCTGCCTGGACTGGCGGACCGAACGCGACGGGGTGAAGGTCGAGGAGGAGTTCGCCGACGCGGTCACCGAGTGGCGCACCACCGACGCGTTCGACGAGAGGACCCGGCTGGCCGCCGAGTACGCCGAACGCTACGCGCTCGACCACCACGGCATCGACGACGATTTCTGGAAGCGGATGGCCGAGCATTACAGCCAGAAGGAGATCGTCGAACTGAGCATGAGCATCGGTTCTTGGCTCGCCTTCGGACGGCTGAACCACGTTCTGGGGATCGACACCGTCTGCGTTCTTCCGAAGATATAAGAATAGGCCGGGGTGGCGGCCCCGGCCTATTGTAGATCGTCGTCACAGATCGGTGGCGACGATCTTTTCGATGTTCCTTTCCGCCAGCGCGGTAATGGTGACGAACGGGTTCACCGACGTATTACCCGGAATCAACGCGCCGTCGATCACGTAAAGCCCCGGATGGCCGTGGAGCCTGCCGTAATTGTCGGTCGCCTTGCCGAGCACCGCGCCGCCGAGCGGATGGTAGGTGAGGTGGTCACCCCAGATCTTGTACGTGCCGAAGAGGTCGGTCCGGTAGATCGTGCCTTCCTTCGCGTTGATCTTGTCGAAGATCGTCTTCGCCATTTCGATCGACGGCTGTTTCCAGGCGGTCTGCCAGTTCAGGTCGACCTTGTTCGCGCTCGGGTTCCAGGAGAACGTCGCGCGGTTGAGGTTCTTGGTGATCGACAGGTAGAACGAGGCGTAGGTCTCGATACCGGTCGGCAGCGGCGCCACCTCGGCGAACGCCCCGCCCGCCGCCCAGTTGTCGATCCCCGCGGTGGGGATGGACGACTGCAGGGCCCCGGTGGCGTCCCACATGTGGTTCGCCCGGCCGCACATGACGTTTCCGTTGTCGCCCCAGCCTTTTCCGACCTCGTTGTTGAGGTTGGGCAGGGCGCCGGTCGCCTTGAGCTTGACCAGGAGCTTGCTCGTGCCGACGCTGCCTGCCGCGAAGAACACCTTGTCCGCGGTGACCGACTTCGTCGCCGTCACCGTGCCTCCGGTGTCGAGTTGTTCCATCACCACGGTGTATCCGCCGCCGGACGCGGGCATGACCGACGTGACGCGGTGCAGTGCCGAGATCGTCACCCGCCCGGTCGCCTTGATCCGCGGGAGATAGGTCTGCTGCAACGACTTCTTGCCCGCGTTGTTGCCGTAGAGGATCTCCCCGGCCAGCGCGGACCTCGGAACGGTGCCGGCCTGTTCCTTCTTCATGTAGTCCCAGTCGTACACGTCCGGGACGAACAGGAACGGGAAACCCGACCGCTGCGCGTGTTTCCGGCCGACTCGTGCGTACTGGTAGCACTCGGCGGTCTCGAACCAGTCCGGGTCGATGGTGGCCACACCGAGACCAGCGTTGGCGCGCGGGTAGTAGACGCCGTACATCTCGTCCGCGTTGACCGTCGGCAGAACCGATCCGAAGTTCTCGCGCTTCGGCGTGACGGCCATCCCGCCGTTGACCAGTGAGCCGCCGCCGACACCTCGGCCCTGGTAGACGGTGATGCCACTGAACTCTTCGGCGTCGAGGATCCCGGTGTGGCGCGGGACGTCCTTGTCGAGCGGGAAGCCGAGGAAGTTGCTCAACGGCTGCTTGGTCCTCGTCCGCAGCCAGAAGGAGCGATAGTCGGGCTTGGTGGTGTTGGCGAAGATCTTGCCGTCCGTGCCCGGGGTGTCCCATGCCATGCCGAGTTCGACGAGGTGGACGTCGACGCCGGCTTCGGCGAGCCGGAGCGCGGCGACACAGCCGCCGTATCCGGAGCCGATGACGAGCGCCGGGATTCGGGCGGCGTCGGCGATCGAACTTTTCGCGGAAGCCGTCCCACCGAGGGCTGCGGCCCCCAAGATAGAACCAGTTCCAGCAATAAAGAGGCGACGTGATAACTGTCCGGAAGCGCTTCTCCACATGGTTTCGTCGCTCACGTGATCTTCCTCACCGTTGAGGGATTTAGAACAAGTTATACCTGCGTCTATACCGAGTGGCAATAAAGTCGGCCGATAGGCCACTATGTACTGCTGTGGAGTCCACTCGAGTTGATCGTTGGCTGTGGGCCGTCCGGCTGACCAAGACGCGTCCGGACGCCGCAGCGGCCTGCCGTGGCGGCCATGTCCGCGTGAACGGCAAACCAGCCAAACCCGCGACCACCGTCGTGGCGGGGGACGAGGTCCGTGCGCGGGTTCACGACACGACGCGGATCTTGGAAGTCACGCGGGTGATCCAGAAGCGGGTCGGTGCCGTCGACGCGGCGACCTGTTTCATCGACCGGACGCCGGCGCCGCCGCCCGAGGCTGCCGTGCCGGTCGCGCGGCGGGAGCGGGGCGCGGGGCGTCCGACCAAACGGGAACGCCGGGTTCTCGACCGCTTCCGCTCAGGAGAGCGCTGACCGTTCACATACGTGGACGTGATTCACATCCGTTGACGGACGCCAGGGACGTGAACTATAAAGACGGGGTCCGGGTGTACACGCCGCAACACCTTCCGTCAGTCCGTCACGGAGGTTTCGGGTGTCCCGAAAAAGTCCTCTTCGTCGTGCCGTCCTACCGGCGGTCGCCGCCGTGGTCGCCACCGTCGCGCTCCTGCAGGTACCGCCCACAGCGGCGGACGCGGCGCCGGGACCAGGCGCGCTGACCGGCCTCGACCTCGGTGCGGCCAATCGCCGCGCGCCGGTCGCCGGCCTCTACGACTGGTCCAAAGCCGGGTATCGCGGTGGTGCCGCGCTACCCGGCGCCGGTGAAATGAATCCGAACGCCGCCTGCCAGGTCACCGCGGCCGAGCTGGCGAGCCAGTACAAAGTCGAACCGGACGACGGCGCCGACGACACGAACGGGATCCAGGCTGCGATCGACGGGATCAAGAGCGCGTGCTCGCCGTCCGGGAGCTACACGAAGCTGAGCACGATCACCTTCCCGGCCGGCCGGTTCGACGTCACGCACGAGATCCACGTCGACGCCGACTACCTGATCCTGCGCGGCGCGGGTAAGGACGCCACGAAGTTCGTCTACAAGCCGGACGCGAACACCCTGTACGACGCCCTCACCCCGGACGGTTCCGACTGGGACGAGGACGGGATGACCTCGGGCGCGGGCAAGGGCGGCTGGTTGTGGCCCGGCCGCGGGCTGTTCCGCGTCCAGTCGAGGGGAGTGCACACGTCCTACGCGAGCGACTACGCCGCCGCGCCCGCGAACCGCAAGGACATCTTCGAGGGCACGATCAACGTCCATTGGAAGGCCGGGGTGAAGCTGCGGGGCAAGCCGGGTGACACCGCGTTCGCCGCGAGGACGGGGGACAAGGTCGTCCACCTGGCGAGCAGCGGCGCCCTGACCTCGCTCGCCGCCGGGAACCTGGTCAACATCCGGGCGGCCAACTCGCAGAAGTTCTACGAGCAGCAGCAGGCGACACCGACCACGTTCCCGTTGCTGAACATGCACATGCGCCAGCAGATCTTCACGATCGCCGCGCTCGACACCACGGCACGCACCATCACCCTCGACAAACCGCTCGAGTACGACGTCCCGGTGAACTCCACTTCGGACGGTTCGGCCCCGATCGACGGTGCCACCTACGATTCGAAGGCGGCGCCGCTGGTCGACCCGGTGCTCGGTGTCGGGTTCGAGAATCTCGGGTTCACCCAGGACATGCCGGGCCTGAACCCCGCGGACGCGAACAACAACTACGGCAACATGGCGCCCGCCGCGGAGATGCACGGGATCGTGTTCAAGTGGGCGGCGAACTCCTGGGTCCGCGGTATCCGCGCGGACATGACCGGCTCGCACCCGATCGTCACCGAGGAGGCGAAGAACCTCCAGATCGTCGACAACGAACTCAACGGATCGTGGAACAAGGGCAAGGGCGGCAACGGGTACTTCCGCGGCTCCCGGGTCTGGGATTCGCTCTACGCGGGCAACACCTCGACCCTGCTGCGGCATTTCACCTTCCAGTGGTCGGCCGCGGGCAACGTGGTGATCGGCAACTCGTTCGACTCCGACCTGAATCTCCACGGCGGTTGGGAACGCAACAACCTCTTCGAGCTCAACACGGTCAAGGTCCCGTACGCGCACCGGTCCGGGAACTGCCGTGCCAACTGCGGCGAGGAGGGCGGCGGCGGACCCGACGACTCGAACTGGTTCCCGATCTGGTGGGGCGCGGGCAAAAAGGCCGTCAAGTGGTCGGGTGCCTCCGGCTACCGCAACGTGTTCTTCAACAACGCCATGACCAAACAGCTCGCGGACAACGGCCCGTATAACGACTTCTACGCCGACCGCCACCGCGTTTACTCCTTCGGTTGGGACGGCACCGCCTACAAACACCTCGACGTCGGCGGGACCCCGATCGCCGACTGGGCGAAGAACGAGCAGCGGGACTACACCGGCGGACACGGTGTCGACGCGTTCAAGACCGATGCCGCGTCGTCGCTGTTCCTGAAGGCCGTCGACGGGACGCCGCCGTCTTCCCCGACCAGCCAGAGCCCCACCACGACCACCCCCACTTCCACTACGACGACACAGAACCCCGCTGCCTGCCTGAACGCGACCTTCACCCGAAAGTCGGTGTGGGACAGCGGCTACGGCGCCGGCTTCACGATCAGCAACACGTGTTCGGCCTCCGTGGGTTCGTGGGCGGTCGAGTTCGACCTGCCCGCCGGGACGACGATCACGAGTTCCTGGAGTTCGGTGCTGACCAAGAGCGGGCAGCACTATCGATTCGGGAACGCCACGTACAACGGGAGCGTCCAACCCGGCGGCACGGCGACGTTCGGTTTCAACACCGCCGGCCAGGGGCTGCCGTTCGCCTGCTCGATCGCTGGAACGAAATGCGGAGGCACGGAATGACGAGGAAACGACTGCTCGCCGCGATCGCGGCCACGGCGTCGGCGGCGGGACTGTTCGGCGCCGTCGTCACGGCGGAAGCCGCCGCCCCGAGCCTGACCGCGACGTTCGCCCAAAGCTCGGCCTGGGACAGCGGATACGGCGGGAAGTACACGCTGACCAACGCCGGGGACGCGAACAGTACACAGTGGACGATCGAGTTCGATCTGCCCGAGGGCACCGCGATCGCCACGTCGTGGAGCTCGGTGCTCACCAGGAGCGGGCAGCATTACAAGGTGACCAACGCCGCCTTCAACGGCACGATCAAACCCGGCGCCACGGCGTCCTTCGGATTCAACACCACAGGGCTGGGCCTGCCGACCGGATGCACGGTCAACGGCAGCCCATGCGGGGGAGGAGTGCCGACGATCACCACACCGCCGTCGCCGACCAGCGCAAGCACTTCGCCGACGACCACCACCAGCGTGCCGTCCGGTGATGTCGTCGACGTCGGCACCGCGGCGGAACTGCAGGCCGCGTTGGCCGCGGCGATCCCGGGCCGGACCATCCGGCTGGCCGCGGGAACGTATCGGGGTTCGTTCGTCGCGACGAAACCCGGCACGGCGGACGCGCCGATCACGGTGACCGGACCGTCGACGGCGATCCTGATCAACGACGGCCCGTCCGGTGAGGCACCGTCCTGCCCGGCCCCGACGGCGGGCTGGGATTCCGGGTACGGGTTCTGGCTGTACGGCGCGCCGTACTGGCACCTCCAGGGCTTCACCGTGCAGGAAGCCAAGAAGGGGATCGTGGCCGACAACTCGCATCACACGGTGATCGAAGGGGTGCGGGTGCACCGGATCGACGAGGAGGCCGTGCACTTCCGCCGTTCCTCGGCCGACAGCGTCATCCGTGACTCGACGATCAGCCACACCGGGCTCGTGCAGGCCGGGTACGGTGAGGGCGTCTACCTCGGCTCGGCGAACTCGAACTGGGCCTGCCACGGGAACTCCGGCGGGGTCGATCGCAGTGACCGGATCCAGGTGCTCAACAACCACATCGGACCGTACGTGGCGGCGGAGGGCATCGACGTCAAGGAGGGCACGGAAGGCGGCGTGATCCGCGGCAACACCTTCGACGGTCAAGGGATTTCCGGGCAGAACTCGGCCGATTCCTGGATCGACGTCAAGGGGTTCGGATACGTCATCGAGGGGAACACCGGCACCTTCGTCTCGCCGGGAACCTTCGCGAACGGCTACGAGACGCACAATCCCGCCACCACCCCGTCGTTCCCGAACGGCTGCGGGAACGTCTGGCGGGACAACAAGTCCGATCTCGGCGGCGTCGGCCAGTACGCCATCAAGATCACGTCGACGTCGAAATGCTCGGAACGGCCGAACGTGGTCTACGCGTCCAACACCGTGTCCAGGGCGGTGAACGGGCTGACCAACGTCCCCGTCACGCCTTGACGGACGCCGGTGACGGGAGCGGCGCGGCTCCCGTCACCGGCGGGTCAGTCCCGGACCGCGGAGATCGCGACGGTGGCGTAGCGCGTGGTGAACCGGCCGCCCATCCTGTCGATCGCCGCCCCGACTTCAGCGAGGATCTCTTGTCGCACTGTGGATTCGACCCAGGTCAGCGAGCCGAACGTCGGAAGCTGGTCCAGCCATTCGTCACGGGTGTAGACCCGGTCCCAGTCGTAACGGCTTCGTTCCGGCTCGCCGAACCCGCCCGCTTCGCGCAGACCGTCGGCGACCTTCACGATGAGTGGCCCGTACGGGTCAGAGGGCTGTTTCGGCACGCTCTTGAGATCGATCGGGGCGTCCGGCACGAGCCGCCGGTAAGCGTCCGCCAAGGCGTCCGCGACCTCTTCCGGCGGTTCGGGTACGTGCCAGAACGCGGCGAAGAGTCCGCCGGGTCGTAGGACCTCGGCGGCCTTGGCGGCGCCGGCCACGGGGTCGACCCAATGCCAGGCCTGTCCGGAGACGAGCAGGTCGAACCGGTGTCCGGCGGGCTCCCAATCCTCGAACTTCGCGACTTCGACGGCGATTCCGCTCTGCCGGGCGAACTCGGCCATTCGCTCGTCCGGCTCGACGCCCAGCACGTGACAGCCCGCCGCGTGGAACTGGCGCGCTTCGATGCCGGTGCCGACGCCGACGTCGAGGGTCTCGCGGCCGGGAGCGGCGGCGATGAGGTGTTCGACGAGTTCCGGGGGATAGGCGGGGCGGGTGCGGTCGTAGCGTTCGACGTCCACGCCGAAGGATTCCGCGGCCTGTCGATGACGATGAGGCTCTTGCCCCGAAGGTAGAGTGGGCATGCGCCCACCTTAAGTGGGCACGTGCCCACTCGTCAATGCAAAGGAGCCATATGCCGACAGGAGTGGCTTTGCGTGCCGTCCGCGCGCAGTTGTTCGACGCCGCCGAACGGGTCCTGCTGCGGGACGGGCCGAGCGGGCTCACCAGCCGTGCGGTGACCACGGAGGCGGACTGCGCGAAAGGCGTGCTGCACCGGCATTTCGACGATTTCGACGGCTTTCTCGCCGAGTTCGTGCTGGACCGGATCGAGAAACTCGACGAGAAGGGACTGCGGGAGGCCGCTGGCACCGGGACGGTTGTGGACAACCTCACCACGGCGCTCACGGCGGTGTTCGAGTCGGTCGCGGTCGCGATCGTCCCGCTCGTGATCTTCCGCGACGAGCTTCGTGCCCGGTTACGCCGCGAATGGCCTGCCGGGGTTCCGGTGCTGACTCAGGCCGCCGTCATGATCGGCGGCTACCTCAAGGCGGAACGGGATCTGGGCCGGGTCGCCGAGGGTGCCGACGTCGAGACTTTGGCCGCAACGCTCATCGGTGCCACGCATCTGCTGTACGCGGACCGCACCGCGCCCGCACCGGAGATCGCTCAGGTGCGGAAGGTGGTGGAGACGGTGATCGGGACGTGAAAAAGGCGGCGAGTCCTCAGAGGACTCGCCGCCTCCCTCGGTGGATCAGGACTGCGCGGCGGTGACGGTGTGCCGCAGCAGCAGCGACGTCGTGACGGGGCCGATGCCACCGGGGACCGGCGTGATCGAACCCGCGATCTCCTCGACCGCGGCCTGGTCGACATCGCCGACGAGCCCGCCTTCGGGAGTCGGGTTCGTGCCGACGTCGATCACCACGGCACCGGGTTTGACGTGGTCCGCGCCGAGGAAGTGCGCGCGGCCGACGGCCACGACCAGGACGTCCGCGGCCTTGGTGACCACCGCCAGATCCTTGGTGCGGGAGTGGCAGATGGTCACCGTCGCGTGTTCGCCGAGCAGCAGCAGCGCGGCGGGCTTGCCGACGATGGTCGAGCGGCCCACGACGGAGACCTGGGCGCCGGACAGGGCGACCTGCTCGCGCTTCAGGATCTCCAGGACCGCGGCCGCGGTGGCGGGAGCGTAGGTCGGGAGGCCGGCGGTGAGGCGGCCGAGGCTGACCGGGTTGGCGCCGTCGACGTCCTTGCGCGGGTCGATATGCGCGCCGACGTCGTCGAGCGTCACGCCTTCGGGTAGCGGGGTCTGGCAGATGATGCCGTGGACCGACGGGTCCGCGGACAGCTTGTCGAGCTCGCGGGTGACGTCCGCGCCGGTCGGCTTCTCGAGCTGGACCACGCGGCAGTCGACGCCGACCTTCTTGGCGGCGCGCTCGATCGAGCGCACGTACCAGGCGGTGGCGTCGTCGTCGGTCGGCACGAGCACGGCCAGCGTCGGGGCGGTGCCCGATTCGCGAAGCTTGGCGGCGGTCTCGGTGACCTCGGCGGTGATGGCGGCGGCGATCGCGCGCCCGTCGATCAGGGTCATCGGGCGAGCCTTTCGCGAACCTGGGCGATCAGGGCGTCGGCGCGCCCGGTCGCGGGGGTGTACTCGGTGAGGCGGGCCTCGGTCTCCTTGCGGAGCTGCTCGTCCGACATGGACGCGAGGTTGACCTCGACGTTGACCACGCCCGATTCGAGCGCGGACTTCGCGGACGAGGCCGCGACCGCGATGTCGGAGATGACGTTGGTGTTGGCGCCTTCGAGGATCGAGGCGGCGACGTCGATGACCTCGGCGGCGAGGGCGGCCGTGCGCAGCGGCACCTCGGCGGCGCCGACCAGCGCGGCCTGGATCGCGGCCGTGCGGGCCTGCTTCTCTTCGTCGGTGGCCTTGGGGAGCTTGTACGCGGCGACCACGGCGTCGAACGCGGCGGCGTCGTCGGCGGCGAGGCCGAGAGCGCGTGCACGGAGGTCTTCGGCCTTGGCTAGCGCCTCGGTCATGGTGGCCTCGTGCTCGGCGTACTTCGGCTTGCCGATGGTCAGGTTGCACACCATGGAGACCAGGGCGGCACCGACCGCGGCGTTCATCGCGGCACCCGCGCCACCACCGGGCGTCGAGGCCTTCGATGCCAGCTCGTCGAGCCACTGACCGACCGGTTGAGCCTCCACGCGATGTTCCCTTCCCGCTGGTTTTGCCGTCGCGCCGAAGCCTACCTGGGCGTTCCCGGACAGCCCGAAGGCCACCTTCGCGACGATCTACGTCGGTGAAGGTGGCCTTCGGTGAGGGTGTTCAGGAACGCAGGTACTCCTCCCAAGTGAGCTTCGGCGACACGGCGGGGCCGTCGTCGGCACCGCGACCGGCGAGGCCGTTGTAGCCGAGGTAGTAGTCACCGGCCTGGTGCTGCGCGCCGGACGACAGGTCCGGATCGGACAGCGCGATGGCGTGGATGTGGTAGGCGAAGCCCTGGGCCGGGGTCCGGACCCAAGCCGCGAAACCGACCTGACGCAGCTTCCGCGCGACGTCGGTCCGAGTGGTCGAGGACATGCCCTCGACGCCGATGTCGAGCGCGCCGCCACCGTCGTGCGTCCCGGCCGAAGCGCCGACGCCACCGGGGTTGTACGAGCCCTGCGTGATGGTGAGCTGCCTGCCGAGCAGACCCTCGGCCTTCACCAGCATCGCCTTGGTCCGGGTGTTCATCGTCTTGCCGTGGTAGGTCAGGCGGCTACCCGCCGAGACCACCGCGGTGACGGTGTAACGGTTCTCGCCCAGCTTCTCGAGCGACGTCTTTCCCGGCAGGCCGGAGGCGTCGATCCCGGTGTAGCCCAGCGACTTCTGGTAGCTGGAGTACGCCGTGATCGTCGACG
The DNA here is from genome assembly GCF_000732925.1 of Amycolatopsis japonica. NCBI lineage: Bacteria > Bacillati > Actinomycetota > Actinomycetes > Pseudonocardiales > Pseudonocardiaceae > Amycolatopsis > Amycolatopsis japonica. Next base: position 3,847,637 of record NZ_CP008953.1, read on the forward strand.
TGCCGAAGTGGCCGTCGACGTATTGCTGGTCGAGCAGTCCCTTGGCGGCCAGTGCCTGCTCCACCAGCAGCACGCTGTCCTTGGCGCCGGGGGTCAGCGCGCTGTCCGCGCGGCGCGGGTCGATCTGCGCGGCCTTGAGCACCGCTTCCATGCTGGCGGTCGGCAACGCGGTCACTTCGGCGCCGGCCGGTGCGGCCACGCCGAAGGAGAGCGCGGTCGCTGTCGCGAGCACGGCTACCTTGGTCAACAATTCCTGCCTCCTGAACGGGTCCGGTTGGTCCGGGAAGCATGGGCAGCGGGAATACAAGGGCCGTACAAACGGATCTTCTTCAGGTTTGGTCGCGGCCGGTGACGAACAAGGTCACCGCCTCGGACAAAGTCCGGCAAGCGGCGTCATCGGGGTGTTTGGCGGCTTCTCGCTCAAGCGGGCGCAGCCGGTCTTTCGTGCGGACCGATTTGACCGTTTCGGCGCTTTCGATCGCTTGGATGCCGACGGACAGCGCCTGGTCGCCGTCTCCGCCGAGAACGTGTCCCGTGGCCAGCATGGCCAGGCACAGGGAACGGCTGCGCGCCATTTCGGGACCGTATCCGCGTACGGCGTCGGTGAGCGCGGCGATCGCCTGTCCGACATGGCGGCCACCCCTACGCAAAGCCAGGTCGGTGTGCACCGAGCCCGCCATCGCGGAAACGTCGACCTCGGTGAAGAACCTCGCCCAGTCGGGTGACTCGGCGTCACCCTTCTCGGCGAATTCCTCGCCTGCTTGGCCCATCAACCCGACGGCGAGGTTCGCGTCGCCTTTCTTGGCGTAGGCCCAGCCTTGGTTCGCGCTCAGGATGCTCGCGGCCAGCTTCGAACCGGCCCGCTTCGCGGCGAGCCTGCCCAGTTCGAATTGTGCGAGGGCTTCGTCCATCACTCCGTAATGCAGATCGATCCGGCCTCGCCGGTAATGGATGTTCGCGATCAATTCGGCGTTTTCGCCATCGGCGGCGAGCTTCAGCGCGACATCGAGATGATGCTGCGCGGCGCCGACGTGACCGCTGTCGAAACACGTCCATCCGGCGAGGTTGTGGAGATCCGCGACCGCGGAGAAAAGCCTGGCCCGCAACGGTTCGGAGATCGGCATCGCGAGCATCCGATGGCCGCGCCGGATCCGGACCACGACCGCGTCGCGGCACATCCCACCCCCGCATTGGTAGTCGACGGCACGAAGCGCTTTCGTCTGTGTTTCCAGCGCCTCGACATCATGGTCCCGCACCCGGTCAGGAATGAGGTGGTGGCGAGAGGCGGCTTCAGGATCTGTCATGGTCATTAACCCCTGACGTAACCCCAGCGCGATTTCGTGGCTCAAAGCGTAGCCCGGAGGACGCGCCGCCGCGACTGTCTCACCGCGAAACTCAAAGTGCGCTCAGGTAAGAAGACAGGTAGTTGTACGGGTGTCGCCCAGGCGGAACGAGAGCAACCTGGTAGGACTTCCAGTGGATGCCGAAAGGTCGAGACCCACATGGTGCTAAGTGCTACACCGCCCTCGCGAGCCCGTCTCCGGTTGGTCTCCTCGGAGGATGCGCGTACGACACCCCGGGCGGGCGGTCGTCTGGATCGGTACGGCGAGCTCGCCGACCGTCGGCTGGCCGCGATCCTCGCCGCCGAGGACGTGGCGGAGGAGCACGGGTTGAGCGCACACGCGCGTACGACCTGTTACGTGCACCGCTGCTGGGTGCACCAGTGCATCTCCGATCCGTTGCACGTACTGGTCGTCACCGGGCATCGCTGGTGCCGGCGCTGCGACCGGACGGTCGACGTCGAGATCGACGAGACCTTTCCGGGATCGGTCGAACTCTCTTGCGACGGCTGTGGTGTCCCGCCGGACACGGTCGCGAACCGCGAGGTGCTCTTCGCTTGCCGGACCAGCCTCGTGGCCATGCACGGAGGCGAAGTGTCGACGCTCTACGTGGTGCCGGACGACTGAAGCCGGATTGGGCTGACCGAGGGAACGGGCCACCGGCCTCGTTGACCGCCGGTCGCGGGCGTCCGTACGGTTCTGGGGTGGGCACCGCGGCCGCAGCAGACCGGCCGGGCAGCCTCCCCGCCGGGACCACGAGTTTCGTAGGTCGGAAAAGGGACGTCGCCGAGGTCAAAAGACTGCTGTCCAAGGCGAGGCTGGTGACCTTGACCGGGGTCGGCGGCGTCGGCAAGACGACGCTGGCCCTGCATACCGCCGCGGAACTGCGGCGAGCTTTCCCCGACGGTGTCTGGTTCGTCGAACTCGCGGATCTGACCGACTCTGATCTGCTGGCTCACACGGTGCTGGAGGCGCTCGGCGTCCGCGACGACACGGGCCGTGACCAGGCGGACGTGCTCGCGGATCACCTGCGGGGGCGCCGGATCCTGGTGATCCTGGACAACTGCGAACACCTGATAGAGGTCTGTGCGGCGTCGGCGGATCGGCTGCTGAGGGTGTCGCCGGGGCTCCGCTTCCTCGTCACCAGCAGGGAACGGCTCGGGATCCCGGGAGAGCATCTCTGGCAGGTCGCGCCGCTACCGCTGCCCGCGCCCCGGATCCCGCTGCGATCGGGGGCCTGGCGTGACTATCCGGCGATGGCGTTGTTCGCCGAACGGGCGGCCGCGGTCGAGCCGGGATTCGTCGTCACCGACGAGAACCAGGCTTTGATCGCGAACGTGTGCCGGATGCTCGCGGGGATACCGTTGGCGATCGAACTGGCCGCGGTCCGGGTCCGGGCGCTGTCGCTCGACGAGCTCGCGACCCGGCTGGCGGACAACTTCCACTTGCTCGCCAAGGGGGAACGCGGCGGACTGCCCAGGCACCAGACGCTGCTGGCGGCAGTGGAGTGGAGCCACGACCTGTGCGGTGCCGCCGAGCGGGTCCTCTGGGCGCGCGCATCGGTCTTCGGAGGCGGGTTCAGCCTGTCCGCGGCCGAATTCGTCTGCGCCGGGGAGGGGCTGTCCGCCCGGTCGGTGCTCGGGCACCTGGCCGGGCTGGTGGACAAGTCGGTCCTGCTCTTCGAACGCGACGGCGACCGGACGAGATACCGGCTGCTGGAGCCGCTTCGCCAGTTCGGCAGGGCGAAGCTGCACGGCATGGGTGACGAGGACGCGGTCCTGCGCCGCCATCGGGACTACTACCTCGCGCAGGCGGAGCGGAGCGAGCGGGACTGGTTCGGGCCGAAGCAGGCGGAGATCTGCGCGAGGACCAAACTAGAGCACGCGAACCTGCGCGCCGCGCTCGACTATTGCCTCGCCACGCCGTCCGAAGGCAGGACCGGGCTGAAGCTCGCGGGCACGCTGTGGTTCTACTGGGCGGGCTGCGGTGTGCTGGGGGAGGGGAGGCACTGGCTCGACCACGCGCTCGAAACCGTCCGCGAAGGCGGCAAAGACCGCCTGAAAGCCTTGTGGGTCAACGGATACGTGTCAACGCTGCAGGGTGACGTCGCGCGTGCGGTGACTCTGTTGGGGGAGTGCCGCACCGAAGCCGGCAGGGTCGGGGACGAGGCGGCGCTCGCCTACGCGGTCCACCGCCTGGGCTGCAACGCGCTGGTCGGCGACGACGTCGGCTACGCGAAGGACCTGTTCCAGGACGCCCGGATCCGCTATCGCCGGCTGGGCGAGCTGAACGGCAACGTGATGCTGGCCGGAATCGAGATGGCGATCGCGTCGATATTCCTCGGCGAGTTGGAGGAGGCCGCGGAGCTGTGCGAAGAGGCGCGCGCGATCGGCGCGGCGCATGGCGAGGAATGGGCCTACGCCTACGCGATCTACGTGCTGGCGCTCGTGGCGCTGAACCGGGGCGAATTCGAGCCGGCGATCGGTTACGCGCGCAGCTGCCTGAGGATCAAGCGCACCTTCAACGACCTGCTCGGCATGGTGTTGTCGATCGAGGTGCTCGCGTGGATCGAGTCGTCGCTGCGGCATTGGGCGCGTGCGGCGACCCTGCTCGGCTGCGCCGGGCGGATCTGGCAATCGGTCGGCTACCCGATGTTCGGCTCGAAGTATTTCGGTGCCCCGCACGGTGACTGTGAGGCGCGGACCCGGGAGGCGCTCGGTGACAGCCGGTACGCGGTCCTGGCGCGGTACGGGAGCGAGTTCACCTTGGAAGAGGCCGTCGCCTTCGCGCTCGACGAAGCCGAGGGCACGGAGAGCGGTCCCGTCGCCGAGGTCGAGACCGTGCTCACCGACCGAGAGCACGAGGTCGCACTCTTGATCACCGACGGCTTGTCCAACCGGGAGATCGCCGATCGGCTGGTGATCTCCCGCCGCACCGCCGAGGGGCACGTCCAGCGAATCCTGCGGAAGCTGGACTTCGATTCCCGTGCGCAGATCGCGGCCTGGGTGACCCGAACGGCGGTACGAGGCGAGCGGAACGGCGGTACCCGGAGGGGCTGTCCGGAGTAGTCAGTGGTTTGGACCACCAGTGTTACCGAAGCGTGATCTGGACATATCGCACGGACGGCTACTTTGTTGTGGCGCGCAACGAATTGCTTCGCCCGTGGATTTCCAACGCCGGAGGTGTCACGACGTGAACCGGATCTTTGTGCAGCCCGAACGGCGGAAAGGGGTCCGGGGCGCGCTCGCCCTCGGCCTTTCCGCGCTCCTGATCGCGGCAGGGCTCGGCGGTGCCACCGCCGCGGCCGCCGACTACAGCCAGAGTGCCGCGTCCTTGAATGCGACCCAGGCGCAGTTCTCCTTCACGCCGGCGAGCCCCGCGCGCTACGTCGACATCCACTACACCGGCGTTCCGGGAGTGGGGCAGCAGAACGTCCGCATGACCGACAACGGGGGCACGTGGCGGCACACCGTCGGCTCGCTGTCGGCGGGCACGGTGCTCGACTATTGGTTCACCTACGAGAAGAACGGGCCGCAGTACGACACCCCGCACTTCACGTACACCCACGGCGGCAGCGGCACGACCGTCGCGTCACCGACCTTCGATCCGCCGGGCGGCAGTTACCCGAGCGCACGTTCGGTGACCCTGTCGAGCGCGACCTCCGGCGCGACGATCCGGTACACAGTGGACGGTTCCACGCCGACGGCGTCGTCCACTTTGTACACCGGGCCGATCACGGTCTCCGCGTCCTCGACGATCTCCGCGATCGCGCTCAAATCCGGCTCGGCGAACTCCCCGGTGGCGTCGGCGAGCTACACGATCGGATCGACACAGGCGACCTGCCCGGTGCAGGCCGAGGTCCCGGACTTCGGCCCGAACGTGCGGATCTTCGACCCGGGGATGTCCGCGGCGTCGATCCAGTCCCGGCTCGACGCGGACTTCAACGCGCAGAAGGACACCCTGACCGCGCAGTTCACCGAGCGCCGGTACGCGCACCTGTTCAAGCCCGGTGTGTACAACGGCATCCACGACAACGTCGGCTACTACACCTCTGTCGCGGGCCTCGGGCAGAACCCGGGCGACGTGGTGATCAACGGTGACGTGACGGTCGACGCGTTCAACGAGTCGGACAAGGGTGTGGCGCTGCAGAACTTCTGGCGCTCGGCGGAGAACCTCGCCGTCGTCCCGAGCAGCGGTTCGACCCGCTGGGCCGTCGCGCAGGCCGCGCCGTTCCGCCGGATGGACATCCGTGGCGGGCTCCAGCTCTACCCGGCCAGCTACGGGTTCGCGAGCGGTGGCTACACCGCCGACACCAAGGTCTCCGGACAGGCCGCGTCGATCTCGCAGCAGCAGTGGTACACCCGGGACAGCAGCTACGGCAGCTGGGACGGCGGCGTCTGGAACATGGTCTTCTCCGGGACGAGCGGCGCTCCCGCGAACACCTTCCCGAACCCGCCGGAGACGACGCTCGGCACCACGCCGGTGTCCCGCGACGTCCCGTATCTCTACCTCGACGGCTCCGGCAAGTACCGCGTGTTCCTGCCTTCCTTGCGCACCAACGCCTCTGGGCCGAGCTGGGCCAACGGTGGCACCCAGGGCTCCTCGCTGCCGATGAGCCAGTTCTACGTCGTGAAGGCGGGGGACACGGCGTCGTCGATCAACACCGCGCTTTCCCAGGGCTGCAACCTGTTCTTCACGCCGGGCGTCTATCACCTGAACCAGACGCTCAACGTGACGAAGGCGAACACCGTCGTCCTCGGCGTCGGCTACCCGACGCTGGTGCCGGACAACGGCGTCGACGCCATGAAGGTCGCGGACGTCGACGGCGTCCGGCTCAAGGGGCTGCTGTTCGACGCCGGCACGACCAACTCGCAGTCGCTGCTCACGGTCGGACAGGCGGGCTCGACGACGAACCACGCGGCGAACCCGACGACCTTGCAGGACGTGTTCTTCCGGATCGGCGGTCAGATCGCGGGGAAGGCGACGAACAGCCTGATCGTCAACAGCCGTGACACGATCATCGACCACATCTGGGCCTGGCGGGCCGACCACGGCAACGCGGGCACCTACGGCTGGACGATCAACACCGGCGACACCGGCGTGGTCGTCAACGGCGACAACGTGCTGGCGACAGGCCTGTTCGTCGAGCACTACCAGAAGTACCAGGTGATCTGGAACGGCCAGAACGGCAGGACGATCTTCTTCCAGAACGAGATCCCGTACGACGTCCCGGACCAGGCGGGCTGGAAGAGTCCCAACGGGCTCAACGGGTACGCCGCCTACAAGGTGGGGGACAACGTGACCACGCACGAGGCGTGGGGCCTGGGCAGCTACTGCTTCTTCAACGACAACCCGTCGGTGAATCTGTATCACGCGTTCGAGGTGCCGAACCGCTCCGGCGTCCGGTTCCACAATCTGGTGACGGTCTCGTTGAACTACAAGGGCACCATCACCCACGTGATCAACGACGCCGGGGCGGTGACGCCGCCGGACACGCGGCCGAGCAACCTGGTGAGCTACCCGTAACTCCCGACCGCCGGGTTGAGCACCTTGAAGTACATGAAGGCCCCCTTCCTTGCGCTAGACGCAAGGAAGGGGGCCTTCATGTACTTGGGGAAGGTAGTGAAGGAGGCGGAACACCCGAGTGCGGCCTCCAGTCACGCGAGTCACGTCCCTGATCACGCGAATCACGCCTTCGGCTTCTGTATAACGCCCTATACCGCGCGGCAGTGACCGCCCACGGTTAGGCTCAGAACCATGATCAGCAGCGATGCCCCCGCCGTCGTCGAAGAACTGCGCACCCTCTTCCGCTCCGGTGTCACGAAACCGGTGGAGTGGCGGCGAACGCAGCTCACGGGCCTGCGGACCCTTCTGTCCGAGCAGGCCGACGTCTTCCTCAAGGCGCTCTACGCCGATCTGCGCAAGAACACCGCCGAGGCAAAGCGCGCGGAGATCGCGCTCGTACGGAACGAGATCGACCACACGCTGGAGAATCTCGACTCCTGGCTGAGCCCGGAGCCCGCCGGCCTGCCGTATCCGCTGCGACCGGCCGACGGCCGCGTCGTTCGCGAGCCGCTAGGGGTCGCGCTGATCATCGGGCCGTGGAACTACCCGCTGCAACTGGTGCTCGCGCCGCTGGTCGGCGCGCTGGCGGCGGGCAACTGCGCGGTCGTCAAGCCGAGTGAGCTGTCGCCGAACACCTCGGCCGCGATCGCGGAGCATCTGCCGAACTACGTCGAGGGCGTCCGTGTCGTCGAAGGCGCGATCCCCGAGACGACGGCGTTGCTGGAGCAGAAGTTCGACACCATCTTCTACACCGGCAACGGGACGGTCGGCCGGATCGTCATGGCCGCGGCGGCGAAGCATCTCACGCCGGTCACGCTGGAGCTGGGCGGTAAGAGCCCGGCGATCGTCGAGCCGGGGGCGGACCTCGCCGTGACCGCCCAGCGGCTGGCCTACGGCAAGTTCGCCAACGCGGGCCAGACCTGCGTCGCGCCCGACTACGTCCTCGCGATCGGCGACACCGGCCCGAAGCTGGCGGAACACCTGGCCGAGGCCGTCCGAGCGATGTTCGGCGACGACCCGGCCGCCAGCGAAGCCTACGGCCGGATCATCTCGACCCGGCACCACGACCGGCTCGCCGCCTTGCTGGACAACGGAACCGTGGTCGTCGGCGGCCAGGCCGACCGCGACGAGAAGTACATCGCGCCGACCGTGCTCACGGATGTCTCGCCGGATGCCCCGGTCATGCGGGACGAGATCTTCGGCCCGATCCTGCCGATCATCGACGTGCCCGACGTCGACGCGGCGCTGGCGTTCGTCAACGAGCGCGACAAGCCGCTGGCGCTGTACGCCTTCACCGAATCGGAGGAAACCAAGCGCAGGATCGAGACGGAAACCTCGTCGGGCGGGCTGGTGTTCGGCGCGGCGATCATCCATCTCGCGGCGCCGGAACTGCCGTTCGGCGGGGTGGGGGAGAGCGGGATGGGTCGCTATCACGGGCGCTACTCGATCGAGAATTTCAGCCACGTGAAGGCGGTGCTGGACAAGCCGCTCGCGGGATGATCAGCGGCCTTCGCGGCTGCCCTCGTAGGCGCGCTCGCGCAACCCGGTGAGCCAGCGGGGCCGCAGCTCCCAGCCAGGGGGAGCGTTCAGCATCGGATCGAAGGCGGGGCGCGAGGCGTCTTGGTCGACCTCGTGGAGGGTCAGCGTCGCGCAGGGTTTCCGATGCCCGTTCGCGCGGACGGTTTCGACGAGGTAGGTCACCGGTCCTTCCTGCACCAGTCGGCTCAAGGCGTCGAGTGAGGCTCCGGCGCGCCGCGGCGTTTCCGCGCGGGCCGACAGCCAGACCAGTTCGCCGTTCACGCGATAGGGCAGCAGCGAGCTGAAGCGGCCGGTGGTCCAGGATCGCGCCGGCCGCGGCACCACCCGGACGGCCGAAGTGGTCAGGGTGAGATCCCACGGATCGCCGTCGGCGGTGGGGACGCGGATCGCGAGCCCCAGCGCGTCGGGGATACGACCCGGGAGACCGGCCCCTTTGGACATTCGCACGGTGACGGTCACCGGTTCCGGCGGCAACGCTAGATCGTCGCGCCTCAAAGCGTGAAGCTCGCCTTTGAGCAGTAGGCCGTTCGGGTGGAACGCTCGCGCGCCGCGAAGTGCGGAGAGCGAGTGGAAGCCGGCCCGGAAAAGCCTGCCGACCGGCCCTGCCTGCGGTGCCTCGTGCTCGGCCACGATTTCCGCCTCCTTGCCAGGTGAGTACTGGGCGGTGGCTACCCCGGCGGCATCGGATTACACGGGAATTCCCACGAATTCGAAAACACCGATTCCCCGGTGTGACCGGCTCCGGCACGGGTACTCGACGTTCCAGAAGCTCATTCCACCTGGATCGGAGGAAATCATGACTGCATCGCCGGCCACCGTTCGGCGGGCTCCGCGCCAGCTCATCGCCCTCGGCGTGGGCGCGGTCTTCCTGCTCGTCGGCATTCTCGGCTTCATTCCCGGCGTCACGACGAATTACGAGCAGCTGAGCGGTGCCGGGCACGAGTCCGGCGCTTTGCTGCTGGGCGTGTTCCAGGTTTCGATCCTGCACAACATCGTCCATCTGGCGTTCGGCGTCGCGGGCATCCTGCTGGCCCGGACGGCGAGCGGCGCGAAAGCGTTCCTCGTCGGCGGCGGGGTGGTCTATCTCGTGCTCTGGCTGTACGGACTGCTGATCGACCACGGGTCGGCGGCGAATTTCGTGCCGGTCAACAGCGCCGACAACTGGCTGCACCTCGGGCTGGCCGTCGGGATGATCGCGCTCGGGCTCATTCCGCTTTCCGGTTCGAAGGCGCCGATCGCCGACTCTCGCTGATCCGTTCTTCTCCCAGTATTCGGAGGTAATCAGTGTTCCGTCACACCAAATCGCTCCAGTTCGAGGCCAAGCCGGAAAAGCCGGACGCCTTGTACGCCCGAAAGCTGCAGGAACTCATCGGCGGCGCCTACGGCGAAATGACCGTCACCATGCAGTACCTCTTCCAAGGCTGGAATTGCCGGATCGAGGGCAAGTACAAGGATTTGATCATGGATACGGCGACCGAGGAGATCGGGCACGTCGAGATGCTCGCGACGATGGTCGCCCGGCTGCTGGAAGGGGCACCCGCCACCATGGTGGCCGAGGCGGCGAAAGATCCAGCCACCGCGGCGATCCTGGGCGGGATGGACCCCCAGCAGGCGATCATCTCCGGTGGCGGGGCCACCCCGAGCGACAGCCAGGGCTACCCCTGGAACGGCCGCTACGTCGTCGCGTCGGGCAATCTGCTGGCCGATTTCCGGGCGAACGCCGCGGCCGAGGCGCAGGGCCGGTTGCAGACGGCCCGGCTGTACAACATGACCGACGACCCTGGCGTGAAGGCCATGCTGCAGTTCAATCTCGCCCGCGACACGGTGCACCAGAAGCAGTGGCTCGCCGCGATCGAGGAACTCAAGGCCGACGGCCTGGAAAGCGACATCGCGCCGACGGCGTTGTTCGACGAGGAGAACCAGGACCACAACAACACCGTGTGGCATCTGTCCGACGGGCCGGACGGCGCGAAGGGCGGCTGGAGCTTCGGCGAAGACGGGATCGAGTACCTGATGGACCCGGAGCCGCTCGGCGGTCCGGGCACCGCTCCGAAACCGGATCCCGCGTTGTTCGGCACCTACGCGCCGCTGCAGGACGCCGTCGGGACGGTCAAGGGCAAGGCCAAGGACGCGAAGAAGAAGGCCACCAAATCGCGCAAGAGCTAGCCCTTGGCACCGCACTCACGTGATCGAAGCCGGAACTCGCGTGATCAGCGGCGGAACTCCCCGAGTACCGCTTTCAATCACGCAAGTCACGCCTCCGCTCACGCCGCGTCCTGTGCGCCCCAGTCCGTGAAGGCCTCCTTGAGGGACCCAGAGTCCCTCAAGGAGGCCTTCACGGACTTCCGACCGGGAATACAGAGGACGCGGTGGTTCTGATGTCCTTACCGCTCACGAGGGGTGCGTGGAGTAGGAGGCGGCGGGACCGTCTTCGCCAGGACGATGTCCGCCAGCCGGATCGTCGCGAGTCCGCGTTTGGTCTCCACCGTGCATTCCGTGTCGTCACGGGAGCGCAGGTAGCCGAGGGCGTCGGTGAACCCGCCTTCGATCCGATACCGCACGACGACCCTCGTGCCGACCGGGACGTCCGGGAGGGTCACCGGTTCAGGTGCGCGGTGAGCTCGTCGTCGCTCGGCTCGACCAGGTGGGTGCCGTCCGGCCAGACGATGGTCGGGATCCGCCGCTCACCGTTCTGCAGCGCGCGCACCGTCTCCTCCGCGCCGGAGTCCGCTTCGACGTCGATGTAGTCGTACTCGACGCCCTTCGAGTCCAGCAGGGCCCGGCTGCGTTTGACGTCGGGGCACCAGCCGGCGCCGTACACGATGAGGTCGCTCATGGCTCACAGCATGCCAGGTCGCGGTCCGGCGGCGTGTTCGGCGAGGGCCGCACGGTCGGCGAGCCCGGTCTTGGCGAGCAGGCTCGCGACATGCTTCTCGACCGTCCGGGGCGAGATGTGCAGGCGGGCGCCGATGTCCTTGTTCCCCATCCGCTCGGCGAGCAGCACGAGCACCTCGTATTCGCGCACGGTGACCCCGGCCGCGCGCAGGTCGCCGGGCACCCGGTCGACCCCGGAGCGCCGTTGCCGGACGGGCGCGCCGAGCTTGCGGAGCAGCGTCCGGCAGGCGGCCGCCACCGCCTGGATGTCCCTGCCGTGGAAGTACTCTTCGGCCTCCTTGAGCCAGCCCGCCGGATCGCCCCAGCCGTCGGCCGCGGCCGGCTCGGCGATCAGCCGGAGCCCGAGATGGCGGGCCAGGGGATAGGGCGCCGACGTCTCCAGCGCGGAGGCCACCGCTCGTTCGGCTTCGGCCGCGTCACCGCGCCTGCCGTGCTCGACGGCGCGCGCGAATTCGACGAACTGCCGGTTCCACCGCATCCCGCTCACCGCGGAGCCGTCCTCCGGGCAGGGCGCGCCGCCGAGGGTGTCGACGAGCGTCCGGAGCCCGTGCTGGCCGGCGAGATGGAACCGGCTCGGCCGCCGGTCCTCCAGCTCGATGACCTGGCCGAGTTCGCGGCGGGCCCGGTCGAAGTCCTCCTCGAGCAGCGAGCAGAAGACACGCGCCAGCCCGATGCTGAGCACCATCTCCTGCGCGTTCTCGCCGCCGCTCTCGCGGAAGTCGTCGAGTGCCTGCTCCATCGCGGGCCGGTCCGCCCGGTGCCCGGCCGACATCGCCCTGGTCATATGCGCGTACTGCAGCAACGCGGTCAGCCGGAGCCTGCCCAGCACGGCGAGGTTCTCCGCGAGCAACGTGTGCGCGGTGCCGAAATCGCAGCGCAGGATCGCGTGCATGGTGCGCACGGAATCGACCGCGCAGTGCAGCGTGATCGACCCGGTCCGCTGGGCGTCGGCGCGAGCGAGCAGCAAGGTCTGCTCGTCGCCGTTCATCAGCACGCGATGTCCGCCGAGCCGGACCAGCGCCTGGGTGCGGAGATGGTGCAGATGGTTGTCTTCGGCGGTCCGCCGCGCGAGTTGCATGTAGTGCTCGGATTCGCTGAGATCCCGCGACAGGGCGAGCATCCCGAGCACTTGCAACGCCTGGCAGACGACGAACGGCTGCTCGGTCGCCTCGGCGACCTTCCACGCCTGACGCGCGAGCCGCTCGGCCGTGCCGGTCTTGCCGGGGACGTCGAGCCAGAGGTTCGCTTCGACGGCGTCGAGTGCCGCCTGCTGAGCGCGGGTGATCGCCGAGCCGAGGGGAGCACGGGCGCGTTCGATCTGGCCGAGGCATTCGTCGTGCCGTCCCGCGATGTAGGCGGCCCACGCCAGCTGGGTGCGCAGTTTCGCGGCCCGTTCGAGCGTGCCGATCTCACCGAACGCCGCGGAAAGCTCGACGGCCCGGTCGAACTGGCCGGTCTGCCCGAGCGCGTGCACCAGCGTCTCCAGCACCTCGGCCCGATCACCCGCGTCGGCCCCGGCGAGCAGGTCGAGGGCCTTGGTGAGCATCGTGACCGCGGAGTCCGCGGCACCCGCGTCGAGAGCGCGACGGCCGGTCTCCGCGAACAGCCGGCCCGCCGCCCGCTCGTCCAGGGCGGTCAGCCGGAGAGACGCGACGAGCGCGCACAGGTCGCCCGGCAGTCCCGGGTACAGCTCCTCGACCGCGTCGGCGGTTTGCCGGGCGAGTTCCGCCTTCCGCGCCGGTGACTGGCGCGCCAGCAGCGCTTCCGCGGTCAGCGGATGTCGGAAGGCGTACCAGCCGGGCGTCATCTCGTCGGTGGTCACCAGGTTCGCGGAGACCGCGGCGCCGAGGTGGTTGTGCAGCGTCCGGTCGTTGGTCCCGGTGACCTTCTGCACCACCGTCAGCGGGAAGCGGCGGCCGATGATCGCCGCGACCGAAAGCAGTTCGCCGGCCTGCTCGCCGAGTTGCTCCATCCGAGCGCCGATACTGGTGACCAGCGCGGCGGGGACGCGGGCGCGGAGTTCGCCGATGACGCGCCAGCCGTCGCGGCCTTCGACCAGCAGACCGTCGTTCACCATGCCGTGGAGCAGTTCCTCGACGATGAACGGAAGGCCGGCGCTGTTGCGCCACAACAGTTCCGTCGCGGTCGATGGCAACTGCCCAGGTTCGGTCTCGAGGCAGGCGGCGGCGAGCGCGTGGGTGTCGGCGAGGCCGAGCCTGCCGAGTTCAGCGATTGTGCAACTCATCCGCTGTGCTCCGGAGGTCGCCAGGCGCAGCGCGTCGGAGGGCTCGTTGCGGAGCGTGCCGACGAACAGGGTCTGCGCCGCCGGCAGGTTGTCGACGAGGTATTCGAGGATGAACAGTGTCTCGGCGTCGGCGTCCTGGAGATCGTCGAGGACCAGGAGCGCGCCGCGGTCGCGGCTGGTGACGGCCAGCAGCCGGAACACCGCTTCGGCGAGCACCATCAGGGAGCCTGACTCCCTGGGCCGATCTCCTCGGCTCCAATCGGGGATGAGCTGGGCGAGCACGGGAATGAACGGGTCGAGTTCGGTCGCCTCCGGAGGGCCCCCGCCGCGGAAATGCGACAGCAGCGCCTGGGTGAGCGGACGGAACGGGACGAGCGGGCCGATCGAACTGGCCCTGCCCTGCAGCACCGGGATGTCGGCGGCGACCGCTCGCGAGGCGGCTTCGACGGCGAGCCGGGATTTGCCGATGCCGCCTTCGCCCACGAGAAAGATCGCGCCGCCGCGACCCGCGATGGCGCGATCGAGAGCCCCGGAGAGCTCGGCCAGTTCGGCGTCGCGGCCGATCACCCGCGACGAACGGATACCCACCGCCGTGACTATAGCGAGCGGATTCCGCTGTCACGGCCAAAAGTTGATCACGAAGGCGGGCGGCGCGAGCCCGCCTCCGTGAGCCTGTCTTTAAATCCAGCCGCCGGTGAAGACGCTGACGACGGACGGCGAACCGGTGTCCGTGGACAGGGTGGCGAGCGGGTTGGCGCTCAGCCGCGGCTTGCTGCCCGCCAGCGCGTGGTTGCGCGAGCCGACCTCGAGGGCGCGCGGCAGGTTCACGGCGCCGAGGACGTCTTCGGTGGCGGGCAGATCTCTTTCGTACATGTGGTTCTTCTCCTCATACTCGGTTTACCGGCGGAAAAACGGTGGCCGCGGGATGCGGCCGGTCGGGGCGGAGCAGGAGCGCGGAAGGGACCCGGTCGCCGAATCCCAGCCGCAGCAGGCCGTAGCCGATCCCCGCCAGGCCACTCAGCAGCCCTGGCGAGGGGACCGCGCCGGGTGTCCCGCAGCGGGCACCGCGCTGGTCGATGGCGGCGAGCAGATGACCGGTCCGGCGGCGTACCGCGGCCGCGGCGCCAGTGTGCCCGTTCTCCGCCAGCACGCACAACACGTCCAGCACTCCGGACTCGCCGTGGCACAGGCTGAGATCCTTGAGCGGTGCCCCGTCGGTCAGCCGTCTGATCGTCCGGTCCAGGTCCCTGGCGTGCTCGGGATCGGGCAGGTGCGCGGCCATTCCGAGGGCGTCGCCCGCGAGTCCGTCGCACCAGCCGCCGGTGCTTTCCGCCCGATCGTCCGCCTTTCCGGGTGGTTCTTCGCCGGGACGGTCGTGTGCCCGGAGGACCCAGTCGATCCCGGCCGAACCGCGGGCGAAGGCCTTCTCCGACGGACGTTCGCGTTCGAGCAGTTGTGCGGCGTAGCGGTCGGCTCGCGCCAGCGCCGTCTCCAGTCCTGTTTGGACATACACCGAACGCATCGAGGCGACACCACCCGCGAGTCCGGTCGTGAACCCGGATGGCGTTTCGGAGGTGGCCTCGGGCATCAGCTCGACGGCCTGCTCGATGAGGTCACCCGCGGGAAGGCCGACCAGGGTGCTGAGCCGGGCGATCGTGTACGCGACACCGCCGAGTCCGAGAAGCCCGCCGCAGCCGGCGGTGGCGGCCAGTTCGCGATCGGCTCGGAGGGTGGCGAAGAGGCCGGGAAGCGGGCTGATCGCGTACGCGGCCAGATCGCGGTACCGCGCGATCCCGGTCAGCTCGGCGAGCTGTGCGAGGAACAACGCGACACCGCAGTAGCCCTCGCCGAGGCCCGCGCCCATCGGGAGAACGGTCCAGTAGCGGTCGTCGACGAGTTCGATCCCGAGCCAGTTGGAGCGATGCTCGTCGGAGAAGGCGTTGGCGACGATCTGGTCGGCGATCCCGCACGCGGTGACCAGCAACCGCTCCGCGTCCGGCGCCTGATTCGGCACCGCCGTTTCCGCGGTCTCGCCGCCGCCGTGGTGGCCGTCGGCCGACGTGCTGATGGCGAGGGTGGCCGAGATCAGCCACTCCTGATCACGCTGGTCGAGCGGATCCATGTCGGCGACCTTCGCCAGCACGGAGTCCAGCGACGGCTGTTCGACGACCCCTTCGACGCTGTCGCCGCGCGAATCCAGCAGCGACGTCGAACCGGGGTTCGACGTGAACATCGGTACGTCTCCCGCCCACAGATCGTCCCGCTCGTGCGGCACGAGCCGGAGCAGTTTCTCCTCCCGCACCGAGTCTTCTTCGAGCAGGTCGAACGCGTGGTCGCGGTCGGCGGCGTCGCGAAGCAGGTCGGGATGGGTGGTCTCGTCCAGCAGGCGGGAGTAGAAGTTCGTCGGCCGGATGAGCACCCGGATGGGATCCTCGGCGCAGCGCCGGAGAAGCTCGGCGAGTTCGTCCCGTCCGGTGGAGATCGCGTCGTAGCCGAGCCGGAATCCGGCCAGCAGCGCCGCGCTGTGTTCGGCGGGGGCGACGTCGCGGCCGTCGAGGCGGGGCAGGTTGTTGCTTCCGGCGAGTTCGCCGGGCACCCGGACCAACCGCATCCGGTCGGTTCCCGCGTCGGCCCAATCGACCCGGTCGGTGGGCAGCTTGCCACCGCGGCCGGCGAGCCCGGAGATGTCGACGGCACCGTGCTCGCCGGCGAAGAGCTGGGGGAGCAGCAGCGTGCGCTGCACCGAACGCGCGAGCATCGCCGCCGCGGGGTCGCCCTCCGGCGGGACGGGCGGAGACGGCTGGAAGAGGGTCTCGATGTCGATCAGCACCGGCTGGTCGCCGCAGGCGATGATGTTCTCGTAGTGGACGTCGGTGGCGTCCAGCGCGTGCAGGAGTGCCAGGAGGATGCCCTGCCTGCGGTAGAAACGGTCGACGTCGCCGAGGTCGGCGCACGGCTGATGTTCGACGAACCGGAGCCAGCCGTATCCGTCACGCGTCAGCGCGTCGGCGGTGCGCAGTTCGAGCCCGGGCAGCCGTTTGTTGAGCTGTTCGACGACGTCGGTGAACCGCTCGTGCAGGATCAGCGAGCGCGGTTTGTAGATCACCTTGGCGCCGCTGGAGAAGCGGAGCAGCTTGACCGAACGTCCGCAGGCGTGCGAGTCACCGAACCCGCCCGCGACCTCGACGAGCGTGCCGAGTTCGCCGTCGATGACCGAGCAGGGCAGCAAGGCCGCGTCGGCCGAGAACCGGGCGAGCGTTTCGGCGTGGGCCTCGGCGGCGTACAGGCAGGCCTGGGCCAGGAGCCGGGCCAGCACCGGGTACTCGCCGAACAACCGGACCAGCCCGGCCGGAGTGGATTGCCGACGCACGAAATCGGAGAAGCGCTCTTCGGGCGTCTCGCCCTGGAGGGCTCCGGCCTTGCGGGCGCGGTGGAGTTCGAGGACCAGCGTACGGACCGAGAGGTTGAGCAGGTGCTGGTCGAGTTGCGCGGCGAAGCCCCGACGAAGCGCGTCGACGTCGGCGCCGGGGAGACCGTCCGGGACCGCGTCACGCGAGGCGGCGTCGACGAGAGACCTGAAGACCCCGGCGAACCGCACACGCCAGTCACCGACTGGGGGGCGCTCCGGCAGAAGCGTGGTGACAGCGTGTTCGGCGAAGTCGGCCCAGAGGGGCTTGTCCGCTGTCCGTTCGCGCGGGGTCCGGCCGTGCTCCCACCACCTCGGCGGCAGGGACGTCGCCGATGGTGGGGGCGTCACGGCGGTAATGCTTTCAGTCCGGCGCGGTACGCACATGGGGGCGGCACCCCCACATTCAGCGCACACACGAAGATGTCCGGAGAGTGACCGCCGGGCACGGACGGTGGCCGTTCGACGCCGCACCGGAATATGGGGTCCCGGCACCCATGCGCGGGCACCGGTCCCGGTCGCACCATGGTCGGGCGGGGCCGGACGCGGGCCGGTTTCTGGGGGTCCGGCCCGCGCCGGCGAGGGGCTCCTCGGGCATGATCGGCTCATGCGCGTCTTGTCGGAGAGCCAGCTCGGTTCCGTTCTCGCGGGCGTGCCCGCTTCGCGTCCGCGAGTGGTGGTGAGCGGGAACTTCGCCACGCCGATGCGGGCGCTGAAGGTGCTGGACGCGGCACTGGCGGAGTACCGCTTGTTCGCGTTGAACGCGCAGGCCGGCATGCCGGACCGTGAGGGTGTCCTGCTGGAAACGCCGTTCGTGGGCGCGGGTATGCGCGGCCGTCCCGGGCTGCGGTACTTCCCGTCCCGGCTTTCGCTGGTGCCACAGCTGCTCAAGCACTCGCTGCCGCCGGACGTCGTCCTGCTGCACACCTCGGCCCCGGTGGACGGCGTGGTGTCGCTGGGTACGGAGGTGAACATCCTGCCGGCCGCCATCGAGGCGGTGCGGGCCCGCGGCGGCCTGGTCATCGCGCAGCTCAATCCCGAGATGCCGTTCACCTACGGCGACGGCCTCGTGCCGGTCGACGAGATCGACTACGGCATCGAAGTGGTGGAACCGCTGCTGTCGCCGGTCCCGCGGCCGGTGGGGGACACGGCGCGGACCATCGGTGAGCGGGTGGCCGGGCTGGTCGAGGACGGCGCGACCCTGCAACTGGGCATCGGCGGGATCCCCGACGCGACCCTGGCGGCGGTGACCGGACGGCGCGGGCTCGCGATCTGGTCGGAGATGTTCAGCGACGGCGTGCTCGCGCTCGACCGAGCGGGGGCCCTCGATCCGGCGGAACCGGTGACGGCGTCGTTCGTGTTCGGCAGTGCGGACCTGTATCGCTGGCTCGACCGCAATCCGCGGATCCGCCTGCTGCGTACGGAAAAGACGAACGATCCCGCCGTGATCGCCCGCCAGCGGGGTCTTGTCTCGGTGAACAGCGCCCTCGAAGTCGACCTGTACGCCCAGGCCAACGCGAGCCGGGTGAGAGGGGCGATCTACTCGGGGTTCGGCGGGCAGACCGACTTCGTGGTCGGGGCGTTGCATTCACCCGGTGGCCGGGCGATCATCGCGCTGCCGTCGTGGCATCCGAAGGCCGACGTTTCGACGGTCGTGCCCCGGCTGACCGGTCCGGTGACGTCGTTCCAGCACAGTTTCGTGGTCAGCGAGCACGGTGTCGCGACCATCTGGGGCAACGACGCGAGCGAGCAGGCGCGGCAGATCGTCGACCAGGTCGCGCATCCCTCGGCTCGGGAAGAACTCATCGCGCGGGGCAGGGACCTGGGATTCGCGCTTTAGCGGTATTTCTTTCGGCTCGAAAAACCGGAACCCGGTAAAGGGACACGAATGTGCCCCTTTACCGGGTCGCAAACACGAGGGGCCGACCCGCGCCAACAGATTGGCCCCCGTCAATCCCTGTGCTTAGAGCGTCAGACCAGCCATCCGAGCACGTGGGCCAGGTGCGCGAGCAGACCCGAAATGAGGTCGTGACCGTGGTGCACGTGCTGGGTGAACATCTGCATTGAGGGGCTCCTTGTTCGGATTTCGTGTTCGGTTGTGCTCTCGCGAGGAGCGATCGAAGATTTTCACCACGTTGGCGACCTGTCAAAAAACGATTTCCCGAGCGTTCGGCGGGTCGTGAATCTTCCTACGATAAACACGTAAGTCTTTCGTGTTTTAGGCCAGGGGTGGGTTTCGCGGGCGCTGACACCGTGTGTAGCGGGGTTGCGGTGCGCCGATGTGGACGCCGAGCCTCCGCTACGGCAAGTGGGCGGCGAGGTGACACGAACCGGTGATCCACATGCCACGAATGGTGAGTCGGCGAGAATCACCGATACGGGTGATCGGGCCAGGGGAAGCACGTTCTCCTCGAGGCTCACCGCGCTCGTCTTTCGCGGGTTCACCGACTACGACGTGCTCGTCTACGCGACCGCGGATCCTCGGACGGGATCCGGCCGGAGTTCCTGCGCTGTCGCTTCAAGCACTGTGTCCGTGCGTCGGTGACTTCCGCAGTGACGCCCGAGACGTGGAGCCGGTCCTTTGGACGATCGGCTGGTCGACTTCGAGCAAGGGCGGGCTGGGGCGGCCGTTCCATGAGGCGATGATCGAGGCCATCGGCCACGCCATCTCGCTCGTGTTCTCCGACCTGTCGGTCGACCGCGTCGAGATCGGTTACTCGCCCTTCACCGCGGCCGATGACGGCGACGCCCAGGCAAGCGCCCGCCTCAGCCGCCGAACCGCCATCACGGATGGATGGGCGCGCCCCAGTCGTAGAGCTCCAAGGGAATGGCCTTGACCGCTCGGGCCTTGGAATCGAGGTAGCGGCACGAGATGCCGGGAACGTAGATCCACTCGCCGACGACTGACGACCCGGATGGCCGTCGCCGGGTGGAGTCGAATCCGAAGCGCACGTGCTCGGGCATGTCACAGGCCGTGTATTCGGTGCTGTTCTGATAGCGCAGCACCGACTCGACCTGGTCGCGGATGATCGGCCCGGCGGTGAGGTCCGCCTTGTAGGAGACGGTTCCTTGTTCGGTGCGGCCGTTGGTCAGCCCGGTGCCCTGGAACTTGATGTCACGCAGCACGTAGTCGTAACCCTCGCCGAGATAGGTGACCGTGCAGGTCGCCGTGGTGGTGCGGCCGGGGTCGAACGCGGGGCAGGACGAGCGCGCCGCGGGGTCGAGGCGATGCGCGAATCTGGTCACTTTTTGCAGTGCTTCCCAGGCGATCCGCTCCCGCAGCGGTGCGGAGTCCGCGGGCTTGGGTGGCAACTTGCTCATATCCGGCTCGGGGTACTTCGCCGGGACCGCGCCTTGACGCAGGGACGAAAGATCGACCGTCGGCGTCGTGCTCGTGGGTGCGGTGGTCGCCGGAGCCGACGATGGAGTGCTGGGCGGGGGAGTCGTGGGAGTACTGCAGGCCGCCGCGAACAGGAGCAATGCCGCCCCCGCCGAGCGCCCGAGGACGGTGCCTTTCACGCCGGGTCATCTCCGATCTCGCTGATTCGATGACCAGTTCCCCCGGTCCCTTCGGGAAGAAAACTAGCGGCGAAGCAGCCGGGTTATGAGAGTAAAAATGCCGTTCCCGGTGAATTCGTTCACCGTCGTCGGTGATACCGCCAGAGTGCGCCGGTTTTGTCGGTGGCCTTCAGCAGTTCGTCGGGGTGTGGTGTGTCCGGCCAGATTTGGATCAGGTGATGTTCGATCGGGTCGTTCGGTCCGCGGTCTTCACCGGCGTCGCGGTGACGTACTGAGTCCCGTACTCGAAAGTCGCCGTCCGGAGCCGGCGGCAGCGTGACCGCGACGAAACCCGGCGCCGTGGCGAGCAATCCCGTGGTGTCGGGGGTGGGGAAGGCTCCGGCGATGTGCAGAGGGCTTCGCGGGTCGTCGCGGTCCCCGAGGGAGAAAACGTTGTCCTCGATGAAAATCGTGCCCGTGGACCGGTGGAGCATCAGCAGAAGACCTCGGTGAGCAGCTTGACGAACGCCGGGTTCGGATCGCCTCCGGTCGGCGCGCTCGTGGCCGAAAGCTCCAGCCGCTTCCGGGTGTCCGGCGTGGTCAGCAGCTGCGAGGAATAGCCGGGGATACCGCCGCTATGGCCCCACACCCGGGTACCGCACGGCAGGGTCTGCACCTGCAGGCCGAGACCGTATTCGGGGCTGACCGTCGTGGTCTTGGTGATCTCCTGCTGTTGTGCGGGTTTGAGCAGCCTGCCGCTCGCCAGGGCCACGCCGAAGGTGTCCAGATCACGGGTCGTCGAGATGATCTCGCCCGCGGCCCACGCGACCGAAGGGTTGAGACGGGTGATGTCGGTCGGCTTGCCCGCCACGGACACGTAGCCGTGGGCGTGCGGGCCGCTGATGTCGACGTCGTCGCCGGGAACCTCGGTGTCGTGGAGGCGCAACGGCGTCAAAATCCGTTGCTCGACCGCCTTTGCATACGGCCTGCCGGTCAATCGTTCCACCAGCAGACCCGCGACCACGTAGTTGGTGTTGGAGTAGCTCCACCGGGTTCCGGGCTCGAAGTCGAGCGGCTTGCCGGTCGAGATCTTGAGCAGTTCCTGCGGTTTCCAGTGCTTGTAGCGGATCTTCTCGAACTCGGCCGGGTCGAGCGGCAACGCGTCGGTGTAGTTGTAGAGGCCGCTGGTGTGCTGCAGGACCTGGCGCACGGTGATGCGGCCGTCGATCAGGCCGGGCAGGTAGCGGACGACCGGCACGTCCAGGTCGAGCTTGCCCTCGCCGGCGAGTTGCAGCAGCACCGTCGATACGAACGTCTTGGTGATGCTGCCGACGCGGAACCGGCCGTTCTCCGGGACCGGCCGGTTCGAACCCAGTTCCGCCTTGCCGGAGCGCGCGGTGAAACGCTGGTGGCCATCGGTCACCCTGGCCTGCGCGCCGAGCGCTCCTCCAGTTGTGGTGAGCTGGTCCAGCGCCTCCTGCACGACCTTGCGATCGGCGTCGGCGTCGGCCAGCGCGGTGCCCGTGGTGGCGATCAGACCGGCCGCGGTGAGCGCGGCGACGAGCCGGATTCTCAGCGAAGCCCGCGAGAGTTTTCTTTGCATGATGCGAAAATCCCCCTTAGAAGCCCAAAGGCTCTCCCCGGCCGACGTGAGCCGACGCTAGCGGCCGGCGTTCGCCACCCGCAGTACCTGAAAATCACAACCACTCGAAGAGAGCAGATGGCCGGGCACGCGGGGGAGTGGGCCGTCACACGACGTCCATCACGCGGTGGCAACGGGTCGGCGGACTCCACCAATGGTAGGAATGCCTGGTGACCGAACCGAATTTGATCGAAGCAGCAGCCGAAGAGGCAGTCACCCTCACCAGTGAACTGATCCGCATCGACACCACCAACACCGGTGACCCCGACACGCTGGTCGGTGAACGCGCCGCGGCCGAGTACGTCGCCGAGAAGCTCACCGACGCGGGCTACGAGATCACCTATGTCGAGTCCGGCGGCAAGGACCGCCACAACGTGATCGTCCGGCTGCCGGGCGCCGACCCCTCGCGCGGCGCGCTCCTGATCCACGGTCACCTCGACGCCGTCCCCGCCGACGCCTCGGAGTGGTCTGTGCACCCGTTCTCCGGCGCGATCCAGGACGACTACGTCTGGGGCCGCGGCGCGGTCGACATGAAGGACATGTGCGGGATGGCGCTCGCGCTGGCCCGTCACTACAAGATCAACGGCATCGTCCCGCCGCGTGACCTCGTCTTCGCGTTCCTGGCCGACGAAGAAGCGGGCGGAAAGTACGGCGCGCAGTGGCTGGTCGAGAACCGGCCGGAGCTGTTCGAGGGCGTCACCGAGGCGATCAGCGAGGTCGGCGGCTTCTCGATCACGCTGAAGGACAACGTCCGCGCGTACCTCATCGAGACGGCCGAAAAGGGCATCCGCTGGATGAAGCTGCGCGTGCGCGGCACCGCCGGTCACGGCTCGATGATCCACCGCGACAACGCCGTCACCAAGCTGTCCGAGGCCGTCGCCAGGCTCGGCAACCACCGTTTCCCCCTGGTCATGACCGACTCCGTCCGCGAGTTCCTGGACGGCGTCACCGAGATCACCGGCTGGGACTTCCCCGAGGACGACATCGAGGGTTCCGTCGCGAAACTCGGCAACATCTCCCGGATGATCGGCGCGACCCTGCGTGACACGGCGAACCCGACGATGCTCACGGCGGGCTATAAGTCGAACGTCATCCCCTCGGTCGCGGAGGCTTCGGTCGACTGCCGGATCCTTCCCGGCCGTCTCGAAGCGTTCAACGCCGAGCTGGAGGAGATCCTCGGCCCGGACATCGAGAAGGAGTGGATGGAGCTGCCGCCGGTCGAGACGACCTTCGACGGTGCCCTGGTCGACGCCATGACCAACGCCGTCCTCGCCGAGGACCCTGGCGCCCGCACGCTCCCGTACATGCTCTCCGGCGGCACCGACGCGAAGTCCTTCCAGTCGCTCGGGATCCGCAACTTCGGGTTCGCCCCGCTGCAGCTGCCCGCGGACCTCGATTTCTCGGCGCTGTTCCACGGAGTCGACGAGCGCGTCCCGGTCGACGCGCTGAAGTTCGGCGTGCGCGTGCTCGACCGCTTCCTCCGTTCGGCCTGATGCCCGGTCTGCTGGCCGCCGACGGGACACCCCTGCATTTCGAACGCTGGGGTGATCCGTCGGCGCCGGTGACCGTCGTCCTCCTCCACGGGTACGCCCTCGACAGGCGAAGCTGGCGCGCCATCGCGCCGGTGCTGGCGGAAGCCGCGGAGAAGCCGGTCGCGGTGCTCGCCTACGACCAGCGCGGGCACGGCGAATCCGGTGAGGTCCGGGCCGCGTCGGCGACCATGGGACACCTCGCCGACGATCTGGCCGAGGTGCTGGAGAAGGTGATCCCCGACGGCAAGGTCGTCCTGGTCGGCCACGACATGGGCGGGCTCGCGATCCTGTCGCTCGCCCAGCGCCACCCGGATGCCTTCGCGGCGCGAGTGGCGGGAATCGGGTTGCTCGCGATGTCGGCGGGCGGTGTCACGCCGGACGCGATCTGGCCGAACGCGCTCGGGAAACTCGGCCGCGACCTGGAGATGGTCTTCGGGACCAAACTCATCGGCCTGGTGCGTGAGCACACGAGCAAGGCGGTGACCGCCGGGCTGCGGTGGTGGCTCTTCGGGGACGACCCGGTGCCCGCCGACGTCGAACTGACGGTGCGGATGATCCGCGGCAACTGGCCGCAGACGGTATCGGCGTTTCGACCAGCGCTGGACGCCTACACGCGGGAATCCGCGTTGTCGCAGGTCGGCGCGGTGCCGGTGATCGCGATCGTGGGGGAGCGCGACAAGCTCGTGCCCACGGCGGACGTCGAGGAGCTGGCCGGCGCCGTGCAGAACGGCACGTCCGTGGTGCTCCCCGGGGTCGGGCACGTCGTCCCGCTCGAGGCGGCCCCGCAGGTGGTACCCCGCTTGCTGGCCCTGGCGAACCGTGCGCACCGACAAGACTGATTTCCTTGACAAAAACTCTTTCCGGTGACACCTTCTTGGCATGTTCTCCGTTGCGGTGATCGAGGACGCGGAAGCGGCCGAAGTGTCGCTGGATCCGGTCCGGGCCAGGCTGCTCGCCGAACTCGCCGAGCCGGCGTCGGCCACGATGCTGGCCGCGCGGGTGGACCTGCCGAGACAGAAGGTGAACTACCACCTTCGCGCGCTGGAGAAGCACGGGCTGGTCGAGCTCGTCGAGGAACGGCGGAAGGGCAACGTCACCGAGCGCATGATGCGCGCGACGGCGTCCTCGTACGTCATCTCGCCGACGGCGCTCTCGGCGGTGCAGCCCGATCCGGCGCAGTCACCGGACCGGCTGTCCGCACGCTGGCTGCTCGCGGTGGCCGGGAGGCTCGTGCGCGACGTCGGCTTGCTGATCACCGGTGCGACCAAGGCGCGCAAGCGGGTCGCGACCTTCGCGATCGACGGCGAGGTGCGGTTCTCCTCCGCCGCGGACCGGGCCGCGTTCGCCGAAGAGCTCACCGTCGCGATCACGAATCTGGTGAGCAAATACCACGACGAGGGCGCCGAACAGGGCCGCGATCACCGGATCGTCGTCGCCGTCCATCCGAGTGTCAGAACCGAGCCCGAGGAGCGCTGAGTGGGCCACGAATTCGAGATCACCGACCGCCTCGAGGTCGACGCGACGCCCGAACAGGTCTGGGACGCCATCGCGACCGGACCTGGGATCACGTCGTGGTTCATGGGCCGTAACGAGGTCGACGGCGGCGTCGGCGGAACCGTGAAGACCGCGTTCGGCGGCTACGAACCCACGTCGGCGATCACGTCCTGGGACCCGCTGGAGCGGCTCGTCTACGGCACGGAACCCGCGCCGGACGGACGGTTCGTCGCGTACGAGTTCCTCATCGAGGGCCGCTCCGGCGGCAGCACCGTACTGCGGACCGTGACGAGCGGCTTCCTGCCCGGCGACGACTGGGAAGACGAGTTCGAGGCGATGACCGCGGGTGGCGAGCTGTTCCTCCGCACCCTCGTCGAATACCTCAACCGGTTCGCCGGCCGGAAGGCCGTGCCGGTGACGGTGTTCGGGCCGATGATCGGGGACTGGGACAGCGCATGGCTGAAGCTGGGCCGGGAACTCGGCCTCGCGGGGCGGCCGGAAACGGGGGACCGGGTCCGGCTTTCCACCGACTCCGTGTCCACTGTGGAGGGCGAGGTCTATCTCGCGAACGCGCAGACGGTCGGCATCCGGACCTCGGACGCTTTCCTGCGCTTCGTGCGCGGGTTCGCCGGGCCGATGGTCGCGATGCATCACCTGTTCGGCGATGTCGATCCTGTGGAACAGGACGGGATCTGGGCGGGCTGGCTGGGCCGGGTCTTCAAGAGCTGAAGGGGCCTTTCGCCGCATCTCATGCGGTGAAGGACGCTTTCGTCGCGCGTGCCAAGTCCGTGAAGGGCCCCTTCCCTCGGCTCAGCCGAGGAAACTCGACCTTCCCAAGTACGTGAAGGCCCCCTTCGCTGCGCTAGACGCAATGAAGGGGGCCTTCACGTACTACAGCGACCACCCGACGGCACGGAGCCAGTCGGGAGGGCCCACATCATCGGCTGCTTCTCAGGTGATGAGGCCGGGCAGCGGTGTAGCGGTGCGCTTCCGGCGCAACCACACCCTCCGGGTCCCGTCCGAGTAGAGCCGGACGGTCGAAAGCTCCCAGCCGGCGAACTCGGCGTGGATCGACAGCTGCGTCGCCGCCGCCCGCCGGGAAACACCAGGAGGCAGCTGCAGCCGCCGGTACTCCCAATCCCCTTCGACCACCGCCTCGTCCACCACTGTCATGGCGTGATCACCTGGATCCCTTCTCCGATGGCCGAGCCGACGACCACACGGCCGCCCTGCTCGTCGACGGTGACCGAATCTGGCTGCCGCACGGTGGGGAACCGGTGCTTCTCGATCGGCTCTCCACCGCGGACGTCGAAACCGACGACCTCGTTGCGTTCGGTGAGCGTGACCCAGGCGAGGCCGCGCGTGCGGTCGTAGGCGATGCCGTACGCCCCGCCGGGAACGGGGTAGCGCTGGCGCAACAGCAGCGGCGTCGTGGAGAACGCCAGCAGTGCGCCCGCGCGCGCGTCGGTGACGAAGACGCGGCCGAGATCGTCGGTGACGGCGTTGGCCGCGCCGTCGCCTGCGCGCAGGCCCTCGCCGATCTTGCCCTCGGCGAGGTCGACGGCGAACAGGGCGGTGCGGAGCTTGTCGAGCACGACCACGCCGTCACCGGT
Source organism: Amycolatopsis japonica (assembly GCF_000732925.1). Classification (NCBI taxonomy): domain Bacteria; kingdom Bacillati; phylum Actinomycetota; class Actinomycetes; order Pseudonocardiales; family Pseudonocardiaceae; genus Amycolatopsis; species Amycolatopsis japonica. The sequence goes on from NZ_CP008953.1 coordinate 3,874,406, forward strand.
GTTCAGCACGTCGTCGGCGCTGTAGATCTGGCCGGTGATGGTCCTCGGTCCCGCGTTCTTCGACAGCACCTCGACGGCCTTGCGGTCCCGGACGGACACCAGCGTCGCGTCGCCGTCGGCGAGGCCGGCCGACGGCTGCCCCGCGACCGGGACCGTCTCCAGCGCGCCACCGGGCAGGGAGACCTTCGCCAGGAGACTCTTGCTGGGAACGCTGGCGAGCACTTGGGAGCCCGAGACCGTCAGGCGCTCGGCAGGACCGGGCAGGGCCACTGTCGTCTTCGGGGCGTCCAAGGCGGCGAGATCGTAGATACGCAGCGACGGCGGCTCCGAAACGGCGACGACCAGCGACTTGCTCGCCTCGTCGGTCACCAGGGCCCGCACCCCCGGCACCGCGAACACCGAACCGGCGGGTTTGACGGTCACGGCGGGGGAGACCGCCGCCGTCGCCGCGACGGGGTTCTGCACGATCTGCAAGGAGTCGTTCGGCGTGTCGTCCGTACTGCAGGACGAGAGCACCAGGACACCGGCGAGCGGGATCGCGATCCGGGAAACGGCGGACAGCCGACCCACCTTGGTGCCTCCACCTGCTATTCGTCGAACGGACTTGTCCAGCATCCTCCTGGAACTCCACCACGTCACGTCAGCGTCACCCAACAGTCACCTAATCCAGTATTCGAGACGGCTCAGAGGCCGCGTTCCGGGTACCCGACCTCGATCGCGCTGACGTCGTCGAGCGCCGAGCGGATGGCGGGCGGGAGCGTGATGTCCTCGGCGGTGAGCGAGCCGGTCAGCTGACCGGTGTCACGGGCTCCGACCACGGGCGCGACCACTCCGGGCCGGTCGCGGACCCAGGCCAGCGCGACCGCCAGCGGCGAGGTGCCGAGGCCGTCGGCGGCCGTCGCGACCGCCTGCACGATCCTGGCCGCGCGATCGGTCCGGTGATGTTCGACATAGCCCGCGAAAACGCTCGAAGCGCCGCGCGAATCGGCGGGCGTCCCGCTGCGGTACTTGCCGGTGAGCACGCCCCGGCCGAGCGGCGCCCACGGCAGGAGCCCGATGCCGTGATGCTCGGCCGCGGGGACGACCTCGCGATCGACTCCGCGCTCCAGCAGCGAGTACTCGACCTGCGTCGAGACGAGCGGGGCGACGGCCGAACTGCGGGCCGCGGCGGTCGCCAGCTGCCAGCCCGAGTAGTTGGAGACGCCGACGTAGCGGGCCTTTCCGCTGGTCACGGCGTATTCGAGGGCCGCGAGCGTCTCGTCGACCGGCACGGTGGTGTCCCAGGCGTGCAGTTGCCACAGGTCGATGTGGTCGGTGCCGAGCCGTCGCAGCGAGCCTTCGAGCGCGCTCAGCAGGGCACCGCGCGAGGCTCCGCCGCCGAACGGGCCGTCGGTGCGGCGGGCGACGGCCTTGGTGGCGAGCACGATGTCGTCGCGGGGGACCAGGTCGCCGAGCAGCGCGCCCAGGACGCGTTCGCTCTCACCCTCGCCGTAGATGTCGGCGGTGTCGACCAGGGTGCCCCCGGCATCGACGAACGCGACCAGCTGGCTGGCCGCCTCCTCCGAGTCGGTGTCGCCACCCCACGTCATGGTCCCGAGGGCCATCCGCGAGACCCGAAGTCCCGACCGGCCGAGCTGTCGCTTTTCCACGACGGGCGAGCCTAGCCGGAAGGCAAGTGCGGGTCGCGGAGCAGGTGAGCGTGTCGTGATCGAGTACCACCGTGCGGGTCATCGGCTGTCAACACCCTGAACGGAGGAGTGACACTCCGATGGATACATTCACGCCGTGCGACTCGGACTGAACTTGGGCTATTGGGGCGCGGGGAACGACGCGGCCAACCTGGCATTGGCGAAGAAGGCGGACGAACTGGACTACGCGGTCGTCTGGGCCGCGGAGGCCTACGGTTCGGACGCGCCGACGGTGCTCTCGTGGGTGGCGGCGCAGACCTCACGGATCGACGTGGGCAGCGCGGTGTTGCAGATCCCCGCGCGGACACCGGCGATGACCGCGATGACCGCCGCGACCCTGGACACGCTTTCCGGCGGCCGGTTCCGCCTCGGCCTCGGTGTTTCCGGTCCGCAGGTCTCCGAGGGCTGGCACGGCGTGAAGTTCGCGTCGCCGCTCGGCCGCACTCGCGAATACGTCGAGATCGTCCGCAAGGCGCTCAGCCGCGAGCGGGTCCGGTACGACGGCGACCACTTCCAGCTGCCGCTGCCTGGCGGGCCCGGCAAGGCACTGACCCTGACCGTGCACCCTGTGCGCGAAGAGATCCCCGTGTACCTGGCCGCCATCGGCCCGAAGAACCTCGAACTGACCGGTGAGATCGCGAACGGCTGGCTGCCGGTCTTCTACTCGCCCGAGCACGCCGGTGAGCAGCTGAAGCTGATCCAGGCCGGGGCGGACAAGGCCGGGCGCTCCCTCGACGGATTCGACGTCGTCCCCACCGTCCCGCTCGTGGTCGGTGACGACTGGAAGGCCTGCGCCGACGCGGTCCGCGGGTACGCGGCGCTGTACATCGGCGGGATGGGCAGCCGGGAGAAGAACTTCTACAACCAGCTCGCCTGCCGGATGGGTTTCGAGCGCGAAGCGGCCGACGTCCAGCAGAAGTATCTGGGCAGGGACTACGAGGGCGCCATGGCGGCCGTCCCGCTGGAGTTCATCGACGCGACGTCGCTGCTGGGGCCCAAGGAGCGCGTCGCGGAGCGGATGCAGGCCTTCGCGGAGTCCGGTGTCACGACGCTGACCGTCGCGCCCGCCATGCCGGATCCCGAGGGCTCCGCACACGCCCTCCAGGTCACCGCCGAAGCCGTCGAATCGGCCGGTGTCGCCTGATGGGATGGTTCGAAGCACTGGTCCTCGGGCTCGTCCAGGGCCTCACGGAGTTCCTGCCGATCTCGTCCAGCGCGCATCTGCGGATCACCGCGGCGCTCGCCGGCTGGGACGACCCGGGCGCCGCGTTCACCGCGGTGACCCAGATCGGTACCGAACTCGCGGTCATCCTGTACTTCTCGTCGAAGATCGGGAAGATCCTCCGCGCCTGGTTCTTCTCGATCTACAAGAAGGACTGGCGTCAGGATCCCGACGCCCGGCTGGGCTGGCTGATCATCGTCGGCTCGCTGCCGATCGTGGTGCTGGGCCTGCTGCTGCAGGACGCCATCGACGAAACCTTCCGTGACCTGCGGATCACCGCGACCACGCTGATCGTGTTCGGCCTGATCCTCCTGGTGGCCGACCGCATCGGGAAGCAGGAGCGCACCCTCGACCACCTGACGGTGCCGCACGGTCTCGGCTTCGGGTTCGCGCAGGCGCTGGCGCTGATCCCGGGTGTCTCGCGTTCCGGTGGCACCACGAGCGCCGGGCTCCTGCTCGGCTACACCCGCGCCGAGGCGGCTGAATACTCCTTCCTGCTGGCGCTGCCGGCGGTGTTCGGCTCGGGGCTGTACAAGCTGACCGACATCGGCAAGGACGGCGCCCCGGCGCAGTGGGGGCCGACGATCCTGGCGACGCTGGTCGCGTTCGGCGTCGGGTACGCCGTCATCGCGTGGCTGATGTCGTACATCAAGACCAAGAGCTTCGTGCCGTTCGTGATCTACCGGCTGGTGCTCGGTGCGCTGCTATTCGTCCTGATCTTCACCGGCGTCCTGGACCCCCAAGAGGGCCCGCACCTGTAACCCCCCGCGCATTTAGTCCTCTGGATGCGGTCCTTGCACGCGCAAGGACCGCATCCAGAGGACGAAACGCGGGAAGGGGGCAAAGCACGACACGTAGGGTGGGCCACGTGAGTACTGTGATCCTTCTGCGCCACGGCAAGTCCACGGCGAACGGTTCTGGCGTCCTGGCCGGGCGCACGCCCAAGGTCGGCCTGGACGACACCGGCCGGGCGCAGGCGGCCGCGCTCGTCGAGCGCCTGGCGCCGGTCCCACTCGCCGAGCTGGTGGTCTCGCCGATGCTCCGCTGCCGCCAGACGGTGGCGAAGCTGGCCGAGGCACGCGGTCTGGACAAGGTCAAAGAGCCCGGTTTGTCCGAAGTGGACTACGGCGAATGGACCGGGCGCGCGCTCAAGGATCTGGTCAAGGAACCCCTCTGGCGGGTCGTGCAGGCGCATCCGTCGGCCGCGGTCTTCCCCGGCGGCGAAGGCCTGGCGGAGATGCAGGCGCGGTCGGTCGCGGCCGTTCGCGCGCACGACGCCCGGATCACCGAGAAATACGGCGAGAACGCGGTATGGCTCTTATGCAGCCATGGCGATGTGATCAAGGCGATCCTCGCCGACGCGCTCGGCCAGCATCTCGATTCCTTCCAGCGGATCGTGGTCGACCCGGCGTCGGTTTCGGTCGTCCGGTACACCGAGACTCGTCCGTTCGTGTTGCGCGTCAACGACAACGGCGGCGACCTCGCCGGTATCGCCCCACCGCCGCCCAAGGCGAAAACCAAGCGTGGCAAGGGAAAACAGAGCTCCGACGCGGTGGTGGGCGGTACCACCGGAGCGTGACCACTCCCGTCCGCGGTGTCACGCCACGGACGGCATCCACCGGCCCCTCACTGCCCGTAAGGTGGCCAGAACAGCAGATTCGACGACCCGGGAGCAACACCGATGATTTCGCAGGACAACCCGTTCGCCGCGCCGAGTGAGCTGCCCTACGCCCTTCCGCCGTTCGACCGGATCGCCGACGAACACTTCCTTCCCGCCTTCGAGGCGGGCCTTGCCGAGCACGCCGCCGAAATCGAGGAGATCGCCAACTCCGCGGAGCCGCCGACCTTCGAGAACACGATCGTCGCCCTCGAGAAGTCCGGCAGGCTGCTGTCCCGCGTGTCCAGCGTGTTCTTCAACCTCGCCGGATCGAACGCGAACGACGAGATCCAGCGCGTGCAGGCCGAGATGGCGCCGCGGCTGGCCGCGCACGCCGACGCCATCAACCTGAACCCGGCGTTGTTCGCCAGGATCAACTCCCTGTTCGAGCGCAAGGACGAACTCGGCCTCGACACGGAGTCGCTCCGCCTCCTGGAGCGGCACCACACCGACGTGCGCCGGGCCGGCGCCGGGCTGCCCGAGGCCGACCAGAAGCGCCTGCGCGAGTTGAACGAGCAGCTTTCGACGCTCTCGACCCGCTTCCAGCAGAACCTGCTCAAGGACACCAACGAACTCGCCGTGGTCGTCGACGACGTCGCGGAGCTCGCGGGACTGGGCGAGGACGAGATCGCCACCGCCGCCGAAACCGCCGGCGAGGAAGGCAAGTACGTCCTCAAACTGACCTTGCCGACGGCGCAGGCAGCGTTGGCCTCGTTGGAGGATCGTGCGCTGCGCGAGCGGATCTTCACCGCGTCGGTCTCGCGCGGCAACCGGGGCAACGAGTCCGACAACAACGGGGTCGTGGCCGAACTGGTCCGCCTGCGGGCCGAGCGGGCCGCCGTACTCGGCTTCCCCGACCACGCGTCGTACGTCATCGAGGACGAGACCGCGAAGACCGCTCAGGCCGCCGTCGGGCTCCTGGAACGTCTCGCGCCGGTCGCGGTCGCCAACGCCAAGGCGGAGGCCGAAGAACTGCAGCGCTACCTCGAAGCCGACATCCCCGGCGCGGTCCTGCGCCCGTGGGACTGGGCGTTCTACGCCGAGCGCGTGCGCAAGGACCGGTTCGAGGTCGACACCGCGGCGCTGCGCCCGTACTTCGAGCTGAACCGCGTGCTGACCGATGGCGTCTTCTTCGCCGCGTCGAAGCTCTACGGTCTGAGCTTCACCGAGCGGGAGGACCTGCCGAAGTACCACCCCGAGGTCCGGATCTTCGAGGTCTTCGACGCCGACGGCTCGGAACTCGGCCTGTTCCTGCTCGACTACTACGCCCGCGACTCCAAGCGCGGCGGCGCCTGGATGAACAACTTCGTCGACCAGACGAAGCTCCTGGGCACCAAGACCGTCGTGGTGAACGTGCTCAACGTCGCCAAACCGCCGGCGGGCGAGCCGACCCTGCTGACCTTCGACGAGGTCGTCACCGCGTTCCACGAGTTCGGGCACGCGCTGCACTCGCTGCTTTCCGACGTCGAGTATCCGATGTTCTCCGGCACCAACGTCCCGCGTGACTTCGTCGAGTACCCCTCGCAGGTCAACGAGATGTGGATGCTGTGGCCCGAGGTGCTGGCCAACTACGCCAAGCACCACGTGACCGGCGAGCCGCTGCCGCAGGAGCAGATCGACAAGCTCCTGGCGTCGCAGCAGTACGGCGAAGGTTTCTCGACCACCGAGTACCTCGCGGCGTCGCTCCTCGACCAGGCGTGGCACGCGCTGGGCACCGAGGACAACGTCGACGACGTCCAGCGGTTCGAGGCCGAGGCGCTGACCAAGGCCGGGGTCGCGCTGGAAGCGGTGCCGCCGCGCTACCGCACCACCTATTTCGCGCATATCTTCAGCGGCGGCTACAGCGCCGGGTACTACTCCTACATCTGGAGCGAGGTCCTCGACGCCGACACCGTCCAGTGGTTCCGCGAGAACGGCGGGCTCTCCAGGGAGAACGGCGACCACTTCCGCCGCGAACTGCTCGGGCGGGGCGGCAGCGTCGACCCGATGGCCGCCTTCCGCGCGTTCCGCGGCCGTGACCCGGAAATCGAGCCGCTGCTGAAGCGCCGCGGCCTCGCCGGGGCCTGACCCTCCTGACGGTCTCCCCGCCCGGACACCCCCAGTGCCCAGGCGGGGAGACCGCGTTCAGGCGGCGAGTTCGGCGACGGCCGCGGCGACGTCGTCCACTTCCCGCTCGGTGTTGTAGTAATGCGGACTCAGCCGCAGGCACCAGTCGACGTCCTTGTCCCCGAAGTCGAACTGCGCGAACTCCCGGTAGCTGAGCGCCGAGTTGATCCGCCTGGCGTCCATCGCCGCTTTGAAGGGCACGGCCTCCCAGCCCTTGATGGAGAACGTCACCAAGGCACCCAGTTCCGGGCCACGGTCGAGCACTTCGATGCCCGCGATGGCGCGGAGACCGTCCCGCAGCCTGGCCGCGAGCGCGGGGGTGCGTCGTGAGATCGCCTCCAGGCCGACCTCACGGGCATACCTCGCCGCCGTCGCGCAGCCGAGCACGGTGGCGTAAGGGAATTCCCATTCCTCGAACCGGGAAGCCGACTTCGCGGGTTCATACGTGCCGGGCGCGCTCCAGCGGGCGCCGTGCATGTCGATGAACAGCGGCTCGTGCCCGGCTTCGAGGAACCGGTCGGACACGAACAGGAACCCCGAACCGCGTGGGCCACGCAGGAATTTGCGGCACGTCGAAGTGAGCAGGTCGGCGCCGATCTCTTCGACGTCGATGGGGTACTGGCCGACCGACTGGCAGGCGTCGACCAGATACAGCAGACCGAGCTCCCGGCAATGCCGCCCGATCTCGGCGACCGGCTGGACGAGCCCCGAGTTGGTCGGGATATGCGTGGCGGCGACCAGTTTAGGTTTCCTCGTGCGCATCAGGGCCGCCATGGCCTCGACGTCGACACCGCCTTCCCGCGTGTCCGGTGCGTGCACGATCTCGACCCCGAACCGCTTCCGCAGCGACAGGAACGCGATCTGGTTGGAGATGAAGTCGTTGCGGGTGGTGAGCACGATGTCGCCGGGCTCGAACCGGATCGAGGAAAGCGCGGTCGAGTAGGCGTGGGTGGCGCTCGCCGCGAAGGCGATGTTGCGGGGCCGAGCGTTGATCAACGCGGCGGTCTCGCGGTAGAAGCCGGCGACCTGATCCGACCGTGCCGCGGCGGCCTCGTAGCCGCCGAACTCGGCTTCGAGATTCAGATGATCGAGCATGGCGGCCAGTACCGGCTTCGCCAGCAGTCCGCAGCCCGCGTTGTTGAAGTGGACGACCTTCTCGCTGCCCGGTGTATCGGCCCGCAGCGCGGGAATGTCCAGTAGTGATTCCGTGCGATTTCCAGTAGCACTATCATGGTCTTTCATGTCGGATAGTAGCACTTCCGCACTCGTTCTCCAGTTGCGTTCCCTGATCCGCACGGCGGCCGCGGGGGACCGGTTGCCCAGCAGCCGCGAGCTGATCGAGCGCTACCGAGTCGGCCCGGTGACCGTCTCGCGCGCGATCGCTCTGCTGGCGGCCGAGGGCGCTGTCGTGACCCGCCCCGGAAGCGGGACGTATGTGGCGGCCAGGCCGTCGACGGCGGACGGGCCACTCGACACGGCGTGGCAGACCGTCGCGCTGACCGATCGCAGCGTCGACACCACATCGCTCACCGGCGTCCTCGGCCCGCCACCGGAGGGCGCGATCCTGCTCGACGGCGGATATCCACACCGATCACTGCAGGCGACCCGTTTCCTGAGCGCGGCGCTCGCGCGGGCGGGGCGCCGTCCGGATTCCTGGGATCGGGCCCCCGCTTCCGGACTGGCCGCGTTGAGGTCGGTGTTCGCAGGCCCGGCCGGTGCGTCACCGGACGACGTCCTGATCACCGCCGGCGGCCAGAGCGGGCTCTCCATGGCGTTCCGGGCGATCGCGGCGCCCGGCAGCCCGGTCCTCGTCGAATCGCCGACCTATCCGGGAGCGCTCGCCGCCGCACGGGCGGCGGGGCTCCGCCCGGTGCCGGTTCCCCTCGACGACGACGGGGTCCGGCCGGATCTGCTGGCGGAGGCGTTCGCGATGACCGGCGCCCGGCTCTTCTACTGCCAGCCCACTTTCCACAACCCGACCGGGACCGTGCTCACGCCGGAACGCCGCACTCACGTCCTCGAGGTGGCGCGCGCGGCGGGCGCTTTCGTGCTGGAGGACGACTTCGCGCGGCACCTCTCGCATGGAGCCACGGCACCGCGTCCGCTGATCACCGACGATCGCGACGGCACGGTCGTGCATCTGACGTCGGTGACCAAAGCCGCCGCGCCGAGCCTCCGGATCGGGGCGCTGATCGCGCGTGGACCCGTTCTCGACCGGATGAAGGCGATCCGGCGGGTCGACGATTTCTTCGTCTCCCGTCCGCTGCAGGAGGCGGCCCTCGAACTGCTCAGCGCGCCGTCCTGGGAACGTCACGTGCGGAAGCTGGGCTCCGAACTGCGGCAGCGATGCGGAAAGGCGGCCGCGACGCTGGCGGGGGAGTGTCCTGAGTGGACTGTCGCGCGGTTGCCCGAGGGCGGATTGCATCTGTGGGTGCGGTTGCCGGCGGGGAGTGATGCGAACGCGGTCGCTCGCGCGGCGAGGGAGCGGGGAGTCGTGGTGGGCGCGGGGGACCGGTTCTTCGCCGCCGAGCCGGCCGGACCGTTCCTCCGGCTCGGCTTCGCCGCCGCGAACGACGTCGCCGAGCTCGTCGAAGGCATCAAGCGGCTCCGTTAAGTGTATAACGACCTATACGGTGGGGCTCAGGCCAAAATCGCATCAAGCAACAGGTAAACACCGCCGCCGAGGACGACACCGGTGGCCATCCCGGCCGTGACCTCGGCTTTGGTGTGATCCCCGAGTTCGACGCGGGACCAGCAGACCCAGCCGACGCCGAGGAAGACCAAGGCGAGCCAGGGGCCGTAGACGCGGATCAGCATCACGGCCGCACCCGCCGCCACCATCGCGTGCATCGAGATCTTGAATTCGAGCCCGAAGGTGATCGCGAGCGCGGCGACCAGGCAGACGAGTTCGGCGGCCGCGAGCGCGATCATCTCGTGCGGGGCGCCGCCGGCGATCAGGACGACGAAGCCGGCGGTCAGCGAGCCGATGCAGACCGCGAACGGGACGAGCCGTCCGGCGCGATCGGTGACATGGTGGCTGTCCCACTTGCCCTTCCTGGCGCCGCGCACGATCACGGCCATCGGGATCAGCGAGCCGGTGACGCCGACGACGAGACCCCAGAGCACTGTCTCGCCGACGTGGTATCCGGTGACCTTCCAGGCGACGATCAGCGGGAGACCGAGCACCCAGACCCAGGGAGCGAGCACCTCGGTCGCGATCCGCGCGAGCCGTCGGCGGGTCCCGGTGGCTTCCGTGGTCTGGGTCGGCATCGCGCGTGGTCTCCTCGATGATCGTGGCCGGAGCGGCTCCTGCCGGACTCGCGCCCGGCAGGAGCGGTGATCATCGTTCCAGACCTCGGCGGCCCGCCCGCGCGAGGATGTCCGCGCCCGCCGGGTCCGCCCGGACTGCCTCGTCGAAACTCTCCTTGGGCAGCACCGTGTTCCCGGCCACGGTCACCGTCTCGGGCGGGGTGTCGTAGCCGTCGGGCAGGGCGTCCCAGAAGTTGCCGATGAAGGCGACGTTCTCCATCGGCGGGCCCACCTGGAGCACGATCGGGGTGTCGGCCCGGTGGACGATGTTGCCGAGGACGGTGATCCACACCGCGCCGTAGTCGGTGTAGAGGCCGAAGTTGTACGAAGTGAGGACGTCGCGGATGACGTTGCCGCGGACCAGCGCCCCGCCGGCGAACGACGAGCCCTGTGGTGCCGACAGGTAGATCCCGCCGCCGTCCATGAGCTTGCCCATGCTGCGCTCGACGAGGTTCGAGATCACCTGCGTGCCCTTGGCGTACTCGCCGCCGGTGATCACGATGCCGTTGTGCGGGACGTCGTGGATCTCGTTGTGTGCCACGGAGGTCTCCGCGGACTCGACGACGAGGACGGCGGGCGAACCTCGGTACTCGGTGCCGATGTGGTGGACGAGGTTGTCTTCGACCGCGACCCGGGTGCTCGCGTGGACGGCGATCCCGCTGCCCGAGATCTCGTCGAAGACGTTCGACAGGATCCGCACGTCGGTGGCGTCCTCGATCAGCAGACCGCCCGCGCCGAGTCGGGTGAAGTGGTTGACTTCGAGGGAGACGCGGCTGACCGACGTGAGGCTGACGTTGGCGGGCAGTTGGACCGGCTGGGCGGGCACATGGACGTAGCCCACGTCCGCGCCGAGGTCGATCTTCTGGAAGTCGCCCCGTTCGTAGCGTGCGTTGCCGTGATAGTGCAGGTAGCCGCCAGTGCGGTCGGGACCGGACCAGGTCGCGTCGGTGAAGGTGAAGCCGCGTAGCACGAGGTCGTGGACGCCTCGTCCGCTGATGAGCGTTTCGAGCATCGGAGCGACGACACTGGTCTCGTTGATCTTCTCGCCGGGCCGCGGGCGGTAGTGGAGGACGTGATCGCCTGTGTCGGTGCGGCGGACGGCGAAGGTTCCCGGTTCGGTCAGGAAGGCCAGGTTGTTCTCGAGCGTGGACGGCGCGGCGAGGCCGTCCCAGGCACCGTCGCCACCGGCGCCGTACCACTTGGCGTCGTAGAGGGATTTGGCGTTGTCGAAGGCGGGCTGAGCCATCGTGATCGTGGTCGAGGAGGCGTCGCCGGAGATGGACGCGACCGCGAGCCGGGCTTCGGACCACGGATAGACGCCCGGGTACACGAACTCCAGCCCGGAGGGGTCCGGCCACGATTGAGGCTCCACGCTGTCCGTGACGTAACCAGTGGCTGTTTTCGTCACGCTTCCCGGGAGCCCGTCCGCGCGGGCTGCCCGGGCCGCGGGCTTGCCGTCGACGGTGAGCCGTCGCGGTGCCAGGTCGCCGATCGGCGCGGTCCAGGCGCCGTCGTCGCCTGTCGACCAGCCGGTGATCTCGCGGCCGCCACTCAGTTCGACCTTTGCCTGGTCGGCTGTTCCGTAGCCGTGTGCCTGGTAGATCACGCGGAAGCCGTTCGAGCCGGAATCGGCTTGTGTGTCGGCGAAGGAAAGGGGTTCGTCCAGTCGGTAGACGCCCGTCGTGAAGGAAACGATGACGTCACCGGTCATGGTGGCCGTCGCGGCGCGGACCGCCTTCTGGGCGGCTTTCGGCGTGGCGAACGGCCGGTCGGCGGTGCCAGGCCAGCCGTCGCTGCCGTCCGGAGATACGAAGAACCTGATTTCGGGCATGCTGAAGCGCTCCTGCGAGAGGTATATGGGATATACTGAGGTTTATCAGCTAAACACGAACGAGCGAAGAGCGTCAAGGGAGTAGCGGGTGGCGGAAGACGACGCGCAGCCGGATCCGGAGCGCGCGATCGAACTGCTGTGGGGGGCCTCCGAGCCGGAGCGGCCCGGATTGAGCCTCGGCCGGATCGTCGCGGCGGCCGTCGAGGTCGCGGACGCTGAAGGGCTCGCGTCGCTGTCGATGCGCAAGGTCGCGGAACGGTTCGGCACCACCACCATGTCGCTCTACCGGTACGTCCCCGGCAAGGCGGAACTGGTGGAACTCATGCGGGACGCGGTGTACGGCGAGTTCCCGATGGGGTCTTCGGACGGGCTCGGCTGGCGAGCGGGCCTCGAACGTTGGGCGCGACTGGCCTGGGAGAGGTATCACCGGCATCCGTGGCTGGTCCACAGCGCCGGGTCCCGCCGCCTGCCGGGGCCGAACATCATGGCCGGCTATGACCATGCGCTGGACGTGGCCTCGCGTAGCGGTCTGGCGCCGGCGCAGGTGATCGCGGTGGTGAACCTGGTGGGCGGATTCGTCGAGTCGGCCGCACGTCAGGCGGGGGAGGCCGCGGAACTCCAGCGGCGCACGGGGGTGACCCATGAGCGCTGGTGGAGCGAACGCGAGTCACTCTTCGAGCGTCTGGACCGCTATCCGGCGTTGGAGCGGCTGTGGAAGGCCGGGGGAATGGATGCTCCGCTGGACGCCTTCGAATTCGGGCTGCGGCGAACCCTCGACGGTGTAGAGACGCTCGTCCAAAGCCAGGGGAGTGAGGTAATCAGTGACGAAACCGGGGGAGGGGAGTGCGTCGTCTGCGGTAAGCCGTTGGACGGGGGAGGGCGGGGCCGGCCTCGGGACTACTGCTCGCGGGCGTGCCAGCAACGCGCGTACCGGCGTCGTCAGACTCAAAGTGTATAACGACCTATTCGGCTGGGCTTTGAACAAGATCAACTTCAGCTCCATTGCAAAACCCGCAAAGACTGTCGGAGGCCCTGGCTAGGGTTGTCCGGTGATCACCGAGGTCTTACTGGAGCAGCTGGAAGAGGACGCCCCGACGTCCGTGCTCTTCCAGGGTTTTCTGGAGCCCGGAGCACAGGCGGCCCAGGCGCTGCTCGTGCTCGGGAAGGTCGCCCGCACCCGGTTCTGGATGCCTCCGTCCATGGTGAACCGGCTGATCGCCGAGTCCGATCCGGTGTTCACCGCGGACCGGACGACGTTGCGCGCGGAGGCTTTCTCGCCGTGCTGTGGCCTGTACGCCAGGCTGGATCTGCTGGAAGCGGGTGACCTCGGCGAGGGTTGCACCAATGTGGACCTGTCCGAGGCGACGCGAACCGTTCTGGCCGGGGTCGTCGCCCAGGATCCGTTGCATTTGACCGTTCGTGGCGAGGGGATCCGGCTCCGCACTCTCGACGGGCAGAACGACGAGTCCGTGGTGCCGCTGCCGGATCGCTGGGTGTCGGGGTTCGCCGAGGTCGCCGCCGTCACGGCGGGAGCGATCGAGAAGGCGGAGCTGGACAAGGCGGAGACACGGAACTTCTTGCGGAGGCTGCCTACGTCGGTCGGCCAGTCGTGGGCGGTGGCGTCGGGCCGTGGGCTCCGCCTGACGTCACGGCCGGGGCGGGATTCGATCCCGGCGACCGGGCTCCATCGGTTGCGGGTCGTCGAGCCGCTCGTCCGGTTCGCTCAGGGGCTGACCGTCTACACGCGACCGGACAGCGAGGTCGCGACCTGGGTGCTGCGGTTGGAGCGAGCGCGGCTCGTCGTCACGTTGTCCCCGGAGCCGTCCCGTGGTTTCTCGGGTGAAGGCGGCTGGCTGAACGCGCTGGCGGCGGGTCTCGATGCGCCGGAACTCGTCGCGGGTCGCGCCGGTCACGACGTCGTCGACGGCACGTGGTTCCCGCGTGAGCTGCCTAGCGGGGCCGCTCCGGCGAACGGCCGGCTGGCGAAAGCCCGTGAGCTGCTCGCTGCCGGAGCCGTCCGGAAGTTGCCGGACGGTGGCTACGAGATCACCCGTGCCGCCTCGGTGCAGCGCGTCCGGCTTTCGCCCGCCGGATGCACGTGTGCATGGTGGGCCAAGCATCAGGAGAACCGAGGGCCTTGTTCGCATGTGCTGGCGGCCCGGATGTCAGCCGCTGAGTCGTGACGCCGCCTTCGCCGCTTTCGAACTGCCCTTGAAGCCGGTGAGCCACTCCTTCGTTTCGGCGCTGATCGTGCCCGCGCCGCGGTCCACGAGGTCCGCGGCGAGTTCCAGCAGCGCGAAGATGCCGCGGTGTGAGGGCTCCAGCTTCGGCAGCAATGTGTCCAGTGTGGACAGTACGGCGATCGGGTGTTCGTTCGCGATGACCGAGAGCCGGGGCGCCAGTCGCGTGATGATGAGCTGCGGGCCGAGTGCGCCCAGCGCCAAGCCGAGTGCGCGGGGGCCGAGCATCCGACGGTCCAGCAGGGTCAGCACGGCGTCCGTGCCGAGCTGGACGGCGGCGGGGCGTTTCAGCGCGAGGGTGGTGGCGAGGAGCATCGTGCCGGGGATGCCCGGGACCGAGGGGCTGTCGAGGAACGGAGGCAGCGCGGCCTTCTCCACGGGATAGCCGACTTCGATGTCGTTGAAGTACAGGTTTCCGGCGACGGTGGCTTCGAGGTGGTCGCGGTCGTAGGGGGAGGAGACCGCTTCGTGGCATTCAGTGAAGCCGAGCCACTCGGGGGCCCGGTTCTCGAAGGGCGTGCCCAGCCAGGGAACCTCCTGCGCGGCGGGTTCCGGGGTTCGTTCGATGTCCAGTGTGTTCGAGCCGTAGTCGGTAAGACCGGCTTTCAGCGTCCAGGTGATGGGCGGTCCGGGTTCGCCGCGGAGCGCGGCGGCGGGGTCGGCGGATTCGGGGTGCCGGGCGCGGGCTGCGGCGAGGGCGGTCCAGCCTGTGTCGTCGATGGGCGGCCCGCCGAGGGCGTAGCGGATGGTGTCGGCGTGCGGTCCGGTGAGTTCCGTGGCGAGCGCGAGGGCCGCGGGCCTTGTGTCGGGGGCGAGACGGAGCAGTGCGTCGGCGACGTCGTCCTCCGCCGCGTCCGGGTGTTCGAGCATGCGGGCGACGAAGACGACGGGGTCGAGCCAGCCGCCTTGATGGGTGGCGGCGGAGACGGGGACGGCGGTGCCGTCGAGGAGGGCGGTGATCCGGTGGTGGAGGGGGCGGCGCCAGCCGTCGACCTGCGGTAGAGGGGCGACGTCGCGGCCGGTGAGGCCGAGGACGAGCGTGGCGATCATCTTCGGCACCGCCGCGCTGTACTGCTGGGCGGCGATTCGCGCGGCGCGTTTCACCAGCGGTTTGAGGGCGTCCTGGAGTTCACCCGCGACGCGGTGGGCGCCGTCGAGGGTGGCCAGGAGGAGGTCGGCCTGGTCGGGGTCGGCGAGGAGGGAGGAGAGGGCTTCGGCGACCGCGGCGGGAGTGTCGGGGATTTCGAGCGGGGTGGTGAGTGTTTCGCGCTGGTGCCACGGTGTTCGGGTGGGTTCCGGGTACTCGGCGGTCTCGATGACGGGCGGCGCCTCCGGGGTGACACCGAGCCGGGTGGTGGCGATGGCGCGGACGTCGGAGGCTTCGTGGGTGAGTGCCGCTTCGAAGACTTCGTTGGCGAGGTCGGTGAGTTCGGGTCGCCGGTCGGCGATGCGGCCGGCGAGTTTGAGTGCGAGTTTGGCGGTGGCGGCGCCGCGTCCGGCTGCTGCGGCGGGGAGGTGCTGGAGGGCGACTTCGTCGTCGAGCGTGCCCTGTTTGTCCACAAGGGACAGTGCTTTGACGGCGAAGGAGACGGTGCGGGGGAGGCTGCTTCCGCACAGCCGGGCATAGCGGTGCTGCGCCGCGGTGCGTTCGTCCGGGGTGGGGGCGAGCGCTTCGTGGAGCGCGGCGTACCACTGGGCGCGGAAGGCGGCGAAGTCGCGGGCGAGTACGTCGAGGGTGAGGTCGAGGAGCCGGGTGCGGTCGAGTTCGCCGGTTCCGGTGAGTTCGAGCAGCGCGGTGGACCATTTGTCCTCGTCGCGGACGTACTTGTCGAAGGCGGCGAAGCTGCCGTCGCCGTTGCCTTCGATCGTGAGCAGTTCCCAGATCTCGGTGAGGGCTTCGCGTTCGGTCCGGAGCCGTTCGGCGAGTGGTTTCCCGCCGAAGCGTCCGGCCCACCGGAACCAGCCGGCGTGGTACTCCGGTGTCCGGATGGGTTCGAGGTCGCCGTCGAGGATCATGCGGCGGACGGTTTCCCAGGCGGTGTGGTGGCCGATCATGCGCAGCGCGATCGTCTTGCGTTCGGTGAGCGAGCGGTCATGGAGGACGCGTTCGAGGATCGTGGGCGAGGCGATCCAGAGTTTGCGCAGCAGGGGGTCGCTCGCGGGGAGGGCGGTCCAGAGGGCGGTCGCGGCTTGCTGGGCCCTGAGCGGGTTGCGGGCGCCGTAGGTGTCGGGCTTGATCTCGACGAACTCGCGGCTGTCCTTGAAGGTGGCCAGGAGTTCGGGGACGAGGGCTTTCCGCTCGGCTTGGGAAAGCTCGAGGGCCCTGGTGAGGACTTCCGAGGGCTGGCCGGTGAGGAGCGCGTCGAGGTGCACGGGCCCATTGTGTCGTGTGTGGTGAGGCCGGTTCTAACCGTCCTCACCACACACGAGACCAGGCCAGTTCGCCCCGGCTCTCACGGAAGTGCGGCGAGCCTGCCGAATCCGTCTTCCCCGTGTCCCGCGTCGATGGCTCGCCGCACTTCGGCGCGGGCGGCGGACAGGACGCCGTTGTCGAGGTCTTGCGCGCGGATCGCGTCGAGGATGTGGTCCATCGTCGCGGCGGTGGCGTGGAGGGTGCCCGCGTCGCCGGGGTAGTTCTCGGTGGTGACCTGTTCGGCGAGCAGGTCGATCATGGCGGGGAAGAAGCCGAGGAGTGCCTTGGCGTGTTCGGCGATGTCGGCGGCGGGGATGCCTTCCGCCTTGGCGAGCGCGAACATGTGGATCACGCCGCTCATCGACGTCCAGAGCATGTCCTGCAACGACGCGTCGAAGGCGGCGGCCCGGCCGGGGGAGTCGCCGACGTACAGCACGTTCTCGCCGAGCGCGGCCAGTGTGGGCCGGTGTGTTTCGTAGACGTCGGCGGGGCCGCTGAAGAACAGGGCGGCGTCCGGGCCGCCGATGGCGTCGGTGGTCGCCATGATGACGCCGTCGAGGTAGTCGATGCCGTGCCCGGCGGCCCATTCCGCCATCGCGCGGGCCTGTTCCGGTGAGCCGCCGCTGAGGTTCACCAGGGTGCGGCCTTTGAGTGCGTCGGTGTCGAGGATCGATCGCGCGACGGTGTAGTCGCGCACGCA
Organism: Amycolatopsis japonica; assembly: GCF_000732925.1. NCBI lineage: Bacteria > Bacillati > Actinomycetota > Actinomycetes > Pseudonocardiales > Pseudonocardiaceae > Amycolatopsis > Amycolatopsis japonica. The sequence continues at coordinate 3,891,572 of NZ_CP008953.1, forward strand.
GACGATCACGAGCGGGCCGGCCGTGATCGCTTCGGCGGCGGTCGCGGCGACGGCGGCGTCGAGGCCGTTTTCCTTGCCAGGGGTGCGATTCCAGACGGTGGTGGGGTGGTCGGCGGCGATGAACGCGGCGGCGAGGGCGTGTCCCATGGGGCCGAGTCCGAGGACGGTCACGGTGGTCATGGCGGCTAAGCTAAACCTTGACATCCACGTGAGAGTCAAGTCCGGGGAGTGCGGATGCGGATCGGGGAATTCGCGCGGCGGACCGGCGTCAGCGAGCGCGCGTTGCGGTACTACGAGGAGCAGGGTCTGCTCACTCCGGAGCGGCGTCCGAGTGGTTATCGCGTCTATGGGGACGCCGACGTGGCGGCGGTGCGGCGGATCAGGATCCTGCTCGGGGCGGGGCTGAACACCGCGCAGATCCTGGAGATCCTGCCCTGCATCGTCGACGAGGACGGCTGGTTGACCCCCGATTGCCCGGAGCTGGTCGAAGCCCTGCGGGAGCAGCGTGCCCGGATCGACAGCGCGATCGGCGAGCTGGAGAGCACGCGCGCGAACCTCGACACGATCATCGGCCGCGAAAAGGCGGCCGTGTCCCGGGGGACACGGCCGCCTTCGTGAGGTGGTTCAGGCTCAGATGAGGCCGAGCTTCTTCACCGCGTCGCGCTCTTCGGCCAGCTCGTTGACCGAAGCGTCGATGCGGGCGCGCGAGAAGTCGTCGATCTCCAGGCCCTGGACGATCTTGTACTCGCCGTTCGCGGCGGTGACCGGGAACGAGGAGATCAGGCCCTCCGGGACACCGTAGGAACCGTCGGACACGACCGCCGCCGAGGTCCAGTCACCCTCGGGGGTGCCGTTGACCCAGGTGTGGACGTGGTCGATCGCCGCGGAGGCGGCCGACGCCGCGGAGGACAGGCCGCGGGCCTCGATGATCGCCGCGCCGCGCTTGGCGACGGTCGGGATGAAGTCGTCGGTGAGCCAGGCCTGGTCGGTGATGACCTCGGTCGCGGCCTTGCCGGACACCTCGGCGTGCGCGATCGACGGGTACTGGGTCGCGGAGTGGTTGCCCCAGATCGCGACCTTCTTCAGCTCGGTCACCGGTACGCCCAGCTTCTTCGACAGCTGCGCGAGGGCGCGGTTGTGGTCGAGGCGGGTCATCGCGGTGAAGCGGTCGGCCGGGACGTCGGGCGCGTGCGCCTGGGCGATGAGGGCGTTGGTGTTGGCCGGGTTGCCGACGACGAGGACCTTGATGTCGCTCGCCGCGCCGGCGTTGATGGCCTCACCCTGCGGCTTGAAGATGCCACCGTTGGCCTCGAGCAGGTCGCCGCGCTCCATGCCCTTCGCGCGGGGACGGGCGCCGACGAGCAGGGCGACGTTCGCGCCCTCGAAGGCCTGCTTCGGGTCGTCGAAGATGTCGATGCCCGACAGGAGCGGGAACGCGCCGTCTTCGAGTTCCATCGCGGTGCCCTCAGCCGCCTTGACCGCCTGCGGGATCTCCAGGAGCCGCAGCTTCACCGGGGTGTCCGGGCCGAGCAGCTGACCGGACGCGATGCGGAAGAGCAGCGCGTAGCCGATCTGGCCGGCCGCACCGGTGACGGTGACGTTGACAGGGGCTTGGGTCATTGCGGTTCTCCAGCTTGAGGCGACATCGACTTGTACCGCGATGCTAGTCCTGTCCCGAGTCGCCGTTCGGGTGCGTCCAGTCACTGTTTTCTTGATCGATGCCGTCGGCGGCCACGTTCGCGGCGAGTCGCGAGAGCAGCCCGGCCAGCGTGGTGATCTCTTCGTCGCTGAACCCGGCCAGGATCCGTTTGTCGTGCGCGATCGCCGCCTTCGCCAGCCGGTGGAAGACCGTTTCACCCTCGTCGGTGAGTTCGACGACGTGCACCCGCCGGTTGTCGGGATCGCGCCGCCGGGTGATCAAGCCCGCACTCTCCATGGCGTTCAGGTGATGGGTGAGCGTGGCGCCCTGGATGCCGACCGCGGCCGCGAGCTCTCGCTGGTTGGCCACGCGCCGGGTCTTGAGCGTGATCAGGATCTGCCAGACGGGCTGTGAGCCGCCGTCGGCGGCCAGTGCCTGATCGAAGGCACGCCCGACGGACTTGGCGGTCTTGGCGAGGACGACCCCGATGGGTGCCGCGGTGGGTTTCTGCACGTCCCGAAGCATAGCGCATCAATCTAAGGGTTTGACATCAAATCGTTCGATATCTAACGTTGAAGGCGTCGAACGAAACGGAGGAAACGCCATGCGCAGTACGGAGAACGAGATCCGCGACCTCGGGGCCCGCTGGGCCGACGCCGAGGTCCGCGGCGACACGGAGGCACTCGACGCGATGACCACCGCCGACTTCACCCTGGTCGGGCCGCTGGGGTTCGTACTCGGGAAACCGCAATGGCTGCAGCGCTACCGCGGCGGCGACCTGGTCACCGAGAAACTCGACTGGACCGAGGTCGACGTCCGCGACCACGGCACGGCCGCCGTGTCCGTCGGCGTGCACACCCAGGAGGGCACGCATCAGGGGAACCGCGTCGACGGCCGGTTCCGCGTCACCCACGTGTTCGTCCGCGACGACGACCGCTGGCTCATCGCCGGCATCCACCTGAGCCCGATCGGCGGGCCGCCCCCCTTCGCTCGCCCCGAAGCCCCCGGAAGATGAGGAAGATCATGCGAATCAGCGTCAGCGTCACCGATTTCTCCTGGCCCGGCGATCTGGTCGACAACCTTCTCGAAATCGCCCGGACGGCCGACGCGACCGGGCTCGACACCTTGTGGGTCGCGGACCACCTCCTGCAGACCGCGCCGGGCAGCACGCCGGACTCGGAGATGCTGGAGGCGTACACGACACTGGGCTTCCTCGCCTCGGCGACGTCCCGGATCCGGCTCGGCACCATGGTCAGCGCCGCCACCTTCCGGGCTCCCGCCCTGCTGGTGAAGGCGGTCACGACCCTCGACGTCCTTTCGCGGGGCCGCGCCTGGCTCGGCATCGGCGCCGGCTACCAGGAGGACGAGGCCCGCGCGATGGGACTGTCGCTTCCGCCGATCCCCGAACGGTTCGAACGACTGGAGGAGGCCCTCCGCATCGCCGGCCGGATGTGGGACGGCGACACGTCGGAGTTCGTCGGCAGGCACTACCGACTGGAGCGGCCGGTGAACAACCCTTTGCCGGTGCGGCGGCCGAAGGTGCTCATCGGCGGTACCGGGCCGAAACGGACCCTGCGGCTGGTCGCTCAGCACGCCGACGCCTGCAACCTCTTCGACATCCCCGACGGAGGCAAGACCGTCCGCGCGCAGCTGGACGTCCTCGCCCGGCACTGTGCCGATGTGGGACGGCCCGTCGAGGAGATCGAGAAGACCATCGCGACCCGGCTCGCGCCGGGGGAGTCCTCAAAGGACTTCGCCGGCCGGTGCGACGAGTTCGCGTCCTGGGGGCTGGACCACGTCGTGGTGATCACCGCCGGCGCTTGGGAACCCGGCGCGGTGGCCGTGCTCGGTGAAGCCGCGAGCCTGCTGGCAGCCTGAACCGGCTTGTCTCCGCGAAATCGTCAACGGTGAAGCCGCGAAAGCATTTTTCATATCGTGCGAATCGAATGGTGTTTTCCGGGTCCGATGGTGTTCCCATTGGCCCCGGAAAACGGTTACAGTCCATAATATCTTTTCATGAACCGATTGCCGAGACGGTTTCGTCCGATCGGCGGGCGGCATCGTGAAGATCGACTCGCTAGCATGAGTCCGCCCAGTTCCCCGCCCCCCGTGTGGAAGTTTTGGGAAGGACCCCATGCTCAATGCAGTGGTTGCCGCCGTATCTCTTTTCTCGTCGATAATAACGCCGAACAGCATGTCCCCGCCGCCCGGACCGCCGCCCGACCGGGTCGTCATCGACGTCATCACCGTCAACGGGTCCGGTTGTCCGCCGGGTTCGTCCGCCGTGGCCGTGGCCAGGGACAACAGTTCCTTCACGGTCACCTACAGCGAATACACCGCGCAGGTCGGCGTCGGCGCGAAGCCCACCGACTTCCGGAAGAACTGCCAGCTGAACCTCAACATCCACGTGCCGCAGGGATTCACCTACGGCATCGCCAGCGCCGATTACCGCGGTTTCGCATCGCTCGAATCCGGCGCCAAGGCATTGCAGCGGGCGAATTATTACTTCCAAGGGAATTCGCCGACCGCACAGGTGAGCCATCCCGTCAACGGGCCACTGTCGGACAACTGGCAATTCCGTGACGAAGCCGAAGGTGGCGTCATCATCTACAAGCCGTGCGGCGAGGACCGGAATCTCAACGTGAACACGGAACTGAGGGTCGGCGCGGGTTCGTCGGATCCCAAGAAGACCACCAGTTTCATCACGATGGATTCCACCGACGGCGCGTTCAAGACCACCTACCACTTCTCGTGGAAGACCTGCCCGGCCTCCTGACCTCTCCTCCAGGGTGACGGCCTGCTTCCCGGTCCGGAAGAAGGCCGTCCCACCCATGCCTGGTCAGGGCCTTGGCCGCTCTGAACGAGGACTTCACCGCTCGTCGCCGCCCTGCCCGGCGGCGACGAGTCTTCTCGACGACCCCATTTCCGGCGGGCGGCAGGGAGAAATCGTCTCGCTGAATCCGCCGATCCCGCCGTGTCGAAGCTTTGGGAAGGATCCCATGCTCAACGTGCTGGTCGCTGCCGTAACGCTTTTCTCCTCGGTCGTCACCCCGAACGCGTGGGTGCCACCCCCGTTGCCGTCCGACAAGATAGTCATCGACGTCGTGACGGTCAACGGAACCGGATGCAAACCCGGTACGGCGGCCGTTTCCGTATCGCCGGACAACACCGCGTTCACCGTCACCTACAGCGAATACACCGCCCAGGTCGGCGTCGGCGCGAAACCGACCGATCTGCGCAAGAACTGTCAGCTCAATCTCTACGTCCACGTGCCGCAGGGATTCACCTACGGCATCGCGGGCACCGATTACCGCGGATTCGCCTCCTTGGCCGCGGGAGCCACCGGTCTGGAACGCGCCAACTACTACTTCCAAGGCAATTCGCCGACGTCGTACGTGAACCACAGTCTCAAAGGCCCGTTCGAGGACAACTGGCAGTTCACCGACGACATCGAAGTCGGTGCCATCGTCTACAAACCCTGTGGTGAGGACCGGAACTTCAACATCAACACGGAACTGCGGGCCGCGGTCGGCACTTCCGATCCGAAGAAGACCACCAGCTTCGTCACCATGGACTCGACCGACGGTTCCATCAAGACCACGTACCACTTCTCGTGGAAGAACTGCCCGAAACCGAAGAACTGACCCCTGAACACCTCGTGAGTGCTCGCGGATGGTTTGAAGTACATGAAGGCCCCCTTCCTTGCGTCTAGCGCAAGGAAGGGGGCCTTCATGTACTTGGGGAAGAGGCCTTCACGGACCGACCTGGGACGTCACGGCTTCCCGGACGGCTCCGGATCGGTGGCCTCCACGCCGAACACCCGCCCCAACGCGATCACCGTCTCGTCCAGATGCCCGAGACTCGTCAGCACCGAACGCGCCCGCGGATCGTCGATCCGGTCCGCCACCGGCGTCCCGTCGTCCCGGACCAGCGTCCCGTGCCCCGAACCGCCGGGATCGCCGATCGCCTCCCGCAGCACGGCGGTGTTCGCCCGGATCCGCCCGGTGTACAGCAGCAGCCGGTCCGCCTCGTTGAGCAGCAGCCCCGCCTGCGACCGCGCCGCGACGTGCCGGGCGCGGAACGCGATCGTCTCCACCGTCGTGAGCACGTGCCAGCCGTAGTCCCGGCGGCTGCTGAGGTTCACCGGATGCGTCAGCGGCTCGATCGTCGTGCGGACCTTGTCCACCGCCCGGTCCAGGTCACGCGACTTCTCGATGACGCTCACGTTCTCCGCACCGGACAACAGACCCGCGGTCTTCTCGACGAACTCGTCCAGTTCCTCCAGCAATGCCGAGACGTCGTCGAGCATCACCGCGCGCGTGCGCACCGGCACGATCACCACCGCCGCCAGCACCCCGGCCGCCGCGCCGACCGCGGTCTCCGCCACGCGGATCCACAGCACCTCGAGGCTGAACGTCCCCAGCAGGCTGTACAGCAACCCGAGCATGCTGGTGATGAAGAACGCCATGATCACCTGCGACACCCGCGCCATGTAGACCATGCCGAACACGCACACCAGGATCAGCGCCAACGTCGCCGGCACACTGCCCGACACGAGCAGCGTCAGCACCAGCCCGCCCACGATCCCGATCAGCGTGCCGCCGATCCGCCGGACGCCCTTGACGAACGTCGCCCCCGCGGTCGACGAGCCGATGAACACCACGAACACGGTCAGCACCGCCCAGTACCACCGCTGGCTCGACACCAGTTCCCCGCCGAGCACGGCGAGGCCGCCACCCACGACGGCCTGGATGGCGCTGCGCGTCTGGTTGTCGTAGGCGAACGCCGACGACTTCTCCTCGTCGGGATCCTCGGGATCGTCGACGGCATCGGAGACGTCGTGTTCGGCGACCCGCTGCGCGCGCACGTCGGCCAGCGCGAGTTCGGCGAGCGCGCGCCGGACGCCGTCACCGGGCGCGGCGTGCTCGTCGATCCGGCTGCCTTCCACCAGCATCTTGCTGAACTCTTCGGTCTCGCTGATCAGCGGCAGCTCCCGCGGGTCCCGCTCGATCAGCGACCGGAACCGCCGCATCCGCGCGATCAGATCGTCGCGGACGTCGTCGTCGAGATCCTCGGCGCAGGTGCGCTGCACCGTGATCGTCAGCCATTGCACCGCCAGCTCGACCTCGATCGCGCGGCGGCGCAGCCGGTTCACCGAATCCGCGCCGGTCACCTCGGGCGCCGTGTCCTCGATGAGCAGCACGGACTCGTGCATGCGGGCGTTCGTCGTGCGGAGCCGCTTGCGGGTGCGCTCGCTGCCCCCGACCGCGAGGTGGTCCTCCGCCGCGCGCACCACCGCGGCGAGCCTGGCCCGGAACGCCCGCCGGATCCGCAGGAACTCCGCGTCGGTATGCCGGCGCAGCAGGACGAAACGGACCACCGCGTTGGCCGCGATCCCGATCGTCAGCGCCAGCAGCAGCACCGGGACCTGTTTCAAATGGGTCTGCAGGAACATCGCGAAGAAGAACAGGAAGAACGACAGCGAACCCAGCGCGATCCCGCGCGCACCGAATCGCTGCGCGTAGACCGCGACGAAGATCAGCAACACGAACACGATGCTGTCCAGCGGCGGCACCGCCGAGCCCACACTCGCCGCGGTGAGCGACGCCGCACCGAGGACCAGCCCGAGTATCAGCGTCACTGCCTGCTTCCCCGGGGTCTCGTCGTTGACGGTGAAAGCGGACGTCATCGCGGCGATCGCGGCGACGAGGGTGACCGTGAGCGGCTGGTGGAACGGCAGGATGGCCAGCACCGCGACCACGATGCTGAGCACGGCCGAGAAACCGAGCCGGAGCCGGACCAGGCCGGGATCGGAGGCGACCAGACGGTCGGTCGTGGCCTGGGTGATGCGGGAGATCATCGGGCGAGCAGCTCTCCTTGGGCGAGGGTGACCCGCCGGGCGGTGGACGAGGTGACGCGAAGACGGTATCGGGCGTGCCTCACCGGCCCGGCGAGGGCGAACGGCCGCGTCTGACGCCGCCAGCGGAACCGCTCACCTTCCCGCTGGTCCAGCAGCGTCCACTGCTCGCCGTCGTCGGAGCCCTCCAGCACCCACGAACGCGGGTCACCCCGCCGGCTTCCCGAGGTCAGCGTGTACATCACGACCTCACGCGAGGCGTCCTCGACCGGGAACTCGATGACGGGTTCGCGTCCGGGGAAGGTGATCTCGGTCTTGGTGGTGTCGTCGAACAGGGGGCCGTCGGCCACCGTGATGTCCGTGAGCGGGCCCGGGGCGGCGGGCTCGGCGGGGGAGCGGCCCCATTCCGACGGCTGCTCGCCCATCGCGAACTTCAGCACCGCGCCCTCGGCCAGCACGGAATGCGACAGCGCGCTGCTGTCGTGCGGTCGCCCGTCGATCGTCAGCCCCTGGACGTACACGGTGTCCTCCGTGTTGCCGGGCGCCTCGACGACCAGGTCCTTCCCGTTCTCCAGGTGGACGGTCGCCTTCGTGAACAGCGGCGAGCCGATCACGTACCCGGGGCTGCCCATCGCCAGCGGGTAGAACCCGAGCGCGGCGAAGACGTACCAGGCGGACATCTCGCCGTTGTCCTCGTCGCCCGGATAACCCTGGCCGAGGTCGCTCCCGACATAGAGCCGCCGCAGGACCTCCCGCACGATCCGCTGCGTCTTCGACGGTGCGCCCGCGTGGTGATAGATCCAGGGAATGTGGTGCGACGGCTGGTTGGAATGCCCGTACTGTCCCATCCGGACGTCGCGGGCCTCGGTCATCTCGTGGATCAGCCCGCCGTAGGAACCCGGTTTGCGGCCGGTCTCCGGGGTCGCGAAGAAGGTGTCCAGTTTGGACTCCAGCGCTTCGGTGCCGCCGTGCAGCGCGGCGAGCCCGGCGCCGTCGTGGGGGACGGAGAACGCGGTGTTCCAGGAATTCGTCTCGGTGAAGTCGCCGCCCCACGCCTCGGGGTCGTAACCCGCGGCACCGAAATGCCGGCTCCCGTCACGGTTGCGGCCCTGGAAGAACCCGATCAGGTGGTCGAAGTGGTTCGCGTACTGCTGCGAGCGCTGCCGGAAGTACGCGGCGTCGTCGCTCCGCCCGAGCGCCTCGGCGAAATTGGCGAGGCCGAAGTCGTTGACGCAGCCCTCCAGCGCCCACGACAGGCCTTCGTGGACCGACGTCGGCGTGAACCCGAGGAAGATCGACTCGTGCAGCCCCTTCCGTCCGACGCTCTGGCCGCTCGGTGTCACGGTCGCGTTCTTCAGTGCCGCTTCGTAGGCAGCCTCGACGTCGAAGCCGCGCACGCCCTTGAGATACGCGTCGGCGAACGCCACGTCGGAGCTGGTGCCGGTCATGAGGTTGGCGTAGCCGGGGGAGGACCAGCGCGAGATCCAGCCGCCCTCGCGGTACTGCTGGACGAACCCGTCGATCATCCGCCCGCACCGGCCCGGGGTGAGCAGGGCGTACGCGGGCCACGTGGTGCGGTAGGTGTCCCAGAAGCCGTTGTTGACGTACATCTCGCCGTCCACGACCTTCGCGCCGGTCTTGGTGCGCGTGCTCGGCCACCACCGGCGGATCACCGGACTCGCGTGACGGACGCCCTTCGGCGTGTCCTCGTGCGCGGAATTCGGATACAGGAAGAGCCGGTAGAGGTTGGAGTAGAACGTGGTGCGCTGATCCTCGGTCGCGCCCTCGATCTCGATCCGGTCCAGCACCTCGGACCACCGGGCGCGGGCTTGGTCACGGACCTGCTCGAAGGTCGTCCCGGCGGGGATCTCCTGGTCGAGGTTCCGCTTCGCCTGCGCGAGGCTGATCAGCGACGTCGCGATCCGCATCGTCACCTCACCCGCGGCGAACTCCACGAACCCGGTCACCGTGCGCCACACCGGACGCCGGATCCTCCCGCCGCGTTCGGCCGGGACGTCGAACTCGGCGTACACGAACATCCGTCGCGCCCCCGCCGACAACCGGCTGCGGACCCACGTGTGCCCGGTGACCACACCGTTCGCCGCGTCGAGGCGCACACCGCCCCGGTTGCGGGCGTTGTCGAACAGCAGCCAGCCGCGATCACCCGGGAAGGTGAAGCGGAACAGCGCCGCGTGATCCGCCGGGGCGATGTCGGTGGTGACGCCGTTGGCGAACCGGACACCGTAGTGATGCGGCCGGTCGATCTCGTCGTCGTGGGAGAACGCGAGCGCGCGGCGGGACCGGTCGGCCTCCACTTCTCCGATGCCCGGCATCACCTGGAAGGTGTGCCGGTCGCCCATCCACGGGCTCGGCTGATGTGACAGCGCGAAGGCCTGCAGTGCCGGACGGTTCTCGGCGTCGTTGTGCCGGTGGTAGCCGTAGATCCAGTTGGTGGCGCTCGCGTCGGTGACCGGGGTCCAGAAGTTGAAGCCGTGCGGGATCGCCGTCGCGGGGAAGTTGTTGCCCCGTGAGAACTTGTCGCTGGAGTGCGTGCCGCGGGTGGTGCGGACGTGGTCGACCGGCTCACGGATCTCGATCGTGCGCTCGGTGAGCCGGACGTCGTCCACCCAGCCCGCGCTGTCGCCGTCCGGCGGTTCGCTGACCAGGACGATCCGGGTGATCCGCCGTCCGGCGAACTCACCCAGCCGTCGGCGCACGAGATTCCACTGGTCCACGTACAGCGTCTTGCCCAGGCCCTGCTCCGTGGCGCTGAACCCGGCCGACGTCCCGTCGTCGAACTCGACGTCCAGCGCCACGAAGGTGCCGCGATAGCCGGGCACGTCGGACTCGGCCTCGGGGAAGACCACATAGGACAGTTCGGTGTGGCCGGTGACCTCGACGTCCACTTCGAACACCGTCGCGCGCAGCGTGTTCTCGTAGCGGAGCGCGTGCGCGCCGGTGAACCCGACGCCGGGCTTCGCCGTCGGCGACGAACGCGGTCCGGTGCCGACACGCAAGGCCGGATCCACCGGCTGCGGATCACCCGTTTCGAAGGAGGAGAAGAACCCGGTGATCGTCACCAGGCCACCGTAACTCCCGCGCGTGAGCCCGGCTCGGTGTGCCGCATCCAGAGGACTAAACGCGGGTAGAGAGGAACTCCTCGAAGGTGCCCACACCGGTCGCGTTCTCCGGGGTCAGGTTGCCGCCCGCCCGGAACGCCCTGGCCGCCTTACCCGGCACCCACAGCGAGACGATCGGCTTCCGGCGCCCCACCGAGCGCTGATACGCCTCCGCAAGGTCACGCGCGCTCCGCACCTCCGGGCCGCCCATGTCCGCCACCCGCCCCGACGGCTCACCGGACGCCAGCGCGACCAGCCGGTCCGCGACATCGCCGGTGCTGACCGGCTGGAACCGGAAGCCCGACGGCATGATCGTCACCGGCAGCCGCCGCTGCGCCGACGAGGCCCGCGCGACGAGTTCGTGGAACTGCGTCGCGCGCAGCACCGTCCACGGCAGACCGGACTCCTCGATCACCTTCTCCGAGGCCAGCTTCTCGTTGTAGTAGAAGAACCGGATCACGTCGATGCCGACGATCGAGATGTACACCACGTGCGGATCGCCAGCCCGCTTCGCCGCCTCGACCAGGTTCCTCGTCACCTGCTCGTCCCTGCGGCCCAGCGTGGACGCGCAATGGATGATCGCCGACACACCGTCGACCGCCTCGGCGAGACCGTCACCGGTCTTCAGATCGCACCGCGCCCACTCGTGCCGCACGTCCGCGGGCCGCGGGCGCCTGCTCATGACGCGGACCCGCCGATCTTCGGCCGCCAGCCGCCGCACCACCTCGCGGCCGAGATCGCCGGTACCGCCGGTCACCAGAATCGGGTTCGCCACCTTGGTCCTCCTTCTCGAGAGCTTTCACCCTCAAGAACCAGCGAGCCATCCGGAACGTGACAGCTGCCCCGACAGGAAGGCGAGCTTGTCCGGATTGCCGACCGCGCGCAGCCCGCGGATCCGGCCGTCCACCACCTCGAACCCGAGGACTCCGAACAGGGCGTCACCGGCCGTCGCGACCACCGCCGGGCCACCGTTGACCTCGAGGATCTCGATCGACACCTCGCCGGCGCCGGCGAACATCCCGGCGTACAGCCGCGCGACCTTGGCCGCGCCGCGCACCGGACGCCGCGCCGCGGTGACCTTGCCGCCACCGTCCGACCACGCCGTCACGTCGGCGGTGAGCAGACTCTCCAAAGCGGGCAAATCGCCGTCCCGCGCCGCGGACAGGAAGCTCTCGACCAGCTTCTCGTGATGGCGCGGGTTCGAAACCCGTCGCTCATCCGAGCGGTCCAACGCCTTTCGCGCACGGCTGTGCAGCTGACGCGAGTTGACCTCGGAGACGTCGAGGATCCCGGCGATCTCCCGATGGCTGTAGGCGAAGGCCTCCTTCAGCACGAAAACCGCGCGCTCCACCGGGCTGAGCTGCTCCAGCAGCACCAGCATCGCCAGCGACACCGAATCCCGCTGCTCCGCCGTCTCCAACGGACCGAGCACGTCGGTCGAGGTCAGAACCGGCTCGGGCAACCACGGCCCGACGTACCGCTCGCGCTGCGCCCTGGCCGACGTCAGCCGGTTAAGGCAGAGATTGGTGACCACCTTCGCCAGCCACGCCCGTGGCGAGCCGATCGACTCGCGCTCGGCGCCCGCCCATTTCGGATACGCGTCCTGAACGGCGTCTTCCGCCTCGGCGGCCGAACCGAGCAGGCGATACGCGAGCCCGAACATGGCGGGCCTCAGCCGCTCGAATTCCGTCGCGCTGTCCATCGTCCCCTACGAATCCCTCTTGAATCCACTGTGGACACCATCCTGCCAGGGGTACCGCTCACCGGGATTGCCGTACCTGATCGGCGCTGACGTCCACTGTGACTGTATCGGTACGAATGGAACGTCTGCGTCACCACCGAGAGAGGGGTCTGGAGTGACGTCACGTTCGTCGCGTTCGCGTGCCTCGCTGTGCGCCGCGACCGCCATCACCGTATTAGCGCTGGTCACGGCGCCCCAAGCCGGTGCGGCACCGGCACCGGGCGCCGTGCACACCACACCGGACAGATCAGGGAAGGACGTCGATGTCCGTGACACGGCGAGAACCAGTCCGCGCGTCCTGGCCGCGCGGGACCGGCTCGCGGCGTCGCGGGCGAACTCCGTCGCGACCGCGCGGGCGGAACTGGGCAACCAAGCCCTGCTCGACTTCGACGAGCTGACCGGCACACCCCGGATCCTGGCCCGCACCGACGGTTTCCTCACCGGACCGAGCGGCAGGTCACCCCGCGACATCGTGCTGAACTACCTGCGGGACAAGGAAGGCCTCGTCGGTCTCAGCGCCGCCGACACCGCGAAACTGAACCTGCGCAAGGACTACGTCGACGTCGAAGGCACGCACCATCTGTCCTTCACCCAGTCCGTCGGCGCCGTTCCGGTGTTCGGCAACGGTTTGAAGGCACACGTCACCAAGGACGGCAGGCTGATCCAGCTGGACGGCGCGCCCGTGCGCGACCTTCCCGCGTCACTCGGCGCGGCGACGCTGGCCGCGCCCGGCCCCGACTCGAAGCAGGTCGCGTTCCTGACCGGCGACGGCATTCGTCCCGCCTGGTACACGCTGACCAAACCCGCCGTGGACCAGATGTTCCAGGAAGTGACCGACGCCGGCACCGGGAAACTGCTCTACCGCAAGAACCTGGTCAACCACGCCAACGACGCCGACGGAGCCAAGGGCCTCGCTTGGGAGGCTCAGCCCGGGCCGCAGAAGCAGGTCAACCTGAGCCAGAAGGGCTGGCTGCCCGCCGACGCCAAGACACTGGACGGCAACGTCGCGCACGTCGCCGCCGACGTCAACGGCGACCAGAAGTTCCAGCCGCAGGAAGAAATCGGCCGGAACACCGACGGCACCTTCCGGTACAAGTTCAGCGACTTCAACGCGGCCGTCGGTCCGCCGTGTTCGACGGCGAGGCCCTGCTCCTGGGATCCGAAGACACCGGGTTCGTGGGCGAAGAACCGCGAGCAGAACGCCGTGCAGGCGCTGGCCTACGTCGGGAGCTTCCACGACCACCTCGCGTCGTTCCCGATCGGCTTCACCCGCGAGGCGGGCAACTTCGAGAAGGTCGACGGCGACGCCGTCCAGGTCCACACCCTGCTCGGCGCGCAGACGCCGGGCTATTACAACAACGCGTTCATGGGCACCCCGCCGGACGGCCACGCGCCGACGATGGGGATGTTCCTGTTCCGCGACCCGAGGGACCCGACCGACCCGTTCCTCGCGGCGAACTCCGCGGACGACGCCACGATCATCCACCACGAGTACACCCACGGCCTGTCCAACCGGCTCGTCGTCGACGCACAGGGCAACTCCACCCTGAGCTCCCTGCAGTCCGGCTCCATGGGCGAGGCCTGGAGCGACTGGTACGCCTTCGACTACCTCGTCGGGCGCAACGCGATCAAGGACACCTCGGCACCGGGTGAACTCCTCGGCGGCGACTACGTCAGCAACGGCGTCCCCCTCGCCCGCACCCAGCCGCTGGACTGCCCGGTCGGCGCCGGTGCGCCGCAATGCCCCGGCACGCCCGGAGCCGGTCCCGGCGGTTACACCTACGGCGACCTCGGCCGGATCATCGGTTTCCCGGAGGTCCACGCCGACGGCGAGATCTGGGCGAGCACGCTGTGGGACGTCCGCTCGGCTCTCGGGGTGCAGCTGACGCGGGCGCTGGTCACCCGCGCGATGGAGCTTTCGCCCGCGGCGCCGTCGTTCCTGGACATGCGGAACGCGATCCTGCAGGCCGACACGGTGATCAACGGCGGCCGCGCGCACGCCAAACTGTGGAAGACGTTCGCCGCCCGCGGCATGGGTTACTTCGCCGCGTCGATCACCGGCGCCGACACCGCGCCCGCGGAGGACTTCTCCACCCCGCCGCCGGCAGGCACCCCGACCGGAACCGTGACCGGCAAGGTCACCAACCGCGACAGCGGCACCCCGATCGCGGGCGTCGCGGTCCGGTTCAGCGGGCACGACTCCGGTTTCGCCGGTTCGCTGGCCGCCGTCACCGACGCCGCGGGCGGCTACACCATCCCCGGCGTGCTCCCCGGCACCTATCCGAAGGTCTACGCCTCCGGAGGCGGCGCGGACAGCGAGACCCGCGCGGTCTCGGTGCGGTCGGGAACCACCAAGGTCGACTGGGCGCTGCGGTTCAACTGGGCGTCCGGCGACGCGGGCGCCGGCGTCACCGCGTTCAACGGTGAAGACTTCACCCCGTACGGCTGCGGTCCCGGTGATCTCGTCGCCTCGTCGGCGCTCGGCGGTGGCGGCTGGTCGACCGACAAGGTCGTCGGACCCGACGGCAAGATCGAGACGCGCTTCGTCACGATCAAGCTGGGCAAACCGGTCAACGTGAGCGCCATCGAGATCGATCCGACCAATGTCTGCGGCGACGACCCGCCCGCCGCGGCCAAGGACGTCACGGTCGAGACCTCGGTGGACGGCACGGCCTGGGTGAAGGCGGGCACCGGCGACTTCAAACCCGCCGACCTGAACAAGCTCACCGCGCTCCAGCTCGCTCCGGGCAGCGCGACCGGGGTGCGGTTCGTGCGGCTGACCGTTTCGTCCAACCAGCTGTCGTTCTATCCGGACAGGCCCTGCTCGCCGCAGCCGACGACGGCCGGGTGCCTGTACATGGACGTGCAGAAACTGGCGGTGCGGGGCGCCGCGGCCTGACTCGCCCACCGGTCTCGTGAGTGGCGAGGACGGTTCTAACCCGAATCGCCACTCACGACCGCCGCGCCGCCGCCCTTGCTCACCCGAAGGTGCCCTTACACGCCGCTGCTGAAGCTGGTGGTGTTGTCGAGCCGTGGGTGGCGATCGAGAAGTCCGTGAAGGCCTCCTTGCCCTAACCGTCCTCACCACTCACAAGGACCTGGCACCGCACTCACGTGATCGAAGCCGGAATTCGCGTGATCAGAGACGGAACACCCGAGTGCGGCCCCCAATCACGCGAGTCACGTCCCTGATCACCCGAGTCACGCCGTTGCTCACGCGCGGCCGCTGGTGTTGCGGATGGCGGACTTTGACCAGTAGGTGCGTTGGCCCTAACCGTCCTTGACACTCACGAGTGCAGTAGGCTGGAGCCATCGGGGTAGAAACGTGCTCACCTCGCTGAGCACGCGCATACGCGGGATCGAACGAACCGTCACTCCTTCATTCCGAAGGAGTAGACCCTTTGCGTACCCCTGTTCTCGCCGAGAAATGGCCCGCGCTGGCCGGGCTCTCGGCCGTGTTCCTGTTCGAGATGCTCGACAACTCGATCCTCAACGTCGCGCTGCCGACCATCGGCCGCGAACTCGCCGCCTCGACGACGACACTGCAATGGATCACCGGCGCGTATTCCGTCGTGTTCGGTGGCCTCATGCTCGCGTTCGGCGCGCTGTCCGACCGGATCGGCAGGCGCAAGATCATGCTCACCGGTCTCGTCCTGCTCGGCGTGGCGAGCCAGGCCACGATGGTCGTCACCGCCGCGTGGCAACTGATCGCCGTCCGCGCGCTCATGGGTGTCGCGGCCGCGATGACGACGCCGGGTTCCCTCGCCCTCGCCTTCCGGCTGTTCGACGAAGACGTCCTGCGCGTCCGCGCGACCACGCTGATCTCGACGGTGGGCCTGATCGGCCTCGCCGTCGGCCCCACCGCCGGCGGGCTCGCGCTCACCGTCGCGCCGTGGCAGGCGCTGCTGCTGGTGAACGTGCCGGTCGCCGCGCTCGCGTTCCTCGGCATCCGGACCGGTATCCCCGCCGACGATCCCGCCGATCTGCACCGCGAACCGATCGACGTCGCGGGCGCCGTCCTGGGAACCGCGACGATCGTCCTCGCCTTGCTCGCTCCCACGTTCTTCGTCGAAGCCGGAACCTCCTCGGCTCTGCCGTGGGGCGCCGCCGCGGCCGCCCTTGTCGCCGGAGCCTGCTTCGTCGTCCGTGAGAAGGCCGCTCGGCATCCTCTGCTCGACCTGGCACTCGTCGCCAGGCCACTCGTGTCCAGCGGCCTGGCGCTGAAGGCCGCGGCCGGATTGGCGACCGCCGGACTGAGCTACCTCGTGACGCTGCACCTCCAGTTCGGTCTCGGCTGGGCGCCGGCCGAAGCGGCGCTGGGGATGCTGCCCCAGGTCGTCGTCCTCATCGCCGGCGGCGCCGTCATCAGCCCGCTGATCACCCGCGTCGGGCTCACCAAGGCCGCCTGGCTCAGCGCCGCCGCCGTCGTGTGCGGGCTCGCGGTCTACACCGTGTTCGGCGGACTCGGCTATGCCTGGATCGCCGTCGCGCTCGCCCTGGTCGCGGCGGGGATGCGGGTGGTCGGCGTCGTCGCGGGTACCAACGTCATGCGAGGCCTGCCCGCGAACCGGACCACCATCGGAGCCGCGCTCGTCGACACCGCCGGCGAGGTCACGACCGGGATCGGCATCGCGTCGAGCGGCACCATCCTTGCGCTGGCCTTCCCCGGAGCGCTGACCGCGGCTCTGCACTCGGCCGACTTCCTGACGGCGACCACTTACGCGGGTCTCGCCCTCACGGTGCTGTCCGCGGCCCTGGTCGGGTTCGGCATCCTGCGTTCCCGAAACGCGTGAAGGCCTCCTTCCCTCGGCTCAGCCGGGGGAAGGAGGCCTTCACGCGCATACCGGAGGACTACAGCTTCGCGCACTGCCCGGCGGCCGGGCCGCGGACGGTGTTCTGCAGGTCGTAGTCCGTCGGAGCGGGGGAGTTGGCCGCGCACGCCAGAGGTCCGCCGATCGTGCTGGAGGTCAGCACCGGCCCCTTGTTGCCCGTCAACGCCACCGGCCCGCCGATCTCGGTCAGCTCGATCGAGACCGTCCCGGTCGTCCCGGTGATCGCCACCGGGCCGCCCACCTTCGTCCGGTCAAGCACGACCTGCGCCGCACCGTTCGCGGTCACCGGCCCGGAGATCGAGCCGCCGCGGACGATCAGGCTCGCACCCGCCGCCACCGAGACCGGACCGGACACCGTCGCACCGTCCACACAGGTCACGCCGGTCTGCACGGTCAACGGACCCTTGCGCTCACCCGTGATCGTCTGGGTGCACGCCGCGTCGGGCTTGCCCAGCACCTCGAACTCCGACAGCGACGCCTCGCCGCCCGTGGTCGCGGTGACCTCGAGCCGGTAGTAGGCGTAATGCGCCGGGTTCGCGATCTTGAACGCCCTGGTCTGCTGCCGCCACGAGAACTTCTGCTCGGTCCGCTGATCCGCGACCGCCCAGTTCTTCCCGTCGTAGGAGCCCTTCAGCACCCAGCTCTTCGCGTCGCCCGCGCCCTTGCCCGAAGTCAGCGTGTAGAACGAACCCGCCTCGTTCGTCGAGGGCACCTGGTACTGGATCGGCGCCTTGACCTTCGCCTCGGTCCGCGACGTGTTGTCGAAGAACGCCGCGTCCCCGCCGGAGACCGGCTTGGTCAGGTCGTGCACCGGCGTCGGCACCGCGTCGCCCTTGGTGATCGACTTCGGCGCGTCGTCCGGGCCCGTGCCCCACGACGACGGGTTCGGACCCATGTCGAAGTCGAGCGTCCCGCCGTTCGCGATCGCCGCATGTGCCAGCGACGTCGACGTCTGCGCCTTGCCGTTCACCTTCAGGCCCTGCACGTAGACGTTCTTCGCGCTGTTCTTCGGCGCGTTGACCACGATCTTCTTGCCGCCGGGAAGGTTCACGGTCGCCTTGGTGAACAGCGGCGAGCCGATCGCGTAGTCCGAGCTGCCGACCTGCAGCGGGTAGAAGCCCAGCATGCCGAACAGCCACCAGGCCGACTGCTCGCCGTTGTCCTCGTCACCGCCGTAGCCCTGGCCGAGCTCGCTGCCGACGTACAACCTGGCCAGCGCCTCGCGGACCTTCGCCTGCGTCTTCGACGGCTGACCCGCGTAGTCGTACATGTAGAGCGTGTGGTGCGCGGCCTGGTTCGAATGCGCGTACATGCCCATCCGCACGTCCCGGGCCTCGGTCATCTCGTGGATGACGCCGGGATAGGTGCCGAATTTCAGCCCCTGCTCGGGTTTGGCGAAGAATTCGTCCAATTTGGACGCCAGCCCCGCCTTGCCGCCGTAGAGGTTCGCCAGGCCCTGTCCGTCCTGCGGAACCGAGAACCGCATGCCGTACGCGTTGGTCTCGGTGTAGTCGATACCCCAGACCTCCGGGTCGAACTGTTCCTTGCTCCGGGTGAACTTGCCCGCCGCGTCGCGGCCCTGGAAGAAGCCGACACTCGGGTCGAACACGTTCACGTACTGCGTGGCCCGCTCGGTGAAGTACCCGTAGTTGTCCAGGTACTCCTGCTTGCGCGGGTCGTTCGCCGGAGCCTCGTCGTAGAGCTTCTTCGACATGTTCGCGATGGCGTTGTCGTTGACGTAGCCCTCGATCGCCCAGGAGAACCCGTGGTCCGCGGTGTTCGGCGCGTACCCGAGGAACGTGCCCTCGTCGATGCCCTTCCGCCCGACCGCGCCGTTCGGCGGGGTCACGGTGGCGTTCTTGATCGCCGAGTCGTACGCCGACTGGACGTCGAACCCCTTGATTCCCTTGAGATAGGCGTCCGCGAACGCGGCATCCGAGCTGGTGCCGGTCATCAGGTCCGCGTAGCCGGGGGAGGACCAGCGCGAGATCCAGCCGCCGTCGCGGTACTGCTGCACGAAACCGTCGACGAGCTTGCCGGTGGTCTCCGGGCTGAGCAGCGAATACGCCGACCACACCGTGCGGTAGGTGTCCCAGAACCCGTTGTTGACGTAAAACTCGCCGTCGACCAGTTTCGCCCCGGTCTGGGTCGGAGTGTCCTGACCGGCCTTCGGTGACACCGGGCTCGCGTACTTCTTCACCGGCTTCTCCACCGTGCCGACGTTCTCGAAGCCCGAGTTCGGGTACAGGAACAGGCGGTAGAGGTTGGAGTACAGCGTGATCAGCTGGTCCTTCGAGGCCCCTTCGACCTCGACGACCTTGAGCTTCTGATCCCACGCGTTCTGCGCGGCGTCGGCGACGGATTCGAGGGTCGCGTTCGGCGCGAGCTCCTGCTCCATGTTCTTCTTCGCCTGGTCCACGCTGATCAGCGAAGTCGCGATCCGCATGTTCACCGTCTTGTCGGCGCCCGCGTCGAACTTGAGGTAGCCGAGGACGTTGTCCCGCTTCTGGTCACCCGAACCGGTGGACAGCTTCGAACCGGCCGTCACCGGCTTGTCGAAGGTGGCGTAGACGAACATCCGGGTCGCACCGGCCGACAGCCCGCTCTTCACGTCGCTGTACCCGGTGATGGACCGGCCGGCCGGGTCGAGGGTGAGCCCGCCGTTGTTGTTGACGTTGTCGAAGATCAGGTTCGAGTCCGCACCGGGGAACTTGAAGCGGTACAGCGCGGCGTGATCGGTCGGCGCGACCTCGGTCTTGATCCCGTTCTCGAAGTCGACGCCGTAGTAGTGCGCCCGCGCTGTCTCGTTGGAGTGCTTGAACGGCAGCTTCCGCGCCTCACGATCGGGATTCGGCACACCACTCGCGGTCGAGGGCAGGAACTGGAAGGTCTGCCGGTCGGCCATCCACGGGCTCGGCGCGTGGCTGGCGGAGAACGCCTGCAGCGCCGGGAGGTTCTGCTCGTTGTTGCGCGAGTGGTAGGAGTACATCCAGCTCAACGTGCCCGCGTCGGTCGTCGGGATCCAGAAGTTGAACCCGTGCGGGACCGCCGTGGCGGGCATGTTGTTGCCGCGGGAGAACGACCCGTTGGACAGCGAACCGCGCGTCGTCAGCACGTTGTCGGACGGGCGCAGGCTCGCCGGCGGTGTCGGCGTCGCCGAGACCTTGATGTCGTCCAGCCAGCCCTGCAGCGAACCGGGCCCGTCGGCGTTGTCGTAGCCGACCAGGATCCGGTCGATCGTCTTGCCCTTCGCGACCACGCCGATCTGCGAGCGCACCAGGTTCCACTGGTTGGTGTAGAGCACCTTGCTCGCGCCCTGGCCCTGCGGGGAAAGCCCGAAACCGTACTGGTCGACGGCGCCGAGCTGGCTCAGATAGGTGCCGTCGGTGAACGCCAGGTCCACCGCGACGTTCGTGCTCGGGTACTTCAGATCGCCGCGGATGAACTCCGGCTGCACCTTGTACGACAGCTCCGAGGTCGCCGCCACCGGGATGTCGACGTCGAAGATCTTGTTGTACGACCAGCCGTGTCCTTGCGCCTTGTGGCTGCCGGAGTAGCGGAACGCGCGCAGGCCGGTGAAGCCGACCCGGTTCTTGCTGGTGTAGCCGCTGCCCGGACCGCTGTCGGTGAAGCTGCGCATGTTCGGCAGCGCCGGCGGGGCCGGGTCCTCGTTCGCCAGGAGCAACTCCGAGAGCTGCATGATCGGGCCGCCGTTGTTCTTGGTGACGTCGAGGCGGAAGAACTTGTACGCCGCACTCGCGGCGGCGAGGCGGTACTCCTTCGTCTGGAACGGCTCGCTGAACTTCTGCCCGGTCTGCTTGTCCAGATCGGTCCAGGTCTTGCCGTCGGTGGAGCCCTGAAGCGTCCAGTCCTGCGGGTTGCGGTTGTCGAAGTCGTTCGCCGAGGACAGCGCGTACCGGGTGATCGACGTCGGCTCGGAGAGCGTGACCTGCGCCCAGCCGGTCGGGGTCCAGGCCAGCCATTTGGTGTCGGTCGAACCGTCGACCAGGTTCGCCACGCCCTCGTTCGGGGTGTTCTCGCTGTTGGCGGAGACCTCGGTGACCTTGCCGCGGATGTCACCGGGGATGGTGGTGGCGTTCGCGCCGTCGACACCGAACGCCTTGGGCTTGCCGGACGGGTCGACGTCGACGGTGTCGCTCCACGTCGGCTCCGGTTCGCCTTGTTCGAAAGAGGAGTAGAAATCCGGTGGGAGCTCTTCGGCCGAGGCGGTGGCCGGGAGGGCCACCAGCCCGGACGCCACCACCGTGGCACTCAGGAGGCCGCAGACCCAAGGTCTGACGCTTCGGGGCATCGTTGCACCAATGCTTTCTCGCGGGGGCATGCTGGGCGCCGACCAGGCAGGGGGACCGGTGGCGCCCAGAGAGAAAAGCCCGGCTGTGACATCGATGTCAAGACACTCGGACAAACCTGGCCCGAACTGGACAACCCGGATGCCCGGAAACCTGGTGGACAACGGACAGAGCCGGGGCCAGGGTGAAGTGACGGCTGAAGTCGATCCCGGAAACTGGGGTGGGGACATGCGGCGGTTGTCCATGCTCGGCGTGGCGGCGCTCATCACGGCAGGCTCGATACTCACGGCTCCGGCGGCCACCGCCGGCGAAACGACGTTCCGCCCGGTGCGCACCTGCGCCGACCTGGTGCGGACCTACGACGTTCCCGGCGCGACCACACACGTCGAGAGCGCGACCGTCGTACCGGCGACGGCGACCGAACCGGAGAACTGCGACGTCCGCGGCTACGTGGAGCCGGCGGTGCGGTTCCAGCTGCGGTTGCCGACCAAGACCTACGCCGGCCGGTATCTGCAGTTCGGCTGCGGCGGGTTCTGCGGGGTGGTCACCACACCGCCGTTCGCCGATTGCGGTCTCCCGCACGGGGGCGACGTCGCCGTGGCGGCCACCGACGACGGGCACGTCGGCAAGACCCCCTCCGTCGTCGACGACGGCAAGTGGGCCGAAAACGACCAGGCCGCCCGTGACGACTTCGCGTTCCGTGCGCCGCATGTGGTCTCGAAGGCGTCCAAACGGCTGATCACGGCGTTCTACGGCGCTCCGCCGAGGAAGTCGTATTTCAGCGGCTGCTCCGACGGCGGCCGTGAGGCGCTCCTGCTCGCGCAGCGCTATCCGCACGACTTCGACGGCATCGTCGCGGGCGCACCGGCCGGATACTGGGGCCCGCTGCTCGGCGTGTATCAGACCTGGCTCGCCAAGGTGAACACCGGCGCCGACGGCAAACCGATCCTGACCGCCGAGAAACTCCCGGCGTTGCACGCCGCCGCACTGTCCTCTTGCGACAAGTCCGACGGGCTCGGCGACGGCGCCATCGACGATCCCCGCACCTGCCGCTTCGACCCGGCCACGATCGCCTGCCCGCCGGGTACCGACAACGCGGGCTGCCTCACCCCGGCGCAGGTGGCCGCCACGAAGAAGATCTACGCGCCGCCGACCGACGAACGCGGCCGCAAACTGTACCCGGGCGGCCAGACCGTCGGCTCCGAACTCTCGTGGTACGGCTGGATCATCCCGTCGCCGGAAACCGGCGGCATCGCCTTCGCGCAGGCACTCGCCGACAACTACCTGAAGTACATGGCCTACCCGATCGGCACACCGCATTCGTCGGTCGAGAAATTCGCCTTCACCTCCCGTGAGTTCGACCGGCTGACCCCGGAAGGCATCCGCTCCAACGCGATGTCGACGGATCTGCGCGAATTCCGCCGTGCTGGCGGGAAACTCGTGATCTGGCACGGCTGGGCGGACCAGGCGATCCCCGCCGCGGGCAGCATCGACTACTACGAGCGGCTCACCCGCGCCAACGGCGGCCCCGCCGCGACGCGGGACTGGGCCCGGCTGTTCATGGTTCCCGCGCTGTACCACTGCGCGACCGGCGACAAGCTGACCGAGTACGACCCGCTGAAGGAACTGGTCTCCTGGGTCGAACGCGGCACCGCACCGGACCGGACGATCGCCACCGGCCGCGACGCCGACGGCAAGGTCTTCCGCACGCGGCCCGTGTTCCCGTATCCGCTGCAGGCCAAGTACGACGGCACGGGAAGCGTCGACGACGCCGCGAACTTCGTGCCGGCTCCGCCTTCACGGCCTTCGCACGATCTCGTGAACTGGGCGGGGAATGGGCTGTACGGCAAGCCGGGGCCGGTCGCTCCCTAGCCGCGCCAAATGTCATGAAAGGGTCGTTCAGGACGAAAAACGTCCTGAACGACCCTTTCATGACATCCGGAAGCTACGAAAGGACCCCGTCCAGCAGCCGTACCCGCCTGTCCGCGATCCGGTGCACCTCGTCGTCGTGGGTCGCCACGATGACCGCGGCGCCTTCTTCGGCGCAGCGCCGCAACAGCCGCAGCACCCGCGGCGTGCTCCCCGCGTCCAGATGCGCCGTCGGCTCGTCGGTGAGCAGGACCCGGGGCCGCCCGCTGACCGCCCTGGCGAGCGCGACGCGCTGCTGCTGCCCGAAAGACACTTCCAGCGGGTAGCGCTCGCCGAGGTCGCCGATCCCGAGTTCCTCCAGCAGATCCGAAACCCGTGCGTGGATGTCCTTCGCGCTGGGCTTGGGAATGTCGGACCGGAGCCGCAGTGGCAACGCCACGTTCTCCGCGATCGTCAGTTCGTTCGCCAGGCCGAGCGCCTGCGGCAGGACTGCGCAGGTGTGCCATGGCGGCGCGCCCGCTATCGGGACGCCGTCCAGCAGGACACTGCCGGAATCGGGCGAGTCGAAACCGCACAGCAGGGCCAGCAACGCGCTCTTGCCGGAGCCGGAGCGGCCGGACACGGTGACCAGCTCACCCGCGGCCACCCGCAGTTCGAGCCCGCGCAGGACTTCGACGTCCCCGCTGGGATGGGGGAACCGGCGGCGCAACCCGACGGCCTCGAGGGCGGGTTCCGCCATCACGGCACGACCTCCCGTTCTTCGACTTTTTCCAGTCTGCCCTTGTGCATCCGCGCCACCCGGCTGCCGAGTTCGATGAGCCGGTCGTCGTGCGAGGCGACGATGACGGCGAAATCCTGACCCGCCAAGTACTTCAGGGTGTCGAGCACGCGGTCGGCCGAGGCTTCGTCCAATTGGGACGTCGGCTCGTCGGCCAGAACGACGGTCGAGCGGCGAGCGAGCGTGCAGCCGAACGCGAGACGCTGCTGCTGCCCGCCCGACAGCGCCGAGATCCGCCAGCTGCCGGTCCCGCCGAGCCCCAGCTGATCGAGGATGTCGTCGGGCAGGCATTCGGTTCCGGCCGATTCCGCCGCCGCGCGGAGGTTGTCGGCGACGCTCAGATACCCGAGCAGGTTGTCGGTCGGGTTCTGGAACACCAGGCCGAGGTGGTGCCGCCGCAGCGCCCGCCGGTCGCGATGCCGGAGCTTTCCGGTTTCGGTGCCCTGGAACGAGATCGTGCCCCGCACGGGCTGTTCGAACAGGCCGAGCGTTCGCAGCAGGGTGGACTTTCCGGAGCCGGACGGTCCCGCCAGCACGGTGATGCCGCGCGCGGGGATGTCGATGGTGACGTCGTCGACGCCGGTCACGGTGCCCGCCGGGGTCTGGTAGTCGACGCCGATGCCGCGGAGCCGGAAGATCGGTTTCTCAGGCACGGATCAACTCCGCGGTCCGGGCGGTGCGCACCGAGCGCATCGCGATCCAGCCCGCCAGCGCCACGACGAGCACACCGACGGCGAGCACGGTCAGGGCGAGCGGGGTCGGGTCGGGCAGCGCCGATTGCGGCGGGAGGAACGTCGCCGGGTCGAAGCGCGGCACCGAGAGTCCCGCCACCGACACACCGCAGACGACGCCGATCACCACGGCGAGCCCGCTGAGCGCGCCCAGTTCCATCAGGTGACTCGCCAGCAGGGCGCGAGGCCGCATCCCCATCCGCAGCACCAAGGCCCCGGCCAGCGCGTTCTGGCGACGGCGGACTTCGACCGCGACCAGGAGCGACAGCACCGCCACCACGCCGAGGACGGCACCCAGCAGGGCCATGAACGAGAACGTCCACGACACCACGTAGAACGGGAGCGCGTCGAGCGCGGACTCGCGGGTGACCCGGTTGACCGCGGTCATCACCCCCACGGAGGCCAGCGCCTCGGTCACCTGCGTCATCGAGGAGCTGGACAGCAGGCTCCACTTGGGTATGGAGCGCAGCTGCGCCTCGCTGAGCGAATCCCGGGAGACCACGTACCCGGCCTTGGTGCCGATGATCGGGAACATCGGCAGTTCGCCGACCGCCCTGGCTTCCCCGAGACCGGCGGGCAGCGTGGCCTTCTGGGCGGGGTCGTTCCCGATCCGGATCGCGGGAACACCGGCGCCGGGGCTCGACAGTTCGCCCAGCAGCCGGTCGACCTCCGCCCCGTCGAGTGGGCCGAACGTGGCCGCCTGCCGGAACGTCCGCGGATCCACGACCAGCACGACGTTGCCCGCACCGGTCAGCTCGCCGACGATCGCGGCGCTGCCGGTGATCGAGTCGGGCAGCGCGACCTTCCCGGTGCCGACGACGCTTTCGGTGTCGACCCTGGTCTCGGCCCCGACGAAGATGGCGGACTTCGTCTGCAGCGCCTCCTCCTGGCCTCGGGCGATGCCGATCCCCGTGGCCAGCGTCCCGATGGCCAGCGTGCCGATCACGAGCACGCCGGTGACCGGGGCGCGGGCGCTGGCGAGCCGCCGGATGGCCAGTTGCAGCGCGGGCCGGGACCACAGGCGTGCGCGATGCGACGCGTGCAGCGCGAGCCAGGCCAGCCGCGCGGCGACGAGCCCGACGGTGAGCACGACGAACACCGGATACGTGAGCGCGAGCGGATCGACCTGGGGGAGCGGGTTGCCGATCCGCGATCCCTTGCTGTAGTCGACGAGCCGGTTCCAGCCGAGCAGGGCGACAGCGGCGGTGAGCAGCTCCCACGGGAAGAAGGCCAGGAGCTTCACCTTCTTGCGCCGCCCGGAGCGGACCCGGCCGAGTTCGAATTCCCGATGGGTGCGGACGGAGATCACGCCGGCGAGCAGCGCGAGCGAAACAAGCAGGATCGCGGCCGCGACGAGCGACCCCCACAGTGTCGCCCCGTCGTTCAGCTCACCCGGTGGTCCGTACACGCCGAGCAACAGCCGGGCCAGCACCGCGCCGGCCGCGCCGCCCGCCACGATCGGGAGCCCGAGCTCGGCCACCGCGAGCAGTCCGAGCGCCCCCGGGCCGCTGCCGCGGGCCGACAGCAACCTCAGCTGCGGATGCCGCCGCTGGTACCACTGCAGGGCAACCGTGCCGATCCCGGCGCAGCCGACCAGGATGCTGATGGCCGCGAGCGGCAGGATCGAGACCAGGACGTTCGATTCCGCCTGGTTGCTGATCTCCACGGAGCGCTCGAACGGCAGCGACCCGACGATCGCGTCACCGAGTCCGCGCGAACCCAGATCCGCCTTGACCGCGGCGATGAGCGCTTTCCCGCGTTCCTGGAGATCCTCGGCCTCGCCCACGGTCTTGGGCGGGGCGTCGTAGAACGACATGTGGAGCGTCTTGATCGTCGGGAGGTTCAGCGCGCGGACCGTGTCGTCGAAGGTCTTGCCGTCGTTGGCGAACATGACCGAGTCGAGCGGGTCGTTGGCGAGCCTGCTGACGACCGCGTTCCGCTGTTGCGAACACCACCAGCGCGGCGCGGGATCGGGCAGGTCGCGGTACAGCCCCGTCACCGGCGGTATCGGGGTGCCCTTGATACTCGGGGTGGCGCCGGGCTTGATGTTCTCCGCCCCGGCCACGACGGTGCCGAGCAGGAATCCGGCGCCCGTCGAGCCGCCCGCCAGATCGAGATGGCCTTGAAGCGCCTGATCCCGGTGAGCGAGGACGACCTTGTAGTTGGGGTCGCCGTTGAATTCGGTACCGAAGAGATACGGCGTGTAGCGGGAGGTGACCGGCGCGGGGAAACCGTGCGCCGGCGCGTTCCGGCGGACCGAATCGATCACCTGCGGAGCGACCGCGGCGGGGACGTTGTCCTTGCTGAACACGGGCCCGTAGTAGTCCGGGCACACGATGTCGGACTGATACGTGACGGCCGCACCGCCCGCGGCCGAGGCCTGCAGGACCGCTGCCGTGCCGAGGAAACAGGCCAGCAACGCGGTCACCGCGGCGATGATCAAAGTCAGGGGACTGGTCAGTGCCGCCCTTGGAGCCGCTCGCCACGGCATTGTCACCCTGGGCCCGCCGGGAGCCCCCCACCTCACCCGCATGGATACGCACGCTACCGGTCGAGGCGCCCGGGCGACAGAAAGAAATCACCGTTTGTTGCTGACGTGAAGTAAGGGATGGTCCATTGTGGTGATACGGGTGCATGCCTACTGACTGTCCGTCACCAACTGATCGATCGGTAAGGCCTCACCCGCCTCGCACTCCGCCGAGAATGCGGTTTCTCCGAGCGCCGCGACGACGACGCCGGTGATCCGGTCGACGTCACCGCGTTCGGCCTTCGGCAGGGGAGCGCCCACCGAGCGGCGGGAAGCCGCCGCCGCACCCAACAGTCGCGCGGCCAGGCGATACGCGCCGGCCGCCGCTTCCGCGCCGGCGAGACCTTCGAGGCCGAGAGCGATCGCACGGGGATCTTCGCTGTGGCGTGCGATCGCGAGGCCGTCGAGGTGGAGTCGTTTCGCCGTCACCGCGTCTCCGCGTTGTTCGGCGATGAACCCGAGCTCGGCGAGGACGAGGGTGCTGCCCGCTTCGGACTCCACGCGGCGATGCCAGTCCAGTATGGACAGCAGGCGCCGCTCGGCCTCGTCGAACAACCCCTGGCGTCGCGCGCCGAGCGCGAGCCCGGTTTCGGCGTAGACCTCAGCGGGCTTGAAGCCGTGTTCGACGGCCAGCGTCCTTGCCCGCTCGTGGTACTCCCTCGCCTCGTCGAAGTCGCCCATGAGCAGCGCCGTCCGGCCCAGCCACGACAGTTTGTAGGCGACCTCCGGCCACAGCCCGAGTTCCTCCGCGCGGCGAAGGCTTTCCCGATGGACGCGGAGGGCGTGCTCGTAGTCCCCGGCGATCGACGCCAGCATGCCGAGGACGAACGACGCCTGCAGCCAGCCCCAGCGTTCGCCGAGTCCGTCGAAGATCGCGGCGCTCTGCGCGGCGACCCGGCCACCGCCGGTGAGGTCGCCGCCGGAGATCAGATGGGACGCCCGGTCGCTCAGCGCGGCCGCGGCGCTCCAGTCGTCGCCGATGTCGCGGGCGGTTTCCAACGCGTCGAGAGTGAGTTTCTCCGCGCGGCACAGGTCGCCGACCGTCGACCACGCGTAGCCGAGGAACCACGACATCCGCGCCCGGGCACCGGGATCGGCGATGCCCCGCACGGTCTCGTCCACGGCGGCGTCCGTGCCGGTGCCGTCGAGCACGGCGATCCCGGTGCGCCAGCCGAGAGCCTGGGCGTACTCGTCTCCGGCGTCGATCTCCATGCCGAGCACGAGGTCGAGCGAGCGCCGGGCCTCGGTGAGCCGTCCGCGCAGGAACCAGAACCAGGTCGTCGCGTTCACCAGCCGCGCCGCGAGCCGGTGTTCTCCTTGCCTCAGCAGCGTTTCGAGCGCTCGCCGGGTGTTGGCGCCCTCGGCGTCGAGCCTGTCGAGCCAACGGCGCTGCTCCCGGCCGCGCAACCCCGCGTCACCGCGTTCGGCCAGCTCGACGTGGAAACGGGCGTGCCGCAAGTACAGATCGTCGAGTTCGCCCGCTCGCTCGGCGTGCTCCAAGGCGTACGCCGAAACGGACTCCAGCAGCCGGAACCGCGGCTCGCCGGACTTGCCCGGCCTGCTGACCACCAGCGACCTGTCGACGAGGCGGGACAGCAGATCCAGGACGTCCCCGGCGGCGATTTCCCCGCCCGCGCAGACCGACTCGGCGGCATCGAGCCCGCACCCCTCGGCGTGGACGGCGAGCCTGCGCAGCACGATCTGCTCGGGCCCGCTCAGGAGGCTCCAGCTCCAGTCGATCATCGCGCGGAGGGTCTGCTGACGGCGCGGCCCGCCTCGTCTGCCCGAGGACAGCAGGCCGAACCGGTCGTCCAGGCGGGCGAGGAGCTCGTGCACGCCGAGCGTCCGGACCCGGGTGGCGGCGAGTTCGAGCGCCAGCGGGATTCCGTCGAGGGTGCGGCAGATCCGGGCGACCACCGCCGCGTTCTCCGCGTCGAGCGCGAACCCCGGCGCCGCCGCCTCGGCACGGGCCGCGAACAGCCGGACCGCGCTCGATTCCCGCACGGCGGCGAAATCCGGGTGCTCGGGCAGTTCGAGTGGCGGCACCGCCCAGACGTTCTCCCCGGGCAGCCCGAGCGGTTCCTGGCTGGTGGCGAGCACTCGCAGCCGAGGAACCGCCGCGAGCAACCGCTCCACCAGCGCGGCGACCGGCTCGACGACCTGCTCGCAGTTGTCCAGGACGAGCAGGATCTCCTTGTCCCGTAAGGCGGCGGCCATCGACTGGGTCAGGGTTCCGGTGGACGTCGCCTCCTCGCGAAGGTCCAGTACGGCCGCGACGACGACGGCGACGAGATCCTCCGGCGGGCACGTCGGGCACTCGACGACGTCCAGGCCCGCCAGCTCGACGAGCCAGGTGCCGTCGGCCATCGTGAGCCGCGACGCCGCCTCGATGGCGAGCCTGGTCTTGCCCACACCGCCAGGGCCGGTGAGGGTGACCAGCCGCGCGTCGGTGACGAGCGCCCCGACCTCCTTGACCGCCGTCGTGCGGCCGATCAGCTCGGTCAGCGCCTCAGGAAGGTTTCCGCGCACCGGCTCGGCGGCGCGAGCGGTCTCGAGCTCCGGGCTGCGGGTGAGGATCGCCTGGTGCAGCGCCGCAAGGTCCGGGCCCGGTTCGAGGCCGGCCTCGTCACGCAGACGGGCCCGCAGTTCGGCATAGGTTTCGAGCGCCTCGCTGTGCCGCCCCGCCGCGTACAACGCGCGCATCAACAGCCCGCGCAGCCGCTCTCGCAGCGGATTCCGCGAGACCAGACCGGCGAGTTCCCCGGTGAGGACGCCGTGTTCGCCGAGGGCCAGCCGGGCTTCGGCACGGTCTTCCTCGGCGAGCAGCCTTTCCTCCTCCAGCCGCTGAGCGGCGGCGACGGCGAAGGGCTCGTCCTCGAATCCGGCATAGGCAGGCCCTCGCCACAACGCCAGCGCGTCGGCCAGCAGGGCCGCACGAGCGCGCGGGTCGACCGCGTCGCGGCCGCGGGCGGTGAGCGCGCGGAACCGATGGACGTCCAGCTCGCCGGGCTCGACGGCGAGGACGTAGCCGGCCGGTTGGTGGGTCACGAGCTCCCTGGCGCCCGGCTCGGCCCGATCCATGGCGCGACGCAACTGGGAGACCTTGGTCTGCAGGGTGTTGCCGGGATTGCCCGGCGGGTGCTCGCCCCAGAGATCGTCGGTCAACGACGACACCGACGCCGCCCTGCCCTCGCGCGACAGCAGCGCGGCGAGCAGGAGGCGGACCTTCGCCTCGGGCACGACGACGGGCTCGCCCGCGGTCGTCCACGCGGCGAGCGGCCCCAGCACTCCGAATCGCACGAAACCGACGTTAGCGCGGACCACCGACAAGACCGTGCGTGAACCCGCAGCGATCCGTGCGCGGGCCGCGTCACGGTGGTCCCATGAGCGAACACGGAAAGACCCCGGTGACGGTGCTGGGGCTGGGCGCGATGGGAACCGCGCTCGTAGAAGCACTACTGGCGGCGGGCCATCCGGTCACCGCCTGGAACCGGACCGCGAGCTGGGCCGAGGCGGTGGCGGCGCAGGGAGCTTCGGTCGCTTCGACCATCTCGGAGGCTCTCGCGGCCAACACGATCGTGATCGCCTGCCTGCTCGACTACGACTCGGTGCACGAGGTCCTGGACCCGGTGGCGGCGGAGCTCGAGGGACGGCAGCTGATCAACCTGACCAACGGCACCCCCGGCCAGGCCCGCGAAATGAGCGCTTGGGCGGAGGGACTGGGGGCGGCCTACCTGGACGGCGGGATCATGGCCGTCCCGCCGATGATCGGCACGCCGGCGGCGTTCATCTTCTACAGCGGATCGGGCACCGTCTTCGGCCACGCCCGCACCGCGCTCGACACCTTCGGCGGCGTCAACTACCTCGGCGCCGACCCCGGACTGGCGCCACTGCACGACATCGCGCTGCTCAGCGGGATGTACGGGTACTTCGTCGGCGTCATCCAGGCGTACGCGCTGGTCGGCTCGGCCGGAGTCAAGGCGCGGGAATTCGCGCCGCTGCTGCGCGGCTGGCTGGACGCGATGGGCGGCTTCCTGGAGCGCTCGGCCGAACAGATCGACGACGGCGACTACGTGACCGATGTCGTGTCGAACATCGGGATGCAGGCGGCCGCCTACCCGAATCTCGCGCAGGCGGCGGAAGACCAGGGCATCAGCGCCGAGTTGCTCACGCCGCTCCAGTCGCTGATGGACAAGCGGGTCGCCCGCGGACACGGCGCCGAAGACCTGATCGGCGTCATCGAACTCCTCAAGAAGTAAGGAAAAAGCAATGATCACACTGATCGGGCTCGGCCCGATGGGACAGGCCATGGTCCGAGTGCTCCTGGAGAACGGCCACGGAGTGACCGTCTGGAACCGCACCGCCGCCCGCGCGGACGGCGTCGTCGCCGCCGGTGCCGTGCGTGCCGAGACCCCGGCGGACGCGGTGTCGGCGTCGGAGCTGGTGCTCTTGAGCCTCACCGACTACGCCGCGATGTACGACATCCTCGGCAAGGCCGAAGACGCCTTGGCGGGCAAGGTGATCGTCAACCTCAGCTCCGACACCCCGGAGAAGACCCGCGAAGCCGCCGAGTGGGTCGAGGCCCGCGGGGCGCGGTTCGTCGCCGGCGGAGTGATGGTGCCCGCCGAACTGGTGGGCAAGGACGAGGCGTATGTCTTCTACAGCGGCCCCACCGACGTGTTCGACAAGCACCGCGACACCCTGGCGCTGATCGGGCGGCCGGACTACCTCGGCGAGGACGTCCGGCTGGCACAGCTGTTCTACCAGGCGCAGCTGGACGTCTTCCTGACCTCGCTTTCGGTGTTCATGCACGCGAGCGCGCTGGTGCGCTCGGCCGGGGTGCCGGTGGAGAAGTTCGTCCCGTACGCCAAGGACAACTTCAAGATGATGGATTTCTACCTGGACGCCGCGGCCGAGCAGATCGAGAAGGGCGAGCACCCCGGCGACGAAGCCAACGTCACGATGATGGGCGCGACGGCCGACCACATCGTCGAGGCGAGCCGGGACGCGGGGATCGACCTGGTCCTGCCGGAGGCCATCAAGTCGCACTACGACCGGGCGATCGCCGCGGGCCACGGGCGTAGCTCGTGGACCAGCCTGTTCGAGATCATCAAGGCGGACGTCAAGTAGGCGATCGCGCTCGCATCTGTAGTACGTGAAGGCCCCCTTCACTGCGCTAGACGCAATGAAGGGGGCCTTCACGTACTTCAAGCGAGCAAAGGCGGCGGTGACGTGGTAAGCACGCCCAGCACCTCCAGAAAGGCCTTCGCCGCCGGAGTGACGGTGAAGCGGTTCCAGACCAGGTGCTCGATCCGCGCGGGCGCGTCCCGCACCGGCACGGTGACGACGTCGGTCAGGTTCGGCACGTACTTCGAGGGCAGCAGCGCCACCCCCAATCCCTGATGGATGAGCCGCGCCATGAAGTCGGCGGCCGTCACCTCGAACGCGACCTCCCGTGTCACCCCGGCCGCGGCGAACGCCTGATCCGTCTGGGCCCGCCCCGCCGACCCTGACGGGAAGTCCACGAACACTTCGGACGAAAGCCGCTTCAGGTCCACTTCGGACTCGACGGCGAGCGGATGTCCGGGCGCCACCACGGCGATCAGGTCGTCGCGCCCCAGTTCGCAAGTGGCCACGCCGTCCGGCCGATCGGTCACCGGGAGGCCGAGGAACGCCACTTCGATCGCGCCGTCCTTGATCTGTTCGACCAGTTGCCCACTCGCTCCGACCCGCAGCCCGATCCGGACGTGCGGGTACCGGCTGCGGAAGGTCTGCAGGGCGGCCGGGACGTCGACCGCCGCGACGGTCGGGATCACCCCGACGGTGAGCCGCCCGCGGATCTCGCCGACGGCCGCCGCGACCTCCGAACCGGCCCGTTCGGCGGCTTCGAGGCATTGCCGGGCGGCGGGCAGGAACGCCTCGCCCGCGGCGGTGAGCCGCACCCGGCGGCTCGTGCGTTCGAACAGCTTCGCGCCGAGTTCGCGTTCCAGCCGGGCGATCTGGTGACTCAGCGCCGACTGCACGACGAGACACCGTTGCGCGGCCCGCGTGAAGCTGTTCGTCTCCGCCACGGCCACGACGTACCGCATCTGCTGAAGCTCCACGGATCCATCTTGAATCACGATGGATCAAGTGACAAACATGTGTTGGACTCATTGATCCGCACCGTCGAAGCTGAGAAGCGTGAAAACGCTGACGACCACACCGCTCGCTGCCGGTCTCACCGGCACGGCGTTGACCGCCTTCGCCCCCATGGTCTGGGGGTCGACCTACGTGGTCACCACCGAACTCCTCCCGCCGGGGCACCCACTGTTCGCCGGGCTCATGCGCGCCCTGCCCGCCGGACTCATCGCGCTCGCCATCACCCGCACCCTCCCGCGCGGCACCTGGTGGCTGAAGGCCGCCGCGCTCGGTGTCCTCAACATCGGGATGTTCTTCCCCTTGCTGTTCGTCGCCGCCGAACGGCTGCCCGGCGGAGTCGCCGCCACACTCGGCGCCGCCCAGCCGCTGCTCGTCGCGATCCTCGCCGTGGCCGTACTGCGGCAGAGCCCGTCCGCGTGGCGGTTCGCCTGGGGGATCGTCGGGATCGTGGGTGTCGGGCTGGTGGTGCTCGGGCCGGCCGCGGGCTTCGACGTCCTCGGTGTGATCGCCGGACTCGGCGGCGCCGCGACGATGGCACTCGGCGTCACGCTCACCAAACGCTGGGGACGCCCCGCGGACGTCGGGCCGACCGCCTTCGCCTCGTGGCAGCTCACCGCGGGCGGATTGTTCCTGGTGCCGGTGACCTTCCTGTTCGAAGGAGCCCCGCCCGCCATCGACCTGGACGCGGCTCTCGGCTACCTCTGGCTCGGCCTGATCGGCGGATTGCTCGCCTACGTCCTGTGGTTCCGCGGAATCACGTCGCTGCCAGTCACCTCGGTCGCCGTTCTCGGCCTGCTCTCGCCGATGGTCGCCGCGCTGCTCGGCGCCGCGCTCCTCGGTCAGTCGCTCGGCCCGATCCAGCTCGCCGGGTTCGCGCTCGCCCTGGCCTCGATCGTCGCTGGCCAGATCACCCCGAAGGGTGCCGTCCGATGAAGA
Organism: Amycolatopsis japonica; assembly: GCF_000732925.1. NCBI lineage: Bacteria > Bacillati > Actinomycetota > Actinomycetes > Pseudonocardiales > Pseudonocardiaceae > Amycolatopsis > Amycolatopsis japonica. Next base: position 3,926,052 of record NZ_CP008953.1, read on the forward strand.
TCGCCGTCGTCGGAGCGTCGGGGATGGCGGGTTCCCGCGTCGTCGCCGAAGCCGCTTCCCGTGGACACCACGTCACCGCCGTTTTCCGCAGTACGCCGCCGAAATCGCCGCATCCGGGTGTCGAGGTCGTGCGCGGGGACGCCACCGACGTCGATCGGATGAGCGCAGTCTTCGCGGGAGTCGACGCCGTCGTGGGCGCGACGAGACCCCGGCCCGGCGCGGAAGACACCGTCGCCGCCACGGTCACGGCGCTGCTCGATGCTGCGGCCGGCACCCGTGTCCTGGTCGTCGGCGGCGCGGGGCCGTTGCGCTCGCCGTTGGGCGGGCTCGTGATTGACGATCCGTTGTTCGTCCCGGCGGCGTGGCGGACCATCGCCTCGGCCAGCACGACGCAGCTCCAAGCCTGCGAAGCGCACACAGGCGACTGGGTCTACCTCAGCCCACCCGCGCTCCTCGAGCCCGGCGTCCGGACCGGGGCCTACCGGCGAGGGACGACGACCATCCTCGCCGCGGCGGACGGGTCGTCCCGGATTTCGGCGGAGGATCTCGCCGTCGCCATCGTCGACGAACTCGAGAATCCGGGACAGGACCGCCATTTCACCGTCGGATACTGAACTCGGGTGGATCACCGGGGGAGGGCGTCTCCGGACTCCGCTCGGCCTCGATCTGGATCTCGATGTTCGTCTTGTGCGCGATCGGATCCCAGATCTCCTCGATCGGCGCGAGCAAGGACTGGCTGACACCGCAACGCCGGGCCCGCGCGGCGTACCACGCGAATCCGGCCAGGAAGAGGGGAAGGCTCAGAAACGCCGCCACCGGTGCCAGGAAGTCCATGCGGACGACGGTACAGTAACGTCGCGTTTCCAGAAACACTCTGTTACTGAATGCGAGACGATGACCAGGCTGACGCGGGCCGAGCAGCAGCGCCGCACCCATGAGAACCTGCTGGCCGCCGGACGCCAGGTCTTCCTTCGGCGCGGTTTCCTCGCGGCGACGGTCGAGGAGATCGCCGCCGACGCCGGGTACACCCGCGGCGCCGTCTACAAGCACTTCGGCGGCAAGGAAGGGCTGTGGCTGGCGATCATCGAGGCCGACGCGGACGGTCATCTGCGGGGACTGCGCGAAGCGCTGGCTCAGGCCACTTCACGCGACGAGGTGATCGCGGCGCTGAATCCCGTCGACGTCGCGGACAAGGACGCGGCGAAGTGGAGCGCGGCGGCCGCGGAGGTGCTCGCCGCGACGGCGCAGCAACCGGAAACCGCCGCGCTGGTAGCGGCGATCCAGCGGCGCCACGACGACGAAGTGGTCGCCCTGCTCGCCGAACACACCCGTCGCCTGCGTCTCGAACCCGCCCTGCCGCTGGATCAGGCCGTCGTCATGCTCGGTGCCCTGGGTATCGGCCTCGCGCTGCGTCAGACGGTCGCGCCCGCCGCGGATCCCGCCGCCATCCTCACCCACGCGCTGGACACGCTCTTCCCGCCCTACACTCGGGAGCCGTGATCGATTCCTTCACCACCGCCGACCTCGTCGACGAACACGGCGACCGGCTGCGCGTCTGCGACACCCAGTTCCGGCAGTTCGGCGGGCACCGGACCTTCTCCGGCCCGATCCGCACCGTCTCCTGTCACGAGGACAACGGCCTGGTCAAGAAACTCCTGGCCACCCCGGGTGACGGCGCCGTCCTGGTGGTCGACGGCGGCGGTTCCCTGCACAGCGCGCTCACCGGCGACATGATCGCGAAGTCCGCCGTCGACAACGGCTGGGCCGGCATCGTCGTCAACGGCGCGGTACGCGACAGCGCCGAGCTCGCCGGGCTCCCGCTCGGGGTGAAGGCGCTCGGCACCAACCCGCGCAAGAGCTCCAAGGCGGGTGTCGGCGCTGTCGACGTCCCGGTCGGCTTCGGGGGAGTGACCTTCACTCCCGGCGACACGCTCTACTCCGACGACGACGGCGTCGTGATCCTTCCCGCCGCCTGACCTCGCTCAGACGACGATGACCCGGCGGCCGCGGGTGTGCCCGGCATGGCTGTCGGCGTGTGCCGCCGCGGCATCGGCGAGCGAATAGGACTTCTCGACGGGGATGTGCAGCTTGCCCCGTGAGATGAGGTCGACGGCCTCGGCCAGCGCGTCCGGCACGCTTCCGGCCACGCCGGAGAAACGGACGCCGAACTCGGGCGCGCCGAGATCGGCGATCGAGAGAACCTTCCCCGGATCCCCGGTCAGCTCGACCAGTTCCGCGATCACGCCTGACCCGGCCAGGTCGAGGGCGGCGTCGACCCGGCCGAGCCGCCGCACACGGTCCACCCAGCCTTCGCCATAGGTCGTGGCGAGCGCGCCCAGATCCCGTAGATAGCCCTGGTTCGCGGCGCCCGCCGTGCCGATCACGGTGATGCCGCGTTCACGCGCGATCTGCAGTACCGCCGAGCCGACCCCGCCGGACGCGCCGCTGACCAGCAGTGTCTCGCCAGGGCGCACATCGGCTTCGCGGATGAGCCGTAGTGCGGTCTCGACGACGGACGGATATCCGGCCGCCTCCTCGAAGGTGAGCCCGTCGGGCATGACCGCCCAGGCCGACAGCACGGCGAACTCGGCATAGGTGCTCGCACCCTCGCCGAACACGGAGTCGCCGACCGCGACACCGGCCACGCCTTCGCCCACCTCGTCCACCACACCGGCTGCGTCGAGGCCTACGCCGGACGGCAGCACGGTCGGATGTGCGCCGAGAACCTGGCCTTCGCGGATTCTCCAGTCGACGGGGTTCACTCCGGCCGCTCGCACAGCGATGCGTACCTGGCCCGGTCCCGCATGCGGCTCTTCGGCGTCGACGAGTTGCAGAACTTCCGGTCCACCGAACTCGGTGAAGATCACTTGCTTCATGCGACCGACCGTAGCACTAACGGTTAGTGTTTTGAAACGGTTGTTGTTTCGTATCTGGTAGCTTCACCGCATGACAGCGCCGACCGGACGTCGCGAGCGGAAGAAGGCCGCGACCCGTCAGAAGATCGCCGAGACCGCCTTGCGGCTTTTCCTGGAGCGCGGATACGACGCGATCGGCATCCGCGAGGTGGCCGCGGAGGCCGACGTCGCCGTCACGACCCTCTTTTCCCATTTCGCCTCGAAAGAGGCTTTGGTGTTCGAGCAGGACGCGAACTTCGAGCAAGGCCTTACGCGGGCGGTCACCGAACGGCAGGCTGGAGACCCGCTCATTCCCGCACTGTGCCGTGAGGTGCACGCGATGGTGCGGCATTGCACCGCGGAGGGCGCCGCCCCGATCTGGCGGATGATCGACGGATCGCCCGCTCTGCGGGAGTACGAGGACGCGATGAGGCTGCGCCACGCGGAGTCGCTGGCGGCGGCGATCGCGGCCGATCCGGAATCGGCGCGGTCCGCGACCACCTGCCGGACCATCGCGAGGTTCGTGCTCGACGCCTACTCGATCGGCAGGGAGGCGGCCGATCCCGAGGCCGCGGTGGACGAGATCTTCCGGATGATCGAAGCGGCCTGGGAGGTCACCGCGGCATGTTGACCCAGATCGCGAACGGTGTGCTGGTCCACCAGAGCGCGCTGCTCCGCAACAACACGGTCATCGTCGATGGCGAGGAAGGCGTGCTGCTCGTCGATCCCGGGATCACCGAAGACGAGATGGCCTGCCTCGCGAACGACCTGGCCCAGTCCGGCCGGAGCGTGGTGGCGGGTTTCGCGACCCACCCCGATTGGGATCACGCGCTCTGGCACGCCGCGTTCGGCGACGTACCCCGCTACGGCACGGACCGCTGCGCCGCCTACCTGCGCGATCTTCGGTCGAAAGAGGACTGGAAGGCCGACTTCGCCGAAGGGCTGCCGCCGGAGATCGCCGGTGAGGTGCCGTTCGAGCTGTTCGGCCTCATCACCGCTCTGCCCGCCGGAAGCACGCGGATTCCGTGGGACGGCCCGGAACTGCGGATCGTCGAGCATCCGGCTCACGCTCCCGGCCATGCCGCGCTGGTGATCGAGAAGCACGGTGTTCTCGTCGCCGGCGACATGCTTTCCGACGTCCTGGTGCCGATGTTCGACGACACCGCCGATCCGCTCGGCGACTACCTGACCGGGCTCCGGCTGCTCGAAGAGGTGGCCGACGACGTCGAGGTCGTCGTACCCGGCCACGGGGCCGTCGGCGGCCCCGGTCAGACGCGCGTCCGGATCGACCTGGACCGGGCGTATGTCCACGCGGTGCGCGACGGCCGTACTCCCGACGACCCGCGGATCGGCTCGTCGGCCGAACCCGGATGGGAGTGGGTGAGCGATCTGCACGCCGGGCAGGTACAGCGCCTCTCTCAGCCCTTGGGCATGACGCAGAGTTCGCGCGACTGCCCCGAAGTGAAGTCGTAGACGACGGGGTTGCCGTACTCGTAGCCGGGCACGGCGTTGCAGTCCGAGCCGGAACTGCTCGAAAGCTGTGCGATCACCGTGTAGTTCGCGGAACCGTCCGAACAGTGCACCCGCACGGCGCTGGAGCTGAACGCGCCGTTGGAGCCGGCGTCTTCGTCGGCCGACAGGCAATCCCCGGCCTGCGCGGAAAACGGGTCGGGGTCGACCTCGGGGGCGCTGCCGCCGGTGACGAGCGCGACGGTCACCGCGATCGCTCCACCGGTGACGACGAGCGCCGCGGCGGCGATGCCGACGATCAGCCCGGTGTTCGGCGTCTTCTTCGGCGGTGCGACGGGGTACTGCTGCCAGATGGGCGACTGCTGCTGAGGGAAGGTCACGTCCTCAGGATCGTCCACGTCGATGAAATTTGGATGACACGGCTCATTTGCGGGCGACGAGCCGTTCCACCAGCCCGAGTTTGAACCGCTCCCGCTGTTCGACGGCCAGGCCGAGATCGCCGATCTTGTCGAACGGCCGCCGGAGGAAGTGCTCGCCCGCCATCGGCACGGTGATCTTCTCGGCGATCCATTGCAGACCGCGGACCGCGCGGGACGAACTCACGATGTGGTCGAGCAGGATGAGCCTGCCGCCGGGCCGGAGCACCCGGGCCATCTCCCGCAACGCCTTGCCGTCGTCGGGGATGGCGCAGAGCCCGAGGGTGCAGACCACGGTGTCGAACGAATCGGCGTCGAAAGGCAGGTCGTGCGCGTCGGCGCGCCGTAGCGTCACCGGATGGCCGAGGCGTTCGGCGCGGCCGCGGGCGATGGCGAGCATCCCGTCGCTGAGGTCGATGCCGGTGAGCGTGACCCCTTCGGGATAGAGCGGCAGGTTCAGGCCGGTCCCGACGGCGACTTCGAGGACGTCGCCGGTTGCCTGTCCGCAGGCCCACGCCCGCGAATCACCGAAGAGCTTCCGGTCCATGAACTGCATTTCCCGGTCATAGTTGCGGGATTTGCCGTCCCAGTACCGGTTCCACCGTGCGGGCGGGGTCATGGGGCTCCTTTCACTCCATCGAGGAGGGAGACCAGGGTTCGGCACCGATTCGGGTCGGCACGCGCGGGACAGTACAGCCATCGCTGATATGTCAGCAACGGCTGAGCCATGACCCGACGGAGTGTCCGGACGCAACCCTCTGTTTCGTCGCTGTCTGTCAAGCCAGTGGCGAACGACGATGCGGAGGCGACCCGAAAGAGTCCGGTGGGGCCACTCAAACGGCCCTGCCGCGGGCACGGCGGGGAGTTTCGGCGCGGCCCCGCGTGACACCTCAGAACAATTACTGGCCCGATTGCGTGGCGGCCATAAAGCGCCGAGTGACGCTGGCAAAAGCTTTCCTGCACAATGGGAAAATCGGCATTCGGGTGGCCTTGTCGTATTACCTGAAAGTGCGCTTGTGTGGGAAAAACCCCTTGCTATGTTGATCCTGCGGGGCCGCACTTCGGGGCATGACCGGCACGCCGCGATTTGTGGATCTTGTTTGTTCACACGACTATCGAAGGGTGGACCTTGCTGTGACCGTGACCGAATCGGGCACTTCCGCCGAAGGTGTCCAGGGGTCGGAAAACCCGCAGCTGAGTTTGGGTCGCGCCGCCGCGCGAAACCTGGCGACGACGACCAAATCCGTTCCGCAGATGCAGGGAATTTCTTCCCGGTGGCTGCTGAAGTCCCTCGAATGGGTTCAGGTGAACGGCGGTGCCTACCGGGTCAACCGGCGGCTCAATTACGCGGTCGGCGACGGGCGGGTGACCTTCTCGAAGGCGGGCACCGAGGTCAGCGTGATCCCGGCGGAACTCGGTGAACTGAAACCGCTCAAGGGATACGACGACGAAGAGGTCCTCGCCGAACTCGCGCGCCGCTTCGAACAGCAGGAAGTGGCGGCCGGCGACGTACTCGTCGAATTCGGGCACCGCGCCGATCGGGTCTTCCTCATCGCACACGGCAAGATCAGCAAGACCGGCCCCGGTCACTACGGTGACGAGACCGCGCTCGGCGTCGTCAAGGACGGCGACTACTTCGGCGCGCAGGCCCTCGTGGACGACGACGGCATCTGGGAGTTCACCGCCAAGGCGTCCACCGCCTGCACCGTGCTCACCCTGACCCGCCAGGACTTCGAGCGCGTCCTCGAACAGTCCGAATCGCTGCAGGCGCAGATCGAGCAGGCGTCGCAGGACTCCGGACGCTCCAACGACTTCGGCGAGGCCGAGATCGACATCTCGTCCGGACACGACGGTGAGCCGCTGCTGCCGGGCACGTTCGTCGACTACGAGACCTCGCCGCGCGAATACGAACTGAGCGTCGCCCAGACCGTGCTCCGGGTCCACAGCCGGGTGTCCGATCTCTACAACCAGCCGATGGACCAGACCGAACAGCAGTTGCGCCTGACCATCGAAGCGCTGCGTGAGCGGCAAGAGCACGAAATGATCAACAACACCGACTTCGGCCTGCTCCACAACGCCGACTTCACCCAGCGGATCGCGACGCGCACCGGCCCGCCGACGCCGGACGACTTCGACGACCTGCTCGCCCTGGTGTGGAAGGACCCCGGTTTCTTCCTCGCGCATCCGCGCACGATCGCCGCGTTCAGCCGTGAGTGCAGCAAACGCGGCATCTACCCGACCGGCACCGACCTCGGCGGGCACAAGGTGCCGTCGTGGCGTGGCGTCCCGATCCTGCCGTGCAACAAGATCCCGGTGAGCCAGACCAGCACCAGTTCCGTGCTGCTGATCCGCACCGGGGAGAAGAACCAGGGCGTCGTCGGCCTGCGTCAGATCGGCCTGCCGGACGAATACGAGCCCGGGCTGAACGTCCGGTTCATGGGCATCTCGGAGCAGGCGATCATCTCCTACCTCGTCAGCACCTACTATTCCGCCGCCGTGCTCGTACCGGACGCGCTGGCCGTCCTCGAAGCCGCCGAACTCGGCCGCGAAGGATGACCGCCGCGACGCCGGAGGCCGACCGGCGGCTCAGTCTCGGCCCAGCCGCCGCGCGGAACCTGGCGACGACCACCAAGACGCGGCCGCAGATGCAGAGCATCACGCCGCGCTGGCTGCTGAAGATGCTGCCCTGGGTCGAGGCGACCGGTGGTACCTTCCGGGTCAACCGGCGGTTGACCTACGCGATCGGCGATGGACGGGTGAGCTTCACCAACGTCGGCACGGAGGTCCGGGTCGTCCCGCAGGAACTCGCGGAATTGGCCCTGCTGCGGGGTTTCGACGACGAGGACACGCTCACCGCGCTCGCCGACCGGTTCGTGCAACACGAGTACCAGCCCGGCGAAACGATCGTCAGCCACGGCGCTCCGCTCGACGAGGTCGTGCTGGTCGCGCACGGCAAGATCGCCAAGGTCGTGCCAGGTGAGTACGGTGCCGAAGCCTCCGTCGGCAGCATGGCCGATGGTGACCATTTCGGCGACGAGATGCTCGCCGGTATCGACCGGAACTGGCCGTTCACCGCCAAGGCCGTCACCCCGGTGATCGTGCTGACCCTGCGTGCCGAAGACTTCGCCGACCTCAACGGCCGGTCGGAGGCGATGCGCCGCCATGTGCAGGACATGCTGTCGCACAAGGGAAAGCCGCAGAACGCCAAGGGCGAGGCCGAGATCGGGATGTCGTCCGGACACGACGGTGAGCCGCTGCTGCCGGGCACGTTCGTCGACTACGAGATCTCGCCGCGCGAGTACGACCTGGCCGTCGCGCAGACTGCGCTCCGGGTGCACACGCGGGTGACCGATCTCTACAACGGGCCGATGGACCAGTTCGAAGAGCAACTCCGGCTGACCATTTCGGCGCTGCGTGAGCGGCAGGAGCACGACCTGATCAACAACCGTGAGTTCGGGTTGCTGCACAACGCCGATCTCAAGTCGCGGTTCCAGACCCGGTCCGGTCCGCCGACACCCGACGACATGGACGAACTCGTCAGCCGCCGCCGCAAGACGAAGTTCTTCCTCGCCCACCCGCGCGCGATCGCCGCGTTCGGGAGGGAATGCACGCGCCGCAGCCTGTATCCGGAGGGCACCACCGTCGACGGCAAGGTGGTCGCCGCGTGGCGCGGGGTGCCGCTCCTGCCCTGCGACAAGATTCCGATCACCGAGAACGGCACGTCCTCGATCCTCGCCATGCGGACCGGCGTGGAGGACAACGGCGTGATCGGGCTGCACCAGACCGGCCTGCCCGACGAGTACGAGCCGGGACTGAACGTGCGGTTCGACGGCATCTCCGATCAGGCGGTCGCCAGCTACCTGGTCAGCACCTACTACTCCGCCGCCGTGCTCGTGCCCGACGCGCTCGGTGTGCTGGAGAACGTCGAGGTCGCGCGGTGACCCCTCGCCCCGCGACGACAACGAACAACAACGCTCCAGAAAGGACCACGCACGTGACCATCGCCCGTACTCCCGCTCCCGCCAAGGTTCTGCGCACCGAGTACCAGAAGTCGGTGGCGTCGTACTGGAACAAGGAGAAGGACCCGGTCAACCTGCGTCTGGGCGATGTGGACGGGCTCTATCACCACCACTACGGGGTCGGCGAGGTCGACTGGTCGGTGCTGGAAGGCCCCGAAGAGACCCGCGACGAGCGGATCATCGCTGAAATGCATCGCCTCGAGACGGCGCAGGCCGATGTCCTGCTCGATCACCTCGGCGACGTCAAACCGGACGACCACCTCCTCGACGCCGGCTGCGGGCGCGGCGGGTCCAGCATCATGGCCAACGCGAGGTTCGGCTGCCACGTCGACGGGATCTCGATCTCGGAGAAACAGGTCGAGTTCGCCAATCACCAGGCGGATATCCGCGGCGTCGCCGACCGGGTGCGCTACCACTTCCGCAACATGCTCGACACCGGCTTCGAAAGCGGCTCGCGCAAGGCGATCTGGAACAACGAAAGCACCATGTACGTGGACCTCCACGAGCTGTTCGCCGAGCACGCGCGACAGCTGGAGTTCGGCGGCCGCTACGTCACCATCACCGGGTGCTACAACGACGTGACCGGAGGCCGGTCGAAGGCCGTGGCGCAGATCGACCAGCACTACACGTGCAACATCCATCCGCGCAGCGCGTACTTCAAGGCCATGACGGCCAACGACCTGGTGCCGATCTCGGTGGTGGATCTGACGCCGGACACGATCCCGTACTGGGAGCTGCGGGCGAAGTCTTCGGTAGCGACCGGGATCGAAGGACCGTTCCTGGACGCCTACCGCGAAGGCAGCTTCCACTATCTGCTCATCGCCGCGGACCGCGTCTGAACCTGGAGAGCGAAGCGATGACCGAACAGGGTGCGCTCGCCACACTGCTGGCCGGTCCGAGCGGGCTGGGCACGTCGGCCGCCCGGCTGGCGGCCCGGCTGACCGCGGTTCCTCAGGAGGCTCCGTCACCTGAGGGACCCGGTCTCGACCCGGCTTACGCGTACCGGCCGTGGGGTGACGGGTCGGCGCCGCCGCTGTACTGCCCCGTCACCGAACGGATCAACGACCCGCTCGCCGTGGAGGTCGACCGGCGGCTGGTGCTGTGGGCGGGGGAGTGCGGGTTCGACGAGGAGGAGTGCGAGCAGATCGGGAAGGCGGGCTTCGGCAGGCTCGTCATGCTCGCCCATCCGGACTGCGAGGATCCCGAGCGGCTGTTGATCTCGGCGAAGCTCAACGCCGCCTGGTGGGCGGCCGACGACCTCTACGCCGACGACACGTCGCTCGGCGCGGTGCCGGCCGAGCTGCCGCCGAAGCTCGCGCTGGCGATGGCCGCGATGGACCCGGTGCCGTCACTGGGCGAATTCAGCCGGGACCTCGACGAAACGCTGCGAAACGACCGGGTCCTGGTGGCCTTGCGCTCGGCGACGGATTTCCTGCGGCGATCCGGGACGGCCGCGCAGGTCCAGCGTGTCTGCTACTCGACCTTCGCGATGTTCGTGAGCTGGACGGCCTACGCGGCGTGGCGCCACAGCGGAAAATACCCGCCCGCGTGGGAGTATCTCGCCGCCAGGCAGCACGACAGCTTCTACACCTCGATGACGTTGATCGACGTCCTCGGCGGGTACGAACTGACGTCGAACGTCTACTACGACCCTCGGGTCCGCGAGGCGGCGATCCAAGCGGGCACGGCGGCAGTGCTCGTCAACGACGTGCACTCCGTCACCAAGGATCTGGAGGACGAATCGCCGCCCTGCAACGCGGTCCTGCTGATCGCCGACGACCGGAAATGCACGATCGAAGAGGCCACGGCGATCACCGTCGAACTGCACAACGACGTCGTCCGTGACTTCCAGGCCGCCCACGAAAAGCTGAGCGCGGTTCCTTCCGTTGAACTGCAACGGTTCCTGCGCGGATTGCGGGGCTGGATGGGCGGCGGTTTCGAATGGCACTCGACGAGCCCGCGCTACCGGACGAAGCCCAGCGTTTAGTCCTCTGGATGCGGTGGTTCGCGACACGAACTTCCGCATTCAGAGGACTAAACGCGGGAGGAGGTCAGACGACGCCGGCCTCGATCAGCTGGCCCCAGATCACGCCCTGGTCCACGACCTCGACTTCGAGCTTTTCGGCCTTGGTGAGCTTGCTCGCGCCGACGTCCGCGCCGGTGATGAGCAGGTCCGTGTTCGCCGAGACCGACGACGCGATGGTCGCGCCCGCCTTTTCGCACAGCCGCTGGAAGGTCGGGCGCGGCACCTTCTCACCGGAGCGCGGGTCGCTGATCGATCCGGTGACGACGACCGTCTTTCCTTCCAGCGGGGCGCCTGCCGCGACGACCGGCGGGAGGTCTTCTTCACGCACGTCCAGTGAGACTCCGACTTCGCGCAGCCGCTCGAGCTCGGGACGGAGGCGGGTGAGGTGCTCGATCAGGGACGCGGCGACCTTCGGACCGATGTCCTCGACGGCGACGAGCCCCTCTTCGCCCGCGTCCACGACGGCTTCCAGCGAACCGAACCCGGCCCGGCACAGCCGCGCGGCGGTGCCTTCGGAGGCCATCGGGATCGCGAGACCGATCAGCGCGCGGCGCAGGCCGACGGCCCGGCTCGCGTTGATCGACTCGATCATGCGGGTGGCGGAGATGTCGCCGATGCGATCGAACTCCAGCAGCCTTTCTTTGGTGAGCCGGTAGAAGTCCGACGGGTGTTCGAGAATCCCGGCCTCGGCGAGCCGCTCGATCCAGACGCCGCCGATCGCGTCGATGTCGGCGGCCGCGCGCGACGCCCAGTGGATCAGCCGCCGGACGGTCTGGGCGGGACAGGCGACGTTGGTGCAGAACAGTTCCCGGCTGTTGCCCTGTTCGGTCAGCGGCTCTTCACACGACGGGCACACCGACGGCGGCACGATCTCCCGCTCCTCGCCGGTCCGCTTGGCGGCGTCGAGGACACCGGCCACGAACGGGATCACGTCGCCGGCACGCCGCACCAGCACGGTGTCGCCGATCTTGATCCCGCGGGCCTTGATGACCTCCTGGTTGGCCAACGTCGCCCGCGTGACGGTGGTCCCGCCGACGAACACCGGCTCCAGCCACGCGACGGGCGCGATCTTGCCGGTCTTGCCGACGTCCCAGACGACATCGGCGAGCACGGTGGTCTTCTCCTCGGCGGCGAACTTGAAGGCCAGCGCCCCGCGCGGTGAACTGGACCGCGTTCCGGCGGCGGCGTACGCGTCGCGATCCGCCAGGCGCAGCACCGCACCGTCGAGGTCGTAGTCGAGATCGTTGCGCTGCTGCTCGATGGTCGTGATGACGGCCTGCGCCGACTCGGCGTCTTCGCAGTGCCGCATGTCGGCGGCGGCGAACCCGAGCGTCCGCAGCGCGCCGTCGAGATCGGTTTCCGCGCTGTCGGGCTCCGTGGAGAGGTCGAACGCGAAGAACTGCAGCCGCCGTTCGGCGACGGTGGCCGGATCCTTCGCGCGCAGGGTGCCCGCGGCGGCGTTGCGCGGGTTGATCAGCGGCTTGTCCGGGTGGACCTTGTTGTAGGCGGCGAAAGTGGAACGCAGCATGACGGCCTCGCCGCGGACCTCGACCCGGCCTGGGGCGTCGACCTTGTCCGGGACGCCGTCGGTCAGCGCCCGGACCAGCATGGTCACGTCGTCGCCCGTGGTCCCGTCGCCGCGGGTGACCGCCCTGGCGAGGCGGCCGTTCTCGTAGACGAGGGCGAGCGACAGACCGTCGAGCTTCGGCATGACGACCACCGGCTGCCCGGGGAACCGGGCGAAGAACGCCTCGACCTGCTCCGGTTTGGTCGCCTTCTCCAGCGACAACATCGGCCGCGAGTGGCGGATGGGCGCATGCAGGACGGCGGGCGCGCCGACCTGGTCGAGCGGGTTCGGCTCCGGGGCGAGCTCGGGATTCGCCTCGATGAGCCCGCGCAATTCGTCTTCGATCGCGTCGTAGTCGGCGTCGGCCACCTTCGGCGAGCCCCGGTAGTAGGCGTCGCGAAGGACGACGATCTGATCGGCGAGTTCTTGGATGCGGTCCCGAGCGTTCACGGGGCTGAGATTACCCGGGACCCCCGACAGAACCCGGTCCGAAGAGGACTCGTGTCACGGGTTGATGGCGAGCACCAGGAACGAGGCCAGCAGGACCAGGTGCACGCCGCCCTGCAGCCGGGTCGCGCGGCCGGGGACGACGGTGAGCACGCTGACCGCGATCGTCAGCGCCAGCAGCACGATATGGGTCGCGCCGAGGCCCAGCAGGAGGGGCCCGTCCAGCCAGATCGACGCCAGCGCGATGGTCGGGATGGTGAGCCCGATGCTCGCGATCGCCGAACCGTAGGCGAGGTTGATGCTGGTCTGCATCCGATCGCGCCGCGCGGCCCTGGTCGCGGCCAGCGTTTCCGGCAGCAGCACCAGCATGGCGATCACGACGCCGACGAACGACTGCGGGAAGCCCGCCGCGCTGACCCCCGCTTCGATGGCGGGGGATTCGACCTTCGCCAGGCCGACGACGGCGACCAGCGCGACGAGCAGCAGGCCGAGGCTGGTGAGCGCGGCCTTGTTGGTCGGCGGCTCGGCGTGTTCCTCTTCCTTGACCGAACCCTCGCTGTCGACCGGCAGGAAGAAGTCGCGGTGGCGCACGGTCTGTGTGAGCACGAAAAGGCCGTAGAGCAGCAGCGAGGCGACGGCGGCGAAGGTGAGCTGCGTGCCGTTGAACGCCGGCCCCGGGGTGCTGGTGGTGAAGGTCGGCAGCACGAGACTGACGGTCGCCAGCGTCGCCACGGTGGCGAGCGCGCCGCCGCTGCCTTCGGGGTTGAAGTGCGTCTCGCCGTACCGACGGGCGCCGACCATGAGCGAAATGCCGGCGATGCCGTTCATGGTGATCATCACCGCGGCGAACACCGTGTCGCGGGCCAGCGTCCCGGCCTCGGGGCCGCCCGAGGACATCATCGTCACGATCAGCGCGACTTCGATGACCGTGACCGCGATCGCCAGCACCAGCGAGCCGAAAGGCTCCCCGACACGATGTGCCACCACTTCGGCGTGGTGAACCGCGGCCAGCACCGTCCCGCCGAGCGCGAGCGCGACGATGATCACCGGCACCGCGCCCAGGTCGCGTCCCCAGCTCAGCGCCAGCACGACGATGGCGACGACCGGCATGACGGTGGTCCAGGACAGCGGGAATCGCCTGTGGGAAGCGGCCATGCCGCCACCTTCGCACACTCTGCGTGACGTCGCCGCTCCATGGGGGTCGCGGGGTGACGAAGTTTAGCGAGCGCCGACCCCGTTCAGGAAGGTCTCGACGAGCAGATCGGCGGCGCGCGGCGCGTCCATGTCCTCCCGTGAAGCGAGATGGAGGAGCTGGATCAGCAGCCTGCCCGCCCAGCCGTCCGGGACGTCCGCGCGGAGAAATCCCTCGTCGGTGGCCCGCTGCAGGAACCTCTCCACCTCGGCGGAGAGCCGGTTCCGGCGGTCCTGGATGGCGGGTTCGGCGCGCATCCGGGTCAGTTCGACCGGCCAGGCGCGGTTGACCTCGATGATGCCCTCGACGTAGCGGTGCAAGGCCACGGGAACAGCCGTCTCGGTGAGCCGGGCGGAGTGGACGACCTGCTCGACCGCGGTCAGCCGCGAGTCGTAGATGGCGGCCAAGAGCTCCTCGCGGGAGGCGAAGCGCCGATACACGGTGCGCCTGTCGACACCGGCTTCGGCGGCGATCGCGCCGATGCTGGCCGAGGGGTCGTGAGCGAGCATGCGCGCGCCGGTGGTCAGGACGGCTTCGAGATTGCGCGTAGCGTCGGCTCTCATTCCGGGAATGTATCACGCTGCTGTGTCGTTAACCGTTATAAGTGCTACTCCGATGTGACAGTTAGCGAGGCGGAACGGTGATCACGAACGACAGGCTCTTCATCGGAGGCGAGTGGACAACACCGAGCGATCCGACGCGGCTGGACATCGTGTCCCCGCATGACCGGTCGGTTCTCGGACGCGTCGTCCAAGCTCTTCCGGCCGACGTCGACCGCGCCGTCGCCGCGGCCCGGCTCGCCTTCGACGAAGGTCCGTGGCCACGGACGCCGCCGGAGGAGCGGATCGCGGTGCTCCGGCGCCTGAACGCGCTGAGAGAGGCCCGAGCGGACGAGATCGCCGAGCTCATCTCGGCCGAGAACGGTTCCGCTCTCTGGTTCACGAGGGCCGGACAGCCCGGAGTGGGACGTCTCGCCGTCTCGTACCTGAAGGCGGCGGAGGAATTCGGGTGGGAGGAGACGCTCACGCCCTCGGACCCGTCCGCGCCGTTCCGTTCGATCGTGCGACGGGAGCCGATCGGCGTGGTCGCCGCGATCATCCCGTGGAACTCGCCGTTCTCGGCGTCGATGGCCAAGATCGTCCCGGCGCTGCTGGCGGGGAACACCGTCGTCCTCAAGGTCTCGCCGGAGAACTCGCTCAGCATGACCCTGCTCGCGGACCTGCTCAAGGAGGCGGGGCTGCCGTCCGGAGTGATCAGCGTGCTGCCCGCGGACCGGGAGACCAGCGAATACCTGGTGAAGCACCCCGGCGTCGACAAGATCGCGTTCACCGGTTCGACCGCCGCCGGCCGCCGGATCGCGTCGCTGGCGGGGGAGCGGCTGAAGCGGGTCAGCCTGGAGCTGGGCGGGAAGTCCGCGGCGGTGATCCTGCCCGACGCGGTCATGGCGGACGTGATCGCCGGGCTGAAGTTCGGATCACTGCTCAACAACGGCGAAGCCTGCATCGCGCAGACACGGATCCTCGCGCCGCGCGACCGGTACGACGAGGTCGTCGCCGGGCTCGAGGAGATGATGGAATCGCTCGTGGTCGGCGACCCGGCCGACGAGAAGACCTTCATCGGCCCGATGGTGCGGCCGGACCAGCAGCGGCGGGTGCGCGACTACATCGAGATCGGAATCGCCGAGGGCGCGCGCCTGGTCACCGGAGGCTCCGGGATCCCGCCAGGTCTGGACAAGGGCAACTACGTCACGCCGACGTTGTTCGCCGACGTGGAGAGCACGATGCGCATCGCCCAGGAGGAGATCTTCGGGCCCGTGCTCGTCGTCATCCCCTATACCGACGAGGACGACGCGGTCCGCATCGCCAACGACTCCGAGTACGGGCTCTCCGGCGGTGTCTGGTCGGCCGACGAGGACCGCGCGCTCGCCGTCGCACGACGGATGCGCACCGGGACGGTCACCGTCAACGGGGCGCCGATCGGCTTCGATGGTCCCTTCGGCGGCTACAAGGCCAGCGGCATCGGCCGTGAATACGGCGCGGCCGGCCTCGCTCAGTACGTCGAGCTCAAGACCGTCACGAAAGGCGAGCGTCCGGGATCTTGACCGTGATCCGCTCGTCCGCGGCCAGGATCCGCTGCAGCCGGAACCGGCAGAGCGTATGGAACATCTCGCCCAGCTCTTCGGGGTCGATGCGGCCTTCGAGGTCGCGCTTGCTCGCGTTGAGCACCCGGCTGATCACGTTCGCGGGCAACCGGCCGCCGAACTCGCCCATCAGCCAGACACCGATTTCGCCGATCTCGTCCGTGATCGTGCGCTGCGCGGTCATCAGCCGTACCCCTCTGCTTCGGAGTGTCGCCGGTTCGCCCCGGCGACACTCCGACGGGCGACCGGATCACCCATGACGGGGATCCCGCGAGATTGCTCTGCTCGGCCTAATCGCCGACGCCGGTTGCACCGAACCGTGCAGTGGGCGGGGCGATCTCCGGGGAAACCCCGATGTGATCGACAGCCGGGTGTGCCAGCCTCGATGGTGACCATTGTGGACAGTCCGAGAGGAGGGCACACGCGTAGTGGCCCCGGCAAGTGATGAACAAACCGCGCGGTGGATCGCGGAATTGACGGCCCTCACCGAGCTTTACCGGTCCGCCGGATCGGCGGGTCAGGTGTCATACGAGGGGTGGCACACCGGAGCCCGGATCGGGACCGGTACCGGGGACGGGCGGATGCTGGCCTACCAGGATTCGGGTGTCGAGGCGGAATGCGTCTTCCGGGCGGGAGAAAGCACACTGTTCAACATCATGAGCACCGGATACGGGAGTGACACCACGGAGCGTGGGTTCGCGGTGTGGAGCGCGCGGCCGGGCGCGCTGGGAGCGATCGACCCCGGGGTGACCCGGCTGGACGTGACCGACGCGGACGGAGTGGTCGTCCAGGCCGAGATCGTGGCACACACCTTCGCCGTGGACGTGGACCTGGGGCCGGAGCCCCGGACGATCGACGAGGTGTTCGCGCCCTGGGAGCCGCCGGAGCTGACGGTCCGGGTGTACGGCGAGGACGACGCGTTGCGCTACGAAGGTCCCTTGCTGACCAGGTGACGCGAAGGCCCCCTTCACCGCGTCCGCGACGAAGGGGGCCTCCAGTTACTGGCGCGATCAGCCGTTCGGAGTCGTGATCACCGCGAAGGTGGATCCCTGACTGGCGATCCGCTCGCTGAGATCGGTCGTGATCGTCTCGATCGGCGCGTAATTGTTGAGCTCACCGGCCTGGCAGGGGCCCGAGCGGGACTGCTGGTTGCCGACCAGGATGCCCAGTGCCGCGTGGTCGGCCTGGCTGAACAGAGGCCCGCCGGAGTCACCCGGACGAGCGCACAGGTCGGTGTTGATGCCGACGTCCGTGGACAGGACCCGGCCACAGCGGGTCCCGACGAGGTAGCCGGCACCCGCTCCGCTGTCGACGGAATCGGGGTAGTTCACCTTGCTCGACGCCGTGCCGGAAGCGCAGACGACATACCCGGCCTTGATCTCGGCGAGCTTGCGCGCGCCGGTGATGTACTCGTCGACCGAGGTGGCCTGCGCACCGCACGGGGTGTCGCCGTTGCTGTCCATGCCTCCGTTGCGGCAGTACTTCAGCACACGGTTGCGGCCGGTCTGGCCTTCGAGCCACTTCGTCGACGCCGCGTCGTTGACGTACGGCAGGGCCGCGTAGTCGTACGGATACGAGCTCTTCTCGATGCCGTGCTGCTGCAGGACGTCATTGCCGTTGTGCTGGGTCGGCGTGTTGTTGGTCTTCGTCCGCATGCAGTGCCCGGCGGTGAGCACCCAGCCCTTGCCGGGGAAACCGCCACCGGTGGACCGCAGGTTGAACCCGCTGGTGCAGCCGCCCCAGGTGCCGTCGTCCCGCTTCATGTCCAGCCGGAGACCACCCCGCATCGGACCGTAGTTCGTGCAGTAGAGCGGATGACAGAAACCGAGATCCACGTTCGGCGTGGCCAGCGCGTTCGGATTCTTCAGCACCCGGGAGACGACCATGCCGGATTCCTCCGCCGTGGCCCGCTGCGCGGTGTTCGTCTCGGTGGCCACGGCAGCCTTCGCCCGCGCCACCCAGTCGCGTTCCCAAAGCACGACACGGTTTTCCGACTCACTCACCGACGGCAGGTAGACCGCGTCCGGTCCCGCGCCGACCTTGGCCGCGACGCGTTCCTTCGCCGCCGTGAGCTGCTGCAACGAGTGCTGGACCTGTTGCGTGCGAACAGCGGAACGGGAGGGCATCGCCCTCAGATACGGCTCGGCCGCCGCGGGTTTGGTCATCGCGACGACCAGCTGCCCCCGGTCCTGGTCGAGCCACATGCCGCCGTACTCGGCGCCGCGGTCGCGTCGCAGCAGTTCGTCCAGCTTGCCGCCGTCGGTCTGCAATTCCAGGCGGCGCAACGCCTCCTGTTCGGTCACTCGGTAGTTCTCGACGAGATAGCGCACCGACTCCCGCACCGAAGCGGGGTCGAGCGAGGTGTGGAACGACTGCACGGTTTCGGCCGACGCCGAGCCGCCCAGTGCCGTGGCCGCAGCCAGCACCGAAACGACCAGGGCCCCCAGTCTTCTAGCTCTCCGCACGAGATCTCCTCACATGTCGGGACTTCGCGATCATTTAACCGGAGGGCACCGAACGGGCGTGGAGATTTTCCGACATTGCCGCGCCCCGTGCCCGCGACGAGGCGGGCACGGGGCGGAATTCGTTTACAGACTCGGCTCTCGCCGCGATTTACCTTGTCGGGACTTGACAATCCAGGCGCCGAAAAGAGTCAGGAGACCGATGCTGGTCCCCGCCGACACCCCGACTTTCGGAGTGCTGATCTCGACGACGCCGACGACGATGGCGCCGCCGACCGTCAGCAGAAGGCACATCCGCAAGGTCGGTGCCCAGCCGGCGAGGACCGCCATCGCGAGGCAGAGCCAGCTGTCGCGGCTCTGCACTTTGCGGTGGCGTCCCGGCGTCCTCAGCAGCGGCCGCGCCGCGCGGATCATCTCCGCGGACGTCGCGACTCGCCGAGCCGGCTTTTCGACGTGTTCGATGACGACCTTGACCCGTTGGGGCGGTCCGTTGTCTGGTGTCTTCGCGTTATCAGGCTGTATGGTCACGACCGTCCTGTCCTTGTTCTAGCGAGCTTGCGAATGGACATCCGCGTGGCCTCCTGTGACAGCAGGGGGCCACGCGTGCGTTACCGGTTCTTGACCGGTGCGGCTGAGGACATCTTGGCGAAAGCGGACTGTGACCGTTCAGTAGTACAGCGTGTGTCGCGCTGAACGGTATGCACGCGTCGCTCAACGGTCTGGGTGACCCGGAAAACTACTAAAAGTAGCGGGTAGGGCCGAATGGACCAGCGCCGCCGACAGCTCGGCAACTTGCCTTTCCCGGCGCCGACGTGAAAGTGCAGCTGCGGTTCTCTTCGCAGGTGACGACCAAGATCTTCCCCTGCGTGCGCGCCCTTTTCGCAAGATGCGAAATGCTGATCGCAACTGTCGAGTACGGTCGAACTTCGGTCAAGCTCGCCGAGATTCGAGCAGTCATGCTCACGTTGGGTTCACTCGTTCAGGCGCTTGGTCGCCCGTGGCCGACCCGCTCGGCTTACCAACAGCGAGTGACTGGTCTGAACGGGTGGGCGCTCAGCTGAGCAGTAGGAGTGCGTAGTAGGCGAGGAAGTGTTCGACCATGTAGGCACCACCGGTCGCCTGTGTGAATGAGGCCTGGGTGTGAGCGCGCGTGGTTTCGAGTATGGCGGGGATTCGCTCGTCATCGTCGGGAAGGGCGCGCGCGAGCCGGTGCCAGCACCAGGCTCGGTGCAGGTTGAGGCCGTGCAGATGGGCGAGCAGTCCGTCGGAGGTGTCGGACACGGTCACCGGCGCGAAGAGTGTCGCGGGTTTCCGTTCCGCGACGCCGGGCAGGAAACCGCCCAGCCAATCGGCGAACTCGGCCGCGGGAAGCAGGCGGGACATGAGTTCGGCTTCGGCGAGGGCGGGGGACAGGAAGTCGGCCCCGGAAGGTTCCCACGAGCCGGGGTAGTCGTGGTCGGACCCGAACCAGCGCCAGGCGGTCTCGGTGAGAACTTGGTGCAGCCGCGGGTCGCCGTGCTCGGAGAGATGGCGCGCGTACGGCAGGGCGCGGGACAACCCGAACGCGCCGTTGTCATGCACCCCGTACCGGATCGGGTAAGTGGCCTTGGGCAGCCAGCCGAGGTAGCGGGTCACGAAGATCGCACTCAACTCTCGCAGCCCCGTCGACCAACGCGCGGCGTCCGGGTCGTCCCAGGTGGCGGTTTCGAAGGTGAGCTCCAGCAACGCCGACCAGCCGTAGGGGCGCTGGGTGGTGCGGTGTTCCTCTGGGGTGAAGAAAGCGACCTCGCCCGCGAGTGCGTCGATGGTCAAGTGTTCGTCGAGGATGCTGCGGATCTCGTCGGCGGGCACGAGGTCGCTGTGATGGCGAAGCAAGCGTACGAGCACCCAGAACATCTCGACGCACGAATGCCAATCGAAACTGCCGTAGGAGCACGGATGCGCCAGCCGCGGGGAGAGGATAGGGACGCCTTCGAGGTGCCAGTGACTTTCGTGGTGCGGATACTCACGCACGACGTTCGTCAACGCCGTCTTGGCCAAGGTGTCCTCGCTCGCCTCGAGCAGCCGTTCTCGTTCGGAATCCCAATCGCTCATCAGCTGCTCCCAGTGCCTCGTGAGTGGCGTTTCGGGTTCTGATGGACCTGTACTTGCTTACCTGCCGGCGTGGTCGAGCCGCTGTCGTCGAGTGGGGAGGATTCGGGACGTTGGGCGTCCCAAATCCTCCCCACTCGACCGTGCCACGGAGAGACTGCGCTGTCATCGAACTCCGAGACCGATCCGCTCCAACCGTCCTTACCACTCACAAGGTCATCTACGATGCGGAAGTGGACGAACGACCGATCACCACGGCGCAGCGCAACTTCCGGAGGGTCGCCGGCGAGCTGGAGAGCATGGGGACCCAGGATCGTTTCACCTACATCTTCCGCTCCCGCTTGTGGAGTTCCTCGTCGGCCTCCGGGCCCGGCTCCGAGTCCGTCCAAACACGGGAGCTGAGCGATCAGTTGCCTCTGCTCCTCGATCGCTTCGGGGGTCGGACGCTGCTCGATCTTCCGTGTGGCGACTACGGCTGGCTCAGCGAGGTGGATCTCGACCTCGACCGCTACGTCGGTGCGGACATCGTGCCCGATCTCATCGAGCTGAACGCGGAGCGGTTCCGGGGCGATCCGGTCCACGAGTTCCAGGTGCTCGATCTGACCGCCGACCCGCTGCCGAAGGCCGATCTCGTGCTGTGCCGGGATTGCTTGGTACATCTCAGTTTCGCCGACATCGAGCGGGCGTTGCGCAACCTCCGGCGGAGCGGCTCCCGATACCTGCTGACCACGACGTTCACCGAACTGGCCACCAACAACGACATCGTGACCGGAGACTGGCGGCCGCTGAACCTGTGCCGGGAACCATTCGGGTTCCCCGAACCGCTGGCCGTACTGGTCGAGGGGTGCACCGAAGAGGGCGGCGCCTACGCCGACAAGTCCTTGGGGCTGTGGGAGATCTCAGCGATCGTGGACTAGCGGAGCGGGAACTCCTCGCCGTGTTCCTCCTGAGGGCGCGGGCCGAAGATGCGTCGCTCGGTCTCGGAGATGGCGACGTCGTTGATGCTCGCCTCGCGGCGGCTCATGAGGCCGTGCTCGTCGAACTCCCAGAGCTCGTTGCCGTAGCTGCGCCACCACTGTCCGGCCTGGTCGTGCCATTCGTACTGGAACCGGACGGCGATCCGGTTCTCGGTGAACGTCCAGAGATTCTTGCGCAGCGCGTAGTCCAGCTCTCGTTCCCACTTCGCCGTCAGGAACGCGGCGATCTCCTCCCGGCCCTGGACGAAGGTGTCGCGGTTCCGCCAAACGGAGTCCGGCGTGTACGCCGACGCCACCTTCCGGGGATCGCGGGTGTTCCAGGCGTCCTCCGCCGCTTGGACTTTCCGCAGCGCCGTCTCCCGGGTGAACGGTGGGTAGGGCGGGCGATCTTCCGTCATGTCGAACCTCCTCGTGTTGAGAACGTGCGTTCTCTACGTCTGACGCCTACGATAGGGAACGACCGTTCTCGACGTCAAGGGAGTACCGATGCCGGCCGCCGTCACCGACGAGCAGAACCGCGTGGACCGCGAAGCCCTGCTCGATGCCGCCGAGAAACTCTTCTACGAGAACGGCATCCAGGCGGTCGGCATGGATCAGGTCCGTGCGGCGTCCGGCCTCTCGCTCAAGCGGATCTACCGGTTCTTCGAAGCCAAGGAAGACCTCGTGGTGGCGATGCTCAAACGCCGTGATCAGCGCTGGCGGGGCAGCCTGGCCGCTCGAGTGGAGGAAGTCCAGGATCCCAGGGAGCGTGTGCTCGCGATCTTCGACTGGCTCGCCGGCTGGTTCGCCGAACCCGGCTTCCGCGGCTGCGCCTGGATCAACGCCCACGGCGAGTTCGGCCCGTCGTCCGCGGCAGTGCTGGCCGAGGTGCGGGCCCACAAGCAGGCGTTCCACGAGCAGATCGACAACTGGGTGCGGGCCACCGGACGGCCGGTCACGGAACCGGTGTACCTGCTCGCCGAAGGGGCGATCGTGACGGCGGGGATCAGTGGCGACCCGTCGCCTGCCCGTCAGGCGCGCGAGGCCGTCAAGACGCTGCTCGGTCTGTGATCACCAGCTGAGCGCGCTGATCATTCCTCGTTCCAGCACCGGGGAAAGGGTGGTCATGAAGCTGGCCGTGACGTGGTTGTCGTCCATGTACACCAGCACGTTCCCCACGACCGGACGGCAGAGTCCCCGTCCGCAGAAGTAGTCGCTGAAGTCGAGAAAGGAGACGTTCTCGGGTACGTCCTTCAGCTTCGCGTACGGCGGCTCGGCTAGCAGCTTGTTCCGCGGCACGGTGCATTCCGGTGCTTTGATTCCGTGAGTGTCGATGCAGGTGGGCGGGGAGAAGCCGGGGCGGGGGCTATCGCGGATCGCCACCACCGGGATCCCCGCGCGATCGAGGACCTTCCACTGGTCGACGAACCCCTGCGGGGTCTTCTCGGTGGGGCCGACCCGGACGTCCCGAGTGGACAGTGCCACGACGGCGTCCGGTCGCATCGCCAGGATTTCCTTCTGTGCCGCGGAATTCCACGCGAGGCATCCCGGGTCGCCCGGCATCACGTCCGACGTCGTGGAGAACGGGCAAGCCCCCTTGAGCATGAACGTGACCTGGTAGCCGTTCTTCTCCGCCATCGGTTTGATCGCCGCCAGGTATTGCTGCATATGGGAGTCACCGACGGCGACGATCGTCTTAGCCGGGGCACCCTCCGGCCGAGAGGTGCAGACTTCGAGGATCTGGTCGAACCGGGACGGGGTGCACCGCGCGTCGGGGATACCGCCCCAGTCGTTCGGGACGGCGATCAGCGGCGGTAGCGCTTCCTTGCCGGGGACGGTCTTCTTCGGCGCTTCCGGGTCACGGGCCATCGCGCCGGGATGGTTTTCGTCGTCGAGCGCGATGGTGAAGTCGGCCTTCTTGGTGCTCACCACCTGCCAGGTTCCGGCGACCAGGAGCACCGGGAGCATCGCGAGCACGGCGAATCGGTACGCACCCCACGGCGTCCGCTCGCCGATCGAGGACTTCCGCACCGGTTCTTCGATGAACCGGTAGGTGGCGGCCGCCAAGACCAGGGACACCCCGATCACCACCGCCCCGCCGAGCGGTCCGACGGCTTCGCGATGCCGGGCGACCAGGTAGAACAGCAACACCGGCCAGTGCCACAAGTACAGCGCGTAGCTGAGGTTGCCGAGGTACACCAGCGGCCGGGACGACAGGAACCGATCCGCGCCCGCACGGCTGCCGGTCGCGCCGGCGACGATCACGAGCGCGGCGGAGACGGTCGGCCACAAGGCCGCCCAGCCGGGGAAGACCTCGCCCACGTCCAGGATCATCCCGCAGGTCACGAGCCCGGCCACGCCGATCCAGCCCAGCAGGATCCGGACGAGCCGAGGCAGGACGAAACGGTCGATGGCCAGCGCGAGCAACCCGCCGAGGGCGAACTCCCAGACCCGGGTGAGGGAGTGGAAGTAGGCCAGCGGCTGGTTCGTCGCGGTGAGCCGGATGGAGAACGCCAGCGAGACGGCGAACAGCACACCGAGAGTGATCGCGACCGAGCCGGTCAGGGAACGGCGCAGCCGGGTGGCGGCGAACGCCACGAGCCCGATCAGCAGCGGCCACACGAGATAGAACTGCCCCTGAATGGACAGCGACCAGTAGTGCTGAACGACACTCGCCGTGTTGTGCTGGGCGAAGTAGTCGACCGAATCCGCCGCCAGCCGCCAGTTCTCGACGTAGAGCGCGGCCGCGAAGACCTCCTTGATGGTCTGGAACCAGCGATCCTGCGGCAGCAGCCACATCCCCAGGAAGAGCACCGCGAGCAGAACGGTCAGCGCGGCGGGGAACAACCGCTTGACCATCCGGCCCCACAGCGGCCGGAACGCGATCCGGCCGCGGCCGGCGGCCCGCACCAACTGGCCGGTGATCAGGAACCCGGAGATCAGGAAGAAGACGTCGACGCCGCCGGAGATCCGGCCCAGCCACACGTGGTAGACCACGACCAGTAGCGCCGCGAGGGCGCGCAGTCCCTGCAACTCTGGCCGATAGCGGCGGCGCGTTTCCGCTGCTTCGGCGGCTGGCATACGCGATTCCTCACTGACGGTCGGACGTCCTGGCAGCCTAGGTGGTGACCCAGGGTGATTTCGTTCCCACCGTCAGGGGAGTGTCACGTCACACCGCGCCCGCCGGCGGTTCACCGTCGTCGAGCCGCTCGGCGATCTCGTCGAGGATCTCGGTGACGCTCGCCCAGCCGGAGTCGTAGATCCCTTCACTGGCGTACCACTCCATGACCCGACCGTGGTGCTCGCCCTGCCGGAGATCGACGCACAGCAGGCCGCCGTCGATGGCCCGGCCGATGGGCAGAACCGCTGTGCAGTACGGGAATCCGTTCGCGCCCGCCTGTTTGAGGTGCGTTCCTTCGGGAGTGCAACAGCCAGGGTCGGGGTACTGCGACTGTCGGGCGTACTCCTCCTCGGCACGCGCCACCGACAGAGGCAGGTAGCCCTTCGGGATCAGCTCCACGGATCGGTTCCCCGCTCCGTGATCGCGCTGGTCGTCGACGCCGTCCATGACGGCCCACCAGGTGAGCAGCTCGGGCGGGAGTTCCAGGCCGACGCGAGTTTTCAGGCGCTCGAGGTGCTGCCACGTCGCTTCCACTGGTGCACCCTAGCGAGCGTCGGCGGCTCCTGACCGAATGCCGGTCGGAAGACCCCAGGCTTCCGCCACCCGCTCCGGAGTCAGCACGGAAGCGGGCACGCCTTCACCGACTAGGCGGCCGTCCTGCAACAGCAGGCAGTGATCGGCCCGGCCCGCCACCTCGAGATCGTGCGTGACCCGCAGAACCGTCGTGCCCTCGGCGAGTGCGGCGCGCAAGGCTTCGTCGATCAAACGGCGGGCGTGCAGGTCGAGACCGGCCGAAGGCTCGTCGAGCAGAAGCAACCCGGATCGCTGGGCGAGTCCCTGTGCCACCAGCGCGCGTTGCCGCTGCCCTCCGGACAGCATGCCGATCGGCCGGTCCGCGATCGACGTGATCTCCAGTAGCTCCAGGCATTCCCCGACGATCTTTCGGTCCGACTTGGACAGTCGTCGCCAATGACCCCGGTGCGCCCAGCGGCCCATCGTGACGGTCGCGCGCACGGTGATCGGCAGCGATCGCGACACCTCGCTCTGCTGGGTCACGTAGGCGACGCGGCCCGGATCCCGGC
Organism: Amycolatopsis japonica; assembly: GCF_000732925.1. NCBI lineage: Bacteria > Bacillati > Actinomycetota > Actinomycetes > Pseudonocardiales > Pseudonocardiaceae > Amycolatopsis > Amycolatopsis japonica. The sequence continues at coordinate 3,951,935 of NZ_CP008953.1, forward strand.
GGGTCACCGAACCGGTGGTCGGCGGAAGCACACCCGCGACGAGGTTGAGCAGCGACGACTTGCCCGCGCCGTTCGCGCCGGCGACCGCGGTGAGCCGCGCCGACGGGACCTGGGCGGTGATCCCGCGCAGCACCTCGCGGGAGCCGTAATGGGCGTGCGCACGGTCGATCGTGAGCGCCGTTGTGTCCGGGGTCATCCCACCCTCTTTCAGATAATGACAATCATTACCACTATAGTGTGACGCGTGGAGTGGTTGCTGATCCCCTTCGAGGTGTCGTTCGTGCAGCGTGCGCTGGTGGCGGGAGTGCTGGTTTCGGCGGTGTGCGCGGTCGTGGGCACCTGGGTGGTGTTGCGCGGTATGGCGTTCATCGGCGACGCGATGTCGCACGGCATGTTGCCCGGCGTGGCGATCGCCTCGCTGACCGGCGTGAACCTGCTGATCGGTGCGGCGATCAGCGCAGGCGTGATGGCGCTCGGGGTGACGGCGCTCGGGCGTTCGCGGCGGCTTTCCGAGGACACCACGATCGGGCTGTTGTTCGTCGGCATGCTCGCGAGCGGCGTGATCATCGTGTCGCACTCGCGGTCGTTCGCCGTCGATCTCACCGGATTCCTGTTCGGTGACGTGCTCGCCGTCGGCTCCGGCGACCTGGTGGGCCTCGCGATCACCCTGCTCGTCGTGGGGGTGGTGGCGCTGGTGGGACACCGCTCGTTCACCGCGCTCACCTTCGACGTCCGCAAAGCGCACACCCTGGGGCTGCGGCCACGGCTCGCGAACGCGGTGCTGCTCGGGCTGGTCACGCTCACGATCGTCGCGTCGTTCCGTGTCGTGGGGACGCTGCTGGTGTTCGGCCTGCTCATCGCGCCCGCCGCGGCGGCGCTCTTCTGGTCGCGGCGGATCACCACGATCATGCTCGTCGCGGCGCTGCTCGGCATCGCCGCCACGGTCGTCGGTCTGCTCGTGTCCTGGCATTGGGGCACCGCGGCGGGCGCGACCATCGCCGCCGCCGCGGTCCTCCTGTTCTTCCTTTCCGCGTTCCTGTCCTTCGTACGACAGCGATTCCGTTCCCTGACACCGGAGATCGAGTGCTCACGATGAAACTGAAAGCAGTGACGGCGGTCGTCGCGGCGCTGACCTTGGCGGCGTGCGGCGGCGAGCAGCCGAAGGAGGTGACCGCGGAAGTCCCGCACGGCTATGTCGAAGGCGCCGAGGAAGCGGCCGAGGCGCAGTCACGGCTGATCGTCGCCGATTCGGACACGGGCGCGGTGCGGGTCGTGGACCTCATCACCGAGGAGGTCCACGAAGTCGGGCGCGTCGACGGTGTGCAAGCCGTGACCGGCGACGGCCGCTTCGGCTACCTGACCGCGGGAGACGGCACGATCCGGGTGATCGACAGCGGATCCTGGATGGTCGATCACGGTGACCACGTCCACTACTACCGGGCGAAGGTCCGTGATGTCGGGGTGGCGCCGGGAAAGCAGCTTTTGGCGGCCTACAGCGATCCCGCCGTCTCGGCACTGTCCTATTCGGACGGAACGGCGACCCTGCTCGACCGTGCCGCGCTGGACAAGGGGACGGTCGCCGAACTGGGGAAGATCCCACGTGAGCCGCATGCCGGCGTCGCGATCCCGTACGGCGAGCACATCATCGCCACGGTGGCGGACGCCGGAAAGCCGTTCGCCCGCGGAGTGCGGGTTCACGACCGCCAGGGCAAGGCCGTGGCCGAGATCGACCAGCCGTGTCCGGAACTGCGGGGCCAGGCGGTGACCCGGCGTGGTGTCGTCTTCGGATGCGCGGACGGCGCTCTGCTGGTGACCGAAAAGGACGGCGCGTTCGCCGGGGTGAAGATCCCGTATCCGCGCAGCGTCACCGCTCAGGAACGTGCCACCGCCTTCTTCCATCGGCCGGGTGGCGCCACGCTGGCCGCCAGGGCGGGCGAGTCGGCCGTGTGGTCGCTGGACGTCGGACGCCGCAGCTGGCAGTACGTCGAGACCGGGCCGGTCGCTGCGGTGAACGCCGTCGGGGAAGGTGGCCCGCTGCTGGTCCTCAACCGCGACGGGAAGCTGCGCTCCTTCGACGGCGCCGGAAAGGAACATACGGCGATCCCGCTCCTGGCTCCGGAAGCGACCGCCGCCGCCTCGATCCAGGTCGATCTGACGCGCGCCTACGTCAACAACCCGCTGTCCGCGGACGTGTACGAGATCGACTACAACGACAACCTCCGGCGTGCCAGGACCCTGAAGGTCGGCGGCAAGGCGGGCCACATCGTGGAGACCGGCCGATGAGGCGCCGGGCGCTCGCACTGGTCGCGGTGGCGTTGCTGGCGGCGGCGGGGTGCTCCGGAAGCGGCGGGGGCGGCAAGTCGGTCGTCGTCACGACGAACATCCTCGGTGACATCACCCGCGCCGTCGTCGGCGATCAGGCCGAAGTGACCGTGTTGATGAAGCCGAACGCCGATCCGCACTCGTTCGGTATCTCCGCACAGCAGGCCGCCCAGGTCGAGCGGGCGGGCCTGATCGTCTACAACGGACTCGGGCTTGAAGAGGGGATGCTGCGCACCGTCCGCACGGCCGAGGAAAGCGGCGTACCGGCGCTGCCCGCCGGGGAGCGGGTGAACCCGATCAGTTACGCCGACAACAAGCCGGACCCGCATTTCTGGACGGATCCGGCACGGGTGCGCGACGCGGTGAAGACGATCGCGGACGAGGTCGTCGCCCACGTCGGCGGCGTCGACGAAGCGGTCATCCGCGCGAACGCCGACCGCTATCGCGGGGAAATCGAAGCGCTGGACCGCATGATGACCGAGAAGTTCGGCGGGATTCCCCGTGAACGCCGGAAGCTGGTGACGAACCATCACGTGTTCGGCTACCTGGCCCAGCGGTTCGGGTTCGAGGTAGTCGGTGCGGTGATCCCTGGCGGGACGACGCTCGCATCACCCAGTTCGTCGGATCTGAAATCCCTCGCCGACACCGTTCGCGCTGCGGGAGTGCCGGTGATCTTCGCGGATTCCTCCCAGCCGGACCGGCTCGCGCGGGTACTGGCCGAGCAGGCGGGGCTGCACGTCCAGGTGGCCCCGTTGTTCTCCGAGTCGCTCAGCGAACCAGGCCAGGGCGCGGCCACCTACCTGGAAATGATGCGCGCCAACACCGAATCGATCACCACCGGTTTGACCCGTTCCTGATCGGAACAGACGAAAGGCACAGTGAAATGGCACGGAAGACCCGATATCTCGCGCTGATGGCGACGACGGCGAGCACCCTCGCACTCGCCGCCTGCGCGACCGAACAGCCGGCGGCGGACCCCGGGAAGGACGCGGCTCCGGCTCCCGTCGTCGCGAATCCGGTGGCCGTCACCTATGACGGCGGAATCGTCCTGCTCGACGGGAAGTCCCTGCAGGTCGCGAAGAACCTTCCGCTGGAAGGCTTCAACCGGCTCAACCCGGCCGGCAACGACCGGCACCTCATGGTCTCGACCTCCACCGGATTCCGGGTCCTCGACGCCGTCGGCGCCGTGCTGACGGACAACGAGGTGAAGGCGGCCAAGCCGGGCCACGTCGTCCGTCACGCCGGCAAGACGGTGCTGTTCGCCGACGGGACCGGCGAAGTGACCGTCTTCGACCCGAAGGCGATCGGTACCGCGGCCTTCCCCGCGCCGAAGCACAAGACGCCGGAAGCGCATCACGGCGTGGCCGTCGAACTCGAGAACGGCGAACTCGTGACCACCGTCGGGAACAAGGACAAGCGGTCCGGGATCGTGGTGCTGGACAAGGACAAGAAGGAGATCGCGCGCAACGAGCAGTGCCCCGGTGTGCACGGTGAAGCCGCCGCGCGCGGGGAGGCGATCGTGGTCGGCTGCCAGACCGGCGCGCTGATCTACCGGAACGGTGTGATCACCAAGGTGACCAGCCCGGATGCATACGGGCGTATCGGCAACCAGGCGGGTTCGGACGTCTCTCCGATCACCTTGGGCGACTACAAGGTCGACGAAGCGGCCGAGCTCGAGCGCCCGACCCGGATTTCCCTGATCGACACCGAGAAGGCCACGCTCAAGCACGTCGACATCGGGACCAGCTACACCTTCCGTTCGCTGGCCCGCGGTCCTCAGGGCGAGGCGCTGGTGCTGGGCACCGACGGTCAGATCCACGTGATCGACCCGGTGAGCGGTGCGGTGACGAAGAAGATCGCCGTCATCGGCACCTGGCAGGAGCCGATCGAGTGGCAGCAGCCGCGCCCGGCGATCTTCGTCCGCGGCGGGACCGCGTACGTGACCGATCCCGGCAAGAAGGAGATCCACTCGGTCGACCTCGCGTCCGGCGCGAAGACCGCGACCGGCACGATCCCGGGAACGCCGAACGAGGTCAGCGGGGTGCTCGGAGGCTGATCGACTCCGTGAGTGGCGAGGGACGGCTAGAACCGTCCTCACCACTCACGAGACGTGCCCCATCACGCGGCCGAGCCTTTGCTCCGCTTGCGGTACAGGAAGGCCCGTGAAGGCCTCCTTGATGGACTCGTTTGCTTACCCACTGGTATGGATCAAGCCTGAGGGGTTCGGGGCGCCGAACGTCCTGGCCCCTCCGCACAGGGATTCGTTGATGAAGGATTTGGGACAGTGAACGTCCCAAATCCTTCATCGACAACGCTTGACCCCCGGTCCGGAACGGAGCGAATCCCGCTCACGCACAGGTCAGACGTAGATCAACGAGTACCTGTCCGTGAAGGCCTCCTTGAGGGACCCAGAGTCCCTCAAGGAGGCCTTCACGGACGGAGCCGAAACCTGCCGCAGCAGGCGGTCAACGGCGGATGAGGCCCAGGTCGGTCGCGGTGGCGACGGCGGCCGTGCGCGAGTCGACGCCGAGTTTGGTGTAGCTGCGCGCGAGGTGGGATTTCACGGTGCCTTCGGTCAGGTGGAGCCGTTCCGCGATGGCCCGGTTGGACAGGCCGTCGGCGACCAGGACCAGGACTTCGATCTCGCGCAGTGTCAGCGCGGTGGTGGGCATCCGCATCCGGTTCATCAACCGGTCGGCGACGGTCGGGGCGAGGGTGGTGCGTCCGGCGGCGGCGGTACGCACGGCGGTCACCAGCTCCTCGGGTGGGGCATCCTTGAGGAGATAGCCGGTGGCGCCCGCTTCGATGGCGGGCAGTGTGTCGGCGTCGGTGTCGTAGGTGGTGACGATCAGCACGCGCGGAGCGTCCGGCCGCGCCGTGATCACCGCGGTGGCTTCGGCGCCGGTCATGCCGGGGCCGAAGCGCAGATCCATCAGCACGACGTCGATGTCGCCTTCAGCCGCGCGGGCCACCGCTTCCTCCGCGGTCGCGGCTTCGGCGGAGACGACGAGACCGGGTTCGGTTTCCAGCAAGGCGCGGAGGCCCGCCCGGACGATCGGATGATCGTCGGCGAGCAGGAGCCGGATCGCGGGTTCGGTCACGGACGTTCCTTGGTTTCGACGGGCAGCCGCACGGACAACTCGGTGCCATGACCGGGGGAGGACTCGATGGCGAAGGTTCCGTCCAAGGCTTCGACTCGGGTCCGCATCGCGGTCAGACCGAAGCCGCTGTGTTCCGGATCGAAGCCGACACCGTTGTCGACGACGTCGAGGAGGACGTGCTCGTCGAGGTAGCACAGGGTGATTTCGGCGGTGGACGCGTCGGCATGACGGACGGTGTTCGCGAGGGCCGCCTGGCCGATGCGCAGCAGGGTGACCTCGTACGCGGTCGGCAGGGGAGTGGGCGTACCGGTGAACCGGAACCGTGCGGTGATCAGGTGCCGGGCGCTGGTGGTGGCACACAACCGTTCCAGCGCGTCGGTGAGCGTGGTGTCGTCGAGCGCCGGCGGGGACAGCGCGACGACGAAGCGGCGGGCTTCGGCCAGGTTGTCGGCGGCCGCCTGCCGGGCCTGTTCGACGTAGCGGGCGGCGTTCCCGGCTGTGTCGGGCAGGGTTCTTTCCGCGGCACGCAACAGGAGTTGAATGCTCGACAGCCCCTGGGCGAGGGTGTCGTGGATCTCGTGGGCCAGCCGTTCCCGCTCGGCGAGCACTCCCGCCGCGTGCTGGGCTTCGGCGAGATCGGCGCGGGTGGCGGTCAGTTCCTCGATCAGGTTCCGGCGTCGTTCGCTTTCGCGGTACAGCGCCTGATATCCCCAGACGACCGCGACGGCGACGGCGGCTCCCAGCGCCGGGCCGATCGCCGCCGCCGGGACGAAGGAACCTTGGTGGGCGGCGAACGCGGTGATCGCCGCCAACGCGGTCGCGATCACCGCGACCAGGCCCTGACGGCGCGGCAGCAGGTGCAACTGCAGGAAGTACAGCGGGAAGGCGACCCAGACGCCGTCGGCGGTCAGCACCAGCAGGACCAGCCACACGACGCCCACCGCGATCAGCCACCACTGGGCGGCCTGCCGGGACGTCCTGACACGCGGCAGGAGCGGGCCTGCCGCGTACACGACAGCGCACGCCAACGCCGTCGCGACGACCGCTCCCGCGTCGGACGAGCCGTTCGCCACCGCACGGACGGCCGCGAGTGCGAGCAGGGCGATGAGCAGCAGGTGCAGACACCAGGTCAGCACCCGGCTGGTCGGGGTCAAAGGGGGCGCGGTGGTCACAGTGCCTCCAGATTACGGAGCGCGACCGGCGGGCGCCTCTATCCAAAGGTAGAACCGGCGTGCCGTCTTCCGGCGGGCGAAGTGCCATCTCCGGCCAGATGTCGTCGCGGTCTCCGGCCGCGATCGTGGAGAGGTAACCAGCCCACCCGCCGGAGAGGACAGACCGGAACCGTGTTCGTCGCCTGGAGAGATCTGAGATTCGCCAAAGGGCGGTTCGCCCTGATGGGAGCCGTGGTCGTGCTGATCACCCTGCTGGTCGGCCTGTTGTCCGGGCTCACCGCCGGGCTGGGTGAGCAGAACATTTCCGCGATCACCGGCCTGCCCGCCGACAAGATCGTCTTCGCCGCTCCTGGTGACGGGCAGAGCCTTTCCTACGCCAACTCCGCGATCACCGAGACGCAGCGGCGGCAGTGGGCCGAATCCCCGGGCGTCACCGGCGCCGAGCCGTTGGGCATCTCCACCACCAAGGCCACCGCGGGAAACCGCAGTGCCGGGATCTCCGTCTTCGGAGTCCGGCCCGGTTCGGCGCTCGCCCCGGGCGGCGCGAACATCACCCGCGGCTCGGTGGTGCTGTCGACGTCCGCCGCCGACGACCTGGGTGTCCGGAGCGGGGACGTCATCGCCGTGGCAGGGCGTCAGCTGACGGTCTCCGCCGTGTCGGGGGACGCCTGGTTCAGCCACACCCCGGTGGTATGGGCAGGCCTCGACGTCTGGGCGAAGACGGTGCCACCCACCGGCGGCGAGCCGAGCGCGACGGTGCTCGCGCTGACCACCACTGCCGACGCCGATCTCGCGGCCACCGATCTCGCCGCCGGCACGAAGACGGTCTCGAAGAGCGACTCGTTGTCCGCGATCGGCTCCTACGCCTCGGAAAACGGCTCGCTGCAACTGATGCGAGGGTTCCTGTTCGCCATCTCCGCGCTCGTGATCGGCGCCTTCTTCACCGTCTGGACGATCCAGCGCAGCGGCGACATCGCCGTCCTCAAGGCGCTGGGAGCGAGTACGGCCTTCCTGCTGAAGGACGCGCTCGGCCAGGCTGTCGTCCTTCTCGTCGGCGGCACCGCCGTCGGCACCGCACTGGCCGTCGGCCTCGGCGCGGTCGTCGCCGGATCCGCCGTGCCCTTCCTGCTGACGCCGGCCACCGTGCTGGTCCTGGCCGCCGTGATGATCCTGCTCGGCGCTCTCGGGGCCGCGCTTTCCGTCCGCCGCATCACCTCCGTCGACCCGCTGACCGCATTGGGGAGTGCCCGATGAGCCTGAACCTGACCGATGTCACCCTCACCTATCCCGATGGCGATTCCCGCCTCACCGCCCTCGACGGCGTCACCCTGGACGTCCCGCCGGGCACGATCACCGCCGTCGCCGGGCCCTCCGGCTCGGGCAAGTCCAGCCTGCTCGCCGTCGCCGCCACCCTCATCACCCCGGACCACGGTTCCGTCACCATCGACGGCACTGAGACCACCGGGCTGAGCCGCGGTGAACTCACCGAGCTACGCCGCCGCAAGATCGGGATCGTCTTCCAGCAACCCAATCTGCTGCCCGCCCTCACCGCCGCCGAACAACTCCAGGTCATGGCCAGGATCGACGGCCGCTCGCCGTCCGCGGCACGCGGCGTGGCCCTGGATCTGCTCGACGCCGTCGGGCTCGGGCCGCAGGCCGGACGTCGCCCGCACCAGCTCTCCGGCGGCCAACGGCAGCGGGTGAACATCGCTCGTGCGCTGATGAACGAGCCCACCGTGTTGCTGATCGACGAACCGACGAGCGCCCTCGACCACGACCGCGGCGCCGCGGTCATCGATCTGATCACGCGCCTGACCCGTCAGCGGGCCACCGCCACCGTCCTGGTCACGCACGACCGCGCCCATCTGACCGCGGTCGACCGGATCGTCGAAGTCCACGATGGACGGTTGGGCAGCCCCGCGCCGGTCGGCTGATCCGTCTCCGGTCATAGGGACTTTCGCCCCTTCCTCATGGGCCGGTCGGCGACGCGACCGGGACTCGGGAGCAGGTGCCGGGGGACTTCGTCCTCTGCGATCGGGCGGTGCCGCCATTCGAGACTGGGACCGGCCCATGACAGCGGGTCCGACCTCGAAAGGAGCCGGGGATGCCGATCGCCACGGAAGGTTCGATCGTCGCCGGGATCGACGGATCCCGCTCGGCGAGGACGGCGGCCCTTTGGGCGGCGGGCGCCGCTTCACGACGGGGTGTGCCGCTCCGGCTCGTCCATGTCTACGCCGTGCCGCTCGCGAAGGTACCGAGTGTCCTTCCGCCGGCCGAGACGATCCGAGCGGGGTTCGCCGGTCTGGGGGAAGAGTGGGTGTCCCAGGTACGGGAGGCGGTGCTGGCCCGCTTTCCGGGCCTGGTCGTCGAGACCGCGGTCCGGGAGTGGAGCGCGGTGCCCGCGCTGGTCCAGGAGTCCACCAGGGCGACGATGCTGGTGCTGGGATCACGGGGGCTGGGCGGGTTCACCGGACCGTTGATCGGTTCCACCGCGGTCGCGCTCGCCAAACACGGTCATTGTCCGATCGTGGTGGTCCGTGGCGCCTGGCGCGACGAGGACCGGATCGTGGTCGGCACGGATGGTTCTCCGGCGAGCGAGGGCGCCCTCGGGTTCGGCTTCGACGAAGCGAATTCGCGAAACACCGGGCTGACCGTCGTCCGGACCTGGTCCGATCTGTCGGATCGGGTCGAGGACGACGAGCGGAAGTCGATCGAAGAGCAAGTGGCTCCGTGGCGGGACAAGTACCCGGAGGTGCCGGTCGAGTTCGTCCTGCGGCAAGGGCGTCCCGTCCGTGCCCTGCTCGAACTCGGCAAGCGGGCGGGCCTGCTCGTCGTCGGCTGCCGTGGCCGCGGCGGATTCGAAGGGATGCTTCTGGGCTCGACGAGCCAGGCGTTGATCGCCCACGCGGAGTGCCCTGTCGCCGTCATCCGGCCCGCTGTACCGAGCGACGACGCCGACCTGTGAGACGGGGAACGACATGCGGGCAAGGGATCTGATGACGAGGCCGGTCGTCACCGTCACGGCGGGGACGAGCGCCAAACACGCCGCCGAACTGTTGACCGAGCACGGCTTCACCGCTCTGCCGGTGGTGGACGACGACGACCGCTTGATCGGCATGGTGACCGAGGCGGACCTGATCCGGGACCGATTCCCCGAAGACGTCCGGTTCGCCCGGAGTTCCGCCGGTCATGGGACACCGGGCGCCACCGTGGCGGAGGTGATGACGACGCCCGCCACCGCGATGAGCGCCGGGGCGGACCTCGCCGAGGTCGGCAAGGCGTTGCTCGACGGGAAGACCCGCGCGATGCCCATTGTGGACGGTGCGGCTGTGGTGGGCATCGTCACCAGGGCCGACTTCGTCCGCGCCTTCGCGAGAGCCGACAGCGCGATCGCCGCCGACGTCCGGCACCACCTCGCGATCTACGGCGGCCCCGGCCGCTGGACGGTCGACGTCGAGGACGGCCTTGTCCGCATCGGGGACCGATACGGCAACGACACCGACCATCACGTCGCGAAGGTCATCGCGGAGGGGATCCCCGGTGTCGTCCAAGCGAAAGTGACCTACCAGGAAGGTGAGAGATGAACCGGATCGTCGTCGGGGTGGACGGAGCGGAACCGGGCCGGGCGGCCGTGCGATGGGCGGCCGCCGTCGCGGCCGAACGAGGTTTGGGGCTGCTGATCGTGCATGCCCTGCATGTGGAGCAGTGGGCCTACGGTGGCGGGCTGGCCGGGCCGGTGCCGTGGTTCGACGTGCTCGCGGGCGAAGGCCGGCGCGTTCTCGAAGAGGCCGTGACGGAAGCAGGATCGACCGCGCCCGGTGTCCGGGTCGACACCCTCATGCCCGCGGATTCGCCGGTCTCGACGCTGGTCGACGCGTCGAAGTCGGCCACGATGGTCGTGGTCGGCGGGACGGGCAAGGGCTTCTTCGGGCAGATGACCCTGGGATCGACGGCATCCGCGCTGATCGCGCACGCGCACTGTCCCGTGGTCGTGCTTCGCGGCAGGAAGGGCACGACGAATCAGCCCGACGCGGGGCCGGTGGTCGTCGGGATCGACGGGAGCCCGACGAGCGAGCGGGCCCTGGAGGCCGCTTTCGACGAAGCCTCGCGCCGGTCCGCGACACTGGTCGCCGTGCACGCGTGGTCGGACGTCACCTATGACGACGTCTACGGGATGGCGCGGCTGGTGAGCCAGTGGGAGTCCATTGAGGACGATGAGCGCAGGCTGCTCGCGCAACGTCTCGCGGGCTGGCAGGAGAAGTACCCGGACGTCACGGTGGAACGCTCGCTGGTGCGTGACCGGCCGCGGCAGGTTCTGCTGGAGTGGAGCGCCAAGGCGAGGCTCGTGGTCGTGGGCAGCCGCGGTCGTGGCGGGTTCACCGGGCTCCTGCTCGGCTCGACCAGCCAGGCGTTGGCCCAGCACGCGGAATGCCCTGTGATGGTGGTCCGCCGAATGGAACGCTGAGGCCGGTGCGGACGATGAACGAGTCGTCACCCTATCCGGAAGGAGGTGGCGATGGCGTCCGAGCCATCACCGGCGGGCGGGCATCCGCCGCCCAGCGCGGCGGTGCTGACCGGGCTCCGGCTGGACGAGTTGCTGCACGAGGTCCAGGAGCGGCTTTCGGAGATCGTCAAGACCCGTGACCGGCTGCAAGGGTTGCTCGACGCGGTTCTCGCGGTGGGGACCGGTCTCGAACTCGATTCGACCCTGCAGCGCATCGTCCAGGCCGCGGTCGAGCTGGTCGACGCCCAATACGGGGCGTTGGGTGTCCTCGGCGACGAGGACGGCCTCTCCCAGTTCGTGTACGTCGGCATCGAGCAGGACGTACGCGAGACGATGGGTCACCTGCCCGAGGGCAGGGGCCTGCTCGGCCTGCTCATCGAGGATCCGCAGCCGGTGCGGGTCCCGGACCTGTCGGCGCATCCCGCCTCGGTCGGCTTCCCGGCCAACCATCCGCCCATGCACAGCTTCGTCGGTGTGCCGGTCCGGGTGCGGGACGAGGTGTTCGGGAACCTGTACCTGACCGAGAAACGCGGAGCCGCCGAATTCACCGCGGACGACGAGGTCGTCCTGCAGGCACTCGCGGCGGCCGCGGGCGTGGCCATCGACAACGCCCGCTTGTTCGAGCGCTCCCGGACCCGGGAGCGATGGCTCGAGGCGGTGGCGAAGGTCAACGGCGAGCTGCTCGGTGGCGCGTCGGTCGTGGACACGCTGGCGCTGATCGTCGGGAGCGTCCGTGAGCTGGCCGGTGCCGACGAGGTGATGATCCTCCTCGCCGAAGACGGCGAGAAGGGAACGCGGCCGTTGACGGTCACCGCGGTGAGCGGCGGACGGCAGGGTCCGCTACGGGGGAAGCAGGTCTCCGGCGAGCATCCCGTGCTCGACGAGATCTTCGCCGGCGGGCAGCCCTGTCTCATCGCCGACCTCGGCACCGTGTTCGGTTCGGCGGACAAGGCGCTTTCCGGCCCCGGAGCGCTGGCGCCGTTGACCAGCGCGTCGGGTGTCGGCGGCGTGCTGGTCGCCAGCCGGGAGAAGGGCACGCAGCAGTTCAAGGCCGACCAGATCCCGATGTTGTCGTCGTTCGGCGACCAGGCGGCGGTGGCGCTCGAGTTCGCCGAAAAGCAGCGCAACCAGCGCCTCCTGGACGTGCTCGCCGACCGGGACCGGATCGCGCAGGACCTTCACGATCACGTCATCCAGCGGCTTTTCGCCACCGGTATGAGCCTCCAGAGCATCCTGCCGAGAGTGCCGGACGACTTCGCCCGCAACCGGGTCACGCAGGCCGTCGAACAACTCGACCGGACCGTTCGCGAGATCAGGACCTCGATCTTCGACCTGCACACCGCGGGAGCGGGGGAGTCGGCCGGCCTTCGCCGGCGGCTGCTCGACATCGTCACGGAACTGACGACGGCTTCGGCCGTGACACCGTCGGTCCGGATCGCGGGCGCGGTGGACACCCTCGTGCCGGTCGAGGTGTACGAGCACGCCGAGGCCGTCGTCCGTGAGGCGTTGAGCAACGCCATCCGGCACTCCGGCGCGAAAGAGATCTCCGTGACCGTCGAGGCCGGCACCGAACTCGCCATCGAGGTGAGCGACGACGGCGTCGGGCTGCCCTCGTCCGGCAGACGCAGCGGGCTCGACAACCTCTTGCAGCGTGCCGAACGATGCGGCGGATACGCCGAGTTCACCGGCAGGGAAGGCGGCGGGTCCCGGATCACGTGGCGTGTCCCGCTGTCGCACGAAAGCGCCTAGCGGTCGCCGAACAGGCGGAGCCGGTCTTCCTTCTTGAGCTCGTTCGCGAGCACGGCGGCCTGGGTCCGGCGCTGGATGCCGAGTTTGCCGAGGATGCGGGAAACGTAGTTCTTGATGGTCTTCTCCGCCAGGAAGAGCCGTTCGCCGATCTCCCGGTTGGTGAGCCCTTCCCCGATGAGCTCGAAGACGGCTCGTTCCTGCTCGGACAACCCGGCGATCGGATCGTCGCGGTCGTGCTCCCGGCGGATGCGGTTCATCAGGGCGGCGGTGGTGCGGCTGTCGAGCAGTGAGCCGCCTTCGGCGATGGTCCTGATCGCCGAGACGAGGTCGTTGCCGAGCACCTGTTTCAGGACGAAGCCGGAAGCGCCCGCCATGATCGCGGTGAGCAGGGCCTCGTCGTCGGCGTAGGACGTGAGCATCAGGCAACGCAGGTCGGTCCGAGTCGAGAGCAGCTCGCGGCACAGCTCGATGCCGGTGCCGTCCGGGAGGCGGACGTCCAGCACCGCGATGTCGGTTTCGGTCGCGGGAATCCGGGTGAGCGCTTCGGAGACCGACGCGGCTTCGCCGGAGATCTCGATGTCCGGCTCGCTGCCGAGCAGATCGGACAGCCCCCGCCGGACGATCTCGTGATCGTCGACCAGGAACACCTTGGTCACCATGGCTCGTCCTCCCGCCGCAGGGTCCTGGCCGTGCTGCCGAACCTACTCCGGCACGCGGGGCGGCACAGCGGTCTGGACGTCCCGGCGTCGTAGGGCTTTGGTCCCGGAGATCGGAGCCGTCCGCACCTGCGCACCGGACCCGGGGTGGCGCACGGTGGATTCGAGCACGGCGCCACCGCGGAGGGCAGGGAGCATGGAGCGACGAGAGAACTGGTCGACGGGGGAGACGGAGGTTCTGGCACGGACCTTGCTTCGGGCGCCCTCGGTGCACAACACCCAGCCGTGGATCCTGGAGTTCGACGGCGGCAGGCTCCTGTTGATCGAACGCCGTGATCTGACCCTCCCGGAACACGATCCGCTGGGCCGCGACCGGGTGATCTCCTGCGGCGCCGCCCTCACGAACCTGGAGCTCGCCGTCCGTGTGCTCGGCTACGCACCGCGCACGGAGGCCTTCCCGGAACCGGGCCGCCCGGAAGTGGTCGCGTCGGTCACGCCAGGCGAGCGTGCGTTGCCGTCCGCGGACGATCTGCACCGCTACTCGGCCATCGAACGACGGCGCAGCCACCGGCGGCGGTTCGCCGGCCGACCGGTCTCGCGTCAGCGGATCGGCGAGCTGGCGGACACCGCCGCTTCGGCGGGCGTCGAAGCCAGGCCGATCCGTGACGAGCTGGAACTGGTTCGCGTCGCCGAACTGCTCGAATTCGCGGCGGAGGCCCATCAGCACGACCACGGATACCAGCGCGAGCTCGCCCTGTGGACGATCCGGGACGAGGTCTCGCATCGACACGGTGTGGGGCTCGCCGCGACGGCGCTTCCTCCGGGCTCGCTGCCCTGGGCGGGCTTGGTCCGGCCGTCGACGGCGTTGCCGGACAGCGTGATCCTGACCCATCGGCTGACGGAAGAGACGTTGCTCGTCTTCTTGACCCTCGACGACACTCGCCACGACCACCTGGCCGTGGGGCAGGCCGTGCAGCGCACTTGGCTTGACGCGGTCGACGGAGGTCTCGTCGGCTCGGTGCTGACCCAGCCGCTGCACCTGCCCGAAGTGCGTTCCGCGTTGTGCGAGGATCTCGAACTCGCCGGTTTCCCGCAGGTGCTCATGCGGCTCGGCTATCCCGCCGGTGCGGTGCCGTCCAGCCCGCGTCGCGCGATCGACGAAATACTCGGTCGCGGTTTCTGAACCCGAGCCTCCACAAAGGACATACGACGACTCGGTCCACGATATGGGACCGCGCGTCGTCATGTCCTCTTTCCGAACAGTGGGAAAAATGCTGGGTTTCGGCCGCCGCGCGCGGCATGGTCATTTTGACGGGTTCCTCCTCGGCTTCGGGCGGGTAAAAGGATCTCGTAATCTCCGGCGAGTGGGGAAATTCGTTCCGTTTTGTCACGCCGTCGTTCTCCCGAATTTCGAAGTCACTGCGAATACGTCATTCGTCTGCCCTAATTCCATCGAACTCGGCTGTTTGCCGTCATAACCTTGCGCACTGTCGTCGGGTTATGGCCTGGGAGAAACGGACGACCGATCTTTCGTACTTACGGAGGTACCCGTGGAAAGTGTCCCGCACTACTTTCCAAACCTGTCACCTCCGCCAGGGCATCTTGTCCGGCAGGTACTTCCGAACTCCGCCTTATACCCCACCGCGAATGCGGCCACTGTGGCTACCTATTAAGGAAAATGGTGAATTCTTCCCCGAAACTCGATGTCAGCCCGAACCCGCCCCTGTCGAAGACGCGAAACGAAGGACTGGTCATACGAAAATACGGAGGCTCGTCGCTGGCCACGCCGGAAATGGTGAACGACGTGGCCGCCGAAGTGGCCGCGCTCGCCGAAGCGGGAGATCGGGTCGTCCTGGTCGTGTCGGCGATGGGGGACAGTACCGACCGGTTGATCGCGCTGGCGGGCGAGTTCGCCGAACCACCCGCGCCCCGGGAACTCGACCAGTTGATGGCGACGGGTGAACAGGTGTCCGCGTCGGTGCTCGCGATGGCGTTGGCCGAGCGCGGGATCGAGGCCGTCTCGTTGTCCGGTGACCAGGCGGGGATCGAGGTCGCGGGCGAACCGGGCGCGGGGACCATCGTGCGGGTCGATCCGGGCAAGATCGTCGCGCGGCTGCGTGACGCGCGGGTCGTCGTGGTCGCCGGGTTTCAGGGGCGCGACGCCGACGGCGAACTGCTGACCTTGGGCCGAGGCGGTTCCGACACCACCGCGGTGGCGCTCGCGGCCGCGCTCGGCGGTTCCGAATGCGAGATCCGGACCGATGTGCACGGCGTTCGCACGGCCGATCCTCGGATCGTGCAAGACACCCGGCCTGTCCGGACGATCTCGTACGACGCCATGGTGGAGCTCGCTGGGCTCGGCGCGCGGGTGCTGCATCCCAGATCCGTCGAGCTCGCGCGCCGTCACGGAGTGGCGGTGCGGGTGACGCACGCGTCGGATCCTGGCCCGTCGACCGTCGTGACGGCGGAAGAACCGTCGCTGGAAGGCACGCCCCGCGTCATCGGCATCGCCCACGAGCGCGACGTGCGGCTCGTCCGCGTCGAGGTTTCGGCCTCCGGCCCGGACCACTACGCGCGCGTTCTCGCGACGCTGGCGGGCTGCGGGGTGCGGCCGGACAATCTGAGCTGGCCCGATCCCGGCGAACTGCGGTTCACCGTCCGGGGGACCGAGCCGCTCGGCCTGCCGATCACCCGGCTCGCGATGGAACTGGACGCCCGCTCCACGGTCTTCGAGGAACTCGGCTCGGTTTCCGTGGTCGGCACCGCGCTGCTCGATCCGCCCGGGTTCCTCCCCGAGTTGCTGCGGGTCCTCGCCGACCACCGGGTCACGGTGCCCGCGATGACGACCTCGCAGTCGCGCCTCACCGCCGTGATCCCCGCCGACGCCGTGGACACGACCGTCCGCGCCCTGCACGACTCGTTCGGCTTGTCGGCGGACAGGACATGAGCCCCTACGGACTGCCGTCGGGCCAGTTCACCACCGATGGCCTGGTCCTGACCTGCGACGGCCACGATCAGCGGATTCGCTGGCGGGTCGGCGATCGGCTGGAAGAGTTGTACGAGCGGCTCTGCGACCGGCTGCGAGCCGAAGGCCTCGGCGACCGTCTCGCGGTCGACGCCGAGGGCGAGAAGCTCACGTTCGACGGCTTGGACGAGCGGGCGAACCGGCTCGCCCGGCATCTGCGAGCCCACGGGGTGCGCCCCGGTGACCGGATCGGGTTGTTGTTCGGCGAGCCGGTTCACCCCTACGTCGCGATGCTCGCCGTGCTCAAGGTCAACGCGGCGTATGTGCCGCTGGACGCGGGGTTTCCGGACGACCGCCTGGCCTACATCGTCAAGGACGCCGGCGTCCGGCTCGTGGTGTCGACCGCCGACCTGCGTAACCGGTTCGAGCCGGGCAGTGTCGAGGTGCTCTGTGTCGACGAGGACTCGGATCGCATCGCCGGGTTTTCGGGCGAGCGGCTCACCGCAGTCGAAAAGGGTGCACCGGCCGACGAACTCTGTTACGTCGTCTACACGTCCGGCTCGACCGGGCGGCCGAAGGGCGTGACGATCGACCATGCCTCGATCTGCAATTTCGTCCAGGTCGCCGCCGAGGTTTACGGCATCCAGGACACCGACCGGGTCTACCAGGGCATGACGATCGCATTCGACTTCTCGGTCGAGGAGATCTGGGTGCCGTTGCTGAGCGGCGCGACGCTCGTGCCGAAACCCGGCGGTGCCGCGCTCGTCGGTCACGACCTCCTCGAATTCCTGCGGGAGAACAAGGTCACCGCGCTGTGCTGCGTCCCGACCCTGCTGGCCAGCCTCGACGAGGACCTGCCTCTGCTGAGATTCCTCCTGGTGTCCGGTGAAGCGTGCCCCGAAGACCTCGTGCGCCGCTGGTATCGCCCGGACAGACGGTTCCTCAACGTCTACGGCCCGACAGAGGCCACTGTCACCGCGACGTGGTCGGTGCTGCGGCCCGATCGGCCGGTGACCATCGGCGTGCCCCTGCCGACGTATTCCGTGGTCATCCTCGACCCGGACGAGCCGAGGGCGCTGGCCGCGGGTGAGCTCGGCGAGATCGGCATCGCCGGGATCGGGCTCGCCGGCGGCTATCTCAACCGGGCCGACCTGACTGAGCGCGCGTTCATCCCGGACTTCCTCGGCATCGGGCACAATCCGTCCCAGCGCATCTACCGCACCGGTGATCTGGGCCGGATCACCCCGGACGGCGAGATCGAGTACCACGGCCGCGCCGACACCCAGGTGAAGATCCGTGGCTACCGGGTCGAGCTCACCGAGATCGAGTCGGTCCTCCTGCAGATCCCCGGAATCGCCCAGGCGGTGGTCGAAACCCACCATGCGGAACCCGGCACCGTCGAACTGGTCGCCTACTACAGCCTGCGCCGCGACCAGGCGGATGTCGATCCCGGTGAACTCCGTGGTCGCCTGGCGGAACTGCTGCCGGGCTACATGGTGCCCGCCTATCTCGAAAGGCTCGATCACATCCCGCTGACCCCGGCGGGCAAGGCCGACCGCAAGCATCTCCCGGCGCCCAGCGGTCCGCGAAGAGCGGGAAACGACGTCGGCTACGTGGCACCGGCCACCGAAACCGAACTCCGCTTGGCGGAGGCGTTGGGCGGTGTCCTCGGGATCGAGCGGATCTCGGCGACGGGGCACTTCTTCGACGACTACGGAGCCGACTCCCTGCTGCTGGCCAAGTTCTGCGCGGTGATCCGGGAACGCGGTGATCTCGCGCCGTTGTCGGCCAGGGACGTGTACCTCAACTCCACCGTTCGTGGTCTCGCCGAGTCGACCGCCGCCACGGCCCCCGTGACGGTCGCTCGCGCCGAGGAGCCACGCCGCGCGTCGACCATGTCGTATGTCCTTTGTGGAGTGTTCCAACTCTTGGCGTTTCTGGCGTATGCCGCCGGTTCGGGCTGGATCCTGGACACGGGATTCGCCTGGATCTCCGCCGCGACGGGTTTCGTCGAGAGCTACGCACGCGCCGCCGGACTCGGGCTCGTCGTCTTCGTCATCCTGTCCGTGGTGCCGATCGTGGCGAAGTGGGCGATCGTCGGCCGGTGGAAGCCGGGGGAGATCCCGTTGTGGAGCGTCGGCTACCTGCGCTTCTGGACGGTCAGGACGTTGGTCAGGTTCAGCCCGCTGATGCTGTTCATCGGTACGCCGCTGTACTCGTGGTACCTGCGGGCGCTCGGCGCGGACATCGGCAAAGGCGCCGTGATCCTGTCGCGGAACCCGCCGGTGTGCACCGATCTGTTCAGCGTCGGCGCCGGGGCGGTCATCCGGAAGGACGCGTACTTCTCCTGCTACCGCGCCAGGGCGGGGCGGATCCAGACCGGGCGGGTCACCCTCGGCGACAACGCCTTCGTCGGTGAGATGACCGTGCTCGACATCGGCACGGCGCTCGGCCACGACTCGCAGCTCGGCCACTCGTCGTCGTTGAACTCCGGGCAATCGGTCCCCGACGGCGAAAGCTGGCACGGGTCGCCCGCCCGCCTCTCCACAGTGGACTACCGGGCACTGGGAACGGTCCCGCGCGGCAGGCTCAGGCCGATCGTCTTCTGCGCGTCCAGCCTGCTGCTCCTGCTCTCGGTGACGCTTCCCGTGACCCTGGGCGGGGCCGATGTGTTCGTCGACCGCTGGCTCACCACGACGACGGACTTCACGAGCTGGGCCTTCTACCGCGGCCGGATCCTCGACTCCGCTCTGCTGTACTTCGGGGCGTTGCTCGCCGGACTCGCGGTCGTCCTCGTGATCCCGCGCCTGCTCGGCCTCTTCCTCCGGCCGGACCACGTCTATCCGCTCTACGGCAGGCATTTCGCCATCCAGCGGTTGATCGCGCGGCTGACCAACATGCGTGCGTACACGTACCTGTTCGGCGACAGCAGCTACATCGTGTACTACCTGCGCGCGCTGGGATACGACCTGTCGAAGATCCAGCAGACCGGATCCAACTTCGGGGTCGAGGTCAAACACGAGACGCCGTTCCTCAGCACGGTCGGCACCGGGACGATGGTCTCGGACGGTCTTTCGCTGCTCAACGCCGACTTCTCGTCCTCGTCGTTCCGGCTGCGCAGGACGTCCGTCGCGCCGGAGGCGTTCCTGGGCAACGAGATCGCCTTCCCGCCGGACGCGCGGATCGGCCGGAACTGCCTGCTGGCCACCAAGGTCCTCGTTCCGCTGGACGGGCCGGTCCGGGAGAACGTCGGCCTGCTGGGGTCGCCCGCCTTCGAGATTCCCCGGACCGTCCGCCGCGACACCGGATTCGAGCATCTCGGCAGCGGGGACGCGCTGCGCCGGGGCCTGCGGGCGAAGAACCGCCACAACACCGTCACCATCGGCGTCTACCTGCTCGTGCATTGGCTGCACCTGCTCGGAATCCTGTTGATCAGCACGGCGGCAGGTGCCCTGCACGAGCGGATCGGTCCACTCGCGGTCGGCGGCGGCATCGTGGCGACACTCGTGTTCTCGGTCGCGTTCCTCATGGTGGCGGAACTCGCCGTGCAGGGCTTCCGGGCGCTGCGGCCGAGGTTCTGCTCGATCTACGATCCGGTCTTCTGGCGGCACGAGCGGTTCTGGAAGCTCAGCCCGGCCCGCTATCTCGCGCTGTTCAACGGGACGGCGTTCAAACCGTTCCTGCTGCGTCGCCTCGGCGTCCGAATCGGTCGTCGGGTCTTCGACGACGGCTGCGCGATCCCGGAACGGTCGCTGGTGAGCATCGGCGACGACTGCGTGCTCAACCTGCACACCGTCGTGCAAGGACATTCGCTCGAGGACGGCACGTTCAAATCCGACTACATCGACATCGGCGCGGGGTGCACCCTCAGCACCGGCTCCTTCGTCCACTATGGAGTGACGATGGCGGACGGGGCGATCGCCGAAGCGGACGCGTTCCTGATGAAGGGCACCACGGCACCGGCCCGGACCCGCTGGTACGCCAATCCGGCGGTCGAACTCGACACGGCGGAAGAGATCACCGCGGCAAGGAGGCTGCCATGACCCGGACTCCCACGGCGAGACCGGCACTCGCCCCTCGCGTCGAAGGTGCCCTGCCCGGGCCGCGTTCGGCCGAGTTCCTCGAACACCAGCGACAGTGGGAATCCAGTGCGCGGGCGTATCCACGCCATCTGCCGATCGCCATCGCGGGCGCGGAGGGCAGCTACCTGTGGGACATGGACGGGAACGTCTTCGTCGACTTCCTGGCGGGCGCGGGCGTGCTCTCCCTCGGCCACAACCATCCCGAACTGGTGCACGCGGCCACCGAACAGATGCACGTACTCACCCACGGCCTGGACTTCCCGACGGCGGCGAAACGCGAGTTCGTCGACGCCCAGCTGTCCATGCTGCCGCCGGGCCTGAGCTCACGGATGCGAATGCATTTCTGCGGTCCCGGTGGCGCCAACGCCGTGGACGCCGCGATCAAACTGTGCAAGACCGCGACCGGACGCGGTGACCTGGTGTCCTTCCAGGGCGGGTTCCACGGCTCGAGTCACGCCGCGATGGCGTTGACCGGGCTCGTCGCCCAGAAACGGCCGATCGCCAACGGCGTGCCCGGCGTGCATTTCTTCCCGTACTCCTATTGCGCCCGGTGCCCGGTGGGGCTTTCGCCGGACACCTGCGCGACCAACTGCGTCGGCCTGCTGGAACGGTCGCTGCGAGATCCCAACGGCGGCATCCCCCTTCCCGCCGCGGTGATCCTGGAATTGGTGCAGGGCGAAGGCGGGATCATCCCGGCGGACCGCGACTTCGTGCGCCGGGTCCGTGCGCTGACCGCGGAACTGGACATCCCGCTCGTCGTCGACGAGGTGCAGACCGGTTGCGGCCGCACCGGGACCTGGTTCGCGTTCGAGCACTACGACATCGAGCCCGACGTGATCATCGCCTCGAAGGCCTTGAGCGGGATGGGACTCCCGGTGGCGGTGATCTTCTACGACCGGCGGTTGGACGGCTGGGCGCCCGGCGCGCACACCGGGACGTTCCGCGGCAACCAGGCCGCGTTCGCCGCCGGCGCGACGGCGGTCCGCATCATCCGGCGGGACGACGTGCTCGGCAATGTCCGGCAGCGCGGGCGACAACTCGCGCAACGGCTCGGCGCCCTGCACGGCGACGTCTGGGTCCGCGAAGTGCGCGGCCTCGGCCTGATGTGGGGGATCGAGCTGGCCGATCCGCGCGACGGCCGCCCGGCCGGCGGATACGCCCGCGCCGTGCAGGCGTACGCGTTGCAGCGCGGGCTGATCGTCGAACTCGGCGGCCGCGACGACAGCGTGATCCGGCTGATGCCACCGCTGACCGTGGCCGCCGAGGAGATCGACCTCGCCTGCGCGATCCTGCTGGACGCGATCGTGCGCTGTGGCCCGCCGCAGTAGGGAATCCGCAGGTCCCGCCTCGTGAGTGGTGGGGACGGTTAGAACCGTCCTCACCACTCACGAGGCCGTTGCCTCTTCGGACAGCGTCGGTGTGCGCAACAGGCAGCATCGCAGGCTTTTCGTTCTTCGCCGCTCTTGCGTGGATAGGCTCGCTCACGCCCCATCGGGCAGCTATCCGTTGCGAGGAAAGGAATCCAGCCCCATGCGGAAGAGTGCCAAGAGGCTTTCGGTCGTCGGTGCGGCCGCGCTCGGCCTGCTCGTCGCGGTTCCGGCGAGCCCGGCCTTCGCCATCGACCAGGTCGCCTGCGGCAACAGGGACGACTTCGTGAAGCTGGACATCTCGTTCGGCAACGGGATGGGCACCAACCGGTGCTTCGCGAACGGCGGCGTCACCGGCACGGACATCGGCGGGGTCTACAACGTCACCTCGGGCAACAACAAGGTGACGGTCAACTACGAGCGCAACGGCCGGTACGAATCGTCGACCCTCGGGTACTGGCAGGGGGTCGGTTTCGCCGGGACCGTCCGGGTGTACGAGGTGCGCATCTGGTGACGATCGCCTCAGGGGAAGCGACCAAAACTCCGGATACGGCCCGTGATCGATACCCGGCCGTTAGAGTGAACAGTCGCTGTAGTCGTCACCCTTGAGGAGTAGCAGTTCATGATCGCCGAGAGCGCGAACCAGCAGAGCGTGACCTTCCCGCAGGAAGCTACGCCGATCTTCGATCTGGTCGCGAAGATGGTGTCGCGGACGCAGACCGAGGACGAGCGCGAGTTGGACCGCGAAGCCGGTCTCGCGACGTCGGTGTAGCTTCCTGCCGCGGCAGGTCATTCAGCCGGTGTCCCGGCGTGGCCGCGCAGTTCCGCGGCCGTGCGACGGGCATGGGCCAGGCCGTCGAGTATCCATTGCGGGGGCTGCCGGTCGTTGGTCGCGATCCGCTCGTAGGCGGCGACGAGCCGTTCCGCGATCTTCAGGCGGGCTTCCACGGCAGGCGGTTCGGGGTCGCTCGGCTCGGCCGGGATCGTGACCAGGGCCAAGTGTCCGGCAGACGCGCGAGTCGTGGGCTCGGCGGGCGTGTCGGATCGCTGTTCCACAGTGGGCAAGCGTCGAAGCCGGAGGGTCGTCTGCTCGGTGTTTCCCGGCACACCCTCGCGACGGGAGCCCTGCGCGGGGAAGGGGTCCGCCCGGAACCGTGCGACCGAGGGCCAATACCGGGTTCGAGCCGACTTCGGTGTCTCCCCGTCGAGACCGCCCGCGATCTCCTGCCAGGTCTTTCCGTCGAGTCGCGCGGCGACCACCGCCGCCTCGACGATCTGCTGCGCCATCCCGATCAGGCCGGAGTGGTCCGGCGGGGTGGAAGCGTCCACCCTGGCGGCGTTCGCCGCGAGATCGGCCAGTTCCGCCGCGTGCGCGGCGAGGACCAGATGGGCCCGGGTGGCCGCGGCGGGGATGGTGTGGCGTGTGGTCACCGTCCGCTCCTCGGGGCAGGCCGGAGGCTCGACAAGAGGCTCGCGGAATCCCGCATGCCGTGACTCACAGGTGTTCTCACCTTCTCTGATATGCAGACTTGCATAAATATGCAATTAATGGATGTGCGGTGCTGCTCAAGAACCGCGAGTTTGTGCCCTGATCGGGTGTGGTCGTGCCCGTTCCGTGTGAGGTGACGTTCGGCCGCCCTTGATGTCGGGCACGATCAGGGAGGTGCGGACGGCTCTGCGGGGAAGGGATGCCGATGAACAGCCCCCTGTATCAGGCGACGGCGGAGTTCTTCAAAACGCTGGGGCATCCCGTCCGGATCCGCGTGCTCGAACTGCTCAGCGAGCGGGACCATCACGTCTCCGAGCTGCTGGCCGACCTCGGTATCGAGCCCGCCAACCTGTCCCAGCAGCTCGCCGTCCTGCGCCGGGCCAACCTGGTGGTGCCGCACAAGGACGGCACGACCGTCTCCTACTCCCTGACCAGTCCGTCGGTCGCCGAACTGCTCGCCGTCGCGCGCGGGATTCTGACCGGGGTCATAACCGGCCAGCTGGGACTGCTCGACGATCTACAGAGTTCCACCGGTGCGGATTCGCCCGAATCAGGATGAAAAGCAATTTCGGATATTCACGGCCTCGCTGCGACCGTCATTTGTTTTCGTTGTCGGAATCGGCGTGCTTCCCATTCGATTCGGAATGGTCCTCGCCGTCCCGGGTCCGCCGTGTCTCCTCGACCAAAGAGTCGAAGATGGGGGTTCCGCACAGCTCCACATGGTCCTCCGTCGCGCCGGTCCTCGTGCCCGATCATCTTGCCCCGGAACGGCTTCTTCGATCCAGTTCCGCCGGGCAATGCACTCGATTGAGCTCACCCTCGGGGGTGAGTTATTCATCGATGTGAAAAGCGAAGTGTAGGACATGGCCCTTTCGGCGGCTTCGCCGGGTTTTGCGGAAATGATGATTCCACTTTCCCGCCGTGTATGAGAAAAGGATTGCTCACTCGTCTCGCGGCTGGTCAGCGCGGGGCGGAGAACTCGACCCGGTAGCGGGTCGGCGTCGTGCCCAGCGCGGTGGCGAAGTGCTCGCGAAGCCGGGCGGGCGTGCCGAAGCCGGACTGTGCGGCCACGGCGTCGACGCCGAGCGAGGTCGTCTCGAGCAGGTGCCGCGCCCGCGCGAGACGTTGCGCGACAAGCCAGTTGTGGACGGTGGTCCCGGTGCGGGCGCGGAACGAGCGGGTGAACGTACTGCGGCTCATATGCGCCCGGGCGGCGAGGCCGTCGATGCTGTGTTGCGTGCCCAGGTGGGCTCGCGCCCAGCCCATCACCTCGGCGAGCGGATCCTCGTCCGCGGCGGGTACGGGAAGTTCGATGAACTGGGCCTGGCCGCCGGGACGGTGCGGCGCCGCGACGATCCGGCGGGCGACGCGGTTGGCGACGACCTGGCCTTCCGTGCGGGCGAGCAGGTGAAGACAGGTGTCGATCCCGGCGGTCGCACCGGCGCCGGTCACGACGTCGCCCTCGTCGACGTACAGCTCCTCGGGGCGCAGCTCGACCGACGGGAAGCGCCGCTGGAACGTCTCGATCCATTTCCAGTGGGTCGTCGCGGCGCGGCCGTCCAGGATGCCGGCGTCCGCGAGGGCGAATACCCCCAGGCAGAGCCCGACGACGAGGGCACCGCGTTCGTGCGCGGCCCGCAGCGCGGCGGACACGGGCGCGGGCGTCGCGGTTTCCGGAGCGGACCACCAGGGCACGACGACGATGTCGGCGTCCGCGAGGGCATCGAGCCCCGCGGAGACGTCGATCGTGTATCCGGCGCTCGTGGTGAGCCTGCCCGGTTCGGTGGCGACGACCGTGAGCGGCCACGGCTCCATGTCGCCCGCCGGGGTTTCCGGACCCCACACCAGCGACGGGACGGCGAGGTGGAACGGGCTGATCCCCTCGAACGCCAGGACGGCCACCCTCGGAGCACTCATCGATCCCTCTTTCCGCGGATGTCGGCCGATCTCGACCCTGCCTGACCCGATTCCGTATCTCGATATCGAATCGGGTCAGCCAAGATGGTAGCCGTACCGACGGAAAGCGAAGGAAACACGATGACCAGCACCACTCTCCGCGAAATCAGCACCCTGCCGACGACCCCCGCCGCACTCTCGGACGCGACGGTGATCCTCGTCGACTACCAGAACACCTACACGCGCGGCGTGATGGAGCTCGACGGCTGGGAAGCGGCGCTCGACGAGGCGGCCACGTTGCTGGCGCGCGCCCGATCCGAGGGCGCGACGGTCATTCACGTCATGCACGACGGCGGCGAGGGCAGCCCGTACGACCTCCAGCAGGACATCGGCCGGATCCACGAGCGGGTCGCCCCCGCCCCGGGCGAGGAGGTCGTGGTGAAGACCGCGCCGAACTCGTTCGTCGGAACCCGGCTGGGGGAACTGGTCGACGCCGCCGGGCACCAGGACGTCGTCGTGGCCGGGTTCATGACGCATATGTGCGTCACGTTCACCGCGGAAGGCGCGTTCCTGCGTGGGAACAGCCCGACCGTGGTGGCCGCCGCCTGTGCCACGCGCCCGCTCCCATCCGTCGCCGGACCGGTGACCGCCGCCGAACAGCACCGCGCGGCGCTCGCCACGATCGGTGATCTCTACGCGGTGGTGGTCGGCACGGCGGCCGAGCTCGGCTAGGCCCTGCGAGGCCGCGCCCGCGCGTGGATCATGAGGGTATTCCCGCCGCCGAAGCATCGAAGGGGTCCTGATGGCCAAGCCCAACGTCGCCGAGCAGTTCGTCCAAGTCCTGGTCCAGGCCGGGGTGGAGCGGATCTACGGCGTGGTCGGAGACAGCCTCAACCCCATCGTCGATGCCATCCGCCGGACACCGGGTATCGAATGGGTGCACGTGCGCAACGAGGAGGCGGGCGCGTTCGCGGCGGCGGCCGAGGCCCAGCTGACCGGACGGCTCGCGGTGTGCGCCGGCAGCTGCGGTCCCGGCAACACCCATCTGGTGCAGGGACTTTACGACGCGCACCGCACGGGAGCCCCGGTTCTCGCGCTCGCTTCGCATATCCCGTCCGGTCAGATCGGGACCGGGTTCTTCCAGGAGACCCATCCCGAACGGCTGTTCGTGGACTGCAGCGGTTATTGCGAGCAGATCAGCAGGCCGGCCCAGATGCCGAGGGTGCTGCGGATCGCCATGCAGCACGCGTTGTCCCGCGGCGAGGTGTCGGTGCTGGTGTTGCCTGGGGACGTCGCGCATCTCGACGCCGTCGCACCCACCGGGAACGGAGTGCCGGTCACCGAGCACGGGACGGTCGTGCCGCCCGAGCCGCAGGTGGCCCGGCTCGCCGAGCTGATCAACGACGCCGAGACCGTCACCTTGTTCGCCGGTGCCGGAGTGCGCGGCGCGCACGCGGAGGTGATGGAGCTGGCCGGGACCGTGCAGGCGCCGGTCGGCCACAGCCTGCGCGGCAAGGAGTGGATCCAGTACGACAACCCGTTCGACGTCGGGATGAGCGGTCTGCTCGGCTACGGCGCCTGCTACCGGGCCATGAACGACGCGGATCTGCTGGTCCTGCTCGGCACCGATTTTCCCTATAACTCCTTCCTTCCCCAGGCGCGGACGGTGCAGGTCGACCACGACGCGACCCGGCTGGGCCGTCGCACACCGCTGGAACTGGCGGTGCACGGCGACGTGCGGGAGACCCTGCGGGCCGTGCTGCCGCTCCTGCGCCGCAAGTCCGACCGCACGTTCCTGGACCGGATGCTGCGTGATCACTGCAAGACGCTGGAGCAGGTCGTCGACGCCTACACCCGCAACGTCGAACGGCACGTACCCATCCATCCGGAGTTCGCCGCGGACCTCCTCGACGAACTCGCCGCCGACGACGCGATCTTCACCGTCGACACCGGCATGTGCAACGTGTGGGCGGCCCGGTATCTCACGCCCAACGGGCGCCGCCGGGTCATCGGGTCGTTCCTGCACGGCACCATGGCCAACGCCCTGCCGCACGCCATCGGCGCGCAGTTCGCCTACCCGGGGCGCCAGGTCGTGTCGATGTCCGGCGACGGGGGACTGGGCATGCTGCTCGGCGAACTGCTCACCGTGGCCCTGCACGACCTTCCGGTCAAGATCGTGACGTTCAACAACTCCTCGCTCGGCATGGTGAAGCTGGAGATGCTGGTGGACGGCCTTCCCGACTATCAGACCGATCACCGCCCGGTGGACTTCGCCGCGATCGCCAGCGGCGCCGGACTGCGTGCCGAGCGGGTGACCGATCCGACCCGCCTGCGCGCGGCGCTCAAGGAAGCCTTGAGTCACGACGGACCCGCGCTGGTGGATGTCGTGACGGACGCGAACGCGCTGTCCGTCCCGCCGCACATCACCGCCGGTCAGCTCGGTGGATTCGCCTTGGCCGCGAGCAAGGTCGTGCTCGAAGGCGGGGTCGGCCGGATGATCGATCTCGCCCGGGCCAACCTCCGCAACATCCCGCGGCCGTGAGACCGCTGCGCCGACTTTGCGTGTGAAGCCCAGCTCCAGCAGATATGCCCGTTCGTCACTGATAGTTCGCCGACGACGGTTGATGGGTCCGTGAAGGCCTCCTTCCCTACTCTCAAGGTGGGGAAGGAGGCCTTCACGGACTCGATAGGCGCTGCCGCTTATTGATGGGTAAGGCAAACGTGGCGTAGGGGTCACCGCGCTCTTCCGCCTGTCGAACGTGTCGCGAAAGCCACTTTCGGGACATCAGACGTCGCGAAAGTGGCTTTCGCGACACGGGCGCCGGCGGCGACGTGGTCGGCGCGGGTGAGCGACCACGACGCCTTTGCCTTACCGCTCAATAAGTTCCTGGCATCGATTCCGAATATGGCGTCCACTGTGGATGGTCAGGCTCGGCCGGTGCCCATCCCGCGCCAGAGCAGGTCGAGGAGGCTCGCGACGTCGCCTCGCCATTCGCCCTTCGGATCGAGGTAGAGCAGCCCGCCGAGGCCGCGCAGGATGGTCTCGGGCTTCAGATCCGCGCGGACGGTGCCCGCCTCGACATTGGCCTGCAGCAAGGTCGAGACAGCCCGGACCATGTCCTGATAGGCGCCCGCCGGCAGCTCTCCGCGTGAGGCTCCCGCGGCGCGCAAGGCGTCGGCCAGGCCGCGTTTGGTCATCATGTAGTGCGCCAGGTGATCGGTCGTCCAGACTCGGAAAGCCTGTTCCGGCGGGTACTTCTCGAGCAGGCTGGGCACGATCTCGACCAGCTGGCGCACCTCGCGCCGGTACACCGCCAGAATGAGGGCTTCCGGGGTGGGGAAGTGCCGGTACACCGTACCGACGCCGACCTCGGCCTGCTTCGCGATGGCGTTGAACGACACTTCACCGGAGCAGGCGAGCGACTTCGCGGCGGTGGCGAGGATGCGCTCGTGGTTGCGCCGGGTGTCCGCACGCCGGGGATTGACCGAACCCGTCGTCATCTGCCCTCCTGTCCACCGATCCCGTTCTCCGTGAATGTAGCCGAGGGAACCGGGAAACCTGGAGCGACTCCAGGAGTGGACACCGACCTTGCCGGGTGGATCGCGATCCGCTAACTTGAATCGAAGCGGATGAATATCCGTTTCGATTCACGAACGGACTCCCACCACCTCAACCTACGCCGTCCCGGCCGCGGCCAGGACGATCTGCGGAAAGAGTTTCAGTGGACATCTCACTCGAAGTCAATGGCAGGACGGAACACCTGAGTGTCGATCCCGGGGTGACCCTGCTGGACACGCTGCGAGAGCGGCTCGCCGTCACGGGTCCGAAGAAGGGCTGCGACAGGGGGCAGTGCGGCGCCTGCACGGTGCACGTCGGCGGACGGCCGGTGCTGTCCTGTCTCACCTTGGCCGCCACCGTGAAACAGCCGGTGACCACGGTCGAAGCACTGTCCACTGAGGACGTTCTGCATCCGGTCCAGCAGGCGTTCGTGGACCAGGACGCCCTGCAGTGCGGATTCTGCACGTCCGGGCAGATCATGTCGGCGGTCGCCGCCGTCGAACAGGACGTCGAGGACGTCCGCGAGTTCATGTCCGGCAATCTCTGCCGGTGCGCGGCGTACCCGAACATCATCGCGGCGGTCGAGCAGGCGAGGAGGGCCGATGCGTCCCTTTGAGCTTCTCGCACCCGAGACCGTCGAAGACGCGGTCGCTTCGCCCGGCACCTTCCTCGCGGGCGGCACCACCCTCGTCGACCTGATGAAGCTGAACGTCCTGACACCACGACAGGTCCTGGACATCAACGCGGTCCCGCTGCGCGGCATCGACACCACCGACGGGCTGCGCTTCGGCGCGCTGGAGCGGATGGGCGACATCGCCGGACACGCCGGGGTGTACCCGGTGATCTCCCGGGCGCTGCTGCTCAGCGCGTCCCAGCAGATCCGGAACATGGCCAGCATCGGCGGAAACCTCATGCAGCGCACGCGCTGCTCGTACTTCCGTGACGTCGCCATGCCGTGCAACCGGCGGGTGCCGGGCAGCGGCTGCCCGGCGATCGAGGGCGCCAACCGGATGCACGCCGTGCTGGGCACGAGCGATGCGTGCGTGGCGACCCACGCCAGCGACGTCGCCGTCGCACTGGTCGCCCTCGACGCGCGGCTCCGGCTGGTCAGCGAGAGCGGGACCCGCACCGTCGACCTGGCCTCGTTCTACCGGCAGCCCGGTGAGACCCCCGAGGTCGAGACCGATCTGCGGCCCGGCGAGCTGATCGCCGAGGTGGTGGTCCCTCGGCTGGACTGGGCGTCGAACTCCACGTACGTCAAGGTGCGTGACAGGCAGTCCTACGAGTTCGCGCTGTGTTCCGCGGCGGTCGCGCTGCGGGTCGAGGACTCGCGCATCGTCGATGCCCGGGTCGCGGCGGGCGGTGTGGCGACCGTGCCGTGGCGGCTGCCGGCCGTCGAGGAGGCCCTGCGGGGTGCGCCCGCGACCGTCACCGCTTTCGAAGAGGCGGCGTCGCTCGCCGCCGAGGGCGCGCGCCCGCTGTCCGCGAACGCGTTCAAGCCGTCGTTGCTGCGGCGGACCATCGTCCGCGCGCTGCTCGAGCTGACCGAAGGGAACCACTCATGACCAGCAGGGTGGACGGGCCACTGAAGGTCACCGGCCGAGCCGAATACGGGGCGGACTTCACTTTTCCCGGGCTGGTCCACGGCTACGTCGTACTGAGCACCGTCGCCCACGGTGAGATCGACCTGATGGACGTCACGGCGGCGAAGGAAGCTCCGGGTGTGGTCGGGGTGTATACGCCGTTCGACACGCTGCAGTTGCACACGCCCGCGACGCCGGTCATGGGTGAGACCTGGGTTCCTTTGCAGGACAAGGAAGTCACTTACTACGGCCAGCCGATCGCCTTCGTGGTCGCCGAGACGTACGAGCAGGCGCGCGACGCGGCGATGCTGGTCGAGGTCTTCTATCAGACCCGGCCCGCCCTGACTTCGCTGCAGGACGGCCTCGCTTCGGCCGAGGACGCGCCTGACGGGAGGGGCGGTCCGTCGTCCCTCGCGATCCTCGCCGAGGGGGTCGAGTCGATCGAAGACGCGCTCGCGGAGAGTCCGGTGGTCGTCGAGGCCACGTACACCACCGCGACGCAGAACCATGCCGCGATGGAACCGCATTCGGCGGTCGCGGTCTGGGGGCCCGACGGACTCACGATCCACAGCGGCAACCAGGCCTCCGATCTGCAGGCGGCGGAACTGGCGATGGCGCTCGGCGTGGAGCCGACCGAGGTGCACGCGGTGAACCCGTTCGTGGGCGGTGCGTTCGGCGGGAAGGGACACACGTCCACCCCGGCGTTCCTGGCCGCGGCCGCGGCGAGGGCGCTGGGCAGGCCGGTGAAGGCCGTGCTCAGCCGGGAACAGGTCTTCACCGCGACCGCGGGCCGGGCCGCGACGGTGCAGAAGATCGCCCTCGGCGCGGAACACGACGGCGCGCTCAACGCGCTCCAGCACGACTCGTGGTGCAGCACGCCCATGGACCGGTCGTTCGTCGAGCCGACCTCGCACGGCACCTCGCGCGAGTGGTACGCCACCCGCAACCTGTCCATCAGCCAGAAGATGGTGCCGCTCAACATCCCGCCGACCACCTTCATGCGGGCACCGGGAGAAGCGCCCGGGTCTTTCGCGCTGGAAAGCGCGATCGACGAACTCGCGGTCGCGCTGCGCATGGACCCGATCGAGCTGCGGCAGCGGAACAACTCGAACGCTCCGCCCGGCAAGGACCTGCAGTGGTCGAGCAAGCATCTCGACGAATGCTTCCGGGTCGGCGCGGAGCGGTTCGGCTGGGCCGACCGCTCACCCGAAGGGCGGACCGACGGCGACTGGCTCGTGGGCATGGGCACGGCCACCGCCATGTTCCCCGCGCTGCGATTCCCGGCCACGGTCGAGATCACCCTGCTGTCCGACGACACGGCCGCCGTCGCGACCAGCGGGGCCGACCCGGGCACGGGCCTGCTGACCGTGCTCTCCCTGGTCGGCGGGGAGTCGCTCGACATCTCGCCGGATCGGGTCAAGGCGCGGCTCGGTGACTCGCGCCTGCCGTCCGGAGGTATGTCCGGCGGTTCGACGGCGACCGCGAGCGCCGGGACGGCCATCATGATCGCCGCCGCCAAGGCGATCGACGAGCTGCTGGCGCTGGCGTCGGCCCCGGGTGCGCCGTTCGAAGGCATGGAGGTCGCCTACGCGGACGGTCGCGTGCAGGCCGGCGAGCGGATGATGACCTTCGGCGAGCTGTTGCGCGCTCTGGACCGGCCGGCGCTGTCCGTGACCGGTTCTTCGGCGCCCGGCGAGGAGCTGACGAAGCATTCGTTCAGCTCGTTCGGCGCACAGTTCTGCGAAGTCCGCGTGCACAAGTGGACACGCGAGATCCGGGTGTCGCGCATGCTCGGGGTGTTCGACGCCGGCCGGATCATCAACCCGAAGGCGGCGCGAAGCCAGATCATGGGCGGCATGATCTGGGGTGTCTCGGCCGCTCTGCACGAGGGGCTGGAGATCGAGGAGAACGGGCGCTTGGCCAACGGGGATTTCGCGAGCTACCTGATCCCGGTGAACGCGGACATCCCCGAGGTCGACGTCCACTTCGTCGAGTACCCGGACACGTTGCACAACTCGGTCGGCGCGAAGGGTCTCGGCGAGATCGGCACCGTCGGGATGGCGGCGGCGGTCGCGAACGCCGTCCACAACGCCACCGGCATCCGGGTGCGGCACATCCCCATCGTGATCGAAGATCTCCTCGACGAGTCCTAGAAGGGTGTGGAGATTCGGGACACGTCACGTCCCGAATCTCCACGCTCGCGTCCGCCGTGCGGCATCATGTCTCCCTGATCGCGTCTTCTCTACGGAATCAGGAACGAGCATGAGCGGCTTCGGCAAGTGGAATCTCGGCATCGGTGCCGTTCTGATGGCGGCGGCGGTGCTGTGCTCGAAGCTGGACCTGATCCCCGCCGCGGTGATCGTCGGCATCCTCGGCCTGCTCGGCCTCTGCATCGCGGGTTACGACCTGATCGACCGCTGGTCGGAACGGGCCGACCTGCGCCGCCGGGAAGCCCGTGTCCTCCGCGAACGTGAAGGCCGCCAGGACCACTGAGTTTCGCGGCCTGTCCGTCCGAAGTGGAGAGACCAACCCCGCGAAAGACCATGTCCTCCCTCGATTTGACAATTCCGGCGCGACCGAACGGTGGTTGCGCCGGGATTGGGCGTGGCCAGACTGGAAAGATCGGGACACGGGCACTGTCGCCGTCGGGCCCGCGCCGGTAGGCCGTTTCGTTCGGTCTGTGGATGTCCACTCGTTGAATCGCGAATCTCTCGTTCGTCCCCTCGTGCCGGGCGGGAGTGAAGGAGGACGGATGAGACTCGACAGAAAGGTGGCCGCCGTCGTGGCGGCCGTCGTGCTGATGACGCCGTTGGCAGGCTCGGCGTCCATGGCCGGTGATCTGCGCGAAGCGAAGCAACCCACACCGGCCTGTTCGCCGGGTACCACGGTGACGACCGATGACGGCCCGGTGTGCGGTGTCGCCGGCGCCGCGGTCACGTCGTGGCAAGGGATCCGTTACGCCGCACCGCCGACCGGCGAACTGCGGTGGAAGCCGCCGCGGCGGCCCACCCCGTGGACCGAGCCGTTCGTCGCGACCACCGAGGGAAACCAATGCGCGCAACCGGCAGGCGCGGGGCCGGGCTCGGACGACGAGGACTGCCTCAACCTGACGGTCCGGGTGCCCGCCAAGCGCGGCCCCGGTCCGCTCGCGGTGATGGTGCAGCTCCATGGAGGCGGGTTCCTGCTGTGGAAACCGCAGGACGCGAGCCGCCTGGTGACCGCGGGGAACGTCATCAGCGTGGAGGTCAACTATCGGCTGGGGATCTTCGGTTTCCTAGCCCACGAGGCGTTCGGGGCGCAGGCCGGGAACTACGGACTGCAGGATCAGCAGGCCGCGTTGCGCTGGGTGCAGCGCAACATCTCGCGGTTTGGCGGCGACCCCCGCAACGTGACGATCTACGGT
Organism: Amycolatopsis japonica; assembly: GCF_000732925.1. Classification (NCBI taxonomy): domain Bacteria; kingdom Bacillati; phylum Actinomycetota; class Actinomycetes; order Pseudonocardiales; family Pseudonocardiaceae; genus Amycolatopsis; species Amycolatopsis japonica. The sequence continues at coordinate 3,985,783 of NZ_CP008953.1, forward strand.
GCTTCCGCCGGCGGGTCGAGCGTCTGCGCCCACACGATTTCGCCCGCCTCGGCGGGGTTGTTCCAGCGCGGTATCAGCGAAAGCGGCGAGTACAACTCGCTGCTCGGCGTCGACACCGTGTGGCAGGCGCAGGACTGCAAAGCGAAGCTGCCCACCGAAGCGCAGGCTCAGCGCACAGGGGCACGGTTCGCCGCGGCCGTCGGTTGCGGCGACGTCGCCGAAGCAGCCGCCTGCCTGCGTAAGACGCCTGCCGCGGTGTTGCTCAAGCAGGCGGATCACGGGAGGAACCCCGACAACGGGACGGTCGCGCCGATCGTGGACGGGAAGACGTTGCCGATGTCGCCAGGGGAGGCCTTCGCCACCGGGCGCGTCAACGACGTCGCGCTGATGCACGGCGTCGCTCGCGACGAGACCCAGTTGCCGTCCGCCTCGACTCCGGCCGACTACGAGAAACTGGTGCGCCAGCAGTACGGCAAGCACGCCGCCGCGGTCCAACGCCTCTATCCGCTGACCCGGTTCCCTGCGCCCGCGCCGTTCCTCGCCTTCCGGACGATCGTGGCCGACTCCAACTCGGTCTGCCCTTCGATGATCAACAACGAACGGCTGGCCGAACACCTCCCGGTCTTCGCCTACCAGATGGACGATACGGACGTCCCGCCCCAGTTCTTCCTCGATCCCACCAAACCGAACGGCGCCTACCACATCGCCGAATGGCTCCTGCTGTTCCCGGACGGTGTCGAACTCGCGCCGAATCAGCAGGTCCTGTCCGACCAGCTCGTCGCGCAGTGGACCGGGTTCGCCCGCACCGGTGATCCGACCGTGGACGGCACTCCGCGTTGGGATCGCTACACCGCTGAGAATCCCGTCGTCATGTCGCTCAACGCCGCGGGGGACAGCAGGCTCACGACCGACATCCCGCGTCAGCATCATTGCGGATTCTGGAAGAAGCTGACCCCGTTCGCCGAAGGACGCTGACCGGAAACGATAATCCGGGAAAGTCCACGGGGAGGATCATGTCCACCAGGCACGACGGAGACAGCTGGGATCTGGCTTCCAGCGTCGGCACGACCGCGACCATGGCCGCGACGGCGCGGGCGATGGCCACGCGCGCGGATCGTTCGCTCATCGACGACCCGTTCGCCGAACCCCTCGTCCGGGCGGTGGGCGTCGACTCCCTCACCCGGCTCGCGTCGGGGGAAACCGCCCCCGGCGAACTCGTCGAGCAGGTGTGGATCGACGTCGCCAAAGTTCGCACCAAGTTCTACGACGAGTTCTTCCTCGACGCCACCGAAGCCGGGATCGCGCAGGTCGTGATCCTGGCTTCGGGGCTGGATTCCCGGGCGTACCGGTTGCCCTGGCCTGCCGGGACCGTGGTGTACGAACTCGACCAGCCGCAGGTCATCGAGTTCAAGACACGCACGCTGGCCGAACTGGGCGCGGAGCCCACCGCCGACCGGAGGGCGGTCGCGGCCGACCTCCGCGCCGACTGGCCCGGTGCCTTGGGCGCCGTCGGTTTCGATCCTGCTCAGCCGACGGCGTGGAGTGCCGAAGGTCTTCTCGGCTACCTGCCACCCGAGGCGCAGGACGACCTGCTGGACCGCATCACCGAGCTCAGCGCACCGGGAAGCCGCGTGGCCACCGAAAGCAGGCCGAACCCCCGGCCGGGCGAGGAAGACGAGACGAAGGAACGCCTGAACCGCATGTCCGAACGCTGGCGCGAGCAGAGCGTCGACACCGACATGGCGAGGCTGCGTTACTTCGGCGAGCGCAACGAGGCCGGTCCGTACCTGGCCGATCGCGGCTGGACCCTGACCGGAATCACCATCCGGGAACTGTTCGCCGTCAACGGTCTGCCCGCGTTGACGGACGACGGCATGCGGATGGGGGACATGCGCTACGTCAGCGGGATCCTCTGACTTGCCTGCCTGGCAGCGAGAAGACGCGCGATCGCCCAGTCCTGCATGGCCACCCCGACGGACTTGAAGACCGTGCGGCCTCCCGGCTTCACGACGCCGTCGGTCAGCGCGGTACCCAGTTCGATGAGGTCGTCCTCGGTGATGGCCCCCGCCGCGAGAGCGTGGATGATCTCCCCGGACTCCTCGAGGATCGCGTCTCGTTCGTCGATGACGACGGTCGCGTCGGCGAGCAGTTCGTCGGGCAGTTCTCGCATGGTGGGGCGGTACGCGCCGATGGCGTTGACGTGGGCGTGTCCGGCCAGCGATTCGAGGGAGAACAGGGGTGCGGTGGACGTCGTCGCGCAGCAGACGATGTCCACGTCGCGAACGGCCTCGTCGGCATCGGTGAGGACGACGGCGCTGATGTCCAGTTCCGCGCCGAGTGCCTTGCCCAGCGCTTCGGCGCGTTCGAGTCCGCGGCTGACGATCCTGAGCTCGGTCAGCGGCCGGACGGCGTGCACGGCGCGGATCTGGTCGGCCGCCTGCCCGCCCGCGCCGATGAGGGTGCACGTCTTCGCTTCCGGCGGGGCCAGCAGATCGGTCGCGACGCCGGTGATGGCGCCGGTGCGGATACGGGTCACCTCGATGGCGTCGGCGACGAGCTGACGGCTGTGGCCGAGTTCGCTCCAGACGACGGTGCCGGCGATGGCCGGGTCGCGGTCGAAATCGAGGCTCAAGGTCTTGATCATCGCCGACGCGGTCGGACGGTGGTGCGCCGACATCACGAGGAATCCGCCGTCGCGCAACACGGTTCGCGTCGGCATTTCGAACTCTCCGCGGTGCAGGGCGAGAAACCCGTCCCGGACCGCGTCGATCGCGGCGGGCATGGACACGGCGGACCGGATCTCGTCCGGGCCGAAGGTCACGACGTCCACGAATCCTCCTTGTCAGCGCAGTACGAAGCCCGGGACCAGGTCGTCGTCGGGGTCCACGACGAACCGGTGGTGACCGGTGCGGAACGCGCGGCCGGTCACGATGGGCAGCACCGCGTTCCGGCCGGCGACCACGGTCGTGTCCGCGATCCGGGCGGACCACGTCGAACCGACGATCGACGAGTGGACGAGGGTGCCTTCCGTCGCCAGCCGTCCGGACGAGTGCAGAGCCGCGACGCGGGAGGCGGTCCCCGAACCGCAGGGCGACCTGTCCACCTGCCCGTCGGCGAAGACGGTCACATTGCGCTGGCGGACGTCTCCGTCCTCGTCGCCGAGTTCGTCGAAGAAGATCACGCCGTAGACGCCGCTGAGACGCGGATCGAGCGGGTGCTCGGCGTACGCGGTCGCGTTGATCTCGTTCTTGATCTCCCGCCCCAGCGTGATCAATTCGGGTAGCGAGGCCGTGTCGACGGAGAGGCCGAAGGTCGCCGCCGTCACGTGGGCGTAGATGGCGCCGCCGAACGCGACCGTGCAAGAGGCGGCGCCTCGCGAGGTTTCCACGACGACCTCGTCATGGAGCAGGTAGCCGGCGACGCTGACGAAGTCGACCGCGGTGACCTTCGATTCGGCCGTGGAGACCCGTGCGGCCACCCGTCCGGACGGAACGTCGATCACGACGTCGGTGATTCCGCCGGGATCGGCGGGCACCAGCCCGGTCTGGACTGCCCAGGTGCCCAGGCACATGGTGCCGTGGCCGCACGCGGCGGAGAAGCCGTCCTTGTGCCAGAAGAGAACGCCGAAATGGGCGCCCGGATCGTCCGGCGCCACGATGAAACCGCCGTACATGTCGGCGTGCCCGCGAGGCTCGGAGCAGAGCAACTTTCGCAAACCGTCGACCTCGGGATCGACGGCGGCCGCGACGCGCTTTTCCGCGACCGTCGCTCCGGCCGGCCCGGCCGTCGCCGTGACGATCCTGAACGGTTCGCCACCGCAGTGGTAATCGACCGCCTCGATCCCGTCGTCTGTCATGGTGAACGAACGTAACATGTGACATTGTACTGAGACAACGCCTGGTGAAGGGGTCGATGATGGGTGCGGTCGAAGGACTGTCGTCGATCGGTGGTCGTCGCAACCTGCGCGACGAGGTCATCGAGAACCTTCGCGGTGCGGTGATCTCCGGCGAGATGCGCCCCGGTGTCGTCTACTCGGCGCCCACGCTGGCCGAACAGTTCGGTGTGTCCGCGACGCCGGTGCGGGAGGCGATGCTCGACCTCGTCAAGGAAGGGCTCATGGAAACCGTGCGCAACAAGGGTTTCCGGGTCACCGAGCCAACCGAACACGAACTCGACGACTTCACCGAGCTACGTGCCCTCATCGAGGTGCCCACCGTGCGCCGCATCGCCGAGACGGGCGCCGACACCGACGCTCTGAAGCGACTCCGCGAGCTCGCGGCCGGGATCGAGCGCGCTTCCGTCGAGCAGGACCTGATCGGGCACGTCAGATTCGACATGGAGTTCCATCTCGCGCTGCTGGGACTGGCAGGCAACGAACACCTCGTCGAAATCGTCCGGTCGCTGCGTGCCCGATCACGGATCTACGGCCTCAGGGTCCTGGCCGAACGCGGACAGCTCGTCGCCTCGGCACGCGAACATGCCGAACTCGTCGACCTCGTCGAGGCCCGTGACGCCGACGGTGCGGAGGCGCTGATGCGTCGTCACATCGGGCATGTCCGCGGTATCTGGGCGGCCGAGCCGTAACCGTCCGGGCAGGAGACCTCCACCGGAATCGACGGCCGCGGGTCGAACGTCCTGGCCCAGACCGAGTCGAGCCACTCGACGACCGTATCCACGATGAGGTCCGCCGAAAGGCCTCGTGGGAGCGGCGGTACGTCGGGTTCCCAGCCTGTCTCGTGGTGGACGACGCCGAACAGGTGGCGGTGCTCGTCGATCGGTTTGTTGAGGACATAGGAGTCCGGGCCCTCGAACCGGGCCCAGACATCGAAGGTGCCCTCGCCGTCCTGGTCGGGGAACACCTCGATCCGCACGCTCTCGACGCTGTCGCCGATCGCTCCGACGATCACCCTCAGCCGCGCGGCGACGTCGTCGGAATGCGCGTCGAGGACGCGGCGAAGTCGGCGGCGGTACTCGTCTTGGTCCACACAGGACAATCTAGCGTCGGCTCGGTGTCGTGACGTGGGCGTCGTCGAGGATGAGCGGTCGCCACTCGTCGGCACCAGTGCGGCCGTGCCCCGGATCGATACCGGTGAACACCCGCCCTCCGATCCGTACGCGAACGTGGCGGGCCCGCCAGTCGACCGTCGCATGGTGCCGGATTCGGCCCGCGCATCGCCAGGTCCGCTCGGCGAACCGCACGACCGTGGAGTGCCCGTGGACCTGGCCGAACGGTACGACGCCGAAGTACCCCATCCACGGTTCGTGCAAGGCCGCTCCCGATTCGGCCCACAAGGGCCCTGCGTCCTCGTCGCGGCCGTGTTCGCCTCTTTCCCAGATCAAGTCCGGGCGCTCATTGAGGATCGCCGCGGTTTCCGTCGCCGACGTCGGTCCTCCCAGACGCTGCCAGCAGGCGAGCGTCAGACCCGCGTGCGTGACCAGAAGTTCTTCGCCGTCGGCGGTCCGTACCGCCTCGGCCACCCGCAACCGGCCGTCGGCCCACCACTCCCGCAACCTGGTGACGTCGCCTTCCGGTAGCGGCTCGCGCCAGAAGATCTCTCCGCCCGGCAGGTACTGCGTCTCGTGGTTCCCGGCGAGCTGAATCCATTGCCGGTCCTCCAGCAGTTTCCCCGCGATGTCGAGCACCCCCGCGCTGTCGGGGCCGCGATCGACGAGATCGCCGACCTGGATCACGGTGAGCTCGGGTGGGAGTCGTTCCGAGGTCACGCCGAGCCAGGCCAGGGCCCGGCGCAGCTGATCCGGATGCCCGCCGACATCGCCGATGAGGGCGACTTTCCCCATACGCACTCCCCAAGCCGGTCGTCAGGACCCAGGTTACGGAATCTCGCGCCGGCGCGCTCCAGCCTCAGTCAGCGGTCTCCCGATGCCGCCCGTAAGGCTTGGCGTCCAGCAACGTGACGTGGACCGACCCGCCGCTCGGCACGAGATATTCCCGCCGGTCACCCGGTTTCGCGCCGTGCAGCGCGCGGCCGAGCGGCGAATCGGGCGAGTAGACCTCCAGGGCGCCGTGTCCCGCCTCGTCGCGGGTGCCGAGCAGGAAGGTCTCGGTGTCGCCGTCGTCATATCGGACGGTGAGCACCATGCCGGGCTCGGCGATCCCGTCATCGGGTGGATCCTGCCCGACGACGGCGCCGCGCAGCATGTCCTCGATCTGCCGGATCCGTGCCTGCCGGTGGGCGTTGTGCGTGATTTCGTCGTCGCCGTACCGGTCGTCGGTGCCGGGGCGCCGCAACGTCGCGAGCTCCCGCACCAGCCGAGCGTGCGCTTCCTTGGTCAACCAAGGGCCTGACGAGACGGTGGACATGGTGGTGATCGCCTTTCGGTGGATACGTCTGTGAGGGCCGGGCGCGGAAAGGACCCGGCCCCCACAGACCTTCGATGAGTCCCGCGTCGGTCAGCGGGTCTCTGGTTCACGGGACCGCCGCTGGAAGGCGCCCGCGTCGGTGGCGAACCCGATCGCGGCCTTCAGCAGAAGATCCTTCTCGGTGCGCAGCAGGGCGTTCTCGGCGCGGAGCCGGTCCACTTCGGACTGTTCGCCCGGTGGGGTTTCTTTCTCTGGGAGCATTTCCGTCCGAATCAGCGAAGGGGGTCGAAGGGCCGCAGCGCCTCGGGCTGTTTGCCGGTGGTGATGTGCTCGGCCAGGAGGCGTCCGGTGATCGGGCCGTGGGTCAGTCCCCACATCCCGTGCCCGCCCGCGACGTAGAGCCCGGGTGTGCTCGTCGCGCCGATCACGTGCCGCCCGTCGGTGGTGACGGGGCGGGAGCCGACCCATTCGTCCGTGCGCCGTTCCCAGTCCAGGCCCGTGAGGTACGGCCGCGCCGAGGCGATGATCGCGGCGATCCTGGCCGGGTCCAGCCGAGCGTCCGGTTTCCGGAACTCCATCGTCCCGGCCACGCGGAGCCCTCCGCGGTACGGCGTGCACGCCACGCGGATGTCCGGCAGGTAGAGCGGTCCGGGTACCGGTTCGTCGGTCGGCACGGTGAAGGAGTAGCCGCGTCCGGCCCGCACGGGGATCTTGACGCCCCACTTGCGGCCCAGGTCTCCGAGCCAGGCGCCGGTCGCCAGCACGACCGCGTTGGCGTTCACCGTCTGCCCCGTCTTCGAGCGCACGCTCAACGCGTGACGGTACGCGCGCAGGGAAGCGACCTCGAACTTGTGGCGGATCGTCCCGCCCCGGCTCACCACCGACCGTGCCAGCGACTCGACGAACCGGCCAGGGTCCACGTAGCGCTGCCCGTCGATCCGGACACCGGCGCCGAGCCTGGCCGTGGCCTGGGGGAATCGTTCGGCGAGGTCGGCCGCGGTGAGACGGGTGTAGGAAACGCCCTGTCCCACTTCCTCGATCCGCCGCAGTTCGCCGATCAGCCCGGCGGCGTGGTCGGCGGTCTCGAACGCCGCCGTGATCGGCGCTTCGATGGTCGGCGCGTCCACGCCGTTCGTGGTGAGGACGTCGAACGCTTCCAGGCATTCGTCGTTCAGCGGCGCGTTCGCCTCGACCGCGCGGGTCCACGACCGGCCGGTGCAGTTCGCGGCGAATCGGGCGAGGAACGACCACAGCCGTGGGTCGGGCGACGGCGGAACGTGCAGCGGGGCCTGCCGGTCCAGCAGCGTCCGCAGTCCGTAGCGCAGTACTCCGGGTTCGTTGAGCGGGATCGAGAGCCCGGGGGAGAGCCAGCCGGCGTTGCCCCACGACGCGCCCGCCGCGATACCCGCGCGGTCGACCACCGTGACACTGACGCCGCGTTCCTGCAGGAACCACGCGGTCGACAGGCCGACCACGCCGGCTCCGATCACGATCGCCGAACGCGGGCCGCCGTCGATCCGGTCGAGATCGCCCATGAGTTCCTCCGCTACGAGTGGTGCTGTCGCGGTCAGGATGGCTCGGATTCAGGCGGTGTCGATTGTCCGGATCCGACAACCTGGGCGGATCGTTTTGGCCGGAACGGTCAAGGGGTGGGGTCGGACACGGCCAGCTCGATGATCATCGCCAGCCGTTTCGCGGGCTGGTCGAGGCGCAGTTCGGTCACTTCGGCCATCTTCCGGAGCCGGTAGCGGATCGTGTTGGGGTGCACCTCCAGCCGCTCGGCGGCCTCCGCGAGATCCCCCTGCGCCTCGAGCCAGGCGCGCAGCGTCGCGACGTAGCTGGTGGCGTTCGCACTGTCGTGCCGCCGAAGCTCGGTGATCGGGCCGCGGGCGGGCGCCCGGCCGGACGCGGCCGCCGCCCGCAGTCGTTGCACCAAGATGTCGTCCCAGGCTTCGTCGTAGGCGATCGCGGATTTCGTGCCGGGACGCACGCTGTGCAGCGCGAGACATTCGTCGGCTTCCAGCCTGCTGGCGGGCAGCTCGGCCGACGTCGCACCCGCCCCGATGCCGGCCAGCATCGTCACCTGCCGGGGCAGCGCCTCGCGGATCGAACCGACCCACGCCCTGGCCGCTTCGACGTCGTCCCCGGGCAGGACGGTGTAGACGGTGTTGCTGAACAGCGTGCTGCGGCCGGGGCGTGACCAGCCGAAACCGGTGGTCGCCCGCTCGAACGCGAGCAGCAGCGCGGCATGGCGCTCGTCGCCGATATGGGCCTGCAGCGCGATCACCCGGAACCGTCCGGGCGGGAGACCGAGCCTGCTGAGCACGGCCGCCGCGTCCGGTGTGCCCTCCACCAGCCGGATCACCAGATCGGATTCGACCTGCCGCTCCAGATCCGCGCTCGCGCGTGAGCGCAGCAGGTGGAGGCCGACCGTGCGCGAGCTGTCCCGCAGGACCGCGCGCCGGGCGTCGGAGAGCGGACGGTCGCATTCCACCCAGATCGAACCCAGCAGCTCACGCCCCGCGCGGACCGCGACGACCATGCGTCCGGTCAGCCCGTGTTCGGGATCGGCCTCGACGAACAGCGGCTCGTCGGACTCGGCGAGGTGCCGGAACACGCCCCGCCGTTCGAACAGCTCGCGCACCGGCTCCGGGACGAGCCTGCCCAGGATCGTCTCCAGCCGTGCCCGGTCGGCCAGATGCTGGCGGCTGGAGTAGGCGAGGACGCGGGACAGCCGGTCTTCGATGGTCACCGCGCTGCCGAGCGCGTCCGCCAGGCTGTCGGCGAGCGCGAACAGGTCGGTCGGCCCGCGGCCCGACTCGGTCTCGCGGCCCTCCAGCACAAGGCCGTACACCACTCCTGCGAGCTGTCCCCAGGACACGTCCGGGTCCACCAGCAGCACCGCGACGCCGCCGCGTTCCGCCCGTTCGGCCGCCTCGGGATCCGGCGACGAGCCGCGGACCAGGACGACGGAGGCCTGTGCCGCCGCGGCCAGCTCGACGGCGGCCGTGACCGACTCCGCGCCGACGGCGAGATACACGTCCCCGCGCAGGTCGCGGGGGTCGGCGGCGTCGTGCATGACCACGTCGCGCAAGGCCACCTCGCGCGACACCGGGCAGCACCACAACCGCGCCCCGTATCCACCGAGGACGTTCACGAGCCGATCCAGCGTCACCATGGCCGCGACCCTGCCATCAAATGGTGCCGAGCACCGGGCGATGACCCGTTGACTGTGAGTTTAAGAACCTTTTACACTGCGATCGTTAGGAAACTTACTTAACTAAGCGACTCCGGCTGACAGTCGCCGCCCACCGCCGGTACTCGCCGACTCCGCAACGTCGAGGAGTTCGCATGAAACGGAGAACACCCCTGGCCGGTGTCGCGGTGGCGACCCTGGCCCTGCTGGGGCAGACCTTGATTTCGTCGGGTACCACCGCGCAAGCGGAATCCCTGCTGTCAGCGGGCAAGCCGACGACCACGTCGTCGGTCGAGGCCGCCGAATTCGGTGGTGGCAACGCGGTCGACGGCAGCACCACGACCAGATGGGCCAGCGAGGAAGGAGTCGATCCGCAATGGATCGCCGTCGACCTCGGCGGGACCTCGACCGTCACCAAGGTCAAACTGAACTGGGAAGCCGCCTACGCCAAGACCTACAAGATCCAGGGCTCGGCCGACGGCCGGACCTGGACCGACATCAAGTCGGTCACCGGCGGCAACGGCGCCATCGACGAACACCTGGGCCTCAACGCGTCCGCGCGCCACATCCGTATCCACGGCACGGCCAGGGGAACGTCGTACGGCTATTCGTTGTGGGAGCTGGAAGTCTACGGTGACCGCTCCGGCAGCGGAGACACGCAGGCACCGACGGCGCCGACCGGTCTCGCCGCGACGGGCACCACCACCAACAGCGTCTCACTCGGCTGGACCGCGTCCACCGACAACGTCGGGGTCACCGAGTACGAGGTGCTCCGCGACGGGAACGTCGTCGGAACCACGGCGACGACCACCTACACCGACTCCGGGCTGGCGTCCGGAGCGGAGTTCGGCTACTCGGTGCGGGCACGGGACGCGGCCGGGAACGTCTCCGCGGCGAGTTCGGTGGTCAAGGCCTCCACCCAGCCCGGCGGAACCGGTCCCATCACCATCGCGGTCGGGGGTGACATCGCCAACCCCGAGCTCTTCTCGACGCATCAGGCGACCGCGAACCAGGTCGCCAGGATGAACCCGCAGTACGTGCTGACCGTCGGGGACAACCAGTACCACAAGGGCACCATTTCCGAGTATCGCGCCCATTACGACAAGACATGGGGCAAGTTCAAGAGCATCACCAAGCCCACGACGGGCAACCACGAATGGGACGACCAGCTCAGGGGGTACAAGGAGTACTTCGGCGCGATCGCGTACCCGAAGGGCTTGCCGTACTACAGCTACGACATCGGCGAGTTCCACTTCGTCGCGATGGACTCGAACCCGATCTACGGCGGCGGCGGTTCCGAGCAGGTGGCCTGGCTGCGCGACGACCTGGCGAAGAACACCAAGGCCTGCGTCATCGGGTACTGGCACCACCCGCGGTTCAACTCGGGCGAATACGGCGACAAGAAGCAGATCGCGCCGTTGTGGAACGAGCTGGCCAAGGTGAAGGCGGACATGGTGATGTCCGGGCACGACCATCACTACGAGCGGACGAAGCCGCTGGACGTCAACGGGCACGTCGACGAGGCCAACGGCGTGCGTTCGGTCATCACCGGTATCGGCGGGGACTACCTCTACACGAACTACAAGGAACGTGAAGGGGTGGAGAAGATCTTCGCCAAGCACGGCGTCATGAAGCTGATGCTGAACGGGAAGTCCTACTCCTGGGAGATCGTCGACACCAACGGGAACGTGCTCGACAAGGCGGGTCCGTACACCTGCCGCTGACAGCCGGGGTCCGGTGCCGTCCGCGGCACCGGACCCGGTCCGTGGTTCACGACGACGTAAGCACCTCCAGGAGTACAGGTGAATCGAATGGTGAAGCCGGGCACCGCCGCGATCGCGGCGATCGTCCTGCTCGCTCAGCCCGTGATCGCTTCCAGCGCCACGGCCGGACCGGTGGAATCACTGCTGTCGGTCAACAAACGGACCACGACGTCCACCGTCGAGAACGAGAGTTTCAGCGGTGCTCTCGCCGTCGACGGCGATTCGACGACCCGCTGGGCGAGCCTGGAAGGCGATCCACAGTGGATCGCCGTAGACCTCGGCGGCCCGGCGGACATCAGCCGGATCAAGGTCTTCTGGGAATCGGCCCACGCGAAGGACTACCAGGTCCAGGCGTCCGACGACGGCCAGAACTGGCGTGACGTGAAGACCGTGGTGGGGAGCGACGGCGGACTCGACGAGTTCACCGGTCTGAACACTTCCGCCCGGCACGTCCGGATCTTCGGCACGGCACGGGCGACCGTTTACGGGTACTCGCTGTGGGAACTGGAGGTCTACGGCGTCCGGACCGGCGACGGCGACATCCAGCCGCCGTCGGTGCCGTCCGGGCTCCGGCAGGCGTCGTCCACCACCGAGAGCATCACGCTCGGCTGGAACCCGGCGAGCGACGACGTCGGGGTCGTCGAGTACGAGATCCTGCGCAACGGCAACGTGATCGGCAGGTCCGCGACGACGTCCTACACCGACACGTCGCTGGCTTCGGGCTTCGACTTCCAGTACGCGGTGCGGGCACGGGACGCGGCCGGGAACCTGTCCGGGTCGACCGCGCCGGTGAAGGCGTCCACCCGGTCGACCCCGTCCGACGGTATCGTCATCGCGCTCGCCGGCGACATCGCCAAACCGGAGCTGCCTTCCGAGCACCAGCAGACCGCGGAACTCGTCGCGAAGATCAAGCCTCGATACGTGCTGACGGTCGGAGACAACCAGTACGTCGACGGCACCATCGAAGAATTCCGTTCGTACTACGACAAGACGTGGGGCAAGTTCAAGAAGATCACCAAACCCACGCCGGGCAACCACGAGTGGAACAACGAGCTGGCGGGGTACAAACAGTACTTCGGCAAGATCGCGACGCCGAAGGGCAAGCCGTACTACAGCTTCGACGTCGGAGCCTTCCATTTCGTCGCGCTCGATTCGGACCCGGTGTACAACGGCGGCGGCGCCGAGCAGGTCGCGTGGCTGCGCAAGGACCTCGCGAAGACGAAGAAGTCCTGTATCGCCGGCTACTGGCACCACCCGCGCTTCAACTCGGGGAATTCCGGTGACGCGAAGAGCGTGGCGCCGTTGTGGAACGAGCTTGCCAGGGCGAAGGCGGACGTCGTGTTCGCCGGGCACGACCACCATTACGAGCGAACGAAGCCACTGGACGTCAACGGGCACGTCGACGAGGCCAACGGCGTGCGTTCGGTCATCGCCGGTATCGGCGGCGACAGCCTGTACCTCGATTACAAAGCCCGCGAAGGCGTCGAGAAGGTCCTGGGCAAGCACGGGGTGATGAAGCTGGTCCTCAAGGGAAAGACCTATTCCTGGGAGATCATCGGCACCAACGGCGAACTGCTCGACAAAGCAGGCCCGTACCACTGCCGGTGACGGGGAAGGAGACGGGATGAAGCTTCCGGTGAAGTTCGTCGTCGCGCTGGCGGGTGTCGCCGCTCTCGCCGCCGCCTCGGTGGTGTACGTGGTGCAGGCCAAGGCGAAGAGCCCCGAGCGACAGACGGCCGACGCGACGGTCGCGGTGGATTCCGCGGGGCAGGTCGGACTGGGGGAGCAGGGCAGACTGCTGTTCCGCAACGGCGCTTCGGGGCCGGGGTACGGCAACGTCGCCTCGGTCCCCGTCTCCGATCCCGGAGGGCCGCGACGGATCAGCTCGCTCACGTGCGAACGGTTCTACACCGTGGCGAACGGTGGCCTGTGCCTGGCGAAGGACTCCACGCCGATGGCGGGTGCGGTCGCCCGGTTCGTCGATGCCGCGCTCGGCGAGGTCAAACGAGTCGACGTCCCCGGAATCCCCAACCGCGCGAAGCTCTCACCCGGCGGCCGGATGGGGAGCTGGACCACCTTCGTCACCGGTGACTCCTACTCGACGCCCGGCACCTTCTCGACGCGCACGGCCATCATGGATCGCGAGCTGAACGAACTGTCGAGCAACATCGAGGGCATCCCGTTGCGGATCGGGGACGTGCCCCATCGTGGCGAGGACGTCAACTACTGGGGCGTCACGTTCGCCGCGGACGAGCGGACGTTCTATGCCACGGTCGCCACCGGCGGGCGGACTTATCTGGTGCAGGGCGACAACACGGCGTGGAACGCCCGCACGCTGCGGGAGAACGCGGAATGTCCTTCGCTGTCGCCGGACGGGAAGAAGCTCGCGTTCAAGAAGCGGGTGGTGGAGGGCGACGTCAACCCGTGGCGGGAACACGTGCTGGATCTGGCCACGATGCGTGAGACCCCGCTGGCGGAAACGCGCAGTGTGGACGACCAGGTGGTGTGGCTCGACAACGACACGATCGGGTACAGCCTGCCGCGCGGGAACGGGAAGGAAAGCGACATCTGGGCCGTGCCCGCGGACGGCAGTGGCGCGGCGCGGCTGCTGGTTCCGCTCGCGTCGTCGCCGTCGGTCACGGGTGGTCTCGGCAAGTCCTCGTCGTGACTTATCGAGGGGTAAGTCAAATGTGGCGTGGCCGGGTCCCGTCACGAGTCGTCCGCCTGGACACGCGTGTCGTCCGTCTGATCACGTGTGTTGTCCCTGTGGTCACGCGAAACCGCCCGGCTGCGGGTAGCTGAGACACGGTCGGTTCTATCGACCAGCACGACGCGAAGGGGCCCATCACCACATCGGACGCAGCGAAAGCCCCCTTCAGCCCATCTGCCGACCACGCCACCTTCGCCTTACCCCTCGATAGATTGGTTTGGTGGAAAACGACTATGACACCTTCGCCGAGGCGTATGCGGCCGAGAACGAAACCAGCCTGATCAACGCGTACTACACGCGGCCCGCCATCCTCGATCTGGCCGGCGACGTGACCGGCAGGCGGATCCTCGACGCGGGGTGCGGGGCGGGTCCTCTTTTCGAGGCGCTGCGCGATCGGGGCGCCATCGTGACCGGGCCAGCTCCAGCACCAAAATGCTGGAGCTGGCCCGGAAACGCCTCGGTGACGACGCGGCATTGCGGATCGCCGACATCGGTGAGCCGCTGCCCTATTCCGACAGTGCCTTCGACGACGTCATCGCCGCCCTCGTCCTGCACTACCTCGAAGACTGGACTGCACCGCTGGCCGAGATCCGGCGTGTGCTGAAACCCGGCGGCAGGCTGATCATGGCCGTCAACCACCCGATCATCTTCAAGCTGGTCCACCCCGAGGGCGACTACTTCAAGACCGTCAAGTGGTCGGACGAGTACACCTTCAGCGGCCAGAAAGCCGTTCTGACGTACTGGCATCGGCCCCTGCACGCGATGACCGACGCCTTCACCGCGGCGGGTTTCCGGACGTCCGTCGTCAGCGAGCCCCACCCGGCGCCGGGCGCGCGAGAGCGTTTCCCGGAAGAGCTCGCGGGCAAGACCGCCTTCCTGAGCTTCCTGTTCTTCGTCCTCGAGGCGGATCAGGAGCCGGGGTGCCAGGCGTCGGCGACCAGGTCGACCGCACTGCGGGCAGGGTCGCGGGCCGCGTGGTCGTAAACCGCGCTGGTGGTGTCGATACTGGCGTGCCCGACGTCGGCCTGGACATATTCCAGAGACGCACCCGCCTCCACCGCCGCGGTCACGTAGAAATGCCGCAGCGCGTGCGGATGCATCACTTCGGCGACACCGGCCAGCTCCGGGCCCGCGGCCGCGGCGACCCGGCGTAGCAGCTGCCAGATCGCCTGCCGGGCGAAACGACGTCCGCCTCGGGTCACCAGCAGCGGCCGGTCGCCGCCACGACCGGCCCGGCCGACCCCCGCCACGATCGCGGTTCCCGCGCCGTCGCCACGCAAATTCGCGTATTCCAGCACCGCGTTCTCGGCAGGGACACTCAGGTACACGACACGGACCTTCCCGCCCTTGCCTCGCACCCGTAGCGCCCGCCGCCCCCGCGTGACGTGCAGATCCGCCTCGTCGAGCCCGCACAGCTCGCTCACCCGCAACCCCAGGGTGAAGAGGGAGACGATCGCGACCGCGCGGGCGACATCGCACGCGCCGGCACCACGCCGCGGCGCACCCGCCGCCCGGTGCAGCGCCGCGACCTGCCGTGAGGTCAGCGTGATCGTCGCGGATGTGCTCGCCGCGGCCGCGGTCAGCCCGAGCCGACGGCGATCCAGTGCCGCGGGGTTCGCCGCCACGAGTCCCGCGTCGGCCAGGAACGCGTACAGGGTCTTCACCGTGGCGAGCATCCGGTCGCGCGTCGACGGCGCGGCGCCCGCCTCGTCCAGTTCTCCCAGCCAGGCCTTCACGTGCGCCGACGTCGCCGCCGTCGGGTCGATACCGCGCGTGGCGCACCAGCGCAGCCAATGCCAGGACCGCAATCTGCCGCGACCCGCCGGTGGAGGCCCCGTCCGCCCGGACGCGGGCGCGGTGAGCACGGCGTCGGCGTAAGCCGCCACCGCGGCGCTCCATCGAGCGTCGCTCGGAGTGCCGGTCGGTGTCCAAGCCGCGGCGATGTCGGCCGCGCTGACCGGCAGCCCGAGTCCTTCGGCGTAGGTGCGGCGGGTCTGGCGGTTGCCGTAGCCGGTGAGCCAGTCGGTGATTCCCGACAGCAGCCCCGCCGGATCCGCCAGTCCCGGCCAGACCTCGTCGGTGAGTGCGCCGGCGGGGGATAGCCCGGTCCTGGCGACGCTGTCGTCCTGCGCCACACCAGTCACGATCATCGGCACACCGTATCGGCGTTGATCGCTTGCCCAGTTTTCGGCAGCCCCTCAGACGCCCCGATTCTTCGTCTCCGGACGCTCACACCTCCAGATCCGACCTCCGCGAACCACTTAGCTACAAAATGTATCTTCTGTAGCTAAGTTAGGTTGTAGTTGTAGTTACCTATACCTCAGTTATAGGTTATGCAACCAACAAGGTAAGCTCCGGACATGGTCGAGAACGCGAGCGTGGTAGCCGAGGAAAGTGCGCCGGAGCAGGCACGATGCGGGTTTCGCAAGTGCCGGGAGCCGCTGCCGCCGCCCGGACCGCGTGGAGGCAGGCCCTACGAGTTCTGCCCAGACCGGACATGGCCCGGCGGAAAAAGCTGCAAGCAACTGGCCGCGGCCGAACAGGCGCTACGGGAGGCGCTGGGCGACGAGGCCGTGCCGTCCGTGGCGCTGGCGGACGCCGGACAGGCCTTCGACCAGGCCGCCGCCGCGCTGACGGACCCTCTCCGAACGTTGAGCAACGCGCTCGACGCGGTCACCGCCCATCTGCGCGATGAGATCGCAGCTGCTGTCAGTCAAGCCGACGCCGCCCATGCGGCCGCGGCCGAAGCCGACCGGCAACGGGACGCCGCGCTGGAGCGGGCAGCCGAGGCCGAACACACCGCCGAGACGGCGACGGAAGCAGCACGAGTCGCTGAACAGGCTGAGCTTCGGGCCGAGGTGATCGCCGACGAGGCCGTCGAGGCCCGGTCCGCCGCCCAGCTGGCTCAAGCGAAAGCGGAATCGGCCACCGCCGTGATCACGCAGCGGGCGAAAGAGGTCGCCGAAGAAGCGGCCGAACAGCGGACCCGGGCCGACAAGCTGGCCGCCACGCTCTCGGCCCGCGGCGAGGAACTGGCGACACGGACCGCTGAACGAGATGCCGCGTTGACCGCGCTGGCTGAGTCGGACGAGCGCCGCAAGACATGGGAGCGGCTCGTGGACACGCAAAAGCGCGAGCTGACCGCGGAGTTGGACGCGGTCCGGGGGGAGTTACGGGATCAAGACGTCCGCCATCGGGAAGCTCTCGCCGAGCAAGCAGCGCGCGAGACGGCATCGCGCACGCGACTCGCAGACGTTCAAACCGAACTGACCGCCGTGCGCGGGCAACTCGCTGCGGCTCAGCTTCGGGTCACCCAATCCCAGGCACTGCACGATCAAATCGCGGCAACGCTGTCCCGCATCCGCCAACGCGCCCTCGCCGCGACAGAGGAACCGTCGGCGCCGCTACGAAACGACCTACTGAAGATTCTCCTCGGTGAGGAGATGACAACGGAGCCTGGCCGAACGTAACCCGCTCAGCCCGTCACGCGGGAGCATGAGCTACACGCCGCAATGGGCGTGTAGCTCATGCTGACATGATGCCCCTGAAAGGCGGGCGTCGGCGCGCTGTGGGCTCGGGGGAGAAGCGTGCGAGACGATCATCCGGTTATCGCGGCGGCGGAGGCCGGGGATCTGGAGCGGCTGACGGACTTGCTGAGCGCCGAGCCGGAAGCCGTGAACGTCAGGGGCTGGATGGGCGTCACTCCGCTGATCGCGGCCACCTGGAAAGCCAATTCCGCCGCAGCGGTCCGCTTGCTGCTGGAGCATGGCGCGGATCCGCTTGCCGTTCGGAAGAACGGGGACGGAGCGCTGCATTGGGCGGCCAGCGGTGAGGTGGCAAGGCTGGTGGCTACAGCGGCCGGGCCGCCCGGACTGGCTGCGCGTTACCTGTTCGCCCAGACGCCGCTTCACGTCGTGGTCGAAAAAGGTTACGTGGAAGTGGCGCGGGCCTTCCTCGCCGCCGGCGCTGACCCTGCGCTGCTCGATGAGCACGGACACACACCACTGGATCTGGCCGACGACCCCTGTATCGCGCGCCTGTTGATCGAGGCCGGCGCCCCGCACCGGACAAGCCGATCGAGCACGCCGCTGCACGATGCCAGCCGACGGACCGCCACTGACGCGGTCTGGGAGCGGGTCGTCGATCTGCTGCTCGAGCGTGGCGCCGATCCGGGCGTGCGGAATGAACTCGGAAAGCTGCCTTCTGATCTGGTTGGCGAGCAGGGGCCGCAGGATCTGCGGGACCGGCTGAACGCCTTGGTGGTGGCATCCGGGCGTTCGGTGGAACTGCTACCCGACGAGGTAGCGGTGAGCCCGCAGCACCATGTTGCGGCTCGTCCGGATCGGCCGGAGGCGCTGACCGCCATGTATTCCGGCACGGTACTCGTGCGGTGGCAGCTGATCCCGACGCTCACCCCGGTCGAGATCATCCGGGGGTCTGGGCGGAAGCGCAGTTTGGGCCCCTACACCGCGGGCGCCACGCTGGCCTCCGCCGACCAGGAGTCGGTGTGGCTGCAGGATTGGGATGATCTGCGGCGATCTCGCCAGGTCCCCAAGGAGCTGCTGCCCGAGGACCTGTACGCCACCCCGGTGCTCTCTCCCGACGGACGGCAACTAGTGGTTCCTTCCTGCGAACGCGTGCATGTGATCGACCTCGATCGCGGTGAGATCGTCGGCGAGCTGGGCGGCTTCGGTGATTGGAGCGTGGAGCCGCGGTTCGCCCCGGATGGGAGGACACTCGCCGTCGGCAACTCGATGCAGGGCAGCTGGTGGCTGACCGTGCTCGAACAAGGCGACGACGGGAATCTCCGGCAGCGCTACGAACGCGAGGACGGGCTCCCCACGGGTAACGGTCCCGAGATCGTCACTGACATCGCCTTCACCCCGGACGGGCACAGGTTCGCGACCTGGGTACGGCCCGACCACGGCCGCCGCGGGCCCGACGGCTACCGCGGCCTCGTCGCCACCACCTGGACACGGTCGGGCGAACCTGCCTGGCATCTGCACGTGGACGACGACATCACCGGCGCCCCAGGACACGCCACATCGGCGTCGCTGTGTTTCACCCCCGACGGCTCCTGGCTCGCGGTCGGGCTTGATTCGGGTGTCCTGTGGCTCAACGCCGAGTCCGGTACACCCGCACGCCACGACCACACCACAGGCCCGGTGAATGCCTTGGCAGCTCACCCCGACTTCGGCGTACTCGCCGCCACTGACCACGGACTACGCCTCGTCGATCCCGTTCCTCGTTGAATCACATCGGCAATCCCCCTTGCCGGTAGGTCAGGAGAGGACTTCGCCGAGCTTGTCCAGCCCTTCCTTAACCCCGTCCTCGACGCGCCGGTACGTGTCCGCCCCGGTGACCAGGCTGTCCGCGATGCCGCCGACCGTTTCCACTCCCGCCGTCAGCCGGTCGCCCGCCGCCGTGACGTGCTTGGTCAGCGCGTCGCTGAAGGTGGTCGCCGCGGGCACGTCGCCGAGCAGATGCGGCACGAGTTGCAGCCGCGACATCGCGCCGGCCGCGGTGCTCAACGTCGACGTCGCCCCGTCCAGGACGCCCGCGGCACCGACCAGCGAGTCGGGGTCGGTTTCGTATCCGGCGTCGCCGGGGGAGAGCGCGCCGTCGGGGTCGAGGCCGAGTTCGTCCAGGGAGATCCTGGTCAGCTCCGGTTCGTCCCACTTCGAGCCTGGGTTCTTCTGGTAGCCGTAGGCGCCGGATTCGTGCGCCAGCACGATCTCCCCGTCGATTTCGACGGCCTCCTCGACGCCGTGGGAGTCGTAGCCGTCCTCGTTGCCCAGCTCGCCGCCCTTCAGCTCGATCTCTTCGCGATCGTTGAAGTCGTACCACTCCGGCGTCCGGTCCTGCCGGTAGAACTTGCCGCTGTGCCCGTCCGAGGACGAAAAGATGAACTCGTCGTCGCGCACCACGACACCCTGGACGTTGTTCGGCGTCTCGATCGGATCTCCGGCTTCGTCCGGACGGGGTGAGCCGTCGGGGCCGACCGGGACTTCGTAGAGCCGGTTGTTGGTGTAGTCGCCCACGAAGAGTTTGCCTTGCGCGTAGGTGACGTAGCTGTGGGCGGGTGTGTCGACCACGTCCACGGCGTTGACCGGTTTGCCGCTGTCCTGCGCGGCGTCGAGTTCGGCCTTGTCGTAGACGTACACGTAGCCGTTGGACGACACCCAGACGTGCTCGCCGTCCGTCGCGACGCCGCCGGTGTGCGTGGGCGCGCCGACGTCGCCATTGCCGTTGAGGTAGACGTTCCCCGTTTCCACGCCGGTCTCGTAGTCGACGTAGGTCAGCCTGCTCGGCGTCAGCCCGGGGCCGATGGGGCTGTCGCCGGAGCCGTCCCCATCACCGTCGTGGTATGAGCCCACCAGCAGGTTCTCGCCGTCGTAGGCCAAGCCCTGGGAGGTCCACGGCTCGCCTGGGTTGACGCCGCTGATGTCGGCGTTGCCGTCGCTGTCCCAGCCCTCGCTTCCGCCGCCGTCGGTCGTGGCCGCCAGCGCGGTGAGCCGGCTTTCGTAGGTCTGCTGCGCGACGGTCAGGGCCCGGATGGTCTTCATCGCGATCTCCGGCGCTTCGAGGAGGTCGGTCAGGCCGAGCTTGCGCCAGGGGCCGATGGCGGTGTCGGCCGACGTCCGCAGCGCGGAGTACGCCTTCGCGGCGCCCTTGACCGCCGCTTCGGCGGTGTTGAGCTGGGTGTACACCTCGGCGACGGTTCGCGAGGACTGTTTCGCCTTGCCGACGAACTCCGCCGCCGCTTTCCCGCGCCAGGACCGGGCCGCTCGCAGGGCGCCGTCGGAGATCCCGTCCGCCACGGTCTGCAACGACGTCTTGGCGTCGGCGATGGTGGCGCCGACCTCGGCGATGCCCGCCGCGTCCCCCGACGTGAGCTTGGCGTAGAGCGGTTCGGGATCCAGGAACGGCATCGGCTTCTCCTCGGGCAAACCCCTGGTCAGGGCGGGTCGTGCGCGTTCAGACGTCGGAAGGCCGACACCGGTTCCCCCGCATCACCCACCCCCTCCCCGGGGTCAGGCCAGCATGCCGCCGTCCACCCGCAGGACCGCTCCGGTCACGTAGGAGGCGCGATCGCTCAGCAGCCACGCCGCGGCCTGCGCGATCTCCTCGGGCTCGGCCACCCGCCCCAGCGGGGTCTGGGCGTTGAGCCGCTGCAGGATGTCCGGCGAGCTCTCGACCCACTCGGAGAACATCTCGGTCAGCGTCGTGCCGGGTGCGACGGCGTTGATCCGGATCCCTTCCGGGCCGTAGGTGGCGGCGGCCGACGCGGTGAGGCTGTTGACGCCGCGTTTCATCGCGCCGTACGCGGGGAGTTCCGGGTTGGCCATCAGGCTGCCGACGCTGCTGTTGTTGACGATGGCGCCGGTCTTCGCGGTGGCGCGGATGGCCTCGATCTCGGCGACCATGGCCAGCCACGGACCCTTCAGGTTCACGGCATAGATATGGTCGAAATCGGCCTCGGTCACCTGGTCCATCGGGCCGGGCGGCACGTTGGTCGCGCCGTTGTTGAACGCGACGTCAAGCCTGCCGTGCAGTTCCACCGCGCGGTCGACGGCCGCGCGGATGCTAGACGCGTCGCCGAGGTCGCAGACGACGTGGTCCGCGATGCCGCCCTCCGCGCGGATCTCCTCGGCCACGGTCTTCAGCTGGGACTCGGTGCGGGCGGCGAGCACGACGCGGGCGCCTTCCCTGGCGAACAGCCGCGCCGCGGCGGCGCCGATACCTCGGCCGGCACCGGTGATGAAGGCGACCTTGCCCTCGAGCAGGCCTGAAACAGTCGTTGTGGTGGTCATGGCACCGAGGGTTCTCCCGCTTTCGGCGCCTATCCAGGCATCGGCGGTACCTGGCTGGCGGGCCGCCATCGTCCACACTGGAGTGGTGGACAGACGACAACTGGCGGACTTCCTGCGCAGCAGGCGCGAGCGGATCACCCCCGCCGACGTCGGCCTTCCCGCCGGGCCACGCCGCCGCACCCCCGGCCTTCGGCGCGAGGAGGTGGCGCAGCTGGCCTACATCTCGACCGAGTACTACACGCGGCTGGAGCAGGCTCGCGGTCCGCGTCCCTCGCGTGAGGTGCTGGGCGGGCTGACCAGGGCGCTTCGGCTGTCGGATGTGGAACGGGACCACCTGCACCACCTCGCCGGCGCGCCGCCGGGACCACCGCCTGGCCCGTCGCGTGAGGTCCGGCCGAGCATTCTCGCGCTGCTGCACCGCCTTCCGCAGGCGGCGGCGATCGTGCTGTCGGCGACCTACGAGGTGCTCGCCTGGAACGACCTCGCCGCGGCGCTGATGGAGGACTTCTCCGCGCTGCCCCGGCGGGACCGCAATCTCGTGCGCCGCGCGTTCCTCGGGCCGCTGCCGGAGGGGCGGCGGCTGTACGGGGTGTCCGATGTGGACGAGTTCGCGGCGAGCGCGGTCCGGAATCTGCGGGTCACCGCGGGCCGTTATCCCGACGACCCCGAAGTCGCCGGGCTGATCCGGGAACTCCTCGACGGCAGTGAGGAATTCGCCCGGCTGTGGGCCGCGCACGACGTCTGCGCCGCGCCCACGCTGTGCAAGACGTTCCAGCACCCGGTGGTCGGCCCGGTCAGCGTGAACTGCGACGTCCTCGACATCAGCGACCGGGACCAGCAGGTCGTGATCTACACCGCCGATCCCGGCACTCCGTCGGAGAACGCGCTGCGGCTGCTATCCGTCGTCGGGACGCAGCGGATGGACGCTCCGCTCTGATGGTTTTGTAGGTTCCCTCGATACCAGCGGGTCGATCCTGAGCGCGATCGCGAGCGCGAAGCGGCCTGCCGGGTCGTCGATCGTGCCGCCGAACAGCGTCCGCAACTGCCGGATCCGGTACCGGACGGTCTGGACGTGGACGTGCAGTTCGACGCCGATCGCCTGCGGCTGATCAGGCCGCGCGAGCCAGGCGGCGAGGGTCGTGGTGAGCCGTTGCCGCGCCGGTTCCGGGAGACCGGCCAACGGCGCGAGGACGTCTTCCGCGAACTCGGCGGCGAGTTCGGGATCGGCGGTCAGCAGCAGATCGATGCGGTGATCGGTGGTGTGGACGAGGGGACTGTCGCCGAGCGCGCCGGTGCGGGTCAGCCGCCAGAGCGCGCTCGCCCGGCGGGCACCGAGCGCGGCCGAGCGGAGCGGCACGATCGGGCCCACGCCTGCCTGGTCGTCGCCGAGCAGGTCCCGCAACCGGCCGAGGTACCACTCGAGCCGGTCGGCGGGCATGACCACCGCGGTCAGGTCGTGGTGACGGCCGACCAGCACCCGCCCCGGCATCCGGTCCAGCAGCTGGGGTGCGACATCGGCGCTGGTGACCGCGACGACGAGCCTGCCGGGCAGGACCCACATGGCTTGGCTCGCGGCGTCTTCGAGCAAATCCCGGCTGGCGGCCGGTTCGGCGAGCAGGAGACCCAGGAGCCGGTCCCGCCGCGCTTGCCCGGCCCGCGCCGCCTGTGAGCGTGCTTCGGCGTATCCGTCGGCGGCCGCCGCCGAGAGTTCCGCGATGAAGGCGAAAAGCGCCTCGCCGAGTTCGACGATCGCCTGGGTCGGCAGATCCACCGCCGGTGCCGCCGAGGTCAGCTGCCGCCACACGCCCAGCGCTGCGGATTGGTAGAAGCCGAGCATCTCCTCGAGGCTGCGGCCGGCGGTGTGCTGGGCCCGGCCCTGCGCGCGGTAGACCTCCCGGTCGGTGGTGATGTCGGGATGGCCGATCTCGCTGAAGAAGGCGTGCAGCGCGACGTCGAGGGTGACTTGGAGGTTCGCCGCCGTCCGGTCGTCCAGCGGGGTCCGCAGCCCGGCACGGACCTGGTCCATCGCGGCGGACGCGATCGCGGCGGTGTCGGGCTCCAGGCGGGTCAGCACCGAGGCGTCGAGCCTGCGCCAGGGCTGTGCCGACGCCTTCGTCATAGAGGGAACCTACAAAACTCCGATCAAGAACGCGCGCCTCCGTTCTAGTGGTTCTGCCCGCTCCGGCGGACGCTGACCGCAGCATTCGACGACGCATGCAGGAGGCGGCAGTGACACGCTGGGGAAGAATCGCCCGGATCGCCGCGGTGGCGGGCACCGCACTGACCCTCGTCGGAATCGGGACACCGGCCCTCGCCTCGGCGGAGCGGCAGGTGTACGTCGCGATGGGTGACTCGTTCTCAGCGGGCTCGGTGGTGCTGCCGCAGTCCGATCTGCTCACCTGCGCCCGGTCGGCGATCAACTACGCGGGTCTGCTGGCGAAGCAGATCGAGGTCGACGAACTGCGCGACGTCACCTGTGGCGCCGCGACCACGGCCCATTTCACCAACCCGCAAAAGGGCATCATCTCCGGCACGAACCCGCCGCAGTACGACGCGCTCTCGGCCGACACGACACTGGTGACCGTCGGCATCGGCGGCAACGACATCGGTTTGGTCGGGCTCGCGACGTCGTGCGTGAACCTGCTGCCGGTGGGTGCTTCGTGCAAGGCGGCCAACACCACGGGCGGGGTGGACAAGTACGCCACCAAGATCGACGCCTTCGCCGCGACCTACGGCACGGTGATCGAGACGATCCGCCAGCGCGCGCCGAAGGCCGAGATCGTCATGGTGGGCTATCCGACCGGGATCAAATCCGGTGGCTGCTGGCCACTCGTCCCGGTCCTGCCGCAGGACGCCGACTACATCCAGGCCAACATCGACCGGCTCAACGCGCGGATGGCCGAGCAGTCCGCCGCGCACGGCGCGAAGTACGTCGACATCCGGACGCCGAGCATCGGTCACGACGCCTGCCAGCCGATCGGCGTCAAATGGATCGAAGGGCTGATCCCGTCGGTGGTGAACAACAGTTTCGCCCCGCTGCACCCGAACGCCGCCGGTCTCGCGGCCGTGGTGCCGAGTATCCGGAAGGTGCTGTAGCGCCGTCGACGGGCATGTCTCGTGAGTCGTGGCTCGCCACCGAGGCCTAGCGCGCCCCCTCGGACTTTAAAAAGGGTCACTTTTCGAGATCAAAGCGCCCGAGTTGGGTACTTTGCGTAGTACTGGCCGCGGGTCGTGAGTGGCAATGGTCGTTCTAACCCTCTTTGCCACTCACGACCCCGCGCGAAACTGGACTTACAGGCACACCAGCAGTACGTGAAGGCCCCCTTCACCTTGGGTTCTAGTGGTGGTTGCAACACCTGAGTTGTTCAGGGGTTGTGTTGTTCGAGATCCGTATGGATCGGTCGCCTCAGGGGCCGAAGAAGCTGCTTGCCGAGCGCCGGGCATATCTTGATCTTGTGGCGCAAGGGATGGGCACTGCTGAGGCGTGCCGGATCGTGGGGATCAACCGCCGGACCGGGCATCGGTGGCGGCAAGGACGCGCGAGTCAGACGGGGCGGAAGGCCGGCAGGCCTTCCGCCCCGCCGTCGTGCCCGTCCGTGCCGGAGTCGCCTTCCTCGGACCGCCTGCCTGCGGGCGGAGCACGGGTTCCGTCCACCTGGTTTCTGTCTCAGGACGAGCGGCTTCTGATCGCGGATCTGGCGCGGGCCGGGCACGGCCCCCGGGAGATCGGCCGCCGGATCGGCCGCCCGGCCTCGACGGTCAGCCGGGAACTGGGCCGCAACGCCGATCCCGCCAGCGATGAGTATCTTCCCTATTCCGCGCAGGCCCGGGCCGACGCTCGCCGGCCCCGGCCCAAACCTGGCAAGATCGCGGCCAACCCCGAGCTGCGGGACCGGATCCAAGACATGCTGGACGACCGGTGCAGCCCCGAACAAGCCAGTAACCGGCTGCGCCGTGATCACCCCGACCAGCCGGAGCTGCACGTGGCCCACGAAACGATCTATCAAGCCCTGTATGTCCAAGGCCGCGGCGAGCTGCGCCGCGAACTCAAAGCCGCGCTACGCACCGGCCGCACCCAGCGCAAACCCCGCGGCAACGGCGAGCAACGCCAGCCCCGGTTCACCACGCCGATGGTGATGATCAGCGACCGCCCGGCCGAGGCAGACGACCGCGCCGTCCCCGGCCACTGGGAAGGCGACCTCATCATCGGCGAGAACGGAGCATCCGCGATCGGCACCCTGGTCGAACGCTCCACCCGCTACGTCATGCTCGTCCACCTCGGACAATCCCGCACCGCCGAACACGTCCGCGACGCCCTCGTCACCACCATCACAACCCTGCCCGAACACTTACGCCGCTCCCTCACCTGGGACCAAGGCGCGGAAATGGCGCGACACCACGAATTCAGCATCGCCACCAACATGCCCGTCTACTTCTGCGACCCCCACGCACCCTGGCAACGCGGCTCCAACGAGAACACCAACGGCCTGCTCCGCGAATACTTCCCCAAAGGCACAGACCTGAGCGTCCACACCCCCGACCACCTCACCGCCGTCGCCGCCCAGCTCAACCGCCGCCCACGCAAAACGCTCGGCTGGGACACCCCAGCCGAGCGCTTGACCAAACTCCTCACCGAAACCAGTTGATCACCCGTGTTGCAACCATCCCTGGAATCCACCCACTGCGTCTAGCGCAGTGAAGGGGGCCTTCACGTACCTCAAGCAGGTCAGGCGGTCGGCGACCAGTACAGGAGCCGGTTCGGGGAACCGGAGCCCGGGTTGGTCACCTTGCCCGGGGTGGCCGCGTTGATCAGCGCGGTGGCCACCTGCGCGGGCGTGGCGCTCTTGTTGTTCTGCAGGTAGCGGGCCGCGACGCCGACCACGTGCGGGGTCGCCATCGAGGTGCCGCTGATGGTCTTCGTCGCGGTGTCGTTGGTGTTCCACGACGACGTGATGTTCGTGCCCGGCGCGAAGATGTCCACGACGCTGCCGTAGTTGGAGAAGCTGGAGCGCGCGTCGGTGTTGGTGGCCGAGCCGACGGTGATCGCCTGGGTCACGCGGGCGGGGGAGAAGCCCGACGCGTTCGAGTTGGAATTCCCGGCGGCCACGCCGTAGGTGACGCCCGCGGCGATCGACCGGCGGACGGCGTCGTCGAGCGTGCTGGAGGCGCCGCCGCCGAGGCTCATGTTGGCCGCGGCCGGTTTGACGTGGTTCTTGGTGACCCAGTCGATACCCGCGATGACCCCGGCGGTGGTGCCGCTGCCGGAGTTGTTCAGCACGCGGACGCCGTAGACGGTGGCGCCCTTGGCGATGCCGTACTGCGAACCGGCGATGGTGCCGGCGACGTGGGTGCCGTGGCCGTTGCCGTCCTGCGCGACGGCGTCGTTGTCGACGAAGTCGTAGCCGTTGCGGGCGCGGCCGCCGAAGGTCTGGTGGCTGATCCGCACGCCGGTGTCGATGACGTAGACGTTCACGCCCGCGCCGGTGCTGGTGTAGCTGTACTTGTTGTCGAGCGGCAGGTTGCGCTGGTCGACGCGGTCGAGGCCCCAGGACGGCGGGTTGGTCTGGGTCGCGTCCGCGTGGACGACCTGGTTCTGCTCGACCGAGGCCACCGACGGGTCGGCGGCGAGGCGCTTGGCCTGCCGCTCCGACAGTGTCGCGGAGAAGCCCTTGAGCGAGTTGCTGTAGACCTGC
Source organism: Amycolatopsis japonica (assembly GCF_000732925.1). Classification (NCBI taxonomy): domain Bacteria; kingdom Bacillati; phylum Actinomycetota; class Actinomycetes; order Pseudonocardiales; family Pseudonocardiaceae; genus Amycolatopsis; species Amycolatopsis japonica. Next base: position 4,013,281 of record NZ_CP008953.1, read on the forward strand.
TCCACCTTCGCGCCGAAGCGGTTCGCCAGCGCGCCCACGACGCCGGTGTCCTTCAGCGTGACGATGTAGCTGTTCGGGATCGCTTCGGCGGATCCCGCGGCGAGGATCTGTCCTTCGGCGGCTTGGGCGGGAGCAGCGGTCACGCTGATCGCCACCGCGACCGCGCTCGCCATCCCGGCACGTGACAGCCAACGCGCTTGTCTCGTCTCTCGCATGTGTTCGTCCTGTCGTTCGCAGGGGACCGGCCGGTCAAGACCACAGCGGCGGAAAGGCGGTCCAGCTCGACCGCATGGGACGGCACCTGCCGATTCCCACGGGGATCGAGGTTATTGAGCGCATGACATGTCCGAATCGACTGAATGGGGCAGGACCCGACCTTCGTCTGGCGGCCATTGGCGGCGGGTGCCCTGCACGGAAAGTGTGCTCCGTACCCTGTGGCTGGAACACCTTGCCGAGCTTCTGGAGTCCGAACCACCGTGCCAGCCCTTTCCAGCCTGCGAGCCGACTGCGAGAACTGCTTCGGCCTGTGCTGTGTCGTCCCGGCCTTCGCGGCGTCGGCCGATTTCGCGATCACCAAACCGGCGGGTCAGGCGTGCCCGAACCTGCGCGAGGACTCCCGGTGCGGCATCCACGACAAGCTCCGCAAGAAGGGCTTCACCGGCTGCACGGTCTACGACTGCTTCGGCGCGGGCCAGAAGGTCTCCCAGGTCACCTTCGACGGCGAGGACTGGCGCAAGTCACCGAAGACGGCCAAGACGATGTTCGCGGTCTTCCCGGTGATGCGGGATCTGCAGGAGCTGCTCTACTACCTCACCGAGGCGGCCTCGCTGCCGACGTCCGCGCCCATCCGTGACGACCTGGCCGAGATGATCGACCGGACCGAACGGATGACGCTGGACACGCCCGGCGTGCTGCGGAAACTCGACGTCCACTCGCATCGGGGCGCGGTGAACGGGCTGCTGCTGCGCGCGAGCGAGCTCGCCCGCGCCGCCGTGCCGGGCAAGAAGAAGGACCGGCGCGGCGCCGACCTCATCGGCGCGAAGCTCAAGGGATCGAACCTGCGCGGAGCGCTGCTGCGCGGGGCGTATCTGATCGGCGCGGACCTGCGGGGAGCCGATCTCCGGCAGGCCGACGTGACCGGGGCGGACCTGCGTGACGCCGACATCCGCGGCGCGGACTTCCGTGACACGCTCTTCCTCCTCCAGTCGCAACTGGACGCGGCGAAGGGCGACGCGACGACGAAACTGCCGGACTCGCTTTCCCATCCGGCGCACTGGTAGGCCTGCTACGCCGTGTGGATGATCTCCTGCTCCCAGTCTTCTCGCGGCTGCGTGTGCAGCCGCCAGTAGTGCTCGGCGATGTCGTCGGGGTCGAACGGGGTTCCTTTCGCGACGGGTCCGGCGACGGTCACCGTGGCGACGTGTACTCCTGAGGGGCCGAATTCCTTGTCCAGCAGGGAAACCAGCGCCCGCACGCCCGCTTTCCCGAGCGAGAGGCTCGTGTAGGCGGGTACGGCTTCCGGCATCCCGCCGGTCACGATGATCGTGCCCGATCCGCGCTTCGCCATCCCGGGCGCGACGTGCGCCGCGGTGGTGATCGCTCCGACGACGTTGACCGACCACGCCGCGAGATGCCGTTCGACGGACAGCTCGCCGGGGGCGTCGGCCTGGATGATCGCCGCGTTGTAGACCACGACGTCAGGCTCGCCGTGTTCCCGCACCGCGGTGTCGAGAGCGGCCTTGAGGGAAGCCTCGTCGGTGACGTCGGCGGTGAGTGCCAGCGCGGTCCCGAGTTCGGCGGCCAGCGGTTCCAGGGTCGCCGAACGGCGGGCCAGCAAGGTGATCGGCAGCCCTTCCTTGGCGAAGCGGTGCGCGACCGAGCGGCCGATACCCGGTCCCGCGCCGATGATCACTGCGCCTGCCATGTGCTTCTCCTTCTGAGTGAGGTGCGCCGACCGTAGGGCCTGACATCGATGTGAAGGTCAAGTCCGCACCGCAAAGTGTTCACCGGATGAGCGGTTTGCCTGCGAGACTGGGCGCCATGCGTGCCGATCGCCTGGTGGCCACCCTCCTGTTGATGCAGGCGCGTGGCCGCGTCACGGCTTCCGAACTGGCGGACGAACTGGAGATCTCGGTTGCCACCGCGCGACGTGACCTCGAGGCGTTGTCGTCGGCGGGTGTCCCGGTGTACCCGCAGCCCGGCCGGGGCGGCGGCTGGTCGCTCGTCGGCGGCGCGCGGACCGACCTCAGTGGACTGTCCGCGTCGGAGGCCCAGGCGCTGTTCCTGCTCGCCGGTCCGGCCGCGTCGATCTCGCCCGAGGTGAAATCCGCGCTGCGGAAGCTGGTCCGGGCCCTGCCGGACACGTTCCGCGCCGATGCGCAGGCCGCCGCGGACGCCGTCGTCATCGATCCGTCGCGGTGGGGTGAGCGGGAGAAGGAACGGCCCGAGCTGCTCACCGTGCTGCAGGCCGGGATCGTGCGCCGCCGCAAGGTCCGGTTCGGCTACGCGAAGAAAGGCGCGGAGCCGGTCGAGCGGGTCGTGGATCCGTGGGGGCTCGTGGACAAGGACGACATCTGGTACCTCATCGCGGGCACCGAGAAGGGGCAGCGCACCTTCCGCGTCGATCGCATGTCCGATGCCGAGGTCAGCGACCTGCCCGCGGGGCGGCCGGACGACTTCGAACTGTCGCGGGCGTGGGAGCAGGTGGTCGACCGGGTCGAGCATCGGCGTTCTGGGCTGGACGCGACCGTGCTCATCGCCGAGCGGCATCTGCCGATCCTCCAGGACCACTTCGGACGGCAGGCACGTGTCGAGGAAACGCTCGAAGACGGGCGTGTGCGGGTGACGGTGTCGGCGCCGGTGGCGTGGATGATCGCGCAGCAGCTCGCGGGCTGGGGTTCGATGATCGAGGTGTTGGGCCCGGAGTCGGTCCAGGAGGAACTCGCGCGGATCGGCGCGGAACTGGTCGAGCGTTACGCGACGCCGGCGCGGTAACCCTGCGGGCTGACACCGTGTTCGCGTTTGAACGCGGTGCTGAGCGCGAACGAGCTGCCGTAGCCGACCTGCCGGGCGACCGCGCCGATGGTGACGTCGGGGTGCTGGCGCAGGAGATCCGCGGCGAGCGCGATCCGCCAGCTCGCGAGGTAGGCCATCGGCGGTTCGCCGACGGCGGCGGTGAACCGCCGGGCGAACGCGGCCCGGGACACGCCGGTGTCGGCCGCGAGGCTCGCCACGGTCCACGGTTCGGAAGGCTTGTGCTGCAACAGTTTCAGTGCGCGTCCGACGACCGGATCGCTGTGCGCGCGATACCAGGCGGGCGCGGCGGCGTCGGGCCGGTCGAACCAGGTCCGCAGTGCCGCGACCAAAAGCAGGTCGAGCACGCGGTCCAGGACGGCTTCCTGGCCGGGCGTGTCCTTGACGATCTCGCCGGCGAGCAGCGTCACCAGCGGGTTGTCCCACTCCTCGTCCCGGACGACCAGCAGCGACGGCAGCGCGTTGAGGAGCCGTTTGCTGATCTCGCCTTCGAGCGGATAAGTGCCGGTGAGCAGGACAACGGGGCCGTCCGGGTCGTCGCCCCAGGTCCGGACGCCGAGATCCGACAGCTCGGTGAGGTGTTTCCCGTCCGGCGTCAGGCATTCCTGTCCCGGCAGGATCATCGCCTGCGGTGGGGTGGCCGGGTCGTCCGCGACGAGATACGGGTCCGGACCGCGGGCGATGGCGATGTCACCGGTGCCGAGGCGGACCGCGTCCCCGCGATCGGGCACCACCCACGACTCACCACGGACCTGCGCCATCACCGTCAGCGGCGCCTCGTCCTCGATCCGCAGCGACCACGGCGGGGTCATGACCGACTTCAGCAGGAACGCGCCGCGGGCGCGGGGTCCATCGAGCAGACCGGCGAGGGGATCCATAGCGCAAGGGTAGACGATGAAACATGGAATAGAGCCTTTGAACTATGTTACGTCTCATTCGTAGGCGCTTGACTAGTGCCATGACAAACACGAAGAACAACGAGACGGTCCTGGTCCTCGGCGCGACGGGCAAGACGGGGAGCCGGGTCGCGCAGCGGCTGACCGATCTGGGGATCGACGTCCGGAAGGCTTCACGGCCGGTGTTCGACTGGGACGACCGCTCGACCTGGACGGCCGCGGTCACCGGGATCAGCGCCGCCTACCTGACCTACTACCCCGACCTGGCCTTCCCCGGTGCCGCCGAAGCGATCCGCGACTTCTCCAAGCTGGCCGTGGAACACGGGGTGCGGCGGCTGGTCCTGCTGTCCGGCCGCGGCGAGGAGGAGGCCGTGGTCAGCGAACAGGGTGTCCGGGAGTCCGGTGCCGAGTGGACGGTCGTGCGGGCCAGCTGGTTCGCGCAGAACTTCAGCGAGCACTTCCTGCTGGAACCGGTGCTCGCCGGGGAGATCGTGCTGCCCGCCGGGCCGGTGACCGAGCCGTTCATCGACGTCGAGGACATCGTCGACGTGGCCGTCATGGCGCTGACCACCGACGGGCACGACGGCGAGGTCTACGAGCTGACCGGCCCCCGGTTGCTGGGTTTCGCGGACGCGGCGGCGGAAATCGGCAAGGCTTCCGGGCGGGATGTCCGGTACGTTCCGGTCTCCGCCGCGGAATTCGCGGCGGGAGCGGCCGAACAGGGCGTGCCGGAGGAGGAGATCGAGGGCCTGACCGACCTGTTCACGCGCATCCTCGACGGCCGGAACTCCTCGCTCACCGGTGACGTCGAGCGGGTGCTGGGCAGGCCCGCGAGGGACTTCTCCGAATACGCCGCGAAAGCGGCGGCCACTGGGGTCTGGAATCGATGAAACGAGCTGGAATCGGAAGGGAGGCGACAGGAATGGCCACACTGAGCCAAATCGTCCTGATCGCGGCCGTCATCACGGCGGGGTTGATCGCCGGCTTGTTCTACGCGTACACGTGCTCGGTGATGCCGGGGCTGGGGCGGGCGGACGCCCGGACCTACGTGACGGGGATGCGGGAGATCAACATCGCGATCCTCAACGGCTGGTTCGCGCTGAGCTTCGGCGGCGCGCCGTTGCTCGCGGCGGCCGCGGCGGCACTGCATTTCAAGGCGGAACTGCGGCCCGCGCTGCCGTGGCTCATCGCGGGGTTCGCCCTGCTGCTGGTGATGCTGATCGTGACGATGGCGATCAACGTGCCGCTGAACAACGCGCTCGAAGCGGGTTTCGACGGCGACAGCACCGACTTCGAGGCCCTGCGGGCGAAGTTCGAGGGTGTCTGGGAACGGTGGAACCTGGTCCGGACCTTGGCCGCGATCGGCGGTTTCGGGGCACTGGTGGGCGGGCTGATCGCGCACGTCCGCGCCTGACGTGTGTCAGGAAAGGGTCGTTCAGGACAAAAGATGTCTTGAACGACCCTTTCCTGACATCAGGCGTCGAGAAGCGCCAGAAGCTGCGGCGCGAACGCGACGGCCTCGGCCGCGAAACCACCGTGGTCACCGGGGAAGTAGACCGGCTCCACGCCGAGCCGGGCGGCCGCGAGCACCGCCGCCTCGTGCGCGGGCTGCCCGGCCGAGTCCTTCCCGACGCCGACGACGATCCGGGTCTCCGACGCCTTCAGCGCTTCGTAGTCCGGAGTGAACTCCCCGATCATCTTCATCAGGTGCACGACGAAGAACTCCATATTCGTCCGCATCTCCGGCGGGAGCGCGCTCCAGTCCATCTCGAAACCGGCGTCGGCCATGAACTTGGCCATCGCCGCCTCGATGCCCTGTTCGCGGTGGAGGCGCTGCAGTTCGTCCGGGTCACCGTCGGGTCGGCCGGGCAGCAGGCTCGTCAGCGGGGGTTCGTGCGCCAGGAGCGTCTTGACCCGCCCGGGATGACGGGTGACGAGGTCGAAAGCCTGCATGCAACCACCGCTGGACGCGAAGATCACCGCCGGTTCCGTGCTCACGCTGTCGAGCAGGCGCAGCGCGTCGCCGGTGTGGGCCTCGATCCGTTGCTCCCCGTCCGGATCGTCGAGCGTGCTGCGGGAGATCCCGCGCGGGTCGTAGGTGATCACCGTGTAGTGCTCCGCGAGCAGGCCCGCGATCGGCGCGAACATCGCGGAATCGGCCGCGCCACCGGGAACGCACAGCAGAACCGGGCCGCTGCCGGTCACGGTGTGGTGCAGCCGGGCGCCGGGGACGTCGAGAACGGCCATCGGATGACCCCTTCCTCTTTTCGGACTTGTCGCCCACCGACGAACGGTGACGCCGCGGACAGACAGCCGGGAGTCAGGAGATTTCGGCGAGTTTTCCCGACAGGTAGGCGCGCTCGGCGTCGGTACCGGCGAGCGCGAGTGCCTCGCGGTACGCGCCGGCGGCCTCCTCGAGCCGGTCGAGCCGCCGGAGCAGGTCCGCGCGGGTCGCGGGAAGCAGGTGGTAGCCGGGGAGAGCGCCGTCCGCGGTGAGCTTGTCGACCAGTTCGAGCCCGGCCTCGGGACCTTCGGCCATGGCGACGGCGACCGCGCGGTTCAGTTCGACGACGGGTGAAGGCACGAACCGCAGCAGTTCCCCGTAGAGCGCGGCGATCTGCGCCCAGTCGGTGTCGGAGGCGCGGGCGGCCGTCGCGTGGCAGGCGGCGATGGCGGCCTGGATCTGGTACTGCCCGGCGACACCGTGACGGAGCGCGGTCTCCAGCAACTCGGTGCCCTCGGCGATCTCGGCGGTGTTCCAGCCGCCGCGGTCCTGGTCTTCGAGCGAGACGAGCGTGCCCTGCGCGTCGACGCGGGTGGCGCGGCGGGCGTCGTGCAGGAGCAGCAGGGCCAGCAGCCCGAGGACCTCCGGCTCTCCCGGCATCAGGCTCGCGAGGATCCGCGCGAGCCTGATGGCCTCCGCGGACAGGTCGGGCCGGAGCAGATCTGTACCGGCACTGGCCGAGTAGCCCTCGTTGAACAGCAGGTACAGCATCCCCAGCACCGCGGCAGTGCGTTCGGGCAGCAGATCAGCCGGCGGGACCCGGTACGGGATGCCCGCCGTGCGGATCTTCCGTTTCACCCGGACCAGACGCTGCGACATCGTCGCCTCGGAGACGAGGAAGGCGCGCGCGATCTCGGCGGTGGTGAGCCCGGCCAGGGTCCGCAACGCGAGCGCGACCTGCCCTTCGAGCGGCAGCGCGGGGTGGCAGCAGGTGAAGATCAGCCGAAGCCGGTCGTCGTGGACGCCGCTCTCGTCCCAGTCCGGCTCGGCGGGGACGTTCAGTTCGGCGGCTTCGCGTAGTTTCGCCGCGCCGACGGCCTCTCGCCGGATCCGGTCGGTGGCGCGGTTGCGGGCCGCCGTCGTCAGCCAGGCGCCGGGTTTCGCCGGGACGCCGTCACGTGGCCAGGTGCGCAACGCGAGCGCGAACGCCTCTTGGAGACATTCCTCGGCGAGGTCCCAGTCGCCGGTGACGCGGATCAGCGTGGCGATCACCTGCCCCGACTCCTCGCGGAACGCCCGCGTGATCGCGGCGTCGAGTTCGGTGGTCACCTGAGGAGCCCTTCCAGCAGCGGCACGATCTCCTCCGGCGCCGGGTACGCGGTGATCTCGTCCCGCAACCGCCCTGCCGCCTCCCGGTAGGACGGTTCCCTCAGCACCGTGGACACGGCGTCGCGGATGTCCCGCGGTGTCGCGTCGATGACGTCGAGGACGGTGCCGAGCCCGAGTTCGGTGACCCGATCGCCGTTGTGGGGCTGGTCGGCGCCCATCGGGAGCAGCACCATCGGCAGCCCGTGGGCGAGCGCGCCGAGCAGGCTGCCCGAACCGCCGTGGCTGAGGACGGCGTCGCAGTACGGGAGGACGTCGTCCTGCGGCAGGTACCGCGTGAGGTGGAGGTGCTCGGGCTGCGGGCCGAACTCGGCGGGATCGACGAGGTTCCCGACGGTCACCACACAGGTCGCGTCGACCTCCCGCAGGCCTGCCAGTGCCCGGGCGAACAGGTCGCCGGATTCGGTGTTGAAGATCGTGCCGAGGGTGAAGTAGACGGTGGGACGGCCTTCGACGTGCCACTCCGGCGCCGGTCCGCGACCGGGAAGGGGGCTGTGGAACGGCCGCGCGGTCGGCGGCAACGGGAACCGGGGGTCGCGGAAGCTCGCGGGGAACGGGGAAAGCACGAGGTGCCGGTACGCCATCTCCAGGTTTCGTTGCGGCGGGAGGCCGTGGACGGCGCGGATCTCGTTGAGCGCGTCGTCGATCAGTTCGGCGCGGATGAGCACGCCCGCCGCGATCACCAGGACGGTGGCGTGCGGGAGGCCGAGGCGTTCGGCGGCGATCATCGCGCCGTGATCGGCTTCGTCGCACACGAGCAGATCCGGTTCCCAGTCCTCGCAGAGCGCCATGACGTCCTTCGCCCGCTGGGGCGCGGTGCGGCGGACGAAACCGTCACGGAGGTCGCTGTCCTCGCGGTCCCTGTCGACGGGGAGCAACGGGCGAAGTCCGCCGCCGTCGCTGCCGAGGTTCGGCCCCGACGGGAACGCGGTGAACCCCGTCGCCTCGACGACCGGGACCATCAGCGGCTCGCCGGTGAACGCGATCGTGTGGCCCGCGCCGGCGAGCGCGTGGGCGAGGGGGAGCAGCGGCCGGAAGTGGCCGTTGCCGCCGGCGAAGGTGAACAGGACACGCATGTCAGCGACCCTATCGGCGGGCTGGCGGCGCTACCCTGCTGCGGTGATCGATACGGACGCCGACGAGGTCCGGCTGTGCGCGCTGGAAGGCTGCGAGAATCCTTTGCCCCCTCCCGCGGTGGACGCCGAGGGGAAACGCAAGGGTGGCCGTCCCTCGGCCTATTGCGGCAAGGCCCACGCCGACGCCGCCTCGCGGGCCCGGCGGGCGGCCGCGGTGGCGAGCGTGGCCGATCCGCTGCTGGAGGTCCGCAGGATCGCCGACGAGTTCACGCCGGCGGCGTCGTCGCTCGTGGAACTGCTGGACGCGATGCGTTCGCGGTTCGACGACGCCGGAGAGGCGGCGCTGGGCCGGGTGACCGAAGCGGAGACCGACGCCGCGACGGCCCGGCGCGAGGCCGAGGACGCTCAGCAGGCGGCGGCGAGGGCCGACACGGCGCGCGCGACCGCGCTGGCCGCGTCCCGCGACGACAAGGCGGCGAAGGTCAAGGCGGAACGCGCCGCCGAACAGGCCTTGAAGGACGCGGAGGAGACCCGGCAGCGTTCGTGGGCCGAGGTCGCCGCGCACGAACGGGCCCGCGGTGCCGCGGAAGCCGCGACCGTCGCGGCGGAACGTGCCCGTGACGAGCTGGTCGCCGAGCTCCGGACGCTGCGTGAGGAGAAGACCCGGCTGACCACGGAGCTGGCCGAGCGCGACACGGCACTGGCCAGGGCGGCCGCGGAGCGCGCGGCCCTGCAGGACCGGCTCGACGAGGCCAAGGCGCGGGCGGCGGTGTCCGAAAAGGACTCGGCAGGGCTTCGGGCGTCCCTCGCGGAAGAACATACGGCCAGGAGCCTCGCCGAAGCCCGGGCGACGGCTCTCGCCGAGGAGCTGGAGCGGGCACACGCCCGCGCGGCCGCCGATCAGGCGCGGTACGACGACGTCGTCCGGCGGCTTGCCACCCCTTCGCGCGAATCGGCTGTGGAGCGTTCCGAGCTGACGTAGAGTGCCGCTCACCATCCAGGGTTGGGGGCACGAGCTGTGAGCGGGTACGAGGTCGAGATCGGTCAGCTGCGGGCCGCGGCCAAGGCGGCGGGTTCCGCCGCGGACCAGGCCAGAGCCGTGGAACCGGGCACCGGCTTGGGTGCGATCGCGACTGCGTTGCCGGGCGGGGAGGCCGCCAAGGGCGCGCCCACGCTGGCGTCGACATGCACCGAGCGGGCGAAGGGGTGGGCCGGCGAGATCGACCGCTGGAGCGAATCGATCACCAAGGCCGCCAAGGCGTACTCCGAAAACGAGAACTCCGCGGAGGAGGCGTTCGGAGGATGACGGTCGGCTACGGCGACGTCCGCGAATGGGACGCCGAGGCACTCCACGCGGCGGCGACCGATCTGGGTGGCCGCCGGGACAAACTCGTCGGGCTGCAGGACGAACTCGACGACGCCAGGAAACTGCCCGACTGGCGTGGCCCTGCGGGCGAGCGCGCCCGCGATTCGCTGGGCGACACCCGGAACAAGGCCGAGATCCTGATCGCCGAGCTGTCCGCCGTCGAACGTGCCCTGCAGAACGCGTCGGACGACGTGTCCGCGCTGAAGACCAGGGTCGCCAACAACGATTCCCTCGCCGGCACCTACCAGTTCAGCGTCGCCGCCGACGGCGCCATCGTGGACGGCAAACCCGCCGACCCGCCGCCGAAGTCACGGTTCGAGGCCGAAGAGCGCGCCGAGTCCCAGCGGCACCGCGAGACCATCCGGAAGCAGCTGGAGCAGGAATCGAAGGCGATCCTCACCACGGCGAACAGCATCGACGCCGCCCTCGCCCGGGTGATGCGGCTCGTGCAGGACGGCCAGATCAGCGACCACGAGGCGACCGACCTGGCAGGCGCCAAGAAGGGCGGGCAGATCGACGCCGGTGTGATCGAGATGGAGCAGGCGCTGCGCGACGCCGGGCTGCTGAGCGGGCCACCCGCGTCCGGCCACTATCGGCAGTGGCTCGAGAACGCCGTCCGCCGGGGTGTATCGATCGACACCATCAAGAAGATCGCCGACGACCACGACATCACGCCGGAGGACTTCAAGGTCCTCGACGGGATGGAAGAGATCCGCGAGGACGAGGACGGCGACGGGACCTACAAGTCGTACTTCCTGATGCCGACCGACGTCAGCGGTGACGACGCCGCCAAGGCGGTGCGGATGACCTACATCCTCAACGCGGGCACCGATTACGGCGCCGGAGGCGAGAAGACCGACTTCGCGCCGACACCGTATGGATCCGAGGAGCTGCGACGGATCACCGACCGGCAGCGGGAGAACTCCTGGAGCTACGACGACGACGTGGGTTTCGTGCACGGCAACGGCGGGCGGCTGGCGACCACCCCGAACGGCATGATGATGGGCCTGGGCGGGAACCTCATCCAGGACCAGTTCAGCCAGCAGGGCGGGACCGCCTGGGGTGACACGTTCATGCTGAACATCGACGACGCGAAGGATCCGGCGCAGCAGCTGCGGGAGGTGGCGAAGTCGGGACACGCCTGGTACGAGGACGACAACGGCGCGTCCCAGGGCTCGCTCGACCTGGATCGGTTGCTGCACCACGAGGAGCGCCACTCCCAGCAATGGGCACGCGAAGGCTATGCCGGATTCCTCGCCTCCTACGCGTGGGAGAAGGTCACCGGCGGCAACGAAACCGAGGAAGACGCGGGACTCACCGATGGCGGATATCACTAAGCGGGTCTGCGCCGCCTTGCTCGTGGTGGCGGTGACCGCGGCGTGTGACACCAAGGCGCAGTTCGCGCCGTCGCTGCCGCCGGAGGCCGGGTTCCGCGTCGATGGCGGCGTCTTGAAACTGTGGACGGGCACCCCCTGCGAGGGCGTCACCGGTCTGCGGCTGACCTTCGACTCCGGTACGCAGGACAGCACGGAGCAGGTGTGGGCTGCGCCGCGGCCGGGTGTGCGGGTCGAGCGGCTGGACTTGCTGGGTGGTTCCTCTTCGGACGCCGGTGGTCTCCAAGTCCGGACACCGTTGCCCTCGGCGTACGACTGGACGAAGGCGGGCTCGGTCAGCATCGCCGTCGACGGTCCGAAGGCGTTCGGTGCCAAGGCCGACGTCGCCCAGGTGCTGCGTGAGTCGGCCGGGCATCCGACCGGGAGCTACCTGTTCGGCCGGAGCGGGTGGATGGACGCGGCGGCGGTGCAGCGCGAGAACCGGAAGTCGTTCCTGACCGTCTGTACTCCCGATCCGGCATGACGGCCTCGCGGACGGTGGTGCGACGCGTCGTGCTCGGCGCGTTCGTCGGTGTCGTGGCGGTGATCGTGCTGCTCGTCGGCAGCGCGGTGCTCAGCGCGACCGGGCTGTCGTCGGATCCGCACGGGTACGGGATGTTCGCGGGAATCCTGTTCGGGACGGTCCTGACGCCGGTCGCGCTGGTGCTGTGGCTGCTCTACCGCCGGCTGCGCCGCCGCGGTAACTGACCCGGCCACGGCCGCGACAGTGTCGTCCGTCCAGTCACGTGTGTCGTCCGTCGGATCACGCGTGTCGTCCACTCAATCACGCGAGAACGCTTAGGAGGGAAGCTCGGTCCCCGAGGTACCGGAACCACCGGTGACCAGCTGCTCGACCCCGTCCAGGATCCGCGCCAGCCCGAACCGGAAGGTGTGCAGCGGCGCGCTCGCCGCACCGTGGGTCTCCCCGGCGGCCTGCCCGATGCGCGCCGCCAGCGGGAAGAGGCCGGCGTCGGCTTCGGGGATCTCCGCGAGCACGGGCGCGCTGGCCGTCCACCACTCCATGTCCGTCAGGCCGGAGCGCCGCACGAGACTCGCCGATTCCACCGAACCGCGTGCGATGCCCTGGACGAAGCCGTTGACCATCGCCACGACGGCGTCCATCTCCAGGTCGGTGAGCCCGATCGCGTCGACGGCCTTCAGCTCGCGTTCGTGCTTCGCGAAGGTGTGCGGGCCGAGCGGGAGACGGCCGGTGGTGAGCTGGAGCATCCAGGGATGCCGGTGGTACATCTCCCAGGCGTCCTCGGCGAGGACCGTCATCGTGACCCGCCAGTCGTGACTGGCCGGCGGATCGGTCAGCTCACCATGAACCCGGTCCATCATCAGGTCGAGCAGCTCGGCGCGGCTGTGGATGTAGGTGTAGATCGTCATGGGGGAGACGCCGAGCTTTTCCGCGCCCCGGCGCACCGACAGCGAGGTGATGCCCTCGGTGTCGGCGATCTCGATCGCGGCGGTGACGATCTCGTCGACGGTGAGCTTCGGTTTGGGGCCGCGGCGGGGTTTCTCACGCACGCCCCAGAGCAGTTCGATGGTCCGCCGTGGGTCGCCCGCCCCGGTGTGGTCCGCGTCCGTCATCACGTTCTCTCTACGGTGTACAGAGTTGTGTTATCCTGAACTGTACACCGTACAGAGATTGGGGTTGAGTGGCGTCTCACGACGGCTTCGGCAGTGTCGCTTTCGAACCGAAAAATCCCCCTCGGACCAGCGGATTCGTCTTCTGGAACGCCGAGAGGAACACGCCGGGGGCCGGGGAGGTGACGGTCGCTCTCCCCGAGATCACCACGGTGCCGTGCGTCCGGCTGCCGATGGCCGAGGCGCTTCCGGCGCTGCTGCGTCTCAAGGAGAGCGACGACGACTCCGCGCGTTTCTGGAGCACGGCCGCCACGGCGGCGTTGAAGCTCGCCGAGGCGGGCAGGCTGCTTCCCGGGCTCACGGAGTCCGATGTGGACGCCTGGCGCGCCGGCCCGCTGGAACCGGCCGACGCCGCTTGGCTGCGCGAGCTGTCCGAAGCGATGCCCGCGCGAGCGCGGGCGATCCCGAGCGAGGGAAACCTCCTGCCGGCGCGGTATCCGCTGCTGCGCGCGTTCCTCGACGCCGTGGCCGACACCCTTCCCCGCACGCCCGCCGCCGCGCAGGCGGCCGGGGTGAAGGCGTTCGCCGCGGCGCCTTCGCACCGTGTTCCGCAGTTGCGGGACTGGGCGGCCGAGGTCGCGGCCGGGCTGGATTCCGGGGTCCGGGTCTCGATACGGATCGAAGCGCCGGGTGACGACTTCACGATCGGCCGGTTCAGCGGGGTCGTCCAGGTGCACAGCCTGGCCGATCCCGGTGTCCTGGCCGACGCCGCCGCGCTCTGGGCGGGTGACGACCGGTTCGGTCCGAGGGCGCGGATCGACGTGATGCTGGCGCTGCGCCGGGCCGCGCAGGTGTGGCCGCCGCTGGAACCCCTGCTCGGCGCGGCGGTCCCCGACGAGGTCGGGCTCGGCGACACCGACATCACCGAACTGCTCACCACCGCGGCGCCGCTGCTGGCCACGGCGGGTATCGACGTGCACTGGCCCGCCGATCTCGCCCGCGACCTGAGCGCGAAGGCGGTGGTCGGCGGCGGTGACGCGCCGCCCGCCGATCTTCCGTCGTTCTTCGCCGGCGGCACGCTGCTGCAGTTCGACTGGCAGCTGGCCCTCGGCGGTGCGCCGCTCACAGCGGCCGAGATGGACGCGCTGGCCGAGGCCCACCGTCCCGTCGTGCGCCTGCGCGATCAGTGGGTGCTCGTCGACCCGGCTCTCGCGGCGAAGGCGCGGGATCGCGCGCTCAAGCCGCTCACGCCGATCGACGCGCTCGGTGCCGCCTTGAGCGGGACCACCGAGATCGACGGTGAACGCGTCGACGTCCTCACCGACGGCTGGCTCGCCGCGTTGCGGGAGCGGCTGCTCGCCCCGCCGGAGCCGCAGGCGCCGCCGCGAGGCCTGGCCGCGACCTTGCGCGATTACCAGATGCGCGGCCTGCAGTGGCTCACCGCCATGACCTCGATCGGGCTCGGCGGCTGTCTCGCCGACGACATGGGTCTCGGCAAGACGATCACGCTGATCTCGCTGCATCTGCATCGCGCGGACGGTCCGACGCTGGTCGTCTGCCCGGCCTCGTTGCTGGGGAACTGGGAACGCGAGATCACCAAGTTCGCCCCCGGTGTCCCGGTGCGGCGGTTCCACGGCGCGGAACGCTCACTCGAAGACCTCGGCGACGGCTTCGTGCTCACCACCTACGGCACTCTGCGCGTGGATCCGGAACCGCTGGGGTCCGTCCACTGGGGACTGCTGGTGGCCGACGAGGCCCAGCACGTCAAGAATCATCGCTCCGGCACGGCGAAGGCGTTGCGGACGCTGACGTCGTCGGCGCGGGTGGCACTCACGGGCACCCCGGTGGAGAACAACCTCGCCGAACTGTGGGCGATCCTCGACTGGACGACACCGGGCCTACTCGGCACGATGGCCGATTTCCGTCGGGTATGGGCGAAACCGGTCGAGTCCGGAAAGGACCCGGAAGCGGCGGAGCGCCTGTCCCGGCTCGTCCGCCCCTTCCTGCTGCGCCGCCGCAAATCCGATCCGGGGATCGCGCCGGAGCTGCCCGCCAAGACCGAGACCGACCGGCCGGTGACGCTCACGGCCGAGCAGGCGGCGTTGTACGAGGCGACGGTGCGCGAGCTGATGGCCGAGATCGCCGGGAGCGAGGGCATCGCGCGCCGCGGCCGGATCGTCAAACTGCTCACCGGGCTCAAGCAGATCTGCAACCATCCCGCGCAGTACCTCAAGGAGCCCTCGGACGCGGTGCTGGACGGCCGGTCGGGCAAGCTCGAGCTGCTCGACGAACTGCTGGGCACGATCCTCGCCGAGGACGGCGCGGTGCTGGTGTTCACGCAGTACGTCGCCATGGCACGGCTGCTGGAACGGCATCTCGCGCAGCGTGGGATCGGCACGCAGCTGTTGCACGGTGGCACCCCGGTGCCCAAACGCGAGGATCTCGTGCGCCGGTTCCAGGCCGGTGAGGTGCCGGTGTTCCTGTTGTCGCTCAAGGCGGCGGGGACCGGGCTCAACCTGACGCGCGCCGATCACGTCGTGCATTACGACCGCTGGTGGAACCCCGCGGTGGAGGACCAGGCGACCGACCGCGCGTACCGGATCGGGCAGACCCGGCCGGTGCAGGTGCACCGGCTCATCGCCGAGGGCACCGTCGAGGACCGCATCGCGGCGATGCTGCGGGAGAAGCGTGCGCTCGCCGACGCGGTGCTCGCGGGCGGCGAGGCCGCCTTGACCGAACTGACCGACGAGGAGCTGGCCGATCTGGTCGAGTTGAGGAGCCGCCGATGAGCACGCCTGAAGATCGCGTCCGCGGTTTCCCCGCTTTCGGCGCTCAGGGTGGACGAGGTCAGTTCGCTCGCTCGTGGTGGGGTCGCGCGTGGATCAGCGCGATGGAGGACACCGCGCTGGATCTGCGGCAGCTGAAACAGGGCCGCAAGTACGCCGCGGCGGGCCGGGTCGGTCCGATCACGGTCAGCCCGGGGCGGATCGCCGCGGTGGTCGACGATCAGGAAGGGCAGTACCGCACCGAGGTCCGGCTCGCGGAGCTGACCGGTGACGAGTGGGACCGCTTCCTCGACCGGGTCGCCTCGCGTGCCGGGCATCTCGCCGCGTTGCTGGACCGGGACATGCCGCACGACCTCGTCGAGGCCGCCGACGACGCCGGGGTGCATCTGCTGCCCGGGATCGGTGACCTCGATCCGGATTGCGACTGCCCCGGCTGGGAGCTGCCGTGCCGCCATGCCGCGGCGCTGTCGTTCCAGGCGTCGTGGCTGCTCGACGCCGACCCGTTCGTGCTGTTGCTGATGCGCGGCAAGGGGGAGCGGGAGCTGCTCGACGAGCTGCAGCGGCGCAACGCGCCCCGGTTCGTGCGCACCGGGGACGACGACATCGACGCCGAGCGGGCGTACGCCGGCGAGCCCGGCCCGTTGCCGGATCTCGCCGCGTTCGCGCCCACCGGAGGCCCGACCGTGCCCGGGGCGCCCGAGATCCCGGCCGAGGCCTTCGCCCTGCTGATCGACAACGCGCGACAGATGGCCGGTGCGCTCTTGGCGTCGCAGCCGAAGCTCACCCGCAAGCAGGACGCCGTCCGCCTCGCCGCCACTCGCCCGGAGACCGTGGAGAGGCTGCGCCCGGCCGAGCACGGTGAGGACTTCGATCGCGCGGTGCTCGCGTGGCGGCACGGCGGCCGTGCCGGTCTCGACGCCCTGGAGACCGTATGGACGCCGCCGTCGCAGGCGATGGGCCGGGCACGGGCCGCCTTCGCCGAGGTCGTGGACGATCCCGGCGAAGGACTGGACGTCGAACGCAACCGCTGCACCGTTCACGGGACAGGGGTGCAGGTGCGGCTGGGCAAGGACGGGCTCTGGTACCCGTACCGGGATCAGTGGCCCGCTGGTCCGCCCGAAGCCGATCCGGGCGCGTTGTTCGCCGCGTTGCTCGGCTGATCCCACTGCCGTCCTCGCCGCAGCTGCTCCAGGTGCGGCGAGGACAGGTGGAGGATCTGATACCGGACCTCGTCGGATTCCGGTGCCTCGTCCGCCCACAGGCTGTAGCGGACGACCTGCCAGGTCCGCGGGTCGACGGCCAGCGCGCCCGAATGCGCGCCGTCCTGGCGCAGGTGCTCGCGGAGCCCGTCGAGTGCTTCGCCGAGGAAGGCCACCGGGTCGGTCTCGTCGGGGATCCGCACGATGTGCTTTCCCGCCGCGACCGGGGACGAGCCGAACGCGGGCCCTTCCTCGAAGCCGAGCACGGTCCAGTGCTGCACGGCGGGACGCCCGAAGGATTCGACGATGCCGCTGAACGGTCCGCCGAACAGGAAGGCGTTCATCCCGGCTTCGTCGTGCCACAGATAGAACGGCGAGTACTGGTTCAGCGTCGAGCCGTCGACGCCGCGCTCACGGATCCCGTACACCTTCAGCCCCAGGCCGCCGAAGTCGTCGAGCAGATGCCCGCGGGTGGCGACGCGGTCGCGGATGATGCCCATGTCGTAGTCGGCGGGGAGGGTGATCTCGTACTGCATCGCATGCATGCCGTACATACTAGTAGGTACAGAGATCGTCTTCGCCCCAGATCGTGGTGCTGCCGAAACTTGAAGCATGACAACAGGAAACGAGCACAGACCCGTCCTGATCGTCGGAGCGGGCGTAGCCGGACTCGCGCTCGGCAACTTCCTCCTGCGCGAGGGAATCCCTTGTGTCGTGTTCGAACGGCGCGGCCGCGAGTACGTCGAGCGACGGCAGCGCGCCGGGGTCATCGACACCAGGGCCACGCGCGTCTTCCGGAAACGAGGCCTCGAAGACCGCGTGGTCGGCGGGACTCCCATCAAGCCGACGCTCGGCTTCCGCGTCGACGGACAGCCGAGGCCCCTGACGCTCTCCCTCGAAGAACACGGGGAAGGCAGGCTCTGCCCTCAACAGGTCCTCGTCCGGAACCTCATCACCGCGTTCGAGGAGGACGGAGGCGACCTGCGGTTCGACACCGAGGTTTCCGTGGAGGACATCGGCGAACGCCCATGCGTCCGGCTCGGCGACGGGACGATCGTCGAAGGAGCCTTCATCGCCGGATGCGACGGCAACCACGGCGCCTCCCGCGCCGCCATCCCCGAGGACAGGATCACCCGCCACACCCACGAATACGGCTACGCGTGGCTGGTCGTCCTCGCCGACGTACCCGCCACCCACCAGACCGTGATGGCGATCCACCGGCGCGGATTCGCGGCCCAGTTCGCCCGGGGTCCGCGCGCGAGCCGGTTCTACCTCCAGTGCCCGCTCGAGGACACCACCGAAGACTGGCCGGACGAACGGATCTGGAGCGAACTCGAAACGCGCTTCGGTGAACCACCCGCCACAACGGGCGCGATCGTGGAGAAACAATTACTGCCGCTGCGTGGCGAAGTGCTCAGCCCGATGAGCCACGGCAGGCTCCACCTGCTCGGCGACGCCGCGCACATCATCCCGCCGATGAGCGCGAAGGGAATGAACCTCGCGCTGTACGACGCCAACGCCTTCGCCGACGCGCTTATCCACTACTACAAAGAGGGCGACACGGGTCCGCTCGATGCGTACTCAGACGACCGTCTGCGTGAAGTGTGGAACTACCAGGCCTTCGCGACCTGGTTCACCGACACCGTCCACGACGCCGGCGATCCGTCTCACCGAGGGGAGTTCCGGCATCGGGTGGCGCGCGCCGACTTCGACCGCCTGTACAACTCCGCGACGGCGAACCGGCTGCTGAGCGAATTCGTCGCCGGGTTGACCTGAGCGGCTATTTCCGGCTGAGCCGGACGATCCCTTCGTCGCCCTGCACCGCGACGACGACGATCACCTGGCGGTTGATCTGATGGGCCATCCCCGGCGGACCGGACACCGCGGCGCCCATCCCGCCCGAGGCCGGGGCGAGCCCCACCTTCCCGGCCTGGACCGCGACCGAGAGCGGTCCGGCGCCGCCGTCGTTGGGGATCTGGTCGCCGGTCCGGACGAGCACCTCGCACTCACCGTCGGCGCAGGCCCTCAGATCCCGTCCGTCCGCCGCCACGAACGGCGCACCGGACGGGGCCGCCGCCCCCAGCATCGGCGCGCTCTCCACGGAAGGCGTCGAACTCGCCGCCGCGAAGATCGGCGTCGGCGCGGCCGTCGCACAGCCGGCGGCGAACAGCGCCACGGGGACCAGGACCAGGCATCTTCGGCGATCGACCATGACCGAGGAACGTAGCCGACCCGAGAGCCCTTGCATGCACCCGAATTCCGCAATCCTGCGGCTGTTCGCAGTGCTCGGCGGCGGTCCGGCCGGGTGAATCGGCCGGACCGCCGCAGCACGTGGTCATACGGGCACCGAGAGTCCCGGCCGTGTTCGCCGCCTGATCACGCGAGATCCGCCTCCGATCACGCGAGTGCGCCCTTCAATCACGCGAGATCGCCGATCGCGCACGCGTACGACGCGCTCAGACCTCCGCGCGCGAGACGATCGCCCGCGTGTCCACTCCGGACGGAAGCGTCCCGAACGCGACACCCCAGTCGCCGCCCAGCCGCGACGCGCAGAACGCGTCGGCCACGGCCGGCGTCCCGTGCCGCACCAGCAGCGAACCCTGCAGCACCAGCGCCATCGACTCGACCAGCCGACGCGCCCGGTACTCGATGTCCGACAGATCGGACAGCTCTTTGCGCAGCCTGCCCACCGCGTCGTCCAGCCGCGCGTCGGCACCGGAGGCCTGCTCGACCTCGGTGAAATACGCCGCCACCGACTCGGGTTGCTTCGCCATCGCCCGCAGCGCGTCCAGCGCCGCGACGTTGCCCGAACCCTCCCAGATCGACATCAGCGGAGCCTCGCGGTAGAGCCGCGGCATCCCCGATTCCTCGACGTACCCGTTGCCGCCCAGGCATTCCAGCGCCTCGACCGCATGCGACGGACCACGCTTGCACACCCAGTACTTCGTCACCGCCAGCCCCAGCCGCCGGAACGCCTGCTCCTGCTCGTCCTCCGGCCGGTCGGTGGCCGACGCCAGCCGCATCCCGACCGTCGTCGCCGCCTCCGACTCCACGACGAGGTCCGCCAGCACGTTGCCCATCAAAGGCTGATCCACCAGATTCGCCCCGAACGCACGACGATGCCGCGCGTGGTGGATCGCCCGCACCGCGCCGTACCGCATCCCCGCGGCGCTGCCGACCGCGCAGTCCAGCCGGGTGTTGTTGACCATCTCGATGATGGTGCGCACCCCGCGGCCCTCCTCGCCGACCAGCCAGCCGATCGCGTCGTCGTACTCGATCTCCGACGACGCGTTGGACCGGTTGCCCAGCTTGTCCTTCAGCCGCTGCAACCGGATCCCGTTGCGCGAGCCGTCCGGCAGGACACGGGGGAGCAGGAAACACGACAGCCCGCCCGGCGCCTGAGCCAGCGTCAGGAACATGTCCGACATCGGCGCCGAGGTGAACCACTTGTGCCCGACGATCACATAGCTACCGTCACCCAGCGGACGCGCCGTGGTCGTGTTCGCCCGGACGTCGGACCCGCCCTGCTTCTCCGTCATCGACATCCCGGCGATGAGGCCGCGCTTCGAACTCGGCTCACGCAGCCCGAAGTCGTACTCCGTCGCCGCCAGCAACGGCTCGTACCGCGCGGACAGCTCGGGATTGAACCGCAGCGCCGGCACCGCCGCGTACGTCATCGAAATCGGGCACGTGTGCCCCGCGTCGACCTGGCCCCAGACGTACATCTTCGCCGCCCGCGCCGCGTGCGCGCCCGGGCGGGGATCCCGCCACGGCGCCGCATGCAGCCCGTAGGACACCGCGACGTCCATCAGCTCGTGCCAGTACGGGTGGAACTCGACCTCGTCGATCCGGTTCCCGACCCGGTCGTGCGTCCGCAGCACCGGCTCGTTCTCGTTGACCAGCCTGCCCCACTCCTGCGCCTGCTCACTCCCGGCGAGCCTGCCGAGGGCGTGCACCTCGGCCACCGCCCAGCCCGCGCCCGCCCGCTCCAGCCCTTCCAGCAAGGCCGGATCGGCGGCGACGTCGTACTCCGCCAGCGGCGGGACCTGATTGGTGACCTCATGAGTGACCGGCATCGGAACCTCCCAAGGAACGCAGGACGAAAGTGCGCAGCCCGGACACCTCGTCCGCACTGCCGGTGGTCAACGGGCCGATCAGCACCTCGGCGGCCGCGCCGACGAGCGCCGCCGCGGTGACGTCCGCGTCCTGGGCGGGCAGGACCCCGGACCGGACACCGTCGGCCACGTGCTGGGCCACGACGTCACGGAACGCGCGCCGGAACACCAGCCGCTCGGCCTCGATCGGCGCGTCGACAGGCTCGGCCAGCAGCGCGTACGCCATCCGTGGCGTCTTCAACGCCCGGCTCGCGAAGGTGTCGAAGACCGCCACAACCCGCTCCGCGGGCGTACCGGGCCGCTCCGACACCTCGCGCACAGCTTCGACCTCGCGCGTGACGACCTTGCGGAACAGCTCCACGACCAGCGCGGCCTTGGTGGGGTAGTGGCGGTACACGCTGCCGACCGCCACCCCCGCCCGTTCCGCGACCGCCGACACCGAGCAGCCCGCGTACCCGCGCTCGGCCAACTGCTCCATGGCGGCGGCGAGGACGGCGTCGCGCTGAGCGTCCAAACGCTCCTGGACCTTCGGTGTACGTCGATACGGCACCCAAGAAGTGAAGCACCGATTCACACCTTCAGTCAACGCACCTTGGCGAGCCCTTCGACGGCCTTGGCGATGCCCTTCTTGTCATAAGCACTGGTCGGCATCGTCGCCGCATGCGCGTGCCGGACCACCCCGTCCCGGTCGAACAGCACACTGCCCGACTGCTGCAGCAGTTTCTTCCCCAGCCCGAAGGCCTCGTGCGGCGTCCCGCCCCGACCGGTCACCACCCGGAAGGGCACCTCGCGCTTCGCCCGCCACGCCTCGGCCTCCGCCCGCTCCTCGGGGACGGCGACCAGCACCCGCACGTCGGCGGCGGCCAGCTCCTCCGCGCGCCCCACGAGATCCTTCACATGGCCGTTGCACACCGGGCACGAGGTCGACCGCATGAAATAGATCAGCACGTTCCCCGTGCCACGGAACTCCGCAAGCCGCACGACCTGCCCAGACGTGTCCTCCAGAACGACATCAGGGACAGCGGAACCGATTTCCAGCATTGAAGAACTCCTCAACAGAAGGTCAGGAAGCAGGGTTGTCGAGAGAGGCACGGACCGCCGCCCGCGCGCGATGCAGCCGGGACTTCATCGCGGCCGGGCTCAGCCCGAGCGCGTCGGCCACCACACGGCCCGGATGCCCCTGGATGTCACGCATGATCAAGACGCGACGCTGATCGGACGGCAACTCGGCGATCGCCGCGGCCACCCGCTGCGCCTCCAGCCGATCCAAGGCGTCCTCTTCGGCCGACACCATCACCACGGAATCCGCCAGATCGTCACCATGCCACGCCCGGCGCGCCCGCCGGAGACATTCATTGCGCACGATCCGGAACATCCACGACGCCAGCGCACCGGTGGCCCGCAGCGAGCCGATCTTCCGATACAGGATGATCAGCGCCTCCTGCGCCGAATCCTCCGCGTCCTCAGGCGAAGCGCACAGCGACCGCGCGAACCGCTGCACATGCGGATGGGAACCCGAGACCAGAGCGGCGATGGCGGACGCGTCCCCGCCCTGCGCCGCCACGATCAACGAATCCCGCGGCCAATCGGCCTCCACGACGAACCTCCTCCCGCGCCGAGCTTGTCCCGGCCCTTACAAGAGCCGGGGACACCACGAAAGGATTCAGCCCCGCTCACGTGACCCCGCTCACCCCAGCCGGCGCACCACGAATCCCACGTCACCCGATGGCATGATCGCCGCTATGACATGGACCGCCCCCGAGGTCACCCGGCCGTCCGGCGACACCGCCGCCGACGAGCGGATCCTCCTGCCCTCCCTGCTGACCTGGCACCGCAGCACCTTCCTCCACAAACTCGCCGGTCTCACCGGGGAACAGCTCGCCACGGCGTCGGTCCCGCCCTCCAACCTCACCCTCCTCGGCCTCGTCCGGCACCTCGCCAAGGTCGAACGCTTCTGGTTCCGCCTGCGCTACGCCGCACAGGACATCGAACCCCTCTACGACCCCGCCCTCGGCAAGGACCACGACTTCGAAGTCCTCGACGCGACCAAAGCCGAAGAGGCCTACGACATCCTCCTCGAAGAGATCCGGCTCGCCGACGAGGCGGCCGCCGGAGGATCGCTCGACGACACCTTCGACCTCGGCGGAAACCCGTTCTCACTCCGCATGCTCTACGTCCACATGATCGGCGAATACGCCCGCCACAACGGCCACGCCGACCTCATCCGCGAACGCGTCGACGGCCACACGGGAGCCTGACCATGGACTACGGATTCATCGGCGCGGGGGAGATCACCGCCGCCATCGTCGAAGGCCTCAGCAAGGACGTCACCGACCCGCCCCGGATCTTCCTCTCACCCCGCAGCCGCAGTGTCGGGCATGAACTCTCCGCCCGCTTCGCCAACGTCGAAGTCCGCGACAGCAACCAAGCCGTCGTCGACAGCGCCTCGACGATCATCCTCGCCGTCCGCCCGCCCATCGCCGAAGAAGTCCTCCGCGACCTCACCTTCCGCCCCGAGCACGTCCTGATCAGCGCCCTCGCCGGCGTGCCCCTCGACCGGCTGCGCGACTGGGCCGCCCCCGCCCGCGAAGTCGTCCGGAGCATCCCGCTGCCACCCGCCGCGCGCCGCCAAAGCCTCACCGCGATGTACCCCGACAACCCCGAAGCCCGAACCCTCTTCGACAGCATCGGCGGCAGCGTCGTCCCCGCCGCCGAGAAGGACCTCGACATCTTCAGCGGCGCCACCGCCACCTTCGCCGCCCACCTCGACTACCTCGGCACCATCGCCGCCTGGATGACCGACCAGGGCATCGACGACACCACGGCGACCGCCTTCACCAGCCACATCTTCGGCCAGCTCGGCCAGTCCCTCGCCGAACAGAACGGCTCCCTCGAAACCCTCACCGGCAAGCACATGACCCCCGGCGGGCTCAACGAACAGTTCCTCACCGACCTGCGCACCAACGGCGTCCCCGACACCGTCCGCGAGGCCCTCGACGGAATCCTCACCAGACTGCGGGACAAGTGATCATCATCGACAAGCTGCGGGCGGCCGGGTGCGTCTTCGCCGAAGACGAAGCCCGGCTCCTCACCGCCGAAGCCCGCACCCCGGCCGAACTCGACACCATGGTCCAACGCCGCGTCGACGGCGAACCACTCGAAGTCATCCTCGGCTGGGCCGAATTCCACGGACTCCGCATCGCCGTCGAACCCGGCGTCTTCGTGCCACGGCAACGCTCCGAACTCCTTGTCCGCCACGCCGTCACCCTCGCCGGACCGGGAGTGGTGGTCCTCGACCTCTGCTGCGGAACCGGCGCGCTCGGCGCCGCCATCGCCGCCGAACTCGGCGACATCCGGCTCTACGCGGCCGACATCGAACCCGCCGCCGTCCGCTGCGCCCGCAAGAACGTCGCCCAAGCCGGGGGAGAGGTCTTCGAAGGCGACCTGTACGCACCACTTCCCACGTCGCTACAAGGCCGCGTCGACATCCTGGTCGTCAACGCCCCGTACGTCCCCACCGACGCCATCGCGATGATGCCGCCCGAGGCGAGAGACCACGAACCCCGCGTCGCACTCGACGGCGGACACGACGGCGTCGACGTCCACCGCCGCGTCGCCGCCGAAGCCCTCCACTGGCTCGCACCAGGCGGGCACCTGCTCATCGAAACCGGCGAAAGCCAAGCCGTAAGCACCGCGGAAGCCATGGCACACAACGGTTTGACCCCCGAAGTGATCACCGACGAAGACCTGTACGCGACGATTGTTGTCGGTGCCCGGGTCTAGGGTCGCCGCCGTGACCGACTACCTCCAAACCACCCGCACCGCCTACGACACGGTCGCGGCCGACTACGCCGAACTCCTCCGCGACCACCTCGCCGGATCCACCTGGGACCGCGCCGTCCTCGGCGCGTACACCGAGCTCGTCCAGGCCGCCGGTGGCGGCCGCGTCGCCGAAATCGGCTGCGGAACCGGCCGCATCACCGAGTACCTCCACCAGCTCGGGCTCGACATCCGCGGCGTCGACCTCTCACCGGGAATGCTCGCCGTCGCCCGGAAGTGGTACCCACATCTGGACTTCCAGCTCGGCGAGATGCCCGGATTGTCCCTTGAGGACGGTGCGCTCGCCGGCGCCGTCGCCTGGTACTCGATCATCCACACCCCACGAGAGCGGCTGCCGGAGATCTTCGCCGACTTCCACCGGATCCTCGCCCCGGGCGGCCACCTGCTGCTCGCCTTCCAGGTAGGCGACGAAGTACGCCACATCGAGCACGCGTACGGCCACGACATCTCCTGCGACGCGTACCGGCTGGTACCCGAGAAGATCGCCGAACAGCTGAGGGAGGCCGGCTTCAGCCTGCTCTCCACCCTCGTCCGTGAGCCGTCCGAGGAATTCGAAAGCACCCCACAGGCCTACCTGATCGCCCGCAAGCAGTAGCTCAAGGACGCCGCGCCTCGACGAGCCAAGCCGCCGAACCGTAGAAAACGCCCTGGTCGGCCTGGTGCTCGGCGAGATCCGCCCGCAAGGCCTGGATGGCACTGTCGCGCGCGGTGTCATCCAGGTCGCTCAACCTGCCACCGTGCTGCTCGACGATGAACTCGGCCGCGTCGTCGACGTCCTCACCGAAGAACATCGGCTTGTTCACCGCGGTGCACTCGACGTCGACGTACCCGGCGGAGCTCAGCAACTCCTCGATCTCCCGCGGATCGCTGAGCGCCAGATCCCCCGACGGCACCTCACGGCCTGCCGCGAAGATCGTCCGGAACGTGGTGATCCATTCGTTGAGCCGCAACGGCTGCCACGTCAGCAGAACCAGACGGCCACCCGGCCGGGTCGCCCTGACCAGATTGACGAACGCGGCCAGGGGAGTACCGAAGAACATCGAGCCATGCCTGCTGATCACCACATCGAACGACGCCTCGGCGAACGGATGGACCTGCGCGTCCGCCTGCTCGAACGAAACGTTGAGGACACGCTCCTTCTCGGCCAGCTGACGAGCGACACCGAGCATCTCACCGGAGAGATCGACACCCAGCGCCGAACCCTCGGCAGCCAGCCGGGCCGCGTCCCGCGTCGTCTGACCGGCACCACAGCCGACGTCGAGAACCCGGTCCGCCACCTGGACATCAGCCGCGGCGAAGAAGAGATCCCGGTACGCCGCGACACCGTCGTCGAACCGCTGCGCACGCTTCGCCCAGAACGAGCCGTCGTCACCATCCCACGCCTTCAACATCCGCTCGTTGGACGGATCGACACGCACAGCCGTGCTCTCGGACATTTCGGCAACCCCCAGATTCGGTATCCGGAGACGACCCTAGCGCGACCCGTCAGCGGAACGCCGCGACATTCCTGGCAGCCCACTCGGCGAACGACCGCGGCGCGCGACCGAGCACCCCCTCCACATCCGGACTCACGCGCAACTCGGCAGCAGTCGGCGCACCGATGATGTCCAAGGTGTCGTCGGCCAGCTCCGCCGGCATGCTCAAGACCATCCCCGCCTTCGCCTCCTCCCGCGTGAGCTCCTGAAAAGCCACAGGCGAGCCCAAAACAGCAGCGAGCGCAGCAGCCTGCTCACGCGGCGTGATCACCGCCGGACCGGTCAGCTCGTACACCTCACCGAGATGCCGATCGTCCAGCAGACAGGCGGCCGCGACGTCGGCGATATCCGCCGGATCGACGATCGGCACCCCGGTGTCTCCGAACGGCGCCGCGACCACCTGCCGCGAGCGCACGGACTCCGCCCACCACAACGCGTTCGAGGCGAAACCACCCGGCCGCAGAATCGCCCAGTCCAAACCGGACTCCCGCACCACGTCCTCCAGCTCACGCATCGCCATCCGCGTCGTGCCGAAAGGCCTGGTCGCCACACCCAACGTCGAGAGCAGGACGACCCGGCGCACCCCACTCGCCGCGGCCAGACTGATGATGTCGGCCGGATTCGCCCCGACGGCGTGCAGATCGCCGGAAAGCAGCAGGAACAACGCCTTCGCCCCGGCCAAGGCGGGTTCGAGCGTTACGGGCTCGGCCAGATCGGCCACCACATGCCTACCACCGGGCGGTGTCGCGACGTGCCGCGACACCGCCGTCACCTGCTCGCCCGCCTCGACCAGCGCCCTCGTCAACGGCTTACCGATGTTCCCCGTAGCCCCGGTCACCACGATCATGGCCAACTCCTTCGCTCGATGTTCCTGTGGCGACGACGCTAGGGAGCGCGGCTAACTTTTCGTAAGTACATACCCAGAGGTAAGCTCCTCCCATGGCAGGAGGCGCGCAGTTCACACCGGCCGACACCGAGCCGCGTTATGAGGTGTTTCACACTGACTGCGCCGCCCGCGACGTGGTCGGTCACGCCACCAGCCGGTGGGGGATCTGGGTACTGATCTCCTTGCAGCGCAACGATCTCCGCTTCTACGAGCTACGCGAAAGCATCCAGGGGATCAGCGAGAAGATGCTCGCCCAATCCCTGCGCGCACTCGTCCAGGACGGCCTGATCTGGCGACAGGTCGAGCCCACGACGCCGCCGCAGGTGACCTACGGGCTGACCGAGTTCGGCCGGGACGTCAGTGAGCCGCTGGTCGAACTGTTCGACCGGATCACCCGGCGAGTGGCTCCGACTGCAGGGTGATGTTGAACATCCAGGAAATCCCGAACTTGTCTACAAGCGCGCCGGCTTCGTCACCCCACAGCTGTTTCTCCAGAGACATCGTCACGGCGCCGCCGACGGACAGCTTCTCGAAGTATTCGCGAAGTTCGCCGTCGCCGCCGAGGTAGACCGCGACGTTGTTGCCAGGGGAGTGGGGCACGTCCTCGACCTGGCCATCGACATCGCAGGCCATCAGCGTGTGACCGTTCGCGGTGTCGAGTTGAGCGTGCATGACCTTGTCGGCGGTGGGAGACCTGATGTACGGGTTGAGTCCAGATTCCATGCCAGAACCATTCCACCCAATACGCGACATCTGTGTCGTGTATCAGCCGACGCCCCAGTAGGTCAGCCAGGCATCCAGCGCCGGACCAGGAGGGTTGAGCCGACGAGCCCGGGCGACGTTGTCCTCATCTTCAGGGACGACCTCGGCCAGAATCAGGACTTCCGCGCGAGCCTCGCCGACACCGAAGAGGCCTTCATCGGACAGCCTGCGCAGTGCCGTCTCCATCGCACGCAGTCGAAGGTCGAACTCGGCATCGGACTCTTCGTCGTCGAGTTCGAAGACCGCCGGCCGGGCGGCGAACAGGTCGCGTACCGGCTTCAGATGTTCCTCACCCAAGATCGAAAACGGCGAATCGGCGTAGGAGTAGCGGACCTCGTCGGCCTCGGCCCGTTGAGCCAGCGCCTCGTGCGACCACGCGGACAACGCCGGACCGAACGCTTCGCCAGGCGTCGTCAGCGTGACGTAGTAGAAGGTGTGGCCGGGGTTGTCGAGGAACAGGTCTGTGACAGCCGCACGGGTGGCCGCGGTCAAGGCGTCAGAGAGGTCGGCTTCGGTCGGAGTCATCGGGGCATCGAACCACACGCCGCGGGGAAGACGCTCATGACGCTTACTTGACATAATGTACATTATCGGCACTTTGCCCGACCTGGATAACGGCGGTCGAGAGGAGCCCTGACGTGGGCTGAAAGCGTCCTTCACCGCATGTCACGCAGCGAAAGCGCCCTTCGCTGCACACGACGCGGGCATCGCTCCCTTCAACTCTCCCTGCGAGGCCGACCCTGAGGCTCAGGACGCCTCAGGACGCCCCCAGAGGACGAGGAACCGATGTCCGATCACCCGACCCCAATACGTCACTGTGACGAATTGACCCGGACGTCCCGGCCGATGATGATCAACGGAGGGCGTCAGTCGCTGGCAGATCTCGCCGAGCCGACCCAGCCGGCGACCCCCGCAGGCTCCAGAGCGCCTTGGTGGCTCGATGTGTCATGAAAGGGTCGTTCAGGACGAAAAACGTCAGGAACGACCCTTTCATGACACATCAGAGAGCGACGGGAGCGCCTACATCCCCCGCGAGGAGTTTCCGGACCCATCACTCCGTTTCATGCATAATCACTATTATGCATGAAACGGAATATAACCCAGTGTAAGACTGTCGGTGCCATGCGGTACAAGATGTTCATGAGGGTTTCCGAGGCACAGCAAGCCTTTTTCGCCGCACGTCGTCCCCGCAAGGATTCTCCTCACACCACCGACGCCTACCGCCGCGACCTCGCCGGCATCACCGCTCTTCTGCTCCGCGAACTGGACCGATCCCCTGACGACCTCACGGTCGAGATGCTCACCGCCCAGGCACTCCGCAACGCCTTCGGTGCCTTCGCGGACACCCACGCGAAGAGTTCGGTGCTGCGCGCGTGGTCGACCTGGAACCAGTTCCTCACCTTCTGTGTGTCCGACGGGCTGCTCGCAGGCAATCCGATGGGCGCCGTCGCCCGGCCGAAGGCGCCTCCGTTGACGCCGAAACCCTTGCGGGGCGAGGAAACCCCGGAGCAGTTGCTCGCGGCCGCCGCCGACGGTGCGCGCCGCGCGCGGGATCCGTGGCCGGAGCGGGACGTCCTGGTGATCGCGCTCGGGCTGGTCGCCGGGCTGCGCGCCGCGGAGATGCGGGCGCTGACGGCGCGGTCGCTGGTCGGCCGTCAGGGCGAGATGCGGTTGCACGTCCATGGCAAGGGAAGCCGGGACCGGTCGATCCCGGTGCAGCCGATCATGGAGAAGATCATCGAGGAGTACCTCGCTTCCTGCCGCCGCCGGTTCCCGCAGCAGCGGTTCGGGCCCTCCACTCCCCTCCTCCGGGATCGTGCCGGCGAGCCGATCGGCCGCGGGGCCTTGGAGTACCTGGTCAAATCCTGCTACCGGTGGGCGGGCCTGCACGACCGGGTGCCGGTCGGGGCGAATCTCCACGCGTTGCGACACACCTTCGCGACCCGGCTGGCGGAGGACGGTGCGACCGCGTCGGAGATCATGGCGCTGCTGGGGCACGCGAGCCTGGCGACCAGCCAGAACTACATCGAGGCGACCGGTCGTGAGCAGCGGGCGGCGGCCGCGAGCAATCGGACGTACCGGGCGCTGGACGGGATCGTGTAGGTCAGCGGAGTTGTTCGAGGTCCTTGGCCGCCTGGGCGATTTCGCCCGCCAGGTTCCGGAGTTCGGCGACGGAGGCGCCGTCGTCGGCCGCGGTGACGACGTCTTCCGCGGCGCAGCGGAGCTGGAAGAGCCGGTCCTGGAGGGTGGCGATCTCGGTGTCGGAGAGGACGACGGCGTCTTCGGGGAGGCCGCTGCGCTGGAGGGCGGTCCGGCGTTCGTAAGCCCGCTGGCGGCACGATTGCCCGCAGTAACGGCGGCGTCTGCCGACGTTGCCGCCTTGTTCGAGGCGTCGGCCGCACCATCCGCAGTGTTTGGGTGCCCCCGCGCGGCGTAGCTCGGACACCTCTTCGGCGGACGTCTTCGGGTGTTCGGCCACTTCCCTCACGGTTCAGACCCTAGCTGGCCACCCGACGATCATGCCGGGGCTACGACCGAAGTGCACACTAGTGGGGTGCCGACACTGTTTCCGTACCTCGCCGATCCGCTTCCGCGTGCCTTCGCCCATCGTGGCTGGCACCTCGGTGACCTGGAAGGACTGGAGAACTCGTTGCCGGCCTTCCAGCAGGCGGTGACTGAGGGTTACCGCTATCTCGAGACGGACGTGCACGCGACGTCGGACGGCGTGGTGGTCGTGCATCACGACGCGTCGTTGGATCGGACGACCGATGGCGCGGGGTTGATCTCGCGGCAGACGTGGGCGCAGCTGCGGACGGTCAAGATCGGGGGTCGTGCGCCCCTGTCGCGGCTGGAGGACGTGCTCGAGGAGTTGCCGGAGGCGCGGTTCAACATCGACGTGAAGTCGAACGAGGCGGTGGAGCCGTTCGTCCGGGCGATCGAGCGGACCGGTGCGCATGACCGGGTCGCGGCGGCGTCGTTCTCCGACGCGCGGTTGGCCCGGGTCCGGAAGCTGGCGGGGCCGAAGCTGGTGACGGCGATGGGGCCGCGTTCGGTGGCGGTGATGTGGGCGAACGGGTTCTTGCCGCTGTTCTCGTTGCGGGCGTTGTCGCGGGGTGCGATGGCGCAGGTGCCGGTGCGGCAGGGGCGGTTGAAGGTGGTGGACCGGGCGTTCCTGCGGCAGGCGACGCGCGGGGGTTTCGAGGTGCACACGTGGACGGTGGACGATCCGGCGGAGATGCGGTTGCTGCTGGATCTGGGGGTGCACGGGATCGTGACGGATCGGCCGGATCTGCTGCGTGAGGTGCTTCGGGAGCGAGGCTCGTGGCCTTCCTGATCCCGCGTTTAGTCCTCTGAATGCGCTCACACGCATTCAGAGGACTAAACGCGTGGGGGTCAGCGGGGTGGTTTGCCGTTCCAGGCGGCGTCCCAGGTCTTGGGGCCGAGTCGTCCTGAGTCGTTGATGCCGTTGGCGCGCTGGAGGGCGAGGACGGCTTCGCGGGTTTTGTCGTAGTAGCAGCCGGTTCCGGTGAAGCCGTAGCCGAAGGCGTTCATCCGCAGCTGGAACTGCTTGAGCGCGACGGCGCAGTCGCCGTAGGCGTAGACGACGCCGGGCCAGGCGGGTTTGGGGCCGCCGGGCGGAGCGGGCGGGGTGGGCTTCGGTTTGGGTGCGGGCGGCGGGGCGGGCTGTCCTCCCCCGCCGATGTAGGCGGAGTCGGCGTAGGACGGGACGCGTTTGCTGCGGCCGTCGCTGTCGTTGCGGAAGCCGAGTTTGCCGGCGCATTCCCAGGGTTGCCAGCCGCGCATGCGGTAGAGGTAGAGGGCCCGGTAGTCCTGTTCGCGAGGGGTGGCCTGGTCGGGTCGTCCTTGGCCGCCGACGCTGCGCCAGGTGGGCAGGTCGAACTGGTAGGCGCCGTAGTAGCCGTTGCCGGTGTTGATGTTGTAGCGCCCGCTCGATTCACACATGCGGAGCTTGGACCAGTAGGTGCCGTGGGGATCCGCGGCGGCGGATCCGGTGGTGGCGATCTGCAGGCCCGTCACGGCGAGGGCGAGCAGGAGCGTTCTCGCCACTACGCGGTGTGCTGTGCGAAGGCGATGGGTCCTCATGAGCGGAACAGTAAATACCGGACACTTGCTTCACAAGAGTCACAGCTCGCTCACCAGCCTCACACGAAACACACGGGGATCATGGCAGCGACACGCCGACGATGGTCGGGAAGGTGTCCGGCGAGGGTTCGTCTCGCGTCGAAACGAACACGGTCCGGACTCGTGCCGGACAGGCGGGTGTGAACACCAGTAGTCTCCCGCTGACCTCGACGTTCTCTACTTCAGGAGCTGTGCATGACGGTGGCCGTGACCCGTGAACGCAAGCGGGTGTGGCGGGCTTGGTACCTCTACGACTGGGCCAATTCGCCGTTCTATTCGTCGGTGATCACCGTCTTCGGAGCGCTCTATTTGAGCGAGATCGCGTCCGCGGACGCGAAGGCGAATTTCACCCTTAACGGGGACAGGGCGTGCACCGATTCGAGTGGAGCTTCGAGCACCCTGCAGAACTGCGACGTCTCGTTGTTCGGGTTGCAGTTCCCGGCGGGTTCGCTGTGGGGATATCTGCTGTCGATCGCGACGGTGACCCAGGTGCTGGTGCTGCCGATCGCCGGCGCGATCGCGGACCGCAGCAGGCACAAGCGGCGGATCCTCGGCGGGTTCGCGTTCCTGGGCGCGGTGGCCTCGGCGCTGATGTTCTTCATCGCGGGGACGAACTGGGAGGTCGGTGTCTGGACGTTCATCCTGGCGAACATCGGTTACGGCGGCGCGCTGGTCGTCTACTACTCGTTCCTGGTGGACATCGCGGAGCCGGACGAGCGGGACGCGGTGTCGTCGAAGGGGTGGGCGTTCGGGTATCTCGGCGGTGGCCTGGCGCTGGCGTTGCAGCTCGGGTTCTTCATGGGGCACGAGTTCTTCGGGGTGAGCGAAGGGCTGGCGATCCAGATCTGCTTCCTGACGTCGGGGATCTGGTGGGCGGTGTTCACGATCCCGGCGGTGCGGGCACTCCCCCAGACTCATGTGCCGAAGTCGGGTGAGCGGGGTCTGTCGGTGCTGACGGCCGGGTTCAAGGAGCTGGGGCGGACGATCAAGGACGCGAAGGCGTATCCCCTGACGCTGGCGTTCCTCGGCAGCTACCTGGTCTTCACCGACGGGATCACGACGGTGGTGGCGGTGTCGGCGCAGTACGGGAAGGACGAGCTGAAGTACAGCACCCAGGTGCTGATCGTCACGATCCTGGTGATCCAGTTCCTGGCATACGCCGGCGCGATGATCCATGGCGCGATCGCGGCCCGGATCGGGGCGAAGAAGACGATCTTGGGCAGTCTGGTGGCGTGGGTGGTCGTGTTGTGCTTCGCGTATTTCATCGAGGCCGGTGAGCCGTTGCAGTTCTACGCGGTGGCGGTCGGGATCGGGTTGGTGCTGGGTGGGACGAACGCGTTGTCGCGGTCGTTGTTCGGGCAGATGATCCCGGAGGGCAAGGACGCGCAGTATTTCTCGCTGTACGTGGTCGGTGAGCGGGGGACGTCGTGGCTCGGTCCCCTGTTGTTCGCCGCGGTCGGGCAGATCACCGGTTCGTTCCGGTACGCGATCATCGCCCTGGTGGTCTTCTTCGTGCTCGGTTTCGTGTTCGTGTGGCTGGTCCCGGTGCGCCGGGCGATCGAGGCGGCGGGTAACCGACCACCGGCGGTGCTGTGACGGCGGAGTGTGCCGATAGGGTCGAGCGTCGTGACCGTACTGAAGGAGAGTGGCCCGGATCCCACGGACGCGTTGTCGTCGGTGCCGGTGGCGGGTTCACGGCGGGGTGTGCCGGTCGTCGGGAAGTTGAAGTTCTGCTACGGGCCGATGGACTGCGGGAAGTCGACGCTGGCGTTGCAGATCGACCACAACCACGCGCGGCAGGGTCGTCGCGGGATGGTGCTGGTGCGGCATGACCGGTCCGGGGAGCCGCAGATCACCAGCCGGATCGGGCTGACGCGCAAGGCGATCGAGGTGGGGAACGAGACCGATCTGCGGTTGCTGGTGCGTGAGCAGTGGGCGGCCGGGCGGCATGTGGACTATCTGATCGTCGACGAGGCGCAGTTCTTGTCGCCCGATCAGGTGGATCAGCTGGCTGAACTGGCCGATGACGTCCAGATCGACGTGTACTGCTTCGGGATCGCGACGGATTTCCGGAGCATGTTGTTCCCGGGTGCCGCGCGGTTGTTCGAGCTGGCGGACGAGTTGCAGCCGGTCCAGGTCGAGGTGTTGTGCTGGTGCGGGCAGACGGGGCGGTTCAACGCGCGGGTTTCCGATGGCGAGGTGCTGCGGGCCGGGGACACCGTGGTGGTCGCGGATACCGAGCAGGCGCTAGTTGAAACTTCATCGGCATCACGTTCCGAGGGTGAGCCGAACACTGTCCGTTATCAGGTATTGTGCCGTCGGCACTTTCGACTGGGCGACCTGGGGCCGACCTCGGCCCAACACGGTCAGTTACGGTTGACGTGACAGGCGTACTACTAGCCCATCTGGGGGATATCCGCACCAAGATGGCCGGATTGACGTCACGCCAGAGCGCGAAACCACTCCTACTAGGAGAAGCTGTTGCCACCGGGTGACACAGCTCATCGTGAGCAAGGACATGCTGTCCAGGGAATCTCCTGGGGCTCATCGTCGTTGCATAGGGTGAGCATCACCCTGGCTCCACCCGGAGCTGACTGAAAGGACCCCCATCATGGCCGACCGTGTTCTCCGTGGAAGCCGGCTGGGAGCGGTCAGCTACGAGACCGACCGCAACCACGACCTCGCGCCTCGGCGCACCGTGCGCTACGCCTGCCCCAAGAACCACGAGTTCGAGGTGCCCTTCTCCGACGACGCCGAGATCCCTTCGGTGTGGGAGTGCAGGCTGCACGGCAGCGAGTCCGAGATCGTGGACGGCGGGCAGCCGGAGCAGAAGAAGGTCAAGCCCCCGAGGACGCACTGGGACATGCTCCTGGAGCGCCGTTCGATCCCGGAGCTCGAAGATCTGCTCAACGAACGTCTCGCCGAGCTGAAGGGACGCAGGACCACCCGGTCCGCCTGACGCACGGCACAAGTAGCTAGCCCCACCACGAACCGGCGAAGCCCCCGCGACCTCCCTCCGCGGGGGCTTCGCCGTGTCTCGGGGTCCTGCTCGGCCTAGGTACGTGAAGGCCCCCTTCACTGCGTCTAGCGCAAGGAAGGGAGCCTTCATGTACTTGGGGAAGGGGCCCTTCACGCGCGCTCGTCGTGACCATTGTTGCCGCTGGGGCGCATGTGGCGATCTTCCAGTCCGTGAAGGCCTCCTTGAGGGACCCAGAGTCCCTCAAGGAGGCCTTCATTACCTACCGACGACCATCATTGAGGGGCCCGAGACGCTCCTCCTCGCAGCTCGATGCCCCCAATGTGGCATTGGAGGCGCTCGGTGTCCCCAATGCCACATTGGGGGCATCGAGCCCATCGCCCACGACCACACGACGAAACGGATCCCAGTCGGGGATCAGCCGCAGCGTAGGGGGCTAAGACACCGCGAGAGCCCCGACGCCGAGGAATGCCAACGCGTCGCGAAGGCGCCGCAGGTGCTCCGGCGGCGATTCGAGCAGCGGGAGCCGGACCGTCGCGTGTGGGATGACGCCGAGTTCGGCCAGTGCGGCCTTGGCCATGATCGCCCCCTGCGAAGTGCGCATGACGGCCTCCGCCAGGGGAAGCAACCCGGCGTTGAGCGAACGCGCGGTGTCGAGGTCTCCCCCGCGGACGGCTCGGATGAGTTCGGCGTTGCGGTCGGCGAAGGCGTTGCCCACGACGCTGACCAGGCCGGTGGCGCCGGCGGCGAGATAGGGCAGGTTGAGCTCGTCGATGCCGCAGTAATACGCCAGCGGCGTGTGCGCCATGACGGTCATCGCTTCGAACAGGTCGCCCTTGGCGTCCTTCACGGCCCGGATCCTGGGGTGGCGGGCGAGTTCGATCAGGCTGGCCGCTTCCATGGCCGTTCCGGTGCGGGCCGGGACGTCGTAGAGCATGACGGGCAGGTCGGTGGCGTCGGCGACCGCTTGGCAGTGGGCCACGATCCCGGCCTGGGTCGGCTTGGAGTAGTAGGGGCAGACGAGCAGGAGCGCGTCGGCGCCGGCCGCCTCGGCTTCCTTCGCGCGGCGGATGCAGGCGGTGGTGTCGTAGGTGCCGACTCCGGCGATCACGCGTGCGCGTTTCCCGGCGCGGTTCGCCACGGTGTGGACGAGCCGGGCGGTTTCGGCGTCGGTCAGGGTGGGTGATTCCCCGGTGGTTCCGCCGACGACGATGCCGTCGCAGCCGGTGGCGAGCAGGTGGTCGACCAGGCCGGTGAGGCCGGGTTCGTTGAGCGCGCCGCCGGGTTCCATCGGGGTGACCATGGCGACGAGGTTGGAGCCGAAGAGTGTTCCGGTCATGCGGTCGATCCTGTCCGCGCCGATACCTGCGGTCCAGCGATGGTTTTTGGACGGTATTGCGTAGCCTGGCTTCATGATCGAGGTCGGGGCCCTGCGGGCTTTGCGGTCGGTGGCCGCCTTGGGGACGTTGGCGCGGGCGGCGGACGAGCTGGGCTTCACGGCGTCCGCGGTGTCGCAGCAGATCAAGCGGCTGGAACGCCAGATCGGGATGCCGGTGCTCGCTCCGGCGGGCCGCGGTGTCGTGCTGACTCCGGCGGGCCAGGCGGTCGTCGACTCCTCGCTGGAGGTGTTCCAGGCACTCGAGCGGTGCGCCGAGGCCGCGCAGTCGGTCGCGGAGGGCGCGCCACGCGGGGTCCTGCGGGTGGCCGCGTTCTCGACCGGTATCCGCGGCCTGCTCGCTCCCGTCCATCCGCGGCTCCTGGCGCGCTACCCCGACCTCCGGCTGCACATCACCGAGCAGGATCCCGACCAGGCTCTGCATTCGGTCGAGGCCGGGACGGCCGACCTCGCGCTCCTGCATGACGCCGACGGTCTGCCGGTGCCGCTGTCCCCCGCGCTGTCGCGGCGTCTGGTGCACACCGACCTCGGTGACGTCGTCATGGCCGAGACCCATCCTCTGGCCAGGTCCTCGCCGCCGCTGGACGGCGTGGATCTGGCCGGGCACGCGTGGGTGACCAGTCCGCCGGGCACGGTCTGCCACCAGTGGTTCCGGCGTGTGTTCGCAGGCCTTCCGGAAGAACCCGACGTGCGGCATCTGGTGGACGACTTTTCCACGCAGCTGTCGCTGGTCGCCTCGGGCGAGGTCGTCGCGTTGATCCCGCGGCTGGCGCGCCCGCCCTTGGCCGAGGGGCTCGTCGCCCGGCCGCTGCGGCGCCCGCCGACGCGCGAGGTGCACGCCGCGTGGCGCCGCAGTGCCGAGTCGAGTCCCGCGATCCGGGCGGTGCTGACGGAGCTCGAGGCGGCTCGGTCAGCTGGGGTACATGCTGGTCACGTTGACGAACGTGCCGGTGATCCCCATGGCGTCGTCGGAGGCGAGGAACGCCAGCGTGGAGGCGACTTCGGCGAGGCGCGGTGAGCGTTTGGTCAGCCGGGCCTCGGCGAGTCCGCCGAGGACGTTCTGCACCATCTCGGGGCTCGCCGGCAGCTGGTCGTTCACCGCGGAGAGCTTCTCGGGCGTGAGGGTCTCCGGGATGCCTGCGACCCAAATGCCGAGCGCGCGGACGCCGTGCGGTCCGATCTCGACGGCGAGATTGCGGATGAAGGTGTCCAGCGCGGCGTCGACCGAGCCCGTGGCGCCCATCATCGGGCTGCCGTGGGCGGATCCGCTGTCGAGGGCGAGGATGGCGCCGGAGCCCTGGGCGGTCATGTGCCGGGCGGCGGCCCGTGCGGTGATGAAGTTCGTCGTGATGCCGGTGGTGATCGGGCGAATGTAGTCCTCGACCGACATCTCCACGAGCGGGATGCCCTGGATGTCGCCACGCGGGACGAGGTTGAGCGAGATGTCGAGGCTGCCCGCCTCGGTGGCCACGGCCGCCGCGTGCTCGTCGACCGCGGTCTCGTCCAGGGCGTCGACCACCGCGACTTCGGCCAGTCCCCCGCTTTGTTCGATCTCACCCGCGAGCTTCGTCAACGCCGGCAGGTGCCGTCCGGTGAGGAAGACGCGGGCCCCGCGCGCGGCGAACTCCTTGGCGACGCCGTTGCCGATCGCCCCGCCGGCGCCGTAGATGATCGCGTTCTTGTTCTGGAGGCTCATGGGTTTTCCTTCCGCTTGGTCGGTTCGACCATTGAGACGCGGAAGGGGCGTGGGGCTCATCGGTCCTCAGGTGATCGTCAGCGGCAGCCCGAACGCGGGGAACAGATGCGGCTCGAAGGCGGTGATCTCGGCGACCTTCCCGTCTTCGATGCGCAGCACGTCGAGCACCTGCGCCCGGTAGACGCGGGTGCCGGGCCGCCGGACGTAGCCGCCCGCGGCGGGAAGCCCGTTGGCGACGGCCGGAAGGTGTTTCCACTCCCCGAAGTACATCGGCGAGGCGGGATCGAGGGATTTGGCGACGAACTTCAGGAAGACGTCGCGGCCGGAGAACCACAGCGGGTTCGGCGGCATCGTGACCAGCACGTCCTCCCTGAGCAGCTCGGCCATGACCCGGCTGTCCCCGTCGGCGGTGGCGGCGGCCATGTAGCGCCGCAGGATCGCCTGCTCCTCCTCGGTCGGCCGCACGGTCCGGGCCCAGTCGGCGCGGCGTTCGGGCAGGCGTTCGCGCAGCGTCGGGCGGGCGCGCTGCAGGGCGCTGGTGACCGACGCGACGGTGGTTTCCAGCAGGTCCGCGGTTTCGGCGGCCTTCCAGCCGAGTGCGTCGTTGAGGATCACCACGGCCCGCTGCTTCGGCGGAAGGTGCTGGATGGCGGTGAGGAAGACGAGTTCCATCGTTTCCCTCGTCTCGGCGATCTCCGCGACGTCGTCGGGAAACGGCTGCAACCAGGGCAGGAACTGAGGCGGTTCACCCAGCTGGTCGACACCGGGCATCGGGTCGTAGGGGCGCGGGACCCTCTTGTTGCGCCGCAGGAAATCGAGGCAGGTGTTGGTGGCGATGCGGTAGAGCCAGGCGCGGAAACTCGACCGGCCTTCGAACCCTTCCCGGCCGCGCCACGCTCGCAGGAACGTCTCCTGGACCAGGTCCTCCGCGTCGTCGTAGGACCCGACCATCCGGTAGCAGTGCACGCGCAGTTCTCGCTGGTGCTCTTCGAGACTCCCGGCGAAGGCGACCTCGTCGACGGTTTCCGTCACGGGCGCCGGTGTGACGTTTTCGTCCTTGGTCCGCTGCGCCAGCCGAGCGATGCGCCGCAGCTTGCCGACGTCGGAGTTGAGCGAGGTGAGATCGGCGAGGAACGCCTCCGGCGGCCGAGGGGTCAGCCGGTTCGCGACGCGGCCGACCTCGGCGATGAGGGCTTGCACGTCGGGGGCGGGTTCGCGCCGTGACCGGTAGGCCCGCTGGCGGCACGCGGCCGAGCAGTAGACGGCCGTGCGGCCGCGCGAATCCGCCTTCGACGGCAGCGGGCCTTCGCATATCCCGCAGACCTTCCCGGTCACGGCTCACCTTCCCCTCAAAACGTCACATTCGATCAAGTCACGCATTATGCGGCTTGATACCCAGGGATGTCCTCGACGCGGTGGTAGACGTCGAGCCCGCGGGACAGGGCGATGGCGACGTCCTGGTCTGCGCCGGTGGATTCGCCAGGCAGCCGCAGGACGGCGTCGCAGTGGTGCAGCAGCCGGTCTGCCGTCGGGTACATGACCTCCTCGGCGACCGGATCGGCGACGGTCTTCCCTCCCGCGCCGCGCAGCACCGGCAGCGCGACCCATTCGCCGATCATCGGCACGTGCCCGCTGCGGAAGATCGGCCAAGCGGCTTCCTCGAGCCGGGCGAGGTTGCGGGCGAGAAGTTCGGGGTCGTCGCCGGTGCCGGAACGGAACGGTCCGGCGATGAGGATCATCAGAGGTTTGCTCATGCGACGAAGCATAATGTGCAACAATCGGCAGGAACAAGGAGGAACGTGCACATGTTGGCTGCGCAGCGTCGAGACCTGCTGATAGAACGACTCAAGACCGAAGGCCGGATCGTGGCCAAGGACCTCGCCGCCGAACTCGGCGTGTCGGAGGACAGTATTCGCCGTGACCTGCGAGAACTCGCAGACGCCGGACTCTGCCAACGGGTCTACGGCGGAGCCTTGCCGGTCTCACCCGCCACCGCGGACTACGCGACGCGCATGGCGGTCAGTGTCGCGGGCAAGGAACGGATCGCGAAACGTGCAGCAGCGTTGATCCGGCTCGGCTCGACGGCCATCCTCGACGGCGGGACGACCGCGCTCGCGCTGGCGAAGGCGCTCCCCGTCGACCTCGAGGCGAAGATCGTCACGCACAGCCCCACGGTCGCGGCCGCGCTCGTCACGCATCCGCGGGTCGAGGTGTTCCTCATCGGCGGGCGGCTCTTCAAACACTCCGCCGTCACCTGCGGGGCGGCCGCGGCGGAGGCCGCGATGGGGATCAACGCCGATCTGTTCTTCCTCGGCGTCACCGGGGTGCATCCCGAAACCGGGCTCACCACCGGCGACTCCGACGAGGCCGCGATGAAACGCACGCTCGCCAAACGGGCGGCCGACACCTACGTGCTGGCCAGTTCCGAGAAGATCGGCGCGGCCTCGCCGTTCACCGTGCTCCCCCTGTCCGACGTCGCGGGCGTGATCACCGACGCCGCGCCGGACGAGCCGACGGTGAAGGAACTGGGGAAACTCGGGGTGAGCGTGCTGGGCGTCAGCCCTTCTTGGCCAGCCCGCGAAGCTGCTGCCAGCGACGCTTGAGCCCCCACAGCCCGACCAGGACGATCGCCTCGCGCACGACCGAGCCGCTCATCTTCGACTGACCGACCTCGCGTTCGGTGAAGGTGATCGGTACCTCGACGACCTCGAACCCGGCGAGCGCCGTACGGAACGCCAGGTCGATCTGGAAGCAGTAGCCGCGCGAGGCGATCTCGTCGAGCGGGAGCTTCTCCAGCACCGTGCGGCGGTACGCGCGGAAACCGGCGGTGATGTCCTTGATCTTCGTGCCGAGCGCGACCCTCGCGTAGAAGTTCGCCATCCACGACAGCGCCTTGCGCTGGAACGGCCAGTTCACCGTGCTGCCGCCGGGAACGTAACGGGAGCCGATGGACAAGTCCGCGTCCTCGAGTGCGGCCAGCACCCGGGGCAGATCCTCCGGCGCGTGCGAGCCGTCGGCGTCCATCTCGACGATGGTGGCGTAGTCGCGGGAGAGCCCCCAGCGGAATCCCGCGACGTACGCGGCGCCGAGGCCGGCCTTCTCGGTGCGGTGCATGACGTGGATCCGCTCGTCGGCCTTCGCGAGCTCGTCGGCGACGTCACCGGTGCCGTCCGGGCTGCCGTCGTCGACGACG
Source organism: Amycolatopsis japonica (assembly GCF_000732925.1). Taxonomy (NCBI): domain Bacteria; kingdom Bacillati; phylum Actinomycetota; class Actinomycetes; order Pseudonocardiales; family Pseudonocardiaceae; genus Amycolatopsis; species Amycolatopsis japonica. The sequence continues at coordinate 4,054,693 of NZ_CP008953.1, forward strand.
AGGGCGTGCACGTCCGGGAGTGCTTCGAGCAGACGTTCCAGGATCGGGCCGATGTTGTCCCGCTCGTTGTACGTCGGGACCACCACCAGCACCGGGTCGATTCCCTGGGCCCCCCGCGGCGCCTGCGCCATCCGCTTTTCCTCCGTGTTCCGGCGGGTCAGCCCGCCGCTTCCCTCGTTGCCTTGGCGGCGCTCGCGCGCCGGGTGCGGAAACGGAGTACGTACCCGCCGGTAACCCCGGCGATCGCCAGGGCCAGCAGCCCGTACTCCGTCGTCACACCGAGTAGATCCGACAGCGTAGTCTGCTGCCTCAGCGGTACGCGCCCCACCAGGGAGTCTGCGGTGAACAGGCTGGTGGAGGCCTTGATCGAACCGTCGGGCGCGACGATCGCGCTGACCCCGCTGGTGGCCGAAACGATCACCGCGCGCCCGTGCTCGACCGCTCGCAGCCGCGACATCGCCAGCTGCTGGTAGCTCATCTCCCCCGGTCCGTACCAGGCGTTGTTGGTCGGCACGACGAGCAGTTCCGCGCCGTCGGCGACCGATTCGCGGGCCGGGTAGTCGAACGCGGTCTCGTAGCAGATGAAGACGCCGACCTTGGTCCCCGCGACCGACAGCGCGGCGTTGGCGCCGTCACCCGGTGTCATGTTCGCCACGCTGTCGACGAACGGCGTCACCAGCTTCGCGACCTCGCGGGCCGGGACGTACTCGCCGAACGGGACCAGCTGCTGCTTGGCGTAGCGCTGACCGGGGCCGGTCGCCGGATCCCAGACCAGCGCGGAGTTCTGGGCGGTGCCGTCGGGCAGCCGGACCAGCGCGCCGATGATCGCCTGCGTGCCGTAGTCGCGGACCATCTGGTCGACGCCGGCGTCACCGGTGCGCATGGCCATCGCGGTCTCGGGCCACACCAGCAGATCGACCTTGGTGTTGCTCGCCTTCAGCTTTTCCAGCAGGCGGGCGCTTTCGGTGAGGTGGTTGCTCCGCAGTTCGTCGCGGCGGCCTTCCAGCGCCAGGCCGATGTCCGGCGCGTTGCCCTGCACCGTGGCGACGGTGAGTTCGCCGTCCTGGGCTTCGGTGCCGATCGTCGGCCACACCGCGAGTCCCGCCACCACCGGCACCAGCGTCAGCGCCGACGTGGCGATCAGGGAACGCCGCGGATCGGCGCCCCTCAGCCGCAGGCACAGCGCCGCGAGCCCGAAACCGGTCAGCACGACGGCGAGACCGACCAGCGGAGCGCCACCGATCGAGGCCAGCGAGACGAAGGCGCCCTCGGGCTGACTGAACGCAACCCGGCCCCACGGGAAACCGCCGAACGGGAACCAGGCCCGCGGTGTCTCCAGCGCGATGATCACCAACGCGGCCCACAACGGTCCGAGCGGAAGCCTCCACACCACGGTGGCGAACGCGCCGCCGAAACCGAGGTACACCGACAGCGCCATCGACAGCGCGATCCACGGCCACGGCCCGAAATCCGGGCCGAGGAAGTCCAGCAGCCACGTCAGCAGCGGGAGGAAGAACCCCATCCCGAACACGAACGCGTAGCCGAACGCGCCCCGGAACCTGCGTCCGTGCACCACCAGCGCGAAGCCGGTGAACGCCAGCGGCGCGAGCCACCACAGCGGACGCGGCGCGAAACTGAGGTACAGCGTGAAACCCGACGCCGCGGCGACGAGGAAACGCAGGAGCCAGGCGCGGGAGAACCGCTTCCGGGGCGCCGCTTCGGGGTCCGGATCGGTCACGGTCGAGGACACCCCTGAACCCTAGGCCGTGCGGGTGAACACATCGTGGATGACCTCTCCGTCGCGGACCGTGCGCAGGCACCGGGGCAGCGTCGCCCCCTCGGCCAGGTTCGGCAGCGGGGGCACCCCCGCGCGCGGGTCGGTCGACCAGCGCTGCACCCGCGAGTCCGGCGTCGCGACGACGAGATCCTCGGCGTCCCAGATCGCGTAGTGCGCGGGAGCGCCCGGGACCAGGCTGCCGGTGACGCCGTCGTTCACTCCGGCGGCGCGGTGTCCCGCGCGGGTGTGGGCAGTGAAGGACGCACGAGCCGACAGACCCGAACCCGGCGTGCGGTGATAGGTCCCGGCGCGGACGGTGGCCCACGGGTCGACAGGTGTGACGGGAGCGTCGGAGCCGAAAGCGAGCAGGACCCCTTCGGCGGCCATGGCGGCGAAGGGGTTGAGCTTCGGAGCCCGTTCGCCGCCGAGACGGTCGACGTACATGCCGTGCTCGCCGCCCCATTCCGCGTCGAACTGCGGCTGGACCGACGCGACCACGCCCCAGCCGGCGAGCTCCTTCGCCTGACCGGCGTCGATCATCTCGACGTGCTCGAGCCGGTGGTGCCGGGCCGCCAGCGCTCGACGGCCGACGATCTTCTCCGCGCGCCGGAATCCTTCGACGACCTCGGCCACGGCGGCGTCGCCGATGACGTGGAAACCGGCCTGCAGTTCGGCCTCGGTGCAGGCGGCGACGTGTTCGGCGATGGCGGCGGCGTCGAGGTAGAGCGTTCCGGTGGTGCCGTGGGCGTCGGCGTACGGCTCGTGCAGCGCGGCCGTGCGGGAGCCGAGCGCGCCGTCGACGAACAGATCGCCCGCGACTCCCCTGGCGCCGAGCGCGCGGGCGGTGTCGACTCCGCCACGCTCCCCCCAGTAGCCGACGACCTCCGGCAGTCCCGGCTCGGACGCGAGCGTGAGCAGGTCGGTGAGGTCTTCCGCGCCGGAGATGTCCGGGCCCGCGCATTCGTGGACGCTCACGACACCGCGCGCGGCGGCTTCGGCGAGGAACGCGCGCTGGGCCTCGCGGCGCTGCTGCGGGGTGATGGCGTCGCGCATCGCGGCGCGCACGAGGTGGTGGGCGTCGCGAGTCAGCGGTCCGTCGGGCGACCAGCCCGGCGCCTCGTGCACTCCGGCGGCCAGCGCGACGAGGGCGCTGGAGACGAGCGCGGAGTGGACGTCGACCCGGCTCAGGTACACCGGGGCGCCGTTCGCGGCCTCGTCGATCTCGGCGCGGCTGGGCAGCCTGCCGTCAGTCCAGCGGGATTCGTCCCAGCCGTGTGCGACCAGCACCTGGCCGGGCCGGACGGCGTCGCGGACCGCGGCCAGGAGTTCGGCGGCGCCGCGGACGTTCGCGAGGTTCAGGCCGGTGAGGTGCAGTCCGGTCGCGGTGGCGTGGACGTGCGCGTCGACGAAGGCCGGGGCGACGAAGGCGCCGTCGAGGTCGACCGGTTCGGCGTCGGGATGCAGTGCTTTGGCCGGGCCGTCCTGCCCCACCCAGACGACGATGCCGTCGGTGATCGCCATGGCGGTGGCGTCGGGAGCCGAGGGGCTGTAGATGCGCCCGCCGAGCAGGAGCGTCGTTCGCGCGTTCGTCACCCTCCTGAGTTTGCAGCGTGCGGAAGCCCACGTGACCGGCGGGTCGGCAAGATTTCGACACACCCCGCAGGACAGGAATATTTACGTCTTCAGAACGATGTGACAGGATATTTTCACGCGTTTCCGACGACGAGGAGTACAAGTGACTGCGATCCAGGAACCGACCTCGCCGGTGGCCGCCTACGATCAGCCCTACGACTACACCCGTGTCGAGCTGACCGAACCCGACTGGCGCCGCTTCCCCGGCTGGCACGACGTGACCGAGGCAGAGTGGCGCGACGCGCAGTGGCAGCGAGTGCACTGCATCCGTAACGCCAAGCAGCTGCGCGCCCTGATGGGCGATCAGCTGGAGGAGCGCTTCTACGAGGACATGCTCGCCGACCAGCGCGAGATGGCCACGATGTCGATGCTCCTGCCGCCGCAGATGATCAACACGATGGCGCCCAACGCGGGCACCGACCCGGCGAAGGTGACCGAGGCCTGGTACGCCGACCCGATCCGCCGCTACATGCTCCCGGTGCGCAGCGACCGCGACACCGAGTGGCCGAGCCACCCGCACTCCGAGCGGGACTCGCTGCACGAGGCGGAGATGTGGGTCGTGGAGGGGCTGACCCACCGCTACCCCACCAAGGTCCTCGCCGAGATGATCTCCACCTGCCCCCAGTACTGCGGGCATTGCACCCGGATGGACCTGGTCGGCAACTCCACGGAACAGGTCGAGAAGCACAAGCTCTCGCTCAAACCGGTCGACCGCCAGGACGCGATGATCGAGTACCTGAGGAAGACCCCCGGCGTACGTGACGTCGTGGTCTCCGGCGGCGACGTCGCGAACGTGCCGTGGCCGCAGCTCGAGTCGTTCCTGATGCGACTGATGGACATCGACACCGTCCGCGACATCCGGCTCGCCACCAAGGCGCTCGCCGCCCTGCCGCAGCACTGGATCCAGCCGAAGGTCGTCGAAGGTCTCGAACGCGTAGCCGGCACCGCTCAGCGCCGCGGCGTCAACCTCGCGATCCACACCCACGTCAACCACGCCCAGTCGGTGACCCCGCTGGTCGCGGAAGCCGCCAGGACCGCGCTCGACGTCGGCGTCCGCGACGTGCGCAACCAGGGCGTGCTGATGAAGGGCGTGAACGCGACCCCTGCCGACCTGCTCGATCTGTGCTTCGCGCTGCAGGGCGAGGCGAACATCCTGCCGTACTACTTCTATATGTGCGACATGATCCCGAACGCCGAGCACTGGCGGGTTTCCGTGCACGAGGCACAGGAACTGCAGCACGCGATCATGGGCTACCTGCCCGGCTACGCCACGCCGCGGATCGTCTGCGACGTGCCCTACGTCGGGAAGCGCTGGGTCCACCAGCTCGCCGAATATGACCGCGAGCTGGGGATTTCCTACTGGACCAAGAACTACCGGACCGGGATCGAGCACGAGGACCCGGAAGCCTTGCAGCGTCGGTACCCCTACTACGACCCGATCTCCACGCTGCCGGAAGCCGGCCAGCGCTGGTGGGCCAGCCAGCCCGGCTGACTTCCGCATGTTCGTAGATGAAACCGGTGGTCCCGAACGTCGTTCGGGACCACCGGTAACGGCAAGCCGCAGACAAACCAGCCACCCGATCGATCGGCAAGTCGCGATCGACAGGTCGACCGACAGCGCAGCACTGTCTCCCGACGAGATACCGTGCTCGCCCTCACCATGAGGGTGCCCGCGTCGCACCCCAGGTCACCAACCGGTGACGCAAGGAGGTCGCCAAGATTGTGGCGGAATGCCGGACAAAGCCTGGCACGGTCTCGTCGGCGTGCTCACTCGGTTGGCGATTCGCCACCCATGATCGGCGCTCCTTTCGACATCCTGACGGCGTGGGCCCTGCTTGGCCGGCGCCGAACTGCTAATGATCGTCAGGACGCTGCCCTGGTGGGTGCGGCACGGCGATCAGTGAGAAGCGCGAGTCTTTGGGCTGGTCAATCTGACGTCGAGAAGCCCGCCCGCAGCTTCACAGCAGGCCAGCGTGGTGGAGCTTGACGACTGCGGTGGCCAGCCCGCCGAGCAGGTTGACGCCCCAGATAAGCCGGAACATCTTGTAGGCCATGTCCCGCCGCGGCTTGGTCGAGTGCCTGCTCAGCGCGACGCGAAGACAGCAGGCGGCCAGCGTGGCGACGAAGACGGCGTAGCCGCCGACGAACACCCAAACCCACATCGCGCAGTCCTCTCCCTAAATCCCAGGAGAGAACCTTCGGGGCCCGCTTCGCTTTATATTCACGCGAACTCGCCAGGTCAACAAAAACTTCCGAATTGCTAACCCCTGCAAACCCCCAAAAGGGTGAACGCCGTTGGAGGGGTGTAGTGATGTTGCGACGACCGTGTCAGTACCTCGTGGATGGCGGAATGATGGCGTTGAGAACGACGTCCCGGTCGAAGTAGGTCGTCGGTGTGCATCTTCTTTCTGGAGGATCTGGCGGGCGCGGGTCACGGCCGGAGCCCTGGCATCGGAGCAGTCGTCTCGCCGAAGAGGTCCAGCGGCGCCTCATGCGGGTGGACGCGGGTGGCCGTAGCGCCGTTCGCCGCGTCGTCGGCGGACGAGCTAAGGGCCGCCCACCAGGTCGTATGCCAGGTAACAGTCGTTGGATGCCGCGACGACCACCCTCGTCACTGTCTCTCCCGGCGGGATGGCACCAGCCGTGAAAAGGGGGTGTGAAGGTCCGAACAGGGTGAAGACGTCATCAACCTTCATCAACTGCGCGTCTCCTGCGCCTTCCGTCATGCCTAGTCCGGCACGAGGCATGCAGTAAGGCATTGCTCGCTGTTCGGGGGTTTTCTCGTCTTCGCACCATTGTGCGCCAGCGCATGTTATGGGGCTGCGGTAGTCCCTGCCGTTGTATTGGACTTGGTGTGGAAGGCCCTTGTCTTCTGGCAGGGCGTAGCCGAAGTGGTTCGCCACCTTAGAGGTGAACGCTGCTCCACAGAGCGCGCCGAGAATCGCCAACACCGCGATTGGCAGCATCACGGCACGCCGGAGGATGCGGCGTCGACGTGTCGTGGACTGTCCCTCGATGTCCTCACCGTCGTAGCGCGGCGCAGGCTCAGGTTTCTGGCCCGACATAGTGGCCCCTCTCGGCCTGGTGAATTATTGCTCACTACGGTAGCGGGCGGGGGCGCCCCCGACACCCTAGTCGCGAGGTGCGTCGGGGATGACCGCGCCAGCGGTGGTGCGGCTAGCCGGGTTGCTCCTCGCTGCGGCGAGGAGCAACCCTTCATATTTGTGGCTTAGTGATCACTCACTTTTATCCGGGCATTCCCCGTGTGTCGAAGAAGTAGAAGGCGACACGATTGCCGACTTTTTGGGACACGGTGCTCAGTGGTATGTCCAGCTGATCAGCGGTGTGGTAGGTGAGCTTGATCTTCGACCAGTCGTGGATATTGCCCGGGGCGTTCTCGGTGATCACCATAAGGTGGTCGACATGGCCGTCGGCAACTCCGTTTTCCCAGTCCGCGGATACTACGTCGGCGATCAGGGGAGTTTCACCTCCGTAGTTACGCAGGCGCCGGCTGTGGTAGAAGCCGAAGTCCGAGAATTCGTGGGCGATGGTCCAAGTCCTACTGTGCGAAAATCTGTTGTACTGGAACCACTTGTCGGGACCGTCCGGCCCCGGGCTACCGACGTCGGTCCACCCTCCGGCGCGCATGACCTGGGAGACGAAGTTGGTGCAGTCGTTGCCATAGCGCTCGTACGCAGGGTTGTAATTGATGGCGAACGTGCGGGCGTAGCGGACCGCGGTCTGGCGGTCGATCGGTACACCCCCGTTGAGGCCGGCAGACGGGGAACTACTGAAGGGCTGTGCCCCGGGATAGTTCGGCTTGATGTCCTTGGAGAGCAGGGATTCGCTGGCCAGATCACGCGGTGTGGCCGGCTGCAGCTTGACCGGGTTCTCATACGGGACTGGATCGGGCGCGTCAGCTGGGACATCCAGGGCGTCAGAGGTGAGGATCCAACTGGATCCTTGACGCTGAAACTCGAGCACGTGCGGAACTCGGTAGCGGGTCGCGTCCGCCGAGTCCGGCGATTCACGTTTCGCGAACACCAACCGAGTCAGCTCCTGCACCGTGACGCGGGCGGCATCGCCGGTGACCGTTACCGTCGGAGACATCAGCTCGACGACTGCGTTGCTGTACTGGGCGTAGGTGCCGACGGTCGTAGCCCGCAAGCGATCCAGCGCGGGGATCTCCGTGGCCAGCCGAGCCGCGAGGGAGCTGGTCGTCGATACCGACGTCAACGATGCGGCCGCCAGGGCCATGGGCCGGGAATCTGTGACCCGGCTGGCCCGGTCCTGCAGGTACTGCTGGGTCAGTGCCAGCAGTACCTCGGGCTCATCGCCAGGTGCAGCTTGCGCGGTAGACGTCAAGCAGAGTGGCGCGACCACCGCCGCGGTCGCGGCCAGTGCCGCGACTCGTGTTCTGTTTCTTTCCATGCCAAATAAGCGCACAAAACCTCCCAAAATAATTCTCTACCATAATTCGGGACATCGACAATTCAGCTCGCCGAAGTGTACGAAATCGACCTACGGCCGACCTATTTGAGTCGACAGCACCCGAGAAACGCCTTGCCAGATAGGCGTGGAATCAATACCTGGGCGAGCGCGTGACAAGCACTTTGAGCGAAGGTCCTTACACTGCACCCCAGGCCGTCAACTACCGACACACTTACTCAGCGCAAATCCCCCTTTGCGACCGTCAACAGAATGATCGCGATCATCGCCAACTAGCATCGTTCACAACAAAACCCCAGATGGAACGCGTCATGAACTCGACTCCTCAAGGAACCTAGCGCCCAGTAAAGACTCGACGTAACCCCTTTGAGTGTTGATCACTCGAATGGACCAGATTTTCGAAACAGTGCCCTTTTGCGGAAAAAAGATTCCCTGGCGTGGTTTTCTGTGGATTTCATAGCGAAGATAGTCTTGTTTACGCCAGGGCCGCACGCCGACCGACGAAAGCTCGGTGACGGACGAGTGGGCCCACAGGGCCTCCAGCAGCGGTCTGATCACCGCGGCAGCCGGCGCTGCGGTGGACGGCACCGAGATCCGTGCGCGGGACGGCTTGGTCATCAACCTCGAAGCCGAGTGGGCGGTCGTGCCGCCCACTCCGCCCTGGTGCGCCCGGTCGACCCCTGCGCCCCTGCCGCGGCCGGGGCGCCGAGCAGCACCACGCCCCGGCCTGGGCAGACGCCGAAGAGTGGGCGGCGATGGCCGGGCTCGCCGTTCAGGAAACCGGAACGTTCGACTGGTCAAACGCCACTGGGCACGAATGGCTCGGCCATGAGCTGTGGGACCGCTTGTCCTATGTGCGCTCAGCGGAATGGGCGGACAGCCCAGGAACTGGTCCGTGCGGACGCCGTCGCCGCCTGGCCACCGATCCAACTGCTGGCGCTGCTGATCAGCAGTCCCGCATCGACCTGTGACGGTCTGAGCTTACTTCTCCATGGACCTGGCACCCAGCGTGATGCGCGAGCCGAGCCGGGCGCGACCGTGGCATGGTTGGACAACGAGTCCCCGAGACCGCGCGGTCAGTACGGCCACTTCAATGAACCGCTCCTGTTCCACGCACTCGGCTGGCACTCAGACCGCCAACCAGCGCTGGACACGCTGCACGCGGGCTAAATCGTGCCCCGAACCGTCAGGGCGGCACGTGATCGATGCCCGCCGAGCTCTCACCCTTCCCGCTGCGGCCCGCCACATGTGCGGCATCGAACCCGATCGGCCTCTCGTCCTCGCCGCCTCGATCCGCGGACAGCTGCTCTTCGTCCACCCCCGCCACCTCCTGACCGAGCACAACCGCGACGTAACGGGACTGGATCATGACGCCTGACCCGACCTGGGTCCTCGCCGCCAACGACCCGATCTTGGTCCGTCGCTCGCTTACGCGGATTGGCATGGCACGGCCCGCGTCTCGAGGGACATGGCCGGCGTAACGCACAGAGCAGCACACACGACTACGAATCACCTCGTGCCAAGGAGCATCCTCATGATCAAGGGCGTCGCCCTCTTCACCGCGGCGGCCGCGGCGGCGGTCACCCTCACCGCCTGTTCCGGTCGTGACGTCGGCGATCTCGCCGTCGGTGTCACGACTCCCGTCCCCGCTTCGACGCCCAGCTACACGCCGCAAGCGTCGTGCCCTCCGTTGCAGACCGGACAGTCATGCATCAACGGGCAACTGGTCCAGTCCAGCCCGACCAGTGAAGCTCCGCAGCCACCGCCCCAGGTCGAATCCAGTCCAGCCAGCAAGGCTCCGCAGTACCCGCCTCAGGTCGAACAGGCCCGCGGGTCCGCGGAGTCGTATCTCGACTACACCGCCTTCTCGCGAAACGGCTTGATCGATCAACTGTCCTCGAAATACGGAGACAGCTACCCGAAGAACATCGCCACCCAGGCAGTGGACAGCCTGGATGTCGACTGGAACGCGCAGGCAGCCAAGGCGGCACAGTCCTACCTGGACTACACCTCGTTCTCGTGCACCGGCCTGATCCAGCAGCTGTCGTCAAGGTACGGCGGGCAATTCACCAACGCCCAGGCCAAGTTCGGCGCACACCAAACGAAGGCCTGCAAATGAGGTCTCTGCGATGCCCGGACAGGGCGACACAGAGGTCGCGACTGGGTGTGACACAGTGCAAGTTTCCTCACTCCCCCAATCTGGCTCACGACAGCGCTATTAGCCTCAGTTAACGGGCGACAGGTCTCCGGCATACGAGCTTCGAAACGCATCGAACCACGCCGGACCACCAACAACCTCGGACCTCTCACCCGACATCGCTCACCCAATCAAGCGATAGGACGTTCGCGACAGCGAACACAGCAGGTGAAGTGCGCATCAAGGCGACGCCCCATGCCAAACTTCGCTTACTGCGACATGATCCCCAACGTCGAGCACTGGCGCGTTCAGTGCACGAAGCACAGGAACTGCAGCAGGCGATCATGGGCTACCTGCCCGGCTACGCAACCCCGCGGATCGTCTACGACGTGCCGTACGTCGGGAAGCGCTGGTGGCGCGAGCAGCCCCCGATGGCCTGACCGGCCGGCTCCTCGGATAGGTCCCGGAGGGGGCGTTCAGGCTCATGCGAGCGTTGAACGCCCCCTCCGCTCCGCAGAACGTCAATCGGTTCACGCGAACGAGTGAAAGCTCATCAGCCTCTGTGAGGCTGCGGGGACTATGGGCGGCATCTTTGGCCGACGTGACGTGATCTGCGGAGGTTTCGTGTCGCCTGATGCGTTGCATCGCACTGTTCTGGTTGTGGACGTGGAGCGATTCAGCGGCCGGAAGAACCCGGAACAGAGGAACGTGCGCAGCGCCCTCTATGCGGCCTTGGGTCACGCGCTCGGCTCGCACTGGAACACCTGCTACCACGAAGACCGGGGTGACGGTGTGCTTCTTCTGGCACCGGCGGAGATTCCGAAGCGGCTGTTCGTCGAGCAGGTGCCCGGTCGTCTGGTGAAAGCGTTGAACAGGCACAACCGGGCGCACGGGACCGGCGAACAGATCCGGCTGAGGATGGCGGTGCATGCCGGGGAGGTTCTGCTCGACGCGCACGGCGCGACCGGCGTCGCGATCAACCACACGTTCCGGTTGCTCGACGCTTCGCCGTTGAAGGATGCCCTCGCCGGATCGGCCGGCGTGCTCGCGGTGATCACCTCCGACTGGTTGTTCCGTGAAGTGGTCTGGCACAGCGCCGCCGACGAGACCCGCTATCGGCCCCAACGCATCCGGGTCAAGGAAACGGAGGCGCTGGGGTGGATCTGCCTGCCGGACGACCCGTACCCGCCCGACGTCAGCCAAGCGGAATGGCCGGGAGACGTCTGCCCCTATCCGGGTCTGCGCGCGTTCCAACCTGACCAAGCGCGGTGGTTCTTCGGCCGCGAGGCGACCTTGTCGGTGTTGATGGACAAGATCGATCACCGCGGCGGGCCGGTCTTCGTCGTCGCACCGTCCGGCGTCGGCAAGTCGTCGCTGCTTCGAGCAGGCGTGACGACCGCGGTGGCCGGCAGCGGACGCCCATGGCTCTTGCTCACCCCGGCGAAGAAGCCCTGCGAAACACTGGCACAGCAGGTCGCGCAGCTCATCGGCGGCGACGTGGATGCCGTGCTCTCGGCGGTCGGATCCGATCCCGCCCTGCTGGCGAGCATGCTGCCTGACGGGACCGTCGTCGTGGTGGACCAGTTCGAAGAGGTGTTCACCCTCTGCGCCGGCGAGTCCGAGCGGCGGCGTTTCATCGCCGCACTGATCGCGATGCGTGCCGTTCTCGGGGTGCGGGGCGACTTCTACGACCACTGCCTCGCCGACGATCAGCTCGCGAAGTTCCTGCCGGCAAGCCAGTTCAACCTCCAGGCGATGACTCCGGCCGGGTTGCGAGCGGCCATCGAGCGCCCGGCTCGGCAGATCGGCGTCGACGTCGAGCCGAGCCTCGTCGAAGTCCTCCTGCACGAGATCGGGACGGACGCGGGCGGGCTCCCCCTGCTGGCCCACGCGTTGGCCGTCACCTGGCAGCGGCGCACGGGCGACAAGCTGACCTTGGCGGATTACGACCGGACCGGGCGGATCCACGGCGCGATCGCGGCTACCGCGGACGAGGCCTACGCGCGTTGCTCCACGACCGAGCAGCGCGTGATCTTCCAGCACATCCTTATGCATCTGGTCGTGGTCAGGCACGACGCACCGCCCGCCAGGCGGCGCGCGGATCCGGCCGACCTCGTCAAGGGTTTCGACGCACCGCGGACCGCCGAGACGGTGCTCGGCTGGCTGATCGAGAAACGTCTGGTCACGCTGGACGACAACGCCGTCGAGCTTTCCCACGAAGTGCTGCTGCGGGCGTGGCCGCGGCTCGGCACCTGGATCGAGACGGGCCGCAACGATCAGGTCATCCGGCAACAGTTGATCGAGGCCGCCGAACAATGGGAGAGAGAAGGGAAACCGGTCGGATCGCTGTATCGCGGCGATCGGCTGGCCATCGCGAGGGGGTGGCAGTCCAGGAGTGAGCACCGCGCCGCCCTCACGCCGCTCGGAGCGGCCTTCCTCGGCGCTTCGATCCGGCACGAAAGCCGACGGAGAAGAGTTCGTCGAACCGCGGTCACCATGCTGGCCGTTCTCAGCCTCGTCGCGTCCCTTGCCGCTGTGTACGCCTTCCAGCAACGCGACATCGCCCACGAACAACGTGACGCCGCGATCTTCAACAAGGTCACCGCCGAGGCGAACCGGATACGGGCCGTCGACGTGTCGCTCGCGGCCCAGCTCGATCTCGTCGCCCACCGGATGCGCCCGGCCGATCCGGACACGGGCACCCACTTGATCGTCGACGCGAACGCGCCGCTGTCCGCCATGTTGCCCTCGGGCAGCAAGGGCGCCGGTGTGGTGGCGTTCAGCCCCGATGGGCGAACGCTCGCCACCGGCAGCGGCAGCGGTGACAGACTCGTGCGGCTGTGGAACGTCGCCGACCCGGCCCGCCCGGTGCTGCTGAACGAAACCATCAGTCACGGCGAAGCGACCCGTGCGCTGGCGTTCAGCCCGGACGGCCGCACTCTGGGCACTGGCGGCGCCGACAACACGGTGCGGCTGTGGAACGTCACCGACCCGGCCCGCCCGGAGGCGCTCGGCCCGCCGATCACGGGGCACACCAAGTCGATCCGGTCGTTGGCGTTCAGTCCTGACGGGCGGACGCTGGCCAGCGCGGGCGAAGACCGGACCGTCCGGCTGTGGAACGTCACCGACCCCGTTCGGCACTCGGCCATCGGCCTGCCGATGGCCGGGCACACCGACACCATCTACTCAGTGGCGTTCAGTCCTGATGGCCGGACTCTGGCCACCGGCAGCGATGACCGGACCGTGCGGCTGTGGGACATCGCCGCGCCGGACCGGGCCGAACCCTCCGGGTCACCGTTGACCGGACACACCGGGGCCATTCATTCGGTGGCGTTCGGTCCCGATGGACGGACGCTGGCCAGTGCGAGCAACGACCGGACGGTGCGGCTGTGGAACGTCACCGACCCGGCTCGCCCGGTGGCGCTGGGCCGGCCGATCACGGGGCATGCCGGCGCGATCTGGTCGTCGGCGTTCGGGCCCGACGGGCGGACACTGGCCACCGGCGGCGACGACTACACCGTGCGGCTGTGGGACGTCGCCGATCCAGCCCACCCCACACCCATCGGCGCGCCGATCACCGGACATGCCGACGGCGTGCGGTCGATGGCGTTCAGCCCGGACGGCCGCGCCCTGGCCACCGCCGGCGGCGACCGGGCGGTAAGGCTCTGGAACATCCCCAGCACTGTCCTGACCGGACATACGAGCGAAGTCAAAACGTTGGCGTTCAGCCCGGACGGGCGCATCCTCGCGACCGGCGGCGGCGACCGGACCGTCCGGTTGTGGACGACGGCGGATCGGCGGCAGCTGGGCGGGCCACTCACCGGCCACCAGGGCGACATCAACACCTTGGCGTTCAGCCCGGACGGGCGCATCCTGGCCACCGGCGGCGGCGACCGGACCGTGCGGCTGTGGAACGTCGCCGATCCAGCCCACCCCACACCCATCGGCGCGCCGATCACCGGGCACACCGACGGCGTCCGATCGGTGGCGTTCAGTCCGGACGGCCGCATTTTGGCCACCGGCGGCGACGTGAAGGACGAGAACGCGGCGCGGTTGTGGGACGTCGCCGACCCGGCCGAACCCGTGCTGCTGGCCAGGATCGTGATCGGATCGGACGCCAACGCCTTGGCGGTGGCGTTCAGCCCGGACGGAAGAACCCTCGCGACGGGCACCGAATACAGCGACGTCGCGGTGTGGTTGTGGAACGTTTCCGATCCGGCCAAGCCCACGTTGCTGACCGGCCCCCTCAAAGGGCACAAGGACGACGTCCGCCGGGTCGCGTTCAGCCCGGATGGGCGGACCTTGGCCAGCGGCAGCGACGACGAGCAAGTGCGGCTGTGGGACGTCACCGATCCCGCTCACGCCACACCGCTCGGCGAACCCCTTGCCGGCCACACCAACCCCGTCTCGGGGGTGGCGTTCAGCCCGGATGGACAGACGCTGGCCAGCAGCAGCAGTGACAACACCGTGCGGCTCTGGCGGACAGCCGAGCGGACGCAGTCGGGTCAGCCGCTCACCGGGCACCAGGCCGACGTCGACACGGCGGCGTTCAGCCCCGATGGCGCCACCCTCGCCACCGGCGGCCGCGACCACACCGTGCGGCTGTGGGACATGACCGTTCCCCGAGCCATCCACAGCATCTGCGCCATCACGGGGAACACCCTCACTCGCGAGATGTGGGACAAGTTCGTGTCGGCCGAGCTGCCGTACAGCCCGCCGTGTTCCTGAGATGCGACGCGTGTGGGGAGGATTTGGGACGCTCAGCGTCCCAAATCCTCCCCACACGGCCTGCTCCTCACCGGCCAGACCGCGCCGGTCTCACGGTGCGCACGCGTTCGGGTTGTCGAAGTGCCCCGGCGTGGTCGGGAACGCCGGTCCCGTGCCGTGGTCCTTCATGTCCGGCTGGTACACCAGCGCCAGCTCGTCGTACGCCGACGTGCCCTCCGTGGTCACCTCCCCGGCCACCTGACCGGCGCCCAGCGAATACGCCCACCGCTGCAGGAACTCCTGATGCGTCGGACTGTGCTGCCGGACGTCGTTGTAGCCGCCGTAGGCCGCGTTGCAGTGCGTGTAGAGGTTGTACGCACCGCCCCAGTCGAGCAGCCGGTCACCGAGGTTCGGCCCGTTGTCCGCGACGTCGGCCTGCAGCACGTCGCGGTCCCAGCCGCCGTAGATCCAGTCGATGCCCTGGTGATGCTGGTTGTCCGCGACATCGGCGTTGTCGAGGTTCGTCATCTCGAACCACGAGCACGGGTCGACCGTGACCGCGTTCTTGCCGTTGCCGAACGTCTGCGGCCACGGGTTCGCGGTGCAGGTCGTCTGCCCCGGCGCGCCGTAGCTGCCGCGCGGGCGCCAGTCGAGGATGTCCGAACCCAGCGCGCCGGTGTTCGGGTCGACCGACGGACCGGACGTGGCGCCCTTGCCGCCGGCGAGGTGGTCGACGAGCGAGTCGTTGACACCCCGGTCATTCGGGTTGGCCGGGTCGGTGCCGCCCTTGCCGCCCCACAGCACGTCCGCGCCGTCGTCGCCGAAGACGATGTCACCGCCCGAATCCCCGTTGGCCAGGTCGTCACCGAAGCCGCCGTGGATCGAGTCGTGGTCGTCGCCGCCGCGGATGCGGTCGTCGCCGCCTTCGAGGTCGCCGCGGTGCGGCATCGCCGGGGCGTTGCCGGGTGCGGCGAAGGCGTCGCCGTTGACGTCGTGCTGCAGATCGGCCTGTCGCGTGACCGAGCCTGCCAGGAAGCCCTCGTAGTGGATCGCGGGCACCTGGGGGTTGTCGATCACGAACTTGTTCGACCCGTTCTGGAAGACGTCCACGATTCCGCCGCGGTCACCGACCATGGCGTCTTCGCCGCCGGTGCCCCACATCCGGTCGCCGCCCAGCTCGCCGTACATGTCGTCGGCGCCGTCACCCGGAGCCGTCGTCGTGCCGGTGTCGCCGTACATCAGGTCGTCGCCGTCCTGGCCGTACAGGGTGTCCTCCCCCGCGTCGCCCCACAGGTTGTCGCCGCCGGAGGCGCCGAGTGCCTCACAGGTGGCCTGCGTGGTGGTGCAGAAGCGGGTCGGTGCGCCGTTGACGCCGTGGCGGACGAACGCCGCCCCTTGCGGGAGGTTCTGCGGGTCGTAACGCTTCGCGTAGATCCGGTTCGTCAGCGGCAGCGACACCTTGGACAGGTCGTCGCCGAGCGCCACCGGTTTGCCGGTCTGGTCCACGATGTCCCGCACCGCGGTGCCGTTGTCGCCGAGGATGAAGTCGGCGGCGCCGTCGCCGTGCACGTCGTCGGCCGTGTCGCGGAAGACCTCCAGCGAGCTGCCGCCGATCAGGTCGTCCTGGCCGTTCGGGGCGGAGACGTCGCCGAGGTCGTCCGACGCCGTACCCGGCCACGCCGGCTCCGGTGGGCTGATCGCGATTCCGGCCTCCGCGAGAGTGCGGTCGCCGAACATCGTGTCGTGCCCGCCGTTGCCTTCGGCGTAGTCGTCGTGCGCGCCACCGGAGATCTGGTCGTCGCCGTCCTGGCCGAACATCACGTCGACGCCGCCACCACCGGACAGCTGGTCTCCGCCGGCCACCGGACGGGCCGGCGCGCCGAGGAAGCCGTTGCTCCACGAGAGATCCAGCAGCCGCAGTGAACGCTGCGTCTCGAACGTCCCGTTGCTGCCCACTCGCAGCAGGTACGGCGAAGGCGGCGCGATGCGGTCGGTGATCGCGTTGTCGCCGAGGACGACGTCGTCGCCCGTGCCGCCGAAGACCACGTCCGCGGTGTCCGGCTGGCCCTGGGTGGTCAGCGCGGTGTCGTCGCCGTGGATCGTCGAGCTACCGCCGACGAGGTCGTCGTCGCCGTTGTTGCCTTCGATCCAGTCCCGGCCGGGGCCACCTTCGGCGTGGTCTCCGTCGTTGCCGCCCTTGATCCGGTCGTTCCCGGACTGGCCGAGGATCGCGTCGCATCCGTTGTCACCGGTGATGTCGTCGCCGCCGGAGGTGTTCGGCACCGGCGTGTCACCGAGGTCGTACAGCTGGATGCTGCGGTGCGTCATCGGGACCGCGCCGGGCAGGTCCGTGTCGAACCGGCCCTGGGTGATCGGGCTCTTCGGGATGCCCGCGTCCCTGGTCACGAGCGCGTTGTCGCCGGTGATCACGTCCGCGTCCTCGCCGCCGGAGATGGTGTCCCCGGTGTCGAGCTGGCCGACGGTGCCCTGGCCGCCGCCCATCTCCACGGCGGAAGAACCGCCGACGAGATCGTCCTGACCGGAGTCGCCGAACAGTTTGTCGGCGTCCTGGTCGCCTTCCACGTAGTCGTCC
This sequence comes from Amycolatopsis japonica, assembly GCF_000732925.1. Classification (NCBI taxonomy): domain Bacteria; kingdom Bacillati; phylum Actinomycetota; class Actinomycetes; order Pseudonocardiales; family Pseudonocardiaceae; genus Amycolatopsis; species Amycolatopsis japonica. Next base: position 4,071,988 of record NZ_CP008953.1, read on the forward strand.
CCGGCGTCGCCGTGCACGGTGTCCATTCCGGACTGTGCGTAGACGACGTCTGTCGCGGTGCCGCCGGAAATGGTGTCGCCGCCGGAGTTCGCCGGGTTCGGGGCGTGCCCGAGGTCGAACAGGACCACGTGCCTGCCCGCCGACAGCCCGCGGCCACGGGTGACCGGGTCGCCGGAGTCCGCGCCACCCGTACCGGTGATCGTGGCGTTGTCACCGGTGATCACGTCGTCGGCGTCGCCGCCGGAGATCGTGTCACCCGCGTCCGGATAGCCTGCCGCGTTCTTCGCCACCGGGTCGCCGGGCGTCTGGTGGCTGCCGCCGATGATGTCGTCCGCCTCGGTCTCGCCGTTCAGCGTGTCGGAACCGGGGTTTCCTTCGATACGGTCCGGATCCTTCCCACCGGAGACGGTGTCGTTCTCCAGCCCGCCGTACAGCGCGTCTGCGTCCATGCCGCCGCCGATGGTGTCGTCGCCGCCCAGCGTGGCGTCCGCGCTGGTGGCCAGGTCGAACACCGGCCCGCCCGCCGCCGCGGGATCGCCGTTGTCACCGATGATCGTGTCGGTGCCGCCGTCGCCGAACAGCTTGTCGCCGTCGTCGGGCTGCCCCGCCGCCCGTGTGCCGCCGACGATCACGTCACCGGCCAGGCCACCGGAGATCCAGTCCTTGCCGTTGTTCCCTTCGATGGTGTCGGGGTCGTCGCCGCCGAACATCGTGTCGACGCCGTCGTTGCCGTACAGGGTGTCGGTTCCGGTGTCGCCGTAGACGGCGTCGTCGTCCGAGCCGCCCCAGACCTGGTCCGCGTCGCGGCCGCCGTGCAGGACGTCCTTGCCCTTCTCGCCGCACACCAGATCTTCGTTGGCCTCGGCGTCGACATTGTCGTCACCGCCGCCAGCCCGCACGTTCTCCACCCCGGCGCCGCCGATGACCCGGTCGTTGCCGTCGAGCGCGTCGTTCACCGTCTCGTCGACAGGGGTCGATTGAAGTGGCGAACCGGCCTTGCACGGTGACGTCTGCTTGTCGCCGTACACGTCCGCACCGCCGTCGCCACCGATGATGTGGTCCCGGCCGAGGCCGCCGACCAGCGTCTTGTGCGACGGGCTCACCCCCTGCGGGAGCGGAGTGTGCGTGACGAAGTAGAGCGGCCCGTAGTCGTCGGTCTTCGCCGGGTCCGGGAATTCCAAAGTGGACGGTTCGGCGATGACGTAGTCGTCGTCCGGCCCGCCGTAGAGGGTGTCCGCCCCGAATCCGCCGAACAGGATGTCGTTGCCACCGCCACCGCGGAAGTCGTCCTTCTGCGTCTTCGTCGAGTGGCCGGTGACCCGGTCCTGTCCCTTGCCGCCGAACACCCTGTCGTCACCGGAACCGGTGTCGACGGTGTTGATCGGCCCGCCCGCCGGGCCGCCCGTGGTGTTGGCGTCGGCCGAGCCGTAGCCGTCGATGCCGGGGTCGACCTGATCCGCGGTGTAGATCTCGTCCGGTCCGGTGCCGCCGGCGAAGCGGTCGCTACCGTCACCACCGACGAGGATCGCGCCCGGGGAGACGAACAGCGACTGCGGCAGCGTCGGAACGTCCTTCAGCGGATCGTCGGCCGCGACACCGAGGGTGTCGTCACCGCCGTTGCCGAACGCGGTCGACCTGGCGAGCCCGACCTTGATCGTGTCGCCGCCGTCGCCGCTTCCGGTCCCGCCCGCCGGATCGGGCAGGATCGCCCAGTTCGGCACGGAGACCGTCGGACCGCCGGTGCCGTCCGCGATCGGGTCGCCACCGTCACGGCCGTCGTTCTTCAGCTCATTCAACCCGATCGAGGTCACCGGAGGCGCGCCGAGGCTCGAATCGCCCGCCACGACGTCCAGGCCGTTGCCGACCGTGATGCTGTCGACGCCGGGGCCACCCGCGACGCGCGCCTTCGCCTCGTTTCGGACATAACTCTTCCGGTCCGCGGCGAGCACGGTGCGGTCACCGGTGACGATGACGTCGTCGCCCTTGCCGCCATCGACCCACGAGTTGCCGATACCGGTCTTGATCTGGTCGTTCTTCTCGCCGCCGAACACGATCGCGTCCCGGTCGAACTGCGCGGTCGGCGGCGGTGGGCCGTCCTTCGCGGTGTCCTGTTTGGCGTCCCCGATGAACGTCACGCTCATCGGCTTGCCGTAGCCACGGCCGTCTACGACCACCCGCTCGATACTCGCGTTCCGGAACTCGCGCCGGATCCCGAGCATGTCCACGGCCACGCCGGTGAACGCGGGGTTCGCCGGGTTCGCGTAGTCGTGCAGCGACGTGATCTTGACGGTGTCTTTCTCCTGCTTGTCCGACTCGTACGGGTCACCGGCGCCGCCACCGCGCTGGGCGGTGTGGCCGAGCGCCGCCGCGTAAACCACGAGTGTCTTGCCGTCACCGCTTAGGCCGCCGAGTTTCGGTGGTGGTGGCGTGCAGTTCGGTGTGGCGGTGAAGTCGAGCAGCGTGACGTCGACGATCGTGAAGCTGAACGACACCGAGAACGGGCCGAAGCCGACCGTCACGTAGAGCTTGAGGAAGACATAGAGCCGCCCCGACACGGTGAACAGGCATATCGGGTTGTTCAACGCCGTCTGCAGGAACTCCGTGATCCGGAACTTCCCGTCGTGGTTGGGATCGTTCCACAGGAACGAGACCGTGAGGCCCACTCCGCCCTCGATGCCGACGGTGATGATCACCGCCGTGACGGCCGCCCCCGCCGCGAGTTCGCCGGTGAACGACACCACCGGGATCGGCTTCCCGTTTTCGGTGGTGTAGAAGAACAGGCTCTGCAGGAACGCCTGCCCCACGGTCCCGAGGTCGAGTTGGCCGGCACGAGCCGCTTCGAACGCCTTGCGGATGCCGAAGGTGTCGAAGCCCGCGACGATGCGCAGCGTCACCGACGCCGAACCGTGCAAGGTGATCACCACCGGCGGCGGCGCGTACACCGGCCCGAACTGCTGACGCCAGTCGAAACCGAGGCGCAGCGGACCGGAGTCGAACTTGACCAGGTCCACGTCACCGCCGAGCAGCACATTGAACAGCGAAGCGGGCTTCTCGAACACGGGGAAGCTGAACCCGGCCGCAGACGCCTTGCTGGTCATCGGGTTGGCCGACTCCGGATCGTTGTTCTGGTTCTTGCCGTTGATCGCGCCGAGGATCGGGGCGAAGTCGGTTCCGCCGACGGCGTTCTTCTTCGCGCTGATCAGGCTTTCGGTGTTGTCCGGCGTCACCGTGGTGTCGAGCGCTTTCTGACCGCCGATTTCGAACGACCCGAGCGGGATGAGACAGGTGGTGGCGCAACTCGGGAAGTGGTTGATGAAGTTCACGACCCCGGCGATGGTGTCGACGAACTTCAGGTCCGGGCCGCCGGCGATCGTGCTGAACGCCTTGCCGATCGACACGATCGTGACGTCGCCGCCGCCCGCCAGATGCGACAGGTCCGAAAGCACCGGGATCGGCGCGTACAGCGTCTTGATCACCGGATCGAGCGGACCGGTCACCTGCTTGATCTTGTTCACGATCGGGCCCAGGATCTTGCCGAAGATCTCACCGCTGTCGATGGCCACCTTGCCGAAGGCCAGCGTCAGCGGGGAGTTGCCGCCGTCGGCGCTGTTGGTCCCCGGTTTGACGTTGTTCCACGCCCAGTGCAACCGGAAGTTCGCCTGGATACCGGGGAACCCGGCGTCCTCGCCCGGCCGCGCCTTGAGCAGCCAGTTGATGTCCGCGCTCGCGTGCAGCTTGACGTCGGCGAGCCGGTCCAGCCCGGCGTTCTGCAGATCGGTCAGGTGCAGCCTGCCGTTGGTGGGGTCGTCCGGCGCCACCAGGTCGATCTTGAACGCGCCGCCGAACAACGGCAGGACACCCGCGTCGTTCGCCGGGGCCGCCGTGTGGTCGCAGTCGTCCACGCTCTTCTGCTTCGTGCAGTTCTCCGCGGTGATGTTGATGAACGCGAGCTGCGCGTCGATCTTCTTCGGCAGAGTGACGTTCAGCCCGACCGCGAACTCGGGTTGCGCGGAATCCTTGGTGTTGACGAAGAATCCCTCGCTCCGGCTGATACCCATGGCCAGGTGCAGCCGCCAGCCGAGCTGGACCTCCGGGCCGGCGCCGCCGTCGGCCTTCAACGAGAACCCGGGGATGCCCAGGTCCAGCGGCACCGTCTTCTTGAGGCATTCGTGGCCGGACGGCAGCCCGGCACAGTTCAGCAGGTCACCGCTGAAGTCGCCCTGGCTGACGTTCAGGCTGATCGTGACCGCGTCGAGGTCGTTGTACGAGCAATCGTGCGGCCGCGGGTTCTCGGCCGGGTTCTCCGGCGCCCCGCCGATCGAAGCGGCCCCGACGTCGGTGAACTTGGCGTCGGTGACGTCCGCGATCAGCTTGAAGGCACCGCCTTCTTCACGGAACACCTGGTAGCCGGCCGCGTTGGTTACCGGTTCCCAGGCGATGTCGAGCGAGTCCGTTGTGGACAGTGCGGCGGGGCCGGTGGTGATCTCGCCGGGGTCGCTCGCTTTGGCCTGCTTCTTCGCGCCGTCGATCATCACGTACGACGCGACGACGTAGCGGTAGGTCTTGTCCGCCGCCGTGGCGCCTTCGTGCAGTTTCACCGTCGGCGCGCCGACGGTGCCCAGCGGTGTCTTGCACAGGGTGTCCACGGTGACCGTGTCCGGGTTCAGACCCGCGGCGGCGAGCTTCCCGCCGAGCTGGTCGTTGACCCAGCCGCGCACCGCCGCCATGTCGGTGAAGTGGCCGTTCGCAGGCAGCTGTTCCAGCGCGGTGTGGATCGCGGCGCGCAGTTTGCCGATGAAGTCCGCGCCCTGCTGGAGGTCGTCACCGAGCAGCGGCAGCTTGCCGCCGAAACTGGCGGTGTTGAGCGCCTGCTCCACCAGGTTGAGGTAGCTGTCGAGACCGTCGAGCCTGCCGAAGTCGATCAGCTTGGCCGCGAGCGCGTCCGCCAGCAGCGCCGGATCCGGGGTCTCCAGCCGCGGATGCCCGTCGATCGCCGCGCCGCCGAGGTTGAAGTAGTCGTCGGCCGCGGTCGATTTGGGCAGGCGCAAGGCGAAGTTGTTCGACTTCGTGGCGTCGGTGATCACCTTGCTGTAGGTCGCACCGCCGTCCTCGCTGATGTACAACGGCAGCTTCGCGCACAAGGCCAGCGGTGTCCCGCCGTCGAGGCCGCAGCCCACGGCGGTGCTCCCGGCGTTGATCGTCGGGCCGACGGCGCCGAGGAAGTCGGTGAAGCTGACCGGCGCGCCGGTGCCGCCGCCTTTGGCGAGGTCGATCGAGTAGGACGCCTTCGCGGTCGCCTTGTCCGCCGACTTGGGGTCGCCGAGTGACACGCTCAGCGGGCCCAAGGTGGTCGCGATGGTGGCGTTCTCCACGGTGGCGTCGAGTTTCACGCCGATCTTCGAGTCGTCGAGCACGCGCAGCGCGTTCGCGTCGGCCGGGCCCGCACCGGGCTGCAGCGGGACGACCAGGCCCATCTTGACCTGACCGCCGACGCTGAGCGAGACCGAGCCGTCGCCCTGCACCCCGGCGACCCGCTGGCCACCGGACGGCAGGCTGAAGTCGAACTGCACCGGTGTGCTGGTGTGGTACGCGCGTTTCCAGTCCAACCGGATGATCAGCGACGGCGTTCCGCCGGGTTCGGCGTACTCGAACGTCACCGGGACACTGTCCTTGAACCGCGTGTTGATGGTCTGGACGAGGCGCTGCAGGTTGTCGGACGGCGCCGCCTCCAGCAACGAGATCACGTCGTCCAGCTCGGACCGGATCACGTACGACGTCGACGGCGAGGGCCGGCTGGCCCACGGTCCGGCCAGGACGAGCGTGTCCGGCGTGACGCTGCCGACGATGCCCACCTGGGTACCGGCGACGACCGTGCGGCCGACGAGCGAGGGCGGGAACGCGTTGCCCTTCTCGACGGTGCGCGCGATGTCCTTCACCGAGTTCGGGCCGTAGCTCACGGTCGGGCCGGAGCCGGATTCGTCGGCCCGCAACAGGTCCTTGAGCGAACGGCCGACGAGCGGGATCTTCGTGCCGAACACCGCGGCGCCCGACGGCGAGGCGTCACCGAGGGAGGCGTCGAGGGTCTGCAGCGTCTTCAGGAGGATCGAGAAGAGCGCCTTCGGATTGGCCGGGTCGAAGTCGAAGTTCACCAGTTCCGACAGGTCGCTCGTGCTGAACTGCGGCCCGTCGGGACCGGTCGTCTTGGTCAGGTCGTTCCAGGTGAATCCCGCGTGCGCCGAGGCGCCCTTCAGGAAGTCGCCCGTACCCGGTGCGCTGGCGTCGACGCCGCCGGCACCGCGGACACGCACCTGGAAGTCGAGCAGCGCGCCGGGGTCGTGCAGCAGTTTGTCCACGACCGCGCCGAAGGTCAGGTCACCGAGGTCCTTGAACTTCACCTGTGCCATGTGGTCGTCGGCGCCCGGTGTCCCGGCACAGTCGGCACCGGCGTTCGGGTGGCAGACGTGCGCCGCGCCTTTCAGCTGCACCTGGAGGAATCCGGCGTTGGCGAACAGGTCGATGCCCGCGTCCATCGGGAAGTCGGCGGTGAACAGCGACGGGGCACCGGAAGTGCGCAGCAGCACCCGGTCCGGCCCGGTCGGGGTCGCGCCGACGAGGGTCGTGCTGCCGTCCGGGTTCTTCTGCTCGATCGGCGGGTTGTGCACGGTCGGGTTCTGCAGGTCGAGTACGAGGGTGACCGCGGCGTCGTAGCTGGGCTTGACCTTCGCGGTGGCGTTGACGGCGTTGGCCTCGCCCACGCCGCGGCCGCCGGTCTTCAGGTCGTTGCCGAGCTGGACGACGCCGACGTCGCCCTGCATCCCGGAGATCGTGTACGGCGCGTTGGCGGCCGGGATCACCGGCGTCCAGCCCGGTGCCTGCAGGAAGAGCGTGTTCCCGTCGTTGTTCTCGACGGTCGCCCCTGCCGCCCCGGCGACGACGCGCCGCCCCGTGAACTCCCCCGGCTTCCAACTCTGGTTCTCGTCCTTGAGGGTGGTCTGCGTGTAACTGGTCTTCGCCGGGTTGCCCGCCGGTCCGGACGCCGCCGCGGCGGCCGCATTGAGATCCACCGCCGTCGCCGGGGCCTTGCGGGACAACGTGATCTTGAAATCGAGCTTGGTCGAACCCGGCGGGAAGTGGACGTCGGAGATGCCGATCTTGCCACCGCCGGGCAGGTTCGCCGCGGTGTTGAGCTTGTCGAGCATCTGCTGCAGCGAAACGAACAGCGGTTCACCGGCCTGTGTCGGGTCCGCCGCGGTCTTCGTGTTGTCCTGCAGGAACTTCTTGATCGACTCGTTGAGCTGGATCGCGTCGGCGAGGGTGCCCTTGAGGAACGGCAGGTCGAGGTTGCCGATCGGGTTCGCCGCGTCGCCCCACTTCGCGCGCTGGATCGAGGTCAGCGTCGTCGCCAGCTGTGCGAGGCCGGTGGCCAGATCACGCGGGGTCAGGTTGAGGAACGGGCCGACGGTGCCGATGCCTTCCGGTTTGATCTCCGGCGTTCCGGTGGCGATGTCCGGCCAGCTGAGGCCGATCTTGGCATCCACCGAGGGAAGGTTCAGCGAGAAGGAAGCGGCGGGCGCGGCCGCGAGGTGCAGCGAACCATTCAGCGATCCCGCCGGGCTGGCGAAGCCGAAGCTGACCAAACCGGCCAGCGAACCGTTCTGGGCCAGCTCGCCCGCGGTGCCGTCGTTGTTGAGGAACGCCAGCCGCCCGTCGTTGTCCGGGTCGTTGATCGTGGCGGCGAAATGCGCCTTCAGGTCCAGCGAGGTGTCGGTCTCGACGAGCTTCACCCCGAGGACACCGATCGCGGCGTTGACGGCCTTGATCGCGTTCGCGTCGGGGAAGTCGGCCGAAGCGTCGACGGTGAACGCCGGAGTCGTGCCGTCGTTGAGGATGTAGGCCTTGTCGTGCGCCTTGTCCCAGATCAGGGTCAGCTTCACCGTGGTGCCGACGGTGAGCCGCACGCCGCCGGTGGAGGAGAACGCCGACTGCGGGGCGTTGCCGCCCTCCCCGATCGGGACCGGGATGTTCAGCGCCTGGTTCAGCAGTACACGGGAGACGGACAGGGTGAGATCGAGTCTCTTGTCCTCGCCGACGGTGCTCAGTGTGGTCTTGAGCGTCCCAGCCCGGTCGGCCGACAACGTGATCGGCTGGTCGATGTCCAGATCCGCGTCGTCGACCGCGGCGGAAAGCTTCTTGGCGCCGGTGTTGAACGCCTCCTGGGCCAGGGTGTCGAACCCGAGCGCGGCGCCGGGACTGGTCTGCACGGCCGGCAGCGCCTTCGCCAGTTGCCCGATCGTGCCCAGGCCCTTGCTCCAGGTGGCGAAGCTGTTCGTGGGCCCGGCCAACGCGTTGACCAGCGTGCCGACGCCAGGGCTGGCCGCCCGTGCCGGAGGTGGGGTGATGACCACGCCCATCCCGATCGCGACGACGAACGCCGTCGCCGATGCGAGCCACCTTGAGCCGGCACGTGAGCCCATCGGGCACCTCCCCGTTCACGGGCGCGCGACGACGCGCCGTTCACTCGGAGAAGGCTGACCAAAGGTGAAATCCACGTGAAGAGGGCGGTCCGCTCAGCGGACTGGTGACTTCCCGGCCATCAGTGTGCGGATTCGGTCAACTCGTGACCGGCCTCCAGCGCGGCGGCGTCGACCAGCCTCCGCATCACCGCGAGGTCGCTCGCCGGGGCGGTCAGGAGGCCGATCGCGGCCACGATGCGGCCTTCCGGGCAGCGGATCGGCGCGGCGGCACCGTGCGCGGCACCGCCGAGCAGCACCCCGGCCACCGCGGCCGAGGACGGCAGAACCGTGCCCGGCGAGACGGCGGGCACGCTCGCGGAGTGTCCCGAGACCGCCGCGACGACCAGGACGTCGGACCCCGCCAGCACGCAGACCGCGACGTCGGTCCTGGTCAGTTTCGCCAACCGGATCGCCGGTTTCCCCGCGGCGGCGCGGATCCTCGCGTGCAGTCGTCCCCGGCCCTGGACGAGCCTGCCCGCCAGCGGGCCGACGACGTAGCCGCGCAACAGCCGTTCGACCGCGCCGATCCCGCACATCTGTTCCAGCAGCCGGTGCGCCGTCGACTTGGGCAGGCCCGCCCGGTGCGCCGCCTCGGTCAACCCCAGACCCGCGCCGGCGTCGGCGGCGGCGAGCACTTCGAGCAACGCGAACGCGCCCTCGAGCACCGAACGGCCGGGCACGCGCGCCATGCCCATCGGAATACCTCCGACGGTGCCGGTCACATCGTCCGTAAGCATCAGTGACCTCCACCGCGGTCGCGTGCACCGATCGGCTCTTCGTGCCTGAGTTGTCGTCCGCCCACGACCAGGCGTTACGGCGAACGGCGTATCGGCACGCTTCGTGCTCAGCGCGCCGGAGAACCGCCCTGGCGGCTCGCGGCGACGGTCAGCTGCAGGGTCACCTTCGAGCCGACCATGAGCCTGGTGGCGAGGTTCTCGTTCACACCCCAGCGGAGGCGGTTGAGCGAAACTGCGCCCGTGAACCCGGTACGGACACCGTCCGCGCCAGGCCTGGCGTCGACCAGCTCGACGGCGACGCGGACCGGTTTCGTGACACTTCGGATGGTCAGGTCGCCGGTGACCTCGAACCCGCTGCCGCCGACGTGCCGGACGGCGGTCGAGACGAAGGTGATGACCGGATGTCCTGCCACGTCGAAAAAAGCGGTGCGCAGGTGGTCGTCGCGCTTCTGGTTGCCGGTGTCGATGCTCGCGGCCTTGATGGTGAGCCGGACGCTGGACCTGGCCGGATCGTCGCCGTCGAGGTGGGCGCTGCCGTCGAATTCGTCGAAATGGCCCGGCACCCGGCTTCCCATGGTGTGCCGGGCGATGAAGGCGAGCGTCGTACCGGCGGCGTCGAGTGAGTAGTCGCCGGTCAGTTCGCTGAGCGGGGTCACGGTCGTCATGCTGGGGCTCCTGGCGGGATGAGGGAAAGCGTTCTCGGTACTACGACGAAACCGCCCCGCCGGATGTGAGCCGGGCGGGCCGCCGAAATCTCGATTGCGTGCCCGTTCCTCGCCTGGCTAGGGTCCGGCCGACCGCATCAGGCCGGACCATCGCGGAAAGGGAGGTGTGCAGCACATGCGCACACATGTCGAGCTGTCGAACCCGGTTTCGGCGATCCGCACTTCGCGATGAGCCACAGGGTGTCTCGATCCTGAGCCGCCACGCGACGCCCCTCGTGGGTGGTCGACAACGAAACCGGGCATGACCCGACCCAGCACCGAACCCGTTGTCGAAGGAACCCACACGTGAACCGCGAACAAATCTCCCGTATCGCCCATGCCGATCACCCGATCAAGTCGCCACTGGACGACGCGTCGGTCGGCCGGCTCCTGAACCGAAGCCTTTCCCGGGGCGACGCGCGCGTCCTCGATCTCGGATGCGGCACCGGGGAATGGCTCTTGCGCGCCCTGGCCACGCGGCCACATCTGCTCGCCGAAGGCGTGGACATCTCCGGCGGCGCTTTGGAAGACGCGCGTCGCGCGGCGAACGATCGCGGCGTCGCCGATCGCCTCGTCCTCCACCACCGCGAGGCCGACGGTTTCGTCTCGGCGCAGCCGTTCGACCTGGTACTGAGCGTCGGATCCTCGCATGCCTTCGGCGGACTGCTGCCCACCCTGGCCGCGGCCCGGCGTCATCTGGCTCCAGGAGGCCGTGTCCTGATCGGAGAGGGCTTCTGGAGCCGCACGCCCTCCCCTGAAGCCGTCGAAATGCTCGGGGACTTCGCCGACCTGGCCACCACAGTGGACCGCGTGGTCGCCGACGGATGGACCCCGATCCACGGACACGTCAGCACACGCCACGAACTGGACGAGTACGAGTGGGCATGCTGGGGATCACTGGCGTCGTGGGCACTTGACCATCCTGAAGACCCGAACGGCAAGGAAGCGCTCTCGATGGCGACCATCCGCCGGACCGAATGGCTGCGTGTCTACCGGGAGACCTGGGGATTCCTGTCGCTCGTCCTCCGCCGCACGCCTCGTGAGTGGCAAGACCTAGGGTGCTATTGATAATCGCTGTTTATCAATAGACCGCAATAAAGTCTTTGTCTTCGATGATTTTGCTTCCTACCGTGAACGAATCGGCGACAGAGGCAGGGAGGAAACGTCTCATGGAGCTTCGTCACCTGCGTTACTTCGTCACCGTCGCCGAGACATGTCACTTCGGCCGGGCGGCCGAGCAGCTGCACGTCGCACAGCCCGCGCTCTCGCACACCATCCGGCAATTAGAGGACGAACTGGGTGTCGTCCTGCTGGCCCGGACCACCCGGCAGGTCCGGGTGACGCCGGCGGGCGAGTTCTTCCTGGCCGAAGCCCGGCGTGTGCTCGCCGGGCTGGACGTGGGTGTCCGCGGGGTCCGGCGCATCGGCGAAGGCAAACTGGGTCTGCTCCGGGTCGGGTTCACCGGCACGGCGGCGTTCTCCCATCTGCCGCATCTGGCCAGGGCGCTCGCGCAGCGGGTGCCACAGGTGGAGCTGGAGATCCGCGCCGATCTGCTGACCGCCGAGCAGTGCGAACGCCTGCGCACGGGCACGCTGGGGATCGGGGTGCTCCGCCCGCCGGTCACCGGTGACGACATCGACTTCCGGGTGATCGAGAGTGAGCCGCTGATCCTCGCCGTCCCGGCCGACCACCGGCTGGCCGTCGAACCCGTCGTCGCGATGGCGGATCTGCGGACCGAACCGATCGTGACCTACGACCGGCGCAATTCGGTCGTGTACGAAGCCGTCGCGCGCAGCTGCCGCGAGGCCGGGCTCACGCCCCATCAGCTGCACGAAGCCTCCGGGACCGCGGTCCTGCTGGCACTGGTCGCCGGTGGGCTGGGGGTCGGCGTGGTCCCCGCCTCGGCCCGTGCCCTCCCCCTGGCCGGTGTCGTGTTCCGCGATCTCGCCGGAGCGGCGACCGTGGAGCTGGCGCTGGCCTGGCATCGCGAGACCCCGTCCCCGCTCGTCACGACCGTCCTCGACGCGCTCGAGGACGTCTTTCCTTCCACCACACCGTCCACAGGGGGCACCTGATGAAGATCACGCGAATCGAGGCGATCCCGTTCGCCATCCCGTACCGAAAACCGCTGAAGTTCGCTTCGGGAGAGGTGCACATCGCCGAGCACGTCCTCGTGCGGGTGCACGCCGACAACGGCATCGTCGGCGTGGCCGAGGCACCCCCGCGGCCGTTCACTTACGGCGAGACCCAGGCGGGCATCATCGCGGTGATCGACTCCCTGTTCGCCCCGCAGATCGTCGGCCTCAGCCTGCTCGACCGCGAAACGGTGCACACCCGGCTCGCCCGCACGGTCGGCAACCCGACCGCCAAATCCGCCATCGACATGGCCATCTGGGACGCGCTCGGCCGCAGCCTCGACGTGTCGGTGACCGAACTGCTCGGGGGCTACACCGACCGCATGCGCGTGTCCCACATGCTCGGCTTCGACGAGCCGTCCGCGATGGTCGCCGAAGCCGAGAAGATGCGCGACACCCACGGCATCAGCACCTTCAAGGTCAAGGTCGGCCGGCGTCCCGTGTCGCTCGACACCGCTGTCGTGCGCGCACTGCGGGAGCATTTCGGCGACGGCGTCGACCTCTACATCGACGGCAACCGCGGCTGGACCGCCGCCGAATCCGCCCGTGCGATGCGGGAGATGGCCGACCTCGACCTGCTCTTCGCCGAGGAACTGTGCCCGGCCGACGACGTTCTCGGCAGGCGCTGGCTGGTGGGACAGATCGGCGTTCCGTTCATCGCCGACGAATCCGCGGTGACGCCGGCCGACGTCACCCGTGAGGTGCTCGGCGGCTCCGCCACCGCGATCAGCATCAAGACCGCCCGCACCGGCTTCACCCGTTCGCAGCGCACGCATCACCTCGCCGAGGGACTCGGTCTGGAGGTCGTGATGGGCAACCAGATCGACGGCCAGCTCGGCTCGCTGTGCACGGTCGCGTTCGGCTCGGCCTACGAGCTGACGTCCCGTCGTCCCGGCGAGCTGTCGAACTTCCTCGACATGAGCGACGACCTGCTCACCGAGCCGCTGCGCATCACCGACGGCGAACTCACCGTCCGCCCCGGTGCCGGCCTCGGCGCCGAGATCGATCCCGAAAAGCTCCGGCGTTACCGCCAGGACCACTGACGCCCACCACGGATCAAGGAGGATTCATGACCGCCATCCACGAGACGGCCACCGCGGCCGCGTCCGGCGCCAACGCGACCGAACGGTTCAAGAGCGACAAGTTCGCCGGGGTCGCCGGAACGCCCAAGGAGCGGGTCAGCCTGCTGGCTCGCGAGGTGCTGGAGGCCGTGCACGGCACGATCCGTAAGCACAAGGTCACCTACGACGAGTACAACGCGCTCAAAGCGTGGCTGATCAGCGTGGGCGAGGACGGCGAGTGGCCGCTGTTCCTCGATGTGTGGGTGGAGCACGTCGTCGAAGAGGTCGCGACCGAGCACCGCGAGGGCAACAAGGGCACCATCGAAGGCCCGTATTACGTGCCCGACGCGCCCGAGCAGGGAGCCCGCGGTTCGGTCCCGATGCGCGAGGACGAGTCCGGTACGCCGCTCGCCTGGACCGGCCGGGTCACCTCGACCGACGGGTCCGCGCTGGCGGGCGCGAAGGTCGAGCTGTGGCACGCCGACGCCGACGGCTTCTACTCCCAGTTCGCGCCGAAGATCCCGGAGTGGAACCTGCGCGCGAGCTTCACCGCCGATGACGACGGCCGGTTCGAGATCCACACCGTTCGTCCCGCCCCGTATCAGATCCCGACCGACGGCGCCTGCGGCAAGCTCATCGCCGCGGCGGGCTGGCACGCGTGGCGTCCGGCGCATCTGCACGTCAAGGTGTCCGCGCCCGGCCACGAACTGCTCACCGCGCAGCTGTACTTCCCCGGCGACGAGCACAACGACGACGACATCGCTTCGGCGGTCAAACCGGAACTGGTGCTGGACCCGCGTCCGTCGGGCGACGGCGAGGCCATCGAGTACGGCTTCGTCCTCGACCCCGAACGTTCTTGACCCGAATGTCCTTTTTGGAGTGATCGATGCTTTACCACGTTCGCATGGACGTTCGCCTGCCGCCGGATCTCGATCCGGCGGAACGGACCGACATCATCGCGCGAGAAAAGGCGTACAGCCAGCAGCTGCAACGCGAAGGGAAGTGGCCGCAGATCTGGCGGATCGCGGGCGAATACGCGAACTTCTCGATCCTCGACGTCGCGGATCACGACGAGCTGCATACGCTTTTGTCCGGTTTGCCGTTGTTTCCCTATATGGACATCGAAGTCACACCCTTGGCGGCGCATCCGTCGAAAGTCACGGGCTGACGGTGCCGGACCGGCTGCGGACGGTCACGCGGCGGCCGGATCGGCCCGTTTTCCCCTGTCCCGCAGCGAAAGCGGACTAGCCTGCCGCAGTGGACGGTCAGCCTGGGACGAACCTGCTCGGAGAATTGCGGCGTGTGGCCGGACTGACGCAGGAGGAGCTGGCGGAACGCACGGGGCTGACGGTGCGCGGGATCAGCAACATCGAACGCGGCCGCGTCGCCCGGCCGCGGCGACGGTCGCTGGAGGCCCTGGCTCGCGGGCTGGGGCTGCGGAACGACCAGATCGCCGGATTCGTGCGGCATTATCTGCCGGACGCCGACCCCGCTCCGCGGACGGCCAGCGCGCCGCCTTCGGCTTCCGTGCCCGCCCAACTGCCGTCCAGCAGCACGTCTTTCACCGGACGGCGTGACGAGCTCGCGATGCTCGACGACCTGGCCGCCCGCCGTGACCGGGCCGTGGTCGTCGCGGTCCTCGAAGGCATGGGCGGGGTGGGCAAGACGTCGCTGGCCGTGCGCTGGGCGCAGTCGGTCCGCGCGGAGTTCCCGGACGGTCAGCTGTTCGCGAACCTGCGCGGCTACGGCCCGGGCGCGCCTGCCGACCCGGCCGAGGTGCTGCATTCGTTCCTGCGCGCGTTCGGCGTGCCGGGCGCGGAGGTTCCGGCGGACCTCGACGGCCGTTCGGCATTGCTGCGCAGTGTGCTGGCCACGCGTTCGGTGCTCGTCGTCCTCGACAACGCGCGGTCGGCGGACCAGGTCCGGCCGCTGCTGCCCGGGCACGCCGGCTGCGTCGTGGTCGTGACGACCCGCTCGACGTTGCAGGGGCTGGCGGTCAGCGACGACGCGCACCGGGTCACCGTGCCGCCGCTCGACGAACACGAGTCGGTCGCGCTGCTCGGCCGGTTCACCGGCAAGGCCCGGCTCGGCGCCGACGAGACCGCGCTGGCCGAGGTCGTGTCCGGCTGCAGCGGGCTGCCGCTCGCGCTGCGGATCGTCGGCGAACGGCTGGCGCACGACCGCGGCCTGGCGGAGGTGGCCGCGGCGATGCGGTCGACGAACGACCGGCTCGACGCGTTCACCACCGAGGAGGCGAGGACGTCACTGCCGGCAGTGCTGTCGTGGTCGTACGAAGCACTGCCCGGCGACGTCGCGAGCGCGTTGAGGCTGCTGGGTCTGCA
Source organism: Amycolatopsis japonica (assembly GCF_000732925.1). Taxonomy (NCBI): domain Bacteria; kingdom Bacillati; phylum Actinomycetota; class Actinomycetes; order Pseudonocardiales; family Pseudonocardiaceae; genus Amycolatopsis; species Amycolatopsis japonica. The sequence goes on from NZ_CP008953.1 coordinate 4,087,480, forward strand.
CCCCGGGCAGCACTGGGACGCGACCGCCGCGGAGGTGTTGCTGGACGCCGACGCGGCCGAGACGCGGCGGCTGCTGCGGGCGCTGGTGGCGGGGCATCTCCTGGAGCACCGCGTGGACGGCCGTCACGAGTTCCACGACCTGGTCCGCGACTACGCGCGCAGCCTCGCCGACCGTCGGCGGCCGGCCGCGATGCGCCGTCTCGCCGGGCATTACCTGTCCGGCGCGGCCGCCGCCGCGGACGCGATCGCGGCGAGGGACCCGAACCGGCGACCACTCCTGACCCCGGAGGTCGGCGTCCGGACGTTCGAGGGTTCCGAGGAGGCGGCTTCCTGGCTGGCGACCGAACTGCCCACGCTGCTCGCGATCGCCGAGGAGTCCGCGGGCGCGGGCGGCACCGCGTACGCCCGCGACCTGTCCACCGTGCTGTGGCAGGCGCTGCGTCTCCACGGCCACTACGACGCCTTGCACACGCTGCACGGCTTCGCGCTCGCCGAGGCACGACGGGCTGGGGACCCGTTCGGCGAACAGCAGGCGTTGACCGACGTGGCCGCCATCTGCGCCCGCGTCGGCCGGTACGACGAAGCCGTCGAGCGGCTCACCGCCTGCCTCGAAGTACCGGGCAGCCGGACGGCGACCGCCCGCGCGCTCACCACGTTGGGCACGGTGTACGCCCAACTGGGCCGGTACCCGGAGGCGGCCCAGCACCTCCGGGAGGCCGTCGAGCTGGCCCGCGAGGTCGGCGACACGCTCAACGAAGGCCGGGCTTACGGCAATCTCGGGTTCGTCCACGAGCATCTGGGTGAGCTGGATGCCGCGCTGGGGAGCTATCAGCGGGGGTTGGACATCGCGGAGCGGATCGGCGACAACGCCGCCGTCGCGATCTCCCTGCACAACCTCGGCGACGTCTACCGGGCGCTCGGCCGCTACGAGGAGGCTCGCGAGCACCTCGACCGGTCGCTGATCGTGAGCCGGGCGGCGGGTCACCGCGAGGCCGAGGGCTACGCGCTGGTGTACCTCGGGCTGGTGCATCTGCACCTCGGCGACCCGGTGACCGGGCGCGAGTACGAGGAGAAGGCGCTCGAAATCGCCGCCGCGACCGGTATCCGTCCGCTGGAAACGCTGGCGCACAACGGCTTGGGCGACAACGCCCGGGCAGGCGGCGACCGTGCGGCGGCTTTGGCGCACTACCTGCGGGCCCGCGACGTCGCCCAGCTGACCAGCGAGCAGCACGAGGAAGCGCGGGCGCTGGACGGCATCGCGGCGACCTACGAGGACGCCGGCGAGACCGAAAAGGCCCGTCCGTACCGCCATCGCGCACGGGCCCTGTACGACGCCATGGGCATCCCCGGCTGAGCAATAAGCGATCACGCGTGATCAGAAAGCGCACACGCGTGATTGGAAGCGGAACTCGCGTGATCAGAAGGCGAACACGATGATCGCCGCCCAATCACGCATGATCGCCGTCTAATCACGTGTGATCGTCGTTCAATCACGCTGCTCGATCGCGGTCCGTGTGCCTGTGGTTCCGGTTGGTGAGCGCGGTTCGCCGACCGGAACTTCCGGCGTCGAAGTTCCGGTCGGTTGTTCATGGACCGTGCCGGTCCGGCCCCAGTTGAATCGGCCGAGGTCCACTTCGGACCGACTGGGGCGTAAAGGAGTTCGGCGGAGTTGCGGGCAGAACTGGGCAGGGCCGGCCGGGTACACGAGGCGTTCGAGGACCAGGCGGGCCGGACCCCGCACCGCGTGGCGGTCATCGCCGGAGACCGGCGGACGACCTACCGGGAGCTGGACGAGGCCGCGAACGCCGTGGCGCACGCGCTGCTGGAACGCGGGATGTCGCGCGGCGCCCTGGTCGGCGTGCGCCTGCGTCGCGGACCGTGGCTGGTGCCGGTGCTGCTCGGGGTACTGAAGGCCGGTTGCGCGTACGTGCCGCTCGACCCGGCCGCCCCGCGTGCGGCGGTCGCCGAGATCGTCGAGGACTCCGGGCTGCGGCTGGTCGTGGTGGACGAACCCGGCGCGGACGAACCGGCACCGGTGCTCGCCGTCGCGGACATCGACGTCACGCGCACCACGTCCCCCGGCGTCACCGGCGCGGGTTCGGACCTCGCCTACGTGATCTACACGTCCGGCTCGACCGGACGACCCAAGGGCGTCGAAGTCGAACACCGCAACGTGCTCGCGTTGCTGCGCTGGGCGGCCGCCACCTACTCCGACGACGAACTGCGGGGCGTGCTCGGCGCCGCCTCGGTGTGTTTCGACGCGTCGGTCGCGGAGTTGTTCCCGCCGTTGGTCACCGGCGGCAGCCTCGTCCTCGCCGAGAACCTGCTGGCGCTGCCGGGTCTTCGCGACGAAGTCACGTTCGTGCAAGGCGTCCCGTCCGTGCTCGCCGTCCTGACCCGCACACCGCTCCCGCCTTCGGTGCGGACCGTCGCCATCGCCGGCGAACCGCTGAGCCGCGCGCTCGTCGACCGGATCCACCGCAACGACGGCGTCCGGCGGATCGTCAACTGCTACGGCCCGACCGAGGCCACCGTCAACTGTTCGTCCTACGAGGTCGGCCGCGACGAACGGACCGACCCGCCGATCGGGACCCCGTTGCCCGGCGCGGAATTCTCCGTACGCGACCGGGACGGCCGTCCACTCGGTGACGGCGAAACCGGCGAGCTGTGGGTCAGCGGCGCGCTCGTGACCCGGGGCTACCTCGGACGGCCCGAGCTCACCGCGAGCAAGTACGTGACCGAGAACGGCGTCCGGTACTACCGCACCGGCGATCTCGTCCGGCGGCAGGACGGCGTCCACCACTTCGCGGGCCGTGTCGACGATCAGGTGAAGGTCCGCGGGTTCCGGGTCGAACCCGGCCAGGTTCAGGCGGTGCTGCTGACCCATCCGGCGGTCGGCAACGCGGTCGTGCTCGCCCCGGCCGACGAATCCGGGGAACGACGCCTGATCGGGTTCGCCGAACCGGACGGCGACCGGCCGACCGAAGCCGCGCTGCTCGCCTGGCTGCGCGCACGACTGCCCGGACACCTCGTCCCCTCCCGGATCGCCGTACTCGACGCGATCCCGCTCGGCACCACCGGAAAGGCCGACCGGGCGGCTTTGGCGGCCTGGGTGTTCGATCGCGACGCCTCGGCCGAGTTCGTCGCTCCGCGCACCGACACCGAACGGTTGGTCGCCGAAGCCGTCACGGCGGCCTTCGGGCTGACGGACATCGGCGTGCACGACCGGTTCACCGACTCCGGCGGTCACTCGCTCGCCGCGGCGCGAGCGGTGGCGCGGCTGCGCGAAACGACCCACCGAATGATCAGCCTGGAGGGCTTCCTCACCGACGGCACGGTGGCCACCGTCGCGCGGCGGCTCGACGAAGCCCCGGTCGCCGAACCGGCGGCGGAACCGCTCAGCGACCCGCGCCGCGAGGTCTTCCCGCTCACCCACACGCAACGCGACCTGTGGACCCTCGCCCAGCTCAGCCCGACGGGCACCGCCACGACGGCCGCCTGGCGCCTGCGTCACCATGGCTCGTTCTCGCGCGAGGCGATCCAGAGCGCGGCGGACGCGCTGGTGGCCCGGCATCACGCGCTGCGCGGCACCGTCCAGGATCACGACGGCGAGCCGGTGCTCGTCATCGGTCCACCAGCCCCGGTTCCTCTCGAGGTCCTCCAGGCAGGCGAGGGATCGGCCGCGGCACGGCACGCGTTCGATCTGCGCACCGAAACCCCGTTGCTGCGGATCACGGCGCTCCGGGTCGCCGACGAAGTCACCGAGCTGATCGTCGTTTCCGACCACATCGCCACCGACGGCGTCTCGATCGGCGAGCTCATGACCGGTCTGGCGGGTGCGGACGCGCCGGAGCCGGGGGCGCAGATCGGCGACGTCGCCCTCCGCGAACAGGCACTCGAGCGGGACGACCGGCTGACGCGGTACTGGGCGGCCGAACTGGCCGGAGCGGTCCCGCCCGACGCGCTCTTCGACCGGCCCGCCCCCGGAATACAGCGGTTCCTCGGCGAGCGGGTGACCGTTCCCCTGCCCGAAACCCTGCGCACGGCGGTGGACCGGCTCGCCTCGGCCTCCGGGGTCACGCCCTTCGCGGTCTACCTGTCCGCACTGGGTGTGCTGACCGGTTCGCTGGTGAACGGCTCGGACGTCCTCCTCGGGACGGCCGCGGCGCGGCGGGATTCCGCCGATCTCGCCCATACGGTCGGCCCGCTGGTGGACGTGCTTCCCGTCCGGCTGCGCCCGGATCCGGCCGGTTCGTTCCGCGACCTGCTGCGCACCGCCATGACGACCACCGTGCGGGCCATCGACCACCGCGGCCTGTCCTCGGGCGAGCTCACCGAACTCTGGGGCGGCGACCGTCCGGCGGGGATGCCGCTCACCCCGGTGTCGCTTTCCGTGCAGCCCGCCGGGCTGCCGGTGTCGGTGCACGGGCCGGGCACCCGGCTGGACCTGCTCGGCGAACTGCCCACCGGCGGCAGCCACGCCCCGCTGACGGTCTTCGTGAACGAGCACGTCGATGGTGGTGAGCTGATCCTCGAGCACGATCCGGCGCTACTCTCCCCCGCCCGGGCGCAGTGGTTCACCCAGTCCCTGTTGCACATCCTTCGGTCCGCACTGTCCACTCCGGACGCCGAATTGTCTACTTTGGACCTGATCGGCGACGAAGAACGCGCGAAGCTCGCGGAATGGGGCACCGGCGCCCCGCTACCGCCGTCCGAGGCGGTCAGCGTCCCGGACGCGGTCCTGCGCCACGCCGCACGCGTCCCGGACGCGCTCGCGGTGTCGACGCTGACCTATCGCGAGCTGGTCGCGCGTGCCGACCGGGTCGCCCGCGCCCTGGTCGCGGCGGGCGTCCGGCGAGGGGACGCGGTCGGGGTGTGCCTGCCCCGCGACGAACTGCTCCCCGCGATGCTGCTGGCCGTATGGCGGGCAGGCGCCGGGTATCTGCCGCTGGACCCCGACCTGCCACCCGCCCGGCTCGCCCAGCTCGTCACCGAGGCGGGTGTGAACGTCGTCCTCACGCGCGGCGGCACGCGCGACATCGCCTTGCCTGGCACGGTGCTCGACGCCGATTCGGTCGCCGACGCCGAGGCGGAGCTGGTCGTGCCGAGCGGTGACTCGCTGGCCTACGTGCTCTACACGTCCGGCTCGACCGGGCGGCCGAAGGGCGTCGAGGTGACGCACGCGAACCTGCACGCCTTCGTCCAGTCTCGTCAGGTGTCGCACGGCATGGCGCCGGGCGACACCATGGCGGCGATCGCGCCCTTGGCGTTCGACGTCTCCGTCGAAGAACTGTGGTGGCCGCTCGCCTCGGGCGCGCGGTGTGTGATCGCCGACCGCGACCAGGCTGTCGACGGCCACCAACTCGCCCGGTGGATCGCAGAAAACGGCGTCACCATCGCCGATCTGACGCCGACGAGCCTGCGGATGCTGCTCGCGGCGGACTGGCCGGGCGACCCGTCCTTGCGGCTGCTGCTCGGCGGTGAGGCACTCGATCCCGACCTCGCCGCACGGGTGTTGCCGCTGGTGAGCGAGCTGTGGAACGGGTACGGCCCGACGGAGGCGACGGTCGCGGCGACCGCGCACCGGGTCACGCCCGGCGACACCTGGGTGCCGATCGGCGAACCGACGCCCGGCGCCCGCCTGTCCGTACGCGACGTCGGCGGCAGGCCCGTTCCGGCAGGCGCGATCGGCGAGCTGTGGATCGGTGGGAGCGGCGTCGCGCGCGGCTACCGCGGGCACCCGGAGCCGGCCGCGTTCGTCACCGAGGAGGACGGCCGCTGGTACCGGACGGGCGACCTCGTCCGGTGGCGGCCGGAGGGCACGCTGGAGTTCCTCGGTCGCGCCGACGACCAGGTGAAAGTGCGCGGCAACCGCTTCGAGCTCGGCGAGATCGAGGCCGCCCTGCGGTCACTGTCCGATGTGGACGACGCGGCGGTCGCGGTGATCGCGGACGGCGGCGACGCCCACCTGGCCGGCTACCTCACGCCGGCGTCGGCCGACCCGTCGGCCGCCCAGCGACACGTCGGACGGCTGCTGCCGGGATACATGGTGCCGAGCCGCTGGCTGACGCTCGACGCGCTTCCGTTGCTGCCCAACGGGAAGCTCGACCGGCGCGGGTTGCCTCCGGTGCCGTCCGCCACGACCGCCGCGGCGGCCCCGCTCTCAGCGGACGAGGAAGTGGTCGCCGAGGTCTGGCGATCCTGCCTGGACGTCGGCGAGATCGGCCCGGACAGCGATTTCTTCGCCCTCGGCGGCCGGTCCCTGGCGGCGACGCGGGTGGTGGGGACGCTGCGTGAGCGGGCGGTCCACCGGATCACCGTGCGGACGCTGTTCGACCACCCGGTGCTGTCGGACTTCACCGCCCAGCTGGGCGGCCTGCGCGCCGAACCGGCGGGTCCGGTCGAAGAACTGGTGGCGGTCGTGTGGGCCCAGACACTGGGCCACGACCGGGTCGGCGCGCTGGACGACTTCCCGTCACTCGGCGGCGATCCGGCGAAGGCCGCCCAGGTTGCGGACCGCCTGTCGGCGGCGCTCGGTTTCCCGATCCCGGCGGGGAGCGTGCTGGAGCACCCGGTCTTGCGCGAGTTCGCCAAGGCACTGAACGCCATGGCCATGACGGCCCTCGAATCCGTGCCCACGGGCGGCACGGCATGACCATCGACCAAAGGCACCACATGACCGCGGCACCGCACCTTTCCAGCCTTCTCGCGCAGCGCGCCGCAGCCGCCTTGCGCGGCGACACCACTGAGCGCCCCACGCCGCTCTCCCCCGCGCAAGCCCGGCTGTGGTTCCTCGCCCGCTTCGAACCCGACGGGCACGCCTACAACATCCCCGTCACCCTCGAACTCACCGGACCCGTCGACACCGGCGCGCTCCTCGCCGCCGTCCGGGACGTCGCACGGCGGCACGTCGTCCTCCGCAGTGTCCATCGGGAGATCGACGGCGAACCACGCGCCGTTCCCCGGTCCGCCGACGAGATCCCTGTGTCCACTGTGGACGCCCTCGGCACAGGAACCGACCGGCCCTTCGCGCTCGCCGACGAGCCGCCCATGCGGGCCACGCTCTTCCCGGCCGCGGAAGACCGTCACCTGCTGGAACTGACCTTCCACCACATCGCCATGGACGCCGCCTCGGTCGACGTCGTGCTCGAAGATCTCGCCGCCTGCTATGCCGCCCGGCTCGGCCTCCGTCCCGCACCTGAACCGCCGGACCGCCAGTACGCGGACTTCACGCCTCCCCTGCCGCATGAGGACGATCTGGCCTGGTGGTGTCGGCAGCTCGCGGGGACGGGGGTGCTGGAACTGCCCGTCGACCGGCCGCGTCCGGTCGTCGCCTCCGGCGAAGGCGCCGAGGTGCCCGTCGAGATCCCGCCGGGGCTCACCGACCGGATCCAGGACGTCGCCAGGGAGACCGGCTGCACGCCCTTCGCCGTCCTTCTCGCCTGCTGGCAGGCACTGCTCGGACGTCTCGCGGGCACGGACGACGTCGCGGTCGGTGTCCCGGAATCGGGACGACGACAGCCCGGATCGGAACGGATCGTCGGCTGTTTCGTCGACACCCTCGTGCTGCGCACGGATCTCTCCGGCGTCACCACCGGCCGCACCCTGCTCGCCGCCGTCCGCGACACCGTGCTCGACGCCTTCTCGCACCCGGATGTGCCCTTCGAGCGCATCGTCGAACGGCTCGCGCCCAAGCGGAGCCTCGACGCCTCACCGATCTTCCAGGTCATGCTCAACGTCCTCGACGACCCGCCGGGCACGCCCGAGTGGCCAGGGCTCGACGCGCGGGTGCTCCCGGCGCCGGTGCGCGGCGTCAAATTCGATCTGAATCTCGCACTGTCCCGGGTGGACGGTGCCTACCGCGGTGGGCTGTCCTTCCGCACGGACCTGTTCGATCCCGGCACGGCCGAACGGATCGCCCGGTGGTTCGTCGCGCTCCTCGACGGCGTCACCGCCGATCTCGACCGGCCGGTCGCCGGCGTCCCCCTCGAAACGGTGACCGGTCCCGTGCTCGCCGGGCCCGCGCCGGAGAACACCGAATACCCGCCGGTGCACGTGCTCATCGAGCGGACCGCCGGCCGCGTCCCGGACGCGGTCGCGGTCGTCGGCGGGACCGGTTCGCTGACCTACCGGCAGCTCGACGAGCGGGCCAACCGGCTCGCGCATCGGCTGCGTGAACTGGGCGTGCGCGCCGACGAGCCGGTCGGGATGTTGCTGGAGCAGGGCACCGATGTCGCGGTCGCGGTGCTGGGCATCATGAAGTCCGGTGGGGCGTATCTGCCGATGGACACCACCTACCCGCCGTCGCGGGTGGCGGCCATCCTTCGCACCGCGAAGGCCCGGATCCTGCTCATCCAGCCCGGCCTCGACATCACCGTTCCCGATGTCACCGTCCTGACCGTCGACGACGCCGTCGCGGGTCAGCCCGCCACACGGCCGGGCGTCCCGGTCGCGGGGCACGACCTGATCCACGTGATCTTCACGTCCGGTTCGACCGGTGCGCCGAAGGGTGTCGCGGTCGAGCACCGCAATGTCGCGCATTACCTCGCCGGGATGCTGCCGCGGCTCGGTGATGTGGCGGGCGCGTCGTTCGCGGTGGTCTCCACGCCGGCGGCCGACTTCGGCCTCACCTGCGTCTATGGCGCCCTCACCACCGGCGGCACGGTGCATCTGGTCGAGCGGGACACCGCGATGGACCCGGAATCCTTCGCCCGCTACCTGGCGGAGCATCCGGTCGACGTGCTCAAGTGCGTGCCCAGTCACCTGGAACTCCTGGCGCGTCACGGAGATCTGGCCTCGGTGCTGCCGCGCGCGTTGCTCATCCTGGCGGGCGAGGCCTGCCCATGGTCACTGGTCGAACGTGCCGAAGCGGCCCGGCCCGGGCTGCGCGTGCAGAGCCACTACGGGCACACCGAAAGCACGATGATCTCGATGACCTGCGACGTGGCCGCCATCCCCGGCCACGAGCGGGACGGCTACGTACCGCTCGGCACCCCGCTGCCCGGCGTGGTCGGCTACCTCGTCGACCGTGCCGGTGCGGTGGTGCCGCCCGGGATGACCGGCGAGCTGGTGATCGGCGGACCGCAGATCACCAGCGGCTATCTCGGCGACGACACCCAGACCGCCGACAGGTTCAGGCCGGACCCGCTCGGCGCGGGGGTCCGGTGCTTCCGCAGCGGGGATCTGCTGCGTGTGCGCGCCGACGGCACTGTGCAGTTCCGTGGCCGGGCCGACGACCAGGTGAAGGTTCGCGGCAACCGGGTCGAGCTGGGCGAGGTCACCGCCGCGCTGCGGGACGTCGACGGGGTGGCCGAGGCCGTGGTGCTGCCGGTCGGTGACGGCCTCGACCGGCGTCTGGCCGCGTGGCTCGTCGGGCCGGGGCTCGACGTGGCGACCGTGCGCCGGACACTGCGCGAACGCCTGCCGGACTACATGGTGCCCGCCTCGCTGACCGTGCTGGAACGCTTGCCGCTCAACGCCAACGGCAAGATCGACCGCGCCGCGCTCCCTCAGGCCTCCGCGCCCGCCCCGGCGGTGCGCCGCCCGGTCGCCACCCCGGCGGAACGGCTGGTCGCCCGGGTCTGGACAGAGGTCCTCGACCGGTCCGACGTCGGCGCGGACGACGACTTCTTCGCCGTGGGTGGCCATTCGTTCGCCGCGGTCCGGGTCGCCGGACGGCTCGGCGAGGCGCTGCACCGGGAGGTGTCGGTGCGGACGCTGTTCGAGTATCCGGTGCTCGCGGATCTGGCCGCGGTGCTGGAGGCCGACACCGGCGGGGTGTCCGGCGGCGCGCCGATCCCCGTGCGCCCCGATCCCGAGGCGCCTGCTCCGCTGTCTTCCGCGCAGGCCCGGCTGTGGTTCCTCGATCTGCTGGAGCCCGGATCCGCCTACAACAGGGACATCGTGCTGCGCCTGCGCGGCGAACTGGACACCGACGCCCTGGCCCGCGCGGTGCGCGAGGTCGCGGCCAGGCACGTGGTGCTGCGCAGCGTGATCGAAGACCGCGACGGCACCCCGATGGCCGTCCCGCTGCCCCCGGACGCGATCGAACTGTCCATTGTGGATACGGATGACGCCATGGCCGCGTATCAGGCCGAGGTGGAACGGCCCTTCTCGCTCGACCGTGAGCCGCCATGGCGGGCGAAGCTGTTCCGTGTCGCCGAGGACGACCACGTCCTGGCGATCACCATCCACCACATCGCCACCGACAACTGGTCGCGGGGCATCATCGGCACCGACCTCGCGGACGCCTACAGCGGCCGGACGCAGAACCCGGTTCCCGTGCAGTACGCGGATTACGCGGCCTGGCAGGCCACGCGGCAACGTCCGGAAGACCTCGACTGGTGGTGCGAGCGCCTCGCCGGGCTTCCACCCCTCCTCACCCTGCCCACCGACCGGCCCCGGCCGCCGGTGGCCGCCTGGTCCGGCGGGCACGTCCGCTACACGCTCCCCGCCGGTCTCACCGCGACGCTCCGCCGTGTCGCCGGCGAGACGGGCACGACCCCGTTCATGGTGCTGCTCGCCGGCTGGCAGGTTCTGCTCGGCAGGCTCGCGGGCGCCGACGACGTCGCCATCGGCGTGCCGGAGGCCGGACGCCATCACTCGGGTGTCGAAGCCACGGTCGGCTGCTTCGTCAACACGCTCGTGCTGCGCACCGATCTGGGTGGCGAGCCGACCGTGCGCGAACTCCTCGGCCGGGTCCGGGAGACCGTGCTCGGCGCGTTCGCGCACGCGGAAACGCCGCTGGAAGCGATCATCGAGCGGCTCAGACCGGACCGCACGATGTCCGCGACGCCGCTGTTCCAGGTGCTGCTCAACGTCCTCGACCAGCCCGCGCCGGAGCCGGTCATCCCCGGTCTCGACGTCACGCCGCTGCCCTCGGCCACCGAACGCGTGAAATTCGACCTCAGCATGGCGCTGGTCAACGTCGGCGACACCTACTCGGGCGAACTCGCCTACCGGACCGATCTGTTCGACGCCTCGACCGCCGAACGGATCGTCGCGGACTTCCAGGATCTGCTCGAAGTTCTTCTGTCCGATGTGGACGCCACGGTCGGCGTCACGGTCGTCCCCGGCGAGACGGTCGTCCCCGCCGCGGCGAAGCGAGGAGGCGGCGTCCCGGCGACACCGTCCGAACAGCGGGTCGCCCAGGTCTGGGCGCAGGTGCTCGAGGTGCCCGAGGTCGGCGTCGACGACGACTTCTTCGCGCTCGGCGGGCATTCGTTCACCGCGGTGCGCGCGGTGCGGTTGCTCGACGAGCGGTTGCGCGTCATCGACCTGTTCCTGCGCCCGACCGTCCGCGAACTGGCCGCCTACCTCGACGCGGGCGAGGAGACCGGCGGCATGCTCCACCGTCTTTCCCCGGCGCGGGCGGGCGCGGCGGAGGCGACGTTGATCTGCGTGCCGTACGGCGGTGCCTCGGCTGCGGTGTTCCAGCCCCTGGCCAACGAGCTGGACGGCGTCGACGTCCGCGCGGTCGAACTGCCCGGCCACGACGTCGCCCGCCCGGACGAGGAGTTCGGCACGATCGACGAGATCGTGGCCGCCCTCGCGGACGAGATCGGCCGGACGGTCACCGGGCCCGTCGCGGTGTACGGGCATTGCGTCGGTTCGGCGGTCGCCACGGCGCTGGCCGCGCGGCTGGAGGCCGACGGCCGGACCGTCCTGGGCGTGGTCGTCGCGGGCAGCTTCCCGGCCGCCCGCCTGCCTGGCCGTCTTTCCGCCTGGCTGCAACGGAAGTTCCCGCGCGAGCGGTGGGTGTCCGACCGGCTCTACCGAGACACGCTCCGCGCGGGCGGCGGCCTCCTCGACGACATGGACGAGAAGGCGAGCACCGCGATGCTGCGGGGCCTGCGGCACGACGCCGCGCAGGCGCAGGCCTGGTTCGGCCGCGAACTCGGTACCGAGACCCGGCTGTCCGCGCCGATCCTGTGCGTGGTCGGGGCGAGCGACCCGGCGACCGAGCTGTACCGGGAACGCCACCGGGAGTGGGGTGCCTTCGCCGACCGCGTCGATCTCGCCGTCCTCCCGAAGGCGGGCCACTACTTCCTTCGCCACCAGGCCGCGGAGGTCGCCGGCATCCTGCGGACGCGGCTTACCCAGTGGGCCGCAGGGGAACTGCCGCCGCGGGTGGACGACGTCCCGGTGGCCGACGGCCGCCGCGGGTTGCGCGCGTTCTACACCGTCGCCGGTGGCCAGGCGATGTCGATGATCGGCAACGAACTCAGCTCGTTCGCACTCGGTGTCTGGGCCTACCAACGCAGCGGTCGGGTGTTCGACCTCGCGCTCGTGGTGCTCCTGGCCCGGCTGCCGAGCATGCTGCTGACCCCGGTCGGCGGCGCGCTGGCCGACCGGTTCGACCGCCGCCGGATCATGCTGGCCTGCGATCTGGTGAGCGGGGCGGCGATGGTCGCGCTCGCCGTCCTCGTCGCACTGGGGCGGCTGGACCTGCCGACGGTCTGCGTGATCGTCGGGGTGACGTCGCTGGCGTCGGCGTTCCACCGGCCCGCGTACCTCGCCGCGATCGCCCAGCTGGTGCCGAAGCCGTACCTGCCGCAGGCGAACGCGCTGGCCGACATCGGGATCGGGCTCGGCACCGTGCTCGGCCCGATCCTCGGCGGTGTCCTCATGGGACTGTCCGGCCTCACCTCGGTCGTCGTGGTCGACGCCGCCACGTTCGCCGTCGGCGTTGTGACACTCCTGGCCGTGCGCTTCCCAGACCGGCTCTTCTTCACCCGCCAGGAGCCGTTCCGCAAGGCCCTCACCGGCGGCTTCCTGTTCGTGCTGCGCCGCAAACCCCTGCTGGCGATGGTCGGCTATTTCGCCGTGGTCAACTACTTCACCGCGCTGATGTGGGTGGTCATCACGCCGCTGGTGCTGTCGATCGGGAGTCCCGGCGAGCTCGGGTTCGTCAGCGCCGCCGGTGGTGTCGGTGCCGCGGTGGGAGCCGTGGTGGTGATCTGGTGGGGCGGAACGAAACGCCGCGCGACCGGGATGATCGGGTTCGTCATCGGCTCCGGTCTCGGGGTGCTGCTGATGGGGGTCTGGCCGTCGGCGCTGGTCATCGCGGCGGGTCTGTTCATCCGGCTGGCCTGTATGAGCATCGGTAACGCGCACTGGCTGTCGATCATCCAGACGAAGGTGGGCCAGCATCTGCAGGGCCGGGTGCTCGCCATCAACGTCATGCTGGCCACGGCCATGTCGCCGCTCGGGTTCCTCACGGCCGGTGCGCTGTCCGACTGGTTCAGTCCGCTCGCCCGCGGGTTCGGCGCGCTGGATCCGGTCACGGCCAACGATGCCCACGCCGGGGTCGCCGCGCTGATGGTGTTCTCCGGGATCGTCCTGGTCGTCTGGGGTGTGCTCGGGCTGCGGTACCGGCGGCTGCGGGACATCGAGGATCTCCTGCCGGACGCCGCCCCGCCCACCGAGGTCGACGCCGACCTCGACCGTGTCCAGGCGCTCGCCGACCGGGCGGTGGCCCGATGACGCGCCTGGTGACCGGGGACGACGTCGCGCGGGCGGCCGACCGGATCCGGTACTCCGTGCGCCGCACCCCCGTACTCGGACCGGTCGACGGACTGTGGATCAAACCGGAGAACCGGCAGCGGACCGGTTCGTTCAAGGTCCGCGGCGCGCTCAACGCGGTCGCCGGGCTGACGGGCCACGTCCTGGCCCAGTCGTCCGGCAATCACGGCCGCGCGGTCGCCTACGCCGCGGCACGCCAAGGGGTGAAGGCCACGGTGGTGCTGCCCGAAACGGCGCCCGCGTTGAAGGTCGACGCGGTCCGCGCGCTCGGTGCCGAGGTGGTCGTCGTGCCACCGGGTGAACGGGAATCCGCGACGGCCGAACTGCTGGCCCGCACCGGTGCCACGCTGATCACGTCGGCCGATTTCGCGGTGATCGCCGGCCACGGCACGGTCGGCGCGGAGATCGTGACGGATCTGCCGGACGCGGGCACCGTCCTGGTCCCGGTCTGCAACGGCGGCCTGCTCGCGGGCGTCGCCGTCGCGGTCAAGGCGTACTCGCCGGGGACGCGGGTCGTCGGTGTGGAGCCCGAACTCGCCGCCGACGCGGCCGACTCGTTCCGCACCGGCCGCCTGACGCGCTGGCCGGTCTCGCGGACCTACCGGACGATCGCCGACGGCTTGCGTGCCCCGGTGCTCGGCGAGCTGGCGTGGGAGCACGTCAAGACGCTCGTGGACGACGTCGTCACGGTCGACGAGGAGAGCATCGTCGCCGCGCAGGCGTTCTTGTTCGACCGGTTCGGCGTGGTAGCCGAACCGAGCGGTGCGGTGGCGACCGCCGCCCATCTGACCGGGCGCGCCGGGTCGTCGGGAAGGGCGACGGTCGCCGTCGTCTCCGGCGGGAACGTCGCCGCGCCACCACTGGGGGCAAGGAGAGAGCAGGTGTCCGTTGAGCACGGCTGAAATCGGCGGTGTGCTCGCCACGATCGGGAACACTCCCTTGGTCGCCCTGGACCGGGTCGTCCCACTGGCGGGTTCCCGGGTGTTCGCGAAACTGGAGAAGTTCAATCCGGGCGGCAGCGTGAAGGACCGGACCGCGCTGAATATGCTGCGCGGCGAGATCGGCTCCGGCAGGCTCGTGCCGGGCAGATCGGTGGTCGTCGAGTCCACGTCGGGCAATCTCGGTGTCGGCCTCGCCCAGATGTGCGCGTATTTCGGGCTCGACCTGGTGTGTGTTGTCGATACCCGTACGACCGCGCAGACCCTCGCGCTGCTGCGGGCCTACGGCGCCACGGTCGAGGTCGTCACCGCCCCGCTGGACGGCGACCTGCTCGGCGCCCGGATCGCCCGGGTGCGGGAGCTCCTCGCGCTGCTGCCGGACGCGTTCTGGCCCGATCAGTACGCGAATCCGCTCAACCCGGCGGCGCACGAGCACACGATGCGCGAGATCGCGGACGCGCTCGACGGCCGCGTCGACTATCTGTTCTGCGCGGTCAGCACCGGCGGCACGATGCGCGGCTGCGCCGACCACATCCGGCGCGAAGGGCTGAGCACGAAACTGATCGCGGTCGACGCCGCGGGCAGCGCGATCTTCCACGTGCCGACGGAAGAACGCCGGATCCCGGGCCACGGCGCCGGACGGCGGCCGCCGCTGGTCGACACGTCCGCGGTGGCCGAGGTCGTGCACGTGACCGATCTCGAATGCGTGCGGGCCTGCCGGACGCTCGTCGCGCGCGAAGCCATCCTCGCGGGCGGTTCCTCCGGCGCGACCGTGGCCGCGCTCGCGAAGCTGCGCGACCGCATCCCGCCCGGCTCCCGCTGCGTGCTCGTCTTCCCTGACGACGGCAACCGCTATCTCGACACCATCTACTCCGACGCGTGGGTCCGCGGTCACTTCGGCGAAGTGCCTGACGTGACCGCCCGCGCCCTGGCCACCATCTCCTGAGGAGCCTTCCCTTGCGTCACCTCATCTCACTCGACGACCTGACCGACGACGACCTGCGCGCCATCGTCCGCCGTGCCGTCGGCCTGGCGGAACGGCCGCGCGCGACGTACTCCACTTTGGACGGTGCGGTCGTCGGCATCCACTTCCGCAAGACCTCCACCCGCACGCGCACCGCGTTCTCCGCGGGCGCGCTGCGGCTGGGCGCCCGGATCATCGCGTACGGCCCGAACGATCTGCAGACCAACACCGGGGAGTCGATCGAGGACACCGGACGGGTGCTGTCGTCCATGCTGGACTTCCTGGTGGCGCGTACCGCGGCCGACCCGGCGGAGCTGCGGGCCATCGCGGCGCAGGACCGGATGGCGGTCGTCAACGCGATGAGCGCCGACGAGCATCCGACCCAGGCGCTGGCGGACCTGACGACGATCGTCCAGCGTTTCGGCCGCGTCGACGGCGTCCGCATGCTGTACGTCGGCGAAGGAAACAACACGGCGGCGGCCTTGACGCTGGCGCTCAGCCGGTTCCCCGGCACCGAACTGCACCTTCGCACCCCACCGGGCTACGGCGTCGACCCGGACGTCCTGGAGCGCGCGGGCAAGCACGCCGCCCGGCACGGTTCGTCCCTTGTGGAGCGACACGACGTCCACGATCTGCCCGTCGGCGTCGACATCGTCTACACCACCCGCTGGCAGACCACGGGAACGGCCAAACCGGATCCCGATTGGCGCACGGCGTTCGCGCCGTTCCAGGTGACGGCGGACCTGTGGCGGACCAGCCCGGACGCGGTGTTCCTGCACGACCTGCCCGCGCACCGGGGCGAGGAGGTCACGGCCGACGTGCTCGACGGGCCGCGGTCCATCGCCTTCGCCCAGGCGGAGAACAAGCTGTACAGCGCGATGGCCGCGCTCGAGTGGTGTGGCGGGGAGGACCTGGCATGAGCTGGTTCGACGTGGCCGACAGCGGCCTGTCCGGTGCGGGCGAGGTGACGATGCTGTCCCGCGAAGAGGTCCGAAAATGCCTGACGAACCTCGACCCGGTCGGCGTCGTCCGCGAAACCCTGGCCGACCACGACCGCGGCGTCGGTCTCCTGCCCGCCGAGGCGTACTTGCGCTGGGAGAACTCGCAAGGCGCCTACACCCGGTCGATCGGGATGCCGGGCGCGGTGCGGTCGTCGTACGGCATGAAGATCATCAACGCCAGCGTGTCGAACCCCGCCCGCGGGCTGGAACGCGCGGGCGGGATCGGCCTGTGCTTCGACGCGGAGACCGCCCGTATCACCACGATCATGGAGGCCGGTCTGCTGAGCGCGGTCCGGACGGCGGCGGTGAGCGCGGTGGGGGTGGACGCGCTCGGGTACGGCGGCGCGGTTTCGCTGGCCGTCGTCGGATGCGGCGCACAGGGCCGGATGCACGCGGCGCTGCTCACCGAACGGCTGCCGTCACTGCGGAAGATCATGCTGTACGACCGGTCCCCGGAGGCCGCGCGGGCCTTGGCCGCCACCCTGCCGGGGATTTCGGCGCAGGTCTGCCCGACCGCGCGGGAAGCGGTGTCCGCGGCCGAGATCGCCGTGTTCACGACCACGATGGACGTGGGTTACGTCGAGCCGGACTGGGCGTCGCCGAGCGCGTTGCTGATCAACGTCTCCCTCGGCGACCTGACGGACGCGGCGTTCCGCGACGCGGCGGCGGTGTACGTCGACGACGTGGACCTGGTCGCCGACAACCCGCGCCGGCCGCTGGGCCGCCTGATGGCGGAAGGCATGTTCGGACGCCCCGGTTCCGCCGGGTCCGCACGTCCCCTCGACGGCACGCTGGGCGGGATCCTCACGGGACGGCACAGCGCGGACGGGGTCGCGTCGCCGTACGTGGTGCTGAACCCGTTCGGCATGGGAGTCCTCGATGTCGCGCTGTACGCGGCGGTCTCCGCGAAGGCCCGGGAGGAGGGGCTCGGTACCGTTGTCCACCTCGGCTGAGCACACAGGGGAAGCCATGAGCGAGCAGCTGTCCGAACCACTCCACGGTGTGCGCGGTGCCGCGCTGATCGTGCGGTTCCTCCTCGAACTCGCCATGCTGACCGGTGCGGCGGTCGTCGCCTGGCGGCTGGGGCCGGACGGATGGCGGTGGGTGGCCGTGGTCCTCGCTCCGCTCGCCGTCGCGGTGTTCTGGGGACTGTTCCTCGCCGAGAAGGCACGCTTCGTGCTGGCAGAGTCGATCCGGTTCGTCCTGGAAACGGCGCTGTTCCTCGGCGTCGGGGCCGGGTTGATCGCCGTCGGGCTGACCTGGCCCGGCGTCATCGGCGTCGCGTTGTGGGCCGCCGACCGGATTGTCCTCGCCGTGACCAAGAACGAGTGAACAGGAGCGGGTATGACCGACGATGTGGCCGGCCGGGTGATCAAGGCCGAGCGGGATCGGACCCGATGTCTCCTCGACGTGGATCGCGGCACCTACGATCGCTTGCACGCCGAGGAGTACCGGTTGTGCAACCCGACCGGCACGGTGTGGACGAAGGCCGAGTACCTGGATCTCCTGACCACCGGGCGGGTCGTCTACCGTGAACTGGAGCTGACTGGTGACGTGGACGCCATCGTCGGCACCGACGTCGTCGTCCTCCGCTACCGGTGCTTCATCGAACTCACCGTCGACGGCGCGGACATCCCGCGGCACGAGGCCTGGCACACCGACGTGTACACCGACGCCGGCGGCACGTGGCGTTGTGTCTGGTCGCAGGCCACCGGCATCATGGATCTTCCGACGGCCGCGCCCTGACCAAGCACTCCGCTGGGCGGTCGTGAGTGGCAAGGACGGTTCTGGTGGACCTGTATTTGCCCGCCCGCTGGGCGGGAGCTTGATCAACGGAGGATTCGGGACGTTGAGCGTCCCAAATCCTCCGTTGATCAAGTTTCGAGACCCGTGCTGCCCCCGACGATGTGGGAATTAGGACATTCAACGTCCCAATTCCCACATCGTCGGCACCTGGCACGCCGAGCAGCCAACGTCGGACCGGTCAAGTGATTCGAGCGGGGAGGATTCGGGACGCTCAACGTCCCGAATCCTCCCCGCTCGACCGCGTCACGGAGAGATTGCGCAGTCGCCCAGAAGAACTCACGCCTTGAACGTGTTCTCGAGAAGTGCGAGCAACCTCTCCCAGTGGCGTCGCGATCCGGCGGCGGCGAAGGCGTCGGACCGGCCGTCGGGAGTGGGGATGCTCAGCGTGGCGGAGGGAATGGCGGTGCTCGCTTTCTCGTCGGCGTCCCCCGAACGTAGACGATCAAGCTCGGCTCAGGCGCAGCCGATCGGCCAGCCCGGCCGAGGTGAACGCGGCCACCAGCTCGTCGCGGCCTTCGGTGAAGTGGTTCCAGCTGTCGATGTGCACGGGGACGACCGTGCGGGCGCCGAGGATGTGCGTCGCCTCGGCGGCAAGCTCGCTGTCGAGGACGAGCAGGGCGCCGTCGAAGACCGGCTTCAGACGCGGGGCCCCGGCGAAGAGCACGGCGGTGTCGACCGGCCCGAATCGTTCCGCGACCTGCCGGACGACGTCGAGCGAGGCGTTGTCGCCGCTGACGTAGACCGTCGGCAGGCCGTCGCCAGTGAGCACGAAGCCGACGACGTCACCGCTGACCTTGTCCGCTGAAGGTCCGTGGACCGCGGGTGCGGCGGTCACGGTCACGACTCCCCCGCCCGGCCGGTCCAGTTCGACGGTTTCCCAGTTCTCCAGCCCTCTCGCGGTGCCTCCAAGCCTTCCCGCCCCGCTGGCCGTGGTGAGGGTCAGCGGCACGTCTGCGAGCAGTTTCCGGCCGGAGTGGTCGAGGTTGTCCGGGTGCTCGTCGTGGGAGAGCAGGACGGCGTCGAGGTGGCCGAGGTCCGCGGGGTTCGCCGACGACGGCGCCGTCTTGGTGAGGCCGGGTCTCCCGTTGGGCCTCGGGTAGTGGCCGGGCTCGTCGAAGGTCGGGTCGGTCAGGAACCGCAGGCCGCCGTACTCGATCAGGGCGGTCGGCCCGCCGAAGACCTGGACGGAGAGCTGGTCGCTGATCTGGTTCATCATCCACCTCACGGATAGGTATTGTTCTTTCCGTGAGTGACCCTATCCAGTTGTCACGGAAGACCGCAACTACTTCCGTGAGAGTTTCTCATGGATGAACTCAGCGCCTACCATGAGAACGTGGACGACACCGCTGCCCTTCCTCCTGCCCCGGGCGCCGAGCAGTACGTCGCGCTGGCGCTCGCCAACACCACGATCGCGCTGCCCGGCGGCCAGTTCACCGATTTGCTCGGCACTCCGGCGGCCGCGACGGACTGGCTCGCCGAACGGGGCCTCGCCCCGGTCGACGCCGGTCTTCAGGAGCTGTGCGCCGGCCTGGTCCGCTCGTTGCGTGAGCAGGTGCGGATCCTGCTCGCGTCGCGTTCCTGTTCGGATCCGGCTCCGCAGAGCGCGCTCAACGCCGTCAACGAGGCGCTGAGCAAGGCGCCCACCGCCGAACTGCTGCGCTGGGACCCGGCCCGGGGGCTGTACCGCACCGCGTCGCATCCGATCACCCAGATCGTCGAGCACGCGTTGGCGACCCTCGCCGCCAACGCCGCGGATCTGCTGACCGGGCCGGACGCGGAGCGGATCGCGGCCTGCGGTTCCCCGCCGTGCACGCGGTTCTTCCTGCGCAACGGGCGGCGTCAGTGGTGTTCCGTGCGCTGCGGCGACCGGGCCCGTGCCGCCCGCGCCTACGCCAGGCGCTCCCAGCCGGCGGGGTCGGCTCAGCGGTAGGACGCGAAGCGCTCCAGCAACGGCTTCGGGGAGTCTTCGGCGAAGCAGAGGACGAGGCTTTCGGCGGATTCCGCCGCCGACGCCTCACTGCGCGGGAACAGTTCCGTCTCGTAGGCCTTTAGTGCGGCTTCGACGTCGCCAGGTTGCGCTGCGAGCGCGAGGCCGAGTTCGGCGCCGTCGAGCATCGCGAGATTGGCGCCCTCGCCGGCGAATGGCGACATCAGGTGGGCGGCGTCCCCGAGGAGGGTGACGCCGGGTACCCGATCCCAGCGGTGACCGATGGGCAGTGCGTGGATCAGCCGAGGGATCAGTTCGCCGTCGGCGTCGGCGATCAGCGCGCGCAGAGCGGGGTCCCAGCCGTCGAAGTGGTCCAATACGGCGGCCTTCGCGGCAACGGTGTCGCGGAAATCGATGGTGGAGATCCAGTCCTCGGCGATCTTGAGCGCGATGTAGACGTGGAGGCTGCCGGTGCTGTCGTGGTGTCCCAGAAGTCCTTTGTCCGCACCGAGTGCGAAGAACATGCCGTCGCCGGCGAGCGCGGCGCTCGCGGGGTGGCGTTCCTTGGCGTCGTGGAGGTGGATGTCGACGAAGGAGATGCCTTCGTAGGCCGGTTCGGCGTCGGAGAGCAGGCGGCGGACCTTGGACCACGCGCCGTCGGCACCGATCAGCAGGTCCGTGGTGAAGGACGTGCCGTCGGCCAGGGTCACCTCGTGCCTGCCGTCGCCGAGCGGGCGTGCGCCGGTGCTTTTGGCGCCCCAGCGCACGGTGCTGTCGGGCAGGGAGCCGAGCAGCAGGTCGCGGAGGTCGCCTCGGGCGACTTCAGGGCGCCCGCCGTCTCCGTCGTCGGTCTCGTCCAGGTGCACGACCGCGTGCCGGTCGAGGATGCGCATGGCCTCGCCGCCGGTGTGCACCAGCGTGCGGAACTCGTCGTGGAGACCGGCGGCGCGCAACGCGACCTGTCCGGAATCCTCGTGGATGTCGAGCATGCCGCCCTGTGTGCGGGCGGACGGCGACGCGTCGAGGTCGAAGACCGCGGCTTCGATGCCGTTGACGTGCAGGACGCGGGCCAGGGTGAGTCCGCCGAGGCCGGCGCCGATGATCGCGATCGGGTGGTGTGTGGTCATGTCGGGTTCCTTTCCGGCGGCAGGCCGGTGTGCGTGATTCCGGTGATCAGCACCTGCAGCCCCCACGACATCCGCTGCTCAGGCCGTCCGGTGAGCAGGTCGGCCGCGTGGGCGGCGATCTGGGGATGGGTCGTCTCGTCGGCGTTCCGCACGGCGCGGGCCAGTGCGTCCCAGTCGTCCGGCGAGTCCTGCTCGGCATGCTCGGCCGCGGTCGACGTCGCGTGCTGCAGGAGGATGTCGATCCCCCAGGCGCGCCGCTCGGCGGGCACGTCACCCTCGGCGAGCAGGGCGAGCAGGTTCTCGACCAGGCCGAGGTAGTTCTCGCCGCTCGGGCGGGCCACCAGCGCGGACAGGGCGAGACCGGGGTACTCCAGCAGCGTTTTGGTGTAGGCCGTGAGCAGCCGTTCGAGCCGGTCACGCCAGGAGCCTTCGGCCGCCGGCGGCGTGATGGTGCCGAGGAGTTCGTCGAGGATCGCCGCGTGCAGTTCCGCGGTGTTGCGGACGTAGACGTAGAGCGAGGCTGCGCCGGTGTCGAGTTCCTGCGCCAGGCGGCGCATCGTGACCTTGCGCAGGCCTTCCTCGCGCAGGATCGCGACCGCGGCGGCGACGATGCCGTCGCGGGTCAGCGCGGGTTTGGCCGGTCGCTCCCGGCGGCTCTTCGCAGGTGCCATGCCACCACCATAACGAACATGTTCGTTACGAACAAGTTCGTCACAGGTCACAATGATGCCCTGCTGCCTCTAACGGGGGTTTGTCCGTCCACCGCGGACTGAAAACGACAACGGCAGAGAGATCGACTCTCCCTGCCACTTCTAACGTATAACGCACCTGGGGGCTTGCGGCAAGACCCCGGTCATGCCGCAGAATCCCCCGCCGGAGAACACGAGCTCGACAATCGGGGGAACTCTTGATCGACGTGATCATCGCCGGCGGCGGACCAACCGGCATGATGCTGGGCGCCGAACTGCGACTGCACGGCGTGCGGGTGGTCGTCCTGGAAAAGGATCCGGAACAGTCCAAGGTCGTCCGCTCGATGGGCCTGCACGCGCGCAGTATCGAGGTGATGGACCAGCGCGGTCTGCTGGAGCGCTTCCTCGAACACGGCAAGAAGTATCCGGTCGGCGGCTCCTTCGCGGGCATCATCAAACCGGCGCCCGTGCTGGACAGCGCGCACGCCTACATCCTCGGCATCCCCCAGACCGTCACCGACCGCCTGCTCATCGACCATGCCGCCGAGGTCGGCGTCGACATCCGGCGCGGCTGTGAAGTGGTCGGCCTGACGCAGGACGACGACGGCGTGGACGTCGAACTGGCCGACGGGACGAAGCTGCGTTCGCGCTACCTCGTCGGCTGCGACGGCGGCCGCAGCACCGTGCGCAAGCTCCTCGGGATCGACTTCCCCGGCGAGCCCGCCACCGCCGAGACACTCCTGGGCGAGATGGAACTGACCGAGGACTGGGAAACGGTGCTCGCCGTGATGACCGAGGTCCGCAAGACCCAGCTCCGGTTCGGCCTCTCCCCCATCGGCGACGGGGTGTACCGGGTCGGCGTGCCCGCCGAAGGCCTCGCCGAGGACCCGCGGATCCCGCCGACCTTCGACGAGATCAAACGACAGCTCAAAGCGGTCGCCGGAAGCGACTTCGGCGTGCACTCGCCACGCTGGCTCTCCCGCTTCGGCGACGCGACGCGGCTGGCCGAGCGCTACCGGGCGGGACGCGCGTTCCTGGCGGGCGACGCGGCGCACATCCACCCGCCGGTCGGCGGGCAGGGGCTCAACCTCGGCGTGCAGGACGCCTTCAACCTCGGCTGGAAACTCGCGGGCGCGGTCAACGGCTGGGCGCCGGACGACCTGCTGGACACCTACCACACCGAACGGCATCCCGTGGCCGCAGCGGTACTCGACAACACCCGCGCGCAGATGCAGCTGATGTCGCTCGATCCGGGCTCGCAGGCGGTCCGGCGGCTGCTGGCGGAACTGATGGATTTCGAGGACGTCAGCCGGTATCTGACCGAGAAGATCACCGCGACCGCGATCCGCTACGACTTCGGCGAGGGACACGAACTGCTCGGCCACCGCATGCGGGATCTGGAGCTCAAGCAGGGCCACCTCTACGGACTGACCCGCGGCGGCCGCGGCCTGCTGCTCGACCAGACCGGCTCGCTCTCGGCGCGAGGCTGGGCGGATCGGGTCGATCACGTCGTCGACACCAGCGAGGACCTCGAGGTACCCGCGGTACTGCTGCGCCCGGACGGACACGTGGCCTGGGTGGGCGAAGACCAGGACGATCTGGCCGAGGCGTTGTGCCGGTGGTTCGGAGAGGGCGAAGTCCTCTAGCGCGCCAGGTCCGGCGGTTATTGGCTGGTGGCGTTCCGAATCCGACGCCACGACAGGAGTTGATGACCATGGCCGGACGGGTCGTGCATTTCGAGATTCCGTTCGAGGACGGCGAACGCGCACGCGGCTTCTACCGGGAGGTCTTCGGCTGGAAGGCCGACACGATGCCCGGGATGGACTACACGATGGTCGCTTCGGGGCCGACCGCCGAGACCGGCATGCCCTCGGAGCCGGGCTACATCAACGGCGGCATGCTGGCGAAGGAGTTCAGCCCCGCGTCGGGCCCGGTGATCGTGCTCGACGTCGACAGCGTCGACGACACGCTCGCGGTCATCGAGAAGCAGGGCGGCGCGACGCTCGTCGGCCGGACCGCGGTCGGCGACATGGGTTTCTCCGCGTACTTCAAGGACACGGAAGGCAACGTCATGGGGCTCTGGGAGACCGCGTGATCCGCACGGCCCGTGGCCGGTGCGGTCACGGGCCCTGCGGCCCCCGATAGGGCAACGTCTGGTTGTAGACGATGTTGGTGTTCGTGCTCCCGAACAGCGCGAGCTCGTTGACGATCTCCTCCAGCCGCCCCATCGACGGGGCCGCGATCTTCAGCGAATAGCAGTCGTCGCCGGTCGTGCGGAGGCATTCGAGGATCTCCGTCCGCTCGGCCAGGAGCTTGTGCAACGGCGCGTGCTTGCTGCCCGGATACTTCAACCGCACCACCGCCAGCACCACATACCCGGCCTTCTCCAGGTCGACCTCGGCGCGATAGCCGGTGATCACCCCGGCCGACTCCAGCCGCTTGACCCGTTCCGTCGTCGCCGACGCGCTCAAGCTGACCCGCTTACCCAGCTCGGTGAGCGGAAGGCGTCCGTCCTTCTGGAGCTCCACCAGGATCGCCCAGTCGGTCGCGTCGAGAGTCTCGGCCATCCGGCCAGAATACCGGCAGATCCACGGCGGAAGCCGTCATACGCCGGGAAAGATCCCTTCCCGGGTTTCCGCCTCGCCGATAGCCTTGACCTGTGCGAATAGGTGTCAACGTCCCGAACTTCGGCCCGGGGACCGATCCCGGGATCCTCCGCGGCTGGGCCACCACGGTCGAAGGCCTCGGCTACGACCTGCTCATGGTGTCCGATCACGTCGCCATCACCCCTGACGTCGCCGAGCAGTACCCGGCGCCGTTCTACGAACCGTTCACGACGCTGTCGTGGCTAGCCGGTGTGACGACCCGGATCCGGCTGGGCACCACCGTGCTCATCGTCCCGTACCGGCATCCGCTGCTGATCGCCCGCATGGCCGCGAATCTGAACCAGCTCAGCGGCGGACGGCTCGTGCTCGGCGTCGCGTCCGGCTGGGCCCGGCAGGAGTTCGAAGCACTCGACGTCCCGTTCGAGAAACGGGGACGGCTGACCGACGACCACCTCGACGCCGTCCGGAAGGCTTGGGCCGACGACGCCGACTACCGCGCCGGCGACATCCCGATCTGGGTCGGCGGCAACAGTGACGCCGGCATCCGCCGCGCCGTCCGGGTCGGGGACGCCTGGCATCCGCTGCGGGCCACCCTCCCCTGGCTCACCGAAGCGCTCACCAGGGTCAAGACCATCGCCGACGCACACGACCGGCCGGTCCCCGCGTTCACGCCGCGGATCCTGCTGAACGTCACCGAACGCCCGGTCACCACACCCGATCGCGCCGCTGGGGAAGGCACGATCGAGCAGATCGTCGACGACCTCGACCGGCTTCGCCACCTCGGCGCCGAGACGGTCGTCCTCGACCCGTTCTCCGGTGATCCCGAAGAGACCCTGCGGCCGGAATACGCGTGGCAGGCTCTGGCGACCGTCGCCGCCCACTGGGAACTGGGCCGCTACCGAACCGAACAGGACTGATCATGACCGACGAAGACGAGAAGTTCCTCCGCCGCGCCATCGAACTCGCCGCGAAGTCCCGCGCCGACGGCGATCCACCCTTCGGCTCATTGCTCGTCGGCCCCGACGGGACGGTGCTGGCCGAGGACCACAACACCACGGTGTCCCAATCGGACATCAGCCTGCACCCGGAGCTGAAACTCGCCGTGTGGGCCGCGCGCGAACTCGAACCCGCCGTCGCCGCGGCGACCACGATGTACACCAGCTGCCAACCGTGCGGGATGTGCCAGGGCGCCATCGAACGCTCGGGCCTGGGACGGGTCGTGTTCGCTCTTTCCGGCGAACAGGTCACCGCGCTCAAACCGCCGGCCACGGCGCCGCCGGTTCGCCTGGAGGGTCCGGCGTTGTACGACGAGGCCCGCGTTCCCGTCGAGGGCTACTACACCTAGAGCCGGATGTTTGGTCGTTAGTACATGAAGGCCCCCTTCCTTGCGCTAGACGCAGGGAAGGGGGCCTTCATGTACTGCAGAACTGAGCAAGGGCGGCACCTGCGACCGAGCCGCCGCTCCCTGTAGCCGACCGAGGGCGAAGGCTCCTTTCGCCGCATCAGACTCGGTGAAGGGAGCCTTCAGCCCACACCACTCCGCTAGTGCCTACTGACGCAGGTTGGATCAGCCGCACCCGCGCACCGCGTAGGTGCTTAAGACACCCTTGGCTCTAACGACCAAAAACACTCACGACCCCGTCAAAGCCGAGCCGACCCCAGCTGCGACCTCGTCGCCCCGATCACCACACCGTCCACCCGCGCGAGCCAGCTCCCGCACAGACACCGGATGTACTCCAGCCTCCCCTGGGAGACCCGCTGAGACGTCGTCGCGCTTCCAGGCAGTTCGGCCAGCGGCCAGCCGCACCGCGGGCACTTGTTCGCTTCCATACCCCGATCGTGCTGTAATGAGTCAATGCACTTCAACCCTTACGGCGGGGCGGCCGCGCAGATCGCCGCCGAGCTGGTCAACCTGGGCGACGCCGCCGACCCGGCCACGCTCACCGCGATCTTCAAGGACCGCATGACCGTCTCCGCCGTACAGGACCACGAAGCGACCGAAATCGTCGCCTGGGCCAAGAGACTCCGACGCGTCTTCGAAGCCGACCCCGACACCCGCGTCGACCTGGTCAACGCGCTGCTCCACGACTCCGCGTCCAAGCCCTACATCTCCACCCACGACGGCAAAGCACCCCACCTGCACTACGTCGACGCACAGGCCGGCACCGCGCCCCGGGTCCGGGCCTACACCGCAGGCGGACTCGCACACCTCGTCTGCGACGCCCCGGACCGCTTCGGCGTCTGCTCACGCGAAGGCTGCGAAACCGTCTACGTCGACGTCTCCCGCAACGGCCGCCGCCGGTTCTGCTCGACCCGCTGCGCCACCAGGGTCCACGTCGCCGACCACCGCACCCGGCAGGCGAGCTAGGGCGTGTTTCACACCTAGATCGCGTACCGCCACGCAGTCAGCGCGTGCGCCGAGAACCACGCACCCAGCACCACCCACGCCACCGCGGCCGACACCGCCGTCACCGTCCGCCGCTTCGACAACCCGATCGCGATCGGCACCAGCACCGGGAAAGCGGGCAGGATGAACCGGATCTTCGCGTCCGGCAGCCCCCGCGTGCCGATGGCCAGCAACAGCACCCCGGCACCATAGAGCGTCAACGGCCACGGCACCCGGATGAACGCCGCCACCAGCACCAACGCCACCGCACCCAGCAGCAGCAACACCGTCAGCGTGCTGAACACCGACTCGTCCCCGGTCAACCGCGCCAGCACCGAATCCGCGGTCTCCGCACCGAAGTCGAACTCGGTGTTCCAACCCCGCAACTCGATGTCCTGCCAGCCCGTCCAACTCCCCGTCCGGTACGCGACGAACCCCAGATACCCCGCCACCCCCAACGGAGCGATCACCGCACCCGCGAGCGCCCACCAGCGCTTCTCACCACGCCGGAAGACCTCGATCAACGCCGCCACGACCACCACCGCGACCAGCACCACCGCCGTCGACCTCGACAACCCGGCCCCGAAAGCACACAAACCGGCCAGCAACCAACGCCGTTCCAGCACACCCACCAGCGCCCAAACGGCGAGCGCGCAGAACACCGCCTCCGTGTAAGCCATCGAGAACACGATCGCCATCGGCGCACCGGCCCACAACGCCACCAGCAGCAACCCGGTCCGATCACGCCGATCCGGCGACACCGCCCGCCCGATCCGGATCAGCCCGCACGCCAGCACCAGCCCGGCCAGCACCGACACCGTCAACGCCGCCGTCACGACATCGGGCCCGAGCCACATCACCGCACCGACGAGCTTCGGATACAACGGGAAGAACGCCATCGGCGCGTCCGGATACGGCTGCCGCGCCGCGTCCAGCGTCCCCGGCAGATCCGCGTACCCATGGACCGCCAGCCGCAGATACCACTGCCCGTCCCACGCCGTCAGCCGATCGGTCAACGTCGCACCACGCCGGGCGGCCAGCAGATCGAGCAACTGGACACTCGCCGTGCGGATCACGAGATACAGCAGGATCGCCCTCGGATAAGGCGACCGCGCCAGTCTGTCGAGGACTCTCTCGAACACACGCGCCGGACGCCCCTGCCGGGACGCCTCCTCGGGGGCAGCGGGCTGATCAAGGTCGTCGACTTCTCGGAGCACGATCAGAGTGTCCACAATGTGAAGTCATCTCGCCGTTCGATCCCGGAGATTCCCAGCTCCACGCAGGTGGGAAAGCCCACAAACCCCGCTTGTGACCCCACCTCGATCTTGTGTTTCCCAGCCCCCGCCCCCGGCTCCTACGTTCGAAGTCATGAGCGAACAGAACCTGAACGGAACAGTGGCGATCATCGCCGGCGGCGCGAAGAACCTCGGCGGACTCCTCTCCACCACCCTCGGCGAAGCCGGCGCCAAGGTCGTCGTCCACTACCACGGCGACGCCTCCGCGGCCGACGCCGACAAGACCGTCGAGGCCGTCCGCGGTTCCGGCTCCGAAGCCGTCGCCGTCCAAGGCGACCTGACCAAGGTCGCCGACGTCCGCCGCCTCTTCGACACCGCCGTCGACACCTTCGGCGGCGCCGACATCGCGGTCAACACGACCGGCATGGTCCTGCGCAAGCCGATCCTCGAAACCACCGAAGAGGACTACGACCGCATGTTCGCGGTCAACGCGAAAGCCGCCTACTTCTTCATCCAGGAAGCCGGACGGCGCCTCTCCGACAACGGCAAGATCATCAGCCTCGGCACCTCCCTGCTCGCGGCCTTCACCGACGGCTACTCCACCTACGCCGGCGGCAAAGCCCCGCTGGAACACTTCACCAGGGCCGCCGCCAAGGAGTTCGCCGACCGCGGCATCTCGGTCAACGTCATCGCCCCCGGCCCGATGGACACCCCGTTCTTCTACCCGCAGGAAACCCCCGAGCGGGTCGAATTCCACAAGTCCCAGGCCAAGGGCGGACGACTGACGAAGATCGAGGACATCGTGCCGATCATCCGCTTCCTCGCCACCGACGGCGGCTGGTTCACCGGCCAGACGATGTTCCCGAACGGCGGCTACACCACGCGCTGACCCTTACCCTGACCAAGACGCCGCAGACCGGAAACAAAGGGGAACCCCGGGGTGGGCCTGGACCTGTACAAGCTGAACCACCTCATCGCCGTCGCCGAAGAAGGCAGCTTCACCCGCGCGGCGACCCGGCTGCACCTGAGCCAGCAGGCGCTGTCGACCTCGGTGCGCACGCTCGAGCGGGAAGTCGGCGTCCCTCTCCTCGAGCGAAGCGCCACCGGGGTCACCGTGCTCCCCGCCGGCCAGGCACTGATCGCCGACGCCCACCTCCTCCACGGCATCGCCGACTCCGCCGTCCAGCGCGCCCGCCGCATCGGCCGGAGCGAACCGGAACGACTCCGAGTCGGCCACACCCCCGCCGTCACCGGCGACGAGGTCACCGCCCTGCTGCGCAAACACCAGACCGACCCCGACCTCGTCATCGACGTCAACCAGCGCTACCCCGACGAACTCGTCGCACAACTACTCGGCGGACAACTGGACCTCGGCCTCGGCCGCGCGCTGACCCTCGCCCACGGCCTGGTCGGGACCACCCTGATCCGGCAGCGGCTCAACGTCGCCGTCGCCGCCGGTCACCGCCTCGCCGACCGCGAGAATCTCGGGTTGAGCGACCTCGATGGCGAAGAGATCACCGTCTGGGGCCATCCCGGCCGGTCCGGATACACCGATCTGCTCGTCAACCTCTGCCGCGACGCGGGATTCGAACCACGCGTCCGGCGCAACCCCATCCAGGGGACGCCACCGGTCACCGCCGTCCTCGACAGCGACGCGGTCGCGTTTGTGACCGCGCCACCCGGGCCGGCGGCGGGCGGCGCGGTCATGGTCAGGGAGCTGCACCCGGCCGTCCATGTACCGCTGCAGGCCCTTTGGCCGCAGCACAGCACTTCTGACGCCCGTCAGGCGTTTTTGGCTTCCGCTCAGGGGTTCTAGCCGGCCTCGCCGCTGCGCCGGTCATGGTGCTCCAGCAACTTCGACAGTAGATCGGTGAACCGCTTCCGCTCGTCGGACGAAAGCGGTGCTAGCAGTTCTTCCTGGCGTTCGGCCAGCTGTTTCTCCAGCCGTCGCAGCTGCCGCTTGCCCGCCGTCGTCAGCGAGACGACGTTGCGCCGCCGATCAGCCGGATCCGGGGCACGCTCGACCAGTTCGCGCTCGGCCAGCTCGTTGATCGTCGCGACCATCTCGCTCACGTGGATGCCGCTCCGGCGGCCCAGCGCAGCCTGGCTGGCTGGCCCGAACTCGTCCAGCGTCGCCAGCACGCGGTAGTGGTAGCCGCGGGCGTCAGCCGCGGAGAACCCGTCGGTCACCAGGCGATGCGCGTGGTTCGCGGTCTGGGTGAGCAGCCAGCTGGGCAGCGTTCGCCAGCCGCCACGCGGTTCCGAGGGGTCGTCCATGTGACGAGTCTAACGAATCGTTGGGCGCCCGAACGATTGCGGTATCGTTGGGCTACCAAACGTTTAGCGACCCAACGAACCGAGGAGATCCGCCGTGATCAAGCCCTTCCACATCGACATCCCCCAGGCCGACCTCGACGACCTCGCCGACCGGCTCGCCCGCACCCGCTGGCCCAACGAGGTCGCCGACGCGGGCTCGGACTACGGCTTCCCGCTCGCCCGACTCAGAGAACTCGCCGAATACTGGCGAACCGGCTACGACTGGCGCGCCCACGAGGCCGAACTCAACAAGCTGCCGCACTTCACCACCGAGATCGAAGGCCAGAACGTCCACTTCGTCCACGTCCGATCGGAGAACCCGGACGCCCTCGCACTGGTCCTCACCCACGGATGGCCAGGATCATTCCTCGAGTTCCTGGGCATGATCGAGCCGCTGGCGCGCGATTTCCACCTGGTGATCCCCTCGATTCCGGGTTACGGCTTCTCGGGGCCGACCCATGAACGCGACTGGAGCGTCGAGCGGATCGCCCGAGCTTGGGCCGAGCTGATGCGCCGACTCGGCTACGAGCGCTACGGCGCCCAAGGCGGCGACTTCGGCTCGGGCATTTCGACAGCGCTCGGCGCAGTCGCACCGGAGCACGTCGTCGGCGTGCACGTGAACTACCTGCCGACCCGGCCCGATCCCGAAGCCGGCCTCGAACTGTCCGAAGAGGACGAATCCCGCCTCGACAAGGTGAGGCAGCTCATGGCGAATCGCCCGCCGTATCAGGCCCTGCAGGTCGCCACCCCGCAGACCATCGGCTACGCGTTGACCGACTCACCGGTCGGCCAGCTGGCATGGATCGCCGAACGTTTCGCGCAGTGGACGGACCCGCGCACGCCGGTCGACGACGACCGCATGCTCACCGACGTCTCGCTGTACTGGCTGACCGCCACCGCGGCTTCGTCCGCGCGGCTGCACCACGACGCCGGAAAGGTGAACCTCCCCTGCCGCGTGCCGCTCGGCGTCGCCGTGCTCCCGTGCGACATCACGCAATCCGTCCGCCCACTGGCCGAGCGGTTGTTCGACATCAGGCACTGGTCGGAATTCGACCGTGGCGGCCACTTCGCGGCTATGGAGGTTCCGGATCTATTGGCCGCCGACGTCAAGGATTTTTTCCTCGGCATTGCCGAGTAGCTGCAATCTTTTACGCCGCCAGGCCGTATAGGTCGTTATACATTTGAAGAGGAGGACGAGCCCCGCGACAAGGGCGGCGATCAGGTACGCGTTGCCGATGACGGCCTCCACGCCGTTCCAGTCGCGTTCGGCTCCTCCCCCGTTCGGGACCACCGCGACCGTCCATCCGGTGAACAGGACGGCGACCACGAGCGCCGTCCTGTGGCCTCCCCTGGCGACGAGAAGGCCGAGCGCGGGCACCACCCACACCCAATGGTGGGTCCAGGAGATCGGGCTGAGCAGCAGAGAGCAACCCGCCGTCACCAGCAACGCGGCGCGGTCGTCCCCCTCGTGGTGCAGCCGATGCACCAGCCACATCGCCGCGGCCGCGCATAGCGCGCCGAACGCCACGATCACCACCGCGGCCGTCCGTCCTTCCGGGACGGTCCGCGCGACGAAACCTTGCCATGACTGGTTCCCCACCCAGCCCTTCATCTCGGCGAAGTGATCGTTGAAGATCGCCGAAGTCCAGTAGCGGACGGAGTCCGCAGGAAGGACGACCATCGCGAACGTCGTCGCGCAGAGAAAGGCGGCGAGCCCACGGACGGCGTCCGCGGTCCTCCTGACCACCAGGAGGTGGACGAGGAAGATCAGCGGGATCAGTTTGACGGCGGCGACGAGCCCGACGACGATCCCCCGATAGCGCGAATCACGCAGGAGGACCATGTCCGCGACCACGGCGGCCATGAGAACGAGGTTGACCTGCCCGAGGCCGACGGTCTGCCACACTGGTTGCAGCGCGAAAGCGCCGAGCAGCAGAAGCGGAAGGTGGGCCCGCTGGGCGAACGGCCGGAGCGCGACGTACAGCGACGGTGCGGCGGCCAGCGCGAGCAGGCCCCAGGACAGCTGAGCGGGCAACGCGGTCAGCGAGGTGAACAGCAGCGCGGCGAACGGCGGATACGTGAACGGGAGCTCCGGCGCCCATTCGGGGAGCGCGAGCAGCGGCGAGTACAGGCTTTCCCCGTGCAGCACGGCGAATCCGCCTGCCCGGTAGACCGCCGAATCGACGCCGAGCGGCGTATCCGAGAGCCACCAGACGAGTGCGACCACGACGAAAACGGCCATGGCCCCGCCGACGACGATCAACGCCGGGTCGGCGCGCGGTCCTCTTGACGAATGCATGGCGGAACGATCTCCCGAACCGCGTCGGAAGACATCGCCCCGCGGAACCGTCTTGGCACCACTACCCCGGTACCCGATCTCGCGCGGACCCCTACCCCGGTATCAGGGCGTGCTTCCCGGCACGACGAGCCCTGCCTCGTAGGCGACCATGACCGCTTGCGCGCGATCACGGACGCCGAGCTTCGCGAAAACCCTGCTGACGTGGGATTTCGCGGTCTGCTCCGCGATCACCAGCGCTTCGGCGATCTCCGCGTTGGAAAGGCCACGCGCGATCAGCCTGAGCACTTCCGTCTCCCGCGCGGTCAGCTCGGTCACGAGGGCACGACCCGTGTGCGCCGAAGCATGCGTGCGGGTGAACTCGCCGATCAGTCGCCTGGTGATGGTCGGTGCGAAGAGCGCGTTGCCCGCGGACACCACCCGGACGGCGGTGACCAGGTCGTCCAGGGGCGAGTCCTTCAGGAGGAATCCACTGGCGCCCGCCCGCAGCCCGCCGAACACGTACTCGTCGATGTCGAACGTGGTGAGGATCAGCACGCGGACCTCCGGCCTGCCCGCCACGATCCGCCGGGTCGCCTCGAGACCGTCGAGTTCGGGCATGCGGACGTCCATCAGCACGACATCCGGTCCGAGTTCGGTGCACAGCGCGACGGCGGTGTTCCCCTCCGCGGCCTCCCCGACCACCCGGATGTCGGGCTGCGCGTCGAGCACCGCGCGAAAACTCTGCCGGACCATGGTCTGGTCGTCGGCGATGACCACCGAGATCACGGTTCCAGACGCCCCTCACGATCGAGCGGAACGGTCAAGGCGACGCGGAAACCGCCGTCCGTGCGCTCCCCTGCCTCAAGATCAGCCGCGAGCATAGCGGCCCGCTCCCGCATCCCCACCAGACCGTGCCCGCTTCGTGCCTGTTCCGTCCTTTTCGGACCGTCGCCGGGGCCGTTGTCGATGCGCAGCCGGACCGACCCCGGATCGGCCGTGAGTTCGACGGAGATCGCCGCCCCTGGCGCGTGCTGGATCGCGTTGCTGAGTGCCTCCTGCACGATCCGGAACACCGACAACGCGACCCCGACCGGAACGGTGTCGAGGTCGCCGTGCAGATCGAGCTCACAAGCGGTGCCCGCGGCCTTGACACCTTCGACGAGTTCGACCACCTTGCCCAATCCCGGCTGCGGAGCGATCGCCGGCGCGTGTTCCTCGGACCGGAGCACCCCGAGCAGCCTGCGCAGCTCGGTCAAGCCCTCGCGGGCGGTCCCGGCGAGGTCGGCGAACTCCTGCCAGATTTCGGCTTCCCGATCGGCCTTGCCGTGATCCGCGAAACGGAACCTCGCCGAGTCTGCGCGCAGAGCGAGCACGGACATGTGGTGCGCGACCACGTCATGCAGCTCCCGCGCGATTCCCGCGCGCTCCTCCAGCAGAGCCGCCCGGGTCTCCTCGGCGAGCCTGCGTTCCTGCTGCGCCGCGCGTTCTTCTTCGGCGAGTCTGCGCTGACGCACCGTGTTGCCGAGGAAGAACAGGATCCCGCCCAGCAGCACGAGCAACGCCGCGTCCCGCCAGTCACGGAGGAACGGGGCGGCGGCACCGAACGAGATCAGCCCCGCCCAGGCGAGTTCCGGCTGATCGTTGCTCTCCCCCACCAGGTAGAAGACGAGTGCCGCGGTGACCGCGAAGCCCGGCGCCCACGGCCAGCCCCACGATCCGGCGATTCCGGGCAGGGTCAGCGGAGTGCTGACGATGCCGACGATCAACAGGCGCCATCCCCACAGCGGCGAGCGCACCGCCAGCAGGCACGGCAGCACGGAGATGAGCACGTTGAAAGTCTTCACCGGCGCCGGCACCGAAACCGTCGAGAACGTGACGAAACCCGCCCACAGTCCACAACCGAGGATCGCGAGAGCGCGCAGCCAGCGCAGCCCCGCCGAACGCTTCGGCGGGGCATCGGTTCCGGCGTAGGCCGTGTAGCGCAGGGCGGCCAACCACAGCCGCAGGCGCTGTCGGTCGATCATCAGGACCGACCTTACCGATGGCACTGAGTGCCAGATGGTCTAAGACTCGTTCAAGGCGGCGTTGACCTTGGCGATGACGGCGTGGAGCGGCGTCGCCGTGGTCATCACCGCCACCACCGTCGTTTCGGCCGCGGGCTCCTCGACCCGGAACGCGTCGATCACCAGCGCGAAGGCCTCCGCCGCGCTGGCGGCGATGTCGTCCTGCCCGCCACTGCGCAGCCAGCGCCGCAGCACGTGGTTGTTCGCGGCCGCGATCGCCGCGGCGGCCACCGCCGCCCTCAGGCTCGCCGTCTCGTCACCCTGCTCGGTGAAACGCGCCCGCAGGTAGCGGGCGAGTACGCGCTGATAGCGGTCGACGGTCGCGACCTCCTTGTCCCGCAGGGACGGAACCGTTCGGGTCAGGGTGAACCGTTTGAGCGACACGTCGAGTTCGGCGGCGTAGGAGTCGAGGACCAGACCGACGGCCTCACAGGCCACTTCCACCGGATCACGCTCCGGGTCCGCGGCGGCGAACGTCTCCTCCATCTCGGCCACGATCTCGTCGTGGTTGGCGAAGAGCACGTCGTCCTTGGCGTCGAAATACCGGAAGAACGTCCGGCGGCCCACTCCCGCGGCGGCCGCGATCTCGTCCACCGTGGTGGCCTCGTAGCCCTTGGCCGCGAACAGGTCAACGGCCGCCGCGGCGAGCGCACGGCGCAGTTTGCGCCTCCCCGCGGGGGTTGCGCCGGCTCTGGTCACCGGCGCTCGGCGCGGCGAATCGGTCATAGCGGGACGGTAGCAGCCACTTGCTAGTGGCACTGAGTGCCGTTAGGCTGTGCCGAGTCCTCACTCCCCGCTCGGAAGGCGCCGACGATGTCGCTGGACCACCAAGTGCTCCCGGTCGAGTCTCGCTCGATCCGCCCCCGCGGCGACGCCTTCTACGGCCGTCTTTTCGGCTGGTCGCTGAAATGGCGGGGCCCGCAGCCGTTCCTGGTGCTGGAAGGCGGGATCTGCGCGGTCACCCTGCCCAAGATCAACGGCGCCCAGGTCCTCACCCGGCTCGCCGACACCGGCTGCGGAGGTCCCGCGATGGCGGTGCTGACCCAGCAGGGCCCGCGCGTGGCCATCCTCGCGGAGACCGACGGCCTGATTCCCCCGCGGATCTCCCTGCCACAGCACGTCGAAGTACTCGCCTGGGGCACACAGCTCCCCTTGCCCACCGACTCCGGGCGCGCCGAGGCCCACGCCGAATGGCTCTCGGCGCCGGACCCTCGGCAGCGCTGGCTTCCCAGCCTGGACGCGGTCCTCGCCGCCGTCCGGCCGCGGTAACACCCGCTGTTCACGCCGCCACCGACGCCTGCGCGGAAACGAGAAGCGCCCCACCGTCCGATTCGGACAGGGTGATCTCGAGGGTCGCGCCTTCGGCCAGCGGCGGCAGGTCGCTCAAGGTCACGCGGCCGATCAACCGCTGCCCGCGGCGCGCGTGCACCACTCCGGAACGCCGGACCTCGATCCCCGACCGATGCCATACGCGGACGCTGCCCGCCGTCGCCGTCCGGCCACGCCACCGGCTGGCACACCAGGCCGCGAACGCGGCCCCCGCCGTGTTGCACAGGACGTCGTCCAGCGAGCCCACGCGGCCGGCGTCCTGCCAGACCTGAAGACATTCGATCGACACGGACACCAGGAAAGCCGACAGGACGATCCGTGACACGGGTTTCGCCCAGCCGAAGCGCACCGGCACCAGGATCGCGAGCGGCATCAACAGGAAGACGTTGCCCGCCAACTGGAACAAGGCGAGTTGCGGACGGTCGCTGAAGACGGGCAGGACGTCCGCCAGCAGGTGAAGAATCACCGACGAACCGCGTGCCGCCGTCGGCGCGGGTACGAAGACGATCAGAAGTACCGCCGAAAGCGCTGCCAGCAAAGCGAAATCCAGGGCGACCACGAACGGGCCGCGCCGTTTTCCGCTCAGGCGCGCGATGAATTCGGCGACGCCCGCACCGGCCGCGGCGACGAGCAGCGACCACGGTGCGGCGGCCGAGAATGCCTGCCACCACCACCACCCCATGCACTCCCCTTTCGCCGATGATCGTCTTCGGCGAGGGTGGCAGCATCGTGAAGGCCAGACAAGAACCCCGGCTATTGTCGGTGAATAACTACCATCCGCGTTGATACTTCACGGACTTCGATTGTCACGGCCGTGCGGTCAGCGCGGGGCCGATCCAGCGGCGGACCATGGCACGCAGCCGCTCGTCCGTGTGCGCCGGCGTCGACGGGTACTGCAGGAACGACAGGAACAGCCGCATCAGCATTTCGGCGAGCCCCTCGAAGTCGTCGTCGGTCGTGACGCCCACCGCCGCCCAGTCGACCGGCACGTTCCGGAGGATCCGCGCGCCGAGCGCGAACGACTGCGCCGAAGTGACCGCGACGGTGAAGACGTCGGCTTCGCCCGCTTTCAGGAGCAGCCCCAGATACGGTTCGTCGGGGACCGCGCGGACGCCGAACACCACCGACTCCACGGCGACTTCGGCGGGATCGGCGAACGCGGCCAGATGCCGTTCCATCCGCCCGGCGAACTCCTCGACCCGGTCCAGCGCGACCGCGCTGAGGATGTCCGCGAGGCTCGGGAAGTAGCGGTAGACGGTCTGCCGGGTCACGCCCGCTTCCGCGGCGACGTCCGAGAGGCTGGTCTTGGCGAGACCGACCCGGTCGATGCACGCCGTCGCCGCCTCGACGATCCGGCGGCGTGCCTCGCGCTCGGTTCCGGGCGGGTTCCCCCGCCATCCGTGGTGGCCCATACGGCTCATCTTCCCCGAACGGAGAATCTCAGACGGTGGCAGGTGCCGCACGGCGAACGCGGTACAGCGCGGTCAGCATCAGTCCGGCGGCCACGAAGCAGGCCAGCGCGTACAGGCCACTCCCGGTCGAGGTGCCGTTTTCGACGACGCCGCCTATCCAGAACACCGCCATTCCGCCCAAATAGATAGCGGGATAGAACCGGGCGAAGGGCGCCAACGGTTCTTCGGGACGTCCGTACCGGACGAAGATCCAGATGCCGGCCAGCCACAGCAGGGCCAGCTCGACGGCGAGAACCCAAGCCTGCGCGGTCACGTTCCCGTCGAGCAGGCTCGACGGGAGCCCGGCGATCGCCATGCTCGGCGGCGTGAGGACCCCGGCGAGCCCGATGCGGGCCGCCAGGGACCACCCGCGCCGCGCTCCGCTCGCCAACCGCACCACGAGATACGTCATGGCGCCCATCGACACGGACGCGAAAAGCAGCATGCTGGTCATGGGGACCGAATCCAGCGCCGGATGGTTGACGATCCGGTTGTTGTCGTTCCAGGCCCACCATTTCAGTCGCGGGCCGAGTTGGTCGAAGACCTCATAGAAGACCTGGCAGGCGAAGGCGACCGCCACCGACCCGATCAAGGCTCCGCGGGCGCGGAAGATCCCGAGCGACCGGACGAGTTCATAGCCGAGCTGACTGATCATCGGGTAGAACGCCACGATGTAGAGCGGCAGCCGGTCCCACATGAACTGCACGGTGAACCGGTTGTGGGCGAAGATGAACCCGTACTGGCGTTCCAGGCCGAACCACTCCGGGAAGTACAGCGGCGGTTCGATGACGAAGAGGTAGACCAGCGAAGCGCACCACAACGCCAGATTCGTCGAGTCGCCTTGGCGGTGCCGTCGGACGGCGTGCACCAGCGCGAACACGGCTCCGCCGAGGACGAGCAGTTCCAGCAGCGGCATCGTCCAGTGCGCCTCCGCCCACGGTGCGCGGACCGAGAGCCACGGGGAGACGTCATGGCAGTCGAAGCCGAGTCCGCGGGTGACGGCTTCCGCGTCGGGCCCGCATCCGGCGCTCACCGGGCGACCGCCTGCTGCGCGGCGCCTTTCGGCGAGTAGTCCGTGACCGGTGGCTCGGCCCGGGCGTCGAAGTCGAACGGGACCCGGTGCCGCCCCAGCGCTGCCCGGATCCGGTAGCGCACGAGCCCCGCGATCACCCGCGGGTTCGTCATCATGTCGCGCAGTGATTCGTCGAGGTTGAACACCTTCGCGAAATGCTCGTCGACGACGTCGTCTTCGCGGGCGGCGCCGACGATGAGCCTGAACGCCGGGCCGGACACGGCTTCGAGCAGCCGTCGCCTCCACTCCGGCGCCTTTTCGGTGCCCACCGCGCAGGCGTAGCCCTGATCCCTCGCCATCGCCAGGCTCCACGGCACGTTGAGCAGTTTTCGTTGTTCCGCCAGGAACCGTGCGGAGAACTCGGGCCTTAACCGCTCGGCGCGGGAGAGATGCTCGCGCAACAGCAGCGCCGAACCCGCGGCGGAGCTGATGCCCTGCGCGTAGAACGGATTGAACGCGCAGATCGAGTCGCCGACGAACGCCAGGCGCCGCGGCGGGGTGCGGAGCCGGTCGTAGCGGCGCCATTTGTTCCCGGTCGATCGCGTCAGATGCACCTCGGAAGTCGGTGTGGACCGGTCCATCGCGGCCGCGAACAACGGCGCCCGCACGCGGCGGGCGGACTCGACGAACGCCTCGGTGGTGCGCGGCATTTCGAGTCCCCACGAGCCCATGCACGCGATGACCCGGTTGTCCTCGATCGGGAAGAAGTTCACCAGGAACTCGTGCTCGTCCGGATGCGCGCCCTTGTCGGGGGTCGGCATGATCACCAGATGCCGCCACCACCAGGAAGGTGGCCGTTCCTCGGGAGACGGCAGGTCGTACCAGCGCGAGGTGTAGGTGACCTTGGCGTCGAGCGTCCGGACTTCCGGTTCGGGCCAGCCCGCCGCCACCAGCCAGGCGGATACGGAGGAACCACGGCCCATCGCGTCGACCACGAAGTCGGCGTCGATGTGCTCGTCGCGATCGGAGAGGGTGACCCCGGTGACTTCGCCGTCCCGGGTCGTCAAGCCGCTCACCGCGACACCGTCGCGGATCACGACGTTCGGCAGCTCCCGGACCTTGTCGCGCAGCACGCGTTCGATGAGGATCCGGGAGCCGTAGATCATCGTCATCGCGCTGCGTTTGCGCGCCGACCAGCCCTTTCCGTCGAGATACGCCGCGTCCATGGACGGCATCAGATGCAGTCCGCCGGCCGCGATGAGGTCGTCCTCGAATCCGGGGAACAGCGCGCCGATCGCGCGGCGGCCCGAGTTCAGCAGGAAATGCGGATGCTTGCTCTGCGGCACCCCGCGCCGATGTTCGGCCTCGGCGGGCAGTTCGTCGCGTTCGAGCACCACCACCTCGTCGAAGTACGGGGCGAGTGCTCCCGCGGTGCAGAGACCGGCGGCGCTGCCACCGAGGACGACGGCGGTCTTGCCGAGTCGCATGCGGACCAACTCCCAGCGTCATTCATACAGATTGACATTGGCTGTATGACTGTATGAACGACGCCGGGAACTGTCAAGAACTGGTCGCGTCGATCAGGTCCCGGATCGCGGCGATACCCCTCGCCACCCGGTACGGCGACTCCGTGCCCACGGAGACGCGGATGTGCCGGTCGCACGAATCGCCGTACGCGATACCCGCCACCACGCTGACGGAGCTTTCCCTCAGCAGCCGGGTGGCGAACTCCATGGAGTCCAAAGTGGACCTGCCGAGCGAGGCGAACAGGTAGAACGTCGCCGAGCCCGGCAAGGTCTCGATGCCGATGTCGGCGAGCTGCCCGGCGACCTCGCGGCGAAGGTCCACGACCCGGCGGATCTGTGGCCGGGTGACGGCCAGGATGTCGTCGAAGTGTTCGGCGAGGTACCAGGACAGGATGGTCGGCGCGCAAGTGATCAGATGCTGGTTGATCTTCAGCACCTGATCGATCAGCGTGCGGTGTGCGATGAGATAGCCGATCCGCCAGCCGGAAACCCCGTAGTTCTTCGACATCGAGTTGATCGTGACGGTGTGCCGCAGTTCCGGGTCGAACGAACCGCAGGCCCGGAACGGGGTCTCCGGCGGCACGAACTCGTGGTACGCCTCGTCGGCGATCACCACCAGGCCCCGCGCGTCCGCCAGATCGTGCACGAACTCCAGCTCGGCGTCCGTGTGCACCCGGCCGGACGGGTTGTTCGGGTTGTTGATCACGATGGCCCTGGTCCGCGGCGTGACGTAACGAGCGAGGTCGAACACGCTCACGTCGTGCGGGACCATCACCGGAACGCCACGGCAGAGCCGCACCTGTTCGGGGTAGCTCAGCCAGAACGGCTCCGGCACGATCACCTCGTCCCCCGGTTCCAGCAGCGCGAGCAGCA
Source organism: Amycolatopsis japonica (assembly GCF_000732925.1). Taxonomy (NCBI): domain Bacteria; kingdom Bacillati; phylum Actinomycetota; class Actinomycetes; order Pseudonocardiales; family Pseudonocardiaceae; genus Amycolatopsis; species Amycolatopsis japonica. The sequence continues at coordinate 4,128,531 of NZ_CP008953.1, forward strand.
CCATGTAGATCGCCACCTTGGAACCGGCGGTGACGACGATCTCCGTGTCCGGGTCGACCGGGACGTCGAAATCGGCCCAGTACCCGGCCAGCCGCTGCCTCAGCTCCGGCAGGCCCCGCGAATGCGAGTAGTGATGCAGGCCGTGCGCGGCCAGATCGTCGAAGCGGGGCAGCGGCAGGCCGAAGAACGCCTCGCCGAGCGAGAGCGTGATGATGTCCCGCCCGGCCGCGCTCAGCTCGTAGACCAGGTTGTTGTACTTGATGGACAGCGCCTGCGCCGTACTGTCCACAAGGGACGACGGGCGGATCGGCGACTCGGTTCGGACGCTGGACAATGGACTCGCTCCCCTACACGACCCGCGTCTGTCCGGTACCCCAGACGACGTTCTTCACGGTGGTCAGCGCGGTCAGCCCGATCGGACCGCGGATATGCAGTTTCTGGGTGGACACGCCGATCTCGACGCCGTAGCCGAACTCGCCGCCGTCGGAGTAGCGGGTCGAGGTGTTGACGAACACGCTGCCGGAATCCACTTCACGGGCGAACCGGCGCGCCACGTCGATGTCCCGCGCGACGATCGCCTCGGCGTTGGACGTGCCCCATCGGTCGATATGCGCGATCGCCGCGCCCACGTCCGGCACCACCCGGACGGCCAGCACCAGGTCGAGATACTCGGTCCCCCAGTCCTCCTCGCTCGCGGCCACCGCCTTGGGCCAGACCTCGCGCACGGTCGCGTCACCGCGGATCTCCACGCCGGCGGCGGCCAGCTCGTCGAGTACGCCCGGCAGCCAGTCCTGGGCGAGTTCTTCGTGGACCAGCAGGGTTTCCATGGCGTTGCACACGCTGGGCCGGGAGGTCTTGGCGTTGATCGCGACCGCGGTGGCCATCGCCGGGTCTGCCGAACGATCGATGTAGACGTGGCAGTTGCCCGCACCGTCGATCACCGTGGGCACCGTGGCGTGACGTTCGACGGACGCGATGAGCTCCGGGCCCCCGCGCGGCACCAGCAGATCGACGAACTCCTTGGCGCGCATCAGTTCCTGGGCGGCGTCGCGGGACGGATCGGTGACCAGCTGGACGGCTGCCGCGGGCACCGCGTCGTGCCGGGCGATCGCGCTGTCCAGCGCGGCCATGACCGCCGTGTTCGTCGCCATGGCCATCGAGGAACCGCGCAGGACCGCGCAGTTGCCCGACTTCACGCAGAGCGCGGCGACCTCGGCGGTGACGTTCGGACGCGCTTCGTAGATCACCGCGACCACGCCGATCGGCTCGCGGACACGCTCGATGAGCAGGCCGTTGGGCCTGGTCCAGCCGTCGACCACCTGGCCGACCGGATCGGGCAGATCCGCGATGGTCCGGATGGCCGAGACCAGGCCGGCCATCCGTCGGTCGGTCAAGGTGAGCCTGTCGACCAACGTCGCCGAGACGCCGTTCTCACGGGCCGCGGCGACATCCGCCTCGTTCGCCGCGATGATCCGGTCGCGGTGCTCTTCGATCGCGCCGGCCATGTCCAGCAGCAGCGCGTTCTTCCGTTCGGTCGTCAGCCCTTTGAGCTCGGTCCACGCCTCGGCCGCGGCGCGGCAGACGTCGGTCACTGACATGGCAGATCCTCCATGATCTGTACGTAGTCGCCGCCTTCGACGACGGGCGCAGCCGGTGCGCCGCCGGGCTCGACCGCGCGGCTCAGCGGGCCGCGGGCGAGCGGGCGTCCTTGCCGGTCACAGATGTCGACCACGTCGCCCGGCACGGCGGCCCCGTGTACCGCCGCGACGTGGTGATGGCATACGGGCTCCCCGCGGAGGACGGCTTCCCTGCCGTCCGGGGTGCAGTGAAGCGCCCCGGACGGCGGGGTCCGGAACGCGCGCCAGAGCGTTCCGATGCCGGGAGTCGCGCCGGTGACCGCACGCGGATGGAACACCGTGCCGGTGGGACGGCCACCGTGCGCGGCGATCAGCACGTCGGGATCCGCGCTCTCCGCGATGACGGTGCGGACCCCGCTGAACGTGGCGATCCAGCAGGCGCCGAGCTTCGTCAGCATGCCGCCGGTGCCGCCGTCGCCGATCGCGCCGCCCGCCTGCCGCTCGGTCTCGGCCGTGAGCACGGGGACTTCCTGGATGTGCCGGGCGCCCGGGGCCAGTTTCGGATTGCTGTCGTAGAGCCCGGGCACGTTGGTCAGCAACAGCAGCAGTTCGGCCTGGAGACAACCGCCGAGCAGCGCGGCGAGCACGTCGTTGTTGCGCACGCCGAGCGCGTCGTTCTCGTTGACCACCGGCACCATGCCCAGCGCCAGCATCGTGTGCAGGGTGTGCCGGACACCGCCGCCCCGGTCGTCGTCGACGAGGTCGGGCGGCGTGAGCAGAAGCTGGCCGGTCTGCACGCCGCGTTCGGCGAACGCGGCGTGGATGGCCGAATAGAGCTGCGACTGGCCCAGCGCGGCGGAAACCTGGAGTGCCACCGGATCGTCCACGGCCAACGCGGGGTGCAAGTGACGGCCGATCGCGATGGCCCCGGAAGCGAGCAGCACCGGGCGCAGGCCCGCGAGGAGTCCTCTGTGGACGGTCTCGCACAGCCTGTCGAGCTTGACCGTGTCCAGTCCGCCATCGGTGATCAGCGAGGACGTGCCTATCTTGAGCACCACCCGGCCCTCCTGCGGCACCAGGTCTTCGGCAGGCGTCGCGGTGACGGGCAAGCTGTTGGTCGACATGGGGAAGATGCTCACCGCCGCCGATGTAGTACCGATGTGTTCGCGATACGCCGCCGGTGTACCCCGCCGTACTGTGTCGCGGCACAGCACGGCTGCATCCCCGGAACATCGCCGGTACATCGGATCCGGCGACTCTCTCGGCATGACAGCAGAACTCCAGCTGGCCGACACGGCGACCCTGCCGCTCACCGAGTCCCAGAAGGGACTGCTGGTGGTGGACAGCTTGGTGCCGACGAAGCAGATCTACAACCAGGTCATCCAATTCGATCTCGATCCGGCCAAATGCGTCGCCCCGCTGGCCGAGACGGTGACCCGGGCGCTGGTCGCCCTGGTCACCGTCCAACCGGCGTTGCGCCAGGTCTTCCGGCTGCATCCGGAGATGCACGCTGTGCTGCGTCCCCCGCCCACCGCCGACGAACTGCCCCTGGAGTCGGTCTCCGTGCCGCCCGCCGAGTACGCCGCGACCCTCGCCGCGCTCGGCCGTGACATCGGCCGGGCGCCGTTCGATCTGGAGACCGGGCCGGTGCACCGGTTCGGCTTCGTGCGCGCGAACGACGACAGCGCCGCGGCGATCCTGATCTGCGGGCACCACCTCGTCGGCGACGGGGTGTCCATGGGTCCCATCGTGCGCGACCTGGACCGCGCCCTCGCCGGCCCGATCGACGTCGACACGGTGCGGGTGAGCCGGGAAGCCGCGCTGGTCAAGGAACTCAAGGCCCAGAACCGGGCGGCGGGCTCGACGCGGACGGCCGACCAGGTCACCGCGTGGGCGGAAAGCCTGCGTGAAGTCCCCCCGCTCGTGCTGTACCCGCGCCCCGACCGTCCACATCAGACCGAATTCGCCGGGCAGCGGATCTCCTGGACGCTCGGCGCAGCGGAATCCGAGCGGTTCCAGGCCACCTGCAAACGTCTCGGGGTCAGCCCGTTCGTGCTGCTGTCCGCCGTGTACGGCACGGTGCTGGCGCGGCACGGCGGAGTGCCGCGGGTGCTGATCGGCAGCCCGTTCACCGCGCGCCGCACCATCGGGTCGTACGACCTGTGCGGCTTCTTCGTCAACACGTTGCCGGTCACCGTCGACGTGGACTGGACCCGCACCGTCGACGAGCATCTCGACAAGACCGTCCGCGCGGCGGTGGACCACTGCCGCGCCTCGGTCGACGTCCCGTTCAACCAGCTGGTGGCGCAGGTGCAGCCGGACCGGCCGAGTGACCGCAACCCCCTGTTCTCCTGCATGCTCGCCATGCAGGACACGTTCGATCCGGCGACCGGGACCGGCGCGGTGGTCGGCGCGTACGAGCCGGGCAACGGCACGGCCAAGTTCGACCTCTGGCTGGGGGCCACCCTGGTCGACGGCCGGTGGCTGCTCGAACTCGAGTACGACAGCGCGCTGATCCCGCCCGCGGTGGCCGACGGACTCCTGAAATCGCTGCGCACGGCCCTGTCCCGCGCGGTCACCGATGGCTCCCTGCCCCTGGCCGAACTGTTCGACGACGCCTCGGCCGTCCCGAGCAGACGACACGACGGGTATCCGGCGCACGTACCGGCACCGACGCTGTACGAATGGTTCACCGAGACCGCGCGCCGGACCCCGGAAGCGGTCGCGGTCACCGAACCCGGCCGCACGCTCACCTATGCCGAACTTTCCCTGACCGCCGAGCGCATCGCCTCGGGGCTGGCGGGCCGGGGCGTCGGCCCGGGGGACGTCGTCGGGCTGCGGCTGGACTCGCTCACCGAGACCGTCACGTCGATCCTGGCGATTCTGCGGCGTGGCGCCACTTACCTGCCGCTCGAACCGAGCCTGCCCGCCGACCGGATGTCGTACATGGTGCGGCAGTCCCGCTGCCGGGTCGTGATCGGCTCCGGGGTCACGTTGCACGGGGTCGAGGTCGCACCGGCCGCCGACTTCGAGTCCGATGTGGACACGGAGCTCGCCGCGACGGCCGACGCCCCGGTGTACGTGATGTTCACTTCCGGCTCGACCGGTCTGCCCAAGGGCGTGCTCATGGGCCACCGGCCGCTGCTCAACCTCGCCGCCTGGCAGATCTCCGCGCTCGACATGACCGCGGACAGCCGGTTCCTGCAATACGCGCCCGCCGGTTTCGACGTGTCGTTCCAGGAGATCGTGCCGACGCTGCTGGCAGGCGGGACCGTGGTGTCCAGGGAGCCCGCCGACCGGCGCGACTTCCCCGAACTGGTGCGCCGGGTCGCCGACACCGAGGTGACCCACCTCTATCTCCCGGTCGCGGCGCTGCGTCCGTTCGTGTTGTCCGTGCGCGCCAGGAGGGAACATCTCCCGGCATTGCGGTTCCTGTGCGTGTCCGGCGAACAGTTGCTGGCGGACGACGAGATCCGCGCGTTCGTCGACGACCACCCACAGTGCACCCTGGTCAATCACTACGGCCCGACCGAGACCAACGCCGCGACCACCTGGCGGCTGACCGCGGCCGACCCGCCGTGGGCACGCCATGTGCCGATCGGTCTCCCGTTGCCGAACGTGACGGCGTACGTCGTCGACGGCACCGGCCATCTCGCGCCGGCGGGGGTGCCGGGTGAGCTGCTGCTCGGCGGTCACGCCCCCGCGGCGGGCTACGTCAACGACCCGGATCGCACCGCCGAACGGTTCCAGCCCGGCACGTTCACGCCGGGCGAGACGGTCTATCGCACCGGCGATCACGTGGTCCGGGACGAACACGGCGCCCTGATCTTCCTCGGCCGGAACGACACGCAGGTGAAGATCCGCGGCTACCGGGTCGAACTCGGTGAGCTGGAGGCCGTGGCGGCCGGCCTGCCGGACGTCCGGCAGGCGGTGGCCGCGGTGCGCGGCGACGGGATCGATCGGCGGCCGCTGTTGTTCCTCCTGCCCGAGCCGGGTGTGACACCGGACCACGAACGGGTGCGGACCGTGCTCGCCGAACGGCTGCCGTCGTACATGGCACCCGCGGACATCGTCGACATCGAGTCGGTGCCGACCTCCCACAGCGGCAAGACCGACCGGGCGGCGCTGGTGGCGCTGGCCGAGCAGATGAGCGCGCGGCGCGCGGAGTCGCCCGCTCCCACCGCGGAGTACGCCGACGACCTGGAGCGGGAGCTGGCCGCGATCTGGGCCGAGGTGCTCGGCGTGCCCCAGGTCGAGCGGGACCGCCCGGTACTGGAGTACGGCGCGCACTCGCTGAACATCTTCACCGTCGTGGGTCAGGTGCAGGAGCGGTACGGAGTGGCCGTGCAGTTGGTCGAGTTCTTCCGCTCGCCGACCGTCGCGACCCTGGCGACGCTGGTGCGGCAATGAGCGCGCCGGTACGCGAACGGCTGGTCACCCTGGTGCGACGCAAGGACCGGCCGGTGTGCGTGATGCTGCCCGGTGCCGGCGGTGGCCTGAACCCGTATCTGCGCCTCGCTTCCCATCTGGGCAAGCATTACAGCGTCTACGCCGTGCGGGCGGCCGGGCTGGTACCCGGGGACACGCCGGAGGACAGCATCGCGGAGATGGCCGACTCCGCGCTGGCGGCGCTCGACGGCCGCTCCCCCGCCCTCGTCTTCGGCTGGTCGCTGGGCGGCATCGTGGGCTGGGAGCTGTGCGTGCGCCTGGCCGACCGGGGGCAGCGGCCCGATCTGGTGATCGTGGACAGTTCACCGCTGCCCAGGCACGCCTCGTCCGACGAGGACGAACGGATCAGGAAGCTCATCCTGGCGGGCCTCGGGCCCCGGCCGGACGAACAGACCGTCGCCAGGGTGGAGCGCGCGTTCCGGGCGCAGGTGCACGCGCTCGCCGAGTACGCCACCGAACGCGAATACCCGGGCCGGGCGCTGCTGCTGATGTGCGCGGACGCCGACGACGGCATCTCCGGCCGGGGCGCCGCCCTGCGGCGCTGGGAGGAACTCGCGCCGGACCTGCGGACGGCGGAACTGGACGCCGGGCACTACGAGGTGTTCGAGCCCCGGCACCTGGAGCGGCTCACCAAGGAGATCGATGTGTTCCTCGGCCGGGAGCGGGAATCGTGACCGCCGTCGCCGAGACGTACGACCGGGTCTGGTCTCCGTTGCTGGAGACCGTCCGCGCGGACGCGCTGGACTGCGTGCAAGCCAACCTCGCCGTGCTGGCCGACCGGCACGGCGGGGAGGGCACGCACCTGGCCCTCGGCGCCCCGCTGCGCTTCGACGTCGAACCGGGGCCACGGGTGGCCGCGTCGCTGTCCTATCGACTGGCCGCCGCGCACGAGCAACTGGGCCTGCGGGTCGCGGACCGATGGGAGGGCGTCGACGGTGCCCGGTTGCGTGAACTCGCCGGCGAGGCCGATCCGCTGTACGTGATCGCCGACGCCTACGACCTGGCGTGGACGCCGTACGCCGGCCGCCGTCACACCGAGCACACGTTTCTTCTGTCCACATCGGACACCGTCGTCGACGCCTACCACGACGAGACCCCGTGGGGTCCGTGCCGTCCCGGCGTGTGGCGGCTCTCCCCCGCCGAACTGGACGCCCTGCCGGCGTCGGCCACCGCGCTGCGGTTCACCACCGAGCCGGTCGCCGAACCGCCGGACGTGCTCACCGCCAACGCGCGGGCGATGGCGGACGCCGTCCCGGCGATCGACGCCTACCTTTCGGCGGACCACGGCGAAGATCTGGTGCTCGACATCTGGTTGCTCGGCCGGTCACGGCTGCTGCACGCCGCCTGGCTCGCCCGGCACGACCGGCCGAGCCCCGAGGTCGACGCGCACGTCCAAGCCTGGCTCACGCTGGCCTCGAAAAGCTTCGTGGCCGCACGCCGATCGCCTGACGGCGCACCGACCGCGGCGGTCCTGGCGGACCTCGGCCGCCTGCTCCACGAAGACGTCGCCCTCGCCGCCCGGCTCGCCGCCCGGGCGGCGGTGCTCGCCGCAATCCAGGAGGTGCTGCGGATCGACGACTCCACCGTCCGCGGCGCCGGCAGCCTGCGCGAGCTCCCGAACTACAACTCCTTCGGGCTGGTCGAGATCATCGAACGGGCCGAGACGCGGCTGGGGGTGGTACTCGGCGATGAGGATCTGACGCCGGAAGCATTGCGGGACATCGACTCGCTGTGTGCGACCTTCGCCCGGCGAATGGCTGGGTGAGGGTCCTCGTGAGGGGCTAGGGCGGTTATTGCAGGGCAAGGCAAACCTGGTGTGCTCGTTGGCTGGCTTGAAGGCTCCCTTCACCGCATTAGACGTCGTGAAGGGAGCCTTCGGCGCTCCTGGTCGGCACCGTTCGCATGAGCTTCTCTCGTAGGCCTCGGAGGTCTCGTGGGACTGGCCCGCAGGGGCTATTCGCGACTTCTCGCTGTCTACAAAGGACATAACCGCATAGGCCTTCCTTCCCACCTGAAGAAAGCGAAGAAGGCGAGGCCTCCGCAACCCACTCGGTACCGCGGCACTCGCCCTGCGGATGGCGCGTGAAGGCCTCGCTGGGGACATTGGACGTCTCAAATGTGGCCTTCAGGACATCACTCCCCACAAGATTGGGGCACGCCCTACGCAACCCACTCGGTACCGCAGCGCTACCCACCTACGGAGCGCTGCCCGTCACCGACCGGCCTCCCGCGCCTCGGCGGCCAGCCGCCGCCGGTCGATCTTCCCACTCGCGTTGACGGGAAAGGTGTCCACGTGGTGCACGAACGCCGGGACCATGTACTCGGGAAGGCGCCGGGCAACCGCGGCGGTCAGCTCGTCGGCGTCGACCGGCTCACCGGTGTGCAGGGCGTGCAGTACGGTCGGCCCGCCCCGCGACGGTACGGCGAGCACCACGGCGTCACGCACGCCCGGATGAGTCCGCAGCGCGGCCTCGATCTCGCCGAGTTCGATGCGGTAGCCGCGGATCTTGACCTGATCGTCCAACCGTCCGATGTGGACGAGTTCGCCGTGTTCCCGCCGGACCCGGTCGCCGGTGCGGTACCAGTCACCCGCCCGCGGCGCGCCGTCGGCCACGGCGAACGACGTTTCGCCGCGGAAGAACCGGCCGTGGTCGTCCGCCGGGTCGAGGTAGCCGTCGAAACGCTGGCCGCCACGGACGCACAGCTCGCCGTCTTCGCCCGCGCGCCCGTCTTCGGTGACCAGCACCGCGTCGAGCGCGTCGTGCACCTGGCCGATCGGCACGGTGCCGTTGGACGTCTCGGGCCACGACGCGGGATCGGCGGGCAGCCGGTACGCGGTGACCGTGACGGTGAGTTCGGTGGGGCCGTACGCGTTCTCCACCACACTGTTCGGCGCGGCCGCGGCCCAGGCCCTGGCCTGATCCATGGTCAACTGCTCGCCGGCGAAGACGCTCCAGCGCAGATCGGGCATCGCCCCGGGACGCAGCCCGCGCAGCCGCCCGGCGAGCGACACCACGGACGGAACCGAGTACCAGTGGGTGATCCGCTTGCCGGTGACGAACCGGGCCGGGGTGAGCACGTCGGCTTCGGAGGGCACCACGAGGGTCGCGCCGGTGCTCCACGAGACGAACAGGTCGAACACCGACGGATCGAAGGTCAGGTCGAACGTCTGGGACAGCCGGCAGCCGGGCTCGACCGCGTACCGCTCGACGCAGTGCGCCAGGTAGCCGGCCACGTTCCGGTGCCGGATCGGCACGCCCTTGGGTGTCCCGGTCGACCCGGAGGTGAACAGCAGATACGCCACCGCGTCGGGATCGCCCTCGTAGGGCGGGCTCCACGGTTCGGGCAGCCGCTCGGGCCACGCGCCGAGCAGGGGCAGCGCGACCGCACCGGTGCCGTCCGCCACCTCCGCCGCGCCGACGTCATCGGCCACCACGACGTCGACCCCCGCAGCCACGCACATGGCCCGGTTGCGGTCGGGCGGGAACTTCGGGTTGAGCGGGACGACGATCGCGCCGAGCCGCAGCGCCGCGAGGTAGCCGGCGTACGTGGCCAGGCCGCGCGTGGCGGGCAGGCCGACCGCGTACGGACGCCCACCCGCCGCCCGCACCAGCCCGGCCGCCAGCCTTTCGGCGAGCAGCCGGAGTTCGCGGTAACTCAGGGCGTGGTCCTGGACCTCGATCGCCGTCGCATCGGGGAATCTCCGCACGGAGTCGAGGAACCAGCCGTACATCGTCCCCTGTGGATCGATCACTTCCCGCTGCCTTCCGCGGCGGGAGCGTCGGCCTCGGCGACCGCGTCCGCGGTGATCACCCGCAGGAACGGATAGACCATCAGCAGGCAGACCACCGCGAAGACCCCGAACGCGATCTGGAAACCGAACAGTTCGGCCAGACCGCCCGCCACGGCCGCGGACACCGGGAGCATTCCCCAGGAGAGCAGTCTGCTCGCCGCGCCGAACCGGCCCAGCAGTTCGTTGGGTACCAGCGATTGGCTGATCACCCGCGAGTTCACCGTCCACATCGTCCCGCCGACACCGGCGAGGAACGCGGCGACCCCGACCGGCCAGACAGCGGCCGGACCGGCGGGGATCACCGCGGGGACCCCGACCATCAGCACCGTGCCGACGATGTCGACGAACATCGCCCAGCGCCTGCCGATCAGCCGGTTGACCGGGCCGACCAGCACCGTGCCGAGCACACCGCCGGCGCCGAGGCTGGTCAGCAGGAACCCGTACTGTGCCGGGGTGAGGCCGAGCGGACCGCCGACCGCGTATGCCGGGATCAGCGCGTACCAGGCGGCCCAGCAGCCGGCCATGCCCGTGATCAGCGCCGCCATCGTCCGCAGCAACCGGTGCCGCCACAGGAAGACCAGGCCCTCACGGATCTCCGCCCTGGCCGGACGGCGCTCCTTCGGCTGCTTCACCGCGAAGTCGCCGACCAGCAGCGTCAGCAGCAATGCGCCGAACAGGTACACCGCGCCACTCGCCCCCAGCGCGACGGCGAACCCGGCGGCCACCAGGAATCCGCCGATCGGCGCGCCCAGGAAGCTGAACGTGACGTACTCGGTCGCGGTGAGCCGCGCGTTCAGCGCCTGCCATCGGTTCTTCGGGGTCACCGAGGGGATGATCGACATCGCGGACAGCTGCGCGACCACCTCCGCGACACCCAGCACCAGTGCCACGGCGAGGATCAGCGGCAGGTTCACGACGTCCACCGCGACCGCCGCCAGCATCACCGCCATCGCGGCCATCCTGGCGAATTCGGCGCCCACCATCAGCGATCGCCGGTTCTTGCGGTCCACCAGCACACCGATGTGCAGAGCGGTGATCAGCCACGGCAGGGTCAGCATCATCGCCACGGCGGCGACCGACGCCGGTGAGTCGGTCACCGTGGTGGCCAGCAACGGAAGCGCCACGCGCATCACCGCGTCGGCGGTGTTGGTCGTGCCGGTGAACGAGATCAGCAGCCACTCGTTGCGCCGCGGCGACGGCCCGGCCCCGGTCGCAGGGGCGGGCACGGTCGAGGGTCGCTCGGACACAGCTCCTCCAAGATCACGCAGACGGTGTGGTGGTGGTCCGGAGCCCCACGATCGCGCGGGCGATCTCCGCGATCGCCGGGGCTCGGAGCATCCCGTAGTGGTCGGCCTCGACCTGGATCAGCCGTGGTGGCGCGGAGAACTGGCCAGACCACTGATCCACCTGGTGGTCGGCCAGCTCCGCCCTGACGAGCAGCGCGGGCGCTTCGAGCGGGCGTTCGCTGACGTACGAACCGACCGCGTCGGTGTGCCGGTTGAACGTCGTCCAGCGCTCGAGGAGCATCGCCACCGAAACCGGCTGACCGCTCGCCGTGGCCAGCCGAGCGGCCAGTACCCGCATCGCCAGTTCGGGATCCCCCGGCGTGGTCTTGGCGGGCGTGCCGTCGAGGGTCGCGCCGAAGGTCGCGGCCATGTTCTCGCTGAAGACCTCGTACACCACCGCGTCCCGCACTTCGCGAGGAATGTCGTGCTCGACCGGCGGTGTCGAGTCGAGCAGCACCACCGGTGGCGGGGTCCCGTGGCCGGTGGCCGCCATCTCGAACGCGATCTGCCCGCCCATCGACCAGCCGCCGAGCAGATCGGGGCGCAGGTCCTCGGCGTCGAGATCGGCGCGGAATCTCGCGGCCATGGCCGGGATCGAGTCCAGCGGAGCACGTTCCTGCGACGCCGTGACCCGCCAGTCCGACGGCAGTTCGGCCACCAGCTCGCGGTAGTCCCGCACGGTGCCGCCCGCGCCGGGCAGCAGATGCAGATGCGGGCCTTCGCCGTCCTGGAGGACGACCAGCGTGCTCCCGTCGTCGACGCCGGCGCCGCCGTCGAGCTGCTCGGCCGCCTTGCGCGGGGTCGGCTCGGTGAGCCATCCGGTGATGTCCAACGTCACGCCGCTTTCGGATTCGAGGGCCGACGCGAACTGGACGACCTTCAACGACCGGCCGCCGGTGGCGAAGAAGTCCTCGTCGGCTCCGGTCGGCGCAGTGCCGAGCACTTCGGTCCAAACGCGGCGGACCTGATCGAGCGACGCGGTTTCCGGCATCTCCGTGGTGTCCAGATCGGCCGTCGTGATGGTGTGCTCCAGATAGGCGGGCGCCGTCCTGGACCCGACCTCGATGGTGCCCACCGGCAGCTCCGGGTCGAGGCCGCCCTCGGCGAGGACCCGGTCGATGTCCTGGAACAGCCGCCGCGCGGTCGAATGGTCGAACCGGCCGACGTTGTACTCCGACTCGACGATGTATTCGCCGTCGAAGTCGAACACCCCGAACCCGAGGTCGGTGCGGGCGGCCCGGTTCGGCGCGCGCTGCAGCGTCAGCTCGACGTCGCCGAGCCGCAGCCCGACCCCGATCGACCCGTACCAGGTGACCAGGATCGGGATCGCGTCCCGCAGCCGCGCTTGCGCCGATTCGGTGAGCGCGCCGTACACCAGGGAGAAGGGCACCGTCTGGTGCGCGAGGCTGTCCCACATGCCGTCGCGGACCCGTTCGACCACCGTGCCGAACGAATCGCCGTCCTCGACGACGGTCCTGGTGACCAGGACGTTGGCCAGATACCCGACCAGCGCCTGATCCTGGGGTGTCATCCGGTTGGCGCTGACCAGGCCCGTGCAGACCTCCGGCCCGGCGCCACCCCGCGCGAGCACCGTCTGCAGCGCGGCGAAAAGCACGCTGAACGGCGTGGTGAAGTACCGCTTCGCCAAGGTTCCGATGCCGTCGACGGCCTCCTTGCTGAAGACGAACCGCACCATCCCGCCCTTGTTGCCGGTGCCGGTGTAGGTGTGCCGGTCCGCGACCAGGGTCGTGGTCACCGCGCCGTCGAGCTTCTCGCGCCAGTACTTCAGGCTCGCGTCCCAGCGGCCGTCGGTGCGGGCGGCGTTCGAGGCGAGGATGTGCTCGCGGAACGACACCTGGGGCTCGCCGCCGAATTCCGGCTCCTCGCCCGCCACCGCGGCCGCGTAGGCCTTGGCGAAGTCGTCCATCAGCAACTGCATCCCCCAGCCGTCGACGAGGGCGTGGTGGACGGTGACCAGCAGCTCGTGCTGGTCACCGACGGTCACCGCCACCAGCCGTGCCGCCGGGGCCACGTCCAGCGCGAGCGGACGCTCCTGGATCTCCCCCGCGATCGAACGGAGCAGGGGCTCCACCGGCACGGAACCGGGGTCTTCGATCTCGATCCGCTGCGGCTCGACCTCGACATGGTCCACAATGGACACCATGATCGCGCCGTCACGGTGGTGCAGGCTCGCGCGCATCGCCTCGTATCGGTCCACCACGGCCTGCCAGGCGACCCGCAGGGCGTCGAAGTCCAGCGGCCGGTCGGCCTTCAGCGGCCAGGTCTGGTTGTAGACGGACTTGTTCTTGGCCCTCTGATGGATCCACCAGAGCATCTCCATGAGGGCACTGGCCGGGAACATGCCGGTGTCCGTCGCGACGGGAGCGTTCAACGGAATTCCTTTCCGGTTATCGGCGGACGATCGGCAGGATCTCTTCGGTCAGTCCCTTGCGGTCGACCTTCCCGTTGGCGGCCAAAGGAATGCTGTCGCGCTGGTGGTAGCCCCTCGGTCGCATGTAGACCGGGAGCTCGTCGAGCAGCCGGACGAACTCGCTCTCGTCCACGGGATCGCCCGCGTAGACCGCGTGCAGGTCCACCTCGCCGTCGGCCGCCGTGAGCGCCACCACGACCACTTCGGCGATCGACGGATGCCGCCGCAGCGCCGATTCGATCTCGCCCAGTTCGACCCGGTTGCCCCGGACCTTGATCTGGTCGTCGACACGGCCGAGGTGGACCAGCTCGCCGCTCTCCCGGCGCACCCGGTCACCAGTGCGGTACCAGTGCGCCGGGGTCAGCGGCTCGGAGCCGTCGTAGACCGCACCCCGCTCGCCGTCGAAGGACAGGAATCGCCCGGCGTTGTCGCCGGAGTCCAGGTAGCCGGGGAAACGCTGCGGGCCGCGCACGCACAGTTCGCCGTCCGAGCACTCCCGCAGGTCTTCGTCGAGCAGGACGTAGTCCAGATGCGGGAAGATCTCGCCGATCGGCATGGACCGGTTCGAGGTGACCGGCCAGTCCGCGCGCTCGGCGGGCACCTCGTAACCGGTGCAGATGACCGTCAGTTCCGTCGGCCCGTAACAGTTGTGGATTTTCGCGTTGGGGGCGGCCGCGCGCCACACCTCGACCTGTTCGAGGTTCAGCGGCTCGCCGCCGAACATGCCGCGGCGGAGATTCGGCATGCTGCCCGGGGCGAGTGCGCGCAGCCTGCGGGCGAAGGAGATGATCGACGGCACGGAAAGCCAGTGGGTGAGCCGTTTTTCGTTCACGAAACGCACCGGTGTGAACACCTCGCTGTGCTGCGGGACGCACAGGGTCGCGCCGGTTCCCCAGGTGGCGAAGAGCTCGACGATCGAACCGTCGAAGAAGAGCTCGAAGGTCTGCGAAACCCGGCAGTCGTCGGCGAAACCGAACCGCTGGATGTTGTCCTCCAGCAACGAGGAGACGCATTCATGCGTGACCGGCACGCCCTTGGGGCTTCCTGTCGAGCCGGAGGTGTAGATGATGTACGCGACGTCGCCGTCGCCGGAACCGATCTCGGGCAGCGGCTCGCCACCCTCCAGCAGGGCGCGCCACCGGTCGCCGGTCAGGTCGACGATCGGGATCCCCGACTGCCGCGGGTACTCCGGCAACTGCTTGGCCGAGGTGTCGTCGACGATCGTCACGTCCAGGCCGGCGTCCTTGGTGATCACCAGGTTCCTGGCGACCGGCGCGCCCTGGTTGAGCGGCACCACGGCCGCGCCGAGCCGCTGGATCGCCAGGTAACCCACGTAGCTCGCGAGGCTGCGTGACGTCAGCAGCCCGACGCGGTCCGGCCGCCGGCCCGCCGCCGAAACCAGGCGTACCGCCATCCTCTCCACGGCGGCCCGCAGTTCGTCATAGGTCAAGGTGAGCCCGGCGACTTCGATCGCCGTCGAGGAACCGGAACCCGCCACCGTGTCGCCGAACCAGTCGAAGAGCCTGCGTGTCGTCATCGCGCACCCCCGTCCTGGCCGGCGGTGGCCAGATCGGCCAGCCAGCGTTTCAAGTCGGCGACCGTGTGCAGATCGACCAGCCGGGTGGCGTCGATCTCGGCGTCGTCGTCACCCGCCACGTCGACCGCGAGACGCAGCAACGCCAGTGATTCCAGGCCCGCGTCGAGCAAGGGCGTCGAGTCGTCGAAGGTGAAGGTCGCGTACCGCGTGATGATGGCGTCGAAATCGACAATCGTGTCACTCATGGGCATTTTCTCCATGGGGCCGGGGCTTCGTCACCGAGACCATTGCCGTCGCGGCTGTTCTCTCGATGTACTCGGGTTCTAAAGCCGTTGTTGTTGCCCGGATTCGCCGCCTTTCACCTGGCGGCCGGACTTCCAGACATCGGTCACGTGCGCCGGATCGGCGAGGACCCCGATGTCCAGCACCGGATCCGCGTCCAGCAGGAGGACATCGGCGTCGTAGCCGGCCAGCAGTTGCCCCGAGCGCGGCGCCTGCGGGCCGAGCGTGTCGGGCGCGACGGCCGTGGCCATCTCGATCGCCTCCAGCGGGGTGGCGCCGCCCTTGACCATCAGCGACAACTCGATGCCGCCCTTCCCCCACTGCGTCGGCCGGTCGGGGCCGGTCATCGCGAGGTCTGTGCCCAGCGCGATGGTGACGCCCGCCTCGCGGGCCAGCGCGATCGCGTCGAGATGCCGCCCGGCCACTTCTTCCAGCTTTCGCTTGGCATACGGCGGAACCAGATCGCTGGTGAGGAGCAGGTGCATGATCGCGCGGGTGGGCACCAGGATCGCGCCGGTCTCGCGCATCGCCGCGGCGGCTTCCTCGTCCAGGTAGGTGCCGTGCTCGATGGTGCGCACCCCCGCCTTCAACGCCGCCATGATGCCCGGCTTGCCGTGGCAGTGCGCCGCGACCACCCGCTCGGCCTGGCCGGCCACCTCGACGATCGCCGCCAGTTCGGCGTCGGTGAACTGCTGGTGATGCGGATGGTCCACTTCGGACAGGACGCCGCCGGAGGCGAAGACCTTGATGAGCCTGGCGTTGTTGCGCAGCTGCTCGCGAGCGGCCCGCGCGCATTCGGCCGGGCCGTCGGCGAGCCGCAGTTCGCCGCCGAGATGTCCGAAGTCGTTGATCCACGGGACGGGAAATCCGTGCACGTCGCCGTGCCCGCCGGTGGTCGACAACGCCGTGCCCGCGCTGTAGATCGTCGGTCCTTCGATGGTGCCCTCGGCGACCGCGCGGGCCAGATGGATGCCGAGACCACCGACCTCGCGAATGGAGGTGAAGCCGGAGTCGAGGCAGGCCCGCAAGTCCGACACGCACCGCGCCGACCGCAACGCGATCGGCTCGTGCATCAGATCGTGCAGGTCCGCACTGCGCAGACCCATGAAATGCCCGTGACAGTCCCACATTCCGGGCATCACGGTATGCCCGCGGGTGACGTCGGCGCCGGGAGTGGACGGCGCCTCGTCACGCGGACCGGCGTAGCGGATCCTGTCGCCTTCGACGATCACGACACCGTCGACGATCGGTGCGCCGCGTCCGGGAATCAGTTGAGAGGCTTCGATGCGTTGCTGCATGCGGGCCAGAGAAGCAGACCGCGACCGCTCCGGTCACGCGGCGACGATTGCACACCGCGAATCGCCGCTCACGGAAATATGATCGTCAGGCCCGCCGGAAATCCATGATCCAGTTGAGCTCCCACGTCTCGCCGCCGTCGACCGAGAAGGCCTGTTCCCAGCGGGCCGAATCCTCGGTGATGTCCGACCAGACGAACCGGACCCGCACGGGGGTGCCGCCCTCGGTGTCGTCGCCGTGGAAGACCCCGCGGCCATCGCTGAAACTGCCGACGACAGGCGGGAAGAGCCTCCCGGTGTCGCTGCTCGACCAGTTCAGCGACCACTTCTCGGTCGCGGGGTCGAACAGGCGCAAGGTCAGGCCCCGCACGCCGTCCGGGAAAACGATCTCGTCGACATTCGCCTTTCCTTCGAAAAGGCTCCAACACTTCGCGGGTGCGGTGAATTCGACCCAGTCGTCGCTGCCTGCCAATCGCTTGGCGAGGCGGCGGTTGTGGACATTCCACGATCCTACGAGGAAATCGAAATCGCCCATGCGGAAACGGTATCACGCCCCGCGGCGAAGGCCTTGGGCTTTCGCGACGGGGCGTGCGGACGCGGTCTAGCCGTGCAGGGAAACCGGCAGCGAGACGAGGCCATGCATGATGGTGCTGGTCTTCCAGCGGAGCCGTTCCGGTTCCACGGCCAGCGCCAGGTCCGGAAACCGTTCCAGGAGCCTGCCGATGCCGATCTCGACCTGCAACCGGCCCAGCGGCGCGCCGGCGCAGTAGTGGATGCCGTGCCCGAAGGCGAGATGGCTGCCGAGCCCGCGGGTGATGTCCAGGCTGTCGGCGTTCGCGAACTTCTCCGTGTCCCGGTTCGCCGAACCCAGTGCCACCACCACGATCTCGCCGGCGGGAATGGTCACGCCGTCCAGGGCGATGTCGTCGGTGGTGAAGCGGAACGTCGCCAGGCTGACCGAACCCTCGTAGCGCAGCAGTTCCTCGACCGCGGCGGGTAGCAACGACGGATCCGCCCGCAACCGGGCGAGCTGGTCCGGATGGCGGAGCAAGGCGTACACCCCGTTGCCGACCATGCTCAACGTGGTGTCGTGCCCGGCCACCACGAGCAGGAAGACCATCGCCACCAGTTCGTCTTTGCTGAGCCTGTCCCCTTCTTCGGTCGCCTGGACCAGCGCGCTGAACATGTCTTCGCCCGGGTCGGCGAGCTTCGCGTCGATCAGGTCCTCGGTGAACTTGGCGACCGCGGCCGAAGCCGTGGCCACTTCTTCCGGCATGTGATTGGCGCCGACGAGCGTGTTTGTCCAGGTACGGAACACTTTGCGGTTCGCGGGTGGAACGCCGAGCAGTTCGGCGAGCACGGTGATGGTCAGCGGAGCGGCCAGATCCTCGATCAATTCCGCCTCCCGCGCACCGGCCATCTTGTCGAGCAGCTCCTCGGTGATCTCCTCGATCCGCGGCCGGAGGAGCTTCACCCGGCGTTCGGTGAAGGCCTTGCCGACCAGTCTCCGCAATCTGACGTGATTCGGCGGGTCACTGTTGAGCATATGCGCGGCGAGCTCGTCGTCGACCGACGCGGGCGCCTTGTCGGGCGACTCGGCGTGCCGGGCGAACAACTCGTTGACCCGCCGCCCGTCCTTGCTGATCCGCGGGTCCGCCAGCAGGGCGCGGGCGTCGTGGTAGCGGGTCACCATCCACACCTTGATACCGTGCGGCATCATCACTTGCCGGGGCGGGCCCGCTTCCCGCAACCGCGCGTACAACGTGTAGGAATCCTGGACGAAGTCGGCCGAGAGCCTTTCGACGTTCGTCGTTCGACGGCTTTGCATCAACGTCCTCCACGCGTCCGGCGGGCCGGACACGGTGTCTTGTTCGAGGCAGGGTCATTCGAGGGGCGCCAGCACCTCGCCGGTCGCCACGTCCACGACGCGGATCGCCTCCCGTGGGCAGGAATCGGCCGCGGCGAGCACTTCCTCGTCGGCTCCGATCTCGGCGTCGACCGGCTGCGAGCGGTCGCCGACGATCCGGAACCGGTGCGGAAGGTCTCCCACGCACACCCCGGAACCCATGCACGAGTCCTGGTCCACGACGATCCGCCAGCGGCGACCGCTCTCGGTCATGTCAGTCTCCTTGGATTCGAACGGCGCCTTCGCCCGTTCAACTGCCGCTCCGGGTCCAGTTGAACGAAGGAGCCCGATGGTTCACGGGAACGGCTTGTGGCGCAAGGTGTTCTCTCCCTTGAACGCTGCCGGTTCCCGGTTGGCCGGGTTGGTCGTGAGTGGCGATTCGGGTTAGAACACGAATCGCCACTCACGACCGACCCGGCCGAATCGAGACCGGAACCTCCAGAGGTGATTTTCCTTGCTACGAAGACTTTGTGCCGGCCTGTGCGCCGTCGTCCTCGTCTCCGGCTTGACAGCCGACATCCCGGCCGCCACCGCGGCACCCGCGGTCCCGGTGACCGCCGAGCCTCTCGGCGGGGACGACCTGCCCGGCCCCGGCGACGTCCAGCGCCGGAAACTGCGGCAGCAGGCCCTCGCGGAGGTGTTGAAGGGCAAGGAAGTCGCCGAACGACGCGGCGCGAGCACCGTCGCGAAGACGCGCCGCGGCGGTGTCGACGAGTACGTCGAGCTGGCGCGGGAATCGACCGACCGGATCTTCGTGGTGCTCGCCGAATTCGGCGACCAGCGGCATCCGTCCTACCCCGACGTCGACACCGACCCGGCCACTCCCGGCCCGGTACGCTTCGACGGCCCGCGTCGCGACCAGATCCCCGAGCCCGACCGACGCGTCGACAACACCACCATCTGGCAACCGGACTACGACCGCCGCCATTACCAGGACCTGTACTTCTCCACCGCTCCCGGCGCCGACTCGGTCGCCAACTACTACCGGAAGCAGTCTTCCGGCCGGTTTTCGGTCGAGGGCATGGTCACCGACTGGACCACGGTGCCGTTCAACGAAGCCCGCTACGGACGGTCGAACGGTTTCCCGTGCGCGGGCGTCGTCTGCGCCAACGCCTTCGACCTGGTGACCGACGCCGCCAACGCCTGGTACGAGGGGCAACGCGCGGCCGGCCGGACACCGGAACAGATCCGGGCCCAGCTCGCCACCTTCGACGTCTGGGACCGTGACGACTTCGACCGGGACGGCGACTTCGACGAGCCGGACGGCTACCTCGACCACTTCCAGATCGTGCACGCCGGGGCTGATCAGGCCGATGGGGACCGGGTACACGGCGAGGACGCCATCTACAGCCATAGCGCCTACGCGTTCGCCAACACCACCACCGGCCCGCAGCGCAACCGGCGGGGCGGGACCCAGATCGGTGACAGCGGAATCTGGGTCGGCAACTACACCATCCAGCCGGAAAACGGCGGCATAAGCGTGTTCTGCCGCGAATTCGCGCACGACCTCGGGCTGCCCGACCTGTACGACACCAACGGCGGCGCCAACAACGTCAGCTGGTGGTCGCCGATGGCGCAGCAGCGCGTCTCCGGGCCCGGCGAGGTCATCGGCACGCGCATCAACGATCTGGACGCGTGGTCGAAACTTCAGCTGGGCTGGCTCGACTACGAGGTCGTGGTGGCGGGCCGGACCCGCACCCTCGAACTCGGCCCGCACGAATACAACTCGGCCAAGGCCCAAGGTGTCGTGGTCGTGCTGCCCGACAAGCAGAAGACGTTCCACTATGGACAGCCGTTCGCCGGGCTGAACCAGTGGTGGAGCACCAAGGGCAACAATCTGTCCACCACCATGACCCGGCCGATCGACCTGACGGGCAAGACGACGGCGTCGCTGACCCTGAAGGCCCGTTACGACATCCAACCGGATTTCGACTTCCTCTACACACAGGTGTCGACCGACGGCGGCGTCACGTGGACCTCACTGGACGGAATCGCCGGTGACGCGCCGCTCCAGCGGAATTTCAGCGGTCAGCCGGGGTTGTCCGGCAGCTCGGGCGGGAACTGGGTGGACATGACCGTCCCGCTTGATGCCGTGGCGGGCAAGAAGGCTCTGGTCCGGTTCCAGTACCGCACCGACGGCGCTCTGGCGCGTAACGGGTTCTTCGCCGACGAGATCTCGATCGTCGCGGACGGCGCGCCACTGCTGACCGACGGAGCGGAGAACGGCGCGAACGGCTGGCAGCTAGACGGTTTCCGGACCGCGGGCGCCACCGAGACCCGCTCGTTCGACAACTTCTACGTCGCGTCGAACCGTACCTACGAGTCTTATGGGCGGTATCTGCGTACGGGTCCCTACAACTTCGGGTTCCCGGACAAGCCCGCGTTCGTCGAGCATTTCCCGTATCAGACCGGGCTCGTGGTGTCCTATTGGGACACGTCCGAAATGGACAACAACACCAGCGAGCATCTCGGCTCCGGGCTGATCCTCCCGATCGACGCGCATCCGGCGCCGATCTACAACATCGAGGGTGTGCCGTGGCGATCCAGGATCGCCGGCTACGACATGCCGTTCTCGCTCCGCAAGGCCGACTCGTTCACGCTTCACGTCAACGGGAAGCCCAGCTACATCCGCGGGCAGAACGCCGTGCCGCTGTTCGACGACACCGGGACGTTCCTGTTCCCCGAGCAGCCGAACGCCGGTGTGCTCCTGCCGGCCACCGGGACCACGATCCGGGTGCTTTCGCAGCACGGTACTTCGATGCGGATCCGGGTGGACCACAAGTAGCGAGCGTCTCGTGGGGCTGGTCCTTCACACCTTCCCAAGTACATGAAGGCCCCCTTCCTTGCGCTAGGCGCAAGGAAGGGGGCCTTCATGTACCGCCTAGAACCCTCGTGAGTACCCAGGACCAGAGCGCCCCGTGCAGTCCAACGGCCACCCACATTCATTAGATACCTAAGACAGCCTTGGCCCTAACGACCCAAAACACTCACGAGGCCTGCGTGCAGGAAGCGTGCGCGTTGACCACTCGCCGCGCCGACGGCGGGTGACGTTCGAGCAGAGCGGCCGGCCGCACGGGACGCCGTACGAGTTCGCCCCCGCAGTTGGGGCACACGCCACCGAAGCGCTCTTCAGCGCAGCCAGGGCAAAAGGTGCACTCGAAGGTGCAGATCCGCGCGTCCGCCGAGGGCGGCAGATCCCGATCGCAGCACTCGCAGTTCGGCCTGATCTCGAGCATGCCGCGGACTCTACCCGAGGCGCCTGTTCACCTGAGCGATGTCGGATCGGGAGGCGATCCACGAGACTCCATCCCCTGACCGCCGAGCAGGTTCTGGAGGGTTCAGTGAGCAGTGACGACTCGAACGAGGGCGGAATCTCCCGGCGCGGCTTTCTCGCGCGGACCGCGACCGCGTCCGCCGCGCTGGCCGTCGCCGGCCCGGACGCGGCGAGCGCGGAGCCGGACGGCCGGGGAGACGGTCTCGTCGACGTGGAGTTGCGGGTCAACGAGCGCGTGGAGCGGCTGCGGCTCGATCCGCGGGTGACGTTGCTCGACACGGTACGCGACAGGCTCGGGTTGACCGGGACGAAGAAGGGCTGTGACCGCGGTCAGTGCGGGGCGTGCACGGTGCACGTCGACGGACGGCGGGTGCTGGCCTGCCTGACGCTGGCGGGCTCGGTCACCGGCAAACGGGTCACCACCATCGAGGGGCTGGCGCGCGGCTCCGCGTTGCATCCGGTGCAGCAGGCGTTCCTCGACCACGACGGTTTCCAGTGCGGCTTCTGCACTTCCGGGCAGATCATGTCGGCGGTCGCCGTCCTTCGGGAAGGACAGGCACGTTCGCCGGAGCAGATCCGGGAGGTCATGTCCGGCAACATCTGCCGTTGCGGCGCGTACGGCCCCATCGTCGACGCGATCCGGGCTGTGGGAGCGGCGGACTGATGCGGCCCTACGACTTCACGGTCACCCGCGGCGTGGCCGAGGCGCTCGACCGCGGCGGCGCGCCGGGCGCGGCCTATCTCGCGGGCGGCACGACGCTGGTGGACCTCATGAAGCTCGAGGTGCTGACACCGAGCCGGGTTGTCGACATCAACCGCCTGCCGCTGACCGGGGTGTGGACGGACCGGCACGGTCTGCACATCGCCGCGCTCGAGCGGATGAGCGACGTGGCCGCGCATCCGCTGGTGGGTGCGCGGTATCCCGTGCTCGCCGAGGCGCTGCTGGCCAGTGCCTCGCCTCAGCTGCGCAACATGGCCAGCATCGGCGGCAACCTGCTGCAGCGCAGCAGATGCGGCTACTTCCGGGACACCGCCACGCCGTGCAACAAACGAGCCCCCGGCTCCGGCTGCCCGGCGATCGCGGGCGCCAATCGCTCGCACGCCATCCTGGGCACCAGCGACTCCTGTGTGTCCACGCATCCGAGTGACCTCGCGGTGGCCCTAGTGGCGCTGGACGCTTCGGTGCGGCTCACCGGCCGGGGAGGATCACGCGACGTCCGGCTCGACGGGTTCTACCGGCTGCCCGGCACCACGCCGCATCTCGAGAACGACCTGCGGCCGGGCGAGCTGGTGACCGAGGTGACCGTGCCACGGCTCGGCTGGGCCGATCGGTCTGCCTACGTGAAGGTGCGGGACAGGACCTCCTACGAGTTCGCGCTCGTGTCGGTCGCCGCCGCGGTGCTGGTCCGCGACGGCGTCGTGCGGGACGTGCGGCTCGCCGCGGGCGGGGTCGGCACGCGGCCGTGGCGGTTGACCGCGGTCGAGGACGCACTGCGCGGCAGGCCGTTGCGGCTCGAAGTCGTCGAGAAAGCCGCCGCGGCCACCGAAGGAGCCCGGCCGCTGGCCCACAACGCTTTCAAAGTGCCTCTGCTGAAACGCACGATCACCCGTGCCCTGATGAAGCTGGCGGACCGGCCATGACCTCGATTTCCCGCGTCGAAGGACGGCTCAAGGTCACCGGGGCCGCCCGCTACTCCGCCGACTACCCGGTCGACGGCCTCACCAACGGCTACCTGGTGCTGAGCACGATCGGGCACGGCGCCATCCGCGGCATCGACACGACCGACGCGCGCCGCTCCCCCGGCGTCCTCGCCGTGTACACGCACGCCGACCCGTTGCCGCTGTTCGGCGGGGCCGAATCCGGCATCGGCTACAACTGGCTTCCCTTGCGGGACGACCAGGTCCGTTACCACGGGCAGATCATCGGCCTGGTGGTCGCGGAAACCTTCGAGCAGGCCCGCGACGCCGCCGCGCTGGTCCGGGTGGACTACGCGAGTGTCCGGCCGCGTACGTCGCTGCAAGACGGGATCCCGGGCGCCACCCTGCCTGAGGACGTCAACGGCGAGCCGCCGCTGCTCGATCTGCTCGCCGACGGGGTCGCGTCCATCGACCAGGCCCTCGACGCGAGCGAAGTGGTCGTCACCGCCACCTACACCCAGCCGATCGAGTACCACAGCGCGATGGAACCCCACGCCGCCATCGCGGTCTGGCGCGACGGCTACCTCACCCTCTACTGCGGGGCGCAGGCCCCTCAGCTGGCCGCCGGGACGATCGCGGCGACGGTCGGCGTCGACCCTTCTCGTGTGCACCTGCTCAGCCCGCACGTCGGTGGCGGGTTCGGCAACAAGATCCTCACCTGTGGGCATCCCGTCCTCGCCGCCGCGGCGGCCAAGGCGCTCGGCCGTCCGGTCCGGATCGTGCTCACCAGGGAGCAGACCTTCGGCGTCACCGGCCACCGCTCGGCGATGTCCCAGACGGTCTCCCTCGGCGCCGACCGCGGCGGGCGTCTCGTCGCCGTCAAGCACGACGCCTACGCCGCCCTTTCGAGTGGCGGCGACGGGTACCTCTACGAAGCCGCGCCGCACACCACCTCGCGTTACTTCTACGCCTCCCCCAACATCCATGTCGGGCAACGGCTGGTGACGCTGGACGTCCCGCCCCAGACACCGATGCGGGCGCCCGGTCCGGAGGCCGGTTCGTTCGCGCTGGAAACCGCGATGGACGAACTGGCGGTCCGGCTCGGCGTGGACCCGGTCGAGTTACGCCTGCGCAACTACGCCACCACCTACCCGGGACGCGGCGTGCCGTGGTCCGGCAAACATCTCGACGAGTGCTACCGCGTCGGCGCGGAGGCGTTCGGATGGTCCCGGCGGGCCCCGGTCCCGAGGGCGGTCGTCGACGGCGAATGGCTGATCGGCACCGGGATGGCGACCGCCGCCTACCCGGCCGCGCGATACCGCACCACGGGGAAGGTCCGGCTGCAGGCCGACGGCACGGCGGTGGTGTCCACCGCGACCTCGGATCTCGGCACCGGGATGTGGACGGTGCTGGCGATGATCGGCGCCGACGCGCTCGGCATCCCGGTGAGCCGCGTCCGCTCCGCGCTCGGCGACTCCGCACTGGCCGACAACCCCGGCGCGTTCGCCTCGGCGGGGACGGCGAGCTCGGGCCCGGCCGTCCACGCGGCCGCGCTGTCCGCGACACGTGCGCTGCTCGATCTCGCCGTGACGCACGAAAAATCCCCGTTCCACGGCATGGACCGGAATCAGGTGCGCTACGAACGCGGTGACGTCGTGGGCCCCAAGCGACGGATCGCTTTCGGCACCCTGCTCGGCATCACGGATCGCGCCGGGATCGACGCCACCGAAACCTCGGCGCTCGGACCGGAACGGGAGCGGTTCGCCTTCACCTCGTTCGGTGCGCACTTCTGCGAGGTGGCGGTCAATCGCTGGACCGGGGAACCCCGCCTGCGCCGCGTGACGACGGTCATCGACGCCGGCACCATCGTCAACGAGAAGACCGCGCGGAGCCAGATCGTCGGCGGCGTCATCTTCGGCGTCGGCCAGGCCTTCCTCGAGAACACCCACGTCGAACCGGATACCGGCCGCATCGCCAACGCGAACCTCGCCGACTACGTCGTCCCGGTCGGCACCGACATCCCGCCGATCGACGTTCGCTTCCTCGAACGTCCCGACACCGTCTTCAACCCCCTCGGTGTCCGCGGGATCGGCGAGCTGGGCACCGTCGGCATCGCCGCCGCTCTCGGCAACGCCGTTCACCACGCCACCGGACGGCGCGTCCGCGACCTCCCCATCACCCTCGACAAAATCCTCGACGCCTGACCGGCTGGATGCCATAGGGTTCTTCGGGTGACGGACGTTATCGAGCTGCGGCAGTACACCCTTCGGCCGGGACAGCGCGAGGTGTTGATCGAGCTGTTCGACCGGGAGTTCGTCGAGACCCAGGAAGCCACCGGGATGCGTGTCCTCGGGCAGTTCCGCGACCTCGACCGCCCGGACCATTTCGTATGGCTGCGGGGTTTCCCCGGCATGCCCGCGCGGTTCCAGGCCCTGACGAGCTTCTACACCGGTCCGACCTGGAAGGCCAACTCGGCGGCGGCCAACGCCACCATGATCGACACGGACGACGTGCTGCTGCTGCGGCCGGTCCGCCAGGGTGTGTTGCCCGGCCTCGACCCGGCAGTCCGGGACACGCCCGCTTCGTCGGTGGTCACGGCCACGATCCACTATCTTCCTTCGTCGCCGGACGAAGAGTTCGTCCGGTTCTTCGACGAGACCGTTCTCCCCTTGCTGGCGAAGGCCGGCGCGACACCGCTCGCCTTGCTACGGACGGAGTACGCGGAGAACGACTTCACCGGTCTGCCGGTTCGCACGGGTGAGCATGTGCTCGTCGTGCTCGCGTCGTTCCCCGGGCAGGACGCCTACGCCGAGCACACCGACCGGCTGGCCGCGCTCCCCGAGTGGCGGGACGACGTCGAGCCTCGCCTCCCGGACCGGGTCGAGCGGCTGATGCTCACCCCCACCGACCGGTCGATGCTCCGCTGAGCTCCGAGGAGAGCCTGTTGACCAGGCCGGGCAATTCGGTGCCCGATGCACGGGCGGCCAGCGCCCGCAAGGTCAGGCATTCCTCGCGATACCAAGCGAGGCCCGCCCCCCGGTTCGCCGCGAGCCGGGAAAGCTGGTCGCGCACCGCGCCTTCGTAGTACCCGAGGACGCGGTGCGTCGCGGCGCGTTCCTCGTCCGCCGTGACGTACTCGCCGAGTGCGAACAGCCGCACGAGACCCGGCACCCGATACCGGTCCATCCGCAGCGTCTCGACGAGCCCGGCGTCGACGAGCCGCTCCGCGGCCGATTCGGCCGAGGCGACGGGAATGTCGAGCGCGGCGGCGAGCACGGCCGTCGAGACCACCGGCAGGTCCAGCACCCCGAGCCTGCCGAGGACGCGCGTCGGCAGCGGATCGCCGCAGTGCCGCAGCAAACGGACGCCGGCCCGCAGCGCGGCATGGACGCTGAGCCCGTCGCAGGTCAGCTGGTCCAACCGGCGCCCGGAATCGGCCAGCCTCGAAACGAACTCGCCGACCGTCCACTCCGGACGGCGCGCGAGCCGGGTCGCGGCGGCCCGCAGGGCGAGCGGCAGATGGTCGCAGAGTCCGGCGAGCCGGACGGTGGCGGCGAGATCGGCGTCCACCCGGGCGGCGCCGGCGTAACGGCGGATCAGCGCCGTCGCGGCCGTCGCGGGGAGCCTGCCGAGACGAAGCAGTCCCGCCCCGTCCACCGCGGTGGAAGCCGGACGGCTCGTCAGGATCACCGCGCAGCCCGGCGCGGTGGGCAGCAGATGCCGGATCTGAGCGGAGTCGGCGACATCGTCGAGGACGAGGACCACCCGCCGGTCGGCCAGTACGGTCCGCAGCAGCGCGCCCGCCCTTTCCTCCTCCGGCGGGATGTCCGCGGCCGGTACGCCCAGCGCGGCGAGCAGCCGCCCGACCGCGTCCAGCGGTGACGCCGGACCGTGCGCCGCGGACGCTCCGAGCCCCAGATACACCTGACCGTCCGGAAAGGACCCGGTCATCCGGTGCGCGGCGTGCACCGCCAGCGCGGTCTTGCCGGTGCCCGCCATACCGTGCACCGCGCAGCGCTGCTCCCCGCTCGCCAACCGGCCGGTGATCCAGGCCAGCTCCCGCTCCCGGCCAATGAACGCGGGCACGTCAGGAGGAAGGGTGCGCGGCACGGCCGGCCGCAGGATCGCGGTCGCCGGGGTCGCGCGCCGCGGCGTCTCCAGCAGCAGCGGGTCGTCACGCAGGATCCGGCCCTGCAGCTCCCGCAGTGGTTTGCTCGGCTCGACACCGAGCTCCTCGACCAGCAGTCCGCGCAGATCCCGGTACGCGCCAAGGGCTTCGGCCTGCTGGCCCGAGCGGTAGAGCGCGATCATCAGCTGCGCGTGCAGCCGTTCGCGCAGGGGGAACTGCGAGACCATCAGCTTCAGTTCGGGCAGCAGCGTCTCGTGTCCGCCGAGCCCGATCTCGGCCTCGATCCGCGCTTCCACCACGGCCAGGCGCGCTTCCTCCAGCCGTGCGGACTCGGTGAGGACGGACGGGACCATGGCCACGTCCGCCATCGGCGTCCCGCGCCACATCCTGAGCCCTTCGGTCAGCCTGGCGACCGCCGCGGGCAGATCTCCTTCGGCGAGGCTCTTCCTTCCCGCCGTCACGAGACTCTCGTACTCGTCGACGTCGGTCGCGCCCGCGGGCAGCACGAGCCGGTAGCCGGGTGCTCTCGTGCTCAGCATCCGGCCTCCCGGATCGCCGAGGCCGTTGCGCAGCCGCCAGACGTAGCCCGCCAGCAGACCGGCCGCGCTCGGCGGTGGCCGCTCGCCCCACAGCTCCGCCATGAGCTGATCCGCCGAAACCACACGATTGGCGTTGATCAGCAGGACGGCCAGCAAAGCCCGTTGCTTCGGCGCACCGATCGAGGCCCACTGCCCGCCGTCGAAGAATTCGAGCGGGCCGAGGAACCGGAACCTGGCCGGTGACGATGACTCGTTCGCTTCGCCGTTAATTGACGACCACCATTCTCCGGTGCTCTACTCGCCCTTCCGGAATACCGAGGGTGAGGTGCAGGATGGACAACGCTGAATCATGGTTGCTGGAGATCCGGCTGTTCAAGGTGAAGCCGGGAACCCGGGCGGAATTCGACCGAATCAGCCGGGAGGGCACCATTCCGCTGATGCGCAGCCTGGGGATCACGGTCCTCGCGCACGGCCCGTCCTTGAACAACGAAAACGGCTATTTCCTGCTGCGCGCCTTTCCGTCCGAGGAAGAGCGGGTCGAACGATCCCAATCGCTCTACACCACGGACGAATGGCTGGCGAAATACGACGGCCCGGTCTCGTCGATGATCGACGACTACGACACGTCGGTGTTCGCCGCGGGGCACGACTTGGCCCGGCTCATCCGGTAGGGCGGCCCAGTCCGGCCAGCATGAGCGCCTCGGCGAGGCAGACTCGCGTGAACTCGCCGAGGTGCAGGCTCTCGTTCGGACCGTGTGCCCGGGTCTGCGGATCCTCCACGCCGGTCACCACGATCGTGGCGTCCGGGAACTCCGCCTGGAACGTCGAAACGGCCGGAATCGATCCGCCGACACCGATCTCGACCGGCGAAACCCCGTCCCACGCGGTACGCAACGCGGACCGGACCGTCTCATACCGTGGTCCGGTGGTGTCGATGACACACGGCGCACCGCCACCGTCCAGGGAGACCGAGATGGCGGCGCCCCAAGGACAGTAAGCCTCCAGATGCTCCCGGAGCGCGGCGAACGCCTTGACCGGCTCGTCGCCGGGAGCCAGCCGGGCGCTGATCTTCGCCCTGGCCGCCGGGACCAGCGCGTTTCCCGACTCGAGGACCGACGGCGCGTCGACACCCAGGACCGACAGCGAAGGCCTGGTCCACAACCGATCCGCCAGCGAACCGGTGCCGGTGAACCGGACGCCGTCGACCATCCCCGCCTCGGCCCGCACTCGTTCAACGGGAAGCTCCACAGTGGACTCCGGTCCCATGGCGAGGCCCTCCACCGCGACGTCGCCGTCGTCCTCGTGCAGCGTCGCCAGCAACCGGACGAGTGTGGTGAGCGCGTCCGGCACGGCGCCGCCGAACATTCCACTGTGGACCGGGTCGCGCAGGGTGCGCACCTCGACCACGCAGTTGACGATCCCGCGCAGCGAAGTCGTCAGCGCGGGCACCCCGACGTCCCAGTTGGCCGAGTCGGCGATCACGACGACGTCGGCGAGAAGCCTGTCGTGATGCAGCCGGAGAAGCTCGGAAAGCGACGCCGAGCCGTACTCCTCCTCGCCTTCGACGAACACCACCACCCCGACCGGCAGGGCGTCGCCGAGCGCCCGTAGCGCCACGACATGCGCCATGAGCCCGGCTTTGTCGTCCGCGGCGCCCCGGCCGTAGAGCCGGCCGTCACGCTCCACCGGCTCGAACGGGTCGCTGTCCCACAGCGCCTCGTCTCCCGACGGCTGGACGTCGTGATGGGCGTAGAGCAGCACGGTCGGCGCGCCGGGTGGCGCGGGTTTGCGGCCGATGACGGCCGGTTGCCCGCCGGCCCGGACGATGCCGGTCTCCAGTCCGCAGCCGCGCAGCAATGTCGCCACCGCCTCCGCGGAACGGTCCACCTGCGCGTGGTCGAATTCGGGGAAGGCTATTCCGGGAATGCGGACCAGATTCTCAAGATCGGCCCGAGCCGGGGCCATTTCCCGTTCGACGGCCGCTCTCAATTCGGCCTCCGTCGGAAGATTGTTCTTCATGAATCGGATCGTACGACGCGGCGGCCGGAAAAAGACCCGGTCAGCTGCACGGTGAATCGAACGCCGGGAGGCGGCGTCAGTAGGCGGCAGAGGCTCGCAGTGACGTTGTGACGGACGGGCGTCTGGCGTGCCCGAGAGCAGCCAAGACGTCTACTGTCCACAAGAGATGCCAGTTCTCGTCAGAGTGTCCGCTCTGGGCGCTTCACTCGGGGTCGCGGGTGGGAGGCCTTCTTCTCTCTGAGGGCAGGAAGGGCTTTCACAGGTTTCCACCTGTCGAGCGTGTCGCGAAAGCCACTTTCGGGACATCAGGCGTCGCGAGAGTGGCTTTCGCGACACGGGCGCCGGTGGTGAAGTGGCCGGCGCGGGCGAGTGGCCGGGGCGAAGGCTCCCTTCGCCGCATTAGACGCGACGAAGGGAGCCTTCAGCCCACCACTGACCCGCCCGCGATCACGCCACTTTCGCCGCACCCCTCAACAAAATGCCGCGGGCGGCGTTAATCTCAGGCCATGTTGCTCGGTATCGACCACATCGGACTCGTCACCGAAGAACCCGCGGGGCTGCTTCCCGCCATGACCGCCCTCGGGATGTCCAAACTGGACAGTGGGATCGCCACCACCTATCGGGTGGCGTGCGAGTTCTGGCAGCCACCCGGCCCCGGCGGTAGCCCCCTGATCGAGCTGGTCTCCCCGGCGGGCCCCGGTTCGGCGCTCGACGGCCACCTGGCCAGATCCGGCCCCGGGCTGCACCACATCGCCTTCGAGGTCGATCACCTCGAACCGGAGCTGGACCGCCTGCGCGGCGCGGGGTTCACCCCGGTCGACCGCGAACCCTGCGCCGGCGCACGGCCGGGCATGCTGGTCGCCTTCACCTACCTGGCCCGGCCCGCCGGTCTGCTGGTGGAACTGGTCCAGTACCGGGACGGATGCTCATCGGAGCAACGCGGCGGCCGCCACCCGGCTCGCCGCGACCACGGTCTTCGCAGCACCGCCCGATCCGCCGGTGAAGGTGAACACCCCTGACGCGACCTCGCGTAGTTCGAGGCCGGGCGGATCGTGATAGCAGTCGGACGAAACGGTCGTCCGATGTGGACAGTGCTCGGCGAGCGGATGCCCGAGCAGGCGGCGGGCCTCGCTCGCGACCCGGTCGACGAGCGCGACGTCCGGCCGCGGACCGGCCGGGTCGACGTCCCAGCGGTCACCGGGCAGACCAAGCAGGAATCCCGCGTCGCCCGCCGGGCGGCCCCACATACCGGTGCCCTCCCACACGAACGTGCCGAGCCCCGCGGGTCCTCCTTCGTAGACGGTGTACTGGATCTGTTTGACGCGCAGCCCTCCGGCAGGCAGCCCGCTCGCCGCCAGCAGGGCGGGCGTCCACGGACCGGCGGCCACGACGACCGCGTCGTAACCCGCGGTCACGCCGTCGGCCAACCGCAATGCCGGAGCCGGGTCCACGGTCGCCACCGGCATCCGCCGGACCGTGGCGCCGCGGTCGGTGAGCCAGCCCAGCACGGCGTCCCGCAGCCCGGCGGGCGACACGAA
The DNA here is from genome assembly GCF_000732925.1 of Amycolatopsis japonica. NCBI lineage: Bacteria > Bacillati > Actinomycetota > Actinomycetes > Pseudonocardiales > Pseudonocardiaceae > Amycolatopsis > Amycolatopsis japonica. Next base: position 4,160,224 of record NZ_CP008953.1, read on the forward strand.
TCCCGCGTGCCGTTCGACCACCGCGGTCACCCCGGAAGGCAGGCCACGGAACGGATACCGGGCGGCCAGTTCGGGCGCGGTGAGCAAGGTCGCCGAACCGGGCAGCGCTTCCTCGATCACCCGGACCGGGTCGCCGAGCCCGTCCCCGGAGAGCGCCAGGTACACCGAGCCGACCTCCCGGTAGTCCGACGCCGCCCGCAACGCCGGGTTGGCGCGCAGTTCGGCGAGACCGGTCGCGGCCAGCCGGCCGGCGTGCTCCAGCCGCTCGAAGCCGCGGACCAGCCCGCCGGACGCGCTCGTCGCGTCGCCGTCGGTCGACCGGGCGGTGTACACGTCGATCGTGCTCCGCGGCGCCGCTTGGCGCAGCCGCCAGGCGAGCAGCGCCCCCGCGACACCGCCGCCGACGATTCCCACCCGCACGGTGACCTCCCTCCCCCGGCTCAGCCGCTGACGCCGGTCCGGGCGGCGACGGCCCGGCGCAGGTCGCCGGTGAAGTCCGCGACCCGCCGGCGCAACGGCAGTTCGACGTCGGGGCGGGCGAGCAGTTCGTCGGCCAGCCGCAAGGTCTCCGCCGAGGCGGCGTAGCGCGGGTAGAGGAACCGCACCAGCACGTCCAGTACGAGGTCACCGCGCGACCGGGCGGCCGCGGGCATCTCGGCGAAGAACCGCGGGACGTAGCCGGCGGTCAGCTCGGCCTGTTCCGGTTGCCAGAATCCTTCGGCCAGTGCCCACAGCCCGTAGCTGGACATCTCGGTGTCGCCGACGATCACCTCCCACGCCGCCTCCTTGGCCGCCGGATCCGGCCTGGCCGCACGGCATTTCGCCGCGAACTGCTCGCCGCGGGTGCTGGGATCCGCGTCGTGGGCCGCGGCGATCTCGTCCTCGGCGAGCGCGCCGAGCACGGCGAGCCGGTATCTGGTGCGCCAGGCCAGATCCGCGTCGAGGACGAGTCCCGCGGGCAGCCGGGTGCCGTCGAGCCAGCCACGCAGCTCGTCGACGTCCGTGCTGAACTCGACGAGGCCCCGGCACAGGCACAGCCAGATCTCGTCGGACGGCTCGACCTCGGCGATCCGGTCACGAAGAGCACCGGCGACCGCGGCGAGCGCGGCGGGCCGCCGCTCCGGGCGCAGGAAGCGGTCGGCGACGTCGATACGAGCCTGCTCCAGCACCTCGACGACGATGGACGGATCCGTTTCGACGGCGAGCATCCCGGTCACCAGTTCGAGGTGATCCGCGGCCGGGTACACGCCGTCCTGCACCGCCATCAGCAGCGCGCACCACACCATCGCGCGGTTGACCGGCGACAGCCGGGGAAGGAACCCGGGCAGAGCCGCGCGGGAACGATCGTCGAAGCGGATCTTCGCGTAGGTCAGATCGCCGTCGTTGACCAGCAGGAATTCCGGCGCCGGACGACCCACCAGTTGCGGCAGCCCGGTCCGCGGTCCGTCGATCGTGACCCGGATCGTCGTGGACTCCTCGCCGTAGCAACCGATGTCCAAGGTGTGCGGTCGCGGTACCGGATGCCCCTCTGGGACGTCCTGGCGGACGGCGGCCGCTGTGATCACCCCGTCGGAAACCGTGATCTCCGGGGTCAGCGTGCCGACGTCGCAGGTGGAGAACCACACCCGCGCCCATTCCGTCAGATCCGTGCCGGCGGCCTCGCTCAACGCGGTGAGGAAGTCGGTGAACGTCGCCGTGCCGTACGCGTGGCGGGTGAAGTAGGTGCTCAGGCCCGCGCGCAGCGCCGGGGTACCGACCCGGGCCGCCAGCTGACGCAGGACCGATGAGCCCTTGAAGTAGGAGATCCGGTCCAGTTCGAGCAGCACCGTCCGCACGTCCGGCCCGGCCAGGCTCACCGGATGGGTCGACGGCCGCTGATCTGCCACGTAGGCCTGGGCCTTGCGCCGGACCGCGAACGTGGTCAGCGGGCCGGAAAACCTCGTCACGTCACCGGTCACCCGATGGGCCATGTAGTCGGCGAAGGCCTGCCCGAGCCACAGGTCGTCCCACCAGGTGTTGGTGACCAGACCGGCGAGCCACATCAGGGACAGGCCGTGCGCGATCACCACGGCCCTGGTCTCCCGTTCGCTCCGCGGCACCGCGGAGCCGAAGAGGTACAGCTCGCGCAGCAGCACACAACCGGGATGGTCGAGCGAGAGGACGCTGAACTCCGGCACGAAGACCTGGTCGAACTTCTCGAACGGGTAGGGCACGCCGAACAGCCGCCGGTACTCGTCGAGGCATTGCCCGGTGATCTCGAAGACCTCCTCGACGTCGGCCTTGAGCCCGTCCGCCAGCGAGGCACGGCAATGCAGGCCCAGCGGCACTCCGCCGTGCTCGGCGTGGAACGACTCGTACGGGCCGACGACCAGGGTCGTCAGATAGGTCGCCAGCGGCGCGGTTTCGGCCAGCCGCCAGTGTCCCGGCCCGAGCCGGGTCGACGGCGCGTTGCCGAGCACCTGCCAGTCGTCGTCGGGAACCGTGACGTCGAAGGTGAAGGGCGCCTTGAGATCGGGCTGGTCGAAGCAGGCGAAGATCCGCGGTGCGTTGTCGATGAACACGTAGGCGTAGAGGTAGACGCGGCCGTCGGCAGGGTCTATGTACCGGTGCAGCCCTTCGCATTCCCGCGAGTAGGCCATGTCCGCGACCACGACGAGCTCGTTCTCCTCGGCGAGGCCGTCGAGCGGGAACCGGCCGTCGTCGAGTGCGGCCGGGTCCAGTTCCCGGCCGTTGAGGATCACCGAGCGCAGCTCGCGGGGCCGCACGTCGAGGAACGTGGCACCGGGGCTCGCGTCGAAGACGATTCTCGTGGTCGATCGAAAGGTCTCGTCGCCGGTCGTCAGATCGAGATCCACCCGATACGAACGGATCCGCAGCAATGCGCCGCGCTCCTTCGCTTCGGCCTGCGTCAGACTGGGCATTTCCTCGGCCCTCCAAATAGCTGCATCGTGGCCGCCGAACAGCTCAGGCGGCCGCCGAATAGACAATCCCCCGGCCGCCGGACAGCGCATTCCCCGCGCAACCGTGCCGCCTGATCCAGTTGAACACCGCACCCCGCTCGGACGCCGATACACCGGGGTTGAGGACTCACTTGAGCACCTAGTTCACCGTCGACCGACGACATACCCTCTGACCAGGAGCGCGGGGAGGGGAAACAGTGATCACGCAGTTCATGAGTTGAACGACGCCGATCCAATGGGGACATTTCAGAGGGGACGCGGCGGTCGTTGATTCGACATCCTCGCACTGCCGTACAAATCGAACTTTCCGGCCTGAGGCGACCATGCCCGAAAACAGCGAAGAAGTCGATATTCGGTAATCGGTTCAGGCGCCTAGGACTCATTGAAGAGTAAGTCGCAGGTTTGCCGTACACAACCCGACGGGGGTGCCCATTGACCGGGCAAGCTGACCACGCCTCGAGCCAGGAACATTCGGCTGATTCGAATGACCAAGACGAACCGTCGACCGGATATCCGAAGGCGGATCAGGTCACCTACAGCGTCCCGGTGGCCGCGTTGCGGCCGGCGGACTCGCCGCGGCTGATCGGTGAGGACGCCGAGCACATCCGGGTGCTGGCCGAACCGGACCGGGCGCTGCCGCCGATCCTGGTGCACCGGTCGACCATGCGGATCATCGACGGGATGCACCGGCTCGGCGCGGCCCGCCTGCGCGGCCAGAGCACCATCGACGTGGTCTTCTTCGACGGCAGCGAGGAAGACGCGTTCGTGCTGGCGGTCAAGGCCAACGTCGCGCACGGCCTGCCGCTGTCCTACGCGGACCGCGAGGCCGCGGTCGCCCGCATCGTCATCTCCCATCCGGACTGGTCGGATCGCGCCATCGCCGCGGCCGCGGGCCTCGGCCCCCGGACCGTCGCCGCGGTTCGCGGCCGGATAGACGGGCTGCCGCGGACGACGGCCCGGCTCGGGCGTGACGGCAGGGTCCGCCCGCTGGACAGCACCGATGGCCGTCGCGTCGCGAGCCAGCTGATCGCGGCCTTCCCCGACGCGTCGCTGCGCTCGATCGCGCGGGCGGCGGGGATCGCCCCGGCCACCGTCCGTGACGTGCGGGAGCGGATCCAGCGCGGCGAGGATCCGGTGCCGCCACGCCGTCCCCGCGCCGTCCGGGAGACCGTGGCCGACCGCCGCGACGCCGGCCCGCCCGCGCACGACCACACCGAACGTCTCTCGACGAAGGAGCGCAACGCGGTCCTTAGGAACCTGGAACGCGATCCGTCGCTGCGGTTCGCCCAGTCCGGCACCCGGACCCTGCGCTGGCTCGTCCACCGGGTGATCGCCGAGGAGGAGTGGCGCGAACTCGTCGACACCGTTCCGCCACACAGCGTGTACGTCCTCGCCGCGTTGGCCCGCCGGTGCGCCAACGAGTGGATCGAGTTCGCGCGACAACTGGAACAGCGAGTCGGCACGCAGAAGTCATAACCCGGATACCGCGAGTGAATACGACCGGTGTTCAACCGGGCACCGGGGACGCAGTTGAACATCGAGCAGTTGTCGGCGCGCGAAGCGTGCGGCAATATTCCCGGTCACCACTCCCCGGGGATCCGAAACAGTTTCGGGAATCGCGCCGGGTCGTACCCCGGCAACCGACCGTCATTGCCCGAGAACGCCAGGTGGTTCTTGAATGACGCTCGGCGGTTTTCGAATACGGACGCCCTCGAAATCGGCTCATGATTTCCCATCGGAAGACCAGGCAACCGACCGGCTCGGTATGAGGAGAAGAAATGGCAGCACCGCTCGCCGAATTCGGCATCGCCGGCTTCGGTTACGCGTTCGGCGAAGACCAGGACGTCGAACGCACCGCCGGTTCCTACGTCGCCGACCCGGAACGCGTCGTCGGCTGGGGTTACCGGACCTTCCACCGCGCCGCGGACGGCGTGACCTCGACCGCGCTGGCGGCGGAGGCGGCAGGCCACGCGCTGGCGAGGGCGTCGGTGGATCCCGCGGACGTCGATCTGGTGGTGGTGGCCAATTCCGAGCTGGCGGAGTACCCGTACTGGGACTCCTCCGCCGCACTGGCGAGGGAGCTGAAGATCCGGGAGCGGCAGACGATGCTGCTGACCGAAGGCTGCGCCTGCGGGGTCACCGGTCTGGGCGCCGTCGCCGGACAGCTGACGCTGCAACCGGAACTCGGCACGGTGCTGTTCACCGCCGTCAACCGGGTCAGCGAATTCCACCGCAACCGGATGAACGTCAACAACGCGGTGCACAGCGACGGCGCGGTCTCGGTGGTCCTGCGCCGGGACCACGACCGCGTCACCTGGCTGGCCACCGAACAGTTCACGGATTCCGACTTCTGCGACTGGTTCCGCACCGACGTCGGCGGCAGTGTCACGCCGGTGCCGCCGCCCGGCTGGTCGAGCGCGACCGCGCCGAGCGGGACCGAACGCGTGCAGGCCCATTTCCGGAAGGATCCCCGGCGGCTCGCGCATTTCAGCGAGCAGCTCAACGCGCGGGTCGTCGAGGTGATCGACCGGGCCTGCCGCCGGGCGGGCGTGCGGCGCGCGGATCTCGCGCGGTTCGTCTACATCAACGATCCGGACGGCATCGCCGAACTGGCAGGCCTGATCGATATCCCACTGGCGAAGACGAACCACGATCTCGCCGCCGAACACGGCCATATGGGGGCGGCCGACCAGTTGATCGCGCTCGGGACCTACCTCGACCGCGGCGAACTGAATTCCGGGGATCTCGTCGCGCTCGCCGGAATCTCCATCGGCATGCGCTGGTATTGCACGATTTTCCGAGTTTAGGCAGGGGTCGATGAACGATTTCACGGAATTGCTCGACGGCCTGCGAGCCGCGGTGGAAGGCCGGACGGCACCGGCACCGGTGGTGAGACAGCTCCTCTCGGAGGTCGAGGACCCCGCGACGATGCGCCGTGCGGGGCACGTCCTGGCCGATCTCCCCTCGGTCGTGCCGGATCTCCGGCCGATCAAGGTGACCGTATTGGCCACCTGCACGATCGGCCCGTTCGAACACCTGCTGCGCGCCGCGATGGTCGCCGTCGGCGCGCAGCCCACCCTGCTCCTCGGTGACTACGGCACGTTCGACCTCACGCTGGCCGCGGGTGAGATCGACGGCTCCCCCGACCTCGTCGCGTGCTTGATGGACGAGCGGTACTTCTTGCCGCGCGAGTGGAGCGCCGTCGACACCGAGGGCCTGGCCGCGCACATCGAGGCCCGGTTCACCGAGCTCCGGGGAGCGATTCTGGCCTGCCTGCGGCGCACACCGGGCGCGTTCGTGCTGCACACCGTGCCGGTTCCGGCCGAGCTGCGCGATTCGCCGATCAGCTGGCGGGCGCGGGCCACGGCCGCGCGGGCCTGGCACCGACTCAACGCGGACCTCCTCGGTCTCGCGGAGGAGGACGGCCGGATCACGGTCGTGGATCTGGCGGGCGAACTCGCCGACGTCGCGGTCGCGGCCAGGGACGACCGGCTGCACCGGTACGCCGACCTGCCGTACACCGACGGCGCGCTGCTCACGCTGGCGCGGCGGGTCGCCAGGGTGGCCGCGGCCCGCTCCGGGTTGTCCCGCAAGGTGCTCGCCGTCGATCTGGACAACACCCTGTGGGGCGGTGTGCTCGGCGAAGCCGGCGAGGCGGGGTTGCAGCTCGGCGGGTTGTACCCGGGGAACTGCTATCAGGACCTTCAGCGAGCCGTGCGCCGTCTGCGCGAGCAAGGCGTCATCCTCGTGCTGGCCAGCAAGAACGACGCTGGGCCGGTGGACGAGGTGCTGACCCGCCATCCGGAGATGCTGCTGCGGCCCGAGGATTTCGCGGTCCGCGCGGTGAACTGGTCGGCCAAGGCGGACAACCTGCGGCACGCCGCCGAGACGCTCAACCTGGCCGCGAACGCGTTCGTCTTCATGGACGACTCCCCGTTCGAACGCGGGCACGTGGCCGCCGAACTTCCCGGGATGGCCGTGGTGGCGGCCGACGGCGACCCCGCCCATCTGGTCCGCTCGCTGCTGCGTCCCGGCTGGTTCGACGTACCGGAGCTGACCGACACCGACCTGAAACGTCCGGCGCTGTACCGCTCGCGTGCGTTGCGCACCGGCTTCTCCACCGGGTTCGCCTCCTCGGAGGACTACCTGCACGCGCTGCGGACGCGGCTGATCGCGCATCCGGTCACCACGTTCGAGATCGGCCGGGTCGCCCAGCTTTCCGCCCGCACCAACCAGTTCAACCTGACCGGGATCCGGTTCGACGAGGGCGCGACGACCGCGATGTGCGCCGACCCGGACCGGCTGGTCGCCTCGTTCGCGGTGTCGGACCGGTTCGGCGACGAGGGAATCGTCGGCGCGGCGTGGATCGAGAGCCGCGGGCGGGTGTGGTGGGTGCTGAACCTGGTACTGAGCTGCCGGGTGTTCGGCCGGGGCATCGAGTTCGCGATCGCGGACTGGATCGTGCGGCGGGCCCGCGAGGCCGGGGCCACCGCCGTGGCCGGCCGCTACGTGCCGAGCGAGCGCAACAAGGTGGCCGACGGCTTCTGGGAGAAGGCCGGCTTCACCCCGTCCGACGAGGACGGCACGTACACCGTGGTGCCCGCCACCGCGCCGACCTGCCTGCCCACCTGGATCGCCTACCCCGGAGACGAGTGATGACCGAACTGGATGACACGGCGTCCGTCGTGCTGAACACGCTGAGCGAAGTGCTGGGCAAGCCGATCGGCGAGCTGCGGGCCCGCGAGGCGCTCGCCACGCATGGCTGGGACAGCCTCTCGTCGCTGGAAGCCCTCTCCCGGCTGGAAAGCAGGCTGGCGGTGACGCTCGATCTGCGCGCCTACCACGCCGCCCACACGGTGACGGCCTTGATCGACCTCGTCGCGGCCGCCGCGACGAGCAACGCGGGCGCCGGACGGCGCGGATAACCGGGGAGGATTGCGGTGCGATTTCAAGAAGTAGAGCTGCTGGCGATCGGGGCGGGACCGTCCGGCCTCGCCCTCGGCGTCGCCGTCGAAGAGCTCGCGAAGGCGGAGCTCGCGAAGGACACGCTCATCGTCGAGCAGCAGGACGACGTCGTCTGGCAGCGCGGCATGCTGATCCCGTGGACGCAGAGCCAGGTGTCCTTTCTCAAGGACCTGGTCACTCAGCGGAATCCGCGCAGCGCCTTCAGTTTCGTCAACTACCTGCACTCGGTGGGACGGCTGGACCAGTTCATCAACCTGGGCAGCTTCACGCCGTACCGGATGGAGATCTCCGGATATCTGGGCTGGGTGGCGAAATCCCTGCCGAACGTGCGGATCGACTACGGGCGGCGGTGTGTCTCGGTCCGGCCGTTCGGTGTCGCGGACGGGGCCGGTGAGTGGCTGGTCCAGATGGCCGACGGCAGTGCGGTGGTGTGCCGTCATCTGGTGGTCGCGGCCGGGCGGGATCCCTATATCCCGGACACTTTCTCGGCCATCCCGCGCGAGCTGATGATCCACAGCACCGAGTTCGCGGCCAGGATCGGCGAACTCGATCCCGAACGGACGCGCCGGATCGTCGTCGTCGGCGGGGCGCAGAGCGCGGCCGAGATGCTCTGGACGGCGCACCAGACGTTCCCCGGGGCACGGTGCACGATGGTGATGCGCTCGATCGGCCTCAACGCCTACGAGGCGAGCAAGTTCACCAACGAGCTGTACTACCCGTCCTTTGTGGACGAATTCCATTCGGCGCTGCCGGAGGCCAGGGCTCAGCTGCTGCGCGAGATGCACCGGACCAACTACGCCGGCCTCGCCCCGGACATGCTCGACACGCTGTACCGCCAGATGTACATCGAGCGGCTCACCGGCACCGAACGCATCGAGATGATCCCGATGGTCGACGTGGCAGGCGCCGAGATGGACGGTCGCGAGATCGTGCTCACCCTCGTCGACCGCAAATCCGGCCGCCGCTTCACGCAGCGCTGTGACGTGGTGCTGCTCGGCACCGGTTTCACCAAGCGGATGCCGGGGATCGTCAAGGATCTCGCGTCCGCGGTCGGGGTGGACGAGATCACCGTCAACCGCAGCTACCGGATGAGCCTGCCGCCGTCGTTCAGCGGGACCTGCCATCTGCAGGGGGTGAACGAGGCCACCCACGGAATCGCCGATTCGCTGCTCAGCGTGCTGGCCGCGCGCGCGGCGGAGATCGTCACCGATCTGCTCGCCGACCGCCGGATGCCGCCGTTGCCCGCCGTCACCGAAAGCGCCGAACGCCCGCTCGCCGCAACTCAAGGAGCGCAGTGACCATGATGGAGATCCGCAAGTTCGACAGCGCGCGGCTCAAGCCGGACAACGGTCTGGCCGCCACGCGGCTGCTGCCGTGGCCGGAGCTGAACGCGCCCTTCGAGGGCTCGTGGTGCGTGGTGCCGCCGGGCGCCGAGTCCGGGGCGCACAGCCACCACGAGTACGAGATCTGGGTCGCCATGACCGGATCCGCGGAGATCGTCTGCGACGGGCGCCGGACGCCGTTCGCCGCCGGGGACATCGTGCATTTCCCGCCCCGCTCGCACCATCAGGTGGTGAACAGCGGATCCGAGGAGTTCCGGATGTACGCGGTCTGGTGGGACAAGGACATGGCCGGACGGTTCACCACCCGCGACGAGGCCGGCGTGTAGATGTCCACGACCATCGTGGTCGCCGCGACGCCGACGTCCAACGGCGACCTGCACATCGGACATATGGCCGGGCCGTACCTGGCGGGAGACGTGTACGCCCGGTATCTGCGGGCCACCGGCGCCTCGGTGATCTACACGACCTGCACCGACGACAGTCAGAGTTATGTGGTCACCACCGCGCGCCGGTCGGGCACCACCCCGCGGGAACTGTGCGCCGGGTCGACCGAGGCGATCGCCCGTTCGCTCTCCGCGATGGGCATCTCGACGACCGGTCTCCCGCCGATCGACCACGTGTACCGGCGCGCGGTGCTCGAGTTCGTCACCGCGCTGTACGACGCGGGCCGGTTCCGGCAGCGGACGGTGCGGCTGCCGGTCGCGACACGTTCGGGGACCTACCTGTTCGACGGACTGGTCAGCGGAACCTGCCCGGTGTGCCTGGCCGGCAGCAGCGGCGGGGTGTGCGAGGCCTGCGGACACCCGAACAACTACGACGAGCTGCTCGACCCCCACTCCACAATGGACCCGGACGACCCGGTCGCCTACCGCGACACGGAGATCCTGGTGCTGCCGATGGAGGAGTACCGGGACCGGTTGACCGCCTACTACACCGCGCAGGCGGGACGGTGGCGGCCGCACGCGATGCAGCTCATCGGGGAGTTGCTGGCCAAGCCGCTGCCCGACGTTCCCGTGACGATCCCGGCGGCGTGGGGAATTCCCGCGCCGTTCCCGGAGACCCCCGGGCAGATGCTGTACCCGTGGATCGAGGCGATGCCCGCGGTCATGTACAGCACCTGGTGGTCGGTCGGCGACACCACGCTGCCGCTCGACGAGCACTGGCGCGCCGAGCACGAGGCCGACGTCGTCTACTTCCACGGTTACGACAACGTCTACCACTGGGGTCTGATGGATCTCGTGTTCCTGCTGGCCCACGGCGACCGGTACGTCACGCCGTCGGCCAACGTCTGCAACGAGTTCTACGACCTGGCCGGCGAGAAGTTCTCCACCAGCCGTGACCATCTGATCTGGACCGCCGACCTGCTCGCCGAGGTCCCGCGCGACCTCGTCCGGTTCCATCTGGCGCATACCGCGCCGGAATTGTCGCGCACCGGCTTCACCCGGGAAGGCCTGCGCGACAACGGGTACCGGCGGCTCAGCACCCCGTGGAACGGGCTGTCGGAGGCGATCTCGGAGACGGCTCGCGGGCTCTCCGGCGCGGTGCCGGTGACTCCGGACGGGCGGCGGCGCGCCGCGGCCATGGTGCAACGGTTCCGCGGCTGCTACGAGTTGCCCGGCTACAGCATGAACCGGGCCGCCGAAACGGTGCTCACCCACCTGAACCGGCTGCGTGACCTGGCCGCCCGCTCGGCGATCGCCGCGGGCGACCTGATGCTCGAGGCGCGCACGTTGCTGGCGGGCGCCGCCCCGATCCTGATCGACGCGGCCGGCGCGGCGGCCGCGGCCGGGGCCGACCTGTCCCTCACGGCCGAAACGCCCGCTTCCGTTCCCGTGTTCCGACTCCCGCGGCTGCCCGAGGAGGCTGGCCATGAAGCTGCTGACCATCGAGACCCGTCAGTACCTGACCTACTACCACTCCCGTTATCGGCAGGTGCAGGCGTTCGGCGTCGATCTGTACGTGATGAACGGTGAGGGGACGGCCGATTTCTGGCCCGCCGACCACTACCGGCTCGTCGGCTCGAAGAAGATCGACGAGATGATCGCCTGCGCCGAGGAATGGCACGCCACCGAGCATTTCGACGGGGTGATCACCTTCTCCGAAGCGGCGGTGATCGCGGTCGCCTCCGTGGCCGAGGCGCTCGGGCTGCCGGGTATCGGTGTCGAGGCGGCGCGCCACAGCCGCAACAAACTGCTGATGCGCCAGGCTTACGAACGGGCCGGCGTGCCGATCCCCGCCTTCCGGTACGTCACCGAACTCGACGACGCGCTGGCGGCGGGCGCCGAGTTCGGCTATCCGGTGATCCTCAAGCCCACTCTGGGCGCCGGGAGTCATCTGGTCTATCGGGTGGACGGTCCGCAGGAGATGGCGCGGGACTTCGCCACGGCGAGCGAGGGCCTGCGGAACATGTTCTGGATCAACGCCGAGGCGGACGACGTCGACCTCGGTCCGATCGGGTTGCTCGTCGAGTCCTTTCTGGACGGACCCGAGTACCTCATGGAGGCCCTCGCCTGGGACGACGAGGTCTACCTCGGCTCGGTCGTCGACCGGATCACCGCGGAGGGCAGGAGTTTCGACGACGACGTGCACCACGCGCCGACCTCCCTGCCCGCCGAGGAACTGGCCAGGGTGCACCACGCGGTCAAGGCTGCCGCCCGCGCGCAGGGCCTGCGGCGCAGCGTGATGCACGCCGAAGTGCGCTACCACGAGGGCAAACCGCATCTACTGGAGATCGCGGCCAGGGTGGGCGGCGGCGGGCTGGACACCATCGCCCGGATCACCGCGGACTACGACCCGATCCGGTCCGTGGTCGACGTCGGCCGCGGCGTCAAACCGCCCGTCCGCCACTACTGGCCGACCGGGACGCATATCACCGCGATGTGCCTGATCTGCGACGGCGGCGTCGTCGAGAACATCGAAGTGCCGCCCGAGGTGACCGAGTCCGATCGGGTCTTCCTCCAGCAGATCACCGCCCGTCCCGGCGATGTGATCCTCAGGCCGCCCGACGGCAACACCATCTTCGGCTTCCTCGGCACCACCGGAACGTCCAAAGAGGACGCTTACGGGCTGATGACCGAACTGGCCGGGAAGATCACCGTCACCTTGGAAGGTGACCGGTGAGAACAGCCCGTCCGCGGCGGTTTCTGATGTGCCCGCCGGAACACTTCGAAGTCAGCTACTCCATCAACCCGTGGATGGAGCCGGACAAACCGACCGACGCGCCGCTGGCCCTCGTGCAATGGGACCGGTTGCGGGCCCGGCTGGTCTCGCTCGGCCACCGGGTCGACGTCGTGCCGCCCCGGCCCGGCCTGCCCGACATGGTGTTCGCCGCCAACGCGGCCACCGTGATCGACGGGCGGGTACTGGCGGCCAGGTACCGCCACCCGCAACGGTCCGGCGAGGAACCCGCGTATCAGGCCTGGTTCGCCGAGCACGGCTATCCGGTCCGGCAGGCCGGGTTCGTCAACGAGGGCGAGGGCGACATGCTGCCCACCGGTGCCCGGATCCTCGCGGGCACCGGCTTTCGCACCGACCATCGGGCGCACGCCGAGGCGGCGGACCATTTCGGGCTGCCGGTGGTCACCTTGCACCTGGTCGACCCGTACTTCTACCACCTGGACACGGCTTTGGCGGTGCTCGACCACGAGGAGATCATGTACTACCCCGGCGCCTTCTCGCCGGACAGCCAGGCACTGCTGCGGGAGCTGTATCCGGACGCGATCCTGGCCGACGAGGCGGACGCCGCCGTCTTCGGCCTCAACGCCATCTCCGACGGCGAGCACGTGCTGCTCCCCCAGTCCGCCGTCCATCTCACCGAAAGCCTGCGGGCGGCCGGTTTCACGCCGATCGCCGTCGACCTGTCCGAACTCCTGAAGGCCGGCGGCGCGGCCAAATGCTGCGCGTTGGAGCTCCGCGAATCCCTCCCCTCCACAGAAAGGCGCCGCGAGCCATCATGATCAACTACGAAGGACGGCGGTTCAGCCCGGTCGCCGTCGACGGCACCGACGACGGCAGCGAAGACCGGGTGGCGGTCTACCGGCAGAACGGCGACCTGATCTGGGGCGAGTTCTCCGGCGGCAAGGCCCGCCACGGTTCGCTGACCGGGACCTGCGGCCCCGACGGGAAACTCGACTTCGCGTACTGCATGGTCTTGGAAAGCGGCGAGGTGATTTCCGGCCATTGCACGAGCATCCCGCGGATCCTCGACGACGGCCGGATCCAGCTCGACGAGGTGTGGCAGCGCTACGGCCCGCATCAGTCCGTCGGGGTTTCCCGCCTGCAAGAGATCCGGTGACGGCGATGACCCGCACCAGCGCGATGCCATCGGTCCGCGAAGGCGAGCCCCGCCGCGGCGGCACGGTCACCTGGGCCTGCGCGCCCGGCTTCCCGCCGGCGGTGATCTTCCCGTTCACCCCGGCGGAACGCATGGGCATGCGCAACGTCCTGGAGTTCCAGGCCCTCATGTACCGCACCCTGTACTTCTTCGGCAGCGACGGCACACCGGAGGTCGACTACGCCTCCAGCATCGGCGAGCCTCCTGTATGGAGCGAGGATGGGCTCACCGTCACGGTCAAGATCAAACCGTGGAAATGGTCGAACGGCGAGACGTTGTGCGCCGACAACGTGTTGTTCTGGGTGAACCTGCTCAAGGTCAAGGGCGAACGGTACGGCGAATACACCCCCGGCTATTTCCCCGACAACTGCACGGACTACGGCAAGCTGTCCGAGGACACCTGCTACTTCACCTTCGACAAGGTCTACTCCCGGCGCTGGGTCCTGATGAACCAGCTCAGCCTGATCATCCCGCTGCCGAAGGCGTGGGATCGCACCGCGGCTGGCCCGGCGAACGCCTCCGGCGACCTCGCCGACGTCGAGGCGGTCTACGACTACCTGATGGCCGAGCAGGGCGACATCATCGACGAGGGCAACGAGCACCGCACCCGCTGGGCCGACAGTCCTGTGTGGAGTGTCGTGAGCGGGCCGTGGCGGTTGAAGAGCTACACCCTGGACGGGGTCGTGACGTTCGTGCCCAACGAACATTACTCCGGCCCGAACAAGCCGTATCTCGACGAATTCCGGCAGATCCCGTTCTCCTCCGACGAAGAGGAGTACCGCAGGCTGGAGAACGGGCCGGACGGCGAGGACGCGGTCCAGGTGGGGTACCTGCCGCTGAGCTTTGCCACCGGGCACACCGACGATCCCACCAAGGGCGGCGTCAACCCGTTGGCGGAGCACTACACGATGGTGCCGCAGGTGGCGTACTGCATCCGGTACACCAGCCTGAACTTCAACAATCCCACCGTGGTCGGGAAGATGTTCGCCCAGACCTACCTCCGCCAGGCGCTGCAGTGCACGCTCGACCAGGACGCCGCGGTCCGGGACATCTACCAGGGTTACGCCTACCGCCAGAACGGGCCGATGCCGATGCTTCCGGTGACCGACCTGGTGTCGCCGCCGCAGCGCGGCGGGGCGTGGCCGCTGCCCTTCGATCCCGGGCGGGCCAAGAAACTGCTGAGCGAAAACGGCTGGGACACCAGCGTCACGCCCGCGGTGTGCGTCGACCCGGAGCTCGCGGGCGAAGGGATCCCGCTCGGTACGAAGCTGAGCTTCCGGCTGCGTTACGTCGAAGGACGGCCGGCGCTGACCCGGCTGATGACCCAGTACAAGCGTGACGCCGCCGCCGCGGGGATCGAGCTGAGGCTCGAAGAGGTCTACGGCTCGATCCTGGTCGCGGAGGACGCGCCCTGCTACCCCACCGACGAAACCCCGTGCACCTGGGAGATGTGCTGCTGGAACGGCGGCTGGGTCTACCACCACCCGACCGGCGAGATCCTGTTCAGGACCGACGCGGGCGGCAATTTCGGCCACTATCACGACCCGGTGGCCGACGAGCTGATCGAGCGCACGGTCACCACCGACGATCCGGACGTCCTCTACGAGTACCAGGACTACATCGCCGAGCAGGTTCCGGTCGTCTTCAACCCCAACTTCCCGATCCGGTTGTTCGAGGTCGCCCGCTCCCTGCGCGGCTTCGAACCGGTCAATCCGTTCGGCATGATCAGCCCGGAGAACTGGTACTACGTCGATGGCTGAACCCGTCGCTCCCATCAGCGCGCACGGCATGCTGCTGTTCCTGCTCCAGCTGGGACTGCTGCTCGGGCTCGCCTTCGCCCTCGGACGGCTCGCCATCCGGCTGAAGATGCCGGCGGTGGTCGGCGAGCTGACCGCCGGTGTCCTCATCGGACCGTCGGTGCTCGCGCATCTGGCGCCAGGTCTGTCGGCCTGGTTGCTGCCGCATGACGCCACCCAGCTCAATCTGCTCGACGCCGTCGGGCAGCTCGGTGTCCTGCTGCTGGTCGGGATCACTGGGATGCACATGGATCTGAAGCTGGTGCGCCGCAAGGGCGGGCCCGCCGCCTGGACCAGTGCGGGCGGTCTGCTGGTGCCGCTGGGACTCGGCGTCGGGCTCGGTTTCGTGCTGCCCGCGTCGCTGATCCCTGCCGGGACCGACCGGGCCGTGTTCGCGCTTTTCCTCGGCGTGGCCATGGGCGTGAGCGCGATCCCGGTGATCGCGAAGACCCTGTTGGAGATGCGGCTGCTGCATCGCGACATCGGCCAGCTGATCGTCAGCGCCGCGGCCGTGGACGACATCGTCGGCTGGCTGTTGCTCTCGGTGGTGTCGGCGCTGGCCGTCACCGGGCTGGTCGCCGGTCAGGTGGCGTTCTCGATCGCCGGTCTGCTGGTGGTCTTGCTCCTCACCGTCGTCGCCGGAAGGCCGCTGGTCAACGCGTCGCTGCGCCTGGCGAGCCGGTCGTCCGAGCAGGGGCCGGGCATCGCCACCGTCGTGGTCCTGCTCCTGCTGGCCGCCGCGGGCACCCACGCGATGGGGATGGAACCGGTGCTGGGGACGTTGCTGTGCGGCATCCTGATCGGGTCGTCCAAACACGTCGACCTCGCGCGGCTGGCCCCGTTGCGCACGATCGTGCTGGCCGTGCTCACCCCGATCTACTTCGCCACCGCCGGGCTGCGGATGGACCTCACGGCGCTGCGCGACCCCGCCGTGCTCGGCTCGGCCTTACTGGTGCTGGTGGTCGCCGTCCTCGGCAAGTTCGCCGGCGCCTACCTCGGGGCCAGGGTGGGCGGGCTCAGCCACTGGGAGGGGCTGGCGCTCGGCAGCGGTCTCAACGCACGCGGCGTCATCCAGGTGATCGTCGCGATCGTCGGCCTGCGGCTCGGCGTACTGACCACCGCCACCTACACGATCATCGTGCTGGTGGCGATCGTGACCTCGCTGATGGCGCCGCCGACCCTGCGCCGCGCGGTGGGCCGGATCGCCGTCACGGAGCAGGAACGCGTACGGGAGAAGGGGTTCCATGTCCAGTGAGCGACCACGACTACTGCTGATCGCGTCCGGCTGGCAGGTGTTCAGGGAGTACCTGCTGCGATCGATCGGTACCCGGTTCCGGGTGCACCTGTTCCACACCGCGGAGCCGACCTGGGAACGGGAGTACATCACCGGCTGGACCGTGCTGCCCAGCACCATCGACGGTCCCGCCATGGCCCGCGAGGCGCTCCGGCTGAACGACGCCGGGCCGTTCGACGGAGTCCTGTGCTGGGACGAGGGCCGCATCCACGCCACCGCCCACGTCGCCGAAGCACTCGGGCTGCGGTGCGGCGACCCGGCGATGATCTGGCGGCTCCGGGACAAGGCGCAGACCCGCGCCGCGCTGGCCGAGGCCGGTGTTCCCCAGCCGCGGTCGGTCAAGGTGGGCACCCTCGCGCAGGCGCTGGCCGCGGCGGAAGAGGTGGGCTACCCGGCGATCTTGAAACCGCGCGGCCTCGGCGCCAGCCTCGGTGTGGTCCGGGTCGACAGCCCGGAGCGGCTCCGCGAGATGTTCGCCTTCACCCGCGACACCAAGGCACCCGATCCGGTGGTCTACGCCAGTGACCATCCGGTCCTGGTCGAGCAGTGCGTGACCGGCGAGGAGGTCAGCATCGATTCCGTCGTCGCGGACGGAAAGGTCACGCCGCTCTTCCTCGCCCGCAAGGTGGTCGGTTTCCCGCCTTACGCCGAAGAGGTCGGCCACTACGTGGACGCGGACGATCCCTTGCTCACCGACACCGCGTTCACCTCGATCCTGCAAGCCACGCATACCGCGCTGGGTTTCCGCGACGGCTGGACACATACCGAGTACATGCTGACCGGGACGGGCCCGAAACTCATCGAGGTCAACGGCAGGCTCGGCGGCGACCTGATCCCCTACCTCGGCGAGCTGGCGACCGGCATCGACCCCGGCGTCCTCGCCGCCGCGGCGGCCTGCGGTCACCCGCTGGACGTCCGGCCCACCCGGCGGCGAGTGGCCGGGATCCGGTTCTGCTACGTCGACCGGGACGACACCACCATCGCGGCGATCCGCTTCGATCCGGCGACCCTGCCGTCGAACCTGGACCAAGCGGTCACCATCGCCCAGCCGGGCGCCGTGATGTCCCCTCCGCCGAAAGGGACGGTCTGGGGCCGGGTCGCCTACGTAACCGCGGTCGCCGATTCGATCGCCGAATGCGCCCGGACCCTCGACGCCGCCCAGGCGTCGCTGCGCATCACCACTTCGCCGCTGGAAGAGTCGCTCGGCAGGCCGGTCATTGCTCTCGGTGATGAGGAAAGACCGCTTGGGCGAAACGTCGGGTGAAGGCGTGTGCTCCGAGGGCATCGGTGCTGTCGACGAATTGGTCGATGGCCCCGGTCAACGGCAGGTCGCGCAGAGCGGGGTCGTCGATGGTCGCGATCAGGGCCGCTGCGAAGCGCTCGGCGTGCAGCACCCGGTAGGGCCGGTCGTGGAACGAGCGCGTGCGGTCGTCGACCGGTTCGGTGAGTCCGGTCTCGTTGTGCAGGGCTGCGACGGTTTCATAGGCGATGGCCAAGTGGTGCTCCCGCTCATGCCAGCCGGTCGCCGCCAGACCTGCGGTGAGTATCGGTGTCAGCCGCGCCGCGCAGGGCAAGCGGGCGAAGGCGCTGCCGAGCCATTTGCCGTAAGGCGGATAGACCCGGCCGAGGAGCAGGCACAGGCGCATCAGATCGCGGCCGAGGCGCGCCGCGATGATCGCCGAGCCGAGTTCGTCGCCGACGTCGCCGCAGCGGCCGACGAAGGGTTCTTCCTGGCTGAGGCGTTGCCATTGGCAGGCCAGCAGGTAACGCCACACGTCGTCGGGATACCAGGCCAGCCGTCGTCGGACCGGGTGCAACCGGGCCAGACCATCGTGGAAGACCACGCCGGCGGTGGCTCCGGCGAGAACCTGGGTGGGGGTGGCCAGCCAGTCGAGGGTGGTGATTTCGTCCCGGGGATCGAAGCCGAGGTAGCCCGTCAGCCAGGCACCGAGTTCGGCGACCACGACACCGTGCTGGATGCGTCCGTGCGCCGGCCGCATGTGCCGCGTCCCCTGGTCCCCGATCGGGACCAGGTTGGTGGAATATCCGGCGATTGTGGCGGGCAGTCGCTCGGCGAGCATGTCGGCGATCCTGGCGCCGTGTTCGGCGAGTTCGCTGGGGCCCAGGAACAATTGCAGGCGCGGGCCCCAGTCGTGGTCGGTGGAGCGGGCGGTGTCGAACCCAAGCACCTCGGAGCCGGGACCGATCAACGCCGCGGTGTGGGCCAGGCCGGGAAAATGCCGGGACAGCAGGGGATGCACCGCCTCGCCATAGAGGCGGCCCGACAGTTCCGCTCCGGAGACGAACGCTGGAGGCACGCGGAGCAGCATGCCCGACGACATGCTCGTCCCGCGACCGGATTCAGCGACGACATACCGCGCCAGTAACATCAAGGCATGACCAACCGCTTAGTTTGTCTCGGTGATTCCTTCACTGAGGGTGTCGGCGACGAGGACCCGTCGTCCCCCAACGGCGTCCGCGGCTGGGCCGACCGCGTCGCGGGCACGCTCGCGGCGAATCACGAAGACTTCCGCTACGCCAACCTCGCGATCCGCGGCAAGCTCCTCGGTCAGGTCCTCACGGAGCAGCTCGACCCGGCGCTCGCGCTGAACCCGGATCTCGTGACGCTCTACGCCGGCGGCAACGACCTGATGCGGCCGAAGGTCGACATCGACGCCCTCATCGAGGATTACGACGTCGCGGTCGGCAAGGTGGTCGCCACCGGGGCGCGGGTCGTCCTGTTCACCGGTGTCGACGGGGTCGAAGACGCGTTGTTCCGCAGGATCCGGGGCCGCGTCGCGATCTACAACGAGCACGTCCGCGGGATCGCCGCACGCCATGGAGCGCTTCTGGTGGACATGTGGGCGATGCGCCAGTTGCGGGACAGGCGGCTCTGGGCGCCGGATCGTCTGCACCTGAACTCGTTGGGGCACAACGAGATCGCCATCGCCGTCCTCGACGCGCTCGGCGAGCCGCACAAGCTGACGCCCGCCACGCTCGGGCCGCGGCCGTCGTTGAGCCCGCAAGCACGGCGAACCGAAAACCTGCAGTGGGGCAAGGAGCACGCCGTCCCGTGGATCAAACGCAGGCTGCGGGGCGAGTCCTCGGGCGACGCGCTCATGCCGAAGCGGCCGACGATGGACCCCTACGCCTGACGCGGCCGAAGCCCGTCGAAGAGGATGCAGATCGTCCGGGCCCGGAATTCGGGTCCGGCATGCTCCGCCGCCTTCGCGGTTCCGATGATGACCGCGATCAGTTCTTCGACGCCGAGGTCCTTGCGGACGTCGCCGGTGTCCTGCGCCCGGCGGAGCAGCACGCCGAGCGCGTCCTTCAGACGGACACCGATGACCGACCCCGCCGACGGCACGCTGACGCCGGCCGCCGACAGGGCTTCGAAGTAGGCGTTCTTGGCGCCGGACATCTCGATCCAGCCGGTCAGGAAGCCGAAGAACGCGGCGCCCGGGTCGGACGAGTCGGCGGCAACCGTGGCCTCCGCTTCGTCGACGAAGCGGTGCAGGCGCGCGAAGAGCACCGCTTCCAGCAGCGCTTCTTTCGTCGGAAAGTGCCGGAACACCGTACCGACGCCGACGCCTGCTTCGCGGGCGACCTCTTCGGTGGGCGCACTGGTGCCTTTGGCCGCGAAGACGCGCTCCGCGGCCTCCAACACCCGTGTGCGGTTACGGCGGGCATCGGCTCGGAGCGGTTTCTCGTCCGTCACAGCGGGGATCCTAGACCCGTTGTCGAGCGCCTAGTCGGGCATCTCGTCCAACACGCGCGCCAGGGCCTTCGGCACCCCGGTCCGCCAGCCGCCGCCCATGATCCGGCGCGACATACGTTGGAAGTCGTCGTCCGGGTCGAAGCCCTCGTGGCTCAGGAACAGCCTGGTCCCATGGCCCTCCGGCACGAGCCGCCAGGTGACCGTCCACTCCGGACCCCAGCTGATGCTGAGCAGCCGCTCCGGCTCCACGGCCAATACCTCGCAGGCGACCGGGCCGCCCGCGAAACCCGCGGCGGGAACAGGATCCGCGAGGAGCTCGAATCGGTGTCCCACAACGGGTTTGATGTCGTTCGGCATCCGAAGCCAGCGTTCCAGCAGTTGGGGTTCGGTCAACGCGCGCCACACCTTGCGCGGCGGATGCGCCAGGAACTGGTCGACGTGAACGGCCGTCGGATCGTCGTCGTTCAGAAGTCCTCCTCGTCCAGCAGGTCGCGCAGGTTCCCCAGCTTTCCGCGCCAGTACCGCTCATAGGGCGAAAGCCAGTCGGAGACTTCTCGCAGCGGCGCGGCGTCCAGAGAGTAGACGCGATTGCGGCCCTGCCTCTCCTCCCGGACGAGCCCGGCCTCACGGAGCACCCGAAGGTGTTCCGACAGGCTCGGCCGCCGCATGTCGAACCGTTCGGCGATCTCCCCCGCCGCCCGCGGACCGTCGAGGAGGATGCCCAGCACTTCCCGCCGGGCCGGATTGGCCAGCGCGGCGAAGACGTCGTCGTTGACCGGCACTAGCGCGGCCAGTTCCCGTAGCCCGAAGCTTCGAGCAGCCCCATCGCGTTGCCGTCAGGATCCTTCAGTGACGTCACCCGCCCCCACGGCATCTCCTCCGCGTCGCCGACCTCGACGCCTTGGGCGCGGAGCTCCGCGATGTCGGCGTCGACGTCCGTGGTGGTCAGCTGGAAATGCACACGCGTGTCGTGATCCAGCCCGCCGACCGCGCGATCGACGAGGACGAGCCCGGTGTCCGCCCCCTTGGGGCCGACCATGACGAACGGACCGTGCGGGCCGCTGACGTCGACGAGCAGGTCGAAGCCGAGTTTGCCGAGGTAGAAGTCCCGCGCCTCGGTCAGATCGGAGACCGGCACGGTGAGGAATTGGATGCGGTCGATGTTCATGGCCCGACCATACGTAGGAGATTTCCTACATGTCAACTTTCGGCGCCCGTACAACCTCGACATAGATAGAGGTCCAGGGTTCGTGACCAGCGCCGCAACGGCTTGAGTTCGCCTATGGACGAACTTTTAGCGTCGTCGCCATGAGCACAGAAACCACCACGCAGTCCCCCATCCGCCTCGCCGTCATCATCGGCAGCGTCCGGCACGAACGCTTCGCCGACGCCATCACGGGCTGGCTGCTGACCGAACTCGCCACGATCGACGGTGTGGAGGTCGATCCGATCGACCTCGCCGACATCGACCTTCCGTTGCAGGGAACGCGGCCCGGTGGCACCGAGACGGTGATCAGCGACAGGCTGCGCGACGCGGACGCCTTCCTCGTCGTCACTCCCGAGTACAACCACAGCTTCCCCGCGGCGCTGAAGAACGCGATCGACTGGCACTTCACCGAATGGGCGTACAAGCCCGTCGCGTTCGTCGGCTACGGCGCGGGATCGGGCGGGATCCGCGCGATCGAGCAACTGCGGCTGATCTTCCCCGAACTGCGCGCCACCACCATCCGCGACGCGGTCCTGCTGAACGCTCCGTGGACCCGCCTCGGCCCGAACGGCTACGAAGGAACCGAAGGCGAACGCGGCGCGCTGGCCGCCACGATGACCGAACTGGGCTGGTGGGCCCGCACCCTGCGCACCGGACGCGTCGCGGCTCAGGTGAGTGCGTCATGAACCGCCTGACCGGACGGGAGCTGCGCATCGCGGCGGTGATCGCGCTCGGCGGGCTGATGGCCGTTCTCGACACCACGATCGTCGCCGTCGCGCTGCCGCGGTTCATGACCACCTTCTCCGCGTCGCTCACCACGATCCAGTGGATCGCGACCGGCTACGCGCTCGGCATGGTCGCGGCGATGCCGCTCGCGGCGACCTTCGCGCAACGGTGGGGAGCGCGCCGGGTCTATCTGGCCGCGCTGCTCGTGTTCGCGGTGGCGTCCGTGGCCGCCGGTGCGGCCGGTGATCTGGGCTGGCTGATCGCCGCACGGGTCGTCCAAGGTCTCGCGGGCGGCCTGATCAACCCCTTGGGGATGACCATCGGCTTCGGCGCGGTGGCCCCGGAACGCCGAAGCCGGATGACCACGATCACCGGACTTCCCTTGCTGATCGGGCCGATCCTCGGCCCGATGCTCGGCGGGATCCTGCTCGACGCGCTGTCGTGGCGGGCACTGTTCTTCATCACCGTTCCGCCCGCCCTGCTCGCCGTCGCAGGGGTGCTCCGCTGGGTGCCCGCCGACGTCCCGTCGGCCGAACGCATTCCGATCGACGTGGCCGGTGGTCTCCTGCTCGTCCCGGGTGTCGTCGCGGTGGCGTACGGATTCAGCGAAGAGACGGCAGGTCTCGAGTTCCGGGTGGCGATCGTCGCCGTCGGGCTGGCGCTCATGGCGGTCTTCACGCGCCGTTCGTGGCGTCATCGCGCACCGCTGCTGAACGTCCGGCTCCTGCGCGACCGGACGTTCGGGCGCAATGCCGCCATTCTCGTCCTGTACGCCGGGCCGTACTTCGGTTCGATGCTGCTGATGCCCGCCTACATCCAGGTGATCCGCGGCGACTCGGCCCTGATCAGCGCGACGATGATGGTTCCGGGCACGATCGGGATGGGCATCGCCATCCAGTTCGCCGCCCGCCTCCTGGAACGCTTCGGCCCGCGGATCGTCGTCGGGACCGGGCTGAGCCTGGCGGTCGCCTCGACCGCGCTGACCGTCCTCGTCCTCGCGCCGGACACGTCGTACACGGTGCTGGCGATCTTGGGCGTACTCCAAGGTGCGGGCACCGGAGCGATCATGATGCCCACCATCGTGAGCGCGGGCCGCGACCTGCGGGGCCCGGATCTCGCGTCCGGTTCCACGATCCTCCCGCTGGCCAGCACCATCGCGAGCGCGGTCGGCACCGCGGCGGTGAGCGCGGTGTTCACCGGGCTGATCGCGGGTGCCACCGGAGGACAGGGGCTCGCCGCGGTGAACGTTTCGCCGGCGCTCACCGGGGAGATCGTCGACGCGTATCGTCTGACCCTCGTCGGCGTGCTCGCGGTCATGGTGCTCGCCCTGGTGGTCAGGCTGCGGACCCGGCCCACCACCCCGACAGCGGAACCCACGACGGTACGGAGCGCGGCATGACGACAACGACACTCGGTGCACACCTGACCATCGGCGAGGTCGCGAGCAAGGCCGGGGTCTCGGCCAACGCCGTCCGGTACTACGAGCGCTACCGCGTCATCACAGCCGAGCGCACCGCGGGCAACGCACGCCGCTTCACGGTCGACGCCATCTGCCGGATCCGGCTCGCGGTCGCCGCCCAGCGGGTCGGGCTCAGCCTCGCCGAAAGCGCGGAGATCCTGGCCGAGATCCCGCCGATGTCCCCCGATCTCGAGCAGTGGTCGCGCGCGGGGCAACGGCTCATCGACGCCGGGCAGGCCCGCATCGCCGAACTCACCTCGGTGGTCGACGAGTACCGGACGCTCGAGTTCCTCAGGAATTGAACGGTGCTTCCGCGGGGTTCGTCCAGCGGAACCGGGGTCCAGCGGCCCGTGGACCAAGTCCGTGAAGGCCTCCTTACCTACCCTGAGGGTAGTGAAGGAGGCCTTCACGGACCTGCCGAACCCCGCAAGAAACACGAGAGAGGGCCGCCCCGAACAGGACGACCCTCTCTCACGTCGAAACGGCTCAGCGCTGCGGCGGCGGACCACCCTGCGGACCGCCGAACGGACCCTGCTGCGGGAACGGCCCGCTGCCCGGTCCCTGCGACGGCGGGCCCTGGTACGGACCACCCTGCGGCCCCGCGGGCGGCTGCGGCTGCGGCAGCCGCGAAGGCGGCGGGGCCTGCGGAGGCTCCGGAGCAGCCTCCGGCTCGGGAGCCGGAGCGGCCTTCGGGACCTGACGCGGAGCGGGCGGCTCCTGCCGCGGCGTCGCGACGCCCAGCGCCGGAACTTCCTTGCGCGCCACGGCTTCCGCGGCCGCGACGGCCTCGGCGACCTTCGGGTCGCTGGAGGTGTCGAACCAGCCCTGGACCTCTTCGTCCTCCAGGTCCGGCTTCTCGACCGGGTCTTCCTTCGGCGGCTCGTAGCGGAACACACCGTCGTCGCCAGGGGCGCCGAGCGCGCGGGCGAAGCCTTCCAGGGCCTTGCCGTAGTCGCTCGGGATCATCCAGACCTTGTTCGCGTCGCCCTGCGCCATCTGCGGCAGGGTCTGCAGGTACTGGTACGCCAAAACCTCGGGCGTCGGGCGCCCGGCCTTGATCGCCGCGAAGACCTTCTCGATGGCCTTCGCCTGCCCCTGCGCCTGCAGGTACCGGGCGGCACGCTCACCCTGCGCCCGCAGGATCCGCGACTGCCGCTCGGCCTCCGCGCTCAGGATCGCGGCCTGCTTGGCACCTTCGGCCGCGAGGATCTGGCTCTGCTTCTGACCTTCGGCGGTCTTGATCGCCGATTCCCGCTGACCTTCGGCGGTCAGGATCATCGCGCGCTTCTCACGGTCGGCGCGCATCTGCTTCTCCATCGAATCCTGGATGGAGGGCGGCGGGTCGATCGCCTTCAGTTCGACACGGGCGACGCGGATGCCCCAGCGGCCGGTGGCCTCGTCGAGCACCCCGCGCAGCTGGCTGTTGATCGAGTCACGCGAGGTCAGCGTCTGCTCGAGGCTCATGCCACCGACGACGTTACGCAGCGTCGTGGTGGTCAGCTGCTCGACACCGACGATGTAGTTCGAGATCTCGTAGACCGCGGCCCTCGAGTCGGTGACCTGGAAGTACACGACCGTGTCGATGGACACGGTCAGGTTGTCCTCGGTGATCACGGGCTGGGGTGGGAAGGAGACGACCTGCTCGCGGAGGTCGATCCGCGCCCGCACCTTGTCCAGGAAGGGCACCAGAAACGTCAGGCCGGGAGAAGCCACCGTCCGGAACCGGCCCAGCCGTTCGATCACGGCTGACTGCGCCTGTGGCACCACCATGATCGCCTTGACCACGACGACGACCACGAACAACGCGAGCAGTCCGACGACGATGAACACCACTGTCTCTGACAACTACCTTCCCCTTACGTAGAAACCTGTTGCGGTGCGGCCGTCCGGCTCACAGCTCGGCCGAGACGACCGCCGTGGCGCCCGAGATCTCGACGACCGTCACCGATGTCCCCGGGGCGATCGGTTCCCCTTCGGTCATGCATCGTGCCGACCAGACGTCGCCCGCCAGCTTCACCTGGCCCGCTTCGACGTCCACTGTGGACACTACTACCGCTCGCGCGCCGATCAGCGCGTCGGTGTTGGTCTTGATGTCCGGCCCCGAGAGGAACCGGCGCTTGAGGGTCGGCCGGACGAGCGCGAGCATCCCGACCGAGACGACGGCGAACACCGCGACGTCGATGAACGGGTTCCCGGTCAAGGCGGCCGAGCCCGCCCCGAACAGGGCCCCGACGCCGACCATGAGCAGGAACAGATCACCCGAGAGCAGCTCGGCGATGATCAAGAGGATGCCGGCGATCAGCCAGATGAGAGCGCCTGTCATGCGTTCATGCTCCCAGATCGCGTCGATTCATACCGAAGAAGCGAAACCGACGTGACCGACGCGTGACCTTGAGTGACCTCGCGCAAATCGGTCATTCAGGACTCTTCGCCAGGGTCGGAGACGAAGTCGATGAGCCGTTCCACCGCTCCGATCAGCGGCGTTTCCAAATCCCGGTAGCTGCCGACGGCCGCCAGGATCCGCTGCCAGCCCTCCCACGGCTCACCCCAGCCCAGCGCGTCGCACACGCCCTCTTTCCACTCCGTGCCGCGCGGGATCTTCGGCCAGGCGCGGATACCCACCACCGACGGCTTCACGGCCTCCCAGATGTCGATGTACGGATGACCGGTGATCAGCACGTTCTCGTCGCGGATGGCGTCGACGATCCGGGACTCCTTGCTGCCCGCGACCAGGTGGTCGACCAGCACGCCGAGCCGCCGTCCTGGCCCGGTGCCGAACTCGTCGATACGGTCGGACAGCACGTCCACACCATCGAGTGGTTCCACGACCACGCCTTCGACGCGCAGATCGTGTCCCCAGACCCGCTCGACGAGTTCGGCGTCGTGCTTGCCCTCCACCCAGATCCGCGAATCGCGCGCGACCCGGGCCTTGAGTCCCTGGACCTGCACCGACCCGGACGCGGAGATCCGGCGGGCCGGGGTCTTCGGGGCCGCCTTCGCCGGCACCAGCGTGACCGGTTTGCCTTCGAGCAGGAAACCCGCGGGGTTGAGCGGGAACACGCGGTGCTTGCCGTGGCGGTCTTCGAGGACGACGTTGCCGTACTCGATCTTCACCACGGCACCGCAGTAGCCGCTGGCGGGGTCTTCGACCACGAGCCCCGGTTCCGCGGGCACCTCGGGGATCTTCCGCTTGCGCGGACCGGACAGCACGTCGTCGTACGAATGGGAGCGCACGGCGC
Source organism: Amycolatopsis japonica (assembly GCF_000732925.1). NCBI lineage: Bacteria > Bacillati > Actinomycetota > Actinomycetes > Pseudonocardiales > Pseudonocardiaceae > Amycolatopsis > Amycolatopsis japonica. The sequence continues at coordinate 4,187,264 of NZ_CP008953.1, forward strand.
CCGACGCTAGCGGCGCCCGGGGCCGGCGTCTCCCCGCCACGCCGGTCAGGCGGCCATCCGCACCATCGCTTCGACGAACGGGGTCCGCTCGCCCCGCTCCAGCGGGCGCATGACGAACAGCGGTGCGAGCGCGACGCACCACGCGCGGACCCGTTCGGCGTCGAAACCCGGCAGATACGGTGCGATCGCGTCGAAACCGTCTTCGAGCGTTCCGCCGTCGCGCATCGGCAACGTGACCCAGTCGGCCAGATCGAACCACGGATCACCGACGCTCGGCCGCGGATCGATCGCGACCGCGCCCCTCCCGGGCCCGCCGTCGAGGACGTTGCCCGGATGCAGATCCCCGTGCACGATCGCGTGACCTCCCCCGCCGGTCGCCAACGCGAGCGCCCGCCGCCTAGCCCGATCAAGGGTCTCCAGCGAAAGCGTGGCTTCGGCCACCGAACCCCGCAGCCCACGCTCGGCGAGGTCGTACATGAAGACGACACGGTCTTCCAGCGTCGAGAACTCCGGCGGCGGGGCCACCGCGTGGATCTGGACCAGCAGGTCGCCGACCTCGGCCCACGGGACGTTCGCCCCCGCCTCCAGCAGTTGCGTGCCCGGGTCGATGCCTTCCAGCAGGATCGCCCCGTCGGCGAGTGCGGTGTCCAGCACCTGCACGACGCGCGAGCAGCCGTCCCACGCCCGCAGCGCGGCGGCCTCCGACGCGGCGATCGCGTGATCCGGCGTCAGCTTGAGGACCTTCTTGACGCCGTCGTCCCCGGCACAGATCAGAGTCCGCCCGGTGTTACCCGGTTTCGCGTCGACGACGGTGAGCCCCCATCGCGCCGCCAGCCGCGCCACGAGAGCGGGCACTGCGTCGCACCACGCCGCGACCTCCGCCCCGAACCGCGTGACCAGACGCGCACGCGCCTCGTCGTCGATCAGAACAACGGCCACGGGATGGCACGCCAGTCGTCGCCCGGCTCCGGGAACACAGCCTCGGCCAGGAGCAGTTCGGTGCGCTCGGCCAGCGCGCGGATCTCGAACCCGGAGAGATGCTCGCCGAGCGCGTCACCGAGTTCGCCGTCCAGCTTCTCGCGCAAGCCACGCAGCTTGCCGATCTCGTCCTCGGTCAGCCGCTCGCCGATCCAGCCCCAGAGCACCGTCCGCAGCTTCGGGTCGGTGTGCAGGCAGATCCCGTGGTCCACGCCGTAGACGCGGCCGTCGGCGCCGGCGAGCACGTGGCCGCCCTTGCGGTCGGTGTTGTTGACCACGATGTCGAGTACGGCCAGTTCCCGCATCCCCTGCCGGTTCGCGTGCGCGAGCACCGCGGGTTCGCCGTCGCGATCGTGCGCATGCAGCACGACGCGCCAATCGTCCGGCACGCTGTCCGGGGACCGGACGTCGACCAGTTCCTCGTCGGTGGTCTCGATCCACAGCTGCACCATGCCGGGCCCGAACGGACCGTCACGCAGCACCGTCGGCGGGATCGCGCCGAGCCCGGAGGCGTCGGCGATCATCGCCGTCGCGACCTCACGGCCGGCGAGCGTCCCGTCCGGGAAGTCCCACAGCGGCCGCTCACCGGAAACCGGCTTGTACACGACGTTGCCGGTGACGCCGTCGAGCTCGATCGTGCAGAACAACGTGACGTTGGAGGCGTCGACGAGCCTGCCTTCGACGTCGATCTTGCCGCGCGTCACCAGGTCCCGCGAAGTCTCCGTCACCTCGTCAGTCCTCGAGGACGTCGACGTCGCGCCGGTACCCGTTCTGGCGCGGGCAGATGTGGCCCGCCGGGTCGAGCGGTTCCGCGCACAGCGGGCACGGTTTGCGGCCGGCGTTGACCACCCGGTCCGCCCGTTCCGCGAAGGCGCGCGCCGCGCCGGGGGTCAGGAAGACGCGGACGGCGTCCGGCCCCTCTTCGGTGTCGTCCAGAACGACCGTTTCGTCCACCTCGCCTTCCGTCATGGCGAGCAGTTCGATGACGACGGCGCTGCTGTCGGCGTCCCAGCCGAGCCCCATCGTGCCGACGCGGAACTCCTCCTCGACCGGGACGGTCAGGGGGTCGACGTCGAGGAGCTCGTCGGGCGCGTCGTCCGGTACGTCCGCGCCGAACCGGCTGGCGACCTCTTCCAGCAGCGAGCTGAGCCTCTCGGCCAAGACCACGACCTGCTGTTTTTCGATCGTCACACTGATCGTGCGGACGTCCTCGGACGCCTGGAGGTAGAACGTGCGGTCGCCGGGCTCACCGACGGTTCCTGCGACGAACCGGTCGGGCTGGCGGAAGACGTGGATTACGCGAGACATGGCACCTTTGACCCTAGGCCACGGCCCCATGATCGGCATCCGCCGCCCCACGGTTCAGCCAAGGGCGAAACCGCTGCGCCCCGAGCCGTCATAGGCAAAGGGCCGAACCTAGGCTTCCCCTGTGGTTGAGATCGCCCCTTACGGCACCTGGACGTCTCCCCTGTCGGCCGCCGACGTCGCGGCCTCGGGAGTCAGCGCGCAATGGCTCGGAACGGCGGGAAACGAGGTCTGGTGGGCCGAAGCGAGAACAGGTGAAGGCGGCCGCGTGACCCTAGTGCGGTCCCGCGCAGACGGCACGGTCGAAGATGTCCTTCCCGCTCCCTGGAACGTCCGGAACCGGGTCCACGAATACGGCGGCCGTCCCTGGCTCGTCCTCGACGACGTCCTCGTCTTCACCCACTGGACGGATCAGCGCGTCTACCGTCGCGACCTGACCACCGGCGAGACGACGCCACTGACCCCGGAACCGGCGACGCGGCACCAGCTCCGCTACAGCGACCTCCGGCCCGGCCGGCCCGGCGAGGTGTGGCTCGTCCGCGAACGCAGCACCGGACCCCGGCGCGTCGACATCGCCCGCGACCTCATCGCGGTGCCCCTCGACGGCGGCCCGGAACGCGTGCTGACCGCCAGCCATCACTTCCTCACCGCGCCGCAACTCTCGCCCGACGGGAAGCGTGCGGCGTGGCTCGGCTGGAACCACCCCGCGATGCCTTGGGACGGCACCGAACTGTGCGTCGCCGAACTCCGCGAAGACGGAACCTTCGGGCCGCACAGCGTGCTCGCCGGCGCGGCCGACGTCTCCGTCTGCCAGGTCGACTGGGAGTCGGCGGACAGCCTGCTGGCCCTGCTCGACCCGCACGGCTGGTGGAACCTGCACCGGGTCGGACTCGACGGCGGCATCACGAACCTGGCCCCGGCCGAACAGGAGATCGGCGGTGCGCAGTGGAAACTCGGCGCCCGCTGGTTCACGCCGCTCGGAGACGGCCGCTTCGCCGTCATCGCCTCGGGCAGGCTCGCCGTCCTCGACGAGGCGACGCGGGAACTGACCCCGGTGGCGGCCGCCGCCGACCTGACCGCGTGGTCCACCAACGGTTTGGCCGTCCACGAAGGCTGCGTCGTCGGCGTCGCGGCGGGCCCGAAGCGCGAAGCCGCCGTCGTGAAGGTCGATCTCGCCGGTGGGACGGTGACCGAACTCGCTTCGGCACCCGAACCGCCTTCGCCCGCCTACCTGTCGACGCCCGTCGAACGGATCTTCAAGACCGACGGCGGCGACCGGATCCCGGCCTTCCTCTACCTCCCCGCGAACCCCGACTTCGCCGCGCCGGAAGGGGAACTGCCACCGCTGTTCGTGTACCCGCACGGCGGGCCCACCGGCCGGGACAGCGCGGTGCTCGATCACGAGATCTCCTACTTCACCAGCCGCGGGATCGCCGTCGTCACGGTGAACTACGGCGGCTCGACCGGCTACGGACGCGCCTACCGCGAACGGCTGCGGGAGCAGTGGGGCGTCGTCGACGTCGCCGACTGTGTCACCGTCGCCGAAGCCCTTGCCGCCGAAGGCACCGTCGACGGCGACAGGCTCGCGATCCGCGGCGGCAGCGCGGGCGGCTACACCTCCGCCGCGTCCCTGACCACCACGACGACCTATCGCGCGGGCACCGTCATGTATCCGATCCTCGACCTCACCCAGTGGACCGGCGACGGCGGCGAGACACACGACTTCGAGTCCCGCTACCTCGACGGGTTGATCGGACCGCTGCCGGAGACCGAGCAGCGCTACCGCGACCGGTCACCGATCAACAACGCGGGCACTCTCGCCGGTCCCCTGCTGTTCCTGCAGGGGCTGGAAGACGAGATCTGCCCACCCGAGCAGGCGGACCGCTTCGTCGCCGGACTGGCCGGACGCGGCATCGAGCACGCGTACCTGCGGTTCGAGGGCGAACAGCACGGGTTCCGGAAGGCGGAGACGATCGTGGCCGCGCTCGAAGCGGAGTTGTCGTTCTACGGTCAGGTATTCGGCTTCGAGACACCCGGCGTGCCGAAGCTCCGGCTAAGCCGGTGAGGCCACCGAAGACGCGACCGGGCGACACGATCGCCTTGGTCGCCCCGGCGGGCCCTGTCCCGCCGAACCTCGTCGAGAAGGCGCTGCCGGTGCTCCGCGGCTGGGGCGTCGAAGTCCACGTCGGCGAATGCGTCCGCGCGACCTCCGCCGGTTACCTGTCGGCTTCCGACGAGACCCGGGCCGCCGAGTTCACCCGGGCCTGGCTGGACCCGGGAGTGACCTGCGTCCTCGCCGCCCGCGGCGGCTACGGCTCGCAACGCATGCTCGACCTGATCGACTGGGCGGCACTGAAAGCGGCCGGGCCCAAGATGTTCGCCGGGTCGAGCGACGTCACCGCACTGCACCGGGCGGTGAACGTCCACTTGGGACTGGAGACGCTGTTCTCCCCCATGCCCGCGACCACCCTGTTCGACGCGGTGGCCGCCGAACACCTGCGGCTTTCGCTGTTCGAGCCGGAAGGCGTCCGGCTGATCACCTCGCCGACGTCGTCGCCGCTGGTGCCGGGCACCGCGACCGGGACGCTCATCGGCGGCAACCTCGCCCTGCTGACGGCCGGTCTCGGCGCGCCGGAACAGGGCTCGGCGGGCGAGTCGATCGTGCTGCTGGAGGACGTCACCGAGAGCCTCTACCGGATCGACCGGATGCTCACCCAGCTGCTGCGTTCCGGCTGGCTCGACGGTGTCCAGGGCTTCGTGCTCGGTTCGTGGAAGTCCTGCGGTGATCCCGAGGAGATCCGCGCCCTGATGCTCGACCGGCTCGGGCCGCTCGGTGTGCCCATCGCGTGGGACTTCGGCGTCGGACACGTCCCGGCCTCGCCGACCATCCCCCTCGGAGCGCGGGCCACCCTCGACGCCGACGCGGGAACGCTCCAACTTTTGCCATAACGGCAACGGAACTTGCGAAGACGGCCGGACCGAGGGCATCTTGCGGTCATGGATTCGACACAGCAGTTCTGGGAAGACTTCTACCGGGACAAGGACCAGGTCTGGAGCGGGAAGGCGAACCCGATCCTGGTGAACGAGGTCGCCGCCCTCACGCCGGGCACCGCGCTCGACCTCGGTTGCGGCGAGGGCGGTGACGCCATCTGGCTCACCCAGCAGGGCTGGCGCGTCACCGCCGTCGACATCTCCGACGTCGCACTCGAACGCGCCGCGGCCCACGCGGCCGAGGCCGGCGCCGAGGGCATCACCTGGGAGCGCCACGACCTGGCGAAATCGTTCCCGGAGGGCCGTTTCGACCTCGTCTCCGCCCAGTTCTTCCACTCTCCTGTCGCGGTCGACGGCGAGCGGGACAAGGCGCTTCGCCGCGCCACCGAGGCGGTCGCACCTGGCGGCACCCTGGTGGTCGCCGGCCACGCGGGCTGGCCGACCTGGATGGAGGAGCCGCCACACAAGGACGTCCGCTTCCCGACGACCGCCGAGGTCCTCGAAGCGCTCGCCCTCGCCGACGGCGAATGGACGGTCGAGCGGCAGGAAGTGATCACGCACGACTTCCCCGGTCCGGAGGGGCAGCACGGAACGCGGTCGGACAACGTGCTCCGCGTGCGCCGCTCGGGCTAGGTACCGTCATGGCATGCGGATGTCGCCTGCCGAAGCCCGGTCACAGTTCGAAGGCGAGCGGATCGCGCGACTGGCGACGGCAGGCGCGGACGGTGTCCCCCATCTCGTGCCGGTGACGTTCGTCGTCGAAGGCGACTCGGTCGCCTTCGCGATCGATCACAAGCCGAAGAGCACGACGGCGCTGCGGCGACTGAAGAACATCGCGGAGAACCCGGTGGTCAGTTTCCTGACCGACCGCTACGACGAGGACTGGGCCGGGCTGTGGTGGGCACGGGCGGACGGCGTCGCCCGGGTGCTGACGGATCCCGACGAGCAGGCTCTCCCGGTGCGGCTGCTGCGGGAGAAGTACCCGCAGTACGAAGCGCAGCCCGCTCCGCACGCCGTGGTCACCACGCTCGTCCACTCTTGGCGCGGATGGCGCTCTTCTTGAGCTTTTTTGGCCGTGTTGCCGCTTTACGGCAACACGGCCTTCGCCACGCCGTATAGGCCGTTATACACTCTGGTAGGCGAAGTCCAATCCCTTGCCTCAGGTACATGAAGGCCCCCTTCCTTGCGTCTAGCGCAAGGAAGGGGGCCTTCATGTACCAAAAATCAGGACGACCGAGGAGCCTCGACCGGCAGGAACTGCTCCACCGGCTTCCCCCGCCAGGCCGCGATGATCCCCAGCGGATCCGGCCGAAGCAGCGAAGCGGCCGCGTACACGCTCGCCGCGACGACGCCGGCCATGAACCACCAGTCGTACAGCGCCTGCTCCCCCGTCGGGTAGTAGACCAGCGTCACGAACACCGAAACCGCGACGACGACCGCCAGGTTCCGGCGACGCCATTCGAAGGCCGACAGGACCACGAAACCCCAGGTCAGGTACCACGGCAGCGAGGGCGGCGGGACGATCGCACCGGCCAGCAGGACGATCGCCATCCGGTGGATCGCCGGGTAGCCGCCGTCGCGCGCCAGCCACCACTGCCAGCCGGCGAAGACGAACAGGCCGACCATCGCGATCGCCCGGAACACCGTGACGAACGGCGAGACCTCGACGTCGATCACCAGGTTCACCAGCGAGTAGAAGATCTCGCCGATCCCGGTCGGGAAGTTCATCCAGTTCGCGATCAGCGTCGGCGCCTTGAGGCCGGTCAGCCAGCCCAGGTTGACCGAGCCGAGCGAGAGCCAGGTGCCCGCGACGAACACCGGCAGGAAGATCCCGACCGACGCGGCGCCCGCGCGGAAGAAGTTGACCACCTTCCGGTCGCCGGGCAGGTGGTTCGCCCACACCCAGACCAGGAACGGCAGCGCCCACGCCGCGGTCGGCTTGATCAGCATGCCGATGGTGACCAGGACGATCGCGACGACGTGCTTGCGCTCCAGCGCGGCCAGCACGCCCACCGTGAGGAAGCCCAGCATCAGCAGGTCGTTGTGCGGGCCGCCGACGAGGTGGATCACCGTCATCGGGCTCGCGATGGCGAGCCACAGGGTGATCGGTAGTTTGCCGCCGAGGTGCTTGACCAGGCGCGGCAGCGACCACAGCATCCCGGCCAGGCCGATCATCAGCACCAGCCGGGTCGCGATGACACCGGCGATCATGTCGTTGCCGGTAACCGAGACGATCCCCTTGGCGACCAGCAGGAACAGCGGGCCGTACGGCGCGGGCGTGGTCTGCCACAGCGGATGGACGTTCTGCACGACGTCCGGCAGCACGGTCAGCTCGGCAGGACCGTTGGCATACGGGTCGAGCCCATGCAGCAGCTGCGCGCCCTGCGCGAGGTACGAGAAGACGTCGCGGGTGAACAGCGGCGGCGACACCAGCAGCGGCGCCATCCAGCAGGCGGCGGCGATGACGATCGGGCGGCTGCCGATCCGGCCGGCGAGCGCGTAGCGGCCCAGCCGGACCCACGCCCAGATGATCAGCGCGAAGCCCGTGTACAGCATCGTGTTGGCGAGGATGCGGCCGTGGCCGTAGCGGATCCACGACAGCGGCCCGTGCCCCAGGATCGGGTCACGGATGAGGATGCCACCGGCGCCGAGCGCCGCCAGCATCAGCAGCGTGCTGCCGATGGTCCCCATCGCGATGGTGCGGTACGGGAACCGGGAAGGCACCCGTAGCCGCTCGCCGAGGGAACCGGCCGAGGGCGTCTGCTGGGGGTCTGTCGTGGTCGCCATTTCGAGATTGGAGGTTACACACCGCGCCTGTGCGAGTGCGCGGCAATGGGGGTTTCCCGCGCGGTTCCACCGGGCAACGCGGCGAGCAGCGACTTCGTGTAGTCGTGCTTCGGGTCCAGCAGGACCTCCTCCACCGTGCCGACCTCCACCAGCTCCCCTCGGTACATCACGGCGGCCCGGTCGGCGATGTTCCAGGCCAGCCCGAGGTCGTGGGTGATCACGAGCCCGGCGAGACCGAGTTCACGCCGCAGGCGCAGCAACAGCGCGAGAATCTCCCCTCGCACCGACGCGTCGAGCGACGCCACCGGTTCGTCCGCCACGATGACGCCGGGGTCCAGCGCGAGCGCGCCCGCGATGACGACCCGCTGCCGCTGCCCGCCGGAAAGCTCGTGCGGAAGCCGGTCGAGGAACTTCTCCGCGGGCCGCAGTTCGGCCGCTTCCAGCGCCTTGACGACGATCTCGTGCTCGTTCGCGCCCATTCCGTGGATGCGCGGGCCTTCCGCGACGGCCTCGTACACCGTGTGGTTCGGGTTCAGCGCGCTCGTCGGGTCCTGCAGCACGAGCTGGACCTGCCGCCGGTACGCCTTGAGCCCGGCGCCACCGAGCGGGACCGGCTTGCCGTCGTAGCGCACCGTTCCGGAATCGGGTTTCTGCAGCCCGAGCAGCGTCCGGGCCAGCGTCGTCTTGCCGGAGCCGGACTGGCCGACGAGCGCGACGATCTCGTCCTTCCGCACCTGCAGGCTCACCCCGGCGACGGCGTCGATGCGCTTGCCACTGCGATCGCGGAAGCTGACGCGCAGGTCCTCGGCCTCCAGCAGCGCGGGCTGGTCGGCGCTGCGTTCCGGTTCCGGTGGCAGCGGTGTGCTGGTCGCGGGCGCGAACCGCGACACCGGATCGCCGACGGTCGGGAACGCGGCCGCCAGCGCCTTGCTGTGCTCGTGGTGCGGCGCGCTCATCAACTCGGCGCTCGGCCGCTCCTCGACGATCTCGCCGTCGTACATCACCGCGATCCGGCGGCAGGTCGCTGCGAGCACCGACAGGTCGTGACTGATCATGATCAGCCCGATCCCCTGTTCGGCGACCAGCCTGCCCAGCAGGTCGAGCACCTGGGCCTGGACGACGACGTCGAGCGCGGTCGTCGGCTCGTCCGCGATGATCAGCCGCGGCGAGCAGGCCAGCGCCATCGCGATCATGACGCGCTGCTTCTGCCCACCCGACAGTTCGTGCGGGTACGCACCGGCCCGGCCGGCCGGCAGATCGACCTGCTCGAGCAGTTCCTTGACCTTGGCCTGGATCTCACCGTCCGAGAGCGCCTTGCCGCCGGGCGGGTGCAGCCGGATCGGCTCCGCGATCTGCTCGCCGATCTTCCGCACCGGGTTGAGCGCGTGCATCGCGCCCTGGAAGACGACCGAGGCCTCGGCCCAGCGCACGGCGCGCAGCCTGCCCCACTTCATGGCGGTGACGTCTTCGCCGTCCAGCAGGATCTCGCCGCTGACCTTCGCCGAACGCGGGAGCAGCCGCAGCACGCTCATCGCGACCGTCGACTTCCCCGACCCCGACTCCCCGGCGACGCCGAGGGTGTCGCCGGGTTCGAGCACGAGGTCGACCCCGCGGACGGCGGCGACCTCGCCGCTTCCGGTGGCGTACGTGACGCCGAGGTTCTTCAGTTCCAGCAAGGGGCTCATGAGTGCTGTCCCTTCAGGCGCGGGTTCAGCACGGTCTCCAGCGCGCGTCCGACGAGGGTGAAGGCGAGGACGACCACGACGATCGCGACACCCGGCGGCAGCAGGTTCCACCAGGCACCCTTGCTGATCGCACCGTTGTTCAGCGCGGTCTGCAGCATGGCTCCCCACGAGACGGTGTTCGGGTTGCCGACACCGAGGAACGCCAGCGTCGCGTCCGCGATGACCGCGTTGCCCACGACGAGCGTGGTGTTGGCCAGCACGAGCGGCATGACGCCGGGCAGGACGTGCTTGCCGACGATGTGCAGGTGACCGCCGCCGAGCGCCTTCGCGCGCTCGATGTACGGACGGCCTTCGATCGTCAGCGTCTGCGCGCGGACCAGCCGGGCGGTGCTCGGCCAGGCGGTGACACCGATGGCGACGATCACCGTCATCGCGCCCTGCTCCAGCACCGACGCCAGTGCCACGGCGAGGACGAGCGACGGCAGCACCAGGAAGAAGTCCGTGAACCGCAGCAGCAACCCGGACAGCCAGCCACCGAAATGCGCGGCCGCGATCCCGATGATCGTGCCGATCAGCACCGAGAGGAAGGCCGCCGAGAACCCGACGAGCAAGGAGATCCGCGCACCCCAGAACGTCATCAGCAGCACCGAACGGCCGTCGATGTCGGTGCCCAGCCAGAATTCCCCACTGGGCGGGTTCAGCGAACCGCCGTGGGCCTTGGTGACGTCGAGGCCGGACTCGTCCGAGATCACCGGCGCGAGGATGGCCAGCACGGTGAGGATGCCGAGGAAGGCCAGTCCGAAGACGCCCGCCTTGTTCGTCGTGAACTCGTGCCAGCGCTTCGCCACGGCCTCGCGGCGGCGGCGCCAGACGATCGAACCGGGTTTTTCCGCTGTGGTCATGCCGTCCGCACCCTGGGGTCGAGCACGCGGTAGAGCAACTCCGCGAGCAGGTTCATCAGCACCACCGCGCCGGCGAGGGTGACGAAGACTCCTTGCAGGACAGGCAGATCAGGTCCGCGGAGCGCTTCGTAGAGCAATTGCCCGAGCCCCGGCCAGCTGAACACGGCCTCGACCGAGACCGCGCCCGAGACCACCATGCCGAACTGCATGAAGACCAGTGTCACCGTCGGCAGCAGGGCGTTGGGCACGGCGTGCCGTTTGCGCACCAGATCGTCGCGGAGGCCCTTGGCCCGGGCGGTGGTGAGGTAGTCCGAGTTCATCTCGCCGATCAGCGACGACCGCATGACCAGCATGTACTGCGCGTAGAAGACCACCAGCAGGGTCACGCACGGCAACACCAGATGATGGAGGACGTCGAGCCCCTCGCTGAAGAAGCCGGGCGCGACGTCCGGGGAATGCATGCCCCGGCTGGGAAAGAGCCCGTCGGTCGCCACGAGCAGCATGAGCCCGAGCCAGAACTGCGGGACCGACCACAGGGTCAGCGCGATCCCGGTCTGCGCCTTGTCGAACCCGCTCCCCCGGCGCCAGCCCGCGCGGATGCCGAGCCACAGGCCGAGCGCGACCGCGAGCACCGTCGCGCTGCCGACGAGCAGGATCGTCGGCCACAACCGCTCGCCGATCATGTCGAAGACGGGGCGCCGCTGCAGGTACGAGACACCCATGTCGCCTTGGAGCAGACCGACGACGTAGTCCCAGAACTGTTGCAGCAGAGGCTTGTCCACGCCCATCTGGGCACGCAGCTCCGCCATCATCTTCGGGTCGGTCGGCCGGTCGCGGACCATGAACCGCACGGGATCACCGGGCAGCGTCCGGAACAGGAAGAACCCCAGCACGACGACGAGCGCGAGGCTCGCCAGCGCGCCGCCGATCTTGGAGAGCACGAACCGGGCGGTGCCGGTCCCGCCCCGGCGCTCGTCGGGATCGACGAGCGCCGAGGACTGGTCGAGGGAACTGAGTGCTTCGGTCAACGCTGCTCTTACTCCCGGTCCTCGGCCGACTTGCCGCGCCGCCCGAGCAGCACACCGCCGCCGACGAGCACCACGAGCACGACCGCGCCGATGCCGATCCACAATCCGGTGTTGCCGCTCTCCTCGGACCCGGCAGCGGCCGCGTCGGCCGGGGTGGCGCCGTAGACGCCCCAGTAGCCGGACTGCTCGAGGATCGCGCCGTCGGGCTGCGGCTGCTTGGTGAACGAGGAGAACTTGTCCGAGCGGTAGGCCTCGAGCACGTTGTCGTAGTCCAGGACGACGTCGACGTACTCGCCCGCCAGCACGGCCTGCGCCTGCTTGACGAGCTCGGCGCGCTTGGCCGGGTCGAACTCGGTCAGCTGCTTCTTGTACAGGTCTTCGTAGCGCGGGTCGCAGAAGAACGTCGCCGAGCTGCCGCCGTTGCCCTCCGCGTTCGGGCGGCCGGCACAGGTGTTCAGGCTCAGTGCGTAATCCGGGTCGGGCGAGGTGCCGTAGCCGGAGATCGCGAGGTCGTAGTTGCCTGCCGTGGTGCGGTCGTCCAGTTCGTCGTCGGAGACGAGTTCCTGCTTGACGCCGATGCCGGCGTCCTTCAGCCAGCCGGTGACGAACTGTGCGACACGCTGGTCGAACGGCCGGTTCGCGTGCCCGGCGAGGCGGAACTCCAGCTTCGCGCCGCCGGGGGCGACGCGGATGCCGTCCGCTCCCTTGGCGTAGCCGGCCTGGTCGAGCGTGGCGTTCGCGGCCGCGATGTCGAACTTGGTCTTCTCGGCGTCGGACGGGGTCCAGGTGTAGGCCTTGTAGATCGCCGGCACGACGCCGGTCCCGGCCTGGCCGTAGCCGTTCATCACCTTTTCGACGATGGTGTTGGTGTCGACGGCCTGCGCGATCGCCTTGCGGACGCGGAGATCCTTGAGGATCGGGTTCCCGTCACCGATCGGCTGGTCGAGCACGTTCTTGACGCCGAAGTTGATGATGAGCTCGTTGTACCGGCGGCCCGGTGCCTTGTTCGTGGTGATGTTCTTTTCGCCCTTGAGCGCGTCGAACTGCGTCGGCGTGAGGCGGTTGATGACGTCGACCTCGCCCTGCTTCAACGCGTTGACCGCGGCCTCGGCGTCCTTGAACTGCAGCAGCTGCAGTTCGTCGACCTTGGGCGCGCCGCGCCAGTAGTCCTTGTTCGCCTTGAACTTCACGAACTCGTTCTTCTTGTACTCGGTCAGCAGGTACGGCCCGCTGCCGACGCCGACCACGGCCATCTCGTCGGTCGAAGGGGCGTTGAGATCCTTGATCGGCTCCCAGATGTGCTTGGGCACGATCGGGACGTCGAGCGAGGTCATGCTCGACTGCGGGGCCTTGGTCTTGATGACGAGCGTCTTGTCGTCCGGCGCCGACACCGAGGCGAAGTTGGTGACGTAGCTGCCGTTCGCCGTGCGGGCGTTCTCGTCGTCGAGCATCCGCTGGAAGGTGTACGCGGGGTCCTGCGCGGTGATCGGCTTGCCGTCGGACCACTTCATCCCCTGACGGATGGCGAAGGTCCACGTGAGCTTGTCGTCCGACGTCTTCCACGACTCCGCGATCCCGCCCGTGGGCTGGGTGTCCTCGGCCGAAGGCAGGGTCAGGAACTCGTAGTTGAACCGGCCGACCTGGGTCGACGCCGCCAGCTGGGCGGTGAAGGGGTTCAGGTGGTCGATGCCGGTCGTGAGCGCCACCCGGAGAACCTTGCCCTGCTGCTGTGCCGCCGCGGCGGGCACGAAAGGCACCGTCGCGACCGCCGAAGCGGCGAGGACGGCGACCACGCGAAGACCACGCCGTCGCCTCGGAAAACGCTCTGTGCGCACGAAGACCACCCCATCGAAACTCGCTGTAACCCAACCCCCAAGGCGGAAAAGTAACCACATGTCGCGGTAACCGCGCAATGACTCGCCAATACCGATCGTGCACGGCGGATGTCGTCGCGTGGTCGACAGCTACTTTACGTCTTGCCGACGTTGCGGTGCGTCACCGTTTCGGCGCGCGAAACGGCGACACGTGCAGTGTCCTGGGTATTCAAGGGAAGCGGGCTTGCAGAAGTCTTGCGCGCGATGATGCCCAATCGATACGTGCGACGAAGTGCGAGCAAAGCGTTTCGTCCTCTGGATGCGGTCGTTGCACGCGCAAGTACCGCATCCAGAGGACGAAACGCGGGGGACGTCAGCCGACGGAGACCTCGCGCCGCCGCGCGGTGGCCGCGGCCGCGTAGAGCCACGCGAACAGCGCCCACATCCCGGCGAAGATGAGCCCGACGGTCACGTACGCGACCGTCCACAGCACCGCGGGCGTCTCCGACTTCCGCTCTCGTTGCAGGAACTCGATCTCGGACATGAACGGGCGCGTGCCGGACGTCGCGTCGATCGACGGCGCGTTCGCGGCCGGGTCGGCGGGCGCGTAGATCGGGGCGAGCCCCATCACGCGGTTCGGGACGTGCACGCGGATCCCGGTCTTCCACTGGCCGAACACCGGCAGCGGCTGGGCCGTGCGGTACACCCCGTCGCCGATCTTCTCCAGCGGCGCGGTGAAGAAATCGCCGCCCTGCCAAGCGAAACCGTTCAGCCACACGGCGTCGTCGGCCAGGTCGGGCCGCGAGAGCGTGACGGTCGCGTCGACCCAGCGAGGCGTGCCGCCGCCGTGCGGGTTCGAGATCGGCAGCCCGGTCGCGGCCTCGGTCAGCCGGACGTCCGCGGTGAACCCCGGTTCCGGATCGGCAGGGACGGCGACCGCCGACATCAGCGCGACCGCACCCAGCGCGCCGACGAGCCCGACCGAGTGCCGGGGGCTGGCCGCGGGCACCCGCGTCGCCGTCTCCTCCACTCGCTGGTACTGCCAGACCCCGATGAACGCGCCCGCGAGCGCCGCGCCGGTCCCGAACAGGACGAACAGCGGCAGATGCGCCGTGGGCCAGGGATTCGGCATCAGCCAATGGGTGAACGCCGCCTCGGCGAGCATCCCGGCCGTCCCCACGAGCAGACCGGCGACGGCGGCGAACGTATAACCCTGCCTGTTACGCATCGCGAAGGCGACGACCTCGATGATCACCGCTTCGGCGACGTACGGCAGCAGCGACGCCACGTGCAGATCGGCGAACAGCGGGATGACGGCGAACGAAGCGCGGGAGGCAAGGAAGACCGCGAGGACGATCAGCGCGCCGCCGGGACCCCAGGACAGCCGGCCGTAGGTCAGCGTCCAGGCGCCGATCAGGCCGACGAGCACGACCTGCGACAGCATCGGGAACTGCGGGACGCCGAGATCGAACTCCATGAGGAACGCCGAAGCGCCCATCATCCAGGCACCGGCGAGGACGGGGCCGAGCAGGCGCACGACCGGTCCGGTCGCACCGACCTGGCGCGCCTCGCCGAGCAGCAGTTGCAGGCCCAGCACGACGCACACGCCGCCGCCGATCATCAGGACGTGCGTCGGCCCCCATTCGGTGACGTCCTGGCCGAACAGGCGGTGCCAGACGTCGTCGAGCGGGAAGCCCGCGATGCCGACCAGCCCGGTCGCCATCATCTGGATGGAACCCATCGGCGCCCGCCAGTGCGGGCCGATCTTGAACGTGCGCTTGGGCAGATCCTTCGTGGCCAGGGTCGCGCTGAGCACGCCGCTGGCGAAGATGCCCATCAGTCCGAAGTAGATCGGGTAGTGCGACGGGTTCGCGAGCGGGCCTTCGTCGCGGCCGAGCTCCATGTGGATCGGCACGTCCCAGTAGACGCCGATCAGCGCCGACATCCCGGACAGGAAGGCGACGAACATCGGCAGCGCGGCCCAGCGCGGCAGGCCGGTGAGCCCGGCCATCCAGTCCGCGACGCGACCGAAGACCGTCCGCTTCCCCGCGCGCTCGCGAAGCACGAAAAGAGCCAAGGGCAGGAAGACCGCCGTGAACATCAGGCCCGCGATGACGATCTGCCCGAATTGCGCTCCGCCGGCAGGCGGGCTCTCCTGAGCCATGAACACCGTGCTCGCCTTCCTGCTAACCTAAGTAACTGTTACCTTGGGGTAACACGATAGGCGCAAGGTCCCGGCCGGGCAAGCCGGGGCGTACGACTTGGAGGGACCTCGATGCGGAGGATCGGCGCGATCACCGTGGCCGCGCTGTTGGCCGTGACCGGCTGCTCGGGAACGACCGGCCCGGAACCGGCCACCGGCACCCGGACCGTCAAGTTCTCGATCACCGAGGGCAAGCGCACGGCGGGCCCCGAGGAGGTCGCGGTGCGCACCGGCGAGAACGTCGCCCTAGAAGTCACCTCCGACCAGCCGGACGAACTCCACGTCCACGGCTACGACAAGGCGGCCCAGCTCTCCCCCGGGGTCCCGGGGACGGTCGCCTTCACCGCGAACATCGACGGGATCTTCGAGGTGGAACTGCACAAGAGCGGCGCGGCGGTGACCAAGCTCCGGGTGAGCGGATGATCCTGGCGCACGGGCTCGGCGGCCGGTCCGACCTGCCGGTCCCGCTGTGGCTCGCGCTCTACGCGGGAGCCGCGGCCGTCGTGGTCTCGTTCTTCGCGCTCACCGTGCTCTGGAAGAAGCCCAAACTGCGCGGCGCCGACGCCGGGAGACCTCTTCCTCTTGGCCTGCAACGGTTCGTCGACAGCGCGTTCTCGCGGGTCGCGTCGGGCGTGCTGGGCGTGGTGTTGTTCGCGGGGTTTCTGGCGATGGCGTGGGCCGGTCCCGACAGCTCTTCCGACAACCCGGCCCCCGCCTGGTTCTACGTCTGGTTCTGGGTCGGGCTCGTTCCGCTTTCGCTCCTGTTCGGCCCGGCCTGGCGGTGGTTGAATCCACTGAGGACGGTCGCGTCGCTCATCCCGTTCCGGCACCGCGAGCTCCCGGACCGGCTCGGCTATCTGCCCGCGATCGTCGGCCTCTTGGCGTTTTTATGGCTGGAACTGGTGTTCCCGCACTCGGATTCGCCTCGCGCGATCGCTCTTTTCGGCACCGTGTATGCCGTTATACACATCGCGCTCGGTGTGGTCTTCGGTCCGCGCTGGTTCGACCGCGGTGACGCTTTCGAGGTCTACGCGCGCCTGATCGCGGCCCTCTCCCCGTTCGGCAGGCGTGCCGACGGACGTCTGGTGGTCCGGAATCCGCTGGACGGCCTGCTCACCATCTCCCCCGCGCCGTGGCTGACCGCGCTGGTACTGGTGGTGCTCGGCTCGACGGCGTTCGACGGCCTGACCCGGCTCCCGTTCTGGACGTCGCTCGATGCCGGTGTCCTCGGCGGCACCGCCGGTCTCGCGATCTGTATCGCGCTCACCTACGGCGCCTACGCGGGCGCGATCAGTCTGACCAGGCCGTACCTGCGCCGCGGATTCGACCCGTATCCCGCCTTCGCGCCGTCGTTGATCCCGATCATGGTCGGTTACACGGTCGCGCATTACTTCTCGTTCGCCGTGTTCTCGGGGCAGCAGGGCTTCGGCCGCGCGATCGACTACACGGTCTTGTCGACCGGCGTGATCGCGCTGGTGCAGATCGCCGGAATCGTCGCCGGGCACGTGCTGGCCGTAACCTCGGCACATGACCGTTCCGTCGGCGTGCTGCGCGCGAACTACGTCAAGGTGGGCCAGTACCCGATGCTGGCGCTGATGATCGGCTACACCGCGCTCGGGATCGCGCTGGTCTCCGGCTCATGAGCATCGCGGCGCGGGTGGTGATGATGCACCAGGGCGGCTGGGACGAGATCCTGATCTTCGTCGGCCCCGTGGTGATCATCGGGCTGCTCATCTACGTGGCGCGGAAGCAGGTCCCGACCACTCCTGAGGATGAAGACGAGTAACCCGTCACCCGACGGGTCCGCCGCCCAGCAGCAGTGCTCCAGCCAGCTCGGTGACCTCGTCCCGCGACCGGCCGTCGTGGTCCGCGGCCATGAAGTGCTTGCCGATCAGGAGCGAGAACGCGAGCAGGCAGCGGGCTTCGACCTCGTCCTCGTCGGTGAAGATCTCGCGCATGAGGGAACGCAGGTAGTCCATCCGCTGGTTGTCGACCCGCCGGAGCCGGTCGGCCACCGCCCCGTCGCGCCGGGCCCAGTCCCGGATGGCGAGGTCGATCGGCAGCAGGCGCTCGCCGGCGAGCAATCCCGCGCGCCGGATCTTCGCCCTGGCGTCACCGCCTTCGCTCTCGACGCTCTCGAACAGCAGCTCGGTGCTCATCCGTTCCCAAGTGGCGAGCATTTCCTCCAGCAGCGTGCCTCGATCGGCGAAATGGCCGTAGAAGCCGCCTTTGGTGACGCCCAAGGCTTTCGCGAGCACCTCGACGCGGACCGCGTCGGGACCTCCGGAGGCGAGGGCGGTCAGCCCCGCGTCGATCCAGGCGCTCGGCGGGGTCCGGGTTTCGGCGGCCATGGGATCACCGTATCTCCCGTCACTTCAGCACCACGAGGACGATATATACGCTACCGTACAGATGGCGGAAGCACTGGGAGGAACTACGACGATGACTGTCGGATTCGTGGTGGCGGCATGAAACTCGCGGAAACGGCCCACACCACCCGCTCGTGGCGGATCCACGAGATCGCCGGGGACTTCGACCTCGAAGACGTCTGGGCGCTCGGAACACCCGGCGGACCGGACGATTTCGGCAAGCTGGTGAAGCAGTTCTCGTCGGGGAACTTCCCGGACGGGTCGCCACTCCCCGTCCGGGCGTTGTGGGCGCTGCGATGGAAGCTCGGCGGACTGCTCGGGCTGGACAAGCGGAGTTCCGGCCTCGACACCCGAGTGGGATCGCTCCGCGGCAAGCTGCCGCCAGAACTCCGCGACACACCCACCGGCCCGGATGAGGACTGGTTGCCGTTCACCCCGCTCTACCGGCTCGAAGACGAGTTCGCCGCCGAAATGGCGAACCGGACCATGCACGGCGTCATGCACATCGCGTGGGTCGAAGACGGGCAGGGCGGATACCGCGGTCAGATGGCGGTACTGGTCAAACCCAACGGCCTGTTCGGCCGGGTGTACATGGGATTCATCAAGCCGTTCCGGTACCTGATCATCTACCCGGCGCTCATGCGGATGATCGCGCGGGAGTGGCGGACCCGCGGCTAGCGGCTGTCCGTGAAGGCCTCCCTGAGGGACTCTGGGTCCCTCAAGGAGGCCTTCACGGACAGCTCAAGAGCGGCGCGTACTCCGCACCAGCGTCATGTCCTTCTCCCGCACCGGTTCATGGCAGTGCGCGCACACGGTCTCCGGCGCGAGCACCTCGCCGCACGAATGCCGCCACACCGTCGGCGGCGGTCCCTCGGTGACGTACGCGTCACCCCACGCCATCAGGTTCAGCAGCACGTGGTTGAGCGCGTGCCCCGCCTCGGTGAGCACGTACTCGTAGCGCGGCGGATGCTCCTCGTAGAGCCGTTTCTCGAGGATTCCCGTCTCGACGAGCTTCCGCAGCCGCGCGGTCAGGATGTCCCGGCTCGCACCGGTGTTGCGGACGATCTGGTCGAACCGCCGCGCCCCGAAGAACACCTCACGCAGCGCGAGCAGGCTCCAGCGCTCCCCGATCACCTCCATCGCGTTGGCGATCGAGCAGTCCCTCGGTCCTTCGGTCATGCGACCAGCGTAAACCCGGTGAGTCTTGATTTCCAACCCACTCGGTGCCACAGTGAGTTGGAGATCCCAACTCACCACTGGAGGCAGCCGTGCACGACGCGGTCATCGTCGACGCCGTCCGTACCCCGATCGGCAAGGGCAAGCCCGGTGGCGCCCTGCACGAGATCCACCCGGTCCAGTTGCTCGCCCACACGTTGCGGGCGCTCGTGGAGCGCAACGGGCTCGACCCCGAGCTGATCGACGACGTCATCGGCGGCGCGGTCGACCAGGTCGGCGAACAGGCCCAGAACGTCACGCGGTGGGCGGCGCTCGCCGCCGGGCTGCCGGAATCCGTGCCCGCCACCACCGTCGACCGCCAATGCGGGAGCAGCCAGCAGGCGGTGCACTTCGCCGCGCAAGGGGTGATGGCCGGCGCGTACGACGTCGTCATCGCCTGCGGCGTCGAGTCCATGAGCCGGGTCCCGATGTGGTCCAACGTGCTGCCGGGCACCGATCCGCTCGGCCCCGGCGTCGCGGAGCGCTATCCGGAAGGCCTGGTCCCCCAAGGGATCAGCGCCGAACTCATCGCCGCGAAATGGTCGCTCAGCCGGGAAGCGATGGACGAGTTCGCGATGTCCTCGCACCGGAAGGCGGCGCGGGCACACGAACTCGGGCGATTCGCGAGCCAGATCGTGCCGATCGAGACGCCGTCGGGCCGGGTGTCCACCGACGAGTCGGTCCGGCCGGGCACCGACCTCGAAACCCTCGCCAAACTGCGCCCGGCGTTCCAGGACGCGGACGTGGCCGCGCGCTTCCCGCAGATCGACTGGTCGGTGACCGCGGGCAACAGCAGCCCGATCAACGACGGCGCCTCGGCCGTGCTCATCACGTCCAGCGAGACCGCGGCGAGGCTGGGCCTCCGGCCGCGGGCCCGCCTGCACAGTTTCGCCGTCACCGGATCCGACCCCCTGCTCATGCTCACCGGCGTCATCCCGGCGACGGAGAAGGTGCTGCGGCGCGCCGGGCTGAGCCTGGCGGACATCGATCTGTTCGAGATCAACGAGGCCTTCGCCAGTGTCGTGCTGGCGTGGCAGCAGGAAACCGGGGCCGACCCGGCCAAGGTGAACGTCCACGGCGGTGCGATCGCGCTCGGGCATCCGCTCGGCGCGAGCGGGACCCGGCTGATGGGCACGCTGGTCAACGCGCTGCACCACCACGGCGCCCGGTACGGCCTGCAGGCCATGTGCGAAGGCGGCGGCCAGGCCAACGCGACCATCCTGGAGGCGTTGTGACCGACCGGCTCCCCAGGAAACTGAAGGATCACCCGTCGGTACAGGCGGTGCTCGCCAAACCGCGAGACAAACCGTCGCCGGTCATCGATGCCGCCTGGCTCAAGGAGATCTGCCTCGCCGCCGGCGCCGACGACGCGGCCGCGGTCTCACTCGACCACCCGGATCTCGCGGGCGAACGCGAGCACGTCCAGCGCGCGCTGCCCGGCACCAAGACCCTCGTCTCGCTCGTGGTGCGGATGAACCGCGACGACGTCCGCTCCCCCGCCCGCAGCGTCGCCAACCAGGAGTTCCATCGCACCGGCGAGATCATCAACGAGGCCGGGCACTCGATCGTCCGGACGCTGCAGGACGCCGGGTACCGCGCGATCAACCCGTCGGCGACGTTCCCGATGGAGATGGAGCACTACCCCGGCCGGATCTGGGTCGTCGCGCACAAGACGGTCGCCGTCGCGGCCGGACTCGGCGCCATGGGGCTGCATCGCAACGTCATCCACCCGAAATTCGGCAACTTCGTGCTGCTGGCGACCCTGCTGGTCGACGCCGAGGTGTCCACCTACGGCGAGGCGATCGGCTACAACCCTTGCCTGGAATGCAAGCTGTGTGTCGCCGCGTGCCCGATCGGCGCGATCTCGAAGACCGGCGAATTCGACTTCCTCGCCTGTTCGACGCACAACTACCGCGAGTTCATGAGCGGCTTCACCGACTGGGCGCAGACCGTGGCCGACAGCGAGGACGCCGCCGACTTCCGGTCCAGGGTGAGCGATTCGGAGAACGTGTCGATGTGGCAGAGCCTCGCGTTCAAGCCGAACTACAAGGCCGCGTACTGCATGGCGGTCTGCCCGGCGGGCGAGGACGTGCTCGGGCCTTATCTCGAAGACCGGCGCGGCTTCCTCGGCACCGTGGTGAAACCCTTGCAGGACAAGGTGGAGACTCTGTACGTGCGGGAAGGCTCCCCGGCGAAGGCCTACGCCGAACGCCGCTTCCCCCACAAACCGGTGAAGGAGGTCGACGGCGGCTACCCGCGGCGGTAGGGCCGCCCATGCCCCGCGCCCGAGGGCCTGTCACATCTCCGTTCCCCCACGCGTCAGGGTTACGACTGAGCGATGAAGGATGGGGACCGTGGACGAACACGACTGGCTGGCGCGGCGTTTCGAAGAGCACCGGACGCATTTGAGGGCGGTGGCGTACCGGATGCTCGGTTCGCTGAGCGAGGCGGACGACGCGGTGCAGGAGGCTTGGCTGCGCCTGAGCCGGTCGGATTCCGGCGAGGTGGACAACCTCGGCGGCTGGCTGACCACCGTCGTCAGCCGGATCTGTCTCGACATGCTGCGCTCGCGCAAGTCCCGGCCGGAAGAGCCGGTGGGCGCCCAGCTCCCCGACCCGATCATCGGCCGTGCGGGCGGGATCGACCCGGAACACCAGGCCCTGCTGGCGGATTCGGTCGGACTGGCGCTGCTGGTCGTGCTCGACACGCTGGACCCCGCCGAGCGGCTGGCGTTCGTCCTGCACGACATGTTCGCCCTGCCGTTCGACGAGATCGCACCGATCGTGGGCCGGTCGTCCGCGGCGACGCGGCAGCTCGCCAGCCGCGCACGCCGTCGTCTGCAGGGTTCGCCGACGGTCCCGGACGCGGATCTCGGCCGTCAGCGGGAAGTCGTCGACGCGTTCTTCGCCGCCGCGCGGGGCGGCGATTTCGACGCCCTCGTTTCGGTGCTCGACCCGGACGTCATCCTGCGCGCCGAGGGCGGCGCGGCGCCGGCGGGGACGTCGCGTTTCGTGCGCGGGGCGGCCACGATCGCGAGCCAGGCGCTCATGTTCCGCGCCGCGGGCGAGGGCGCGGAACTGCGGCCCGCGCTGGTCAACGGCGCGGCCGGGATGGTCGTCACCAAGGACGGCGTCCCGACGACGGTCTTCGCGTTCACCGTCGTGGGCGGGAAGATCGCGGCGATCGACATCCTCGCCGACCCGGACCGCCTCGCCACGCTGGACTTCGAACCGCTCGGCTGAAGTGTCAGGAAAGGGTCGTTCAAGACGTTTTCCGTCCTGAACGACCCTTTCCTGACGTGCGTGCTGCCGGGATCAGGAGGTCGGGAAGTTGTCCGCGGTGCGGATGCGGTCCCGGATCCAGACACCGGCGGGCTTCAGCGGAGCCGTGCCGGTGAACGAGCTGCCCGAGCAGGTCCCCGGCTTGAACACCGCGCCCGAACGGCTGTCGTCGGAGAAGTTCCAGTTGGTCCAGCTGATCTTCTTCGACGCCAGGAAGTCCAGGTACTTCTGGGAGTTCGTGAAGTCGTTGCCACCGTCACCGCTGGCGGTCTGGGTGCCGAACTCGGTCACGAACAGCGGGATCTTGCTCGCGGCGCGGCTCAGCGCGTTGAAGTACTCCGTTTTGTGCGACGCCGCATAGAAGTGGAACGTGTACATGAAGTTGCTGGCGCGCACCGGGTTGTTGATGATGTCGGTCTCGTTGCGGCCGTCGGAGATGCCGAGCGAGCCCCAGCCGTGGGTGCCCACCAGCACGACGCCGTCGGAGTCCTGGGCGCGGATGACCGGGATCATCTGCTCCGCGTAGCTACGGACCCGGTCCCAGCTGACGTTGTTGGGCTCGTTGGCGATGTCGTAGATGATGTTGGTCTTGTCCTTGTGCCGCTGGGCGATCTCGGTGAAGAACGTCTTGGCGCGGCTGAGGTTCGCGTTCGGGTCGCCCGGCGTGAGCTGGTGCCAGTCGACCAGGGCGTACATCCCGCGTTTGGTGGCCTCTTCGATGTACCCGTGCACCATGTCGGTGAACTTGCGCGGGTTGGTCTCGTAGCCGCCTTCCTGGATGTACATGGAGATCCGGAGGACGTCGGCCTTCCAGTCGTTGGCCAGCGCGTCGAGCGAAGCGGTCTTCACGCACTGGCTGAACCACTGGATCCCGTGGGTGCTCATGCCCCGGAGCTGGATCGGCTTGCCGGCGGAGTTGCAGAGCTGGAGGCCACAGACCTTCAGCTGTCCGTTGATCGCCGCCGGACTGCCCGGCGGCAGCGCGGCGGCGGCCTGCGTTGCGGGTTCTGCCGCGGTCTCGGTCGCCATCGAGGTGCTCGCGGCGGCGACCGGGGCCAGCAGCCCGGCGGCCAGTGCGGCCGTCACCCGGAGACGGATCTTGTCCCAACGCATTCGGCTTCTCCTCTCGCGTCGACGGCACCGACGTTGGCGCGCCGACGGTCAGGGCGGCGGAGTTAAATAGGAAACTTTCCTTACTATTGGAAAGTAAAGGGAAGATTACCCACAGGGTCGACGGACGGTCAAGAGTCGACCACCGACGGTTCCGACGACCTCGGGCATGCTCGGAGCGTGACGACGATCGTGGCCTTCCACGCCCACCCCGACGACGAAGCCCTGCTGACCGGCGGCACCCTCGCCCGCGCCGCCGCGGACGGCCACCGGGTGGTCCTCGTGGTCGCCACCATCGACATGCTGGGCGCCGACGCGGCACGCCGGGCCGAACTCGAAGCGAGCGCGAAGGTGCTGGGCGTCGAGCGAGTGGTCCATCTCGGCTACGCGGGCAGTGGTCATGGCGCGATCCTCTACCCGGATCCGCCGGGCTGGGTCCGGTTCGTGCGCGCGAGCACGGACGAGGCGGCGGCGCGGCTCGTGGCGATCCTGCGCGAGGAGAAGGCGTCCGTCCTGCTGAGCTACGACCGCAACGGCGGCTACGGCCACCGCGACCACGTCAAGGTGCACGAGGTCGGCAAGCGCGCGGCGGAACTCGCCGGCGACGTCCGGCTGCTGGAGGCGACGATCCCCCGCGACGTCGTCGCACGCCTGGTGAGGATCGTGCGCCTGGCGCGGATCCCCTTCCGCTACGACGTCGACGCGCTTCTCCGCGCGTACAGCGCCCGCTCGGAGATCACGCACACCTTCGACGTCCGGCGTTTCGCGCGTCAGAAACAGGCCGCAATCGCCGCCCATTCCTCACAGGTGAAGGGAAGCGGCAGGCTGGCGCCGCTGATGCGTGTCGTGACCCGGCTCCCTGCGCCGCTCTTCGGCCTCGTGTTCAACCGCGAGTGGTACGTCGACGCGACACCGCACGGCTCACGATCCTGACCGGCGGGCGCGATACGCGGCGGCTTTCACCCGGTTCTGGCAGGCGAGCCCGCAGAACCGCTTGATCTGCGCCTGGCTCGCGTCGATGTACACCTGATCGCAGCGCGGCGCCGCGCACAACCCGACGCGATGCGGGATGTGCTCGCCGAACGCGGCGGCCACCGACACCGCGAGCCCGGCCGCCCACTGCTGGACGAGGTCGGCTTCGGGACCATGGAAATGCAGGTGCCAGGACTGTTCGCCGTGGCGTTGCAGGGACGGGCGCGCCTTGCTGTCTTCGAGCATCCGGTTGAGCAGCCCCGCCGCCTCGTCGTGTTCCCGCCGGGACAACGACTCGATGATCTCCCGCAGCCGCGACGCCAGATTCCGCAACCGCTCCGCGGTCAGCAGGTCGATCTGCCCGTTGCCGAGCGTTTCGGCGGCGACGCGGACGAGATCGTGGCCACCGAGCGCGGGTTTCGGCCTGCCGTGGACGTGGTCCCCGGTCAACGCGTTGATCAGCGCGACCCCGGTTTCCAGCCGCATCGCGTGATGCCCGTCGGGCTCGTCCACCATTCGACCCCTCCCCCGCGCGTCACTGGTTCGCAGGACGCCCGCGGTGACGCTATCAAAGGCGAGCGGGACCGCAAGGGCGATGAAGTCGTTCGGAGCAACGGAATCCTACGGACGGCGCAGAGCCGGTCCACTATGGACAGACGCACTTACCCGGCCAGTCCGTGAAGGCCTCCTTGAGGGACTCTGGGTCCCTCAAGGAGACCTTCACGGACGCGATGATCGCCACATACGCCCCATCTGCACCAACAGTTACGACGGCCGCGCGTGAAGGGCCCCTTCACGCGCGGAAGTACAGGGGGGCGAGCAAAGGGCTGCGGCGTCAAGTACCTACGCGGAGCGCGGCTGTGGCTGATCCAACCTGCGTCAGTAGGCACCAGCGGAGTGGTGTGGGCTGAAGGCTCCCTTCACCGAGTCTGATGCGACGAAAGGAGCCTTCGCCCAGGCCGGCTACGGGACCGGCGGTTCGGTCGCAGGTGCCGCCTCGTGAGTGTTTTTGGGTCGTTAGAACCGCCCTACCACTCACGAGGCAGAGCGGCCGCTCACCACCGAGGCGGACCGGCGTCCACGATCTTCTGCGACAACTCCAGCGGGTCGAGATGCATCAGCGACTCCATCCACCAGGTCATCCCGGCCTGCCCCAGCGCGGGCAGATCGACCTTGATCGGCTCTTCCCACGCCGGGCTCGCGTTGCCTGCCACGGCGACGTCGAAGGGACGGCCCGGTTCCAACCCGGCGAGCCCGAGCGCGCGGTGGGTCTCGGCGATCTCCTCGGCGGTCGGCGTGTGGTCCTCCGGGTTCGGGAAGATCCCGTCGCACAGCGCCGCCCGCCGGACGACACGCGGGTTGTCCGTCGAGCTCGCCACCCAGATCGGGATCGGGAACGGC
Organism: Amycolatopsis japonica; assembly: GCF_000732925.1. Lineage (NCBI taxonomy): Bacteria > Bacillati > Actinomycetota > Actinomycetes > Pseudonocardiales > Pseudonocardiaceae > Amycolatopsis > Amycolatopsis japonica. The sequence goes on from NZ_CP008953.1 coordinate 4,213,305, forward strand.
TCGGGCGGCGCCTCGGCGAGCGCGACCTGGTAGTGCGCGCCGTCGTGGTCGAACCGCCTGCCGGACCAGATCGCGCGGATGACGTCGAGGCCTTCGTCGAACATCGCCGACCGGGTCAGCAGGTCGGTCTGTTCACCGAATCGGCTGAAGTCACCGGATTCGTCCGAACCCAGCCCGGTGCCGAGGATCAGCCGGCCGCCGGAGAGGCGGCTGACGGTCGACGCGTGCCGCGCGACCACCCACGGGCGGCGCCGGGCGGGCGGCGTGATCATCGGGCCGAACAACAGCCTGCTGGTCGCGTGCGCGATGGCGCCGAGCGTCGTCCATGGATCCGCGATGGGCATGGTGTCCGCGACCACGTGGTCCCACAGGAAGAACCCGTCCCAGCCCGCCGCCTCGGCGCGCACGGCGAGGTCGACGAGCACTCCCGGCTCACCGAACGGGCCGAAAGGCGGCAGATAGACGGCATGGCGGACCGTGCTGCCGGTCAAGTCGATCATCTCCCCAACGTCATCGTCGAAGTCCCCGGACGGCCGCTTGTTTACGCCGTTCACTCACGTTAGCGTCCGGAAGATGGCGGACGACGGTGAACGATCGACGAAGTGGCCGGAGCATCGGAGAAGGTTACGCCGGGTGTTGTCCTCGGTGGTCGCCGTCTCACTATGCGCGACACTTTCGGCCGTGAACGCGTCCGCATCGCAGGATGACGACTGGTCCCGGGACTTCTACTGGGGTGTCGCGTCGTCGGGCTACCAGTCCGAGGGCAACGCCCCGGACAGCAACTGGAAGCGGTTCGTGGACCGCTCCGCCGGCAAGGACGGCGTCGACGAGTACCGCGACTCCGTGGACTTCCGGCACCGCTACGCCGACGACATCCGCCTCGCGGCCGGTCTCGGCGTCAACACCTACCGCTTCGGTGTCGAGTGGGCGCGTGTCGAACCTTCGCCCGGCCGGTGGGACGAGACCGAACTGGCCTTCTACGACGACGTGTTCCGGCAGGTCCGCGCCGCGGGCATGACGCCGATGATCACGCTCAACCATTGGGTCTACCCGGGCTGGGCGCTCGACCAGGGCGGCTGGGCCGAGACGCGGACGGCCGACGCGTGGCTGGAGTTCAGCCGGAAGATCGTCCAGCGCTACGCCGGGCAGGACGTCCTCTGGGTGACGTTCAACGAGCCGCTCATCTTCCTCCGGAACGAGCAGAAGGTCGGCGCCCTGGACGCCACGCGGTACTTCGCGGCGCAGTCCAACGTCGTCCAGGCGCACCGCCGGGCCTACGACCTCATCCACGAACTGGATCCGACCTCGAAGGTCACCAGCAACCAGGCCTACATCACCGGGGTCAACGGGATGGCCGACTGGTTCTTCCTCGACCAGGTCAAGGACAAGCTCGACTTCATCGGCATCGACTACTACTACGGGCTCAGCATCGACAACTGGACGGTGTTCGCGGCCGCCAGTGACAAGTTCTGGGACGTGAAACTCCAGCCAGAAGGCATCTACTACGCACTGCGCAGCTACCACAACCGGTTCCCGCGCATGCCCCTCTACATCGTCGAGAACGGCATGGCGACCGACAACGGGAAGCTCCGCGACGCGGACTACACCCGCGGCGATCACGTACGCGACACCGTGTACTGGCTCCAGCGTGCGAAGGCCGACGGGATGAACCTCATCGGCTACAACTACTGGAGCCTCACCGACAACTACGAATGGGGCAGCTACCGCGCCCGGTTCGGACTGTACACAGTGGACGCTCTCGCCGATCCCGCGCTGACCCGGCGCCCCACGGACGCCGTTCCCGCGTACCAGGATCTGGTGACCGCGGGCGGCGTACCGCAGGGCTACCGGCTCAACCGAGGGCCCGGCCTCTGCTCGCTCGTGGACGGGCTGAACAGTTGCCTCAACCCGGCCAAAGTGGACGGACCGCTCACGCCGCTGAAGTGACCAGTTCCAGCCGCCTGCCTTCGAACGTCCGCCGCATCCGCCGGTCGTGGGTGACGACCACGAGCGCGCCGGAGTACGTCGCGAGCGCCTGCTCCATCTCCTCGACGAGATCCGGGGAGAGATGGTTGGTCGGCTCGTCGAGCAGCAGCAGGTCGGTCCTGGCCGTCACCAATCTGGCCAGTTCCAGCCTGCGCCGCTGCCCGATGGACAGTTCCCGGACCGGCTTACGCAGATCCGGCGCCCGGAACAGGCCCAGCGACAGCAACCTCTCGGCCGCCTCGTCTTCGTCGCCGTCTCCGGCGAAGACCATCAGGACGGTCCGCGCGTCGGCGGCGAGCCCGCCGTTCTGGTGCAGGAACCCGATCCGGCCCGCCCGCTCCGCCGATCCCGTCGACGGCGCGAGCTCACCGGCGAGCACCCGCATCAAGGTCGTCTTGCCCGCCCCGTTGGGACCGGTCACGAGGACCCGTTCGCCGGGCAGCACGCTGAGCGACGTCCGCGGCAGGCGGCCGTCGACCGACACGCCGCACGCCTTCACCACGTACTGACCGGCCTCCGTCTCCCCCGCGGCGATCCGCGCGGTGAACCGGAGCGGCTCCGGCGGAGGCGGGACCGGATTCGTCTCCAGCCGCTGGATCCGCTCGCGCGCCCACCGGATCCTGCTCATCGCCCCGTGCGCCCGGGAGCGGGCCCGGAACGCGCCCGCCCCGCTGAAGGCGGCCGGGGCCTTGCGCGGGATCGCCGAAAACCGGTCGATGTTGACGTCCGCCATCCGTTCGTAACGGGACTTCTCCAGCCGCCACTCCTCGTATTCGCGGACCCATCGGGCCCGCGCGGCCTCCTTCGCCGCGAGATAGCCCGAGTACCCGTCGCCGTGCCGCTGCACGGAACGGCGGTCGGCGTCGACCTCGAGGATCGTCGTGGTGACACGGCTGAGGAACGTCCGGTCGTGCGTGATCGCGACGATCCGGCCGCGATGCCCACGGAGATGGTTCTCCAGCCAGGCGACGGCGTCGTCGTCGAGATCGTTGGTCGGCTCGTCCAGCAACAGCAGTTCGGGCGACGCGGCCAGCGTGGCCGCGAGCGCCAGCCGGGACCGCTGACCACCGGACAGGCTGCCCAGCGCGCGGTCGCGATCGAGGCCCGGCTGTCCGAGCCCGTGCAGGGCGACCTCCACTCTGGCATCGGCCTCGTAACCGCCACGGGCTTCGTACGCGGTCATGAGGTCGCCATACGCGGCCAGGTCTTCGGCGGTTTCGAGCGACCTTTCCGCCGTCCGCAGCCGGGATTCGAGCTCCCGGATGTCGGCCAGCGCGAGGTCGATCGCGTCGCCGACCGTGGCGGTGTCGGGCAGATCCAGCGTCTGCGGGAGATAGCCGACGCCGCCGGGCGCGGTGACGGTCACGGTGCCGTTGTCCGCCCGGTCGCGGCCGGCGATCAGCCTGAGCAGGGTGGACTTGCCCGAGCCGTTGTCGCCGATGACGCCCGCCTTCTCCCCCGGTTTGGCGGTGAAGGAGATCTGGTCGAGCACGACGTGGTCGTCGAAGCGTTTGGTGACACCGGAGAGCACGAGTTGTGTTCCGGGATTTCGATGCGGGGTACGCACAGGGGCGTCCTCCTGATTCTCGCGGGGAAGAAGAGCAGACGAGGAAGGACGCGACCCGGCGGAGCGAAGGCTCTACGCCAGGGCCGCGTCGAAGGCGAGAATCACAGAGTGAAGAAAATCCCCATGCCGAAGACGGTAGCGGGAGAACGCGGACGGGCAAAACGAATAAAAGGTTGTGTACGGGTTCACAGAGTGTTCTGTGTCCCCATACCGCGACAGCGGCGCCCCGGTGAACGAGAATCGAGGATGGAGGTATTTCGCGGTCTGAGGGAATGGGGTTCCTCGTGCACGGGTCCAGTGGTCCGATCGCCCGCTTCCGGCGACGGCTCTTCCCTGGTCACAATTCGCTGGCTCGTGGCTCCGACCGGTTCGAAGCCCTTCTTCTCAAGCTCGTGATCCTCGCGGCGCTGCTCGCCATCCCGGTCGCGGCCGCCGTCGGCTCGGCCAACCACGGCAGGCAGGTCGCCGCGGCCGCCGCAGACTCGACCGGACGCACGCCCGCCACCGCGTACCTGCTGAAGGCGGCGCCCGTCCGCATCGTCGACAGCGAGAGCGTCGGAACCGACACCTCCACCACCGAGGCGACCTGGACCGACTCGCGCGGCGCCCGGCACACCGGCGGCGTCCTCGCGGCGCCGGGCAGCCCCGCCGGATCGGCCATGCCGATCTGGATCGACGCCCGCGGTGAACTCACCACCGCCCCGAGGACCGCGTCGACTGCCGTGTTCGATTCCGTGCTCGTCGGCCTGTGGCTCTGGTTCGCGGTGGTCGCCGGGCTGGTCCTGGTGCAGCGGGTCGTCCGGCTGGTGCTCGACCGGCAGCGGGCCGCGGCCTGGGAGCGCGCTTGGGCGGTCTACCCGCGTTCCGGTTCCTGGCCCTAATCCCGGCGGCGAGGGCAAAGAGCCTCGGCTAGGGTGCCCCGCATGCGCATCATGATCTCGGCGGACATGGAGGGCGCCACCGGCGTCACCTGGACCGACGACGTCATCCCCGGCACCGAGCAGTGGCAACGATTCCGCCGCCTGTTCACCGGCGACGTCAACGCCACCATCGCGGGCCTGTTCGACTCCGGCGCCACCGACGTGCTGGTCAACGAGGCGCATTCCTCGCAACGGAACCTGCTGCTCGAAGACCTCGACGGCCGGGCGCGCATGCTCACCGGCAGGCACAAGCCGCTCTCGATGATGCAGGGGATCGACAGCGGCGTGGACGGCGTCGTCTTCCTCGGCTACCACGCCGGCGCGGGTTTCGACGGCGTCCTGTCCCACACGTACCTGGAGAATCAGATCACCGGCGTGTGGCTCGACGACGTCCCCGCCAGCGAAGGCAGGCTCAACGCGGCGATGGCCGCCGAGTACGGCGTCCCGGTGCTGGTCGTTTCCGGTGACGACAAGGCCTGCGACGACGCCCAAGACTACGCGCCCGAAGCCGAACTGGTCACGGTGAAGGAGTGCGTCAGCCGCTACGCCGCGATCTGCCTGCCGCCCGCCAGGACGGCCGAACTGCTGTCGTCGGCGGCGGCGGACTCGATGAACCGAGCGGGCCGGGTCGAGCGGTACACCACACCGCACCGGATCGAGGTCGAGTTCGACGCGAGCCATCTCGCGCAGGCCGCGGCGGTGATCCCGACGGTGGAACAGATCGGTGTGCGGCGGGTCGGCTTCGACGCGCCGGACATGACCGAAGCGATGAAGGCGTTCAAGATCGTCACGGCGATCGCGGCCGGGGCGGTGCAGGGTATCTATGGCTGAACTCGATGTGGTCGAGGTTTGTTCGCGGTTGATCCGGTTCGACACCACGAACCGGGGCAACGGGGACTCCGAGGGCGAGCGCGAGGCCGCCGAGTACGTGGCATCGCTGCTGTCGGGGCTCGGGATCGACTCGAAGATCATCGAGTCCGCGCCCCGCCGCGCGAACGTGATCGCCCGGGTTCCGGGCACCGATCCGAGCCTGCCCGCGCTTCTCGTGCAAGGGCATCTCGACGTCGTCCCGGCGGACGCCGCCGACTGGTCGGTGGACCCGTTCTCCGGCGAGATCCGCGACGGGTTCCTCTGGGGCCGCGGTGCCGTCGACATGAAGGACTTCTGCGCGATGGTGCTCGCCGCCCTCGCCACCGGCGTCCGGCCGCGGCGGGACATCGTCCTGGCGTTCGTGGCCGACGAGGAGGACAAGGGCGAGTACGGCGCGCACTGGCTCGCCGCGGCGCACCGGGACCTGTTCGACGGCTGCGCGGCCGCGATCAGCGAGTCGGGCGCGTACACCTACCACGTCCCCGCCGCCGACGGCCGGATCGTGCGGCTCTATCCGGTGGCGACGGCCGAGCGCGGCACCGCGCACCTGCGTTTGACGGCCAAGGGCCGCGCGGGGCACGGCTCGCGGCCCAACGACGAGAACGCGGTCACCCGGCTGGTCACGGCGCTCGGCAAGATCGCCGCGCACCGCTGGCCGGTGCAGCTGACCCCGACCGTCCAGGCCTTCCTCGAACGCACCGGGGAAGCGCTCGGCGTCCCGGTCGATCTGTCCGATGTGGACGGAACGATCGCGCGGCTCGGGCCCGCCGGGGCGCTGGTGGTGCCGACGGTCCGCAACAGCACGACGCCGACCATGCTCGACGCCGGCTACAAGGTGAACGTGATCCCGACTTCGGCCGAGGCACAGGTGGACGTCCGCGTCCTCCCCGGCGCCGAACCGGAGCTGCTCGCCGAGATCGACGCGATGCTCGGCGAAGGCGTCACCCGCGAGTTCGTCGCGCACCAGCCGCCGGTCCAGGCTCCGGTGGATTCGCCGTGGTTCGACGTGATGGCCGACGCTTTGCGTTCGGAGGACCCCGAAGCCGTCGTCGTCCCGTACTGCATGGGCGGCGGAACGGACGCGAAGGCGTTCAGTCCTCTCGGGATCGACTGCTACGGCTTCGCGCCTCTGCTGTTGCCGGAAGGCTTCCCGTACCGGGCGATGGCGCACGGCGTGGACGAGCGGGTCCCGGTGGAAGGACTGCGGTTCGGCACGCGGGTGCTGCGCCATTTCCTGGAGAACTGCTGAGCCACAGCTCGGTACCTGGCCGCTTTGGTCGCCGGTCCGTGAAGACCAGCAGTCACAGCAGCCGCGCGTGTAGGGCCCCTTCCCAAGTACATGAAGGCCCCCTTCCTTGCGCTAGACGCAAGGAAGGGGGCCTTCATGTACTTGGCCCGACCCGCCGAAGCCTTTTCATGCGAATTTCATGAACGCCGCTTAGCGTCGCCACCGTGACGACGCTGGCACCGACAACGCCGACAGCGCCGTCCACGTCATCCGCGCCGGGCCTCGAACCCGCCGCGATCGACCGCGTGTTCCAGGTCTACATGAACGGGCTGGCCAATCACGACATGACCGCCTTGCGCAGCGGGACCTGCCCGCGCCTGCGGTCGACGCTGCTCGGCTTCGAACTCCACGGGCATTACGTCCAGCGCTGGGAGATGCTGCCGTACTCCGTCCCGTCAGGGCAGGAGTTCGTGACGGTCCAGGCCAAGATCACCCAGCGGAACGCGCGCACCGGCAAACTCGCGGGCGACATCGTCTATTCCTGGTACGTCGAGCGGAACGAGGACACGAACTACTACGTTTGCGGGTGGCTCGATTACGAATGACCACAGGAGGCCGCCGATGAACACGGTCGCGCGACTCGCCAGGGACGAGCGGGCGGACTTCGCCGCGTTCCTCCGGACTCTGTCCCCGCGACACTGGGACGCACCGACCTTGTGTTCGGAGTGGACGGTCCGCGAGGTGGTCGCCCACGTCGTCGACTACGACGCCCAGCGCTTCCGCGATCTCGTCGGCCAAGCAGTCCGCGGCGGGTTGCGGCTGAACCGGATGAACGCGCTCGGTGTCGCGCGAAAGCCGGACAGGACACCGGAAGAGCTGATCGCGAGGATCGAGCAACATCTCGAACCGCGCGGCCTGACCTCGGCGTTCGGCGGACGGGTGGCGCTGCTCGACGGGTTGCTCCATCACCAGGACATCCGGCGTCCCTTGGGGTTCCCTCGCGAAGTGCCGCCGGAGAGGTTGCGTCACGCGCTGGCTTTCGCCCGCTACGCGCCGCCGGTCAAGGCGGGCAAGCGCGCACGCGGACTCCGGCTCGTCGCCACGGACCTGGACTGGTCGGCCGGGTCCGGACCGGAAGTCCGCGGCCCCGGCGAGGCGGTCCTGCTGTCGATCGCCGGCCGGGACGTGGCGCTGGACGAACTCTCCGGTCCCGGAGCGGCGATTCTCGCGTCCAGAATGGACGGTTGAGCCCGCCCTCAGGGCATCACAAAGCCTTGGCCAGCGCGCCGAAGGCCGTGTTCAACCGTTCGCAATGGGCGGCGGCGACTTCGGTGAGATCGTCCCCGGCGAGGCGTCGCCGCGTCGTGGCCACGGCGACGGTGCGGTACGCGGCGACGATCAGCGCGGCGGCCAGCTCACTGTCGCCCGAGAACCGGGTGTCGCTTTCGAGCTCGTCGGCAACCTCGGCCTCGATCTCGTGCTCGAACTCGCGCAACCGCGAAACGAGCGCGCGCGACCCGGCGACGGTGCGCGCGAGCGGCTCGCCCGCCTCGCTCAGCCCGGACAACGGATGCCGCTCTTCCGCGAGCGCGAGGGTCATCCGCCGGAACGCCTCGACGACACCCACGCCGTCCGGCCGATCCCGGATCGTCGCCCGCGCGATACCGACGGCGTCGGGCAGCCGATCGAGCGCGAGATCCTCCTTGCGCTCGAAATGCGAAAACACCGTCACCTTCGAAACGCCGGCGGCGGCGGCCACCTCGGCGACCGTGACGTCGTCGAAGCCACGCTCCACGAACAGCCCTGTCGCGACCTCGGCGATATGCGCCCGCGTCTTCGAACCGCCCCGATCTCCTCGCTTCGCCATGTGACAAGCGTACCTTTACTCAGTAACCTTACCGAGTAACCTTACCGAGTAAGTTTACCGAGTAAAGCTTGGAGTCATCATGGAGCGGACCGACGTGATCGTGGTCGGAGCGGGGCCCACCGGCCTGTTCCTCGCGAGCGAGCTCGCCTTGCGAGGCGTGCGGACGACCGTGCTGGAGCGGCTCGCGGAACCGGATCCGACGATCAAATCCGGTTCGATCAACGTCGCCAGTGCCGAGATCCTCGACAGGCGCGGCCTGCTGCCCGCCGCGGAGGAAGTGCAGCGCCGTCGGCTGGCCGAGGCCAAGGGTTTCACCGGCGGCCGCTCGAACCGGACCGTGCGCGAACTGACCGACGCGGCGAGCCAGGCCTCCCGGCGGTTCCCCGTCCTCGGGCATTTCGCGGGGATCATGTTCCAGCACGACCTCGTCGACCAGGACGATCCGGTATTGGCCGCGCATACGGCCGTGGCCAACGGGATCCTGGTGCCGCAGCACGATCTCGAACTGCTGCTCGGCGATCACTGCGCCCGGCTGGGCGTCGAAATCCGTCGCGGCGTCGAGGTGCGGGATCTACGGAGCGCCGGCGCCGGTCTCGACGACGATGCCGATGTGGTCGTCGAGACCAGCGCGGGCGACTTCGGGGCCGGATGGGTCGTGGCCGCCGACGGCGGCCGTAGCGTCGTCCGCAAGCGGCTCGGTGTCGACTTCGTGGGCACGGACCCGGAACTGGTGGGCTATCAGGCCATCGCCGATTTCGACGACCCGAGCGAACTGCGCCGCGGGTGGAACTGGACGCCTCGCGGCATCTACACCTACGGCCCGGTGCCGGGGCGCATCCTCGTCGCCAGGTTCGCGCCCCAACCCGAGGACAAGAACGCTCCCGTGACCGTCGACGAGTTGCAGAGCGCGGTACGGGACGTCACCGGTGTCCCGGTCACGATCACGGGCCTGCGGGGGCGGGCGACGCGATGGTCGGACAACGCACGACAGGCGCGGGCCTACCGCCGCGGCCGGGTGCTCCTGGCAGGCGACGCCGCCCACGTGCACTCGCCGTTCAGCGCGCAGGGCCTGAACCTCGGCATCGGCGACGCGGTCAACCTCGGCTGGAAGCTCGCCGCGACAGTCCAGGGCCACGCCCCGGCGGGGCTGCTCGACACCTACCACGACGAGCGGCACCCGATCGGCGCGTGGGTCCTGGACTGGACCCGGGCACAGGTCGCGCTCATGCGCGGCGACGAACGGACCGCCCGGCTGCGCGAGGTCGTCGGCGACGAACTCTTCGCGGTCCCCGGCGCGACCAACCGCATGATCGCGCTCTCCTCGGGGATCTTGCAGCGGTACGACGTGGCCGACGACGCCTCCGACCCGATCGGCTCGATCGCCGGGGACGTCGAACTCGGGTCGGGGACCAGGCTCGCCGACCACGCTCACGACGGCCGCTTCGTACTCGTGGACCGCTCGGCCGACGGGCGCTACTCCGACGCGGCCGCCGGAATGGACGACCGAGTCGCCTGCGTGGCGGATCCCGATGTGACACAGCCGAGTCTCTTCGTGCGCCCGGACGGGATCATCGCCTGGGCCGACGTGTCCGACCACGCGCGGAAGCTGCTCGACGTCGCGATCCAGCGGTGGCTCGGCTGATTCAGAGGGCGGTGGAGCGGCTCAGCTCTTCCCAGGCGGCCAGCTCCGCCGCCCTCACCTCGTGCGTGGCGCGCAGCCCGTCGACAGCGTCGTCGCCGAGCGCGAGCCGGAGCGGAGCGTCGTCGCTGTCCAGCACCTTCAGGATCGCGGCGGCGGCCTTCGCCGGGTCGCCGGGCTGCGAACCGTCCATCCCTTCGACGAAATCCCGGATTTCGCCCGTGGATTCGCGATAGGCGTCGATCACCCGGGAGCGGTGCAGCCGGCTGCCGCCGAACTCGGTCCGGAACGCGCCGGGCTCCACGATCAGCACCTTCACGCCGAACGGTGCGACTTCCGCGGCCAGGGACTCCGACATCGCCTCCAGCGCGAACTTCGCCGAGCAGTAAGCCCCGAACCCGGGCGGGCTCTGCTGACCGCCCATCGAGCTCATCTGCACGATCGCACCGCTTTCCTGCGCCCGAAGATGCGGCAAGACCGCCTTCGTCACCTCGACGGCGCCGAAGAACATCACGTCCATCAGCGACCGCAGCTCGGCCATGGTCAGTTCCTCGACCGCGCCGACCGAACCATGGCCGGCGTTGTTGACCAGGACGTCGATCCGGCCGAACTCGGCGAGCGTCGCCTGCACGGCTGTCTCGACCTGCGCCGGGTCGGTGACGTCGAGCGCCGCGGTGCGCACCCGGCCCTGGCCGAGGGCTTCCAGTTCCGCCAGCGTCTCCGGACGGCGCGCCGTGGCCATCACGCGGTCACCCGCGTCGAGCGCGGCCAGCACGAGGTGCCTGCCGAACCCGGACGAGCAGCCGGTGATCAGCCAGACGCGGCCGTCGGTTTCCTTCGTCATTCCTGTTTCCTCCAGTGAAGTTCCTTCGACCCATCCTGCGAAGGCCGCGCCTGGACCGCCAACACCGGTTCCCTGGTGCGGCTACAGTCAGAGCCTGTGACCCCCGAGTTGCGGCAGTTACGCTATTTCGTCGCCGTCGCCGAGGATGCGAGCTTCACGAAGGCCGCGCGGCGCCTGCACATCGCCCAGCAGTCCCTTTCGCAGCAGATCACCGTGCTGGAACGGGTTCTCGGCGCGAGACTGCTGCGGCGCGACAGCCGCGGGACCCGGCTCACCGAGATCGGCTCGCTGTTCCTGCCCGAGGCCCGAGCGGTCCTGGCTCGCAACGACGAGGCGCTGGCGGTACTGGACCGCGCGGTACGCGGCGAACTCGGCACGCTGCATCTCGGCTTCCTCACCACCACGGCCAACTATCTGCTCCCGCCGGTGGTGCGCGCGGTCCGCGAACGCCTCCCCGATCTCACCCTCACCACCGACGACACCCAGATCGCGCCGCTCGTCGACGGACTCGGCAGCGGTCGTTACGACCTGATCTTCACCCGGCCTCCACTGATCGAGGGCTTCGAGACCCGCACGCTGATCACCGAGGAGGTCTGCGCCGTCCTCCCGGAGGGACATCGGCTCGCGTCCGCGACCGGGCTGAAACTCTCGGACCTGGCGGACGAGCCGTGGGTGCTCACGCCGCGAAGTTCCTGGGAGCCCTGGCATCTCCGCTACGACGGCGAATTCGAGGCGGCGGGCTTCACACCGCGCGTCGTCCAGCGGGCCGCGACCGTACAAGGACTGCTCGGTCTCGTCGCCGCGGGTATCGGCGTGACCAGGCTGGCCCGGTCTTCGCGCAGCCTGCGCCGGAGCGGGGTGGTGTTCGTCCCGCTGACGGGCGACACCGCCCGGACAGTGGTGGCCTGGTCGCCGGAGAACGACAAGCCCGCGCTGCCCGGCGTACTCGACATCGTGACGGAACTGGCGGCCGGAACGGATCTGACGGAGGCGGGCTGACCGGGCATCGCGACCGTCACACCGCCATGATCACCCTCTCGGGCCACGGGGTCCGTAGAATCCGGTGACGATGCGACGTTTCCGGTGGTGGTGGGGTGCTCTCGCGCTCACGTTCGTGGTGGTTCTCGTCGGGTTCATTGCCTTTACCGGGTCGGAAAGCCGCCCAGGGCAACCGTCCCCGCGCCAAGGACCGCCGGGGACGGGGCCGCTGACGGTCGTGTCCATCGGCGACAGCACCGTTTCCGGTGAGGGCGCGGGTGACTACACGCCCACCACCAACGGGCAGGGCGGCAACTGGTGTCACCGCTCCCCCAACGCCTTCGTCGAGCAGATCAAGATCCCGGACGTCACCGCACGCGTGAACCTCGCGTGTTCGGGAGCACCCTCGGAGCAGATCGCCTTGGGCGAGGCCAAGCAGTGGACGGAGCCGTCGCAAGCGCAGCAACTCGCGAACCTGATCAAGGATCACCGGGTCGCCGCGGTGGTGATCGCGGTCGGCGCGAACGACGAGCCGAAGTTCTCCGCTCAGGTCAACGAATGCTTCAAGGCGTGGTTCTCACCGCAGAACCCGCCGTGCAGCGCGGCGCTTCGCACCACCTGGAAGTCCAAAGTGGACGCCATGGTGCCGAAGGTGACCAACGCGGTCGCCGACGTCAAGAAGGTGCTCGCGCAGGCGGGTTACGTCCCGGCGGACTACCAGCTCGTGCTGATGTCGTACGCCTCGCCTGTCGGCCCGCAGATCCCGGAGGCGCTGCGCAGCCTGAACGGCTGCCCGTTCCGCACCGAGGATCTGGAGTGGATGCGCCGTGACGGCGTCTCCGTCCTGTCGGACGGGCTCAAACAGGCGTCGAGGGCGACCAGCGCGCGATTCCTCGACCTCTCGCGAGCAGGCGCCGGGCACGAGGCGTGCAGCAGCGAACCGGCGAACGAGTGGTTCAGCAGGCTGACCCTGCAGTTACGCGACCTCGGCCAGGTCGACCGCGCGAGCCACGCGCTGCAGGAGTCCTTCCACCCCAACGCCAACGGTCACGCGCAGATCGCGAACTGCCTCAACGAGTTCCTCGCCGCACGCGCGGGCAACGCGTCGTGCCTCTCCGGCCCCGACGGCAAACTGCACGCGGCGCCCGAGGTGGTCGCTCGCTAGAGATCGAGCGCGGCGCGCAACGCGATGTCGATGCGCTCCTGGACCTCTTGGTCGATCTCCGCGATCTTCTCGTCGAACCACGGCCGGTACAGGCGCGTGAGGTTCAGCGTGGAGACCCAGTACCGCGCGTCGACGGCGACACCGAGGATGTCCTGCGGATCACGGTCCAGCAGTTCGGTGCCGAGCAGCCACGGCCGCTCGGATTCGTTCACCCCGTCCGAGGACAGCAGGACGACGGTGCGCTGCCGTGCCGGTTCGGTCGGGGGGTGGTACGTCCAGACTTCACCCCTGTGCACGCAGATCCTTCTCCGCGGCGGTCAGCTCGGCCTCGTCCGATTCGGCGGACGGTTCGACCGGGGCGCGCTGCGGGGTGTATCCGGTGCGCACGGCCTCCCTGCGGGCCGCTTTGGACAACCACGACGAGACCGAGATCCCGTGTGCCTTCGCGGCCCGCTCGGCGAACTCGAGCGCACCACTGTCGAGTGAGAGAGTGACCTTACGTGTTGCCATACCTTTTATCGTACCAGCGCCGCGCAAGCCCACCCCTCCTCTCGTCTCACAGGGTGGGCGAGCGCCCCTCGAACGGCGTCGACAGCACCACCGTGGTCCGGGTCGAGACCTTGGCGGACTCGCGGATCCGGCGGAGCAGATCCTCCAGGCCGAGCGGCGAAGCCACCCGGACCAGGAGGATGTACGACTCGTCGCCGGCGACCGAGTAACAGGACTCGATCTCCTTGATGTGCTCCAGACGCTGCGGATAGTCGTCCGGCGCGGCCGGATCGTTCGGCGTCAGCGAGATCAGCGCCGTGAGCGGCAGCCCGATCTGCTCGCCGTCGAGCCGCGCCGTGTAGCCGAGGATGACCCCGCGCTGCTCCAGGCGGCGCACCCGCTGGTGCACCGCCGACACCGAAAGCCCGACCCGTTCGGCCAGATCGGTGAAACTGCGCCGCCCGTCGGCGGCCAGCTCCTGCACGATGGCCTGGTCCAGCGGCTCCAGGGAACCGGTCATGCGTCGAGCACGATCAGGTCGTGCGGACGCTGGTTGACCGATTCGACGCCGTCCTCGGTGACCACGACGATGTCCTCGATGCGCGCGCCCCAGCGGCCGGGCTGGTAGATGCCGGGCTCGACGCTGAAGGCCATGCCCGGCTCGAGCGGCAGCGCGTTGCCCTTGATGATGTAGGGCTCCTCGTGCACGTCGAGGCCGATGCCGTGACCGGTCCGGTGGATGAAGTACTCGCCGTACCCGGCCTCGGCGATGATGTCGCGCGCGGCGGCGTCGATCGACTCGGCGGTGGCACCGGGGCGGACGGCGTCGACGGCGGCCTTCTGGGCGCGCTGCAGCACGGCATAGGTCTCGGCGACGTCGGCGTCACGCGGCTCGCCGACCGCGTACGTGCGGGTGGAGTCGGAGTTGTAGCCCTCGGCGATCGGGCCGCCGATGTCGACCACGACGACGTCGCCTCGCTCGATCACCCGCTCGGAGACGTCGTGGTGCGGGCTGGCGCCGTTGGGGCCCGAGCCCACGATCACGAAGTCGGCGTGAGTGTGGCCCTCTTCGACGATGGCGGCGGTGATGTCCGCGCCGACCTCGGCCTCGGTGCGGCCGGGGCGCAGCCATTCGTGCACGCGGGCGTGCACGCGGTCGATCGCCGCTCCCGCGTCGCGCAGCGCCTGGATCTCGGCCGCGTCCTTGCGCATCCGCAGTTCGCGCACGATCGGGCCGGCCAGCGTCTGCTCGGCGTCGCCGAGCGCGCCGCGGAAGGCGAGCACGTGCAGCGCCGGGGTGAAGTCGCTGACCGCCACGCGGCCGGGCTTACCCAGCCGGTCGGCGACCAGTTCGTAGGCGTTGTCGCCGTCGACCCAGGTGACGATCTCGATGCCGAGTTCGTCGGCCGGGACGTCGGCGTAGCCGGGGGCCTCCAGCTTCGGCAGGACCAGCGCCGGGACGCCGTCGGCCGGGATCACCAGCGTGGTCAGCCGTTCGAAGGAGCCCCCGGCCTGGCCGATGAGGTAGCGCAGGTCCGAGCCGGGTGCGATCAGCAGGGCGTCGGTGTCGGCGGCGGCCGCCGCGGCGCGGGCCCGGTCGAGGCGGGCGCGGAGGCTGGCGGCGTCGGGGGCTGGGTTGTGAAGGGAACGGCGCGACATGATGGCGAGCCTAGTCGGTCCGCGCCCCTTGGCTCACCGGCCGGTCACCCCCGATCGGGGCGGGATCGTCGAGGCCGCGCCAGACCCGGAAGATCGCCGGGAACGTGCCGGCGATCAGGTACAGACCACCGAACACGGCGAGCGCGCCGACGAGCCCGATCCCGTCCAGCAGCAACCCGGCCGCCATCGAACCGAGCGGCATCGCGGCGAGCACCCCGCCCACGAGAAGGCTGAGCACGCGGCCGCGGACGGCTTCGGGAACCCGTTCGTACACCACGGGGAGCAGGATCGGGTTGAGCGCGCCCGCCCCGATCCCGGCGACCACCAGACCGGCGAGCAAGACGGCCGGTGCCGGTTCCAGCGCGAGCAAGGCGAATCTCGGCGCGCCTTCGATACCGACGGCCACGAGGATCGCCGTCCGCCGCGAAAGACGGTGGCCCGCCCAGCCGTAGAGCGCCGAGCCGATGAGCGCGCCGACCGCGACCGCGGTGATCATGGCCCCGATGAGCGCGGTGCTGTGCAGGACTTGGTCGCCGTAAGCCGGATACAGGACGCCGAGCAGCCCGAAGTCGAGGCTGTTGGTGAGCATCAGCATGCCGACGATCGCGCGCAGCACCGCGTCGCGTTTGACGTATCCCAGTCCTTCGCGCAGTTGCTTGAGATAGCCGCCCGATGGCGGTCTCGGTGGACCGGCCGCGACCGGGATGAGCGCGAACACCAGCGCCGAAGACAGCACGAGCGTGCCCGCGTCCACGAACAGGACCGGAATGGGCCCGATCAGCGCGATCAGCGCACCGGCGGCGGGGCCGCCCGCCATCCTGCCGGTCCTCATCGCCGCCTCGACGGCGCTCGCCGCCCGGCTCACGCGGACATCGCCGAGTTCGGCGACACCGGGAAGCAGGACCTGCTTGGCTGTGTCGGCAGGGCCACGGGAAACACCCATCACGAACGACAACGCGACGAGTCCGGGCAGACTGAGCCCGGTGGTGGCCATCGCGAGCGGGATCAGGAGCACCGTCACCGTGGTCAGCAGATCGGCGCCGACACTTGCCCGGCGGGTGCCGACCCGGTCCACGACCGGCCCGCCCAGCAACGCGGCGACCATCAGGCCCAGCACCTCGGCCGCGGTCACGATGCCGGTCTTGGTGCCGCTCCCGGTGCTCTGCAGGACGAACCAGGGAATCGCGAGCAGCGTCATCATCACCCCGGCCGAGGAGAACCCCGACGCCACGACCAAGGCCCCCAGTGGCATCCGGCTCATGGCGTCTCCGGCCGGGTTTTCCTCGGGAAGGCGGCCCAATGCACCCGGACCGGGGTGTCGCCGTCCTTCTCCGGACGGCGATAGCGGCTGATCACCTCAAGGATCTCGTCGCTCAACGCGGCCGCCTCGCCGGGCGTCAGCGGGAGCGACGAGTCGTGGAAGTTGACCTTGTCGATCCAGTCGTCGGCCCAGTCCCGCACCTCGGCCACGAACTGCGATTCGGCGGCGTAACGCCGCTCGATCATCGTGTGCGCGTACGCGTTGAGCGGACCGGCCAAGTCGGGATCGTCGAGGAAATCCGCGGCGCTCATCTGATCGCCTTCGTGCACCGCCTTCCACCACCTGTCGCGCCTGCTGCCGCGTTCGGTGTCCTCGGCGATCAGCCCGGATTCGGCCAGCTGGCGCAGATGCCAGCTCGTGGTCCCGGAACTCTCCCCCACCCGCTTCGCCAGCCCGGACGCCGTGGCCGGACCGTCCTCTCGCAGCAATTCCAGGATCTCGACCCGCAACGGATGCGACAACGCCCGCAAGATGCGGCCGTCGACCCGCGCGAGATAGCGCTCGGTCTTCCCCATACCCGTCACCCTACAACCGCAAAGGGCTCTTTGCAAAGACTTCTCTGCGATTAGTTGCCAGTATGCGGCGATTCTGGAGTTTGACTTCAACTTAACTCTAGGTTTTACGGTCTGTGCCATGACAACGAACTCGCCTTATCAGCTCGCCGTCGTGATCAGCAGCGTCCGCGAGGGCCGCTTCGCCCCCGTCGTCGCGAACTGGTTCCTCGACCGCGCCAAACAGCGCGACGACGTCACCCTGTCCGTCATCGACCTCGCCGAATCCCCCGGCGACCTCTCCCCCGGCGTCGCCGGCGCGGACGCCGTCGTCGTGATCGTCCCCGAGTACAACCACAGCTACCCCGGCCCGCTCAAGACCGCGCTCGACGCCACCGGTCCCGAGTGGCACGGCAAACCGGTCGCCTTCGTTTCCTACGGCGGTATCTCGGGCGGCCTGCGCGCGGTGGAGCACCTGCGCCCGGTCTTCGCCGAGCTCCACGCCGCCACCATCCGCGAGACCGTGAGCTTCCCGTACGCCTGGAACCACTTCGGCCCGGACGGTGAGCACGACGACTTCGAAGGCGCCTCGCTCGCGGCAACCACGCTGCTGAACCAGCTGAACTGGTGGGCCAACGCCCTCCGCGACGCACGCCAGGTGCGGCCCTACGCGGCTTGACGGTGTCCGTGGAGGACTCGGCTGGGGGTCGGGTCCTTCACGGACATCCGGGGCGGAACATGGCAGGCTGTCCGCGTGACCGGACCACTCGCTCTCCTCGATTCCGCGAGCCTCTACTTCCGCTCGTTCTACGCACTGCCCGATTCGATGACCGCCCCGGACGGGACACCGGTCAACGCCGTGCGCGGGTTCACCGACACGATCGCGCGGATCCTCGTCGACCGGCGCCCTTCCCGGCTGGTCGCGTGTCTCGACGCCGACTGGCGGCCGAAATTCCGCACCGATCTGCTGCCCAGCTACAAGGCGCACCGGGTGGCCGAAGAGGTCCCGGAAGGCAGCGACGTCGAAGAGGTGCCGGACACCCTGACCCCGCAGGTGCCGATCATCCTCGAACTACTGGAGGCCTTCGGCATCGCGACGGCCGAGGCGGACGGTTACGAGGCCGACGACGTCATCGGCGCCCTCGCGATCCGCGAACAGGAGTCCCCGGTCGAGGTCATCACCGGTGACCGCGACCTGTTCCAGCTGGTGCGTCATGAGCCGACGTCCACTGTGGTCATCTACGTCGGCAAGGGCTGGAACAAGGCCGAAGTCCTCGGCCCGGACGAGATCGCCGAGAAGTACGGGATCCCGGCGGGGAACGCCGGTCCCGGATACGCCGACATGGCCGCGCTGCGCGGAGACCCGTCGGACGGGCTGCCCGGTGTCGCCGGGATCGGCGAAAAGACCGCGGCGAAGCTGATCACCCAGTTCGGTTCGTTGCAGGAGCTGATCGAGGCGTCGAACGCCGGCGACTCGCGGGTTCCGCTCAAGACCCGGCTGCGGCTGACCGACGCCGCCGACTACCTCGCGGTGGCCCCGACCGTCGTCCGGGTCGCGGCGGACGCGCCGGTCGAGCAGTCCCGCCCGGACATCGTCCCGTCCGAGCCCGCCGACCCGGACAAGGTCGCGGAACTCGCGGAACGCTGGAATCTCGGCCGTTCGGTGGAGCGTCTGCTGGCCGCGCTCCCGAAGTCATGAGCAACACCGAGGCCGACCCGGCCGAGCTGCTGTGCTCAGAGCGGCCGGGCGAAGGCGTCACCGTGCTGACCCCGCGCGACGTCCCGCTCGGCGGCCCGCGCGCGATCCGGGTCCGCCGCACCCTTCCGCAGCGGCAGCGGTCGCTGATCGGCGCGTGGTGTTTCGCCGACCACTACGGCCCACAGGATGTCTCGGCGTCCGGCGGGATGGACGTCGCACCGCATCCGCACACCGGATTGCAGACCGCGAGCTGGCTGTTCAGCGGCGAGATCGAGCACCGCGACAGCATCGGCACCCACGCCATGGTGCGGCCGGGCGAGCTCAATCTGATGACCGCCGGGCACGGTATCGCGCATTCGGAAGTGTCCACACCGGACACTTCGACCCTGCACGGAGTCCAGCTCTGGATCGCGCTGCCGGACGAACATCGCGACACCGCACGGGACTTCCGCCACTACGCGCCGCCGCTGCTCGATCTGCCCGGCGCCACGGCGCGGGTGTTCCTGGGCAGCCTCGCCGGGACCACCTCGCCGGTCCCGGCGTTCACTCCCCTGCTGGGCGCCGAACTCACCGTCGAGCCTGGCGCGACCGTGGCCCTCGACGTCGATCCGGCCTTCGAACACGGTGTCCTGCAGGACATCGGCTCCGTCACCGTCGCCGAAGTCGCGCTGGACACCGGCGAACTCGCCTACCTCGCGCCCGGCGCCGGGCGGTTGGAGCTCGCGAACCCCGGCACCGAACCGGCTCGGGTGCTCCTGCTCGGCGGGACGCCGTTCACCGAGGAACTAGTCATGTGGTGGAACTTCGTGGGCCGCAGCCACGAGGACATCGCCGAGTACCGCGAGGCGTGGCAGGCGCAGGCGGACCGGTTCGGCCGGGTGGAGGGCTACCAGGGCAGCACGGCTTGGCTGCCCGCGCCCACGTTGCCGCAGGTGCGGATCAAACCGCGGCGCAACCCGTCCTGACGGCCAGTAGATCGCAAGTACGTGAAGGCCTCCTTGAGGGACCCTGGGTCCCTCAAGGAGGCCTTCACGGACTACACGATCGCCATCCGCAGCCTCAGCAATAACACCAGTCTCAGCAGTCACAGCGACCGCGCGTGAAGGCCCCTTCCCTTGGCTCAGCCGAGGAAACTCGACCTTCACACCTTCCCAAGTACGTGAAGGCCCCCTTCATTGCGCTAGACGCAAGGAAGGGGGCCTTCACGTACTGCAGGGGGCTCGAGTGCCTAGAAGAACGTCCCGCACCACGGCGAGCGCGCGGTGTGGAACAGGACGTCGGCCCGGGCGACCGCAGCCTCGTCCAGCGCCTCGACCCGCCCGGACAGGGCCAGATCGCTGAAGAGACCATGGCCGAGGTACAGCGACGACAAGGTGGCCACGTCCAGCCGCAGATCGGCCTCGGCGCTCGTGCGTTCCACCCCGTCCGGGCCGACGGCGTAACGGCCGTTGTTGTCCGGAAGCTGCTTGTCGTGCACTTCGAGCACCACGGGTTCGGCGGTGCCGTAAGAGCGCGCCCGCAGCGCCGCGAGGACGTCGACGAGCCGCAGCCACAGGTCGTCGATGATCTCGGTGGTGTTCACCGCGCGCGGGTCGGTGAGCAGTTCGGCGATCGGCTCGTCCAGCGGGCGGCCCCGTCCGGAGACCTCCGAGACCAGGTCGACCGACAGCAGGAAACGCCACAGCCCCGCCCAGGCCTGTGGCGTGGCGGCATGGAGTTCGCGGATGTCCAGGATCGCCCCACGCTCCGGCGCCTGCCGGTCGCGCGCGTCGATGGTCTGGTAGACGACGAAACCATCGTCACCGTCCGGTCCACTGTGGACCGCCACCCGGTAGCCGCCGTCCCCCTTCACCACGCGCTCGAAGAAGCCCGGCCACCAAGCCGGCGGCCGGGAGACGAACCCCGGTCGTGCTCCCTCGAAGCGGTGGTACAACGCGGGAACGCGCTCCACCGCTTCGTCGGGGGTGATGAACCTGACCTCGCCGGTCCGGCCGACGCCGTCCCGAAGCCGGGCGCGCGGGCGTTCGATCGACACGCCTTTGCCGAACGTCGCCGCGCCGTACCCGAAGCGGCCGTAGATGACGGCTTCGGAGGCGTGCAACGCGGCCAGCGGGACACCTCGCGCCGCGAAATCCTCCAGCTGTACGGCCATCATCGTGGTGAGGATCCCGCGGCGGGTCCAGTCGGCACGGACGCCGACACCGTCGACGGCCGCCGTCACGAGCTTCTGTCCACCCGGGACGGTCAGCTCGACGTCGAACGAACTCGCGATCCCCACCGGGGCGCCGTGCTCGTCGAACGCGGCGAATTTGCCCGCGGCGGTCCAGGACGGAGCCATCTTCGCCCAGACCTCGTCCGTGGCGGGCTTGCCGTGCAACGACTCCGCCAGGACGTCGAGGCAGGCTCGCTGTTCGCCTTCGGCCACGGCACGCACAAGGAATTCGCTCATACCGTGGATCCTGCCGTCCGGCCCGGGGAGCCCCAACCGGTTTTTCAGGCGGGAGCGCCGACTTCGTAGCGGCCGTCTTCACCGGTGACGGTGATCGTGACGGTCTTGCCCTCGCCGGCGACCTGCACGGTGCAGGTGAACGTGCTGCCGTCCTCGACCTTCTGGTTCGACGGGCAGAGCACGTCGCCGACCTCGTTCACCTGATAGGTCTCGGTGAGGATCTTCCGCACGTCCGCCTGCATCGTCCTCGGATCGAAGACCCTGCCCGGAGCGTTGGAGGACGAACCGCCGGCGGTCGCGGGCGCGCTCGACGAAGGTCTCGACGTCGGCGGTACCGTGACGGTCTTCGTCGCCGGCGCGGGCGCCGGGGTGTCCGAACACGCCACCAGCACCGCGAAAGCGGCACCACACAGACCGACCGTCGCGACGGCTCGCCTGCTCAAGCTTCTGCACCCCCACCGGTGTGATCATCCAACGTCAGAAGAAGGTACCGCACCAGGGGTTCACCCGCGTGCCGAACAGCTGGTCCGCTCGCTCCAGGGCGGTCTCCCCGGTCGCGCGGACGCGTCCGGCGAACGCGAGATCCGAGGGACGCCAGCCACCGAGGTACACCATCGACAGGGTGTCGGCGTGCAGTTCGAGATCCGCCGGGTCGGTGGTGCGGGCGGCGCCGTCCTCGGACAGGCGATAGCGGCCGGAGTTGTGCTCCAGGAAGGGATCGGTGACCTCGATGACGACCGGTTCACCCCGGTACGTGCGGGCGCCGAGCATCGTCTCGACGTCGACCAGCCGGAACCAGCCCTCGTCCTGGACCTTGTTCACCGCCACGTCACGCGGGTCGGTGAACAGCAGCTCCACCGGCTCGTCGAGCGGCCGCTTCTCGGCGGTGATGCGGTCGACCAGGTCCACGGACAGCAGGTAGCGCCACAGCCCGGCGAACGCGTCGGGACTCGCGTAGTGGAAGGACTGGACCTTAAGCAGTGCCGGTGAGCCGAACTGGGCCCGCTCCACGGTGTAGGTGACATAGCCGTCGACACCATCCGCGCCGCTGTGCACCGCAGTCGTGACCGGCGTTGTCGCCCGTCGCAGTTCGCGTTCGTAGCCCGGCCACAGATGCGGGCTGCGCGCGATCATGCCGGGCCGGGTGCGTGGGAGCGCGTCGAAGAGCGAAGGCCATTGCTCGATGGTGTTCTCGAGATCGAGGAGGGAGATCTGCCCACCGGCGGGCACTTCGGGACGGAACCGGGCGCGGCGCTTGTCGATCTCGATCGACTTGGCCCGCACGGCGACGCCGTACCCGAACCTGCCGTAGATGGCGCCCTCGGACGCGTGCAGCATCGCCGCGGGAACCCCACGGGCGGCGAAATCCTCGAACTGGGCACGCATCAGCGCTGTCAGCACGCCACGACGGATGCGATCGGCGCGGACCCCGACCAGGCTGACCGCGGCGAGCGGCGTGGTGCCGCCACCGGGCAGCGTCACCTCCGAGTCGAAGGACCGGAGGGTGCCGATCAGCTCCGAGTCGAACGCGCCGAATCCACGATCCGGCTGCATCGACGGGGCGATGGCCGACCATTCCTCGTCGGTCATCTCCTTGGCGTGCAAGGCCCGCCTGAACAGATCCGTCGCGGCCCGTTCCTCGTCGGACCGCAGCGGCCGCACTGAAAAGTCGCTCATGACACGATCATGCAGGATCGACCGTGTCAGGCGCCCGCGGTTTACTTGGTGGTGGCGGGTGGCGAGACCTCGTAGTTGCCGGTGTCACCCTTCACGGTGATCGGCACCTCCTGCGGCTTGCCCTCGATCGTGGCGGTGCAGGTGAACTTCACCCCGTCCTTGACCTCCTGGCCGGAGGGGCAGGTGACCGCGCTGATCTCCTTGATCCCGTAGGTCTCGGTGAGCAGCTTCTGCACGTCGGTCTGCATCTGGGTGTTGTTGAAGACCTGGGTGTTGAACCAGCCCGGCGTGACGAACCCGAGGGTGCCGACCGCGGCGATGATCACCACGAGCGCGCCGATACCGATGAAGAGGCCCTTCTTGGACTTCGGCTTGTCCTGCGCCTCGCCCTGGGTGCCCGGGAACTGGCTCTGGCCGTAGTCGTACTGGCCGGGCTGCTGCTGCCCGTACTGGGGCTGCTGCTGCGGGCCGCTCTGCGGGTAGCCCGGCTGCTGCTGGGGCCCACTCTGCGGATATCCCGGCTGCTGGCCGTATTGCGGTTGCTGGCCCCACTGGGGCTGCTGTTGCTGCGTCTGGGAGGGATCCTGCTGCGGATACCCGGGCTGCTGCTGGGACGGGTCGTACGGCGCGGGCTGCTGACCCCATTGAGGCTGTTGCTGCTGGGTCTGCGACGGGTCGTACTGCGGCTGCTGGCCCCACTGCGGTTGCTGCTGCGGGCCGCTCGGCGGTTGAGCGCCGCCCGGCTGTTGGCCGTAGCCCGGCTGCTGCCCCCATTGGGGCTGCTGCTGCGGGTCGTTGCCGCCATACGGCGTGCTCATCGTTCGCCTCCGCCTGTTCCGCCATCGTCACCGGCCGACCTGCATGGCCGTCGTGGGCGATCCAACCACAGGTCGGCGCCCCTGCCCACTGTTCCCGGGTGGTGTCGGGCCATCTCCCCGCGACCGTGCTCACACCGGAGGCGCTTCCGTTCCGCCGGTCAGCCCAACGCCTTGCGAGCGGTGAGGACGGTTCCAGTGGGTCTGTACTCGCCTGCCCACGGGAGTTCGCTTCATCTCGGTGGGCTTCGGGCTCCCTACTCGGCTGCGAACTAGTTCGTACGAGCTTGATCAACGGAGGATCGGGGACGTTGAGTGTCCCCGATCCTCCGTTGATCAAGCCCCAGTACCGGGCGGCCTCTCGACGATGCCCTCCGAGACTCGCGCCGGCCAGGTGATCCGGGTGGGGAGGATTCGGGACGTTGAACGTCCCGAATCCTCCCCACTCGAGGGCCCGTATCGCTTCGGCGGTCGCGCGTGTTCGAGGGGACGGCGCGTGTGATCAGACGGACGACACGCGTGATTGGATGGCCGACGCTCGTGCCGTCCGTCTGATCACGCGAGTCACGCCTCCGGTCACGCGCCGCCGGCCGCCACGACTCCGCGGCGCAAAGCCTTCACCGCGTCCGAAGCCGCCGCGCCGACCGGATCCGCCTTGCCGAGGACGTCGCGGATCTGGTCGAGCAGGTCGATGACCTGCCGCGACCAACGGACGAAGTCACCGGCCGAGAGCTCCTGCCCGTTCGCTTCGGCGGCGGTGAGGACCTTCTCCAGCGATTCGCCGCGCGCCCACCGATAGACGGGCCAGGCGAAACCGGCGTCGGGCTCGCGGGTGCGGTCCAGCTTGTGCCGCCGCTCGTCTTCGGTGAGCTCCATCCACAGGCGCGTGGTCGCCTGCCAGGCGTCGACCACCTTGCCCGCGGGCAGGCGAGGCTCCCCCGCGGTGTCCCGGCGTGCCTCGAAAACCAGCGTCGAGACGACGGCAGCGAGTTCGGCGGGGGCCAGGCCCTTCCAGACGTCGTGCCGGATGCATTCGGCGGCGAGCAGATCCGACTCGCTGTAGAGCCGGGTGAGCCGCTTGCCGTGTTCGGTGACCCGGTCCTCGCCGTCGCCCTTCGACGCGGGGCCGAGGTAACCGCGCTCGCCGAGCAGCCGCAGGATGCGGTCGAAGGCGCGCGCCAGCGAGTGCGTGGTCGCGGCGACCTTGCGTTCCAGTTGCTCGGTCTCGGCCGTGAGCCGCTGGTAGCGCTCGACCCAGCGCAGATTCGCCTCGCGTTCGGCCAGACCGTGGCACGGATGCGCCCGCAGCGCCCGCCGCAGCGCGGCAAGCTCACCGTCCTCATTGGCCCCGGCGCGCCGCTTTTGCCTGCCGGGCAAGGAGATTCCCGCGTTGCGCAGACTGGAGGCGATGTCGCGCCTTGTCTTGGGCGAGCGGAGCTCGATGTGCTTCGGCAGCTTGATGTTCCCCAGCGCCTCGACCGGCGACGGGAAGTCCGAGACCGAGAGTGGTCCGGACCAGCGGTCCTCGGTGACCACGACGGGCCGCGGCTCGCGGATCGGGTCGAGCCCCGGGTCGACGACGACCGCCAGCCCGGCGCGCCGTCCCGCGGGCACGGCGATGACATCACCCTTGCGGAGCTTCTCCAGCGACTCGGCGGTGCCCGCCCGGCGAGCGGACGTGTTCTGCCGCGACAGCGCCTTCTCCCGTGCCGAGATCTTCGCCCGCAGCTCGACGTACTCCAGCATCTCGTCGAAATCGCCGGTGATGGCGGAGGTATAGCCCCGCAGGGCCTCCTTGTTCCGCTCGATCCGCCGCGCCGTCCCGACCACCGACCGGTCGGCCTGGAACTGCGCGAACGACTGTTCCAGCAGGTCACGGGCTGCGTCGGCGCCGACCTGGGCGACCAGGTTGACCGCCATGTTGTACCCGGGCCGGAACGACGACCGCAGCGGATACGTCCTGGTCGAGGCCAGGCCGCCGACCTGCTTCGGGTCGATCCCCGGCTGCCAGACGACGACCGCGTGGCCTTCGACGTCGATCCCGCGCCGCCCGGCCCGCCCGGTGAGCTGCGTGTACTCCCCCGGCGTCAGGTCGACGTGCGCCTCGCCGTTGTACTTGACCAGCCGTTCCAGCACTACGGTGCGCGCGGGCATGTTGATGCCGAGCGCGAGCGTCTCGGTGGCGAACACGACCTTCACCAGCCCCTGGACGAACAGCTCCTCGACGGTCTCCTTGAACGCCGGGAGCAGCCCGGCGTGGTGCCCGGCGATACCGCGTTCGAGCGCCTCGCGCCATTCCCAGTAGCCGAGGACGCCGAGGTCGCCTTCGGGCAGGTCCTTGGTGCGCTCGGCGACGATCCGACGGACCTTCTCGACCTCTTCGGGGCCGTTGAGCCGCAGACCCGACCGGACGCATTGACCGACGGCGGCGTCGCAGCCGGCGCGGGAGAAGATGAACACGATGGCGGGGAGCAGACCGGCGTTGTCCAGCCGCTCGACCGTGTCCGTGCGGGACGTGGGCCGGAACCGCGGCATCCGCGACGGCGCGCCTCGCCGCCCGCGCGGTCCGCGCAATCCGGCCGGGGCGAACCGTCCACCGATCTCCTCGGTGCGGCGCAGCAGGCCGGGGTTGATTCGCAGTTCGGCGCCGGGCGCGTGTTCCTCCTGGCCGGCGAACAGGTCCAGCAGGCGGTTGCCGACCAGCATGTGCTGCCACAACGGCACCGGGCGGTGCTCGTCGACGACGACGGTGGTGTCGCCGCGGACCTCGACGAGCCATTCGCCGAACTCCTCGGCGTTGCTCACCGTGGCCGACAGGCCGACGACGCGGACGTGCTCGGGCAGGTGGAGGATGACCTCTTCCCAGACGGCGCCGCGGAACCGGTCGGCGAGGTAGTGGACCTCGTCCATCACCACGTACGCGAGCTCGCCGATGGTCGACGACCCGGCGTAGAGCATGTTGCGCAGGACCTCGGTGGTCATGACCACGACCTGCGCGTTGCCGTTGATCGACGTGTCGCCGGTCAGCAGGCCGACCGCGTCAACGCCGTAACGGCCGACGAGGTCGGCGTACTTCTGGTTCGACAACGCCTTGATCGGCGTCGTGTAGAAGCACTTGCGCCCCTCGGCGAGGGCGAGATGCACCGCGAACTCGCCGACCACGGTCTTCCCGGCGCCGGTGGGCGCGCAGACGAGCACACCGTGACCGTCTTCGAGCGCCTCGCAGCCGCGGACCTGGAAGTCGTCGAACTCGAACGACGATTCGGCCGCGAAGCGGGTCAGCTGGGGGTATCGAGCGCGGCGCTGGGAGGCCGCGTAGGCCTCGGCCGGGGTCTGAGAAGGGCTATTGACCACTTCGTCAGGGTTCCATACCCCACCGACAGTTCGCACTCGGTGTGACGATCTCGGGAACGGCCGCCACGCCTCTGTCATCCAAGGGGCGGATTCGTGATCGAGAGGGGACGGCATGGAGATCGCTTGCCCGCAGTGCGCGCAGGTAGACCAGGTGCAGAGTGTGCCGGCGGTGTTCCAGAGCGGGCAGACGACCTACCGGGTGCAAGGCGGTATGACGGCCACCCCCGCCGGTGACGGCGTGGTCTACACCGCGACGACGCACACGGGTGTGTCGGTGACCGCGACCGCGGCGTCGCTCAACCCGTATCCGGTGCTTCGCGGCGGCGGGTGCTTCTTGACGCTCGCGTTGGTGCTGCTGATCCCCGCGTTCGCGTTCGTCTCCTTCGCCACCGACTCGCTCGCCGAGAACCCCGCGCCGACCGCGAGCGGCCGTGTCGGTGCGGCCATCGGCGCCTGGATCTTCCCCTTCGGCGCCTTCGCGCTGGTCGGCTTGTTCGCCGTGCTGTTCGTACTCCGGTTACGGCGCAACGCGCGGATCCGGCGAGGTATCCCGGACGCATTGGCGTACTGGCGGCAGGCGTGGTTCTGCCATCGCTGCGGCGGGGTGTTCTTCCCGCGCGGCGACCTGATGTCGGCCATGACGTTCCGCGGCCAGGTATGGCGGGCGGGTGACTACGCCGGGCTCACCCGACGACGGTGAGCGCTCCGGGGACGCAGGTGACGTCGAGCGGCAGCCTGCCCACCGGCTCGCCGTCGGCGTAGACGGGCAGGTCGCTGCCCGCCAAGTGGATCTGGGCGGCCTTGAGGGTCCGGACCGCCGGATGGGCGGTGTGCTCACCGGAGCGGACACCGGGCAGCATGAGGAGCAGGTCTCGCCGGGTCGCGTTGCCCACGACGGTGACGTCGAACAGCCCGTCCTCCGGATCGGCTCCAGGACAGATCCGCATGCCGCCGCCGTAGAAGGGGGTGTTGCCGACGGCGATCATGGTGGCGTCGAGTTCGAGTGTCTCGACGTCCGTGCGGAGCACCACCGGCCGGGGCCGGAACGCGGCGAGTTCGGCCAGGATCGCGACGTCGTAGCGGCGCGGGCCGCGCGGCCAGGTCAGCCGGTTGGCGCGTTCGGTGACCAGCGCGTCGAAGCCGGAGCACAGCACGGTGGCAAACCATTCGCCACCGGCCCGTCCGAGATCGACTCGTCGCCGTTTCCCCTCCGCGATCCGCCTGGCGACGAGATCGGCGGCGGCGTGCGGCCGTTCGGGGATGTCCAGCGCCCTGGCGAAGTCGTTGCCGGTGCCCGCGGGGACGAGCCCGAGCGCGACACCGGATTCGGCGCAGAACTGAACGCCCTGGTGCGCGGCCCCGTCACCACCGAGCACGACGAGGACGTCCAGACCGGCCGCGCGGGAGTCGGTCATCAGCGCGCGGGATTCCTCGACCGTGTGCGCGACGAGGACGTCGAGCCGGTCGACGACGGGCCGCAGCCGCGCCGCGACCGACTCCATCAGCCGTTCCGCGGCCCCGTTACCCGAGGCGGGGTGGACGGCCAGTGCCGCGTGCATCCCCGGCTCAGGTGACGTCGTCGGTGCTGGTGCGCTTGCCGTTCGTGGCGGCCGACGGCTCCTCGTCGATCGTGCTCGGCGTGTAGTCGAACGGCGCGGCCTCGTCGTCGGCGAGCTGGTCCCAGCCCTCGGTGCCGCGTTCCTTGTCGAGCTTGCGGTCGTGGAAGCGCGCGATCTGGATGGAGAGTTCCAGGAGCACCACCAGCGCGCCAGCCAGGGCGATCATGGAGAACGGGTCCGAACCAGGTGTCGCGAAGGCGGCGAAGACGAACACGACCATGATCAGGCCGCGGCGCCACTTCTTCAGCGTCTGGTACTTCAGGACGCCGACGCGGTTCAGCATCACCACGAACAGCGGGAGTTCGAAGCTGACGCCGAAGATCAGCAGCAGCGACAGGATGAACGAGATGTACTTGTCACCGGTGAGGGCGGTGATGAACTGGTCGCCACCGAAGTTCATCAGCAGCTCGAGAGCATGCGGGATGAGCAGGTACGCGAGCACCGCGCCGAAGGCGAAGAGGATCGACGCGAAGAAGACGAAAGTGAGCGCGTACTTGCGCTCCTTCGAGTAGAGGCCGGGCGCGATGAACGCCCAGATCTGGTAGAGCCACAGCGGGGCCAGCAGCACCGCGCCTGCCGCCAGGCCGACCTTCAGCTGGATCATGAAGGCTTCGAACGGCACCGTCTGGAGCAGCTGGCAATGACCGTCCGGTTTGGCTCCGAGCCTGCGCTCCCAAGGGATACCGCAGTACGGGCCGGTCATGATGTCGCCCAGCGACGGGATCGGGCCGACCCTGGTCTGGAACCAGATGAAGCCGATGATCCCGCCCGCCAGGATGGCGAGCAGCGCGAAGCCCAGGCGGCGCCGGAACTCGTAGATGTGCTCGATGAGCGTCATCGTGCCGTCGGGGTTCTTCCGACGGCTGCGCTTACGCCGCGTCGACCCGCGGCGCTCCTCACCTGAGGCGGAATCCGCCACTGGACAGTCCGTTCTCGTCAGGGTCCACCATGAGCGCGCCGTGATTTCGGCGCGCTCATCCGCGAACAGGCTCCGCTTGGCTTAGTAAGACCGCTCAGCTGGCGTTCTTCTGCGCCTGCTCGGCCGGAGCGGGCGTGGCGGCCTGCTGCTTCTTGAGCTCGTCGAGCTGACGCTGGAGGTCGGCGACCTGCTTGTCCTGCGCGTTCGCGGCGGGCGCGGGCGTGGTGGCCTGCGGCAGCTGCTTGGTCTCGACCTCTTCGGTCTCGGCGGCCTTGTCCCCGGCCATGTCCTTGGTCTCGGCCTTGAAGATCTTCATGGACTTGCCGATGGACCGCGCGGCGTCCGGAAGCCTCTTGGCGCCGAACAGCAGAACAACGACGAGCACCAGGATGATGATGTGCCACGGCTGCAGCGCGTTCATCGTTTGCGGCCTCCTTCTCGAGTCTGTCGTAGGTGATGTTACCGGTCTTCGGGCTCGCGTCGTTGCGCGATCGCCACGCGGAGCGCGGCCGACCTGGCACGAAGAAGCCCTGTCCGTTTTCGGGTGTTCGTAGCCACCATGCTCACCGTATGGGTGAGCACGCGCAAGACTCTGCGTAATTTGATTAGCAGAACGAAGAGCAGGATCAGCCCGGCGACGGCGAGCGCGATGCTCGGCAGGTACGACACGGCGTCACCCTACTGCTCGTAGGTTGACGTTAGGTGACGAACCCGGGCCAGTGCGTCGGCCGCTCGTCGACGAACTGCCTCGCCGAGCGCGGCCGGGCTCTCGACCTGCGCGTCCCCGCCGAGACCGAGGATCAGCCGGACCATCCAGGACTCGTCGGCGTAGCGCATCCGGATGCGCAGCCGCCCGCCGTCGAGCTCGTCGAGCTCCTCGCAGGGGTAGTACTCGGCTACCCAGCGTGTGTCGGGATCGAGGACGAGGACGGCTTCCTGCTGGTCGGGACGCGGCCGGAAAACACCATCGGAAATGTCAGTGGGCCGGGCGTGTGCCGGCGGGACGGCGGGTTCGTCGAGCACGGTCAGTTCGTCGATGCGGTCGAGCCGGAACAACCGGACTCCCTCGGCGCGGCGGCACCACGCTTCGAGATAGCCGACCGCCTGGACGATGAGCAACCGCATCGGATCGACGGTCCGTTCGGTGATCTCGTCCTTCGACGCGGTGTAGTACCGGATCCGCAGCGCGCGCTTCGCGGTGAGGGCGGCCCGGACGGCTTCGCGCGTCCCGGCGGTCTTCTTGCCTTCGCGCACTCCCCCGCCGACGACGATCCCCGACGGCTGCGCCTGCCCCGCGGCGGCTTCGATTTTCGCGATGGCGCGGCGAACGGCGTCCGCGTCGACCACTCCGGGGGTCTCGGCCAAGGCCCGCAGCGCGACGAGCATCGCCGTCGCCTCGCCACCGGTGAGCCGCAGCGGACGGTTCATCCCGGCGTCGTGCGTGACGACGATCGTGTCGCCCTCGAAGGAGAGGTCGATCAGGTCGCCAGGCCCGTAGCCGGGCAGCCCGCACATCCACAGCAGCTCGAGGTCCTTGCGCAGCTGCTTGGGCGTGACGTCGAAGTCGTGGGCGGCGTCGTCGATCTTGATGCCGGGCCGGGCGAGGAGATAAGGCACGAGCGCGAGCAGGCGCGGCATCCGTCCGGTGGTGCTCATCGGGCACCACCGGCGTGCGCGATGGCTTCGAGACGGCTGAAGACCGACTTCGCGAGGACGTCGGGTTCGAGGACGAGGACGTCCGGGCCGTGGGCGGTGAGCCAGTCCGCGGCCGATTCCGGGTAGTACAGCTCGATCTCCACGAGGTCGCCTTCTTCTCCCCCGGCGTCGCTGCGGCCGACCACCCGGCCGCGGCGGCGGACCCCGGCGGCCCGGCCGTCGGCGACCCAGACACTGGCGATGGTCGGCGCGGACGGGTCCTCGCCACTGCTGGCGGAGACCATCTTCAGCAGGTTGACCCCTTCCGGGCGTTCGACGACGCCGGTTTCCCCGAAGGCGTCGACCTTCCCGGTCACGCGCGAGAGGCGGAAGCAGCGGGACGCGCCACGGTCCCTGTCATGCCCGACGACGTACCAACGGCCCTTCCACGACACCACGCCCCACGGTTCGAGGGTGCGGATCTTGCGCTCGGCCGAACCACTGCGCCGGTACTCGAAGCGCACCGCCTGTCCGGCTTGGACGGCGGCCAGCAGCGGACCGAACGCCGGTTCGGCCCGCACACGGGGTTCGACGACGGTCGGGGCGTGGTCATCGACCTCGACCCCGGCCGCGCGGAGTTTCACCAGCGCGCCTTGGGCCTCGCCGGTCAGTTCCGGGGAATCCCACAGCCGGACGGCGAGCCCGACCGCGGTCGCTTCGTCGGGCGCGAGGTCGATCTCGCCGAGTTCGTAGTCGCGCCGCGCGATGCGGTAGCCGTCGATCGCGTCGAACGCCGAGTTGCGGCCGGTCTCCAGCGGGATGCCGAGCTCGCGCAGTTCGGTCTTGTCGCGCTCGAACATGCGGAAGTACGCCTCGTCGCTGGCCGCGTCGGCGTACCCGGGCACGATGCCCCGGATCCGCTCGGCGGTGAGGTACTGCCGGGTGGACAGGAGGGCCAGAACCAGGTTGACCAGACGTTCGGCGCGTGCGGTGGACACCCGGCTACCCTAGCCCGCGCCGTCCGACCCGATGGTGACAGCCGCCGATCGCGCGTCGTAACGATCCCTGGCGGTCTCGACCTCGTCGAACCGGGTCTCGGCCCAGTCCTTGATCCCGGCCAGCAGTTGCCGGAGGCTCCGGCCGAGTTCGGTCAGTTCGTAGTCCACCCGCACCGGCACGCACGGAGTGACGGTGCGGGTCAGCAGACCGTCCCGCTCCAGGGTCCGCAGGGTCTGCGTGAGCATCTTCTGGCTGACACCGGCGATCCGGCGGGAGAGGTCGCTGTAGCGCTGGGGCCCGTCGCCGAGCGCCACGAGGACGAGACTGACCCATTTGCCCGAGACCTCGTCGAGCAGTTTCCGGGCGGGACAGGCCGCGAGATAGGCGTCGTAGGCCCGTTTCTCGTCGTCTCGCCGTTCCTGTGCCGTGCGCGTGACCACGTGCGCGTACCTCCGTGTGGGTTGGGCACCTCGAAGTGCGTACTTCCCGATGGAGAGTAACTCCCCATACGTTCGTGGAGAACGATCACCTGGAGGAGAAACGATGCGTGCAGTGGTGGTCCGCCGGTTCGGCGGCCCGGAAGTCCTGGAGTTCGCCGAAGTCCCGGTGGCCGAACCGGGAATCGGGCAGGTACGGGTGAAAGTGGCCGCGGCCGGCGTCAACCCGGTCGACGCCGGGACCCGGTCGGGTTTCCTGACCGAGGCGGGGATCGTCCCGCCGCGTGAGGTGCTCGGGCTCGGGTGGGACGTGGCGGGAACGGTCGACGCCGTGGGCGACGGGGTCACCGGATTCGCCACCGGTGACAGCGTGATCGGACTGCGGGACCGGCCGTCGGCGGCGCTCGGCACGTACGCCGAGTTCGTCGTCCTCGACGCGGACGCGCTCGCCGCGGCACCGCGGACGGCGTCTCCCGAGGAGGCCGCGACCCTGCCGTTGAACGGTCTCACCGCGGTCCAGGCGCTCGATCTTCTCGATCTCCCGCCGGGAGCGACGGTCCTGGTGACCGGTGCGGCGGGGGCCGTCGGCGGCTACGCGGTCACGTTGGCCAAGGCACGCGGCTTCCGGGTGGTCGCGGTCGCCGGTTCCGCCGACGAGGCACTGGTCCGCGGATTCGGCGCGGAGGTTTTCGTGCCCCGTGGGGATTTCCTCGCCGATCGCGTGCGGGCGGTGATCCCCGGCGGTGTCGACGCCGCACTGGACACGGCCCTGCTCGGGCTCGAAGCCTTGGACGCCGTGGCGAGCCGTGGCCGGTTCGTGGTGTTCGCGGCCGGAGCGGCGCCGATCCCCTTGCGCGGCATCACGGTCGAGCATGTCTGGATCCGCGCCGATGGCGCCGCACTCACCGGATTGGCGGACATGGTCGACGACGGCACGCTCGTCCTGCGGGTCGCGGACACCCTGCCGTTGAGTGAGGCGGTGAAAGCCCACGAACTCCTGGCGACGGGCGGTCTCCGCGGACGGCTGGTTCTCATAAGTTGACGCTTAATTAAGTCCACGGTTATCTTCGCATCATGGACAACGACGTGACCCGGCTCGAACTCCGGCG
The DNA here is from genome assembly GCF_000732925.1 of Amycolatopsis japonica. Taxonomy (NCBI): domain Bacteria; kingdom Bacillati; phylum Actinomycetota; class Actinomycetes; order Pseudonocardiales; family Pseudonocardiaceae; genus Amycolatopsis; species Amycolatopsis japonica. The sequence continues at coordinate 4,247,041 of NZ_CP008953.1, forward strand.
CGAGTACCCGGACCCGATCGAAGACGTCTGGTCGGCGCTCACCGAATCCGACCGGACGGCACGGTGGATCGGTCCGTGGACGGGCGAGGCGGGGGTCGGCAACACGATCATGCTGACGATGACCGCCGAGGAGGGTTCCGAACCGGGGCCGGCCGTCATCCGCGAATGCGATCCGCCGAAGCGCCTGGTGATGGATCTGGGCGTGACCGATCAGCCCGCGTGGCGGGTCGAGCTGACCTTGACCGAACGCGGTGAAGGAACGGTGCTCGATTTCGTGCACCTACTGCCCAAGACCGACTGGGACACCTCGGACATCCTCAAGGGCTGGCATTTCTACCTCGACCGGCTGGGCGCCTCGCTCGTCGGCGAACCGGTGCCGGAGTGGGACACCTACACGCCGCCTAGTTTGGAGGCATGAACGATCGAGTACTGCTGATCACCGGCGCCTCCCGCGGTCTCGGCGAAGCCACCGCACGCCGGGCCGCGGCGGCCGGGTTCCGCCTCGCGTTGCTCGCCCGCGACCGCGAGGCACTGCTCCCGCTCGTCGCCGAATTCGGCGATGATCGGGCGCTGGCGCTCGCGGCCGACGTCACCGACTGGACTTCGCTGTCCGCCGCGGTCGAAACGGTGAAGGACACCTTCGGCAGGCTGGACGCGGTGTTCGCCAACGCGGGGCAGAGCGTCGTCGTCTCGTTCTTCGGCGACGGCGGCGCGGACCCCGAACAGTGGCGGGACATGGTGCTGACGAACGTCTACGGCACCGCCCTCACCGCGCGGGCGACCCTGCCGTCACTCGCCGAATCGAAGGGGCACTTCGTGCTCACCGGCTCGGTCGCCGGGCGCTACCACCGGCCGGGCAACCTCTATTCGGCGACGAAATGGGCGGTGACCGGGCTCGCCGGCTCCATCCGCGAGGAGGCCGTCGGCACCGGCGTCCGGGTCACGGTCGTGCAGCCGGGCCTGGTCGACACCTCGATGATCCCCGAGGACTCGAAGTCCAAGCCGAAACTGGAGCCCGACGACATCGCGAGGGCGGTGCTCTACGCGCTGGAGCAGCCGCCCTCGGTCGACGTCAACGAGATCGTGGTCCGCCCGACCGGCCAGCTCCGCTAGCGCGGCAGCAGCGACTCGGCCAGCCGCCGCCAGTGCGGCATGGCCGACTCGCCGGGTTCGACACCGATGACCTGGACGCCGACATGGTCGGCGCCGGCGTCGAGGTGCCCGTGCAGTTTCGCGACGATGGTGTCGAGGTCGCCCCAGAACACGAGGTCGTCGACGAGCCGGTCGCTGCCGCGGCCGCCGTCGATGTCGGCTTCGGTGTAGCCGAGACGACGGAACTTGGCGACGTTGTACTCCGACGTCAGGTAGTCGTGCAGGTGTTCGCGGGCGATCTCGCGCGCCTTGCCCGGATCGGTTTCGAACAGCACGGCGTGCTCGACGCCGAGGAAGGCCTTCTCCCCCAGCACTTCCCTCGCTTGGGCGGTGTGCGGCACCGTCACGTGGTAAGTGTGCGCACCCTCGGACCGGTCGCGTGCCAGGCCGAGCATCTTCGGTCCGTACGCCGCGAGCAGCCGCCGGATCGGCGCCTCGGGCAACGGGTTCGCACTCGTGACGGTGTCGAGTTCGTCGAGGTACTCGCTCATCGCGTCGAGCGGCTTGACCCCGGGCTGCGCGCCACCGAAGCCGAGCCCCAGGACATGCCTGCCGGGATACGCGTCGGCGAGCAGCAGTGCCGCGCCGTGGGTCCAGCGCGCGCCGCGGGAGCCGATGCGCGCGATCCCGTTGACCACGGCCATCCGCTCGGTGGACGCGAGCAGGAATCCGGCGTGGGTCAGCGCTTCACGCCCGTCCCGTTCCGGGATCCAGATCGCGGGCCAGCCGAGTTCTTCCAGTTCCCGCACGGAATCCCGCAGCATGCTCGCGGGCTGATCCTCGAAGTCGAACGTCCAGATCCCGAAACGCCCCAGTTCCATCTGTCTCTCCTCAGGTCGAGTCCAACATATCGAAGTATCGCAGATTCTCGATATGTTATTCCCGGCGAGTTCAGATGGAGCGCCCCAGCAGGTCGACGAGCTGCGCGATCCGCCGCTCGTCGCGGCGGTAGTGCGTCCACTTCCCCACGCGCGTGGACTCGACGAGCCCGGCGCGCTGCAGCAACGCCATGTACGCGGACACCGTGGACTGCGCGAGCCCCAGCTTGGCCTGGAGATGACTGACGCAGACGCCGACTTCGTTCTGGTCGGCGATCGCCTTCTCCGGCGGGAAATGGCGGTCCGGCTCGCGCAGCCACCCGAGCACCTGGAGCCGGATCGGGTTGGCGAGCGCCTTCAGCACCTCGACCAGCTGCTCGGTGGTCTGCGGGACCGGTTCGGCTTGTGCGGTCATAGTCCTTCGAGCTTAGGCCGTCCCGAGGCGAGCGGCCCGCCCCTTCGCCCCGCTCGCCCAGCACGCACCGCGGGCACAGTCGACGGAGTCCAGCGATCCGGTGTCGAACGACTTCCAGTGCCGCCCGCCGTCCGGGCTCACGTCGCTTCCGCCGGGGCCGACGGCGAGCACCGTGTTCCCCAGCCACGCCAGACCCGAGCGGTAGCCGACCGGCGCCTCGGACGGCGTCCGCCAGGTGCGGCCCTTGTCCGCGCTGAGCGCGACCGCCGGGCCGGGCGCGTTCGGCGCCGCGTAGTCGCCACCGATCGCCACGCCGTGCCGCGGATCCCGGAAGGTCACCGAAAAGACGCCCGCGGACGCGCCGCTGGGCAACGGGGTGTCGGCCGCCTCCCAGGTCTTCCCGCCGTCGCCGGAATGCAGGACCCGGGCGCGGGCACCGCCGCCGGTGGCGATCCAGGCGTCACGGGGACCCGACGTCGTAAGGCATTGGCCGCTGGCGGCGAAGCCGAACTCGCCGTCGAGCGCGGGCACCATGCCCTCGGCGGGTACGGGTTTCCAGGTACGGCCGCCGTCCGAAGTGGACTGCAGCCGGAACTTGCCGTCCACCGGATCGCTCATCGCGAGACCGCGCCGGTGGTCGAAGAACGCGAGACAGTCGTAGAAGGCGGCCGGTTCGCTGTTCTGGAAGGACAGTCGCCAGCTCGCGCCGCCGTCGTCCGTGCGGTAGATCCGCGACGCGTCGCCGGGCCCGATCGACAGGGCGACCGCGTGCTCGGCGTCGAAGGCCTCGATGTCGCGGAAGTCAAGCGCCTCGGTACCGGCCGGAGCGACAGGCTTCCAAGTGCGACCGCGGTCCGTGGTGCGCAGGATGGTGCCCCTGCTGCCGCTGACCCACGCCGTACGGGAATCCACCGCGGACAGACCGCGAAGCTGAGCGTCCGTGCCCGTCGGGGTCTCCACCCACGCGGGATCGGGACACTCCGGCGCGGCGTGCGCGACGCCGGTGAACGCCAGCGGGACGACCGCTCCCAGCAGGACCAGCAACGCACGGCGCATCGGCGCACCTCTCCCTCGAAGATCCGTGAAGGCCACCTTAGAGCGCGCGGCGCCCTCCAAGATGGCCTTCACGGAGTAATTCAGAGCGAGGAGATGAGCCTCTCGACGCGTTCGTCCACCGAACGGAACGGGTCCTTGCACAGCACGGTCCGCTGTGCCTGGTCGTTCAGCTTGAGGTGCACCCAGTCCACGGTGAAGTCGCGCCCGGCGGCCTGCGCGGCGGCGATGAAGTCACCGCGCAGCTTCGCCCGCGTGGTCTGCGGCGGGGTGTCCTTGGCCAGTTCGATCTCGCCGTCGTCGGTGACCCGCCGCACGAGGCCCTTCCGCTGCAGCAGGTCGAAGATGCCGCGGCCACGCCGGATGTCGTGATAGGCCAGGTCGAGCTGGGCGATCCGCGGGCTCGACAGATCGAGGTCGTGCTTGTTGCGGTAGCGCTCGACCAGCCGGTGCTTGATCGCCCAGTCGATCTCGGTGTCGATCTTGCTGAAGTCCTGCTGCTCGACCGCCTCCAGCGCCCGGCCCCACAGCTCGACGACACGCTCGGACTGCGGCGACGAACCGGTCTCCTTGACGTGCTGGACGGCGCGGGCGTGATACTCGCGCTGGATGTCCAGCGCCGACGCCTCGCGGCCGCCGGCGAGCCGCACCTGGCGGCGGCCGGTGAGGTCGTGGCTGATCTCGCGGATGGCCCTTATCGGGTTGTCCAGCGTGAAGTCGCGGAACTGGACGCCGGCCTCGATCATCTCCAGCACCAGGTTCGCCGAGCCCGCCTTGAGCATCGTGGTCGGCTCGGCCATGTTCGAGTCGCCGACGATCACGTGCAGGCGCCGGTAGCGCTCCGCGTCGGCGTGCGGCTCGTCGCGGGTGTTGATGATCGGCCGCGAACGCGTGGTGGCGCTGGAGACGCCTTCCCAGATGTGTTCCGCTCGCTGGGACAGGCAGTACACGGCGCCGCGCGGCGTCTGCAGCACCTTGCCCGCGCCGCAGATCAGCTGCCGGGTCACGAGGAACGGCAGCAGCACGTCGGCGATCCGCGAGAACTCCCCGGCACGGGTCACCAGATAGTTCTCATGGCACCCGTAGGAGTTGCCCGCCGAGTCGGTGTTGTTCTTGAACAGGAAGATGTCGCCGCCGATGCCCTCGTCGGCCAGCCGCCGCTCGGCGTCGACCAGGAGGTCCTCGAGAATGCGCTCACCGGCCTTGTCGTGCGTGACGAGCTGGACGAGGTCGTCACATTCGGCCGTCGCGTACTCGGGGTGGGAGCCCACGTCGAGGTAGAGCCGCGAGCCGTTCGACAGGAAGACGTTCGACGAACGCCCCCAGGACACGACACGCCGAAACAGGTAACGCGCCACTTCGTCCGGGGAGAGCCTGCGTTGCCCGTGAAAGGTGCACGTGACCCCGTACTCGGTCTCGATGCCAAAGATCCGCCGCTGCATCCCACCAGAGTAGGCGGTGAGGACCCACTGAAGGTGCGCCGTTCGGGCGGCGACACGCGGTCGGTACGTTGCATTCGGTGAAAGGTGTGCGGGAAGTCCCGATCGGGTATCACGCGCATGACGTCCCGGCCCGGAAGTGGGGAACCCGTGTTAAAGCAGCTCAAACGCCCTTTCCGCAAGGTCGGACGGACCGATCGGCGGCTGATGGCCCGCAGTGCGGCCCTGCCGAGGACCAGGGCCGACGACGTGATCACCTCACTCTCCAAAAGTGCGGACAAGTCCAAACTCTGGTGGTGTGTCGCGATCGCTCTCGCCGCGAAGAAGGGTCCGACGCGCCGGGGTGCGCTCCGCGGCGTGGCCGCCATCGCCGGGGCCAGCGCGGCGGCGAACCTGATCGGCAAGCCGCTGTTCCCGCGCCGCCGTCCCGCCGCCGAGGAGGTGCCGATGCACCGGCGCCTCGTCCGGCGCCCGACTTCGTCGTCGTTCCCGTCCGGACACTCGGCGTCGGCGGCCGCCTTCGTCACGGCCGTCGCGATGGAATCGCCCAAGGCGGGTGCCGCCCTCGCACCGCTGGCCGCCGCGGTCGCCTATTCCCGGATCCACACGGGCGTCCACTGGCCCAGTGACGTCGGGGTGGGGATCGGCATCGGCGTCGGCGCGGGCCTGCTGACGCGGCATTGGTGGCCGCTGAACGACGACGTCCCCGGCCGCACCGCGCACACCGCCGAGGCGCCCGAGATGCGCGACGGCGAGGACATGCTCGTCCTGGTCAACCCGCATTCGGGGATCGACGGCCAGGACCCGACCGAGGAAGCCCGCTTCGCCTGGCCCAAGGCCACCATCCTGTACCCGGACGCGAAACGGGACCTGCGCGATCAGCTCTGCGACGAGATCGCCGCCCGCGACAACACCGTGCGCGCGCTCGGTGTCGCCGGTGGCGACGGGACCGTGGCCGCGGTGGCCGCCGTCGCGGCCGACCACGACCTGCCGCTCGCGCTCATCCCGGCGGGCACCCTCAACCATTTCGCCCGCGACGTCGGCATGCGTTCGATGCCCGACGCGGACGCCGCGACCGAAGCGGGCAACGCCGTCGGGGTGGACCTCGGCGAGGTCGAGATCAACGACGACGATGACCACCGCTACTTCGTCAACACCGCCAGCCTCGGCGGCTACCCGGAGATGGTCCGCATCCGGGAAAAGCTGCAGAAGCGGCATCCGAAGTGGCCGTCCGCGGCGATCGCGCTCGCCCGCACCCTCCGGCGTGCGAAGCCGCTCGAAGTGACCCTCAACGGCAAGCACACCAGCATCTGGCTGCTGTTCGTCGGCAACGGCACCTACTCGCCGAAGGGCTTCGCGCCCTCACGCCGCCCGGCCCTCGACACCGGTCTTCTCGACGTGCGCTACCTGCGCGCCGACGTGCCGTACTCGCGGGCGCGGTTCATCCTCGCGACGATCACGAACAGCCTCAACGCCAGCCACGTCTACCAGGAGCTCGACGTCCCGGAGCTGCACGTCCGGCTGCTCAACGGCAACCGCCGGGTCGCCACCGACGGCGAGGTCGGCCCGCTCGGCAACGACTTCCGCTTCCGGTCGCGGCCCAGCGCGCTCACCATCTACCGGCTCTAATTACCGAGCAGCGCGGTGCCCAGGGGCGTCAGCGCGTGCAGCACGGCGTTGCGGTCCCGTTCGGTGGTGATCAGCCCCGCGCGCCGCAACACGGCGGCGTGCTTGCTGGCCGCCGACGGGGTCACGCCCAACCGGGCGGCCAGCTCCGACGTGCTGCAGCCGACCGCCAGGACCGCCAGTGTCGCCGCCCGGGTCGGGCCGAGCAGGTCGGCGAGGGCGGTGTCCGGCGATCTCCGCACGTCGCGGCCGTATCCGGTCGACGGGGCCGCCTGCCGCACCGAGGGGTAGAGCAGCCGGACCGGTGATCGTCCCGTCGCCGGGACGATCACCGGGCACACCGCGAAGTACGTCGGCGAGATGATCAGCCCGCCGCCGTCCGCGCCGCAGGAACCGACGATCCCGTCGCCGACCTCCAGCACCGGCGAAGCCCAGCGCACCAGCGGCCGCAGACTCGTGAGCATCGCGTCGGCGCCGTCGTGCAGGAGCAGTTGCGCCCGCATCCCCCGGTCCGCGTCCACCTGTGCGCGCGCCGGCTCCCAGCCCGGCGCCAACGACAGTTCGAAATAGTCCTGCATCGCCTGGACGAGCTTCGGCAGCCCGGCCGTGTCCCCGTCCGGCAATCCCGCCGCCCACGACGGCAGCTCCCGGTTCACCGGGAAATCCCGCAACGCCGATTTCAAGCACAGCGGGTCGGTGCGGGCGACTTCCGCGAGCCCCGCCTCCAAACCACTTTCGTCCACGCCCGGCACGAGGAACGCCGGAATCGGCGCGTACGGGCGGCACAACCACAACAGCACCGAAGCCGACTCCCCCAGCCCAAGCCGGACCCGATGCCGCCACCGATTGAACAACGCCGAACCCGCGTCGCGCCGTTGCAGGATCTGCAGACTCGAAACCAGCTCGGCCAAGGGATCGGCTTCGGGCGCGAGCCGCACGCGCGTCAGGTCCTGCAACGTCAGCTCGATGCGCACGGGTGTCCTCGCCTTGCTCGAAGTCGTCGCCGTGTGATCGCGAGGCGCGCCATTCCGTTACATCGCTGAACAGCATTATTGCCGCTATCGGAAATCTCCTCGACGGCCGTGGTTCAGACCTGAATGATGTTCGGAGAAGGCCCGCTTCTCGGGGGTTTACGCGGAGCCTTCCACGAGGGGGATTCATCGGCTTGGCCTGCGGGCCGCGTTTCGTCGCGGCCTGTCGTCCTCTGCCGTTCCCCTTCACCTCACTGGGAGAAAACGCTTTCCACAAAGGGGAAAGAAAATGACGAAAATGAAGCGCCTGGCGGGAATCATCGCCGCCGCCGCGGGTGTCCTGACCCTGGTCACCGCTCCGGCCGCGACCGCGGCCCCGAAGCCCACCGGCGACGGATTCAACACGGTCACCGTGCACGGCATGAAGCTCATCCCGGTGAAGCGCACCTCGACCGGTGCGCGCACGCAGGCCGCGGGTGTCGCCGACGCGGACATGTACCTCATCCCGTCCGGGCTCAACCCGAACAAGTGCTGGGACGCCGACCTCAACACCATCAACCGCAACGGCACCAAGATGCAGCTCTGGGACTGCAACTTGAACGCGGACCACCAGGCGTTCTACATCACCGACAACCCCGAGGGCTACTCCCGCTTCCAGAACGTGGCCAGCGGCCGCTACCTGGACGCGGACCTCAACAGCATCAACCGCAACGGCACCATCGTCCAGCTCTGGGACTTCATCGCCGGTGCCAAGAACCAGTGGTGGAGCGGCACCGTCAACCCCGAGGGTTACGTCCGCTTCCAGAGCCCGGCCAGCGGCCGCTACCTGACCGCGGAGGGCAACTCGTCCACCAACGGCACGCGGCTCCAGCTGTGGAGCTTCATCGCCGGCGGCCGCAGCCAGTGGTGGGGCGACACCCCCGCCTGATCTCGGCTGATCGCTCCGTGAAGGCCTCCTTCCCTACTCTCAAGGTAGGGAAGGAGGCCTTCACGGCTTTCGGCGTCCACGTCGCTCAAGTGAGCCCTGATTCGCTGCCGAGGACCGAACCGCCGCTCCCGTAGCCGACCGGGGGCGAAGGCTCCTTTCGCCGCATCAGACTCGGTGAAGGGAGCCTTCAGCCCACACCACTCCGCCACTGCGTTCCACTGTGTACAAACGTGGGGCGAGAACGCGAAGGGCCCCTTCCCAAAGCGGGAAGGGGCCCTTCGCGTACAGAGAGGCTCAGTCCTTCTTGGACTCACCTTCGGGCTTGTCGCCGTCGGCGTCGTCCTTCTTCGGCTCTTCGGGCTCGGCGGGCAGCAGCGCCTCCAGCGCCGCACCGGCGACCCGGCGGAACTTGCGGCCCCGCCGCTCCCGCTCCAGCACGGCGACCTCGAGCTTCACCGGGTCCGAATCGCCGTTCGCGGGTGTGGGAGTGTTGTCGCGCAACGCCTTCACCGCGACACCGAGCGCCACGCCCAGCTCCATGTCCGGCTCGAAGCTCTCCTTCAGCTTCGTGGTGAGCGTGTCGGCCTGACCGCCCATCACGACGAACTTCGGCTCGTCGAAGATCGAACCGTCGTAGGTCAACCGGTACAGCTGGTCCTCGGCGGCGGTCGCGCCGACTTCGGCGACGCAGACCTCGACCTCGAACGGCTTCAGCTGCTCGGTGAAGATGCTGCCCAGCGTCGCGGCGTACGCGTTCGCCAGCGCACGCGCGCTGACGTCCCGCCGGTCGTACTGGTAGCCCTTCAGATCCGCGTGCCGGATACCGGCGACACGGAGGTTCTCGAACTCGCTGTAGCGGCCGACGGCCGCGAAACCGATCCGGTCGTAGATCTCCGACACCTTGTGCAACGTCGCCGAGGGGTTCTCGGCCACGAACAGCACGCCACCGCGGTACTTGAGCACGACCACGCTCCGGCCACGCGCGATGCCCTTGCGCGCGATCTCGGAACGCTCCCGCATCAACTGCTCGGGAGAGGCGTACAACGGCATCGTCACTGTGGTGCTCCGCTCTTTCGGGCTCTCATCGGGAAGGGGACAGGGAGAAGGGCTAGCGCCCGCGCTCGGCTCGTCCGGCCACGACCGCCTCGGCCACCGCGGTCGTCTGCTCGACCGGCAACGCCACCGCACCCTGCTCCGCGGTGACCGTCACGATCGTCGGGAAGATCCGGCGCACCAGATCCGGTCCGCCGGTCGCACTGTCGTCGTCCGCCGCGTCGTACAGGGCCTCCACCGCCGTCCGGATCGCGCCTTCGGCGTCCGCGTCGGGGTCGTACAGCTTCTTCAGCGAGCCCTTGGCGAACAGCGAACCCGAGCCGATGGCGTGGTAGCCGGCGTTCTCCTCGTAGCGCCCGCCCGTCGCGTCGTACGAGACGATGCGGCCCGCGTGCTTCGCGTCCTCGGCGTCGAGGTCGTATCCGACGAACAGCGGCAGCACGGCCAGCCCGGCCATCGCCATCTCGAGGTTGGACTTCACCAGCCCCGCGAGCTTGTTCGTCTTGCCGTCGAGCGAGAGCGAAACGCCCTCGATCTTCTCGTAGTGCGCCAGTTCGACCGCGTACAGCCGCACCATCTCGATCGCCAGCCCGGCCGAGCCCGCGATGCCCACCGCCGAGTACTCGTCGGTGACGTGGACCTTCTCCATGTCGCGTGAGGCGATCAGGTTGCCCGACGTCGCCCGCCGGTCACCGGCGATCAGCACCCCGCCCGCGAACTTGACCGCGACGATCGTCGTGCCGTGCGGCGCGTCCAGCCCGCCCGCGCCCGTCGCGACCCGCCGCTCCGGGAGCAGCTCGGGCGCCTGCGCCCGAAGGAAGTCCGAGAACGACGAGGTCGCCGACGAGAAGTACGCGGCGGGCAGCGCCGACTTACCCGAGGTGTGTTCCATACGTGCTCAAAGTTCCAATCTGTGTGATCCGCCGGCTCCGCACAGGCGGCCCCGGCCCGGGGCCGCCGGAAAACGAGCTACTCGCCGCCCTTTTGCACGTACGCGCGCACGAAGTCCTCGGCGTTCTCCTCGAGCACGTCGTCGATCTCGTCGAGGATCGTGTCGACGTCCTCACCGAGCTTCTCGCGCCGCTCCTGGCCCGCCGGACCGCCGCCCTCGAACTCTTCGTCCGAGTCGCCTCCGCCGTGCTTTTCGATCTTTTCCTGAGCCATCTCGCCTCCCGGTGTGGCCGATGTTTCCTAGCCTACCCAGCGGTCCCGACATTCCGTGGGATCCGTGATCGCTTAACCCCGATGAAAGGAAATCCCGCTAGTCCGAACCGGTGAGCGCCTCCACCAGCTCCTCGGCGGTCGCGGAGTCGTCCAGCAACTTCCCCACGTGGGCCTTCGTGCCCCGCAACGGCTCCAACGTCGGGATCCGCACCAGCGATTCCCTGCCGACGTCGAAGATGACCGAATCCCACGACGCCGCGGCGATGGAGTTGGCGTACTTCTCCAGCGTGCGGCCCCGGAAATAGGCCCTGGTGTCCGAAGGCGGGGTCGTGACCGCCTCCAGCACCTCCTCCTCGGTCACCAGGCGCTTCATCGAACCCCTGGTGACGAGCCTGTTGTACAGGCCCTTGTCCAACCGGACATCCGAGTACTGCAGGTCGACCAGCCGCAACCGCGGCGCGCCCCAGGCCAGCTGGTCCCGCGCGCGGTAGCCCTCGAGCAACCGCAGCTTCGCCGGCCAGTCCAGCCTGTCCGCGCATTCCTGGGGGTCCCGTGCCAGCGCGTCGAGGATCTCGCCCCAGACCCGCAGGACCTCCTTGGAGGCTTCGTCCGCGCCGGTGCGCTCCAGGTTCGCCGACGCGATCTCGTGGTAGGCGAACTGGAGGTCCAGCCCGGTGTACTTGCGCCCGTTGGCCAGCGACACCTTGGCCTTCAGCGTGGGGTCGTGGCTGATCTGGTGCACGGCCCGCACCGGCTCGTCCAGTTTCAGGTCGTCGAACCGGATACCCGCCTCGATCAGGTCCAGCACCAGCGCCGTCGTGCCGACCTTGAGATACGTCGAGTACTCGGCCAGGTTCGCGTCGCCGATGATGACGTGGAGACGGCGGTACTTGTCCGCGTCGGCGTGCGGCTCGTCGCGGGTGTTGATGATGCCGCGTTTGAGCGTCGTCTCCAGGCCGACCTCGACCTCGATGTAGTCGGACCGCTGCGAGAGCTGGAAGCCCGCTTCCTCGCTCTGCTGCCCGACGCCGACCCGGCCGGAACCCGTGATCACCTGTCGGGAGACGAAGAACGGCGTCAATCCCCCGATCACCGCGGTGAACGGGGTCGACCGCTGCATCAGGTAGTTCTCGTGCGTGCCGTAGCTCGCACCCTTGCCGTCGACGTTGTTCTTGTACAGCTGAAGCGGGGGCTGCCCGGGAACGGTGGCCGCCTTGCGCGCCGCCTCCTCCATGACCCGTTCACCCGCCTTGTCCCAGATGACCGCGTCACGCGCGTTCGTCACCTCGGGCGCCGAGTACTCCGGGTGAGCGTGGTCGACGTACAACCGCGCCCCATTGGTCAGGATCACGTTCGCCGCGCCGAGGTCCTCGACGTCCGGGTCGTGCCCTGGGCCGCTCGGGCCGGTCAGGTCGAACCCGCGGGCGTCGCGCAGGGGTGATTCCACCTCGTAGTCCCAGCGTGCCCGCCTCGCCCGCGGGACGTCCGCCGCGGCCGCGTAGGCGAGCACGACCTGGGTCGAGGTGAGTACCGGGTTCGCCGTCGCGTCGCCCGGCACCGCGATGCCGTACTCGACTTCGGTTCCCATGATCCGCCGCATACCCACCACCCTACGGGGTCGGAGGCGTGCGACGATGCCCCCCATGTCAGGCAGTGACGAACTCGTTGCGCTCTATGACCTCGACGGAACCGCGGTGGGGGCGGCCACGCGCTCCCGGGTCCGCGCCGAGGGACTCTGGCACGCGGCGGGCGTGGTGTTGGTCCGTTCGAGTGACGGAGAGCGTGTCTACGTGCATCTCCGTACGGCCACCAAGGACGTCTATCCCTCCACATGGGACTGCTGGGCAGGCGGCATCGTCGCCGCGGGCGAGACGCCGGAGGAATGCGCACGCCGGGAACTGGCTGAAGAACTGGGTGTTCACGGAGTGGAACTGCGCCCGCTTTTCGTCCACGTCACCGACGACGACACGATCCGGGCCCACAACTTCGCCTTCGAAACGCGCTGGGACGGCCCTTTCGTCCACCAGCCGTCCGAAGTGGTCGAAGGACGGTGGCTGACACTGAGTGAGTTGCGTTCGTGGCTCGACGATCCGGAGAGCCGGTTCATCCCGGACGGTCGGCTGGGCGCCCTGGAATGGTTCCGGCGGGAAGACGCGCGCTAGGCCGAACGGAGGCGCTGCGCGACGATCGGCAACAGCCGCTTCGCCGCGTCCGTCGCCCGCGCTTCGGTTCCGGCGGTCACGCTGAGGGCGGAGACGAGTTTCCCCTTGGCGAGCAACACCGTGCACGTCGTGTCCTCGCACCAGGCGCGCTGGACTTCGATGCCGGTCTGCTTCGTCAGGGTGAGTTTCCTGCCTTCGCAGTCCGCCTGGGTGACGACGTCCGAAGCGTCTCGGTCGGTGTATTCGGTGACCTGGTGTTCCAGCGTCGAGCCGCTCGGGTACGACCACGACGCCGAACGGCTCGTGCCGCGCGTCAGACCGGTCAGACAGCCGGACACCTTGCTCTCACCGGGAACGACCTCTTCCTCGGCGACGTCCTCGTCGGTCAGCAACGCGGCGGAGACGGCCGCGGGGACGGGAGCCTGGGTCGACGACGGCGGAACCGGATTGGCCTGCGGCTTGACCGAAGGCTGTGCGGGCTCGACCGTGGGCGTCGGTGTCGGGTCGTCGTAGTAGGTGTCGAGGTCGTTGGGACGGTCGGCGCATCCCGACAGACCGAACAGCGCGACCGTCGCCACCGCGAGTACCTGCCGATGACGCACTCTCGAGTCCTCCCCGATGTCCCGCCTGACGTTTGCCGCGAGACTAGTCCAGCCCTTCACCGCCAGCCGAGGCAGGACCTGTGCCGCCAGTACGCGGATGGCTCCTCGGCGAGCGCGGCGAGTTCTGCGAGTTCGTCGGCGGTCGGCTTTACCTTCGCGGCAACGAGATTCTCCCGCAGCTGCGCCGTGCTCGACGGCCCGATGACCGCGACCGGCCGCCAGTCCTGCGCGAGCACCGCCGCGATGGCCACCGCGTCCGGCCCCGTCCCGTGCTCCCGCGCGATCCGCGCGAGCGGCGACGGCGGCTCGACCACGAGCCGTCCGTTCGCGACGGTTTCCTTGACCAGCACCCGTTTCCCGGCGGCGTGCGCTTCCGCGAGCGCCGGGCCGACCGAGGGTTCGAGCAGGTTCCACGTCGACTGCACGGCGCTGAACACCGGCGTTCCGGCCACCTCCAGCTCGAACGCCCGCCGTACCGCGTCCGCCTGGGCGGGACCGGACGTGGAGAAGCCCACCGGGACACCGCCGGCGGCGAGTTCGGCGAGCGCGCCGATCAGCCGGTCGTCGGTGAACAGAGGACTGTCCACAGTGAGCGAGTGGACCTGGTAGAGCGAAACCGCCTTTCCCAGCAGGTCAACGGTTTCCGCCCACTGCCCGGCGAACCGCGCGGCGGTGTGCTCCTTGACCTCGTGCACCGGCGCGTCGAGCTTCCACTCCCCCACGTAGCGGTAGCCCCATTTGCTCGACACCGTCACGTCCGCGTGGCCGCGGTCGGCGAGCCAGCCGGCCAGGAACTCTTCCGAAGAACCATACGAACGGGCGACGTCGATCCAGCGGACGCCCGCGCCGTACGCGTCGTCCAGCACTGCGTAGGTCGCCGCGCGCATCGCCTCGAACCCACGTCCCGGCGGCAACGCCTCGGCCCGGCCGAGGTTGATGTAGGCGGGCCTGCCGAGTGCCGCCAGCCCGACGGCGATCCGGTCGCCGACGGGGATTTCCGTGTCCGTCACCGGGCTCCTTCGTTCTTGTGGCGGAGGATCGCGAGCCACTGGCCCGAATTCTGCGCCTGCCGGTGCAGCTTTTCGAGGCGGGCCGCCGGCGCCCGAACGTAACCCTTGCCGAACACCGGCGCGATCTGGCGGAGGCTGGCACCCTCCTCCCTCGCGGCGAGCAATGCCCAGTCGGAGGCGTCGGCGCAGGCCGCGGAAGCGCGGCGCAACTCGCCGAGCAGCTCGATCAGTTCGGGCGCGCTCACCTCGCCCGACCGGACGGCGGCGGCCGTGGTTTCCAGCCAGGCCAGGACATCGGCTTCGGTGATCGGCGCGCGCGGGCGCCCGGAGGATTCGCTCACAGCCCGGAAGTATAGGTCGTTATACGGACGATTCGGCCGAGCGCCACGCGGGAGGCGTCGGACACATCGTCCGAAAACCGCTGGAGCGCAAGGGGGATGCCGGGATTCACTGAGCGCGGACTTGCGGAATCAGGAGAAGGACAATTGGGACGTTTCAGTATCGCGATCCGGTTCGCGGCGCTCGCGATCGTATGGGGTGCGAGTTTTCTGTTCATCAAGGTCGGTCTCACCGGCCTGTCACCCGCTCAGGTGGCACTCTCTCGCGTCTGCCTCGGCGCGGTGGCGCTGATGGCCATCGCCGCGTGGCGTCGTAAGCCACTCCCCCGCGATCCGGTGCTCTGGGGCCATCTCGCGGTCGTCTCCGTGCTGCTGTGCGTCATCCCGTTCCTGTTGTTCTCCTGGGCCGAGCAGTACATCTCGTCCGGGCTCGCCAGCATCTTCAACGCGACGACACCGCTGATCACCATGCTCATCGCCGCCGCGGCGCTGCCGTCGGAACGGTTCACCAAGGCCCGCACGACCGGGCTGATCCTCGGCTTCCTGGGAGTGCTCACCATCGTCGGGGTCTGGCAAGGGATCGACGTCTCCCACGAGCTGACCGCGCAGCTGGCCTGCTTGGGCGCGACGACCTGCTATGGGATCTCGTTCGTCTACGTGCGACGGTTCATCTCCTGGCGGAACCTCGACGCGCCGACCATCGCGCTCGGGCAGGTCTGTTGTGGCGCCGTCGTGATGCTCGCGCTGGCGCCGTTCATCGCGACGACGCCGGTGCGCCTCGACACGCCGATCGTGCTCAGCATGATCGCGCTCGGGGCACTCGGAACCGGTCTGGCGTACGCCTGGAACGCGTCGATCATCGCGGCGTGGGGCGCGTCGAACGCCTCGGCAGTGACCTACCTCACACCCGTTGTGGGTGTCCTGCTCGGCGTTCTCGTACTCGACGAACCCCTGGCGTGGAACCAGCCCGTCGGCGCACTGCTCGTCGTCCTGGGCATTCTGGCCGCACACGGGCGGCTGAGCCCGCGCAAGAAGGTCGAAGAAGCCGTGGCCGTGTGACGCGAAGGGGCCCTTCACCGCAACGTATGCGGTGAAGGGCCCCTTCGGTTCGGACTACAGGTACTGACCGGTGTTCGTGGCGGTGTCTATCGCCCGCCCCGAATCCTGGTTCTTGCCGGTGACGAGCGTGCGGATGTAGACGATCCGCTCGCCCTTCTTGCCGGAGATCCGGGCCCAGTCGTCCGGGTTGGTGGTGTTGGGCAGGTCCTCGTTCTCCGCGAACTCGTCGACGATCGCGTCCAGCAGATGCTGCACGCGCAGGCCGGGCTGCTTGGTCTCCAGCACCGACTTGATGGCCGACTTCTTCGCCCGGTCCACGATGTTCTGGATCATCGCGCCCGAGTTGAAGTCGCGGAAGTACAGGACTTCCTTGTCACCGTTGGCGTAGGTGACCTCGAGGAACCGGTTCTCGTCCGTCTCTTCGTACATCCGCTCGACGGTGTGCTGGATCATCGCGTCGAAGGTCGCCTTCACGTCCCCGCCGAACTCGGCGAGGTCGTCCGCGTGGATCGGGAGACCGTCGGACAGGTACTTGGAGAAGATGTCCTTCGCGCCTTCGGCGTCCGGACGCTCGATCTTGATCTTGACGTCGAGCCGGCCCGGCCGCAGGATCGCCGGGTCGATCATGTCCTCGCGGTTGGAGGCGCCGATGACGATGACGTTCTCCAGGCCTTCGACACCGTCGATCTCCGAAAGCAGCTGCGGGACGATCGTGGTCTCCACGTCGGAGGACACGCCCGAACCGCGGGTGCGGAAGATCGAGTCCATCTCGTCGAAGAACACGATCACCGGGGTGCCTTCGGAGGCCTTTTCCCGAGCCCGCTGGAAGATCAGGCGGATATGCCGCTCGGTCTCCCCGACGAACTTGTTCAGCAGTTCCGGACCCTTGATGTTCAGGAAGTAGGACTTCCCGTCCGCCGAGTCGCCGCGGGCTTCCGCGACCTTCTTGGCGAGCGAGTTGGCCACCGCCTTGGCGATGAGGGTCTTTCCGCAGCCAGGAGGCCCGTAGAGCAGCACGCCCTTCGGCGGACGCAGCTGGTACTCCTGGTACAGATCCGCGTGCAGGAACGGAAGCTCGACGGCGTCGCGGATCTGCTCGATCTGCCGGGTGAGGCCACCGATGTCCTCGTAGCGGACGTCGGGCACCTCCTCCAGCACGAGATCCTCGACCTCCGCCTTCGGCACGCGCTCGTAGGCGTAACCGGCCTTCGAGTCCACCAGCAGGGAATCGCCCGGCTTGAGGGGCTGTTCGGCCAGCGGGTCGGAGAGCAGGACGACCCGCTCCTCGTCCGCGTGACCGACCACGAGCGCACGGGGGCTGCCGCCCTCGACGTCCGGGGCCAGCACCTCGCGCAGCGCGCAGACCTCGCCGATCCGCTCGAAGTCACCGCCTTCGACGACGGTGAGCGCCTCGTTGAGCCGCAACGCCTGTCCGCGCTGCAGCGACGAGACCTCGACCGCGGGTGAGACCGAAACCCGCATCTTGCGGCCCGCGGTGAACACGTCCACCGTGTTGTCCTCGTACGCGGTGACGAACACGCCGTAACCGCTCGGAGGCTGGGCCAGCCTGTCGACCTCCTCCCGCAACGCGAGCAACTGGCCACGCGCCTCGCGGAGCGTCTCGACCAGTTTCGTGTTGCGTTCCGTGAGTTGGCTCACGCGTTCCGACGCCTCGGCGAGTCGCTGCTCCAGCACTCGGTTCTGACGTGGGGAATCGGTGAGCTTCCGGCGCAGCAGGGCGACTTCCTCCTCGAGGAAGCGGATTTGACGTGCCTGCTCGTCGGACGTGGTTCCAGCTCCGGTCGTTTCTGAAGGGTCGGCCTCCTCGCGCCGACCTCCGGGAAGGTCATGATGCATCGGGCACCTCCTCGGAGTGCTTTTCATTCCACGGTACCGGCGATCACCGACAATAAAAGGCCTTTCCGCATCACAAGATCGGCGCGTCGCGTTCCGGACGACCCACCAGCACGTACCTTCGCGACGCGCAAGGGGCCATCCCGGTGCCGGGTCCGGCGCACTCATGGTCACAATCCGTCCACCTGCCCTGACCTGCGACGGAATACCCGGCTCCGTCCGGGTGCAAACGGGTTTCGGGTCTCAGTTCGGCCCTAATCGAGCGGCGATCCGGCTCGATGGCTAGCATCGGGCGACGTTCGCCGGGGAGGCGGACCCGCAGGTCATGTTGAGCATTTTCGCGGAACAGCTAGGGGGCACCAGCCATGACATACCCGCCGCAGCAGCCCGGCGGCTACGGACAGGATCCGTACGGCCAGCAGGGCGGGTACCCGCAGAGCGGCCCCCAGCCGCAACAGGGATACCCCGGTGCCGGCCAGTACGGACAGCAGGACCCGTACGGCCAGCAGCAAGGTGGTTACCCGCAGAGCGGTCCTCAGCCCCAGCAGGGATACCCCGGTGGCACGCAGCAGTTCGGCCAGCCGGATCCGTACGGGCAGCAGGGCGGCTTCAACGCGTACCCGCAGGAAGGCGGTTACGGCGGCGGAGAGCCACCCAAGAAAAAGAAGACCGGCCTGATCGTCGGCATCGCGATCGGCGCGGTCGTGCTGGTCGGTGGCGGTGTCACCGCACTGGTCATCGCGCTGAACTCCGGCGACGACAACCCGGTCGCCGCGCCGCCCTCCAGCAGCGCCGCTCCGTCGGAGGCCCCGTCCTCGTCGCAGAAGCCGAGCTCGACGCGCACCAGGTCCAGCTCGCCGAGCACGTCGTCGACCAAGAGCTCCGGCCCGGCGCCGGGCGGCAAGGCCACGCCGCAGGAGGTCTTCGAAGGCGCCGCGACTTCCTATAGCGCGGGTGACAAGAAGACGTTCCTCGACCTGATCTGCCGTAGCGAGAACACCAAGGACGAGGGCAAGCCGCTCGACCCGATCAAGCTCGAGATCATCGAGCCCGCCAAGGAAAGCGGCGACCGGGCGACCGGGCGTTACCGCGCCACCCAGGGCACCAAGACCGCGGAAGGCACCATCACCGCGGCCAAGGAATCGGACCTGTGGTGCCTCAAGGACATCAAGGCCGACAAGAAGTGACCTACCCGTGACGGTGAGCCACAAGCTGACCGCCGTCGCGGTGGTTTGCGGCGCGGTCGTGGCCGGGGTCGTGGTGGGGCTGCTGCTGGTGGCCCCGTCCGGCTCCGACCCGGCCGCGTCGAGCAGTGTCACGCCCGAGCAGCGGCCGGGTTCGTCCCGTCCGGTGCCGGTGGATCCGGACGTGTCCGCGGTCGAGGTCGCCGGCAAGGCGATCGCCGCGGCCATCGTCAACCACGACGCGACCGCGTTCGGGAAGCTCACCTGTGTCCAGCAGTCCTCGGCCGATCTGGCCGAGCTCGGCCGGAAGTGGGCGGCCGCGGGGAAGGTCACCGCGACCGTCCCCGATCCGCCGTCGGTCAGCGGCGACTCCGCCTCGGTGACCGTTCACGTCGAGGGTGCGGGCGGCCAGAAGGACACGCCGTTCCCGCTGAAGAAACAAGACGGCAAGTGGTGCGTGAAGTGATCGCCCGCGATCCGTGAAGGACCCTTCCTCGCGCCTAGTGTCCTGCGTCAGAAGTTCGTGCCTTAAGTCCGTATCGGTGTCCAGTCGTGATGCGTGTGGGCTGGGTCGTGAGTGATAAAGAGCGTTCTAACGCATTTTATCACTCACGACCCCCTCGACAAATCGGGCATGTAGACATCAACCGGACATTCAGCCGGCGAAGAGCGTCCCTGCGGGCATTCACGGCACGTCCCCTCATCGCATGCGACGAAGGGCGCTTTACCCCCGTCCCATGCGGTGAAAGGCCCCTTCAGCCACCCCGAGGCCAGAAGAACCCAAGACACGACTGGTGTCCTTTGTGGACATAATCCGGTCGAGCCTCCTGCCAACCGCCCCGTTCGAAGATCCGGTCCGAATCACCAAGAGTGGCACCGACCAGCGCTTATACGACTTTGCCGGTGCCCTGCGTCAGGTGCAGGGAAAGGGTCCTTCAGGCGAGCACGGCCACCAGTATCGATCAGCCCTTGCCGGAACGACGGTGGACCCGCGGCGACACGGTCCCGTCCGCCAGACGGCGCGCCGTCAGCAGGAACGCGGTGTGCGCGACCATCCGGTGGTCCGGCCGCACCGCGAGACTCACGACGTGCCACGGCCGCATGAGGGTCTCCCATGACTCCGGCTCGGTCCAGCACTGCTGA
This sequence comes from Amycolatopsis japonica, assembly GCF_000732925.1. Taxonomy (NCBI): domain Bacteria; kingdom Bacillati; phylum Actinomycetota; class Actinomycetes; order Pseudonocardiales; family Pseudonocardiaceae; genus Amycolatopsis; species Amycolatopsis japonica. The sequence continues at coordinate 4,267,012 of NZ_CP008953.1, forward strand.
TCCCGCAGGGCTTCCGTGATCCGCGAAAGCTGTGTGACCGTCGCCACATAGACCGTGAGCACGCCACCGGGCACCAGATGCGCGGCGACCGTCTCCAGCTGGTCCCAAGGCGCGAGCATGTCGAGGACGACGCGGTCGACCTCGCCGGTGTGCGTCGAAAGGTCCGCGACCGTCAGCGACCAGTTGTCCGGCTTGTGGCCGAAGAACTTCTCCACGTTCCGCTCGGCGTGTTCGGCGTGGTCGTCCCGGATCTCGTAGGACTGCACAGTGCCTTCCGAACCGACCGCACGCAGCAGCGAGCAGGTCAGCGCGCCGGAACCGGCACCGGCTTCGAGCACCCGCGCCCCCGGGAAGATGTCGCCCCACATCACGATCTGCGCGGCGTCCTTCGGGTAGATCACCTGCGCGCCACGCGGCATCGACAACACGTAGTCGGGCAGCAACGGGCGCAGCGCCAGATAGTGGCTGCCGCCGGCCGAAGTGACGACCGAACCCTCCTGCGCACCGATCACGTCGTCGTGCGCCAGCGCGCCGCGGTGGGTGTGATACTGCTGTCCCTCGGCGAGCACCATGGTGTAGTGCCGCCCTTTGGAGTCGGTCAGCTGAACCCGGTCACCAACACGAAACGGCCCACGGACCGACACTGAACCTCCATACCCGCTAACTGATCGACGACCGATCCTCGCAGGTGGCCTCGCCGCGCTACGCCGGGGGTCGGCTCCGGGTCATCGCGGCGCGCAGGTCTTCCCGCCGGAGTACCCCCGCGGGCCTGCCTTCGTCGTCCACGACGAGGAACTGCCACGCGGCGGTTTCCCTGACCCGCTCGGCGATCTCCTCCCCCGACTCCGAGGAGAGCAGCACGGTGTCTGCGCGGATCGGCTCCGCGGCCATCTCCGCGGGCGCGTGCGGTGACGTCCCGGCCAGTTGCGCGGCGGCCGTCTCGTCGAGCAGCCCGGCGGCGACGCCGTCGGCGCGCACCAGGACCACCCCACGGCCCGCCGAAGCGGCCAGCGCGTCCGAGACGGGGCTTTCCGCGGGAAGCTGGAGAACGGGCCGGATGAGTTCGCTCAGCCGTACGCCTTCCGGCCAGCCTCGGCGTGTTTCGGCGGCGAGTTCGCTTCGCGCGCCGAGGACCACGAACCACGCCGTCACGACGCAGACACCGAGGCGGAGCCAACGGTCCTCGCTGCCCGCCGCCAACCCCCACAGCGCCCAGACGACCAGTCCCGCCGCGACGACACCGCCGCCGACGACCGCCGCGCGCGTGCCCTTCTCGCGGCGTCCCGTGACGGCCCAGACCCCGGCGCGGACGAGTCGTCCGCCGTCGAGCGGAAGTCCGGGAAGGAGGTTGAAGATCCCGACGGCGAAGTTCGCGACGGCGCATTCGGCGATGAGCAGCCAGGCGGCGCTTTCCGGCGGGACGGCGAACATCAGCAGCCCGCAGAATCCGCCGAGCAGCAACGAAACGACCGGTCCCGCGGCGGCGACGAGCCCTTCCTGCCGAGGCTGGCGGGGAGTCCTGGCGACCTCGGAGAGGCCGCCGAGCAGGAACAGTCGCAGGCGCCTGACCGGGATGCCGAGGCGCAGCGCGACCAGGCAGTGCCCGAGTTCGTGCGCGAGCACCGACAGTCCGAGCAGGACCGCGAACGCGGCGGCCAGCAGCCAGGAGGTCAGCGTGGTGACTCCGGGCAGGATCCGGCCGACCAGCGGTGTGTAGAGCACCACGATGATCAGGGAGCCGATCCACCACGAAGGGGCCAGCAGCACGGGGATCCCGGAGACCCGGAACAGCAGGAGCCCACCCTCTGGTGCCACGCCTCGTCGAGGCGGGCCCTGCTCACCCGTCACCGCCATGTGTCGAAGCGTAGATGCCCAGGTGTGGGGTGCCGGTAACCCGCCCTTCCCGTCCGGGTGGTGTCGGTCATGCCGCTCCGGTGCGTCGCGGTCCCGGAACTGTCGGTGCCCGGCGATACGCTTCCCCCATGCCCGACACCGACACGGTCACCGCCGATCCGCCGCCCGGCGCCGAAGTCCCGCGCCGTCGGCCGGCCCTGTCCCCGTCGCGTGCCAGCGACTTCAAGCAGTGTCCGCTGCTCTACCGCTTCCGCGCGGTCGACAGACTGCCCGAGATCCCGACGAAGGCCCAGCTGCGCGGCACGCTGGTGCATTCCGTGCTGGAGCGCCTGTTCTCCCTTCCGCAGGCCGATCGCACCCCTCCGCAGGCCAAGGAGCTGCTCGCGCCGGCGTGGGAGGAGCTGTCCTCGGAACGTCCGGAGTGGATCGACCTGTTCGATCAGGAGGACCCCGACGCCGTCACCTCATGGCTCTCCTCGGCCGAGCAACTCGTCGACACCTACTTCGGCCTCGAGGATCCGCGTCGCCTGGAGCCGGAAGCGTGTGAGCTGCACGTCGAGATCGAACTGGGCTCCGGAGTGCTGCTCCGGGGCTACGTCGACCGGCTGGACGTGGCGCCGACCGGCGAGATCCGCGTCGTCGACTACAAGACCGGTGCCGCGCCCCGCGAGATCGGCGAGGCCAAGGCGATGTTCCAGATGAAGTTCTACGCCGTGGTCCTCTGGCGGCTTCGCGGTGTCGTGCCGCGCCAGCTGAAACTGATGTACCTCACCGACGGGCAGTCCCTGGCCTACACACCCGACGAGGGCGAGCTGATCCGCTTCGAGCGCACGCTGGAGGCGATCTGGCAGGCGATCCTCAAAGCGGGCAAGACCGGCGACTTCCGGCCGAACCCGAGCAAACTCTGCGCGTGGTGCGATCACCAGGCCCTCTGCCCGCAGTACGGCGGCACTCCCCCGCCGTACCCGGGCTGGCCGGAGCCGGATCCCGGCGAGGAGTCCGTATTGGACCGTGCGGATTAGGGTGCTTATGTGACAGAAGCTTTTTACTTGCCGTCAGGTGACGGCGTCTTCCTCCCGACCCCGCACACCGCCGGCCCGTGGACCCCGGATGCGCAGCACTTCGGGCCGCCTTCGGCGTTGCTGGTCCGCGCGCTCGAAGAGGTCGAGGCGCCGCACGCGAGCCAGCTGGCACGGGTGACGGTCGAGATCCTCGGGCCCGCGCCGTTGAAGGAGCTGTCGGTACGGGCCCGGGTGGAACGGCCGGGCCGGTCGGTCGAGTGGCTGACGGCCGAGCTCTCTCACGGCGAGCGGGTCGTCGCCCGCGCCTCGGCGTGGCGCATCGCGACGTCGGACACCACCGCGGTGGCCACGGCGGATGCTCCCGCGCTGCCGTCGCCGGACGGCCTGCCCGCGTCGAACTGGCCGGAGGGCTGGCACGGCGGATACCTGGAGGCCGTCGAGTGGCGCAGCGTCAAGGGCGCACTGGACGAACCCGGCCCCGCGACCGTCTGGGGCAGGCAGCGCGTCGCGCTCGTGGACGGGGAGAAGCCGAGCCCGTTGCAGCGGTTGTTCGTGCTGGCGGATTCCGGCAACGGGATCTCGAACTTCCTGGACCCGCGGGAGTGGTGGTTCATCAACTCCGAGCTGACGGTGCACCTCCGCCGCCCGCCCCTCGGCGACTGGATCGGCGTCGACGCGGCCACCCTGGTCGGCCCGAACGGGATCGGCACGGCGACCACGACGCTGCACGACACGTCGGGGCCGATCGCCTCGGGGGCTCAGGCCTTGCTGGTGCGGCCGCGACAGGCGGGCTGATAGACGCGCTTTCTCGGCGGGTTTCCAATAGCCTTCCCGGAACAACAGACACAGGGAGCGCTTCGGCATGCAGATCACCTCGGTGGTCAACCAGAAAGGCGGGGTCGGCAAGACCTCACTCAGCGTGGGCGCGGCGGCCGCACTGGCCGAACGCGGCCGCCGGGTGCTGCTGATCGACCTCGACCCACAGGGCCACGCGACCACTGAACTCCTCGGCCTGGACGAGGTGGCACCGGACATGCCCAGCCTCGCGAAAGCCCTGACCAAGGTGTGGAAGGGCCCGATCGAGGAACTCGTCGTCCGGCATCCGCGCAGCAACCTCGGGCGGGGCGGCGCGTTCGACGTCATCCCGACCTCGCCGGGGATGTTCGACCTGATCCGGCGGCTGGACCAGTTCCGGGTGCCCGGCTGGCAGCTGGCCAGGGTCATCCAGTTCGCCAACTACGACCACATCATCATCGACTGCCCGCCCGCACTCGACGTGCTGACCAACAACGCGCTCGCCGCTTCGCACGGGATCCTCGTGCCGGTGCAGCCGGACCGGACGAGCATCCGCGCGCTGCGCCTGCTTTCGGACCAGGTGCGTTACGTCGAACAGACCGTCGGCCGTCCGCCGATCGCCTACTACGGCCTCGTGCCAGGGCTGTACCGCCGCCCGATCTCGCACTACGCGGCCGCGGCGTTGCAGGAGCTGTACGCGTTCGGGATCCCGATGCTGTCGCACGTCCCGCTCGGCGTCGTGATGAACGAAGCCGCCGCGCACGGCGTTCCGGTGACGACGTACGCGCCGGAAACGCTGCAGGCATTGTCGTTCCGGGAGATCGCGGAGACACTCGACGGCTACCTGCGGAACCATCCGGCCGCGGCGATCGTGCCCGCGGACGAGGAGTTCGTCTTCGAGGATTTCATCACCGAGGTCTCGGTGACTCGCAGCGCGAAGGACAACGGGGCGCGCAAGAAGCTTTACGACCTGATGCCCAAGAAGCCCAACCGGCCCCGCTAGCCAATGCCATGAAAGGTCCTTTCCTTGCAAAATTTGCAAGGAAAGGACCTTTCATGGCGTCTGAAGCGAGGTCAGAGGCGGCAGGCCCGGATGTCCGAAGCGAGGACGGCCTTGGCGCCGGTCTCGGCGAGTTCGTCCATGATCCGGTTGACCTCCTTGCGCGGCACCATCGCCCGCACGGCCACCCAGTCTTCGTGCGCCAGCGGCGCGACGGTCGGCGACTCGAGTCCCGGCGTGATCGCGATGGCCGCGTCGAGCAGCGACCGCGGGCAGTCGTAGTCCAGCATCATGTAGTGCTGGGCGAAGACGACACCCTGCAGCCGTGCCTTCAGCTGGTCCTTGGGCCGGGTGTGCTCGGTGCCCGCCCGCTGCAGCAGCACCGCCTCCGATACGCAGATCGGGTCGCCGAAGGCCACGAGGTTGTGCTGGCGCAACGAACGTCCCGACTCGACGACGTCCGCGATGGCGTCGGCCACGCCGAGCTGGATTGAGATCTCGACGGCGCCGTCGAGGCGGATGACCTCCGCCTCGACCCCGTGCTGCTTGAGGTTCTCGCGCACGAGCCGCGGGTACGACGTCGCGAGCCGCTTGCCCTGCAGGTCTTCGGCCCGCCACTCCCGGCCCGCTGGCGCGGCGTACCGGAAGGTGGAACCGCCGAAGCCGAGGCCGAGGATCTCCTCGACCGGGGCGCCTGAGTCGAGCGCGAGGTCGCGGCCGGTGATGCCGAGGTCCAGTTCGCCGGATCCGACGTAGATCGCGATGTCCTTGGGACGCAAGAAGAAGAACTCGACCTCGTTGACCGTGTCGAGGACGGTCAGGTCGCGGGCCTCATGTCGCTTGCGGTAGCCGGCCTCGCCGAGCATCTCCGTCGCAGCGGCGGCGAGGGCTCCCTTGTTCGGCACGGCGACACGCAGCATTGCTTCTCCTTGGTTCTCCGGACGCGAACGCGTCACAGGTACCGGTACACGTCCTCTGTCGACAGTCCTCGGCCGAGCATGAGCACCTGTACGCGGTACAGCAGCTGTGAAATCTCCTCGGAGAGCCTGTCGTCGGATTCGTGCTCGGCGGCGATCCACACCTCGCCCGCCTCTTCGAGCACCTTCTTGCCTTGCGCGTGCACTCCCGCGTCCAGCGCGGCGACGGTGCCGGAACCGTCAGGGCGCGTGCGGGCGCGCTCGGCAAGCTCGGCGAACAGCTCATCGAAGGTCTTCACGGTCTGGAGATCCTTCCATCCGCGCCCGCGTCGCGCTGCCCCGGGCCGGTGTGTTGCCGCTCGCGTCACACTTCAGAACAGCGCGGCGCCGCCCCGTTCGAAGTCGAGCAGGTGCCGTTTCCGTTCGACACCACCGCCGTAACCGGTGAGATCGCCGTTGGAACCGATCACGCGATGGCAGGGCACGATGATGCTGATGGGGTTCTTCCCGTTCGCGAGCCCGACCGCGCGCGACGCGGTGGGCCTGCCCAGACGGTCGGCGAGCTGACCATAGGAAACCGTCTCGCCATATGGGATGCCGAGCAGGCCTTCCCAGACCATCCGCTGGAATTCGGTGCCGCCGAAGCTCAGTGAAAGATCGAATTCCTTCCGCTGTCCGGCGAAGTATTCCTTCAGCTGCTTCTCGGTGTCGGCGAAGATCGGCGCGCCCGGGTCCGGATGGCCGAAGCTCTCCTCGGCCGGGCGGTGCCGTTGCTGGACCATGTAGACCCCGCAGAGGCTTTCGCCGTCCGCGACCAGGGTCAGCTTGTCGTACGGGCTGTCGATGACGGTGTGCGTGCGCATGGCGCTCCTCGGGCTCAGGCGGCGGGCAGCCGGTTGATCGGGTGATCTCCGGTCGCCCAAAGGTGCTGGACGGCGTAGGCGCGCCACGGACGCCAGCGTTCGGCGTGCGCGGCGAAAGCCGCTGGGCCGAGCCCGAACCCCTTCGCGGCGACTTTGACGCCGAGGTCGGTCGGCAGGAAGGCGTCGGGGTCGCCGAGCGAGCGCATCGCGATGCTCTCGACGGTCCACGGGCCGAAGCCGGGCAACGCGTGCAGCCGCTCGCGGGCGAACTGCCAGTCGCTTCCCGCGCCGAGGTCGAGCCCGCCGTCGTTCAGTTCGGCGACGAGGCCGAGCAGGGTCCGCTTGCGGCTCTGTGGCATGGCGAGGCTTTCCGGGTCGATGTCCGCCAGCGAGGCGGCGTCCGGGAAGACGTGGGTGAGGCCACCGTCCGGATCGTCGACGGGCTCACCGTGCGCGAGCACCAGCCGGGCGGCGTGGGTCCGCGCGGCCGCGGTGGACACCTGCTGACCGAGGACGGCACGGACGGCGAACTCGTCACCGTCGACCGTCCTCGGCACCCGCCTGCCGGGCGCCGCGGCCACGAGCGGGCCGAGCAGCGGGTCCGCGGCCAGGGCTTCGTCGACCGCGGCCGGGTCGGCGTCGAGGTCGAGCAGACGGCGGCAACGGCTGATGGCGGTCGAGAGATCCCGCAGATCCGACAACGTGAGCCGGCAGCCGATGTAGCCGTCTTCCGGCTTGAGCGCGACGACGGCCGCGCCGTGCGGGAGCCGCAGCGTGCGGCGGTACGCGCCGTCGCGCCATTCCTCAACGCCGGGGACACCGGTCGCGACGAGATGCCCGAAGAGGTTGTCCGGGAACAGCGGCTTCCGGTACGGCAGGCGCAGGTTGAGCGTCCCGGGCGCGGTCGCCGGCGCGGTGCGGACACGGGCGCGCAGTTCCGTCGGGGACAGGGCGAAGACCTCACGGACGGTGTCGTTGAAGGTCCGGACGCTGCCGAACCCCGCCGCGAGGGCGACGTCGATCATCGACAGGCCGGTCGTCTCGATCAGCAGCCGCGCCGTCTGCGCCCGTTGCGCACGGGCGAGGCTGAGCGGGCCCGCGCCGAGTTCGGCGCGCACGTGCCGCTCCACCTGCCGGACGCTGTAACCGAGCCGGGCGGCCAGCCCGCTCACGCCGTCGGTGTCGACGACGCCGTCGGCGATCAGCCGCATCGCCCTGGCCACCAGGTCCGCGCGCTCGTTCCACTGCGGCGACCCGGGGCTGGCGTCCGGGCGGCACCGTTTGCAGGCACGGAACCCGGCCTCCTGCGCGGCCGCCGCGCTCGGGTAGAACGTCATGTTCTCCGGCTTGGGCGGGACGACCGGGCAGCTCGCCCGGCAGTAGATCCGCGTCGTCAGGACGGCGGTGAAGAACCAGCCGTCGAACCGGGCGTCCTTCGCCTGGACCGCGCGGACGCAGCGTTCGAAATCCTCATGCACCAGGCCAGCATCACCGACCGCACCGGGTGCGGTCTAGCGGAAATGCGACATGGCGGTCAGGGCAGGAGCGCGGTCAGCGCCGGCACGTCGAGCCCGACCAGCGACGAACGGAACACCCGCCGCTCTCCCGGTTCGACGTCGACGTCGTTCGGGATCACCACCACCGTGCAGCCCGCGGCGGCCGCGGAAGCCGCGCCGGGCGGTGAATCCTCGATCGCCACGCACCGGGAAGCCGGGACTCCCAGCAACTCCGTGGCCAGCTGATACGGCCTCGCGTGCGGCTTGTTCAGACCATCGACCTCGTCACCGCAGACCGTGGCGGCGAAGTACTCACGGCCGATGGTGTTGAGCGCGAGTTCGGTCAGCGACCGTTCGGTGGAGGTGACCAGCGCCATCGGGACACCGTTGGCGCGCAACAGTTCGAGCAGCTCCTGCGCGCCGGGGCGCCACGGGAGGGGGCCGTCGAAGAGGTTGGCCGTGCGGCGGCGGATCCACTCCCCCATCTCGGCGATCGACTCGGGCGTCACGGGCCTGGCGCACACTTCGAGGAGGAACGCGGCCGTGTCGTCCATATTGGACCCGACGAGACTCAGGCGCTGTTCCTCGGTCAGGCTGCCGCCGAGGCTTTCGACGGCCTCGTAGAGCGCGACGTCCCACAGCTTCTCCGAGTCGACCAGCGTGCCGTCCATGTCCCACAGCACGGCGGCGAGTCCGTCCGGTGTGGACGGTTCGGTCACGGCTCCCCCTCACGTTCGGTCAGGCCTTCCGGAGCCCACGGTAGCCGAGACGGATTCACGTCGACGGCCAGGTGGTTGCCCGAAATGTCGCATTGCGTCGGCTCCGCGCGGTTCGCCGCCACGAAACGCCACCGGACATGCCCAACGGCGCACGGCCCCCTGGTCGTAGGCTGGTCCGGTGAGTGAGCCCGTCGACGAGACCCAGCGGCCCGGCCGCGACCACCCGGATGACACCAAGCCGATCATGATCGTCGCCTTCGAAGGATGGAACGACGCAGGTGACGCGGCCAGCCGGGCGGTCGAGCATCTCCAGCTCAACTGGGATGCGACCCCACTGAGCGAGCTGAGTCCTGACGAGTACTACGACTTCCAGGTCAGCAGACCGACCGTGCGCATGGTGGACGGCGTCACCCGGCGGGTCGACTGGCCGACCACGCGGCTCTCGGTGTGCCGCCCGGAGGGCTTCAGCCGGGACATCGTGCTGGTGCAGGGGCCCGAACCGAACATGCGCTGGCGCGCCTTCTGCGCCGAACTGCTGGAGCACATCCAGCAGCTGGAGGTCTCCACCGTCGTCACCCTCGGCGCGCTACTGGCCGACACCGCGCACACCCGGCCCGTCCCGGTCACCGGGACGGCGTACGACAAGGACACCGCTTCGCAGTTCGGGCTGGAGCTGAACAACTACCAGGGACCGACCGGCATCGTCGGGGTCCTGCAGGACTACTGCGTGCAGGCGGGTGTCCCGGCGGTCTCGATCTGGGCGGCCGTGCCGCACTACGTCTCGCATCCGCCGTCGCCCAAGGCCACGCTGGCGCTGCTGCACAAACTCGAGGACGTGCTCGACGTCGAGATCCCGCTCGGCGCCCTTCCCGAGCAGGCGGAGGAGTGGCAGCGGACGGTCACCGAGATGGCCGAGGAGGACGAGGAGATCAGCGAGTACGTCCGGGGGCTCGAGGAGCGCGGCGACGCGGAGACCGAGTTCACGCTGGACGACGTCAGCGGGGACAAGATCGCGGCCGAGTTCGAGCGGTACCTGCGGCGTCGCCGTCCCGGCCAGGACGGTCCCGGGCGAGGCTGAGCTCGCCTCACGTACATGAAGGCCCCCTTCCTTGCGGCAGGCGCAAGGAAGGGGGCCTTCATGTACTCGGCAAGGTGTGAAGGTCGAGTTTCCCCGGCTGAGCCGAGGGAGGCGTAGGACCGGCGGTCTCGCGTGACCGACCGGACGACACGCGTGATTCGGCGGACGACGCGCGTGACTGGACGGACGACACGACGCGGCCGCCGTTCCACCGCGAGTCGTCCGCCGGATCACGCGTGTCGTCCATCCACACACACGTGTCGTCCCTCCAGACATGGCCGGCTCCAACCGTCCTTACCAGTCACGAGGCGTCAGAAGATGCGCCGCAGCGGGATCGGCCCCCGCGCCCGCTTCCGCCACTCACGCGGATAGCCGAGCGAGACCTCTTCGAAGCGCACGCCGTCCGCCTCCGTGGAGCGCGGGATGTGCAGATGCCCGTAGACGGCGACCTCGGCACGGAAGCGCAGGTGCCAGTCCTCGGTCTCGGTCGTCCCGCACCACAGCGCGAACTCCGGGTAGTACAGCGGTTCGGTCGGGTGGCGGTGGAGCGGCCAGTGCGACATGAGGATCGTCCCGTGGTCCTCGGGGATCGCCTCCAGCCGCTCCGTGCTGATCTTCACCCGGTCGGCGCACCACGCCTGCCTGCTGGGATACGGATCGGGGTGCAGGAAGAACTCGTCCGTGCACAGCACGCCAGCCTCACGCGCCTGCTCGATGGCCGCCAGCATCGGCAGCCCGTCGGCCAGCGGGGTCCGCCAGCTGTAGTCGTACAGGACGAACAGCGGCGCGATCGTCAGCGGCTTCTCCTGGTGCTCCCACACCGGATACGGGTCCTCCGGGGTGAGGACGTCGATCTCGCGGCAGCGTTCCACCAGATGCTCGTAGCGCGCCTGTCCGCGCAGCTGACATTCATCCTTCTGGGTGGTCCACAGCTCGTGGTTGCCGGGTACCCAGACGACCTTCGCGAAACGTTCGCGCAAGGTCTTGAGCACCCCGATCACGGATTCGGCGCGTTCGGCGACGTCACCGGCCACGAGCAGCCAGTCGTCGGGGGTCCGGGGGACGACCTCGTCGACGAGCGGGGCGTTGCCCTCATGGGTGACGTGGAGGTCGCTGGTGGCGAAGAGATGCGGCACTCCACCACCGTAGCTTCACCCGGTCCGGGGAATCGCCGGAATTGCCTTACCGCGCAGCCTTCCCGACGCCGACACGCCCAGCACGATCAACGCCGAAAGGGTGTGCAAACCCGCCTGGACGTTCAGCAAGACCCCCGTGCCCAGCACGTTCAGCAGCCAGCCGGTCAGCAAGGCGCCCAGCGCCGTGAACCCCGCGGTCCCGGCGAAAACGGTGCTCAGCACGCGGCCGGAGCGGGCCGGCGACGCGGCGGTCTGGACCAGCGAGAGCAGTCCGGATCCGGCGAGCACTCCGGGGGCGCCGACCAGGCCGAAGAGCCCGATGAACACGCCCAGCGAAGCGGTCAGCGCGGGCAGGTTCCAGATCACCGCCGACAGCAGGCCGAGCGCGAGCCCGCCCCAGCCGAGCAGTGCGGCGGGCGCGACCTTGCGGGCGACGGTGGCGACGGCGAATCCCGCGGCCAGCCCGCCGAGCGCCTGTACGCCGCGCAGGAGGCCGACGTCGCCTTCGGTGCCGTCGAGGATGTCGAGCACGAAGACCACGAACAGCACCAGGAACATCCCTTGCGCCAGCGAAGTCAGGACCACGACGACGCCCGCGAGGCGAAGGCGTCCTTCGCGGCCGATCTCGCGAAGCCCGTCGAGCCACGCTCGCCACACCGGCTCGTGCGGTCCGGCCGCTTTCGGCGCCGCGACACGATGGAACGGCCGCGCCAGCAGGGCGGAGCCGATCACCAGCACGCCGAGATAGGCGACCACGACCCAGCCCAGGCCGCCGAACCCGAGCAGGAGACCGCCCGCCCAGCCACCGGCGAGCCGAGCGACGCTGCCGTTGATGCTCATCAGGCCGTTGGCGCCGATCAGCTCGCCGGGAGGGACCAGTTCGGGGACGAGCGCGTTGCGCGCGGGCTCGAACAACGAAGCCAGGCCCGCCTGCGCGGCCATCACCGCGTAGATCACGTGGACCGGACCGCCGGACGCGACGAACAGCAGCGGCAGCGCCACGAACGCCTGTCCCGCGCACACCACGCACAGCACCAGCCGCCGGTTCCAGCGGTCCGCGATCACGCCGGCGACCGGGCTCAGCAGTACCGCGGGCACCAGGCCCAGGACGATGCTCAACGCCGTGGTGGCCGCCGAACCCGTCGCCTGGAAGACGAACACCGGCAGCGCGATCTGCAGCATCCACTCGGCGGTCTCGGAGAAGAACGCGGCGATCCACAACCGCGCGAACGCGGGTTCCCTCAACGGTTTCATCTGCCCGGTTTCCCCTCGGCGTCGATGCGGAGGAACGCCCGCAGTCCCAAGTGGACCGGGAGCGCCTCCGCGGGAGCGTCTTCACGGATCGCGCCGACGTAGGGCCGCACGAGCGCGTCGATCCGCTGGACCAGCTCTTCCAGCTCGGCGGCGGTCACCCGCAGCGAGTAGTTGTTGATCCCCGACGCGTCCCGCCACTCCTTGCCGAGCCGGTCGGCGGCGTCGAGATAGCGCTCGGTCAGCTCCTTTTCCCTCGCGAGGGTGGTGCCCACGACCGCCAGCTGCGCCCCGTGCAGCTCCGGGTCGTCACCGAACTCGATGCCGACCTGGCACGCCCGCCACGGCCGCTCCCGCCCGTCCTCCCCCTCGACCCGCTCCACGAGACCGTGCCGCGCCAGCTGACGCAGATGCCAGCTGCAGTTCGAGGCGGTCGAGCCGACGGCCGCCGCGCACTCGCTCGCGGTCCGCGGGCCGACCGCCATGAGGTGGTCCACCAGCGCCGAACGCAGCGGATGCGCCAACGCCCGCATCAGCTCGACGTCTTCGATCCGCTTGCGCGGCGGTAACCCGGCCATCGCCCGATCCAATCTGAAAGAAGTCTTTCGAAAGTTCTCTTTCAGATTTACAGGCGGCCGCCGCGCTGTCAAGCGAGTCACGTCTCGACGCACAAAAGGGGTTGACTAATGCTACTGGTGTTGCGTTAGACTCTCCGCATCATGGACAACTGACATCGCACCTTCCCCGTTCCGAGGCGGCTCCGGTCGAGCACAGCTCCCGTAAGCCACGAAGCCCGGCGGGGTTCCCCCATGTCCGAAGAAACACGGTGATGTCGTATGTCTCTTTCCCTGATCGCCAAGGACCTCGTCCACTCCTACGGTGCCCGCGTCGTCCTCGACGGCGTGAACCTGACGGCTTCGGCCGGGCAGCGGCTCGGGCTGGTCGGCGAGAACGGCGTCGGCAAGTCCACGCTCCTGCGCCTGCTGGCCGGAGTGGAAGAGCCGCAGGGCGGCGAGGTGCTCCGCGGCGACGACCTCGGATTCCTCCTCCAAGAGTTGCCGTTCCCGTTCACGGCGCGGTTCTCCGACGTCATCGACGACGCGCTCGCCGAGATCCGGCGAGCGTCGGCGAGGCTCGACGAACTGACCGCGACGCTCGCCCGGCATCCGGACGACGCCGCCGTGCTCGACGAGTACGGCACGGTGCTCGAATGGGCCCAGGCGCACGACCTGTGGGACGCCGACCGGCGCGCCGAGGTCGTGTGCGCGGGGCTCGGGCTGGCCGGGATCGATCCGGCGCGCGAACTGGGCACGCTGTCGGGCGGCCAACGGTCGCGGCTCGGCCTCGCCGCGTTGCTGATCCGGCGGCCGGGCACCCTCGTCCTGGACGAACCGACGAACCATCTCGACGACGCCGCGATGGAGTTCCTCGAACAGCATCTCGCTTCGCTGACCGGTGTCCTCGTGCTGTCGTCGCACGATCGCGTGTTCCTCGACGCGGTCTGCACCGACATCGTCGACCTCGACCCGGCGCTGGGCGGCCCGACCCGGTACGGCGGCACGTATTCCGACTACCTGGACCAGAAACGGGCCGAACGGGCGCGTTGGGAACAGCGTTACGCCGAGGAACAGGACGAGCTCAAGGAACTGCGTGAGTCGGTGGCCGTCACCGCGCGCAACGTCGCGCACAACCGGCCGCAGCGCGACAACGCCAAGATGCTCTACGACTTCAAGACCGGGAGGGTGCAGAAGCAGATCTCACGCCGGGTCCGCAACGCCCAGCTGCGGCTGGACGAACTGGAACGCGATCAGGTGCGGAAACCACCCGCGCCGCTGCGGTTCCAGGGCGATCTGACCGGCGAGCCCGGCGAGGGGAAGACGGCGATCTCGGTACGGGACATCGAGATCGCGGGGCGGCTGCGGCTGGCGACCTTGGATGTCACGACCACGTCGAGGCTCCTGATCACCGGCGGCAACGGCGCCGGGAAGTCGACGCTGCTGTCCGTCCTCGCCGGCTCACTGACCCCTGACTCCGGCACCGTCCTTTCCGGACGCGGCGTGCGGATCGGCCTGCTGGCACAGGACGTCGTGTTCGCCGAGCCGGAGAAGACCGCGCAACGGACCTACGCCGAAGCCCTCGGCGAGGACGCTCCCCCGTTGCGTGGGCTGGGTCTGCTGGCCCCGCGTGATCTCGGGACCCGGGTGGGCGCGTTGTCCGTCGGGCAGCGACGGCGGCTCGCGCTGGCACTGCTCATCGCCGACCCGCCGGAGGTGCTCCTGCTGGACGAGCCGACGAACCACATCTCGCTCACCTTGGCCGAGGAGTTGTTCACCGCGCTCGATTCCGCGCCGGGTGCCGTCGTCATCGCGTCTCACGATCGGTGGCTGCGGCGCGGTTGGGCGGGCGACCACCTTCGGCTGGAAGCAGGTCGCGTCGCCGTGTAGGGCGTTATACGGATGTCAGGAAAGGGTCGTTCAGGACGAAAGATGTCCTGAACGACCCTTTCCTGACGTTCCTCAGAGCTCGATGCCGAGGAGCGCGTCGACCGCGTTCCGGATCAGCCCGGGCGCGGCCGGGTCGGTGCCGGAGCGGTTCAGCGCCTGCTCCACCCAGGCGTCGACGGCCGCGAGCGCCTTGGGCGTGTCGAGGTCGTCGGTGAGGTGGTCACGCAGCCGCGCGACGGTGTCCTCCGCGGCCGGGCCAGTGGCGAGAGAGACAGCGTCACGCCAACGCGCCAGCTGTGCTTCGGCATCCGCGTGCAACTGTTCGGTCCACGGCCGGTCCTCGCGGTAGTGGCCGGCGAACAGCGCGAGCCGGATCGTGCCGGGGTCGACCTTGTCGGCGCGCAGCCGCGAGACGAACACGAGGTTCCCGCGCGACTTCGACATCTTCTCGCCGTCGAGGCCGATCATCCCGGCGTGCACGTAGTGCCGCGCGAACGGCCTGTCCCCCGCGACGGCCTCCGCGTGCGCGGCGCTGTACTCGTGGTGGGGGAAGATCAGATCCGAGCCGCCGCCCTGGACGTCGAAGCCGAGACCGAGCCGGTTGACCGCGATCGCGCTGCACTCGATATGCCAGCCGGGCCTGCCCTCGCCCAGTTCGGACTCCCACGACGGCTCGCCCGGCCGCGCCATCCGCCACAGCAGCGCGTCCAGCGGGTGCTGCTTGCCGGGACGGTCCGGGTCGCCGCCGCGTTCGGCGAAGAACTTCGCCATGGTCTCGGCGTCGTAGTTCGACTCGGAACCGAAATGCCCGGTCGCGTTGTGGTCGAAGTAGATGTCCGGGTACTCCGCGTCGTCCGCGCGGTAGGCGCTGCCGTTGGCCAGCAGTTTGGCGATGACCTCGACGATCTCCGGGATGCTCTCGACGGCCCCGACGAACTGCCGCGGCGGCAGCACCCGCAACGCGGTCATGTCCTCGCGGAACAGCGCCGTCTCACGCATGCCGAGGACGACCCAGTCGTCCTTGTCGCGCTCGGCGCGCTCCAACAGGGGCTCGTCGATGTCCGTCACGTTCTGCACGTAGTGGACTTCGTGCCCGGCGTCCCGCCACAGGCGGTTCACCAGGTCGAACGTCAGGTACGTGGCCGCGTGCCCCAGATGGGTGGCGTCGTACGGCGTGATGCCGCAGACGTACATCCGGGCGGTGGGCCCGGGCGCGGTGGGACGGATCTGTCCCGTCGCGGTGTCGTGGAGCCGCAGCGGACGGGGGGTGCCGGGGATACGGGGCACGTCGACCGATGACCAAGTCTGCATACTCCGACTGTAAGCGGAGCCGCCGCGCCGTTCCCGCCCGGTGGGAGACGAACACGGCCGGAGTAACCGGACCCGCTATCCGGCGGCCCGGTCCGCGTTGGCGTGCACGGCGTCCCGGATGTACTCGCCGAGGCCTGGCCGCTGGTCCGGCTCGCGCACCAGGAAGCCGAGCTGGACCGGTTCGGTCGCGTAGAGCCGGGCGAGCTCGCGGTGCGTCGTGAGGTCGCAGTCGCCCATGAACGCCGCGAGCATCCGGCGGTGTTCTTCGGCGAGGTCCATCGCCGGGGAACTGTCGGCGGGCGCGCCGGAGTCGAAGACGGCGAGCAGCCGCCGGACCCAGTCCTCCCGGCTCTTTTCCGCTTCGAGCCATTCCTCCTTGGACCGCGGCCTGGCCGTCGCCTGCCACTGCGGGGTATCACCCCAACGACGGACGGCCTCCTCCGCGTAGCCCTCCGGCTCACGGAACTCGCCGAAGACCTCGAACCGCTCTTCCGGGGTCAGCGCGTTCCCGGCCTCCTTCGCCGCGATCACCCGCTCGACGGATTCGGCCATCCGCGTCAGCTCGCCGATCCGGTCGGCGAGCAACGCGCGCTGACGCCGCAGGTGCTCCAGCGCGTCCACGCCCGGGTCTTCGATCACCTTCGCGATCGTTTCGAGGCCGAAGCCGAGTTCCCGGTAGAACAGGACGCGCTGGAGGCGGTCGAGGTCGTCGTCGCTGTAACTCCGATACCCCGCGGCCGTCCGCCCGCTCGGGGACAGGAGGCCGATCTCGTCGTAGTGGTGCAGTGTGCGCACGGTGACGCCCGAGAGCGCCGCCACCTTCCCGACCGGATACCCCATCGGGCCAGCGTAGGCGAGTTCAGCGCTTCCTGGTCCGCAGGTAGTCGCCGACCACGGCGGCACCGAGCCCGTCGAGGTCGGGAGCGACCACCCGGCCGCCGGAGCGGCGGGCGAGCAGGTCGACGAACTCCGTCAGCCGCGGGTCGTCCCCGAGCCGGAACACCGTCACCGACGCGCCCAGCTTCGCCATCCGGTCCACTTCGGACAGGGTCTTCAGCAACGTCCTCGGCTGGGGCGGATAGTCGAATTCCGCCGATCCGTCCGGTTCCAGATGCGCGGTCGGCTCGCCGTCGGTGACCATCAGGACCACCGGCTGCGCGTCTGGATGCCGCCGCAGATGCCGCCCGGCCAGGAGCAGCGCGTGGTGGGCGTTGGTGCCCTGTTCCCAAGCGCCTTCCAGGCCCACCAATTCGGCCAGCTCGACCGATGTCGCGTAGCGGCCGAAGGTGATCAGCTGGAGAGCGTCGTTGCGGAACCGGGTGCTGATCAGCTGGTGCAGCGCGAGCGCCGTCCGCTTCATCGGCAGCCAGCGGCCCTCCTGCACCATCGACCACGAGGTGTCCACGAGCAACGCCACCGCCGCGCGCGACCGGTGCTCGGTCTCGATCACCTCGACGTCGGAGACGTCCATCCGGACTGATCGCTCCCCCACCGAAACCGAGCGCAGGACGGAGTTGCGGACCGTCCTGGAGACGTCCCACGGCTGCATGTCCCCGAACCGCCACGGCCTCGTCGCGCCGGTCGGTTCGCCCGCGGCGCCGGCGGACTCGGTCTCCCGTTGCCCGGTCTTGCCTCGCAGCGCGTGCACGACGTCTGCGAGCGCCGTCTCGCCTAACCTCCGCAAAGCCTTGGGAGACAAGCGAAGCGTGCCATCGGGAGCACGTTCGAAAAGTCCTTGCCGCCGCAGCTCGCGTTCCAGTTCGGACAGCCGCCGCGCGTCGACCCCGGCGTCCGGCCCGAGCTGGCGTTCCAGCGCGTCGACGTCGATGTCCTCCAGCCTGGCGCCGGGATACGACTGGCCGAGCTGCTCGGCCAGCGCGTCGAGTTCGGCGAGATCGGACATCGCCCGGGCACCCTCGCCGAGGCCCATCGGATCGTTGCCACGGAACCGTTCCGAAGACGTCCAGTCCTCACCGGGCCGCAACGCCCGCAGCTGAGCATCCAAAGTGGACAGTTGCTGCGCCAGCCGAGGGTCGCCGAACGCCTGCTGGGACAGTTCGGCCAGTTCGGCCCGCTGCTCGGGAGTCATCGAGTTCAGCATCCGCTGCGCGGCCGCGGCGCGGGCGGCGAGGACGTCGATCAGCTCCTCGACGTTCTTCGGGTTCTCCGGGAAGAACTCGCCGTGCCGACGCATGAACTCCGCGAACCGTTCCGGGACGTCCTCACGGCCCTGGGCGTGCGCGGCCAGGAGGTCGTTGAGGTCGGCGAGCATACGGTTCGCCTGCTCGACCTGTTCCGGCCCGGCGTTCCGCAGTGCCTCCTTCATCCCTTCGAACCGGGAATCCAGCAGCTCACGGCCGAGCAGGTCGCGGATCTTCTCGTAGTTCTCCCTGCCCTCCCGCGAACGCCAGTCGTACTCGGCGAGTTCGCGCACCGCCGCGGCCGTTCCCGGCGGCAACGCATCCAGTTGCGCCTCGCGGAAACGGGCGTCGTCGTCCGGATCGGGGAACAGTTCGCGCCGCTCGGCCTCCAGCGCCTGGTCGAGAAGCCGCTGGACCTCTTGGAGTGTGCCGTCGAGCCGGTGCCGCCGCTGGATCTCCGACCGGCGCTGCCAGAGCCGTCTGGTCAGCTCGTCGAGCCCCGCGGTGCGCGGGGTACCGCGCCGCAGCAGCTCTTCGAGCGCGGACCGGGGCGACGCGCCGGCCATGACGTCACGGCCGATCTCGTCGAGCGCGTCCCGCAGATCGGCGGGCGGTGCCAGCGGATCGGGACCGTCGTGCCACGGCCCGTACGAATACCCCTCCGGCTGTGTCATCGCCGCCTCCGCGGGAAAAAGTACGTCGGCGGGAAACTCATCGGCCGTAGACGGTCGTCGAGTCGTCCGAGTCCTTGGCGAGTCTCCTCGACAGGAACAGGGATTCCAGCGCCAGTTCGACGGCGGCCGCGATGCGCCCGGCCGGTTCGTCCGGCGCGACGCCCGCACGCGCGGCGACGTCGTGCAGGACCGGCAGTTCCGGTAGCGCGGCGAGGACGTCCTTGCCGGGCACGCGTTCCCCGGTGGCGACCAGATGCCCGGACTCGACGGCGTCGGCCAGCGGCAGCAGGTCCAGGCCCGCGAACCGCGAGCGGGCCGTCTCCGCGACCGCCCGGCGCAGCAGGTGCACGAGGTGTTCGGTCTCGCGTCCCTCCTCCCCCGGCTCGAATTCGAGCTTGCCGCGCAGGACGGCGGGCACGGCGTCGAGATCGACCGGGCGCGCCACCGCGGGCTCCTCACCGGTCAGCGCGGACCGGCGCAACGCCGCGGCGCCGACCGTTTCCGCCGCCGCGACGGCGAACCGCGCCGAAACGCCGGACCGCTGGTCGATCACCGGCGACTCACGCAGGTTCCGCACGAACCGGGCGAGCACCTCCAGCAGCGGCTCGCCGACCTCGGCGACCAGATGGGCCTCCTGCCGCACGACCGCGATCTCCGCCTCGACGTCGAGCGGGTAGTGGGTGCGGATCTCGGCGCCGAACCGGTCCTTGAGCGGGGTGATGATGCGGCCGCGGTTGGTGTAGTCCTCAGGGTTGGCGGTCGCCACCAGCAGCACGTCCAGCGGCAGGCGCAGGGTGTAGCCGCGCACCTGGATGTCGCGTTCCTCCATCACGTTCAGCAGCGCGACCTGGATGCGTTCGGCGAGGTCCGGCAGCTCGTTGATCGCCACGATGCCGCGGTGGGCGCGCGGGACGAGTCCGAAGTGGATGGTCTCGGGATCGCCGAGGCTGCGGCCTTCCGCGACCTTCACCGGGTCGACGTCGCCGATGAGGTCACCGACCGAGGTGTCCGGCGTGGCCAGCTTCTCCGTGTACCGGTCTTCGCGGTGGCGCCAGGCCACGGGGAGGGCGTCGCCGAGTTCGGCGGCGCGGCGGCGCGACTCCGGGGTGATCGGGTCGAGCGGGTGCTCGCCCAGTTCGGCACCCTCGATGACGGGCGTCCATTCGTCGAGAAGTCCCACGAGGGTCCGCAGCAGCCGGGTCTTGCCCTGGCCGCGTTCGCCGAGGAGGACGACGTCGTGGCCGGCCAGGAGCGCGCGTTCCAGCTGCGGCAGAACCGTGCGCGAGAAGCCGACGATCCCGGGCCAGGCGTCTTCGCCGGCACGGAGCTTGGCGAGCAGGTTGTCGTGCAGTTCTTGGTTGATCGACCGCGGCAGGTGACCCGCCGCGCGGAGGTCCCCGGCGGTCCGGGGCAGGTTTGCGGGAACATCGTTCACCCGTTCGACGCTACGTCGCGGGCGTGGCCGCTGTCGACGTGAAGCAACTCCAGCTCCGCGTCGAACGACCAACGCGACCCTTTCCTGGTCTTACCGAAAGCACGACTAAAATCAGTCCGGTGTGCCGTCCTAGTGCGACCCTCGCGGTCTGGTCTTCGGCGTGGCTGAACGGAGCCGCGGCCTCCGACGACGTCCTTGACGCCCTGCAGGTCTGGGGCGAAGCCCACGACTTCGTCGCCGCGGACGCGGCCGCCGCCGAGGCGTTCGACCTGCCGCTCGCGTTCAACCGCGCCGCGACCCCGGTCCAGCTGCTGCTCGCCCTTCGTTCACAGGGGGCGAAGAGCATGCAGCTGGTGCTCCCGGTGCCCGGTGACGTGCGGGGGCTGGGTGGCGGCGGGCCGTTCGCCGAGGCGGCGCTGCGGACCGGCGAGGCCGTCGTGCTGCCGGATCTCGGCTACGGAGTGGTCCCCGAGGCGATCGCCGAAGGTCTCATGCGCTGGACCGTGTACTCGGTGCCCATGCCGGGTGTCCTCGAGTACCGTCCGCTGGGCGAGGCCGAACACGGCCTGACCGACGCGATCCGCGCGAGCGCGGGTGCGCTGCAGGCACTGGACGTCGCCAGCGAACGGCCCGGGGTGCGGGCCGAGCTCTCGGCCCGGCTCCGCGCGGCCACCGACGCGCCCTGGCCCGCCGGAATGCCCAGCCGGGCGTTGCGGGTACTCCAGCGGTCCCAGGAGATCGCGGCGATCCTCGCCATCGCCGAATCCGACGATCCGGGCGGCGCGCTCTCGTCGTCGGCGGCGCTTCGGCGGGCGGAGGCCTTGCGGCCGCTGACCGAAGCCGTCCGCAACGCCCGGTGCGCGGCGATCAACGAAGCCGTGCGGGTGTTCGCCGAACAGGCGGACCGGCACCCGTAGGTCCCGACCAGAGCAACTCCACCGCACGAGGTCACGTGGTCCTGAACAGCCGGTCCAGGTGCACGTCGATCGCGGCGAGCGCGTCCTGGGGCTTGATCACGTCGAGTTCGATCAGGGACGTGAAGCCGGTGAGGGCGAGGAGCAGGTCGGTCTCGGTCGCCGGGTCGCGGCCGGAGTCGATGTGCCCGTCCGCGATCGCCTGGCGGACCAGCTGCTCGACGAGGGCCCGCCCTTGGACGAGGCCGCGGCGTGCCTGCTCGTGCACGGCCTCGTCGTGCAGCGCCTCCAAAACGTAGGCGGCGCTCATCCGGCTGGTCGCGCGGGCGTCGGGATTCAGGGGCAGCATTTCCGCCAACGTCAGTCGCAGCACGTCACGGGGATGCGGACGGTCACCGAGTCTTTCGAGCCCCTGCTGTACGCGCGCCGAGGTCTGCTCGGACGCGAAATCCATGGCGAAGGAGAGCATGTCGGTCCTGGAGGCGAAGTAGTGCTGCAGCTGCCCGAGTGACATGCCCGCCTCCTGCGCCACCACGCGCATCGTCAGCTGGGTGACGCCGCGCTGCTCCACCACCCGCCACAGTGCGCGGGCGATCGCTTCGCGGCGTCCGCGGTGATCCACCTGTTTCGGCATCGCCGGCCTTCCCCTCGTACCCCGGGACTTTTCCAATACAGTTGACATAATACACCTGACCCATAATCCTGACGTCCGATCGAGGGGAAGGAATCGTCATGTCCGAACAGCCGAAGGTACGGACCACGGAAGGCGTGGTGCAGGGGCGCCGCCGGCAGGGCCACGCGGTGTTCCGCGGCATCCCCTACGCCCAGCCCCCCGTCGGAGCGCTCCGCTTCGCCGCGCCCGCGCCGCCGCACCGCTGGGAGGGGACGAGGCAGGCGGTCGAGTTCGGCCCCGTGGCGCCGCTGTCCCTGCCGATCGACGTGCCCCCGCAGGGCGGCGACTGGCTGACGCTCAACGTCGGCACTCCGGATCCCGGCGCGGCGGGACTGCCAGTGCTGGTGTGGATCCCCGTGGGCGGCTACCTCTCGGCGGCGTCGAGCGACCCGATGTACGACCCGGCGGCGCTGGCCGAGGCCGGAGTCGTCGTGGTGACCATCAACTGCCGCGTGGGCGCGGAGGGATTCGCCTTCCTCGACGACGTGCCGCCCAACCGCGGATTCCTCGACCAGATCGCGGCGCTGGAGTGGGTGCAGCACAACATCGCCGCCTTCGGAGGCGACCCCGGCCGGGTCACCGTGGGCGGGGTGTCCGCCGGGGCGGGCTCGGTCGCCGCCCTGCTGACGATGAAGTCCGCACGCGGCCTGTTCCGGCGGGCCATCGCCCATTCCGTGCCGGGGCTGTACAGCACCCCCGCGCTGGCGCGGCAGGTCACCGCCGCGTTCGCGGACCGGCTCGGCGCGACGGCCCCCACCGCCGAGGCCCTGCGCGACATCGACCCATGGCGCCTGGCCGCCGAGCTCACGTCCTTCAACGCCGGCCTCCACGCGCACCGGGAGAGCTGGGGACGCCTCACGGAGGCCGGCACCGCGCTGTGCCCCGTCGTCGACGGCGAGGTCCTCCCGGAAACGCCTTGGCCCGCGCTGACCGGCGCGCGAGCGAGCGGGACCGAACTGCTCGTCGGCCACACCCGGGACGAGTTCCGGTACTTCAGCGTCGTCAGCGGACGGTACGGCACGTTCACCGAGGAGGACGCCCACGCGGCCCTGAAACTGCACGCCCCGCAGCCGGACGGCGCGCGAGCCTACCGCGCCGCGTTCCCGCAAGCAGGCCCGGAGGAACTGGTGGAGACCGTGTACTCCGACGCCCTCTTCCGCATGCCGTCACAGAAGCTGGCCGAGGCGAACACCGCAGCCGGCGGCACCTCCCACCTGTTCGAACTGTGCTGGACCGCCCCGGCCCTCGGCGGAATCCTGGGCGCCTGCCACAGCCTCGACGTGCCACTGGCGTTCGGCACGCTGAACAGCCCCGTCGGCACCCAGCTCATCGGCGAGGAACCCACTCCCGACGCCATCGCGCTCTCCCGCGAACTCCGGGAGGCATGGGTCCGCTTCGTTACCACCGGCGACGCGGGCTGGCCCGCCCACCGGCCCGGCGAGCACCTCACCCGCGTCCTGGACACCGAGTCGAAGACCCTGCCCTACCCCGAACACGCATCCCGCCAGATCTGGGAAGGCCACTCCCCTGCCCCCTTCGATCTCCCGTAGCCGGGTCACCCGGTCGCGGCGTGCTTCTCCTGGATTTTCCCGGCGTACCGGACGGACCACAGCGAAAGCCCGCCGATGACGGCGAGCAGCAGGATCACGCTGAGCGCGTTCATCACGTCGGCCGACAGCGTGTAGACCAGCGGCACCCGGAGCGCGGCTTCCAGCAGCAGCGCCACTCCCCACACCGCCGACATCCGGGTGAACGCCCGCCGGAAAGCGGGAACCTCCTCGCTGAGGCGGTCGATCTCCGCGCGTTTCGCCGCGTTTGAGCCGGCCCGCACGGCGACGAGCACCATGGGCGTGCGGCCGAAGCAGCTCAGCAACAGCACGATCGCGGCGGTCGCGGTGGCGAAGGATTCCTTCAGCAGCAAGAACTTCGTGTCACCGGTGACCAGCGAGAGCACGAGCCCGACTCCGAGCACACCGGCCAGCAACGCGGCGAAGCCGTCGAACGACCGATCGCGAACGGCGACCCACGCGATCCGTATCGCCGCCAGCCCCGCCCCGGCGAGCAGCGAAATCCGCTCACTCTGTCCGGCGAGCCGGAGCCCGTAGTACGCGGCCAGCGGGAGCGCCACGTCCCAGAGCAGCAACGACAGCGTGGGATTCTTGCCGCGCGCGGTCACGTGCCCGCTTCGCAGTCGGCCAGGAACTTCAGGACGCGCGCGTTGACCTCGGCCGCGGATTCACCGGCGATGGCGTGGGTCGCCGACGGCCACAGTTCGACCTGTCCCCGCGGCAGAAGCTCGCGGGCGCGGGCGGCGGCGCGGTCCGGATCGTGGATGACGCTGCGCCCGGCGATCAGGGCCAGCACCGGCATCCGCAGCGAGCGCAACTGCTCGTCGGTGAACAACCTGGGCGACGGCAGGGCGATGCGGTAGGTCCGCATCCCCTCGTCGATCACCCGCGCGACCGGATCCGTGGCGTCGACCTCCGCGCCACCGGAAATCCAGTTGAGGAACGACGGCCGGGCCCAGCGGTTGACGACGGGGATCGCGGTGAGGGTGGCGCGGACGACGAGTCCCGGAGTCAGTCCGCCGAAGGTCAGCACGGGGTCGATCACGGTGAGCGACTTCAGCCGTTCCGGCGCCCGCACCGCGAGGTTGGCGGCGAGCCAGCCCCCGAACGAGTACCCGATCAGGTGCACGGACGGCAGGTCGAGTTCCTCGAGCACTGTCGTCAACCACGCGGCCTGGTCGGCGCCGTCGCGGATCGGGACGGTCTGCTCGCTGCGGCCCGGCTCACCGATGAGGTCCACCGCGTAGACCTCGCCGTGTCCGAGCAGCGCCGTGAGGTTGGGTTCCCACATCACCGCGGTGCCCGCGCGACCGGGCAGCAGCACGATCGGTGTCCCGCCCGGCTGCCCGAACCGGTACACGCGCGCCACCCCGAACGCCGTCTGGATGTCGTGCACACCGGTCGGCGTGGGCAAAGCCGCCAAACCTCGGTCATAGACGGCCTCGTACTCGGCTCGCGCCGCCGACGAGGCGAAACCGCCCACCTTCATTCGCACCCCTCCTCTTTACGGTACGATCGGATTGTAAACAGTCGGTGAGAAGTTTGCAATCCGATCGGACTGCCAAAAGGAGGAGTGGGTGCCCAAGCGAGTCGATCACGAGGACCGGCGGCGGCAGATCGCCGCGGCCGTTCGCCGCATCGCGGCCGACCGGGGACTCGAAGGGGTCAGCCTGAACGAAGTCGCGGCCGAAGCCGGTATCTCGAAAGGCTTCGTCCAGCACTACTTCGCGTCACGGGACGACATGCTGCGGTTCGCGGCGACCACCCTGCGAGGCGGGATCGAGGAGCGCATCGCCACCCCACTTCGTGTCCGCGACCTGCTTGTCGCCTTGCTCCCCCTCGACGACGCCGGACGGGACGACGCGCTGGTCGCCAACGCCTTCCTGGTGCGCGCGCTCAAGGATCCGGAGATCGCGGGTCACTTCCGGACGGGCCACGGACTGCTTCGCGACGCGGTGGCGGCCCTGATCGCCGCCGCCCAAGCGGACGGCGATCTCGCCCAGTCCGTCGACCCGGCCGCCGAAGCCGGCCTCCTGCTGGCGCTGGTCGCCGGTCTCGGTGACGCGGTGCTGCTCGGCTACCAAACCGGCGACGAGGCCATCGCGCTGATCGATCTGCACCTGTCGAGGATCGCCGCCTGACCTTCACACCTTCCCAAGTACATGAAGGCCCCCTTCACTGCGCTAGACGCAAGGAAGGGGGCCTTCATGTACTTCAAGGCACTTACGGACGCGCGGGCCTCTTCGCGGGCTCGCAGCACCCCACCGCGCAAGGCGCCCCGTTGATCGTGCACCCGGCCGCCGGGAACGGCGACAGCTTCCGCGCCGGCGCCCCCTCGATGTGTTCCCGGATCAGCTCCACGACGAGCTCCGCGAACCGCGGGTCGGTGTCCGGAGTCGCGGCCCGCGCGAAGCCCATGCCGTGCTCCGCGGCCCGCTCGGCGGCCTCGTTGTCGAGGTCCCAGATCACCTCGAGGTGATCGGACACGAAACCCACCGGGCAGACGACCACCGAGGTGACGCCTTCCGCGTGCAGCGCGTCGATGTGGTCGACGATGTCCGGCTCCAGCCACGGCACCTGCGGCGGGCCGGAGCGCGACTGCCAGACGACGTCGTAGGTCTCGATCCCCACTTCGGCGGCGACGAGCCGGGCCGCTTCAGCGATCTGGCGCGAGTAACGCCGTCCGCCTTCCGAAGGCGGCCCGGACGCCTTGTCGGCGGACTCGGGCACCGAGTGCGCGCAGAACACCGTCCTGGTCCCGGGCTGGTTCCCCAGCTTGGCGTGCGCGGCGCGGACGGCGTCAGCGAAGGCGGCGATGAACAGCGGGTGGTCGAAGAACTGCCGCAGCTTCACCAGTTCCGGCGCACTGTCGCCGACTGACGCGCGGGCACGCTCGATGTCCTCGTCGTACTGGCGGCAGGCCGAATAGCCGCCGTACGCGCTCGTGGGGAACACCAGGACGCGCTGAGCACCCGCCTCGGTGATTTCGGCCAGGGTGTCCTCGACCATCGGCCGCCAGTTGCGGTTGCCGAAGTGGACGGGCAGATCGATCCCGGCGGCCGCGAGTCGCTTCTCGACCGCGGAGATCGCGTCCCGGTTCAGCCGGTTGATCGGCGAGACCCCGCCGAAATGCTGGTAGTGCTCGGAGACCTCGAGCAGCCGTTCCCGGGGGACCCCCGGCCCCGCGTGACGTTCTCCAGGAACGGCATCACCTCGTCGGGTCCCTCGGGACCACCGAACGAAAGCCAAAGCAGCGCGTCGTAACCCACCCCGCCATCTTGCCGTTGTGGCGCTCCGCACGCTGACCCGACCCGTTTTGAACCGACCGATCCAAAACCTGGTACGGTCGCCTCCATGGCCAGGCCGAAGGAATTCGACGAGCGCGCCGCGGTCGGGCGCGCCATGGACGCGTTCTGGGCACGCGGTTACGAGGGCACGTCGACACAGGCCCTCTGCCAAGCCACCGGTTTGGGCCGCAGCAGCATCTACAACACCTTCACCAGCAAGCACGCATTGTTCATGCGCGCACTCGACCACTACGCCGAACGCGGGATCACGGCCAGGACCGCGTTGCTGGAGGAATCCGGGACCGGCGTCGAGCGGTTCCGCGCCCTGTTCGCGTACACGATCGACGAGGAAGTCGAGCATCCCGGCCGGGGCTGCCTCGTGGTCAACACGGTGGCGGAGTTCGGCGAGCGCGATCCCGAGATCAAGGCGCGGATCGACGCCGACACCCGGCGGCACATCGCCCTTCTTTCGGCCTGTGCCAAGGAAGGGCAGCTGGACGGGACGATCGACGCCCGCCGCGAGCCCGGCGCCGTCGCCGAGTTCGCGCACAGCACCGTCGCCGGGCTCCGGCTGATGTCCCGGCGCGGCGCCGGACGAGCGGCCATGGAGGCCGTCGCGGCCATCGCGGTGGACGCGATCGCCGCGAAGTAGACCGAACGAACCCTTGTGCGCGACGCTGCCCACATTTTGGACTGAACGATACAAAACTGGAGGGATTTCCCGTGCCTTTGGCGGTCTGCGTACTCGGACTGAGCGTGTTCGCGCTCGGCACCTCCGAGTTCATGATCACCGGCCTGCTCCCGGGGATGGCGGCCGATCTGAACGTCGGCATCCCGGAGGCCGGGCTGCTCATCTCGGCCTTCGCGATCGGCATGGTCGTCGGCGCTCCCCTGCTCGCGATCGCGACGCTGAGGGTGCCGAGGCGCGCCACCCTGATGGCCCTGCTCGTCGTCTTCGGGCTCTCGCACGTCGTCGGCGCGCTGGGCTCGGGGTACGCCCTGCTCTTCGCGACGCGCGTCGTCAGCGCGGTCGCGTGCGCCGGCTTCTGGGCGGTCGCGGCGGCAACCGCGGTCGCGCTCGTCCCGGTCGAACGCCGCGGCCGCGCGCTGGCCATCCTCGTCGGCGGCCTCACCGTCGCGAACATCGCCGGCGTCCCCGCCGGGACCTTCCTCGGCCAGCACGCGGGCTGGCGGGCGGCGTTCTGGGCGGTCACGGCGCTGACCGTGATCGCGCTGATCGGGGTCTTCGCCCTGGTCCCGGAGACGCAGAACGGTGAGGACGAGACCGACGTCGCGACCGAACTGCGGCTCTACCGGGGCGGCCGCTTCTGGCTGGCGCTCGGCGTGATCGCGCTCGCGCAGGCGATGATCTTCGCGACCTTCAGCTATCTCGCGCCCCTGCTGACCGAGGTCGCCGGGCTGCCGGAAAGCTGGGTGCCGGGCGTGCTCTCCCTGTTCGGGCTCGGCGCGCTGATCGGCATCACCGCCGGCGGCAGGCTCGCCGACGCGAGGCCTTTCGCGACCCTTTACGGCGGCCTCGCCGTCGCCCTGCTCGCCCTGGTGCTGCTCGCGGTCTCCGGTCCGGCGACGCCGGTCGCGATCTTCGCCGTCTTCCTCTTCGGCGTCGCCGGATTCGGGGTCAATCCCGCCTTGAACGTCCGTGCCTTCGCCGTGGCGGGCAACGCGCCCACGCTCGTCGGCGCGAGCACGACCGCCGCGTTCAACGTCGGCAACACCGTCGGCCCGTGGCTCGGCGGCGAGTCGATCGACGCCGGTCTCGGCTACCCGAGCGTGGCGTGGGTGAGCGTCGGGCTCGGGGTCGCCACCGTCGTCGCACTCACCTTCGCCGCCGGTGTCCAGCGCACCGACGACACCCGTCTGCTCCGCGAACCCGTTACCCAGTAAGGAGAATCATGCCCGAACGCACCAAGGCCACCCTCGACGAGTTCTTCCGCCGAATGTCCACAGGAGACACTGACGGCGCCACGGAACTCTTCGCCGACAGTGTCGCGTGGGACATCCCCGGCGCGACGGACCTGGTCCCCTGGATCGGCCCGCGCCGGAACCGGGCGGAGATCCGCGAGTTCTACGACCTGCTCGACAAGGGCCTGATCAAGGACCGGTTCGACGTCGAACGCGTCTTCGTCGACGGGCCGCACGCGGTCGCGGTCGGCCGCCTGCGCTCGACGATCCGCAGCACCGGCAAGGTGATCCAGACGGCCTTCAGCCTCGAGTTCGAAGTGGACGACGACGGCCGGATCACCAAGTACCTGATGCTCGAGGACTCCTGGCACGTCGCGAACGCCGTCCAGCCCTGAGGTACATGAAGGCCCCCATCCTTGCGTCAGGCGCAAGGATGGGGGCCTTCATGTACTCGCGAACTCAGATGCCGAGGGCGTGCACTCCGCCGTCGACCATGATCATCGAGCCGGTGGTGGCGGGCAGCCAGTCCGACAGGACGGCGCAGACGGACTTCGCCGTCGGGTCCGGGTCGGAGCTGTCCCAGCCGAGCGGCGCGCGGTCGCCCCAGCCCTCCTCCAGCTCGGAGAAGCCCGGGATCGACTTCGCGGCCATGGTCTTCATCGGACCGGCGCTGACCAGGTTGACCCGGATGCCCTTCGGGCCGAGGTCGCGCGCCAGGTACCGGTTCACCGACTCCAGCGCCGCCTTCGCCACGCCCATCCAGTTGTAGACGGGCCACGCGACGCGCGCGTCGAAGTCCATGCCGACGATCGACGAGCCGGGCGAGAGCAGCGGCAGCGTCGCGACGGCCAGAGCCTTGAAGGAGAACGCCGACACGTCGACGGCCACCTTCACGTCCTCGCCGGGGGCGTCCAGGAACGGCGCGCCGAGGCACGACTGCGGGGCGAACCCGATCGAGTGCAGCACACCGTCGAGCCCGTCGACGTGCTCACGCACGCGGTCGGCGAGCGAGTCGAGGTGCTCCTGGTTGGTGACGTCCAGCTCCAGCACCGGCGCCGGCTCGGGGAGCCGCTTGGCGATGCGCTCGACGAGCGACAGCCTGCCGAAGCCGGTGAGCACGACCTTCGCGCCCTCCTGCTGCGCGATCTTGGCCGCGTGGAACGCGAGCGAGGCATCGGTGATGACGCCGGTGATCAGCAGGCGCTTGCCTTCGAGCAGTCCTGGCACGGGACCTCCAGTCCGGAGTGGTTTGCGATCGGTACGGGAAAACGGGGACGTCAGTGGCCCATGCCGAGGCCGCCGTCGACCGGCAGCACCGCACCGTTGACGTAACCGGCCTCTTCGGAGGCGAGGTAGCGGACGGCGGCGGCGATCTCCGACGGCTCGGCGTACCGGCCGGAGGGAACCTGGGCGAGGATCTCCTTCTTGCGGTCCTCGCCGAGCTCGTCGGTCATGTCCGTGGCGACGAAGCCCGGCGCGATGACGTTCGAGGTGATGTTGCGCGAGCCCAGCTCACGCGCGAGCGAGCGGGCGAGACCGACGAGGCCCGCCTTGCTGGCCGCGTAGTTGACCTGACCGGCCGAACCGGTGAGGCCCACGACGGACGAGATGAAGATGTAGCGGCCCCATTTGCCCCGCAGCATGCCGCGGGAGGCGCGTTTGGCGACCCGGTACGCGCCGGTGAGGTTGGCGTCGACCACGCGGGTGAACTGCTCCTCGCTCATGCGCATGAGGAGGGTGTCGTCGGTCATCCCGGCGTTCGCGACGAGGACCTCGACCGGGCCCTGGTGCTCCTCGACGAGCTTGAACGCGGCGTCGATCTGCTCGGCGTCCGTGACGTCGGCCTGCACCCCGAAGAGGCCTTCGGGCGCGCCGGAACCGCGGTGCGTGATCGCGACCTTGTGCCCCTGCGCCGCGAGGTCCTTCGCGATCGCCAAACCGATGCCGCGGTTGCCGCCGGTGACCAGTACCGACCGTCCCACAGAGCTCTCCTCGCCTCGTCCTGTCGCGCTGACGGCACTGAGGTTATCGGCTCGTCAGGTTCGCGCCGGAGCCGCGCCACCCCTACCTCCGGGTAACCACGACCGTCCTAAGCGGATGTTAGGAACCGCGCCGAAACCTTGCCCGGCGGTCACGGATTGTTCACCGTGAGCCGGAACACAGGAGGTCAAAGATGACAACCCGGATCGGCGAAGCGTCGCCGCCCGTGAGCGAACGTCGAGTCGTCGGCAACGTGCTGCGCGGCTCGATCGGCAACCTGGTCGAGTGGTACGACTGGTACGCCTACGCCGCCTTCACCACGTACTTCGCGAAGTCCTTCTTCCCCACCAAGGACACGACGGCGGCCTTCCTCGGCACCGCGGCGGTGTTCGCGGTCGGATTCCTCATGCGGCCACTCGGCGGCTGGATGCTGGGCCGGTTCGCCGACCGGTTCGGGCGACGAAGCGCACTCGTGCTTTCCGTCACGTTGATGGCGACGGGGTCGCTGATGATCGCCGTGACGCCGACCTACGCCTCGATCGGGATCGCCGCGCCGATCCTGCTGCTGGTGGCCCGGCTCGTCCAGGGACTCTCGGTCGGCGGCGAGTATTCGACCTCCGCGACCTATCTGTCCGAAGTGGCCACTCCGGGCAAGCGCGGCTTCTACTCCAGCTTCCAGTACGTGACGCTGTACGGCGGCCAGCTGCTGGCGCTGGGCCTCCAGCTGCTCCTGCAGGCCGTGCTGACCGAGCAGCAGCTGACCTCGTGGGGCTGGCGGATCGCCTTCGTCGTCGGCGCGCTCGCCGCGGTCGTGGTGATGATCCTGCGCCGCGGGATGGACGAGTCGGCCAGTTTCGAGGAGACCAAGGCCTCCGGCACCGGCAAGGACGCGGGTGACAAGGGCACGCTGCGCGCGCTGATCAAGTACCCCAAGGAGATCGCGCTCGTCGTCGGCCTCACCCTCGGCGGCACGGTGTCGTTCTACACCTTCGCCACCTACAGCCAGAAGTTCATGGAGAACACCGCGGGCATCCCGCGCCGCACGGTCACGCTGATCCTGTTCTGCGCGATCCTCGTCGCCGCGATCCTGCAGCCGTTCGCGGGCAAGCTCTCCGACCGCATCGGCCGCCGACCGCTGCTGATGTTCTTCGGGATCGCCGGCACGCTGCTGACCGTCCCGATCATGACGCTGATGGGCGGGACGAAGCAGCCGGTGCTCGCCTTCCTGCTGATGCTGGCCGGGCTGGTGATCGTCACCGGGTACACCTCGATCAACGCGATCGTGAAGGCGGAGCTGTTCCCGACGAAGATCCGCGCGATCGGCGTCGGTCTCCCCTACGCGCTCACCGTGGCGATCTTCGGCGGCACCGCCGAGCTCATCGCGCAGGCGCTCAAGGGCGCGGGCCACGAATCGGTGTTCTTCTACTACGTCGCGGGCTGTGTCCTGGTGTCGCTGATCGTGTACGGCACAATGCGGGAAACCTCGAAGACCTCGGAGCTGGACAAGAAGAAGCGGCCCGAGCCCGAGCTCGTG
Source organism: Amycolatopsis japonica (assembly GCF_000732925.1). Classification (NCBI taxonomy): domain Bacteria; kingdom Bacillati; phylum Actinomycetota; class Actinomycetes; order Pseudonocardiales; family Pseudonocardiaceae; genus Amycolatopsis; species Amycolatopsis japonica. The sequence goes on from NZ_CP008953.1 coordinate 4,299,027, forward strand.
TCCGGCCGCGAAGGCTAGGCGGGAAGGTGTGGCCGTGCGGGTGCTGCTCGTCGAGGACGACGCCGGAGTCGCCGACGCGCTCGCCGAAGCGCTGCAGTCACGCGGCCACACCGTCTCCCACGCGATCCGCGGCAGCGACGCGCTGCACCGGCATCGCGCCGCCGACGTGATCCTGCTGGATCTCAACCTGCCCGACATGCACGGGCTCGACGTGCTCAGGAAGGTCCGTCAGGTGTCGCCGGTACCGGTGCTCGTGCTCACCGCGAGCGGGGACGAACGGTCCGTCGTGCGCGGGCTGCGGCTCGGTGCCGACGACTACCTGACCAAACCCGTCCGTCTCGCCGAACTGCTGGCGAGGATGGACGCGGTCGTCCGCCGTGCCTCCGTCTCCGCGGCCCCGCAGGACGGTGTCGTACGTGTCGAGGACGTCGAGATCGACCTCGGCGCGCGGCGAGTGCTGGTCGGCGGGCACGACATCGGGCTCACCGCCAAGGAATTCGCCGTGCTGGCGGTACTCGCCGCCCGGCCGGGAACCGCGGTGAGCCGCCAGCAGCTGATGGACGAGGTCTGGGGCGACGCGTACCTCGCCGTCTCCCGTTCGCTCGACGTGCACCTGACCCAGCTGCGCGCGAAGCTCGACCGGCCGGGCCTGCTGACCACCATCCGGGGTTTCGGCTACCGGCTGGGCCGGGACTGACCGGTGCGCACCCGGCTGCTGGTCGTCCTCGTCGCCCTCGCGCTGACGGTGGTCGCCGCGTTCGCGATCCCGCTGTTCGGGTCGACGGCCGCACAGCGCACGCAGCAGCTCGTGATCGCGCGCAACGCCGACGTCGACCGGTTCGTCGTCCTCGCCCAGCAGGCGGTCGACGCCGCCGACCCGACCGCGCTGGCGGTCGACGCCGCGCGGTATTCGTCGTTATACGGCGAAGCGGTCGTGGTGGTCGACGCGCGCGGCGTACCGCTGGTCGAAACCGGCGGGATGACCGCCGCGGAACCGGTGGTCCGCTCGCTCGTCGAGGCCGCGTTGCGCAACCAGCCCGCGAAAGGGCCGGAGCAGCTCAGCCCGTGGTCGGCGGATCCGGTCCATTTCGCCCGTCCAGTGGGCACCGGGACCCGGGTGGCCGGTGTGGTCGTGCTCCGCGCGTCGGTGACCACGGCGGCGGCCGACGTCGCCGCCCGCTGGGCCGCGATCGTCGCGGGCGCGGTGCTGGTCGCGGCCGTGTTCGTCCTGCTCGCGGTCCTGCTGGCCCGCTGGATGGTGCGGCCGCTGCACGAACTGGAGACCGGCGTGCAGGCGGTGACCGAAGGACATCGCGCGCAGGTCCCCGAGCGGGCCGGGCCCCGGGAGCTGCGGTCGCTCGCGACATCGTTCAACCGGATGTCCGACGCCGTCGTCGAGTCGTCCGAACAGCAGCGGCGGCTGGTCGCGGACGCGTCGCATCAGCTGCGGAATCCCATGGCCGCCTTGCGGTTGCGGGTGGATTCGCTCGCCGCGCAGGTCGACGGCGACGGCCAGCGGGCCTACCGGGCGACCGTCGCCGAGGTCGAGCGCCTGGAGTCCCTGCTCGACGGGCTGCTCGCGCTGGCGCTCGCCGAAAGCGCCGCGACCCGGCTGGCCGCGGGCGAATCCGGCGACGAACCCTGCGATCTCCCCGCCGTCCTGGCGGAACGGGTCGACGCGTGGCGGCCCTCGGCCGAAGACGCGGGAGTGGGCCTCGCGGCGTCGGAAGGCCACGACGAGCCGGTGCCGGTGCGGTGCGAGGAAAGCGAACTGGCCCAAGTGCTGGATGTCCTGCTGGACAACGCGGTGCACTACGCGGGACGCGGCGCCACGATCACCACCGGCTACGAAACCGGCGAGACGACGGCGACGCTCTTCGTGTCCGACAACGGTCCCGGACTGTCCGAAGAGGACAGGGAACGCGCGACCGAACGCTTCTGGCGTGCCGGTGGCGACGGCGCCCCGCGCGGCACGGGTCTCGGCCTCGCGATCGCGAGCCAGCACGTACTCGCCAGGGGCGGGAAACTCGAACTGCGCGAGGCGGAACCGCACGGCCTCGAAGTCCGCGTCGAACTCCCTCTCGCGGCAGGGGAAAAACCATGACCGTCACCAGGCGCACCGCGCTCCTCGCCGGGCTCGCGACGCTCGCGGGCTGTTCGACCGCGGGCTACCGGGGCCAGGAGCGAGAGGTCGTCATCGCGGCGGGCGAGAGCGGCGGCTTCTATCTGGCCTTCGCGGAACTCCTGGCCCAGCAATTGAACCGGGCGGAACCACGGCTGCGGGCGAGCGCCGTCGCCACCGAGGCCAGCGTCGAGAACCTGCGGCGGCTGCGGGACGGCAGGGCCGATCTCGGGCTCGTCCTCGGAGACGTCGCCGAGTCCGCTTTCCTCGGCGCGGAGCCGTTCTCCGTCCCGATCGCGTTCTCGGCCATCGGCCGCGTCTACGAGAACTACCACCAGCTCGTCGTCCGGGTGGACGGCGGTGTGCGGTCGCTCGCCGATCTGTCCGGACGGCCGGTGGCGATGGGCGCGAGCGGGTCCGGCGTCGCGGTGTTCAGCTCGCGTCTGTTCGCCCGCGCCGGAGTGCCCGTGAAGGCGAAGAACCTGCTCCTGGGCGAAGCGATCAACGCGCTGGCCGCGCACGAGGTCGACGCGCTGCTCTGGTCCGGCGGGATCCCGACCCCCGCGCTCACCGAACTGAACCGCACCACCCCGATCACGCTCCTCCCGCTCGACGGGCACCTTCCCGCCCTGCGCGCCGGCTACGGACCCGTGTACGACCAGGTCCACGTACCGGCGCAGGCCTATCAGGGCGTCGGCGAGCTGCGGACTATCGGCGTCGCGAACCTGCTGCTGGCCGCACCGTCATTGCCCGACGACGTCGCGGCCGCGGTGGCACGCGTGCTGGCCGCGCACGCCGCCGACCTCGTCCCCGCGGCCGCGGTGGGAACGCAGTTCCTCGACGTCCGCACGCTGATCGGTACCGGGAAGGTCCCGCTGCATCCCGGAGCCGCCTCGGCCTACCGTGCCCTGCACGGGTGATCACGGCTCCATCTCCAGAGGGATGCGCGTCGCACCCGGGCGCTGCCAGGGTCGGAAACAGGCGGCCATCGGGCCGCCCCGATCCGAAAGGACTCCAGCAGTGGGCGGATTCATGCGGTCGTCGCAACATGGCCGACATAGGACAGTGTCATCGAGACACACCAGGGTGGTGCGGGGTTCGGCGCTGATCGCGGGCCTCGCGCTCGCGGGCGGGCTCGCCACGGCGGCCCCCGCCGTCGCGGCCGACCAGGCCAAGCTCACCGCACCGGCCCTCACCGGCCCCTACGACGTCGGCACCACCGACCTCCACCTCGTCGACCCGTCCCGCCCGGATCCGTGGAAACCGGAGCGGCGACGGGAGCTCATGGTCACCGTCACCTATCCGGCGGACCGGTTCGCCGACGGCCCGCGAGCGCCGTGGCTCGCGCCCGGGGTGGGTTCCGTCCTCGACCAGGTGCTGGCGAGCGAGGACTACCTCGGTCTGCCGGCGGGCTCCATCGACTGGGCCTCGGCGAAGCGGCGGGCCGAACTCGGCGTGCCCGTGGCGCACGGCGCGCCGAAGCCCGTCACGCTCTTCTCCCCGGGCTTCGGCGGCCCTCGCGAGACGTACACGGCGATCGTCGACGACCTGGCCAGCCGCGGTTACGTGGTCGTCTCGCTTTCGCACACCTACGAGAGCGCCGCGGTCGAGTTCCCCGGCGGACGGCTCGAAACGGCCGTCTCGGGCGAAGGTCCCGAGTTCATGAAGAAGGCGCTCGACGCCCGCGTCGCCGACAGCCGGTTCGTCCTCGACCAGCTGGCGAAGATCACTCGCGGGCAGAACCCGGACGCGGAGAACCGGCCGCTCCCCCGCGGGCTCGGCTGGTCGCTCGACCTGTCCAGGGTCGGCGCCTACGGCCATTCCTACGGCGGGTTCACCGCCGGCGAGACGATGGTCCACGACCGCCGCGTCGATGCCGGGATCAACCTCGACGGCGCGATGGCGAGCGCGATCGGCTACCCGCCAGGCAGCGTCTACGTGCCAGGAGAGGTCACCAAACGCGGTCTCGACCGGCCGTTCATGCTGATGGGCGCCGAGGGCACCGACGAGACCGGCAAACCGCTCGAACACACGCACCGGCATCCCGAATTCGACCGCAGCTGGGCGGATTTCTGGGCCAACCAGCGGGGCTGGAAGCGTGATCTGTACCTGCGCGGCGGCAGCACGCACATGGCCTACAGCGATCTGCAGGTCGTCGTGCCGCAGCTCGGTTCGCGTGTGACGCCGGACAAGCGGGAGGCGGTCATCGGCACCATCGATCCCCGCCGTTCCGTGGCCGCGCAGCGGGACTACATCGGCGCGTTCTTCGATCTGCACCTGAAGGGCCGGGACCGGCACCTGCTCGACGGCGAGTCGCCGCGTCATCCGAACATCGATTTCATCGACTGACCGGACGCGCGTGAAGGCCCCCTTCCCTCGGCTCAGCCGAGGGAAGGGGGCCTTCACGTAGGTTGGAACCGTGACAGAGCCACGGAAACCGATCGTCGAGATGCCACTGCGCGTGCGCTACCACGAATGCGACGGGCAGGGCATCGTGTTCAACGCGCACTACCTCGCCTATGTGGACATGGCCATGTTCGAGGCGGAGAAAGCCCTTTTCGGCTCCCACCAGGAGGCGCTGGCCGCCGGTGTGGACGTCGTCGTCGCCGAATCGAATCTCCGCTACCGCGCGCCGTGCCGTTACGACGACGAACTGGTCGTCGCCGTGTACCTGAACCACCTCGGCACCACGTCGCTGATCATCGACTTCGAGATCACCCGCGACGGCCGGCTGTGCGCGGAAGTCAAGACCCGCTACGTCTTCGTCGACCCGTCGACGCTCACGAAGGCGGCGCCGCCCGCGGCGGTACGCGAGGCGTACGCCGCCTTCGTGCCCGCTCAGGCGGACTGAACGCCGGGCCGCCGATCTTCGACGACGTAACTGGCCCGCGTGCTGATCGGCGCTCCGGGGGTGTTGACGAACGGCACCACCCGGAAGTCACTCCGCCAGCGCTGCCGGTTGACGTTCACTCGGACGTAGCCCCGCTGGCTGTTGAAGAACTTCATGTGCGGGTTGGCCTTCAGCAGGGTCTCACCGCCGGGCGTCATGTCCGCGCCGTTGCCACCGCTGGTGATCGACGTCCCGACGAACTCGCTCGCCACGGTGGGCGAACCGGGGTCGTTGAAGTCGCGCTTGAGGTCCCAGGCGTAGTTCTGGTGCCTGTCGCCGGTGATGACCACCAGGTTCCGCACCCCGCGGTCCTGCGCCGCGGCGAGCACGCGGTCGCGGTCGGCGACGTAGCCGTCCCACGGGTCGAGGTAGACGTTCGTCGCCTCGCCCGCGTCGGTGTCGGTCTGGCCCATCGGCGCCTGGTTGCCGAGGATCTGCCACCGCGCGCGGGACCGCGAGAACCCGTCGAGCAGCCACGTCCGCTGCTCCGAGCCGAGCAGGGTGCGGTTCTCGTCGAACCGCTCGGTGCAGTTCGCCGACTGACCGTCGCCGCACGGCTGGTCGTCGCGGTACTGGCGGGTGTCGAGCATGGTGAAATCGGCCAGCGTGCCGTAGCTGAGGCGCCGGTGAAGCCGCGCGTCCGGCCCCTTCGGCAGCTGGGCGATGCGGTACGGCAGGTGCTCGTACATCGCCTGGAACGCCTCGGCCCGCCGCTGCCGGAACACCGCGCGGTCCTGGTCCGGTTCCTTGTCGATCTGCGAGATGTCGCCCGCCCAGTTGTTCTCGACCTCGTGGTCGTCGTTGACGTGGATCCACGGGAAGGCGGCGTGCGCGGCCATCAACGGCGCTTCGGACTTGTAGAGCGCGTACTGGAGCCGGTAGCGGGCCAGGTCGAAGGTCTCGCCCTTGAACTGCGATCCCACCGGCGTCCCGCGGCCGACACCGGTGACACCGCTTTCGTAGAGGTAGTCCCCCAGGTGCACGACCAGGTCGAGGTCCTCGGCCGCCATGTGGTCGTACGCGGTGAAGTGCCCGGCCTCCCAGTTCTGGCAGGACGCGAACGCGAAGTTCAGCTCACGAGGCGACGACCAGGCGACCGGAGCCGTCCGGGTGCGCCCGACCGGCGAGATCACGCCGCCCGTGCGGAAGCGGTAGAAGTACTCGTGATCCGGCGCGAGACCGTGGACCTCGGGGTGCACGGAGTGACCGAGTTCGGGCGTGGCGACCACGGACCCGCGGCGGACGACGGCGCGGAAACGCTCGTCCAGCGACACTTCGTACTCGACACGGACCGGCGTGCGCGGCATACCGCCGAACCCGTCGGCCTCGTAGGGCTTCGGCGCGAGCCTGGTCCAGAGCACGACACCGCCGGGCAACGGATCGCCCGACGCGACACCGAGGGTGAACGGGTCGCCGGCACCGCGAGCGAGTGGCATCGCGCCGGCGGCGTTCCAGGCACCGGTCCCCAGCAGGACGGCGGCCGCGCCGGCGGAGCCATAACCGAGGAAGCGACGCCGCGACAGGGGGTGAGGGAGCGAAGGCATGTAAGCCCTCCTGTGGTGGGATGGTCACGGGCGGGCCTCATGCTCGTCCGGCTTGATGGCCGCCCGGCCGCGCTCAGGCGAAGCGCCCGTGAACGAAAGACGATCAACCCTCGTGTTCCGCATCCTGTTCTACCGCCCCGAAATCCCGCCCAACACGGGTAACGCGATCCGCTTGACCGCGAACACCGGCTGCGAGCTCCATTTGGTGGAGCCGCTCGGTTTCACGCTGGAGGACAAGCAGTTACGGCGCGCCGGGCTCGACTACCACGACCTCGCGCGCGTCCACGTCCACGCGGATCTCGACGCGGCGTGGGCGGCCCTGTTACCCGCCCGGGTCTACGCGTTCAGCGCTTCGGCGACGCGGCTGCACACCGACGTCGCGTACGAGCCCGGCGACGTCCTGATGTTCGGGCCGGAGTCGGCGGGGCTGCCTCGTGACGTGCAGGAGTCGGCTGAGGTGACCGACCGGGTACGGCTGCCGATGCTGCCGTCGAGCCGGTCGCTGAACCTTTCGAACACCGCCGCTATCAGCGTGTACGAGGCTTGGCGGCAGAACGGCTTCGCGACCCCGTAGCCGCCCGCTCCCGAATGCCATGAAAGGTCCTTTCCTTGCAAATTTTGCAAGGAAAGGACCTTTCATAGCACGCTCGGGGGCCGAATCAGGCAACACATACGGGCCGCCGGGTGGCAAGTCGTGCTCGACGATGGCGCGTCGCCGAGCCGCCCGCCGACGGCGTGGTGAAGGCCTCCTTGCCTACCCTGAAGGTAGTGAAGGGGGCCTTCACCACGCCGTCGGCATGGCAGTTGGCGAGCCTGTGATCAGTCCCCGAGCCGGACCGCGTTGCGAAAGCCACTTTCGCAACCTTCAACGTTGCGAAAGTGGCTTTCGCAACACCGGCTTCGGCCCGAACTCGGTCGAAAAGCCCATCTAAGGCAATCGCTGCCCCAGGAAGAGCGAAGCCGCGGCACCGATCATCAGCACCAACGTCCCCAGGATGACCCAAGGACGACTCGCGTCGGCGTCCTTGAGCTCGTACCCGATCTGCTCGCCGAGGTCGTCGTACACGCGTTTCAGCTCGTCCGCGCTCGCCGCCTTGTAGAAGTCGCCGCCCGAAAGCCGCGCGATCTCCTCCAGCGATTCGTCGTCGACCTTCACGTCCTGCGGTTTGCCGTCGATGTCGACCGAACCGTGCGTGGTGCCGAACGAGATCGACGAGATCGGGACCTGAGCCTGCTTCGCCGCCTGAGCAGCCGTATAGCCGCCACGCGGGGCGTACAGGTCGTCCGGGACGGTCTGCTTGCCGTCACTCATCAGGACGATCCGGGCGGGCGGCGGGCCCTCCGCGCCACCGACGATCGCCGAGAAGCTCTCGATCGACTGCAACGCGGCGAAGATCCCTTCCCCGGTGGCCGTCGACTGGGCCAGCTTCAGGTTGTCGATCGCCTTCACCACGCCACCGCGATCGGTGGTCGGCGCGACCAGCACGGTCGCCGTCCCCGCGAAGGAGATCAGCCCGAGGTTCACGCCGGGAGTCATGTTCTGCGCGAACGACCGCGCCGACTCCTGCGCCGCCTTCAGCCGGGTCGGGGCGACGTCGGTCGCCTCCATCGACAGCGAGGTGTCGATCACCAGCATCACGGTGGCCCGGTTGCGGGGCACCTTCTGCTCTGCCGTCGGACCGGCGAGCGCGACGGTGAGCACCAGCAGCGAGAGCACGATCAGGATCGCGGGAACGTGCCGCACCCATCCCTGGCTCTTCGGCGCGACCTTCTCCAGCAGTTCCAGGTTGGCGAACCGCATGGTGCGCTTGCGCCGCGCGCGCTGGGACAGCACGTAGCCGACGGCCACCGCGGCGACCGCCAGCAGCAGCAGGAACCACCACGGCGACGCGAATCCGGTGAGGCTCACGCGACACCACCGGACCAGCGGCGCTTGCGGGCGACCACGAACCGGACCATGTCGGCGATCCAGTCCGAATCGGTGCGCAGCACCAGATGCGCGGCACCGGCCCGGCGCAGCGCGGCCGCGACCTCCTGCCGGTGTGCGTGCGCCGCGGCGCCGAATTCCTTGCGCAGCAAGGCCGAAGCGTGCACTTCGCGCTGTTTCCCTGTCTCCGGGTCGGCCAGCACGACGGTGCCCACGTCGGGCAGGTCGATGTCGCGCGGGTCGAGGACTTCGATGGCGATGAGGTCGTGGTGCCCGCCGAGCGCCCGCAACGGACGCTGCCATTCGGTGTCGCCGAGGAAGTCGGAGATCACGACGGCGAGCCCGCGACGACGCGGCGGACGGCGCAGTTTCTCCAGTGCCGCGGCGAGATCCCCGCGGACACCTTCCTCGGCACGCGGGGTCTCGGCGATCTTGCGGACCAGCCCCCGCGCGTGCGGGAGCCCGCCGCGCGCCGGGATACGCGTGATGCTGCCCGCTCCGTTGGAGACGAGCGCGCCGATCCGGTTGCCGCCACCGCCGGTCAGATGCGCGACCGCGGCCGTCGCGCAGACGACCAGGTCGCGTTTCTCGCACAGCGCCGTGCCGAAGTCGAGACTGGCGGACACGTCCGCCACCAGCCACGTCTCCAGTTCGCGGTCGGCGACGGTCTCCCGGATATGCGGGCTCGTCGTGCGCGCGGTGACCGCCCAGTCCATCCGGCGGACGTCGTCACCGGGCTGGTACGGCCGGGCCTCCCCCGGTTCCGAACCGGGCCCCGGCACCAGGCCGAGATGGTTTCCCTGCAGCAGCCCGTCGAGACGGCGGCGCACGTCGAGTTCGAGCGTGCGCAGGCCCGCCTCCATCCGCTCCCCGCGGAGTACCGGCGGAGCCCAGGAAGGACGTTCGCCCTTCTCGTTCTTCACTCGGATTCCTTACCTGACGGGTGCGCCGGCCGGGACCGGGCCGCCCTGCCCGGCGCCGCCCTGCGGACGGGCCGAGACCTGCGGCAGCGGCACGGTCTGCAGCACCCGCGTGATGATGTGGTCGATGGGGACGCCGTCGGCCAGCGCGTCGTAGGACAGCACGAGCCGGTGACGCAGCACGTCGGGAACGACGTCGACGACGTCCTGCGGCAGCACGTAGTCCCGCCCGCGGACCAGCGCCAGCGCGCGGGCCGCGGCGATGATGCCGAGGCTGGCACGCGGCGAGGCGCCGTAGGACACCCAGCCCGCGACGTCGGCGAGGCCGTGGTCGTTCGGCGTACGGGTGGTGAGCACGAGGCGCACGACGTAGTCGACGAGCGCGTGGTGCACGAAGACCTGCGAAGCGACGTTCTGCAGCCGCACCAGCTCGGCCGGGCTGAGCACCTCTTGCGGGGTGGGCGGGGTGACACCCATCCGGTAGATGATCTCGCGCTCTTCCTCGGCCGTCGGGTACTCGACGACGATCTTGAACAGGAAGCGGTCGCGCTGCGCCTCGGGCAGCGGGTAAACACCCTCGTTCTCGATCGGGTTCTGCGTGGCGAGCACGAGGAACGGGTCGGGCATCGGGAAGGTCTGGCCGCCGATCGACACGTGCCGCTCGGCCATCACCTCCAGCATCGCCGACTGCACCTTGGCGGGCGCGCGGTTGATCTCGTCGGCGAGCACGAAGTTCGCCACCACCGGGCCGAGTTCGACGTCGAACCGCTCGGCGCCCTGCCGGTAGATCCGGGTGCCGAGGATGTCGGCGGGGACCAGGTCCGGGGTGAACTGCACGCGCGAGAACGAGCCGCCGACCACTCGCGCGAAGGTCTCGACGGCGAGGGTCTTCGCGACACCGGGCACACCTTCGAGCAGAAGGTGTCCCCTGGCCAGCAGGCCGACCAGCATCCGCTCGACCAGCCTGTCCTGGCCGACGATGATCCGCTTGACCTCGAACACGGTCCGCTCCAGCAACTGGGCGTCCCGCGCCGGCGTTCCGGGCTGCTGCTGCGCGCCGTCGGCGTAGCCGGGCTCGGTCACTCGTGCCTCCTGTGTTCCCCGCTTGCGTTCTTGCGTCCGGATGTGACCGTAGTGGTCGGTGACACAGCCGTTCGTGACGGTAGCCAACCCGATCAGCGGTATGACGGCTGTGAAGGGGCCTCGCCGCGGAACTTCACCAGGTCGTCCCACGCCTGTTTCGGATGCATCGCCATCCGCTGCCGGACGACGGCGAGCCGGTGCAGGCGGGGCGTCAGCCGGTCGCCGGTCAGCGTGTCGTCGAAGACCTCCAGCACGGTCGCGCAGAACAGCACGAAACAGCCGCTGTGCCAGCGCAGATCGCTGATCGCGGCGGCGTCGGTGTCGCCGTCGGCCACCAGTCGTTCGGCGATCGCGGCCAGCGCTTCCGGCTCCTCCGTGCCCGGCATGCCGAGCAGTTCCGTGGTCAGCGCGACCAGTTCCGGCGATCGGTCCAACGTGGCCGCGGTGGCGATGAAGGCGCGGGCCTTGCCCGCCAGCTCCCCCGTGACGAGGCTTCGCGCGACGATCTCCAAAGACGGCTGATAGACCTCGTTCGCGAGATCGACCATCTCCGTGGCGCAGCGTTTGAGGTCGCGGGGCAGGCCTCCCGACAGACAATGGGCCAGGTAGCAGAACTGTTCGGAGATCCCCCGCAACCGCAAGGCGATCCAGAGCCTGCTTTCGTCCAAAGTGAACGGTTCGAGCCGCACCATCTCCGAGAAAGCGCTGTCGAAGGCGTCCCGGACGCCGAGCCCCCGCTGTTCGAAGCCGAGGACGGCGTCGTCCGAGACGGACACGAAGAACAGGCACCCCGGAACGTCGAAGACGCCCTTCACGTCGTTGATGAACTGGTGCGCCTTGCCGGGCTCGCCGATCTTGTCCAGTTCGTCGATCGCGATCACCACCCGGCCGGCGACCCGCTCCACGTCGAGCCGCCGAGCCGCCTCTTCGGCGAACTCGCGGAACTTGTCCACGACCTCCGGATGGGTGAGCTGCTGTTCGGCACGCTGAGTCGACCAGGTGCGGCCCGCTTCCCCCTTCAGCGGCATGCTGAGCTTCCCGGACCATCCGGTCGTGTAGGTCTGCAGGAACCGGATCCGGTCGAGTTGCTGTTCGGTGAGGCGACGGAAGCCCGCCAGGCGGATGTCCCGGCGCCGCGCGATCAGCAGCCGGACGACCGCGGCCCCGGACGTCACCACGCCGAACACCAGCCGCAGCAGGAACAGTGAGACCACTCCGAGAGCGAAGAGCTTCGCCGTGGACTGTCCCGTCCACACCTGCTGAGGCGTCACGCGCCCGTTGGCGACATCGAGGGCGAGCGTCCAGAGGTCCTGCCAAGGCGTCCCGCCCCACAGCAGCCAGACGGCCGACGCCGCCACTCCCCAGAACACCAGGAACGCCAACGCCTTCCGAAGTGAACGCCCGAGCATCCGCCGCCGACGGAGACGGCCGGACACCGTTCGCGCGCCCTTCGAGATCTTCGCCAGCACCGCCTTGCAGAGCAAAGCGTGCAGGTGCAGCACGAAGTCGCGGGCCTCGTACGCGGCGGGCGCGGAGGCGACCACGACCAGTGGCGCCGCCCGGTCCGACCGGCTCAGCAGGCCCTGTTCCAGCGAACGGATCGACGTGGTCTTGCCGGTCCCCCGGTGCCCGGCGAGCGCGACGGCCACCGAATCCGCCCGATCGACGATCCGCCGCAGCCGTTTCACCGCGGCCGTCCGCACGAGCCCCGCTTCCAGCTCCTCCGAGGCGTCCGGCTCTTCGAAGACGAGCTCCAGGCCCGAGCGGATCCGCCGGTGATCCCGCAGATGGTCCCGGAGGGCGGGCAGGACGATCTCCCGCAGCGCGAACTCCCACCGGTCGCCCAAGCCGACCATCTCCGGATGTGCCCACTCCTCGGTGCGTTGCCAGCCCTCGGTGACGAAGAGCCCGGGGATCCGGCGGCCGATGACCAGGACGGCCATCCCGATCACGCCGCCGAGCCCCAGCACGCCGACCAGCTGGAACGGCAACGGCATCGACGACCACGTCAGCTGCAGGATCCGGAGGTACCCGACGAGAAGCGCACACGTCACGAGCAACCAGCCCGCCTCACGGAAGGTCACCCGCCGGAACGGCAGGCGACGGGGTCGTTCGAAGACCACGTCCGCCCGTTCCCGCGCCATCCGGATCCGCGCGAGCGCGGTGACGTCGCCGAGCACGGCCGTGCGGGCGTCTTCGGCGCGCAGCCCCTCCTTGCGAAGTCCCGAAGCGATCTCCGGTTCGGTGAGCGCTTCGTCGAGCACGGCCTCCAGCGCGAGCAGCGCGGACCACGTGTCGAAATCCTCGATGAATCCCTCGCCGTCGCGCAGGAGGTCCGACTCGTACTCGTCCGGATGCAGGTCGCTCACCGGCTTATGATGCCGAACCACCCGCCCGCGTTCCCCGGCTTCGGTCAGGAAAACCTGTCCAGATCCTCCGGCGTGTCGATGTCGGCGCTCTCGCCGGGCTCCTCGGGCACGTCGACGATCTCCAGACCGCCCAACGTCCGCCGAAGCGACGCGTTCTCCACCGTTTCCGGCAGGGCGTCGCGCAAGGCCTCCGCACGCCAGGCGCCGAGCAGCCACTGCCGCTCCCCCGTGGCGTCGACCAGCACGGCCCCCGAAGCCCGGCCGAGCGCCGCCATCAGCCGGTCCACAGTGGACTTCCGGACGCCGGCGAGATCACCGGCCAGTACCACGACGAGCTCCGTGCGCACCAACGCGAGCCCGGCCGCCAGCGCGGCCACCGGACCGGTTCCCGGTGACGATTCCCTGGTCCAGACGACGTCGCCGAATCCCGGCCGTTCCGGCCCGACGACGATCACCGGCTCCGCGTCCGCGAGGGCCGTCAAAGCCCTGGCCAGCAACGGTTTCCCGCCGACGGGGAGCGCGGGTTTGTCCACACCGGACAGCCGACGCGCGGCGCCGCCCGCCAGCACGATCCCCGCGTAGGACACGCCTAGCCTCTGTCTCTCGAAGCGCGCTTTCGGATTTCCGCAGCCGGGCCGCGGCATGGGGGAGCTACTCGCTCAGCCGTGTCAACGGCCCGCCTCCGCAAATCCGAGGCCTCCGGCCGAAAAGAAACGCGCGCGCGTGTCGTCGCCCGACCTGCCGCCTTCAGTTCGGGAGACACGCTCTATCCGATCAGGCGGGTCGCGTACGGCATGATGCCGCCGTACCGCACCGGCGCGATCCGGACCCTCAGGCCCGACTGCGGCGCCTCGACCATCTGGCCGTTCCCGAGGTACATCGCGACGTGGTGGATGCCCCGCGCGCTGCCGCCCCAGAAGAGCATGTCGCCGCGGCGCATCTGGGAGAGCGGCACCTTGCGCCCGGCGTTGTACTGGTAGCCGCTGTAGTGCGGAAGCGACTTCACCCCGGCGAACGCGTAGATCATCAGGCCCGAGCAGTCGAAGCCGATCTTGTTGTAGTCGCCGTAGCGGTCGGCCGTACCACCGTCGCGGATACCGCGGGTGGGGCCGGAGGTGTTGCCGCCACCCCACGCGTAGACCACTCCGAGCTGCGCCAGCGCCCGCCGGACGACGGCCTCGACGCTCGCCCCGGCCGGAGCCGACTGGACGGGCCTGCCGGACGGACGGCCACCGCCGCCCTGGCTGGGCCTTTCCGCGGCGAGAGCGGCCTGACGGGCGCGCTCCTCGTCCTCGCGGGCCTTCTGCGCCTTCCAGTCCTCGTAGCGCTGCCGCTGCCCCTGCAGGCCGTTGACCTTCTGCTGCGCTTCGAAGAGCTGCTTCTCGACGCTGGCCTTGTCGGCTTCGAGTTTCTGGTTCTGCGTGGCCTGGGTGTCCTGGGCGTGCTGCGCGGCACTCTGCGCGTTGTCGGCCTCGTGCTTGGCCGCCTCGGCCGCGCGCTTGCGCTCCTGCGCGATCTCCAGCTTCTTGCGCGCGGTCGCGTCCTTGTTGGACTTGTCCGTCTGCGCGCGCTTCATCGCGTCGAGCGCGTTGAGCCTGCTGCCGCCGACCGCGTCGAGCATCTGGGCGCGGCCGAGGAGTTCCTTCGGGCTGTTGGCGGTCAGATACGCCGACACCGAGCCGATCGTGCTGCCCTGCTGGAAACTCGCGGCGGCGAATTTGTCGAGGTCGGCGCGGGCCTTGTCGATGGTCGCCTGCGCGGCGTCGGATTCGGTGCGCGCGGACCGCGCCTCGCGATCGGCCTGCGCGGCTTCGTCCTGCGCGGTCTCCGCGTCGACCCTGGCCTTGTTGGCCTCTTCCATCTTCAGCTCGACGTCGTCGTTGAGCTGCGCGAGCTTCGACTCGGCCTGGGCCAGCTGGTTCGTGAGCCTGCCGACGTCGCCCGCCTTGGCGTTGGCGTCGGCCTTGCTGGAGTTGATCTCGGAGTCACTGGGGTTAGGCGGAGGCGGCGGCACCGCAACGGCGGTACCCGTCACCCCGAGCAACAGGGCGATGCCGAGGGCGCCGATGGTCATGCCACGGCGGGCACCGGTCCCCGACCCGGCTTCACCACGCACGATCCACCCACCTCCCGATCTTGAACAATGAACTCACTGTGCCACTGCCGTCACAGCATTACCAGAAGCACCACCAGGAACTTACACACCGTAGGCACCATTTCCCCTCAACGGGGGACGAACAGACGAACGTTTCGTCACTCGAACGGCCGCAGGTCGATGAGACCTTCGCGACCCGCGTGTCGGCTTGCCAAGCCAAACAGGACGGGCGTACTGTTTGAAAGGACGAACGAGGTGTGCCATCCCGGGTCCGGACCTACGGTGGGGGTGCGCAACACTCGCTCCGGGTCGGCCCGAACGACCTGGAGAACACACCGAACTGACCCGCCACTGGAGTTAGAAGTGACCGCACCCGCCAGCAAGGACAGCTTCGGCGCCAAAGACACGCTGAAGGTGGGCGACTCCTCCTACGAGGTTTTCCGCCTGAACAAGGTCGAGGGCTCCCAGCGCCTTCCCTACAGCTTGAAGATCCTGCTCGAGAACCTGCTGCGGACCGAGGACGGCGCGAACATCACCGCCGACCACATCCGCGCGCTCGGCAACTGGGACGCCAAGGCCGACCCGTCGATCGAGATCCAGTTCACGCCCGCCCGCGTGATCATGCAGGACTTCACCGGCGTGCCCTGTGTCGTCGACCTCGCCACCATGCGCGAGGCCGTCACCGACCTCGGCGGCGACCCGGACAAGGTCAACCCGCTCGCCCCCGCCGAACTGGTCATCGACCACTCCGTCATCATCGACGTCTTCGGCCGCGCCGACGCCTTCGAGCGCAACGTCGAGATCGAATACGAGCGCAACCGCGAGCGCTACCAGTTCCTGCGCTGGGGCCAGGGCGCCTTCGACGAGTTCAAGGTCGTCCCGCCGGGCACCGGCATCGTGCACCAGGTCAACATCGAGCACCTCGCGCGCACGGTGATGGCCCGCAACGGCCAGGCGTACCCCGACTCCTGCGTCGGCACCGACTCGCACACCACCATGGTCAACGGCCTCGGCGTGCTGGGCTGGGGCGTCGGCGGCATCGAGGCCGAGGCCGCCATGCTGGGCCAGCCGGTCTCCATGCTCATCCCGCGCGTCGTCGGCTTCAAGCTCACCGGCGAGATCCCGACCGGCGTGACCGCCACCGACGTCGTGCTCACCATCACCGAGATGCTGCGCAAGCACGGCGTGGTCAGCAAGTTCGTCGAGTTCTACGGCGAGAGCGTCGGCGCGGTGCCGCTGGCGAACCGCGCCACCATCGGCAACATGAGCCCCGAGTTCGGCTCCACCGCGGCGATCTTCCCGATCGACGAGGAGACCGTCCGCTACCTCAAGCTCACCGGCCGCTCCGAGGAGCAGGTCGCGCTCGTCGAGGCCTACGCCAAGGAGCAGGGCCTCTGGCACGACCCGTCGCACGAGCCGGAGTACTCCGAGTACCTCGAGCTGGACCTGTCGACGGTCGTCCCGTCGATCGCCGGCCCGAAGCGCCCGCAGGACCGCATCGAGCTCACCGACGCGAAGAACTCGTTCCGCAAGTCGATCCACGACTACGTGGGCGGCGAGCAGGTCCCGCACACCAACGTGGACGAGGCCGTCGAGGAGTCCTTCCCGGCCAGTGACCCGGCCGCCCTGTCCTTCAAGGACGAGGGCGCGGTCGACATCCAGTCGGCGGCGAACGGCCACAGCGGCCGCCCGACCAACCCGATCAAGGTCAGCACCTCGGACCGCGGCGAGTTCATCCTCGACCACGGCGCCGTGGTGATCGCCTCGATCACCTCGTGCACCAACACCTCCAACCCGTCGGTCATGCTCGGCGCGGCGCTGCTCGCGCGGAACGCGGTCGACAAGGGCCTCGCGGTCAAGCCGTGGGTCAAGACCTCCATGGCGCCGGGTTCGCAGGTCGTCACCGACTACTACGACAAGGCCGGTCTCTGGCCGTATCTGGAGAAGCTGGGCTACCACCTGGTCGGCTACGGCTGCACCACCTGCATCGGCAACTCCGGCCCGCTCTCGGACGAGATCTCCGCCGCGATCCAGGAGAACGACCTCACCGCGGTTTCGGTGCTCTCGGGCAACCGGAACTTCGAAGGCCGCATCAACCCCGACGTGAAGATGAACTACCTCGCGTCGCCGCCGCTGGTCATCGCGTACGCGCTCGCCGGCACGATGGACTTCGACTTCGAGGCCCAGCCGCTCGGCCAGGACTCCGACGGCAACGACGTCTTCCTGAAGGACATCTGGCCGTCGGCCAAGGAGATCCAGGAGACCATCGACTACGCGATCACGCAGGAGATGTTCACCAAGGACTACGCCGACGTCTTCGACGGTGGCGAGCGGTGGAAGTCGCTGCCGACCCCCGAGGGCAAGACCTTCGACTGGGACGCGGAGTCCACCTACGTCCGGAAGCCCCCGTACTTCGAGGGCATGCAGGCGGAGCCCGCCCCGGTCACCGACATCGCCGGCGCGCGCGTGCTGGCGAAGCTGGGCGACTCGGTCACCACCGACCACATCTCCCCCGCCGGCGCGATCAAGCCGGGCACCCCGGCCGCGCAGTACCTGACCGAGCACGGCGTGGAGAAGAAGGACTTCAACTCCTACGGCTCGCGTCGCGGTAACCACGAGGTCATGATCCGCGGCACCTTCGCGAACATCCGGCTGCGCAACCAGCTGCTGGACGACGTGCAGGGCGGCTACACCCGCGACTTCACCCAGGCCGACGCCCCGCAGGCGTTCATCTACGACGCGGCGCAGAACTACGCGGCGCAGGACATCCCGCTGGTCGTCCTGGGCGGCAAGGAGTACGGCTCCGGTTCGTCCCGTGACTGGGCGGCCAAGGGCACGAGCCTGCTGGGCGTGCGTGCGGTGATCACCGAGTCGTTCGAGCGCATCCACCGGTCGAACCTGATCGGCATGGGCGTCATCCCGCTGCAGTTCCCGGCGGGCGAGTCGGCCTCGTCGCTCGGCCTCGACGGCACCGAGACGTTCGACATCTCGGGCATCACGAAGCTGAACGACGGCGAGACCCCGCGCACGGTCCACGTCACCGCGACGAAAACCGACGGCACCAAGGTGGAGTTCGACGCGGACGTCCGCATCGACACCCCGGGTGAAGCGGACTACTACCGCAACGGCGGCATCCTGCAGTACGTCCTGCGGAAGATGACCCAGGCGTAAGCACCACACGCGAAGGCCCCTTTCCCCGCACTTTCGGGAAAGGGGCCTTCGTGCGTTCTTCGGTAGCGTGGACGTATGACCCACGGTCGAATCCCGGTCGAGAACGGCGAGCTCGCGTACGAGATCCGGGGCGAGGGTGATCCCGTCGTCCTGCTCCACGGCGGCATGCTCGACTCCCGGATGTGGGATGCCGAGATGAGCGAACTCAGCCGGCGTCACACCGCCATCCGGTACGACGCGCGCGGACACGGCGAGTCGTCCACGCCGACGGAACGGTTCAGGCACTACGAGGATCTCCGCGCGCTGATGACCGCGCTGGACCTCCCCCGCGCGTCACTGGTCGGCTTGTCCGGCGGTGGGCGGATCGCGGTCGATTTCGCGCTGACGTATCCGGAGCAGGTCGAGAACCTCGTCCTCGTCGCGACCGGCCTCAGCGCGATGGTGACGAAGGATCCCTTCGTCCTGGAACAGAACAAGAAACTCGAAGAGGCGGGCGCCCGGGGCGATCTTCCCGCCGCCATCGAGTGCATCCTGCGCATGTGGGTGGACGGGCCCCGGCGGGCGCCCACGGAAGTCGATCAGCGGGTCCGGCTGCTGTGCCAGGAGATGTACACGCAGACGATCGTGCGCCACGGGCTCGCCGGCTTCACGCTGATGGACGAGCTACGGGCCATCGAGCGCGTCGGCGAGCTGACCCCGCGCACCCTGACCTTGGTGGGGGATCTGGATTCCACGGACATCATCGCCATCGCGGACCAGATCGAAAACGAGGCGCGCGACGCCCGGAAACTGGTCGTCCCCGGGGTCGCGCACATGATCAATCTGGAGAAGCCCGGCGAGTTCTCCGGGATATTGCTGGACTTCCTGTCCTGCTCGTGAGTCGTCCGTCTGGACACGTGTGTCGTCCGTCTGATCACATGTGTCGTCCCTACAGTCACGCGAAACCGCCCGAACGTAGGTAGCTGAGACACGATTGGTTCTCTTGACTCGTACGGCGAAGATGGCGCCGTGATCGGCGGCGCTCCGGCGCCCCGATGCGCCCAATGTGGCATGGGAGACGGTGTGCGTCCCCAATGCCACATTGGGGACGCGCTCAAATCGCCAACACGGGGCCCAGCAAGACGCGAAGGGTCCCATCACCGCATAAGACGCAGCGAAAGCCCCCTTATACCCAGCTGACGAGCACGACCCACCCTGCCATGAAGGACTCCTTCACGGACCCGAACGGGGACCGACCACAGCGAGGTCCCGTGGGCGCCCTTCGTTCTAACCGTCCTTACCACTCACGAGGTCGTCTTCCCGCTGTTCCGGGCGGCGGTCGACGACGCGGCCGAGCGGGCGCAACAGCACGTTGACCCCGACGATCACCGCAGTCCCGGCGAGTGCGACGACGTAAAGTCCCGCTCCCGCAAGGGATCCGACGGCGGCCGAGCACCAGAGGGTGGCCGCGGTGTTGAGCCCGCGCACGTTCAGGCCGTCGCGCAGGATCACGCCGGCGCCGAGGAAACCGATACCGGAGACGATCTGGGCGGCGACCCGCGTCGGGTCGGCGTCACCGCTGGTGTTCAGCCCGCCGAAACCGTGGGCGGACAACAGGACGAACAGCGTCGCGCCGACGGCGACGAGGGCGTTGGTGCGGAGTCCGGCCATCCGGGCGCGATACTGGCGCTCGATACCGATGACGGCGCCGAGGCCGACGCCGGTGCCGACCCTGAGCAGCATTTCGAAGGTGTTCATGGTTCCGGCTCTTTTCTGGCGTGCGTACACAAAGCCAGACAGGGAAAGGAGACCGGAGAAGGTCAGCGCACCGCGCACACGGGTGAACGGCGACCACGTCCGGTCGGTCCAGAACTGTCTTCCGGCATGTGCCGCTCACCTCGCTTTCGTACTCGATCGGTGTTGATCAACCTTCGGGACTCTACCACCGGACCGCCCGAGCGCGGCGTGGATCGTGTCACGCAGCCAGCGCTGGGCCGGGTCGGCGTCGAGCCGCGCGTGCCAGAGCTGGCAGACCTCGATCCGCGGAAGCTCGGCGGGGATCGGGAACCAGCGGATGCCGAGTGACCGGCCGTAGTGCTCGGCGAGCCGCTGGGGCGCGAGCCCGATGTAGTCGCTCGACGCGACCAGGAACGCGGCGACCGCGGAAGTGGGGACGACCGCGGCGACCCGGCGCTGGAGGCCGGCCGCCTCGAGCACGTCGTCGAGCGGGCCTCTGCCCCGGCCTCGCCGTGACGCGGAAACGTGGGGATAGCGGCAAAGCTGCGCCAGCGTCGGACGCCGCACACCGCCGAGCGGGCCGTCCGCCCTGACGATCGCGACCACACGTTCGTGGTAGAGCAGCTCCGAGTGGATGTCGGGGGCCGTGATGTCACCCGCGCCGATGTCCAGATCCACCGAACCGTCTCGCAAGGCTTCGGTGCTTTCACTGCCTTCCGCGACGAAGCGCAGGACGACGCCCGGAGCGACGGCGGCGGTCGCCTCGACGGCCACCGTCGCCAGTGTCGCGGCGACGCCGTCGTTGATGCGGATGGTGAAAGTGCGTTCGAGGTCGCCGAGAGACAACTCGCGGTCCGCGCTGATCAAGGCCGACGCCTCGTCGAGCAGCGATCGCACCCGCGGGGCCGTGCGGAGCGCGAACGGCGTCGGCACCATCCCGCGGCCGGCGCGCACGAGGATCGGATCCCCCATCGCGCGCCGCAACCGGCCCAGCGCCCGGCTCGCCGCCGGGATCGACAGATGCAGGCGTTCGGCGGCCGCCGTCACGCTGCCCTCCCGCAGCAAGGCGTCGAACACCCGCAAGAGGTTCAGATCCAGCTGATCGGCCATAGTTGCATCGTACGCAACTCTCTTTTGCCAATGTTGCGTGGCGCGAAGAATCCGCAGGCCCATAGCGTCGTGGACATGCCACTCCGACTTCAAATCCGCGACGCTGCCGAAACCGCGGCGGACCGACGCGGCCTGTTGACCGCCATGTGCGCCTGTGTCGTACTCGTCGTCGGGATGGTCGCCGCGATCAACCTCGCCGTCCCGATGCTCGCCGCGAGCGACCTCCACCCGTCCGCGTCGGCCTTGATCTGGATCGTCGACACCTACGTCATTTTCTTCGCCTGTCTGGTGATCCCCGGTGGAGCGGCGGGCGATCGCTTCGGCCGCAAGGGGGTCCTGCTCGCGGGCCTGGCGCTTTTCGCGCTCGGCGCGCTGCTGTCGGCGATCGCGCCGAACGTGCCCTTCCTGCTGGCGGGCCGGGCGATCACCGGGATCGGGGCCGCCGCGGTCCTGCCCAACACGCTCGCCGTCCTGCTGCACGCCATTCCCGCCGAGCGCAAGGGCGTGACCATCGCGACCTGGGCGTCGATGACCGGAATCGGCGGTGTCGTCGGGAATGTCGGCGGCGGGGCCGTACTGGCGGGCGGATCGTGGCGCTGGCTGTTCGCTGCCGCCGTCCCGCTCTCGCTGGCGCTCGCCGCGCTAGTCGCCCGGATCGCGCCGGTGTCGCCGCGGCACGAGCGGCCGCTCAGCCCGCTCGGCGCCGTCCTGCTCGTCGGCGCGTCGGTCGCGCTGCTGCTCGGCATCGTCGAAGGACCTGAAGCAGGGTGGACCAGCCCGATCGTCTTGGCCGGATTCGCCGGTTCGGTCGTGCTGTTCGCCTTGTGGATGTTCGTGGAACTGAAGGCCGAGCACCCGTTGCTCGATCCCCGGTTGTTCCGGGTGCCCGCGCTGCGCAGCGCCTGTCTCGGTATGACCGCGATCTTCTTCGGGATGTTCGCGTTGTTCTACGTCAACGCGTCCTTCCTCCAGTACGGCAAGGGTTTCGGGGTACTGCCGACCGGGCTCGGGATCATCCCGCTGACCGTCCCGGTCGTCCTCGGCGCGCGGCACGTGGGCAAGCTCGTCCAGCGCTTCGGAGTCGACGTCGTCGTCGCCATCGCGTTCCTCTTCTGCGGCTGCGGCCTCATCGGACTGTCCACAAGCGACTCTTCGACGCCGTATCCTGTCTACGCTGCCTGGCTCGTGGTGACCGGGATCGGTGTCACGCTGGCCCTGCCGACGTTGTCCGCCGCGATCTCCGGTTCACTGCCCCCGGCGCAGGCCGGTGTCGGCGCCGGGCTGCAGGCCACCACGCGCGAATTCGGCAGCGCGCTCGGTGTCGCGGTCATCGGCACCGTCCTCACCGGACGCTTCGTCGCGGCGCTGCCGGAAGACATCCGCGAGGCCCACGATCCGCACACCGTCGCGCAGGCCCTGTCTGTCGCCGCGCCCAGCCGCTCCCCCGAAGTGATCTCCGCGTTCGTCACCGGCGCGAGCACGGCACTCCGGGTGATCGGGGTCAGCGTGCTCGTCCTCGGGGCGCTCGTCGTCCTGCAATCACGGCTTTCCCGTAACACCAAGTAGAAGGAGCATTCCCATGCACGTATTCGTCACCGGGGCGACCGGCTGGATCGGCTCGGCCGTCGTGGACGAACTGCTCGACGCCGGCCACGAGGTCACCGGCCTCGCCCGATCGGACGACTCCGCCACCGCTCTGGAGCGGAAGGGCGCCCGGGTCCACCGCGGCGACCTGGACGATCTCGACGGCCTCCGTGCGGGCGCCGAGTCGGCCGACGCCGTCATCCACCTGGCGAACAAGCACGACTGGGCCAACCCCGCGGAGTCCGACCGGGCCGAGCGGGCGGCCGTCCAGACCTTCGCCGACACCTTGACCGGCACCGGCCGGGCCTTCGTTCTCGCCGCGGGCCTCTCGACCCTGGCCACCGGACGCCCCGCCACCGAGACCGACCTCTCCCCCGCCGTCGGCCCCGGCTCCCACCGTGGCGGCGCCGAGAACCTCGCGCTGGAGTACGCCGAAAAGGGCATGCGGGTGATCAGTGCCCGCTTCGCGCCGTCCGTGCACGGCGTCGGCGACCACGGGTTCGTCGCCGCGCTCGTCGCGGCCGCCCGCAAGCACGGCGTCTCCGGGTATCTCGGCGACGGCACCGCCGCCTGGGCCGCCGTGCACCGCACCGACGCGGCTCGGCTCGTCCGCCTGGGGCTGGAAGGCGCGCCCACCGGCTCGCTGCTCCACGCGGTCGCGGAAGAAGCCGTCACCACGAAAGAGATCGCCGAAGCCATCGGACGGACGCTCGACGTCCCGGTGGTGTCCGTGGCGCCGGAGAACGCCGCCGAGCACTTCGGGTTCGTCGGCCGGTTCTTCGCGCTGGACATGTCCGCGTCCAGCGCGCGCACCCGCGAACTCCTGAAGTGGACCCCGTACGGACCGAGCCTGGCCGAAGACATCGAAGCCGGCGCTTACGCCTGATCGAGAGGAAGCACCATGTCCGAAGTGACCGCTTTCATGCTGGTGAAGACCACGCCCGAGTGGCTCGGGCTCACCGTCGAACAACGGGTGTCGGCCTTCAAGACCGAGGTCCTCCCCGCCATCGAGAGCAAGGTGAAGGGCGTCCGGTCCCGCTTCTTCGACACCGAGTTCTACTCCGCGCGAGTGACCGACGTGTGGGTGTGGGAGGCCGACGACCACCACTCGTACCAGCTGCTCGTCGAGGCGCTGCGCGAGACGCCGTTCTGGGATCGGTACTTCGAGATGGTCGACCTTCTGGTCGGGGTCGAGAACGCGTATGCCACGAACTACGGTCTGGACGCCTACGCGAGCGTCGACACCTGAGGCGATGGGTGAGCCAGGCGCACCGGCGGCCGCGACCAAGCCGAAGCCGGTGCCCTGGTTACCCACCCGGATCTCCTGGACGAGCAGTTCGTCCGGCCAATCCGGCCCTCCCCGTCCGGAACCCTAGGGCCGGGAGTTCGGGACCGGTCCCCGGACGCCGCGAAGGCCACCGCCGAGACGGTGGCCTTCGTGGTGTTCAGCCTGGGATCAGGCGGTTTCGAACGGCTGGACGTTCGGCTGGAAGACCTGGCCGTTGGCCGGGACCTTCAGATCGATCAGGTAGTCGGCCGTCACCTTGTCCACCCCGAGCGAGTCGCCCAGGATGCAGTGCCCGAAGGCATCGACCGAGAGCAGCCGGGCGTTGCCCAGCTCGTCGGCCATCCGCTTCGAGAACAGGTACTGGGTCGCCGGGTCGTAGAAGTTGCCGACGACCAGGACCGGGGTGTCGGTCTTGGCCTGCCACGGGCCGCGGTAGACGTCCGGCTTCTTCACCGGCCACACCGGGCAGCCCGCCACGTCCGAGAACGCCTGGTATCGACCGAAGGTGGGCGATTCCTTCTCCCACTTCGCGGCGATCTCGGGGACCTTCTCCTGCTTGATCGTGATCTTCTTGTCCGAGCAGTTCACGGCGAAGTACGAGTCGTCGCCGGTGTACGGGCTGTCCGGGTTCGCGTCCGCGCGCCCGTTCGCCCCGGACCGCAGCACCTTCAGCTCGACGGCCTGAGCCGTCTGCGCCTGCGCCGCGGGCGGGTGGACGACGTTGTACAGCGCCTGCAGGTCGTCGGCCAGCGGCGGGAACGACGTCGGCGAGTACAGCACCCCGGCCACCGTGCTGGTGAACGCGTTGATGTCGTAGCTGCTCCCGTCGGGCAGCTTGACCGGCTGCTGCCGCAGGTGGTCGCGGATCTCGTCGAACTTCTCCCGCGGCGTTCCCGCGCTGAACGAGCACTTCGGCCCGACCTGCGCGCACTTGCGCAGGAAGGCGTCCAGCGCGATCTCGAACCCGCGAGCGCGCTCGCGGTCGTACTGCACGCCGTCGCTGGTGCGCAGCGCCGGATCGACGTTGCCGTCGATGACGATCGCCCGGCTCTGCTTCGGGAACATCGACGTGTACGTCGACCCGATCAGGGTCCCGTACGAGAAGCCGACGAAGGTCAGCTTCTGGTCGCCGACGGCCGCCCGCATCTTGTCGAGGTCACGCACGACGTCCTTGGTGGACATGTGGTTCAGCAGCGCGCCCGCGTTGTTCTTGCAGAACTGGCCGTAGTCGCGGTACGAGGCCAGCGTCCCGGAGATCTCCTGTCGCGACAGCGGCACGGGGATCTGCGCGGCGAAGACGTCGTCCGCGTCTTCCTGCGTGGTGAAGCATTTGAGCGGGTTGCTGGCGCCGACCCCGCGCGGGTCGAACCCGATCAGGTCGAACCGGTCCAGCACCTGCGGCTGGAAGTAGTTCGCCGCGCCGATCGGCATCCGGAACCCGGAGCCGCCGGGGCCGCCCGGGTTGAGGAACAGCGAACCGACCTTCTTGTCGGGCGTCTTCGCCGCCCGCTTCAGCATCGCGATGTCGATCGTGCCGAGCGCCGCGTTGTCGTGGTCGATCGGCACGCGATACCTCGAGCAGCTGTAGAACTTCACCTGATCGGCCGGAACACCGCGGAGCTGGTCCGCCGTGCAGGCACCCCAGTTCACCGGCGCCGTCGCACCGACCTGGGCGGCGGGCGGCCCGGCCTCTGGGGCGGCGACCGCCGTCCCGGACGCCCCGGTCAGCGCGGCGCCGGCCACGAGTGCCCCTACCAGTGCGAAACCGCGCACCGGCCTCCTTGTGGATCTCGGCAAAACGACTCCTCCCTCGGCTGGCGACGTGTCGGACCACGTCGCACGATGCGCCGCCGACGTCACGGCGCGTAACACCCAAGGAGCCTCGCACAGGCCGGTAACCCAGTCACCGGCCGAAAGGATGGTACGAACCTATCGAGTGGTTGTCTTCAACTCGAAAATCGGTAACACACGGCAAGCGGCGTTCTCCTCCATGGAGTAACCGGGCCAGAACTCCAGCAGCCGTTTCCACATCGCCTCGTACTCGTCTCCGAGCAGTTCCCTGGCCCTGACCGGGATCTCCTTGCCCGCCAGCGCGACGACCGCGTCGGGATGCGAGCGCAGGTTGTGCGTCCACGCCGGATCGTTCGGCCTCCCCCAATTGGAGCCGACGAGCACGAAACCTTCCCCGTGCGGAAAATACAGAAGATTGGTACTGCGGGGCAGCCCGCTCTTCCGGCCGGTCGTGGTCAGCCGCAGGGAAGGGAGCCCGGCCAGCGCGACCAGGCTCACCTTCCCCTTGAACAGCCGGTGGAGTCTCTTGTCCACCCAGATGATCCCGCCCGCGAGCCCCATCAGCCACGGTTTGGTGCCGAGCACACGGGCGAGCGACGTGAGAGGGTTAGCCACGGACAGATCTTGCCAGGCTCACCCCGAACCGCGATTCCGAGTCCGTCCACCATTTCTCCACCGAGAAACCGGCTTCGGCCAGTTCCGCCGCGATTCCCTCCCGCCGGAACTTCGCGGAGATCTCGGTGCGCACGTATTCGCCCTCGTCGAACTTCACGTGCATGTCGGCACCCGGGATGTCGACGGCCAGCGGCTCACGTGCCCGCAGGCGCATTTCGATCCATTCGTTCTCTTCGTCCCAATACGAGACGTGGTCGAACGCGGCCGGGTCGAAGTTCGCGCCGAGGCCGTTGTTGATCACGTGGAGCATGTTGCGGTTGAACTCGGCGGTCACCCCGGCGGCGTCGTCGTAAGCGCGCTCCAGGGTCTCTCGGTCCTTCACCAGGTCCGTCCCGAGAAGGAACCACTCCCCTTCGTCGAGCACCTCCCGGACCGAGCGCAGGAAGGTGGCTCGGTCGGCGGGGAGGAAGTTGCCGATCGTGCCGCCGAGGAAGACCACCATCCGCGGCCGGTCGCCCGGCAGCAGGTCCAGATGCTGGGTGAAGTCACCGACCACGCCTCGGACCTCGAGGGACGGGTAGTCGGCGGTGATGGCTTCCGCGGCCTCGGCGAGCGCGGTCTCGGAGACGTCGAGCGGGACGAACTCCTTCAACGTGCCGTGGCTCGTGAGCGCGTCGAGCAGGAGCCTCGTCTTCTCGCTCGATCCGGAGCCGAGTTCGACCAGGGTGTGCGCGCCCGAGCTTTCGGCGATCTCGCCGCCGCGCGCGGCGAGCACCTCCCGTTCGCTCCGGGTCGGGTAGTACTCGGGCAGTGCGGTGATCTTTTCGAACAGCTCGCTGCCGCGCGCGTCGTAGAACCATTTGGGCGACAACCACTTCTGGTCCGCCTCCAGGCCGGCACGGACGTCCGCGCGCAGCTGCTCGGTGATATCCGATTCGCTGTGGTGTACGTCGAGGTCGAGTTCGGTCATCGTGCCTCAGGGCTCCGATCGGCTTCGAGGGGCAGGATCTCCACGCCGGCGCCGGTGACCCGGACGGCGTGGTGGTCGGGAACGGGAGTCCAGCCGGGTTCGTCGTCGCACGGTTCCGACGCGACGAGCACACCGTCTCCGATGTCCCGATAGGACAGGGAATGCGTCCACGCGGTACCGATGAGCGTCCGGCCGTCGGTCAGCAGGAGGTTGAGCCGCGAACCCGGCCCCGACTCCTCGACGACTCCGGTCAGCCAGGTGACGGCCGCGAGCGGGTCTTCGCCCGCCTCGAGCCGTTCACGCAGCAAAGCCCACAGCAGTACCGAATCCGTGGTCGCCTCCAGCGTCAGCAGCCGGGTGATCGGCAGCTTCGCGGCGAGCTCGGCCATCGAGTCCGGCCAGCCCCGCACCAGCCCGTTGTGGCTGAAGAGGTAGCCGCCGCCGGTGAACGGCGCGTTCGCCGCCTCGACCACGGGCATCCCCGTCGTACCGTTCCGGACCGCCGCCAGGAAGGCGTGCGACCGGACCGACCCGGCGAGGGCGGGCAGGTCACCGTCCGTCCACAAAGGAGCTGACCGGCGCAGGCGCAGCGGCTCGGGGCCCTCGGCGTACCAGCCGAGGCCGTACCCGTCCGCGTTGACCGAGCCGCCGCCCCGCATGTCACGAGGGGCGTACGACTGCACGAGCAGCGAATGAGGGGCGTGAAAGAGCGTCTCGGCGGGCGAACGCGGCTCGCCGAGATACGCGACGTGACGGCACATGCCGCTCAGGCCACCTCGCTCGGCCGCGCGTCCCGGGCACAGCGGAACCCGGAGAAGATCTGCCGCCGGATCGGGTGATCCCAGTTGCGGAACGTGCCGCGGATGGCCGCCGCGTCCGTGCCGAACGAGCCCCCGCGCAGGATCCGGTAGTCCCCGCCGAAGAACACCTCCGAGTACTCCTTGTACGGGAAGGCGGCGAATCCCGGATACGCCTCGAAACCGCTGCTGGTCCACTCCCAGACGTCACCGATCAGCTGGTGCACGCCCAGCGGTGACACACCCGCCGGGTACGCGCCGACCTCCGCGGGCCGCAGATGCCGCTGCCCGAGGTTGGCGTGGTCGGGCGTGGGTTCCTCGTCGCCCCAGGGGAACCGGCGCGACCGGCCGGTCGCCGGATCGAACCGGGCGGCCTTCTCCCACTCCGGCTCCGTCGGCAGGCGCCGCCCCGCCCAGGCCGCGTACGCCTCGGCCTCGTGGAAGGAAACGTGGACCACGGGTTCCGCGGCCGGCACCTTCTCGTAGACGCCGAACCGTGTCCGCCACCAGCCGTCCTGCTCCCGTTTCCAGAACCGCGGCGCGTCGATGCCGTGTTCGCTGCGGTACGCCCAGCCGCGCTCGCTCCACCACCTCGGGTCCTCGTAGCCGCCGGAGTCGAGGAACTCGGCGTACGCCCCACAGGTGACCGGCGCGGTGTCGATGAAGAACGCCTCCACCGCGACCTCGTGCGCCGGACGCTCGTTGTCCAGCGCCCACGGCTCGGCGGAGGTGCCCATGGTGAAGGCACCGCCGGGTACGAACACCTCCGCGGGCAGCGGCCCGGACCGCGACGACGGCGGGGCGGGCGCGTGCAGCACCGGATCGCCCTTGCGCAGCTGATGGGTGGCCAGCATCGTCTCGTCGTGCTGCTGCTCGTGCTGGGTGATCATGCCGAAGGCGAAGGCGTCCTCGGTGAGCCGCCTGCCTTGCAGCGGAACGGTTTCCAGGATGTCGAAGGATTTCTCCCTGACCTCGCGGACGTACTTGCGGGCTTCCTCCGGCCCCAGCAGGGGCAGCGCCGGGCGATCCGCGCGGGCGTGCTGGAACGCGTCGTAGATGTCGTCGATGTCGGGCCGGAGCGCCTCGCGGCCGCCGACGTCGCGCACCAGCCAGAGCTCTTCCTGGCTGCCGATGTGCGCGAGGTCCCAGACCAGCGGCGACATCAGTTTCGAATGCTGGCGGACCAGGTCTTCGTCGTCGACGCTCGTCAGCGCGACACTGCGCTCACGGGCTCTGGTGAGCGCCTCGGCCGCGTGAGCCCGCAGGTCTTGCGGGCTCAGCGCGCGAAGCGGGTTGGTCTCGGTGCTTTCCACGCTCATGACTGGTGGCTCCTCGAACCCCTCACGAGGGATTGCACGCCCTCGCTGATCTCGGTGATGGTCTCCGGCGGCAGACCGGTCGTGCCCAGCTCGGCACAGCCGAGGTCCACCACCTTGCTCGCGACGTCGGCGATCGCCCGGTCGGCGAGGCCGAACCGGGCCGCGCACTCCCAGCGGCCCATGACCGGTTCGCACAGTTCGAGCACCTTGTCCGCTGTGGACGGACGCGCGAGCAGTGCGGCCAGCAGGGCCACCGGGTGCAGCCACCTGGCGGCGGGCTGGGCGTCCAGGTAACGGATCTCCAGATACCCCTGTGGACGGACCGGGGTGAAGAACGTCGTCAGGTGATAGGCCAGGTCGTCCTCGGTCGGCTTGCCGAGCCCGGCGCCCTCGCCCCGTCCGTCGATCCAGTCGGCGAAGGTCAGGGAATCGGGCGCGTCCCAGCGGCCGTCGGGGCCGGGAAGGACCATCAACGGGGTGTCCAGGACCCTGCCCGCCCACCCGGCGGCCGGATCCTTGCCCGGTTCCGCCGACCGGGTGCGGGCCTTCTCCGTTTCCATGACGGCGAGCCAGCGCGCGGACGCGTGGCCGGTGTCGCGTCCGGCGTGGATCCGGGAATTGGCGAAGGTGGCGAGCAGAGGTGGGCCGAGCGCGTGGACAGCGGCCCAGCGGACCGGCAGATCGTGTGCCTCGCCGGTGTCCACACAGACCTGCAGGCCCGCGGTGCTGCACATCATCGTCGCGCCGCCGTCGCCCATCGGGGCGAAACGGCGTTCCATCGCGGCGTAGCGCGGGGTGCCCAGCTTGCGGGCGGGGGCGCGATGCCTGTCTATCCCGGTGTCCCCCAGGTACAGGCCTCGTGCGGCGAGAAGACTTTCGAGATGGGCCAGATCGGCCGAGACGACGGCGTCCAGGTGACGCAGCGTGGTCTGTGGTTGAGCGGAGATCTCCACCTGGCATCCGGGCTCGAGGCTCAGCGGTGAACCTGCCGGAAGCGGGAGGGCGGGGCTGTCGGGGCGCAATGTCCGCGGTGTGTGCGGACCGAGCGCGCCGGCGAGATCGTCGGGATCGAGGGGCCGGGCGGGTTCGTCGGCGTAGTGCACGGTGAATTCCAGCTCTACGCCGAGAAGTCTCGGTGGCCCGTGTTTGAAGCACACGGAAGCCACATACGCCTCACCTTCGGCGCGGTCCGAAAGGACCTTCGCCGTCGCGTTCGACGCGCTCCCGGACTTCTCGGGGAAATCATGAACAGTAGTCATCTTTCCGCCGTCCAGTCGGTTGTCCGATAACTGAGATACCTTGACTTCGGACGCTACACGCGGGGTCCGACAAAATCAGTCCGGTTCTTGCCGGGCAGGATCGCCGGACCACGTTCCGGGACGGACGATCAGGGCAAAGCGGGCTCCGTGCCCAGGCCCAGCGCGGCCGCCGCGTTCCGCACCGCCTCGATCACCAGCTGCAGCGCCGGCCGCCGCGACGAGGTCGTCCGGTAGGCGATCGAAACCGTCCGGAGCAACGGTGTGGTCAACGCGACGACGTCGATCCCCGGCGGCCGGAGCCCGAGCCCGAGGTCGGAAACGAGGGTCACCCCGAGCCCCGCCCTGACCATCGCCATCGCCGTGGACTGCTCCTCGACCTCGTGGTTGATCTTGGGCTCGAATCCGTGCCGGTGACACGCCGTGCGCACCGCGCGGCCGAAATGACTCTTCGGGCTGGCGAGGATCCAGGGATGCTCACCCAGTTCGAGTAAAGACGCGCTGCCGGCGGGCACCGCGCCGGCGGGTACGGCGGCGTGCAGCCGTTCGACCGCGATCACCGCGCGCTCCAGGCCCGCGTCCCACGGCATCGGCGCGTCGGAATAGTCGAGGACGAACGACAGATCCAGTTCGCCGTCACGCACGGCGTCGGCGGTGTCCTCGGGAGCCAGCTCACGGGTCCGGACCTGGATGCCCGGATGCTCACCCGCGAGCGCGGCCAGAGCGTGCGGCAGCAGACCCGACGCCACCGACGCCCACACTCCGGCCATGAGGCGCACCGAAACGGTTTCCTGCGCCTCTTCCAAGGCCAGTGTCGCCCGTTCGACCGACCCCAGGATCTCCTCGGCGTGCTCGGTGAGCAGCAACCCCAGTTCGGTCAGCTGCACCCGTCTGCCGAATCGTTCGAACAGCTTCGCGCCCACGTCCCGCTCCAGCTGAGCCAGCTGCTGCGATACCGCCGAAGCGGTGTAATGCAGCGAAGCGGCGGCCGCCGTGACGGTGCCGCGCCTGCTCAGCTCGCGGAGCATCCGCAGGCGGTGCAACGAAAGCTCCATGGCCCCAACGTAATCGGGTGCGGTCGCGGACGCCCGGTGACGCGTTACACCAGTTTCTCTGCACATCATCGTTCAGATTCGGTAAATGGACGCGCGCGCCCGCGTGGGCGCACCCTCGGAAGTGGCGCAGGAACGACCCCGAATCCACGAAGGAGGTGGCCGCATGGCCGCGAGGAACGCCGAACCGCTGATGAGGCTCGTCTGGACCGACCCCGTCACCGGTGCCACCGGCTACCTCGTAGTGCACAGCCTGGTCTCCGGTATCGCGACCGGCGGGACCCGGATGCGCGCGGGCTGCACGATGACCGAGGTCGAAGACCTGGCGAGGGGGATGGCGAACAAGACCGCGACCTTCGGCCTGCCGGTCGGCGGGGCCAAGGGCGGTATCGACTTCGATCCGAAGGACGAGCGTGCTTTCGGTGTGCTGGAACGGTTCTGCTCGTTCCTGCGGCCGTGGATCGACAACCACTGGGTGACCGCCGAGGACCTCGGCGTGCCCCAGCACCTGATCGACGAGGTGTTCGCGAAGCTCGGGCTCGAGCAGTCGTACCACGCCGCGATCCGTCGTTCGGCCGATCCGGCGCACACCCTTCGCCGCGTGCAGGCCGGGCTGAGCACTCCGGTCCCCGGCGGGCTCCTGCTCGGCGACGTGATCGGCGGCTACGGCGTCGCACAGGCCTGCCTCGGTGTCGCCGACGCGTGGGAATGGGCCGCCGAGAAGACCACGGTCGCCATCCAGGGCATCGGCACCATGGGCGGCGGCGCGGCCTGGTATCTGCACGAAGCCGGGATGAAGGTCGTCGCTGTCGCCGACGCGGCCGGGACGCTGTACCGGCCCGAAGGTCTCGACATCCCCGCGCTGCTGGAACTGCGCGACTCCTACGGCGAGATCGACCGGAGCCGGCTCCCCGCCGACGTCCGGCTGCTCCCCCGCGACGAGATCGTGGCGACGGAGGCGGACATCCTCGTCCCGGCGGCGATCTCCTACGCGCTGCGCGCCGGGAACCAGGGCGTCGTCAAGGCGAAGGTCGTCATCGAAGCGGCCAACGCGGCGACCACGCCCGACGCCGAGGCGGGGCTGGCGGCCCGTGGTATCCCGGTGATCCCGGACTTCGTCGCGAACGCCGGCGCGGCCGCGTGGGCCTGGTGGCTCCTGCTCGGCGAGGTCGGCGCCGATCCCGCCGATTCGTTCCTGCGCCTGCGGACCGAGATGCGGGCGAAGGTGGCCCTGCTGCTGAGTTCGTGGAACCTGGACCGGATCGCACCCCGCACCACCGGGCTGCGGCTCGCCGAAACCACCCGTTCGGACGCCACCGCTCCCGAAACCTCCCCCGCGCTGGTCATCCCCTGACAACGCGCGTGAAGGCCTCCTTCCCTCGGCTCAGTCGAGGGAAGGAGGCCTTCACGCGCGATCCGTGGCTCAGGAAGCGAAGCGGTCCGTCGCGCCGATGAGGACTTCGCGCATCGGCTCGTCCTGGGTGCTGTGGCCGACCTCGTCGATGACCACCAGTTCGCTGCCGGGCCACGCGTGCGCCAGCTCCCACGGGGTGCCGATGAGGTTGCCCAGGTCGAGACTTCCTTCGGCGAGCACGGCCGGGATGTGGGCCAGTTTCCCGGCCTCCCGCAACACCACGCCTTCGTCCAAAAAGGACCCTTGGCTCCAGTAGTGCGTGACCAGCCTGGCGAAGGCGAGCCGGAACTCCGGCGTCTCGAAGCTCTTGTACGGCGGCGAGGTCGGGATGATCGCGTCCTCCCAGGCGCACCAGTCGGCCGCCGCCTTCTCGTGCACCGCCGGGTCGGGGTCCATCAGCAACTTGAGGTATGCCGCCGCCAGGTCACCGTCGCGATCCTCTTCGGGAACGCCGTCGCGGAACTTCGCCCACGCCTCGGGGAAGACGCCGCCCAGGCCGCGGGTGAGCAGGTCGGTCTCGCTCCGCCGTCCGGTCGCCAAGCCCATCAGGACCATCTCCGAGACCCGGTCCGGATGGCGCTCGGCGTAGACCAGCGCGAGCACCGAGCCCCAGGAACCGCCGAAGAGCAGCCACTTCTCGATGCCCAGATGCTCGCGAAGGCGTTCCATGTCCGCGATCAGGTGGTCGGTGGTGTTGGCGGAAAGGTCGGCCTCGGGCTCCCCCGCGTGCGGGGTGCTCCGGCCGCAGCCTCGCTGATCGAACAGCACGACGCGGTACTTGGCCGGGTCGAAGTACCGGCGCAGCCCGGTACTGCAGCCGGTGCCGGGGCCGCCGTGCAGTGTGACGGCGGGTTTGCCGTCGGGATTCCCGCAGACCTCCCAGTACACGAGGTGCCCGTCGCCGACGTCGAGCATCCCGTGGTCGTACGGTTCGATTTCCGGATACAGCCGTGTCACGTTCTCGTCCTCCCAGACCCCGCCAGAAATACAACAGCGCTGTCACAATAGCCGGGGTCGTGTCCTGGCGCGCGGGATTAAGCAGTGCGGGGACTTGGGCGAGCGTCCCGATCTTCCGCGAAATTCCCTGCACCGGATGTCTGTTCCGGCGTGACTGATTCGTGGACAAGGTGAGCGGCCGCCGCGAGGGTGCCGCCACGAAGCCTCAGGGGATGAGATGCCGAACGCCCGCCGCATGTACGACCTGATCGAGCCCATCGGCCTGGTGCCCTACTTCGCCGACGAGTCGGACGAGGCCCTGATCGCGCTCGGCCTGCGCGGCCAATGGGACGCCTACTTCGCCGGGCGAGCCGCGCCGTTCGGGCGGTCGGTGCCCGCCGAGGTCGTCCACGCGATCTTCTACAACTTCGCCCCCGGCGAGGTGGCCCGCCACATCCCGAAGGTCTGGGAGCTGACCACCCCCGAGGCGGCCTTGGCCGCCCGCGAACGAGGATGCGTCGCGGGGATGCGGCGGATCCTCGGCGAACTCGCCGACGCCTCCGAGATCACCCGCGCAGGCGACCT
Organism: Amycolatopsis japonica; assembly: GCF_000732925.1. NCBI lineage: Bacteria > Bacillati > Actinomycetota > Actinomycetes > Pseudonocardiales > Pseudonocardiaceae > Amycolatopsis > Amycolatopsis japonica. Next base: position 4,333,581 of record NZ_CP008953.1, read on the forward strand.
CCTGCTGAAAGCCGCGACCAGCGCGCCGGTGGAGGGACGCGCCCTCTACGCCGCCCTCCGCACTGTCCCGGTCCCGCGGGAGCCCGTGGCCAGGCTGTGGCACGCCGCCACTCTCCTGCGTGAACACCGCGGCGACGGCCACACCGTCGCCTTGCTGGCCGAGGGCATCGGCGGCACGGAGTCCCATGTGCTCCACGCCCTGTCCGTCGACATCCCCGCGAACGAGTTCGGCCGGGTCTGGCACCTCCCCGCCGCCCGGCTGACCGCGATCGTCGACGGGATGCGCGACCGCGGTCTCGTCGGGGACGACGGCCGGCTCACCCCGGCCGGGCGCGCCACGAAGGAACGCGTCGAGGCCATGACCGACAGGCTCGCGGAGACGCCATACAACGCCCTTAGCGCCCAAGAACTCGAGTGTCTCGTCGCCGACCTCGAACCGATCTCGGCCGCGCTCAGGGCGGTGTTCCCGTGGTGACGGTCTAGCCGGCCAGGGTGCTGGAGACGTGCCTGAGCGCGTCTGCCAGCTCCGCCGGGCCCGCCGGTCCGATGTGGACCACGGCGTCGTTGCCATGGCCGGTCGTGTAGCTCAGGTACCGGCCCCAGTCCGTGTCGGCGAAATGGAGCGGATCCTCGGCGGCCACATGCCTGCCGACCTCGTCCCGCTTGCCGACGTAGAGCTCGCCGCTCCCCTCGACCGGTCGCTGCACGAGGCTGACGATGTCCGCGATCACCGGCGGCAGCGAATGCGTGTCCGGGCCGCGGCGGGCCGCTTCTTCGAGCTCGTACGCGCGGACCGTGCGCAGCCTGCCGCCACCCGCCGGGACGGGCGGCAGCTGTTCGATCAGCGTTTCGGGCAACCGTCGCCGATCGATCTCCTGCAGCCCGACCCAGTCGCCCGACGCCACCGCCAGGACCGCCTGCAGCCCCAGCGAAGCGGCGAGGACGCCGTAGGTCTGGCCTCCCGTGTTCACCCAGCCGTAGTACTCGATGGCCGGTTTCGTGAGCACCGGAAGCCAGTCCAGGAAGTCGACCGACGCGCGGCCGCTCGAATCCAGCAGCCCGGCCTGCGCCAGCGCCGCTTCCACACGCTTGTCCGCCTCCGCGCGGGCCGTCCTGGACAGCCAGCGCGGTTCGGGACGCAGCGTGATGTGCAGGTCGCCGACGCGTTCGCGTTCGGCGAGCACCGCCAAGGCTTCGACCGGGACGTCCACCCGGCCTGTTCTCACGGTCATCCGCTACTCGCCGATGACCGGCGGACTGGTCCGCTGGTCGGTGCCGAAGATCGCGTCCGGGTCGGCCTCGATCAGGTAGTCGGGACGCTGGTGCTCGTCGTCCTCGTCGCCGTCGGCGCGCCGGCCGCCGGCTCCCATCGGACCCATCTGCCCGCCGCCACGACCGCCCGCTCCGCGACCGCCGGCCAGGTGGTCGGCTCCACCGATGCCACCGAGACCGCCCATGCCGGATCCCCGGCCCGAGCCCAGACCGCCGGAACCGGGAGCGCCCGCCCGGCCGCCGGTGCCGCCCTCGCCACCGAGCAGCCTGCCCGCGGCGCTGTTGGGCGGGGGCACGTTGCGACCGCCGGTGCTTCCCGGCGGATTCTGCCCGGGACCGTTGGGGTTGTAGTTCTGGCCGGGGCCGTTCGGCAGGCCGATGACGTTGTCCGAGTCGCCGCCGGGACCCCGTCCGGGGATCCTGCCCGGGATTTCGGTCGTCGGCCCGGGCTTGCCCTTGCCACCGCCGGACGGCCGCGTGGTGTCGTCCCCGTCGCCCGGCTTGCGCGTCGTGGGCGGCGGGATGGTGGGGTCGGGCCGGTCCCTCGGGATCACCGGACGGTCGTCGTTCGGGCCCGGTTTGGTCGGCGTGCGATCGTCGCCGCCCGGCCTGTTCTGGTTCGGGTTGGTGCCGTTGTCGTCCGTGCCGCTGGTGTCGGTGCCGTCGTTGTCGTCCCCGCCGCCGTTCCTGATCGGCTTGACCGGGATGACCGGCGGGTGGACCGGGGGCGTACCGCCGGGGGTCTTGACGCTGACGTCCGCACCGTCGTTCTTCAGCACGCCGTAGTCGGTCGGCAGGCTGGAGCTCGTGCTGCTGGTGACCGAGTCGTACTGGTCCATCACGCGGACGTTGTTCTGGTTCGCCGCCTCGTGCTTCGCGACGCCCTCTTGGTAGTTCTTGATGTCGTTGTTGACCATGAACGGCCCGGCGATCGGGATCGCGCCCTTCAGGCCGGTGGTCCAGGGGTTGGGCTTGTCCGGCTTCGGCGGCACGGGGACGACCGTCTGCCCGGAGTCGTCGAAGCTGTCGGCCTGCGTCGTCACCGAATCCCTGGTCTGGAACAGCGGCTGCGCGGTCTCCTTGAAGGCCTGCTCCAGCGGTCCCGCGCCGGCGTTCGCCGCGTCGGCGGCCGAACCGGTCCAGGAAGACGTCATCCGTGTCTGCAGGGACTTGATGGCCATGCCGCGTTCGACATAGGCGTCCGAGAGTTCGGCGATGCGATCGGCCGCCGAACGCAGGTTGCGGGTGTCGCCCTGGGTGAAGTTCTCGAAGATCTGTTTGCCGTCCACTCTCATGCCCCCTTGAGTGTCTTGATCATGGCCGACGCGAGTTTCCGCGCGGTCCCGCACGAATTCTGTTCGTCGCCGTAGCCGGCGGCCAGGGTGTTGATCGTCAGGTCGTCCGCGACGCCCACCGCGAGATCGCAGTTACCCCGCGCCCGCCGGTCCTGGATTCCGTAATAGACGGTCGGATAGCCGTCGACCTCGGGGCCGGGCTCCAGAAACCGCAGCTGCCCGGATTCCTTGGCCTTGTACATTCCGGCCAGGCCGCCCGCGCCCTTTTCACGGTTTCCGCTGCCGAGGATGATCTGCAGCGTCTCGCCTTTGCCCCTGATGAACCAGCCGCAGCTCGGATTGCTCGACTCGGACCTGGGCTCGCCAGGCTCGGTGAACCCCAGCTCCGCTGCCGCGGCGGCGGGAAGCAGCTTGCAGGCGTCGCCGACGTACGCCGAGGCGTCCAGCGGATTCGCCACCTTCGGGACGTTCGGATCCTCCGGTGCCGCCGACGAGTCCGATGACGGCGCCGATCCGCTGCTGGGCGACGGTTTCCCGGGGTTCTCCCCCGTGCAGCCCGCCACCGCGACGGATACGAGCATGAGCGCCGCCACCGCGGCGCGTTTCCTCAACACGTTCGGCATCCTCAGGTCGTGCGCATGGTGTTGGCTTGGTCGGTGACCATCGTCTTCGTCCTGGCGATCTCGAGCTTCGCGATGTAGCCCGTGATGTATTCCTTCATCGAGTCGTTCTGCTTCTGCAAGGCGAGCAGCGAATCGACGCCGGAATCGACGTAGCTGGAGCTGGCTTCGTCCTGGCCCGGCGGCCTCAGATCGGCGAGGATGTCCTCGATCTTCATACCGTCTTCGGAGACCTTCTTCAGCTCGTCCTGCCAGAGCCCGATGACGGTCTTCAGCTCCTCGGGGCTCATCTCGAACCCGCCGCCACCGCCGCCCCCACCGCCGTAGACGGTCGGTTCCTTCGGCGTGGTGAGGTCACCCCAGACGGCCTTGATCGCGCTCGCGGCGTCGCCGATGATGTTCACACCCGCACCTTCCCCTCAGCACTCACACACGGTGATGGACAAAGAGTAGCCAAGCGGCGGACGGCGTGTCAGCCGATCCGGCCGAGTGGTCGGACGTGTCTCGGAGCCGTCCGGTTCCCGGTCGGGCGGATCATCCCGCGAACTGGTCACAGTACGTACGTACGGATTGCATTAACCGGGTTCCCGGTGACAGGATCCCAGGATGCCACGGGTCAGCCAGGATCACCTCGACGCACGCCGGCGCCAGATCCTCGACGGCTCCCGCGTGTGCTTCGCACGCCACGGCTACGAGGGTGCCACCGTCCGGCGCCTGGAAGAAGCCACCGGACTGTCCCGCGGTGCGATCTTCCACCATTTCCGCGACAAGGAGTCCCTCTTCCTGGCCTTGGCCGAGGACGACGCGGTGCGCATGGCCGACATCGTCGCCGAGCAGGGTCTCGTCCAGGTGATGCGCGAGCTGCTGACGAACCGCAGCGAGCACCCCGCCGACTGGCTGGGGACGCGGCTGGAGGTCTCCCGACGGCTGCGCACCGACCCCGAGTTCCGGGCCCGCTGGGCCGAGCGGTCCCACCAGCTGACCGCCGCGACCCGCCGCCGCCTGGAGCGCCAGCGCGACGCCGGGATCCTGCGTGACGACGTCGACGTCGACGTCCTGACCGCGTACCTCGAACTCGTTCTCGAGGGTCTCGTCTCCCACCTCGCGATGGGCCAGCCCGGAGACGATCTCGGCCCCGTCCTCGACCTGGTCGAGGAGAGCGTGCGGCGGCACCGTGCCCACGCGGCCGGGGGAACACGTTAAGATTGTCCCATCGCCGCAGTACAGCGGCGGTGTCAGTGGATTCCGATCGAGGAGTGACTCTTTTCGTGCGCGACGCGCAGTCACCTGGTGACAGTATCGAGCCGGGTGGCACACCCGGCTGTTCCGCGGCTCTTCCCGCCGACCCCGCCGGCAGGAAATGATGGAAATCCTGCTCGCCGTTCTCGGCATTCTCCTGTTCCTCCTGCTGACCGTCGGCACCGGCCTCGCCGTCGCCGCCGAGTTCTCCCTCACCGCGCTCGAACGCAGCACGGTCGACGCGAACGTCCGTCAGGTCGGCGACAAACGTGCGCACACCGTGCAGAAGGCGCACCGCACGCTTTCGTTCCAGCTCTCCGGCGCGCAGGTGGCGATCACCATCACCACCCTGATCACCGGTTACCTCGCGGAACCGGTGATCGGTGATCTGCTGCACCCGCTGTTCACCGCCGTCGGGTTCTCCGAAGGCGTGGCGAACGGCGTCTCGCTGGCGGTCGCGCTGATCCTGGCCACGTCGCTGTCGATGATCCTCGGCGAAATGATGCCGAAGAACCTCGCGATCGCCCGGCCGCTGCAGACCGCGCGAGCCGTCGCGGGGTACCACTCGCGGTTCTCGTCGCTGTTCCGCTGGCTCATCACCCTGATGAACAACAGCGCCAACTTCCTCGTCCGCAAGTTCGGGGTGGAACCGCAGGAAGAACTGCGGTCGGCCCGGTCGCCGCAGGAACTCGGCTCGATCGTGCGGTCCAGCGCGGAAAGCGGCACGCTCGACACGTCGACGGCCGAACTGCTGGACAAGTCGCTGCGCTTCGGCGAGCGGACGGCCGACGAGCTGATGACGCCGCGCGTCCAGCTCGAATCGCTGACCGTGGACGACACGATCTCCGACCTCATCGAGATCTCGCGTCGCACCGGTTTCTCGCGTTTCCCGGTCTACACCGAGGATCTCGACGACGTGCAGGGTGCGGTGCACATCAAGCAGGCGTTCACCGTCCCGGCCGCCCAGCGCGCCACGGTACGGATCGGTTCGGTCATGCGGCCGATCCCGACGGTGCCCGAATCGCTGCCTGGCGACTCGCTGCTCAACCGGCTGCGTGATTCCCGCTTCCAGCTCGCGATCGTCGTCGACGAGTACGGCGGCACCGCGGGCCTGGTGACCCTGGAGGACGTGGTCGAGGAGATCATCGGCGACGTCCGCGACGAGCACGACGAGCGTGAAGCGCCGTCCTCCCAGCAGGTCGGCGCCGACAACTGGCTCGTGTCCGGACAGCTTCGCGCCGACGAGGTCACCGACGAGACCGGGTTCCGGATGCCCGACGGCGACTACGAGACCATCGCCGGGCTGATCCTCGAACGGCTCGGCCGGATCCCCTCCCCCGGCGACGCCACCGAACTCGACGCCTGGCGGCTCACGGTGACCAAAATGGACCGTCTCCGTATCGCCGAGGTCGAAGTCCGCCGGGTCAGCGAAACCGCGACCTCCGCCGAGCAGGAGCCCGCCCGATGAGCGACTGGTTCAACATCTTCCTCGTCGTGGTCCTGTTGCTGGCCAACGCGTTCTTCGTCGGTGCCGAGTTCGCGCTGATCTCGTCGCGGCGTGACCGGCTGGAAGCCTTGCTGGAGCAGGGAAAGACGCGCGCCAGGATCGTGATCAACGCGAGCAGGAACGTCTCGCTGATGCTCGCGGGCGCGCAGCTCGGCATCACCATCTGCTCGCTGCTGCTGGGACGGCTCGGCGAGCCCGCCATCGCCCACCGGCTGGCCGGGTTCTTCGAGCTGTTCGGGATCCCCGAGGTCCTGCTGCACCCGATCTCGTTCGCGATCGCGCTGGCGTTCATCACCATCCTGCACGTCCTCATCGGCGAGATGGTGCCGAAGAACCTCGCGATCGCCGAGCCGGAGCGGCTGGCGCTGTGGCTGGTGCCGGTGCACGTGGCCTGGGTGAAGGTCGCCAACCCGTTCATCTGGCTGCTGAACTTCGTGGCGAACTCGCTGCTGCGGGTGTTCAAGGTCGAGCCGAAGGACGAGCTGGAGACCGCCTACACCTCCGACGAACTCGCCGAGCTGCTCAGTGAGTCGCGCCGTGAGGGGTTGCTTGAGCATTCCGAGCACCAGCGCCTGAGCAAGACGCTGTCCTCGGTGGAGAAGACGGTCGCGGACGTGCTGGTCCCGACGGCCCAGCTGACCACGCTGCCCTGCTCGCCCACGTTGGGCGACGTCGAACGCGCGGTGTCCTCGACCGGGTTCTCCCGCTTCCCGGTGTGCACCGACGACGGGACGCTGACCGGCTACATCCACGTCAAGGACATCCTCGATCTCGTGGGCGAGGACCCGACCACCGTGGTGCCGTCGGACAAGACGCGGGCGCTCACCGAACTGCACGCCGACGCCCGGCTGGACGAGGCGCTTTCGGCGATGCGCAAGGAAGGCAGCCACCTGGCGCGGGCGCTGAGCCCGGCCGGGGCCGCGGTCGGCGTCGTCGCGCTGGAGGACCTCGTCGAGGAATACGTGGGAACTGTCCGCGACGGTACCCACGTCATGTCATGACCGGCCTGATCGTCCTTCCCGAGCCCGTCTGGCGGGCTCGGGAGGACGACCACGTCACGCGGATGCGGCGCTGGACGACACCGCACCAGCGCCGCCGCTCGCGGGGCGAGAAGCATCCGGTGCTCGACTTCCTCTTCAGCTACTACTCGCACCGGCCAGGGCATCTCGAGCGCTGGCAGCCGGGCCCGGGTGTCGTGCTCGAAGGCGCGTCCGCGCGCCGGTTCCTGGAGCGGAAGGGCTACCTGGAGACTCCGGACGGCGTCATGCTCGACCCGGAGGGCTTCACCGAGGGCCGGGCCAAGACCGCGGAATTCGTTCTCCGGCTGCTTTCCGCGACCGCGTCCCGCTCGCCGAGACTCAGTTGTTTCGGGCTTCACGAATGGGCAATGGTTTACCGGGAATCGGCGAATGAGGTTCGCCACTCACAACTCCCGCTCCGGCTCGGCTCGGCCGGGACCGACGGCGTCGTCGAGTCGCTCGAGATCCGATGCGGACATTTCGACGCGTTTCGGTTCTTCACCGAGCCCGCTCGGCCACTCAACACCCTGCGGCCGGCACGGGAAGACCAGGTCGACTTCGAGCAGCCGGGCTGCCTGCACGCCAACATGGACTTGTTCAAGTGGGCGTACAAGCTCGATCCGTTCGTCCCGGCCGAACTGGTCGGGGACTGCTTCGAACTGGCCGCGGACATCCGCGAGCTGGACATGCGGGCCAGCCCGTACGATCTGGCGTCGTTCGGGTACTCGCCCGTGCGGATCGAGACCCCGGAAGGCCGTGCCGAGTATGCCCGCGCGCAGGCCGGGTTCGCCCGCCGGGCCGCGCCGCTGCGTGAGCACCTGATAGCGCATTGCCAACGGCTCCTGGCCGAGTTAAAGAAGGTTCCCGCGACACGCGAAAAACAACTGTGAGTCGTCGCATTCCCCGTAACATCCTCCCCTGTTAGAGTGATAACGGTTTGATTGCATACGCAGCGCGAGCGCGCACGTTTCGAAAGGACAACGATGGGGCGACACAGCGTGGCCGAGGAGCCGGTGCCGCATCCCCTCGACCCGCCGAAGCGGCCTCAGGGTCGCGGTGAGGCGACCGGTTCGCACCGGATCGTCGGGAAGAAGGCCCCACGGCGGCGGATCGCCAAATGGCCCATCGCCTGCCTGGTCCTCGTGGTCCTGGTCGCGATCGGCGTGTTCGGCTGGAACTGGGCGGACGGCGAGCTCAACACCCGCGCCGAAGCCCAGGCCAAGGCGTGCAGCGCCGGCGACACCCCGATGCGGGTCATCGTCACCCCCAGCATCGAGAAGCCGGTCCGTGCGGCGGCCGAGCGGTGGAACAACGCCGCGACCGTGGTCCGCGATCACTGCGTGATCATCCAGATCGACGCGTTGTCCTCCGCTTCGGTGCTCGACGGCCTCGTCGGACGGACCAACCTCGACTCCATCGGCGGCCTTCCCGCCGCCTGGATCCCTGAGTCTTCCTACTGGGTGACCGAGCTGAACACCGCCAAGCCCGAGCTGGTCGGTTCGCCCGCCCAGTCCGTCGCGACGGCGCGTTCGGCCGACTACCCGCTCGTCGGGCTCGCCGGCAAGAACATCGACGAGGTCCAGATGCGCGCCGCGCAGACGTTCCGCCAGTACCTCCAGCAGCCCGCCCAGCAGGCCGACTTCGCGGCTGCGGGTATCAAGGCCACCTGAGGCCCCGAACCACGGGAAAGGCCCCTTCGCCGCTCGGGAAGGGGCCTTTCCCGTACCTCCGCCTCGTGAGTGTGGGGACGGTTAGGGCCAAGGGTGTCTTGGACTTCTGCTGAACTCGACCTTCACACCTTCCCAAGTACATGAAGGCCCCCTTCACTGCGCTAGACGCAGTGAAGGGGGCCTTCATGTACTTGGGACGCCAGTACCAGCGGGCCAAGTCCTCGTGAGTGGTGAGAACGATTAGCACCAACCGTGTCCGACGGTTTGGCGTGATCCGACGGACGACACACGTGACGGAACGGACGACACACGTGCCCAGACGGACGACTCGCGTGATGTCCCTCCAGACACGCGTGTCGTCCACCTGATCACGCAAGACTCCCGATTCGGTCCCGGCCTCGTGAGTGTTGGGACCGTTAGAACCCAACACTCACGAGGAGAAGGTGTCCGGGTCCGGGCCGGTGCGCGTCCCGTCGTCGAACTCGGCGAGCGCGGCGAGATCGTCTTCGGCGAGTTCGAAGTCGAAGACGTCGAAGTTCTCGCGGATCCGGGACGGTGTCACGGATTTCGGGATCGCGACCGTGCCGAGCTGCAGATGCCAGCGCAGCACGAGCTGCGCCGGGCTCTTGCCGTATTTGGCGGCGAGGGCGGTCAGCGTCGCGTCCGAGAGCAAAGAGCCTTGCGTCAGCGGGCTCCACGCCTCGGTGACGATGCCGTGCTCGGCGTGGAACTCCCGCAACGCCTTCTGCTGAAGCCGGGGATGCAGCTCGACCTGGTTGACCGCGGGCACGATCCCGGTCTCGTCGAACAGCCGCCGCAGATGCGGGACGTGGAAGTTCGACACCCCGATCGCGCGCACCCGGCCGTCCGCGTAAAGCTTTTCCAGCGCCCGCCAGGTTTCGACGTACTTCCCGCGGGCGGGCATCGGCCAGTGGATCAGGTAGAGGTCGACGTGGTCCAGCCCGAGCTCCGCGAGGCTCGCGTCGAACGCCCGCAGCGCCTCGTCGTAACCGTGGCCCGGATTCGGCAGTTTCGTGGTGATGAACAGTTCGTCGCGGGGGACGTCCGATGAGCGGATCGCCTCGCCGACACCGGCTTCGTTCCGGTACGACGCGGCGGTGTCGATGCTGCGGTACCCGGTCTCGATGGCGGTCCGGACGACCTTGGCCGTATCGCCCGCGGGCACCTGCCAGACGCCGAAACCGAGTTGGGGGATGGCTACCTCGTTGTTCAGGACGACGGAAGGCACGGCCATGGAAGGGAAATCCTCACTGGGTTCGGTGGCAGGGCTTCTTGCCCCGCATCATTCCACCCCGCGCGCGGCATACGCGCGCAAATACTCCGCCGTGTCCGCGTCGGCCGGGAAGAACGACTCGATCACCAGCTCGGCGACCGTGACGTCCAGCGGCGTGCCGAAGGTCGAGACCGTGCTGAAGAACGTGAGTTCGGCGTCCTCGTGCCGCAGCTTCAGCGGGACGAAGATGTCGCCCGGTCCGGGGACCTCCACCTCGGGGACGGGATCCGCGCACGGATAGGTGAGCAGTTCCTCCAGCAGCTCGGTCAGCATCGGGTCGGCGGTCTGGATCACCTGACGCCGCAGCCTGCCGAGCAGATGGGCACGCCACTCCCCCAGGTTCAGCACGTGCGGCGCCATCCCGTCCGGATGCAGCGTCACCCGCAGGACGTTGACCGGCGGCGTCATCAAGGCGGGCGAGACCAGGTCGGTCATCAGCGAGATGCTCGCGTTGGCGTCGACCAGGTTCCACCAGCGGTCGACGACGGCGGCCGGGTACGGCTCGTGGCCTGCCATCAGCTGGCGCACCGCCTTGCGGACCGCCTCCAGCTCCGGGGCGGCGAGACCGGTTTCGGCGTACGCGGGCGCGTAACCCGCGGCCAGCAGCAGCTGATTGCGTTCCCGCAAGGGCACCTCCAGGTGTTCGCCGAGCCGCAGCACCATCTCGCGGCTGGGCTTGGACCGGCCGGTTTCGACGAAGCTCAGGTGCCGGGTGGAGATGTCCGCCGAGATGGCGAGGTCCAGCTGGCTGATCCGGCGGCGGTCACGCCATTCACGGAGGAGTTCCCCGACGGGACGGCCCGCGCGGCCCGCGGTCAGTGTGGTCGTCACGATCACGAAACTACGGCCACCGGCGCCGGGCCGCCATTACCTCCCGCGTAATCGACGGGACCCACCCTCGGCCGACAGAGTTGCGGCATCGGTTACCCCACAACAGAACGAGGAGACACCATGTCGGACATCCAGCGCGTCGCCGAGCAGTACATCGCCGTGTGGAACGAGACCGACGCGGACAAGCGCCGCGCGCTCATCACCGAAGTGTTCACCGAGGACGCCGCCTACACCGACCCGCTCGGCGCCGTGACCGGCCACGACGGTGTCGACGGCTTCATCGCCGGCGCGCAGGCCCAGTTCGCGGGCCTGAAGTTCAGCCTGCCCGCGGCGCCCGACGCGCATCACGACATCGCGCGGTTCCAGTGGTACCTCGGCCCGGAAGGCGCCGAGGAACCACTGGCGATCGGTTTCGACGTCATCACCGTCGAGGACGGCCGGATCAAGCAGGTGCTGGGCTTTCTCGACAAGATGCCCGGCTGACGATCAGGCGAAGGCCTCCGGCGGCGGACAGGAGCAGACGAGGTTGCGGTCCCCCGCGGCCCCGTCGATCCGCCGCACCGGGGGCCAGATCTTCGACGCGGTGAAGCCGGCCGGGAAGACCGCGATCTCCCTGCTGTACGGGCGATCCCACTCCCCCGCGAGACAGCGCGCGGTATGCGGCGCGTTCCGCAGCGGGCTTCCCTCCAGCGGCCACTCCCCCGCGGCGACCTTCTCGATCTCGCCGCGGATCGCGATCATCGCATCGCAGAACCGGTCGAGTTCACCGAGATCCTCGCTCTCGGTGGGCTCGACCATGAGCGTTCCCGCGACCGGGAAGGACATCGTCGGCGCGTGCAGCCCGTAGTCGGCCAGCCGCTTGGCGACGTCGTCGACGGTGACGCCGGTCCGTTTGGTGAGCGCGCGGAGATCGAGGATGCATTCGTGCGCGACCAGGCCGTCGTGACCGGAGTACAGCACCGGATAGTGCGCGGCGAGACGCTTGGCGACGTAGTTGGCGTTCGCGACCGCGGTCAGCGTCGCCCGCTTCAGGCCTTCAGCACCCATCATCCGGACGTAGGCCCAGGAGATCGGGAGGATCGACGCGCTCCCCCACGGCGCGGCGCTGATCGGCCCCACTCCGGTGGCCGGGCCCGCGTCCGGCTGCAGCGGGTGGTTCGGCAGGTACGGCGCCAGATGCGCGCGGACGCCGATCGGCCCGATCCCCGGCCCGCCGCCACCGTGCGGGATGCAGAAGGTCTTGTGCAGATTGAGATGCGAGACGTCCGCGCCGAACCTGCCGTACTGCGCCACCCCGATCAGCGCGTTCAGGTTCGCGCCGTCGACGTACACCTGGCCGCCCGCGTCGTGCACCAGCGCGCAGACCTCGCGGACGGTGTCCTCGTACACGCCGTGCGTGGAGGGATAGGTGATCATGATCGCGGCGAGATCGTCCGCGTGCTCGTCCACAGTGGACTTGAGATGGGCGAGGTCGATGTTGCCCTCGTCGTCGCATTTCACGACGACCACCCGCATTCCGGCCATCACGGCGCTGGCGGCGTTCGTCCCGTGCGCGCTGGACGGGATCAGGCAGACGTCACGTGCGGAGTTCCCGCGTTCGCGGTGGTACGCGCGGATGGCCAGCAGTCCGGCGAACTCGCCCTGGCTTCCGGCGTTCGGCTGCAGGGAGACCGCGTCGTAGCCGGTGATCCCGGCGAGCCAGCGCTCCAGATCCTTCACGACGGTGAGCAGGCCGGCCGCGTCCTCGGCGGGTGCGAACGGATGCAGACCGGCGAACTCGGGCCAGGTGATCGGCTCCATCTCGGCCGTGGCGTTGAGCTTCATCGTGCAGGAGCCCAGCGGGATCATGCTCCGGTCGAGCGCGACGTCCTTGTCGGACAACGACCTCAGGTACCGGAGCAGCGCCGTTTCCGAACGGTGCGCGTGGAAGACCGGATGGGTCAGGTAGTCGCTGGTGCGGCGCAGATCCGGCGGGAAGCCGTCCGCGGTGTCCGCGTCGAGCGAGTCCACATCGGACACCGCGACGCCGAACGCCTTCCACACCAAGGAAAGATGCTCACGTGTGGTCGTCTCGTCGCAGGCGACGGCGACGTGGTCGGAGCCCACGAGCCTCAGGTTGACCCCGAGTTCCCGCGCGGTGCCGACGATCCCCGCCGCGCGGCCCGGGACGGAAACCGTGACGGTGTCGAAGAATTCGCAGTGCACGACGTCGACACCGCTTTCGGCGAGGCCCGCCGCGAGCACCGTGGCCATCCGGTGCGCGCGGTTCGCGATGGCGCGCAGCCCTTCGGGACCGTGGTACACGGCGTACATCGACGCGATGACCGCCAGCAGCACCTGGGCGGTGCAGATGTTGCTCGTGGCCTTTTCGCGGCGGATGTGCTGTTCACGAGTCTGCAGTGCGAGCCGGTACGCGGGGGCGCCGTCGGCGTCCTTCGACACCCCGACCAGCCGTCCGGGCAGCTGCCGTTCGAGCCCCTGCCGGACGGCGAGGTACGCCGCGTGCGGTCCGCCGAAGCCCATCGGGACCCCGAACCGCTGCGTCGACCCGATCGCGACGTCGGCACCGAGTTCACCGGGCGACCGCAGCAGGGTCAGCGCGAGCGGATCCGCGGCCATCACCACGGCGGCGCCGAGCGCCTTGACCTCGGCGACGGTGTGGTCCCATTCGCGGACGACCCCCGACGCGCCCGGATACGACAGCAGCACGCCGAAGAAGTCGCCGCCGAGCCCGAGCCCGGTGATGCCCTGGGACAGGTCCGCGGTCACCAGGTCGATGCCGAGCGGTTCGGCGCGGGTGCGCAGCACCTCGATCGTCTGCGGGAGGGTGTCCTCGTCGACCACGAACCGGCTCGATTTCGCCTTGCCCGCCCGGCGGACCAGCGTCATCGCCTCGGCCGCGGCGGTCGCCTCGTCCAGCATGGACGCGTTCGCGATCGGCAACCCGGTCAGATCGGCGACCATGGTCTGGAAGTTGAGCAGCGCTTCGAGGCGCCCTTGCGAGATCTCCGGCTGATACGGCGTGTACGCGGTGTACCAGGCCGGGCTCTCCAACACGTTGCGGCGGATCACCGGCGGGGTCACGGTGTCGTGGTAGCCGAGGCCGATCATCTGGACCATCGGCCGGTTGCGCCCGGCCAGTGCGCGGAGTTCGGCGAGCGCGCCGGTCTCGGTGGCGGGCGGCGGCAGATCCGGCGGGGTCGCGGACTCCCGCAGCGACGCGGGGACGGCCCGCTCCGCGAGCTCTTCGAGGGAGGCGACGCCGACGACGTCGAGGATGCGCGCGAGCTCTTCGGCGCCGGGACCGATGTGCCGGTCGGCGAAGGGGGTTCCGGATTCGAGAGCGACCAGTGAAACAGGCTCCATCGGGGACCTCCCAAGACGCGGGGGTGGGGCCGGGACGGATTGTCCTGGCCCTCCCCACTCTGTCCGTACCCCCGAGGGGGCGCCTGAGAGTTTCGCCCGAGTGTTGAGCCGGGCTTGCACCGTCGGCGGGGCCGCCAGGCTGTGACCTGGCGAACCACTTTCCAGAGGCGTCTCTTCCGCGCGGTCCAGGGTGCCTGAGAGGTTCCGGGGAGGACTTGCTCCTTCGGCGCCGAGCTCAACGGTTATCGGCTCGGTCTCTCCCGCGCGGATTCGTCGACCGCGGAAGTGAGCCTACCCTGCCGCTCGCGCGGCCTCATGATCAGCCGGTGCGACGGGCGTTGCGGCGCTGCGTGAGCTCGTCCGGCGTGACCGTTTCGATCACGCCGCCGTCGGCCCGTTCGGCCGGGAACTCGTGGATGGTGCCGCTGATCTCCTGCATCGCGCCACTGACCGCGATGCCGAAGACACCCTGCCCGCCCTGGAGTAAATCGACGATCTCTTCGGGCGAGGTGCACTCGTAGACGGTGGTGCCGTCCGAGAACAGGGTGACCTTGGCGAGGTCGCGGACGCCGCGCAGGCGCAGGTGGTCGACCGCGACGCGGATGTTCTGCAGCGAGACACCGGTGTCCAGCAGCCGCTTGACCACCTTCAGGACGAGGATGTCCTTGAACGAGTAAAGCCGCTGCGAGCCGGAACCGTGTGCCGTGCGGATGCTCGGCGCGACCAGCTTCGTACGGGCCCAGTAGTCGAGCTGCCGGTAGGTGATCCCGGCGATCTGGCAGGCGGCCGGGCCGCGGTAGCCGACGAGTTCGTCCGGGAGGGAAGAGTCGGGGAACAGCTCGCCCTGCTCGCCGTCAGCGACCGGAACGAGCGGCTCTTGAGGGCTACCAGCCTCGACCACGCCATGCCTCCCCTCGCCCGACCTGGCGGCCGGCGAACAAAGCCGCGCGGACCCACGGGAGTCCGCACCGGAGTTCCTCGTCAAGACGAATGCCCCAGACATCCGAATCACACCTTGGCGATTCACCTTCATTGAAGGTAAGCGCGTCCGGCAAACCGGTCAACGCGACGCGCGGTCGGCCTCAAGCTCTTCTTGAGGCTTGTCGAGGACAGTCCCCCGTTCGGCCGCACACTTGCCGGATTTACTCAGTCGTGTTAATTTTTACTCATGCAAGTAAATCCCTCCACCCAAACTGCCCTGCAAGAGGTTCAGGCGGAGCTGGGGCTCTCGGTCACCGAGGCGGCCCGGCGGGCCCAGATCGTCGGGGCCGCGATCGCGACGATCGCCGACTTCGGCTACCACAAGACGTCGTTCGCGAAGATCAAGGAGCGGGCCGGGCTGTCCAGCACCCGGATCATCTCCTACCACTTCACCAACAAGGCCGGCCTGATGCAGGCCGTGGTCACCACCGCGACCGGGATGAAGGACAAGTTCCTCGAGGAGCGCATCGAGGGCAGGACCGACCGTGCCGGGCTGCTGCGCGGCTACATCGAGGCGGAGATCGCCTTCCTCGGCTCGTACCCGGAACTGGTGCGGGTCATGGTCGAGATGGCTTCGAGCGGCTCGGACGCCGAGGGCTGGTTCATGTCGGCGCCGCTCGTCGAGGAGTTCCGGACCGGACGGCTCGAACGTCAGCTGCGCCAGGGCCAGCAGGAAGGCGCTTTCGGCGACTTCGCGGCGGACGTGATGGCTCTGTCGATCGCGCAGGCCATCGACGGCGTCGCGGCGAAGTTCGCGGCGGATCCGAAGCTGGACCTGGAGCGGTACGGCCGGGAGCTGGCGGACCTGTTCCTCAAGGCGACCGCGGCCTGACCCGCATTCAGAGGACTAAACGCATACGAAGAAGGGGCGGCACCATCAGGCGCCGCCCCTTCGTCGAGTTCTCGGGATCAGGTGTCCGCGCCGCGGAAGTCCTCCGGCGAGACCGAGTCGAGGAACTCGCGGAACTTCTCGACCTCGTCCTCCTGCTCGTCGGGGATGATGAGGCCCGCTTCCTCCAGCACCGCGTCGACGGCGTGGATGGGCACCCCCACCCGCAGCGCCAGCGCCACCGAATCGCTCGGCCGCGCCGAAACCCGGATGTCCCCGTCGAAGACCAGTTCCGCGAAGAACGTGCCTTCCTTCAGGTCGGTGATGACGACCTGTTCCAGCTCGCGGCCCAGCGCGCCGATGACCTCCTTGAGCAGGTCATGGGTCAGCGGACGGGCCGGGCGGACTCCCTGCTGCTCCAAGGCGATGGCGGTGGCCTCCACCGAGCCGATCCAGATCGGCAGGTAACGCTCGCCTTCGGTTTCCCGCAGCAACAAGATCGGCTGATTCGCGGGTAGCTCCACCCGCACGCCGACGACGCGCATCTCGCTCATCGGGCTTCGCCTCCCTCTCGTGCGCACGGGCTGCAACGCTTGTCTCGACGACCAAGCGACGGTAGTCCCGACGCTACCCGTCTTCCGAGCGCTGTGCTCGCTGTCTCCGACATTCTCGGTTCGCCCGTGGCAAACCCGACTCTCACGGTACGGCATAGGGTGCCGAACATTCAGGCATTGACAAGTGGCCGTGCAACGGCTCCCGGTCCCCTGGAACCGTTCAACCGCCCGTGACAGCCCGTATTCCGGCCTTCACCAAGAGCGTGTGCAACGCCACGGTCAAGGCGGCGAGCTCCCGGACGACTTCGTCGCCCCTCGCCTGGGCGTCCTCGTCACGATGCCGATACACCGGGGTCACGATCTGCTCCAGCAGGCCGACCTCGCGGTCGGCCGCGGCCCGGAAGGCACGCAGATGTCTCGGCTCTATACCGAATTCGGTCATCGCTTTCACGGTCTTCGCCACGAGGACCGCGTCGGGGTCGAAGAACCCCGCCGCGCCTGGGCGCACCAGACCGTATTGCCGCAGCTCAGCCAGGGTGGCGGCGTCGATGCCGGCCTGGCGGAGCAGATCTTCCTCGGTCAGCCTGATCTCGCGATCGGTCTCGAAGTCCCCGGGGGACGGCAGTCCGCCGTTCTCCCCGGGGGCGTCGAGTGAAACGAGTTTCCGCGGCAGCCTCGGCATCGCCGCTTCCGGCGCGGCACCCCGATCCGCCGCGTCCAGCTGTTCCTTGATGACCTTCAGCGGAAGGTAGTGATCCCGCTGGGCGGACAGGACGAATCGCAACCGCTCCACGTCCGCCGGAGCGAACTGCCGGTACCCCGACGGGGTCCGGCCCGGCTGGACCAGACCCTCCGCCTCGAGGAACCGGATCTTGGAGATGGTGACATCGGGGAAGTCGCCGCGCAGCTGTGCCAGCACGGCCCCGATGCTCAACCCATCGCGCTGCGACGCATCCCGATCAGGCCGCCCGGCCGCCGTCACCGTGCCCCCTGGCCCCCGGAACCCGGGCCGGTCAGGAAGACCAGGCGGAACTTGCCGATCTGCACCTCGTCGCCACCGGCGAGGACGGCCTGGTCGACCGGCTCGCGGTTGACGTAGGTGCCGTTGAGGCTGCCGACGTCGATGACGACGAACTCGCCGCCCTCACGGCGGAACTCGGCGTGCCGCCGGGAGACCGTGACGTCGTCGAGGAAGATGTCGCTGTCCGGGTGCCGTCCCGCGCTGGTGGTGTCGCGGTCCAGCAGGAAGCGCGAACCCGCGTTCGGGCCCCGCTTGACGACCAGCAGCGCGGAACCCGCGGGCAGCGCGTCCACACCCTGGACGGGGGCCTCGGCAGCCGGAGGAGCCTCAGTGCCTTCGACGTCGGCCAGGAAGTCGGCCCGGAAGACAGAAGTCCGCTCCGGAGACTGCTCCGGGGGAACGCCGGGCCCGTCGTTCGTGCTCACCTGAGCTCTCCTAACGCATGTGTGTTGCCACTACTCAAGAACGTGTGGAGGTCAAACGTACCGTGCCTGATCGAATCTCCGGCCCGCGGCTCCCCCTACTCTTCCCGAAGGGCCACGGCCTGCGGCTATTCCTTGATCAGCGCCTGGTACGCCTCGGCCTCCAGCAGGGATTCCACCGAGCTCGCGTCGTCGAGACGGAGCTCGATCAGCCAGCCTTCGCCGTACGGGTCGCTGTTGATCAGCTCGGGCGATTCGGTCACCGCGTCGTTGACCGCGACCACCTCGCCGTCGAGCGGGGCGAACAGCTCCGAGACGCTCTTGGTCGACTCGACCTCGCCGAACGCGTCGCCCGAGCCGACCTGCTTGCCGACCTCGGGCAGTTCGACGAACACCACGTCACCGAGCTGGTCCTGGGCGTACTCCGTGATGCCCACACGCACGAGCCCGCCGTCGCGCACGGAGACCCACTCGTGCTCCTCGGTGTACCGCAGTTCTTCTGGAGTGGACAACGCCGCTCCCCTTTCTGATGCCCTCACTCGAAACCGACGCGCGAAGTTTCGCATCCCGCCGGGTCACGCGCCCGGCGCCTCCCGCGACACGCCGGGAGCGGCCGAGCGCAACGCCCGAACGGTCTGGACGACGTACAGCACGCCTGAATAGACGTACAGGACAGCACCCCATGCCGTGAAGGCGTAGCCGATCGGCCGGGCGATCGCGGCGATGTCGGAGCCGCCCTGGGTGAGCAGCAGGAACGGGAAGGCGTACATCAGCACGAAGGTGGCGCCCTTGCCGATGTAGGTGACCTCCGGCGGGGCGAACCCCCGGCGCCGCAGCAGCAGGACGCAGACGCCGAGGACGGCCTCCCGGACGACCAGCGGGACCACCAGCCACCACGGGATGATGTCGCGGATCAGGAAGGCGATGAGGGTCGCGAGGATGTAGAGCCGGTCGGCGGCGGGGTCGAGCAGCTGCCCGAGCCGCGACATCTGGTTGAGCCAGCGGGCCAGTTTGCCGTCGAGCCAGTCGGTGAGCGCGCTGAACACGAGCAGCGCGAGCGCCCAGCCGTCCTCCTTCGGGCCGAGGAGCAGCCACAGGAAGACCGGCACTCCGGCGAGCCGGAGGATGGAAAGCATGTTGGGGACGTTCAGGGCCTGCCGCAGCAGGGAAGGCTCTTCGCTGGTCACGCTCGGTTCGGGGGGCGTACTCACCCGCTCAGCCTAGCCAGCGGCGGCAGGTCCTCCCGCGTCAGCTGGCCCGGGTGTGCGTCCAGCCGCGGCGTTGCAGGTCCGCGCTGGTCAGCGCCACGGGCCTGCCTCGGTGGTCAGTGCCCATCCAGCGATGGTGGCCCGCCGAGTTCTCCAGGACGTACGGGCGGCCGCCACACCAGACGACGGTGCACGGGGCCGTCGGGGGAAGCTCCGTGCTCGCCGGTGCGGTGGCCTGGGGTGACGCGGGGTCGGTCTGTTCGTCGGTCTTCATCGCTCTCACGGTTTCGGTGACGGGGACTGGGACACGCCGGAGCGCTACTTGTCTTTTCGGCAGAACGGGGCCGCGCGTTAACGGCTCGGCGCCGGATTCGTCCGATCGGTTCGCGACGACAGCAGGGTGTTGCCGCGCCGTGAACGGCATATTAATTGTCCACAGTGGACAGTGATTGGGCGGTCCTCGCGTATCGCGGCGGCGGGGCCGCGATAGCCTCCCGCGAACCGAACGTGGCTCAATGCCACGGCATCGGGCCCGGCCGGGTCAGAATGGGCCGGCCACGACCGGCCGACGAAAGGATCGCCTTGCCCGTCTCGACGACCACGGGAACGTGGCGGCGCCTGTTCGCGGTCTGCGCCGTCGCCGGATCGCTCGCCGCCTGTTCGGGCGAAGCGCCGCCACCGCCTGTCACTTCGACGCCGGTCTCATCGCCCGCGATCCCCACGAGCGCATCCAGCGTTTCGGTACCGCCGATCCCGTCGCAAACCGCGCCGAGTCCGTCCGTCGCCCCGACTCCCGCCCCGAAACCGAAACCCGCTGAACCGGTACAGGGTTCCTGTGGAACGGTGACCGCGGCGAGCGGGCTGACCTTGCAGGTGCTCAACGGACCCGGCGTCTCCTGCGCGGAGGCGACCGGGATCGTCGACGCGTTCCACAAGAGGATCGCCGGCCGTCAGTCCGCGGGCTCGGACGAGCCGGTCAGCGAGACCGTGGCCGGCTGGCTGTGCGTCTCCGGCGCCCCCGCCGCCCAAGGCGGTACCAGTTGCGGCAAGGGCGAGCAGAACGTGTTCGCCGCCGTCGTCCCCGTCGAATGAACCATCCCGAGAAGAAGGGCCCATGAAGAGCCTCGCCGTGCTTCCCGCCGCGTTCGCCGTCGTCCTGCTGAGCGGCTGCGGCGCCGATCCCGCGCCCGCGGCCGCACCGCCCCCGTCCTCCCCCGCCGCCGCCGACCAGGCCCTCGCCGGATCGCCGTGCGGAGAGGTCGCCGGATACCAAGGCGCGAAGAACAAGGTCGTCGTCCGAGGGAAGACCGACTGTGCCGAAGCGACGCAGGTGCTCAAGGACTACTTCGCCAAGCTGACCCCCGCCGAAGCGACGTCACCGCAGGGTCCGGGTCCGGTCGTGGTCGGGGCCTGGACCTGCGGCAGCGGGCCGAACGACCCGGTGACGAGTTGTTCGACCGAGGACGAGCGGCAGATCGAAGCCACCCGGAACTGAGCACGGCCGGCGGCGTCACTTCCCGCGACGCCGCCGGGTCCGGGTCTTCCGGTACAGGACACCGAGCCCGATCAGCATTCCCAGCAAGACCAGGCCTGCCACCGCGACCATCGCCAGGCTCAAGACCCGCGAGGTCTTCGACCGGTAGGCGAATCCGTCACCGGCGAAGATCCTGTCGCCCTCCGCGATCCTTTCACCGTCGACCTTCCCCTGTCCGGTGCGCCCGTCGTCGAACCGCCACCCGGCCTCACAGTAGGGAAACCGGCCGCTCATCGGCGGCCCTTCCTCGACACATCCGGAGACGGCGGTGACCGTGACGTCCTCTCCGGTGTTCAGTTCACGCACGCGGTCACCGAGGGCTCCCCCGGTCACCCACAACAGGAAAACGAGCGGGATCCCACCCAGCAGCACTCGCAACGGAACCCTGGAATTCCCCGGTTCACCTGACAAGAAAGTCCCTTCTTCTCGGCCGTTCCAGGCTATTCGCCAAAGCGACGGAGCGGCACGGGATTTGTACCCACCCCCTTGCCGACCGAGGTAAGAGTCGTCTAGACTCAAACTATGCTCACCAGGGAAGACGCCATGAAGGCGGTCGAGGACGCGGCCGACCCGGCCGCGCTGTTCGCCCGCCATCGCTACCGCGAACTGGCGGCCGTGCTCCATCCCGACCGCAACCCCGGCGACGCGCGGGCCCACCGCGCGGCAGCCACGCTCAACCGCCTCCACGACGAGTGGAAGCGGGCCCGGCGGCAGACGGTCACCACGGCGACGTCGGCCTACACCCTCGCGGCGCCGCACGCGGTGGGCAGCGTCGCCACGACATACCGGACCACCGGCCCGCATCTGGTCAAACTCGTCCGCGATCCGGCGCTCAACCCGTTGATCCACGCCGAATGGGAGGCGTTGCGCGCGCTGGACGGCTTCACCGAACGGCATCGGTGGCTCCGCCCCTATTACCCGCGACTGCTCGACACGTCGGGGCCGGTCGCGAGGGGCGATCGCGCGTTCAGCGTTCTCGACCCGCTCGTCGACGGCTTCCTCACCCTCGCCGACATCGGGAAGGCCTTCCCCGGCGGGCTCGACGGCCGCGACTACGCCTGGATGCACCGTCGTCTCCTGCGTGCCGTGGCAGGCGCGCACCGGGCGGGCGTCGTCCACGGCCATCTCACTGCGGACAACGTGCTCGTCCATCCCGGACAGCACGGCATCGTCGTGGCCGGCTGGTCGTTCGCCGTCGAAGACGGTGCGCTCCCGCTGGCGGCGGACAAATCCGTCCACTATCCACCGGAAGTCCACAAAGGACAGCCGATGACCGCGGCCACCGACGTCCACATGCTCCACAGCATGATGCTGGAACTACTGGCACCAGGCGAAACCCGCCAGCGCGAATTCGCCAAGTGGTGTCTCCAGGAGATCCCGGCACAACGACCCGAGGCCGCCGATCTGCTCGACGAGTACGACGAACTGCTCGCCGATCTGTACGGCCCTCGCACCTTCCGACCGTTCATCATTCCCGAGACAGGAGCCTGACCATGGGACACGGACACTGGGACGACAACGCCTACGCCGCCGCGAAGACCTTCCGCGCGGCCAAGGGTGAGGACGATTTCGGCTACACCGCCGATCTCCGTTCCAAGCCCGCGAAGGAATGGAAGGTCGCGCCCGCGCTGGACCCGCTGAACGCCGTGCGGGAATGCCGGGATTCGGCCGACCACAGCGATTCGACGCCGATCGCGGTGCTGTTCGACGTCACCGGTTCGATGCGCCGGGTGCCGCGGATCATGCAGGGCAAGCTCGGCAAGCTGCACGGCCTGCTGAAGCGCCGGGGTTATCTGGCCGACCCGCAGGTGTTGTTCGGCGCGATCGGCGACGCCGACAGCGACCGGGTCCCGTTGCAGGTCGGGCAGTTCGAATCGGACAACCGGATGGACGAGCAGCTGCGCACGATGTTCCTCGAAGGCGGTGGCGGCGGGCAGAAGAGCGAGTCCTACGAACTGGCCGCGTACTTCATGGCGCGGCACGTGGTGACCGACGCGTGGCAGAACCGCGGCCGCAAGGGCTATCTGTTCATCATCGGCGACGAGCTGAACAAGCCCGCGCTGGAGGCCCGCCACATCCGCCGGGTGATCGGGGACGACGTGCGAGAGGACATCGACCCGGCCTCGGTGTACCGGGAGCTGGCGCGCAAGTGGCACGTCTACTTCGTGCTGCCGAACCAGTCTTCGTACTACAACGACCCGCAGATCGGCGAGCACTGGAGCGAGCTGCTCGGCCAGAACTTCCTGAAGCTCGACGACCCGGGCGCGGTGTGCGAGCTGATCGCCGCCACCATCGGGCTGGAAGAGCGGGTGGTCGACGTCGACCGGGCGCTCGCCGACCTCGCGGACGTCGGTTCGGTCGCCGAAAGCAAGGCGGTCGGCAAGGCGCTGGCGAAGCTGGGTACCAAATCGGTCGTCACGTCGGCGGTGCCCGAGGCCGGCGGGCCGAGCGACGTGGTGCTGCGATGACTCTCCTGGATGGTCACGTGGTGGTGGTCGGGCTCGGCTTCGGCGACGAGGGCAAGGGCGCGGTGGTCGACGCGCTCTGCGCCGCCCGGCCCACCACCGCGGTGGTCCGCTTCAACGGGGGCGCGCAGGCCGCGCACAACGTCGTCGTGGACGGGCGGCACCACACCTTCAGCCAGTTCGGGGCGGGCACGTTCGCCGGCGTGCCCACCCATCTGTCGCGGTTCGTGCTCGTCGAGCCGTTCGCGCTCGCCGCGGAAGCTCGACGGCTCGAAGCGGTCGGCGTCCGGAATCCGCTGTCACTGCTGAGTGTGGACGGCAGGGCGCTGCTCACGACGCCGTTCCACATCCACGCCAACCGGGCCAGGGAGGAGGCCCGCGGCGTGAACCGGCACGGCTCGTGCGGCAAGGGCATCGGCGAGACCGTCTGGTACTCGCTGTTGCCCGGGGCCGCGCCGGGGGACGTGGTGGAGAGCCAGGAGGTGATCGGGACGCCGGGGGAAGCGCCCACGGTCGCCGACTGCGCCCGGCCGTCGGTGTTGCGGCGCAAACTGGACGCGCTCGCGCGGTTCTACGCGCCGCTGGCCACGCCGCCGCACAGCGTGGACGAACTGGTGGCGCTGTACCGCGATTTCGCGGGCGCGGTGCGGATCACCGACGGGGACGAGACGGGGCGGCTGGCGGATTCCGGGCGGCTGGTGTTCGAGGGAGCGCAGGGGGCTCTCCTCGACCAGTTCCACGGGTTCCATCCGCACACGACCTGGTCGACGACCACGCCGCACAACGCTCGCACCCTGTTGGGCGGGCGCCCGCACACCGTCGTGGGGGTGACGCGGACGTACCTCACCCGGCACGGCGCGGGACCGTTGCCGACCGAATCCGCCGCCGTGCTCGCCCGCTTTCCCGAGGCGCACAACGAAATCGGCGAATTTCAGGGCGCTTGGCGGGCGGGGCATCTCGACGCGGCCCTGCTGGACTACGCGATCGCGGCCTGCGACGGCGTGGACGCGCTCGCGGTGACCCATCTCGACGCGACCGGGCTGAAGGTCGTGCCCCGTGACGGCTCCCCCGCCGTCGACCTGCCGGATCCGCTGGCGTGGTTCGGCGCGCGGCTGCCGGTGGCCGTCATGGGGTACGGCCCGGACAGGGCCGGTTACCGGGTCGCGGAGGCACGGTCGACAATCAACGCGTGATCGATTCGACGCCGGTGTCCGTTGACGTGCTCGTGGTGCGGTTCGCCCCCGGCACCCGGAACGTCCTGTTGGGGATCGCGCCGCGGGCGGCCGAGCCGTTCGAAGGGGAACTCGCCCTGCCCGGGGTGCTGCTGGGGCTCGGGGAACGGCTGCGGGAGGCGGCGAGCCGGGCGGTGGTCGGCAAACTCGGCCTTCCGTCCGACGCGGTCTCGGCGACCGGACAGCTCGCCACCTTCGACGAGCCGAACCGTGACCCGCGCGGTCCCACGCTCTCCATCGCGTTGTGGGCCACCGTGAATCCCGCGCTCGATGTCCCGGGGAACGTCGTGTGGGTGCCGCTGGACGAGGTCCCGCCGCTGGCCTTCGACCACGACCGGATCGTCGCCGACTGCCGTCCGATGCTGGCCGAACGGCTGTGGCGGGACGTCGCCTTCACCGCCGGGCTGCTGGGACCGATCTTCACCACGGCACAGGCGCTGGACGCCACCGAAGCGCTGACCGGGGACCGCCCCTATCCGGCCAATCTCGGCCGGACGATGGAGCGGGTCCCCGGTCTGCGGCGTACCACCGAACACGCGGCCGCCCTCCCCAAGGGAGGACGGCCGCCGTCGCTGTGGCGCTGGGAGTGACTCAGATCCCGCAGGACGAGGCCGACCAGAAGCGCGTCGACCGGTGTGCCACGTGCGTGTGATCGTTGTGGCCGGGGTAGCCCGGCCCGAGGATCTCGGCGAACCCGTGGTTACGGGCCTGCTTCGCCAATCCGCAGAAGCCCTGCGAGCCGGCGCCGAGGTCGACGGCGTCACCGTAGAGATGACGGCTGTTGGTCGCGCCGCCGACCGCGTTGTTGCAGGCGACGCTGCGGAAACCGCCGTTGACGTCGATCGGCCGGTCGCCCATGGCGTGCCGCATCGCCTGCAGCTTCCACATCGAGACCAGCGCGTTGGCCTTCGCCGTCGCCGGTGGGACGTTGCCGCCCGACCAGTCGGAGTTGCACCGGTTCAATTCCGCGTAGGTGAAGTTGATCGGCGTGCAGTCGTCGTCCTGCAACGCGTAGAGCTTCGAGAACGTGGCCGGACCCGCGATGCCGTCCGCCGCCAGCCCGTAGGCCTGCTGGAAGCGGGTGACCGCGGCCTTGGTCCCCGCGCCGAACTGGCCGTCGAGGGCGAGCACGCCGCCGTAGCCGGGGTACCCGGCCACGCGGATCTGCAGCTGCCGGACGTCCTCACCGGACGCGCCTTCCGACAACGTGCGTCCCCAGGAGTAGCAGGCGTCGGCGACGGACACTTTGCCCGCTGCCACCGGACCTGGATCGGCGGCGGCCGGGGTGGCCACCGCGGTACCGAGCCCGGCCACGAGGGCGAGCATCGGCAGGAGGAAACGAATGCGCATGACAGGAACACCTTTCAAAGCAGGGAAGGTGAGACCCGTGACCCCCACGGGTTGTCAACGATTCACTGCCGAGGATGCTAACGCGGTTCCGGTTACCGCGCTGTGGGTCGTTCGACCCACAGGCCCGAACCCGGAACTCGCGTGATCGGAGCCGTGACTCGCGTGATCGGAGGCGGAACGCCCAGGATCACGCGAGTTCCGCCTTCAATCACGCGAGTTCCGTGTCCAATCACGCGAGTTCGGAGTTCGGGACCGGGCTGTCAGCCCTTCAGCTGGGGGAAGTCCTCTTCGCGGAACTCCCCCGCCGGGCGGCCGTCGGCTTCGTTTTCGCGTCCGCGCAGTTCGACGCGGCGGATCTTGCCGGAGATCGTCTTCGGCAGTTCGGTGAACTCCAGCCGCCGGATTCGCTTGTACGGGGCCAAATGTTCCCGGCAGAAGGCCAGGATGGACACCGCGGTGTCGGCCGTGGGCGCGTGCCCGTTCGCCAGGACGACGTAGGCCTTCGGCACCGCGAGCCGGATCGGGTCCGGCGCCGGGACGACCGCCGCTTCGGCGACCGCCTCGTGTTCCAGCAGGACACTTTCCAGTTCGAACGGCGAGATCCGGTAGTCCGACGCCTTGAAGACGTCGTCCGTCCGGCCCACGTAGGTGATGTAGCCGCGTTCGTCGATCGAACCGACGTCGCCGGTGTGGTAGAAGCCGTTCGCGAACGCCGCGGCGGAGCGTTCCTCGTCGTCGGCGTATCCGGCCATCAGTCCGACCGGCCGCTTGGCGAGGTCGAGGCAGATCTCGCCCTCCTGCGCGCGCTCCCCCGTCACAGGGTCCACGAGCGCCACGGTGAACCCGGGCAGCGGGCGGCCCATCGACCCCGGCACCACGTCCTGTCCGGGCGTGTTGGCGATCTGGACGCTGCTCTCCGTCTGCCCGAAACCGTCGCGAATCGTGACGCCCCAAGCCTTTTCGACCTGGTCGATCACTTCGGGGTTGAGCGGTTCGCCCGCGCCGACCACCTTGCTCGGCGGCGTCTTCAGCACGGTCAGATCCGCCTGGATCAGCATCCGCCACACCGTCGGCGGGGCGCAGAAACTGGTGATACCGCACCGTTCCATCTGCGCCATCAGCGAGACCGCGTCGAACCGCGCGTAGTTGTAGAGGAACACCGTCGCCTCGGCGTTCCACGGCGCGAAGACGTTGCTCCACGCGTGTTTCGCCCAGCCGGGCGAGGAGATGTTGAGGTGGACGTCGCCCGGTTCCAGGCCGATCCAGTACATTGTGGACAGATGGCCGACCGGGTACGAGACCTGCGTGTGCTGCACCAGTTTCGGCTTCGCGGTGGTCCCCGAGGTGAAGTACAGCAGCAGCGGGTCTTCCGCCGCCGTCGGTCCGTCGGGCGTGAAGGTGTCCGCTTCCTCGTAGGCGTCCACGAAGGACCGCCAGCCCTCGACCGGTTCACCGACGGCGATGCGCGTGTAGTCGCCCTCGACGTTCTCGAACTTGTGCGCGTCGACGGACCGGATCACGACGTGTTTCGCCGCGCCCCGCTCGACCCGGTCGGTGAGGTCCGCCGGGCCGAGCAGGGTCGAGGCCGGGATGATGACGGCGCCCAGTTTGATCGCGGCGAGGATCGTCTGCCACAGCTCGCCCTGGTTGCCCAGCATCAGGATCAGCCGGTCGCCACTCGCCACGCCGAGCGAGCGGAGCCAGTTCGCGACCTGATTGGACCTCCGCGCCATCTCCGGATAGGTCCAGCGGTTCTCGATGCCGTCCTCTTCGACGATCCACAACGCGTACCGGTCCTGATTGGCCGGATCGGCCGCGACGACGTCGAACCAGTCGAGCGCCCAGTTGAACTCGGCGGGCCGGGGCCAGGTGAAGTCCCGATAGGCGGTTTCGTAGTCCTCGCGATGGGCCTGCAGATAGTCCCGTGCCTCGCGGAACGTGCGGTATGCCTCCGAAGCGCTCACGATCGTCCTCCTGGTCCGCTGGTTGGGCCGCCGGTTCTTTCTACTCTCCCTTGAACTCGGGCGCGCGGCGCTCGAGGAAGGCCTGCACGGCCTCGCCCAGGTCCTTGCTGGGCAGGAAGGCCGCGTTCCAGGCCGAGACGTAACGCAGGCCGTCCGCGACCTGACGTTCGGTGTTGGCCGAGAGGACGTTCTTGGTGCCCTGTACGACCAGCGGCGGGTTCGTGGCGATCTCCGCCGCCAGCTTGCGCGCCTCGGCCAGCAGGGTGTCCTGATCCGCGTGGACGTCGTTGACGAGGCCGATCTTCTCCGCGCGGGCGGCGTCGATGTCCTTACCGGTCAGGGCCAGTTCGCGCAGGTGTCCCTCGC
The DNA here is from genome assembly GCF_000732925.1 of Amycolatopsis japonica. Classification (NCBI taxonomy): domain Bacteria; kingdom Bacillati; phylum Actinomycetota; class Actinomycetes; order Pseudonocardiales; family Pseudonocardiaceae; genus Amycolatopsis; species Amycolatopsis japonica. The sequence continues at coordinate 4,361,620 of NZ_CP008953.1, forward strand.
CGATGATCGGCGCGAGCCGCTGGAGGCTGCCGAGGTCGGCCACGATCGCGACCTTGACCTCGCGCACGCTGAACTTCGCGTCGGCGCTCGCCAGCCGGATGTCCGCGGCCGCGATCACGTCGACACCGCCACCGATGCACCAGCCGGAAATGGCCGCGATGACCGGTTTGCGGCATTCCGCGACCGAGGACACGCTCGCCTGGAGGGTGCGGACCTCGTCGAGGAACTTGGTGCGCGGGCCCGCGAGCGCGTCGCCGCCGAGCATTTCGCCCCAGCTGGGCATCATGGCGGGCAGGTCGAGCCCGTAGGAGAAGTGCTTGCCGCTCCCGGTCAGCACGACCGCCCTGACCTGGGGGTCCGCGTCGAGCGCGCGGAAGACGATCGGCAGCTCGCGCCAGAAATCGGGGCCCATCGCGTTGCCCTTGGACGGACCGAGCAGCGTCACTTCGGCGACGTGCCCGTCGATCTCCACCTTGAGCGAAACGAGATCGGGAAGACTGTCAGCTGTAGCGGTCATGGGGTCATCTTGACTCATGTGATTGACAGGCTGCCAACGGCCACTGTGCCCGGCCGCGCCTGAGATGCTTTCCTGGTACCAGCGAGTACTACCGGTGAGTACCGACGATCGACGAAGGACGGTGGGATATGAGCCCGGCCAGCAGCGCCACCGCGGTCGCCGACCTGCCCGCGCCGACGCCCGGACGGCGACGGGAACGATCCTCCCGGCCGATCGAGTTGTCGGGATCCTTCACCCATGAGGGTCACCGGCTCGCCTACACCGAGTTCGGCTCCGGCGACCGGGTGGTCGTGCTCACCCACGGCATCATGCTGACGAGGCGGATGCACGCCCCGCTCGCCCGCAGGCTGGCCCGTGCCGGATTCCGGGCGGTGACCCTCGACCTGCTCGGGCACGGCGATTCGGACCGGCCCACCGACTCCTGGCTGTACTCGATGCCCGCGTTCGCCGAGCAGACCGTCGCGCTGCTCGACCACCTGGAGATCGACGCCGCCGTCATCGGCGGGACGTCGCTGGGCGCCAACGTCGCGCTCGAAGTCGGCGTCGCCGCGCCGGAACGCGCGCTCGGCCTGGTCGTCGAGATGCCCGTGCTGGACAACGCGATCGTCGCCGGGCTGATCACGTTCGCGCCGCTGCTCATGGCCGCCCGGTTCCTGCCGGTGACCGTGCAGGGGGTGGCACTGGCGGCGAAACTCGTGCCGCACGGCAACCAGTGGGTCGACGTCGTCACCGACACGCTGTCCCAGCAGCCCGCGCCGATGGCCGCGCTCCTGCACGGCGTGCTCTTCGGCCGGATCGCGCCGCCCAAGTCGGTCCGGTGCAAGATCGAGACGCCGGCGCTGGTCATCGGGCACGAGCGCGACCCGATCCACCCCTTCGGCGACGCGGACACCCTGGCCGCGGACATGCCGGCGGCCGAGTTCGTCCAGGCCCGCAGCCCGGTCGAGCTGCGGTTCGATCCGACCCGCCTGACCGACACCATCGCCGACTTCTCCGCGCGCTGTCATGACCGTTGAGCCGGCCCCGACCCGGGACGTGGGCGCGGAAGAGCTGCGGACCGGGCGTCTGCGCCTGAGCCGTCCGGGCCCCGGCGACCTCGACGCGATCTTCGCCCTTCACACCGATCCCGAGGCCTGCGCGCACAACCCGTCGGATCTGCTGGAGACACGCAAAGACGCGGAGCTGCTGTTGCTCCGCTGGTCGCACCAGTGGGACCGGTACGGCTTCGGCTACTGGACGATCCGGCCCCACGACTCGGCCGAGACGCTGGGGTTCTGCGGGGTGAAGGTCGTCGGTTTCCGGCGCCGCCCGGTCCTGAACCTCTTCTACCGGCTGTTCCCCGCTTCCTGGGGTTCCGGGTACGCCGGTGAGGCCGCCACCGCGGCGGTGGACTGGGCCCGCGTCCACCGGCCGGACGACCTCGTGATCGCCCGCGTCCGGCCGGAGAACGTCGCGTCGCAGCGGGTGGCGCTCCGGGCCGGGCTGGTCCGCGCGGAGCACCTCGACACACCCGGCGACGACGGGGCCGACTGGTTCTACGTCTCGGACACCAGCCGCTACGAGGGCTGAGCCAGCCCCGCCACCGGGCCGAAGACGATCACCGCGGGCGGCCGCACCCCGGCCGCCGCCGCGTCCTCGACCACCTTGTCCAAAGTGGAGCGGAGCACCCGCTGCGTGCGCATGGTGCCGTCCTCGACGATCGCCACCGGCGTGTCACCCGGCCGACCGGCCTGGAGCGCCTTGGCGAACAACGGAAGCCGCTCGACACCCATCATCAGCACGATCGTGCCGCGCATCTTCGCCAGCTGATCCCAATCCACCAGCGACTTCTCGTCGTCCGGCGCGACGTGGCCGGACACCACGACGACCTCGTGCGCGACGCCGCGGTGGGTCACCGGGACGTCCGCCGCGGCGGGGACGGAGAACGCGCTCGTGATACCGGGGACCATGGTCACCGGGATACCCGCTTCGGCGCAGGCGAGGACTTCTTCGAAGCCGCGGCCGAACAGGTACGGGTCGCCGCCCTTGAGCCGCACGACGAACTTCCCCGCCTTGGCCCGCTCGATCAGGGTGGAGTTGATCACGTCCTGGCTCGCGGCGCGGCCGTACGGGATCTTCGCGGCGTCGACGATCTCGACGTGGGGCGCGAGCTCGTCGAGCAGTTCGCGCGGGGCCAGCCGGTCGGCGACGACGACGTCGGCCCTGGCGAGGAGACGGCGGCCGCGGACGGTGATCAGTTCCGGGTCTCCGGGGCCGCCACCCACGAGGGCGACGCCGGGGAGGTCGTCGTGGGCGTCCGGCACCCGGCCGTCGGCGACGGTACCGGCCCGGAGGCCGTCGAGGACGCTGTCCCGGACGGTGGCCGACCGCAGCGGCTCACCGCCGGAGAGCACGCCGACCAGGAGCCCGCCGTGCCTGCCGGAAGCCGGGGTGACCGCGCTGCCGAGGTCCCCGTCGTCGGCGCGGACGCAGAACACCCGCGCGCGTTCGGCCTCGGCACAGACGGCGGCGTTGACGTCGGGATCGTTCGTGCACGCCAGCGCGTACCAGGCGTCGGTGAGGTCGCCCTCGGTGTAGCGGCGTTCGTGCCAGACGATCTCGCCGGCGTCGGCCATGGCGCTCACCGACGGCGTGGTGTGCGGCGAGACCAGTTCGACCCGCGCGCCGGCGCTGATCAACCGTGGCAGGCGGCGCTGGGCGACCGTCCCGCCACCGATCATCACGACACGACGGCCGGCCAGGTCGAGGCCGGAGAGGTAATGCGGGTCATCCATGCGGGGCAGTGTAAGGATTCAGCGCCCCGGACCGCGATCCGAGTGAGAACCGCCTCAGCGCTCGAGCAGAGCCAGCAGCTCGGTGTTGCCGAACATCCGGGCCGCGTCGATCGCCGACGGCTCCCCCGCCGTCGCGTCCGCGCCGCCCTTGAGGAGCGCTTTCACGACCTCGGGCTCGTTCTTGAAGACCGCGCCGGCGAGCGGGCTCTGGCCGCGGTCGTTCTCCCGGTTCGGATCGGCGCCGCGCTCGATCAGCGCCGCGACGGTCTCCGCGTGACCGTGGTAGGCGGCGAGCATGACCAGCGTGTCGCCCCGGTCGTTGGTCAGGTTCGCCGAGACCCCCGCGTCGACGTACGCGGCGAGCTCGGCCGTCGCGCCCGAGCGGGCGAAGCCGAACACCTTGGCCCACAACTCCAGCAGTTCGGGATCGAATTCCTCGGCCTGTCCGGGGTTCTCCGTCATTGGGCCGATTCTTCCACAGCGACGCGGTCCGGGCGGCGCGTCGCACCGCCCGGACCGGCGGCGTCAGCGCCCCGCGTTGGGGTAGGGCAGCAACGCCATCTCGCGGGCGTTCTTGATCGCCGTGGCGACCTGTTTCTGCTGCTGGGGCGTCAGCCCGGTGACCCGGCGGGCGCGGATCTTGCCGCGGTCCGAGATGAACTTCCGCAGCAGGTCGGCGTCCTTCCAGTCCACCTCGGTGATCTTGTTGGCGTGCAACAGGTTCGTCTTGCGCTTGTACGGACGGTCGCGGTTCGGCTTGGCCATCGTGCTCACCAGCTCGACTTCGTGACGCCGGGCAGTTCGCCGTTGTGCGCCATCTGCCGCATCCGGACCCGCGAGAGCCCGAACTTCCGCAGGTAACCGCGCGGGCGGCCGTCCGCGGCGTCGCGATTGCGGATCCGGGTCGCACTGGCGTCGCGCGGCATCGCCTGCAGGGCCGACACGGCGGCGGCCTTCTCCTCCGGCGACGCGGAGGGCGAGGCGATGGTGGCCTTCAGCTCACGGCGCCGTTCGACGTAGCGGGCGGCGACGACCTTGCGCTGCTCGTTCTTGGCGATCTTCGACTTCTTGGCCATCAGCGCTCCTCCTTGAACTCGACGTGCTTGCGCGCGATCGGGTCGTATTTGCGCAGGACCATGCGGTCCGGGTCGTTCCGGCGGTTCTTCTTGGTGACGTAGGTGTAGCCGGTGCCGGCGGTCGAGCGGAGCTTGATGATCGGCCGGATGTCGGTGCTCTTGGCCATCAGAGCTTCACCCCTTTCGCGCGGAGCTCGGCCACGACGGCCTCGATCCCCCGCTTGTCGATGGTCTTCATGCCCTTCACCGAGACCCGCAGCCGGACCCAGCGCCCTTCACTCGGCACGAAGTACCGCTTGGCCTGCAGGTTCGGCTCCCAGCGCCGGGACGTGCGCCGATGCGAATGCGACACCTGCTTCCCGTAACCCGGTTTGCGGCCGGTGACCTGGCACACGGCGGACATATACCCTCCCAAGTTGATATCGGTTGTCGTTTTCATTTACTCTACACAGCCGAACCAGAACGCCCTCGACGCCCCGGAGCTTCAGTGACCGACAACCCCCGTGTGCCCCTCGTCCTGATCAGTGGCCTCGCACCGGGACCGAACGCCGACCTCGCCGAGCGGCTGCGCCTCGCCGAAGCCGGCACCGCCGTGGTGCACCACGACCTGAGGCAGATCCACTCCGGTGTGGTCCGGCGCCGGATCCGGCTCGGCGACCGCGATCAGCTGACGGTTCTCGAACTGGCGCACGGCTGTGTCTCGTGCACCTTGCGCGAAGACCTGTTGCCGTTGCTGCGCAAGCTCTCCCGGATGCCACAGGTGCGGCGGATCGTGGTGCGGCTCGACGAGGCGATGGAGCCCGAGCCGGTCAGCTGGGCTCTGCACAACGTCCTCGTCGGCGAGCGGCCGGTGATCGAGGACGTCGACCTGCGGGCCGTGCTGACGGTCGTCGACTGCGCGGGCTGGCTGGCCGACAGCACCGGCGACGACACACTGGCCGAACGCGACCTGCTGGCCAGCCCGGAGGACGAGCGCACCGTCGCACAGGTCGCGCTGTCCCAGGTCGAGTTCGCCGATCTGCTCGTCCTCGCCGGCGCGGCGACCGACGCCTGGTCCGCGGCGAAGGCCTCGGCCGTACTCGACCGGGTCGCGCCGTCGATCCCCCGCGTCGAACTGTCCTCTGTGGACGGGAAGACCGTGCTCGACGCCGTCCCCGCCGACGCCCGGCGCGGTGAGGTCACCGACATGCACGGGCCGCTGCTGCGCGGCCAGCCGCCGTTGCACACCGACTGCGGGATCGGGCTGCTCACCTTCACCTCGCAGCGCCCGTTCCACCCGGAGCGCCTCCACGACGCGATCGACGTCCTGCTCGACGGCGTCGTCCGCACCCGGGGACGGCTTTGGGTGGCGAGCCAGCCGGACATGGCGCTGTGGATCGAATCCGCGGGCGGCGGTCTCGGCGTCGGGCACGCCGGGCCTTGGCTCGCCGCCCCGGACGGCCCGGACTGGGCCGCCGTCTCCCCCGAACGACGCACCCTCGCGTCCCTGCGCTGGGACCCGCTCTTCGGCGACCGCGCACAGGAACTGGTCGTCGTCACCGATCAGGCCACCCCCGACGAGATCGAAGCCGCCCTCAACGGGGCGCTGCTGACCGAGGAGGAACTCGCCGCCGGTGAGCAGGAATGGCTCCGCTATCCGGATCCGTTCGGCGAGTGGCATGAAGAACCGTGCGAGGACACGGAAACCGACCCCGAGAAGCACGACGTGAACGCGTCGAACCGAAAGGACGAAACGCAGTGAAACCGGGAATCCACCCCGACTACCACCCTGTGGTGTTCAAGGACCTCTCCACCGGGGACGCCTTCCTGACCCGCTCCACCGCCACCTCCGAGCAGACCATCGAGTGGAGCGACGGCAACACCTACCCGCTGGTGAACGTCGAGATCAGCTCGTGGTCGCATCCGTTCTGGACCGGCAACCAGCGGATCATGGACAGCGCCGGCCAGGTCGAGAAGTTCCACCGCCGCTACGGCCGTCGCGGAGGGTCGAAGTAATGGCCGTCCCGAAGCGGAAGATGTCGCGCAGCAACACCCGGTCCCGTCGTTCGCAGTGGAAGGCGGCCGTGCCGGATCTGGTGCCGATCAAGGTGAACGGCGAAACGAAACTCGTGCCGCGCAAGCTGATGAAACACTTTCACCAGGGTGGGGCGTGACGACGCCCGTCACGGTGCTGTCCGGCTTCCTCGGCGCGGGCAAGACGACCGTGCTCAACCACGTCCTCGCCAACCGCGACGGGCTGCGGGTGGCGGTGATCGTGAACGACATGAGCGAGGTCAACATCGACGCCGCGCTGGTGCGGGACGGGAACAGCCTGTCCCGCACCGAGGAACGGCTCGTCGAGATGACCAACGGCTGCATCTGCTGCACCTTGCGCGACGACCTCCTGGAGGAGGTTTCGCGGCTGTGCGAGGACGGGCGGTTCGACTACCTGCTCATCGAATCGAGCGGGATCTCCGAGCCGATGCCGGTGGCGGCGACGTTCTCGTTCCTGGATTCCGCGCGGCTCGACACGATGGTGACCGTGGTCGACGCGGTGAACTTCGAGCGGGAACTGGCCGCCGGGGACGCGCTGACCGAACGCGGGCTGGACCAGTACGACGGGGACGAGCGGACGGTCAGCGACCTGCTGATGGACCAGATCGAGTTCGCGGACGTCCTCCTGCTGAACAAGGCGGACCTGGTCCCGGCCGGTTCGCTCGACCGGCTGACGGCGGTGTTGCGGCGGCTCAATCCGGCTGCCGAGGTCGTCGTCGCGACCCACGGTCGCGTCCCGCTCGACCGGGTGCTCGGCACCGGGCGCTACGACATCGAGCGGGCGCAGGAAGCACCCGGGTGGGTGGCGGAACTCAACGGTGATCACGTGCCGGAGACGGAGGAATACGGGATCTCCAGCGTCGTCTTCCGGGCCTCCGTGGCTTTCGATCCGGAACAGCTGTGGGACTTCGTCGAGCGGCTCGACACCGGGGAGTTCGGGACGGTCCTGCGGTCGAAGGGGTTCTTCTCGCTGGCGTCGCGGCCCGGGGTGACCGGGTTGTGGTCGCAGGCCGGTTCGGTGGCCCGGTTCGAGCCGCAGGGCGTCGAGGAGGCGCCGCGGCAGGAACTGGTGTTCATCGGTGTGGGGCTGGAGAAGGACGCGCTGCTGGACTCGCTTGAGGCCTGTCTGGCCGTCGGTTCGGGCGGCGTGGATCCGTTTCCGGAGTGGGAAGCGGTGCACGTCCACTGACTTGCCTGCGGCAAGTACGGTCCGTGAAGGCCTCCTTGAGGGACCCTGGGTCCCTCAAGGAGGCCTTCACGGACTCGGTAACGGGCACTTCCGCGACTTAGCGGCTCCTTCAACGTTGCGAACGCCACGGTTGCCTTACCCCTCAGGGGAACTGCCCTCGCCGCTCACTACGTATGAGGTCAGTGGTCGTCGTAGTGGTCCTGCGACGTTCTCACCCGACCGAGTTCCCCCGGCTCAGGCGATGCCGCGGCGGTGCCCGGCCCAGAACGGCGCCCGCAGCGCCCGCTTGTCGACCTTGCCGATCGCCGTCAACGGCAGCGCCTCGGCGAAGTCCACATCGGACGGTACGAAATGCTCCCGCCCGAAGAACTCCCTGGCCTGGACACGGACGTCTTCGGCCGACAGCGCTCCCGAAGCGACCGGCACCACCACGGCGTGGACCCGCTCACCCTCGCCGTCGTCGCCCGGAACACCGAAAACGGCCGCGGAACGGATCAGTGGATGCCGCGCGAGCGCGTTCTCGACCACCGTCGAATACACCTTGGTGCCGTGTTCGCCGGTGATGATGACGTCGTTCGCCCGGTCCAGCAGGTAGAGATACCCCTCGTCGTCGAACCGTCCGAGATCACCGGTCCGCAGCCAGCCGTCCCCGATCGGCGCCTGCCCGTGATAACCGTCCATCATGGACAGCCCGCGCACCAGGACCTCCCCGTCGTCGATCCGCGCCTCCATGCCGGGGACGATCCGGCCGACGGATTCGAGCCGGTCCGGCCGTCCGTCGAGTTCCGCCGCGGAGATGCTCGCGATCATCGGTGCCTCGGTGAGCCCGTATCCCTGCCCGACCACGGGCCCGAACACGTCGAGTGCCTGAGCCAGCCGCCGCGGCGGAAGCGGGGCGGCACCCAGCGACAGCCCGCGCACGCTGCCGACATCGGTCGAGGCCATGGCCGGATGGTCGAGCACCGCGGCCAGCCGCGCGGGCGTGAGGGACAACGTGGTGATCCTGTGTTCCGCGATCGCGTCCAGGACGGCGCCCGCGTCGAAGCCTCGCAGCAGCACCACGCTTTCCCGCCGCAGGATCGCCCCCAGCACGGTGGCGTTGCCGGTCATATGCGTCATCGGCGCGATCAGCAGGGTGCGTCCCGGCCCCGCCGGGTCCGGCGCGAAGATATGGGCCATCCCGTCGTAGATCCCGCTGTGCCGGATGAGTTTCGGCGTTCCGGTGGTGCCACCGGTGGGAAAGACGACGGTGACCGACCGCGGCAGCTCCGCCGGGTCGGCACCGTCACGGTCCACCAGTTCGTCGAGCGTGGTCACCCCGTCCGGCCAGTCCGCCGCGTGCTCGGCCACCAGGGTCGTGACCCCGGCCGCCTCGACCGCGGCGAGGCGATCCGGCGCACTCGCCGACGCGGCGACGAGCAGGACCGTCGAACCCCGCAGCTGGGCGGCGATCTGCAGGAGGACGGTTTCGGGCCGGTTACCGGCGTCGATGGCGACCACTCCGCCGTCCGGCAGTCCCGCGTACATCCGGCGTACCAGTTCGAGTGCCTGCCCGTAGGTGGTCTTCACGCCGTCCTGGATGAACAGCACCTCGGCTCCGCCCGAACGCAGCGCGTCCAGCACCCTGGTCAGAAACAGACTCTCCACCGGCCGGACCCTAACCCAGGCTCACGACCCCGAGCAGCACCCGCCACCGGACGACGCGGAATCCTCGTAAGCGTCGTGCCAGTTCCACCACTCGTACGGCGGCGTCTGCGGATGACCCTCCGGCGAGTCCTCCCATTCCTCCTGCCGCCCCAGCGCCGTGATGTCGAGGTAGCCCCAGGTGCCCCCCAGCGCCTCGTCGCCGCGACCGTTGACGAAGTACGTCCGGAACACCTGGTCACCCTCGCGGATGAAGGCGTTGGTGCCGTGCCACTCGCCGACGCCGAAGTCGACGTCGAAATCGCCGGTGATCGTGTACCACGGCATCGTCCAGCCCATCCGCGTCTTCAGCCGCGCGATATCCGGCTGGGTGCCACGTGAGGCGAAGGCGAGCGTGGTGTCACGGGCGTTCAGATGCGCGACGTGCGCGACCTGGTCGGCGACCAGCGAGCAGCCTTTGCAGGCGTGGTCGGGGAAACCCTCCACGCCGGGATCGAAGAACGCCCGGTAGACGATCAGCTGACGGCGTCCCTCGAACAGGTCGAGCAGGTTCACCGTCCCGGATGGGCCTTCGAACTCGTACGGTTTCTCGATCGCGAGCCACGGCATCCGCCGCCGCTCGGCCGCGAGCGCGTCGCGGGCGCGGGTCAGCTCCTTCTCCTTGACCAGCAACCGAAGACGCGCTTCTTCCCATTCCGCGGCGGACACTGTGTTCATCGCGCCGACTCCTCGGTGAAACTCATGCTGAACCCTCCAGATGGTCTTTCAGCGCCGCGAGCGGCCCGTCCCAATCGCGGGCGAGCGCGGCGAGGAACTGCTGGGCGACCTGCATCGGCGCCGAGTGCAGCCGGTACCGGACGCGACGCCGCTCCCCCTGCTCCGGGATCACGAGGCCGGCGTCGGTGAGCAGCGCGAGGTGCTTGGCGATGGCCTGCCGCGTGATCGGCAGCCGGTCCGCCAGGTCGGTCGCCGTGGCCGGGCCGCCCGAGGCGAGGACGGCGAGAATACTCCGCCTGCTCGAGTCGGCCAAGGCGACGAAGACCTGTTCGGCGATCGCTTCGTTGTCAGGCGGCATCGAGGTATTCGATCAGTTCGCCCAGCTCGGCCGCCCACCCCTTCGTGTTCCCTTCGAACGCGACCTGGTGGACGTCGTCCGGCAGCTGGGAAAAACCGGTCTCGACGACGGTGAGCCGCGTGCCTCCGCCGTTCGGGGCGAGGGTGAACTCGACGTAGGTGCGGCGAGGGTCGTCGTCGGGCAGGCCGTAGATGTTCCAGGTGAAGCCGAAGATCTCCGGCTCTTCCACACGCTCGACGCGCATGACCGCCTTGTGCCCCTCGTCCCATTTCATCTCGGCGTCGCCACCGGGCCGCAGGTCGATGCTGGCCTGGTTGCCGAACCAGGTGCCCAGCCCTTCGGCCGTGGTCAGCGCGGCCCAGACCTTCGCGGGCGGATGGGCGATCTCGACGGTGCGTTCGATCCGGTCGGGGAATCCCACGACAGCCTCCTCAAGTAGCAATCAATCGGTTGCTATAACTTTGTATAGCAACCGATTGATTGCGTCAAGGGAAGCTCAGGAAGCCGTGTACAACGCGCCGAGGAACTCGAGCAGCAGCCGCTCCCGCAGCGGACCGGGCGCCGTGGCCAGCAGGGCGTTGATCTCCGCCATCCGGGTGGGCAGGCCCGCGTCGCCGCCGAGGGCCGCCGCGGCGAGCAGTCCGGCGAACTGCTCCGGCGTGAGCGTGGCGGGATCCAGCGCGGCGACGAACTCGGCCACCTGTGGATCGACGACCACCGGTCCGGCCTCTCGGGCGGCCACGGCCGAAGCGCCGAGATCGGCGAGGAACTCCTTCTCACTCCCCCGGTTCGCGGCCGTGACCGTCAGGTGAAGGTTCGCGGGCGAGGACTCGTGGGCGAACTGCGGCTGGACGTACCAGCCGCGCTCGCGCATCTCGTCCGCGACGGTGAACAGGTCGAATCCGGCGCCGTCCGCCACGGTGAACGCGAGCAGGGTCGACACCGGATCGCCGAGGATCCGCAACCCGTCCAGCGCCTCGATCCCGGCGCGGATCTCCACGGCCGCTTCACGCGCCGCCGAAGCCAGTTCGCGGTAACCCTCTTCGCCGACATGCCGCACGACAGCCCACGCGGCGGCGAGCGGACCGCCGGACCGCGTGCTCTGCAGCGTGGTGTTCAGCATCGTGTAGCCGGGCCAGTCCGCACTGGCGAAATACTGCGAACGACGCAGCCCTGCGTCGGCGTGCAAGAGGACCGACACGCCTTTCGGGCAGTACGCGTACTTGTGCAGATCCACCGACACACTGGTGACGCCGGGGACGTCGAACCCGAACGGGCCGAGCCCCAGATACGGCAGCACCCAGCCGCCGATGCACGCGTCGACGTGGAACCGGACGCCGTCCAGCGACGCGGCGATCTCCGGGATCGGGTCGAGGACGCCGTGGGCGTACGACGGCGCGCTCGCGACCACGAGCACCGTGCTGTCGTCGACCGCCGCGGCCATCGCCTCGGGAACGGCGCGGAAGCTCACCGGATCGACCGGCACCGAAACCACGCGCACACCGAAGAAATGCGCGGCCTTGTGGAACGCGGCGTGCGCGGTCGTGGGCAGCACGATGCTCGGCGAGGACACGTCCGGGCGCGCGTCGCGGGCGGCCAGGACCGCGAGCATGCACGACTCCGTGCCACCCGACGTCACCGAGCCGACCGTGTCCGCCGTACCGCCCAGCAACCGGGCGGCCGTGCCGACGAGGTCGTTCTCCATCCGCAGCAGACTCGGGAACGCCGTCGGGTCGAGACCGTTGGCCGACGAGGCCAGCGCGTGCGCCGCCGCGCCGAGTTCGTCCACTTCGGACAGACCGCTGTCGTAGACGTACGCGAGCGTCCGGCCGCCGTGGGTCGGCAGGTCTCCCGCGCGCAGTTCCCGAAGCTCCTTCAGGACGTCCTCGGCGGTCACGACCGGCGCTCCAGCACCGACTTGCGCAGCAACGGGATGCCGAGCACGATCAGCACCGCCGGAAGGATCGACGCGCCGAGCAGGATCGCCGTGAGCGCGCTGTCCGGTTGCGCGGCCTTGGCGTCGAGACTGGACTGGTAGCCGCCGAACTGCAGCACCAGCCCCCAGAGCCCCGGCCCGAGCGCGAGCCCCAGCGTCTCGGACGCGGTCCAGACCCCGGCCGCGACCCCGGCCCTGGTCTCGCCGGTCCGCTCCTCCTCGTCGCTGATCAGGTCCGGCAGGATCGCCAGCGGGAACACCGAGATCCCGGCGTACCCGACGCCGCAAAAGGCGACGAACACCATCGTGACGGGGAACGGGAACACCTTCGCGCCGAGAAGACCGAGCAGCCCGATCCCGAATGCGGCCGTCGCGATCCGGAATCCGGCCAGTTTCCCGACGCTCGCCCCGAGCTTCGGCCACAGCGGCATGGTCAGCAGCGCCGGACCGACGAAGCCGACGAACAGGACCGTCGAGTAGCCGGAGCTGCCGAGGATCCGCTCGGCGAAGAACGGGATGGCGGCCAGCACCGTGCCGATGCCGAGCGCCTGGATGAAGTAGACGCCGAGCAGCCAGCGGAACGGCCGCCACTGCGCCAGCGTCCGGAGCAGCTCGCGCGGGCTCACCGTGTTCGGCCGCAGCGCGCCGACGGGAGCGTCCTTGAGCCCGAAGTACACGCCGAGCGTCGCGAGCAGGATGACCACGGCGATGAACAGGCCCATCACCCGGTAGCCGGCGACACCGCCGATCAGGTCGGTGATCGCGGGCGCGCCGCCACCGGACACCAGGATGGCGACCGCGAGGAAACCGATCCGGACGCTGGTCAGCTTCGTGCGCTCTTCGGCCGAGTCCGTCAGCTCGGCGGGCAGCGCGTTGAACGGCACCTGGAAGAAGGCGTACGCCGTGGCGCACAACAGGAACACGACGACGACGTAGATCGCGTCGGGCACAGGGCCACCGAAGCCGGGGTGCGCGAACAGGGCCGCGAAGAGAATCGCGACGCCGATGCCGCCGTAGAGCAGGAAACGGCGGCGGCTCCCGGTGCGGACCATGTCCGCGTCCGAGAGCCGTCCCGCGATCGGGTTGAAGAGCACGTCCCACGCTTTGGGAACGAAGACGATCAGGCCGGCCACGCCCGCCGCGACGCCCATCGTGTCGGTGAGGTACTTCAGGAGGAGCAGGCCGGGAACCGTGCCGAAGGCGCCGGTGACGAACGAGCCGAGCGAGTAGCGGTACCTCGTCCGTGCTGGCAGCGATGCCATGATCCTCCTCGAGGCGATTCTCCCGATGAAGGCCTCAGTATTGGATCTTGGCCACCACCGGGTAGTGGTCGGAGGGAATCGTGCCACCGTCGTAATGCACGAGCTGTACCGGGCCGACAGCGGCGAGTGGACGGCCGCCCGCGCGTACGGCGCCGACGTAGTCCAGCGAGTCGCGGTAGGTCGCCGGAACGGACTTCGCCGCATTGGGGTTCGTCGCCGCGTCGAAGGTGTACGCGCCTTCGCCCGTCGTGCGGAGAACGCCGTCGAGGAAGGCCTCACCTTGCTGAACCTGGGTCCGGCCGAGGGAATCCTTGCGCGCTTGCCCCGCCCAGTACTCGATGTTCAGGTCGCCCGCGATGACGACCGGCTCCCCGGCGGGGGCGTATTTCGTGACCAGGTCCCGGATCTCGCCGAGCTGGGCCATCCGGACGTCGTGCGCCTTCGGCAGCGTCTCCGGCCCCTCGTCGGCCTGCATGTGGGTGCCCGCGATCCAGACCGGCTTGCCGGCGACGACCAGACGGGCGAGCGCGGCGCCCTTGTTCGACAGGTAGTCCGCGGTGCCGGAGTAGGAATTGCGGAAGACCAGCTGGTGCTGTTCGGTCACCGGCGCCTTGCTCAGCACGGTGACCCCGCCGTTGACCACGATCGGGGAATTCGAGCAGTTGCCGTTCACCGTGGTCCAGCCCGGTGACGTGGAGCAGTACTGCCCGACGAGCGGGGTCTGATGCGGCCAGACGTCCTTCAGCCGGTTCCGCATTTCCTCCGCCTGGGCGCTGAAAGCCTCGTCCAGGACGACGACGTCGGCGTCGTTCGCGCGGATGACGGCCTCCGCCGCGCGGGCGCGCGCCTGCTTGTCCGCGGTGTTCGGGCTGGCGATCCAGGGCAGCTGCCAGATGTTGAACGCCATGACCTTCACCGTGACCGCCGCTTGGGCGGGGACGGCGGTTCCGGCGAGCAAGGCGGCGGCGATGGCGAGTACGGCGAGCTTCCGCACGAAGGACCCTTTCGGTGTCAGGAAACGACGAACGTCCGCGAAGTCCCGCTGAACGCGGAGATCGCCCCGTTCCAGCCGTTCTTCCAGTTGCCGAAGTGGACCACGCGATATTTGCCGATCGGGGCGTTCGCGGGGATCTTCCAGTGGACGACGGCTTTCGATTCGGCGACGAACGTCCGCGCCCAGTGGTATTTCGTGTCCCAGTCGCCGTCGTCGGCGTGGCGGACCCACTTGCCGTCGACCAGCCGCTGGATCTCCAGGAACGTGCCGCCGCGCCGGAGGTCGTTCTTCGGATGCCCGGTGACGAACTCGACCGCGACCTGCTCGCCGCGCGCGTAGGTGCTCTTCGCGTCGGCCAGGACGTCACCGAAGCTCTTGAACGCGGGCGGGCTGTCGAAGACCACGCCGGGCTGGAAGTTGATCAGCTTGCCGCGCAGATCCCGCGGCGTCGGACCGTGCGGAACCGAGGTCCCCGCCTTCATCGCGGCCGCCAGTTTGGCGAATTCCTGCTGGTACGCGGGAAGTGTGTAGCGGCCGTAGAGGGTCGACGCGCCTTCGTACTGCTGCGAGTCGTACTCCTCCGGAGTGGTGACGTACTGACTGTAGGCGTTGGAGTAGCCCTGGACGAGCACGTTCTCCAGCGGGACGCCGAGTTCGGCGGCGACGGTGCGGCGCAAGCGCAGCCCGGAGACGATGGTCAGTTCGGCCGGTACGGCCACGAGGTGCAGCTGCCCGATCCGGACGAGCTGCAGCGGCAGCACTTCCGGCGTCCACGGATACGGCTTCATCGCGCCGAACGGCACCGCGATCACCTTCGGCGCGTGCGCGTCGGCGAGTGCCTGCGGGATCGGCGCGTCGATGCCGCCGAGCCAGTCGATGAACGGGTTCTTCACCCCTTCCGGCAGCGGCAGACCGGGGCCGTCCTCGCGGCTGCCCGCCAGCATCGAGACGCCGATCGCGGCCGTGCAGGTGCGCTGCGGCCGCCCGTTCGGCGTGTACTTCGCGTCGACGGCCACGTCGGACATGTCCACGTAGCACATCCGGTGGTCGACGCCACCCGTCACGGTCTCGGCGGCGGCGTCGAAGGCGCTCTTCGCCGCGCGGAACTGGAGGTCGCCGATGGTGCGGGTGTTCTCGAACTCGGTTTCGGGCGTGCCGGGTTGGAGGTTCAGGTTCGGGCTCATGTCGCCGGTGTTGGTCTGCGGGAACGCGGCGACGAACCGCGGGTTCCCGTCGAGGTAGCGCACGCCGGCGTGGTCGTGCTCCCACTCGTAGGCGGCGTACCCCTTGTTGTCGCCGCTGATCAGGTGGTTGCCGTTGCTCATCGACGTCCCGTGCGTGGCGAACCAGCTGATCGCGCCGACGTCGACGCCGTTCTGGCTGAACCGCAGCACTGTGACGGCCGGGTCGATCGCCTGCGGGAAGTGGTCCTTGTCGGCCTGGGGGTTCAGGTCGAAGGCCTTGCGGGAGCGGTTGACGCTCGCCTTGGTGAGCTCGGCGCGGCCGAGCCGGATCGACCCGGGCGCGAGGTTCGCGTGCGCCCGGCTGATCGCCTCGAAGATCCCGTCGACGACGGCGTCGTAGACCTCCTGCTGGAAGCCGAGGATCGCCAGATCGTAAGCGGCGTAATGGGAATCCCCGCCGCAAGCGGAGTGGGTGTGCGTGGCGTTGAGCAGCACGTTCTGTTCGGTGTACAGGTCGCCGTACGCGGACTGGAGCTTGCGCAGCACGCCCTGGTGGACCGACTGGAACAGCGCGCCGAGGTCGGCGGTGACGAAGGCGATCCGCTTGGCTCCGTCGTCGACCACGAAGGCCCGCGCCCGGGTGCGGAGGTGGATGCCGGCGGTCTGCTGCTGCGGCATCGAGTAACCCATCATGCCGTTCTCGGCGGCCGGGCCGGTGACGTCGGAGATGCCGACGCCGACGCGGAAACCCTTCGACGGCGCCGCTTGCGCCTGCTGGGTGCCGAGCATGCTCGCCGCGACGGGCAACGCCGCCGCACCCGCGAGAACCCGCCTCCGGCTCACCGTCATGAGTCGCACCTCCCGGCCACGAACATGAACCGACTTCATGTTCGTGGCCGGGACGCTACGTGATGGGCCTCACTGCCGCAACCCCACGAAAGGCGCGACCCGCCACGCCACCGCCGCACTCGCTTTGAAGTACATGAAGGCCCCCTTCCTTGCGCTAGACGCAAGGAAGGGGGCCTTCATGTACTTGGGGAAGGCGTGAAGGTCCCTCGGCTGCGCCACGGTTCCGCCTCGACAGCGACAGAGCCCCGGTTACACCCTCCCCCTCATGTAGCCGGGGCTCTGTCGTGCCTCGCCCCCGTACCGACAGGACGGGGCTTTCTCATGTCCGCATGGTCTGGCAGCGATCGCGCCGCCCGTCTCCCACGCACCTGGCCCACGATCCGGCGCCGTGTCCTTCGATGTGATCCGACGTGCCGCGTGTGCTGGTCCGCGCCGGCAACCGAGGTCGATCACATCGTGCCCGGCGACGACCACCGCGAGACCAACCTGCAAGGCATCTGCTCACCGTGTCATGCGAGCAAGAGCGGACGGGAAGGCGGACGCGCTGCCCGTCCGCGCGCCGACCACCCGAACCGCATCCCGGTCTGATCGAAAGGTGACCACATGCGCGTGAAGCTGTTGCGGCGGACGGCGTTCGCCACGTACTGCCCCTGGAAGGGGGTGACCCCCGCGCCACGGCCGCCGCACACCGGTTAGGCACAGCACCTCGCGGTGTGTACGAAACTCGGGCGATTTCGGCACCGCCCAGATGCCGGCCGCAGGGCCTCCTGTTGTGGCGCACGCGCCACGAACCTTTGACCCGGCCTGGAGGGCGGAACGTCACTTTATGGTGAACGTGCGGCTGTAGTTCACGTTGAGCTCAGCGGACTCGATTTTCAGCACGTGATCACCGGGGACGGCATCGGCGTTTGCTACTAGGGACGTAATGAGCGGGTCTGATCCACTGGCGACTCCATACGTCAACGGGACGATGGTTCCTTGCGGACCCTCTACGGAAACGCTGAATAGCTCAGGAAACTGGGAATTGAGTGCGAGGGGGCGACTGCCGAGCCCCTTGCTCGGCTGCTTCTCGACAATCAACGTGATGTGAAGAAAGTTCTCACTTGAGGACAGACCGCCATGCCAGGTGTGCACGCCTTCCGAGCGTGCAACAGTCTCGGCAGGGACCAGGCTCAATGTAGTCATAACTCATGGTATCCAGCTCGCGTCAGGTCCGCATCCGGCGTCGACCCCGTTGAAATCCCAGCCTGGAAGGGGGAGGGTTGGCGAGTCGACGCCGGGACGAACGTCGACCTAGCCGATAAAGGTGCAGCCCACTGTCACAGCGGTTCCCGAGCGGGAGAAACCTTCGCCTCGAAGTTAGCCTTCGCCGTATGGCGTCCACGCACTGTTATTGTTATTCGAGCACAGGAACGAATTTCCCAGCACTGTCGGCTGCTGAGACACCCCAGCTCCACTGACCGAACCCGCCTCATCGAGGTATCCTGCGGGGTCAGTGGTGAAAATCTTGGCCCTGACAGTGTACTCGACCGGCTCTGTGCAGAATGCTTTGAAGCCGTAATGAACGGCTGTTGCGGTGCCAATGGCTACAATCGACGGCTGGATAAATGTCATATGACAGACCCCGGCCTCATCTGTCGATCCAGATTTTTTGAATTGGATATCCCACGTATCGACGCCGGTCTGTTCAACTCCTGGAGAACCAGGAGACAGGTCCAATTTCGGCATTCCCGACGAGACTGAGACGCCGGTCGTGAACGCCGCAGCCGCGCCCAGCGTGAGTGCAAGAACACCAGTACGCAGCAAGAATCGCGACAATCTAGACATCTGAAATCCACCCCTCTTGGCAGAAAGTTGTGAACAACTTTCCAACCCTCCCAAATTCAAGGTAGTCGCCAACGCGGTTTCGGGTCGATACGCCAGTCGAGTGATCTTGAAACGACGGATCGTGCCTGGTGAGACCGCTTGGACCTCCGGCTCCTGGCCGCAACGCTCTGCGTCGAAGGTCGTGCACGGCCAAGGAAGGCGGTGCCGCCCAGTGAATCTGTTGTCCTGCACTCAACGAAAGAAGGCCGCGCCTGAACCCGACTTCCGTCCGAGCACTGTCGTCCCTCGGCTCGACCAGCTCTCCGCCCGCACCGTTGCCCGACGACAGCGTGACGCGACCGCTGCCGGGCGGACCACACGCTGACCCGTCCGTCCCGCTGCCGGTCGCGCCGTGCCACTGGTCCGCCGCGCAGTACGCCGTCCTGCGCTGGCACTAATCGCAGAAGATGCCGAGAAGCAAGCTCGCGCCGTTCGGGATCTGGGAACACGGAGAGTTCGTCGGCGTGATCATCTTCGGCCGCAGCGCCGCCGCTGCCAGGGCGGCGGTGGCGCTCCGGCAGCATGAGCACCCGGTCACGCAGATTCTCGCCGCCAGCCTCCGTCAGCTCCGCGCCGCCTGTCCTGGCCTTCGGCTGATCGTGTCCTATGCCGACACAGCCCAGGGGCACCATGGCGGGCTATCAGGCCGGTAACTGGACCTGCATCGGCACGACCGCGCCCACCAACGCCTCCTATGTCGTGCACGGGCAGCTCGTGCACGGCCCCACCCTGCGACACATGGCCGTGCACCGCCCAGCAGGGGAAACCGCGGAAGCCTTCGTGCGCCGCACCATCGACCCCGGCGTCACGCGGGTGATCGAGCGCACGGTGAAACACCGCTACCTCTACCCGCTCAACCGCTCGACCCGCCGCCAGGTCACCGCACTGGCGAAGCCCTACCCCGAGAGGGAACCTGCCGAATGACACCGAGGACCAACTCCGACCAGATCCCCGGCAGCGTCGGCCTGCTTACACCTCCGGAGAAAGACCGCTACCGGGAACGCTTCGCCGTCCTGGTCGAATGCGCCGACGCGACCACCCAGGCCGCCGAGTCCTACCGCGCCGCGCGAATCAAGGCGCTGTTCAACGCCACCGACGACCAGGCCACCCGGTTCGAGCTCGAGGTCGAGGACGACCGGTGGCGCGAACGGGTACTGACTTCGCTTCCAGTCACCAGTACTCGTACCGTCGCCCGGCTCGTCGGTGCCGGTCTCGACCTCGTCCGTATCCTGAACCAGACCGGTCCAGGAGTCGCGGCGGCCTCGGTCCGGCACACTCTCGCCGCCGGGCGGTCCCGCGTGGAACGGGCGACCGCCGCCGATCCGGCCGCGCGCGGATGGCTGCGGGTCACCGACGGCGACCCGTGTTGGTGGTGCGCGATGCTCGCCAGTCGCGGAGCCGTGTACCTATCCCGAGAATCCGCCAGTACTCGAGGTGGCACCGAGGACGAGTGCCACGACGGCTGCGGCTGCCAACCAGAGCCGTTCTTCCACATGCCCGTGATCCCGGACACCACACGCGAGTTCGCCGCCCTGTGGACCGACTCCACACAAGGGCTGTCCGGCAAGGACGCCCGCCTCGCGTTCCGCCGTGCCTACGAAGCGCGCCGCGCGAACGCCTCCTGACCGGCCGCCCGCCCGGATTCCGAGGACAGCCCCCTGACTGCTTCCTGTCCCACCGCGGAAACCGGGCCGGCAGGCCATCTCACCTCGCTCAACACCAGCACGGAGGACCGCTTGACCGATACCACCACCGGCACCCCGACCGCCGACGACACGGTCGCCACCGCACCCGAGGCGGCGGCACCGCCGCCCGCCCCAGGCCGGCTGCGGCGGCCGAGAAGCCCACGGAGCAGTAGGTGCCTTGCCACTCACGAGGCCGGGAGCGGCTACCCGACGGTTTCGGCAACCTTTGTGAGCGTCGCGGCATCCCCGCGCAGCAGCAGCGTGGTCACCACGGTCTCCTCCCACGCCGCGAGTTCGTCGCGGATCTTCTCCGCCGGCCCGATCAGCGACGTGTCCTCGACCAGTGAAGTCGGGATCGCGGCCGTCGCCTCGTCCTTGCGCCCGGCCAGATACAGCTCCTGGACCTTGTCGGCGACGTCCTCGTATCCCATCCGCGCGAAGACGTCATGGTGGAAGTTGACCGATTTCGCGCCCATACCGCCGATGTAGAGCGCGAGCGACGGTTTGATCCAGCTCGCGGCCTCTTCGACGTCGTCGTGGACGAGCACCGGAACGGACGCGGCGACCTCGAAATCGTCGAAGCCGCGCCGGGCGCCGGGCCGCGAGAAGCCCTCCTCCAAAGCCGTCCGATAGAAGGCATCGCTTTTGGGCGAGAAGAACAACGGGAGCCAGCCGTCGCAGATCTCCGCCGACAGCGCCACGTTCTTGGGCCCCTCCGCGGCGAGGAAGATCGGGATCTCCTTGCGGAACGGGTGCACTGTGGACTTCAGCGGTTTGCCGAGCCCGGTGCCACCCTGAAGCGGCAACTGGAAATGCTGCCCGTCATGGGTCACCGGCGCCTCGCGCGCCACGACCTTCCGCACGATGTCGACGTACTCACGGGTGCGCGCGAGCGGCTTCGGATACGGCTGCCCGTACCAGCCTTCCACCACCTGCGGCCCCGACGCGCCGAGCCCGAGCACGAACCGGCCGCCGGACAGATGGTCCAGCGTCAGCGCGTGCATGGCGGTGGCGGTCGGGGTGCGCGCCGACATCTGGACGATGTTGGTGCCGAGCTTGATCCGGCTGGTCGACGCGCCCCACCAGGCGAGCGGGGTGAACGCGTCCGAGCCGTAACCCTCGGCGGTCCACACCGAATCGAAACCGAGTTCTTCGGCCCGCAGGATCGCGTCCAGCGCCCCCTCCGGCGGGCCGGAGGACCAGTAACCGAGGTGGTAACCAAGCTTCATCGAGGCTCCTCGTCAGACGTTCGGTGAGTAGTGCTCGGGTTTGCCCCGCTCCGAAAGCGGCGGAAGGTTCCTCGCGGGAGTCTCGACCAACGGCGCGTCCGGGGCCAGTTCGCCACGCTCGCGGCGCCAGCCGGCCCTCGCCCGCGGGTGGTAGCGGCGATCGCGCGGGACCAACCTGAACGCCGCGTTGATCAGCTTCCCCACCCGGCGGTGCCGTCGCTCGTCGCGTTCGGTCCAGGTGTAACCGAGCCGCTCACGGATCGGCGGGTCGTACAGGCCGATCGTCAGCCAGACGAAGTTCCGCGCCACCTGCCCGCGCACGAGGTTCCACGCGAAATCCGGCAGCCAGGGCAGGAAATGCGGTTTCGCGATGTCCTGGATCTCGAGGACGTCGCGCGTGGCCTTGTTGTCCTCCAGCACGTCCTCGCACATGCGCTTCCAGTACAGCTGGAAGTCCTCCCACGACTCCGGCACCGGGCGCATGCTCATCCCGTACATCTCGTACCACTGCACGTGCTCTTCGAACAGTTTCCGCTTCTCGGCCTCGCCGATGCCGCCGCAGAAGTTGTCGGCGATGAGGATCGCGCTCACGAAGAACGTCGAATGCGCCCAGTAGAACGTGTCCGGGTTGAGCGCGTGATAGCGCCGCCCGTGTTTGTCGACGCCCTTGATCCGATCGTGGTAACCCCGCACCTCCAGCGCGGTCTGCCGCGCCCGCGGGCCGTCGTAGATCACTCCCCCGATCGGGTAGAGCGAGCGGAACAGCCGCTGCCAGCGCTCCTCGAAGAACCGCGAGTGCTCTTCGACGCCCGCGCCCAGCTCGGGGTGCATGTTCTGCATGGATCCGGCCCAGAGCGCGATGAGCAGCCCGCGCCAGTCGCCGAAGTACTTCCAGGTCAGCGAATCCGGTCCCAGCGGCCGTGGCTGCGTCATCCCCGGTCTCCTCAATGAGCTGGTTAAATTGACCACAACTGTTGTCAGGTTAAAGTTGACAACGGCCGTAGTCAACAAGAGGAGCCGATCATGGCCGGCCGCAGCTGGGCAGGCACGACCCTGGACGACCGCAAGGCCGCGAGGCGGGGACAGCTCGTCGACGCGGGCCTCGACCTGCTCGGCACCCAGGGCAGCGCGGGGGTGAGCGTCCGCGCGGTGTGCCGCCACGCCAAGCTGACCGAGCGGTACTTCTACGAGAGCTTCACCGACCGCGAAGAACTGGTCGTCGCGGTCTACGAGCACATCGGCGAGCAGGCCCGGCAAGCGCTGGTCGACGCGGTGAGCGACACGGCCGAACCCGCCGAACGGGCGAAGGCGGCCGTCCGCGCCTTCGTCGAGTTGATGCTCGACGACCCGCGCAAGGGCCGGGTGCTCCTGCTCGCGCCGATCACCGATCCCGCGCTGACGACGCGCGGGATCGCGCTCCTCCCCTCGTTCGCCGAACTGGTCAGCGGGCAGCTGTCCCACGGTGACGCGGCCGAGCGGCAGATGACCTCGATCGGGCTGGTGGGCGCGCTGAGCAACGTGTTCATCGCCTACCTCGACGGCTCGCTCAAGGTGAGCCGCGAGCGCCTGATCGAGCATTGCGTCCGCCTCGTGCTCGGCGCCGACCGTCAACCCTGACCGCGTTCGGCGACCAGTTGCAGGGCGATGTCGATGATCATGTCCTCCTGCCCGCCCACGTACTTCGCGGCGCCTACGCGGTAGAGGATCTCGTGCGCCGGGACGTCGTAGCGCTCCGCGGCGCGCTCGGCGTGCAGAAGGAAACTCGAGTACACCCCGGCGAAGCCTTGCACGATCGACGACCGGTCCATCACCGGCAACCGCGTGATGTAGGGCTTCACGACGTTCTCGGCCGCGTCCATCAGCACGTCCTTGTCGACGCCCGTGCGGATCCCGAGTTTCTCGAAGGTCGCCGCGAGGACCTCGGTCGGCGAGTTGCCCGCGCCCGCTCCGAGCGCCACGAGCGAACCGTCGATCTGCCGCGCGCCCGCGCGATAGGCGAGCACCGAGTTCGCGACGCCGAAGCTCAGGTTCTGGTGCCCGTGGTAGCCGACCTGCGCCTCGTCCCCGAATTCCGCGACCAGCGCGGCGACTCGTTCGCCCGCGTCCTCCAGGATCAGCGCCCCGGCGGAGTCGACGACGTACACGCACTGGCACCCGGCGTCGACCATGATCCGGCCCTGTTTCGCCAGCGCCTCGGGCGTGGACATATGGGACAGCATCAGGAAACCGACCGTTTCCAGCCCGAGCTCGCGCGCCGCGCCGAAATGCTGGACGGAGACGTCGGCCTCGGTGCAGTGGGTCGCGATCCGGACCGCGCCGGCACCGAGGTCCGCGGCCACCCGCAGGTCGCCGACCGTGCCGAGTCCCGGTAGCAACAGCACCGCGATCTTCGCCTGCCGTGCTTCGTCGACTGCCGCCTCGATCAGCTTCCGTTCGTCCACAAGGGAAAAGCCGTAGTTGAACGTCGAGCCGCCGAGCCCGTCGCCGTGGCTCACCTCGATCAGCGATACCCCCGCGTCATCGAGCGCCCGGACGGTGTCGCGCACGTTCTTCTCGGTGAACTGGTGCGCCATCGCGTGGCTGCCGTCGCGCAGGCTGGTGTCGACCAGCCGGACCTCATGGTTCACGTCGTCCCAGCTCATGCCGCCACCTCCTGAGTGGCCAGAAGGTCACCGACACGGGCGGCCGCGGCCGTCATGATGTCGAGATTCCCGGCGTATTTCGGCAGGAAGTCCCCGTTCCCGGCGACCTCCAGGAAAACCGCGACCCGCGCCTGCCCGCTCCAGCCCGGCCGGGGTGGGTCGTACTGCGGATCCGCTTTGAGCGTGTAGCCCGGCACGTAACCCTGGACGGTTTCGACCATCCGGTGGATGGATTCGCTCACCGCGTCGAAGTCCGCGTCCGGGTCGATCGCGCAGAACACCGTGTCGCGCATGATCATCGGCGGTTCGACCGGGTTGATGATGATGATCGCCTTGCCGCGGCTCGCTCCCCCGACGAGTTCGATCCCGCGCGCCGTCGTCGCGGTGAACTCGTCGATGTTCGCGCGCGTGCCCGGCCCGGCCGAACGCGACGAGACGGACGCGACGATCTCGGCGTAGGGCACCGGCGTCACTCGCGACACCGCGTGCACGATCGGGATCGTGGCCTGGCCGCCGCAGGTGATGAGGTTGACGTTGGGCACGTCGAGCCGTTCGGGCAGGCCGACCGCGGGGCAGGTGAACGGGCCGACCGCGGCCGGGGTCAGGTCGATCGCGCGGATCCCGGCGGTGGCGTACCGCGGCGCGTTCGCCAGATGCGCTTTCGCCGAGGTCGCCTCGAAGACCAGGTCCGGCAGCTCGTCCCGCGAAAGCAGCCAGTCGACACCACCGGCGGAGGTCTCCAACCCGAGCTCCGCGGCCTTCGCCAGCCCGTCCGAATCCGGGTCCACGCCGACCATGTACCGCACCTCGACGTGCTCGCTGCGCCTCAGCTTCGCGAGCAGGTCGGTGCCGATGTTCCCGGGACCGACGATCGCGGCCACCGCTTTCCGTTGCGCCATGCCAGGTGACGCTCCCTGAGCGGATAGGGCACACTCAACCCATGCGTGCCGCTGGGCGGAACGACGACACCGAACGAACCGGAGCGGACGGCCTCGTCGCCGCCCGGATCTCCGCGCTGCTCTCAGCCTTCCGGCCCGGCGACGACGCGCTCGGCGTCTCCGAGCTGGCACGGCGGACCGGGCTGGCGAAGTCGACCGTCCACCGGCTCACCGGACATCTGGTCGCGACCGGTCTGCTCGAACGCGAGGGCGCGGCGTTGCGGCTCGGGCTCAAGCTGTTCGAGATCGGCCAGCTGGCGGTCCGGCGGCGTGGACTGGTCGAGGCGGCGCGGCCGTATCTCGCCGATCTGCGCGAGGCGACCCGCAACACCGTGCACCTCGCCGTGCTGGAAGGCACCGAGGTGGTCTATCTCGACATCCTGCGGGGGCCCGACGCTCCATCGCTGCCGTCCCGGATCGGTGGCCGGTTCCCCGCGCACGCCACCGGCGTCGGCAAGGCGATCCTCGCCTTCTCGCCGGAATCCGTGGTGACACAGGTGATCGACGCCGGCTTGCCCCGCGTCAGCGTGCGGACGATCACCGCCGCCGGTCTGCTGCGCCGTCAGCTCGCCAAGATCCACGGCGAGGGGATCGCGTTCGAGCGGGAGGAGTCCGGCGTCGGCGTCGTCTGCGCCGCGAGCCCGCTGCTCGACGCGCACGGTGTCGCGGTGGCGGCGTTGTCGATCTCCGGCTGGGCGAATCGCATGCACACCAACCGCGTCGCGCCGGCGGTCCGGACCGCGGCTTTGGCTCTTTCTCGCACCCTGTAAGGGCTTTACGCGACGAGCCCGCGGCGGACCAGTTCCGGACGCACGCCTTCGCCGAACCAGTACGCCTCTTCCAGATGCGGATATCCGGAAAGGACGAACTCCTCGATGCCGTGCGCGTGGTACTCCTCGATGAGGTCGGCCACCTCGCGGTGGCTGCCGACGAGCGCGGTGCCCGCTCCGCCGCGGACCAGGCCGATCCCGGCCCACAGGTTGGGGTACACCTCCAGACCGCGGACGCCGCCGTCGGTCTTCCCGCCGTGCAGCGCGGCCATTCGTCGCTGGCCGACGGATTCGCTGGCGGACAACTGCTTCTGGGTGTGGGCGATCCGCTCCGGGTCGATCGCGTCCAGCAGTTTTCCCGCCTCCGCCCAGGCTTCCGCCGACGTGTCACGGGAAAGCGTGTGCAGCCGGATGCCGAAGCGGATCTTGCGGCCCTGCTCCTCGGCGAGTTCGCGGACCTTGGCGATCTTCTCGGCGACCTGCGCGGGCGGCTCGCCCCAGGTCAGGTAGACGTCGGCGTGGCTCGCCGCGACCGGCAGCGCCGCCGCGGACGACCCGCCGAAGTAGATCGGCGGGACCGGATCCGGCGCCGCGCGTGTGGTCGCACCCTCGACCTTGAGATGCTCGCCGTCGAAATCGAACGGCTTGCCACTCCACACTCCGCGCACGATCTCGAGGAACTCGCCGGTCCGGGCGTAGCGCCCGTCGTGGTCGTGCCAGTCGCCGAACCGGCGCTGCTCGACCGCGTCGCCGCCGGTGACGACGTTGAGCAGCACGCGCCCCTGGGAGATCCGCTGGAACGTCCCGGCCATCTGCGCGGCCAGTGTCGGCGAGATCGTCCCTGGCCGGAACGCGACGAGGAACTTGAGGCTGCGCGTCTCGCGGATCAGCGCGGCCGTCATCAGCCAGGCGTCCTCGCACCAGGTGCCGGTCGGCGTCAGCACGCCTTCGAAACCGTTGGCCTCGGCGGCGCGGGCGACCTGCGCGAGACAGTCCAGGCTCGGCTCACGCGCGGAGGACGCTCCGGCGGCGCGGCTGGCGTGGAAGTGCTCGACGATCGTCCGGCCGTCTCCGGTGGTGGGCAGGAACCAATGCAGCTTGAGCGTCACGGTTCCGAGCTTCGGCTTCCGGGGCGGGCCGGGTCAATCGGCGGGCTCCGCGTCCCGCGATCTGGACGCATTTAGTCCTCTGAATGCGCCTCAGCCGCCGAACATCAGCCGCCATTCGTCCAGCGACTTCGGCTGGAAGACGAAGTTCGTGTCCTTCACCCGGGACAGGTTCGCCGACGGCTCGGCGGAGTACTGGTGCCCCGGATAGACGACCGGATCGCCGTCCAGCCCGGCCAGCCACTGCAGGCTCCGGTAGATGGCTTCCGCGTCACCGCCCGGGAAATCGGTCCGGCCACAGCCTTCGAGGAACAACGTGTCCCCCGAGACGAGCTTCCCGTCGACCAGGAAGCACTGGCTGCCCGGGGTGTGGCCCGGCGTGTGCAGCAGCCGGATCGGCACCGCGCCGACCTCCACGACCTCGTCGTGCTCGTGCGAACGCAGGTCCGTGCCGGAGACGCCGGTGATGCGGCGGACCCACTCGGCTTCCGCGCCGTTGACGTGGATCGGCACCTGGACGCGCTCCAGCAGTTCCGCGATCCCCGGCAGCGAGAACCCCATCATCTCGCCGCCGACGTGGTCGGGGTGGTGATGCGTGGCGAGGACACCGGTCAGCCGCATGCCGTCGGCTTCCAGCAGGTCCAGCAGATCCCCGACGGCGTAAGCAGGGTCGACGATGACGGCCTCGTTCGTCTCCCGGTCGCCGATCAGATAGGCGAAGTTGACCATCTGCGTCGCGACGGGATCCCCCACCGCGAAGTCGCGGCCCGCGAGCAACTGCCGGAAGTACAGCCTGTCAGCCATGGCGCACACCTTACGGTGCTATTCGCCGGTGGTTCCGTCGGCCAGCTCCCGCAAGACGTCCAGATGCCCGACGTGGCGCGCGGTCTCCTGGAGGACGTGGGCGAGCACCCAGCGCACGGTGAACTTCCCCGACCTGCGCGCCCGGTCGTCCGGCGAGACACCCGCCAGCGACGACTCCGACAACGCCCACTCGGCGCGGTACGCCTCGACGACCGAGCGGGGATCGTCGTCCTCGGACAGATCCCAGCTCGGGTCCGGTGAGCCTTCCCACAGCGAAGGCAGGTCGGCACCGCCCGCCTCGATCGAAAGCCACCAGCGTTCCACCGCGGTCAGATGTTTGAGCAGCCCCAGCGCGCTCATCCGCGGCGACGACGGCAAGGGGGTCGCGGCCGCCTGGTCCCTGGTCAGCCCGGCGACCTTGTTGACCGCCGTCGCGCGGTGGAAACGCAGGAAGTCCCACTGGATCCCGGTTTCGTCCTCCGCGATCCCGTCCGGCCAGGCCCGCTCCACCGGCTCGGCGGGTCTCGAACTCGTGTTCGACATACGGGCACTGTACACATACGGCGAAGTCGCGTGATCAGACGGCGAACTCGCGTGATTGAGCGGCGATCTCGCGTGATTGAAGGCGGAACTCGATGATCCGCCTTCAATCACGTGAATTACGCGCCTGATCACGCGAGATCGCCACAGGGCTAGGCTCGTTTCATGTGGTGGGGATTGATTTGCGCGTTCTTCGCGGCCTGTGCCTACGGCGTCGCTTCGGTGATGCAGGCGATCGCCGCGAAGGCGACTTCGGGCGCCGAAGACCGAGTCGATCCCCGGTTGCTCGTGCGGGTGCTGCGGCAGTGGAAGTTCGTCGCGGGCCTGGCGCTGGACGTCATCGGGTTCGTCGCCCAGGTCGCCGCACTGCGCGTGCTGCCGCTCTTCGTGGTCCAGGCGGCGCTCGCCGGCAGTCTCGCGGTGACCGCGGTCGCCGCACGCACACTCGGCGTCCGGCTGGGCCGTCGCGAGTGGACGGCGGTCGCGGTCGTCTGCGCCGGGCTCGCGTTGCTCGGGATGTCGGCGGAGAGCGAGGGTTCGGAGCCGACCAGCCTGGGTTTCCGGCTCGTGCTGATCGGCGCGGTGGTCGTCCTCGGCACGGCCGGGATGTTCGCCGGCCGCGCGGCACGGCGCATCCGGACACCGGCGCTGGGCCTGATCGCCGGTCTGTGCTTCGGCGTCGTCGCGCTTTCCGGCCGCGCGCTCACCAGCCTCGCCCCGCTGGATCTGCTGACCGACCCGGCCACGTACACGCTGGGTGTGGCCGGCGCGCTGGCGATGTTGTTCTACGCCACCGCGTTGCAACGCGGCAGTGTCACCACCTCGACCGCGATGATGGTGATCGGCGAGACCGTCTTCCCGTCCCTGATCGGCGTGCTCGTCCTGGGCGACACCACGCGACCGGGTTTCGCGGCCGTGGCGGTCGTCGGCTTCGCGCTCGCGGTCTCCGCGGCGCTCGCGCTGGCCCGCTTCGGCGAGCCCGCGCCGATCGAGCCGGTCAGCGCGCAGCCCGGCTGACCCCGCGCCGGGAAACCAGCAGCCAGGCCAGGTACAGCCCGCCGATCGCCCCGGTCACCAGTCCGACGGGCAGTCCGGCCAAGAACTGCTGGGTGACCAGATCACTCGTCACCAGCAGCAGCATGCCCATCAGCGCTGCGGCGGCGAGCCCCGGACCCGAAGACCTGGTGAGCCGCTTCGCCAGCTGAGGCGCGGCGAGGGCCAGGAACGCGATCGGCCCGGCGGCCGCCGTCGCGATCGAACACAGTCCGACACTGACGCCGAGCAGCACGATCCGGCTCCGCTGGACCGGCACGCCGAGCCCCATGGCCGAATCGTCGCCCATCTCCAGCAGTGAAAGCCTTCTGCCGTAGACGAACCCGGGCGGCAGCAGGACGGCGATGGCGATCGCGACCGGGACGACGTGCTCCCAGCCGCGTCCGTTGAGCCCGCCGACCAGCCAGGCCTGCGCCGCGAGCCCGTCCTGCCAGGCGGCCCTGGTGATCAGGTAGGAGTTGAACGCGATGAGCATCGCGTTCACGCCGATGCCGACGAGGATCAGCCGGAAGGTGTGCACGCCGCCCTTCAGCGCGAGCAACGCGATCAACGCCGCCGTCGCGACGCCGCCGACCAGCGCGCCCAGCGAAACCTGGAGCATGCCGCCGTGCACCACGATGATCGTCAGCAGCGCCCCGGCCGCCGCGCCTTCGGTGAAGCCGATGAAATCGGGGCTGCCCAAGGGATTCCCGGACAGGCTCTGCAGGATCGCGCCGCTGACCGCGAGCGCGCCGCCGACCAGCAGCGCGGTCAGCAGCCGGGGCAGCCGCAGGGTGGTCACGATGAACTCGGTGGCCCGGTCTCCGAAACCGAACAGCGTCTGGATGACCTCGCCGACGGACAGCGGGTAGTCGCCGGTGGTCATGCTGACCGCGCCGACGAAGAACACGGCGACGGCCAGCAGCGTGACGACGATCGCCGCCCTCGGGGTGACGCGCAGGGAAAGCCCGCCGCCCGGGCTGCGCAGGACGCGGGTGCTCATCCGTGGGTGCTCCTTGATCGCGGTCCCCTTGCCTGGTGTCACAGCCGGGCCAGCTTCCTGCGGCGGCACAGCGCGATGAACACCGGCGCCCCGAGGAACGCGACGACGATCCCCGCCTGCAGTTCCTCCGGCGGGTTCAGCACGCGGCCGACGACGTCGGCGCCGATCAGCGCGATCGGCGCGAGCAGCATCGAGTACGGCAGGACCCAGCGCTGATCCGGGCCGACCAGCATGCGCGCGGCGTGCGGCACGGCGAGTCCGAGGAACAGGACAGGGCCGATCGCCGCGGTCCCCGCGCCGCAGAGCAGCATCACCACGATCGCGCCCAGCACCCGGGTGCGGCCGACGTGGGCGCCGAGCGCCTTGCCGGTCTGGTCGCCGAGCGCGAGGACGTTGAGCGGGCGGGCGAGCAGCAGCGCGATGATCACGCC
The DNA here is from genome assembly GCF_000732925.1 of Amycolatopsis japonica. Taxonomy (NCBI): domain Bacteria; kingdom Bacillati; phylum Actinomycetota; class Actinomycetes; order Pseudonocardiales; family Pseudonocardiaceae; genus Amycolatopsis; species Amycolatopsis japonica. The sequence goes on from NZ_CP008953.1 coordinate 4,392,200, forward strand.
GAGGACGACGAACGGCGAGATCTGCAGGAACACGTCCCATTTGCGGCCGCTGAGCGAGCCGACGTTCCAGAACCGGAACTGGTTGAACGTCTCCGGCATCAGCAGCAGCACGCCGACGATGTACGCCTGGAGCACCGCCATCACGGCCGAACCGGCGAGCACCAGCCGGTCCGGCGTGGCGCTGCGGCCCGCCGAGCCGAGGACGTACACCACGACCGAAGCGATCGCGGCTCCGGCGAAGGCGAACCAGATGTAGCCGAGCACGCTGGTGACACCGGCGAACGCGATCCCCGACACGACGGCGGCCGCGGCACCGGTGTTGACGCCGAGCAGGCCGGGGTCGGCGAGCGGGTTCCTGGTGAGTGCCTGCATCACCGCGCCCGCCAGGCCGAGTGCCGCCCCGACGACCAGGCCCAGCAGGGTCCGCGGGATGCGGAGGTCGTGGATGATCACCGCGTCGGTCGAGCCGTCGTTGTGCCACAGCACCGACCAGGTGGAGGTGAACGGGATGCTCTTCGACCCCACCCAGATGCTGAGTAGGAAGACGAGCGCCAGCAGCGCGAGCCCGACCACCAGTCCGCCGGCGCGGAACGTCCGTGCCGCCGCGCTGGGCGGGGACGCCGCTTCGGGCGGGCGTTCGGTGACGACCACGGGACCTCCTTCGAGTGAGGCGAGGCTAACCGAACGCCGGAGTTCACCTCAACGAGCTACCTACTTAGACTAGCCTTACCTACTCCCCACAAGGAGGCGCCGGTGACCGCAACGGCCACCACCAGCCGAAGCGTCCTGCGCCAGGCGATTTCCGGGCAGCGACGGCAGGTCACGCTCGCGTCCGTGCTCGCCGCCGGGCATCAGGGCGGCGAAGCACTCGTCCCGGTGATCATCGGCGTGGTGATCGACCAGGCGGTCGACGGCGGTTCCGTGGGCACGCTCGTGTTCTGGCTCGCCGTGCTCGCCGTGGTCTTCGCGGGGCTGTCCTACAGCTACCGGTTCGCCGCGCGCGCGGCCGAAGGCGCGTCGCTGCGGGCCGCGCACGACCTCCGCATCGCGATCAGCCGCCGGGTCCTGCATCCCGGCGGTGGCGCCGAGAACGGCAAGCTCGCCGGGGAACTGGTCAACATCGGCACCAGCGACGCGCAACGCGTCGGGGTCGTCAACGCGGTGCTGCCGTTCGGGATCGCGGCGCTGGCCGGTGTGCTGGTCAGCGCGGTCGCCCTCCTGCGCATCTCGCTTCCGCTGGGTCTCCTCGTACTGCTGGGCACGCCACCGCTGCTGTACCTCGCGCATCTCATCGGCAAGCCGCTCGAACGCCGCAGCGAAGCGGAACAGGAACGGTCCGCGCACGCCTCGGGGGTCGCCACGGACCTGGTCTCCGGGTTGCGGGTGCTCAAGGGCATCGGCGCCGAACCGGCCGCCGTCGCCCGCTACCGCGGCACGAGCCAGGACTCGCTCAAGGCGACGCTGCGCGCCGCGCGGGCCAAGGCCTGGCACGACGGCGCCGTGCTCGCACTCACCGGCGTCTTCATCGCGATCGTCGCCCTCGTCGGCGGGCATCTCGCGGCGTCGGGGTCGATCAGCGTCGGCGACCTCGTCGCGGCCGTCGGGCTCGCCCAATTCCTGCTCACGCCGTTCCTGATCTTCTCGTGGGTCAACGGTGAATTGGCGCAGGGCCGCGCGTCCGCGTCCCGGGTCGCCGACCTGCTGACCACGCTGGCCGCGGTCGAATCGGGCGACGGCGAACTCCCGTCGCCCGCCACCGGGAACGTCCGGCTCGACGCGGTCTCGTACGGCAGCCTCCGCGGTGTCGACCTCGACATCCCGGCCGGACAACTGATCGGAGTCGTCGCCGCGGATCCGGCCGCCGCGACCGATCTGCTCGACTGCCTCGGCCGGGCGGGCGATCCGTCCGAGGGCAGAGTCGACGTCGACGGCGTCGATCTGTCCACTGTGGACCCGGAACGGGTGCGGGAGGTCGTCCTGGTCGCGGCGCACGACGCGGACCTGTTCGAAGGGACGCTAGCGGAGAACGTCCACGCCGGGGACCGCCCGCTCGACGAGGCACTGGCCGCGTCGGCGGCGGACGAGGTCGCCGCGGCGCTGCCGGACGGCACCGGGACCGCGGTCACCGAACGCGGCCGTTCCCTTTCCGGCGGCCAGCGGCAACGGGTCGCGCTCGCCCGCGCGCTCGCCGCGGACGCGCCGGTGCTCGTCGTGCACGACCCGACGACGGCGGTCGACACGGTGACCGAGGCGAAGATCGCCACCGGGCTCGCCCGGCTACGACGAGGACGGACCACGATCCTGGTGACCACGAGCCCCGCCCTGCTCGCCGTGGCGGACCGCGTCGTCGTGCTCGACGGCGGCCGGATCACCGGCGAGGGCGGCCACGCCGAACTCGTCCGCGATCGCGCCGACTACCGCGCGGCGGTGCTGTCATGACGCGCGAACTTCTCCCCACCGCCGACGGCAAGCCGATCCGGGCGGTCCTCGGCAAACTGCTCCGCACGTCGAAGGCCCGTGCCGCGGGCGCGCTCACGATGCTCGTCGGCGCCACCGCGATCGGGCTGCTCACCGCCCGCCTGCTCGGCCACATCGTCGACCTGGTCATCGAAAAACGGCCCGCGACCGAATTGGCGACGCCGGTGGTGGCGCTGGTCCTGGTCGCCGTCGCGCAGGCGATCGCGACGGCACTGGGTGTCTCGCTCACCGCGAAACTCGGCGAAACACTGCTGGCGGAACTGCGCGAACGGTTCGTCGAGCGCGCGCTGGGGCTCCCGCTGGAGCAGATCGAACGCGCGGGCTCCGGGGACCTGACCGCCCGTGTCACCAACGACGTCACGGTGGTCGCGAGGGCGGTCCGCGAAGCCCTGCCCGAACTGGGCCGCTCGGTGCTCACCATCGTGCTGACTCTCGGCGCGCTCGCCGTCCTGGACTGGCGGTTTCTGCTCGCCGCGCTACTGGCGGCGCCGATCCAGCTGCACACCGTGCGCTGGTACGTCCGCAACGCCGTTCCGTTGTACGCGAAGCAGCGGATCGCGACGGGTTCGCAGCAGCAGCAACTACTCGACACGATCGGCGGCGCGAAAACCGTCCGCGCGTTCCGGCTCGCCGACGCCCATGTGGAGCGTGTGCGGCAGCGGTCCGAGGGCGCGATGGACCTGATGCTGCGCGGTGTGCGGCTGATGACGAAGTTCTTCGCCCGGCTCAACCTCGCCGAGTTCATCGGGCTCTCGGCCGTGCTCGCGGCCGGTTTCCTGTTGGTGGGCGCGAACGCGGTGACCGTCGGCGCGGCGACGGCGGCGGCGTTGTACTTCCACAGCCTGTTCGGCCCGATCAACACCGCGCTCGCACTGGTGGACGACGCGCAAGCGGCCGCCGCGAGCCTCGCCCGGCTGATCGGAGTCGCCGACCTGCCCGCGCCGCGCGAACCCGAGCGGCCGGCGAGGCCCGTCGACGCGTCGGTGAAGGCGGCCGGGATCTCTCATTCCTATGTGGACGGACATCCGGTGCTGCGGGACGTCGACCTCGACCTCTCCCCCGGCGAGCGGGTCGCGCTGGTCGGGGCGAGCGGGGCCGGGAAGACGACGCTGGCCAAGCTGATCGCCGGGATCCACACCCCGGCCGCGGGAACGATCTCCGTCGGCGGGGTCCCGCTCGACGAACTCGGGCCCTCCGCCACCCGGCGGGCGGTCGCGCTGATCAGTCAAGAAGTGCACGTCTTCGCCGGTTCGCTGGCGGACGACCTCCGCCTGGCCCGTCCGGACGCGTCCGACGCGGACCTGGTGGCAGCACTGGAAAAGGTCGGCGCACGGGGCTGGGCGGAGGCGCTGGGTCTCGCGACCGTCGTCGGCGAGGGCGGGCATCGGTTGACGGTGACCCAAGCTCAGCAGCTGGCGTTGGCGCGGCTGGTGCTCGCGGATCCGCCGATCGCGATCCTCGACGAGGCGACCGCGGAAGCCGGAAGCGCGGGCGCGAAGACCCTCGAAGCCGCCGCGGCCGCCGCCCTGGAGGGACGGACCGGTCTCGTCGTCGCGCATCGGCTGACGCAGGCGGCGGCCTCGGACCGCGTCGTCGTGCTCGACGCGGGCGTGATCGTCGAAAGCGGGACACACGACGAACTCGTGGCCACGGGTGGTCAATACGCAACACTTTGGGCGGCCTGGTCGGACAACCGTTCACAGACGTGATCCGGGACGCAGCGTCACCGGTTGCAATCGGCCCGTCGGCGTCTTAGGTTAGCCAAACCTGATTCTCGATTAATCCGGCGTCCCGCCGGACCTCCGATCACGAAGGACGGATGATGGCCCGAATCCCCACCCTCTCCGCCGTGCGAGGGCGCCTGAAGACCGCCGGTGTACTGGCGTCCGCCCTGGTGCTGGCCGCCTCGCTCACCGCGTGCGGAGGAGGCGGCGAGTCGGCCACCCCGGCCGCGCAGAACTCCGCCGGCTCCGCGGTCGACGCGAACGCGTTCCCGACCACCATCGAGCACAAGTACGGCAGCACCACCATCACCCAGGAGCCCAAACGCGTCGTCACGGTCGGCCTGACCGAACAGGACGCGCTGCTCGCCCTCGGCGTGGTCCCGGTCGGGGTCACCGAATGGCTCGGCAAGTACCCCGGCACGATCGGCCCGTGGGCGACCGACAAGCTCGGCGGCGCCGCGCTGCCCGAGGTGCTCAAGGACGTGGACGGGCCGCAGTACGAGAAGATCGCCGCGCTGAAGCCGGATCTGATCATCGCGCTGTACTCCGGGCTCACCAAGGAGCAGTACGACAAGCTGAGCCAGATCGGCGTCCCGGTCGTCGCGCAGCCCAAGGAGTACAACGACTACGGCATCCCGTGGAACGAGGCGACCAAGAAGGTCGGCCAGGCCGTCGGGCGCGCCACCAAGGCGAACGAACTGGTCAAGGCCGTCGAGGACAAGTTCGCCCAGGCTCGCAAGGAGCACCCGGAGTTCGCGGGCAAGTCGGCGCTGATGGCGTCGACCTACGAGGGCTATTTCGTCTACGGCAGCCAGGACGGCCGCTCGCACATCCTCGAATCGCTCGGTTTCAAGCTGCCCGCCGACCTCGACGCCGTCATCGGTGACAAGTTCGGCAAGAGCCTCAGCGCCGAACGGACCGACCTCCTCGACCGCGACGCGCTCGTCTGGCTCATCGACACCCCGGCCAAGGCGCAGGAGATCCTCGGCAAGGACGCGCTCTACACCGGCCTCAAGGTGGCGAAGGAAAAGCGCGAGGTCTTCATCGAGAACGAAGGCAACTACGGCAGCGCGGTCTCGTTCGTGACCGTGCTGAGCCTGCCGTACGTGATCGACCGGATCGTCCCGCAGCTTTCCGCGGCGGTCGACGGTGACCCGAAGACCGAGGTCAAGCCGGCCAGCTGAGCCTTTGGCCGATGCGCGTGAAGGCCTCCTTCCCTCGGCTGAGCCGAGGGAAGGAGGCCTTCACGCGCTATCGGGCGCGTGCTCGGGCCGAACCGGCGCTTTCGCGTGTCTGAGCGAGCGGGGAGGATTTGGGACGTTGAGCGTCCGGAATCTTCCCCACTCGGCCCGAACCTTGATCAACGGAGGATCGGGGACGTTGAGTGTCCCCAATCCTCCGTTGATCAAGGTTCGAACCGGCGCTTTCGCGTGTCTGACCGGACGACACACGTGATCAGATGGACGACACGCGAGGCCGCCGCGAGCCGTCCGTCCAGTCACGCGTGTCGTCCGTCCGAACACGCGTGTCGTCCCTCCGGTCACGCGAGTCCGACGGTTCCCACCGTCCTTACCACTCACGAGGCCGCGAGTTGTGCAGTGGAACGGTGATCTGCTTCAGCCAGGTCTTCGTGGTGAAGTCGCGGGCCTTGATCACCACCGAGCCCGACGAGACCTCGACCTGTAGCCCCTGGTTGAAAGCACCGCCGAGGGACACTTCCCCGCCCTTGCCGTCGTCCGTCCACCCGGTCTGCACGGCCGCGGTGTTGACCACGGTGAACCCTTCGAGGTTGCCGGTACCCGGGACCACCCGGCGGACCACCCAGTCCGACAGGTTGAGATCCCAATGCGTGTGCCCGGAGAACAGGAACACGTCCCGGTATCGGCCGAGGATCGAAAGCAGCCTGTCGGGCTGCAGGTAGTCGGACCGGTAGAGCTTGTTGTGCGTACCGGAAACCGTGTTGGGCAACGGATGATGGGTCAGCACCATCACCGGGCTGCGCCGGTTCGACCAGTATCGAAGCCGTTGCTCCAGCCAGGTGAACTGGCCGTCGCTCATCCAGACCTCGTCCCACAGCTTGGGGTCGTGGTACTTCGCGTACCGCTCGGTCCCGAGGCAGAGCGCCGGAACCCCGCCGAACGACGTCTCGCTGTAGACGGTGTTGCGGCCCGCGAACCGGTAGAAACTGCGGAACAGCGAATCCTCGGTCGTCCCGTTGGGCCAGGTCTCCTGGGCGAGGGTGTCGGGATCGCGCCATTTCGGGACGTAGAACTCGTGGTTGCCGATGGCCCACGCCACCTCGCGCGGATGCGGGTGCTTGTCGAAGGTCGAGCGGAGCTGGGCGTACTCGAAGTCGTAGCCGCGCGGGGTGAGGTCACCCGCGATACCGAGTCCCGCGCTGCCCGGGTTGATCGCGTGCAGGTCGTCGAGCGCCTTGCCGAAGTCGGTGAGATCGCCCTGGATGTCACTGAGGATGTTGAAGCGGACGACCGGCCCGCGCGGGCCCCACTTCCCTTGCGCCTCGGCCTGTCCCGGCAGCATCGTCACCCCTGCGGCCGCACCGCCGGCGGCCACCATGAACGCTCTTCGATCCATAACCCGAACGCTACTCACGTTTTATGGCCGAAATCGGTCGCGCTTCTGAACAACGCAAGTCCGTGAAGGCCTCCTTGAGAGACCAGAAGTCCCTCAAGGAGGCCTTCACGGACCGAAGCGGGTCAGGACTCCATGGCCTTGACGAGCGAAGCGGGCCGCAGGTCGGTCCAGTTGGTCTCGACGTACTCGAGGCACTCCGGACGCGCGGCCGGGCCGAACTTCGTGGTCCAGCCCGCCGGGACCTCGACGAACTCGGGCCACAGGCTGTGCTGTCCCTCGTCGTTGACGAGCACCAGGTATGTGCCGTCGGGGTTCTCGAACGGGTTCGTCATTCCTTGTTCTCCTTCTGTACGGCCGGTGAATCAGCCCGGCGAGTGAGCGCGTCCAGCGCGAGGAACCAGCCTTCCGCGAGTTCCCGCACCGAGTCTTCGGTGAGCACGGCCTCCGGCCACGACCAGTGCGCGCTCAGTTCAGGACCGCCGGGGCGGTCCTCGGCCACGACGTTGACCGTCAGCGCGTGCGAGACCGGCATCCCGTCGTCGGCACCGACTTCGGCCGCCTCGGCCTCCGCCGCGTACGACCAGTCGGTCGCTTCGGGGACGCCGATCCGGCCCAGGTAGTTGAACTCGATCTGCGGCTTCGCGAACTTCGCGAGTTCAGGCCCGGTACGCGGGTTCAGGTAGCGGAGCACGCCGTGCCCGATACCGCCGTCCGACAGCCCATCGAGATGAGCCTGGACCCGCTTCAACGCGTCGTCGGCGGCGGGCCCGCCCGCGAACGCGTCGTCCAGGTCGACGTCGCCCAGGTCCAGGCACACCGGGACGACGCTGGTGAACCAGCCGACCGTCCGTGAAAGGTCCGCCAGTTCCTCTTCGCGGCCGTGCCCCTCGACGTCGACCAGCACCGCCCGTCCCCCGTCCCGGCGCCAGCGGGCGACGGCGAGGGCAAGACCGGTGAGCAGGACGTCGTTGATCGTCGCCCGGGACAGCAGTGGGGCCGTCCGCTCAGCGGACAGTCTCAGCGACACCTTCCGCACGGTCGCCTGCACGTCCCGAGCGGGGTCGAGCGGCCGTTCCAGTGGGATCGGATCCCCACCGCCCAGCACCGACTTCCACCGCTCCAGCTCACCCGCACGGTCCTGTGTGGACAGCGCCCGCGCCCATCGCCGGAACGAAGTGTCCACAGAGGACAGCGCGGGCGTCTCGCCGCGCGCGACCGATTCCCAGGCGGAAGCGAGGTCCGGCAGCAGGATCCGCCACGAGACGCCGTCGACGGCCAGGTGATGGATCATCAGCAACAACCGGCCGGAGCCCGACGAGCCCGCGTCGAACCACGTCGCGCTCAGCATCACGCCGGCGTCCGGGTCCAGCCGGGAACGAGTCGGCACCGCGTGCTGCTCGATCAGCGTGAACAGATCGCCGTCCTCGGCGTCGACACGCTCGATGCGCGCCTCGGCTGATTCGGCCACCCGCAGCACCCAGCCGTCGACCGACCGGTCGAGCCGCGCACGCAGCATGTCGTGCCTCGCCACGAGCGCGTCGAGCACGGTCTTCAGCTGCCCGCCGGTCATCCCGGCGGGTGTCCGCACCAACGCGGCCTGATGGTAACCGTCGATCGGACCGCCGAGTTCGCGGAGCGCGTGCATGATCGGCGTGAGCGCGACCGCTCCATCGTCCTCGATTCGTTCCGCGACCGCGGCCAGCGCCGCGACCGTCCGGCCCGCGAACACGTCGTGCGGCGTGATCTTCAGCCCGGCCGCGCGTGCCCGGCCGACCAGCCGCATCGCGACGATGCTGTCCCCACCGAGGGCGAAGAAGTCGTCGTCAGCACCCAGTTCCGGCACGTCGAGCACTTCCGCGAAGAGCGCGCACAACGTCTTTTCCAGCGCGGTCTCGGGCGCACGGCCACCGGCCAGCTCCGAGTAGTCCGGCGCCGGCAGCGCCTTGCGGTCCAGTTTCCCGTTCGACAGCGTGGGAAGCGCGTCGAGCGTGACGAACGCCGCCGGGACCATGTAGTCCGGCAACGTCTCGGCCGCGAACCGCCGCAGCTCGTCCCGCTCCACAGTGGACACCACGTACGCCACGAGTTGCTTGACCCGAGGGCGATCCTCACGCACCAGGACGACGGCCTGAGCGACGTCGCCGTGCCGTTCGAGCACGGCTTCGATCTCGCCCGGCTCGACCCGGAACCCGCGGATCTTCGCCTGGTCGTCGGCGCGCCCGCCGAAGTCCAGACGTCCGTCCGCGGTCCAGCGCGCGAGGTCTCCGGTGCGGTACATCCGGGCGCCCCCCGGCCCGAACGGATCCGCCACGAACCGCTCCGACGTCAGCGCCGTCCGCCCGAGGTAGCCGCGGGCGAGCCCGGCCCCGGCGAGGTACAGCTCGCCGGTGACGCCGGGTGGTACCGGCCGCAGCGCCGCGTCCAGCACGTAGGCGCGGGTGTTCGCGACCGGACGGCCTACCAGCGGCTTCTCGCTGTCGCCGATCCGCGCCACCAGTGCGTCCACTGTGGACTCTGTCGGCCCGTACAGGTTGAAGGCCTCCGTGCCGTCCAAAGTGGCCAGGCGACGCCACAGGCTCTCGGGAACCGCCTCACCGCCGACACCGATCATCGCGAGGGGACACCGGTCGCCGTCGAGCAGGCCCACGTCCGCCATCTGCGCGAAGAACGACGGCGTGACCTCGATGAAGTCGAAGCCCTCCCGTTCGATCATCGCGGCCAGCAGCCCGGGGTCGCGCCGCGTCTCCTCGTCCACGATGTGCACGGCATGCCCGTCGAGCAGCCACAGTTGCGGCTGCCAGGAGGCGTCGAAGGAGAACGACCACGCGTGCCCGACCCGCAGATGCGGTTTGCCAGTGGCCTCCACCGCGGGCCGGTGCAACGTGGCGCGGTGGCTGTGGAACAGGTTCACCACGCCGCGATGCGGGACCACGACCCCCTTGGGCGTCCCGGTCGAGCCCGACGTGTAGATCACGTACGCCGGATGCTCCGGGACAAGCGGACGGACGCGGTCCCGGTCGGTCAGGTCGTGTGCCTGCCGGTCTTCGGTGACGAGCGCGCAGAGCGCCAGCGTCTCGATCTCCGTCCGAGGCAACGACTCCAGCAGCTCGGGCTCGGTCAGGATCACCTTGGGTCGCGCGTCGGCGAGCATCGCGGCCAGCCGCTCGGCCGGATAGCCCGGGTCGAGCGGCAGGTACGCCGCCCCCGCCTTGTGGACCGCGAGAATCGCCAGCAGCACGTCGGCCGAACGCGGCAGCGCCAAGGCGACGAAGTCCTCGGGCCCCACTCCGTGGGCGACCAGCGCCCTGGCCAGGCGGTTGGCGTGCTCGTTGAGTTCGGTGAAGGTCAGGGCGACCGCACCGGACACCACCGCTGTCGCGTCGGGCGAGCGCCGGACCTGCTCTTCGAACAGACCGGCCACAGTGGACGGTTCCACGGCGAGTGCCGTCCCGTTCCACTCGCGCACGATCAGGTCCAGGTCGGCCTCGCCCAGGATGTCGGTCCGGCCGACGGGAGCGTCCACATCGGACACCATCGTCGCGAGCACGCGCTCCATCGCGGGCAGGAGCCGTTCCGGCAGGCCGGCGTCGAACAGGTCGGCACGGTACTCCGCGGTGAGCTTCAGCCGTGCTCCCGGCTCCACCGCCCAGGTGAGCGGATAGTGCGTGGAGTCGTCGTGGCGCACGATCTCCCCGCGCAGCCCGGCACCCGTCTCGTCCTCGTCCGCGCCCGGGTAGCTCTCGAACACCATCAGCGTGTCGAACAGCTCTCCCAGCCCGGCGCCGCGCTGGATGTCGGCGAGCCCGAAGTGCTGGTGCGCGAGCAATCCGGACTGCTCGTCCTGGACCCGGTCGAGCAGGTCGCCCAGCTTCTCGGCCGGGTCGAGCACGATCCGCACCGGGATGGTGTTGATGAACAGGCCGATCATCCGCTCGACCCCGGCCAGTTCGGGCGGGCGCCCGGCGACCGTCGCGCCGAAGACGACGTCCGCACGGCCGGTGAGCCTGCCGAGCACGATGCTCCACGCCGTCTGGACCAGCGTGTTCAGGGTCAGGCCGCGTGAGCGGGCCAATGCGGTGAGCGCCCCGGTCGCCTGCTCCGGCAACTCCAGCGACAGCCGCTCCGGTAGGGCCGGGACGCGCTGCGGGTCGTGCGGGACGAGATGTGTCGGCTCGGTCAGGCCGTCGAGCGCCTGCCGCCAAGCCGCCTCCGCCGCCTCCCGGTCCTGGCTCCCGAGCCAGCCGAGATGGTCGCGATACGGGCGGGCCGGCGCCACGTCGGCTCCGGAGTAGAGCTGCGACAGCTCCGCGAAAAGCTGCGGAACCGACCAACCGTCGAGTAGCACGTGCTGGTGGGTGAACACCAGCCTGTGCCGTCCGTCCGGCAGGGCGAGCAGCAGGAACCGCAGCACCGGCGCGGCAGCCGGATCGAAGCGACGCCTGTCGTGGGCCATCTCCGCTTCGACGGCGTCCGGCGAATCCACGAAACGCCAGGGAACCGTGACCGAACGGGCCACCAGCGCTACAGGGCGCCCGGACGCGAGGTAGCGGTAGCCGGTACGCAGGACGGCGTTCCGGTCGATGAGCGCCTGAGCGGCGTCGCGCAACCGAGCCGGATCCAGCGGCCCGTCGAGATCGAAGGACACCTGGACGGTGTAGACGTCGGGCCCGTCGCCGTCCATCGTCGCGTGGAAGAGCAACCCGGCCTGCAACGGCGTCAGCGGCCACACCTCGGCCGTGTCCGGTGCGACGTCGAGGATCTCCGCGCGCTCCCCCGCGTCGAGGTCCACCAACGGTTTCCCGTTCTCGGGCGCGGACGCGTCGAGCCGCACCGCACTGACTTCGGCCAGGGCGGCGACGGTCCGGTGCCGGAAGACGTCACGCGGGCTCAGCAGCAGCCCGGCACTCCGCACGCGGCCGACCAGCTGCATCGCGACGATGCTGTCCCCGCCGAGGCGGAAGAAGTCATCGTGGACACCGACCTTCGCCAACCCGAGCACACCCGCGACGAGCGACGCGAGCAGTTCCTCGCGAGGCGTGCGCGGGGCGTCGTCGGTGACCTCGCCGGAGAAGTCCGGCGCGGGGAGCGCCTTGCGGTCGAGCTTCCCGTTGGGTGTCAACGGGAACGCGTCCAGCACGACGAACGCGGACGGCACCATGTACTCCGGCAGGGTGGCCTCCGCGAGCCGCCGGGCCTCCTCGACGTCGGCCTCCCCGGTCAGATACGCGACGAGCCTGCCCTCCCGCAGGACCACCCGCGCGGAGAGCACGGACTCGATCTCGCCCAGCTCGATCCGGAAGCCGCGCAATTTGACCTGGTCGTCGGCGCGGCCAAGATAGTCGAGCGCGCCGTCGGCCCGCCACCGCGCGAGGTCGCCCGTGCGGTACATGCGCTCCCCCGCCGCGAACGGGTTCGCCACGAACCGTTCCGCGGTGAGCCCGGCCCGGCCGAGATAGCCACGCGCTAGCTGCTTGCCCGCCAGGTACAGCTCGCCCGCCACACCCGGCGGAACCGGCCGGAGCCGGGAGTCGAGCACGTGGACCTGCGTGTTCCACACCGGGCGTCCAATGGGGACGGTGTCGTCAATGACCTCCCACGAGGTCACGTCCACCGAAGCCTCTGTCGGCCCGTAAAGGTTGTGCAGCGGGACATCCACGCGAGCGGCCAGCTCCGGTGGCAGCGCCTCGCCACTGCACAGGACGCGGCGGACGCCATGCCACTCCGGCTCTTCGGCGAGGAACGCCTCCAGCATCGACGGGACGAAGTGCAGGGTCGTGATCCCCTGGTCGCGGATCAGCTCCGCGAGATACCGCGGATCCCGGTGGCCGTCCGGTTTGGCCACCACCAGCGTGGCGCCGGTGATCAGCGGCCAGAAGAACTCCCACACCGACACATCGAAACTCGACGGCGTCTTCTGCAGCACGCGATCGTCGGCCGTCAGACCGTACTCGTCCTGCATCCACAGTAGACGGTTCACGATGCCCTCGTGCGGCACCACGACACCCTTCGGGCGACCGGTCGATCCGGACGTGTAGATCACGTACGCCGGAGACGCGGGATCCACGACCCGCCGCAGGCTCTCTCCCGAATAGCCGTCCAGCACCGGCAGCTCGTCCAGAACGACCGCCGGCACGGCATCTTCGAGCATGAACGCGATGCGATCGGCCGGGTAGTCCGTGTCGAGCGGCAGGTAGGCCGCGCCCGCCTTGTGCACCGCGTACAGCGCGACGACGAGTTCGATCGACCGCGGCAGCGACACCGCCACCACCGACTCCGCACCCACACCCTGCTCGGCCAGCCACCGCGCCAGCTGATTCGCCCGCGCGTCGAACTCCGCATACGAAAGCTCGACGCCCTCGAACACCACAGCGGGAGCATCCGGCGTCCGCGCCACCTGCGCCTCGAACAATTTGTGCAACGTGCTCGCCGGGACGTCGTGCGAGGTGTCGTTCCAGTGCCCGAGCAGCGTGCGCTCGTCTTCGGCAAGCACGTCGAGTTCGCCGACGGGGATCGCGGGATTGGCCGCCACCTGCTCCAGGACGGTCACCAGACGCCGCGCGAAAGATTCGGCGGTGGCGTGGTCGAACAGGTCGGCGCTGTACTCGATCGCGCCGGAGATCCCGTCGCCGTTCTCCAGGAAACCGAACTCGAGGTCGAACTTGGCGACACCCTGCGCGAAGTCCTCCTGCTCCGCACGAAGCCCGGGCAGCTTCAGCCCTTCCTCGGCCTCAGGCAGGTACACCACCATCACCTGGAACAGCGGGTGCCGGGCCAGCGAACGTTCCGGGTTGACGGCGTCGACCAGGCGCTCGAACGGCAGCTCCTGATGTTCGAAGGCGGCGAGATCGGTAGCGCGCACCCGCGAGAGCAGTTCGCCGAACGCCGGCTCGCCGGACAGGTCGGTGCGCAGCACTAGCGAGTTCACGAAGAAGCCGATCAGCGGCTCCAGCCGTTCGTCGACGCGGCCGGAACTCGGGGCGCCCAGCGGGATGTCGTCCCCGGCGCCGAGCCGGTGCAGCAGTGCCGCGACCGCGGCCTGCGCCAGCATGAACATGCTGACGTCGTGCCGCTGGGCCACCGCACGCAGCCGTGCGGTGAGCGCGGCGTCGATCGGGAAGGTGACGAGACCACCGCGATGGCTCGATTCGGCCGGACGCCGCCGGTCCGCGGGCAGCGGCAGTTCGTCCGGCAGATCCACCAGTGTTTCCTGCCAGAACCGGAGATGCCCGGAGGCCGTCGAATCGAGCAGTTCGCGTTGCCACAGGGCGTAGTCCGCGTACTGGACCGCCAGCTCTGTCCACTGTGGAGTGTTTCCGGCGAGACGCGCCTCGTATGCCGCGGCGAGGTCGGCCATGAGCGGTCCCTGCGACCACTCGTCCGTCGCCACGTGGTGGATCACCAGCAGCAGGACATGTTCCCGCGGTGACACGGCGAAGACCGTGGCCCGGATCGGGAGTTCCTCGTCGAGGGCGAATCCGCGACCGGCTTCGGCGGCCAACCGCGCGGAAAGATCGCCCGCTTCCTCGAAACGGACCTCCGGACGCGCGTCGGTCAGGATGCGCTGCGCCGCGACGCCGCCTTCCTCGACGAACACCGTCCGAAGCGGCTCGTGCCGCTCGACGAGATCGCCGACCGCCGCGCGCAACGCGTCCACGTTCAGCTCGCCGTGCAGCCGCCAGGCGAGCGGGATGTTGTAGGTGGGCGTGACCCCTTCGAGCCGGTACAGGAACCACAACCGTTGCTGCGCGGGCGAAAGCGGCAGCTGCTCCGGCCGGTTCCCCGCCCTCAGGACCGGCCGGTCGGACGGGTCCGCGAGGCGCTCGGCCAGAGCCGCGACCGTGGGAGCGTCGAAGACATCCCGGACCGACACCGTGGCGTCCAGACTCGCCGAGATCCGGCTGACCAGGCGCATCACGAGCAGCGAATGCCCACCGAGGGCGAAGAAACCGTCGTCGATCCCGACCCGTTCGACACCGAGCACGTCGGCGAACAACGCGCACAGCGCCTCTTCCCGCGCGTTCCTCGGCTCGCGGCCTTCGGCGGTCGCGAACTCGGGGGCGGGCAGGGCTTTGCGGTCGAGTTTGCCGTTCGGGGTCAGCGGGATCTCGTCGAGCACGACGAACGCCGACGGCACCATGTGGTCCGGCAGCTTCGCGGCCACCGCTTCCCGCAGCCCGTCGACCGAACCGACGACGTACGCCACCAGCCGGTCTTCACGCGCGACGACCACCGCGCGCGTGACGGACTCGACCGCGGTCAGCGCCGCCTCGACCTCGCCGAGTTCGACCCGGAAACCGCGGATCTTGACCTGGTCGTCCACGCGGCCGAGGAACTCCAGTACGCCGTCGTCCGACCAGCGCGCGAGGTCCCCGGTGCGGTACATGCGCTCCCCCGCGACGAACGGGTTCGCCACGAACCGTTCCGCGGTCAGCCCGGGCCTGGCGAGGTACCCGCGAGCGAGCTGCACGCCGGCGAGGTAGAGCTCACCGGGGACACCCGGCGGAACCGGGTTCAGCCGCGCGTCCAGCAGGTACGTCCGCGTGTTCCACACCGGACGTCCGATCGGGACGGTCGGCGTCGTCTCGGCACCGGCCCGCCAAGCGGTCACGTCGACGGACGCTTCGGTCGGACCATACAGGTTGTACAGCGGGACGTCCACGCGGGCCGCCAGGTCCGACGGCAGTGCCTCACCACTGCAGATCACGCGCCGGAGGCCGGTGCACTCCGCTGTCTCCAGGAAGAGCGCGAGCATCGACGGTACGAAGTGGACGGTGGTGATCCCGGCCGTGCGGATCAGCTCGGCGAGATACGCCGGGTCCTTGTGCCCCTCCGGTTTGGCGACCACCAGTGTGGCGCCGGTGATCAGCGGCCAGAAGAACTCCCACACCGACACGTCGAAACTCGACGGCGTCTTCTGCAACACCCGATCATCAGCCGTCAGCCCGTACTCGGATTGCATCCACAGCAACCGGTTCACGATGCCCGCATGCGGCACCACGACACCCTTCGGGCGACCGGTCGAGCCCGACGTGTAGATCACGTACGCCGGGGACGACGGGTCGACGATCCGCCCCAGGCTTTCGGAGGAGTACCCGTCGAGAACGGGCAGCTCTTCGAGCACGACCGCTGGGACGGCGTCTTCGAGCATGAACGCGATGCGATCGGCCGGATAGTCACGGTCGACCGGAAGGTAAGCGCCACCGGCCTTGTGCACCGCGTACAACGCGACGACGAGATCGATCGACCTCGGCAGCGACACCGCCACCACCGACTCCGCACCCACACCCTGGTCTGCCAGCCATCGCGCGAGCCGGTTCGCCCGCGCGTCGAACTCGGCATACGACAGCGCGACGCCCTCGAACACCACAGCCGGAGCATCCGGCGTCCGGGCCACCTGCGCCTCGAACAACTCCGGCAACGTGCTCGCCGGGACATCGTGCGAAGTGCGGTTCCAGCCGCTGAGTTGCGCGAGTTCGTCCCCGACGAGGATGTCGAGCGCGGCGACCGGCCGCTCAGGCTCGGCGGTGACCTGTACCAGCAGGGACGTGAGCCGGTCCAGCAGGCGCACGGCCGTCGTCTCGCCGGCGAGGTCTTCAGCGTACTCCAGCATCAACGTCGCGGTCGTGCCGTCGTCGACCATCGTGAAGTGCAGGTCGAACTTCGCCATCCCGGTGTCCATCTCGAACCACTCGGCGGGCAGCCCGAGCACGTCGTGCGCGTCGCTCTGCCGGTGGTAACCCACCATCACCTGGAACAGCGGATTGCGCCCCGGGACGCGGGACGGGTTCAGCCGTTCGACGACACTTTCGAACGGCAGGTCGCCGTGCGAGAACGCGGCCAGGTCGGCCTCGCGCACGTGGGCGAGCAGGCCGGCGAACGTCGGCTCGCCGGACAGATCGGTCCGCAGCACCAGCGTGTTCACGAAGAACCCGACGAGGTCGTCGAGCGCCGCGTCGGTCCGTCCGGCGATCGGGGCACCCAGCGGAATGTCGTCCCCGGCACCGGTCCGGTGCAGCAGTGCGGCCACCGCCGCCTGGAGCACCATGAACGGGCTCGCTCCCGCCTTCGCCGCCAGGTCGCGCACCGCGGCCGACAGTTCCTCGGAGAGCCGGGCTTTCACCTTGCCGCCCTTGCCCGTGGGCTGGAGCGGACGCGGACGATCCAGTGGCAGGGTCAGCTCGTCCGGCGCCCCACGCAGTGACTCGGCCCAGTAGGCGAGCTGGGCGGCACCGTGCTGGTCGAGGAAGTCCTTCTGCCACAACGCGAAGTCGGCATACTGCACCGGGAGATCCGTCCACACGGGACTGTCGCCGGTGAGCCGCGCCCGATAGGCCGAGGTGAGGTCGCCCAGGAACGGCCGGTCGGACCATTCGTCGGTCGCGCTGTGGTGCAGGACCAGCGAGATCACTTGGTCGCCATCGCCGATCCGCAGTACCCGCAGCCGGACCGGGATCTCCCGCGCCAGGTCGAACGGCGTCCGCGAGAGCTCGGCGATCCGGGCATCCAGGTCGGCTTCGTCGCAGTCCTCGACGGCGAACGGGATCTCCGGCGCGTCGAGAACACGCTGGTAGGGCTCTCCGTCATGCTCCTCGAAAACGGTCCGCAGGACTTCGTGCCTGCCGAGCACGTCGCCGAGCGCGGCCCGCAGCGCGTCGAGATCCAGGTCGCCGCGCAGGCGGAAGGTCAGCGGGAAGTTGTAGGCGACCGCGTTCGCCTCCATCCGGTCCACGAGCCAAAGGCTGCGCTGAGCGGCGGAAAGCGGGACCCGATCGGGGCGCTCGGCGCGGACCACGGCGGGCCGCGCCGGTTCGCCGCCACCCGCGCGAGCGGCCAGCTCCGCGACCGTCGGCGCCTCGAAGAGGTCACGGATGGCCAGTTCGGCGCCGAGTTCGGTGCGGGCCCGGCTGATGAGCCGGGTGGCGAGCAGGGAATGGCCGCCGAGGTCGAAGAAGTTGTCCTCGACGCCGACCCCCTCCACGCCGAGGACCTCGCCGAAGAGCACGCACAGCATCTCTTCCTCGGCGGTCTCGGCCGGACGGCTTTCGGCGAGCCGCACCGTCTGTTCGGCGTCCGGGAGCGCGCGGGTGTTGAGCTTGCCGTTGTCGGTCAGCGGCAAGGCGCCCAGCGTGACGAACGCGGCCGGGACCATGTAGTCCGGCAGTTCCGTCTTGAGCCGGTCCCGCAGGCGTTGCACGAGTTCGCCGCCGCCACGCGCCGCCGTCGGGCTCGTCGCGTACTTGGCCAGGCTCGTGCCCACCGAAACCGGCTGATGCACACCGGTGACCAGCGCGTCCGCTTGTCCCTTGTGGACGAACACGGCCTCGAACGCGCCGTCGGTCGACCAGGTGCAGTACACCCGGAACCCGAGCCGGTCGCCGAGTTCGTGCACGTCCTCCGGCTCGATCCCTGCCGGGGCACGGAAGAGGTCCAGGACGTCGATGAGCGGCGCACCGGCGTCCAGCGCCCGCGTCGCCTCGACCTCGGGCGTCTGGCGGGCGTCCGGGATCCGGCTCACCCGCAGGGTTTCCTCGCCGCCGAGGCGGTCCTCCAACGCGGCGAGGGAACCGACCTCGTCCCAAGACAAGCGCGGAGCTTGCGCGACCGAGAAGGTCTCGGCGGGCTCCTTCACCAGGACCGCGTCGTACCGGTACCGGCTCAGCTCGTTGTGCAGCCGGGCTCGTTTGATCCGGACCTGCGCGGCGACGTCCGGGAGCCGCCGTGCGAGCGCGGTGAAGTAGTCCGGATCGATCAGCAGTTCCTTCTCCAGCGCGGCACCGCGTTCGATCGCGCGGCGCACCTGGGCGACGTCGGAGGTGGCGTCGGCGCGGGTGAGCTGGATCGCGGTGTGGAAGGCGCGGGCGAGCCGCAGGTTCCGGACGTCGCCGACGAACAGCGCGCCGCCGGGGGCGAGCAGGCCGATCGCCTGGGTGATGACGTCGGTCAGGTAGTCGACGCTCGGGAAGTACTGGATGACGGAGTTGATCACGATCGTGTCGAACCGGCCGGTGGGCAGGCCGTCGAACACGTGCGCCGGCTGGGCGCGCAGGTTCACCTTGGCCGCCAGCGCCGGGTCCTGTTCCAGCTCGCGGTTCAGCTTCGCGATCACCGGTGCGGCGAGGTCGGTCCCCCAGTACTCCTGGACCAGCGGCGCGATCTGCCCCATCAGCAGGCCGGTGCCGACGCCGATCTCCAGCACCCGTTCCGGCTTCAGTTCGGTGATCCGGTCGACGGTCGCGCGCCGCCATTCCCGCATGTGCTCCACCGGGATCGGGTCGCCGTCGTAGCTGGAGTCCCAGCCCGCGAAGTCCTCGGTGAACAACGCCGTCGGGATCTCGGTGTACTCGTCGGAGTAGATCTGCTGCCATTCGCCGACCTGGTCGGCTTCCGCTTCGGCGCGCGCGTCCCCGCTCAGTTCCGCCGGGACGACGTAGCCGATGAGCCGCTGCAGGCCGGGCGCCGACGGGTCCGGCCGCGCGATGACGGCGGCCTGCGCGACCTCCGAGTAGCGGCTGAGCGCGGTCTCGATCTCGCCGAGTTCGACGCGGTAGCCGCGGATCTTCACCTGATCATCGGTGCGGCCGAGGAAGTCGAGGTTCCCGTCGGGACGGCGGCGCACCAGGTCACCGGTGCGGTACATGCGCCCGCCTCCGGGCACGAAGGGATCGGCGACGAACCGTTCGGCCGTCAGGCCGGGACGGCCGAGGTAACCGCGGGCCAGGCCCTCGCCCGCGATGTAGAGCTCACCCGCGACACCGTCGCGGACCGGCCGGAGCCAGGCGTCGACGATGTAGGCGCGGGTGTTCCAGATCGGCTTGCCGACGGTCGGGGTGTCGCTGTCGGTCGTACCGCCGCCGAGCGTGTTGATCGTGTACTCGGTGGGGCCGTACAGGTTGTAGCCGTAGGTCCCGTCGGTGTCGCGCAGCCGGTTCCACACCGACTCCGAGACCGCCTCGCCGCCGAGCAGGACCAGCGCGGGCCGGTGCCCGTCCAGCAGGCCTTCCTCGATCAGCAGGTGGGCGTACGTCGGCGTCACGTTCACGACGTCGACCTCGTGCTCGTCGCAATACGCCACGAGCGCTCGCGCGTCCCGGCGCAGTTCCTCGTCGCAGACGTGGACCTCGTGCCCCTCCACGAGCCACAGCAGCTCTTCCCAGGACATGTCGAAGGCGAACGACACGGTGTGCGCGATCCGCAGCCGCCGTCCGCCCGCCGATGCGATGGCCGGGGCGAAGATCGCGCCCTGGTGGTTGAGCTGCATGTTCGTCAGGCCGCGGTACGGCGTGACGACGCCCTTGGGTTTGCCGGTCGAGCCCGAGGTGTAGATGACGTACGCCGGGTGTTCCATGCGGTCCGCGCGGCTCCGCGCGAACAGCGGGCGTTCGGCGTCGGAGATCGGGCCGCCGCCGAACGCCCTGTCCTCGTGGTCGTCGACGAGCACCCGGGGCGTGGCACCGGGCAGCGTCGCCGAGACGTCCTTTGTGGACACCAGGCAGAGCGGCCCGGCGTCTTCCAGCATCACCGCGAGCCGCTCGACCGGGTAGTCGAGTTCCAGCGGCAGGTACGCCGCCCCTGTTCGCAGCACGGCGAACAGCGCGACGACCATGTCGATCGAGCGCGGCAAGCCGAGCGCGATCACCTGTTCCGGCGCGGCGCCCTTGGCCAGCAGCAGCCGGGCCATCCGATTGATGCGCGCGTCGAGTTCGGCGTAGGTCAGCTGTTCCTCGCCGAACACCAGGGCGGTCTCGTCGGGGGTCCGCTCCGCCTGGACGGCGAGCAGATCCGCGATCGTGTCCTCGATGACGGGATGTTCGGCCTCGGCCCAGCCCGCTTCCAGCGCCGCACGGTCCTCAGTGGACACCGTGGCCAGCGCGGCGACCGGTTTCGCCGGATCGTCGACGATCTGCTCGACCAGTGACGTGAATCGGTCGAGCACCGACGCCGCTTCGGCGGTGTCGATGACGTCGTCCCGATAGGACAGCGTGACCCGCGTTTCCTCGCCCGGGGTGACCACCAGCGTCAGCGGGTAGTGCGTGGCATCGATGTTCAACAGGTCGGTGATGCCGTGGCGGTGACGGAGGCCGTCGCGCCGTTCGTCACCGTCGGCGTTGCGCAGCACGAACAGCGTGTCGAAGAGGACACGGTGCCCGGCCTCGCGTTGCAGGACCCCGAGGCTCATGAACTCGTACGGGGTCAGGTCCATCCGCTCGGACTGCAGGCGCCGCACCAGGTCCAGCACGGATTCGCCCGCGTCGAGCCGCACCCGGGTGGGCACGGTGTTGAGGAACAGGCCGATGGTGTTCTCGATCTCCGGCACGGCGGCGGGCCTGCCCGCGACCGCGGCGCCGAACACCACGTCCTGCCGTCCGGTCATCGTCGACAGGACCAGACCCCAGGCGGCGTTGAGCACAGAGTTCACCGTGAGACCGTGCCTGCGGGCCTGCTCGCGCAACGCACGGCTGAGGCCGGCGGGCAGCACGGTGTCGAGGTTGACCGGGGTCGCCGGGGCCAGGTCACGGCCTTCGGGGCCGACGACGGTCGGCTCCGCGAGACCGGACAGCGCCTCGCGCCACGCGTTCGTGGCGGCCTCGATGTCTTGCCGGTCCAGCCAGCGCAGGAAGTCCACATAGGACCCGGCCGCGGGCAGCGTCCGGTCGTCGCCGCCGAGGTCGTACAGCGCGAACAGCTGCTCGATGAACAGCCAGGCCGACCAGCCGTCCCAGAGCAGCAGATGCCGGTTCAGCACCACGCGGTCGCGGCCGTCACCGAGCCGCACCAGTTTCAGCCGGAACAGCGGCGGGGCGCCGAGGTCGAACCGCGTCGCGCGGTCCTCGGCCATCAGCTCGTCGAGCTTCGCCCGTTGCTCGTCTTCGGGCAGCGCCGAAAGGTCCACTTCGGACACGGGCGGCGCGACCTCGGCCGCCACGAACTGGACCGGGCCGCGCAGCCCTTCACTGGTGAAACCGGCGCCGAGACTCGGGATCCGCCGCAGCAGCGCGGCCACCGCCGTCCGCAGCTTGTCGGCGTCCAGGCGGTGATCGAAGTCGATCGCCTCCTGGATCGTGTAGATGTCGACCCGGTCGGAGTTGTAGCTGGAGTGGAAGAACAGGCCTTCCTGCAGCGGCGACAACGGCCAGACGTCGGCGACCGGCACGGGGCTGGACCGCTCGACGCGGTCGATCTCCTCCTGGGTCAGCGACACCAGTTCGAGGTCGGACGGGGTGAGTCCCACCGGTGCCGTCGTGTCCACGGCCGCGAGGTCGACGAGCGCGGCGGCCCAGCGTTCGGCCAGGTCACCGCCCGCGAACGTCGCCGTCAGCCTCGGACCTTCCTCGGTCTCCTCGCAGGCGACCCCGATCCGCACGGCATGGTCTCCGGACGGCGGCACAGCGGCGTACCCGGCGACCTGCCACTCCCCCGGTCCGGCCGGGACGCGGCCGTCGTACCGCAGGGCGATCCGCGGCTTCGCGAGCCCGGCGAGCAGCGGTCCGGTCTGGGCGTTGAGGTAGCGCAGCGGGCCGTAGCCCTCGGGTGTCTTCCGGACGGTTTCCTTGACGGCCTTGAGCATCGCGAGCGGTTCGCCGGACGCGGTGATCCGCACCGGGCGGACCGAGGTCAGCGCGCCGATCGTGTCCGACGGGTCGACCCGGCCGTGTAGATCGACGAGCAGGTCACCGTCGACGGCGATCTTCAGCGCGGTCAGGAGGACGTCGGTCACGTCGCCGTGCACGGCCGATGGCAGCGCGCCGACGAGCGTCCGGGTGTCCTCGACGGACAGCGTGATCCGGCGTTCGGTGAGCTCGCCGCCGTCGACCTCGAAGGAGACCGGCGTCAGCGTCTCGGTCCAGTGCTCGATCTCGCCGAGGAGCGCGGGATCCTGCGCCGCGTCGGTGATCCGGCGGGCGATGGTCCGCAAAGACGTCCGCGCCGAAGTGAACACCGGCGAGTGCCCCTCGGTCACGGCCTGCCAGGCGGTCGCGAGATCGGCGGACAGCGTGGTCAGGCTCCGCGCGTCCAGCAGGACCGGATGCGCGAGCAGGAGCAGCCTGCCCGGTTCGTCGAACCAGACGGCCTGCAGCAGATTGTCGGTCAGCCTGTCCGCGGCGTCCAGGTACTCGTCTTCGAGGGAACCGGTCGCGTGACGGAGCAGGTCCGCGGCCTGGAGGGTCCCTTGTGGACGGACTTCGAGCGACCACAGCACCGAGGCGACCCGCGACAGCCGGAGCCGCAGGCCGTCGTGGTGGTCGAGGACGAGCTGCAGGGCCGCGGCGAGCGTCTCGAGGTCGGCCCCGGAGGGCACGGTCAGCAGCACGGACTCCGGCTGGACCGCGTCACCCAGCTCACGCAGCCGGAGCATTTCCGGCAGCAGGGGGACGGCCCCGATGCCGTCGGCGTCGGCCACCGGCTCGGCCGGCGTGGCGGACGCGGCGAGCGCGGCCGGGGTCCTGAGTTCGAACACGTCCTTGGGGCTCAGCTCGAATCCTGCCCGCCGGGCACGGCTCGACACGGCGATCGACGAGATACTGTCGCCGCCGAGGGAGAAGAAGTCGCCGTCGGCGCCGACGGTCTCCAGGCCGAGGACGTCGGCGAAGATCCGCGCGAGCGCGCGCTCCTGATCGTTCCCGGGCGCGGCTTCGGTCCGGCCGGTCTCGGGCGCGGGCAGGGCCCGGACGTCGAGCTTTCCACTGGGGGTCAAGGGGAATTCGTCGAGGACGACGAAAGCCTGCGGGACCATCGGGGCGGGCAGCGCCTCGCCGAGAGCGGTCCGCAGGCTCTCCGGATCCGCGCTCCCGGCGACGTAGCCGACGAGCGCGCCGTCCTTCGCCACGACCGTCGCGGCCGTGACCTCCGGCTGCGCGACGAGAACGGCTTCGATCTCGCCGAGCTCGATCCGGTTGCCGCGGATCTTCACCTGCCGGTCGGTGCGGCCGAGGTACTCGATCTCGCCGTCGGCGCGGCGGCGAACCAGGTCACCGGTCCGGTACAGCCGCTGTCCCGGCTCGCCGAACGGGTCGGCGACGAAGCGTTCTGCGGTCAGGCCGGGCCGTCCGTGGTAGCCGCGGGCCAGCTGGACACCGGCGAGGTACAGCTCGCCCGCCACGCCGTCGGGCACTGGGCGGAGGCAGCCGTCGAGGACGTGCAGCCGCGTGTTCCACACCGGACGTCCGATGGGGACGGTGGCGCCGTCGGCATCGGTGCAGGCGAAGAAGGTCACGTCCACGGCCGCCTCGGTGGGGCCGTAGAGGTTGTGCAGCGGGACACCGGTCAGCGAGCGCCACCGCGCGGCGGTCTCGCCGGGCAGCGCCTCGCCGCTGGAGAACACCCGACGCAGCGATCCGAGATCGCCGGTGGCCTCGTCGCTGCCGAGGAAGGCGGCGAGCATCGACGGGACGAAATGCAGGGTGGTGATCCGCCGGCCCCGGATCACTCGCGCGAGATAGGCGGGATCGCGGTGGCCGTCCGGCTCGGCCAGCACCACCGTGGCGCCTTCGCACAGCGCCCAGAAGAACTCCCACACGGACACGTCGAAGCTCGACGGCGTCTTCTGCAGCACGCGGTCCGAGGGCGTGAGCCGGTACTCGTGCTGCATCCACGCGAGCCGGTTGACGATCGCGCGATGCGTGACGGCAACGCCCTTTGGCCGCCCGGTCGACCCCGACGTGTAGATGAGGTATGCGGTGTTGTCCGGTCCGGCTGACACACCCTCGACGTCGTCAACGGGCTCGCCGGTCACGGGGACCCGAGTCAGCCCGGCGACATCCGGGATCCGCGCGGCCGTCCCGCGCTCGGAGAGCACGAGACGCGCGCCGGAATCGGCCAGCATGTATTCGAGCCGGTCGGCCGGATAGTCGAGGTCGATCGGCAGGTAGGCGGCCCCGGCCTTGAGGACACCCAGCAACGCGACCATCAGCTCGGCCGACCTCGGCACGGCGACGGCCACGACCTCTTCGGGACCGGCTCCCAGGGAACGCAGCCTGCGCGCCACGTTCTCCGCACGGGCGTCGAGGTCCGCATAGGACAGTTCGGTGTCCTTGAACATCACCGCCGTCGCGGACGGGGTCTTGGCGACCTGCGCGGCAAAGGCCTCGACCAGCGTGCGCTCCGGCACGGGATGCGCGGTCGCGTTGAGTTCGGCCAGGCGGCCGCGTTCGGCGGGCGACAGCAGGTCGAGCGCGGCGACCGGCAGGCCGGGGTTCGCGGTCAACGTCTCCAGCAGCCGCGCGAACCGTTCCGCGAGTTGCCCGGCCACGACCGCGTCGATGCGGGCGGCGTCGAATTTGACGCTGAACGCCAGGTCGTCACCCGGGGTCGCGATCACCGCGACCGGGAAGTGCACCGCGTCGGTGACCTCGACGCCCGCGAGGCGGAGGGTTCCGGAGGCGCGCTCGTCGTCGCGCGGGAAGTTCTCGACGACGACCAGGGTGTCGAACAGTTCTTCCTGCCCCGCGCCCGCGAGGCGCTGCAGTTCGCCGAGGCCCAGATGCTGGTGGTCCAGCAGGGCCGCCTGCTCGTCCTGCAGTCGTCGCAGCACGGCAGCGACGGTCTCGGTGCCCGACCAGCGCAGCCGCACCGGCACGGTGTTGATGTAGAGGCCGACCGCCGATTCGAGGCCGGCGGCGCCGGTGTCGCGGCCGGAGACCGTGCTCCCGAACAGCACGTCGTCCCGTCCGGTGAGCCCGCCGAGCAGCAGCCCCCAGGCGCCGTGCAGGACGGTGCCGAGGGTGAGCCCGTGCTCGCGGGCCATCGCGGACAACGCCGTCGTCGCTTGCTCGCCGAGGCTCAAGTGCAGTCGCGACGGCCGTCTCGCCGCTCCGGCTCGTTCGTCGATCAGGCGGGTGGGTTCGTCCACTTCGGACAGTGCTGTCCGCCAGGCTTCGCGCGAAACCTCGTGATCGCGTGACGCGAGCCACCGCAGGTGGTCGGCACGGGTGCCCGCTTCCGGCAGTACGGGTGCTCCCCCGTACGCCGCGAGCAGTTCGCGCAGCAGCACCACGACCGACCAGCCGTCGGCGATGATGTGATGGAACGTGAGCGCCAGCTTGGCGCGATCCTCGCCGAGCCGGGCGAAAGTCGCCCGCAGCAGTGGCGGCCGGGCGAAGTCGAACCGCCGCGCACGATCGGCTTCGAAGGCCACTTCAGCGTCTTCGGCGGACGCCTCGCGCCACGGCAGTTCGGCGTGCCGTACCACCGTCTGGACGACCCGGCCGCCGTCGAGCTGCCGGAAGCCGGACCGCAGCGACGAATACCGGTCCAGCAGCGTCTGCACCGACCGGCGCAACGCGTCGGCGTCGACGTCGCCTTCGAGGTCCAGCACTTCCTGGACCGTGTAGATGTCGGCGTTCGAGCCGCCTTCGAACTCCGCGTGGAAAAAGAAGCCTTCCTGCAACGGCGTCACGGGCAGGACTTCGGCGTATTCGGCGAGCGACGCACGTTCGGCGTCGGTCAGCTCCAGCAGCGGCCTGTCGTCCACAGTGGACACGCCGCGTACTGCTTCAGCACAGACGGCCAGCGCTTCGGGAGTCCGGTGCTGGAAAACCTGGCGCGGGGTGATGGCGAGACCGTGTTCCGCCGCGCCCAGCACGAGCCGGATGGACAGGATGCTGTCGCCGCCGAGGGAGAAGAAGTCGTCGTCCGCGCCGATCGTGGCCAGGCCGAGGACACGTGCGGCGACGTCGCAGAGGATCCGTTCCCGCTCGGTGCCCGGTGCGCGGCCGGTCACGGCGGCACCGAAGTCCGGCAACGGCAGCGCGGTCCGGTCGAGTTTGCCGTTGGGCATGATCGGCAGCCGGTCGAGTTCCACGAAGGCCGACGGCACCATGTAGTGCGGCAACGCCGATTCCGCGTGGGCGCGCAGTTCCTTCAGCGACGAAGGCGAGCCGTCGGCCTGCGGCACGACGTACGCCACCAGGCGCCGATCCCCCGGCTTGACCTCGCGCGGCACGACGGCGATCCGCTCGACCCCGGCATACGCGGCGAGCGCGGATTCGACCTCCCCGGGTTCGATCCGGAAGCCGCGGATCTTGACCTGGTGATCGGTGCGGCCGAGGAAATCGAGGTTTCCGTCCGCGCGCCAGCGGACCCGGTCGCCGGTGCGGTACATCCGCTCGCCGCCACCGGTGAACGGATCGGCGACGAAGCGTTCCGCCGACAGCCCCGGACGCCCCGCGTAACCCCGGGCGAGACCGCGTCCGCCGACGTACAACTCCCCTTCGACGCCGACCGGGACCGGCCGCAGCGCGGTGTCGAGGACATAGCAGCGGGTGTTCGGATCCGGGACACCGATCGGGATCGGCCCGCTCCAGCCGGGCTCGGCCGCCCACAGCGTCGAGTTCACCGTCGCCTCGGTCAGCCCGTACGCGGCGACGACCTTCAGGTCTTCGGCCCAGCGCGCGATCAGTTCCGGCGGGACGGTCTCGGTGCCGACGATCAGTACCGCGCCCATCGGCAGCTCGCAGTCCGCCGGGAGGGCCGCGACCAGCGACGGCGGCAGGATCATATGCGTCGCCGCGTTGGCGGCGATGTAACCGGTCAGCTCGACGCCCGCCACACGGCGGTGCGACGGCACGACGATCAGCGTCCCGCCGACGCACAGCGACATGACCAGATCCCAGACCGTCACGTCGAACCCGGTGGAGGCGAACTGCACCACCCGGCTGTCCTCGCCGATGCCGATCCGCTCGGTCGCCGTGCTGATCAGGCTGCCGATCCCATCGTGGGACAGGACCACACCCTTCGGCTTACCCGTCGAGCCCGAGGTGTAGATGACGTACGCGGCCTGGCTCAGCGCGATCCCGCTAACGTCCATAGTGGACTGATCGAGATCCGCCAGCTCGGCGGTGATCGCCGGGTCGTCGAGCAGGATCCGCTCGACGTCCACACCGGACGGGAGCTGAGCGGATTCCTCCACAGTGGACACCACGATCCCCGCGCCCGCGTGCGCGAGCATGTACGCGAGGCGGTCCTCGGGGTGGTCCAGGTCGAGCGGGAGATACGCGGCCCCCGCCTTCATGACACCGAGCAGGGCGACCACGAGATCGGCCGAACGCGGCATGGCCACGCCGACGACGTCCTCGTCACCGACCCCGCGCCGGCGCAGCAGCCGCGCGAGCCGGTTGGCGGCGGCGTCGACCGCGGCGTAGGTCATCCGGACGTCCTCGCAGACGACGGCCTCGGCGTCCGGTTTCCGTGCCACGACCCGCGCGAACGCCTCGGGCCAGGACACCTCGGGCGAGTCCGCGACCGCGGTCCCGAGCTCCAAGACCCGGGCCCGCTCTTCCGATGAAAGCAGCTCGATGGCGGCCAGCGGCAGGTCCGGGCCTTCCAGCAGAGCGTCCAGTACGGCGGCGAACCGGCGGCGATGGTCGGCGAGTTCGTCGTCGGACGAGGCGGCCTCGTCGGCGTCGAAGTCGAAGCGGAGGCCCCGGCCCTCGCCGGCGTCGTACACGGCGATGGCGACGTCGCTGATCGGCCCGAGTTCGAGGTTGTGCACCGTCGCGCTCGCGTCGCCGAACGCGAGCGCGTCGTCCACGGCCATGTAGTTCACGCTCAGCCCGACGAGTTCGTGCACCCCGCCGCTCGCGCCGAGTTCGCGGGCGAGGTCTTCCCCGCGGTACCGGCTGTGTTCCAGCAGGGCGGAGACCTTCTCCGCGACCTGGGCGACCAGTCGCGACGGCGTCGTCTCCGGCCGCACGCTCAGCCGCAGCGGCAGGACGTTGGAGACCATGCCCGGCTGCTCACGCAGGGCGCGGGTGGTGCGCGCGGTGACCGGCAGGCCGAGGACGAGGTCTTCGGCACCGGTCACACGATGGGCGTACGCCGCGACGGCAGCGATCGCGACCCGGGACAGCCGCGTCCCCGCGTCCAGCGCGAACTTCCGCAGCCGTCCTGCCTCGGCGGCGGGCAGTTCCCACGAATGCCGTCGCAGCCGGACCCGGCCCGCCGACGCACGACCGAGCAGCCGCACCGGGTTCGGCCTGCCGGCGAGTTCACCCAGCCAGTAGTCGCGGTCGGCTTGCCCGTCATAGCCGGCCTCGGCCAATCCCGACAGCGGCCAGGAGACCTCCTCGGCGGTGCCCGAATAGAGTGCCGCCGCGCGGCGGGTCAGGACGGCTTGCCCGTGCGCGTCCATCACCAGATGGTGGTAGCGCTGGAACCAGCGGACCCGGTCCCCGGCCAGGATCAGCAGCGTGTGCGCGGTGAGCGGCCCCCGGGCGGGGTCGGCCGCCACGGTGAGTTCACCACGTGCCCATTCGTCGGCCGC
Organism: Amycolatopsis japonica; assembly: GCF_000732925.1. Taxonomy (NCBI): domain Bacteria; kingdom Bacillati; phylum Actinomycetota; class Actinomycetes; order Pseudonocardiales; family Pseudonocardiaceae; genus Amycolatopsis; species Amycolatopsis japonica. The sequence continues at coordinate 4,421,255 of NZ_CP008953.1, forward strand.
CCGCTCCGGATCCGGCTCAGCGCTGAAGTCGAGAACGGCGACCTCCCCGGGAGCGACCGGACGCTGGACCGGCGTGTCGCCGTCCAGGCCGACCGTCACGTGAAGGCACTCCGCCTCCGCGACCGCCCGCCGAACGGCGTCGCCCAGCCGGGTGAGGTCGATGTCGCCGCGAAGCTCCACGACCCAGCCGATCGTGTAGACCGGATCGGCCGGGTCGAGCTGCTGGGCGAGCCAGATCCCCTGTTGTGCCGGGGTCAGGGGAAAGCCGCGGTTCATCGGGTTTGCCTCCACCGTTCGGAAACGCTCGGGATCGTCCGGCCTCAGGCGGGCCCGGACCCGCTCACCGCGTACTCGGGCCTGGGCGCGTCGGCGGCGCGCCGGTCCACAATGGACTGGAGGATCTCGCCCACCCGGACGGCGGTGTTGGACAGCAGCGAAGACGTGATGCCGTGCGTGTGCTCGGTGCCGCCCTGCAGGTAGATCCCGCCGTCGAGCGGCGGTTCGGTGACGATCCGGTAGTCGCGTTCGACGCGGAGCCTTCCCTCGTCGTCGCGCGCGCAGGTGGAGGCGAGCTCGCCGAGCAACGGGGTCGGATCCGCCGGGCTGTACCCGGTGGCGTACACGACGAAGTCGGCGTCGAGCCTGGTCCGCGCCCCGGTTTCCAGCGCCTCGACGGTGACCCGCACTTCGGAGCCGGTGTCGGTGACCTCGGTGGGCCGGGAGACGTTGATGAGCTTCAGCCGCTCGATCCCCTGCACCTTCTCGCGGTAGACGCGGCGATACAGCTCGTCGATGAGTTCGATGTCCACGGCCGAGTAGTTGGTCGCGCCGTGGTAGCGCATCAGGCGGTCCTTGACCGCTTCCGGTGCCTCGTAGAACCGGCCGACCGCCTCGGGGTCGAAGATCCGGTTGGCGAACGCGCTGTCGTCGGCCGGGCTGTAGCCGTACCGCGCGAACACCGCGCACACCTCGGCGCGGGGGAAGCGATCGTGCAGCAGCGCGCTGACCTCCGCCGCGCTCTGGCCGGCGCCGACGACGACGAACCGGCGCGGCTCCTCGGCTGCCATGCCTTCGAGCCGGTGCAGGAGTTCGCTGTTGTGCCAGATCCGTGTGCCCGGCGTCACACCTTCGGGGAGATTCGGGCGCAGCCCGGTCCCCATCACCAGGTTGCGGGCGCGCAGGTTCACCAGTTCGCCGTCGGTACGGGCGTGCACGTCGAAGAACACGATCTCGTCACCGTCGAACACCGGCGTGACGGAAAGGACCTCCGTGCCATAGGAAACCAGGTCGTCGACCTTCTCCGCCGCCCATTCGAAGTAGTCGTGGAACTCGATCCGCAACGGGAACAGGTTCTTGTGGTTGATGAAATCCACCAACCGGTCCTTGCTGTGCAGATACGACAGGAAGCTGAACGAGCTGGTCGGGTTCCGCATCGTCGCGAGGTCCTTGAGGAAGGACACCTGCATGGTCGCGTTGTCGATCAACATCCCGCGGTGCCAGCCGAAACGGGCCTGGCGCTCGAGGAAGTGGGCCGTGACGGTCTCGGCCCCGGGCGCGGCGTTGTGCTCGGTGACGGCGATGGCGAGCGCGAGGTTCGAGGGACCGAACCCGACCCCGACCACGTCGTAGACCGGAACCCGTTCACCGACCACTGCTCGTGCCATCTTGAACCCCTTGCGCGGCTCAGCCGCATCTCGGTACTTCGCAACAAAGACCAGGGAACCCTAACCTAAGTTAGGTGAGGCTCAACTAGTACTTTCAGTGGTGATGTTCATCCCTCGACCAGGAGGAGGCCGGTCCCATGCGGGTCGCCATGTTCGGATACCAGACCTGGGGACACCGCACCCTGCGGGCCTTGATCGACGCGGGTCACGAGGTCGCCCTCGTCGTCACCCACCCGAAGAGTGACCACGCCTACGAGAAGATCTGGTCCGACTCCGTCGCGGACCTCGCCGAGGAGAACGGGATCCGCGCGCTGTTGCGGCAGCGTCCCGACGACGCGGAACTCCTGGCGGAGCTGAAGGAAGCCGATCTCGACCTGATCGTCGCCAACAACTGGCGCACCTGGCTGCCGCCGGAGATCTTCGAGATGCCGCGGTACGGCACGCTGAACGTCCACGACTCGCTGCTGCCCGCCTACGCCGGCTTCTCGCCGCTGATCTGGGCGCTCATCAACGGCGAGAAGGAGGTCGGCCTCACCGCCCACATGATGGACGCCGACCTCGACGCGGGCGACATCGTGCTGCAGCGCTCCGTCCCGGTCGGACCGAAGGACACGACGACCGATCTGTTCCACCGGACGGTCGACCTCATCGCGCCGATCACCACCGAAGCCATCGAGCTGATCGCGAAGGGGAACTTCACACCGGTCAAACAGGACAGGTCGAAGGCCAGCTTCTTCCACAAGCGCGCCCTGCAAGACAGCCTCATCGACTGGTCGTGGCCCGCGGACGAGATCGAGCGGCTGGTGCGCGCCCAGTCCGACCCGTACCCCAACGCCTTCACCTACCACCGAGGCAAGCAGCTGCGCGTGATCCGCTCGTCGGTGTCGGTGGGCCAGTACGGCGGCACCCCCGGCCGGATCTTCATCCGAGAGGGTGAAGGCGTCGTGATCGTCGCCGGCCCCGAGTCGCGCCGCGGCCGGTCGCACGGGCTCGTCATCGAGCGGGTGCGGACCGAGGACGGCACCGAACTGCCCGCGACCGAGTACTTCCGCACGATGGGCGGATACCTCACCGCTCGTCCCTGACCTGCGGTTTCCGCGGTCCCGCGAAAAAGTCATCGCGGGACCGATGAGTTCCGGCGAAGGGCGCCGTTACATCGGGTAAGAACACTCGATGGGAGGCGCCATGACCGACACGATCGCCGCGGCGAAGGCGGGAGACGAAACCGCCTTCGCCGCGCTCACCGGACAACACCGCCGGGAACTGCACGTCCACTGCTACCGGATGCTCGGCTCGTTCGACGAGGCGGAAGACGCCGTCCAGGAGGCGCTGCTCAACGCGTGGCGCGGCCTGGACACCTTCGACGGCGGCAACTTCCGCGCGTGGCTGTACCGGATCGCCACCAACGCCTGCCTCGACGCGATCCGCAAGAAGGACCGCCGGGTGCCGTCGGTCCGCTCGTTCGCCGAAGTCCCTTGGATCCAGCCGTATCCGGACCGCCTGCTGGACGAGATCGCGCCCTCGGAAGCCGAACCGCACGCGCTCGCCATCGCCAGGGAGACCATCGAACTCGCCTTCCTCGCGGTCCTGCAGATGCTGCCGCCGCGGCAACGCGCGGTGCTGATCCTGCGCGACGTGCTCGGCTGGCAGGCCGCCGAAACCGCCGAACTGCTCGATCTCTCGGTCCCCGCCGCGAACAGCGCCCTGCAACGGGGCCGCGCGACCCTGCGTGAACGCCTCCCGCAGCAACGCGGCGAATGGTCGGTCTCGGCTCCCTCCGAAGAGGAACGAGCACTGGTCCGACGGCTCGTCGAAGCCCACGACAGCGGCGATTTCAGCACTTTGAGCAATCTGGTCCGCGACGACGTCCGCGTGACCATGCCGCCGGAACCCCACTGCTACATCGGCCTCGAACACCTCGCCCGGCACGGCAGGATCGCCGAAGAGATGGGCGAATGGCGCGCCGTCCCCGTCGACGCGAACCGGATGCCCGCGTTCGCCTCGTACCTGCGGCGTCCCGGCGACACCGTCTTCCGCGCCTTCAAGCTCGACCTCGTCCGCGTCATCGACGGCAAGGCAGCTGAGTTCACCACGTTCGACAGTCACCTGTTCCCGGCCTTCGGCCTGGACGCCATCCTGGAGGGAAAGTAATGCCGGAGAAGATGACCGACGACCAGCGCCGCGCCTTCCTCGCCGAAGGCACCCGCACCGCCGTCTTCGCGACGGTCCGCCCCGACGGCAGGCCGCACGCGGTGCCGGTCTGGTTCGCCCTCGACGGGGACGACATCCTGGTCAACCTGGGTGCGGACACGGTCAAAGGCAAGGCGCTCAAGGAGAATCCGCGGGTTTCGGTGGTCGCCGACGACCCTGTTCCGCCGTACTCGTTCGTCAGTGTCGAGGGTGTCGCGGAGATCGTTTCGGATCCGGACGACGTCCGTCTCGGCTCCGAACTGATCGCCCGGCGGTACCTCGGCGAAGCGGGGCAGGAGGTCATCGACGGCTGGCTGGCGTACGCGACGTCGCCGGGAAAGGTGATCGTGCGGGTGCGGCCTGAGCATTTCGTGGCGATCGCGAAGGTCGGCGGCTGACCGCTTCCCCAAGTACATGAAGGCCCCCTTCCTTGCGCCTAGGTACAGGAAGGGGGCCTTCATGTACCGGCGAGCGGGAGCCCCTGGTCACCGCGGGCGCCGGGCGTCAGGATGGGCCGGTGGCCGAGATCGTTTTCGACGACAGCACCCGTTCCTGGCTCATCCGCACGGCAGCTACGAGCTACGCGCTCCGGCTGACCGACGACGATGCGCCGTCCCACGTCTACTGGGGCCCGGCGCTCACCGCCGATCAGCTCGCCGACGTCCTCAACCGGACCGAGGAACGCTGGGATTCCTTCAACGATCCCAACGAGGGGCTGGACGAACTGGCCGCCGACGGCGGCACCCGCTACTGGACCCCCGCCCTCCAGGTCCGGTTCGCCGACGGGACCCGCGCCCTCGAATGGCGCTACCTCGGACACGACATCGACGGCATGAGCCTGCGCGTCCACTTCCGCGATCGCCACTACCCGCTGCGGATCACGCTCGGCTACCACGTCCCGGCGGGCACGGACGTCATCGAGCGCTGGACCGAACTCGCCCACGACGGCACGGACGGCCCGATCGAGATCATCCGCGCCGACTCGGCGACCTGGGTCGCGCCGATCCGGCCGGACTACCGGATCAGCCACGTCACCGGCGGCTGGGCCGCCGAGAGCCAGTTGCTCCGCGAGCCCGTCCCCCACGGCGAGACCACGTTCGGCAGCAGGCGCGGCATCACCAGCCATCACGCCAATCCGTGGGTGATGCTCGACGACGGCGAAGCCACCGAGCGGCACGGCGAGGTCTACAGCGCCGCGCTCGCGTGGAGCGGTTCGTGGCGGATCACCACCACCCGCTCCTCCACCGGCCGGCTCACCGTGACCGGCGGCTTCGGCCAGGACGGCGTCGTCCCCCGGCTCGCACCCGGTGACACGCTTACCACCCCGGTCTTCGCCGGGTTGTACACCGACGGCGGATTCGGCGCCGCGAGCCGCGCGTGGCACGCATACACGCTCGACCATGTCCTCCCGCATCCCGGCGAACTCCGGCCGGTGCTCTACAACTCTTGGGAGGCAACGGGTTTCGACGTCACCGAAGCCGGGCAACGCGCGCTCGCGGAGATGGCCGCTGCGCTCGGCGTGGAACTGTTCGTGATGGACGACGGCTGGTTCGGCGCCCGCAGCGGTGATCACGCGGGCCTCGGCGACTGGCAGGTCAACCGCGACAAGTTTCCCGGCGGTCTCGAACCGCTCGTCCGCGAGGTGCACCGGCTCGGCATGAAGTTCGGGCTCTGGGTCGAGCCCGAAATGGTCAACCCGGACAGCGATCTGTACCGCGCCCACCCGGACTGGGTCCTGCACCATCCACATCGGACCCGGTCGGAGCTGCGACGGCAGCTGGTGCTCAACTTCGCCCGGCCGGACGTCGCCGAATGGGCGTTCGGCACGCTCGACTCCCTCGTCGGCGAGCACGGGATCGACTTCCTGAAATGGGACATGAACCGCCCCTTCAGCGAAGCGGGCTGGCCAGGTGCCGTCGATCCGGACACTCTGTGGGTGGAGCACACCCGCTCGGTCTACGCGATCATGGACCGCCTCCGCGCCCGCCATCCCGGGCTGCGGATCGAGGCGTGCAGCGGCGGTGGCGGGCGGATCGACCTCGGGGTGCTGGCCAGGACCGATCAGGTCTGGACGTCCGACAACACCGACGCGCTCGACAGGCTCGTCATCCAGCACGGCTACGGCCAGGTGTACCCGGCGCGCGCGATGTCGGCGTGGGTCACCGACGACCCCAACTTCGTCACCCGGCGGTCCACTCCCCTGCGTTTCCGGTTCCACGTCGCGATGGCCGGCGTGCTCGGCATCGGCGGCGACATCGTGAAATGGCCCGAGGAGGATCTGGTCCACGCGCGCGAACAGATCGCGCTGTACAAGGACATCCGGCCGATCGTCCAGCACGGCAGGCTCCACCGGCTCGTGCCGCCTGCCACCGACGGCCTCTCCGCGCTGCAGTACGTGGCGGCCGATGGCGGACGCGCGGTGGTGTTCGTGTTCCGGCAAGCGGCACATTTCCATACTCGCGAACGACCGCTCCGGCTCGACGGTCTCGACCCCGCCGCCCGATACCGCGACGAGGACACGGGGAAGGTGTGGCACGGCGCCTCGCTCCTGGCACACGGCCTGTTCCCCGGCCTTCCGGACGGCGATTTCGCCAGTGCGGTGATCCGGTTGACGAAGGTCTAAGCCCGCCGATAGATCAGATGTATCGCCGCTTTTCGCCCACCGACGCCCACCAGGACTGCTTGACATCACCCTAGACATCCGATCGAATGCCGTCGTATATGAGACGTCGTGCATCGCCGCGAGAAGGGTGACTGGGGCATGAGAAGGTCCTTCGCGTTGGGAGCCGCACTACTCCTCGCCGCGAGCCTCACAGGTTGCACCGTCGGCGGCGGGACGGACGCCTCCGGCGGCGAGATCACCTTCCTGACGTTCGAGACGCCGAACCTCCCACCGTCCTATTGGGACTCCGCCATCAAACGCGTCACGGACAAAAACCCCGGTCTGAGCGTGAAGAAACTGGTCGCCCCGTCGACCGACCGCACCGGCTACGCCAAACAACTCCTGCAGTCCGGCCAGTTCCCCGACGTCGCGATCGCCGTCGATTCGGCCGGGTTCGCCGAATCGGGCAACCTCTACGCGTGGACACCCGAGGAACTCAAGGACTTCCAGTTCCCCGGCGCCAACCCGATCAAGGGCGGGCACCACCAGCTGCCCGCCAACACCCAGACCATCCCGCCGATCTACTACAACAAAAAACTCTTCGCCGACGCCGGGATCACGTCGGCGCCGTCGACCTGGAACGAGCTCCTCGCGGCGTCGGAGAAACTGAAGGCGAAGGGCATCACGCCGTTCACCATCGGCGGCGGCAAGGAAGGGTTCCCGTCCGCGATGCTGCTGGACGGCCTGGTCAGCGTCGAGGTCTATGGCAAGACACCGGACTGGCTTTCCCAGCGGCGGGCCGACAAGGTCAAGTTCGCCGACCCGGCCTTCCAGCAGGCGTTCGGCAAGTTCGCCGATCTGGTGGCCAAGGGCTACCTCGACAAGACGCAGGTGTCGCGCGACTACTCCGCGACCGAGGCGGCCTTCCTCAACGGCGAGGGCGCGATGTACCCGATGGGCAACTGGTTCGCCGCGAGCGCCGACGCCAAGAAGCCGCCGTTCGAGATCGGCGTCTTCAACTTTCCTTCCGAAGACGGGAAACTCGTCGTGCCCGCGTACACCGGTGGCGGCATCGTCGTCAACGCGAAGTCGCGGAACCTCGACGCGGCAAGGAAATTCGCGCTCGCGTTCCAGCTGGACAAGCAGCAGATCGACGCCTCGGTCAAGGCCGACGGCCTGTTCCCCGCGATCAAGGGCTACACACCGCCCGCCGACGTCGGGCCGGTCTTCAAAGCGGGATACGAGCTGTACAAGGAAGCCGTCGCGAAGAACGCCGTCGTGAACGCCTTCAGCTGGGAAACCGCGGACGACGGGCTCCTGCCTGGAATGAAGGACAAGGTGTACCAGGCCGCGCAGGACGTCATCACCGGCCGCAGAACGGTGGCCGACGCGTGCGCGTTCCTGGACACCGAGTGGGCGAAGGCGCGCTGACACCACGATGGGGAGAAAACCGATCCTGCCGCGGGTGTGGCATTTCGCCTCGTTCGGCGCGCCCGGAGTCGTCATCTACCTGTGCTTCGTCATGGCGCCGATCCTCATCAGCTTCGGCTACAGCCTGACGAACCACAACCCGTTCAGCCCGCCCGCGGAATTCGTGGGTCTCGAGAACTACCGGCTGCTGTTCCAGGACGAACAGTTCCTGACCGCGCTCCGCGTCACCACGATCCTGACCGTGATCGTCGTGGTCGTGCCGAACGTGCTCGGCCTCGGCGTCGCGGTGCTGCTCGACCGGAAAGGCTGGCTGTACAACGCTTTGCGGAGCGTGTTCTTCACGCCCGTGATCCTCAGCTCGGTCGTGGTCAGCATCATCTGGACGAAACTGCTCGACGACCGGGGCCCGGTCAACGACGCGCTCCGCGCCCTCGGCGTCGAGCATCCGCCGGGCTGGCTTTCCGACCCCGATCTGGCGCTGTACTCGGTCGCGTCGATCGTGTGCTGGCAGATGCTGGGGTTCTGCGTGGTCGTGTACCTCGCCGGCCTGCAGGGCGTCCCGGCCGAACTGCTGGAGGCCGCGGAGATCGACGGCGCCGGGCCGGTGCGCCGGTTCCGCGCGGTGACGTGGCCGCTGCTCGCGCCGTCGCTGACGATCAACACCGTGGTGCTGCTGATCTCGGCGTTCAAGACCTACGACTACGTCAAGGTCGTCACCAACGGCGGACCGGGTTCGGGGACCACGGCGACCATCGCGTTCGACGTCCTCGCCACCGGCCTCGACGCGAACCACGTCGGCTACGCGTCCGCGATGGCCATGGTGATGCTGGTGATCGTCGCGACGCTGACCACGATCGTGCTGCGTTTCCTGCGGCGGCGGGAGGTCGACCTGTGACCGCGAAAATCCGGCCGGTCGCCGCGATCCTGGTGAGCGCACTCTTCGCCGTGCCGCTGTACTACGTGCTCGTCAACGTGTTCAAACCCGGCGATCAGATCGCCCGGACGCCGGCGTCGGTCCCGCTGCCACCGACGCCGGCCAACATCCACGCCGTGCTCACCCGCCCCGACGGCCTGTTCTGGGTGAGCCTGGCGAACAGCGTGCTCGTCACGCTGCTGTCGATCCTCGTGCTGACCGTGCTTTCGGCCATGCTCGGGCACTACCTGGCGCGGTCGGCCAAGCGGTGGACCAGGGTGCTCGCGCTGATCCTGTTGGCGGGCTTGATGATCCCGCCGCAGGTGATCCTCATCCCGGTCACGGAGGTGCTGCGGCTGACCGGGTTGTTGGCGACGATCCAGGGTCTGGTGCTGTTCAACGTCGGCTACTACGTGCCGTTCGGGGTCTTCGTGTTCACCGGGTTCATCCGCGGGGTGCCGGTGGAACTCGAGGAGGCCGCCCGGCTCGACGGCGCGAGCCGGGCACAGGTGTTCTGGCGGATCGTGTTCCCGTTGCTGCGCCCGGCCACGGCGAGTGTGCTGATCTTCCTCGGCGTGTGGATCTGGAACGACTTCATCGATCCGCTGATCATCCTCGGTCCCAGCCAGGGGACCACGGTCACCACCGGGATCTACCGCTCGATCGGCCAGTACCAGGCGGATCTCGGCAGCGTCTTCGCGCTCATGTTCCTGGCGACGCTGCCGGTGCTCATCTTCTATCTGGCGCTGCAGAAGCAGTTCGTGAAGGGCCTCACCGGGGGTGCCACCAAGGGCTGACCCCGCGTTTAGTCCTCTGAATGCGCACGCATTCAGAGGACTAAACGCTCAGAGTTCGGTGACCTTCCCTTCGGCCACTTCCAGCCGCCGTGTCGTCGCCACCGCGTCCAGCATCCGCCGGTCGTGCGTCACCAGCAGCAGCGTCCCCGGGTAGTCCGCGAGCGCCGACTCCAGCTGTTCGATCGCAGGCAGGTCGAGGTGGTTCGTCGGCTCGTCGAGCACCAGGAGGTTCACCCCGCGCGCCTGCAGCAACGCCAGCGCCGACCGCGTCCGCTCCCCCGGCGACAACGTGGCCGCCGACCGCAGGACGTGCGCGGCCTTGAGCCCGTACTTCGCCAGCAGCGTCCGCACGTCGGCGTCGGCGAGTTCCGGTACCTCCCTGGCGAACGCCTCGACGAGCGGAAGGTCGCCGAGGAACAGCTTCCGTGCCTGGTCGACTTCCCCGACCACGACACCGGAACCGAGCGAGGCGGCGCCCTCGTCGACCGGGACCCGCCCGAGCAGCGCCGCGAGCAGCGTCGACTTCCCGGCGCCGTTGGCCCCGGTGATCGCGACCTTGTCCGCCCAGTCGATCTGCAGGTCGACCGGGCCGAGGGTGAACCCGCCCCGCCGCACCACCGCGCCGCGCAGGGTCGCCACGACCGCGCCCGCCCGGGGCGCCGCGGCGATCTCCATCCGCAGTTCCCATTCCTTGCGCGGTTCTTCGACGACGTCGAGCCGCTCGATCATGCGGTCGGTCTGGCGTGCCTTCGACGCCTGCTTCTCGGTCGCCTCGCTCCGGAACTTGCGGCCGACCTTGTCGTTGTCGGTGGCCTTGCGCCGGGCGTTCTTGACGCCCTTCTCCATCCACGAACGCTGCATCGCGCCACGGGCTTCGAGCGACGCCTTGGTGTTCGCGTACTCCTCGTACTCCTCCCGGGCGTGCCGTCGCGCGACGGCACGCTCCTCCAGATACGACTCGTAGCCACCGCCGTAGGTCCGCACCTGCTGCTGCGCGTAGTCGAGCTCGACGACGCGATCGACGGTGCGGGCGAGGAATTCCCGGTCGTGGCTCACCAGGACGGTCCCCGCGCGCAGCCCGGTCACGAACCGCTCGAGGCGTTCCAGGCCGTCGAGATCGAGGTCGTTGGTCGGCTCGTCGAGCAGGAAGATGTCGTACCGGCTCAGCAGCAGCGACGCCATCCCGGCGCGCGCCGCCTGCCCACCCGAGAGCGACAGCATCGGCTGGTCGAGGTTGACGGTGAGCCCGAGATCCGCGACGACCTCCCCCGCCCGGTCGTCCAGATCGGCCCCGCCGAGCGCGAGCCAGCGGTCGAGGGCGAGGCCATAGGCGTCGTCCGCGCCGGGTTCGCCCGCGGTGAGAGCCTCGGTGGCGGCGTCGAGCGCGGCCTGGGCTGCGGTCACGCCGGTACGCCGGGAGAGGAACGCGCGGACGGACTCACCCTCGCGGCGTTCCGGTTCCTGCGGGAGGTGACCGACGGTGGCCGTCGGCGGGTTCAGCCGGACACTGCCCTCTTCCGGCGGCACGAGGCCGCCGAGGGTCTTCAGCAGGGTCGACTTGCCCGCGCCGTTCACCCCGACGAGACCGATCACTTCGCCCGGGGCGACGACCAGGTCGAGACCGGAGAACAGAACACGGTCGCCGTGGCCGGCGGCGAGATCCTTGGCAACGAGTGTGGCGCTCATGAGATCGGTAAGTCTACGGGGACCGATTGAACAGCTCGTGGTCCCTCGGAAGAGTGGCAAGTATCCAAGCGATCACGGAACGTGGGTAACCTGGTTGTTCTTCTGGACCCGAACGAATCCCCCGAGCATTGAGGTCGGTGACAGCAAATGGCGGACTCCGCCACCCCGGTCCCCGTCGTCCACCAGCAGAAAGGCGGTACCCGCAGGCCGACATTGAGCAGGCGGCGGGAAGTCGGTCATGCCAGCGCGCGGTCGCTGCTGATGACGATCCTCGGCGAGTACGTCCTGCCCCGCGACCAGGCGATTTGGACGTCGACACTGGTCGAGGCACTGCGGGTGCTGGACATCGAGGAGAAGTCCGCCCGGCAGGCGCTCGCCCGTTCCTCCGCCGAAGGCTGGGTGGTCTCCGAACGCGTCGGACGAAGAGTGCGCTGGTCGCTCACCCCACCAGGCAGGCGCCTGCTGACCGAAGGCGCGGAACGGATCTACGCCTTCGGCAACGAGGAAAAGGCCTGGGACGGACGCTGGCTGATGCTGATCGTCTCGGTCCCCGAAGCGAAGCGGGATCTCCGGCACCGGCTCCGCACGCGCCTGACGTGGGCCGGGTTCGGTTCCCCGGTCGCCGGGGTCTGGGTCAGCCCGGATCTCAGCCGCCAGCGGGAAGCCCAGCAGATCGTGCAGGAACTCGGCCTCGACGCCCAGGCGATGTCGTTCACCGCCGCCTACGGTGACGTCGGCGACCAGGAGACGATGGTCGCGCGGTCCTGGGACCTGAGCGACCTGAAAGACCGGTACGAGGACTTCATCGACCGCTTCACCGGTGCGCGGCCCTCCGGCGAACGCGGGGTCCTGCGCGCGCAGACCGAACTCGTACACGAATGGCGCAGCTTCCCGTTCCTCGATCCACGGCTCCCGCTAAAACTCCTCCCCGACGGTTGGAGCGGCGTGCGCGCGGCGGACCTCTTCCACCGCAAGCACGTCGAATGGCGACCGGAAGCACAGGCGCAATGGGACGAACTCGCGGCGACCTCGGGCTAGGGTCACGGGAAACCGACCCACCGGAGGGAATCCGCCTTGGCCACCTCGATCCGCCTCGACCGTGAAGACGACCTCGCCGTCCTGACCATCGCTTCGCCGCCGCTGAACCTGTACACGGCGGACCTGCAGCGCGAACTGGGCGAGGCGATCGGCGAACTGGAGGCCACGCCGCCACGCGCGGCGCTCATCCGCGCCGAGGGCAAGATCGTCAGCGGCGGGGTGGACGTCTCCCTGTTCGACGCCCAGTCGAGCGCCGCCGAGGCGAAGGTGCTCTTCGACGAGATGCTGGCGATCCCCGACCGGATCGCCGCACTCCCGTTCCCCACCGTGTTCGCCGCCCACGGTCTGTGCCTGACCTGGGCGTTCGAGGTCGCGGTCGCCTGCGACATCATCCTCGCGAGCGAGAAGGCCAAGTTCGGCCTGGTCGAACGGGTCGTCGGCCTGACCCCGACCATGGGCGGCACGCAACGGCTCGCCGCCCGCGCCGGGGTCGGCCGCGCCAAGGAGTTCGTGATGACGGGCGCGACCTACGACGCCGCGACACTCGAGCGCTGGAACGTGGTCAACCGGGTGTTCCCGGCGGACGGCTTCGACGAGGCCGTCCGCGCTTTCACGACCGATCTCGCGCAGGGCCCGACGCGGGCGCACGCCGCCACCAAGAAGGTGCTCGAGCACTACGAGCACGGCGGCGTCGCCGAGGCGAACGAGCACATCACGACGATCGCCGCCGGGCTCTTCGAGACCGAAGATCTGCGCGGCGCGGTGAAGTCGTTCCTCGCCGACGGTCCCGGCAAGGCGACCTTCACCGGCCGCTGATCGCCCTAGGGGCGTTGTCCGGCCTCGTCCACCACGCCGGACGCGGTCACCGCTGTCGAATTCGTGCCCAGATACAGGAAGGTGTCGGCGGCGAAGACGATCACCACCGGTTTCGCCACCTTCGGGTCGTCATGCGGTCCGAGCGGCCACGTGATGCCGACACCGGGCCTGCCCGCCGCGTCCTCGGTGTGGTCGACGGCGCGCAGCCCGGGCACCTTGGCGGCCGCGCCGAACAGGGCGGCCCGGACGGCGGGCGGGAGGAGGTTCTCGTTCGCCAGCGCGAGGATGTCCTTGCCCATCGCGTTGTAGTCACCCGTCTCACCGCTGTGATGGGCGTTGAGGTATGCGAACATCGCCTCGGCGTCGGCGGGGAGGTCCGTCCGGTAGGCGGGTGACGGCGTGCAGGGCTCCGTGACGCCCTTGAGCGGCTGGTCGCCCTTGTAGACCTGCCCCCGCCCGTCCCGGCAGCCCGGGAGCGGGAAGAGCGAGCCGTCGGCCATCTTGATCCGCCCGTCACGGGTGCCGTCGGCCGACAGCCACGCCTCCCGCTCGCCGTCGGGCTGCTTCGTCTTCGTGTAGACGAACTGGTCCGGTTTCGGCGGTGTACCCGGCGCCTTCAACGCGGCCGCGGCGGCGTTGCGGAGGACGACGACGGGGTCCGCGACGGCCGCGGTCGGCTCCAGGCCGACCTTCTCGATCGGCGCCAGCGTGACGACGGCGGTGATCGCCGCGGCGAGCCCGACCGCGCCGGCGCCGGTCCAGGCCCAGCGCCGCCGTTTCTTCAGCGGCACCACGTTTTCCGTTCCGGTGCGGGCGATTTCGGCCATCAATCGCGCGCGTGCCGAGCCGAGGGCGCCGGATTCCGCGAGGGGCACCGATCCGGTCCGCTCGGCGATCAGCTGCAGCTCATCCATGGGTGGAGATCTCCTTCGCAATCGTGGTGTCCGGGCGCCCGAGCGCCTCGCGGACCTTCCGGCGGGCACGGTTCAGCCGGGAGCGGACGGTGCCGAGCGGGATGTCGAGCGCCGCGGCGATCTCCTCGTAGCTCAGACCTTCCCCGGCGAACAACGTGAGCGTGTCGCGGTCGCCGTCGGCCAGTTCCGCGAGCGCGGAGTCCAGCAGTTTTCCCATCGCCTCGGCGGTCACCTGATCGGCGACGCGTTCGGCATGCCCCTCTTCGTCAGGCGGCGGGCCGAGGGCTTCCCGCAGTTTCAGCTCCCTGACCTCGTCTCGGCGCCGCTGCGCGACCAGGTTGGTCGCGATGCCGTAGAGCCACGGCCGGGCGTCGCGGCGCTCGGTGTCGTATCCCGCGCGTTTGCGGAAGGCGATCAGGAACGTCTCCCCCAGCGCGTCTTCCGCGGCCGCGGGCCCGATACGTCTGACCAGGTAGCGGTGGATGTGCGCGGCGTGCCGGTCGAAGATCGCGGAGAACCGGTCCGGGCTGGTCACCGACCTCGCGATCACTTCCGCGTCCTCCGGATCGCCCGGATCCGCCTCGGATGAGCTCATGGACCGCCTTTCGCCGTTCGTCGGTGTCACTTGTTGTCCGCATCCGGCGCCGAACGGGTTCACGACCGACGAATCGGTCTAGACCTTTTATGCGTGCCGCGCTACATTCATCTGTGGTCTAGACCACACGCGCCATTTTCCGAGCAGGTCAGTCTCGCCGCCTCTTTTGGAGAGAACCGCCATGAGACGCACCAGAAGAAGACTACTCAGCGCACTCACCGTGACACTCCTCGCCGCCGGGCTCCTCGTGGCCGCAGGTAATCCGGCGTTGGCGGCGGGCCGCCTCCGCGCCGCCTTCACCTTGGCCGGAACCACCGGTGAGTACACCGTCACCAACCCCAGCAGCGAAACCGTCGCCGACTGGTCCATCACCTTCACCGTGCCAGCCGGCGTGACCGCCACGAGCGGCTCGCACGCCACGGTTTCCCAGTCGGGCAACCAGGTCACCCTCACCCCGGCGTTTTACATCAAGTCGCTCGCGCCGGGCCGGTCGACCTACCCCTACAGCCCGTCGTTCCAGCTCAGTTCCGCGGTCAACCCGACCACGTGCCGGATCGACGACGCCAACTGTGACGGCTCGGGCGACGCGCCGCCGTCGACCCCGGCCAACCTGCGTCTCGTGGCGAAGACGACCACGACCGCCGCGCTGGCGTGGAACGCCGCGGCCCCCGGCTCGCTGCCCGTCGTCGGCTACGACGTCTACCAGGGCACCACGCTGGCGGCGTCGGTCACCGGCACCGAAGCGAGGATCACCGGGCTGACGCCGAACACGGCCTACAGCTTCACCGTCGTCGCCAAAGACCGCAAGGACGCCAAATCCCCGCCCACCCCGGCGCTGGCGGTGACCACCAACAACCCGAGCGACGACACCCAGGCGCCGACGGTGCCGTCGAACCTCCGCTCGACAGCGGTCACCTCGGGCTCCATCTCGTTGGCGTGGAACGCGTCCACGGACAACACCGGCGTCGTCTCCTACGACGTCTACCGCGGCACGACCCTCGCCACCACCGTCACCGGGACGACGGCGACGGTGACCGGGCTTTCACCGTCCACTTCGTACTCTTTCACGGTCAAAGCCCGTGACGGGTACGACAACGTCTCCGCGGCGAGCGCGGCCGTCAGCGCTCGCACCGGTGACATCGTGAACGGGTACGCCCGGGTCGGCTACTTCGTCCAGTGGGGCATCTACGGCCGCCAGTTCTTCGTCAAGAACCTGGTGACCAACGGCTCGGCCGCCAAGCTGACCCATCTGCTGTACGCCTTCGGGAACATCGACCCCGTCAACCACACCTGCCTTTCGGGCGTCACCAAGGGAACGACGTCCAATCCGCAGGACCCGAACCAGGGCGACGGCGCGGGCGACGCGGAAGACGACTACTCGCGGCCGATGTCCGCGTCCCAGTCCGTCGACGGGGTCGGCGACACCGGCTGGGAGACGCTGCGCGGCAACTTCAACCAGCTGAAGAAGCTCAAGGCCAAGTACCCGAACCTGAAGGTGCTCATCTCCTTGGGCGGCTGGACCTACTCGAAGTACTTCTCCGACGTCGCGGCCACACCCGCGTCGCGGCAGAAGTTCGTCGCGTCGTGCATCGACACGTACCTGAAGGGGAACGTGAAGGCGTACGGCGGCGCCGGCGGTCCGGGCACGGCCGCGGGCATCTTCGACGGCATCGACATCGACTGGGAGTGGCCCGGCAGCCCCGACGGGCACCCCGGGAACCACTGGAGCGCCAACGACAAGACGAACCTGACCGCGCTGCTGGCCGAGTTCCGCACGCAGATGGACGCCTACGGCGCGACCACCGGCAAGCGGTACGAACTGCAGGCGTTCACCCCCGCCGACCCGGCGAAGGTGAAGGGCGGCTGGGAGATCCCGAAGATCTTCGACTACCTCGACGTCGCGAACGTGCAGGGCTACGACTTCCACGGCTCGGGCAGCGACAACTCGTGGGAGCCGAACCGCACCGGCCATCAGGGGAACCTCTACGCCGACGCGGACGACCCGTACAACTTCAAGTTCAGTGTGGAATCGGCGATCAACGCCTACACCGAAGCCGGTGCCAATCCACGGAAACTGACCCTCGGGCTCGCCTTCTACGGGAGAGGCTGGCAAGGGGTCGCGGAAGGCGGGAAGAAGGGCGAATGGCAGAGCGCGACCGGAGCCGCGCCCGGCCAGTTCGCCGAGGAAGCAGGTACTCGTGGCTACGCGAATCTCTTGGCCAGTGTCCCCAACTGCGCCGTCCAGCACGACACCGCGGCCGTGGCCACGTCGTGCTACACCGGCAACGGCGGGCAATGGTGGACCTTCGACGACGCCTGGTCCATCCAGCAGAAGGTCGCCTGGCTCAAGACACGAGGGCTGCTCGGGGTCATGGCCTGGGAGATGTCCGGTGACACCGGAACCCTCATGACCACAGTGGACAACTCGCTGAAGTGACGGTCCCCCTGGGTGCCGGTGTCCGGCACCCAGGGCTAGACCGAGTCCTTGGTCGCGGACCAGCCGCCGTCGACCACCAGTTGCGTCCCCGTGACGTACGAGGCCGCGGACGAGGCGAGGAACGCGATCACCTCGGCCACCTCGGCGGGATCCCCGAGTCTCCCCGCCGGGGTGGCCTTGACCGCGCGGGCGTGATCGGCCTCGGCCACCGCGTCCCAGATCGGCGTGAGGATCGGGCCGGGCAGGACGGAGTTCACGCGGACGTCGGGCGCGTACTCCACGGCCAGCTGACGGCCGAGCGCCACCAAAGCCCCCTTGCTCGCGGCATAGGCGGGCCGCCCGGGCAGGCCGACCATGGCGTGCACCGAGGACACGAGGACGATCGAGCCCCGCCGCTCCCGCAACGACGGCAGGCAGGCCTTGGCGCCGAGATACGCGCCCGCCAGATTGACGTCCAGCTGACGGTCCCAGTCCTTCCTGCCGAGTTCGTGCAGCGGCGCCATCACCGCGGTGAACGCGTTGCTGACCAGCACGTCAACCCCGCCGCACGTCTCCTCCGCCAGCTCGACGGCCCGGCGCCACGTGTCTTCATCGGAAACGTCGCCGACGACGCTGTGCCGGATCCCCGGCTGCTCGGTGATGTCGATGCCGACGACGGTGTGGCCGGCTTCGGCCAGCCGGGCGACGGTGGCCGCGCCGATACCGGACGCCGCTCCCGAAACGATCGCGCAGGATGTGGTCAAAAGGGATTCACCTCCACCTCGGCTTGCTGCACAGTGTGCCTCGTGACTTCTGCGAACGACGACCGGACTCTGCTCATCGTCGGCTCCTACACCGCCGCGAGCGACGGCCGCGGCGGAGGCATCGGCACGTTCCGACGCGACGCGCGGACCGGGGAGCTGACCCCGGTGGGCTCTCTCGCTCTGGATTCGCCGAGCTGGCTGACCCCGCATCCCACACTTCCGGTGCTCTACGCGGTGAACGAGACGGCCGAGGGCGCGATCACCGCCGTGTCGGTCGCCGAAGACGGGACGCTGTCGGCCTTGAACTCGCTGCCGACCGGCGGGGCGGATCCGTGCCATCTGTCGGTCACGCCGGACGGCCGGTTCCTGCTGTGCGCCAACTACAGCGGTGGCAGCCTGGCCGCGTTCGCGCTGGGCCCGGACGGGGTGCCCACCGTGCGGACGGCGCTGGTCCGGCACGAAGGCAGCGGCCCGAACGCCGAGCGGCAGGAAGCCGCGCACGTCCACATGGCCGTCATCGATGAGACGGGCACGCTGGTCAGCGCGGTCGACCTGGGCACCGACGAGATCCGCAGCTATCGCCTCGGCGAGGAAGGCGAACTGATCCCCGTGTCGGTGTCGACGCTGCCCGCCGGGACCGGCCCGCGGCAACTGGTCCGGCGTCCGGGCACGAGTCACGCGTACGTCGTCGGCGAACTGGCCGCGTCGCTCGTGACGGTGCGCGAAGAGCCGCCGGGCACGTTCGCCGTGGAGAACTCCGTTCCGGCGACGCTCGAACCGGGCGGCGAGAACCTCCCGGCGCAGCTCATCCTGCACGGCGACCGGCTGTTCCTGTCGAACCGTGGCCCCGAGAAGATCACGGAATTCACTTCCGACGGTGTGGCCGTGGCCGACCACGGCACCGGCGAATGGCCCCGGCACTTCTCCATCGTCGGCGAGCACGTTTATATCGCCGCGCAGAGCAGTGACGCGATCCAGGTCCACGAACGCGCGACCTGGCGTCTGATCGGCACTTATCCGATCGGCAGCCCGGCCTTCGTCGGCCTTTGGCCGCATTGATTCGTTCAGCCCGCTGAACGGGCGGCACTTCTTTCTTTTCGAGGCGAATAAAGGTCTTGACGCAACTGGTTCAGACCATGACACTGAACGCACGCCGCCGGTGACCTGGCTCACACCCGCCCGAGGAGAACCATGTCCCTACCGAGGAAACTGCTCGCCCTGGCCACGCTCGTCCCGTTGGCGCTAGGCCTTTTCAGCGCTCCCGCCCAGGCCGCGCCCGCCACGTTCACCCATCCCGGCGTGCTGGTCAGCCGCCCGCAACTGGACTTCGTCCGCGCCAAGGTCCAGGCCGGCGCGCAACCGTGGAAACAGGCCTACGACGCGATGATGTCGAGTTCGTACGCCTCGTTGTCCCGGTCACCGAAACCACGCGCCATCGTCGAATGCGGTTCCTATTCGAATCCGAACATCGGCTGTACCGATGAACGGCAAGACGCGATCGCCGCGTATTCCCTTTCGCTGGCGTGGTACATCACGCGCGACGCGAAATACGCGACCAAGGCGATCGAGATCATGGACGCTTGGTCCGCGGTACTGAAGGATCACACGAACAGCAACGCTCCCCTGCAGTCGGCCTGGTCGGCCTCCTCCTGGCCACGCGCAGCGGAGATCATCAAGCACACGTACACGAGCTGGCCGAATTCCGGCCGTTTCGGCACCATGCTCCGGAACGTGTACCTGCCCGAGGTGATCAACGGCAGTCACAGCAACGGAAACTGGGAACTCAGCATGACCGAGGCCGCGATCGGCATCGCCGTGTTCCTCGACGACAAGACGGTCTACGACAAGGCCGTCGCGAAGTTCCGCACCCGCGTCCCCGCCTATCTCTACCTGACCAGCGACGGCGCGCTCCCGAAGACCGCGCCCGGCAGCGGGCTGGACACGCGCGACAAGATCGTGAAGTACTGGCAAGGCCAGACGACGTTCGTCAACGGCCTCTCCCAAGAGACCTGCCGGGACTTCACGCACACCGGCTACGGCCTCGCCGCCATCGCGGACTTCGCCGAGACCACCCGCATCCAGGGCCAGGACCTCTACCCCGAGATCGCCGACCGCCTCCGCGAAGGCCTCGGCTTCCACGCCAAGTACCAGATGGGCGCGGCCGTCCCGTCGTGGCTGTGCGGCGGCAGCCTGAAGCTCGGCCTCGGCCCGATCACCGAAGTCGGGTACAACCACCTCCACACCCGCCTCGGGCACACCATGAGCAACACGGAGGCCCTCACCCTGCGCCAACGCCCGGCGGGCACCAACAGTCTGTTCGTCGCCTGGCAGACCCTCACGCACGCCGGCAACCCTCAGTGACCCCGTGGGGCCGCCCGAATGCGGCAGGGCGGCCCTCACGGACCGTTTTCCAGAGCGCCGCGCTGAACCGGAAGACGCCCCGGCTGCATGAAAAAACGGGTCTCCGCAGCCGATGAGCTGTGGAAACCCGCTTCGTCCGGTCGGGCTGACAGGATTCGAACCTGCGACCCCTTGACCCCCAGTCAAGTGCGCTACCAAACTGCGCCACAGCCCGGACCCGCGCTCCGTGGAGTGCGATGTGAGTACTTTAGCGGGTCCCGAACAGTGGCTTGCAACCAGGGGTCACTGTGTGTCTGAGCTGCGGAAACGATCCGTGAGGGCCGTCAGCCCGCCTTGGGGCACGTCACGATCGGCGACACGATCTCGCGAGACGCTGAGCACTGCTCGACATCTCGCTGCGCGTCACCGGCCAGATCGGACAGAGCGTCATCGTCGTCTTGGGTCCAGCCCCGGACGCTGGACCGTATCCCACCGGCAGGCGCGAGCGTGACGAAGACATTCCGCCGATCCCGATTACAAGAATTGTCAAAATGGTCGCCGTCCGACGCCTTTTTGTCATCACAACGCCCCCGCCAATGGTGAGTGAATTCCTGCCGATCGCGAACGGCCGCAAGTCGAAGCCACTTTTCCGCACCAGCGAAAAGGCGTCGATCCCGCTGACTGGCAGGGCAATCGACGATGGCGTAACTTCTCGCGTGGGAGGGCGGCGATGGAGCGGCATCGGTATTCCGTGCACCGCACGGTGTTCGTCGTGGATGTCGAGGGTTTCGGCGATCGACGACGTACCAACTCGCATCAATTGGTGGTGCGTGCCGCACTTTACGAAATTCTTCGTCACTCATTCGACGAAATCGGGGCGTCGTGGGCGGACTGCGATCACGAGGATCGCGGCGACGCGGTGTTCGTCCTCGTGCCCGCCCAGGTTCCTAAAGCGCTTTTCGTGGACGCGCTCCCCCAGGCCCTCGTCGCCGCAGTGGCCGAGCACAACCGGACGCATCCGAGCGAGGAACGGATCCGGTTGCGGATGGCGTTGCACGCGGGCGAGGTCGCCTACGACGAGCACGGTGTCGCCGCGGCGGCGGTGAACCTCACGTTCCGGCTGCTCGACGCGGCCCCTCTCCGGGCCGCGCTGGCCGAGTCGCCGGGAGTGCTGGCGTTGGTCACCTCGGACTGGTTCTTCGAAGACGTGGTCAGGCACAGCCGGGTCGTCGATCCGGCGACGTTCCGGCCCGTACCGGTCCAGGTGAAGGAGACGTCGACGGTGGGCTGGATCGGCCTGCCGGACCATCCTTATCCTCCCGATCCCGCGCGGCAGGCGATCCGTCCTGTCGCGGGTGCCGGTGCACAGGTGCCACGGCAGCTTCCGGCGCTACCGCGCTCGTTCGTCGGCCGGAGTGACGAACTCGCCGCACTCACCACGCTGCTGGAGGACGAGGAGCGGCCGAACGGGCTGGTGGTGATCGGCGGTCCCGGTGGGATCGGCAAGACATGGCTCGCCTTGCGGTGGGCACACGACAACGTTCACCGTTTTCCGGCGGGCCAGTTGTTCGTCGACCTGCGCGGCTTCAGCTCCGACGGGCTGCCTATGAGCCCGGCGGTGGCGACCCGCGGTTTCCTCCAGAGCTTCGGTCTCACTCCCGACCGGATTCCCGCGGACCCGCACGCCCAAGCCGCCTTGTTCCGCAGCATCGTGGCGGACAAGGCCCTGCTCATCCTGCTGGACAACGCCGTCGACACCGAACAGGTGATCCCGCTGCTGCCCGGCAGCGCCTCCTGCGCGGTCGTGGTGACCAGTCGCAGCAGGCTCCCCGGTTTGACGACCGGGCACGGCGCCCGTCCGCTGTTTCTCGACGTCCTCAACGACCGTGAAGCCAGAGCGCTGCTCACCGACCGGCTCGGCACCACCCGGGTCGACGCCGAACCCGCCGTGGTGGACGAACTGGTCGAGTTCTGCCGCGGGTTCCCCTTGGCACTGAGCATCGTCGCGGGAAACGCGGCCACCCACCAGGGTGCCTCCCTCGCCGGTCTTGCCGCCGAGCTGCACGAAGCGGGAGTCGAAGCACTGGACTCCGCGGATCCGGCGGCCAGCCTTCCCGCGGTGTTCTCCTGGTCGCATCAGGCACTCACCGGCGACGAGGCGGAAGCGGTCGTCCTCGTCGGTCTCGCGCCGGGACCGGACATCGGCCTGCGGGCGGCGGCGAGCCTCGTCGGCACGACCGTCGCCCGGGCCAGGACCCTCCTGCGCGGGCTCGAGCAGAAATCGCTGGTCGGCCACGACGGCGCCGGACGCTACCGGATGCACGACCTCGTCCGGCGTTACCTCACCGAGTCGGCGCGCGATGAAGCGGATATCGACGCGCTACGGCGAGTCGTGGACTTCTACCTGCACACCGCCCACGCGGCCGACGAACTGCTCGACCCGCATCGCGAGGCGATCCAGGTCGCTCCAGTCACGCCGGGGTGCCTGCCGCTGAGGTTTCGGGACGAGGCCGCGGCGCTCGCCTGGCTGGACGATGAGCACACCTGCGTGCTCGCCGCTCAGCGGCTGGCCGTCGAGCTCGGCTGGCATCCGGCGGCGGTGCAGTTCGCGCTGGCGCTGCACACCTTCCATTGGCGAGTGGGACGGCTCGATGACCAGGTCACCATGGGGTGCCTCGGGCTTGTCGCCGCCGAGCGGACCGGCAGCCCGGCCGTGCGCGCCTTGGCGCATCGGCAGCTCGCCGAGGCCTACGCCCTGCAGGGAAGGCATACCGAGGCGGTGGATCACCTCCAGCGCGCACTGCCGCTGGCCGAGCGGTTCGGCGACCCGTCCGGCCAGGCCCACGTCCTACGGATCCTCGCCTGGGCTCAGAGTGAGCAAGGCGAGATCCGTCTCGCGCTGGAGAACATCCTCCGCACGCTGCGCTTGTTCCAGTCGGCCGAGGACGAGGAATGGGAAGCCCGCGCGCTCAACCAGACAGCGTGGTACTTCGCGCTCATGGGCCGTCACGAGCAGGCAGCCCCGTTCGCCGCCTCGGCCTTGGACCTTCATCGCCGTCACCGAAACCGCAACGGCGAGGCTCTGTCGCTGGCGATCCAAGGCTTCTTGGCACACCAGGCCGGCCGTCATCCGGACGCACTGCGACTGTGCGAACAGGGGCTCGCCATGCTTCGAGAGCTCGGCAACAGCTACTTCGTGGCACAAGTGGAGGACATCCTCGGCCACGTCCACGTCGCCCTCGGGGACCGGGAGGCCGCCCGCCGGTGCTGGCAGGACGCGCACGACCTCTATCGAGTCCAGAACCGGACGGAGAAGGCCGAGCGAAGCCAGCGGCTCCTCGACGGGCTCGCCACCTAGCTTTGCCATGGCGGCAACAGGTTCACATACCGCAGAGGCGTCGTCCGCTGTCAGCCGTCCTCCGCCCCCACCCCGGCACCGAACCAGACCTCCAGCGTCAGCACCCCGTGCCGCGCTTCAACCGCCCGCCCGGACAACCCGGCCAGCTCCCCCGTACCGGATTTCGGGACCACCGCGCCGAAAGTGCTCTGTTCGTCCCCGTCCGCCAGTCCGCCGTGCTGGATCACGAACGAGCCCGGCCTGCCGTCGAGGGTGCCTTCGATGCGTTCGGACGCGACGTACCCGGCGCCGCCCTCTCCCTGTGCGGTGAGTACCTCGGCGACCCCGGTTCCGGCCAGTGCTCCGCGGTAGGTCTTGCGGATCACGATCCGGGTCAGCTTCGGGCCCTCCGGCGGCTCGGCGTAGGGCTTCTCGTCCCAGCTGTCGATCTCGAACTCCGCGTCGATCGTGGTGCTCATCGAACCTCTCCTTCATTGTCGATTCGGGCAAGTGCCCCAAGTTCCAACGCCGTCCACACTGCTCGGTCCGGGCCGAACGCGAGGCCGTGCGGTTCGGAACCCGGTGTGGGCAGGTCGTGTGTCTCGATGACACCGTCCGGGGTGATCGAGCCGACCCGGTTGCCACCCCATTCGGTGAACCACAACTCGTTGTCGCCGCCGGCGATGGCGTGCGGCCGCGCGGAACGGTCGGGTAGCGGGAATTCGGTCACGTCCCCGTGGACGGTGATCCGGCCGATCTGCCCGGCGGTGATCTCGGTGAACCACAGGGCCCCGTCGGGACCGGCGGCGATTCCGACCGGTCCGGCGGCCTGGGCCGGCAGCCGGTGCACGGTGATCTCTCCGCCGGTGGTGATCCGGCCGATGGCGTCGGCTTGGTTCATCGTGAACCACAGCGCGCCGTCCGGTCCCGCGACGATCGCCGACGGGAACGTTCCGGTGCCCGGCAGCGCGAACTCCGTGACGTCACCGGACATCGTGATCCGGCCGATCCGGTCGGCGGCGATCTCGGTGAACCACAGCGCTCCGTCGGGGCCTGCGGCGAGTCCGTAGGGGCCGCATTCCGGCGTGGGCAAGGGAAACTCGCTGATCACACCAGCCGTGGTGATACGCCCGATACGGTGCGCCTGGTACTCGGTGAACCACAATGCGCCGTCCGGGCCTGCCGCGATCACGGTCGGGCCGCTGTCCGGAGCGAGCGGCCAGTTCTCCGGCGTTCCTCCCGGAACCAGTCGCCCGATGTGTCCACTTCGGACCAACGTGTACCAGAGGGCGTCGTCCGGTCCGAGGGCGATCGCGTACGGGCCTTCGCCGGGGACGGGGAATTCTTCGATGCCGATGCGGCTCATTCGGCAGCCGCGAATCCGTGCTCGGCGGCGATACGGAGAACCTTGGCCGGGTCGCCGGCCATGATCGTCCGGACGTGCTCGGTGACCAGGTCCACCGGCCAGTCCCACCAGGCCGCGCGACGCAGCGCGGAAACCTCGGCGTCGCCGAACCGCTGCCGGATCGGCCGGGCCGGATTGCCGCCGACGATGGTGTACGGCGGTACGTCCGCGGTCACCACCGCGCCCGCCGCCACGATGGCCCCGTCGCCGATGGTCACCCCTGGCATGACGGTGGCCTGGTGGCCGATCCAGACGTCGTTGCCGACCACCGTGTCGCCCCGGCTCGGCATGCCGGTGACGAGGTCGAGCGTCTTCTCCGTCCAGTCGCCGCCGAACATGGTGAACGGGAAGGTGGACGGCCCCAAAGTCGGGTGGTCGGCACCGGCCATCAGGAACCGGGTACCGCTGGCGAGCGCGCAGTACTTGCCGATGACCAGTCGTTCCGGCCCGTAGCCGTAGAGGACGTTGCGCCGCTCGAACTCCGTCGCGCCGTCCGGATCGTCGAAATAGGTGTAGTCGCCGACCACGATCTTCGGCGAGCGGATCAGCGGTTTCAGGAAGATCACCCGCTCGTGCGCGGGCAGCGGGTGAAGCGTCGTCGGATCAGGGTTCACTTGTCGGCTCCAGTTGTGGGGACAGGGTCGAGGAAGCCGTAGCCGCGGCTCAGCCTGGACTGCCCAGCGACCAGCACGGTGCTGCCGATGATCACGGCCGGACCACCGTCCGGGCCGAGCTCCCAGGTCAGCCGCGCCACGTCGTGGTGGGCGTCGACGGGGCCCGCCGCCCGGTAACGCAGACCGGGGAACCGTCGTTGCGCGGTCGCCATCGCCTCGTCGATGCCCGCGTGGCCTTCCGCGACCACGATCGGGTCGACGTAACGGGCGTCGAGCGTCCACAGTTCGGCCACGAGCGCGCGACGCCGGACCGGATCGGTTTCGTTCCAGCTCGCCAGATACCGCCGGGCCAGCTCATCCATGCCGGACATGGCCACCTCCTTCACCGAGGACGCTAGGGCTTCGCCGGGCCTGCGGAATCTGTCACAACCCGGCAGTCTCGCGGCGGTTTCCCTCGCGCATTAAGTACTGTCGCGACGTGTTGCGCGGACGGGAGGACGAGACATCGGTCGTCGACCGGCTACTGGCCGACTGCCGGGCCGGGCGCAGCGGCAGCCTGCTCCTCACCGGCGAACCCGGGATCGGCAAGACCGCACTGCTGGAGTACGCCGCCGCGCAAGCCGGGGACCTGCGGATCCTCCGTGGAACCGGGATCGAGTCCGAAGCCCATCTCCCGTTCGCCGGCCTGCATCTCGTACTGCGCGCCGCGCTGGACCGGGCCGACGCGCTCCCGGCGCCGCAAGCACGGGCCCTGCGCGGGGCGTTCGGTCTCGCGGCGGCCGAACCGGGCGACCGGATGCTCGTCGGCCTCGCCGTTCTCTCGCTCCTCGCCGAGTTCGCCGACGGCGGATCGGTGCTGTGCCTGGTGGACGACGCGCAATGGCTGGACCGAGCCTCCGCCGAAGCGCTGCTGTTCGCCGCCCGGAGGCTGGACGCCGAAGGCATCGCGCTGATCATCGCCGCCCGTGACGGCTTTCTCGCGCCCGGAGTGGCCACGTTGCCGCTATCCGGGCTCACCGCACCCGCCGCCGCCGAGCTGCTGGCCGATCACGCCACGCCGCTGTCCCCCGCGGACCGGTATCGGGTCCTGGCCGAGGCGCAAGGCAATCCGCTCGCCCTCCTCGAACTACCCGCCGCCTTCGCCGCCGGTCGTCCCGCCGCCGGAGAGGCCCTGCCGCTCCCGGACACCGTCCAAGCGGCGTTCCTCGACCAGGTCCGGCTGCTGCCGGAACCGACCCGGCGGCTGGTGCTCGTCGCCGCCGCCGAGGACACCGGCGATCGCGGCGTAGTCCTGCGCGCCGCGACCGCTCTCGGCTGCCGGCCCGCGGATCTCGTCCCCGCCGAAACCGCGGGGCTGCTCCAGGTCGACAACCGCAGTATTCGCTTCCGTCATCCGCTCGTCCGGTCCGCGGTCTACCAAGCGGCACCGGTCAGCCTGCGCTTCGTCGTGCACACGGCGCTGGCGGAAGCGCTCGACCAGCCCGTCGACGCCGACCGTCGCGCCTGGCACCACGCGGTCGTCGCCGACGGCCCGGACGAGCAGGTCGCCGGGGAACTGGAGAGCACCGCCCTGCGCGCCGCCGCCCGCAGCGGTTACGCGGCCGCTTCCGCGGCGTACCAACGCGCCGCGGAACTGACAGGGCCCGGTCCGGACTCCGCGCGACGGCTGGTTCTCGCCGCCGAAGCCGCGGCCGAAGAAGGCGATCTCGACCGCATGGAGGCCCTCGCCGGTGCGCTGGTCTCCGCCGGTCCCGCCCTGAGCGTCCGCGCCGACCGGGTCCGCGCGACCGCGGCGTTCCATCGTGGCGCCCTCACCACCGCACGGCGCCTGCTCACCGAAGCCGCCCCGTCCGCCGAACCGGAAACCGCCGTCCACCTGCTGCTAGACGCGGTACACGCGGCTTGGTACCTCGGCGAACGCGAGATCGCGGACACCGTCGAGCGGCTGGACGCGGCGGCGCCCGCCGCCCCCGAACCGATCGCCCACGTCGCCGGGCTGCTGTCCGAAGTCGCCCGTGCCGCGATCGGCCTCCCGCTGCGGCGTCCGCTCGCCGACCGGATCGCCGACGCGCGCCGCACCGGCTTCGGCGGTCCGCACGACACGATCCTCGTCGGTGCCACCAGCCTGCAATCGGCAGGGCACGACACCGAAGCGCATCAGGTCGCCGACGAACTGCTCGTCCAATGCCGGAAGAACGGGCAGCTCGGGCGCACCCCGCCGGTGCTGCTCTGCGCGGCCCGAGCCGCGGTTTTCTTCGGCCGTCATGCCGAGGCGGGCGACCAGGCGGCCGAAGCGCTGCAGCTGGCGCGAGAACTCGGCCATCGGCAATGGATCGCCGAGGCCAACGGCGTGCTGGCCTACCTGGCCGCGGCGGCCGGCGACGAGGACCGCTGCCACGCCTACGCCGACGAAGCCCTCGCCGCGCCGGAACCCGGGACCCCGGCACCGGGCCTGTCGTGGGCGCACTGGGCGTTGGCGCTGCTCGATCTCGGGCTCGCCCGCTGGGAATCCGCGCTCACCCGGCTCACCGCCCTGCGCACCGGTCCGATGCGCCACCAGTTGCCCGGTCTGCGCGGTGTCCCGGATCTGGTCGAGGCCGCGGCCCGTCTCGGCAAGCCGGATCTGGCCGCCGAACCGGTCGAGCGGCTCGTGGGCTGGGCGGCTCGCGCGGACCAGCCGTGGATCTCCGCCCACGTGCACCGGTGCCGCGCCCTGCTCGCCCCCGATTCCGCCGCGGCGGAACTGTACGAGGAGGCCTTGCGCGGCCATCCCGGCGACCGGCCGTTCGAACGCGCGCGAACCGCGTTGCTGTACGGGGAATGGCTTCGCCGCATGCGTCGCAAGTCCGCGGCGCGGACTCACCTGCGTGAGGCGTTCGAAACCTTCCGGCGGCTCGACGCCGTCCCCTGGGCCGAACGCGCCCGCGCCGAACTCGACGCGACCGGTGAAGTCGTGACGGAACCCGTGGCGGGCGCGCTCGCGGCACTCACCCCACAGGAACGGAAGATCGTCCGGCTCGCGGCGCGCGGACTGTCCAATCGGGACATCGCGGCACAACTGTTCCTCAGCGCCCGGACGGTGGGATACCACTTGTACAAGGCGTTTCCCAAGCTCGGCATCACCGCGCGCACCGAACTCCCGACGCTGGAGCTCGGCTGAGCGGTCATCACGGCCTCGCCGCCGGCCATTGACCTCCGCTATTCAACAAGTTATATATGACTCATGTCATACCTTCGGCGGGACCGGGCGCTGGTGCTCGGAGCAGGGGTCGCCGGTCTCGTGGCCGCACGGATCCTGTCCGAGCACTACGACGAGGTGGTCGTGGTCGAGCGTGACGAACTCCCGGACCGGCCGGAGCATCGGCGCTTCGTCCCGCAGTCGCATCACGCGCACGGCCTGCTGGGCTCCGGCCGCCGGGTACTGGTCGGGCTGTTCCCCGGTCTGTCCGCGGAGCTGGCCGCCCGTGGCGCGCTCACTCCGGGTTCGGGCGACCCCGCGATGGGCGATCGTTCGCTCTTCCTCGTCCGCGGCGGGACGACCATCCGGATACCCGCCTGGTGGAGCGGTGGCTTCGGCGCGAGCCGGGTCCTGATCGAGCACGCGATCCGCGACCACGTCCGGGCCTTGGCGAACGTGACGATCCTGGACCGGACACCCGCCACCGGGCTGACGACCGACCGGGCCCGCCGACGGGTCACCGGTGTCCGGACGCCCGACGAGGCTCTGGGCGCCGACCTGGTCGTCGACGCCTCGGGCCGCGGCTCACCGTTGCCGGAGTGGCTCGAACGGATCGGGTACCGGCCTCCGCCGGAATCGATCGTCCACTCCGACGTCCGCTACGTCAGCGTCGTCACCGAACCCGATCCGTCCTTCGATCCCGAGTGGCTGGCCATCCTGGGCGGCCAGGCCGAATCCGGCTCCTCCGTCGGCGGCGTCGTCCTGCGTATCGAGCACGGCCTGCTGCACATCTCGTTCGGATCGATCGCCCGCGACGAACCCGTACCGTCGGATCTCGCCGGGTTGCGGGACTTCGCCGATCGCTTCACCGCGCCGGTGGTGGCCGAGGCACTTCGCCGGTCGACACCGGCAGGCCCGATCCGCGCCTTCCGCGTCCGCAGCAACACCCGGCGCCACTACGACCGGGCTCGCGAACTGCCCGGCGGCGTCATCGCGCTCGGCGACGCCGCCAGCGCGGCCAACCCCATCTACGGTCAGGGAATGAGCGTGGCGGCGCTGTCCGCGGCCGCGCTCGGCCGGGCGCTCGCCGCCGGGGACGACGCCGGGCTGGAAAGGCGGGCGGCGCGGGCCATCGCCGCCACCTCCGCCGAAGCCTGGCGCCTCGCCCTCGGAGAGGACATCCGTTACGGATGCCGCACCGAAGGAGTCCGGTCGCCCTGGACGGCCAGATTCGGCGAGGGTTATCGCAACCGCCTGGAACGAGCGGCGGCGCTGGATCCCGAAGTGGCGGCGGCCTTCAACGACGTGCTCAATCTCCACCGGCCATTGTCGTCGCTCGGCTCCCCGCGGATCGTCCGGAGGGTGCTGAGGCCGTTGCGCGACCGCGATCCCGGTCCCCTGTCCGCGACCGTCGCCGCCGTCCTCGGCGCCGGTTGAACCCGTCCGACGAGGAGCCCGCCCATGTTCCGGCCACAGTTCGTCGACGTCGACGACGTCTTGCTCCACGTCGAGACCGACGGCCCCGACGGCGGCCCTGCCGCACTGTTCCTCCACGGCTGGCCCGATCTGTGGTTCACCTTCGAGCCGCAGATGACCGCGCTCGCCGAGCAGGGCTACCGGGTACTCGCGCCGGACCAGCGCGGCTACGGCCTGTCGTCCAAGCCCGCCACCGTCGCCGACTACGCGATGCCCGAACTGGTCGAGGACATCGTCCTGCTCATCGAGCGGCAAGACGCGGCGCCGGTGCATCTGGTCGGGCACGACTGGGGCGGGGCCGTCGCTTGGGCGGTGGCGATCGAACGACCGGATCTGGTCCGCTCGCTGACCATCGTCAACTGCCCCCACCCGCAGGTGTTCGCCGATTCGTTGCGACGCAAGCCTTCCCAGCTGCTGCGGAGCTGGTACATGGTGGCGTTCCAAATCCCCGGACTCGCCGAGGCGATCCTCGGCGCCCGCAAAGGCGCGCTGCTGGCGGCGATGCTCGAACACGGCGCCCACCTCGACGACGCCGACCTCGACCGGCACCGCGCCGTCTGGCGCCATCCCGGCACGATCCAACGCCCGCTCTTCTGGTACCGCGCGATGTTCCGGTCGATGCTGACGTCGTTTCGCGCCAAGGATCCCGCGACGGTGCGCGTGCCGACGCAGATCATCTGGGGCCGCCGTGACGGCGCGCTCGGCAAGCATCTCGCCGAACCGAGTGCGGCGCGGTGCGAGCAGGCCGAGCTGCACTGGCTCGACACCAGGCATTGGCCGCACCGCGAACGGCCCCGGCACGTCACCGAACTCCTCTCCGCCTGGTTCGCACGGCACGCCGAGCGGGTCTGACCGATTGCTATCCTCCGGGTTTCCCGCCGAGAGGAGCCCGATGCTCAGATTCGCCCTGCTGGGCTTCCTGCTCCGGCAACCGATGACCGGCTACGACCTGGCCACCGCGATCCGCTCCAGCATCCACTTCGTCTGGCCCGCCCAGCTCAGCCAGATCTACCGCACGCTGAGCCAGCTCGAGGACAACGGCCTGGTCGTGTCCGAAGTGGAGCCACAGCAGAGCAGGCCGGACCGCCGCGTGTACACGATCACCGACGCCGGGCGGGCGGCGTTCGATTCCTGGCAGAGCGAGCTGGTCACCGAACTCGACCCCGTCCGCGTGCCCTTCATGGTCCGCTTCTTCTTCGCCGGCTCCCGTTCGCCGGAAGACACCGTGACCCAGCTCCGGGTCATGCGCGACCTCCACGTGAAGGACCACGAGCGGCTCGCCGTCGAAATGCCGGAGCAGATCGCCGCGGCCACCGCCCTCTCCGGCGGCAACGAACTCGACCCGCTCGTCTGGGACTCGGTCCGCCGAGCCGGCGAGATGATGGCGCAGACCTGGGTCGCCTGGATCGACGAAACCATCGAGCGGCTGCAGGACGCCGCCCGCGACTGAGCGACGAAGCGGGTCTCCGCGGACACGGAGACCCGCTTCCTCACAGACTCACCAGCTCACGCTGAACTCGGCCGTGGCCCCGCTGCCGGTTTTCGTCAATCGACCGATCCGGCTCCGCCGTTCCGGAGAAGGATCCTCCTGCGGCAACGGGCTCGCGTCGGTGATGTAGTTCCACGAAGCCCACCACGATCCGTCGGGTGCCTGGAAAGCGTTGAACGCGCCAGGGCCTCGTTTGTTGCCCGGCAGGTTCTTCTTGCGGAACTTGTCCGGCAGTCCCGGCCGGAACCGCGGCTCTCCCTCCGGGTCGGGCTCGTAGGAGAAGTACGCGCGCTGCTCGGCCATCGGGGTGCACCGGTTGTCCGTCAGCGCGGTTCCGCAGTAGGCGACGCCCGTGGAGTACCGGTTCGCGTACCAGTTGTTCCCCGAGTAGAAGAGGTACCAGTCCCCGTCGATGCGGACGGCGTTGGGATTCTCGATCGTGAGGACGTCGTCGGACGGGCTGTTGTGGTGCGTCCACTCGAGGTTCGCGTTGTCGATGAGCTTCTTCGCGTCGGCTTCCGGTATCCGCCGCACGTGGCGGGACCGGTCGAAGTCCAGTTTGGCGGCACCGAGGGCGGTGACGCGGTCTTGCGTCCAGGCGCCGTTGCGCAGGGTCAGCCAGACCTCGCCCTGTCCCCTGCTCACGTCGGCGTCGATCGCCCACCCGCGATCCGGGCAGAACAGCGGATCCGCGTTGGCGACGAACCCGCCCGTGGCCCGCAACGAGGTCGCGTAGCCGATACAGTGTTTGGCCTGCCCGGCAGGCTCGGAACCGGGCAGCGCCGCGCTGTAGAAGACGTAGTAGACGACACGGCCGTCCTCCTGATGCGCGAACAACGCCGGTGTCCACAGTGGAGAGTCCGGTCTCGCCCAATAGCCCGCGGGGAACGTGACGCCGTCCCAGGCGTCGCCGTCGACGGCGCCTCGGCGCTGAAAGGTTCCGCCGCTGAACTCGACCTTCGTGTACGGAAGCTTCTTGCCTGGGACGCTCGCGCCGACCGCGACGTAGGTGTTCGTCTCCGGAATCCGCATCAGATCCGCCGCCGGGAAGCGGAAGTCCAGCGACTCGTCGCGGGGCCCGGTTTCGGCGGTGGCGCTCGGCCCGGCCGTCAGGAGGCCGACGCCGCACAGGACGGCGATCAGGGCGCGCCGCATCATCGGGTCACCGTCACACGGGCACGCACCGGCCGGTGGTCGCTCCCGTAGCCGCCGAGGGCGTCCACAGCGGACCCGGTCGAGTCCTTTTTCGCCCACACGTGGTCGATGGACCTGCCGTCGTGGCTCGGCGCGCTGTAGGAATCGGCCACGCGCCGCAGCCCGGTCATCAGATCCGAACCCGGCTCGGCGTTGAAGTCCCCCATGACGATCGGCTCGGCCGCCCGCGAGGAGAACCAGTCCGCGGTGTTGCGGACCTGCAGGTTGTGCAGTTCGCGGTTGAGCTCGAACCGTTGCGCGGACGGGGTCAGGTGCACCACACCGACGACCCACTCGAAGCCCGCGCCTCCCACCCGCACCCAGTTGACGTACTTGGGCGGCACCCAGCAGCCGCAGTCACCGGGTTCGGCGGGGCCGGTACCGGGCGTGGACGGGTCCACTTTGGACGCTGGTGAGATCTCGCCCGCGCCATGGCCGGTGATGGTCATGTTGCCGCGCACCAGGATGGCGTTGTGCTTGATCGCGCGGCGGTCGGTCTCGTAGATGGCGACATAGCCCGTCGCCGCCGCGGCCTCCCGCACGACGTCCTCGCGGTCGGCGACCTCCTGCAGTCCCAGGACGGCGGGACGTTCGGTCTCGAGGAGACGGACGAGGTCGGCCTTGAGCCCGCCCGCGTCGCCCACGTTGTAGGTGACGACCTTGATCGTGCGTTCGGTCGCGGCCTCAGCGCCGGGCACCGCGACGAGCGTGGCGAGCGGTACGAGCAGGGCCAGCGCGAAAGCCTTGCGCCTCGAATGCTTCATGGAATTCCCTCCAGTGTCGATGACGGAGGGAATCGGACCATCGGCCGCCCGCCACGGGCAACGGCAAGCGCGCTGCCGTCATCTTCCGGAAAGAATTGACCCGATCACTCCGGCGACGGGTTCTCCCAGACGAAAGTGACCTTGTTGCCCGCCGGATCCACGATCTCCGTCAATTTGACGAAGCCGAAGTCCTGACGGGTATCGGCGTGGCGCTGCTCGCCGTGCTTTTCCTCCTCGTCCGGCAGCATCGACGCCGTGAAACGGAAGTGCCGCCGACCTCACCGGCGAAGTCTTCTTCGAGCACTCCACCCCTTGTCCGACTTTGCGTTTCCCGTACCTGATCCGGCGTAGCCCTGCCGTTTTCAGTTGCCGGAACCCAGCCAAGGACACAACAGAATGACCAAGAACACCAAGGTTTCCCTGACGGTCGTGGCCGTCGTGATCGCAGTCGTGGCCGCGTTGCTCGTCTTCACCAATCTCGGTGAAGACACCCCGACCGCCCAAGCGGACGCGCCTCCGGTGGTGCCCGCGTCGATCCTCGTCCGGCCCGACAGCCACCGGCTCTCCGATCCGCCGGGCAGCAAGGTGACCGTCGTGGAGTTCCTCGACCTCGAATGCGAGGCGTGCGGCGCCGCCTTCCCGGGCGTCGAGCGGCTCCGAGCCGAGTACGGCGACCGGGTCACGTTCGTCATGCGCTATTTCCCCATCCCCAGTCACCGGAACGCCGAGCTCGCCGCCCGGGCCGTGGAGGCGGCGGGTGAACAGGGCAGGCTCGAACCGATGTACCGCCTGATGTTCGAGAAGCAGCCGGAGTGGGGCGACCAGCAAGTCTCCCATCGTGAGACCTTCCTCGGCTTCGCGCGGCAGCTGGGCCTCGATCTGAAAGCGTTCGAGACCGCGTTGGACGACCAGGTCATCGTCGGCCGGGTGCTGGCCGACCGCACCGACGGCGCGAACATCGGCGTCGAGGGCACACCGACGTTCTTCGTCAACGGCGTGAAGTTCTCGGGCTCGCCGTCCTATCAGGGTCTCAAGGCGGCCATCGACCGGGAACTGGCCAAGTGAAGCCGTTCGCCGTCCGGGCGACGCCGTGGGTCCTGCTCGCCGGCGGCGCGATCGGGCTGCTGGCCTCGTTCGTCCTCACCATCGAGAAGTTCCGTCTGCTCAAGGACTTCTCCTACAACCCGACCTGCAGTATCAACCCGGTCCTCAGCTGCGGCTCGATCATGAAGACGCCGCAGGCGGAACTGTTCGGCTTCCCGAACCCGTTACTGGGGATCGCGGGATTCGGCGTCGTCGTCACGACCGGGGTCGTGCTGCTCGGCGGGGCGCGGCTCCCGCGGTGGTACTGGCTGGGCCTCCAGATCGGCTCGGCGCTCGGTGTCGTGTTCGTGCACTGGCTGATGATCCAGAGCCTGTACGTCATCGGCGCGTTGTGCCCCTACTGCATGGTCGTGTGGGCGGTCACCATCGCCGTCTTCTGGTACACGACCCTGCACAACCTCCACAAAGGACCGGAGGTGAGGGCGGCGATCCGGTACCACAGCGTGGTGCTCGTGGTCTGGTACGCCGCCATCACCGTCGCGGTCCTGCAGGCCTTCTGGAGTTACTGGACGACGCTCGTCTGAAGCCGGCTCCGGTCGAGACCACGCAACCCGAAGGCGCAGACGGCCCCGATCACCGTCAGGGCGAGCCAGGGGAACTCCGGGAAACCGGCCCGGCGTGCGAGGTCGAAAACGGTGCCGGTGAACAGGTTGCCGAGAAGAATGCCCACGCCGACGATCGTGTTGTAGAAGCCGTAATGCGTGGCGACGAGCCGATCGCCGGAAAGCCGCACGACGGTGTCCATTTCGAACGGGAAGACGACGACCGTCCCCACCGCCAGCAGGGCCGCGGAGACGAGCAATCCGGCTCCCGCGACGACCGGACCCGCCCTGGCGACGGTCAGCGGCGCGACGAAGGCCGCGGCCATGAACGTCATGCCCACGGCCAGGCAGGTGCCGGGCGGCCACCGGTCCTTGGCCCAGGCCGTGATCTTGAGCTGCCCGGCGATCGCGAGGCCGCCCGAGATCACGAACAGCCCGGCGATGAGCACGGTCGCCGACGTCTCCGATCCGGTGATCCGGCGGGCCTCCATCGGAAGCGCCAGATAGGTCTGGAAGGACAGCACGTACGAGCCGATCATGACCAGCGCGAAGAGCAGGAAGGAGCGATTCGCCACGACGGCGCGCCAGTCCGACCAGACCGACGAGCGGTCGCGTTCGTTCTCGTGCGCGGGCAGCGCCCGTATCTGCACCACGGTCAGGACGCCGAAGACGGCGGCGGCGACCAGGCAGGTCAACCGGAAGTCGACGGCGGTCAGCGCGAGCCCGACCACCGGCCCGGCGAGGATCCCGCCCTGGTAGAACACGTTGAACACCGAGAAGGCCTCGAGCCGCCGCTCCCCCGCGTCCGCGGCCAGATAGGCGCGGACCGCCGGGTTGAACAACGCCCCGGCGAAACCGGTGGCCGCGGACGCGACGATCAGCGACGGCAGGGACGAAGTCACGCTCAACAACGCGAACCCCGCCGTCCTCAGCACGCATCCGGCGACGATGAGCGGTTTGTAGCCGAACCGGTCGGCCAGTGTGCCCCCGACCAGGAACATGCCCTGCTGCGAGAAGTTCCGGATGCCCAGCACCAGGCCGACAGCCCAGCCCGCCAGCCCCAGCGGGCCCGAAAGGTAGCCCGCCAGGTACGGCATCAGCATGTAGAACCCGACGTTGATGGTGAACTGGTTGACCATCAACACCTTGCTGGGCCGGTCGAACGACCGGAACCGCTCGGCGAACCCCGTCACAGCGCGGGATCCACGATCGTGCGGCACCGGGTCCAGCGTTCCACCACGCGGTCGCCGGGGTGGCCGATGACGTCCGGTTCCCTCGCCGGGACCACGTCGAGCAGCCCGTGTCCCGCGCAGTACTCGTCGTTGTAGACGGTGTCGAAGTAACGCTGGGGGCCGTCCGGGAAGACCGCGGCGATCCGCACGTCCGGATCGTGTGTGCGGGCCAGCCAGGCGGCCACGAGGGCGACCGCGCCGACGCTCCAGCCGCCGGTCGCGTACTGCGCCGCGGCGAGACGGCGGCAGGTCCACACCGCTTCGGCCGGGGCGACCCAGTGGACCTCCTCGAACGCGTCGTAATCGACGTTGCGCGGATGGATGCTCGATCCGAGCCCCCGCATCAGCCGTGAGGTGGCGGGCTGCCCGAAGATCGTCGAGCCCACGGTGTCCACGCCGATCAGGCGCAGATGCGGGGAATACCGCCGCAGCGCGCGGAAGGTCCCGGCCGAATGCCCGCCGGTGCCGACCGAGCACACCAGCACGTCGATCCGGCCCAGCTGCGCGGCCAGTTCCTCGGCCAAACCCGCGTACGCGTCGACGTTGTCCGGGTTGTGGTACTGGTCGGGGCACCAGGAACCGGGCTGTTCCGCCAATACCCGCTGGACCCGGTCACGGCGTGCCTGCTGCCAGCCGCCCACCGGATGAGGCTCGGTGACGAGGTCGACGCGGGTGCCGTGCGCGGTGAGCATCCGTCGCACGATCGGTTCCATCCCGGGATCGGTGACGAGAGTGACCGGATGCCCGTGGACGATCCCGGCCAGCGCGAGCCCGAGCCCGAGTGTCCCGCTGGTCGACTCGACGATCGTCGCGCCGTCGGCCAGCTCGCCGCGGGCCTTGGCCGCCGCCACCATGTGCAACGCGGGGCGGTCCTTCATGCCGCCGGGGTTGAAGCCCTCCAGTTTGGCCCAGAAACCCTTACCGGAGCCGGTGAGTCGTTCGTCGATCCAGAGCACGGGTGTGTTGCCGACGGCCGGCGCCGCGCGCCGGGGCAGGACAGCGTTCATCGAGGATTCGTCTTTCTGTGCTGTGCGGACGGGAACA
Organism: Amycolatopsis japonica; assembly: GCF_000732925.1. NCBI lineage: Bacteria > Bacillati > Actinomycetota > Actinomycetes > Pseudonocardiales > Pseudonocardiaceae > Amycolatopsis > Amycolatopsis japonica. The sequence continues at coordinate 4,458,800 of NZ_CP008953.1, forward strand.
GGACGGCGCGAGGTCCGTCACGTCCGCCAAACGCACAGCTCGACGAGTGTCCGGTGTCCGCTCCGGACAGCGGAAAGCAAACGCGTCTTCTCTTGCGGCACAGGCGAAAGCACACGCGCCGCCGGGGAAGGGAGGTCCGGCGTGGACGGAGATTCCTCGCTGCGTACGGCGAGGGCGGGGAGCGAGCGGGCGTGCACGTGTCCCTCGCGCGGCGGGCACGAGAAGTCATGGGCAGCCGATGTGACGGCGATGGCCTCGCCGTGCCCGTCCAGGCAGGCGACGGTTCCCGAACCCGCCGCGACCAGCAGCAGCAAGGCCACCACGAGTCGACGAAGAGTAGCCGAAGAGACACTCACGGTTCCCACCGTAGCAAACTCCCATGAGACCTAGTACTAGCCGTCTTAGTAGGACTTCACCGGGCACTCACAACCGTCCCCGTACTACTAAGCGCGATAGTTGAACCCTGCTCGACAGGAGATTCGGTACCCGTGACCCCCTATCGGCGCTCGTCGCGGCATCCCCTCGCCGCCACCGCCGCCCTCATGCTCCTCGGCTTCGGCGCGCTCCCCGCGAGCGCGCAACCGGCCCCGGACGGCCAGGATCCGATGCGGCGCTATCAGGAACTCGGCGCCCAAGCGGCCAAGGCCGACGAGGACCTGCAGGAATCCCAGGACCGGTTGAAGACCCGTGAAACCGAGCGTGACCAGGCGACGGCGGCCCTCGGCCGGGCCGACGGAGACCTCACGCTGGCCCAGTCGGCGATCGATCGCTTCCGGCCCCAGGTCGAAGTGATCGCGCGGTCCGCGATGAGCGGCGAACGGCTCGGCAACGCCGTCCTGCTGCTCGACAGCGGCAGCAGGCAGGAGTTCCTCGACCGTTCTTCGGCGCTGTCGGTCCTGGCCGACGAGAAGGCCAAGGCGTTGAACGGCCTGCGTGACGCGCTCGGGAAGGCCCAGGCGGCACGCGCCACGGCGGCGGACGCGCGGGAAACGGCCCAGCTCGCGGCGAACGACGCGACGGTGGCGCTGGAGCAGGTCCGCACCCGCAAGAAGGACCTCGACGACCAGATCGCCAAGGTGCGGCAGGCACTCGGCGAACTGCCGGCCGCGGACAAGGCGAAACTCGGCAAGGTCCAGGACAAGGGCTCCTATCTCGGCCCGCCCGGCGCCGCGAACGACGCGCTGCAGGCGGCGCTGTCCAAACGGGGCTCGCAATACGAATGGGGCGCCACCGGCCCGAGCGAATTCGACTGCTCCGGCCTGACGTCGTGGGCGTACAAGCAGGCGGGCATCTCGCTTCCGCGCACCAGCCGTCAGCAGTACACCGTGGGGAAGCCCGTCCCGCTGGACGCGCTCGTGCCCGGCGACCTCGTCTTCTACGACGACGGCACCGGCGATCCCGGCGCCATCCACCACGTCGGCATGTACGTCGGCAGCGGCAAGATGGTCGACGCGCCGACCGAGGGCCAGCTCGTCGACGTCCGCTCGGTCAAGGGCGACGGGCACCTGATGGGCGCGCGGCGCGTCGTCGGCTGAGCGGGGGCGGCACAGTATCCTTCCCGGCGGAGGTGTCATGCAACGGCTGGGCGAGCTCGAAGCATCGGTGATGGACGTGCTCTGGGACGCGGCGGAACCCTTGCGGGTGCGCCAGGTCCTCGAGGCGATCAACCGGAATCGCGACCTCGCCTACACCACGGTGATGACCGTGCTCGACAACCTGCACCGCAAGGAATGGGTCGAACGCGAAATGGAGAATCGCGCGTATCGCTACCGCGCCGTGGCGACCCGCGAGGAGGCCACCGCGCAAAGCCTCCGAGAACTCCTCGACGCTTCGGAAGACCGGGAATCCGTGCTGCTGCATTTCGCGCGCTCGGTCACCGAAGAGGAGTCGGACATCCTGCGGCGGGCCTTGCGACGGAAGCCCGGCAAGCGATGATCCTGGCGGCGGTGCTCCTGTTCGGCGTCGTGGTGACCGGCTGGTTCTCACCCCGGCTGCTGGGCAGGCTGACCGCCGGCGGAATCAGCCCCGGCACGGCGCTCGCGTGGTGGCTGCTGACCGCGGTGGGCGTCCTCACCGGCACGCTTGGTGCAGTTCTGCTCCTCGTCCTGCCGGACCACGGTCCCGCGGGGGCCATCACCCGGATCCTCCACGAATGCTGGGCGGCCGTCGGCCACAGCGGGCTTCCGGGCCTCGATCCGGTCGCCGGGACCTTCGCCGCCATCGCGCTCGCGATCGCGGCGGCCCGGCTCGCGCTGTCCACCGCGCGGCGGCGGAAACGCAGCACACTGCTGCACCGGCGCCATCTCGATGTGCTCCGCCTGTCCGGATCGCGACCGGGGCCGACCCTGTGGCTGCCCGACGATCGTCCGATCGCCTACAGCCTCGGCGGCCGCGACGGCCTGATCGTCGCCAGTCAGGGCCTGGCCGGGAGGCTGTCGTCCCGCGAACTGGCCGCGGTGTTGGCCCACGAACGCGCCCATCTGCGCGGCAGGCATCACTTCCTGGCCGGCTGCGCCGAAACACTCGGCCGCACGTTGCGGTTCGTGCCGCTCATGCGCGAACTCCCCGGCGCGGTCCGGCTGCTGGTCGAACTGGCCGCCGACCGGGCGGCCGCGGCCGGGCACGGACCGGACACCGTGCGCTCGGCGCTGTTGTCCATCCAGGCCGCCGACGGCGACACCGCGCTCCGGCTGCGCTGGCTGGCGCGGCACCCGAGCGGGCCGTCGCGATTTCCGGAACGGGTGCGGGCCGTCGCGGGCGGAACACTGGCCCTGTTCGCCCCGCCCGTGCTCACCGTCGGCGTGATGTTCACGGCGGGCCTTGTTTCCTGCTGGTGAAAGAAACGCGTTCGTCACCGATGCGGACGAACGGGTTCAGCACGGACACCATCAGGTGATCCGCGTTTTCCGGCCTTGACCGCGTCTTTCCCGAACGGACGCACACACGTCGCTGTCAGTCGTTCGCCGGTCAGGGAATCGGGGACGGCAAATCGTGCAGTTTCCACTCACAAGAGTGAGGGATGACCATTCCACTGAGCCGGAAAGGCGAATTCGCAGCGCTACTCAAATGGCGGCATTCGCGCGACATCCCGTTGTCGTAACGTCGAATGAAGAGGGTTTCCCGCACTGAATTTCCTGGAGGTTTTCGTGATCCGACGCCCCCTGCGCACCCTGACCGTCCTGATCGGCGCCGCGGCGGCAGTCACCGCTTTCGCGTCCCCGGCTTCGGCGGCGACATCGGTGCTGAACGAAGCTGCCGGACCGGTCACTTTGGCCGCCGCGCAGCAGAAACTCGGCACCTCGCTCGGCGCCGCGTTCGCCGGCACCTGGCTGGACACCACGACCGGCGAACTCGTCGTCGGCACCACCGACGCGCGCCAGTCGGCCAGGATCCGCGCCGCGGGCGCGAATCCGAAGGTACTCAGGCACAGCGCCGCCGAATTGAAGCGAATTCAGTCCACATTGGACAACAGAACCGCGGATCTGCCCGATTCGGTCGCCGGCTGGTACGTCGACGTACCGGCGAACGAGGTCGTGGTGAGCGTGGTGGGCGGTGATCCCGCGGGCCGGGCATGGGCCGCCTCCGCCGGCGTACCGGTGCGGGTGGAGCAGGTGAAGAGCGCGCCGCGGCCGTTATGGAGCGTGGTCGGCGGGCAGGGTCTGTACTTCAGCGGTGGCGCCTGCTCGGTCGGGTTCAACGCCTACGACGATGACGATCATTACGTGATCACCGCGGGCCACTGCACCGAACTCGGCGGCACCGTGCGCGGCGTCGGCGGCACGATCGGCAAGGTCGCGAAATCGTCCTTCCCCGGGAACGACTACGGGACGGTCAAGGTGACGCATTCCGACGTCTCGACCCCGCCCCGGGTCGACCGCTACGAGGACGGTTCCGACGTGCGGATCGAGGGGGCCGACGTGGTCGGCGTCGGCGGCCGGATCTGCCGGTCCGGGATCACCACCCACTGGCACTGCGGACGCGTCGAAGCGTTGGACCAGACGGTGAACTACGGCAACGGGAACATCGTGCGAGGTCTCACCCAGACCGACGCCTGCGCCGAGCCCGGTGACTCCGGCGGCTCGTTCGTCAGCCGACCTTCGTCGGGCTCCGGCACGAAACTGGTGCAGGCGCAGGGCATGACCTCGGGCGGTTCCGGTGACTGCAGCGAAGGCGGCACCACGTTCTTCCAGCCCGTCAAGGAGGTGCTCGACCGCTACGACCTGACGCTGGAAAAGGACTGATCTCCCGCGGCGAGGGGCGACCGGTCCTCCGGTCGCCCCTCGATCAGCGCGGCGAGCTCCCCCGCTTCGAGGACGAGCGTCTCGATCTCGGCCCAGCGGCGGCGGATCCGCTCGGGATCGGCGACCAGCGTGCCGGAAACCATGCCCAGGAACAGGTTCGCGTCCGTCCCGATCTCCGCGAGACGCAGGAAGGGGCGGCGTTCCTCTTCGGTTCCCGCTCCGTGCGACGCGGCCCGTTCGCGGGCGCGCATCCCGGCGTCGTGGCAGGCGTCGACGAGCAGGGTCCGGATCTCCTCCGTCCGGTTGCCCGGGCTAGCGGGAGGTTTCCCCATCAGCGGGAAGATGTTCCAGGCCACCGACAGGAGACAGTCGGCCACGTCGTCCATCGACTCCACATCCACCGGGCGAGTGTTCCGGCCCGCGCCTCCTGCCAGGCGGAATGACTCGCGGGAACGGCAGGGTCGACCCGATCGGGTGGCGAGTCTCGTGAGTGGCGAGGCGGTACCGGGCCAGGCCACGGCCGACGTTGCGAAAGCCACTTTCGCAACCTTCAACGTTGCGAAAGTGGCTTTCGCAACCCCCTGCCACGGCCGACACGCGGCGACGGCCGAGCGTCGTCCGTCCAGCACCAACGGGTCCTAACCGTCCTTCCCACTCACGAGACTCGGCACCTCCTGGTCGTCGAGCGCCCGCACGTCGGCCATGCGCAGGCCGGCGATCAGCCCGGAAAGTCCTTGGTGACCTTCGGGCCGGATCGCGAGGATGCCGCTGGCGAAGAACAGCAAGTTCGCGAGCGGCTCGAAGCCGCCGTTGACCACCGACGCCAGGGTGAGCAGCGTGAAGTAGCCGCCGGACCCGGTCAGGAATCGCACGATCATCCGCCACAGGGCGGGTTTCCCGCCGTCCGGACCGGCGGGGCGCAGCAACACGACGCGCTGCCCGAAGCTGGCGCCGTTACCCGCCACCGGGATGACGAACAGCAGGAGCAGCGCGGGCAGGAAGGTGCCGATCAGCGCGGTGACCACGGTGGTCGGTTCACCCACGAGCAGGGTCGTCACGATCCCGACCGTCGTGCCGAGCAGGATGACGGACACGACGTCGACGGCCATCCCGAGCAAGCGGCGCCGCGCGGTGACCGGCCGCGGGGCCCCGGGCGGCGCGGACGGTTCGTTCCCCGGCAGCAGCCGCAGCAACGGGGCGAGCCCGAACCCGACGGCGGCGCCGAGGGTGTTGGTCAGCAGGTCGTCGACGTCGGCCAGCCGGTACGGGCACTCGAACAGGAACCAGACCCCGGTCAGCTGGGTGCCTTCGATGAACAGCGAGACCGCGAAGCCGATGGCGACGGTGGTGAGGAAACCCCGCCGGAAGAGGTGCCGCACGAACATCCCCAGCGGCACGAACAAGGCGACGTTGAACACCGCCTGCTGGACGGCCGGATTGCGCAGGAACGCCCGCAGCCCCGCGCCGGTCTGTTCACGGCGGATGTCGGCGACGAACTGGAAGGGGCGCAGTTGCAGATGGCTGGACGCGTGTTCGGCACACCACGCCGTCGTCGTCTCCGGGATGGGGAGCAACGTGTACGTCCACAGCGACATGGCGTAGACCAGGAACCCGAACACCAGCAGAACCCGCCAGAGCCCGAGTTCGCCGCGGCGCCGGTAACTCGCGGCGATGTACGGGACGGCCAGGAAGCCCGCGAGCACGAAACCCGCGAACACCGCGATGACCGCGGAGATGGTCGGATCAGTCACTCGCGGAAGCTAACAACGCGCGCTCCGGCGCACATGTCACGCCACCTGGCCGGGTGACGGTGTCGGAGGGCGCCAGCGTTCGCTGATGCGCGAGCGCCGCGATGGCGAAGGTCAGGTGGACGACGACCCAGTTGCGGTCTTCGCGATGGACCCGCTGCAGCAGGTCGAGGGAAGCATCGCCCGGCGTACGGCCCTGACGGCAGGCGTCGACGAACGCCTGGGTCAGTTCGTCGACGTTCCTCCGGAACTCCGCGAAGGTGTCGGAGGGCTGGGCGTTGGTGCAGAAATCCACGGTCACGTCACAGAGCGTTCCATAGCGCGACACAAAGTTACGAATTGGCGGAGCGCGAATCACTCACGTGAGGTAGTCCGGGAGCGACTCTGTGCTCTGCGTCACGCTGACGCGAGCCCGGCGGGCACGCGGCGTTCCCGTTCGGCCGCCTTCGCCCGGCGGGTGACCGGGAAGCGCTGGTCGAGTTCGACCAGCAGCGGCGTCGCCGCCATCAGCGCCAGAAGCGCGAACCCGGCGTAGGCACCCAAAGTCGCGATGATCGTCATTTCGGCCTCCTCGTTCCCGTGCCGCCCGTTCCGGCGGCCTGGAACCAGGATCGCCTCCCGGCAGGGGGCGGCGGATCGGTCATCCGGCGGAGACGCCTCCACCGGTCGGCCTTTTCGGCACTGTCCGATCGGCCGATCCCGGGCGGCGGTGCAGCAGGTCGAACCGCGACCACATGGCCTCGGCCGCCTCGATCGATTCCCCGGTGCGGACCGGGTCGACGGCGGCGAGCTGCGCGACGATCGCCTGCACCAGGCTCATCCCCGCGGTCAGCGACGGGAAGAAGGTCACGCCCTCGGCGGGCACCATCAGCACCTGCTCGACGGCGCCCGCCAGCGCCGGACTCGCCGCGTCGGTGATGGCGAACGCACGCGCTCCCCTGGCCTTCGCTTCGTTCGCGGCGAGCACGGTGCTTTCGTACAGGCGCCAGAAACTGATCGCGATGAGCACGTCTTCGGACGAGAGCTTCGCCGTGGCGTTGGCGAGTTCGGCGTCGCCCGCGGTGATCGCGTGGACGTCGTACCCGGCGAGCCGGGCGTTGTGCGCGAACGCGATCCCGACCGCGGCGTAACTGCCGTCGGCGATGACGACCGTGCGGCGCGCCCCCGCGACGGCTTCGGCGACCTGGCGGATCTCGTCCTCGGCGAACCGCCGGTTGAGCAGGGCGAGACTGTCGAGGTCCCGGCGCAACGAAGCCGAACCCGGCGAGTCGACGTCCCGGTGTTCCTCGGCCACCTGCGGCGCGCTCAGCGACGACATGTACCGCGCCCGCAACTCCTGTTGCAGCGCCGGCCAGCCGGCGAACCCGAGCGCCTGCGCCGTCCGGGTGACGGTGGCGACGTTGACCCCGGCGAGCTGGGCGAGCTCGGCGGTCGAGCCGAACGACGCCCGGCGCGGTTGCGAGACCAGCACTTCGAGCACCGCGGCCGACTTCGGCCGCAGGCCTCGTTCCGGTGTCCGATCCCGAAGCCACGCCTCGAAACCGTCGTCGGTTCCCGTCTCTGTCACGCACGCCCTCCCTCGACCGCGCCACGGTAACGCATCGTGCCCGTCGAACCACTTGCAACAACCATTGCAGTTTTGCCGAAACGCAGTATACGTTGTCCGCACTCTCGTCTCTCCTAGTCGCCCGAACCACGGAAGGCGTTCCCCATGACGCTTCTGGCACGACTGGACCGGCTCCCGCTGAGCCGTCCCCACTACAAACTCCTGCTCATCGGCGGACTCGGTTACACCTTCGACGGCATGGACTCCGCCGTCGTCGCCTTCCTCCTCCCGAGCGCGAAAGCCGCCTGGGGCCTGGACAACGGCCAGCTCGGGCTGATCGGTTCGGCGACGCCGTTCGGCTTCCTCTTCGGCGCGATCGCCGCCGGCCTGCTGGGCGACCGCATCGGCCGCAAGAAGGTCATGATGTACGCGCTGGCCTTCTACGCGGTGTTCTCGGTGGTCGCCGCCTTCTCCCCCAACTACGAGGTCTTCCTGGGCGCGCGGGTGCTGGCCGGAGCGGGCGCGGGCGCCGAAAGCGCGATCATCGCGCCGTTCCTGTCGGAATTCGTCCCCGCCAAACGACGCGGCTGGTTCGTCGGCGCGCTGGCCGGGTTCTTCTCGTTCGGATTCGTCATGGCCGCGCTGATCGGGCGGTTCGTCGTCCCGACCGTGCCGGAGGGCTGGCGGGTCGCGCAGCTGATCACCGCGCTGCCGATCGTCATGCTGCTGTGGTGGCGCCGCTCGCTGCCGGAATCACCGAGGTTCCTGGTCGCGAACGGACGTCATGCCGAGGCCGAGAAGATCGTCTCGAAACTCGAACGGGACGTCGAAAAGGCGACAGGGCAAGCACTTCCGGCGGTCGCCGAGGCCGACGCGCAGCCCGCGACGGAGACACCCAAGGTCAATCTCCTCAGCGCGTTGAAGTTCCTGTGGAGCCCGGCGATGGCCCGCCGCACCGCGGTGATCTGGACCGTGTGGTTCGTGATCACGTTCTCGTACTACGGTTTCTTCTCCTGGATCCCGACGCTGCTCGTCGAGCGCGGCATCACGGTGACCAAGAGCTTCGAGTTCTCGATCATCATCTACCTGGCGCAGATCCCCGGGTACTTCTCCGCCGCGTGGCTGTCGGAACGGCTCGACCGCAAGCACACCATCGCGTTGTACCTCGCGGGCTCGGCGGTCAGCGCGTTCTGGCTGAGCCAGATGGACGCGCCGTGGTCGATCACCCTCGCCGGGGCGGTGCTGTCGTTCTTCCTCAACGGCACGTACGCCGGCGTGTACTCCTACACCCCCGAGGTGTTCCCGACCTGGATCCGCGCCAGCGGCACCGGGCTGTCCAGCGCGTTCGGCCGGGTCGGCAGCATCCTGGCCCCGACGATCATCGGCCTCTCCGCCGCGAGCCTCGGCTTCGCGGGAGTCTTCGGCCTCACCACCGCCGTCCTGGCGGCCGGGGTGGTGTGCGTGGTCGTGTTCGGCCTGTCCACCGCCGGCCGTTCCCTGGAAGAACTGACCGAACACGGCGCGCCCGTGAAAACCGCCAAGGAGATGACGAAGTGACCGTGTCACTGTCCACTGTGGAGGACAAGACCCGAGCCACGATCGGCGTACGGCTGTTCACCGTGCTGGCCTGGGTGCCCGAACGGCGGGCGCTGCGGCGAGTGCACAGCAGCCACCCCGTCGAATACCCGGTCGGCGGTGAAAAGACCGTCGAGGTGGCCGCCGGCTGGCTGGAGCGGTGCATCACCGGACAGGAGCCTTACTTCGGGCCGGACAGTGCCGCGGTGCGGGAGATCTTCGCCGACCACGAACTCATCGACAGCCTCGGCTGCGGCGCGGTGATCAACGTGCCGGTGGTGGACGACGGCCGCACCCTCGGCGTCCTCAACCTCCTCGACGCGGAAGGCCACTACGACGACGATTCCGTCGCGGTGGCGCGATCTCTGGCACCGTTGGCGGTCCCGGCCCTGCGCGAACTCCTGGAGGAGACCCGATGAACGGATCGCTGCTGCTGCGCGACGCCCGCCTGCTCGACCCGGTCACCGGCGAGTACACCGAGGGCGACCTCCGGTGCGCCGACGGCCGGATCGTCGAGATCGGCACCGGTCTCACCGCGGACGACGCGCGGACCGAAGAGCTGCGCGGGGCGTTCGTGCTGCCCGGTCTCGTCGACGCCCATGTGCACGTCACCGCGTCGACCGCGGATCTCGGGTCGCTGCCCGCGTCGTCGCCCTCCTACGTGACCGCGCACAGCGCCCGCACCATGAGCCGGATGCTGGACCGGGGCTTCACGACGGTCCGTGACGCTTCCGGCGCCGACTACGGTCTCGCGGACGCGCAGGCCGAAGGGCTGTTCCGCGGCCCGCGGCTGCTGTTCTGCGGCCGCGCGCTGAGCCAGACCGGCGGGCACGGCGACAGCCGGACCCGCGGCGCCAACACCAGCGAAGACCACCCGTGCTGCGCCGGTCTCGGCCGGGTCGCCGACGGGGTCGACGCGGTCCGTGCGGCGGCCCGCGACGAACTGCGCAAGGGAGCGCACCACATCAAGGTGATGGCCTCCGGCGGCGTCGCCTCCCCCACCGACCGGATCGACTCGACGCAGTATTCCGGCGAGGAACTGCGCGCCATCGTCGAGGAGGCGGAGGCGGCCAACCGCTACGTCGCCGCGCACGCGTACACCGCCCGCGCGGTGAACCGCGCGCTGGAACTGGGCGTCCGTTCGATCGAGCACGGCAACCTGATCGACGATCTCAGTGTCGAGCTGTTCCTCCGGCACGACGCGTACCTCGTGCCGACCCTGGTGACGTACTGGGCGCTGAAAGAGGAAGGGCGCGAGCACGGGCTGCCGGAATCCAGCTGGCGCAAGGTCGACGAGGTGCTCGGCGCGGGCATGGCCGCTTTGGAGCGGGCCGCGCGCGGCGGGGTGAAACTGGTGTACGGCAGCGACCTCCTCGGTGGGATGCACCGGCACCAGAACCACGAGTTCCGGTTGCGCGGCGAGGTCCAGTCCGCGCTGGAGGTGATCCGCTCCGCGACGTCGACGGCGGCGGATCTGCTGAACCTGACCGGCGAGATCGGCACTCTGGCGCCGGGCGCGCACGCGGATCTGGTGGTCGTCGACCGGGATCCGCTGGAGGATGTCGGCGTGCTGGCCGAGCCGGAGAAGTTCCGGTACGTCGTGCAGGGCGGGACGGTCGTGTCGGCCTGACTCGCGCGGTCACCCCGAAGTACGTGAAGGCCCCCTTCATTGCGTCTAGCGCAATGAAGGGGGCCTTCATGTACTGCAAGCTCACGAGAAGTGTTGCGGAACATCCCAAGGGTTCTCGTCCCGCAGCGGTTCCGGCAGCAGGTGCGAAGGCCAGTCCTGATAGGACACCGGACGCAGGAAGCGGTCCACCGCCGCCGTCCCGACCGAGGTCGACGCCGGTGACGTCGTCGCCGGGAACGGCCCGCCGTGCTGCATCGCGGCGGTCACCGCGACCCCGGTCGGCCAGCCGCCCCACAGGATCCGCCCGCTGCGGTCGGCCAGCACCGGCCGCAGCGCCTCGACTTCGGAGGACTCCTCGGGCAGCGCGTGCACCGTCGTCGTCAGCTGACCGGGCAACGCCGACAGCACCGGCAGGACGTCGGAAAGCCGCGAGTACCGCACGACGACGCCCAGCGGACCGAAGCACTCTTCGGCCGCTTCAGGTACAAAGTCGGCCAGGTCGATTTCGAGCAGCCGAGCTCCAGGACCGGCGACGACCTCGCGCATCCCCGGGATCGCGGTCAGCCGCTCCACCCCCGCGTCGAAGCCGGACGCGATCCGGTCGTTCAGGAACGGCGCGGCCGGGATGCCGCGCAACCGTTCGGCGACGCGATCCACGAACGGGCTCTCCGACGGCACGAACACCAGACCCGGATTCGTGCAGAACTGCCCGTTGCCCAGTGTCAGCGAGCCTGCGTAGCCCGCTGCCAGGTCTTCAGAGCGCGCGGCACCCGGCAGGACGATCACCGGGTTGACGCTGCCGAGCTCGCCATGGAACGGGATCGGGACCGGCCGTTCGGCCGCGATCCGCGCCAGGGCGAGGCCGCCCGCCACCGATCCGGTGAAGGCGGCGGCCGCGATCGCCGGGTGACGCAGCGCCTCCACGCCGGCGGATTCTCCTTCGACGAGACCGAAGATGTCACCCCATGGGCCGAGAGCCTCTTCGATGATCGCCGCCGTCCGGCGGGACAGCTCCGGATGTCCGGGATGTGCCTTGACCACCACCGGGCACCCGGCCACCCACGCCGACGCCGTGTCCCCGCCCGCCACGCTGAACGCGAACGGGAAGTTGCTCGCGGCGAACACCAGCACCGGCCCCACCGCGGTCCGGTAACGACGCAGTTCCGGACGCGGGCCGGGTGGCCACGACGGGTCGGCGCGGTCGATCCGGACGTCGTAGTACGCGCCGCTCCCGGCCGCGAGCAGCCGCAGCTGGAACGTCGTCCTGGCCAGTTCGCCGGTCAGCCGTGCGGTTCCCAGCCTGGTTTCCGCGTCGGCGATCTCGATCAGGGACGGCCCCGCCGCGTCCAGCGCGTCGGCGACACCGGTGATCACCTCCGCCCGCGTCCTCGGGGGCACCGCGGCCCATGCGGCGGCGATCTCCGCCGCCCGCTCGATTTCCTTCATGGTTCCTTCCTTTCCGGGTTCTCCGCCGAGTTCCGGAATCCGAACAGCGCGTACACCACCAGCCCGAGCACCATCCAGGCCGCGAACCGCAGCCAGGTCAGCGCGTCCAGGTTCGCGATCAGCCACACCGCGAACGCCACCCCGATCAGCGGCACGAACGGGACCCACGGCGTGCGGAACGACCGCGGCAGATCCGGCCGGGTGCGCCGCAGCACCACCACCGCGATCGACACGACGATGAACGCGGCCAGGATCCCGATGTTCGTCAGATCCGCGGCCTCCTTGATCGGCAGGAAGCCCGCGATGACCGCCGAGCCGATCCCGACCGGCCAGATCACCCGCGTCGGCACCCTGCGCCGGGGGTGGGTGCGGGCGAAGTACCGCGGCAGCAGGCCGTCCCGGCTCATCGCGAACCAGATCCGCGACACCGCCAGCATGTTCGCGAACGCCGACGTGGTGATCCCGAGGATGCCGCCGACCGCGACGACCGTGCCCAGCCCGGCCAGTCCGACCGCGGCCAGCGCGCTCGAAAACGGGCTGTGCACGTCGATCTGGTCGTAGCGCTGCATGCCGACCAGCACGATCGACACCAGCAGGTAGATCACCGCCGCGATGGCGAGCGACACGATGATCGCCTTGGGCAGCAACCGTTTCGCCTCGACGCTCTCCTCCGCGGCGGCCGTCATCGCGTCGTAGCCGTACACCGCGAAGAACGTCGTCGCCGCGCCCGCGACCGCGCCGCCGATGCCGTAGGGCAGGAAAGGGCTGAAGTTCCCCGCCGAGATGTGGAACGCGCCAGCGACCACCACCAGCGCCACGATCGCCAGCTTGATCACCACCAGCGCCGTCTCGAACCGCGCGGATTGCTTGCTGCCACGGGAAAGGACGAACGCCAGCAGCAGGCACAGCAGCGCGGCGAACAGGTCGACGCGGTGCCCCGGCCCGGTTCCCGGTGCCCCGAGCATCCACGACGGCAGGTCAAGGCCGACCTGCTCGACGACGTAGGACAGGTAGCCGGACACCGCGATCGCCACCACCGCGACGATCGCGGTGTACTCCAGCAGCAGATCCCAGCCGATCAGCCAGCCCGCGATCTCCCCCAGCGCCGCGTACGAGTAGGTATACGCGGATCCGGCACGCGGGATGAGCCCGGCGAACTCCGCGTAACACAGGGCGGCCGCCGAGCTGGCGATGATCGCGATCAGGAACGAGATCATCACGCCGGGTCCGGCCTGCTGGTTCGCGACCACGCCCGCCAGCGAGAAGACTCCGGCGCCGACCAGGCCGCCGAGGCTGAGCGAGACCAGCTGCCAGAGGCCCATCGTGCGGGGCAGACCGCCGGGACCGGCCTCGTCGGGGCCTTCGAAGGACTTGCGCCGGAAGAGCCCGGAGCGCGAGAAAAGCTTGGGCCGAGGCCGGATCGTCGTTGATTCGGGCATGACAAATCCCTTCCGGACCGCGTGAGGCGGCCCGGGTCGGCGGTGGGTATGGGGATTAGAGCGTGTCTCCCGAACTGGAGTGGGGGCGGCCCGGCTGCGGAAATCCGAAAGCGCGCCTCGAGAGACAGGGGTTAGAGGACGAACCCCGCGGGGAACGGGTCGTCCGGGTCCAGCAGATAGGTGGCGTTGCCGGTGATCCAGGCCCGGCCGGAGAACTCCGGTACCACCGCGGGGACGCCGCCGACCGCGGTCTCGGCGACCAGCTCACCGGTGAACGTGGTGCCGATGAACGAACTGTTCTCGAACGGCGTGTGCAACGGGAGTTCGCCTCGGGCGTGGAGCTGCGCCATCCTGGCCGAGGTACCGGTGCCGCAAGGTGATCGGTCGAACCAGCCGGGGTGGATCGCCATCGCGTTCCGCGACGCCTTGGCGTCGGAGCCCGGGGCGAGGAACTGGACGTGTTTGCAGCCGCCGATCAGCGGATCGGCCGGATGTTCCGGCGGCCGCTGGTCGTTGATGGCCGCCATGATGTCCAGCCCCGCGGCGAGGATCCGGTCCTTCTCCGCCCGGTCGAACAGAATGTCCACTTGGGACAGTTCGAGGATGGCGTAGAAGTTGCCGCCGTAGGCCAGGTCGTAACGCACCTCACCCAGTCCCGGCACGGCGACGACGGCGTCCCGCTCGGCGAGGAACGACGCGACGTTGCGCAGTTTGACGCGGACCGCACGGCCGTCCCGGACCTCGACCTCGGCGTGCACGAGCCCGGCCGGGGTGTCCAGCCGGACCACGGTCTTCGGTTCGGTCACCTCGACCATGCCGGTCTCCACCAGCACGGTCGCGACGCCGATGGTGCCGTGCCCGCACATCGGCAGGCAGCCGGACACCTCGATGTACACCACACCCCAGTCGGCGTCCGGCCTGGTCGGCGGCTGCAGGATCGCGCCGCTCATCGCCGAATGACCGCGCGGCTCGTTCATCAGGAACTGCCGCAGATGGTCCAGGTGTTCCATGAAGTACCGGCGGCGTTCGGCCATCGTGTCGCCGGGGATGACGCCGACCCCGCCGGTCACCACCCGGGTCGGCATGCCCTCGGTATGCGAGTCGACGGCGGTGATCGACCGGATCGACCGCACCTACGCCACCCCCAGCGAGGCGAGCGCGCGGCGCATGTCGGCGGTGACCTGCTCGCGGTGCTCCTCGGTCAGCGGGCCCCGCGGGGGACGGCACGGCCCGCCGTACCGGCCGACCAGGTCCATCCCGAGTTTGATCGCCTGGACGAACTCGGTACGCGAGTCCCAGCGGAACGCGGCCACCAGCGGCTCGTAGAGCGCCCTGGCCTCGTCGAGCTTGCCGGACCGCGCCAGGTCGAACAGGCGCACCGACTCGGCGGGGAACACGTTGGGGAACCCGGCGAACCAGCCCGTCGCGCCCATCAGCAGGCTCTCCAGCACGACGTCGTCGGCCCCGCTGATCACGTCGAGGCCCGGTGCCTGCTCGCGGATCTCCAGCACCCGGCGGACGTCGCCGGAGAACTCCTTGACCGCGACCACGTTGTCGATCTGCGCGATCTCCGCGAGCAGCGCGGGCGTGAGGTCGACCTTCGTGTCGATGGGGTTGTTGTAGACCATCACCGGCAGGCCGACCGACGCCACCGCCTCGAAATGCGCGAGCACTTCGCCGCGATTCGCTCGGTACATCGTGGGCGGCAGGCACAGCAGGCCGTCGGCGCCGTCCTCGGCCGCGACTTCGGCCCAGTACTTGGCCTGGTGCGATCCGGGGCCGTGCACGCCGACGACGACGATCCCGTCGTTCCCCACGGTTTCGATCGCGGTGCGGGCGACGCGGCGGCGTTCCTCGTCGGTCAGCGACGAGTACTCGCCGAGGGAGCCGTTCGGGCCGACGCCCCGGCAGCCGTTGTCGACCAGCCACCGGCAGTGCGCGGCGTAGGCGTCGTAGTCCACGGCCAGCCCGGCGTGCGCCGACGCGTCGTCCCGGTACGGGAGGGCGGTCGCGACGACGACGCCACCGAGGTCGGGGGTGCTCATTCAGGTTCTCCTTCGATTCGGGCGGCGAGTTCGCCCAGCCGGATCGGCTGGACGATCGGGCGATGGTGCCGTTCGGCGCCACCGCAGAGTTCGGCTACGGTCGGGCCGCAGATCCGGCCCTGGCACGGGCCGAGACCGGCCCGGGTGCCGAGTTTCAGTGCGTGCGGTCCGGGACAGGACTCGTCCTCGGTCGCACGCGTCAGTTCGCCGTACGTGGTTTCCTCGCAGCGGCAGACGATCGTGTCTTCGCGCAGCCAGCTTCGCCAGGCCGGGCCGATCGGGTGGGCCACGGCGAGACGTTCGGCGAAGGTACGGGCCCGGTCACGAGCACGGAGCAGCGCCGCGTCCGGCGTTCCTCCCGCGGCGGCGCGGCCGGCGACCGCGCCCTCGGCCGCGGCGGTGATCGCCCCGCCGATGCCGGTGATCTCGCCCGCGGCGAAGACACCGTCCACTGTGGTCTGTTGCACGGTGTCCACCCGGACGAACCCGTCGTCCAGGACGCAGCCCGCGGCGACGGCCAGTTCCGGCTGCGGGCTGAAACCGTGACCCACGCAGACAGCATCGACCTCGTACGTGCGTTCGGTACCGGGGACGACGGACCAGTCCGCGCGTAGTTTCGCGGTCACGACCTCGCGGACGCGGTCCGCGCCGCGGGCCTCGATCACCGCCCGGCCCATCAGGTACGGGACCCGGTGCCTGGCCAGTGTCGCGGCGTAACGCACCAGTTCACCCGCCTTCCCGGCGTGCGCGGCTAGGCGCCACGGCCGGGACGACCATCCTTTTCGGACGGTCGAGGCCGGGTTCGCCTCCAGTACCGCGACCACCTCGGCCCCGACCCCCAGCAAGGATTCCGCGACCGGCAACAGGAACGGCCCGGCACCGGCGACGAGGACCCGTCCGCCGATCGCGACCCGCTCCCCCTTCGCCAGCGCCTGGGCCGCGCCCGCGGTGTACACGCCGGGCAGTTCCCAGCCGGGGAACGGCAGGGTGCGGTCGTGCGCTCCGGTCGCCAGGATCAGCGCGTCCGGAACGAGGGTCAGCCGCCGCCGTCCGGAGCCGTCGGACGGTCCCCGCAGGACGTGCACCCGTTTCTCCGCCCGGTCGAACGCCCAGACGGTGGAGCCGGGCCACCACCGGCATCGCGGATGCGCGAGGACCCGGCGGCGCCGGTCGAATTCCGCCCGGCCGTGCTGGATCCGGTCCGGACGCCTCGCCGCATAGACCTCGGGAAGCATCCGGTGGTACTGGCCGCCGGGGGTCTCCGCCTGATCCAGCACCGTGACCCGGGCACCGGCCCGCAGCGCGTGCTCGGCCGCCGCGAGCCCGGCGGGCCCGGCGCCGACGATCACCACGTTCACGCCGTCTCCTCCCGTGACTGGGTGCGGACTTCGTCGCCATCGGCGGCCGGACGGCGGCACGCGCGGACGTCGGGCACGTCGTTCACCGTGAGCAGGCAGTCGAAACACGCGCCGATCCCGCAGAACACCCCGCGCGGAGCCCCGGAACGCGTGGTCCGCCAGGAGGTCCGTCCCGCGGCGAGCAGCATCCCCGCCACGCTCTGGCCCTCGATCCCGGTCACGGGTTCGCCGTCGACGGTGATCCGGATCGGGCGGTCGGTGCGGCCCACCGGATCGCGATCGCGCGGCAGCAGCCATCCGCTCATGCCGCCGCCTCCGCCAGTACCGCGGAACGGTCCACGGTGAACTCGCCGACCGGCATCGCGGGTTCGGTCCCGGTGAGCAGTTCGCGTAGCAACCGCGCGGTGCCGACGCTCAGCCCGATCCCGGCGCCCTCGTGCCCGGTGGCGTGCCAGAGGTTCTCGAGCCGCGGATCTTCGCCGAGGACGGGGAGATGATCGTCGACGTACGGCCGGAATCCGCCGTACGCGCGCATGATCGCGACGTCGGCGAGCGACGGGAACAGCCGCAGCGCCTTCACCGCGATGGCGCTCAGCACCTCCGGGCGGATCGTGTCGTCGAACTCCACCCGGCGGCGTGAGGAACCGATCAGCACGGTGCCGCCCCACGTCGACTCGACGACGGCGGACGTCTGCAGCTCGCCCGAATCGGCGCCGACCGCGCCGACGTAATCGGCGTCGTAGACCTTGTGCCGCACCACACCCGGCATCGGCGTGGTCACCAGTACCTCGCCGCGGCGGGGGCGGACGGCGATCGGGGCGCCGAGGCGCGCCGACACCTGACCGGCCCACGGGCCCGCGGCGTTCACGACGACGTCGGCCTCGATCACCTCGCCGGGCACCCGGACACCGGTGATCCGTCCGTTGTGGACGGTCGCTCCGACGACCTCGGTGTCGAAGCGCAACTGAGCGCCATGGCGGAGAGCCGAGCCCAGGAGGGCCAGCGCCGCGCCCGCGGGCTGGACCTGCGCGTCCTCCGGGTAGTGGAACGCGGCGGTCACGTCACGGGTCAGCGCGGGCTCCGCGTCGGCAAGTTCCTTGTGGGACAACGGTTCCGCGCGGACCCCGGTTTGCGAGGCGGCGAACGCGGCGAGCGCGACGGCCCCGTCGTCCGTGGTGGCGACGACGATGCCGCCCTTGGGGTCGTACTCGATCGACGAAGCGGCACGCGCGTCCTCGTCGGCGATCTCGGCGACCACCTGGGGCCACAACGCGGTCGAAAGCTTCGCGAGGTCGAGTTCCGCCCCAGGTCCCTTGTCGGAGACCAAAATGTTGCCCTCGCCGTGCGACGTGGTCCCTCCGGCGGGACGGCCGCGATCCACGACCACGACGTCGAACCCGGCCAGGGTCAGCTCACGGGCACACGCGGCGCCGACGATCCCCGCGCCGAGGACGACCACACGCGTTCGGTTCATCGACCCTCCAGCGTTCGGTAAAGCGAACGATCGGAGAGTAGGTTCCACCCAGGACGGGTGTCAATACCTCGGGCGCGGTCAGCCCTTCAGCACCGGATGCGGCCTGCCGTCGAGCCGTTCGTCGGCGCGGTACTGCAACAGCAGGACCGAGTGCACCGGCCCCGCCGAAGCGGTGTAGCAATGCGGCTCGCGGGCGTCGAAGGCGACGTAATCGCCCGGGCCGACCTCGACGCTGCGGCCGGCGACCTCGACCAGCAGCGATCCGGTCTGCACGATGGTGTGCTCGACCCCGACGTGCCCCTGTGAACGCTGCGGCGCGTCCCCGCGCACCACCTGGTCGTACACCTCGAAGACGCCCTCACCGGTCTCGATCCGCCGCAACGGCCGGAGATCCACTCCCTCGCCGCTGAGCACCTCGACGTCGGCGCCGCGCACCACGGTGAGCGCGCCGCCCGCCCGATGGTCGAGCAGGTCGGAGATCGCCACCTCCAGCACCCTGGACAGGCTGAACACGGTCTCGATGGTCGGATTGCCGCCGCCGGACTCCAGCTGGGACAGCGTCGCCTTGCCGATTCCCGACCGCCGCGAGAGCTCCGACAGCGAAATCCCCCTCGCCGCCCTGGCCGCGCGCAGGTTGACCGCCAGCATGTCCCGGATCGAGGGCGTCTCGTCCTCCACCGCTTCTCCCCTGTCGTTCGTCAAACCGTACGACCTCGTTCGCTTTGCCGATCGAGTTCGCGGACATCATGACACGCCCCACGACGGGGAGGGCATAGCCGCGGCCGATGGGGCGGCGCGATGGTGGGCGGCGCGGGCCGCGATGAAACTCCTTCACCAACCGGTGTGTCACCGTCGACACAGGGTCACGGGCGCACCGTCGTTCCTGCCAGCGAGGAGATTCCCGTGCAGCTGATCCGCAGATCCGCAGGCCGACGACTTCGGGCGTTCGGCGCGGTGCTCATCACCACCCTCGGGCTGACCGCGGCCGTCGTCGCGCCGCCGGCGACCGCCGCCGCGAACGCCTGTCTCACCGGCACGCTCGTCTTCGACCATCTCGACGCGGAGGCCGGGACCAGCAAGCCGCTGCGCACCCAGGTCGCCCGGAACGCGAACTGGGAGCTGTGGGGCCGCACCGGTTCCGGCACGGCGACCCGGCTCGCCGCCGGGATCACCGGCGCCTCCGACGGCCGCTTCACCGCCTGCCACACGGCGTCCCTGGCCGAGGCGTACGTGCGCTTCCGGTCGAGCAGCACGGCGATGTGGCGGGTCGTCAAGGCCGCGAACAACACCACCGACTACACGTTCGACTCGGCGCGCCGCACGAACGTCTCCGGCACCCAGGACCTCGGCACGGTGAAGGTGCCCTCGACGCTCCAGCGCGCGTGGAAGGTCGTGGACACGCTCAACGTCTTGTACTGGAAGCGCGCCAACCCGTCGTCCTCGTGCTGGACGGCCAGGCAGTCCGACGGACGCTGCGACCAGATCACCTTCGTCTGGGATCCGAAGGTCGCCGACGGCGGCTACTGGGACTACCCGAACACGAACTACGTCTTCCTCGGCAACACCATGCCCGATTCGAAGCACCTCATCCTCCACGAGGCCGGGCACTGGCTGCAGTGGCAGCTCTACGGCCGCGACTTCCCCGTCGTCACCGGCTGCAACCCGCACTACATCGAGAAGCACAGCTCGGAATCGTGCGCGTGGACCGAAGGCTTCGCCGACGCCGTCGCCGCCTACGCCCTCGGCGACTACCGCTACGTCTACGACAACGGGAGCTCGTACAGCTTCGAGAACGACGCTTCGACCCCCGGCTGGGACGACGGCGACACCGTGCAGGGGCGGGTCGGCTCGTCGCTGCTCGACCTGTGGGCGGCGGACGGACCGGACGGCGGGAACTGGAACCGCACGATCGCGCTGATGACCCGCGACTTCAGCCAGGACTTCCGCGAGTACTTCACCGAGGACCGGCCGGCCGCGGGCCTGTCCACGACCGGTGCCGCCGAGCGGATCCTCGCCGGCCACACCATCTCGTACTGACGCGGACGCCGGAGGGCCGGACCGCGATCCGGCCCTCCGGGTCTCACCTCCTGGCTGCCTGGACCCAGGCGGTGATCTCGTCGGCGGTCGAAGGGAAACCGCCGGACAGCAGGTCGTATCCCGATCCGGTGACCACGACGTCGTCCTCGATACGGACGCCGAGACCGCGCAGCTCGGGCGGCACGGTGCGGTCACCGGCGTGGAAGTACAGACCCGGCTCGACCGCCAGCGCCATCCCCTCGGCGAGCGTGCCCTCGCGGTACGTCGAGGGATGGGCGGCGGCGCAGTCGTGGACGTCCAGCCCGAGGAAATGGCCGGTACCGCAGACGATGTACCGCCGGTGCTGCTGCCCGTCCGGCGACAGCGCTTCGTCCACCGACACCGGGAGGAGGCCCCAATCGTGCAACCCCTCCGCGAGCACGCGCAGCGCCGTCGCCTGGAACGCGCCGTAGTCCTGACCGGGGCGGACCTCGCCCAGCGCCGCGACGTGCGCCTTGTGCACCAGGTCGTAGACGTCGCGCTGGGCCTTCGTGAACTCCCCGCCGACCGGGAAGGTTCGGGTGATGTCGGCCGTGTACAGGGAATCCACTTCGACGCCGGCGTCGAGCAGCAGCAGGCTGTCCTCGGTCACCCGCCCGTCGCAGCGGGTCCAGTGCAGGATCGGGGCGTGCGGCCCGGCCGCCACGATGGAGGTGTAGCCGGGGCCGGTGCCCTCGGTGCGCGCACGGCGGTCGAAGGTGCCCTGCAGCCAGCGTTCCCCACCACCGCGGACCGCCTCCGGCAGCGCGGCCAGCACGTCCGCGAAGCCGAGGGCGGTCGCGTCGACGGCGTCGCGCAGCTGGCCGATCTCCCAGTCGTCCTTGATCCGGCGCAACTCGGCGAGGACCGTCCGGAGCCGCTCGCTGTGGCCGAAGCGGTACGCGTCGAGCGCGGGATCGACCCCGGCACCGACCAGGAAACTCGGGTTCCGCCCACGCAAACCGTGCGGGAGATCCTCCAGCGGGCGGCATTCGATGCCGAGCGCGTCCCCGTACGCGGCCGGTCCGGCGGCGGAGCCGACCCACAGCGGGCTGGTGTCGGCGTCGCCGACGAAGTCCGGCTCGTGCGCCTCGGCGGGCCGCGGGACGTACAAGGTGGCGTGGTGGCTGTCCCCCGCCGGGGTCATCACCAGGATCGCGCCCTCGCGCTGGCAACCGGTGAGCCACACGAAATCGCTGTCGGCGCGGAAGCCGTGGAACGTGTCGTTGGACCGAACCACCGCCCGGCCCGCCGCGAGCGCGATGCGCTGACCGGGCAGTTCCGCCGACAGCCTGCCGCGATGGGCGGCGGCCGCCTCGGCGGTCCCCGGCGGCACCTCCACCACGTCGTCCGCGGGCTCCCAGCCGTCGCTGATCCAGTTCCGGAACCCTTTGGCGGCCAGCAGCGCGCGCAGATCCGGCCGGGTTCGGTCGCCGGTCATCGGCACCCCTTTCAGGTAGTCATGGTCCTGGCCGCACCTTCGCACCGCGACGGACCCGGCCGTAATGACCGGCGGCGATAGACTCCGCCTATGGCCCTGGAGATCCGGCACCTGCGGGCGATCTGCGCCATCGCCGAAGCGGGCAGCCTCTCGCAGGCGGCCGCCGCGCTGGGCATGTCCCAGCCCTCGCTGACCTCGCTGCTCCAGCGGCTCGAACGGCAGATCGGCGCGCCGTTGTTCGTCCGCAGCCACACCGGCGTGACGCCGACCCCGGTCGGCGAGCAGACGTTGCGCCGCGCGCTGACCCTGCTCGTGGAGTTCGACCGGTTCGAGAGCGACCTCCTCGGCGCGCTCGGCGACGGCCCGGTGCGGCTCGGATCGTCCCAAATGGACTGTCTGCCCACCTTCGTCGAGCGGCTGGACGACGCGCTGCCGGGGCTGGACGTCACCGTCCACGTGGAACCCTCCAGCGCGGTGCTGGCGCAGGCACTCGCCCGCGCGACACTGGACATCGCCGTCATCGCCATGTCAGACGACCAGGAAGTGCCGCTGGCGAAGCATCTCGGGCACCGGGTGCTGTTCTCGTGGCTGCCCATCTTCGTCGGCATTCCGGCACGGCACCGGCTCGCCGGCGGGCTCGAGGTCGACCTGGCCGACCTCGCGGACGAGGCGTGGATCGGGCCGCCCGGCCCCGAGGACGGCTCGCTGACGTCGTTGCGCGCGGCGACGCATCGCGCGGGGTTCACGCCGCGGATCCGCTTCGAATGCCCGAACGGCGGCGGACGCCATCTGATCGCCGCCGGGCAGGCGGTACAGCTCGTGGAACCCACCGCGCCGGAACTGCCCGGCATGGTCGTCCGGCCGTTGAAGGGTGACCCGATGCGGATGCGGCTCGTGCTGGCGTGGCGCAAGGAACGGCTGACGTGGGACCAAGCGGAGAACGTCTACCGCGCGGTGATGACGTCGTACACGCGGCACGCGATGGCGTCGACGCCGTTCCGGACGTGGTGGGAGCGGCGGCGGGATTCCCAGTCGTGGGACGGGCTGGTGGACTTCTTCCGGGTGGCCGGTTCATGACGGGACCGGTGTGAAACCACCGGTTTCGAACAGCCTGTAACCCGATCCCGCCTCGACGCGATTGACCTCCCGTACCGGGCGAACGGAGACGGGAGATGATGACGCAACGGCTGTGGCTGGGACTGGCGGTCGTCTACACGTGCACCGCCGTGGTCCAGCTCTACCTTCTCGCCAGCACCGGCGCCGTCTGGGCCGGGACACTCACCGCGGTCGGCTTCGTGGCGGCGCTGCTCTGCGTTCTCGCCGCCTGGAAGGCACCGAAACGAGAACGGGACGACACAAGGGAAATCGACTCACACCACCCCTAGCCACCGGGATAGGGGGCGGCCCACGGCTCCTCGTCGAGGCCGACCCCGTCGGCGACGTACGCGATCGTCCGGTACCAGCCCGCCAGCACGAGGAACTCCAGGAGCTGCGAGGCCGGATAGTGCGCGGCGAGCGCGGCCCAGGCGGCGTCGGAAACCGTTGCCGTGTCGTGGAGTTCGTCGACGGCGGCGATCAGGGCGCGGTGCCGCTCCGACCAAGCGGGATGCCCGGAGTCGCCGGTTACGGTGGCTTCGAGCCGTTCCGGCGTCAAGCCGACCATCGGCGCGAAAACCGCGGCGTGGACACCCCATTCGTAGCGGCATCCGCAGCGGGCGGTCACCCGCGCGATGACGATTTCCCGGTCCAGCGCGGGTAATTCGCCGTGCGCGAGCAGACCGGCTCCCAGGACGCGCATCCGCGACGCCAGCTCCGGATGGCGCTGCAGCAACCGGAACAGCGCCAGCGGCTCCTCCGTCACGCCGGGCGGCATCCCTTTGCGCAGGGCTTGTTCGACGTCCGCCTCGTAGGGCGGGGCGAGTGGCGCGATGCGGGCCATGACCACCTCCGGTGCTTCGATTTCAGAACCACTATGCTGCTTCGAAAGTCGAAGCACAAGGGGGTGCCATGCCCGACCATCCGATCCCGCGGCCCGGGCGGCCGGTCCGCGGCTCCGAAACCGGCCGACCGCTCATGGCCGCGCTCGATCTGCTGGGGCGCCGATGGACCCTGCGGGTGATCTGGGAACTGCGCGAGGGCGACGTCGGCTTCCGGGAACTCCGGCGGCGCTGCGAGCGCATGTCGTCGAGCGTGCTCGCCACCAGGCTGGGCGAGCTCACCGAAGCCCGCATCGTCGAAACCGGCGGCGAGGGTTACCGCCTGACACCACTGGGGGAACGGCTTCTCGACGCGTTGCACCCACTGGAGAAATGGGGCCTCGCCTGGGAAAAGGCGCTGCGTGAGTGACGAGGTCACCCACCGTTCACCGCACGCGGCCTTGCCAGGAGAGGTGAGCGGCGTACGGTGAGCAGTACGTGAGGTTGAGTCCAGCAGCCCGCGCGAACGACCCGCATGTCCGCGGCCCAGCACCTTCACAGGGCGACGCGGAGGCGAGTTCACTTGCGCAGCAGCTGTGCAGGCTTACCCGTTGTCCGTCTCGTCCCCGGCTATCCGGGAGACACCCTCATGACCGAACGCATTCCTTTCACGCGGAGCAACCGCGACGGCCCCGCGCTCCACCCCGCCGTTCCGCTACCCCGTCCGTCGGCCGAGAACCTCTTGCGGGTCCAGCGGATCCGGTGGAACGACGACCTGCTGGTCATCGCCGCGGCCGGGGAGATCGACCTCGCCACGGCGGGACGGCTGGAACAGGCCCTGCGTGGCCGCTTGCCCGCCGCCACCGTGCTCGATCTGAGCGAGGTCGGCTTCCTCGGCGTCGCCGGGTTGCGGGTCATCGAATCGGCCGCGGTCCGCGCCCGTGCCGAACGCCGCACGACCGGCGTCGTCGCCGAGGCCCGGCCGGTACTGCGCCTGCTGCACCTGTTCGGCTCCGAGACCCAGATCCCCGTGTACCGGCGCCTCGACCACGCGATCCTCGAGGTGTCGAACCAGTGACGATCAGGCGAGCGGCAGGAGTGTGGACAGCCCCGTCTTCGAAGCCAGCCGCCGGATCGTGGGCGACGGAAGGAAACGCAGCGCGACCCCCTGGGTGTTGCACCGGTCGTTGATCCCGACCAGGGTCGCCAAACCGGTGGAATCGCAGAATTCCACGCCTTCGAGATCGACGACCAGCTTGCCCGGCACGGGCTCCAGCGCTTCCTCGAAGGTCTCCTTGAGGTCCTCGGAGGTCGTCAGATCGATCTCTCCCGCCACCGCGATGACGACCTCGGCGCCATCGGGCCTCGCGACGGACACCGAGAACGGAACCTCCCGGTGTTCGCCGTCTCCGCTCGTCACCGTCATCCACCCCTCACGATCGGTACCCGACTGCCCCGAACATATCGGATGACGGCGCCCGCTCGCGCGGCTCACGTGTCCCGATCCGGGCGGTGCCTTAGCCTTGTCGATGGATCCGGCGGTCGTGGACCGCGGCGGACGACGAGGAGAAGCTTCGTGATGCCGATCGACGAGCCGGTGCGCAAGCACACCGACGAGCTGGTCCTCGAGGTCGCCGCCGTCCCCGCCCAGGCCGCCGCGTTGCGGGACGTCCTGGCGAAATGGGCCCTCGACCGGGGTCTCCCCCGCGAACTGGCCGAGGATCTCAAACTCACCGCCTACGAAGCGATGACGAACGTCGTCAAGCACGCCTACCCGGACGGCACCGAAGGCAACGTCATGACGGTGACGGCCGCCCACGACGACGGCCTGCTCAAGATCAGCGTCGCCGACGAAGGCCGCTGGCGCGACGGCCGCCGCCCGGACGGCGGACGCGGCCTGCCGATCATCCGCGCCTTCGCGCCGGAGGCCTCGGTGACGAGCACACCCACCGGGACCATCGTCCGGCTCGCGTGGCCCTGCCCCGCCCTCTGACCGGCTTCGGTCTCCTCCGGGCGTGCTCGGACACGGGACTCGCGTGACTGGAGGCGGATCTTGCGTGATTGGAGGCGGAACGTGTCCGATCACCGGATGACGTCGTAGACCAGCTTCTGGATCCCGTTGCCGTAGGACTCGCTCTCGACGAGCTTGAGGTTCTGCTTGTCCTTGTCGGTGTCGCTGAACAGCTTCTTGCCCGCGCCGAGCAGAACCGGGAACAGCAGCAGGTGGTAGCGGTCGATCAGGCCGGCGTCGGCGAGGTTCCGGTCGAGTTCCGCGCTGCCGTGGACGATGATCGGCCCGCCCTCGGTCTCCTTGAGCTTCGCGACGTCGTCGAGCGAGCGCAGGATCGTGGTCTCGCCCCAGTTGTCGACGAGGTCCTCGTCCCGCAGCGTGGTCGACACGACGTACTTCGGCATCGCGTTGTACTCCGCGAACTCCTCGGTCATACCGGGCCACACCGGCGAAAACGCCTGGTAGCTGACCCGGCCCATCATCATCGCCGTGGCCTCGCCCTGCTCACGCCCCTTGAGCTCGTAGGCCGCTTCGTCGAACTCGATGCCGTTGAAGGTCCAGCCGGAGTTGCGGTAGCCGGGCTCTCCGCCGGGCCCTTCGACGACGCCGTCGAGCGAGACGAACGCGGTGGCGATCAGGGTGCGCATCTGGTTTCTCCTTGGTGGTTCGGAAGTGCTTTCGACACTGCGTCGACCGGGGAACGACGGATTCGACATCGTGGCGAAAAGAATTTCTCACTCTTCGGCGTCGCGGACCAGCAGGGCGATCTGGACCCGGTTTTCGACGCCGAGCTTGGCGAGCATGCTGCTCGTGTGCGCCTTCACCGTCGCGACGGTGATGTCCAGCTTTCGCGCGACGTCGGTGTTGGACAGCCCCTCGGCGATGGCGCCCGCCGTCTCGCGTTCGCGCTCGGTCAGCGTGGCCAGCAGCCCGCGGGCGGTATCCCGCGACGCCCGGCGCGCGTCGGACGAATGCGGCCCGGTGGCCGCGGTGATCAGCCGGGCCGTGGCGGCGGGTGAGAGCGCGGGTTCGCCGGTCGCGACCGTGCGGATCGCCGCGAGGATCCGCGGCGGCGGGGTGTCCTTGAGCAGGAATCCGAGCGCGCCGACGCGCAGCGCGCCCAGCACCATCTCGTCCGAGTCGAACGTGGTGAGCACCAGCACCCGCGGCGGCTCCGGGAGGCCGAGGATCTCCTCGGTCGCGCTCAGCCCGTCGCGGCCGGGCATCCGGACGTCCATCAGGACGACGTCGGGCCGCTGCTCCCCCACCACCCCGACCGCGGCGTCGCCGTCGGCGGCCTCACCGACCACGACGAGATCCGGTTCGCCGTCGACGATGAGCCGCAGCGCCATCCGCACCAGATGCTCGTCGTCGACCAGCACGACCCGCACCCGCTCGTCGTCCATTCATTCGCTCCCTTCGCGGACCGGCCACGGCAAACGCGCGGCGAGCACGAATCCGCCCCCAGGTTCCGCGTGGTGGTCCAGTTCGCCGCCTGCCAGTTCGACCCGTTCGGCGAGGCCCAGCAGACCGAATCCCGACGCGGGCGGGCCCGCGATCGCCCGCGCCGCCCCGGAATCCCGGATCGTCGCGCGCATCCCGTCGCCCGGCCTTCCTTCGACCGTGACGACCACGTCGGCGCCGGGCGCGTGTTTGCCCGCGTTGGTCAGCCCTTCCTGCACGATCCGGTAGACGGTCCTCGCGATCGCGTCGGGCGGCTCGCCCTCGGTCGAGAGCTCCATCGTGACGGCCAGCCCCAGCGCCCGCGCGTCCGCGACGAGCGCGGGAAGGTCGGCGAGCGAGGGTTGCGGTGGTTCCAGTTCGTCCGGGTCCGCCCGCAGCACGCCGAGGACGTCCCGCAGTTCCTCCAGCGCCTGATGCGAACCGTCGGCGATGCCGCGCGCCAGTTCCGCGACCTGCTCGGCGGGCAGATCCGGGCGGTGCCCCAGCACCCCGGCCTGCATCGCGACCAGCGAGACGCGGTGCGCGAGGACGTCGTGCATCTCGCGGGCGATCCGGTGGCGCTCCACGATCCGGGCCTCGGCCGCCCGCGCGGCCTGCTCGCGTTCCGCGCTCTCGACCCGTTCCCGCAGGGAGCGCACCTCCTCCCGGCGCGCCCCGATCGCGGCGCCCACGGCCACCACGATGCCCACCAGCAAGGTGGGGAGGCTGATCATCAGCCACAGCGGCCCCGGCGTCTCGCGCGCCGGGTACAGGTCGACGACCAGGACCGCCGTGACCACGGACAACACCGCCGCGACCGCCGTTTCGGCCGGTCGCCGCCGGGTGGCCAGCGAACAGAGCGCCAGCAGCGACGCGCCACCGGCCAGCACCGACGCCGTCGAAGCGAGGATGACCGCGATGGCGATCACCACCGGGAAACGGCGGCGCCACAGCAGCGCGATCAGGCAGACGAGCGCGATCAGC
Organism: Amycolatopsis japonica; assembly: GCF_000732925.1. Classification (NCBI taxonomy): domain Bacteria; kingdom Bacillati; phylum Actinomycetota; class Actinomycetes; order Pseudonocardiales; family Pseudonocardiaceae; genus Amycolatopsis; species Amycolatopsis japonica. Next base: position 4,487,152 of record NZ_CP008953.1, read on the forward strand.
GGATCGCCGGTGATCATCCACTCGACCCTCGGCCCCGACGCGCCCACCGGCAGTTGCGCAGCCGTGATGACCCAGAGCAGCACACCCAGCGCCGCCGCGGCGAGCAGACGCCAGGCCTCTCCCCACGGCCGGAGGGGCGGCTGGGCGCCGGCGTCGGTGATCACCGGCCCATCATGGTCGACCGGCCCGCGGCGGCGCAGCCGGACACGGGACGATCCCGGCCCCGACCTCGGTCGCGACGGGGATCGACTTTGGTCGGACACGACGTGCGACGCGCCGCCGATGCGCGCCGGTTTCCGCGCGGGCGATGCTGGGGTCCGACCAGGAACCAGGAGGTGGGAAGCATGACCAAGGGCGGCTATCTGGGGCTGCAGATCTTCGGGATGGTGGCCGTCGCCGTCTTCGCGCAGGCCGCCATCCGCAGCCTTTTCGATCATTCCGCGACCCAGTTGTGGGGCGCGTTCGACTGGGTACCCGGTGAGTGGGGCGGCAGGTTGATCGTGTTCCTGCTGCTCGCGGCCACCGGAACGGTGCTGGCGGGCTGGGCGCATGATCGCGCCAAGCGAGCGGACCGCTAGGCCGGCGCCGTTCCGCTAGTATCCGCAGCCGGGCGTTTTCCGTCTACATCGGACGGAACGCGGGGCTGGTCGATCGCGGGAGAGTGCATGGCGGACGGAGTTGGCTCGCTTGCGGGGTGGTCGGCCGATCCCACCGAAGTGACCAGCTACGTGGGCCGGGACGCCGAGACCGGCGAGGCGAGGCGCCTGCTGGAGGCATCGTCGCTGGTCACGCTGACGGGGCCGGGCGGGGTGGGCAAGACCAGGCTGGCCTGGCGCATCGCGGCGGCCCACCGGGAGGCCACCGCCGACGAGGTCGCGTTCGTCTCGCTGGCCGAACTGCGGGAACCCGCGTTGCTGGTGCCGACGGTGGCGAACGTGCTCGGCTTCGGCGACCGCTCGGCGAAACCGGCCATCGACGTCGTCGTCGAAGCGCTGCAGGCGAGCCGGCTGCTGCTCGTGCTCGACAACTGCGAGCATCTGGTCGACAGCTGCGCCTGGTTCGCCGACACCGTGGTCAGGGCCTGTCCTCAGGTGACCGTGCTGGCCACGAGCAGGCAATCGCTCGGCGTGGCGGGCGAGCGTGTCCTGCCGGTGCCGCCGCTGGCGATCCCGGAACAGGGCGACTCCTTCGAACGCGTGATGAACGACGATTCCGTGCGCCTGTTCGTCGATCGCGCGACCGCGGTCGCGCCGTCGTTCCGGCTCGCCGAGGAGGACATCGAGCCGCTGATCCGGCTGTGCCGCAGGCTCGACGGCCTGCCGCTGGCCATCGAACTGGCCGCCGTCCGCGCGCGGGCGTTGTCCGTACGCCAGCTGGCCGACCGCCTCGACCGGCAGTTCTCCGTGCTCACGAAGGACCGGCGGGGGCGGCCGGAGCGGCACGAGACCATGCGGGCCCTGATCGACTGGAGCCACGACCTCTGCACCGGGCCCGAACGGCTGCTGTGGGCCCGCGCGTCGGTGTTCTCCGGCAGCTTCGACCTCGATGCCGCCGAGCAGGTCTGCAGCGGTGGCGAACTGCCGCGCGACCACGTCCTCGAAGTCGTCGACGGGCTGCTCGACAAGTCCATCCTGCTGCGCGAGGAATACCCCGGCGGGGTGCGGTACCGCATGCTGGAATCGGTGCGCGAGTACGGCGTCGACCGGCTCAGCGAGACGGGCGGGACGGCGGAGTTCCGGAAACGGCACCGGGACTGGTTCGCCGAACTCGCCGGCCGGTACGCCACCGAATGGCTGGAGACCGATCAGCTCGGCTGGATCGGACGGCTGCGGCGCGAACACGCGAACCTGCGCGTCGCCCTCGACTACTGCACGGGCACCCCCGAGGACGCGGTCGTCGGGCTGCGGATGCTGCGCGACGTCAAGGAGTTCTGGATCGTCCGCGGGCTGAACACCGAAGGCCGGATGTGGGTCCGCCGCCTCGACGAGGCCGCGGCTCCGGACGTTCCGGAGCGGGCGCACGGGCTGTGGCTCTCCGGTTTCCTGGCGGTGGTGCAGGGCGACATGTCCGCCCACCGGTGCATGCTGGAGCGGGCGGCCGCCGAAGCCCAGGCGAGCGGCGACGAACTCGCCGCCGCGTACGTGCTCCACGTCCGCGCCTACGCCGCGCTGATCGGCAACGACATGGCCGAGGCGTCACGCCTGTTCGGCACGGCCATCGACCTGTTCCGCGCGCACGGCGACGAGGGCGGGGACCTCTGGGCGAGTTACAACCACGGACTCGCCGTCTGGCTGAACGGCGACCTCGACCGGGGCCGGGCGGTGCTCGCGGAAGCCGTCGAACGCTGCGAGCGGCGCGGTGAGGTCTTCTGGCGTGGCTGGGCACTGTGGTCGCGTGCCGCAGCCGAATACCTGCAAGGGGATATCGCCGTCGCCGAACGCTGCTGCGAGCAGGTCCTGCGCCTGCACGAGCGGGTGGACGACCGCGTGGTCGTCGGGTTCACGCTCACCGTCATGGCGGGCTGCGCGGCCCGGACCAAACGCCCCAACCGGGCGGCGATCCTGCAGGGCGCCTCGATGAACGTCTGGCGCACGGTCGGCGCGTGGCCGACGCGGTACGCGGCGTTCACCGAACCGCTGCTCGCCGACACCGACACCGTGACGACCGCACTGGGCTGGGAGGTCGCGGTCAAGGAATTCGCCGACGGCGCCGCGATGCCCACCCGCGACGCCATCGCGTACGCCCTCGAAGAACGCACCCCCGGCCCGCGGAAACAGACCGCGCAGGTGCTCACCAAACGGGAGACCGAGATCGCGCACGTGATCGCCGAGGGCCTGACGAACCAGGAGATCGCCGACCGGCTCGGCATCGCCCGGCGCACGGTGGACACCCACATCGACCACATCCTCACCAAACTCGGCTACTCGAACCGCGTCCAGGTCGCCACCTGGGTGACCCGGTCCGCGGATCCCTCCTGACGCTCACGCCACCTTCATCGGGGCGGCCTGCCGCGCCGGTTCGGTCGTGAGCAGGTCCGCGCGCAGGGCGATCCGCAGGTCCAGACGGGACTGCGGGTCGTCGAGCCGGGCACCGAACAGGACCCGCAGACGGCGCATGCGATTCCGGACCGTCTGCGGGTGCACGCCTAGGTTGTTCGCGATCTCGGGCGCCCCGCCACGGGCGGAGAGCATGGCGTCGAGGGTTTCGGCGAGTTTGGTGCGCTCGTTGGCAGGCAGGTCGGCGATCGGCGCCAGGCTGCGCGTCACCAGCGCAGTGGTGAGCACCTCGTCCGCGAACAGCCAGTGCGTGGTGAGGTGATCCGACCAGCGCACGAGCGGGCCGTCCTCGATCACCTCGCGGCGGACCAGTTCCAGCGTCCGGCGCGCCCACCGCAGGGAGATCGCGGCGTCGGCGGGCGCCACCGCGGGCCCGACCGCCGCCCGCGTCCCCGCCAGGACACCGCCGATCTCGACGTCGTCGGGGACGAGCAGGAGCGGGTACTCGCCGGCGAGGTCGGCCAGCACCTCTGGACCGAACGACGCGCGGACCGCGCCGGGCTCGGCGGCGACGGCCACCACCCGCGCGGGCGGCACCCAGCCCGCCTCGGCCGCGAGTCCCGCCCATTTCGCGGGCGGACGGCCGCTCAAGATCTCTTTCAGCAGGTCTCGGCGCAGCTCGGCGACCGAGGGCGTGTGCGCGGCGCGGTAGGCCGCGGTGGACAGCCGGATCAGGACGTCGGAGCAGCGGAGCAGGGCCTCCACCCCGGTGTCCATCAGGCCGGACCCGGCCCCGGGCTGCCGCGACAACGACGCCAGCGCGGGAAGGGCGCCGCGGCCCGCCGAGTGGTAGGCCCGGGAGAGCCGGTCCAGCTCCTTGCCCGCCGCGTACTCGGCGACCCCGACCTGGCGGAAGGCGTCCGCGCCCGCCGCGATGCCGAGGTTCATCCCGTCGCGCTCGAGTACCGAGGCGACGAACTCCGTGGCACGCGCGTCGAACAGCGGCGCGTGCTCGGGCAGCGAATGCCGGATCCCGTCCACGACCACGCGGGCGATCACGAGGGCGGCGGAGCGGGCTGGGGCGTAGGACGCGGTCATCGTCGACCTCCGGAGCAGCGGGAATCGTCGGGCCGCCGAGTCTGCTACTCCGGAGTAGCGGGGCACATCGGGTGAATTACGTACTCGGGTCCGGCGGGCCTACGCATCACCCGTTCGTGGAGGCCTCCTGACCCTCGGCGATCGTGTCGCGTTATTTGAGGGGTAGGGCAAACGTGGCGTGGTCGGTGCGGGTGGTCGTGAGTGGCGTTTCGGGTTCTAACCCGAAACGCCACTCACGACCAGCGCTTGGCCAGGGCTGAAGGCTCCCTTCGCCGCATTAGACGTGGTGAAGGGAGCCTTCACGCCATCGCTGGCCCCGCCCGCGAACGCGACACGGTTTGCCGTCCAGGGTGGTCATCTCATCGCAAAGCCGGCGAAGACGGCCTGCGCGACAGGGGTTCGATCACGCCACCTTTGCCTTACCCCTCACCCGCGGTAATCCCCACCTTCGGGCGACCACGCCAGCCGCTCTACTCGCACACGGCTCCGTGCGCGGCGCTCCGCACGACCTTGGCGTACTTGCCGAGCACCCCGCGCGTGTACGCGGGCGCCTTGGGAGTCCAGCCCTCCTTGCGGGCCTCGATGTCGTCGATCTCGACTACCAGCGTCCGGTTCGCGACGTCGAGCGTGATCGGGTCCCCGTCGCGCACGAAGGCGATCGGCCCGGCGTCGACGGCTTCCGGGGCGATGTGGCCGACGCACAGCCCGGTCGTGCCGCCGCTGAACCGGCCGTCGGTGATGAGCAGGACGTCCTTGCCGAGTCCGGCGCCCTTGATCGCGCCGGTGATGGCGAGCATCTCCCGCATCCCCGGGCCGCCCTTGGGGCCTTCGTAGCGGATGACGACGACGTCGCCGGCGATGATCCGGCCCTCGGCGAGCGCGTCGAGAGCGGCCCGCTCTCCGTCGAAGACCCGAGCGGTGCCGGTGAACGTCGATTCGTCGAAGCCCGCCGACTTCACGACCGCGCCTTCGGGCGCCAGCGAGCCCTTGAGGATGGTCAGCCCGCCGGTCTTGTGGATCGGGCGGTCGAGCGGCCGGATGATCTCGCCGTCGACCCCGGCGGGCGCGATGCCTTCGAGGTTCTCGGCCATCGTCTTCCCGGTCACGGTGAGCACGTCGCCGTGCATGAGCCCGGCGTCGAGCAGCGCCTTCATCACCACGGGGATGCCGCCGACCTTGTCGACGTCGTTCATCACGTACTTCCCGAACGGTTTGAGGTCGCCGAGGTGCGGGACCTTGTCACCGATCCGGTTGAAGTCGTCGATGCGCAGATCGACCTCCGCCTCGCGCGCGATCGCGAGCAGGTGCAGGACGGCGTTGGTCGAACCGCCCAGCGCCATCACGACGGCGATGGCGTTCTCGAACGCTTCCATGGTCATGACCTGCCGCGCGGTGATGCCCTGGCGGAGCATGCCGACGACGGCCTCCCCCGAACGGTGCGCGAACCCGTCACGACGCCGGTCGACCGCGGGCGGGGCGGCCGATCCGGGCAGCGACATGCCGAGCGCTTCGGCGACCGACGCCATCGTGTTGGCGGTGTACATGCCACCGCAGGCTCCTTCACCGGGGCAGATCGCACGCTCGATCTTGTCCACTTCGGCGCGGCTGATCTTTCCCGCCAGGCACGCGCCGACGGCTTCGAACGCGTCGATGATCGTGACGTCCTGCCCGTCGACCTGTCCGGGCATGATCGAGCCGGCGTAAAGGAAGACGGAGGCGAGATCGAGCCGGGCCGCGGCCATGAGCATGCCCGGCAAGGACTTGTCGCAGCCCGCCAGCAGCACGGAGCCGTCCAGCCGCTCGGCCATCATCACCGTCTCGACGGAGTCGGCGATCACCTCTCGGGACACCAGCGAGAAGTGCATTCCCTCGTGTCCCATGGAAATTCCGTCGGACACCGAGATCGTGCCGAACTCCAGCGGGTAGCCACCGGCCGCGTGCACGCCGTTCTTGACCGCCTTGGCCAGCCGGTCGAGCGACAGGTTGCACGGGGTGATCTCGTTCCACGAGGACGCCACCCCGATCTGCGGTTTGGCGAAGTCGTCGTCGCCCATCCCGACCGCGCGGAGCATCCCGCGGGCCGCCGCGCGCTCCAGGCCGTCGGTCACGTCGCGCGAACGAGGTTTCAAATCCGGCTGGTCTTGCGGCATCGGGGCACCTTCCTTCGTGGCGGGACACCGGGCACGCTGCCAACCCCGCGCGTCCGGCGCAACTCATCGCTCCGTGGCAGGCCCGCGGTGCAGTGCCACCCGCGTGATCGCGTGATGCTCCACGCCGAGCACTTCGGCCGTCCAGCCGGAGACCACCACGCGGTCGCCCGGCTTCTCCGGGATCCGGCCGAGGATCACGAGGATCAACCCGGCGATGGTCGCGTACTCCCCCGGCGGCGCGTCGCGCAGTTCGACCCCGACATCGACGAGGTCGTGCACCGGGAAGGTGCCGGGCAGGACCAGGGAACCGTCCTTGCCGTCGCGCACGGCCAGCACGTCGCGGTCGGTCTCGTCGTAGATCTCGCCGACGATCTCCTCCAGCAGATCCTCCAGCGTGACCATGCCCGCGACGGCGCCGTGCTCGTCGACCACCAGCGCCATCTGCTCCCGTTCGGCCTTGAAACTCCGGATCGCGTCCGACACCCGCAACGAATCGGGGAACACCACCGCCGGCCGGACTACCTCCGCGAGGTCTTCGTGGTCGCCGAGCAGGTCGCGCAACCGCACGACACCGAGGACATCGTCCAGATGGCCACCGCGGGCGACCGGCGCCCGGGAATGGCCGGATTCGGCCAGCTGCCTGCGCGCCGAGAGCAGATCCTGCTCGGCGGACAGGGTCAGCACCGCCCGACGGGGCACGAGCACTTCCCGCAGCCGTCGTTCGTGGATCTCCAAGGCGCCGTTGATGATCATGCGCTGTTCGGCGTTCAGGCCGCGCTGCGCGGACACCAACTCGCGGAGCTCTTCGGGCGACATCTGGTCCGGATCGGCTTCCGCCCGGCCGCCCAGCGCCCGCACGACGAAGTTCGTCGACACGCTCAGCGCCCACACCACGGGCCGCGAGATCGCCGACAGCAGGTTCAGCGGCCGCGCCACCAGCAGCGCCCACCGCAGCGCGTTCTGCATGGCCAGCCGCTTCGGGGCCAGCTCGCCGAGCACCAGGGTCAGGAACGTGAGGACCATCGTCACCAGCGCGACGGCCACCGCGCCGGCGGCGTTGCCGAGGAAACCCAGCAGTGGCACCAGGGGTTGGGCGAGGGACACCGCCGCCGTTGCCGAGGCCAGGAACCCGGCGAGCGTGATGCCGATCTGGATCGTCGCCAGGAACCGATTCGGGTCGCGCGCCAAGCGCACCAGGGTGCGGGCGGCCGCGCGGCCGTCGCGTTCCAACGCCCGCAGCTGTCCTTCGCGCAACGAGATCAGCGCCATCTCGCTGCCCGCGAACACCGCGTTGAGCACCACCAGCACCGCGACCAGCGCGATGTCGAACCCGTAGCCGCCCACAAGCACTCCCCGGCCCGCCGGACGTGCAGAACATTACCGAGCGGAAGGCAGGTCCGCAGATATCGCGACTGCTCGCTACTGACACGTCGTTCCGCTACCTTCGAAGGGAACCCGCACGGACGGAGTCCTGATGTTCGCACTCAAGACCGCTCCCGCCCGGACCTTCCGGCACAAGGCGGAGGCGATCGCCAAACCGGTCACCCGCTGGAGCATCGGCCACGCCATCCCCCGGGTCGCCCTGCGGGCCGCGGCGCGGCGGGGCGACCTCCAGGGCAGGCTGTCCGTCGAGGCAAGCGGCGGAGCGGACCTGACCGGCCTGTTCGACGAGATCCGCTCGCACGGCGCCATCGCCACCACCCGGGTCGGGCACGTCACCACCCGGCATTCGGCGTGCAAGGAGATCCTGGGCAGCGACGCGTTCAAGACCGTGCGGTTCGTCCCGGACAACCCGCTGCTCAACCGGCTCGTGGCCTGGTCGTCGTCCGGTCTGATCCATCCGATCGAGCCCCCGTCGCTGCTCGCCAGCGAACCGCCCGACCACACGCGCTACCGGAAGCTGGTCACCCGCGTCTTCACCGCCCGCGCGGTGGAGCAACTGCGCGAACGCACGCAGGCGATCACCGACGAACTGCTCGACGGTCTCGACCCGACGAGCCCGGTCGATCTCATCGAGCAGTACTGCGGGCTCCTGCCGGTCACCGTGATCAGCCAGATCCTCGGTGTCCCGCCGGAGGAGCGTGACAAGGTGCTCGCGCTGGGCGGGGCCGCGGCCCCGAGCCTCGACCTCGGCCTGCCGTGGCGGACGTTCCGGACGGTGGAGGCGACGCTGGCGGAGTTCGATTCGTGGCTCACCGTGCATCTGGAGAAGCTGCGGGCGAACCCCGGCGACAACCTGCTCAGCAAGCTGATCGCCGCACGCGAGGACGGCGTCGGCCTGACCGAGCGGGAACTCAAGGCCACCGCGGGGCTGGTGCTGGCGGCCGGCTTCGAAACGACCGTCAATCTCCTCGGCAACGGCATCGCGCTGCTCACCCGGCATCCGGACGAACTCGCGAAGCTGCGGGCGGATCCGGACCTGTGGAGCAACGCCGTCGATGAGGTCCTCCGCTACGACCCGCCGGTCCTGCTCACCGGCAGGCTGGCCGCGAAGGACACCGAGATCGGCGGGACCCCCATCGCCCGCGGGGCGATCGTCAGCACCGTGCTCGCGGGCGCCAACCGGGACCCGGAGATCTTCGACGACCCGGCCGCCTTCGACGTCGCTCGGGCGAACGCGCGGGATCACGTGTCGTTCGGCGCCGGGCGGCACTACTGTCTCGGCGCCTCGCTGGCGAGGATGGAAGGCGAGATCGGGCTGCGGTCGATCTTCGAGCGCTTCCCCGACCTGCGGCTGCTGGGTGGCGGCCGGCGGCGGGAGACCCGGATCCTGCGCGGCTTCGAAACGCTTCCGGCCGCGCTCATCTGACGCGGGGATTTCCTGGCTGTGGCGGCAGTTGATCGCCGGTCCGTGAAGGCCTCCGCCGCAATTCGTCCACAAAGGACGAAAGACGCCGGAATGGCGAAGCGCTCCGACGCCGTGCTCACCGGACGGCTCACGACCGGGCAAGCGGGCATTTTTACCGAACCGGCACGGGAAACCGGCCAGTAACCTCACGCCGGTGAAGACGGACCGCGAAGGCAAGGAAGCCCCGGAGCTCCCTACCGTCACGGTCATCGGGTGCCTCCTCGGCTTCTTCATGACGGTATTGGTCCTGATCGGCCCGGCCCTGCTCTGGATCAGCACCCGCTTCGATCCCGGCGACGACGACGGCCTGGTCGTCGTCGCCATGGGCGCCGTGTTCACGCTCGGCGGGGCCGGCACCGTCGGCTCGCACCTCTGGCAGAACGCCAAGGCCAGGGAGGCCCATCGCGGACTGGACCGGAAAGGTGTCCGCGCGACCGCCGAAGTCGTTTCCAGCAAGCGGATCTGGGTCGGCGAGGTGAGCACGCCCGCGGACGACGTCGACCTCGTCGTGACCGGCCCGGGCGTGGCTCCGTTCAGTGCGCGAGTGCTCACCGAGGACGTGGGCCGCTACGAAACGGGCACGGTGGTACCCGTCGACGTGGACCCGGGGACCCTCCTGTTCCGCCTCGCCGACTGACCTCGCCGCGATCATTGCCCGGCAGCATCGTATCGCTTATCGTATATGAAATTCACCCCCCGATGCTGCGAGGTGACCCCCGTGACCACCGCCACCGCCGACCCGACCACCACCACGGTCGCGCGAGATTTCACCGATTTCCGCACGGTGGTGTCACAATCCTTCGTGCCGCTGCACGTGACGAGCGAGCACCGGGACCACTTCCGCGGCCGCATCCGCTCGTGCGGAGCCGACGACGTGCAGCTGACCGAGGTGACCGCGTCGGCGCACGTGGTCGAGCGGACACCCGAACTGATCGCCAGGGCGGACAGGCATTACTACAAGCTGAGCCTGATCCTGGCCGGCACCGGCCTGCTCGTGCAGGACAACCGTGAGGCGATGCTGCGTCCCGGCGACGTGGCGTTGTACGACACGCACCGGCCGTACACCCTCGCGTTCGAAGAGGATTTCCGCACGCTCGTGGTGATGTTCCCGCAGCGGCTCATCGATCTCCCCCGCGACCTGGTCGGCCAGCTGACCGCGGTGCCGATGTCGGGCAAACGGGGCATGGGCAACGTGGTGGTGCCCTTCCTCGCGCAGCTCGGCAGCAACCTCGACCAGCTCGGCGGGCCGGCGGGTGTCCGGCTCGCGCATACCGCGGTCGATCTGCTCGCCACCCTGTTCGCCAGCGAGCTCGACCTCGCCCGCACGAGCGCCGGGCCGCACCACGAACTGATGCGCCGGGTCCTCGCGTACATCGACGCGAACCTCTCCTCCACCGACCTGGGACCGGCACAGATCGCCGCCGAGCACTACATCTCCACCCGGCATCTGCACGGCCTCTTCCACGAGCAGGGCACCACCGTCTCGGGCTGGATCCGCACCCGCCGCCTCGAACACTGCCGCCGCGAATTGCTCGACCCCGTGCACACTTCGCGGCCCGTCGCGGCCATCGCGGCGAAGTGGGGTTTCGTCGACGCGCCGCATTTCAGCCGGGTGTTCAAGACGGAATTCGGCTGCTCGCCGAGCGAACTGCGGCGCGGCTTGACCGTGAGCGATCGGTTGTTGCCGCCCAGCGCGTGACAGCTGGCCCTTCCCGGGCGGTCGCCTCGACGATGACCGCATGCCCGAAGCACCCGAGGAACAGTGGCGTACCTATGACGAGTTCGCCGCCGGAATAGCCACCTACCGCCTGCCGAACGCGGACCTGTCGGGACGCGAGCTCACCGTCACGCTCGACGACGGGACGACGCTCGCGCTGCGGTTCGAAGACGCTGAAACCGTCACCTGCAACGGCATCAAGGATCCGTACGACGCGGTCGCCGTCCGGGAAGACGTCTTCTTCGTCAATCTCCCACACACCAGCGTCGAAGGGGAAGCGCTCACCGTCGTCTTCTCCACCACGACGCACCGCGCGCTCGCCGTGCGCTCGGTCATCGGCGCCGAGGATGTCGAAGGCGTTCCCCGTGTCTCCCAGACGTTCTGGTCCGGCACGACCGACGCGGGCACGCCGTCCGGCGAGGTCCCCGGCCCGTCGCGCGACCTGATCGGCAAGCGCAACGTCTACCGCTACAGCCCGGAACACCTCTACGAGCACGTGTACGTGTCCTCGCAACGCTATGCCTGGCAATGCCTCGAAGGCGTGCAGCGCGGCCACGGGGACATGGACCTGTCGACGGTGTGGAAGTTCCAGGACGGGCTCTACCTGTTCTGCTTCCGCGAATTCCGCATCGCCGTGGCCAGCGTGTGGCTGCACGACCTCGGCTACGCGCTGAAGACCACCGGCGTCTTCCTCGGCCTGACCGGCGACGGCCGGTCGGAACACTCCCGCGCGGGCGGGCACATCTACCCACTCGGCGCCGTCGCCTATCCCGACGCGCAACCGGTTTAAGGAGTCTCAGTGTCCAATTTAGACGTCATCGCCGCGCATTACACCGCGAGCGACCGGGGCGACCTGGCGGGCATGCTGGCCCCGCTCGCTCCGGAGACCACCTGGACGGAGGCGGCCGGTTTCCCTTACGCCGGCACGTACACCGGCCCGGAGGAGGTCGCGGACAACGTCTTCGGCCCGATCGCGAAGGACTGGGACGACTACACCTTCACCCTCGGCGACCTGTTCGACGCCGGTGACGCGGTGATCGGCCTCGGGACCTATCACGGCAAGCACCGCGGCACCGGTCGTTCGTTCACCGCCCGGGTCGCGCACGTGTGGCGGTTCAACGGCGGCAAGCTCGCCTCGTTCGAGCAGATCGTCGACTCGGTGCCCGTCGTCGACGCCATGGAGAACCGGTGAAACCCGCGCGGCGCCTCGTCGCCTCCGCAGCCGTCCTGCTCGCGGCCGCACTATTCACCACTGCGGGCTGCGCCGGAGCCGACAGCGGTTCGAGCGGGCCGATCGTGGTCGGTTCGGTCAACGCGCTGAGCGGCGCGGCGACTTTCCCCGAGGCTTCGCAGGCGGCCAAGGCGGTCTTCGACGCGGCCAACGCGAGCGGCGGCGTGAACGGCAGGCAGATCCAGTACAAGGCCCTCGACGACAAGGGTGACCCGGCGGCCGCGGCGGCCGCGGCCCGAGAGGTCGTCGGACGCGACGAGGCGGTGGCGCTCGTCGGCTCGTCCAGCCTCATCGAGTGCGAGATCAACAACAAGTACTACGAGCAGCAGAAGATCCTGTCCATGCAGGGCATCGGCGTGGACCCGGCGTGTTTCTCCAGCCCGAACATCGCCCCGGTCAACGTCGGCCCGTACCACGACATGACGCTGACCCTGCTCTACGGCTCGGAAACGCTGAAGCTGAACGACATCTGCGCGCTGCTGGAGATCGCGGGCAACACGCTGCCGTCGTACCAGGCGGCGATCGACGAATGGTCGGCCATCACCGGCAAGAAGCTCAAGTACCTCGACGCGACCGTGCCCTACGGCGGTTCCGACTACACCTCCTACATCGTCAAGGCGCGCAACGCGGGCTGCAAGGCGATCACGGTGAACCCGGTCGAACCGGATTCGATCGGGCAGCTGAAGGCCGCCGCGGCGCAGGGCTGGAACGACGTCACGTGGCTGCTGCTCACCAGCGTCTACAGCGAGAACTACGCCAAGGCCATCACCAACGCCGGTGCCGGGGTGTACGTGCCCGCCGAGTTCTACCCGTTCACCGACGCGACCAGCCCGCAGAACAAGGACTGGCGCGAGCTGATGACCAAGAACAACATCCCGCTGACCTCGTTCAGCCAGGGCGGTTACCTGGCGGCGAAGTACTTCCTCGACGTCGTTCGCGGCATCCAGGGCGACATCACCCGTGAATCGGTGACCAAGGCCCTGCGCGAGATGAAACCGGTCACCGATCCGATGGTCGGCACGCCGTACGTCTTCGGCCCCGGTCAGACGCACCACGACAACACCGCGGGCTGGCCGATCAAGCTCGCCTCCGGCACCAACAAATGGGAGCTCGTCGCGAACGACTGGCTGCGGATTCCGAAGAAGTAACGGGAGGATTCGATGCTGCAGGGAGCGCTGGCAGGCCTGGCCGCCGGCGGACTGTACGCGGTGTTGGCGGTGTGCCTGACGCTGATGTCGCGCCTGGTGCGGGTGGTGAACTTCGCCCAATCGGCCACCGGGATGTTCGGTTGCTACGTGGCGGTGTTCCTGTCCGTCGATCTCGGCCTGCCGGTGTGGCTCGCCACCGTCGCGGGGATCGTGCTCGGCGGGCTGCTCAGCGCGCTGCTGGGCTGGATCGTGTCCACCTGGCTCGCCGAAGCGGACACCGGCACCCGCTCGGCGGTCACCGTGGCGGTGCTGCTCCTGCTGATCTCGTTGTCGTTCATCCTGTTCGGCAACAAACCGCAGCCGTTCCACCCGATCCTGGACGGTCCGGCGGTCACCGTCGGCGGTGTGGTGATCAGCCAGGTCACCGTGGTCACCGTCGCGCTGGCGGTCCTGGTGGCGGTGGCCAGCCGGATCGTGCTGAGCCGGACGCCGGCCGGTGTCCAGCTCAGGGCGCTGTCGGAACGCCCGACGACGGCGGAACTGCTGGGCATCCCGGCGAGACGGCTCAGCGTCGCGGTCTGGGCGGTCACCGGGGTGGTCAGCACGCTGGTCATTTCGATCGTGGCGCCGTCGCAGTCCAACGACGCGACGTCGCTGGCGATGCTGGTGGTCCCCGCGGCCGCGGCGGCCCTGCTCGGCGGATTCCGCCGTCTCGACCTCGCGGTCGCGGGCGGGCTCGGCCTCGGCCTGATCCAGGGTGCGGCCGCGCAGGTCGACGGCCTTTCGGTGGTGCGGTACTTCCTGCCGTTCGCAGTGATCGTCGCGCTGCTGCTGTGGTCGCAGCGCAAGGAGGTGTGGGATGCGGCTCGCTGAACGCGGGATCCCGTTCGTGGTCGCCATCGTGGCGATCGCGGTCGGGTACGGCCTGAGCGTCGGGCTCGACGGGTATTTCGTCTATCTCGGCATGAGCGCCGTCGTCGCCGGGATCTCGTTGCTCGGGCTGGGTGTGGTCACCGGCAGCGCCGGCATGATCTCCCTGTGCCAGCTGACCTTCGGCGCCGTCGGCGCCTGGACGGTGTCGGCGCTCAACGAGGCGCAGGCGCCCGGCGGGTTCCTCACCTGGTTGGCGCTGGGCGGTCTCGCCGCCGGGGCGGTCGGGGTGCTCGTCGGGCTCCCGGCGTTGCGGCTGCGCGGGATCAACCTCGCCGTCGTCACGCTGGGGCTCGCCGCGGCGGCGGACCTCGCGCTCGTCCAATTGCAGTTCCCGGGTGTGTCCGCCGGGATCTCGGTCGAACGACCGGAGGCCTTCTCCGACGACCGGTCGTATTTCCAGCTCGCCGTCGTGGTGCTGGTGCTGTGCTGCCTCGTCGTGTACTTCCTGCGCCGCGGGCGCTGGGGCAGCGCCTGGCAGGCGGTGGCGTTCTCCGAACGCGGCACGGCGGCCGCCGGGACGAGCGTGCGGACGTCGAAGCTGACCGCGTTCGCCGTGAGCGCCACCCTCGGCGGGATCAGCGGCGGCCTGCTCACCGGGCAGGTCGGGATCGCCTTCCCGGCCAGTTTCACCGCGATCCAATCGCTGGCGCTGTACGTGCTGGCGATCATGTCGGGCGCGCATCTGATCGACATGGCCGTGTTCGGTGCGATCCTGTGGGTCGGGGTGCCGGAACTGCTCAAACGCTGGGGAATCCCGCAGGACTGGGGTTTCGTGGTGTTCGGTGTGCTCGGGGTCCAGGCGCTGGCCAGTGGCGGGAACCTGGGCACCACGGTGCGGCAGGTCTGGTACCGGCGGTCCAAGAAGGAACCGGCGAAACTCGATCTCGCCGCCGGCGCGGGCGACGTCGAACCGGTCTCTCCCGGCCCGCCGGTGCTGACCGTCCGCGACCTGAGCGTGAACTTCGGGCATGTCGCCGCACTGTCCTCAGTGGACATTTCGGTGCCGGAGCACGGCGTGCTCGGCGTCATCGGGCCGAACGGCGCGGGCAAGTCGACGCTGGTCGACGCGATCAGCGGATTCCTGCCGAACGCCGAGGGCGCCGTCGAACTCGGCGGCCGTCCGCTGACCGGATCGCCGTCGAACCGGGCCCGCGCCGGGCTGCGCCGGACGTTCCAGCAGGACCGCGTCCCGCCGGGGCTGACGGTCGGGGCGTATCTCAAGTTCCTCGCCAGGCGGCGGCTCACCGCCGACGAGATCGGCGACGCGCTGGACTTCTTCGGCTGCCCCGCCGCCCGCACCCCACTGTCGCAAGTGGACGTCGGCGCGCGCAGGCTGGTCGAGGTCGTCGGGCATCTGCTGGTCCGGCCGCGTGTCCTGCTGCTCGACGAGCCCGCCGCGGGCCTTCCGCACGAGGAGCACGTCGCGTTCGGGGAACGGCTGCGGCAGGTTCCCGCGCGGTTCGGGGTTTCGGTCCTGCTCATCGAGCACGATCTGGACCTCGTGCGCTCGGTCTGCGACACGATCACCGTCCTCGACTTCGGCCGGGTGCTGGCCTCCGGCCCGCAGGCCGAAGTGCTCGCCGATCCCGCCGTACTCAAGGCGTACATGGGTGAAACGGAGATGCTGTGAACGCTTTGCGGATAGCGGGGCTGACGGTCACCCGCGGCGCGGGGCCGGTCATCCGCGACGTCGACCTGACCCTGGAGCCGGGCCGGATCACGGCGCTCGTCGGGCCCAACGGTGCCGGGAAGACCAGCCTGCTGGAAGCCGTCTCCGGCGTGGTGCCCGCCGCGTCGGGGACCGTCCACATCGGATCGGAAGAGATCACGAAACAGTCCCGAGTGGCCCGCGCGCGGCGGGGTCTGGCGCATATCGAACAGGGTCGCGCGGTGTTCGGCGGCCTGACCGTGCTGGAGAACCTGATGCTGACCGCACGGACCCGCGCGCGGGCGGACGAACTGATCGAGGCGTTCCCCGAACTGGAGAAACGCCGCGACTCGCCGGCCGCGCTGCTCAGCGGCGGCGAACAGCAGATGGTGGTGCTGGCCCGCGCGTTCGCCGCGCGGCCGTCGTTCCTGCTGATCGACGAGATGTCGCTGGGCCTCGCGCCCGTGGTGTTCACCCGGCTGCTGCCGATGGTGACCCGGTTCGCCGAGGAGGGCGCGGCGATTCTGCTGGTCGAGCAGTTCACGCATCTGGCCCTCGGCGTGGCGAGCGACGCTTTGGTGGTGTCTTCGGGGCGGGTCACCTACGCGGGTTCGGCTCAGGGACTGCTGGACTCCCCCGGTACCCTGCACGCGGCTTACCTCGGGGAATCCTGACCGTTCGGAAGTCCGTGAAGGCCTCCTTGAGGGACTCGCTTTGCTTACCGCTGGTGTGGGCCGAGCTAGAGGGGGTCGGGACGTTGAACGTCCTGGCTCCTCCGCACAGGGATTCGTTGATGAAGGATTTGGGACAGTGAACGTCCCAAATCCTTCATCGACAACGCTCGACCCAGAGCGAATCCCGCTCACTCCCGGTTCAGACGTAGATCAACAAATATCGGTCCGTGAAGGCCTCCTTGAGGGACTCTGGGTCCCTCAAGGAGGCCTTCACGGACAGTCGCACTCGCCTTCGCGGCTGCCCGGATGTCATGAAAGGGGCGTTCAGGACACATTTCGTCCTGAACGACCCTTTCATGACATCCGGTACCGGGCGATCACCCTCCCCACGCGCCTTCACGCGCAACGGATCCTTTGCCGCACTATCGCAGTGCCGACACCGTCCCGAGCCGGGACAGATCGTGCGGTGCCAGTGCTATGGCCCAACCCAATGTCCGTCCGGTCTTCGCGTCGATCGTCAACGTCAACACGTTGCCCCTGGGCGCTTTGCTGCCCCGGGGGACCTTCGCGGCATGCCCGACGAACTCTCCGGTCATCTGAATGAGATAGGCCGGGTCGTCGGAGGTCGTCCGGCTACCGTCCAAACTGGCGAGAGCCTGCCTGCCGGTCTGGACGTACTCGATGTTCCCTGGGTTGGGCTCGCCGTTCAGGCTCGCCAGCTTCTTGGCCGCCGCCAACAGGCCGGCCGGCGTCGGTGGCGTCGCCTCGTCGTTCTCGGTCATCGGGCCCACTTCGTCCAAGCACGGCTTGTGTGTTCCGGCGACGACATTCTTCCCGTTCGTATAGCCGAAAAAGAGGTCGGGCCGGTCGTTCTCGATGTACGTGGGAGCGGTGTGCCACACATTGCCGGTATCCTGGTATTGAAAGTTCGTCGAAGCACCGGCAATCCGAGCGCCCGCCGTGGTCACCTCCAGTCCGTTGTCCGCTCGCCCACCATACGCCCCGTTACCCGCGGACACCGCGACCTGGTCGCCGTCCTGGTGAATTTCCCAGTCGCCGCTGCCGGGAACCCATTTGAACGTCACATTCTCGAATTCATTCGTGCGTGCGGGCTTGATATAACTCTCACGGTAGGGCGACCCGGGGCGCGAGTCCGCCCAGTACCAGAGAAACCCTTTCTCCTGCCCGGGTGAAGCGTGGAGTGTTCCCGCGGTCATTCCCGCTTCCACCCAGGTGTCCAGTTTCGGGTCGTTGAGGTTCGTGAGGATCCACATCTCCCAATTCGCGAACTCGTTGTCCCGATCGTCGACATGCAGGCATCCGACTCCGAGATCCGCGCCGACCGCGTTCATCCACAAGGGTTCCGCTTGGGATCCGATGACCCCGACAGAGTAGCAATGATCCGTCGCCGTGCATTGCGGCGCGCTGTCCGCGTGCGCCGACACGGCGCCGAAACCCGACGTCATCAGCATCAGTCCGACTGCCGAAAGCGCGCTGACACGTCTGTTTACCACGAGTTCCCCATCTCGATAGGTGTCCAGAATGAATCGGGGCACGCGAATTCCGCGGCCGCACACTATCCATGACGGTGAGAAATCCCCGATCCCCCTCGATCGTTGGTTACCACCAACCAAGGGCCACTCTGACCCTCTGACACCGACCTCGAAACCGCCGACCGGGTGACGAGGCACGAGCGATTCACCTCGCCTCCCGCCTCGATCAACCGGGCACCCCACAGGAAGGCGAATCTGTAGCGAACAGCGCTGTCTCCAGCGAAATCCTGAAAGCGCTAAGAACCCATCCCCGCCCGTTCGAAAGCCAGCGTCGGCAGATCCACCGCATGCGCGCCACCGTCCGCCACGATCACCGCGCCGGTGATGTACGACGACTCCGAAGACCCCAGGAATCGCACGATCGACGCGATCTCCTCCGGTTCGGCGGGGCGGCGCAGCGGCACCTCGGCGGTGACGCGCCGGTAGCCCTCGGCGTGGCCGCCGTCGAAGCCCGCGGCCTCCGCGAACTGGTCCATCTCGCCGTCCGCCATCGGCGTGCGCACCCAGCCGGGGCAGACCGCGTTCGCGCGGACGCCCTTCGGCCCGTAGTCACGGGCGATCGAACGCGTCAGCCCGATCAGCGCGTGCTTCGCGACGGTGTAGCCGGCGACGTTCGGCCCGGCGAACAGTCCGGCCAGCGACGACACGACGACGACCTGGCCGCCGGTTTCGATCAGCGACGGCAGCGTGGCGCGGCAGAACACGAAGGCGCTCGACAGGTTCGAGCGCAGCGCCAGTTCCCATTCCTCGTCACCGGTGTCGACCACCGAGGACAGCCCGTGGCCGCCGGCGTTGGCCACCACGACGTCCAGCCTGCCGAACTTGCCGACGATCTCCGCCACGGCGTTCTCGGCGGCTTCGCGATCGCTGGCGTCGCACGAGACGACGTGCGCGCCGGTTTCGGCGGCGACCTTCTCCAGCGGCTCGAGCCGCCGTCCGAGCACCACCACCTGGGCGCCCTCGTCGGCGTACCGGCGGGCCACCGCGGCGCCGATTCCGGTACCGCCACCCGTGATCGCGACAACCTTCTTCACTTGCGGAGTCCTTTCTAAGCGGGAAAACCGGAGCGGGCCGAGACGCCGAAGTCGGCGAGCACGGCCTGGCCGTTGACCGCCCGCGAACGCGCGGACGCGAGATGGAGCACCTGCCAGGCGACTTCTTCCGGCGCCTGCACCGGGAACGCGGGATCGTCGAGCACCTCGCCGAGATCGCCGCGCGCCATCGGGGTGTCGACCACCGACGGGCAGACGCAGTTCACCCGGACGCCGGGGAGATCGACCGCCAGCGCCCTGGTCATCGCGACCACGGCCCCTTTCGACGCGCAGTACGGGACCATGCCGGGCGCGCTGGTGAACGCCGAGTCGCTGGCCAGCAGCACGACCGAGCCACCCGACGCGGTGAGCCAGGGCGCGGCGTGTTTGACCAGCAGGAACTGGCCGGTGACGTTGACCGCCAAGAGCGCGGCGAAGTCCGCCGAGGAGGTTTCCGTGACCGGCGTCCCGACCGGACCGGAGATCCCCGCACAGCCGACGACGACGTCGAGCCCGCCGAAGCGGCTCGTCACGGTGTCGATCGCGGCGGCCACCGACGGCTCGTCGGTCACGTCGGCCTGCACCGCCAGGAGACCGTCGGCCAGGGTGGGCACGGGTGCCCGGTCGAGGGCGCCGACCCGCGCGCCCTCGGCGAGGAAGGCCTGGACGCAGGCAAGGCCGATACCGGATGCCGCGCCGGTCACCAGCACGGCCTTGCCCGCGAGATCCAGTCCCATGACGTCATCCTCCGGTCCGGACCTTTCACGGAGCTTGGCCGTCAGTGCATCCTTCTTGTCGGCAGCCGCATGACGGTCTTTCCAGCCGCGGACGGACCGGCAAGACTGCGAAGTATGACCAGGCCGCATCCACTCGACCCGCTGACCGCCGACGAACTCGCCGAAGGCCGAGCGATCCTGGCCGCCGAAGGCCTGCTCACCGCCACCACACGGTTCCCGGCCGTGCTGCCGGTGGAGCCCGAGAAGGGCGACGCCGCCCCCGATCGCCGCGTCCGGTACACGCTGCTGGACACCGCGACCGGCGAGGCGCGCGACGTGGTCGTCTCGCTGGAGAAACACGAACTGATCTCCACCGAGGAATGCGGCCCCGGCCAGCCCGCGTATCTGTTCGAGGAATACGACCTCGCCGCGTCGATCACCAAGGCGTCGCCGGAATGGCAGGCCGCCATGGAGCGACGCGGGCTCGCCGACCGGGTCGAGCACGCCTTCTGCGCTCCACTGGCGCCCGGGTTCTTCGGCAGGCCGGACGAGACCGGCCGGGTCATCCGCACGCTGACGTTCCTGCGCGACGACGCGTCCGACAGCCCGTGGGCGCATCCGGTCGAGGGCCTGATCGCCCACATCGACCTGACCGAGCAGCACGTCATCCGGGTGGAGGACGAGGGCGACGTGCCCGTGCCGCCGGAGCACGGCCGCTACGGCGACGACCCGGCCAGGACCACGCTCAAGCCGATCGAGATCACCCAGCCGGAGGGTCCGAGCTTCACCGTCGACGGCAACGAGGTCACCTGGGAGGGCTGGAAACTCCGCGTCGGCTTCAACGCCCGCGAAGGCTTGACGCTGCACGAAATCGGCTTCCAGGACCGGTCGGTGCTGCACCGCGCGTCGGTACCGGAGATGGTGGTGCCCTACGGCGACACCGCCCCCGGCCGGTTCTGGATCAGCTACTTCGACGCGGGCGAATACCTGCTCGGCAAGAACGGCAACGACCTGCGGCTGGGCTGCGACTGCCTCGGCGTCATCCACTACTTCCCCGCGTTCGTCGCCGACGACCACGGCCACCCGGTCGAGATCCCGCGCGCGATCTGCATGCACGAGGAGGACTACGGGATCCTCTGGAAGCACACGGATCTCGACGGCCGCGCCGAGGTCCGCCGCTCACGGCGGCTGGTGATCTCGTCGATCTCCACCATCGGCAACTACGACTACGGCTTCTTCTGGTACCTCTACCTCGACGGCACCGTGGAACTGGAGGCGAAGGCCACCGGCATCGTGTTCGCCGGCGCCGCACATCCCGGCACGGATCACCCGCACGCCAACGAGATCGCGCCGGGCCTCTTCGCGCCGGTGCACCAGCACCTGTTCTGCGCGCGGCTCGACGTGGCGATCGACGGCGAACGCAACTCGCTCGTCGAGGTCGACGTCGAACGGGTCCCCATGGGCGAACAGAACCCGTACGGGAACGCGTTCACCTGGAAGGAAACCCCGCTGCGGACCGAGCGGGAAGCGCAGCGGTTCGCGGATCCGGCCAAGGCACGCGTGTGGGAGATCCGCAGCGCGGAGCGGACCAACCGCCTCGGCTCCCCCACGGCGTACCAGCTCGTGCCGCGGCCCTCAGCGACCTTGATGGCGCAGCCGGAATCGACCGTCCACCAGCGGGCGACGTTCGCCACCCGTCACCTGTGGGCGACGCCGTACCGCGCCGATGAACGCTTCCCGGCGGGCGACCGCCCGAACGCGCATCCGGGCGGCGCGGGGCTGCCCGCCTGGACCGCCGCCGACCGCGACCTCACCGACACCGATCTCGTGCTGTGGCACGTATTCGGTCCGACCCACATCCCACGTCCGGAGGACTGGCCGGTCATGCCGGTCGACTACTCCGGTTTCTCGTTGCGCCCCTATGGCTTCCTGGACCGAAATCCGGCCCTCGACCTGCCTTCCGGCGCCTCCGCCGAGCACTGTTCCGCCCACGAGCACTAGGACTCTTTCAATGCCCGAACTGACCCTGTCCGACACGTCCACCTGGCTGCCGCTGGACGGACTCGCCCCCGGCTTCGACGCGAACAAGGCGCCCACTGTCGGCGACCTCCACGGCCGCTCGTTCGAACTCGCCTGCGAAGACGGCACCACGTTCACCGCCGCCTTCTCCGGCACCCGGATCGACTGGGCCTACCACGGCAAGGGCACCGATCGCTGCGAGACGTTCCTGGTCGACGACGATCTGTACTACGTCCAGTTCCACCCGCGGGCACGGCAGGAGGAGGCGTTCACCCTGCTGCTCGACCTGCGCCGCGGCCGGGCGCTGCTGGTACTGAGCAAGATCGGCGACACCTCACCCCGTGTCACGCAGTCCTTCGTGGCCGCCACGATCGGCGGCGTCGAGCCTGCCGGGGAGCCGCTCGCCCCGACCACGTCGCTGGTCGGACGCCGGGTGCTGTGGGTGTACAGCACCGAGCACGCGTACGAGCACGTGTACCTCAGCCCGCACTGGTACACGTGGCAGTGCCTCGCCGGACCGGAGCGGGGGCTCGCGGACACCGACGAGAACTCGGTCTACGAGCTGCGGCCGGGCATCTACGTCTTCGCTTGGCGGGAGAAGGTGATCCCGTGCGCGTCGGTGACCGTCGCCGACCACCGGGACGCGAAGCGGCTGCGCTCGCATGGTGTCCTTTTCGGACTGGACGCCAGCGGGAGCACTCCCACCCATTTCACCTTCGGCGCGCACGGCAAGCTGCTGAGCACCACCGTGCACCCCGAGGCGTACGACCCGGCCGGGAGCTGAGCCTTGACCGCCGACATCGTCCTCACCAACGCCACGGTGTACACAGTGGACGGTCACCGCCCCTGGGCGTCGTCATTGGCGATCAAGGACGGCAAGGTGCTGTCGCTGGAGGACATCGAACGCGGGCCGAGCACCGAGGTCGTCGACCTCGACGGCGCGTTCGTGATGCCCGGCCTGGTCGACGTGCACAACCATCACGCCCTGGCCGGGCGCGCGGCGCTGTTCGAGCTGAACTTCGGCCTCGACGCGGGCCTGGACGACATCCTCGCCGCGGTCCGGTCGCGCGCCGCGGGGCTCGGGCCCGACGAGTGGGTGGTCGGCGGCGCCTGGGCGTCCACCCTGGTCGGCACGCTGTCGCGGACTTCGGCCCGGCACGCGCTCGACGAGGCCGCCGGCGGGCGTCCGGTCATGCTTTCGGACGACAGCAGGCACAACCGCTGGGTGAGCAGCCGGGCCTTGGAGCTCGCGGGGGTCACTGCCGCGACACCCGATCCGGCGGGTGGGGAGATCGTCCGCGATCCGGCCACCGGCGAACCCGTCGGCGTCCTGCTCGAAGCGGCGGGCGTCGCCGTCGAGCGGGCGCTCAGCGAGACCCGGACGCTCACCGCGGAGCAGCATGTGGCGGCCTCGCGGCACGGGATCGGCACGCTGCATTCGTACGGGGTCACCGCGTTCCAAGACGCCGGGGTCTCCGCGGACATCCTGCGGGCGCTGAAGTCGCTCGACGACGCGGGCGAACTGCACGCGTGGGTCGTCTCGTCGCTGCTGATCAACGACCCGATCTTCGGTTTCGACCCGATCGGGGCACCGCTGCTGGAGGTCGCCGGGCAGTACCGAAGCGAGCACCACCGGCCGGACTTCGTGAAGATCTTCCTCGACGGGGTCCCGCCGACGCGGACCGCGGCCTTCCTGGAGCCGTACCTGCCGGACGCCGCGCACGGAGCCTGTCACCACGGCGCCACCACCATGCCGGGTGACGAACTCGTGGGCTGGCTGCGCACGGCGGCAGCGGCGGGGCTCTCGGCGAAGGTGCATTGCACCGGGGACGCGTCGGTGCGCGCGACGCTCGACGCCGTCGAGAAGGTGCGTGCCGAGGGCTTCGCCGACGCGCGATTCCAGGTCGCGCACGGCCAGTTCGTCCACCCCGACGATCTCCCGCGCTTCGCCGCGCTGGGCGTCGCCGCGGACATCTCGCCGTTCCTGTGGGTCCCCGGCGTCATCCCGGCGGCGATCGCCGAGGTGCTGCCCGGCGAGCGTGCCGGGCGGATGCAGCCGAACCGGTCGTTGCTGGACGAGGGCGCGCTGGTGGCGGGCGGTTCGGACTGGCCGGTCAGCGAGTCGCCGAACGCGTGGGAAGGCATCCACGGCCTGGTCACGCGTCAGGATCCGACCGGCATGTTCCCCGGCGCACTGTGGCCCGAGCAGGCGATCACCCTCGCCGAGGCGATCGAGGTCTTCACGTTGGCCGCCGCCCGAGCGATGGGGCTGGGCGACGTCACCGGGTCGCTGGTCCCCGGGAAGTCGGCGGATTTCGTCGTACTGGACCGCGATCCGTTCAAGACCGATCCGTCGGCGCTCGTCAAGACAAAGGTGACGCAAACGTGGTTCGCCGGGCACCGCGTGTATCACGAGGCCTGATCTCCTACACTGGTAGAAGAACCAGTGCGGGAGGTCTGCCGATGCCGAAGATCATCGACCACGACGAGCGGCGCAGCCATATCGTCGACGTCACCTGGGATTTGATCACCCAGGGCGGGATCGAGGCCGCCACCATGCGCGAGATCGCGGCGGCCGCCGGCTTCGCCAACGGCGCGCTCAAGCTGTACTTCCCGAGCAAGGAAGACATCATCCAGGCCACCTACGAACGCGCGCTCGGCATGATGCGCGAGTACGTGGAGCTGGACGAATTGCGCGGGCTGACCGCGCTCCGCGAGCTGTGCGTCTCGTCGATGCCCATCGACGAGGACCGCATCGCCGCGGGGCGCGTCCTGCTCACCTTCTGGCAGCTGTCGCTGACCAACCCGAAACTGCAGGACAAGTACCTCGAGCACATCCGCTCGTGGCGGGGCCTGCTGCACCGGTATCTCACCGAGGGCCGGGAGGACGGCGACATCGTCACCGAAACGCCCGACGAGCAGCTCGTCGACGAGGTCGTGCTGATCAACGCCGGGGCGAACGTGATGAGCCTGGTCGCCGGGGAGTTCTCGACGATCGCCCTGCAGCGGCAACACCTGGAGTCGTTCTTCGCGCGCCTGACCCGCCCCTGACGGACGCTTTCCCCACATCTCACGCAGTGAAGGGCGCTTTCCCCGCATGTGATGCGGGGAAAGCGCCCTTCACTGCGTGGCCTGGCCTGTTCGCCGACCCTGCCAGGCGTGACTCGCGTGCTTGGAGGCGGATCTCGCGTGCTTGAAGACCGCACACGCGAGATCCGCCTCTGATCACGCGAGTTCGGTCTCCAAGCACGGGTGTGCGGTGTTCAAGCACGCGAGATCGGCTTCCTGCCACCGTCTTGGCCGCTGATGGACCGCATTCAGAGGACTAAACGCGGGGGTCGAAGGTCCGGGTCAGGAAGCTCGCCACGTGCCGGTGCGAGCGCGGCGACGCGGGAAGATCCGTGTAGAGACCGTAGAAACCGTGGATCTGGCCCGAATACCGCGTCATCTCCACCTGGGTCCCGGCATCGGTCAGGCGCCGCGCGAACTCCTCCCCTTCGTCCCGCAGGACGTCGTACTCCGCCGTGAGCACCAACGCCGGCGGGAGCCCGGTCAGGTCGTCGGCCCGCAACGGCAGCAGGTACGGATCGTTCAGCTGCGCCGGATCCGACACGTACTGCTCGAAGAAGAACCGCATCGCCCCCGCGGTCATGCCGAACCCCTCGGCGAAGTCCACATAGGACCGGAACCCGTCGTCCGGATGCCCGAAGACCGGGCAGATCAGCACCTGCGCGGCCAACGCCGGCCCGCCCCGGTCGCGGGACATCATCGACACCACCGTCGACAGGTTGCCGCCCGCGCTTTCGCCGCCGATCGCGATCCGCGCCCCGTCCACCGAAGGACCGGCACCGCCCGCGGCGAGCCACTCGACGACGGCGTAGCAGTCGTCCGGGGCCGCCGGATACGGGTGCTCGGGCGCGAGCCGGTAGTCGACCGCGACGACGGCGACCCCGGCCGCGTTGCACACCGCGCGCGACGCGACCTCGTTCTCGTCGATCGAGCCGATCGTCCACCCGCCACCATGGATCCAGACGAACGCGGGCACCGGCGCCGGGGCGTCCGGCAGATAGATCCGCACCCGTACACCGGAAGGCAGCACGTGGTCGGCCACCGAAGCGACCTCTTCGACCGAATCGGGGCGTCGCCACGAAGCGGCGAAGGCGGCGCGCAACTCGGGAGCCGTCATGGGCCCGGCCGGCGCCTCCTCCGGAGCGCTACGGGCCAGCAGTTCCTTGACCGCGGGATCGAGGGTCACGGTCACACCGCTTCCGCGACGAGCACCCGCGGACTGCCCGGCAACGCGAGCCGGTCGGTGACCCGCCAGCCGGCCTCGTCCAGCCAGCCACGGACTTCGGCCTCCGGATAGACGACCGTCCCGTCGATCACCAGGTACTCCCCCGCGTGCAGCGCGTCGATCGGCCGCTGGACGGCGTCGTCGTCGAGGAAGAAGTCGAGCAGCAGCAACGTCGCCCCCGGCGCGGCGGCGGCGCGGGCGTTGCGCAGGATCCCGGCGTTCTGCTCGGCGTCGAAACGGTGGACGACGTGGTTGACCATCACCAGGTCGAACTCGCCCTCGGGCCGCGCGGTGGGCGTCTCCGCGCCGATGACGGTCGCGCGATCCGCGAGCCCGGCCTCGGCCGCCGCGGTGGTGACCGACTCGGTGAAGCCCGGATCGAAGACGAACGTCGTGTGGAGTTCGTCGTTGGTCTTCATGGCTTCGACGGCGAACGCGCTCGACAGACCACCGAGGTCCAGCGCCTTGCGATGGGAGCCGAAATCGTACGCGCCGGCCAGCATCTTGGCGTGCAGGGCGTTGTACGTCATGACGCCCGCCATGAACGTGCCCCACCGCGCGTCGTCCATCTCCAGTTTGCCCGGCTCTCCGCTGTCGGCCGTGTGGCCGAACTGCAGCCAATGCGGGTAGCTGATCGAGTCCAGGAACGTGAGGAACGGCGCCAGGTCGAGGTCCCCGCCGCTGAGGTACTCCGCGGCATCGGCGGCCAGCGCGTAGCGTCCGTCCACACGGGACAGCAGACCGAGTGATGACATGGCGTCACCGAGGATGCGGGTGATCTTCTCCGGTTTGCCGGTCTTCTCCGCCAGTTCCGCGGCCGTCAGCGGCCCGACGGCGAGCGCGGTGAACAGGCCGATCCGGCTCGCCGCGAAGAGTTGCTTGGCCGCCATGTACCCCACGGCGATGTCCACGATCCGCTCGGGACCGGCAGTCTTGGTCGACCCGCTCACGGGTGCCCTCCTTAGCTCGTTTCCGCCGAGAGTCTACAGGCGTAGACAAAAGAATCCAGTGCAAGTTTTCGCCCACCACCAGGAAAAACCTGCCGGATATCAACTTCCTACATTCGTAGAATATACCCATTGACAGCGCACTCCCCCAGTGTCAACATGCGTAGAACTACCCCCGCCGGAGGTCCGTTCCCCGGCAGTGCGGTCCGCTCCGGGCGGGCTCGGGAAAGGGGATTCATGACCCTGCTCGAATTACGAGAACTCACCGTCGGCGTGATCGCCGACGAAACCGAACGCGAACTGGTCCGCGAACTTTCGTTCGACCTCGACCAAGGCCGGACACTCTGCGTGGTCGGCGAATCCGGCAGCGGTAAAACGGTGACGGCCTTGTCGATCATCCGGTTGCTGGAGTTCGTCGCGCCGGTGTTCACCCGCGGCGAGATCAGCGTCGACGGCGTCGATCTCACGCGGCTGTCCGCCGACGAGATGCGCGCGTACCGGGGCCCGCGGATCGGCATGATCTTCCAGGAGGCATTGGATTCGCTCAACCCCAGTCAACGGGTCGGCAAGCAGCTGATCGAGGCCTACCGGAGGCCCGGCTCCCTGCCGCGTCAAGCCGCGCGCAAGGGAACGCCGTTGCACCGCGAGGCCGAGGCGAAGGCCCGAGGCCTCTTGAAGGAGGTCGGCCTCACCGACACCGACCGCGTGCTTTCCCTGTACCCGCACCAGATGTCGGGCGGGATGCAGCAGCGCGTGATGATCGCGCTCGCCCTGATGGCCGACCCGAGCCTGCTGATCGCCGACGAGCCGACCACGGCGCTGGACGTGACCACGCAGGCGGAGATCCTCACCCTGTTCGACCGCGTCCGCCGTGACCACGGCACCGCGTGCGTCTTCATCACGCACGACATGGGCGTGGCCGCGCAGGTCGCGGACCGGATCGCGGTGATGTACCGGGGTGAACTGGTCGAGCTCGGGTCCACAGAGGACATCCTGCATTCGCCGAAGCATCCCTACACCAAGGCGTTGCTCGACTGCGTCCCGCAGCTCGGCGTGAGCAGACGCGACGGCTTCCCCACCATCTCCGAGGCACTGCTCGAAGCCGCGATGAACGGCGAATCGGCGGTCGCGACCGAGACCAGGTCCTTGAGCCGCCCGAAGTCCAGGGAGACGGACGAGGGCACCGCGCTCGTCATCGACTCGGTGTCCAAAGTGTACGGACGACGCGGCCGGTTCTCGCTGAGCCGTGAACCCGAGGTGCACGCGGTCAAGGACGTCTCGCTGGAGATCGCGCCGGGCGAGTTCTTCGGCCTGGTCGGGGAATCCGGTTCGGGCAAGACCACGCTCGGCCGTCTGGTGAGCGCGCTGGAAACCCCGACTGAGGGCACCATCGCCTTCGGTGAGCACAGGTGCACGCCGTCCGGTCTCGAAGGAGACGAGCGCGCGTTCCGCCGCCGCGCGCAGCTCATCTTCCAGGATCCGCAGAGCTCGCTCGATCCCCGGCACACCGCCGCCAGGATCATCGCCGAGCCGCTGCGGGAGCTCACCGGCCTCCGCGGCGCGGAACTCGACCGCCGCGTCACCGAACTGATCGACGAGGTCGGGCTTCCCTCCGACACCGCGAAGAAGCTGCCGTCGCAGCTCTCCGGCGGACAACGGCAGCGCGTCTCGATCGCCCGCGCGATCGCGGCCGAACCCGACCTCATCGTCGCCGACGAGCCCACCTCCGCGCTCGACGTCTCGGTGCAGGGCCAGGTGATGAACCTGTTGCTGGACCTGCGGCGCACCCGCGCGCTCAGCTTCCTGTTCATCACGCACAACCTCAGCCTGGTGCTGTCGGTCGCCGACCGGGTCGGCGTGATGTACCGGGGCGAACTGATCGAAATCGGCGAACCGGACGAGATCCGGCTCCACGCCAGGCACGAGTACACCCGCCGTCTCCTCGCGGCGAATCCCGAACTGCCCGCCCACCCCCACACTGGAGTGCGGAACCCATGAGACGAACCCTGACCTCGGCCGCCCTCGGCCTGGCGACCGTCCTGCTGATCGGCTCGTGCATGGGAGGGCAGGCGGGCGGTGGCGCCGCCGACGGGCCCCCGAAGCCCGGCGGCAACCTCAACGTGGCCGTGCCCACCGACCCGCAGTCCCTCGACATGGTCGCGAACCCCGGCCAGGTGACCGCGCATATCGGCAATATGATGTACGAGAAGCTGTTCGAGGTGGACCGGAGTTTCACCTCCCGGCCCATGCTGGTCGAGGACTACACCACCAGCCCGGACAGGCTCACCTACACCTTCAAGCTGCGCCAGGGCGTCACCTTCCACGACGGCAACCCGCTGACGTCCGAGGACGTCGTGGCGAGCCTGAAGCGGTGGCAGCAGGTGCACCGCACCGGTCAGCTGGTCACGCCGGACATCGAGGCGATCACGCCGACCGACCCGGCGACGGTGACCATCAAGCTCAAGCAGCCGCGATACCCGCTGATCAACGAACTCGCCGGCGCGGGCACGGAGATCTATGAGGCGAAGAACCTCACCGGTGTCGCACCGACCGGGTTCGCCCAGGACAAGGCGATCGGGACCGGCCCGTACAAGCTGAAGAGCTGGGACATCGGCCGTGAACTGGTGCTGGAGCGATACACCGGCTACAAGTCGCGGTCCGAAGAGGACTGGGGCGGGCAGGCGGGCGCCAAGCACGCGTACCTCGACACCGTGACCTACAAGGTGGTCTCCGACCAGGACGCGCTGATCAACGGCCTGCAGACCGGCCAGTGGGACCACATCATGCCCACGAACGACCAGTACGAGCCGCTGCGCAACAACCCGGCCGTGGTCGTGCACAACCTGCCCGGCGGCAACGACAACGTGGTGATCCCGAACTTCAACACCGGTTCGAAGTTCGCCGACCCCCGTGCCCGCGAGGCGCTGAACCTCCTGCTGGACAAGCCCGCGATCAACGCGGCCACCGGCGGCAGCAAGGACCTCACCGTCGAGACCGGCGCCTTCGCCTCGCCGGACAACAAGCAGTTCTATTCCACCGCGGGCGAAGAGGTCTACAAGGCGCACGACCCGGAGAAGGCGAAGCAGCTGCTGGCCGCGGCGGGGATCACCGCCGGCGCGACCATCCGCATCGTCACCACGAACTCGTACCCGGAATTCGGCAAGTGGGCCGTGCTGATCCA
Source organism: Amycolatopsis japonica (assembly GCF_000732925.1). Lineage (NCBI taxonomy): Bacteria > Bacillati > Actinomycetota > Actinomycetes > Pseudonocardiales > Pseudonocardiaceae > Amycolatopsis > Amycolatopsis japonica. The sequence continues at coordinate 4,517,336 of NZ_CP008953.1, forward strand.
GGACAGCCTGTCGAAGATCGGCATCAACACCAAGATCGACACCTTCGACTTCGCCACCATGCTCGGCACGCTGACCAAGGAGCCGGGCGGCTGGGACATCACCACGCTGTTCTTCGACTCGGCGCTGACCTCGCCCGCGCAGATGCCCGCGCTCACCCTGGGCACGCTGAACGGTTCGACCTCGCCCGAGCTGGACGGGCTCATGGCGGAGTTCAACGCTTCGACCACCCCTGAGCAGGCGAAGGCGGTGGTGGACAAGCTGCAGGCGTTCACCTGGAAGCAGCTTTCGGTGATCACCCTGAGCCAGTCCAGGCTGTACGCGGCCTACTCCCCCAAGCTCAAGGGTTACGGCGACTTCTACCGCGTCTTCTGGAACACCTGGCTGGCGTCATGACCGGTCTGCTGCTGCGCAGACTGCGCGATCTGGTGATCATCCTGGTGATCGTCGGGACGATGATGTTCTTCGTCATCCGGCTGATCCCCGGCGACCCGGCACAGGCCATCCTCGGCCCGACCGCACGACCGTCCGATGTGGACGCCCTGCGGGAGAGCATGGGGCTGAACGGGACACTCTGGGAGCAGTACTTCAGCTGGGCCGGGAATGTCCTGCACGGCGACTTCGGCACGTCGATCACCTATCACGCCCCGGTGCTCGGCGTGGTCGCCGACCACATCCTGCCGACGCTGACGCTGGCCGTGCTCTCGACGGTGATCAGCTTCTTCCTCTCGGTCGCGATCACCTCGTGGCAGGCGGTGTCGCCGCGCAACCCGGTGGCGCGGGCGCTGGACCGGCTGTCCGCGCTCGGCATGGCGATGCCGGACTTCTGGATCTCGCTGATGCTCGTGCTCGTCTTCTCGGTGACACTGCGCTGGTTCCCCTCCAGCGGCTACGAGAACCTGTTCACCGCCCCGGCGACGGCGGTGCCCGCGCTGGTGCTGCCGCTGACCGTGCTGGTCATCGGGCAGACCGCGTTGTTCGTGCTCACCCTGCGGGAAAGCCTGCTCGGCGAACTGCCGCTGGCGTATCTGCGCACCGCGCGGGTCAAGGGACTGTCGGAGCGGCAGGTGATGACCAAACATGTCCTGCCGAACGCGCTGATGCCGCTGATCACCCAGCTGGGCAGCAACTTCGCCATGCTGGTCGGCGGCATCGTGATCATCGAGTCCATCTTCGTCGTGCCGGGGCTCGGCCATCTGCTGATGGGCGCGGTGTCCACCCGCGACTTCCCGCTGATCCAGGGTGTGACGCTGTTCGTCGCGGTGCTGTTCGTGCTGGTCAACCTGCTGGTGGACCTGTCGTACGCGCTGCTCGACCCGAAGGTGCGTGTCTCGTGAGCGTCGCTCTCGTGGAAAAGACGTCGCCGGTGCGCGAGAAGCCGTCGTCCGGCCGCGCGGCCAAGGTGTTCCGGCGCAACAGGATGCTGGTGATCACCACCGCCATCCTGGCGATGATCGTCCTTGCCGTGATCGTGCTGCCGTTCTTCCTGCCGAGCGTCAGCGCGACCGACCCGGTGAACCGGCTGCTGCCACCGTCGGCCACGCATCCCCTCGGCACGGACTCGTTCGGCCGCGACGTGCTCGCCCGCCTGGTCTCCGGCGGGCGGGCGTCGCTCGGGCTGTCCGCCCTGATCACCCTGTGCGCGGCCTTCACCGGCCTGGTGATCGGGCTGATCAGCGGGTTCTTCCGGGCGGCCGACGCGGTGCTGATGCGGGTGATGGACGCCTGGATGTCGTTCCCGGCGATCATCCTCGCGATGGCGCTGGCGATCTCGCTCGGCGCGAGCATCTGGACCGAGCTGATCGCGCTGACAGTGATCTTCACGCCGTTCACCGCCCGCGTGATCCGCAGCCGCGTGCTCGGCATCGCCGGCCGTGCCTACATCGGCGCGGCGCGGGTTTCGGGGATGAGCCGCTGGAAGATCCTCGTCGTGCACGTGTTCCCGAACGTGCTGCCGCTCGCGCTGGTGCAGGTGGTGATCCTGTCCGCCGCGGCGATGCTGGTCGACGGGGCGATGAGCTTCCTCGGTCTCGGCATCGCTCCCCCGACCCCGACCTGGGGCAACATGATCGCCGAAGGCCGGTCGTACCTGGTGCAGGCGCCCTGGCTGGTGATCGTGCCCGGCGTGACGATCATGGTGTGCGTCTTCCTGCTGAACCTCATCGGATCGTCGCTGCGGATCGCCGTCGACGCCCGCGCGCGGACGCTGAGCGAGATGCAGCGCCTGCGCACCCGCCGTCCCTCCGGCAGCTGAGAAAGGATCCCGTTGTCTGCCACTACTTCCTTGGCCGTGCGCCGATTCGCCCCCGAAACCGTCTCGGGGCCGCCGGTGCTCCTGGTGCACGGATTCGCCTCCGACGGGCACACCGACTGGATCACCACCGGATGGCCCGCCGCGCTCACCGCCGCGGGCCGGGAGGTGGTGATACCGGACCTTCCCGCGCACGGCTCCAGCCCGGCGCCCTCGGGTTCGCTCGGTGCCGTCGCGATCACCGCGGAACTGGCGCGGCTCGTCGCCGATCTGTCCGAAGTGGACGTCGTCGGGTACTCGCTGGGCGCGCGGCTGTCCTGGGAGCTGCCCGCCCAGGCTCCGGTGCGGCGGCTCGTACTCGCCGGGGTGAGCCCGTTCGAACCGTTCGGCGCCGTCGATGTGGCGGCCGCACTGGCCTTCGCCGGTGGCGGCAAGGCTCCGTCGGATCCGCTGACCGGGATGATCGCGCATATGATCACCGCGCCGGGGCGGAATCCCGCGGCGCTCGCGCGGTGCATCGAGGATCTGCGCGCCGAGCCTTTCGCGCCGGTCGCCGGAGCGGTGTCCGTGCCCACCCGGTTCGTGGCGGGGGTGGAGGATCCGGTGAGCCAGGGCATCGAGACTCTGGTGGACCTGGTGCCGGGCGCGGATCTCGTGCGGGTGCCCGGGGATCACGGCGGTGCTTTGCGGAGCGGCGAGTTCAAGGCGGCCGTGCTCGATTTCCTCGGCTGAGGATTGCGGCTCCGCCGCGTTGCGAAAGTGGCTTCCGCAACGTTGAAGGTTGCGAAAGTGGCTTTCGCAACACTTCCCCCGAACCGACCGATGCTATGAAAGGTCCTTTCCTTGCAAATTTTGCAAGGAAAGGACCTTTCATAGCGTTCGCGCCCGGCTCGCGACACACCACCGGGAGATCAGAACGTCCCATCGGCGGCGACCGAGCGGTCCAGCCAAAGATCCTCCAGAGCCGACCGCACCTCCGCACCACGAGAAGCGGCCAACGCGACAGCACCCAGGTTGTCGTCCAGCTGGGCCATCCGGCTCACCCCGAACAACACGTTCACCACCGGCTCATACGCGAGACAGAACGCGAGAGCCAGCTGCGACGAGCTCACCCCGAAGTCCCCGGCGACAGCGGCGACACGCGCGGCGGCGGCGCGGATCGACTCTCGGATCTCACCCGGATCCGCGCCGATCTTCCGCTCCGGGGTCCTCCCGAGCAACACACCGCCCTCGAACACGTCCGACGCCTGCAACGTCAAGGTTCCGGCCGAAAAATGCTTGCCGTAGAAGGAACCTTCGGCCATCGACCGACGCGCGATGCTGTACTTCAGCTGAGCGAAACGAGGCGCCGGAAGCCCTTCACTCGCGGCGAATTCCAGCGCCAGGTCGAGATCCGCGGCACGCCAGTTGTTCACGCCCCAGACGTCGAAGCGGCCGAGGCGGATCTGTTCGGCCACCTCGGTGACGATGCGTGGAATGTCGGGCCGCTCGAAGTAGTCGCCGACCACGACGGCTTCCGCGCGCTCGACACCGACGCGGTCGAACGAAGTGGTGAGCTGCTCGGCGAAACCGGTGTTCGGGTAGTCCCACAGCCAGAGTTTGCCGCACAGCTGGTACTCGTCACGCTGGATTCCGGCGGCGCGGACAGCCTCGCCGAACAGGAGATCCGTGCGCGACTGTTCGGCGTGCGGCCCCATGTCGTAGTGGGCCACGTCGAACAGCGTGACCCCGGAATCGACGGCGTGCCGGATCAGGCGTACCGCGTCGTCGAAGTCCATGCGGTCCCACGTGTTCCACGATCCCAGGCTCAGCGCCGAAGTGGCGAAGCCCAGTCCGTTCCGCTTCTCGTCCACGAGTTTTCCTTTCGCTGGCAACGGAAACAAGTTTTAGTCTACGATCGTAGAATGAACAAGAGACTTGTAGTGGTGACCGGCGGTGCCAGTGGCATCGGCCGCGGAGTCGCCGAAGCCTTCCAGTCCGCGGGCGACCGCGTGGTCATCGCCGACGTCGACACCCGGGCGGCCCACGACCTCGCCGCCGAACTCGGCGCGGAGCACGTCGAACTCGACATCTCCGATCCCGGATCGGTCGACGCGGCGCTGACGCTCGTCACCGATCGCTTCGGCCCGGTCGAGGTCCTGGTCAACAACGCCGGTCTCGCCGGCGGTGGCGGACCGTTGGTGGGACTGGACATCGGCGTCTTCGATCTGTGCATGCGGGTGAACTTCCGCGGCACCTTCCTGATGACCCGCGCGGTCGGCGCGCAAATGGTCGAGACGGGCACTCGTGGCACCATCGTCAACATCACCTCCATCGGTGCCCGGCAGCCGACCCCGGGGCTCGGCCACTACGAGGCCACCAAGGCCGCCGTCGAGGCGCTCACCCGCTCGGCCGCGCTCGAACTGGCGCCGCACGGCATCCGGGTCAACGCCGTCGCCCCCGGACCGGTGCTGACGCCGATGACCGCCGGATTCGCCGCCGACACCGCCGCCCGCGCGGCGTGGGAAGCGAGGATTCCCTTGGGAACCATCGCTTCCGTCGCCGACGTGGTGCCGTCAGTCCTGTTCCTCGCCTCCGCCGACGCCGGCCATCTCACCGGGGTGAGCCTCCAGGTCGACGGCGGGCAGCTGCTCACCTGAGTACACGACGCGGCCGCCGGACACGGTGAGTTCCACACCGACGTCCGGCAGGTCCGCGAACGCGACCTCGAGCGGATTCGCCGCCAGCACGCAGAAGTCCGCGACACGGCCGACGGTCAGCGATCCCTTCCAGTCCGCCGCGCCGTCCTGTTCGGCGGCCGCGACCGTGTAGCAGCGCAGCAACCGGGCCATCAGCCCGGCGTCCACTTCGGACGCGGCCAGCATCCCGGCCGCCGCCGCGATGTGCACCCGCCAGTCGGGGGTCACCACGGGCGCGTCACTGCTCAACGTCAGCGGAACACCCGACGCGAGCATTTCCGCCAGCGGCCAGGCGCGGGCGCCGACCTCGGCACCGAGCGCGTCCGTGAGCATTCCCCGCATCGCCACCGCGATCGCGGGCTGCGTGGTCAGGCCCACCCCCGCCGAAGCCATCCGCGCCAGCTGATCCGGGGTCACCAGATCGCCGTGCACCAGATGATCGCCGCGGCGAAGCGACCCGAGCGCGGCCTCGATGCTGCGATCCCCCGTGGCATGCACGGCGACCGTCATCCCGGCGTCATGGGCGAGCCGGATCATCGCGGCCAGATTGCCTGCGCGGCCCGGATCGTCGTCACCGTCGACGAGGAGCGCGCCGTGTGAACCGTCGGCGTAGCAATGATGTGTCCACGCGGAGCGCATCGGCGGGATGCCGTCGGCGAAGATCTTCACCCCGGGCACGGTGAGCCACAACGGATTCGCGGCCGGTGACGGGGTCGCCAGCCCTCGCTCGAAATCGTCCAGCGAGCTGGCGCCGTCGAGCAGGCCGAACAACCGCAGCGCCGTCACCCTCGCGCGCAGCAGGCCTTCCTCGGCCAGCGCCGCGTACTCCTCCAGCACTTCGGCGCCGAAACAGCCCGTCTCGCCGGGCCCCAGACCGGGTTCGGTGTAGCTCGTGATGCCCAGTGACGCGCACAGCTCACCCGCACGCAGGATGGCGGCCCGCCGTTCGGCCGCGGTCCGCACCGTTTTCTCTTCTCCCCCGGTGAATCCGGCGCCGCCGATGAGCGTGTCCGGCCAGCGCGCGCCGAGCCAGGTCGCGTGCAGGTGCGCATCGTTGATCCCGGGCAGAACGGTTCTCCCCGCGAGGTCGATCACGTCGGTGTCCGGACCGATGTGGTCCAGCGCGACGTCACCGAGGGCGACGATCCGGTCTCCTCGCACGGCCATCGCCCGCACGACGGTGCCCGCCGGGTCGAAGGTGAGCACAGGACCGCCGCGAACCACGAGCGAAGCGGGACGAATACGTTGCGACGGCATGGTTTCCTCCAGGATCTGGACTTTTTCTCCTACGACTGTAGACTAAAAAGATGGTCAACAGAACCGAAGCGGCGGTGCTCACCGAACACGGCTCCGCGCTCACCTTGCGGGAACTACCGCTGCCCGAGGAGCCGGAACCGGGTGCCGCGCTGGTCCGGATCACCTGCACCACGCTGTGCGGCACCGACGTGCACCTCTGGTCCGGCCAGATGACCTTCCCCGGCATGCTCCCGATGGTGCTGGGACACGAAATGGTCGGCGAGGTGGTGGCCGTCGGACCAGGTACCACCGACACCCTCGGCCGCGCGATCGCCGAGGGCGACCGCATCGGCTGGTCCGAGTCGACCTGCGGAAAGTGTTACGGCTGCACGATCTTGCGCGAACCGGTCGCCTGCGAGAAGCGCGGCTACGGATTCCTCCAGCGCTCCGACGTCTTCCCGTACGCCACCGGCGGGCTCGTGCGGTACTGCTACGTGACTCCCGGTGCGGCCAAACTCCTGCTTCCCGGCGACGTCAAGGACACCTGGGCGTCGATGTCGGGCTGTGCGGGCAAAACCGTGCTGCGCGCCGTCTCCCGCGCCGGCGGGATCCGTCCCGGTGCGACGGTCGTGGTCCAGGGCGCGGGCGCGCTGGGCGTGTTCGCCACCGCGGTCGCGCGGATCTCCGGCGCGGGCGACGTGATCACCATCGGCGGGCCCGGCGACCGGTTGAAGACCGCCGAGTGTTTCGGGGCGACGGCGACGATCCCGGTCGACGGCACCGTCGAAGACCGCATCGAACGGGTCAAGGAACTCACCGACGGCCGGGGCGCCGATCACGTCTTCGACTTCGCGGGCGGGCCGACCATCGGCGAGGAGGCCGTCGCCTTCGCCGCCCAGCGCGGCACGATCGCGATCGTCGGCTCCACCGGCCCCGCACCCTCCCCCGTGGCGCTGGGCACGGTGATGGGCAAGGAACTCACGGTCGTCGGTTCGCTCAACGGCGACATCGCCGACTACCACCGCTCGGTGGACTTCTTCCGCACCTTCGCCGATCGGCTGCCATGGGACGAACTGTTCAGCGAACCGGTCGGTCTTTCCGAAGCCTCCCAACGTGTCGAGTCGATGTCGCGGCTCGGCGAACTCAAAGCCGTCATCGATCCCCGCCTCCCCTAGGAGACCCGAATGACCATTCCCCAGCGTCGCATCGGCCGCGACGGCCCGCTCACCGGCGTCCTCTCGCTCGGCTCCTGGCACACCTACGACCGGATGGACTTCCGCGAGGCGGTCGACCTCGTCCGCACCGCGGTCGATTCCGGCATCACGCTCTTCGACGTCGGCGTCTACGGATTCCCCGGCGCCACACCGGTCTTCACCGACGTGCTGTTCTCCGCGATGGTCCGCGCCGCGGGCCTCCGCCGCGAGGACTACCTGCTTTCGGCCAAGCTCTGGCTGGAGGGATACCCCGAGCACAACCTCCGCGACCAGCTGGACAACGCGTTGTTCCGCGCGGGCGTCGAGCACGCCGATCTCGTCGTACTGGGCGATCTCCGGCGCGACGACACCGACCTGCACCGGCTCGTGCTGGATCTGAACGAACTCCGCGAGGCCGGGCTCATCCGGCACTGGGGCGTCAACAACTGGTCCGCCACCACGATCCGGGCCTTGCACGATTTCGCCGCGGCCGAGAACGTACCCGGCCCCGCCATAGCGCAGCTGAAGTACAGCGTCGCGCGACGGTCCATTCCGGACGGTGAACCGTTCGCGAAGGTCTTCGGCGAACTCGGCGTCACACTCCAGTCTTCGGACATCTTCGAGGGCGGGATCCTGCTGGGCAAGAACAGCGGGGCGCGTCAGGTGGGCCGCGACCCCGGCGACATCCGCGAACGCATCGCCGCCTCCGCCCCGGCGCTGGCGAAGATCGCAGGCGACCTGGACGCGACGCCGGCGCAGCTGTGTCTCGCCTTCACCCTCACCCACCCGGCCAATACGACCACCCTCTTCGGCGCGACGAGCACCGAGCAGCTCAAGGACAACCTCGGCGCCGTCGACCTCGTCGAGCGTGTCGGTGCGGCGCAGCTCCGTGAACTGGTCGAGCCGTACTGGGCCGACCGCGGCGTCGTCGATCCGGAGGGACCGTGACGGTCTTCGATCCCGAGCTCGCCGGAGCCCTCGACGGTCTGCCCACCGGGCCGCCGTTGAGCGCCGATTCACTGGCGGGCATCCGCCAGGCGATGGCCGAGGGCAACCTGACCTGCGCCGAGGCGATCGGCGACCGGGATCTCGTCTGGGAGGACCACCAGGTGCCCGGCACGGACGTCGTCGTCACCGTCGTCAAACCGCGCGATGCCCGGAACGCGCCAGGGTTCTACAACATCCACGGCGGCGGCATGGTGCTGGACGACCGGTTCGCCGACCTGCCCCGGATGGTCGCGCTGGTCGAGGAATTCGGCTTCGTCGCGGTGACCGTGGACTACCGGCTCGCGCCCGAGCATCCGCATCCGGCGCCGATCGAAGACTGCTACGCGGGCCTGACCTGGATGGCCGAGTACGCGGCCGAACTCGGCTTCGATCCCGGGCGGCTGATCGTCGGCGGTGGCAGCGCGGGAGGCGGGCTCAGCGCCGGAATCGCCCTGCTGGCCAGAGATCGCGGCGGACCGGCGCTGGCCGGGCAGCTCCTGCTGTGCCCGATGATCGACAGCCGCAACGACTCGGCGTCCACAGTGGAATTCGCGGAACGCGGCGTGTGGGGACGCGAGGCCAACGAGTTCGGCTGGCGGTCACTCCTCAAAGGACAGACGTCGCCATACGCGGTCCCCGCCACCGCGGAAGACCTCACCGGACTTCCGCCCGCCTTCATCGAGGTCGGCGCGGCCGAGATCTTCCGTGACGAGGACGTCGACTACGCGCGGCGGCTCTGGCAGGCCGGTGTGCCCACCGAACTGCACGTCTGGGCGGGCGCGTACCACGGTTTCGACCGGATCGCCCCGGACAGCGAGGTGACCCGGGCCGCGCTCGCCGCCCGGGCCTCCTGGCTTCGCCGCACTATCGGCCGAGCATGAACCTGGCGGCCTGTTCGCCGACCAGTACCGCCGGCGCGTTGGTGTTGCCCGTGGTCACCCGCGGCAGCACCGACGCGTCGGCGATCCGGAGCCCGCTCAGCCCGTGCACGGCCAGCTCCGGGTCGACCACCGAGTCCGCGTCGGTGCCCATCCGGCAGGTCCCGACCTGGTGGTGGTAGGTGATCGCGGTCCGGCGGACGTACTCGCGGACATCGGCCTCCGGCCCCGGATACAGCTCGCGGGCGCCCCATTCCTCCGCCAGCGCGGACGCGCGGCCGATCTCCCGGCACTGCTCGACCGACGCGACCAGGCTCTCGAAGTCGGCCGGATCCTCCAGCGCGGCGAGATCGATCAGCGGCTCGTCGAGCGGGCTCGGCCCCGAAAGCCGGAGACTGCCCCGGCTGCGCGGCGTGACCATGCCCGCCATCAGCGAGAACCCGGTCTCCGGACCGGTCATCCACGACTCGTACATCGGCACGCTGAAGTGGATCGGCTGGGTGTCGGGCACCGGCAGGCCGGGGCGGCTGCGCCAGAACAGATGCGTCTGCGTGACCGAACGGCCGGGAGCGGGTGGGTCGACCTGACGGCGATCGGTCGCGAAGATGACCGGCGAGAGCAAGTGGTCGTGCAGGTTCTTCCCGACGCCCGGCAGCTCGGCGACGACGTCGATTCCGTGCACCTCCAGTTCGTCGACCGGGCCGACGCCGCTGCGCAGCAGGATCGCCGGTGACGCGAGCGCGCCGGCGGCGAGCACGACCTCGTCGGCGAAGACCTTGCGCAGCTCGCCGTCGACCTCGGCCAGCACTCCGGTCGCCTTGTCGCCCTCGAAGAGCAACCGGTGGACGAGCGCTCCCGTGTGGACGGTCATCCGTTCGGCGGCGGGCTGTCCGTAGGCGAGCCAGGTGTTGAGGCGTTTGCCGTCGCGGGTGGTGACCCGCTGCACGGACACGCCGTCGAGCTCGTCCCCGTTGTAGTCCGGGTTGAACGGCAGTCCGATCTCCATCGCCGCGTCCACAATAGACTGCTGGATCGGATGCAGTGGCTCGTTCGGCACGACGTCGAGGAGATCCTTCTCGATCCGTTCGAACACCGGCCGGACGTCGTCCCAGCGCCAGCCGGGCAGGTCCCAGCCGTCGTAGTCGGCCGGGGCGCCGCGCACCCAGATCATCGCGTTGAGCGAATGCGACCCGCCGAGCACCTTGCCGCGCGGCAGATGCAGCCGCCGGTTCGCCGCGTGCGGCTGCGGCACGGTGTAGTAGTCCCAGTCCTCGGGCCCGTGCCACAGCTCACCGGCCCGCGAAGGATCGTGAATGGCCGGATTCGTGTCCGGCCCGCCCGCTTCGAGCAGGGTGACCCACGCCCCGGAGTCGGCCAGTCTCCTGGCGACCACCGAACCGGCCGAACCCGCTCCCACCACGATGACGTCCATGTCCCCCACCCTCGCAAGGCACGCGGACGTCCGGCGGATTCGGTTCGCTGGCCGACAATCGGCGTGCCCTGGCGGGCAAGACCGGAGACGTCGCGGCGCCCGATACTCGATCACACACCGGTCGAGGAGGAGCTAGCCATGGCCACACGCCTGTTCATCGACGGACAGTGGACCGCCGCGGGAGGCGGGTCCCTGCCGACGTACGATCCGGCCACCGGCCAGGTGATCGAGGAGGTCGGCACCGCGTCGGCCGCCGACGTCGACGCCGCCGTCGGTGCCGCACGGAAGGCACTGAACGACCCCGCCTGGGCGGGGCTGCTGCCGGTCCAGCGGGCCGCGCTGCTGTTCAAGCTGGCGTCGCTGGTCGACGAGCACCACGAGGAGCTGGCCGCGCTCGAAACCCGCGACCAGGGCCAGCCGATCGGGATCTCCCGCCAGGTCAGCGTCACCGGCGCGGCCGAGCACCTGCGGTACTTCGCGGGCTGGGTCACCAAGATCCAGGGCACCACGAACCCGGTGTCCTTCCCGGACACGCTGCACTACACCCGGCGCGAACCGGTCGGCGTGAACGCGCTGATCACGCCGTGGAACTTCCCGCTGATGATCCTCGTGTGGAAGCTCGCGCCCGCGCTGGCCACCGGCAACACCGTGGTGATCAAGCCCAGCGAGGTCACGCCGCTGACCAGCATCCGGCTGGTCGAGCTCGTGCACGAGGCCGGGTTCCCGCCCGGCGTGGTCAACCTGGTCACCGGCGACGGCGCGGTGGGCGCGCTCCTGAGCAGGCACGACGACGTCGACCACCTGTCCTACACCGGGTCGACCGCGGTCGGGAAGCTGATCACGGCGGCCAGCGCCGAGTCGAACCTCAAGCGGCTCACCCTCGAACTCGGCGGCAAGGCGCCCAGCATCATCTCGGGCGACGCCGACATCGACGCCGCCGTCGCCGGCAACCTCGCGGGCGCGACACTGAACAGCGGTCAGGTCTGTGCCGCGTACACCCGCTTCTTCGTGGACCGCAAGCGTGAACAGGAGTTCGTCGCGAAACTGGCCGCCGGGCTCGAGGGCCTCAAGCTCGGTCCAGGGCTGGACGAGTCGACGCAGCTCGGGCCCCTCGTGTCCGCCAAGCATCGCGAGCACGTGGACTTCCTCGTGTCGACCGGCAGTGAGCAGGGCGCGGAGCTGGTCACCGGCGGCAAACCCGTCGACCGCGACGGTTACTTCTACACTCCGACGCTGTTCGCCGGCGTGGCCGACGACATGACGATCATGCGCGAGGAGATCTTCGGCCCGGTCCTCGCCGTGACCGCCTACGACGATCCGGACGAGTTGCTGGCGCGGGCGAACGACACCGAATACGGGCTCGCGGCCACCGTGTGGACTCGCGACCTGGGCGTCGCGCAGCGATTCGCCAACGGCATCCGCGCGGGCGCGGTGTTCGTCAACATGCCGCCGATCCCCGACATGGCCGCGCCGTGGGGCGGGTACAAGGCGTCGGGCTGGGGCCGCGAGATGGGGCCGTGGGCGATCGACGCGTACACCGAGATCAAATCAGTCTGGCTGCACTACTCGTGACCGCGGGCGACGCGGTGAACTCGACCGCGATGAGCAAGTCGCAGATCGCCTATCACTGGATCAAGGCGAGGATCGACGACGGCACCTTCTCCCCCGGCTACCGCCTCGTGTTCGGGCAGATCGCGCAGGAGCTCGGCGTCAGCACCGTGCCCGTGCGCGAGGCGGTGCGGCGGCTGGAGGCCGAGGGGCTGGTGACCTACGAGCACAACATCGGCGCGCAGGTCGCGATGGCCGACGAGAGCGACTACCAGCACACCATGCAGACGCTCGCGCTGGTCGAGGGGTACGCCGCCGCGCTGGCGGCGCCCTCCCTCCCCGATGAGGCGCTCGACCAGGCCAAGGGACTCAACGCGGAGCTGACGGCGTGTCTCGACAACTTCGAGCCGTCGCGGTTCACCGCGCTGAACCGCGACTTCCACCGTGTCCTGTTCGGCACCTGTCCCAATCCGCAGGTGCTCGATCTGGTCAACCGCGGCTGGAACCGGCTGGCGGGGCTGCGCACGTCGACGTTCAGTTTCGTCCCCGGCCGCGCGCACGAATCCGTGCAGGAGCACCAGAAGATCCTCGACCTGTTCGACCGGAACGCGCCGGCCGGGGAAATCGAACTGGCCGTGCGCGAGCACCGGTTGACCACTTTGGAGACCTTCCTGGCCTGGCGGCATCCCTAGACAGGGACCGTCTCCGGTGGCGGGAAGGCGTAGAAACGCACGGAAAGTTCCTTCTCGCCCTGCACAGGGCGGCGACGGCGATGGCAGTACCGCGTGATCAGCTCGCGGTATTCCGCGTCCAGTTCCCGGAATTCCGCCTCGGTCAGCCGTGCCGAAGTCCGCTGCGCCGTCGCCCACGGACCGAACTCGTCGCGGTGCTCCGCCGCCCAGGACAGCAAAGCGACCTCGTTCGCGTACTTGGCGTCGAGGAACGCGGTGACCCGTTCCCGATCCGCGCCGTCGTAGTCGTCCGGCTTCGGCTCGCGCAAGTCCTGCGGGATCGAGAGCCAGTTCCCTTTCCGGTCGCGGCGCACGAAACCGTTGTCTTGCAAGGTTTTCAGACACTCGTCGACTTCGGCGCGCGCCAGCCCGGTCCGGCGCGCGACGTCCTCCTCGGCGGCGGGAAGCGCGCGCGTCACCAGGTGGTAGCGCGGGTCCTCGCGCATCGTGATGTCGTTCAGGTTCACCGATCGCTTCGGCAGCGCGTCGCCCAACAGCCGCCGCGCGGCGAAGGCCAGCACCACGGCGACCGGGATCTCGACGAAGACGGCGAGCGCGACACTGGTCCACCGTTCGGACGACGTCCAGCCCAGCATGACGTCGAACCACGCGTCGCAGCACAACATCGCGGCCGTCGCCGACAGCAGCGGCACGGCCGCCCGCCGCCGGCGCATCCCCAGCCACGCTCCCGCCGCGAAGCAGAGCAGGAGCGCGACGTCGAATCCGACCCAGGCCGCGCGCCACTGCCCGGTGTCGTACCGGTCGGGCAGGGTGTGCGCGAGGTAGACGGTCCAGGGCACGAGCAGGCTCGCCGCACCGGCGAGCACCGTCAGGAGCATCCGTCGGATCATGATCACGACGTTAGAAGCGGGCGCCGGCGGGGACATCCGGGCTTTCCCCTGGTCCGTTCTCAGGGTCCGACTCACAACGCTTGAGTCTCCACCCACTGGAGCCTTTACCGTCGTTCCCATGACGATCACCGTTCTCGACACCTACCCCGCCATGCGCGAGATCCTGCGCGCACCTCGGGCGGACCGCGCGGCACTGTTCAAGGCGATGGTCGAGCCCGCCGCCGGGATGTACCGCTACTTCCCCGGCGACGTCGACCTCGTGGCGATGCACGCGATGAGCTCCGGATTCCCTCTCGACCGCGACGAGGATCGCTGTCTGGAGGCTCTCCAAGCCCTGCACGAAGCGGACGCCTGGGACCGCATCCAACGAGCCCTCGACGACGCCGTCACCGCCCAGCTCGCCGCGACGCCCGGGCTGGCGATCCCGGACATCACCGTGCTCACCGTGCTGGGTGATCCCGGCGACCGGCACTTCATGGGCCCGAACCTGGGGATGTCGGCCAACGGCAGCGTGTCCGGCTACATCTACCTCAATTTCTGGCCGTATCCGGAGAATCTGGCGAGGCTGCAGGCCACCGCCGTCCACGAGCTCAACCACAACCTGCGCTACAGCCCCGGTGGGGTGATCTGGGATCCGGCGACAGTCACGGTCGGCGAGCAGATCGTGTCCGAAGGCCTCGCCGACGCGTTCGCCCGCCAGTTGTACGGCGACGAACTCGGCTACGCCCGCATCGGCGTGCCGCATCTGGGTGACGACGCGGTATTCGAGAAGGTCGTCTCCGGCCTGGAGATCACCGGTATGCAGAACTTCGCGGCCTGGGTGCACGGCGACGAGACGGCCGCCCGCTACGGCGGCACTCCCGTCGGCCTGCCGACCGGCGCCGGATACGCGGTCGGCAACCGGCTCGTCGACGCCTACCTGGCCGCGACCGGCCGGACCGCCGCGGAGGCCCTGCTGGTGGACCGCCGCGACGTCATCGACACCGCGATGAAGGTCATCCGAGTCCCTCAGGGGTGACCAGGCAGAACGGATGTCCGATCGGATCGGCGTACACGCGGTAGCCGATGGGTTTGTCCGAGCCGTCGAGGAGGTGCCCGCCGAGGGCGAGTACCTCTCGCTCCGCTTCGTCCAGGTCGGTGACGAGCAGATCCAGGTGCAGTTGCTGCGCGGGGTCGCCCCTCTTCCAGTCCGGCCGGACGAAGTGATCGGTGCGGTGCAGGGCGAGCTCGGGCTGGTCACCGCCCAGTGTGATCCTGACGTGATCGGGGCCGCTCCCGGTCCGGGGCACGCCCAACAGGGCTTCGTAGAACGGAGCCAGGGCCTGTGGATCGGGGCAGTCCACCACGACGACGGCGAGTTTCGGGCGTGGCCGGAACAAGAGGTCGAGGTGGTAGTCGACGGTGGCCAGCACCTCGGCTGCCTGCCGCTCGTCCACACCGGCCGGTGCGCGCAGGAGATTCACCATGCTCCACAGGAGATGCGCCTCCCGTGCCGGATCACGGTTCGCGGCGATGTCGCCCGCTTCCCGGGCGGCCCGCAATGATCCGGTCACGTCCTCGATTCCGGCCTCGGCCAGGTGGGTGCGCACGAGTTCTCTGGGAGACGTCCCGGGGCGTGAATGCACCGAGGCCGGCCGGCGCACTCGTTCTCGTCGGGCTTCATCGGGCAACGGCTCCTCCTCGATTTCCTGCGGGCCCACGATGGCACAGGTCCGCAGTGGATCGAGCCTTCCGAGTGGCCGGAGTATCAGGACTCGCGGCGCCTCGACCGGATCGTGAGCGCCACCAGCGCGCCACCGACCAGCAGCAGGAAGAGGCCCGACACCAGCAGACCTCGGATCTCGCTGCCGGTCGAGGCCAACGGGCCGCTGTCGGACGGTCCGCCGCCCGGCGTGGTCGCTCCCGGCTGCCCCGGTGTCGCGGAAGTGGTCACCCCGGGAGCCGGGGACGTGCTCGAGGAGCTGCTGGTAGTGGTCGGCGAACTGCTACTCGAAGTGGCACTGGACGAACTGGTGGCGCTGCTCGAAGTAGCGCTCGACGACGTGGCACTGGATGACGTCGGGCTCGATGAAGTCGCGCTGGACGAAGAGCTGCTCGACGTCGGGCTGGTCGACGTGCTGCTCGTCCGACTCGACGAGGTGGTCGACGTCGGTGTGGTCGAAGTGGACGTGGCCGACGTCGAGGAGCTGGACGTCGAGGTGGACGTGGTCGAGGTCGGCGAGCTGGTCGTGGTCGTCGTCGAAGTCGGGCTCGTCGAGGTGGAGCTGCTGCTCGTCGTGGCCGAGCTCGACGAAGACGAAGACGAAGAAGAGGACGAGCTGCTCGGCGTAGTGGTCGGCGTGCTGCCGCATTCCGGCAGATCACCGTCGAACGGGTAGGCGTGGAACTCCTGCCCGCCACCACCGGTCGCTTCGGAGCTGTGCACCAGCGAGCCCGTGGTGAAGAACCGGCCGTTCATCCCGGACGCGGTGACGGTCGCGGTACTCCCGGGTTCGCCGATCAGCACACTTCCCTGGAACTGGGCGCCACCGGCGATCTTCACCTGGGTGGCGTCCGGGAAGTTCCACAGCAGCCGCTCGCGCAGTTTGTTGAGCGGGTCCTGATCGTTCAGGTCACCGGTGTAGGTGTTGATCGTGCGGGCCGCTCCCACCATGTTGACCAGGATCGTCGCCCCGGCCGGGATGCCCTCGAACTCGATTCCCTGCATGCCGCCGGTGGCGCCGGTCAGGTCGAAGTCCACGGTGAACACCTGCAGCGCGGAGTTACCGTCCCCGGTGAACAGGGTGCGATAGCCCTGGTTGACCGCCGTGCCGGTGGCCGGCCGCGGTGTGGCGCCGTCCCGCGCGTAGCACTTGCTCGCCACTCGCAGATCCTCGCGCAGGCTCAAATAAGGCTTCGCCGCGTCGGGGTCCTTCTCGAGTTTCCCGGTCACCGTCCCGGTGACGGTTCCCGCGTGCCGGACGACCCCGCCGTCGGCGAGCAGCCGCTGGTCGGCCGCGACGCTGACGTTTCCGCCGGTGGTCAGGAAGTCGGCGCCGTCGGGCGGCGGAACACGTGATCCCACGCCGGCGATGCCGACGTTGTAGACGGACGACGCGCCCGCTCGTTTCGCCATGTCGAAATCGCCGAGGACGACGACCCGTCCTTCGGCTTCGGCCGCCGCTTCCCGTACCTGGAATTCGCCGCCGACATAGACGTTGATGCCGTTGTCCCGGCCCGCGTAGTCCTTGTTGTTCACCGGCGGGTATTTACCCGGGCAGGCCGGACCGACGCACGGTCCCAGCCCGCCCGGCAAAGGGGCGGCGGCCGCGCCGTCGGTGACCACGAGAGCCGCCACGCACACCGCAGCGGCGGCACCGGCGGAAAGAGAGGCGAATCGCCTTGCACGCATGCGGCGATTCTTGTGCCCACCGGCCGGGTGAACACAATCGGAATCCGGAAATACCCCCGACCGGGCGAGGCGGGTGACCCGGCCCATTCGTGGCCGTCCAGCGTTATCCAGACAACGAAATTCCAGGTGGACCGCGAAATCCCTAAAGTCGTGAGCGTCGATGGGAGGTTCGCCACATGACGGACACCGGAGTGCGCTCGCGCATCGGTTCGGTGGAAGTGCTCGCGGGCTTTCTCGTGCTGATTCTGCTCGCGCGGGGTCTGCTCGGCGACGTCCTCGGGGCGCCGATCGTGCAGACCTGGACGACGGTCTTCGTTTCGATCGTGCTCCAGGCCGTTCCGTTCCTCGTCTTCGGCGTGACCCTTTCCGCCGCCATCGCGGTCTTCGTGCCGCGGGAATTCTTCGCGAAAGCCCTGCCGAAACATCCGGCCCTCGCGGTACCGGCCGCCGCGGCGACCGGAATGGTGCTACCGGGCTGCGAATGCGGTTCGGTCCCGGTCGCCGGCGCCCTGGTGCGCAAAGGGGTCACCCCGGCCGCGGCGCTCGCGTTCCTGCTCGCGGCTCCCGCCCTCAACCCGGTCGTGCTGGCCGCGACGGCGATAGCGTTCCCTGATCGGCCGTCGATGGTCTTCGCCAGGGCGGCGGCCGGGCTCGCCGCTTCGGTCGTGATGGGCTGGCTGTGGCTCGGCCTCGGCCGGACGGAATGGATCAAACTGCCCGAACACGCCCACGGTGACACGCGCTGGCGGGCGTTCGCGGGCGCCGCGGGCCACGACCTGGTGCACGCGGGCGGCTTCCTCGTCGTCGGGGCCATGGCGGCCGCGACACTCAACGTCCTGATCCCGGGCCGCTGGCTCCAGGCCGTCGCGGACGATCCGGTGCTCGGTGTCCTCGCGCTGTCGCTGCTGGCGGTCCTGTTGTCGATCTGCAGTGAGGCGGACGCCTTCGTCGCCGCCTCGCTGACCCAGTTCTCCCTCACCGCCCGTCTGGCGTTCCTGGTGGTCGGGCCGATGGTCGACCTGAAACTGTTCGCCATGCAGGCCGGCACCTTCGGCAGGCGGTTCGCCGCGCGGTTCGCGCCAGCCACGTTCGTGGTCGCGCTCGCCTGCGCGGCCGTGACCGGGACGGTGCTCTGGTGAACCGGACCGCCGCGACCGTCGTGCTGCTCCTGCTGGGCGCGGCGGTGCTCAAGGTCTGCCTGACCGGCCAGTACCTCCGCTATGTCAAGGAAGGGCTCTGGCCGTTCCTGCTCGCGTCGGGCCTCCTGGTCCTGGTGCTCGCGGCCACGAACCGCCATCGTCACCCGAAAGTGGGGTGGCTGCTCCCGCTTCCGGTGCTCGCCCTGCTGCTGGTCGCCCCGCAACCGCTCGGCAGTTACGCGGCGGGAAACGCGGGTATGGCGCTGACGCGCTCCGACGAATACCCGCCACTCCCCGACGGCGACCCGGTGAAGGTGACCGTCCTGGACTACGCGTCGCGCGCGGTGTTCGACGAGGGCCGTTCCCTCGGTGCGAGGCGGGTCGTGCTCACCGGCTTCACCGCCACCGGCGCGGAAGGCGCGGCACTGCTCGTCCGGATGATCCTGACCTGCTGCGCCGCCGACGAGCGACCGGTCAAGGTCGTGCTGGACGGTCGCGTCCCGAGCGAACCCGACACCTGGATCGAGGTCACCGGCACGTTCCGGCCGGGGTCCGTGGTGGACGAGGTCAACGGCGAACGCATCCCGTTCCTGAAGGTCGAAAGCGCCACGCCGGTCCCCGCGCCCGAACGGCCTTACGAATAGTCAGGTCCAGCTCCACTGGATGCCGTACTGGCCGGGCTGTGGATCGAGGGTGATGAACTGGAAGGTGCTGGTGTCCCGGTCGAACGTCGCCTCGGACCGTTCCTCGGGTGGCAGGACACCGCGCGGCCGGAAGAAACCGGCGCAGCGCCGCGGCAACCGGCCGGGATCGAAGCTGACCTGCACCGCGACGTCCCGCGCCGGCCGGTAGAGCGCGACCTGCACGTGCCGTTTGCCCTGGCCCGGCGGATAGCGCACGCCGAACTCGACGACGGCGAGCTCGCCTGCCGCCAAGGTGCGGTCGAGGGCGAACTCGAACACACAGGTGGACGACGGGACGTCCGCGCGGAACCGCGCCGGTCGGCAGCCGTCGGTGAACAGCACGGACGGCGGCTGGGTGATGCTGGTACACCGGTTCACGAAGACGAACCGCGAGGTGCCGTCCCGATCGGCGCGGATCAGCCGCCGGACCCGGACCGATTCCTGGTTGCCGTCGCCGTCGACGCGGTAGGTGAGGTACTGGGAAAGCCGGTGCGGGGTGTCGAGCTCGTCCGGTGTCACGTCCATTTTGGACAGTGCGCGCACCACCTCCTCCGGCCGCCGCCACACCTGGTCGTAGCTCAGGGCGTGTCCGGTGCGGACGGTCCAGCGCCCACGAGGACGACGCGGGCCGAGCAATCCGGTCAGCGTTTCCGGCGACTGACCGAGAATGACCTCCAGCGCGGTCACCGCGGCGAGGGAACTCGCCCGTTCCGGCCGATTCTCGCCATTCTGCCAATAGCTGAGCGCGCTGACGCTGACCGGCGTCTCGTGATCGCGCAACCGGCGGCTGATCTCACTGAGACTCAGCCCGCTGCGTTCGATCGCGGCGCGCAGTGCGGCACCGAATTCCGCCGGAGCGAGACTCGTCATGAAGGCGCAGCGTACCGTCCGAAACGCCCGACTTTCGTCGGGTGAACGGGCGCCGTTCAGAGTTATCCAGCCTCGCCACGACTTTTCGTTGACGCTCCCCGGGCCGCGATTAGGGTCGGAATCGTCGGAAGAATCCCCCGAATCCCCGACGACTCGCACGTCCTCCCGCCGATGACCGAAGAGGATGATTTTCGCATGCGCTCAACCACGAAACGATGGCGCCGTCGCACGCTCGCCGTCGCGACCTCCACGCTGGCGGCCGGGGCCTTCCTGGTCGCCGCGCATCCCCAGGCAGGCGGGGCCGCTCCGCCCGCCGTGCCCGAAGTGGCCGATCAGGTTCCACAACTGACCGAAGCGGGCGTGACCGGCGGCCCCGCGTCGGTATCCGGTGGCGGCACGTCCACTTCGGCCGACCGGTCCGTCTGCGCGCCCGGCGCACACTGGCTACGCGTCCGGTTCACGGAGCTTTCGTTGCGTGGCAACGACTCCGTGACCCTGACCGGCAGCAGTGCGGGCTCGTACACGCTCACCTCGCGTCACTGGCCGGGCAAGGCGTTCCACACCCGCGCGTTCGAAGGCGACTGTGTGCGGGTGTCGGCGGCACTGTCCGATCCCGCCAGCCGCTTCGCCATCGACGCCTACCAGGCGGGCGACCGGCCGCTCGCCGCGGCGACGACCACGGTGGCCGCCGTCGGCGACGTCTGCGGGTCTTCGTGCAACCAGACCGCGCCGCTGATCAAGAACATGAACCCGCAGGCGCTGATCCTGGCCGGGGACAACGCGTACAGTTCGGGCACGCTGTCGGAATACAAGAACAACTACGACCCCTACTACGGGCAGTTCAAAGCGATCACCTATCCGACGCCGGGCAACCACGAATACAACACGTCCGGCGCCTCCGGGTACTTCGATTACTTCGGCGCGCGAGCCGGTGAACGCGGCAAGGGCTACTACAGCTTCGACGTCGGGGACTGGCATTTCGTGGCGCTCAACTCCAACATCACCCGCAGCACCGGTTCGGCGCAGGAGACCTGGCTGAAGAACGACCTGGCGGCGAGCACCAAACCCTGCACGGCCGCGTTCTTCCACCACCCGCGCTTCAGCCGCGGCACACACGGCGACGACTCGTCGGTCACGCCGTTCTTCCAGGCGCTCTACAACGCGAAGGCCGATCTCATCGTCGTCGGCCACGACCACAACTATCAGCGCTACGCACCGTCCCGGCCGGACGGCACCCGCGACGACGCGAACGGCGTCCGCGAACTGCTGATCGGAACCGGTGGCCGGGGTTACTACAACTTCGACCAGTCCTCGGCCGCCGTGCAGGAGGCCGGCAACACCAACACCTTCGGCGTCGGGAAGCTGACGCTGAGCGCGACCGACTACCGCAGCGACTTCGTGCCGGTGTCGGGCCGCACCTTCACCGACACCGCGACCGGCAAATGCAAAAAGGCCGTCTCCTCCCCCGCCTTCTCCGTGGGCACCACCCCGTCGTCGGTGTCGGTGAAACCGGGCGGGACGGCGTCGGTGACGGTGAACGTCGGCAGCACCGGCGGCTTCACCGCGGCGACCGCGCTTTCGGTCTCCGGCCTGCCCTCGGGCGTGACCGGGACGATCTCCCCCTCGTCGGTCACCCCGCCCGCGAACGGCACGGCGACCGCGACGCTGACCTTGTCCGCTTCGGACACCGCGTCCGGATCGGCGGCCGCCACGGTCACCGGGACCTCGGGTTCCACGACGCAGACGGCGAAGGTCACGGTGAGCGTCGGTACAGCGGGTGGTGAGGCGTTCGCCGACGACTTCGAGACCGACAAGGGCTGGCGGCTCAACGCGGCCGGCTCCGACACCGCGACGGCGGGCAAGTGGGAACGAGGCGACCCCGAACAGACCACCTCGACCTACAGCAACCAGATCAAGCAGCGCGGCGACACCACCAGCGGCGTGAACTGCCTGGTCACCGGGCGGCTGGCCGGGTCGGAGTACGGCGTCAACGACCTCGACGGCGGGGCGTCGTCGATGGCCTCACCGGCGTTCACGGTGCCCGCGGGCGGGAAACTGACGTTCTCCTACACCTTCGCGCACGGCGACAACGCGACGTCGGCGGACTACCTGCGGATCCGCGTCCTCGACGGGACCACGCCGACGACGGTGTTCGAGAAGACCGGGTCCGCGACCGAGGTGGCCGGGGTCTGGCAGAACGCGACGGCGGACCTGTCGTCGTTCGCCGGCCGTAGCGTGCGCCTGCTGGTCGAAGCCGCCGACGCGAGCACCGCGTCGCTGTGGGAGTCCGCGGTCGACGACATCCGCGTCACCGCGTAGCGCCATGCGGCTGCAACTCGCGCCGTAAGGCCGTGCCGAAGGCGGGTCGTGCGTGTTCGCGAGCGAGGCCTCAGCCGGGGTGAAAGCTCCCTTCGCCGCGTTCGACGCGGCCAAGGGAGCCTTCGGCCCGGGGTCGTGACGTTCTATTGAGGCATAAGGCAAATGTGGCGCGTTGCGCCGCCCAAGGCCCTTGGTGTCCACAGTGGTCAGTCGTGAGTGCTAAAGAGGGCTAGAACGACAATCGCCACTCACGACCCCCGGCCAACACTGCGCAAAGTGCTCGAATCGGACGCTTTGATCTCGAAATGCGTCCTTTTTGGACAGTTCAAGGGTGTGCTAGGTCGCGGTGGCGAGCCGACTCGCACGGCCGACTCCATCACGCCACCTTGACTTACCTCTCAACAATCCTCTTTGTCGCTCACGACCCCCGATCTCCTGCGGTGAAAGTCCCTTCAGCCACTCACGACAGCAGCGCCGGGAAGGCCGCCATGTACGTCTCCTCCATCCGCTCCGCCGACCCCGCCCGGCCCGCGAGCCGTTCGAAGCACGCGGTCCAGGGCACGGTCATCGGGCTGGGCGTGGTCAGCCTGATCACCGACCTGTCCGCCGAGATGGTCACCGCCGTCCTCCCGCTCTACCTCGTGTACGGCCTCGGCGTCGGATTCCTGCAGCTGGGCGCGATCGACGGGCTGTACACGGGGGCGACGGCGTTGCTGCGGCTGGCGGGCGGCTATTTCGCCGACCGTCTTGGCCGTCCGAAGGCCGTGGCCCTGGTGGGTTACGGCCTCTCGGCGGCGACCAAACTCGCCTTCCCGGCCGCCGGGTCGTCGCTCGGCGCGATCGGCCTGGTGATCGGCGCGGACCGGGCGGGCAAGGGCATCCGCACCGCGCCGCGGGACGCGATGATCACCCTCGCCACCCCTGCCGACGGCCTGGGCCGCGCGTTCGGTGTCCATCGCGCCATGGACACCGCCGGCGCGCTGCTCGGGCCGCTCGCCGCCTTCGGCCTGCTGACCGTGCTCGTCGGCGACTACCCGGCGGTGTTCGGGGTGAGCTTCTGCTTCGCCGTGATCGCGGTGATCGTGCTGGCGGTGTTCGTCCGTGCTCCCGCCGGGGCCGTCGAGCGGTCGCGGGTCCGGTTGCGCGCCGGATTCGCCCTGCTTCGCGAGCCGGGACTCCGCGGAACCTGTCTGGCCGCGGCGCTTCTCGGTGTGTGCACGGTCGGCGACATGTTCCTGTTCGTCGGCGTGCAGCGGTCCGCGGGGCTGCCGCCCGGGGCACTGCCCCTGCTGCCGCTGGCGACGGCGCTGACGTTCATGGCGCTGGCGTCGCCGATCGGACGGCTCGCGGACCGGCTCGGCCAGTGGAAGGTGTTCCTGGCCGGGCACGTCGTGTTGCTCGCCGCGTATGTCGTCCTGGCCGCTTCGGCGACCGGCTGGCTCGTCGCGGTGGTCGTCCTGGCGGCACACGGCGTGTTCTACGCGTGCACGGACGGCGTGCTGATGGCGCACGCGGCGCCGCACGTGCCGGAATCGTTGCGGGCCACCGGTCTCGCGTTCGTCCAAACCGGACAGGCGCTGGCCAGGGCCGCCGGCGCGGTGCTGTTCGGCGTGCTCGCGGCAGGAATGGCGCTGGGGCCCGCGTTCGCGGTGTTCGCCGTGGCGCTGCTGGTGTCGGTACTGGCCGGATCGAGGATGGCATGAGGCGGATCTGGGCTGGCGTCGCGGCGCTCGTGGTCACGGTGGTGGCCGGGGCGGTGTTCGTCGGGCTGCGCACCGGCGACGCGGTGGCGGAACAGCGGCTGGACCTCGCGCACGGCGGGCTGCTGTACGTCGACGAGTCGGGCCGCGTCCGGCAGGACGAGCGCGTCGGCCCGTCCTGCCAGCGCGTGGACGTCGCCGCGGGCACCCTGGCATGCCTGCGCGCGACGGCGGTGCCCGACCAGGCCGAACTGGTCGTCACGAAACCGGGGGCCGAGCCGCGACAGATCTCCGAATGGGGAACGCCGTCGCGGGTCAGGGTGTCGCCGTCCGGGCGGCTGGTGGGCTGGACGGTGTTCCGCGCCGGGGACTCGTATCTGGGCGGGGTGGGCACGTTCTCCACCACCGCCGGGATCTACGACCTCGACACCGGGAACCATTACGGCTCACTGGAGGACTTCGCGCTCACCGTCGACGGAAAGCCTTACCCCGCCAAGGATCTGAACTACTGGGGCGTGACCTTCGCCCGCGACGATCTGACCTTCTACGCCACGGCCCGGTCCGCGGGCGGCACCTGGCTGGTCCGCGGCGACCTCCGCGGCCGCACGCTGACCACGGTGCGGCAGAACGTCGAATGCCCCTCCCTCTCGCCGGACGGCACGCGCGTCGCCTACAAGTTCCGTGACGGCGACCGCTGGCGGCTGCACGTGCTGTCCCTTGTGGACGGACGTGACGTCCCGCTCGCGGACCCGGCGCATCTCGACGATCAGGCGCAGTGGCTGGACGACAAGACCGTCGCCTACGGGCGGGACAAGGCGATCTACTCCGTCCCCGCCGACGGCACCGGCGCGCCCACGCTCCTCCGCGCGAACGCCTCCTCCCCCGCGGTGGTGCGGTGATCCCCCGTGACTGCACCCCGATCGGCCTGGCGCTGGCGGCGGTGGCGGCCGTCGTGGTCGTGGTCCTGCCCGCACCGGTCCCGGCCGTCAAGGCTCCGGTCTCCACGTCGGTCACCGATGTGTGGCCGGGCGCGCGGATCGCCGCGAACACCGTCACCGGTTCGCCCTACACGCCCCTGGCGTACCTGGATCCCGGGACCTCCGCCGGTATCACCCGCGCGAGCGATTCGCTCAGGCTGACGCTGGGAGAACGGGTACTCCGCGAAGTCCCGTTGTCGGGCTCGCCCCGCTTCGTTCTCGCCACTTCCCCGGACTCGCTGGTGTGGCTGGAACTGTCCGACATCACCGGGACGGGCGCCTTGTGGCGCTCCGGGCCACGCGGGGAGAGCCCCGTCCTGGTCACCGCCGACACCGGGCGGGTGGTCCTTCTGGACTCCCAGTACGACCTCGTCGTGCACGAAGGCCGAGCGTCCTGGGCCGCCGTGCGGGGCGACGCCACCGAAGTGCGGACGGTCGCGTTGTCCGGCGGCCCGGTGACCACCGCCCCGCTGCCCGGCGACTTCGCGCTCAGCGCCTGGCCGTTCGCGACGTCGGCCGCCGTCGAGCAGGCGGGACCGTCGGAGCTGGTGGACCTGCGCGACGGCCGGGTCTCGCGGGTCGGCGGGCAGAACGTCGAACTGGTCGACTGCACGCCGTCCTGGTGCCGGGTGCAGGTCCTGCGCCAGAGCGGGACGGCGCGGTTCGACCTGATGAAACCCGACGGCTCCGACCGGAGACGGGTCGGCGGGAAGGGGATCCGGCCCGCGTTCGGCGACGTCGTCGTGCTCGACCGGTACGCGGTCGTGGTCGACGACGATCGCGGTGTGCTCGCCCTCTACGACACCGCCACCGGCCGGATGGCCGACCTGGCCGCGGAGTTCGGCACCGTGCTGGCGCGGGGGCCGTACGTGTGGTGGTCGGTGGGCGGGAACGAGGCGCTCACCTGGCGGGTACTGGACCTGCGCACGCTCGAGGCATCTGTTTGACTGCTGCCGTGCCGTCCGATCGTGAGACCTCCGTCGAAGCGGAGTTCTCACGGGTGGTCGGCCGGTTCGCCGGTCCGGCCAGGGGCGCCGGACTGCTCGTGATCAGCGTTTTCGGCGTGCTCGCCACGCCGTCGGGCGCGCTCCCACTGGCCTTCGGTCTGCTCGCGCTGGCCTTGGTCACCGCCGTGGCCGAGTACGTCGTGGGGAAGACGGGCCGGGGCAGGCCGCTGGCGTTCGCGCTGACCTTGGTACGCGCCGGTGCGATCTGCGGTACCCAGTTCCTGACCGCGCCCGAAGCGGGCGAGCTGAACCAGTGGGCGCTGAACGTGCTCACCCTCACCGCCATCACCCTCCAATGGGAATGGCCGCCGAAGATCACCGTGCCCGCCATCGCCTGCCTGCTGGCGATCGAAGTGGTGCCGCTCGGCTTCGAGGACGGCTTCTCGGTGGTCCTGCGAGTGCTCATCGAAGCCACCCTCGCCCGCGGCGCCTTCCTCCTGCTGTCGCGGACCACGCGCCGGATCGACCACCTCCGCGAGCGCCAAGCCCGGCTGACGCGTGAGGAATCCCTTGCCGTGGAACGACGATTGCAGGAACGGGAGTATCTGGCCGTGCTGCACGACACGGCCGCGGCCACTTTTCTCACCGTCGCCCAGCGCGGGGAAACGACCGATCCGGCCGAGGTCGCCGGCTACGCCCGCCGCGATCTCGCGATCCTCACCGGCGAATCCGGTCCCGGCAGTGTGGTCGACCTCGAAACGTCGTTGCGCGGCGTGCTCGCGCAAAGCCCGGTGAAGGTCGACACGCACTGGTCGCCGGTCGCGCCGATCCCGGCGTCGGCGGCGCTCGCGCTGGTCCGCGCCGTACGCGAGGCGCTGGTGAACGTCGACCGGCACGCGGGTGTCCGCGAGGCCAGGCTGACGGTCGAAGACGGCGTCCGCGTGACCGTCCGGGACGAAGGCCGCGGTTTCGATCCGGCGAAGACCCCGGCGCAGCGGCGAGGTGTCCGGGAATCGCTCGTCGAACGCATGGCCGCGGCGGGCGGCCGGGCCGAAGTGACCTCCGCGCCCGGCGCGGGGACCACGGTGGAACTGGTGTGGCCGCATGAATGAGACCGCGGACCGCGTCCTCGGCGGCTGCCGGATCGCGGTCCTGCTCGCGACGGCGGCGATCCAGGTCGGGCTGAGCCTGGCCCGGCTGACCGACACCCCCGGCCGGATCGCCTACGCGGCGCTCGCCGGCGTGCTCGTCGTGGCGGCGTGGTGGGTGCTGCGCTGGAAGCCGGTCCCCTGGCCGGTCGCGTTCACGGGGGCGGTGGTGGTGCTCGCCGCGGCGACGGTCGCGGTCTGGACGCTGCCCCCGGAGCGGCTTTTCGGCGACGAGAACTGGGCGTCCGGTCTCGCCGGCTGGCATCTGCTGGTGCTGCTGATGGATCGCCCCGCGATCGCGATGGCCGCGCTCGTCCTCCAGATGACGCTCGCCGTCGTCCGGCAGTTCGGCGTGGAGCTCACGGATCGCGGCGAGATCGGCAGCGTGGTGATCGTCGCGCTCAGCGTGCTCACCTTCCAGGCCGCGACGCTGGCGCTGATCAGGGTGGTCAACCGGCGGGCGGGTGAGGCCGCGGAGGCCTCCGCCGAACGGGACCGCCAGGCCCACCGCAAGGCGCTCGCCGAGGAACGGGAGGCCGACCAGCGGAACCGGTTCGCCGGGCAGCTCGGGGCCACCTTGCCGCTGCTGGCCGGGCTGGCCGACCGCACCCTCGATCCGCGTGACGACGAGGTCCGGCGGCGGTGCGCGCTCGCGGCCACGCAATTGCGGCGGCTGTTCGCCGAGAACGACGACGTCCCCGACCCGCTGCTGCACGAGGTCTCGGCCTGCGTCGATCTCGCCGAGCGGCGGGGACTGACGGTGACGCTGGCGGTCAGCGGCGAACCGGCCCCGGTCCCGACCGCCGTCCGCCGCGAACTGACCGGTCCGCTGATGACCGCGCTGGTCACCGCCCGGTCGCACGCCAGGGTCAGCGTCCTGCGCACCGACGACGAGATCCGTGTCGCGGTGATCACGGACGGTGAAACGGGCGTGACGGCGAACGGATCGGGCGCCGTCGACGTCGAATGGCACGCACTGGGAGAACGATCGTGGATGGAGGCGAAATGGCGTTCGCGACCGAACTGACCGCGGTGGTCGTCGACGATCATCCGGCCGTACGGGCCGGGGTCGTGCACTGGCTGTCCTGCGGCACCCCACCGGTGACCGTCGTGGCCGAAGGCGAGGACGTGCGGGCCGCGTGGATCGGCGAGGGCGCACAGGCCGACGTCGTCATCCTCGACCTGCACCTCAACAGCACCACCCCGGTGATGGGCGATCTGCGGCGGCTCACCGAGGCGGGCCGTCGCGTCGTCGTCTACTCGATGCGGGCCGACGACGAGACCGTGCTGCAGTGCCTCGAACTCGGCGCGCTCAGCTATCTCACCAAGGCCGAGGGCGCGGAACATCTCCTCGAAGCCGTGCGCACCGCGGCGGCCGACCGGTCGTACACGCCGCCGTCGATGGCGGGCGCGATGGCCGGGGACCGCTCCGAACGGCGCCCCGCCCTCTCGGCGCGCGAGACCGAGGTGCTCATCGAGTGGTTCCAGTCCGAGTCGAAGGACTTCGTGGCGCACCGGCTGGGGATCTCGCCGAACACGGTCAACTCGCATCTCGAGCGGATCCGGGTCAAGTACGCCCAGATGGGCAGGGAGGCCCCGACGAAGGCCGCGCTCGTCGCGCGGGCGATCCAAGACGGGCTGATCGGCGTAAGCGATTTGTGACCGGTTGTGGTGCGAACGGACCACCCCCGCCTCCTCCTTTACCGACTACGTTGCGTGACGAGCCACGAGTCCGAGGAGATCCATGAAGTCCGCCCTGATCGCCACCTGCTGCGCCGCCGCGCTCCTGCTTTCCGCCTGCGGCGGAGAAGAGAAGGGTGACAAGACCGTCAGGGCCGACGGCACCCTGGCGCCCGGCAGCACGTTGAAGGTCGGCGAACGCGCCGTCGTCCCGTTCAAGGACGCGGACAAGTCCGGCACGATCGCGATCACCGTGAAGTCGGTCGACCTCGGCCCGAAGGAAGACCTCGCCGAGTTCAAGAACAAGGGCGAAGGCATGCTCCCGGTCTACGTCCGGATGGTGATCGAGAACGTCGGCGGCACGGACCTCACCGACACCTCGGTGTCGGTACGCGCGGTGGACCCGAACGGCAAGAGCACCAAGGTGATCCTCGCCAACAGCACCGCGGCCTGCAAAGGCGAGTCGGCGCCGGAGAACTTCACCACCGCGGGCGCGACCTACGAAACCTGCAAGACCGAAGGCGTCAAGGACGGCGGCGAGGTCGGCGGCGTGATCTTCCGGGAAGGCGATTACCAGGACGAC
Organism: Amycolatopsis japonica; assembly: GCF_000732925.1. Taxonomy (NCBI): domain Bacteria; kingdom Bacillati; phylum Actinomycetota; class Actinomycetes; order Pseudonocardiales; family Pseudonocardiaceae; genus Amycolatopsis; species Amycolatopsis japonica. The sequence continues at coordinate 4,546,556 of NZ_CP008953.1, forward strand.
CCGATCACCTGGAAGAAGTGACCGCGTCCCCCATTGAGCCGAATAGCGTAATCGATTCGTTACCTGCTCTGGTGCGAATGGACCACACCGATGTACTCCGTCATCAACTACGGTGCGTGGCGAGAACGCCGGAGCAGGGTTCGGCGGGGAGTCCGAGGAGATCCATGAAGTTCGACCGTATCGCTCTGTCCGCCACCGGCTGCGCCGCCGCGCTGCTGCTTTCCGCCTGTGGCGGTGAGGAGAAGGGCGCTAGCCCGGCCCCCGCCCCGTCGCCCGCGCCGACGTCGGCCCCCGCGTCCTCGCCCGCGACCAGCGGCACCGTCCCGGTCTCGAACGCGGACGCCACCGCGCCCGGCACGGCGCTCAAGGTCGGCGAACGCGCCGTCGTCCCGTTCAAGTACGGCAAGGACAAGAGCGGCACGATCGCGATCACCGTCAAGGCGATCGAACTCGGCCCGAAGGAAGACCTCGCCTCCTACGGCGAGAAGGCCAAGGGCATGACGCCGGTCTACATCCGGATGACGGTGGAGAACGTCGGCGGCACGGATCTCACCTACAGCACGGTGCGGATGCGCGCGGTCGGTCCGGACAACAAGAGCACCGGCGTGATCATCACCGGTGAGACCACCGCTTGCCAGTCCGAGTCGGCGAAGAAGGACTTCAAGACCGCCGGCGCGACCTACGAGACCTGTGAGCTCCAGGCCATCAGGGACGGCGGCGAGGTCGGCGGCGCGGAATTCAACGATGGCGACGGGTACAAGGACGACCCGATCATCTGGAAGAAGTAGCCCGCAACGCGCGTGAAGGCCTCCTTCCCTCTGCTGAGCCGAGGGAAGGAGGCCTTCACGCGCTTCACTGAGGCTGCGAGAGCCGGTCCTCCTGCGTAGCGTTGTCGTGATGGTCCACGTGCACCGGACGATCACCGTCCGAACCCCCGCCCAGACCGTCGTCGGCTATCTGCGGGACTTCGCGCACGCCGAGTCGTGGGACCCCGGCACCGTGTCCTGCACCCGCGCCGACACCGGCCCGATCGCCGTCGGCTCGCGGTGGCACAACGTGTCCGAGTTCCGCGGCAAGAAGACCGAGCTGACCTATCGGCTCGACCGGCTGGAGCCGGACCGGATCGTGTTCGTCGGCAGCAACAAGACCGCGACGTCCACCGACGACCTGACGATCTCCGAAGCGGACGGCACGACGACCGTCAGCTACCACGCCACCATCGAGTTCCACGGCCTGGCGAAACTCGCGGACCCCTTCCTCAAACGGCAGTTCGAGAAGATGGGCGACGACCTGGTTCCGGCGATGAAGGCGACCCTCGAAGCGCTTTGACCCGTCCCCCTTGCCGGAACTCTCGTGATTGAAGCCGTAACTCGCGTGTTTGGAGCCGGACCGCCTTCAATCACGCGAGTTCCGCCTTCAATCACGCGTGATCGCCGTCTAAGCACGCGTGATCGCCGGAACGGCTAGGCGCGGGGTGACCCGACGGGGCCGCTCAGGCGCCGCACCGCGTTCGCGCAGGCGAGGGACTCCAGGAGCGGGACCGTGCGTTCCCAGCCCAGGCAGGCGTCCGTGATGCTCAGATCGGGCCGGGGGCGTGCGGAGCCGACGTCTTGCCTGCCATCGGACAGATACGACTCGATCATCACGCCGGCCAGGGCGTCGTTGCCCGCCGAGATCTGGTCCGCCAGGTCGGCGACGACGACGGGCTGCCGGTTGTGGTCCTTGCCGCTGTTGCCGTGCGAGGCGTCGACGACGAGCCGGTGCGGCAGCCCGGCGGCGGTCAGCGCGTCGAGGGCGTCCGCGACCGCGTGCGCGTGGTGATTGGGTTTCGGGCCGCCGCGCAGGACGAGGTGCGCGTCGGGGTTTCCGGCGCTGCGCTGGATCCGCGGGCGGCCGTCGGCGGCGGCGCCCGGGAAGACGTGCGGCAGCGCGGCCGACCGGACCGCGGCCACGGCGGTGTCCAGCCGCCCGGACACGCAGTTCTTCATGCCCACCGGCATCGGCAGCCACGACGCCAGCTGCCGGTGCGGCTGGCTGGCGACGGTCCGCGCGCCGATCGCGCCCCAGCTGACGGTGTCCGCGAAGTACGGCGCCAGGAACGGATCGACGAACTCGTACGCCAGCGGCAGCCCGGTCGCGGCGGCGTCGTCCAGGAACCGCCGTCCGATCCGGACGCCGGACGCGAGATCGCCCTTGCCGTCGAGGGTGGGGTCGGGCACGAGGCCGGTCCAGCCCGCGATCGTCCGCGGTTTCTCCAGGTAGGCACGCAGGACCACGACGAGGTCGTCGGCGAACCGGCGCGACGCCTCCGCGAGCCGGTGCGCGTAGTCGAGCGCGCCGTCGGTGTCGTGCACCGAACACGGGCCCACGACGACGAGTAGCCGCGAATCGCGCCGCGCGAGGACGTCGGCGACGGTCTCGCGGTGCCGGATGATCTCCTCCGGCACGAAGCCGCTCGTGGCCACCTCGGCCGGGCTGGGCAGCTGGTCAAGCATCCGCATGACCTTTCTCCTTGTCGGGGGCGGCTTCCCCGGCCCGGGGCAGCCGCGTCGCACCGGCCACCGCCACGACGGCGAGGCCGAGAACACACCAGAACGCGTCGGCGAAGGCGGCGGCGACATCCGGGCCGCGCGCGGCGAGCCGGGCCTGGAGCACCACGGCCAGCACCGCGGTGCCGATCGAACCGCCGAGCGTGTTGAGCAGATTCAGCGCCCCGGCCGCGCGGGGCAGCCGGGCGGGTTCGACCCGGCGGTAGACGATCGTCATCACCGGCGCGCCGATCAGTGCCGCGCCGAAACCACGCAGCAGCAAGGAAACCACGATCACCCAGTCCGGGAGACCCAGGCCGAGCTGGGTGAACGGGGCGGTGCCGAGGGCGACCAGCCCGATCCCGCCGAGCACCAAGGTGCGCGGCGCGATCCGGTCGACGAGCCGGTTCACCAGTATCGAACCGGCCGCCGCGCCGATGCCCTGGGGCACCAGCAGCAGCCCGGTGTCCCAAGTGGACAGTCCAGGACCGCGCTGCAGATAGAGCGGGAGCAGGAACATCGTGCCGAACACCGACGCGCCGAGCAGCACCAGCGCCAACGCGGCCACTCCGAACGGCGGCTTGGTGAACAAGCGCGGATCCAGCAGAGGCGCTTCGGCCCGCAGACCGTGCCTCACGAACGCCGCCAGCATCACGACGCCGAGCACGACGGCGATCCCGGCGACCAGCGGTGTCCCCTGGTCGAACCAGGTGAGCCCGAAGACCAGGACGGCCAGCCCCGGCGAGAGCAGCAGCGCACCCCGGAAGTCGAAACGCTCGCCCTTGCCCCCGGCTTCGCTCTCGGGAACCCAGCGCCGGGCCAGGAAAACCGCGACCACACCGATCGGGAGGTTGACGTAGAACAGCCACGGCCAGTCGGCGACCGCGAGGATCGTGCCGCTCGCCAGCGGGCCGAGCACCGGCGACAAGAGCGGCACGAGCCCGACGACGGCGATCACGCGGCCGATGCGGTCCCGTCCGGCGGCCCGCGCCAGCAGCGCCTGGCCGGTCGGCGGGAGCAGACCACCCGCGAGTCCTTGCAGGACACGGAACGCGATGAGCGCGGGCAGTGTCGTCGCCAGCGCGCACAGCAGCGACGCCAGCAGGAACACGACGACGGCGGTGAGCCAGACGCGACGGCCGCCGAACCGGTCGGCGAGCCAGCCGGACGCCGGCACGGCGGTGACCACGGCCAGCAGATACGCCGTCGTCACCCATTGGACACCCGTGACCGGCGCACCGAACTCGTCGGCGAGGGTGTCGACGCCCACCGAGACGATCGTACTGTCCAAAGTGGCCATGAAGGTGCCGAGCACCAGCACGGCCGCCGTGCGCCACAGCGCGGCGTCGATCGGGCGCGCGGTCACCGCTCCCCCACGAACCCGGCGGCGTCGCCGTCGAGCCAGGACGGCAGCTTCCGGAGATACCCGACCAGGTCGTCGGCGAGCGACCGGGCGTCGGCCTCCCTCGCGTACAGAACACCCTCCCAGCCTTGCTCGCCGGGAACGACCGTGACGCTCATCGGGTGATGCGTGCGTTCGCGGAACCTCGTCCCGGTGACGGTCAGGCCGGGCGCGGGTTCGCGTAGCTTGGCCGGGTCGACCGGGTAGTTCTCGAAGACGAGCAGGCTGTCGAACAGCCGCTCGCGCCCGGCCAGTGACGCGAGTTCCGCCAGTCCCATCCGGTGGTGCGCGGCCATCGCCTGCTGCCGTGCCTGCAGATCGGCGAGTGCCTCGGCGACGGTTCCGGTGAACCGGGCCCGGACCGGGACACTGTTCGCCAGCAGGCCGATGATGTCTTCGACACCGTCCACATCGGACGCCCGGTTCGAGGTCATCACCCCGAAACTGACGTCGGGACGTCCGGCATGGGTCGCGAGCACGGCCGCCCACGCACCCTGCAGCAGGGTGTTGACGGTGAGCCCCCGTGCCGCACCCAGCTTGGTCAGTTCCGCGACCAGCCGACCGTCCACAGTGAACAGGGCAGGATCGGCGGAACCACCGGAACGCGGCAGGTGGACGCCTTCCGGCAGGCCGTCGAGCTCCTTACGCCAGGCCCGGACGTCGGCCGAGTGATCGGCCGCGGCGAGCAGGCGCGTGTACCGCGTCGGTGGCACCGGATCCGGCAACGGCTTCCCCGCGTACAACGCGAACAGTTCGCCGAGGATGCGCGGCGCGGACCAGCCGTCGGACAGCAAATGGTGGCTGGTCAGCACGAGCGTCTGAGCGCCGTGCCTCAGGACGGTGACCCGCCACAGCGGACCGTGCGCCAGGTCGAACGGTTCCGCGAGCTCCTCCTCCAACGCAGCGTCCACTTCGGACACTTCACGCACACGGAAACCGACCCGCGGCTCGGCGGGGATCACCTGGACCTCGTGCGACGGCGGGAACACCGCGCCCAGGTTCGGCTGCCGTCGCACCAGCGCGTCCGCCGCCGACCGCAGCGCCTCGACGTCCAGTTCGCCGGACAGTGTGAACGCCGCCTGCACTCGATACGGATCTTCGTCCGCCGCCCGGGATTCGCGCAGGATCACCTCCTGCAACGGAGTCAGCGGCAGGATCTCGCCGGGCCCCGGCACGTCGGCGGCGAGAGCGTCCAGCTCACGCCGGAAGTGCTCGCCCAGCACGACGATCTCGTCTTCGGTGAACAGCGCGGACGGCCAGGTGAAGCGGACGCCGAGCGTGCCGCCGTCGGGGACCATCGCGTTCACCGTCAGCGCGTACGGCACCGGCATCTCCGCGCCGCCACCCGAACCGAGCGGATCCGCGTCCGGCGGGCGCTGCCACAAGGTCTCCTCGCTCGGCGGCGCGGGGAAGCGGCCGAGGTAGTTCCAGGCCACCTCGGGACGCGGGCCGTCGACCTCGAGAATCCCGTGCCCGAGCCCGTCCCCCGCCGCGCGCAGGTGATCACGCACCGCGCGCAGCGCGTCCGGCACCGGTCCGGACGGCGGTGCGATCCGCGCCGGATGCACGGCGGTGAACCAGCCGGCGGTCTGCGCCAGGTCGACCGTGCCCGCGAAATCCGGGGTGTGTCCCGGACGTCCGTGGCTTTCGACGGCGACGAGCAGATCGGCGCCGGTCCCCCGCCAGGCTGCGACGGCGCGGGCGAGCGCCGTCAGCAGCACAGTGTCCGGTCCGGTGCGATAGGCCGTCGGCAGCGCGGTGAGTACGGCGTGGGTCGTCACCTCGCCGACGTCGATCCGGTGATGCCGCGCGGTCGCCACGGTATCCCGCATCGGATCGAGTCTGGTCCGGCCGAGCGTGCTCACCGGCGCGGCGGCGACCCCCTGCCAATGCCGCATTTCGTCCTCTCGATGCGGCGCGGCCGCTCGCAGCGACCGCGCCCAGCCCAGGAACGACTGGCCGCGCCGGTGCAGGGTGTTGCCGTGGAAGGCCTGTTCGACGTCGTCGAGCAGGACGCGCCAGGTCACCGCGTCGGCGACCAGGTGGTGCGCCACCAGCAGCAACCGTCCGGGCCGGTCCCCTGCGTCCGCCAGCACCGCCCGCACCAGTGGTCCGGTGCGCGGGTCCATCCGTGCGACGATCTGCTCGACCTCCGCGTCCAGCGCCGCGCGAGGATCGCCGGAGACGCGGACGGTGGTGAGCACGTCGGCACCGGTCACGGCCCCGACGTCCGGGACGCGCAGCGCGTCCTCGACCAGATGTGCGCGCAGGACGTCGTGGCGGGCGAGAACGGCGTCGAGCACCGCGGTCCAGCGAGGGACGTCGTCCGCCGAAGGCACGCAGATCTCGACCCACTGGCAGAACCCGTCGGCCGCCTTTCCCGCGCGCCGCAGCAGATCCCGCATGATCGACGTGAGCGGGGCGTCACCGACCGCGGGGGCTTCCTCGGCCCGTTCGGGTTCTCCGCAGCGTGCGGCGATCTCGGCGACCGTGCCGCCTTCGAGGACGTCGCGCGCGGTCAGGTGCAGCCCTTCACGGCGGGCGCGGGAGACCACCCGCAGCGAGGCGATACTGTCGCCGCCCGCGTCGAGGAATCCGTCGTCGAGGCCGACGTCGGAGCCGAGCAGCTCGCGGACCACCCGCAGCAGCACGGCTTCCGCCGGGGTCGCGGGTTCCCGGCCGCCGTCGGAGCGGGCTTCCGGCGCGGGCAGCGCGGCCCGGTCCAGTTTGCCGCTCGGGCCGAGCGGGAGCCGGTCCAGCGGTACGAACGCGGTCGGCACCATGTACGCGGGCAGTTCGGCGGCGAGGTATTCGCGCAGTGCGGCGGGATCGGGTTCGGCGCCGTCCACGGGGACGACGTAGGCGACCAGCCGGTCCTCGCGGACGATCACCGCGGCCGCCCGCACGTCGTCGTGCGCGGTCAGCGCGGTCTCGATCTCGCCGAGTTCGATCCGGAACCCGCGCAGTTTGACCTGGTGGTCGGCGCGGCCGAGGAACACGATCTGCCCGTCCGGGCGCCAGCGGACCAGATCGCCCGTGCGGTACATCCGCTCCCCCGGCGGCCCGAACGGATCGGCGACGAACCGTTCCGCGGTCAGCGCCGCCCGGCCGACGTAGCCCTGCGCGAGCTTCGGCCCCGCCAGGTACAACTCGCCGGTGACGTTCGTGCCGACCGGGAGCAGACCACCGTCCAGCACGTACGCGCGGACCTCCGGGTCCGGACGGCCGATCGGCAACGGGCCGGGGTCGGCCGGGTCGTAGTGCCAGGTGACCGAGTTGATGGTGACCTCGGTCGGCCCGTAGGCGTTGAACAGCGCCCGCCGGTTTCCCCAGCGCCGCGCCAGTTCCGGGTCGAGCCGCTCGGCGCCGACGACGAAGAACACGTCCGGGTCGACGGTCGCGTCGTCGGGCATCGCCGACAGGAACGACGGCAACAGGTTGAGCCCGGTGACGCGATGTTCGGCGGCGTACGCAAGGAGGTCGTCGCCGGAGACCCGCACCTCCTCCGGCGCGACCACCGACGTGCCGCCGGACAGCAACGGCAGCATGAACTGCCAGAACGCGACGTCGAAACTCGTCGAGGCGAAATGCAGGTACCGCTCGGCGGTCCCGATCCCGACGATGTCCTCCTGCAACGCGATCAGGCTCGGCACACCGCGATGCGGCACCGCCACACCCTTGGGTTTGCCGGTGGTGCCCGAGGTGTAAATGACGTAGGCGATCGCGTCCGCACTCGAGGGCACGGCCGGATCCGAGTCCTCAGTGGACAGTTCGGCCGGGTCGATCACCGGAAGACCTTCGACGTCCGAAGTGGACACGACGGCGGCGGGCCGGATGTCGCCCAGCATGTAGGCCAGCCGGTCGGCTGGGTAGTCCGGGTCCATCGGCACGTGCACCGCACCGGCCTTGATCACGCCGAACAGCGCGACCACGAGATCGACGTCGCGGCGCAACAGGACCGCGACCGGGTCCTGCGGTTTCACCCCGGCGTCGATCAGGGTGTTCGCGAGCCGGTTGGCGCGGCGGTCCAGTTCGGCGTAGGTCAGGCTCCGGTCGCGGCACACGACGGCTTCGGCGTCCGGCGTCTCCCGGACCCAGCGGCCGAACTCCTCCAGCATGCCGCCGCGTTCACGCTTCGGTTCCGGTCCCTCACCGAGACGCAGCATCGCGCGTTCTTCCTCGGCGTCGAGCGCCCGCAGCCGGGAGACCGGCCGCGCCGGGTCGGCGACGATCTCGTGCAGCACCGCCCGCAGCCAGCGGCCGTAGGACTCGGCCTCCGCGCGGGTGAACGCCTGCGGCTGGTACCCGAGGCCGATCGTGAACTCGTCGCCGGGCAGCACGATCACCGTGAGCGGGTAATGCGTCGCGTCGGTGATGTCGACGCCGACGAGGTCGAGCCCGGGTGCCAGCGTGGTGCGGGCGCGGCTGGAGAGCGGGAAGTTCTCCATCACCAGCATCGTGTCGAACAGGTCACCGACGCCCGCCGCACGCTGGATGTCCGGCAGCCCGGCGTGATGGTGATCGGTGAGCCGGACGCTTTCGGTGTGCACGCGTTCCAGCACGGTGGCCGCGGTGTCGGCGGCGTCGAACCGCACGCGCACCGGGATCGTGCTGCCCAGCTGACCGATCATGCGCTCGACGCCCGGGACGTCGGCCGGGCGGCCGGAGACCGGGCAGCCGAAGACCACGTCGCGGCGGCCGGTCAGCCTGGCGAGCAGCACTCCCCAGGCGGTCTGGAACACCGTCGTCGGGGTGATGCCGCGTTCGCGGGCGAAGGCGCGCAGCCGCTCGCTGAACTCGCCGCCCAGTTCCACGGTGACGCGTTCCGGACGCTCCACAGTGGACTCGACGCTCGCCGGGGCGAGCCGCGTTCCTTCGTCCAATCCGGACAGTGCCTCGCGCCACGCTTCCACCGCGGCGTCCGGGTCGCGTTCGCCGAGCACCCGGTGGTACTCCGATAGCGGGGGCGCGACCGGGGCCGCCGGGCCGCCGCCGAGTTCGGCGTAGGTGGCCAGCAGGGTGCGGCCGACCAGCGGCATCGACCAGCCGTCGAGCAGCGCGTGGTGATTCGTGAGCACCAGGCGGTGCTCGTCCGGGCCGAGCGTCAGCAGCAGGAACCGGATCAGCGGCGGGGTCGCCGGGTCGAAGGGGCGGGCGAGTTCGGTGCAGCATTCGGCGTCGACCTGGTCCGGCGAGGCGTGCGCGAACCGCCAGTCCAGTGTGACGTCGGCGGGTACCACCTGGACGACCTCGCCCGCGTCGGTGGTGTGCAGGTGGACACGCAGCGCTGGATGCCGCCGCAGCACCTCTGCCGCGGCCTCGCGCATGCGGTCCGCGTCGAGCGCACCGCTGAGCAGGGTGACGGCCTGGACCACGTAGACGTCGGTGTCCTCGGTGCCCCGCGCCAGGGTGTGGAACGAAAGCCCGGTCTGCAGCGGGGTCGCGGGCAGGACGTCCTCGATGCGGCCCAGGCGTTCGAGCGCGTCGATGTCGGCCTGGCCGAGGCCGACCAGCGGGAGATCCGACGGGGTGAGCCCACCGCCGTCCGGACCGATCCGAGCGGCGTGCGCGGCCATCGCTTCCAGCGCGAGTGACCACGCTTCTTGAAGCGCGGCAACGCTTTCCTGGGACAGGACGGCACCGGCCGCGGTCCATTCGACGGCGAGTCGCGGACGGCCGTCCTCGCGGACGAAGCAGTTCAGCGCCAGCACCTGTTCCAGCGACTTGGCGTCCGGTTCGGTGACCGCGAACGGGTCCTCCTCCGGCAGGTGCCAGCCGGTACCGGGCAGGGCCGCGAACCGGCCGAGGTAGTTCAGGACGACGTCCGGCGGCGGGACGGCGGCGAGTTCGTCCCGGGTGAGCGGGTCGAGGTACCGCAGGACCCCGAAGCCGACACCGTTGTCGGGAACCGCGCGTTTGGCCTCTTTGGCGGCCCGCAGCAGCTCTCCGGCCGCCGCCACGCCGGTGGGAACGCGCACGGGATACTCGGCGGTGAACCAGCCGACGGTGCGCGAAAGGTCCAGGCCGTCATGGTCGCGGCCGTGCCCTTCAAGCGACACCGTCTCGGCCTCGACCGGGGCAGCGCGCCAAGACCGCAGAGCCAGCACGAGCGCGGCGAGCAGGACGTCGTCCGGTCCGGCGCGATAAGCCACGGGCAGCGCGGTGAGCACCGCTTCGGTCTGCTCCGGGGTGGCGAGGGTGACCGATCGCCGCGCGGTCGCGACCGTGTCGACACCGCGGTCGAGCGGACGGTGGCCGAGGCGCGGACCGTCGAGCGCGCCACGCCAATGGTCGAGTTCGCCCCGCCGGGCACCGGAAGTGCCTTGCTCGGCAAGGAGAAGCGCGTGCCGCCGCCACGACGTCCCGACCGGGTCGAGCGGTTCACCGGCACAGGCCGCACGCAGATCCGGCAGCAAAACCCGCCACGAGACACCGTCGACCGCCAAATGGTGCAGCACGATGACGAGGTGATCCGGCAGCAACGCCACCTTGAGCACCCCGGCCCGGAGGTCCAGGGACTCCGCGAGTCGCGCCGCGACCTCGGCCGGTTCGCCGGTCGTCTCGATGACCACGTCCGACGCCTTCACCGCCCCGCGTTCCCGGACCCGCATTTCGTCCTCTGAATGCAGACGGAGGACGTCGTGGTGGTCCAGCAGCGTTTGCACGCCTTCGGTCAGCAGGGCGGGTGGAAGGTCCTCGTCGAGCCGGACGGCGGTCCACTGGGTGTACCCGGCGATCGTCGTGACGTCTGGATGCGGATCGAGCAGCGCCCGGACGATCGGCGGCGCGGGCACCACGCCGACCGGCTCGTCCGGCGGGCCGGCCGGGGCGCCGATCTCCGCGCTCGCCGCCGCCAGCGCCTCGAAGCTGCGGCGGGCCAGCAGGTCACGCGGACGCAGGTCGAGACCGTGCGCACGCAGCCTGCTGCTGACGCTGATCGCGGTGATGCTGTCGCCGCCCAGCGCGAAGAAGTCGTCGTCGACGGCGACCTCGTCGACACCGATCACTTCGGCGATGGTGGCGCACAGCAGCCGTTCGCGGTCGGTGGCCGCGACGCGTCCGGCCGCCGCGCGCGGGGCGGGCAGCGCCGGACGATCGATCTTCCCGTTGGGGGTCAACGGAAGCGTGTCGAGCACGACGACCGCGGCGGGCACGAGGTGTTCCGGCACCCGCCCGGCGAGCGCCGCGCGGACCTCGTCCGGCACGACCTCGCCGACGACGTAACCGACGAGCCTGGGCCCGCGCACCGCCGCAGCGGCCGCACGCACTCCGGGAACCGCAGCGAGTGCGGCCTCGACCTCACCGAGTTCGACGCGGTGACCCCGCACCTTCACCTGGCCGTCGCGGCGGCCCAGATACTCCAGCCCCCGGCCGGGCACCCAGCGGACGAGGTCCCCGGTGCGGTACATCCGGTCGCCGGGCGCGCCGAACGGATCGGCGACGAATCGTTCGGCGGTCGCGCCGGGACGTCCGAGATAACCACGCGCCAGATGAGGTCCCGCCAGGTACAGCTCTCCCGGCGTTCCGACGGGCGCGGGACGCAACGCGGCGTCGAGCACCCGGACCGCCGTGCCCGGAACCGCGGTGCCGATGGTCGGTTCCCCGTCGTCCAGCCAGGATCCGGCACCGTCCACAGTGGCCTCGGTCGGGCCGTACATGTTGCGGGCGCGGACACCGGACTCGGCGACGCGTCGCCACAGCGCGGGCGGAGTCGCCTCGCCGCCGAGGACGAGCAGCGCGGGCGCGTCGGGGCCGTCGAGCAGTCCGGCGTCGACCAGCGGCGCCGCCATCGAGGGCGTGGTGTCGACGACGTCGATCCGGTCGCGGGCGAACGCGGCCAGCAGTTCGTCGGCGTCCCGCGCGACGTCGGTGCCGTAGACGTGGAGTTCGTGCCCGAACAGCAGCCACATCAGCTGGTCGAGCGCGGAGTCGAAGGCGAACGAGTAGGTGTGTGCGACGCGCAGCCGCCTGCCCGCGGCGCGTTCGGTCTCGGCGACCGTGGTCGCGCGGTGGTGGCGCAGCAGCGTCGCGAGTCCGCCGACCCGGCCGAGGACACCCTTGGGCCGTCCGGTCGAGCCGGAGGTGAAGATGACGTACGCGAGATGTTCCGGGTGGCGCGGAATCCCCAGCGGTGAAGAGTCCAGAGTGGACAGATCGGTTTCGCCGAGCAGGAGGTGAGGCCCTGGCACGATTCCCGGGTCGTGGGCCACCGTGAGCACCGCGCCGGCTTCGGCGGCGAGTTCCCGCAGGCGTTCGACGGGATGCGCCAGGTCCAGCGGGAGGAAGGCGGCTCCGGCGTCGAGCACCGCCAGCAGGGCGACGACGAGATCCGCGGACCGCGGCAGGGCCAGCGCGACGACGTCGTCCGCTCCGACGCCGCGAGCCCGCAGCGCCCGGGCGAGGCGGTGGACCCGCGTGACGAGTTCGCCCGCGGTCAGCCGTTCGTCACCGAAGACCAGTGCGGCGTGTTCGGGATCCAGCCGGTCGAGAAGTTCAGGTACGCCAAGGAGTTCACTCTCGGGCGCGGGCGTCGACCACGCCTCCAGCACCGTGTCCCGCTCCCCCGCCGGGATCAGGTCCGCACCCGCGACCGCCGGGCCGTCCGGCTCGGTCAGCGCGGTGATCAGGCAGCGCAACGCGGTCAGCTTGGCGTCGACGGCGGCCTGGTCGTGTGTCCGCGCGTCGACCTCGAACCCGAGCAGCAGCCCGCCGTCCGCGGTCGGCAGCACCGACAGTCCCATGTCCTCCGGCGGCCCGCCCGCGACGTTGCGCATCGTGCCGTGCGAGCCCGCGAAGTCGAGCTTCAGGTCGAACGCCTTGAGGTTGATGCCGCGGCCGTGCAGCAGCGCCCCGGCGCCGGGCACCGCGAGATCCTGCGGCAGGTCTTCCCCGCGATACCGCTGGTGCGTGCGCATTTCCTTCAGCGCGCCCGCGACCCGCACGGTCAGCTCGGCCGCCGAGTCCCCCGGGAGCACCGTGACCCGCAGCGGCAGCACGTTCACCGCCATCGCCGGGGTCCGCAGCGCCCCGCCCTCGCGGCACATCAACGGCATCGCGAACACGACGTCGGTCCAGCCGAGCACGCGGTGCAGGAACGCGGCGTAGCAGGCGATCAGCGCGTCACCCCACGTCGTCCCGGCACGTTTGCCCAGTTCACGAAGCCGGGCGACATCCGAAGCCGGCAGGACCGACCGGGCGGTGACCGTATGCTCGGGCGGGCCTGACGCGCTGCCCGCGTCGTCGAGATCCGGCAACGGCGTGAACCGCTCCCGCCAGTACTCGCGGTCCTGGACGAACCGTTCGCTCTCGCGGTAGGCGCGATCGGCCTCGACGAGATCGGCGAACCGGGCGAACGTCGAAGCCGGGACGTCCTTGCCCTGCACCGAAGCGGTGTACCGGGCCGCCGTCCGGCGGGCGAGCATCGCCGCGGTGTAGCCGTCGAACACCAGGTGGTGCCCGAGCTGGGTGAACCACACGTGCGAGTCGGACAGCCGCAGCACGAGATGGGCGAACAGCGGCCGGTCCACCATCCCGCGGCACGCTTCGGCGACCCGGCGGCGTTCGGCATCCACTCGCTCGTGCGCGGCGGCGACCGGATCGGCCTCACCGCGCAGATCCACCACGTCCGGCAGCGGCAGCACGTCTTCCGACACGACCTGGCGCGGACCGTCCGGCGTCTCGAAAACCCGCAGCCGCAGGCTGTCCGCCTCCTCGGCGGTCGCCCGGATCGCTTCGGTCAGCGCGACGACGTCGACCGCCTTGTCGCCGACGATTTCGATGACATCGCCGACGACGTAATACGGCGAGTCGGGTTCGAGGCGCTGCGCGGTCCAGATCCCCAGCTGGGCACCGGTCAGATTCAGCATGAAGGCACCACCATCGGGGTTCCGGTCACCGGGTCGGGCACGACGACGCTGGGGAGATCGAAGACCTCCTTCATCAGCTCCGCGTCGACGATGTCGGACGGCGCGCCCTCGGCGACGATCCGGCCGTCCCGCAGGGCGACGAGGTGATCGGCGTACCGGCAGGCCTGGTTGATGTCGTGCAGGACGGCGATCACCGTGCGGCCCTCGTCGCGCAGGCGTGCCAGCAGGCTCAGCAACTGGTATTGGTGCGCGATGTCCAAAAAGGACGTCGGTTCGTCGAGCAACAGGTACGGCGTCTTCTGCGCCAGCACCAGCGCCACCCACACGCGTTGACGCTGCCCGCCCGAGAGCTCCTGCACCGGCCGGTCGGCCAGTCCCGCCACCCCGGCCGCGGTCATCGCGTCGAGCACCGCGCGTTCGTCCTCTTCGGACCAGGTGGCGAACAGCGACTGATGCGGGAACCGGCCACGCGCGATCAGCTGGCGGACGCGGACGTCCTCCGGCGCGACCGGATCCTGCGGCAGGAACCCGAGCTCCCGCGCCAAACCCTTGCCGGGAAAGGAACCCACGTTCTTGCCGTCGAGAAGGACCTCGCCGTCCGACGGGCGCAGCAGCCGGACGAACGCGCGCAGCAGGGTGGACTTGCCGCACGCGTTCGGTCCGACAACGGCGGTGAACGCGCGGTCGGGCACGTCGAGGCTCAGCCGGGTCGACACGACCCGGTCGCCGTAGCGCAGGGTCAGGTCCCGAGCGGTCAAGCGGGCACTCATGTGCGCCGAACCTCCTTGGTGAGCAGCCAGATCAGGTAGCCGCCGCCGATCACGGTGCTGACCACACCGACCGGCAGCGATTCCGGCGCGAGCAACATCTGAGCGGCCAGGTCGGCACTGGTGAGCAGCACGGCGCCGGTGAGGGCGGCGGGCAGCAGGGCGATACCGGGCGTGCGGGCCAGCCGCCGTCCGATCTGCGGTGCGGCCAGCGCGATGAACGCGATCGGGCCCGCCACGGCGGTGACGGTGGCCGTGCAGCCGACCCCGATCAGCACCAGGACCAGCCGCAGCCGGTCCCAGCGGACCCCGGTGGTGACCGCCAGCGCACCACCGAGCGCGGCCTGGTGCAGCGCCGGCGCCCTGGTGAACAGCACGGCGAACAGCACCGCGAGCACCGCGAACGGGATGGCGACGTCGTCCCAGCCGACCCCGTTGAGGGAACCGGCGTTCCAGCCGACGGCCGCGATCGCGATCTCGAGTTCCGCGCGCAGCACGATCCACGAGTTGAACGCGGTCAGCATCGCGTTGATCGCGATCCCGATGACGATCAGCCGCAGCCCGGACAACCCGCCACCGAGCGACAACGCGTAGACGATGGCCGCCGTGATCACGCCGCCGAGCACCGAACCGATGGTCAGCTGCGTCGACGTGCCCGAGAGCACGGTGATCGCGAACAGCGCGCCGGTGTACGCCCCGGCGTCGAGACCGATCACGTCCGGGCTGCCGAGCGGGTTGCGGGTGACGTTCTGGAAGATCGCGCCCGCCAGGCCGAGCGCGGCACCGAACACCAGCCCGGCCAGTACCCGGGGCAACCGCCATTCGCGGATGACCACGCCCGGCCCGCCACCGGATCCGGTGAGCGCGGCGAACACGCGGGCGGGGCTCGCCCACGCGGCGCCGTAGCAGAGGCCGAGCAGCGTCAGGCCGGCGATGACCACCAGCATCGCCACGAGGAAGACGAGGGTGCGGCGTTCCATCCGGGCGGAGAATCGCCCGCGCCGCAGGACGAGTGTGCTCACAGCGGCGCCGCCCCGTATTTGCGGACGGCCCAGATCAGCACCGGACCGCCGAGGAACGCGGTCACGATCGCCACCGGCACCTCACCGGTCGGCAGCAGGACCCGGGAGCCGACGTCCGCGGCCAGCATCAGGACCGGGCCGAGCAGCGCGGCGAACGCGATCAGCCACGGGATCGACGCGCCCGCCACCCGCCGGGCCAGATGCGGCACGATCAGCCCGACGAACAGGATCGGCCCGGCCAGCGCGGTCGCCGCGCCCGCCATCAGCGTGATCAGCAGCAGGGTGACCGTCCGGACGCGCGCGACGTTCGCGCCGAGCGTATGCGCGACCGTCTCGCCGAGCGCGATCGCGTTCAGCTGGCGGCTCACCGCGAACGCGCCCAGCAGGGACAGGCCGATGACGATCAGCGGGACCGTGGTCGGCGCCTGTTCGCGACCGGCCAGCGAACCCACCGACCAGAACCGGTAGACGTCGAAGGTGTCCGGGAAAAGCAGCCGCAGGCCGAGGGTGAGACCCAGCAGCACGGCGCTCAACGCGGTCCCGGCGAGTACGAGCCGCAACGGCGACTTGCTGCCGACCGCGTACACCAGCGCCGAAGCGCCGACCGCGCCCAGCACCGCCAGACCCAGTTCGGCGGGTGCCGACGCGGCCAGACCGAACGAAGACCCCACCGCGATGGCGAACCCGGCCCCGGCGGTCACGCCGAGCACGCCGGGTTCGGCCAAAGCGTTGCGGGACAAGGCCTGCACGAGCACGCCGCCGACGGCGAGCGCCGCGCCGACCCCGATCGCCAGCACCGCCCTCGGCATCCGGATGTCCAGGACCACCGCCCGGTCACTCGGATTCCCCTCGCCCAGCAGGGCGCGCACGACCTCGCCGGGGGCGATGGCGTGCGCGCCGATGCCGACGCTCAGCACGGCGACCACGACGAGCCCGAGCAGTGCGGCGCCGAGCAGCGCGGACCGCCCGGTTGTGGTCACTGCTTGAGCAGCGGCGCGAACGCCTGGTCGACGGCGTCCAAAGTGGACGTCGCGGCCCGGTAGGTGGCGGCCTCGGTGAAGCGGAACGGGTAGACCTTGCCCGCCTTCACCGCGGGGAGTTCCTTCCACAGCGGCGAATCGAGGACGTACTTGACCGGCGCGGGCACGGAACCGTCGGCGGCGACCGAGTAGGTGATCGCGTCGGCCTGGGCGAACGCGGTCGACAGTTCCTCGATCGACGGGTACTCGCTGACGTCCTTCGAGCCGCCGCCCTTGACCTTGACCTGGCCGTAGTACGTGGCACCGATGTCCTGCGCGATGTTGGTGCCCCAGGAACCGTTGAACTCACGCTGGAAGTTGCCCTTGGCGACCTCGCCGTAGGCACCGACGTGGCCCAGCTTCAGCTGCGGCACCACGGCCTTGTACTTCTCGGCCAGCGCCTTGGCCTTGGTGTCGTACGCGGTCTTCAGGGCGTCGAACCCGGCGGCCGCGCCGGCGGCGTCGGCCTGCTTGCGCGACAGCTCACGCCACATCGACGGAACCGACGGGCCGATCGCCACGACCGGCGCGATCGCTTCGAGCCGCTTGATGTCGATGTCGGCGAGCACCGGCTTCGGCACGCCGATCACGATGAGATCCGGATCCGCCTGCGCGATCGCCTCGTAGTTCGTCTCCGACGCCGACTCGCCCGCGACCTTCGCCAGCTCGTCGTACTTCTTGCGCTCCTGCTCGTTGAACAGCGGGATCCCGCGCTTCCAGCTGGACACCCCGACCAGCGGCGCGCCCGCTTCGAGCAGGGCGGGCACGGCGTAGCCGGTGGCGATGACCCGCTTCGGCGAGACCGGGATGGTGATCTGGCCGTTGTCGGCGGCGAACACCCGGGTCTGACCGCCGTCGGCGGCCTTGCCGTCTTCGCCCGCACCGCAGGCGGTGGCCGCGGTCGCGACCGTCAGCGCGAGCGCGATCGCTCCGGCGAGGCGTCGGGTTCTAGTGGTGCGCATGGATTTCCTCGTTCTTCTTGGTGGGGATCAGTGGTCGTGCTCGTCGTCGAAGTCCGCGACGCCGCGTTTCCAGTAGCCGGTCACGTCGTGGTCGTCCTTGCCGAGCCCGAGGTCGTTCTTGAGCCAGCGGCGAAGCGGTTTGATCTGCCCCGCTTCACCGGCGACCCAGGCGTAAAGCCGTTCCCCGGCGGGAACCTCGATCGTCTGGACGGCACGGGCGAGGACATCGGAGGCGCCCGGCGCGATGTCGCCTCGATGCAGCCAGTGCACCTCGACGTCTTCGGGCGCGGAGAGCTCGATCTCCTCGCTCGCGCCGGTGACTTCGATGAACGCCCAGCCCGCGGCGGTACGCGGCAGTTCTTCGAGCCAGCGCGCGATCGCGGGCAGCGCGGTGACGTCGCCCGCGAGCAGGTAGCGGTCGTAGTTGTGCGGCACGATCAGCCCGCCGGGCGGACCGGCGACGTGCACCGGCGTGCCGGGCGTGACCTTCTCGGCCCAGCCGGAGCCGAGCCCGCCTTCGTGCAGCGCGACGTCGAGGTCGAGCTCCCCGGAAGCCGGGTCGTACCGGCGCACCGTGTACTCGCGCGACGTCGGCGACGGCTTCGGCCAACGCAGCATGTCGCCGTCCTGCACCGGGAGCCGCGGCTCGGGGTCCAGTTCGGGGAACAGGATCTTCACGTGTTCGTCGGGCGAATGCGCCTCGAAACCCGCCGTCCCCGGTCCGCCGAGCGTGACCCGGAGGAGCCCGGAACCGATCATCTCGGTACGCACGACCTCGGCCTGCCGGATGCGGATCGGATACGGAACCTTCTCCGCATGCCGTCCCGCACGGACCTCGGCGATGCGCTCCAAGTGCCGGTGGCGATGGTCGGCGCGGCTCACGTCGCGCTCCCGGTGAGGACCCGCGTCCAGTGGCCGAGGGTCGGCTGCTCGGCGAGGTCGGCGAATTCGAGCGTGTCGGCACCCTCGGTGCGCCACTGCTCGACCAGGCCCATGATCCGCATCGAGTCGAGGCCGAGATCGGTGAGGTCGGTCTCCGGCTTCAGCTCGGCCGGGTCGCAGCCGAGCAGTTCGGCGACGTCGGCGTGGATCTTCTGGACGGTCAAGCTCATCGCTGTGCTCCCGCGTGGATGGGGGCCAGCGCGGCGAGCGCGGCGGCCGTGGTGGTCAGTGCGCCGCAGCGCTGGGCGACGTACTCGCAGGCCTGGTCGTGGCGCTCGCGGGAGAAGTCCGCGACCGCGTCGCCGACCAGGAACGGCTGGATGTCGCGCATGAACGCCTCGACGGCGGTGGCCTGGCAGCCGATATGCGCGTAGACACCGGTGATCAGCAACTGGTCCCGGCCCGCTTCGGCGAGCTGCTCGGTGAACGTGCTGCGCTGGAACGCGCTGTAGCGCCACTTCGTCAGGACCTTGTCCCCCGGCTTCGGGGCGAGCTCGGCCACCACGTCGGCCGCGGCCGGATCGTCGTCGATGACCGCGCCGATCCCGTCGCCCCAGAACTCGGTGAGCAGGCCGCGGTCCTCGGCGGCCTGGTGACCGGGCTGCGCGGTGTAGAACACCGGGACGCCCGCGGCACGGGCGGCGTCGGCCAGCGCGGCGATGTTCGCGACCATCTCCGGGACCGGGGATCCCGCGTACGGCGCGAGGAAGTACCGCTGCGCGTCGTGGACCAGCAGCGCGGCACGGGCGGCGTCGGGTTTCCAGCCGACCCGTCCGGCGGGCAGCTCGGCCTCCGTCGGGAGGGCGTAGGGCTCGATCTTGGGCAGTGACACGTTCACTTCTCCTTCGCCAGAGCGGCCAGCGCCGCCCGCAGCTCGCGTTTGCTGGTCTTGCCGACGCCGGTCACCGGGAACTCCGGCACCACCTGGACCAGATCGGGCACCTTGAACGCCGCGACCCCGCGCTCGCGGACGAACCGGCGCAGCTCCGCCGCGGCGGGTTCGGCGCCGGCCGCGGGGACGACGTAGGCGCAGGTGCGCTCGCCCAGGTACGGGTCCGGCACCGCGACGACGGCGGCGTCGAGCACGCCGGGGTGGGCCATCAGGTGGTTCTCGACCTCTTCCGCGGCCACCTTCTCGCCGCCGCGGTTGATCTGCTCCTTGGCCCGGCCGACCACTTCCAGATGTCCCGACGGATGCCGCCGCACGAGATCACCGGTGCGGTAGAAACCGTCCTCGGTGAACGCGGTCTTGTTGTGCTCCTCGGCGCGGTAATAGCCGCGGATCGTGTACGGCCCCCGGGTCAGCAGCGCGCCGATCTCCCCCGGCGCGACCACATCGTCCGAAGTGGACAGTGGGTCGTCCGGGTTCACGACGCGGATCTCGTCGTCCGGCGAGATCGGCCTTCCCTGCGTTGCGAGGACGTACTCGTCCGGGTCGTCGAGCCGGGTGTAGCAGACCAGTCCCTCGGCCATGCCGAACACCTGCTGCAGACGGCACCCCAGCGCGGGCCCGATCTTCTCGGCCAGTTCACGGGCGCATTTCGCGCCGCCGACCAGCAGGACGTCCAAAGAGGACAGATCGCGGGTGGTCCGCCCGGCCGCTTGCGCCCACGCGGCGGCCAGCGGCGGCACGAGCCCGGTGATCGTCACACCTTCGGCCTCGATGAGCCGGAACGCGGTGTCGGCGTCGGGACGCGGCGCGAACACCGTCGCCGCGCCCGCGTGCAGCGCGCCGAGCAGACCGGGTGAGCTGAGCGGGAAGTTGTGCGCCACTGGCAACGCGGCGAGGTACACGCTTTCCGGGCGCAGACCGCAGATCCGGGCGCTTTCCCGGACGCTGTAGAGGTAGTCGTCGTGCGTGCGCGGGATCAGCTTGGGCAGGCCGGTGCTCCCGCCCGACAACTGGAGGAACGCGACGCCTGCCGGATCGGGATCCGGCAGGGCGCGCGGAGTCGCCGCTTCGAGCACGGCGAATTCCTCCGTGCCGACGACGAAGACGTTGCGCACCGAGGAGATCTCGGCGGCGACCGCGCGGGCCATGGCCGCGTGGTCGAACCGTTCGTGTTCGCCGACGGTCAGGATCGCCGCGGCCTCGCTCTGCTCGGCGAAATGCCGTAGTTCGCTCGCGCGATGCGCGGGCAGCGCGAACACCGGCAGCGCGCCTGCCCGCCACAGTCCGAACACGACGGACGCGAACTCCGGCACGTTCGGCAATTGGACGACGACCCGGTCACCGGCCCGGATCCCGGCTCCGGTGAATCCCGCGGCGAGCCGGTGCGCCCGCTCGTCGAGTTCGGCGAACGTCCAGCGGGCGTTCTCGCCGATCACGGCGAGACGCTCGGCGTAGGCCTCGGCGAGGCCGGTCAGCAGCTTGCCGAAGGTCTGGCCGCGCCAGTATCCCGAAGCCCGGTAGCGCGCCGCGGTTTCCGGCGGCCAGGGCACGTGGTCGGCGGTCATTCCACTCCCTCCAGACCGAGGGCCCGCAGCATGGTGCCGAATTTCGCCCCGGTCTCGGCGAGTTCGGCCGCAGGATCGGAACCCGCCACCACTCCCGCTCCGGCGAACAGCCGGACGGTCCGGTCACGGACTTCGGCGCAGCGGATGGTGACGACCCATTCGCCGTCACCGTCCTGGTCGGTCCAGCCGACGAGACCCGCGTAATAGCCGCGATCCTCGGGTTCGAGCGCGGCGATGGTGTCGCGGGCGAGTCCGGTCGGGACTCCGCAGACAGCCGGTGTCGGATGCAAGGCCTCGGCCAGCCCGAGCGCGGACGAACCGGCGTCGGTCACGTCGGCGAGCCGTCCGCTGATCTTGGTCGAGAGGTGCCACATCGTGGGCGTGCCGATCACTTCGGGTTCGGCGGGAACGTCGAGGTCGACACAGAACCGGCCCAGCACTTCGGCCACCTGGGCGGCGACGTGCGCGTGTTCGGCACGGTCCTTTTCGGACGCCAGCAGATCATCGACGCGGCGGGCGTTTTCGACGTCGTCGGCCACCCGCGGCCGTGATCCCGCGAGCGGATTGGCCGTGACGACGCGACCGCGGCGGGAGACCAGGAGCTCCGGGCTCGCGCCGATCAGGGTGCGCGGCGCGGGATCCCCCGGTGCGCTGACGTCGACGGCGAAAGCGTGGGCGGCCGGGTCCGCGTGGACGAGACGCGCCAGCAGCCGCGGCACGGCGACGGGGTCACCGCCGGTGACGTCGAGACAGCGGGCCAGCACGATCTTGCGGAGGTCACCGTCGCGGATCTCGTCCAGCGCCTTCGCCACGGCAGTGGTGTAGACCTCCGGCGCGGGCCGCGGCGACACCGTCCAGCTCCCGCCGAGCGGCGCGACCGGACCACTCGCCTTCGGTGGTCCTGCCTTGCGTACCAGGGCGGGCACCACCAGGCTGCTCGGCGCGTCGGGCCGGAATCCGATCGCGCCGGCGACGACGGGTTCGGTCACTCCCGCCACGAGAGCGGCGTCGAGGACTTCGGCGGCCGCACGGGCACGCCGGCCCGGCGCCGCGTGGACCGGCGCGTACACGCCGTCGGCGAGCAGCGATCCTCGAGCGGACGAGTAGTAGAACGATCCGGGCAGGTACGCCGCCAGCAGATCGGCCGCCTGATGGACCGGCCTTGGTCGGGCCGGTGCAGGTGAGGACACGACTGGATTCCCTTTCGCGAATACTACTGACCGAACAGGCGCCCGTGATACCCCAGTACGAAAGCGCCGACTTTTCGGTTAGCCTAACCTAATCGTACGGACCCGAAAAGTCTTCGTTGCGTCATCGAGATCACGCGCGGAGCGTCGCGCCACCGTCGACGTAGAGGTTCTGCATCGTGATGTGCCGAGCGCGATCGGAAGCCAAAAACAGGACGGCGTCGGCGATATCGGCGGGTTCGGCTATCCGGCCCAGTGGTATGCCGACACGGTATTGCTCCGGATTTCCCGCGATGACACGGTCCGCACCGTTCTCGTCCGTCCACAGTAGACGCTGCATGTCGGTGTCGGTCGAACCGGGCGAGACGATGTTGCAGCGGATACCGGAACCGGCGAGTTCGAGCCCGAGACAGCGGGTCAGCATCGTCGCCGCGGCTTTCGAAGCGGCGTACGCGGCCATCCCGCTGCGTGGGACTCCCGCCGCGTTCGACCCGACCGTCACCAGCACACCGCTCCGGCGCGGCAGCATCCGGCGGGAAATCTCGCGGAGCACGGTGAAGACGCCGGTGGAGTTGACCGCGAAGGTCGCCGCCCAGTCCTCGTCGCTCGTGTCGCAAACGGACCCGGGCTTCAGCACACCCGCGACGGACGCCCCGATGCCGATCGGCCCGAGTTCGTTTTCGACCTCGCCGACCACCCGCGCGACGGCGGCGGGATCCCCGACGTCCGCGACGAACGAGGTCACCCCGCCCCGGGAAGCGCTTTCGGCCAGGTCCACCGCCGCCACGATCGCGCCGGCC
The DNA here is from genome assembly GCF_000732925.1 of Amycolatopsis japonica. Taxonomy (NCBI): domain Bacteria; kingdom Bacillati; phylum Actinomycetota; class Actinomycetes; order Pseudonocardiales; family Pseudonocardiaceae; genus Amycolatopsis; species Amycolatopsis japonica. The sequence continues at coordinate 4,569,508 of NZ_CP008953.1, forward strand.
TCGGCGAGCCCGTCCACGACGGCCGCCCCGATCCCGCGCGCGCCTCCGGTGACGAGCGCGACCTTGCCCTCGATCCCTTCCACGCCACAACCACCCCACGTCCCGTTTGCTTAGCCTTGCCTAAGCTGGCGGGCCGAACCGGACAAAGCGAGGGACCGACACCGGTGATTCGGGCCACTCCTTCTTCAAGCCTGGACGGCAAAATTGCCGTCGTGCATGCGTTCCATGTGTGCATGGCCGCGGTCCGTGAAGTGCCGACGCAGCACCGGCCACCGAGTTGGTCGGGGTGGTCGTGAGTGGCGATTCGTGTTCTAACCCGAATCGCCACTCACGACCACCTGTATCGAGACGGTGGCTTCGCGTGATTGGGCGGACGGCACGTGTGATCCGACGGACGACACGTGTGATCCGACGGACGACACGCTCGCGGCGCAGCTTTCGCCGTGAGTCGTCCGTCCAGACACGCGTGTCGTCCATCTGATCACGTGTGCCGTCCATCCAGTCACACAAGACCGCCAGTAGGTACTCAGGACACGGTTGGTTCTGACCCGAATCGCCACTCACGACGCGTTCGGCGGGCTCGTTGCCGGCGCCGGGGCTCGCCTGAAGTACATGAAGGCCCCCTTCCTGTACCTAGGCGCAAGGAAGGGGGCCTTCATGTACTTGGGCAGCTGAGACGCTCTTGGCCCTAAACCGAATCGCCACACGCGCCCCCTAGCCAGGCAAGGGACAAGACAGCGGACCGCGCACGGATCCCCCGCCCTGCAACGTGATCTGCGCGCTTCCGCCGAAGGAATCCCTGGCGGTGCACACGATCTGATCGACCGCCTTCGACGACAACCCGGCGACGCCGACCGACAGCGTCACCGTGACCCCGTTCGGCGCGGGCGTCTGGTCCAGCACCGCCGTGCCGGTCGGGACTTCCGTGGTGTATTGCCGTTCCCGCTCGCTCTCGTCCGGTCCGGCGGCGAGCAGGTCGACGGGGCTTGCCGGGGGCAACTCCTCGGCGAGCGGGCGCAGCACCCGGACCGGTTGCCCACCGGACAGGAAGTAGAGCACCGCGGCGTTGGCGGGCCCCACCGGTGCGGGCGCGCCGGCGATCACGGCACTGGGCCGGACGCCGCAACCCGCGACCGTCGAGACGAGCAGAAGTGCCGCGAGCCAGGTCTTCCTCATGCCGTCCCTCCCCGCCGGGGCAAGCGCAGGGTGAACACCGCGCCGCCGTCGGTACCGTTGGCCGCGCTCAACATCCCGCCGTGCAGACGGGCGTTCTCCCAGGCGATCGCCAGCCCGAGTCCACTGCCGCCGGACCTCGCCCTCGCCGAATCCGCCTTGTAGAACCGGTCGAACACGTGCGGCAGCACCTCGGGCGCCAGTCCGGGACCACGATCCGAGACCTCCACCGTGATCTGCTCCCCCGCTTCGGAAAGCCGGAGCGAGACCGGCTTTTCCCCGTGCCGCAACGCGTTCCCGACCAGATTCGCCACGATGACGTCCACCCGCCGGGGATCCCACTCGGCGAAGATCCCGGAGGGCAGATCTCCCTCCACCTCGCCCGTCCAGCCCCGGATGCGCAGGCTCGCCGTGATCACCTCGGCGACGTCGACCTCTTCCCGTGCCAGCGCGGCTGCCCCGGCGTCGAAGCGGGAGACCTCGATGAGGTCGTTCACCAGCCGCGTCAGGTTGTGCGTCTCCTCGATGCTCATCTTCGCCGCGCGCCCGGCGTCCCCCGGCAGACTCGACGCCTCCTGCTCCAGCACGTCCGCGACCGCGGTCATCGCGGCCAGCGGGGTGCGCAGTTCGTGCGAGACGTCGGCGACGAACCGCCGCGCGTCGGCTTCCATCCGTTCCAGCTCCCCGACGTGGCGTTCCAGCGATTCGGCCGTCTCGTTGAACGTCCGCGCCACCCCGGCCAGTTCGTCCGAGCCGCGGACGCCGACCCGCGCCCGCAGGTCGCCCTCGCCCAGCCGCCGCGCCGCGTCACCCAGTTCCCGCACCGGCCGCAGGACACCGCGGGCGGCCAGCAGCGCCAGCCCGATGGCGAAAACGAGCGCCACGCCGCCGATCAGCCAGGCGCGCGTGGCGAGTTCGTCGATACTCGTCGCCTCCGGCACCATGCTGCGCGCGATATAGGCCTCGATACCCGAATCCCGTTGCTGCCCACCGGGAAGCAACACCGTGAACCTCGTGCCCACCACCAGCATCGGCGTGCCGCCGGCGTCGACCCGTTGCCAGGCGACGTTTCCGGCCCGGACCCGCTCGCGAAGCTCCGGTGAGATCAGCGACCGCATCTGCTGGTTCCCGCTGGCCCTGTCCTCGAACAGGACCAGCGAGCTCAGCTGACGATCGGACAGTTCGCCGCTGATCCGGCTCAGCGTCCCGTCACCCGGCGGCAGCGGGCCGAGCGGGAACAGCGCGGTGGCCTTGTCGACCAGCACGCGGGCGGTGGCGTCCTGAGCCTGCTGGAGGATCAGGGTCCGGGACTGGACGTAGCCGCCTCCGGCGACCGTCGCCGCGGTGATCACGACCAGCAGACTGAACGCCAGGAGCAGCCGGGTGCGCAGACCCCCAAGCTTCACAGCGGCCCGAACCGGTAGCCGAACCCGCGGACCGTCTGCACGTACACCGGCGCGGACGAGTCGTCCTCGATCTTCGCGCGCAGCCGCTGCACACAGGCGTCGACGACCCGGGAATCGCCGAAGTAGCCGTGCTCCCACACGCTTTCCAGAAGGTACTGGCGGCTGAGCACCCGTCCGGGGACCTGGGTGAGTTCGAGCAGCAGCCGCAGTTCGGTCGGGGCGAGGGCGAGCGGCTTGTCCGCCTTGGTCACCGTCAGCCCGGCACGGTCGATGCCGAGATCGCCGTGACGCTCGATCTCGACGGGCGCGGGCACCGCGGGCGCCGGTTGCCCGGTGCGGCGCAGCACCGCGCGGATCCTGGCCTCCAATACCTGGGCCCTGGCGGGTTTGACCACGTAGTCGTCCGCGCCGGCGGCGAGCCCGGCCACCACGTCGATGTCCTCGTTGCGCGCGGTGAGCATGATGATCGGCAGATCGCCCGCCGCGCGGATGCGGCGGCAGACCTCGAAGCCGTCGAGTCCGGGCAGCATGAGGTCCAGCACGACGATGTCCGGCGGCCGTGAAGCGAGCCGGGCGAGGCCCTCCTCGCCGGTGGCCACCGCGTCGACCGCGTGGCCGCGTCCGCCCAGCGCCATGCTGAGCCCGTCACGCACGGCTTGGTCGTCCTCGATGAGCAGCACCCTGGGCATGCCGACGACTATCGCAGCGCCGGACGGAATCCGCTCGTCCATGACACGCCATGGTGCCCGCCCTGTTTCCGCGGAACGTCCACGGAATGTCATCGTTGCGTCACGACGTGATCCGTGCGGAACGGTGACATTTTCGTCGGCGTCCGCGCACTTCGCCGCGATCGGGTTCGGACAGGCGGCGGCGACCGTTGACGGCATGAAAGAACTCGTGCTCGCGGCGATCACCCGCGTCCTCGCGGTACTGCTGCTGATCCCGGCGTGGCTGGCCTCCCCCAGCCAGGCCCGCCGTCTCGCCTGCGGATGGGCGCTGTCGCTGCGCTTCCCCGCCGAGAACCTCGCCGGGCTCACCCCCGGAACACTCGCCGCGTTCACCGACGCCAGAACCGAGGCGTTCTGGCGGCATCGCACGCTCCTCGGCGTCACCTCGGGACATCGCGACGCCGCCGAGCAGCATCGGCTGTTCCTCGCCGAGGCCGGGCGAAAGCGGGTCTTGCCGCCCAAGGATTCCGCGCACGTCCGAGGCACCGCGCTGGACGTCCGGCCGCGTGAGGGCGCGCAGTGGCTGGAAGACCACGGCGCCCGCTTCGCCCTCTACCGGATCTACGACAACGAATGGTGGCATTTCGAGTACCGGCCCGGCGAGGCTCCGCCCGCACGGTTGCCGCATCCGGGCTGGCAGGCCGGTGTCAGCCGGTGACGGTGATCCGCGGCGCCAGCGCCGCCAGGAAACCGGGCGCGTCGAAGATCTCGCCCGCCGAAACGACCCCGGTGGCCTTGACCCGCCCGTCGAGCACGCGCTGCACGGCCTCCACCACCAGCGGCGCCGTGATCGCGTAGATGTCCTGGCCCCGCGCGACGATCCGCCGTTCCTCACCGCCGGACCGCACGACGACGTCGACCACGAACTCCTCGGCGGACGGGCCGTCCGCGGCACGTGTCGGCGTCTCGGGCGTCACCACCTCGCGGGCCGCGTTCACGGTCATGTACGTGGTCACTTCGGGGATGTCGAGGTGGCTCGGGACGGTGACGACGTCGGCCATCGTGAACTCGCCGAGCACGGCGCGGGTCCCGAACGGCGCGGGGAAGTCCCAGTCCAGCTCCGGCAGCGCGTCCTCGCGGCGTTCGATCCGGCCGCCGGAGAACCGGATCCGCTTGCCGTCACGTCGTTCCCGCGAGACCTTGCCCGCCGCGCGGGTCCCCTCCGTCGGATGCCAGCTGCTCAGCGCGTACGCGATATGCGCTTCGTCCGCGGAAGTCCACTCACCCATCGCGGCGGTGACCATCAGGTCGCCGAGCCCGCCGAAGAACGCCATCGCCGGGATCACCGTTGCTCCCCCGGCACGCTCGCCGAAGTCCGCGAAGGTGTCCATGTTCGCTTCGAGTTCCGCGGCCACGTCCAGGTACGGGACGCCGGCCCGCAGCGCCGCTTCGATCACCGGCGCTGCGGTGTCGGCGAACGGCCCGGCCGCGTTGATCACCGCGTCCGCGCCCGCGAACGCGCGGTCGAGCGAAGCCGGGTCGTCGACCGAAGCCTGGCGGATCTCGACGTCGGACCAAGGCAGGCCGCGCAGTTTGGCCTCGTCGCGCCCCACCGCGAGCACGCCGAAGCCCCGCTCGCGCAATTCCGCCACCACGAACCGCCCGGTGTGCCCGTAGGCCCCGAACACCGCGACGTCGTACGTACCCATGATTTCTCCTGCCCTCGGTCGATCCACTGTGGACCATCCTGTCGGCGGAGCCCGCCGATCGACAGTGTCCGGAACGCCATCATGCGTACACTTTCGGACATGAGTACGGTCGCCCTCGCCGCCACGGACGGCATGCTGCAGTTCGAGCTGTCCATCGCCCACGAGGTCTTCGACACGGGCCTGTACGAATTCGGGGTCTACGGCGCGGAGCCGGTGAAAGTCGGGCGTTTCCTGCTCGAACCGGATCACGGGCTCGATCGCCTCGCGCGCGCCGGCACCGTCATCGTCCCCGGCTGGGCCGACATCGACGTCGATCCGCCCGCGGACCTGGTCGAGGCCGTCCGTGCCGCCCACGAAGCGGGCGCGCGGGTCGCCTCCCTGTGCACGGGCGCGTTCGTCCTGGCGGCCGCCGGCCTGCTCGACGGCCGCCGCGCGACCACGCATTGGGCGCACACCGACGTCCTCGCCGCCCGGTATCCCTCGATCGAGGTCGATCCCGACGTCCTCTACGTCGACAACGGCAGCGTGCTGACCTCGGCGGGCAAGGCCGCCGCGATGGACCTGTGCCTGCACCTGGTCCGTCGCGACCACGGTTCGGCGGTCGCGAACACCGTCGCCCGCCGTCTGGTCGTCCCGCCGCACCGCGCGGGCGGGCAGGCCCAGTTCGTCACCACCCCGGTTCCCGACCAGGACGACCATCCGCTCGGCGGGCTGCTCCCCTGGATCACCGAGCGGCTGGACCGGCCGCTGACCGTCGAGGACCTCGCACGGCAGGCCAGCATGAGTTCCCGCAACCTGGCCCGGCATTTCCGGTCGGCGACTGGGACGACGCCGCTCCGCTGGCTGCTGACCCAGCGCATCCGCCGCGCGCAGGAACTCCTGGAGCGGACCGACGACAGCGTCGACCTGATCGCGGAGGCCACCGGGATGGGCACTGCCGCCACTTTGCGGCGGCACTTCAACCGGACGGTCGGTGTGCCGCCGGACAGCTACCGCCGCACCTTCCGCGCGGCTAAATGATCGGTCTCGGACAGTTTCCCTCCCGCGAGGGGCCGAGCCAGGACCTCGGAGGGAGCCCGGCCGACGATCATCCGGCGAGGCTTGAGGGCATGATCCGCACCGTCCCAAGAAGAGCCTCCCGGCATGACGAAGAGCATGCCGCGCCCGCCACCACGGGCAGCCAGGGCAGCGCCGCCGCGAGGAAGCCGACTACCTGGAGTTCACGGACGCCGCGTGCCCTGCTGGCATGGTCCTTGCTGTACAGCGCGCTCCAGGCGTACTGGACGTTCGTCGCCAGTCCACCCCGGATGTCGCCGGTGGGCGTCGACCTGATCGCGTTCTCCGGATGGAAGGCGATCATGCTCAGCCTCGCCGGGGCGACGATCACCTTCGCCCTGGGGCGAGGTGGGCAGCGGGCCGCTGTGCAGCGGGTCCTGGTGATCGCGTCCTGGGCGGTGAGCGGGATGCTGGTCGTGGCTGCCGCCCTGTTCCTGCTGGACGTGGTGGGCGGACTACTGCCCGGTATAGGCGTGCAGTTCTTTCCACTCGGCTTCCTCAGCCGCACCGCATGCCTGGTGGGAGCAGCACTGATGGCAATGGTGGCCATGACACACACGAGGCGGCTGCGCGGCGCTTGCGCGGCCTGCGGGCGCATCGGCGCGACTCCCCGGATGGAGCGCACACCGGCGTGGGCGAGTGTGGCGGCCTATCTCGCCACCGCGGGCTGCGCCGTACGGATCGGCGCTCAACTCGTGGTGGGGTTCGACAGCGGAGGACTGGGAGTCGGTGTCTCTCTGGTGCTGTTCGAAATCGGGTTCGTTCTCTCGGGCACGTTGCTGCCGTGGGCGCTGGTCCACGACTGGGGCAGGATCTTTCCCCGCTGGGTGCCGGGCCTCGCCGGTCGTCGGGTGCCGCGCTGGCTGGTGCTGGGCCCGGCCGCCGGCATCTCGATCGCGATGATCGTGTACTTCGGGATGATCCTCACCAACATGGCCGGGATCCTGCTGAGCGGCGCGAACGACCTCGGCTTCGGCAAGGGACTGCCGGACGCGTTTTATTGGGTGTCCGTGCCCGTGTACTGGCTGTGGGGCGCTGCCCTCGGATTCGCCGCCCTCGGCTACGGTCGCCGCACCCGTCCCCGCTGCCGCCAGTGCGGCTAGCGCAGCCGTGCCGTGATCAGGTCCGCGACGGCCGCCATCCCTGCCTCGTTCGGGTGGTACGGCACGCGACCCTGCGCGGTCGTGTAGCGCTCCATCCACGGAACGGCGGCGCAGGCGTCGTGGTCGGCGCTGGCCGCGGCCGCCGGGATCAGGGTGGCCCGCTCGTCGCGCGCCGCCCGCCGGGTCGCCGCCGCCAGCCGGTCCGCCACCTCGCGTTCGAAGGCGAGTTGCTCCGGCGTGAGCGGAACGCCGTCGCAGGCGGGCCTGTCGCCCGGAACGATCGTCAGGTAGTCGACGACCAGCACCCGTGCCCGCGGCGCGCGCCGATGGACCGCCGCGACGACGGCGCCGATCTTCTCGTGCACCGTGGTGAGCGCCGTGCGGACGGCGTTCCGGTCGACCTGGCCGCAGTTCGCGCCGCCGGTGTTCTGGCAGCCGTAGGTGAACAGGCTCCCGACGTAGCCGACGTCGTTGCCGCCGATGGTGATCGTCACGAGCCGCGTGTCCCGGGTGACGGCCTCGATCTGCGGCGGCTGCCCGGCCTGTCCGGCGGACAGGATGTTCGCCGTCGTCGCGCCGCTGCAGGTGACATCGGTGAGGGCCAGACCGCGTTGCCCGGCGACGAGACTCGCGTAGTTCTTCGTCGAACGTCCGCACGCCGCCGGGATTCCTGGCTGCTGCGGCGGGATTCCCGGCCCCGCCGCGAAGGAACTGCCCATCGCGACATAGCGGGCAGGCGCGTCCGCCTGCGCCGGCGGAGTGGCCAGAAGGGCGACCGAGGCCGCGGCGAGCACCGCGGCGGATATCCGCTTGAACATGTCGAACCCCTTATCTCGTAAAGGTGACCGGCTCCGATCCCGCGATGCCGTCGATGGCACCGAGGGCGAGCAGATCTTCGGGGCATGGCTTCAGCGCGTCGGCGAGGGCGGGGACGTCTTCTTGGCCCCGCTTGAGGATCCCGGCCGCCAGTTCCGGGGCGATGACGGAGAAACAGGCGTCCGGGGTGAGCCAGATCCGGTCCGCCGAACAGAAGGCGAGCGCGCCGCCCGATCCTCCCTCGCCGATCACCAGGGTGGTGATCGGCACCTCGGCCGCCGCGATCGCGCCGAACAGCTCGGCGATCGCGTTCCCGGCGCCGCCGGTCTCCGCGGCCGGATCGGCGGCGGCGCCCGGGGTGTCGACGAGCGTCAGCACCGGCAGCCCCAGCCGGTCGGCGAGGCGGATCAGCCGGGTCGCCGACCGGAAACCGCCCGGAGTGGTCGGCGTCCCGGTCTGCGCCGCGAACGCGATCGCCCGTCCGCCCCGGCCGCCGATCCCGCAGAGGGTGCCGTCGTCGACGCCGCCCCGGAGGGTGACGCGGGTGTCGAAATAGTCGTCGAGGTAAGCGGCCGCCCGGGGCCGGTCCGCCGACCGGGCGCGCTGGACTGCCTGCCAGCCGTCCGGCGCGGGATCCAGGGCGCCGAGCGCGCGGGGCAGCTCCGCCGGACGGTTGCGGGAACGGCCGGTCAGCTTGCCGAGCCAGACCTCCAGCCGGTCGGCGATCGCGTCCTCGGTCACCAGTTCGTCGACATAGCCGGCCGCGTACTGGCTTTCCGCCGTATAGGCGGGATCGTCCGCGTACCGCGGTGGCCGGACCCGGCGTCCGGCGAAGCCCACCTGGGCGCCGGGCACGGCGAGCACGACGTCGGCGTCGGCGCCGAGGGACGCCCACACGCCGCCGGTGGTGGGGTGTCGCGCGACGGTGATGTGCGGCAGGCCTTCTTGCCGCAACCGCGCGAGACCGCGGGCGATCCGTTGCAGTTGCCGCAGCGCGGGAACGCCTTCCTGCATCCGCGTGCCGCCCGTGGACAGCAGCGAAACGACGGGCAGCCGGTGTGCGCAGGCCTGATCGAGCGCCTCTTCGAGCAGCGCGCCGGTGCCGGTGCCGACCGAGCCGCCGAGGAAGCCGAACTCGAAGCGGATCGTCACGACCTCGTGGCCGCCGAATTTCGCCCGCTCCCAGACGACCGACTCGTCCGTGCCCGTGCGTTCCCTTGCGCGGGCCAGGGAATCGGCGTAACCGTCCCAGCCCAGCGGGTCAGTCATGGAGCGCCCGCTTGAGGACCTTGCCCATCTCGTTGCGGGGCAACGCTTCCAGGTAGCGCACCACCCGCGGCCGCTTGTGCGGTGACAGCAGTCCGGCGACGTGGTCGGCGAGTTCGGCCGCCGTCGGTTTGTCCGCGGCGGGGACGATCCAGGCCACGATGCGCTCGCCGAGGTCGTCGTCCGGCTCCCCGGTGACGGCCGCTTCGGCGACCCCTGGATGTTCCAGGAGCGCGTTCTCGATCTCTCCCGCGCCGATCTTGTAGCCGCCGCTCTTGATCAGGTCGGTGGCGCGGCGGCCGACGATGCGCACGTACCCGTCCGGATCGCGGATCGCCATGTCGCCGGTCTTGAACCAGCCGTCGTGCAGCGCGACTTCCGTGGCGTCCGGCCGGTTCAGGTAGCCGAGGAACAGGTTCGGTCCGCGGACCTCGATCTCGCCGACCGTCTCGCCGTCGAGCGGTTCACCGGCGTCGTCGACCAGCCTCAGTTCGACGCCGGGCACCGGCGGGCCGACCGCACCGGGCCGCCGGTCCCCCGTGGCGCGGACACCGCAGTTCATGAGTGTCTCGGTCATGCCATAGCGTTCGACGACGCGCTGCCCGGTCGCGGCGGTGATCCGCTCGTGGTCGGTCGCGGGCAGGGCCGCCGAACCCGACACGAGCAGCCGCGCCGAGCCCACCCCGGCGGCCAGCGCGGGGTCGGCCTCGCAGTCGGCCGCCAGCCGGTGATACATCGTCGGGACGCCGAAGAGCATCGTCCCTTCCCCGGCGAGTTCCTTCGCGGCGGCTTCACTCGAGAACCGCCCGAGGTGGTGCAGCGAGCCGCCCCGCCGCAGCGGACCGACCACGCCCAGGATCAGGCCGTGCACGTGGAAGAGCGGCAGGGCGTGCACGAGGACGTCGGCTTCGGTCCAGTCCCAGATCTCCGCGAGCGCGTCGAGATTCGACGCCACCGCGCGACGCGGAAGCAGGACGCCCTTCGGTGGGCCGGTGGTGCCCGACGTGTAGATGACGAACGCCGGAGCCTCCGGATCCGGTTCGTCGCCTCGCCACGGTGTGCCTTCGACGTCAAGTTCGACCGGAACCCGTTGTAGCGCCCCGAGTTCCGGCGGCAGCGCGACATCCGGCTCGGCCAGCACGAGATCCGGCGCGCTGTCGGCGATGATGTGCGCCAGTTCGCGTGATCCTGCCTTCGGGTTGATCGGCACCACCGGGACTCCGGCGGTCAGCGCGGCGACGATCGCGACACAGGTACGCAGCGTCGGTGTCGCCCACACCGCGACCCGCGTGCGACCGGCCAGCCCGGCGGCGATCGGGCCCGCGACGGACGCGAGTTCGCCGTAGGTCAGGGATTCGTCACCGAAGCGCAGGGCGACGCGGTCGTTCCCGGCGGTCAGTCCGGACAGCATGGATTTCCTCCTCAGCCCCAGTTGGGCACGACGAACACGAGCCAGGCGATCAGGGGCACGACGGCCACCACGAGTGCCCCGTAGACCAGAAGTTGTTTGAAGAACTTGTCGCGGTCGACGTCCTTCGCGTTGGCGAGGACGAGCGCGCCGTTGGTGGAGAAGGGACTGACGTCCACCATCGTCGCCGAGACCGCGAGGGCGGCGATCATGCCGACCGGCCCGATCGTGCCCTGCGCCAGGAACGGGACGGCGAGCGGGATCAGCGCGCCCATCAGCCCGACCGAAGACGCGAAGGCCGAGACGACACCGCCGATTGAGCACAGGAGGAGCGCCGCGAGCAGCGGGATCCCGACGGTGGTGACCGCGTTGCCGACGTAGTCGATGGTGCCGATCTCCTTCAGCACCGCCACGTAGGTCAGCACTCCGCAGATCAGCAGCACGGTCGGCCAGGTGATCTCGGAGACCGCGGAACGGCTGGTCTTGGGCCACGCGACACTGAGCAGGACGGCGACGGTGATCACGGTCAGCCCGGGGTCGAGGTCGAACACCAGGGTGCCGACCACGAGCGCGATCAACCCGGTCAGCGTCACGATCTTGGGGCCGTCCAAGGGAATGCGCTGTTCGTGCGGCAGCGGCTCCTCGTCGGTCCCGGCTCCGCCCGCGCCCGCGTTGACGAGCTGGCGGCGCCGCAGTTTGGTCCCGCCGAGGACGACGAAGAGGACGCCCGCGATGGCGAGGTTCATGCCCAGGCTGGCGAAGAACAGCACGACGGGGCTGCCGGCGATGTGGTTGCGTTCGACGATCCCGTTGACGATCGAGCCGTAGACGCTGATCGGCGAGAATCCGCCGCCCTGCGCGCCGTGCACGACCATCGCGCCCATGAGCAGCGGGCTGATCTTGTAGCGGGCGGCGAAACCGAGCGCGATCGGCGCGACGATCGCGCAGGCCGCCGGGCTCACCGCGCCGATCGCGGTCAGCGCGCCGGTGACCACGAACATCACCCACGGGATGAGCGCTATCCGGCCCCCGACCAGCCGGACGGCCGCGGCCACCAGCCAGTCGGTGGTGCCGTTGGCCCTGGCGATGGCGAACAGGTAGGTGACCCCCACCAGCACCACGAAGATGTCGCCGGGGAAACCGGCGAAGATGCCGTCGGTGTCCAGTCCACCGGCGAGGGTGCCGACGAGGAACGCGCCGGCGAAGGCCAGCGCCCCCATGTTGATCGAGCGGGTCGTGGCGAGCGCGAAGATCACCACGAGGACGAGGATCGAGATCAGCTGGGCGGACATGACCGTCCTCCTTGACGGCGGGAGCCCCCTGGCGAGTGGCCGAGTGGACTAGTGGCTGAGCCACTTTCCCTGCGAGTGGCTCACCCTGTCAAGGGATGAGTGGTAAATTGGCTGAGCCACTTGTCCAGTCAAGGGAGGGGACCGAGTGCCGGAGGCGTTGAGCCGGTTGAACCGGGCGAAGCTCTACGAGCAGGTCGTCGAGCGGATCAAGGCGCACGTCGAGGCGTCCGGCCTGCACGCGGGAGACAAGCTCCCCAGCGAACGCGATCTCGCCGAGCGGCTCGGGGTCAGCCGCGCGTCGATCAAGCAGGCGATCGTCGTGCTCGAAGTGCAGGGGCTGCTGGAGTCACGCCACGGCGGGGGCACGTACCTGCGCAACGATCACCTCGACGTCGAGCCGGTCGACGAACTCGTCGCCCGTCGCAGCCGGCTTCCGGAAGTGCTCGAAGCCCGGGAAGCGATGGAGACCAAGCTGGCGGAACTGGCCGCGCTGCGGCGATCGGACGAGGATCTCGCCGCCATCGACGCGGCGCTGAAGTTCATGAAATCCGAGATCGAGGACGGCGGGCACGGCGCCGAAGGCGACCGCCGGTTCCACGAAGCGATCACCGCGGCCGCGAACAACGCCCTCCTCGCCGAGTTCATGCGCTCGATCGACACGCAGATCGCGGAAAGCCGGAACGAGTCGCTGCGGCAGCCCGGCAGGCCATGGCGTTCGCTGAGCCAGCACCAGAAGATCGCCGAGGCGATCCGGGCGGGCGCCCCGAAGGCGGCCGCGAACGCGATGCGGCAGCACGTCCAGACCGTCAGCAAGGTCCGCCTGCTGACCTGGGACCCGCAGGCCGACTAACGCACGAGGACACCCCTGTGCAGGGTTGGCCGTTTCGCGTGGCTGGACGGACGACACGCGTGAGCCGATGGACGACGCGCGTGATTGGTTGGACGACACGGCGAGGCGTCCCTCTGGACACGCGTGTCGTCCCGCTGATCACGCGTGTCGTCCATCCGCGCACTGCGGAAGGTACCGAAAACCGGGGTCCGGCGATCAGGGCGACAAGACCTTGCCCAACCGCCGCAACCCTTCGGCGATCGTCTCCGGCCCGTGCGAGGCGAACGACAGCCGCAGCGCCGACCGGTCCGGCTCCCCCACCTGGAACGCCGAGCCCGGCACGTAAGCGACGTCGTGACGCAGCGCCTCGGGCAGCAGCCGGTCCGTGTCCGCACCACCGGGAAGGGTGACCCAGACGAACATCCCGCCGTCCGGGTCGGTCCAGGTCGTTCCGGGCGGCGTGATCGCGGGCAGTTCCGCCATCATCGCGTCACGGCGCACACGGTAGGTCGCGCACAACCGCCGCACGTGCGCGTCGAGGTCCGCGGCGGCCAGATACTCGGCCGCGGCCGCCTGATCGATGGTCGAAGTGTGCAGATCGGTCGCCTGCTTGAGGATCGTGACGCGCCGCAGGAGGTCACTCGGTGCCCGGAACCAGCCCAGCCGCATCCCCGGGGAGATCACCTTCGAGAAGGTGCCGAGGTAGATCGTGCGCCCGGCGAGCTCCGGGCGGGCCGACAGCGGTTCCTCGCGTTCGCCGCGATACCTGAGTTCGTGATACGGGTCATCCTCGACGAGCCAGAACCCGTGGCGCGCGATCACTTCCGCGAGCGCACGCCGCCGCTCCGGGCTGACCGTGCGCCCGGACGGATTCGAGAACGTCGGGACGAGATACAGCAGCGAAGGCCGTTCCCTGGCGGCGATCTCGTCCAGCGCGACCGGGTCGATCCCTTCCTCGTCACCGGGGACGGGCACGATCCGCGCCTCGGCGAGCTGGAAGCATTGCAGCGCCGAGAGGTACACCGGCTCTTCCACCAGCACGGTGGCGCCGGGGTCGAGCAACGCGGTGCTCAGCAGTTGCAGGCCCTGCTGCGAACCCGTGGTGATCAGGAGATCGTCCACAGTGGTCGGGACTCCGCGACCGGACAGCCGCTCCGCGAGCAGCTCACGCAGCCGCGGATTCCCTTCGGTGGGCGAATACTGCAGGGCGCGCTGGGCGGGCCCGTCCGCGAGTGCCCGGTCGAAGGCGGTACGGAGGCCGTCCACATCGAACAGTTCCGGCGCGGGCACGCCGCCGGCGAACGAGATCACGCCCGGACGGGCGGTGAGCGCGAGCAGGTCGCGCACGGGAGAACTGGTGACGCCGTCCATACGACGGGCGAGGGGAAGAGACATGGAAGCTCCTCGGGAGAAACGTGCGACCCCAGTGCAGCAGCCGGGGATCTTCCCGTGCGAGCAGGCAACTACCGCCACGATAGCAGTTTCGCCTGCCCTAGGCTGTTGTTCGTGCCACTCGTGGAAATCACCTACGCGCCCCACCTTCCCGAAGCCACACTGCGCGAACTCGGCTCGGTCCTGCCGCATCTCGTGTCCGTCGCGGTGGAATGCCCCGAGGAGCCCTACGACGGCGACCTCCAGCCGGGCGACGTGGAACTGCGCTTCCGCACCCCCGGACCGTTCGACCGCTTCGGACTCGACCTCCTCGTCGAGGTCCGCTCGAAGTGGTTCCCGAGCCGGGCGGACAACCGCCAGGAGCGGGTGGACCTGCTGCGCACGAGCATCGAGTCCGCGACCGGCATCGACGACGTCGGCGTGTATCTCGCGCTGCCCGTCGCGGCCTGGTCGCAGTCGGACTAGCCCTCCCCGAACACGTGCCGCCGGACGAACGGGCCCCGGAACTTGCCGTCCGGGTCCAGTTCGGTGGCCAGCGCCCGGAAATCGCCCAGCTTCGGGTAATCGGCCGCGCGGTGGAACAGCTTCCCCCAATGCGGCCGGACGTCGAACGGCGCCAGCCGGTCCTCCATGACGGGCAACAGCGCCCGGACCGCGTCCTCGTCCGGCAGCCAGGTGAAATGCAGCGCCACCCGGTCGCCGCCGTGGAACGGGCTGAGCCACAGCTCGTCTCCCGCGACCGTGCGGATCTCCGAGGTGAGCAGGACGGGTGCCAGGCGGTCGCCGATGGCGCGCAGCGCCTCCATCGCCGCGACGGCGTGCCGGACGGGCACGAAGTACTCGGTCTGGAGTTCGTTCCCGATACTGGGCGTGAAATCCAGGCGGAAATGCGGGATCCGTTCGTGCCACGGCCCGGCCACCCCGAGCTGCCGCGTGCAGTTGTCCGCCGGGATGCCCGCCGCGTGGGCCGGATGCCGCGGCCCGTCCGCCGCCTTCGCGCCGAAGAAGTCCGCGCCCGGCCGCCCGGGCCCCTTGACCCAGACCTGGTCGACCTCGTCGCGGGCCCAGTTCGTGAACAGGCTGACGCTGTAACCCGCGTCCTGGATCTCGTCGAAGTGCTCGTACACCGACTCCCAGGGCAGGCCGTCGAAGACGTCCTGGCGGAGATCGAAGGCCGGCACCAGATCGAGGGTCAGCCGCGTCACCACACCCAGCGCGCCGAGTCCGACGACGACCCCGTCGTGCCGGGAGTACGTCTTCACCTCGCCGTCGGCGGTGACGAGCTCCAAACCGGACACGGCGGACGCGAGGCTCTGGTTACGCCGCCCGGAACCGTGGGTCGCCGTCGCGACAGTGCCCGCCACGGTGCAATGCGGCAGCGAAGCGAGGTTGGCCAGCGCGAAACCGGCCGCGTGCACTTGGACGGCGACGTCGCCGTAGCGGGCCGCCGCGGGCACCGTGACCGTCGCCGACTCCGGGTCGACGACGACCTCCGTGCCGAGCGCGGACAAATCGATCAGGACACCACCCGGACAATCCGCGATGTCGTTGAAGCAGTGCCTGCTGC
Source organism: Amycolatopsis japonica (assembly GCF_000732925.1). Taxonomy (NCBI): domain Bacteria; kingdom Bacillati; phylum Actinomycetota; class Actinomycetes; order Pseudonocardiales; family Pseudonocardiaceae; genus Amycolatopsis; species Amycolatopsis japonica. Next base: position 4,585,193 of record NZ_CP008953.1, read on the forward strand.
CGAGAGCCTTGACCGCGACCGCCCGGGCGACCGTTTCCCGGACCTCGCCGAGATCGCGCGGGCGAACGATCCGCTCCGCGGTGAAGGTCTGATTGCCCGCCCAGTTCGTCTCGCCCACCAGGCCCAGCCTAGATTGCCGAGGGCGGCTCGACACCGAGGAGGTTCACGCTGACCGGCATTCCCGGCGAGGTGTTGTCCATCGCGCTCCTGCTGATCGTCCTGGCCTTCGCGGTGATCAGGCCACGCGGCCTCCCGGAGGCGGTCGCCGCCGTCCCCGCCGCCGGGATCGTGCTGGTGGCGGGTGCGATCTCGTTCCCCGACGCGCTCGACGAGGTCACCAGGCTCGCCCCGGTCGTCGGCTTCCTCGCCGCGGTGCTCGTCCTGGCCAAACTGTGCGACGACGAAGGGCTGTTCCAAGCGGCGGGAACGCTCATGGCGCGGTTCAGCCGGGGGAAGCCTCGACGGCTGCTGCCCGCGGTGTTCGCGGTCGCGGCGGCGGTCACCGTGGTGCTCAGCCTGGACGCCACCGTCGTCCTGCTGACCCCCGTCGTGTTCGCCACCGCCGCGCGGATGGGCGCGCGGGCCAAACCGCACGCCTACGCCTGCACGCATCTGGCGAACTCGGCCTCGTTGCTGCTGCCGGTGTCCAACCTGACCAACCTGCTCGCCGTCGCCGCGACCGGGATCTCGTTCCTGCGGTTCACCGCGCTGATGACCTTGCCCTGGCTCGCGGCGGTCCTCACCGAATACCTGGTGTTCCGCCGGTTCTTCGCCGCCGACCTGGCGGCCCGGCCGCGGGGCGGGAAGGTCGTCACGGCCGGGAAGGTCCCGACGTTCGTCCTGGTCGTGCTCGGGCTGACACTGGCGGGTTTCGTCGTCACGTCGCTGATGGACGTCAGCCCCGCGTGGGCCGCGTTCGCCGGAGCCGCCGTCCTGGCCTGCCGCGCGCTCGCGCAGCGGCGGACCTCCCCCGCCGCGATCGTCCGCTCGGCGAGCATTCCCTTCGTCGCTTTCGTACTGGCGCTGGCGATCGTGGTCCGCGCCGTGGTCGACAACGGACTGGACGAGGCACTCGGCCACCTGGTGCCGACGTCGACTTCGTTCCTCGCCCTGCTCGGTGCCGCCGCGGTGGCGGCCGTCCTCGCCAACCTGATCAACAACCTTCCCGCGGTGCTCGTGCTGCTGCCGCTGGCCACCGCGGGCGGGACACCTGTGGTGCTGGCCGTGCTGATCGGCGTCAACCTCGGGCCGAACCTCACCTACGTCGGCTCGCTGGCGACGTTGTTGTGGCGGAGGATCCTGCACCGGCACGACACCCGGCCCGATCTCGGCGAGTTCACGCGGCTCGGGCTGCTGACCGTTCCGGCGTCCATCGTGCTCGCCGTCGCCGGCCTGTGGCTCGGCCTCGCCTTGACTTCCACTCAGTGAGAGCATGAGCGCATGCCCGGCAATCTGTCCACGCCCGGCGCCGGTGTCGTCTCGCGGGCGTTCGCGCTGCTCGGCGCCTTCGACGTCGACCATCGCGAGCTGTCGCTGACCGAACTCGCGAACCGCGCCGGCCTGCCGCTGCCCACCGCGCACCGGCTCGCGCGCGATCTCGTGGGCCTGGGCGCACTGGAGCGGCGCGAAGATCGGTACGCCGTCGGCAGGCGGCTGTGGGACCTCGGGCTGCTCGCGCCCGTGCAGTTCGAACTGCGGCAGATCGCCGCTCCGTTCCTCCAGGATCTCTACGGCGCGACCGGTGCCACCGTGCACCTCGGCGAGCGGAACGGCGACCAGGTGCTCTACCTCGACCGGCTGTCCGGGAACGCGTCCGTGCCGGTCGTCAGCCGGATCGGCGGACGGCTGCCGCTGCACGCCACCGGGGTCGGGAAGGTCCTGCTGGCCTGGGCGCCGGAGGACGTCCAGCGTCAGGTGCTCGCCTCGCTGACCCGTGTCACGCCGTACACCGTCACTCAACCAGGCCGCCTGCGCGAACAATTGCGACGCGTCCGCCGGGAGGGTTACGCGCAGACCGTCGAGGAGATGAGCCGGGGCGCCTGCTCGGTCGCCGTACCGATCCGGCAGTCCGGTGGCGACGTCGTCGCCGCGCTCGGCCTGGTCGTCCCGGATCTGAGCCGCGGCCGGGCAAGGTTGATCGCCGCGCTCCAGGTCGCGGCCGCCGGGATCGGCCGGAGCCTGCGGGTTTCACTGAGTGGAAGCGAACACTAGGCCTTCGGCCGCCACGCGACCAGACTCCGGTCATGCGTACCCCAGTCGCCATCGTCGGCGCCGGCCCGGCCGGACTCCTCCTGTCGCATCTGCTCGATCTGGCGGGGGTCGAATCGGTGCTCGTGGAGACCCGCTCGCGCGAGTACGTCGAGGCGCGGATCCGGGCGGGCATCCTCGAACAGTCCACAGTGGACCTCCTTCGCGAGACCGGTCTCGGCGACCGGCTGGACCGGGAGGGCGACGAGCACCGTGGGATCTACCTGCAGTGGCCGGAGGAACGGCACCATCTCGACTTCGTGGACCTGGTCGGGCGAAGCGTCACCGTGTACGGCCAGACCGAGGTGACGAAGGACCTCGGCAAGGCGCGTGAGGCGGCCGGGCAACAAATCCACTACGAGGTCACCGGCACCGCCGTACACGACATCGAGACCGACCGGCCGTACGTCACGTTCACCGACGCCGACGGCGTACAGCAGCGGCTCGACGCCGACGTCGTCGTCGGCTGCGACGGCTCGTTCGGGCCTTGCCGCACCGCGATCCCCGACGCCGCGAAGCAGACTTGGGAGCGCACCTATCCCTACTCGTGGCTCGGCGTCCTCGCCGACGTCGCCCCGTCGACCGACGAGCTCATCTACGCCTGGCATCCCGACGGTTTCGCCATGCACTCGATGCGCTCGGCCACCGTCAGCAGGCTGTACCTGCAGGTGCCCAACGGCACCGACATCGGCGACTGGTCCGACGAGCGGATCTGGGAGGCACTCGCGACCCGGCTCGGCCACGGCCAGGACGGCTGGACGCTCACGCCGGGACCGATCACCGACAAGAGTGTGCTGCCGATGCGCAGTTTCGTGCAGCAGCCCATGCGGCACGGCCGTCTCTTCCTCGCCGGCGACGCCGCCCACATCGTGCCGCCCACCGGCGCCAAGGGGCTCAACCTCGCCGTCGCCGACGTCGCCCTCCTCGCCCCCGCGCTCGCCGCTTTGGTGCGGGACAAGGACTTCACCCTCGCCGACGCCTACTCCGACACCGCGCTGCGCCGGGTCTGGCGGTGTACGCATTTCTCGTGGTGGATGACGACGATGCTGCACCGTTCGGACGATCCATTCGACCGGCAGTTGCAGCTTTCGCAGCTGCAGTGGCTGGCACGGAGCGAAGCGGGCCGCGCCGGGCTCGCGGAGAACTACGCGGGACTGCCCATCGGATTCTGACCACACGAGGCGTTGCCACCGCATAGGATCGCCCCCGCGTGGCCGGACGTCCCGATCTCCGGCGGAGAGCTGTGGAAGGCAGGCATGTCACCCTTAACGTTCGCGAGTATCGAGACCATCCCCCTGGTACTGCAACTCGCGGTCGGCCTACTCGGCCTGATCGTCTCGGTCAAGGGACGCGCCCGGGGAGTCTCCGGTCTGATGGTGGCCGCTTTCGCGGTCATGCTCGTCACGACGGTGTTGGCCATCGTGTGGCAGTTCCTGTCGTTGAGCGTGTCGGACTGGGTCGAGTCCGGCGGCCTGTCCGTCGACGGCATCCGCACGATCTACCTGGCGGTCGCCATCGTGTTCGACACCGCCTCACTGCTCTCCTGGCTGCTGGTCGCGATCGCGGTCGTCAAGAGCGGCCGTCCTTCCCGGCAGCAGCAGGGCTTCGCGCCGCCTGCCAACTACCCGATGGCGCCCCAGCCGGGCTACCCGGTGGCGCAGCCGGGTTACGCCCCGCAGGCTCAGCCGCAGCCCAACCCTCAAGCGCAGCAGCCGCCGACAGAGCAGCAGCCGCCGAGCTGACGTTCACCCCGGTCACTCACCCGCGCCGTCGATGCCACTCACGACGTGACGTGAAGCCGCAACAGGTCGTCGACTCCCTCAAGGAAGGTTTCGCAGATCGGCGCGGAGTCGGTCAGACAGCCCGTGGCCATCGCGCCGTCCCGCAGCAGGACGAAGCGCCGGGCCGCGACCTCGGCCCGCGCGCTCCCCAAGTGGGCCAGCACGCCGGTGATCACGCCCGCGAACCAGTGCCGATGGGCGAGGACGGCTTTGTGCACGGGATGGGCCGGGTCCGGATACTCCGACGCGGCGTTGAGGAAGGCGCAGCCGCGGAAGCCGGGTGACCGGATGCCCTCCGTGATGTCGGCGGCGATCGCCCGCAGCGTGTCCGGCGCCGCCGCCCCCCGGGCGACGATGGCCTCGATCTGCCCACGGATCGCCTGGTCGGCTTCCTGCAGGTAGTAGACGATCAGATCGTCCTTGCCCGGGAAATGCCGGTACAGGGTCGCGCGGGTCACCTTCGCTTCGGCCACGATCCGGTCGATGCCCACGGAGTGGATGCCCTCCGCGTAGAAGAGCCTGGTCGCCGTGGTGAGCAGCCTTGTGCGCGCTTCGGACGCTTGACCTTTAACCATTACGGTCATCTTACGGGATAGAACGTTCGGTCTTGACCGCGCCGTACATCACTGCCAGAGTCGCGGTAGACCGAACGTTCTCCTCACCTCATCTAGGAGCTCCTGTGAGCAGCCAAACCGCCAGCCTCCGGCGCTTGTACTTCGTTCGTTTCGGCTTCGCCCTCGTGTGGGCGGGCCTGCTGTTCACGAGTGCGTCGAAGCTCGGGCCGGTCAGCGTCGCACTGCTCGTGCTGTACCCGCTGTTCGACGTCGCCGCCGCCGTCATCGACCTTCGCTCGTCAAAGGACGCGCCGGGGCTGTATGTGAACATCGCGATCAGCGCGCTCGCCGGGATCGGTCTCGCGTTCGCCGCCGCGTCCGGTATCCCGGCGGTGCTGCGCGTCTGGGGTGCCTGGGCGATCGTGTCGGGCCTCGTCCAGCTCGCCGTCGGCCTCGGCCGCCGCAAACTGGGCGGCCAATGGGCGATGATCGCCAGCGGCGCCATCTCCACCCTCGCCGGCACCGCCTTCGTCCTGCAAGCCGCGCAGCCGGACGCCTCACTGGTCAATCTGGCCGGATACGCCGTACTCGGCGGGATCTTCTTCCTCGTCTCGGCGATCCGCCTCGGCCGCTGACGCCAGAGAGACCTCCAGGACGTCGATGCCGACCGGGGTGCGACGGGTGTCCAGGTCCGTGATCGACCAGGAACGGTCCAGCAGGGCCGCGAGGGCGATCCGGACCTCCATCCTGGCGAGATGGGCACCCAGGCAGAAGTGGACGCCGTGGCCGAAGGACAGGTGAGGGTTGGGCATCCGGCCCGGGTCGAAGGTATGCGGGTCCGCGAAGACCGCGGGATCACGGTTCGCCGCCGAGATCATCGCGACGACCCTCTGGCCCGGACGGAGTTCCCGGCCGCCGAGGACGGTCGGCCGGGTGACGAACCGGTCCGTCCCGCCCGTGGGCGGCAGGTAGCGCAGGACCTCCTCGACGGCGGGCCGCAGGTCGGCGGGCTTCGGCCGGGACGCGAGGCAAAGAACGGCGTTCACGAGCAGGGTCTTGGTCGTTTCGTGGCCGTTGATCAGCAGCAACGCGCAGAAATCGATCAGCTCGTCCTCGGTGAGATCCGACGCCAGGAGGGTCGCGATGATGCCGGTCGGGCGCGCGAACTCTTCGCGGAAGTAGTCCCCCAGTTCGGAGATCGCCTCGTGGAAGGCGGCCTGACGCGACTCGTCCGCGGTGAAAGTGCCGAAGAACGACGTGATCGCCTCGGTCCAGCGGACGAAATCCGGCCACCGCGACGGTCGTACGCCGAGCAGGCCCGCGATCGTGTGCACCGACAACGGGTAGGCCAGCTCCCCGACCAGGTCGAAATCCGCCCCGGCCGAGGCGAGCAGCGCGTCGACCCGCGCCGTGATCCCCGGTTCCAGTGACGCCACGGCCCGGGGCGTGAAGACCTGGCTGACGATCCGGCGCAGCGCGTGATGGCGGGGCGGATCCATCGCCTGAAGGCCGCGCACCAACGGATTCGAGCCGTGCGGGACCGGCCCGACGCTGTGGCGCAGCTCGTCGGACGAGAACACCGTGTGGTCGGTGAGCACTCTGTCCACTTCGGAATACCGGGTCACCACCCAGGCGCCGAACGACTCGGCGTACCGCACCGGACCCACTTCTTGGGCGTGGAAAGCGAAGATCTCCTCGACGGACATACCCCCAGAGGGTGCTATCCGTCCGCTGACGCCGCTTGGAAGAAACGGACACACGACGACCCGACCGCGCGCCGGAACTCCGCGAGCATATGCGGCTGGTCGTAGAACCCGCTGCGGACGGCGATCTCCGCCCAGTCCGGCGCCGGAGACGACCGCGCCAGCGCCATCGCGCGGTGCAACCGCACCACCCGTGCGTACGCCTTGGGGCTCAGCCCCACGGCCACCGAAAACCGTCGCCGCAGCTGTCGCTCGGACAGCCCGGCCGCGGCCGCGTGATCGGACACCGGCGCCCCGGGCGTCTCGCGTACGGCCTGGAGCATCTGAGCGACCGCCGGGTCAGCCGGGCGGGCCGGTGCCCGCAAGGCCCGGAACGCGGCGACGAGACCGGAACCGGGGAGCGGCATCCCGGCCAAGGGCACCTCGTCCGCGGCGATCCCCAGCACCGAGGCACACGTCCCCGGCCGCAACCGCAAGCCCGTCAACGGCTCGGCCAGCTTCCCGGTCCTGGCTTCCGTTTCCGGGCCGGTCAACCACAGGGAACCGTCCGCGAACACCAACAGGTCCACATACGGCTGCGGCAGCGCGGGCGGCAGTTCCCCGCTGCGCCGCCACATCCGGCCGACGCGGTCGGCCAGGTCGGCGGGCGGGGCGAAATCGCTGGTCACCACCTCATTCAACACCGGCCAGACTGAGCCGCCGCTCACGATGGGCGGTCATGTACACCGGCGTGTTGACGACCCCGTAGCCGCGGTAGCCGCCGATCCGTTGCACCACCTCGAAAAAGACCCGGGAGCCGACCAGTTCGGTGCAGAAGTGCAGGAATTCGCCGTCCTCGTCACGGTCGTACAGCACCGAGTTCTCCCGCAGCCGCGCGGCGAAGGGCAGATCGAACCGCGCTTCGAGGTCGTCGTAGTAGTTCCCGGGGATCTCCAGCAGCGGCGCACCGGCCTCCCGCAGGGCACGCGCGACCGCAAGAGCGTCATCGCAAGTGAGCGCGACGTGTTGCGGCGACGGCACTCCCGGCGCCCACTCCCCTCGCCTCACCAAGGCGCTGTCGAGCGTCAAGCGGACGTCCCGATCGCCGACCGCCCGGCTGCGCACGAGCCCGAACGGAGCCGCGAACTCGGACACCGGGTCGGGCCGCAAGCCCAGCACCGAACGATAGAACAGCGTCGCCTCGTCGAAATGGTCGAAAGGCTGGGTCAAGGCGACGTGGTCGATGCCGGTGATCCCCGCCCCGGACTGCACCGCCCTGGTCGGAACGAAGTCCTGAAGCCATCCATCGCCGCCGCAGAAGAAGATCTCGGTGCCGTCCGGCGCGGCGACGGCGGACAGATCCGCCTCGCCGGGGCCGTGCTCGCGGGGCAGCACGGGAGCGAGCAAGGACTCCGCGCGCCGCGCCGATCCGGCCGGATTCGCGCTGATCAGGCCGAGTGCGCTGATCGTGCCGTCCTCGGCGGCTTCGTTCACCAGCAACCGCGCCGATCCCTGTTGCCACAGCTGAACCGGCTTCGAGCGATGCGTTCCGACGTGGGCGAAGCCGAGGTCTGCGAGCACCGTTCCCGGCACGGCGAGTTCCGCGAAGGCGTGGCCGTCCAGCCGAGGAGCCTCGGGAAGCTCAAGAACGCCGACGGATTCACGCAAGGCCACCAGCGATCGCATGGCGTCGACCGCCGCGGGCCGCGGGTCCGCCTGCCGGAAGACGTCGTTGAAGACCTCCAGTGAAAGCGGCCCTAGATAACCGGCCGCCACCACGTGCCCGGTGAACGCGGTCAGATCGAACGCGCCCTGCCCCGGGAAGAGCCGGTGATGCCTGCTCCAGTGCAGCACGTCCATGTCCAGCAATGGCGCGTCGGCCAGTTGCAGGAAGAAGATCTTCTCCCCCGGGATCGTCCGGATCGCGCGGGGATCGCTGCGCCGCGACAGGATGTGGAAGCTGTCGAGACACACTCCCAAGGCCGGGTGATCGGCCCGCCGCACGATGCGCCACGCGTGCTCGTAGGTGTTCACGAACCGGCCCCACGCGAGTGCTTCGTAGGCGACACGGATCCCGCGTTCCCCCGCCAGTTCGGCCAGTTCCCGAAGCTGCGCGGCGGCGAGCTCGTCGTCGTCGACGGCGTCCGGCGAGACCGACGAGCAGACCAGGACGGTGTCCGCCCCGAGTTCGGCCATGAGGTCGAACTTCCGTCGCGCCCGGCGGAGGTTCGCCCGGAGCAGGTCCGGCGGCACCGCCTCGAAATCGCGGAACGGCTGGTAGAGGTCGATCGTCAGCCCGAGATCCGCGCAGAGCCGCCGGATCTCCGACGGCGACCTCCTCGACGCGATCAGGTCGTTCTCGAAGATCTCGACACCGTGGAAACCCGCCGCGGCGGCCGCGGCGAGTTTGTCCTCGAGCGTGCCGGAAAGGCAGACGGTCGCGATGGCGGTGTCACCGGGCATGGGCGGGTTTTCCTTCCAGTGCTTCGAAATGCCGGAGCATCCGGTCGGCGTCCGGCTCCGCGCCGGTGAACAGGCGGAACGAGTCCGCCGCCTGGAACACCACCATCCCGCCGCCGTGCAGCGTCCGGCAGCCCCGTTCGCGCGCCTGCTTGAGCAGCGTGGTCTCCAGCGGCCGGTACACGATGTCGGCCACCCACATCCCCTCGCGCAGCGACTCGGCGGGAACCGGCGAGCCCGGGTACGCGGCCATCCCGGTCGGCGTGGCGTGGACGAGGCCGTCGGCACCCCGGACGTCGTCGAGGGAACCGGAAAGGGCCCTGTCGTCACCGAAACGCCGTCGCAGCGCGGAGACCAGCGTTCCGGCCCGCGTGGCGTCGACGTCGTGCACGATCAGCCGTCCGGTTCCCAGGGAGAGCAGTGCATGCGCCACCGCCGCGCCCGCCCCGCCCGCGCCGAGGAGGACGACGGTGTCCATGTCGGCGTCCGGCAGCCCTCGGGTGAGGTTGCGGGCGAAACCGGTCGCGTCCGTGTTGTGCCCGGTCGCGAGCCCTTCGCGGAACACCACCGTGTTCACCGCGCCGAGTGCCGCGGCGTCGGGCGCCACGTCGTCGAGATACGGCAACACCTGTTGTTTCACCGGATGCGTGATGTTGAGACCGTCGAAGCCCGCGGTCCGGGCCGCTGCCAGCACCTCACCGATCGGGAGCCTCAGCACGTCGAGGTCGAGGCGCCGGTAGAGATAGCGCAACCCGAGTTCGTCGGCTTCCCGTTCGTGCAGCGCCGGGCTCAGCGACGGCCCGATACCGGTGCCGACCAGGCCGATGAGGTAGCCGCTCACCAAGATCCTCCGTTAATGTACGAACTAGTGAGTTCACTGTAGCGCGGACCGGTCGGCACGAGAAGGGCTGCGCTAGAGTGAGGCCTTCCACCAGCGGTTCGGAGGGAGTCAGGTGGCCGCACCGTCGTCCGAGGTCGAGCGCCAGCGCGACAAGGAACGCACCCGCGCCGAAATCCTCGCGGTGGCCACCAGGGAGTTCGCCGACAAGGGCTACGCCGGCGCGAGAGTGGACGAGATCGCCGCCCGCACGAGCACCACGAAGCGGATGATCTACTACTACTTCGGCGGCAAGGAGCAGCTCTACGTCGCCGCGCTCGAGCGGGCGTACGCGACCATCCGCGCGCTCGAACAGGATCTGGACGTCGACCACCTCGAACCCGAGGACGCGATCCGCCAGCTCGCCGAGCTCACCTTCGACCACCACGAGGCGAACCCGGACTTCATCCGCCTCGTGAGCATCGAGAACATCCACCACGGCGAGCACATCGCGCGCTCGGAAGCCTTGTCCGGCATGGCGAACCCGGCCCTCGACGTGCTCTCCCGCATCCTCGACCGCGGCCGCGAGGCCGGCCGGTTCCGCGAGGACGTTGACGCGCTCGACGTGCACATGGTGATCAGCTCGTTCTGCGTGTTCCGCCTCGCGAACCGGCACACCTTCTCCGCGATCTTCGGGCGGGACATGCTCGACCCGGCCCGCCGCGCCCACTATCGCCTGATGCTGGGCGACCTGGTGATCGAGTACCTGACCGCCTGAAATCCCGGCTCTTGACAACCGGGGCACCGTCTCGCAGGCTGTATTAACTAACTAGATCGTACATTGCTGATTTCGCCCCTTGGAGCGTCGACGTGGCCTCTCCCTCCCCTGTCACGCAAGGCATGCCCCGCAAGGCCGCATCGGCCGCCTGGATCGGCAGCGCCTTGGAGTACTACGACTTCTTCATCTACGGAACCGCCGCCGCACTGGTGTTCAACAAGGTCTTCTTCCCCGCCTCCTCCCCCGCCACCGGCACGCTGCTCGCGCTGGCGACCTTCGGCGTCGGCTACCTCGCCCGCCCGGTCGGCGCGTTCGTGCTCGGGCACGTCGGAGACCGGCTCGGCCGCAAGAAGGTCCTGGTGTTCACGCTGGTGCTGATGGGCGCCACGACGTTCCTGGTCGGCTGCCTGCCGACGTATGCCTCAGTCGGTGTGCTCGCGCCGGTCCTGCTGGTGATCCTCCGTCTGCTGCAAGGACTTTCGGCCGCCGGCGAACAGGCGGGCGCCAACTCGATGTCGCTGGAACACGCGCCGTCCCACCGGCGCGGCTACTACACGAGCTTCACCCTCAGCGGCACTCAGGCCGGGCAGATCCTCGCCACCGCGGTCTTCCTGCCGATCGCCGCGCTCCCCCAGGACCAGTTGCTCACCTGGGGCTGGCGGATCCCGTTCTGGTGCAGCGCCGCCGTCGTGGTCGTCGGGTTCGTGATCCGCCGCAAGATCGACGAAACCCCCGTGTTCGAACAGAACCGGTCCGACGTCGCCAAACTGCCGGTCGCCGTGCTGTTCCGGACGCACTGGAAGGACGTGCTCCGCGTCGTCGTCGCGGCCACCATCGCCTCGGTCAGCACGATCTTCACCGTGTACGCGCTGAGCTACGCGGTCAACACGATCGGGCTGGACCGCGGACCGATTTTGTGGGTCGGAGTACTGGCAAACGTCGTCGCGCTGCTCGCGATCCCGTTCCTGGCAGGGCTTTCCGACCGGGTCGGCCGCAAACCGGTGTTCATCGCGGGCTGCCTCGCCTGCGCGGCGCTGATCTTCCCGTACCTGTGGTCCATTTCGGACGGTTCGTATCCGCTGATCTTCACCGTCGGGATCCTGCTTTTCGGCGTCGCCTACAGTGCCGTCAACGGGGTGTGGCCGTCGTTCTACGGTGAGATGTTCAGCGCCAAGGTCCGGCTTTCGGGGATGGCGATCGGCACGCAGATCGGGTTCGCCATCGCCGGGTTCGCCCCGAGCGTGGTGGCCGCGATCGGCTCGGGGAAGGACGACTGGCTCGGCGTCGCCGTCTTCACCGCCGCCGTATGCCTTCTCAGCGCCGCGGCCGCGCTCACCGCACGCGAAACGCACGACGTGCCGACAGAGGACCTCGGCACGGACGGTCAGAACCCCGGCCAGCCCCGCCGCAAGAACACGAACGCGGCGTCCAGCGCGGCGGCGGGATCCGCCTCGACCCCGGCCAGGTCCGGGACCTCCAGGACATAGCGCGCCAGCAGCCGCACGGAGAAATCGTCCTGTCCCGACGCTTCGGCGATGACCTTCGTGAGTGCGTCCTCGCAGCCCGTCCACAGCGTCCTGGCGTAGGCGCGCAACGCCGGGGTCGCCACCACCAGATCCGCGACCCGCCGCGCCAGCGGATCGGGATCCGGATCGAACGGGCCACGCGTCGCGAGGAAGTCCTGCAGCGCCTGAAGGATCGACGTGCCCTCGGCCCGGTCACGCACCGCGGCGGCCAAGGCCGCTTCGCGTTCGTGGCCGTGGCCGAGGACCAGCGCCTCCTTGCCGCCCGGGAAGTGCGCGAACAGCGTGGACACCGCCGTGTCCGCGGCGTCGGCGATCTCCGCGACGGTGACGTTGTCGAAACCCCGTTCCAGGAACAGGTCTCGCGCAGCCCCCGACAAGGCCTGGCGTGTCGCCGCCTTCTTGCGTTCACGTCTGCCCGGCTCGGTCGCTCCCATGCCTTCACCATACATCGAAGTCACTCCGAATTCGAAGCGAGTGTATGTTCGGAGTGACTTCGACTTTGAGGAGAGCGCCGTGAGCCATTGGGACGTCCACCACCTGCCGCGTGCCGACGGCAAGACCTTCCTGGTCACCGGTGGCAACGCGGGGATCGGCTATTTCGTCGCCGAACAGCTCGCCGGCACCGGCGCCACCGTGCTCCTCGGCAGCCGGGACACCGCGAAGGCGGAGACGGCGATGGCGTCGATCCGTTCCCTCGTGCCGGACGCGAATCTCGGGCACCTGCGGCTGGATCTCTCCGACCTCCCGTCCCTCAAGTCCTCAGTGGACACTCTGGGGGTCGACCGGCTCGACGCCGTCGTCTGCAACGCGGGCGTACTCCTGGAGGATCAGCCCAGGCAGGAGACGTCCGACGGCCTGGAACTGACCTTCGCCACCAACCATCTCGGGCATTTCGTGCTGGTACACCGGTTGATGCCCCTGCTCGAAGCGGCGGAGGCAGGCCGCGTCGTCACCACGGGCAGCTTCGTGGGCAAGTCCGCGGACCTCGACCTGGACGACCTCCAGAGCAAGCGGGACTACCAGCCCAAACGCACTTATGCGCGCTCGAAGCTGGCGCAGATGCTGTTCGCCTTCGAGCTCGACAGGCGGCTGCGCGCGGCCGGGAGCTCGGTCCTGAGCGTCGTCGACCATCCCGGCGGTGCGCTTGATTCCCTCACGCCGCCGAGGCCGGTTCACCCCGAGGCCGATGGGCGGAAGTTCCCGGCCGGGCTTCTGTTGCAGGGCAAGGAAGCCGGAGCTTGGCCCGCGGTACGCGCGGTACTCGATCCCGCCGTGCGTGGCGGTGAGATGTTCGGCCCCCGCGTGTTCGGTCTGCGTGGTGAGCCGAGGCGGGAGCCGGTCCGCGGGAAGCTCGCCGACACCGCGCTCGCCGCCCGGTTGTGGGCGGCGAGCGCGGAACTCACACCGTGACGTCGGTCGAGTCCGGTGTGGACTTGCCTCGGGATCGCAGGCCCAGCAGCAGGTCTACCACCAGGAACGCGAGCAGGCTGATCCCGAGCAGCGGCACGAACCAGCCGATCGCGGCGGCCAGGACGAGAAGACCCACCGGCAGCCACGGCGGCGCCTTGCGCCATTGACCGCGCGGGATGGGCCGTCCGAAGGTCAGCCCGGTGGCCCGGGTCGGCCTGCGCTGCCACCACATCCGGTAGCCGAGCACGACCAGCGTGACCAGACCGGCGCCGAGCAGGAGCAGCACGATCTGGTTGGGCCAGCCGAACAGGACGCCCATATGCGCGTCGATCCCCCAGCGGGCGAGCTTCGCCATCAGGGGGTAGTCGGCGAAGCGCACCTCACCCAGGATCTGCCCGGTGGTCCCGTCGACCGCGACGGCGTCGACCTGCGTCGGCCAGCCGCGCTCGATTTCCGCCACCTGCCAAGGAGCGCCGGGTTTCGTGGGCAGCCCGATCTCCACCGAGGCGGCGTCGATCCCGGCGGCGCGGGCGGAGGCCAGCATCGCGTCCACGCTCTCGGGTTTCGCGGGTGCCGGCGCGGCGGGGGCTTCGCCGTGCCCGGCGTGCCCGGCATGTTCGTCGCCGCCGGTCACCTTCAACGCCGGGGTGGCCCAGCCGAGGGATTCACGCAACGCGGAGACGTTCTCCCCCGCGTACGCCGACCACGTCAGCCCTGTCGCGGAGAGGAACAACGCGCCGAGCAGCACCCACAGGCCGACGGATCCGTGACGGCGCACCGACTTCCCGCGCGCGGATTCGGCCTTCTCGGCCCGGCGGGCACGACGGCGGCTCATCCACAGCACGAGGCCGCCGAGCGCGACCGCCCACAGCCAGGACGCGGCGAGTTCGCTGTAGAGCCGTCCCGGCTCGCCGAGGAGCAGGTTGCGGTGCAACTGGTCGAGCGTGGTCCGGAACGGCAAGGCGCCGCTCGAGCCGTACGCGACGAGGTCGCCGCGCACCTGCGCGGTGGCCGGATCGACGAACACCGCCCGCCGTTCGGATTCGCCGAGTCCTTCCTCGGCGAACAGGACCCGAGTCGTGTCGCCCGGCTCGGGAGCGGGCCGGACGGCGACCAGGTCGCCGCCGGGGTGGGCCGCCTGCGCCGCCTTGACCTGGTCGGCGAGTGAAGCCTGGCTCAGCCCGACGGGAGCGCGGAGCTGGTCGGAGTAGATCCAGGACTCCATCTGCGGCGTCGCCGCGTAGAGAACGCCGCTGAGCGCGGCGATGAGGATGAACGGTCCGACGAGAACGCCGGCGTAGAAGTGGAAGCGGAGGAACAGCCCGCGCCAGCCGGTCGCGCGCGGCGGGCTCGTGGTCGATTCGATTCGCGTTGCCATGGGGGAACTCCTGAGGCGTCGATGGGGAGGCGTGCGCCTGCGCCGCGCGCCGGGATGCTCACGGCACGCGTGCTGAGAGCCTGTTGGCGGAGCTGAGATTCATCCGGAAAGTGACCAGACGCGTGAACCCGCCCGGCCGAAGGCCCCGCTATCGCGGTGGCAGGGCGCCTTGTCCACGTCCGTGAGGTGGATGACCAGGCGGCGCCCTGCCGACGTCGATCGCGGACGCGGGTTCACCAACAGACCCTCAGCCCTGCCGCGACACGGGTCTCGGCAGGGTTTCGGGGATCAGGCGGACGTCACCGGCGGGCCGCGCCGCGAAAGCACGTCTCGCAGGAGCGCCTCGGTCGCGGGGAACTCCACCGCGAGCGGGACGTGGATCCGCAGCGGCGCCGTCGCCGGCCGCGGGGTCAACCGCCGGGGAAGAACCGAAGCGATGAGCGTCGTGAGCGCGTACATGACGTGCTCGGCGCCCGCGAGCACCATCGCCACCACGAGGGTCGCGGCGGCGTGCCCGGCCGCCATGGACAGGCCGTTGCCCGGGGCTTCGGCGTGGTGGGCGTGCGACTGCCAGGTCAGGAAGGTCAGGCAGGCGTGCATCGCCAGCTGCCCGCCCGCCACCAGGCCGAGGATGGCCAGCGGGCCGCGGCGGCGTCCAGCGAACGCGTACGCCACCCAGCTCAGCAGGGCGACGAGCAGCACCACGACACCGAGATCCGGGACGCGGCCGCTGGTCCCGACGTGGGCACCGGTCGCCAAAGTGCCGGTCAGGACCCCCACGGCCCCGCCGCGGAGGCGCCTGGCCGGGCCTCGGGTCGGGGTCGGCGTGCGCACGGGAGGCAGAGTAGAGCGCGAACGGGCCCGTTGTCTCTCCTTGATATCGTCGGCCCGGTGCTTCGCAGCCTGTCGTTCCTCCGGCTCTGGACCGGGAACACCGCCTCCGGGCTGGCGACCTGGGCCCTGCCGTTCATCCTCGGACTCGCGGTGCTCGAACGATCGCTTTCGGCTGTGGACCTCGGCATCGTGCTCGCCGCTCGGACGGCGGGATTCCTCGTGGCGGTCCCGGTGGCGGGCGTCTTGGCCGACCGGCATTCCCGTCGCGGGGTCGTGCTCTGGGCGGGCCTGATCGCCGGTCTCGCCACTCCGCTGATCGCCACCGGGATGGGCCGGTCAGTCCTACTGATGGCCACCGCGGCGGCCGTCGTCGGCGTCGGGCAGGGCGCGTGCCGTCCGGCGTTCCAGGCGCTCACGGCCGAGGTGATCGCCGAAGACCGGCGTCAGCAGGCCAACGCCGCGATGACCCTCGCCGTCCGGGTCACGACCTTGGTCGCGCCGGGGCTCACCGCCCTGCTCTCCCAGTTCGCCTCGACGTCGGCCCTGGTGATCGGGACCGGAGTGCTGTGGCTCGGCGCGGCGCTGATCCCGCCGCGAGGCACCTTCACGCCCGCCCCGGCCGCCGCCGGGACCCGCTTCTTCGGCGAGTTCGCCGATGGACTCCGTGAAGCCCGCCGCCACCCGTGGTTCCTCGCCGGGCTCGGCGCGCTGACCGCCGTCGTCGCGACCGGCTATTCCGCCACGGGTGTGGTGCTGCCGCTGGTCAGCCGTGACCGCTATGACAGCGAAACGGTCTTGGCCGCCGGACTCACCGCGTACACCCTCGGCGCGCTCGCGGGCGCGGTCGTCATCGCGCGCTGGCGCCCGAAGCGGCAAGGCTGGACGGCGCTGGCGGGGCTCGGCTGCTACGGCTTCGCGCCGCTGAGCCTGCTGTTCCCGGTGCACCCGGCCTTCGTCATCGCCGCCTACGCCGTCGCCGGGCTGGGCATCGAACTGTTCAACGTCCCCTGGTTCACCGCGACCCAGCGGGAGGTCGAGCCGGGGAAGCTCGCCCGGGTGTCCTCTTTGGACTTCCTGTTCTCCTACGGCCTCGCGCCCGCCGGGCTCGCGTTCATCGCGCCCGCGATCGACCGGTTCGGAGCCGCGCCGGTGCTGGCGGCGTGCGCGGTCGTCTGCTTCGCCGCTCCGGCGGCCGCCGCCCTCGTTCCTTCCTCGCGTGACTTCCGGGCAACCGCACCGATCAAGAGTGTCTAGTTCTTGCGCTCGCTTGCGGTAATGTTTCAGCCATGACGCGTCGTCTTGCCGAAGTCGCCCGCAAGGTCGGGGTCAGTGAAGCCACGGTCAGCCGGGTGCTCAACGGTCGATCAGGGGTCTCCGCGAGCACCCGGGCCGCCGTCCTCACCGCGCTGGACGTGATGGGCTACGAACGGCCGACCCAGCTGCGCGGGGATCGCGCCCGCCTGGTCGGACTGGTCCTTCCCGAACTGCAGAACCCCATCTTCCCCGCGCTCGCCGAGATCATGGGCAACGCGCTGGCCCAGCAGGGTTTCACCCCCGTGCTGTGCACTCGCACCGCGGGCGGCGTCTCCGAAGCGGAGTACGTCGAACTGCTGTTGCAGCAGCAGGTGTCCGGGGTCGTGTTCGCCGGCGGGCTCTACGCCCAGGCCGACGCGGTGCATTCCCACTACCACCATCTCGCCGAGCGCCGCCTGCCGACGGTGCTGATCAACGCCGCCGTCGACCACCTCGGGCTGCCGCAGATCTCGTGCGACGACGCGGTCGCCGTCGAACAGGTCGTCGGGCATCTGAGCTCGCTCGGCCACGAGAAGATCGGCCTCGTCCTCGGCCCGACCGACCACGTCCCGTCCCAGCGCAAACTCGAGGCCTTCCGCGCCTACGCGGCGAAACTCGGTCTTCCGGTGCTGGACGAACTCGTCGAACACGGCATGTTCTCCATCGAAGGCGGGCACGCGGCCGCGGCCCGGCTGTACCCGCGCGGCGCGACCGCCGTCCTGTGCGCGAGCGACCTCCTGGCACTGGGCGCGATCCGCGCGGCCCGGCGGCAAGGGCTCTCCGTCCCCGAAGACGTCTCGGTGGTCGGCTACGACGATTCCGCCCTGATGAACTGCACCGATCCGCCGCTCACCACCACCCGGCAGCCGATCGAGGCGATGGGCCGCGCCGTGGTGGAACTGCTGGTCAAGCGCATAAACGGCGGCGAGGTCGCGGCCGAGGAACTCCTGTTCGCGCCCGAACTCGTCGTCCGGGGCTCCACCGCGCGCCGCGTTTAGCCACCCCGACGAAGGCCACCCGAGACGGACACGGGGCGAAGGACGCTTTCCGCTCGTGCGATGCGGGGAAAGCGTCCTTCGCCCCAGGCCGGACCCCGTGTGCCGGAAGCCGTATCACGCGTGCCTGGAGCCGTATCACGCGTGCTTCGGGACGGATCTGAGTGTTACGCCTCCAAGCACGCGAGTTACGGCTTCAAGCACGCATGTTCGATGAAGTACATGAAGGCCCCCTTCCTTGCGCCTAGCGCAAGGAAGGGGGCCTTCACGTACTTGGGGCACCCCGCGACTGCGTCTGTCGCAAAGTTGCAAGTTCTCATCCAGTTATTGCGTTAATCCGGGGCTTCACTTTAGAGTGACCGCAATCACGTGACAGCCGTCGCGATCCCGAGATGAGGCTTGAAGATGAGCAGCACTTGGTCCCCTGCCGTGCGCCGCCGGATGTTCTGCCTGTTCCTTGCGGGCGGACTCACCCTGGGCGCGGCCGCCTGCGGTTCCGGCTCCGGTGAAAGCACCGGGGGCAAGGTCAAGATCACCGTGACCGGGCAGCCCCCGACCAGCCAGCCGTTCGAGCGCGGCGTGTTCGACGCCGACGTCAAGGAGTTCGAGGAGAGCCACCCGGACATCGACATCGAGCCGCACGAAGGGTTCATGGACCCGAAGACGTTCTCCGCCAAACTCGCCGGTGGGCAGCTCGAAGACGTCTACTACGTCTACTTCACCGACCCGGCGCAGATCATCGCGCGCCGCCAGGCCGCCGACATCACCGAAGCGGCCAAGGGCTTGAAGAACTTCGGCGACATCAAACCGGAATTACTGGACAACTTCCGGGATGCCGACGGCAAGCTCTACGGCCTCCCGACGATGAACTACAGCATGGGCCTGCTCTACAGCCGTCCGCTGTTCCAGAAGGCCGGGCTCGATCCGAACAAACCGCCGCAGACCTGGGACGAGGTCCGCGCGGCCGCGAAGAAGATCGCCGCGCTGGGCAACGGCACCGTCGGATACGCCGACTACAGCAAGAACAACCAGGGCGGCTGGCATCTGACCGGCTGGCTCTACTCCATGGGCAGCGAGGTCGCCCGCAAGGACGGCGAGAAATGGGTCGCCGCTTTCAACAACGACAAGGCCAAGGCCGCCCTGAACCAGTTGCGCGCCATGCGGTGGGAAGACGACACCATGGGCAGCAAGCAGTTGCTCGAAGCGCAGGACGTCCAGCGCATGATGGGCGCCGGCCAGCTCGGCATGTACATGGCCGCCCCGGACAACGTCCCGGTGCTGGTCAAGCAGTTCAACGGCAAGTACGAGGACTACGGCGTCGCGGGCATGCCGGGCGGGCAGGGCACGCTGCTCGGCGGCGAGGGCTACATGATCAACCCCAAGGCCTCGCCGGAGAAGATCAAGGCGGGCCTGGAATGGGTCCGCTGGAAGTACCTCAACCCGGAACGTTTCGAGAAGCACGTCCAGCAGTACGTCGACGGCAAGCAGCCGGTCGGGCTGCCCGCCGAGCCGACCCCGGACGTCTGGCAGGGCGCCGTGCGTGATCAGCAGCTCGCGGTGAAGGCCAAGCACGCCAACGTTCCCGCCGAAAACTACCAGTCCTATGTGGACGCGAGTTCGCGGATCAAGGGCAGCATCGAACCGCCGAACGCGCAGCAGGTCTACGCCATCCTCGACAGTGTGATGCAGGCGGTGCTCACCGATCGGAACGCGGATATCGCTCAGCAGCTGTCGTCCGCGGAGTCGAAGGTCAACAGTGTCCTCGCCCAGGTCAAGTAGCGTCCTCGACTGGCCCGCGACAACGTCGTCGCGGGCCGGTCGGCCGGTCGCCTCGGCGGCCGAACGCCGCCGGAACCGGATACGCCGCAAGCTCAAGGAGAACGTCACCGCGTACGGCCTGCTGTGCGCCGCGCTCGTGGTGTTCGCCCTGTTCTCGTGGTATCCGATCGTGCGCGGGGTGCTGCTGAGCTTCCAGCAGGTCGACTTCGTCAACCCGCCGACGTGGGTCGGCTTCGACAACTTCACCCGCCTGTTCGAAGACCCGCTGTTCGGCGTCGCCTGGCGCAACACGCTGTTGTTCACCGGGCTCGCACTGGTCTTCGGGTTCGTGGTGCCGTTCCTGACCGCGGTGCTGCTCAACGAACTGCGGCACGCCAAAGCGTTCTTCCGGCTCGCGGTGTACCTGCCGGTGATGCTGCCGCCGGTGGTCACCGCCCTGATGTGGAAGTGGTTCTACGACCCGGGCGCCGGCCTGTTCAACTCCGCGCTCGGCGCCGTCGGCCTGCCCGGCGGCCAATGGCTGGACTCGAGCGACACGTCGATGCTGTCGCTGGTGTTCGTGTCGACGTGGGCGAACATGGGCAGCACCACGCTGATCTATCTCGCCGCGCTCGGCACCATCCCCGGTGAACTCTACGAAGCCGCTGAGCTGGACGGCGCGGGACTGTGGAAGCGCCTGATCCACGTCACCCTGCCGCAGACGAGGTTCGTCTTGCTGGTGCTCCTGCTGCTGCAGGTGGTCGCGACCATGCAGGTGTTCACCGAGCCGTACGTGATGACCGGCGGCGGGCCCGACGACTCCACCGTCACCGTGCTCCTGCTGCTGTACCGCTATGCCTTCGTCTACAACGACTTCGGCTCGGCCAGCGCGTTGAGCCTGCTGTTGTTCGTCGCGCTCGGGGTGTTCTCCGCGTTGTACGTGCGCCTGACCCGGAAGGCGGATGAGTCATGAGGACGCTCGTCTCCCCCAGCACGCTTCGCAGCCCCGGCGGCAAGATCGGGTACGCCGTGATCTTCGCCTGCACGCTGCTCCTGTTCGTCATCGCGTTCCTGTTCCCGCTGTACTGGGCCGTGACCGGCGCGATGAAGTCACCCCAGGAGCTGGCGCAGACGCCGGCGACGTTCATCCCGAACGAGTGGCATCCGGAGACCTTCGCCGACGCGTGGGACCAGCTGAGCCTCGGCAAGTACTTCCTCAACACCGTGATCGTCGCCGGGGGCGCCTGGCTGGCCCAGCTGGCCATCGACGTTCCCGCGGCGTTCGCGTTGTCGAAGCTGCGGCCGAAGTTCGGCAACGTCGTGCTCGGGCTGATGCTCGCGACGTTGATGCTCCCCGCCGCGGCCCTGCTCGTACCGACCTACGTGACGATCACCGACCTGCCGTTGCTGGACATCAACCTGATCAACTCACCGGCGGCGGTCTGGCTCCCCGCCGCCGCGAACGCGTTCAACATCTATCTGCTGAAACGGTTCTTCGACCAGATCCCGGACGAGCTGATCGAGGCCGCGCGCCTCGACGGCGCCGGACCGGTGCGCACGCTGTGGCGCATCATCCTGCCGATCTCCCGGCCGATCCTGGCCGTGGTCTCGATCCTCGCGGTGGTGGCCGCGTGGAAGGATTTCATCTGGCCGCTGCTGGTGTTCCCGGACACCGAAAAGCAGACGCTGTCGGTGATGCTGCAGCGCGTGGCCATCGACATGCCGCTGAACGTGCTCGTCGCGGGCATGGTCCTGGCCAGCCTGCCGATGGTGGCGCTGTTCCTGGCGTTCCAGCGGCATATCCTCGCCGGGCTCACCGCCGGCAGTCTCAAAGGCTGACTCTCGCCGCATTCGGGGTTTCCACAAACGATTGGGAGGGTATTTCGTGACCGCATCAGGGCAGTCCGCCGGATGGTGGCGGAGCGCGGCGATCTACCAGGTCTACCTCCGCAGTTTCGCGGACGGGAACGGTGACGGCGTCGGCGATCTCGCCGGTGTCCGCGCGCGGCTGGACTACCTGGCCGAACTGGGGATCGACGCGATCTGGTTCACCCCGTGGTATCCGTCGCCGATGGACGACGGCGGCTACGACGTCGCCGACTTCCGGGAGATCGACCCGCTTTTCGGCACCCTCGCCGAAGCGGAGGAACTCATCGCCGCGGCCCATGCCAGGGGGATCCGCGTGATCATCGACATCGTGCCGAACCACTGCTCCGACGAGCACCGCTGGTTCGCCGAAGCACTCGCCGCCGAGCCGGGATCGCCGGAGCGGCAACGGTTCTGGTTCCGGCCGGGCCGCGGGCCGGACGGCTCGGAGCCGCCGAACAACTGGAAGTCGCGTTTCGGCGGCTCCGCCTGGACGCGGGTCCCGGACGGCGAGTGGTACCTGCATCTGTACAGTTCGCGCCAGCCCGATTTCAACTGGGACAACCAGGAGATCCGCGCCGATTTCGAGGACGTGCTGCGGTTCTGGTTCGACCGCGGGGTCGACGGGTTCCGCATCGACGTCGCCGACGGGCTGGTGAAGGACCCGCGGCTGCCCGACGTCGATCCGGGCGACGAGACGCCGTTCTCCGATCAGGAGGGGCTGCACGAGATCTACCGGTCGTGGCGCAAGATCGCCGACAGCTACCCGGGTGACCGGGTGCTGGTCGGCGAGATGTGGCTGCCGGACATGTCCCGCGCCGCGCGATACCTGCGCCGCGACGAACTGCACGCAGCGTTCAACTTCGATTTCCTGGTGTGCCCCTGGGATTTCGCCCGGTTCAGAGATGTCATCGGGCGGACGCTGGCGGCGCACGAGGAGGTCGGCGCACCCGCGGCGTGGGTGCTGTCGAACCACGACGTCACCCGGCACGTGACGCGGTACGGCCGCGAGGGCGACACCGGTTTCGCGTTCGCGGACCGGCTGCACGGCACCCCGGTGGATCGCGAACTCGGGACCCGCCGGGCACGGGCGGCGGCGTTGCTGACCATGGCGCTGCCCGGTGGTCTCTATGTCTACCAAGGGGAAGAGCTCGGCCTGTGGGAGATCGAGGACATCCCGGGCGAACTCCGGCAGGATCCGGTGTGGGCCCGGACGAACGGCGCCGACCCCGGCCGTGACGGTTGCCGCGTCCCGCTCCCCTGGTCCGGTGACACGCCGCCGTTCGGTTTCGGCACGGGCGGGACGTGGCTGCCCCAGCCTGAGGAATGGCGTTCCCACACGGCGGAGGCGCAGGCGGCCGAACCGGCGTCGATGCTCCGGCTCTACCGCTCCGGGTTGCGCCTGCGGGACGAACTTCCCGCGCTCGGCCCCGGTGAACTGGAATGGCTGGAGCTGGGCGACGGCGTGCTCGCGTTCACCCGGGAACCTGGCTTCACCTTCGTGCTGAACTTCTCGGACAAGCCCGTGCCGCTGCCGCCGCATCGCGAGGTGCTCCTGGTCAGCGGCCCGGTCGACGGAGAACTCCCGACGGACACGGCGGTGTGGCTGCGCACCTGATCACCGGCCGGTCGTGACCCGGCTGATCCGGCCGCGTATCCGTGCGCGGCCCGCCGGGTCACGCCACCGGAGGTGCCTGTCGAGCACCTCGCGGAGCACACCGCCGAGGACGAGGCCGTGGGTGGCGGCCTCGACGCAGGGGTGGTCGCGGAGCCAGTCGAACAGCTCCGAAGACCGTCCTCCCGGCAGCACGGACCGGAGGAGGTCTTCGGTGGTGTGCTCCGCTTGCGCGCACACGTACAACGCCCAGCGATGCGCCTCCGTCGGCGGATCCCCGGCCAGCTGGGCGTAGACGGTGTCCACCACGTAGCGTGCCGCGTCCGATCGCGGTGACCTGCTGACTTCGGCGGACAGGGAGAGCGCGAACGGGTTACCCGCGGCGAAGTCCACAATGGACTGCCGAAGACTCGGGTCGACCCCGCGAGCTTCGAGCAGCGCAGCAGACTCGTTGTCACTCAAGGGTTCGAGCTTCCGGATCGTGATCCGGCCCGACCACGCCGGATCGACCAGCAGGGTGGCGTCCGGGCCGGTCCGGCCCGCGATCACGACCGTGACATCTCCGGGCAGGCGTCGCAGGACCGCCGCCGGATCGTCGAGGCCGTCGAAGAGCCGCACGGGTCTGCCCAAGGCCGCCGCGTCGTCGGCGAACTTCCGGAGCAGGGTCGACTTCCCGATTCCGGGGGCGCCGGTGAGGAACAGCACTCCGCCTCGTGCGAGCAGCCGCCGGAATTCCGCACGTTCGCGTGCACGTCCGACGAACAGCGGGTCCGGTTCGCGGAATGAGGGTGTCTGCTCGTCCTCGGCACGAAGCACCTTCTCGTGCAGTGCCCGCAGTTTCGGGCCCGGACGGACCCCGAGTTCCGCGTCGAACAGGTCGTGGATCGCCCGATAGAGCTCCAGCGCCTCGGCGCGGCGCCCGCCCCGATGGAGGGCCAGGAGATAGATCTCGTACAGCGGTTCTTCGAGCCGATTGCGCTCGATCAGCGCGGGCACTTCGGCCACCACCTCGTCGTGCTCCCCCAGTTCGAGGCGCAGCCTGAGCAGTTCCTGGGTTGCGGTCAGTTTCAGCCGTTCCAGACGCGCACGCTCGTGTTCGGCCGCTTCGCCTGGGACGCCGGCCAGCGCGGTTCCGGTCCACAGCCCGAGCGCCCGCTCCAGCAGTTTCGCCGCCGTCTCCGCGGTGTGCGCTTGACGCGCGCTTTCGATCAGCCCCGCGAACTCGACCGCGTCCACCTCGAAGCGATCCGGATCCAGCCGGTAGCCGCCGGAGCGCGAGACGATCGCCGAACCCAGTCCCTGCAAGGAGAGCAGCCGCCGGAGGCGGGAGATGTAGGTCCGGATGACGGCCTCGCCGGTCGCGGGCGCCCGCTCGCCCCAGAGCCCGTCGATCAGCTCGCCGGTCCGGACGAAACTGCCCGCGTTGGCCAGCAGCAGCGTCAGCACCGCCTGCTGCTGGGGCGAGCCGAGGTCCAGCCGGGTGCCGCCACTGGTGAATCCCGGCGGGCCGAGCACGGTGAAGCGGTACCGGACTTCCTGCGGCAGAGGGGACATGAGCGGAAAGGTAGGCGGGTCCCGACCGCGGCGGCGACCGTCGGACGACGTCGTCGGCGTACGTCGTCCACCATGACGTACAGGAATGACGTCATCCGACGGTCGCCGAGGTCGGTGCCGGATTCCTACGGTTGCGGCATGTCTGAAACCACGTACACCGCCGTCGCCACTTCGACCGCGGAAGGCCGCAACGGCGGCCGCGCGACCTCCGACGACGGCGTGCTCGACGTCGGCCTCGCCGTCCCGAAGGCCTTCGGCGGCTCCGGCGACGGCACGAACCCCGAGCAGTTGTTCGCCGCGGGCTGGGCGTCCTGCTTCGTCGGCGCCGTCCGCCGCGTCGCGGGCGTCAAGAAGGTGAAGCTGGAAGACCTCGCGGTCGTCGCCGAGGTGACGCTGCACCACGACACCGACGCGGGCGAGTTCCACCTGAGCGCCACGCTGCATCTGGAGGCCACCGGCATCGACCAGGCCACCGCCGACGAACTGGTCCAGGGCGCGCACCAGGTGTGCCCGTACTCCAAGGCGACGCGCGGGAACGTCGAGGTCACGCTGGACGCCACCGTCGCGTGAGCCGCGGTCCCCGGATGTCATGAAAGGGTCGTTCAGGACGTTTTTCGTCCTGAACGACCCTTTCATGACACGACGCCCTTGAGCTCCGCCCGCGAACTCACCCCCAGCTTCGGGAAGATCCGGTGCAGATGCGTGCCGACCGTCCGGTGCGAGAGGTAGAGCCGCTGCCCGATCTCCCGGTTCGTCAGGCCTTCGGCGGCCAGTTGCACGATGCTCAGCTCGTGCGGGGTCAGCTTCTCCCGCGCGTCGGGGCCGCGATTGGGACTCGACTCCCCCGCGCTCCGCAGTTCACGGCGCGCCCGCTCGGCCCACGCGGTCATGCCGAGCGCGTCGAACGTCTCCCGCGCGGTGCGCAGATGCGCCCGCGAGTCCACCGCGCGCCGTTGCCGCCGCAGCCATTCGCCGTACGCCAGGTGCAGCCGCCCGCGTTCGGCCGGCCAGCCGTCGAGCTCCGCCCCCAGCGCGGTCTCGAACAGTTCGTCGCTCGGGTCGAGCACGGCGCGGGCGTACCGCAGGCCGATGTGCAAAGCGGGCGCGGGAGTCGTCACGGCGAGCCGCTCCATCTCCGCGACGATCTCGCGCAGCGCCTCGACCTGTCCCGCCCGGACCGCGACCTCGGTGAGTTCCGCGACGAAGTAGACGCGCAGCGCGAGCTGGAAGGCGGGATCGGCGGGGTCGAAGAGACGCCGTAGATCGGCGAACGCGTCGTCGAAGCGGCCTTCGCTCGACGCGGCGATCCCCCTGGCGAGTCGCACGGTCGCCAGTACCGGCCGGGCACCGGCGGCGAGCGCGGTCCGTTCGGCCTCGTCGGCCAGCGTCTTGGCCTGTTTGTGCTCACCCCGCAGCGCGGCGATCTCGGCCTGGACCGCGGTGGCGAGCCCGTACATGAACGGCTGCCCGGTCTCCTTGGCGAATTTGGCCGCCTCCGCCGCGGCAGGCACCGCCCCGGCGAGGTCGCCGAGCCGGACCCGGCTCCACGCCTGGACGGCCAAGGCGCGAGGCAGCAACCCGAGCCTGCCTTGCGCCCGCAGCCCCGGAGCCGCGGCCGCGGAGAACCGCGCGGCCAGATCGACCGCGCCGACCTGCAGTGACGCGCTGCCGAGAAAGCGGTCGACCTCGGGATCGGCACCGGTGGCGGCGGCGAGTCCGCGCAGCTCGCCGAGCACGGCTTCGGCCCGGTCGAACGGCGCCACGTACGCGGCGACAGCGACCAGCCGCGGATCCGAGTTCTCCACCGGGAGGCGGTCCGCGACGGCCAGCAGCGTCCGCCGCGTGTCCGCACCGGGTTCGGCCCAGAAACACCGCATGGCGGCACCCCACAGAACGCGCATCGCCGGATCCGGGTACCCGTCCTCGGCGATCGACTCGGCCAGCCGCGCCAGTTCCGCGATCCGTGAAAGGTCCTCGCGAGCGCCGTCCTCGAACCCGCTGAGCAGCCAGCTCGCCGTCGCCCGTTGCCGTGACGTGAGCTCTCTCGCGCGTGCGTCGCGGACGAGCCGTTCCGCCGTCTCACGTCCGCCCGATTCGACGGCCAGTTCGGCCGCGCGCAGCAACCGGTCCGCCCGGCGCTCCGGATCGAGGCTCAGCGACGCCGCCTGCTCCAACGCGGCGACGGCGGCCGTCACACCACCGCGATGCCGCGCGCGGCCGGCGGCGTTCTCCAGTTCCCGTGCCACGTTCTCGTCGGCGCCGGTCGCGGCCGCCGCCCAATGCCAGGCGGCGCGATCCGGCTGTCCGCGGAAGATCTCGGCGAGGCTCAAGTGCGCGCGTCGCCGTTCCTCGGCCGGCACCGAAGCGGGAATGGCCGAACGCATCAACGGATGCCGGAACGACACCGTCCTGGCTTCGAGGTCGATCAGCCGGGCTTCGGCGGCCGCTTCCAGCCCCGACGGCTCGACGTCCTCACCCAGCAGCGTCGACGCCGCCGCGAGGGTGTCGGTGAGCGAGCCGGTTTCGTTGAGCGCGGCGACCAGCAAGGTCGTGCGGGCCGGTTCCGGCAGGGCGGTGAACCGGGCCCCGAACGTGCGCTCGAGCCGCTCGGTCAGGGGCAGCACGGGATCCGAGGTGTCGGTGACGGCCGACGGCAACTCGGTCAGGGCCAGCGGATTGCCGCCGGCTTCGGCGAGGATCCGGGAACGGACCGGCGAGGTGATCCCGGGGGCGACGGAGTCGAGCAGCTCGGCAGCCACCTCTTCGGGAAGGCGGTCCAGGTCCATTGAGGACAGTCCCGCGTCGCGCAGCGGCGACGGCTCCCCATCCCGGACGGTCGCGATCAGGACGATCGGTTCCGTCTCGATCCGCCTGGCCACGAACGCGAGCACGTCGGCGCTCTCGCGGTCCATCCAGTGGATGTCTTCGGCGACGATCAGCAACGGCTTGGCCGCCGCCTCCTCCGAAAGCAGCGTCAGCGCGGCGAGCCCGACCAGGTACGCGTTCGGCTCCGCCCCTTCGGCCAGCCCGAGTACCGCCCACAGCGCGGAACGCTGCGGCGCGGGCAGCAGGTCGGCGCCCGCCCGGACCGGATGGAGGAGCTGATGCAGCGCAGCGTACGCGAACTTCCGTTCGGCCTCGACGCCGGTCGCGCGCAGAACCCGCAGGCCCCCGAGCCTCGCCGCGGCCACGGCCTCCGCGACGAGCGCGGACTTCCCGACGCCCGGTTCGCCCTCGATGAGCACGCCGCAGCAGCCCGCGGCAGGACCGTCGACGAGTTCGGTCAGGTCCTTCAGCTCGGCTTCCCGTCCGAAAAGCGGCATGGTGCGGCATTCCTCCCGTCGGCCATGGGCGGCCGCCCGTCCGACGATACCCAAACGGTCCGGTTAGGACCGGCGGCGTCCACAGGATGTAGACGGCGTGTCAACACGATCGGCCTAGCTTCGGGAAAGTGATGAGACGCAAGAAGTTGTTCCTGGCGGCGGCACCGCTGGCCGCCCTGCTGCCGCTGGTGCTGACCTCGGTCACCCAGACGGCGCCCGCCCAAGCGGCGGCGGCGTCGTGCGCGGCGGTCCCCGTCGCGGCGCCGGACGGGGCGCGGATCGAGTCCGTCCAGGCGGCGCAGAAGCCCGGCGGGACCGTCACGTTCCCGCCCACCCCGTTCACGGCCCCCGCCACGATCACCGACGTGCCCGCGTACTGCGAAATCACCGTCACCCTGACCCACGGCACGGCGGGTGACCACGTCAAGGTCGCCGTCACCCTGCCGCAGACCGGGTGGACCGGCAGGCTTCAGGCGGTCGGCGGCAGCGCGTACACCGCCGGTGACTTCGGCGCCCCGCTCGTCCAAGCGGTCAAGGACGGCTTCAGCGGCGTGACCACTGACGCCGGCGTCCCCCTGACCTTCCTCGACACGTCCTGGGCGCTCACCTCCCGCGGCGAGATCAACAGGCCTCTCGTGACGAACTTCGCGACCCGGTCCGTGCACGAGGCCGCCCTCGTCGGGAAGGACGTGACGCAGAAGTTCTACCAGCGGGAAGTCACCTACTCGTACTGGAACGGCTGCTCGACCGGCGGTCGTCAGGGCTACTCCGAAGCGCAGCGGTATCCGGGCGACTTCGACGGTGTCCTGGCGAACGCGCCCGCCGTGCACTGGGCCGAGTTCGCGGTCGCGACGCTCTGGCCGCGAGTCGTGCTGAACCAGGAGAAGACCTACCCGGCGACCTGCGTCTTCACCGCCTTCCAGCAGGCCGCGATCAAGGCCTGCGACGGCAGCGACGGGGTCACGAACGGCATCGTCGACCGGCCGGACGAATGCGGTTACGATCCACGGTCCCTCATCGGCACGAAGGTGCTCTGCGGCGACAAGGAGGTCACCGTCACCGCGGCGGACGCCGAAGTCGTACGCAAGATCTGGGCCGGACCGACCGACGAGCACGGACGACGGCTCTGGGCGGGTCTGCCCAAGGGAGCGGATTTCGGCCCGGTGACGACGGCTCCGGGCTTCCCGGTCGCGGTGGGCTGGGTGCAGACGTTCCTGAAGAAGCAGCCCGGGTTCGACACCGAGAAGCTCACTTATCGCCAGTTCGCCGATTTGTTCCGCCAGTCGGTGCGGGAATACGACGACGTCATCGGGACCTCCGATCCGGACCTGTCGGACTTCCGCCGGGCGGGCGGCAAGCTGATCACCTTCGTCGGCACCGACGACCAGCTCATCCCGCCGGGCGGCACGCTGCGGTATCGCCACGAGGTGGAGCGCGAACTGGGCGGTTCGAAGCGCGTCAACGACTTCTACCGGCTGTTCCTCGCGCCGGGTGTCGCGCATTGCGGCGGCGGCGCCGGCGCCACGCCGACGAACGCGCTGGGCGCGCTCGTCGACTGGGTCGAACACGGCAAGGCACCGGCGACCCTGCCCGCGGCGAACGGCGGCAAGACCCGCGATCTCTGCCCGTATCCGCAGGTTTCGCGGTACCGCGGCCACGGTGATCCCGCGATGGCGTCGAGCTACCGCTGCACCGTCCGCTGAGGTCCGCCAGACCCGTGCCCGTCGTGCCGGCGCCCCCTCCGGCACGACGGGCACTTCCTCACTCTGTGAGAACTCTTTGCCTTACCCCTCAAAAGTACGGTATTGACGACAGTGGACACCGCGACGGCGCATCTCGCGCGGCTGCGCACCACTTCTTCCGGAGACGGCGAAACCGTTGTACCGCAACGGAATCGGCGGCCGGATCAGCACGGAACCTCGCCATATCGCCCCGCGCCACAGCCGGGCGATATGACCCAAATGGTATGTACCAGTCGAGTGATACGCCTCGTACGGTCGGGGACGAATCCCCCTCCCCCGCCGTTTCGAGGAAAGCGTTGAAATGAACAGAAAGATCTTAGCCGCGACCGCAGCGGCCATAACCGGGGCAGGCTTGGTCACCGCCATCGCCCTGACCCCCAGCGCGAGCGCCGGTCAACAAGCCACCGCCGGCGACCAGGCCCAGTCCGAAATGCTGGCCGCGATGTCCCGCGACCTGAAGATCACCCCCGAACAGGCCAAGCTCCGGCTCGCGAGCGAGCAGCGTGCCGCGGTCGCCGACAACACGCTGAAGAAGCAGCTCGGCACGTCGTATGCCGGATCGTGGCTGGACTCCACCGGGACCACGCTCACCGTGGCCGTCACCGACGCCGCCCAGGCCGACCTGGTGCGTGCCGCGGGCGCGACGCCGAAGACAGTCGCTCGCAGCGCCTCCGACCTCGACGCCGCGAAACTGCGGCTGGACGCGAAATCCACCAAGGCACCGAAGACCGTGCCCGGCTGGTACACCGACGTCACCACCAACTCGATCGTCGTGCTCGCCAACGCCGGTGGCGAGGCCGCCGCGAAGTCGTGGGCCGCCGAGTCCGGTGTTCCGTCCGATGTGGTCCGGATCGAGGCCAGCGCCGAGAAGCCGCGGGCACTGATCGACATCATCGGCGGCAACGCCTACACCTTCGGCTCGGGCCGCTGCTCCATCGGCTTCCCGGTCGAGGGCGGCTTCGTCACCGCCGGACACTGCGGCACCACCGGCACCCGCACCTCGAACCCGAGCGGGACCGTCGCCGGCTCCAGCTTCCCCGGCAACGACTACGCCTGGGTCCGCGCCGACGCCGGCAACACCCCGCGCGCGCTGGTGAACCGCTACCCGGGCACCGTGCCGGTGGCGGGTTCGACCGAGGCCGCGGTCAACTCCTCGGTCTGCCGTTCCGGCTCCACCACGGGCTGGCACTGCGGCACCATCCTGCAGAAGAACACCTCGGTCACCTACCCCGAGGGCACCATCACCGGCCTGACCCGGACCAACGTCTGCGCCGAGCCCGGCGACTCCGGCGGTTCGTGGATCACCGGCGACCAGGCGCAGGGCGTCACCTCCGGTGGCTCCGGCAACTGCACCTCCGGCGGCACCATCTACTTCCAGCCGATCTCGGAGATCCTGAGCGTCTACAACCTGCGGCTGATGGTCACCGGCAACCCGCCGTCCAGCACCACCACCACGCCCACCACCCCGACCAGCCCGACGACGTCGAACCCGCCGGGCGGCACCTGGGCGCCGTACACGTACTACGGCTCCGGCGCGACCGCCAGCTACGGCGGCAGCAACTACCGGGTCATCCAGCCGCACACCTCCTTGCCCGGCTGGGAACCGCCGAACGTGCCCGCGCTTTGGGAACTCGCCTGACCTGGACCGCCCCCGGCGACCCGACCTCGCCGGGGGCGGCTCCTCCCCTTGACGACGACGCGCGGGCGGCGGATCTCGAATCCCTCGTCCCTCGCGCCCGCCGCGGTGACCCCGCGGCGACGAACGAGCTCATGAGCATCGTCCAGCCGGTGGTCGCGGACTACTGCCGGAACAGGATGGACGGGACGGACGCGCGGGAGATCGCCGCCGAGGACGTCGCGCAGGAGACCTGCCTCGCCGTGCTCACCGCGCTGCCCACCGCGAAGACGACCGGCGGCTCCTTCCTCGCCGCCGTCCTCGGGATCGCCGCCCGGAAGGTCGCCGCTGCCTTCCGGCGGCGCGCCCGGGACCGATCGGAACCCACCCCCGATCCGCCCGAACGCGCGACACCCGAGACCGACGAACCCGAGCGGCTGGCCATCGCCGCCGACGGCCACGACCGGTTGAGGCGGCTGATGAGCACCCTTCCCGGTATCCAGCAGGAGATCCTCCGGTTGCGGATCACGGTCGGGATGACGTCGCCCGAAACGGGGGCGGTGCTTCGGGTGAGCCCCGGTCTGGTCCGGGTCAACCAGCATCGCGCCCTGCACAAACTCCGCACGATCATCAGCGAGGACGACCTGTGATCAGCCCCCTCATCGGTCCCGGGGACGGCCATACTTGGCCGGTGGAAATCGATGTCCGGCATCTGCGCCTCCTCGACGCGATCGCGTCGGCCGGCAGCATCGCGAAGGCCGCCACCTCGCTCGGGCTTTCCCAGCCCGCGCTGAGCGCGCAGTTGCATCGGGTCGAGAGGGCGCTGGAACGGACGGTCTTCGAACGCGACCGGCACGGCGTGCGGCCCACCGCGCTGGGTGAGGTGCTGCTGAACCACGCGCGGCGCGTGCTGGCCGCGGCGGACGACCTCGAACTGGCGATCCGCCGGTTCCACACCGCGCCGTCGGAAGGGCTGCTCCGGATCGGGGCGCTCCCGACGGTCTTCGCCGAGACGTTGAGCGGCGTGGTCGCCGCGGCCGCGCCCGGCCGCCCGGTCGAACTGCTGGCGGTGACCAGCCGGAAGGCGTTGTTCTCCGCGCTTCTCGACGGCACGGTGGAACTGGCGCTGTACGTGGACCATCCAGGGCAGGAGATCGTCCCGCCCGGCGGTGTCCACATGCTTCCCGTCGGGACGGAGCCGGTGTTCGTGATCGTGTCCCCGGACCATCCCGTCGCCGGACGCGGTGAGGTGTCGTTGGCGGAACTCGACGGCTCGACCTGGCTCGCGGTCGCGGGCGGGGACGACGAGTTCCACGATCACCTGACCGATCAGTGCGCCCGGGCGGGGCTCGGCGCGATCACCGTGCAGGAGCTGGAACCGATGGTGCTGCGGCAGACCGTCCGGCGTGATCCTCGCGCGGTGGCGCTGGCCCAGTCCCTCGACTCCGGTTCCACGATGCCCGGCTCCGTGCTGGCCCTGCGGGGTGTTCCGCTGAGGACGCGGCATCTTCTGCTGTGGCGTGAAGGTTCACCGGTCGACGTCCAGACTGTCCGAAGTGGATTGGTGCACGCGGTCACCGAGCTGGCCGCGATCCGGCACCGCCTTCCCGAGTGGGCGGCGGCCAATCCCGGCTGGCTCGGCACCTGAGCGTGCTTCCTCGAAGGAATCCACAGTGGTCGTCCACTGTGGATTGTCGGCGAGCCAGGTCCGGTATCGTTCCGGGGCCTCCATGACGGTGCGCTGCGCCCGCACGAGTTCTTCCCACAGCGCACGGACGGCGTCCCCGACCAACGGCCCTCGCTCGTTCCAGTACAACCGGGTGGTCATGCGCAACGGGTTCCCGCGCAACGGGACGACCTCGATCCCGCTCCTGCGGCGGGCGGCGGGCACCATGGGCAGGACCGCTTCACCCAGTTCGCACAACTGCGCGCAGACACTCGGCGGCAGCGTCCGGATCTCCGGGGTGAACCCCGCGGCCCGGCACACGTCGCCCAGGTATCCGGTGAATTCCGTGTCGGAGAGGTCCGCGGTGTCGGCGACGCTCAACCAGCG
This sequence comes from Amycolatopsis japonica, assembly GCF_000732925.1. NCBI lineage: Bacteria > Bacillati > Actinomycetota > Actinomycetes > Pseudonocardiales > Pseudonocardiaceae > Amycolatopsis > Amycolatopsis japonica. Next base: position 4,618,474 of record NZ_CP008953.1, read on the forward strand.
TTCGCCGGCCAGCTCCCCCAGCGCGATCTCGGCACTGCCCGCCAGCGGGTGATGTTCGGCGACGGCCACGAACAACGGCTCCACCGCGACCGTCGCCCGCGCGACCTCCGGTGGCGGATCATGGACATGGCCGGGGAAGTCGACGACGACGAGCAGTTCGAGCCGGTGGTCGGCGAGCAGGTCCAGCGCCGCCGTCACGCTCAGCGCGCCGCGCACCTCCGCTCCGGTGGACAGCACACGCGGCACCGCCACCGCCAGATTCCCCACCAGCTGCCCGGGAATCCCGCAGATCCGGACCGGATCGGGCAACGTGCCGTACCGGTTTCCGTCCAAAGCGGATTCGAGCCGGTCGAGCTCGTCGAGCACGGTGCGGGCGTGCGCGAGGACCAGTTCGCCGAGCGGGGTGATCCGTGCGCCGCGCCGGTCCCGGTGGAAGAGCGGACCGCCCGCGACCCGCTCCGCCCGGCGCAGGCTGTCGGTGACGGTGGGCTGGGTCAGGCCGAGGGCGGCCGCCGCGGCGGACAGCGTCCCCGTTTCGGCGATGGCGCGGACCACCCGCATCTGCCGGAACCCGAGTTCCATAGACGAACGCTATACAAAGCCGGGAGTTCTCGGGAAGCCCCGGCACGGCGAAGGTGATTCCCGCACATCCCCTTCAACGTCGAGGAGGACTCCTTATGAGACTGCGTACCCTGCTGCGCGCCGCACTGATCCCGCTGGTCGCGGGCATGGCGGCGCTGGCCGTGTCGTCGCCGGTGGCAGCCCAGGAACCGGCGGAGATCGGCCCGGCCATCGTCGGCGGCGGACAGGCGACCGGCGACTTCCCGTGGATCGCGTCGCTCCAGGTCAACGGCAGTCACGGCTGCGGTGGTTCGCTGATCGCGTCGCAGTGGGTCGTGACGGCGGCGCACTGCATCCCGCAGCAGACGCTCCAGCTGCGCATCGGCTCGAAGACCTGGCAGTACGGCGGTGTCCTGACCTCGGCGTCGCGCATGATCAAGCATCCGTACTACAGCGGGCAGGCCGGACCGTACGACATCGCGCTGGTTCGGCTCTCGCAGCCGGTGCAGAACGCGCCGATCCGGATCGCCGACAGCTCGCCGGCGGCCGGGACCGGGGTCACGTTGTACGGCTGGGGCCAGACCTGCCCACAGCGTGGCTGCGAACCTAGGCCGCCCGCGAACCTGAAGCAGCTGAACACCCGCATCGATCCGGACAGCCGCTGCCAGGGCATCCAGGGGTCCTCGGAACTGTGCGTCTACAGCACGAACTACCAAACCGCCTGCTACGGCGACTCCGGCGGACCACTGGTCGTCCAGGGCGCACTGGCCGGCGCGACGAGCCGCGCGGGGCACAACAGCCCGTCGTGCGGTACCGGCGACACGATCTACACCGATGTCGTCGCTCATCGGCAATGGATCGCCTCCGTCACCGGGGTGTGACCTTCGCGGTGCGGTGACCGGTGAACCGCACCGGGAAGGGGAGCCGGGCGGGCGCGTCGCAGGGACGCCCGCCCGGTTCCCGTTCAGCGCTGGATGCAGTCGAGACCCAGTCCGAACGCAGTGACGACGTACTGACAGATATGCGTCGCGTGCACCTCGTCGGTTTCCAGGCAACCCACCGGGACGCCCAGGAGGTCGACCGCGCACGACGCGTAGAACTGATTCGGGCTGCCGGGCACCGGGTCCGCGGCGGCGGGCGAGGCGGTGAAGGCGCCCGCGGAGACCAAGAACGTGACAGCGGCCGCCGCAGCGGCGATTCGAGACTTCATCGTTCTCTCCTTTTCTTCCCCTGGCGGGTCGATGTCCCGCGTATTCCCCGGATCCGGCCGGTTCACCTGCCGATCACCGGAAAGTGTCACGGTGACGTACACCGATGACGTCGTCCGACGGGCGCCGCGGTCCGCAGGCCGGTCCTAGCTTGAGTTCATGCCCGTCTTGGGGAAACTCGCCCTCGCCACCGCCGTTCTGCTCACCGCCGCGTGCGGCGCTCCCCCGGCTGCGCCCGCACCTCCTGGTGCGGCCGCCGGCTGGTCGCCCGCTCCCGTCGTGCCGCTGCCTTCGCAACCGCCGCCTTCGCTGGTCGTGGACGCGCCCTTGCCCGAACAGCTGGCGATGGGGCTGGTCGTGCTGCGGTACCGGGCGGAAAACCTCCGGATCGTGCCGGTCTACGGCCCGGCCGCGCTGGACGTTTCGCCGCGGATCGGCCACATCCACGTGACCGTCGACGACGCCGCGTGGCACTGGGCGGACGGCAGCGGGGAACCGCTGATCATCCAGTCACTGCCGGCGGGGCCGCACAAGGTGTGGATCGGTCTCGCCGATCCGACGCACAAGATCCTCGACGAGAAGACGGTGAACTTCGTCGTTCCCGTCCACAGTGGACACCACTGAAAAGTCTGCCTTCAGCCGTCTCTGAAATCCTGGAGTTCCCCATGGCACTCGATCAGTACTACCTGCTCGGCCGCTCCGGACTGCGCGTCAGCCGGATCGCGCTCGGCACGATGAACTTCGGCACCGGCGGTTTCCATGCCGCATACGGAAAAACCGAGGACGAGGTCCGCCCGATCTTCCGCGAGTATCTCGACGCGGGCGGGAACTTCGTCGACACCGCGGACTTCTACACCGCGGGCGAAAGCGAGACCATCCTCGGCCGCCTCATCGCCGAGGCGAACGTGCGCGACCGGGTCGTGCTCACCACCAAGTACACCAACAGTGTCGACCCCGGCGACCCGAACGCCGGCGGCAACGGCCGCAAACATCTGATCACGGCACTCGAAGCGTCGTTGCGACGGCTGGGCACCGACCACGTCGACCTGTTCCTGCTGCACACCTGGGACCGCGTCACTCCGGTCGAAGAGGTGATGCGCACGTTCGACGACCTGGTGCGCGTGGGAAAGATCCGCTATGCCGGGCTTTCCGACGTACCCGCTTGGTACGCCGCCCGGGCGCAGAGCTTCGCCGAGGCGAACGCGCTGACCCCGGTCGTCAACCTTCAGCTGCCCTACTCGCTCGTCGAGCGGACCATCGAGACGGAACACGTGCCGATGGGGCACCATCTCGGTCTCGGCGTCACCGCGTGGAGCCCGTTGGCAGGCGGATTCCTCACCGGCAAGTACCGGCCGGGCGAGACGCCGTCCGGCCAAGGCAGGCTGAGCGATCCGGGGAACCCCGGGAAGTCGTGGACGGACCGGGACTGGGCGTTGCTGAAGCCGCTGGAGAAGGTCGCCGAAGAACTCGGTGTCACGATGGCGCAGGTCGCGATCAACTGGGTCGCGACGCAGCCGGGTGTCGCGGCCGCGATCGTCGGGGCGAGCAGTGCGGAGCAGCTGGGCAAGAGCATGGCGGCGCTGGACTTCGAACTGCCGCCGGATTTGCGGGCGCTCCTCGACGAGGCGAGTGCTGTCCCGCCGGAGTCGGTGTATCGGATGTTCACGGCCGAGTATCAGAATTGGGTGGTGTCGCCTGGGGTGAAGGTCGGGGACAAGCCTGCGGGGTATGCGCCTGGGGTTCGGAACTGGTGAGCTGTTGCCGGTTTGCGGCTATGGACTCAGCGTCATGTGATCAGCCGGTTGCCGTTTTCTGGCGACGGGCCGGGATGGCCCGGGTCGCGAGCCGACCTCGCGTGAGGGTGTCGCCGTTTCTCGGCAACGGGCTGGGCGGGGCCAGCCATGTACGACCGCAGCCGTCCGACCGGTTGCCGTTTTCCGGCAACTGCCCAAAGCAGCACGTAGCGAAGTCCCGGGCACGCGAGTCCGTCGCCGTTTACCGGCAACAGACTGGGCGGGGCTAGCCTCACAGGCAACTCCACACCATCGCCAGGGTAAGAACGATTACCGTTTCAGGGCAGCGCGTCGCGGGCCGCCCAACAGGACTGCCGCCTGGCTGGTCTGTCGCCGTTTTCCGGCAACGCGCCCCCAAGCCCGCTCAAGAACCCCCAGAGTTCTTCCGCTGATTCGCCTGAAACCGCGCCTTCTTCTGCCGATTCCCGCACGTGTTCATGTCACACCACCTACGCGTGCGGCTCTGACTGGTGTCGAAGAAGGCAGCCATACACGTAGGCGACGCGCACAAGGCCATCTTCCCGTCCCGTTCGCCCGAGATGATGCTGATCGCGTCGGCGGCGATCACACTCAGGGCGTCTTCGACGTCGGCGACCCGCCATCGCCGTTCCCCGTCGGGCGTCAGGACGGCCGCGGCCCGCCCCTGGACACTGCGGTCGTTGATGACCTGGACGGCGCCGGCAGGCAGGGCTTCCCGGGTCGCGGTCGCGGTCGCGGCGGCGTGGATCGCTTCCCTCAGCTCCCGGGCGAGGTCGAGCTGGGCCGCGGTGCAGGACTCCACGGCCAGGCCGCTCACGGCCAGCCAGTCCACGAGCCGCTGCGGTGTGGGAATGCGCTCCACGGCCTCACCACGACGCTCCGTCAGAGTCGCCGTGAAGCTGGTCGCCAGCACGCTGCCGAGGCGGAAGTCGGGAAAGCCGGAACGCATGGAACCACCTTAGCCGGTTGCGCCCGGACGGGGCGAACTGTTAGAACCGTCTTAGCCGGTTCCGAAGAGGAGGTCCCATGACCAGCGAAGTGCAAGCCTTCGAAGCCCACGCGACCGACGCCGACCTCGACGATCTGCGTGCGCGATTGGCCACGGCGCGGCTACCGGAAGCCGAGACGGTCCCCCGCTGGGGCCAGGGCGTTCCGCTCGCCGATCTGATCGAGGTCGTGGACTACTGGCGCACCGGATACGACTGGCGGTGGTTCGAAAAGCGCCTCGACCGGATCGGCCAGTTCCGCACGACCATCGACGGCCTGGGGATCCACTTCCTGCACCGCCGGTCCACCCGCGCGGACGCCACTCCCCTGGTCCTGACGCACGGCTGGCCGGGCAGCATCGCCGAGTTCGTCGATGTGGTGGACGAACTGGCCGAACCGGCGGACCCGGACACACCGGCGTGCCACGTCGTGGTCCCGTCGCTGCCGGGCTTCGGTTACAGCGACAAACCGGCCACCACCGGCTGGGGAACCGAAAAGATCGCGGCCGCCTGGGTCGAACTGATGGGCAGGCTCGGCTACGACAGGTTCGCGGCCCACGGCGGCGACTGGGGCGGCAACATCACCACGGTCCTCGGCGGCAGGTTCCCGGAACACGTTCTCGGCATCCACACGACGTTCGCGGAGGGACCGCCCGGGCTGACGACGGAGGGGCTGACCCCGGCCGAGCGCGAGTGGACCGAGGAAACCCACGACTTCTGGCATCACCGCGCCGCCTATGCCAAGCAGCAGGCGACCCGCCCGCAGACCATCGGCTACTCGCTCGTCGACTCACCGGTGGGCCTGCTCGCCTGGATCCTCGACAAGTTCGCGGAATGGTCGGACACCGAGGACAGCCCGTTCGAGACGATCTCCCGGGACCGCATCCTCGACGACGTCACCCTGTACTGGCTGACCCGGACCGGCGCGTCATCGGCCCGCATCTACTACGAAAGCCACAACTCCCTCGATCCCGAACTCCGCGTCGACGTCCCGGCGGCGATCACCGTCTATCCCCGCGACATCGAGAAATATCCGCGCCCCTGGGCGCAGGAGCGGTACCGGCGGATCGTCCGCTGGAGGTCGCCCGAAGCAGGCGGGCATTTCCCGTCGCTGGAGGTCCCCGGGTATTTCGTCAAGGATCTGCAGGAGGGCCTCGCGGCCGTACGGCAAGCGGTATAGGTCGTTATACGACCCTCGAGACGGGGCCGCCCGCCATCACCCGGTCGTAGATCGCCCTCAGCCACGGCTGCCGAACGGCTGGAAGCCGCGCCAGCGTGTGCAGGAAGACGTCCCGTGCGGGCGAGAAGGGCCCGCTCGGATGCTTCGGCAGCGGGTCGTCCCGGAGAACACCCACCGGCATGACTCCGGAAGCCGGGGCGGTCACCGGGTCCTGACCGAAAGCCAGCCACGTCCACACCTCGGCCGCCAGCGGGACGACGTCGGTCGCGCCCGAATGCGGCCACGGCCGCCCGGTCACCGGGTGCCGCGGCACGAGCGCGATGTCGTCGGCATCCGGCTCTCCAGGGCCCGCGAGCGCCAGAGCCCGATGCGGTGAGCTGGACGAAGGCAGGGCAAGAGCCGGGCCGAAGACGTCGGCGACCAGGCCGTCCTGCACTGCGATCGTCCCGCCGCCGGAAACCGCGAACAGACGGGCCAGCGCGTCACCGACGGCCGCCTCCCAATACGCGTTCCACGCCCCTGAGGGTTCGACCGGCGGTACTCCTTCGACGGTCCAGTCGTCGGCAGGAGGTTCTCCCGCCGGTTCGAACCGCACGGAGTCCGGGAGGAACCGCACCTCCTGCCAGCGCGAGCAGTCGTCGATCCGGCTCCCCACTTCCAGGCCGCACCGGGCGCAAGCGAGATTGGGGCCGTCCCGCCCGTCCACGCCGTAGCAGTAGCCGTCGCATCGTTCCGGGATCAGCACGGTCCCGCGAGTGTCCCCCGGCGCGACCACGATCGATCCGGCGGGCCCGTGCGAAAGCAGGCCGACGGGCGCGAACAGACTTCGAGCTTCGGCTTCGGCCTCGTTCCACGGTCGCCACGGCGGACCGAACGGCTCGGGGTCGACGGCGTAGCTCCCCGCCCGCATGAGCGGCGGCAGAAGGGCGTGCCCGTAACGGTTGTGCGCGTGCACCGGGAGAGCGACCGGCGAGACCGGCACGGTCAGTTCGGCGGCGCAGCCCGCACAACTGAACACGACCACCGCACCCTCCCCAGGCAGATGTCCAGATTACGCCGGGCCGAGGAACTCTCCCGCCACCGCCGCGAACTCCTCCGGCCTGCTGCCGTGCACCCGATGCCCCGCGTCCTCGACGACCAGCCGCCGCACCCTCCCGGGCAGCCTCTGGGCGAGCAGCACGGCGACCCGGCCGCCCATCGAATGGCCGACCAGGTCCGCTTCGTCCCCGAGGAGCTCGGCGACGCCGTCGGCCATCGCGTCGAGCGAGTAGTTCTCGACGTGGGCGCTGTCGCCGTGCCCCGGCAGGTCGACGGCCACGACACGACGAGCCAGGCGACCGGCGAAATCGTCCCAAGTGCCCGTATTGCTGCCCAGGGCATGCAGCAGGACGACGGGCACCCCACCGGACGGGCCGGTCTCCCGGAAGGCGAGCATCAGGCCCGCAGATGCGCCCGGTCCGGCGCGACGGCATGCCGCAGCGGCTCCCCGAGGACGAACCGCCGCAGCTCACCGGCCACGAGTTCGCCCATCCGGGCACGCTCGGCGCCCAGCGCGCCTGCCAGATGCGGGGTGAGCACCACGTTCGGCAACGTGTACAGCGGCGAGTCCGGCTCCGGCGGTTCGGGCCAGGTGACGTCGAGGATCGCCGTGAGATCGGGACGTTCGGCCAGCACCGGGACGACCGACCGCTCGTCGACGACGGCGCCGCGGGCGGTGTTGATCAGGGTCGCGCCGATACCCATCCTGGCCACCAGCTCACCGTCGACCAGCCCTTCGGTCTCCGGGAGCAGCGGCGCGTGCAGGCTCACCACGGGACACGTGGCGAACAGTTCCTCCAGGCCCACCAGCCGCACGCCGAGGCCTTCGGCGGTCGCCGGGTCGACGACGGGGTCGCTCGCGAGCACTTCCACGTCGAAACCACGCAAATGCGACGCGACGAGAGCACCGATCTCGCCGAGGCCCAGCAGGCCGACGCGGGACCGGTAGGCGCCCGCGACCCGCGGATCCGGCGGATAGGCGCGCCGCTCCCGGATCTCGCGGGAGATGCGGTGCACCTGCTTGAGTCCTAAGAGGACCTGGGCCAGGGTGAACTCGGCGACCGGGACGGCGTTCGCGGCCGCGGCGGACACGATCGGCAGCTCGCGCGCCCAGAACTCGGGCGTGGTCAGCGGCCGGACCGAGCCGGCCGCGACGAGCACGGCCCGCAGGTCCCGCGCGTGTCCCAAAAGGACGGAGTCCAGCACCGGGGCACCCCAGCCGGACAGCAGGATCTCGACGCCTTCCAGTGCCGACGGGTCCTCCGCCAGCCGCTCTCGGGTGAGCGGCTCACGCAGGTCCACCAGCGTTTCGATCTCCTTCACCACGGCCTCGGGGTATACGTCGCCGCGGCGGCGTTCCTCCATCACGAGAAGTGCCGTCGGCCGGTGTTGCTGCTCGGTCATCCCTACCTCCGGCGGCGACCATACATCGGATGCTTAAGCCGGTCCACGCACGGCGAGTCTCGCGCAGAGGCAAACACGGGCGATTGAAATTCGTAATGATCGGACCATTGACCGGAGACCGGGAAAGCGCTTACCGTCCCCTCCGAGGTAGACAGCGTGGTCCACAGTGAACAGGAGAAGCGATGCGGAAATCGCGGTGGATCGGCGTGGGACTCACTGTCTCAGCGCTGGTCCTTTCGGGCTGCTCGGCAGGCCCCGCCGGAACGAACGTCGCGCAGGACACCAAGGCGCCGTTGGAACTGTGGACCCGGACGACCCCCGGCGGCGCCGGCGAACAGGCCACCAAGCGGCTCGCGGAAGCCTTCGAGAAGGCCACGGGATTCAAGGTGCAGGTCACCGCGATCTTCGACGACTTCGAGACGAAGCTCGCCCAGCGCGCCGCCCAGCGCGACCTGCCGGACATCGTGATGAACGACGTCACCCAGGTCGGCACACTGAAGAGCCAGGGTCTCGTGCGTGAGATCGAACAGGGCAAGATCAAGCACGCGTCGGAGCTCACCGAGCAGGCGCTGAAGTCCAACCAGACCCCGGACGGCAAGCTGTACGGCCTGCCCTACAGCGCGCAGGCTTCGGCGCTGCTGATCCGCAAGGACTGGCGCGAGAAGCTCGGCAAGGGCGTCCCGCAGAACTGGGCCGAACTGGCGGACCTCGCCAAGGCCTTCACCACCGGCGACCCCGACGGCAACGGGAAGAACGACACCGCGGGCCTGAACGCGACGCTGTCGACCAAGCGGGGTTACGCCTCCTGGTACTTCTCGAACTTCCTGTGGGCCGCGGGCGGCGACTTCATCACCGAAACCGGTGGCGGCAAGTACAAGCCGGCGATGAGCACCCCCGAATCCGTGGCCGCGGTGCAGTGGTTCCGCGACCTCGGTTGCAAGGACAACGTGATCCAGCCCGGTTCGGTCACCATGCCGACCCCGGCGACCAACGAGACCTTCGAAGCGGGCAAGGCCGGGATGTACGTCGTCGGCCCGTACCTGCTGCCGCGCTTCGACAAGTCGCTCGGCAAGGACAAGTACGAGGTCGTCCCGATGCCGAAGGGCGCCAAGAACGCCGACGTCCTCGCCGAGGGTCTGTCGATCTTCATGATGGCCGGTTCGCCGAACCAGGCGGGGCAGGACGCGTTCGGTGACTTCGCGATCTCGGCCGACGGCCAGAAGATCGGCATGGAAGGCGAGTCGGCCTTCATCGTGCAGCTCCCGGTGAACAAGAACGTCGACATCACCCAGGTCCGCTCCGACCCGCGGTGGAAGACCTACGCCGAGATCTACGCGAAGTCCGGCCACTACGCGCCGTCCATCCCGAACTGGACGCCGGTCCGCCAGGACACCGCCGACACGATCAGCGCGCTCGTCGCCGACTGCAAGCTCGATCTCAAGGCGGAACTGTCCAAACTCGACACCAAGCTCACCGCGACCTTGCAGCAACAGGGGATCAGCGCCTCATGACCGTAGATCACGCCAAGCCGGCGGCCGTCGGCGCGGACCGTCCCGCCGTGAAGCGGACGCCCGCGCCGAAGGCCCGCAGGCGCAGCGACCGCGACGGGAAGTGGTGGACGCCGTGGCTGTTCCTGGCCCCCGCCCTCATCCTGTTCGTGTACTTCAAGTTCATCCCGATGATCACCGCGGTGACGATGTCCTTCCAGGACGTCCAGCCGTACCTGGGCAACCAGTGGGTCGGCGGGCAGAACTACAGCACCGTCCTCGGTGACGAGGCGTTCCACTCCGCGATCTGGCACACCGTCGTGATCGCGGTCGGGCAGACCGCGGGGTCGATGATCATCGGCCTCGCGCTCGCCCTGCTGATGGAGGGCCAGAGCAAGCGGCTGAAGTTCCTGCGGTCGGCGGCCTTCCTCCCGGTGGTCGTGCCGATCGCGGTGGTCGCCGAGCTCTGGCGGATCATGTACCACCCGACCGAGGACGGGATGCTGAACTCCATCCTCGGCCTGGTCGGCCTTGGCCCGTCGGGATTCATCAACGATCCCGATTCGTCGATGATCTCGGTGATCATCACCGGGATCTGGCGCGGCGCCCCGTACGACATGATGATCTTCCTCGCCGGTTTGGCGGGTATCGACCGCGGCCTCTACGAAGCGGCCACTGTGGACGGTGCCTCCCGCTGGCGCAAGATCCTCCACGTGACGCTGCCGGGCCTGCGGTCGGTGTTCTCGATCCTGTTCGTCCTCGCGGCGATCCGCGGCCTGCGCGTGTTCACCGAGGTGTTCCTGCTGACCAACGGCGGGCCGAACGGCTCGACCGAGGTGGCGATGACCCTGATCTACAAACTCGGCCTGGAACAGAACCGGCTGGGCGTCGGTGCGGCGGGCGCGGTCCTGCTGTTCCTCGCGACGCTCGTGCTCACCCTGTTCGTCCAGGTGCTCCGACGGAGGCGAGACGCATGACCGCGGCCAACGATTCGGCGCTCGGCCTCGACGCCGTCAAATCGCCGGGCGGACGGATCCTGAAGTTCGTCCTGTACGCCCTGCTGCTCCTGGTGTTCGCCGGGCCGCTGCTGGCGCTGCTGGTCAGCGCGTTCAACGACGTCTCCGATCCGACGGCGTTGAGCGTCGTCCCGTCCAGCCCGACCCTGGACAACTTCGGCATCGCCTTCGACCTGGGCGTGGGGATGTATCTCCTCAACTCGTTCCTGGTGGTCGGCTTCGGCCTCCTGCTGCAAGTCGTCATCTCGGTGCTGGCAGGCTACGCGTTGGCGCGCAAGAAGTTCCGGTTCATGACCTTCGTGCTGGTCGCGATCCTGGCGACGCTGATGCTGCCGGAGGAGATCCTCGCGATCCCGCTGTCGCTGATCCTGTCGGATCTGCCGGTGGTGCACCTCAATCTGATCGGCAGCCTCGCCGGGATGATCGTGCCGCTGGGCGCGTGGGCGTTTTCGATCCTGGTGATGACCGAGTTCATGAAGGACGTCCCCCGCGAACTCGAAGAGGCCGCGCGGATCGACGGCGCCGGTGATCTGCGGATCTTCGCGCAGATCATCCTTCCGATGTGCAAGCCCGCACTCGGCGTGATCGGCGTCTTCGGCTTCACGATGATCTGGGACCAGTACCTGCTGCCGTTGCTGGTGTCGACCGACGCCTCGACCTACACCCTGCCGCTGGCCCTGCGGACCCTGCGGATCGACACGAACGTCACCCCCGGCGTGATCATGGCCGCGTCCCTGCTGGCGCTGCTCCCGTCGGTCGCCGCGTTCCTGTTCTTCCAGCGTTCGTTCGTCCGCGGCCTCGCCTCGGGCGCGCTCAAGGGCTGACCCACCATCTGCAAGGAGCGATCCTGAAGTGAGTTCCACCGCCTGGTTCACCCACGACCGGTTCGGGATGTTCGTCCACTGGGGACTGTATTCGCTGGCCGCCCGGCACGAATGGGTGCAGAACCACGAGAAGCTGACCGACGAGCAGTACCGGGTCTACTTCGACCACTTCGAGCCGGACAAGTACGACCCGCGGTCCTGGGCGCGGGCCGCGAAGGCCGCGGGCATGACCTACGTCGTGCTGACCACCAAGCACCACGACGGTTTCTGCCTGTGGGACAGCGACCTCACCGACTTCAAGGTGACGAACACGCCGTACGGCAAGGATCTGCTCGGCCCGTTCGTCGACGCGTGCCGTGAGGAAGGCCTGAAGGTCGGCTTCTACCACTCGCTGATCGACTGGCACCACCCGGCTTTCCCCGTCGACGGCACCCATCCCCGCCGTGACGACGCGGAGTACATCGCGGCGCACCAGTACGCCGACATCGCCGAGTACCGGCTCTATCTCCACGGTCAGGTGCGCGAACTGCTCACCCGCTTCGGCACGATCGACTACCTGTTCTTCGATTTCTCCTACAAGGGCCGCAAGGAATGGTGGGGCGGCAAGGGACCGGACGACTGGGACTCCCCCGGCCTGCTCGCGCTGGTCCGCGAACTGCAGCCCGGCATCCTGGTCAACGACCGCACCGGGATCCCAGGCGACTTCATCACCCCGGAGCAGTACCAGCCGTCCGGCCCGATGACCCGCGACGGTGTCCCCGTGGTGTGGGAGGCGTGCCAGACGCTGAACGGCAGCTGGGGTTACGACCGCGACAACCTCGACTACAAGAGCCCTGAGCTGCTCATCCGGATGCTGGTCGACGGCGTGTCCAAGGACGGCAACCTGCTGCTCAACGTCGGCCCGAACGGCCGGGGCGAGATCGACCCCCGCGCGCACGAGGTGCTCGCCGAGCTCGGCCGCTGGATGGACCGGCACGAACGCTCCATCCGCGGCTGCGGTCCCTCGGAGTTCACCGCGCCCGCCGACGGCCGCTACACCCAGCGCGGCGACCGGCTGTACCTGCACCTGTTCAGCTGGCCGATGAACCACGTCCACCTGCCCGGGCTCGCCGGGCGGGTGCGTTACGCCCACTTGCTCGACGACGCCTCGGAAATCCGGCAGGTGCACACGGATCCCGGGCAGACCGCGCAGAACACCCAGATGGGCGTGCAGCCGGAAGGCACGCTCACCCTGAAACTCCCCATCCGGAAACCGGACACCCCGGTCCCGGTGATCGAACTGTTCCTGAGCACGGAAAGCCCCGCCGCCGAAACCCGCCCCACCGATTGAGCACGGAGGCATCATGGATCGCAGAAGGTTCCTCAGCGGCGCCACCCTCGGCGCCGCGCTGATCACCGTCCCCTGGGTCACCGCGGGCACGGCGTCGGCCAAGCCGAAGCGGCTCTGCGCCCTGAACGTCGGTTCGCTGACCGAACTGCAGAACGCGATCAACCAGGCGGTCCCCGGCACCGTCATCACGGTGAACGACGGCGCGTACACCGTGCCGACGGGCAAACCGATCAGCATCAAGGGCAGGCGCGGCACGAAGGACCAGCCGATCACCATCGTCGCCCAGACCCGCGGCGGGGTGACGTTCAACGGCGAGCAGAGCTTCGTCTTCGACGACTCCACCGGCGTCACGCTCAGCGGGTTCAATTTCCGGCAGAGCACCACGCTGGAGATCCCGGCGAACTGCTCCCGGATCCGCCTGACCCGCAACGATCTCCAGTTCGCCGACCTCCCGGACCTGCACTGGGTGATGGTCCGCGCCGACTACAGCAAGATCGACCGCAACCACTTCCACCACAAGACGACGCTCGGTGTCATGCTCTGCATCGAGGGCGCGGACGACGACAAGATGGCGACCGGCGTCCACGTCGTGCGGAACTACTTCTCCGACCACACCTTCTCCGGCGACAACGGCGGCGAGCCGATCCGGCTCGGCGTCAGCCCGCGCGCGCTCAGCACCGCCGGTGCCACGGTGGAGTACAACCTGTTCGAACGCGCGAACGGCGACCCGGAGGCGATCTCGGTCAAGTCGTCGGGCAACTTCATCCGCAACAACACCATCCGGAACAGCCTCGGCGGCATCGTGCTGCGCCACGGCAACAAGACCGTCGTCGAATCCAACTTCATCCTCGGCGGCAAGGAAGGCATCCGGATCTACGGCAACGACCACAAGATCCTCAACAACTACGTCGCCGGGGTGTCCAGTACCGCGCTGGTCGTCGGCAGTGGCTCCGTCCGTGACCACTTCCCGGGTGAATCGAAGGAATCCCGGCGTGGCAACGACGCGGCGGACCGCGTGCTCATCGCGCACAACACGCTGCTGAACAACGGCGGCACACTCGCCGGCGAGACCAAACGGACGATCGAACCGCGCGACTGCACGATCTCGGACAACCTCTTCGTCAGCGGCAGCGGCGACCTGGTCGCGATGAGCACCACGGGCAACTTCACCTGGTCCGGCAACATCCTGTGGGGTTCGGGCGGGGACGGCAACATCCCGGCGGGCACCTTCCGCCGGGTCGACCCGAAGCTCGTGCAGGGCACCGACGGCGTCTCGCGGCTCGCCGCGGGCAGCCCGGCGATCGACGCGGCGACCCTCTCGACCGCGCCGGTCACGCTGGACATCGACGGTCAGTCCCGCGGCAGCCTGCGTGACGTCGGCGCCGACGAGTACTCGACGGCCGCCATCGCCAACCGGCCGCTCACCACCGCGGATGTCGGCCCCGCCGCTCCGTAGCGAGGCGGTCGACATCAGAGCCGGGCTCACGCCGGCGTCAGCCCACGCCGGCGTGAGCCCCACCGCACCACCGAGGAGGAACCATGGCGCAGCGTGCCGCGGGCTCGGCCACCCTGGCCGACGTCGCCCGCGAGGCCGGAGTGTCGCTCGCGACGGCGTCGAGGGCGCTCAACGGCGGGACCAGACAGGTCAGCGGCACCCTGCGCGAATCGGTGCTACGGGCCGCGGAACGCCTGCAGTACACGGCGAACGTGCCCGCGCAGGCGATGGCCCGCGGTCGCGGCAACGTCGTCGGGCTGCTGGTGCACGACATCGTCGACCCGTACTTCTCCTCGATCGCGTCCGGCGTCATGCGCGTGGCCGCCCGGCACGGGCTGACGGTCACCATCGCGAGCACCGAGAACCATCCGGAGAAGGAACTCGAGTACGTCACGACGCTGCGCGGGCAGCGGGCGCGAGCGGTCATCCTCGCCGGGTCGCGTAACGAAGACAGTGCCCTGCAACGGAATCTGACCAAGGAGCTCAAGGCGTTCGAGGCCGCCGACGGCCAGGTCGTGGTGATCGGGCAGCGGAAGCTCCCCTTCGACACGGTCATGCTGGAGAACCGCGCGGGAGCGGCGGACCTGGCCGAACGACTCGCCCTGCTCGGGCACCGCGACTTCCTCGTCCTCGCCGGGCCGTCCGGCCTGCTGACCTCCCGGGACCGGGTGCTGGGTTTCCGTGACGGCCTCGCCCGGCAAGGCGTCCCCTTGCCCGAGAACCACGTGCTGCGCGCGGACTTCACCCGCGACGGCGGCTACGCGGCGATGGTGCGGGCGATCGAGAACGGCTTCCGCGGCTGCGTGTTCGCGGTCAACGACGTGATGGCCGTCGGCGCGATGGCCGCCTGCCGCGACCGCGGGCTGCAGGTGCCCGCGCAGATCGCGATCGCCGGATTCGACGACATTATTACGTTGCGGGACATAAGGCCGTCGCTGTCCACTGTGCGCGTGCCGATCGAGCGCATGGGCGAACAGGCCCTCGACTTCATCCTCGACCACCGCGCGGACGGTCCCCGTGTCAAGCCGATCACCGGCGAGGTCGTGCTGCGGGAAAGCACTCAACCGTTGGAGGGAAAATGATCCGCCCGGGACTGTGTTCGGTGACGCTGCGACGGCTGGACGCCGACGAGGTCGCCTGTCGCGCCGAGAAGGCGGGACTGCAGGTGATCGAATGGGGTGCCGACGTCCATGTGCGCCCCGGTGACGACTGGGCGGCCGAGCGCGCGTTCGAGGCCATGGCACGGCACGGGCTGACCTGCGACTCCTACGGTTCCTACTTCCGCGCGACCCCGATGGAGGCCGGGAAGTTCGGCGAGATCGCCGCCACCGCGGTCCGGCTCGGTGCCTCGCGGATCCGGGTGTGGGCGGGGAAAGCGGGCTCCGAGGACGTCGACTCCTACGAGCGCGAGCAGATCGTCGCCGGGCTCCGCGAGGCCGCCGACGTCGCGAACGAACACGGTCTCGAAGTCGCGCTGGAGTTCCACGGCGGGACGCTGACCGACACCGCCGAATCGACCGTGCGGCTGCTCGAAGAGGTGGGCCGCGACAATCTCGGCACCTACTGGCAACCGCCGCAGGATCTGCCGGACGAGCAGGCGCTGGCGGGGCTGGAACTGGTACTCGACCAGGTCCGCGCGGTGCACGTGTTCTCGTGGTGGCCCAGCAACGAGCGGCATCCGCTGACCTTCCGGACGGAGCTCTGGACACGGGCCTTCGGTCTGCTCGCCAAGGCGGGGCGACCGCTCGACGCGTTGCTGGAATTCGTCCCGGACAACGACCCGGACCTGATCCCCGGCGAGGCCGACTCGCTGCGGAAGCTGATCGAGGCGGGCGCGTGAGGTTCACCGAGGCCGACCGCCTGCTGTTCGCCGGCGACTCCATCACCGATTCCAGCCGCGACCGCACCGATCCGGCGTCGCTCGGCAAGGGCTACGTCCGGCAGATCGCGGACCTCCTCGGCGACGGGCCGGAGGTGGTCAACCGCGGGATCAACGGCAACCGGATCTACGATCTCGAAGCCCGGTGGACCACCGACGTCCTCGCCGCGCGTCCCACGGTGCTGACGGTGAAGATCGGCATCAACGACACCTGGCGGACGTTCGACCGCGGCCTGCCGAGCCCGATCGAGAAGTTCCGCGCCGCCTACTCCCGGCTGCTGGCCGGCGCGCGGCAGCATCTCCCGGCCGAGTTGTACGTGATCACACCGTTCCTGCTGCCGGTGGAGCCTGAGCAGCAGGAGTGGGTCGCAGATCTCGCGCCCCGCATCGAAACCGCGATCGACGTGGCGACCGAGTTCGGCGCGCGGCTGATCCGTGCGGATCTGTTCATGCCGCGGGCGGCCGCCGAGCACGGGGCGGCGACGCTGGCCCCGGACGGCGTCCACCCCAGCCCGCTGGGACATCGCCTGCTCGCCGAAGCCTGGCTCGCGGCCGCCGGGGCGCCGGTCCAGGAGGCACGGCTCCCCTAGCGGATACAGTTGCGTCCGTGAACCGGGATGCCGTCATTGCCGGACGTTACCGGCTGGAACGCGAGGTCGGCCGGGGCTCGATGGGCGTGGTGTGGCGGGCGCGGGACGAGCGGCTCGACCGCACGGTGGCGCTCAAACAGATGCTGCCGGACTCCTCGCCGGACGGCGCGCCGTTCCGGTCGATCGTGCGCGCGATGCGGGAGGCCAGGGTCGCCGCACGGCTCAAGCATCCGCACGCCGTCACCGTGTACGACGTCGTGGAACAGGACGGAACCCCGTTCCTGGTCATGGAATACCTGCCGTCGCGGCCGCTGACGGACCTCCTCGCGGACGACGGTCCGCTCCCCGCCGGACGGGTGGCGGAACTCGGCGCGCGGATCGCCTCGGCGCTGGCCGCCGCGCACGAGGACGGGATCCTGCACCGCGACGTCACGCCCAACAACATCCTGATCACCGGCGACGGGAACGCGAAGATCGCCGATTTCGGCCTGTCCCACGCCACCGGTGAAGGGACCATGACCGGCGGCGGGCTCGTCGTCGGCACTCCCGCGTACCTCTCGCCCGAGGTCGCCGATGGTGAGGAACCCGGCTATCCGTCGGACGTGTTCTCACTCGGCTCGACGCTCTACACCGTGCTGGAGGGCGCGCCGCCGTTCGGCACCGACGCCAACCAGATCGCGCTCCTCAAACGGGTCGCTCGCGGCGAGATCGTCGCTCCGCGCACCACCGGCCCGCTCACGGACGTCCTGCTGCGCATGCTCCGGCGCGATCCCGCGGAGCGGCCGGACATGGCCGAGGCCGAACGGATGCTCACCGCCGTCGCCGACGGCCGTCCGGCGATCCTGGCCGGCACCAAACGGCTTCCCGCGCCCGCCCGCCGGTCGCGTTTGCCGCTCGCCGTCGCGGGCGGTGTCGTGGTGGCGGGTGGCGTCCTGACGGGGATCCTGCTGTTCGACGGTGACCCACCCGACGCCGTCGCCCCGGTGGCGGCGCCGTCCCCGCCGGCCGCGAAACCGGTGTGCGAAGCGCGTTACGAGATCGCCAACCGCTGGCCCGGCGGCTCGGAGATCCGCGTGTCGGTGCGCAACGCCCAGGACACCCGGCTCACCGGCTGGGAGGTCAGCTGGACAATGCCACCCGGAACCCGCATCGCCAATCTGTGGAACGGTTCCCTGGCGCAGGACGGCGACCGCGTGCGAGTGTCCGAAGTGGACTGGAACGCGGTACTGCCCGCCGGCGGGACGACCACGTTCGGCTTCATCGCGACCACCGAGGACGACGGCGGGGACGCCCCGGTCGCGGTGTGCCGGAGTTCCTGACCGAAATGTGACGCACTTCACGTCTGATTTGTCCGATTACCGGGGTCTCCCGCACCGGCATGCTGCGAGCGCGAAGTACTCGACAGCAAGGAGAACCCGTGGAAGACCGGCGATTTCCCATGGCGCGCGCGGAAGACCGCCCCTTCGACCCGGCACCGGAACTGACGCGACGGGCCGAAGAAGACCCGGTGTCGCGCGTCAAGCTCTGGGATGGCGGCACACCGTGGCTGATCACCCGATACGAGGACGTGCGGACGGTCTTGGCCGATCCCCGGGTCAGTGTCGACGCCACCTGTCCCGCCTTCCCGCACACCAACGCGGTGAGCAAGGCACGCGACACGACGATGAAGACGTTGATGCAGATGGACGCACCGGAACACACCGTCCAACGACGGCTGCTGAGCCCGGAATTCACGATCGAGAAGATGGCGGCCCTGCGGCCTCGGATCCAGCGGATCGTCGACGACCTCATCGACGGGATGCTCGACGGTCCCCAGCCGGTGGATCTGGTGGCGGCGTTCGCGTTGCCGGTCCCCACCCAGGTGATCTGCGAGCTGCTCGGCGTGCCCTACGCCGACCGCGGTTTCTTCCAGGGCGTGGCGCACACGCTCGTCATGGATGAGCCCGATCCAGGGAAGGCCGTGGCCGCCAGTGAGGATCTGAACGGCTACCTGGAACAGCTGGTGGTCCGCAAGAACGCCGAGCCCGGCGAGGACCTGCTCAGCACGCTGGCCGTCGAGCAGTTCAGGACCGGCGCGATGAACCCGCGCGAGATCGCCACCTTGGGCCAGCTCCTCCTGGTGGCCGGACACGACACCACCGCGAGCATGATCGCCTTGGGCACGGCCGTACTCCTGGCGAACCCGGATCAGCTCGACCTCGTCCGGGACGGCGATCCCGCGCGGGTGGCCGGCGCGGTGGAGGAACTCCTGCGCTACCTCTCCATCACCCACACCGAAGCGCGTCGCGTCGCGCGGGAGGATCTGGAGATCGGCGGCAGGCTCGTCCGCGCGGGCGAGGGCATCGTCGCGGTGAAGAGCACGGCCAACCGGGACCCGGCCGCCTTCCCGGATCCGGATTCCGTCGACGTGCGGCGCGAGGCCCGCCATCACGTCGCCTTCGGCCACGGCAGGCATGTGTGCCTCGGCGCGCCACTGGCCAGGGTGGAACTCCAGGTCGTCTACGGCACTCTCTTCCGCCGCATCCCGACGCTGAAATCAGCCATCCCGTTGGAAGAGCTGAAGTTCGACGAGAACGCGGTCTTCTACACCGTGCGGGAGCTACCCGTCACCTGGTGAGCCCGAGCGGTCGATTCCCGCGCGTTGAGCCGCACCGGAACCTCGATCCGGTGCGGCTCAACGCTGGACGCCGTTCCCTCGACGAGGTCCATCAACGCCGTGGCCGCGCGGCCGCCCACCTCACGCGGATGCACGAACATCCCGGTCACCTGCGGCGAAACGAGCCGGAGCGAACCACTGTCGACCGCGCTGCAGATCCCGAGCTCGCCGGGGACCGCGAGCCGTCGGCGGCGGGCCTCGTGCAGCACTCCGAGGGCGAGGTTCTCCGACGTCGTGAAGACGGCGTCCGGACCGATCCGCCGGTCGAGCAGCCTGCCCAACGCCTCCGCCGTTCCTTCGGTGGTCGGCGGCTCGTCGATCTCGGCCACCGCCGGCTCCCGCCCCCGGTCCCGCATCCAGCCGGTGTAGCCCGCCACCAGATCCGCCGCGTACGACCGGCGGGTGTCGGTGGTGATCATCGCCGGCCGCTCGTAACCGTTGTCCGCCAAGTGATCCAGCATCAGCCGGGCGGCCGCGACCAGGTCGTTGTCGACGACGACCGGCACCGGGCACGGCGCCGCCATCGGCCGTCCGACGGTCACCAGTGGGCGGTCACGGCACCAGCCGGACGCGAAGAAGGGCTCGTCCCCGCGGGGATCCACCAGGATCGCGCCGTCGACGGCGAAGGCGTTCAGCCGGTCGAGGTCGGCGTCCGTCGGAGCCAAAAGCAAGCCGTACGACCGTTTCGACGCGGCTTCGGCCGCTCCGTTGAGGACTTCGAGGAAGTAATCCGAATTGGGCACGAGCGCGCAGGCACTGCTCGCGTCGACCGAGTTCGCGAGCTGGATCGCGAGGGTGCGGCTGCGCCGGGTGACCAGCTGCTGCGCGTGCACACTCGCCTGATAGCCGAGCTCGGCCGCCGCCCGCGCGACGCGCTGCCGGGTCTGCTCGGAGATCCGTCCCTGCCCGCTGAGCACGTGGGACACGGTGGTGATCGAGACCCCCGCGGCGGCGGCGACGTCACGGATGGTCGGCGACACTCAGGCCTCCACAGGCGGTCCCCAGACGCGGTTCGGCCGGTGGGTGTCCAGCCGATAGTCGGTGACGTCGGCGTCGCCCAGCCTACGACCGAGGTCCTCCGCCGCCGCCAACGGCCGGGCGGGATCGCGCTCCACCTCACCCCGGCTGTTGCCGACGCCGACCACGATCCCGGCGAGGTCCTGGCGCAGGTACCGGGTGAGTTCCTGGAACTGGGCCTCGAGGCCGAGTGTCGCGCCGCGATAGCTCTCCTCGCAGGAGATCAGTACCGCGGCACGTTTGCCCATCAACCCCGGCACGACGTCGGCGGTATGCGGCGAACTGCCCGAGGTGTAACAGAAAAGCCGGTCGAAGAAGGATTTGAGCCGTCCGGTCATGCCGTACCAATGCAGCGGTGTCGCGTACACGATCGCGTCCGCCGGGAGCACACGATCGAACAGCAGGCGCTCGTAACCGTCCCCGATGCCGCAGGACCGGTCGCTCAGCCGGCAGTCGCGGCAGTCCCCCAGCGGCGACTCGACGAAATCGGAGAGCCGGGCGAAGTCGACCGTGTGCCCGGCTTCCTCCGCTCCTTTGCCCAAAGCCTGCGCGAGAGCCCAGGAGTTGCCTTCACGACGCGGGCTCGAATCGAGCACCAAGACCTTCACGTGGTTCTCCCCGGAGAGACTGCAAAAACGCTTTTGCAGTCTCTCCGGGGAGGGTTTCACATGTCAAGCGACCGAGGTCAGGCGACCTTGGCGGCCGCCGCGAGGATGACCTCCGCGACGACGTCCGGCCGCGAGACCGAGACGGCGTGCGAAGCGTCGACCCTGGTGACCTCCGAACCGGCACGGTCGGACATGAACGCCTGCGCGGCGGCGGGGATCGCGTGGTCCTGCTCGGCGATCAGCGCCCACGACGGCAGGTTCTTCCACGCCGGCTCGCCGTCGAACGGGGTGCCGAGTGCGCGCTCGGTGACCGGACGCTGGGTGACCGCCATGACGTCGGCGATCTCCGTGGGGACGTCGGCCGCGAACACGTCCGAGAAGTTCTCGGGCTTGATCGACAGCTCACCCTGGGAAGCCAGGACGTTCGTGGTGTCCGGGCCGAGCTTGCCGCCCTCGAACCGGCCGGACAGCTCGAACACGCTCTCCCCCGCCTCCGGCTGGAAGGCGGCGATGTAGACGAGCGCCTTGACGTTCGGCGCGGTGGTGGCCGCGCGGCTGATCACGACGCCGCCGTAGGAGTGCCCGGCCAGCACCACGGGGCCGTCCACACCGTTGACGACGTCGGCGACGTAGTCCGCGTCGGACTCGATCCCGCGCAGCGGGTTCGACGCCGCCAGCACTCGATAGCCCTGCTCACGCAGCTTCGGGACGACGCCGTTCCAGCTGGACGAGTCGGCGAAAGCACCGTGGACCAGGACGATGGTGGGCTTCTGGTTGCTCATTGCTGCTCCTTCAGAGCCAGAGAGAATGATCGGTCTTTCTGCCTCAACCATGCTGCCCTCGGATGCCTTCCGCAACGTGACGAAGGCGACCTGGTGGAATGACCGTTCTTTCTCTAGAGTTGAAAGATGCCGACTGTCGACCGGGACGTACACCCGAAGATCCGGCTGCTCGAGACAGCGTCGCGGCTCTTCTACGCCGAGGGCATCCATGCCGTCGGCGTGGAGCGCCTGGTCTCCGAAGCGGCCGTGACCAGGGCGACGTTCTACCGCCACTACCCCACCAAGGACGACCTCGTCGCCGCCTACCTGAGCACCACGAGCGAACGGATCCGCGCGGGTGTCGGCGCGGCGACGCAAGGGAAGCCCGCCCGCGAAGCACTGCTCGCCGCACTGGGCATCATCGGCGACCGGACGCTCGACGACGACTTCCGCGGTTGCCAGTTCCTCAACGCCGCCGCCGAATATCCCGATCCCGCACATCAGGTGCGGCAGGTCATCGACGACCACCGGAACTGGTTCTTCGGCGTGCTCCGCGACCTGGCGCGCGAGGAGGGTCATGCCGACCCCGACCACGCCGCCCGCACCCTCGTCCTCCTCCGCGACGGCGCGCTTCACGGCGGGAACCTCGACGACCCCGAGACCGTGCGGGCCACCCTGGCGCGGGCCGTGGCCGACGTCGTGGACTGAGCTTCATCGCGTCTTCTCGACGGTCGTAACAAGTGCTACCTTCGCGGGAGGGGGCACGGCCGGACCGAGGAGCGGCGACGATGAGGCTTTCTCCCAGCGCGCATGTCGACCCGTTCTGCCGCGACCGGCTGCCTCCCGCCGATCAGTGGCCGGAGTTCGTCTTCGCCCTGCCGGAACTCCGTTATCCCGACCGGCTGAACGCCGCGACCGCACTGCTCGACGACACCGTCGCGCGGTTCGGCCCGGGCCGGCCCTGTCTGCTCTCCCCCACGGAAACCTGGACGTACGGCGAAGTCCTGGCCCGCGCCAACCGTGTCGCCCACGTCCTGGTCACCGAATTCGGTGTGGTCCCCGGCGATCGCGTACTGCTGCGGGGTACCAACACGCCGTGGCTCGCGACGGTATGGCTCGCCGTGCTCAAGGCGGGCGCGGTGGCCGTCACGACCATGCCGATGCTGCGGCGGACCGAACTCGACAAGATCGTCGCCCGCGCGAAGCCCGCGCTCGCCGTCTGCGACGAGCGCCTCTTGGACGAACTCCCGCCCGATCTGCCCGTCGTGGCGTACGGAACGGAACTCGCCGCCCGCGCGGAACCGCATCCGGCGACGTTCGCCGACGTCCCGACCGCGGCCGACGACGTCGCCCTGCTGGCGTTCACGTCCGGCACGACGGGCTCCCCGAAAGCGACGATGCATTTCCATCGCGATCTGCTCGCGATCGCCGACACGTTCTCGCGGCATGTCGTGCGCCCGACGTCCGACGATCTCTTCTGTGGCACACCACCGCTGGCGTTCACCTTCGGCCTCGGCGGCCTGCTGGTCTTTCCCTTGCGCGCCGGGGCGGCGACGTTGCTCGTCGAACGCGCCACTCCGGCGGAACTCGCCGCCATCGTCGCCGAGAAGAGGGTCACGGTCCTCTTCACCGCTCCGACCGCGTACCGCGCGATCCTGAACGCCGGCGACGGCCGGCTGCTGGCCGGAGTACGGCGAGCCGTCTCCGCGGGCGAATCCCTTCCCGCTCCCGTGGCCGAGCAGTACCGGGAGATCGTCGGGCGGCCGCTCATCGACGGACTCGGCAGTACCGAAATGCTGCACGTGTTCATCTCCTCCGCCGACGACGACGCGCGCCCCGGCGCGACCGGCAAGGTCGTACCCGGCTACCAGGCGGCCGTTCTCGACATCGACGGCTCGCCTGTACCGGACGGCACGCCCGGGTTCCTGGCGGTACGCGGCCCCACCGGCTGCCGCTACCTCGAAGACCCGCGCCAGCGGGACTACGTCCGTGACGGCTGGAACTTCACCGGCGACACCTACGTGCGCGACGCCGACGGCTACTTCAGGTTCGTCGCGCGCAGCGACGACATGATCATCTCGTCGGGCTACAACATCGCCGCCCCGGAGGTCGAAGAGGTCCTGCTGACCCATCCGGACGTGGACGAATGCGCCGTGATCGGCACACCGGACCCGGATCGCGGTTCGGTCGTCACGGCGTTCGTCGTCCCGCGGCCCGGTATCGAGCCGGGCGCCGATCTGGTCCGGGCCCTGCAAGACCATGCGAAGGCGACCGCGGCGCCGTACAAGTACCCTCGGCGTGTGCGGTTCATCGAGGAGTTGCCGCGTAATGCGAGCGGGAAGCTTCAGCGGTATCTGTTGCGGGAATTGTGATCCACGCTCACGCCATGAACACGAGCAGAGTAGTGACCTGGAAAGGCTTCTACAACACCAGGGATCTTGGCGGCTTGCCGACCAGGTCGGGCTGTGCGACTCGCTACGGCGCCTTCTTCAGGGCAGCCGATCTTCGTTTCGTCACCGACGAAGGTTGGTCCCAGGCACGACAATCCGGTCTCCGGACCATTGTCGATCTGCGCAACGCCGACGAGATCCGGCCGGCGACGACAAAGTCCCCGACAGCGCTGGCGGGCTCCGGCCAGTTCGCCGCCGCCACCGCACGTGCGACCACACCGAACGGCTTCGACCGCATCGAAGTACCCCTCGACGACATCGAGGACACCGAGTTCTGGCAGCACATCAACAAGGAACGACTCAACGGCAGCCCGCTCTACTACCGTCCCTTCCTCGAACGGAAAGCCAGCCGATGCGCGGCCGTCATCACCGCGCTCGCCCAGTGCGGACCCGGCGGTGTCCTGTTCCACTGTGGCGCGGGCCGAGACCGCACCGGCCTGGTCACCCTCCTGCTGCTGGCGCTGGCCGACGTCCGCCCGGAGGCCATCGCAGCGGATTACGACCTGTCCACCGAGGCCCTGAAACCCTTGTTCGCCCTGATGGGCGCCGAGGACCAAGGACCGATCATCCAGTCCGCCCTCGCCGACCGCGGCACGACGACTCAAGCCGCCATCCTGAGCACCCTCGAGGGCCTTGACGTCGAGCGATATCTCCTCGCCGGCGGTGTCAGCAACACCGACCTCGACGGCATTCGCAAGAGACTTCTGGAATCACGCTACGACTAATTGTGACAACAGGTGCCAGGTGGCCAGGTGAACGTCGTCTATGGCCGCTGGGGCTAGAGGTGTTCGGATCTGGCCTGGATTGGTCGATCACGACAGGCTTTTCGGACGAGCAGACGATCAAGATCCTGCGGCGGTTGCAACGAACGCACGCCATCGTCTCGATGGTTGAGCGTTCTAGCGGCAATGACTGGACCAGTTATCTCCCGTAGATGCCAAATATCACCTGTCACCACACTAATCCACAAATTAGAACGATTTTCGAGAATCTATTTCACATTCGCACACTTGTTCGATGTACGGTATTCTTGTGGGGTGTCCGGACAACGTATCCTCGAACCGCCGCAGGAGTTGTGGCGTGCCGGTGCGCGGGAGCTGGCGCATGGTGTGGTGGAGCGGTTGTCGGTGGCGCGGCAGGCGTTGGCGGAGGTCGGGCAGTTCCTGGTCGAGATCGAGTCCCGGGGCCCGATGGAGTTGTTCGGGCACGGTTCGACCGCCGGTTGGTTTTCCGAGACCGCGCGGGTCAGCCCGAAAGAAGCCGGTGACACGGTGGCCCGCGCTCTGGCGTTGAACGAGAGCCGGAATCTGGACGGGACCCCGGCCCCGGCGTTCGCGCCGATCGCCGGTGCCGCCGCGGCGGAGGGCGACTTGGGGCATCAGCAGCTGGATCCGATCCTCGCGGTGCTGAAGAAGATCCCGGCCGAAGTCTCGGCCGATGACCGGACCGGCGCCGAACAGATCCTGGTCACCTTGGCCCGCCACGCCGGGCCGCAGGAGATCGCCAACGTCGGCGCGGAACTCTTGGCACATATGGACCCCGATGGGAACGAGCCCAAGGACGAGGACCTGAAACCCCCGTCACGCGAGGTGCATCTGCACAAGCGTGACGACGGGTGGTGGCGGCTCAACGGCCTCCTCGACCCGGAATTCGGGGCCCGCGCGAACGCCCTGTTCGAAACCTGGGGGCAGCGAAGACCCGTCGACGAGGACGGCAACCGCGACCCCCGCACCCCAGGCGAACGCCATGGGGACGCACTGTTCGACGCGATCCACTATGCGATGACCAACGACAAAGCCCCCACCCTCTCCGGAGACCGCACCACCGTCGTGGTCACCATCCCCCTAGAGACTCTGACCTCGGGGCTGGGGGCGGCCTGCGTGGACGGGGTCGCGCAGATCACCGCCCGGCACGCCCGCATGCTGGCCTGCGACGCCAAAATCATCCCCGCCATCCTCGGCAGCGAAAGCGAACCCCTCGACATCGGCCGCGCCGCCCGCAGCGTCACCCCCGCCCAACGACGCGCCTTGAACCTGCGCGACCACGGATGCGCATTCCCCGGCTGCCGACGAAGACCCAAACACTGCGAAGCCCACCACATCCTCCCGTGGGGACAGCTCGGCGACACCGACCTCAACAACCTCTGCCTGCTCTGCCGCTACCACCACATGGTCATCCACGGCCAATCCGGCTGGACAGTCCACATCACCAACGGACGACCCGAATTCATCCCACCGCAATACCTCGACCCGCTCCAAACACCCCGCCACAACCACCGCTGAACCCGAGGAAGCCCGCCGACCAACTTGGCGACGGGCCCCTCGGCATGCCCGGGCACGGCACCCGGTTACGCCCTGAAGAATGCGATCCCCGAGCAGAACTGACCACCATTCACCGGATCCCGCGCCGTCGATTCGCCGCGACCAGCGCGACAATACTGAGCGACGCGGTCGCCAAAAGGTAATAGCCGGGCGAAACCGGCGATCCGGTGGCCGCGATCATCGCGGTCGCGATGGTCGGCGTGAATCCGCCGAAGATCCCGACGGTGGCGTTGTAGGCGAACGAAAGCCCTGTCGCCCTGGTGTGGGCCGGGAAGACGTCGGCCATCACCGAAGGAAGCGCGCCGAAGTAGGTCGCCTTCAACAGTCCCAGGATCGTCATCGTCACCGTGAGAGTCAGGAACGACGGCGAGGTGGTGACCCACAGGTACAGCGGCACCACGCCGGCCCCGATCACCGCCGCCGCCCCGATCATGATCCGGATGCGGCCGTGCCGGTCGGTGAGCAGTCCGACGATCGGCGTCACGACGGTCAGGATGGCCGCGGTGATCATCAGAGCGACGAACGACAGCGAGTCGTCCAGGCCGAGATTCTTGATCGCGAACGTCGGCAGCGACTGCAGGATGAAGTTCAGCGAGGTCGAGACGACCAGCGCTCCCCCGGCGATCAGCAGACCGCCCCAATGGAACCGGAACAGCGTCCGGACGGGCGTCGACGTCGGCTGTTTCCCTTGAGCGGCTTCGGGTTCGTCGACGTGACGCCGGATGTAGTAGCCGACCGGGCCGACGAGCAGCCCGAAGACGAACGGGATCCGCCAGCCCCACGACGTCATCGCGTCGGCGCTGAGGGAAGCGGTCAGCCCGGCGGCGAACCCGGCGGACATCAGCGTCGCGAAACCCTGGCTGGCGAACTGGAAGCTACCGAGGAAGCCTTTGCGGCGATCGTCCTGTTCGATCAGGAACGACGTGGCCGCCCCGAATTCCCCGCCCGCGGCGAATCCCTGGATCAGCCGCGCGACGATCACGCCGACCGGCGCGAGGAAACCGATCGTCGCGTATCCCGGCATCACCGCGAGCAGGAACGTCCCGATGACCATCAGCCAGATGGTCAGTACCAGTGCCTTCTTGCGGCCGAACCGGTCGGCGTAGGCGCCGAGCACCAGACCGCCGAGCGGGCGCACGAGGAACGTGATGCCGAAGACGGCGTACGCCTGGACGAGCTGCACGGCGGCGTTCCCGCCGGGGAAGAAGGTCTTGCCGATGTAGGCCGCCATCAGCGCGTACACGCCGAGGTCGAACCATTCGAGCGCGTTGCCGATGGTCGCCGCGGCGATCGCACGCCGCGTCGACGACGGCGTACGGGGCTTGGCCACCGTCTGGTCGGTCGTCATGCCTCCTCCCCGCGCCGTCCGAGCGCGTGGAACAGCGCCGTGGCGAGGACGAGCCCTTCCCGGGCGATCGGCGCGAGCAGGTGTTCGTCGGGCGCGTGCTGCAGGCACCCGGGATAGGAGTGCGGCAGCCACAACGTCGGGAGGCCGAGCAGGTCGGTGAACACATGGTTCGGCAATCCCCCGCCGAAGCTCGGCAGGATCGCCGTCCGCTGCTCGGAAACCTCGTCGAGCACGCTCTTCGCCCAGCCGACCCACGGGTCGTCGACAGGCGTGCGACTGGCGACGAAGCTGCCCTCCGCGGTCACGTCGACCATCGAAAACCCTTTCGCGGCAAGATGTTTCGTGATCGCCTCGCCCACGCCGTCGACGTCGGTCCCCGCGACGTAGCGCAGCTGCAGCATCGCCCGGGCGCGGCCAGGGATCGCGTTGACCGGGCGGTCGATGTCGGCCGCGCCGAGCGAAAGGACTTCGAGCGTGTTCCAGCCGTACAGCCGCTCGGCCGCGGTCAGGCCGGTGTCGCCCCAGCCGTCGTCCAGCGCCGGATCCCCCGGTTTGTTCCCGATCTCGAGGCCGGCGAGCGCCGCACGGACGCTGTCGGGGAGCTCGGGCGGCAGGAGTTCCGGCACTTGGACGCGGCCGTGCCCGTCGACGAGAGAGGCGATCGCCCCGGCGAGGGTGGTGGCCGGATTACGCAGGACACCACCCCAGTTCCCCGAATGGTAGGCGTCAGGCCGGAGATCGACGTCGAGCGCGATCCGGACGCTGCCCCGCGCACCGAGGAACAGCGTCGGCGTCGCCGCGTCCAGACGCGGACCGTCGGACGCGATGAGGACGTCGGCGCTCAGCGCCTCCCGGTTCGCCTCGACGAACTCGTCGAGCCCGGGCGAGCCGATCTCCTCCCCGGTCTCGAACAGGAACTTGACGTTGAAACCGAGCGAGCCCGTTTCGGCGAGGAGGAGCCTGAGCGCGGTCAGGTTGACCAGGTGCTGTCCCTTGTTGTCCGCCGAGCCGCGGCCGTACCAGCGCTCGCCGTCGGCGGTCAGCGTCCACGGGTCCCGGCCCTCGCTCCACCGGCCTTCGTGCCCGTCGACGACGTCGGCGTGGCCGTAGCACAAGAGGGTCGGCAGCTCCGGGCGCTCGATACGGGTGCCGATCAGGAACGGGCCGCCGTCCGGGTCGGGGTTCGGGTAAGTCTCCACGGAGCAGCCGAGCGCGGTCAGCGCCGGGGTCAGCACCTCGTCCAGGTATGCCTTGATGGCAACGCGGCCGCTCGGATGGTCGCTCACCGTCGGATATCGGACGAGCTCGGCGAGTTCGGCGAAGAACGCGCCGGAGTCGACGTGCTCGTGGGCCTTCGTGACCAGTTCCGCTGGGATCACCGCGTTGTCTCCCGATTCGCTCGTCGAGTGTCGCAGAGGAGCGTAAGTCGGTTTGCGTACCCTGACCATTGCCGTTTACCGTGCTCCGCGTTCTCATTGCGGCAAACCTGCGGAGCCCCTGATGCGACTACTGCCGATCGCGCTGACGTACTTCCTCGAAGTCGCCCGCACCGGTTCGGTATCCGAGGCGGCGACGGAACTGACGGTGGCCCCCTCGGCCATCAGCCGTCAGATCGCCAAACTCGAAGCGGGCATCGGGGTTCCACTGTTCGTCCGGCATCCGCGGGGCATGGTGCCGACCGAGGCCGGGACCCGGCTGCTGGACCACGTCCGGCGCAGCGAGGCCGAATCCGCCGTTCTCGTCGACGAACTCCGCACCGGCCGCGGGCTGCACGCCCGGTCCCTGACGGTCGCCTGTTCCGAGGGGTTCGCACGCCGTGTGGTCCCGCAGGCCATCGCCGCGTTCCGGCGCGATCACGACGTCTCGTTCCACATCGACGTGGTGACCAGGGACGAGGCGACGCGCCGCGTCCTCGAAGGCGCGGCCGACGTCGCTGTCACGTTCGCGACCGGGCCTCAGCACGGCGTGCGCGTCGAGAGTGCCGTCGTGGTCCCGGTCTACGCGATCGTCCCGCTCGATCATCCGCTGACCAGCCGTGACGCCGTCGGGCTCGCCGAACTGTGCGAGCATCCGCTCGCGCTGCCGGCGCCGGGGCAGAGCCTGCGCGACCTGTTCGACATCGCCGCGCGGATCGAGAATCTCACGGCGCATCCGGTGCTGGAGTGCAACGAACTGAGCCCGAAGTACGAGTTCGTCCGCTGCGGCGGCGGGATCGCCCTGGTCGGCGGGCTGGGTGACATCGAGCAGGACGCGGCCACCGAAGGGGTCGCCTACGTGCTGCTTGACAACGCCGTGTTCCGCAAACGCGAAGCCCAGGTGCAGACCATGGCGGGGCGGACGTTGTCCTTGGCCGCCATGCGGTTCACCACGCTGCTGACGTCGTTCGTCCGCCCTCCGGTCAGCCGATCAGCACTCCCGGATTGAGGATTCCCGCCGGGTCGAGCGCCGTCTTGGCGGCGGTGATCGCGACGGCGAAGGGGTCGGGACGCTGCCGGTCGTACCAGGGCCGGTGATCGCGGCCGACGGCGTGGTGATGGGTGATCGTGCCGCCGTGGCCCGCGATCGCCTCGGAGACGGCGGTCTTGATCTCGTCCCACTGGGCGACCGTGCTCCCCCAGCGCCCGGCGGCGTAGATCCCGTAATAGGGCGCGGGTCCATCGGGGTACACGTGGCTGAATCGGCACGTGACGACACCCGCGCCGCCGCACACCTCGTCGATCGCGGCACGGGCCGCCGAGGTGATCGCGTCGTGGAACTCCGGGAAGCCGTCCCACGTGCACGCGGTTTCGAAGGTCTCCACGATCAGCGAGCGGCGGGCCAGCGCGTCGCGTTGATAGGGCATCCGCAAGAAGGACGACCGCCAGGCCGATGCGCTGTCCTGTCCGGCGGAATCCTTGCTGCGCCGGGCTTTCACGACACCGCCGTGGCCCGCGGTCAGTTCGAGCGCACGGTCGAGCCAGGTGTCGACCGGGTGATCGGCGGATTCGAACGCGACCAGCAGGAGGCCGCCGCCCACACTCGCGCCCGCGTTGATGAACGCCTCCGCAGGGTCGAGCAGACGGCAGTTCGACGGGTACAGCCCGGACTGCGCGATCGCACGGGTGGCGGCGACGGCGTCTTCCTGCCGTTCGAAGGCGACGGACGCGGTCACCTGCCAGACCGGCCGGTCCTGCAGCCGCATCCAGGCTTCGGTGATCACGCCGAGCGTGCCCTCGGAGCCGAGGAACATCCGGTCCGGCGAGGGGCCGGCGCCCGATCCCGGCAGGCGCCGCGATTCGCTGATCCCGGCGGGCGTGACGACGCGCAGCGATTCGGTGAGATCGTCGATATGTGTGGCGAGGGTGGCGAAATGCCCGCCTGCGCGCGTGGCGAGCCAGCCGCCGAGCGTCGAATGGGCGAACGACTGCGGGAAATGCCGCAGGGTCAGCCCCAGCGGGCGAAGCCGGTCTTCCAGCGCGGGCCCGAAGATCCCGGCCTGGATCCGCGCCGCGCGGCTGACCGTGTCCACTTCGAGCACCTCGCCGAGACCGGCCAGATCCATCGAGACCGCGGGGCCGTCGAACCGCGGTTCGACCCCGCCGACCACGGAACTGCCGCCACCGTAAGGAATCAGCGGGATCCCGGAGGCCGTGCACCAGTCCAGGAGGTCGACGACGTCCTGTTCCGTACGCGGGCGGGCGACCAGATCCGGGACGTGGTCGAGCCGCCCGAGCAGATTGCGGACGATGTCGCGGAACGCCTTGCCGCGTGCGTGGGACAACCGATCGACCGCTCGGTCATTGCACAACGCGGCGAGCGTCGCGGGCGGCCGGATCCTCGGCGCCGGGAGGTCGAGATCCGCGGGGTCCGGCGGCGCGTGGTCGGTGAAGTCGTGGCCGGGCAGCACACCCGAGGTGCGGGCGACCAGCGCGTCGGACTCTTCCTTGGACAGTTCGCCGTCGGTGGTGCCCCAGCCCCACCACGAACGCTCCTCGGCCGGCATCGTCGCCTCCGTTCGATCTGACTCTCTAGTAAGTTACTCATCAGTCAGTTACCGTGTCAACGCATGGAGCACCGCACCGCCGGGCTGCTGCGGAAAGCCGCCCCCGTTCTGGTCGACCGGATCCTGCCCCGGCTGGATCACCGCATCGAGGGATCACGGCGCCCGTTCAGCCGCCCCGGACTCCTACGCCCGCACGTGGATTCACGGACCTGGGCGTGGACGCACTACGGCGTCTTCGTGCCGCGGCTGCCAGCGCCGTTGCGCTACCTCAACACCATGACCTTCATCGGCGCCACCGGCACGGTGTGCTTCGACAACGACTACCTCGCCCGGCCGGACGCCCGCCGCACCGCCACGGTCCTGTCCTCGACCGCCGCACCGGGACACCATCACTACCGCGCCTACGACACCCGGACGGATTGCCGGTTCGCCGCCGACGGGTCACGTCTTGCCTGGGGCGAGGATCTGGTCATCGAGGCGGACCATCCGGAGTACCGCCTGCGCGCGGATTACGGCGGCTTCGGCGCGGATCTCGCGATCACCACGACGCCGCAGGTCTCGTACTTCGTGCGGACGCCGATCTACGACCATCTCAGCCTGCTGGCGACCTATCGCGGGACCGTCACCGACGGAGCCGGACGTGTCGAAGTCGATGGTCTCTGCACCGTCGAATACGCGCGATGCGTTACGCCGCAAGCACTCTTCCGCAACCCGGTGTCGCCACGCTGGAAGCTGCCGGTCGATTTCTTCACCTACCACGTGATCAACCTCGACGAGCGCACCCAGCTGCTGCTCACCGACGTCCGCGCGGCGGGCGCGACCGCCTGCCGGCTGGCGCACCTGCGCACTCTGGGCGGTTCGGCGACGGTGTTCCAGGACGTCTCGGTCGAAGTGACTCCCCGCGAGGAGCCCGAGATCGACCCGCAGGGACGCGCGATGCGTGTTCCGCGAGCATTCCGCTGGACCGTGCGGGACGGCGACGAGGAGGTCGCCGTGCTCGACGGGACCGTGGACACGCCGCTGCGCTACGGGCATGGGCGCGGTTACGTGGGCGCGTACTCGTTCGAGGGCGCGTTCAGGAGCCGGGCGGTTTCGGGGACCGGGTATTTCGAGTGGGTGGACTGCGAAGACCGCTAACGTGCGTCTTCGTGACGGCCGCTCCCAAGACACTCCCTTGGATCGCGGTTGTGAGCCCTTCCCGGCGAACTCGTCTGGGCCCCTTCCTGGACCACGCCCAAGGTCGCCCGTTCGCCTGGATCAACGACGAGGGTCCGTGAAGGCCTCCTTGAGGGACCCAGGGTCCCTCAAGGAGGCCTTCACGGACCGAACCTGGAGCCCGCCGCCCCTGACACACCGGACAGCTCTCCCGCCCACGACCGATTCGACGCCTTCGACGCTTTACAACGTTGTATCAACGATGTAAAAACATCCTGACGGCCAGCCGTGGCCCGGCTCACACCGGTTCCCACCGGCCACGGGGTCGTGGTTTCACGCCTGCACAGGTCCAGTGGGAGGCGCACCTCCGCCGAGGCGGCCGCCCCCGGAGAAGGGTGTCGAGCAGATGTTGCCAACGTTGTCACCACAACGCCCCCGGAGGCCGAGACGCTTCCGGAAATCCCTGACCGCCGCGGTGGTCGCCCTCACTGCCCTGGCGTCGACGCCGGGGGCCGCGACGGCCGCGGAGAGCGGCTGGAAGATGGGCAAGCCACGCCTGACCACCCCGTGGACGAACCAGGTTTCGCCCACCAACGCGTTGCCCGAGTACCCGCGGCCGCAACTGGTGCGCGAGAACTGGCAGAACCTCAACGGGGTCTGGGAGTTCGCCGGCGCCGCACCCGGCGAGGTCCCGCCCTTCGGCGAGAAGCTCGCCGAGAAGATCCTGGTCCCCTACCCCACCGAATCGGCGCTGTCCGGGATCCAGCGGCACGAGGACTTCATGTGGTACCGGCGCACGTTCACCGTGCCCCGGAACTGGAACGTCGGCAAGGACAACACCCTCCGGATCAACTTCGGCGCGGTCGATTACAAGGCGAAGGTCTACGTCAACGGCAAGGAGGTCGCCGCGCACCAGGGCGGTTACGGCGCGTTCTCCGCGGACGTCACCTCGGCGCTGAAACCCCAGGGAGAGCAGGAGATCATCGTCGGCGTCGAGGATCGTACCGACGCCACCTGGCAGCCCGTCGGCAAACAGCGCCGGGTCCCCGACCGCGGGATCTTCTACGAAGGCGCGTCGGGAATCTGGCAGACGGTGTGGATGGAACCGGTCGCGGCCAAGCACGTCGGCACGCTCGGCATGGTCCCCGATCTCAAATCCTCCACGCTCAAGCTCACCGTCGACACCGGCGGGAACTCCGGGCTGACCGTCGAGGCCGTGGTCCGCGACGGCCGGAAGGTGGTCAGCCGCAGCAAGGCGTCCGCGGCAGGCACGATCTCGCTGCCGGTGCCCCAGGCGAAACTCTGGTCGCCGGATTCGCCGTTCCTCTACGACCTCGACGTCGAGTTGAAGGACGGCCGCCGCACCGTGGACAAGGTGTCGTCCTACTTCGGCATGCGTGAATTCGGCACCGCGAAGGGCGCCGACGGCAAACTCCGGTTCACCCTCAACGGCAAGATCCTCTTCCTCCAGTCCACTTTGGACCAGGGTTACTGGCCGGACGGCATCTACACCGCGCCGACCGACCAGGCGCTGCGCTTCGACCTAGAACAGCACAAGGTCCTCGGCTTCAACACGGTCCGCAAGCACATCAAGACCGAACCCGACCGCTGGTACCACCACGCCGACAAGCTCGGTCTGCTCGTCTGGCAGGACATGCCGTCGATGCGCACCGGTGGCCGCCCGCCCGTCGACGCTCAACGGCAGTTCAAGGCAGAGCTGAAGGAACTGGTCGACCAGAAGAAGAACTGGACCTCGATCGTCGGCTACGTGCCGTTCAACGAGGGCTGGGCGGAGTGGTCGCGCGAGGAGACCGGGCAGGTCGCCGAGAGCGTCAAGGCCCAGGACCCGACGCGGCTGGTCAACGCGCACAGCGGGGTCAACTGCTGCGATTCGCTCGGCGACTCGGGCAAGGGCGACGTCCTCGACTGGCATTCCTACCCTGGCCCCGCGAAGCCGATGCCCGACGCCAAGCGGATCTCGATCGACGGCG
This sequence comes from Amycolatopsis japonica, assembly GCF_000732925.1. NCBI lineage: Bacteria > Bacillati > Actinomycetota > Actinomycetes > Pseudonocardiales > Pseudonocardiaceae > Amycolatopsis > Amycolatopsis japonica. The sequence goes on from NZ_CP008953.1 coordinate 4,653,533, forward strand.
AGCACGGCGGCTACGGCCTCGAAGTCCAGGACCACATGTGGTTCGGCGAAGGCCACGCCTACGAAATGGTGAAGGACCAGGCGACCCTGAACAGCCGCTACGTCCAGAACCAGCGCGACGTGCTCGCGTCCGCGCAGAGCTGCGGTATCAGCGGCTCGATCTACACGCAGATCACCGACGTCGAGCACGAGGTCAACGGCTTCTTCACCTACGACAGGCAGGTGAAGAAGATGGACTTCGCGCAGGTGCGCGCGGTCAACCAGGCGATCATCCGCAACGCCGACGGCAGCGGTTCGGGCGCACCCGACCCCGGCCCCGGCACTCCGGGGATCGACGGCGTGCACGCCTACAAGTTCGACGAGGGCACCGGTTCCAGCGCCAAGGACTCCGTCGGCACCGCGCACGCCACGCTGACCAACGCGCAGTGGGCGGGCGGCGTCGAAGGCGGCGCGCTGGCCTTCGCCGGCAACGGGCAGGCCGACACCGGGGCGAACCTCGTCAACACGGCGGGCAGCTACTCGGTTTCGGCGTGGGCGAAGCTGGATGAGGCGAGCGGCGCGTTCCAGACCGTCGTCAGCCAGGACACCGGCCGCGACAGCGCCTTCTTCCTGCAGTACTCCGGGCAGGACCAGCGGTGGGCGATGAGCTTCGTCGGCCTCCGCGCCCTGTCGCCGGAGAAGCCGGAAGTCGGCCGCTGGTACCACCTGACCGGCGTTCGAGACGCCAAGGCGGGCACGTTGTCGCTGTACGTCGACGGCGCGAAGGTCGCCTCGCAGAACGCCTGCTCGGCCGCCCCGAGCACCGGTCACACGGTGATCGGCCGCGGCCAGTACGGCGGTCAGCAGGTCGACTTCCTGCGTGGCGCGGTGGACGACGTCCGGCTCTACGACCGGCCGCTGTCCGACGCCGAGGTCGCGACGCTCGCGAAGCGCGACTGAGCCCGAGCACGCGGCGCCGGGTCACTCCCGGCGCCGCGTGTCCGTCACCCATCCCCGCACGATGTCGCCGAGCACGGGCAACGGCACTTGCCCGTTCTTCAGGACGACGTCGTGGAAGTCGCGGATGTCGAACGTCTCGCCAAGTTGTTCCTCGGCGAAGGCGCGCATCCGCTGGATCTCCAGCCTGCCCGTCATGTACGACAGCGCCTGACCGGGCCATTCGATATAGCGGTCGGTCTCCGATTGCACCTCGACATCGCTGAGCACGCAGTGTTCGCCGAGGTAATCCACGCATCGCTGCCTGCTCCAGCCCAGCGCGTGCAGTCCGGTGTCGACGACGAGCCGCGCGGCGCGCAAGGAATCCTCGGCCACCATGCCGAGCCGCATCACGTCGTCGGAGTACAGCCCCATCTCGTCGGCGAGCCGTTCGGTGTAGAGCGCCCAGCCCTCGTCGAACGCCGAGAGCGGGACGAGCCTGCGCAGCCGAGGCACTTCCTCGAGTTCGTAGGACACACCGGCCTGGAAATGGTGCCCTGGAACGGCTTCGTGGAAGGCGACCGACTCGGCGATGAACCGGAACCGTTCGGTCACCCGGTAGGTGTTGGTGGAGTAGACGCCGGGACGGCTGCCGTCCGCCGACGGCGGCATGTAGTACGCCTGCGCGGCGGAGGGCCCGTCGGCTTCCGGCACGGCACGCACGACGCATTCCGCCGACGGAATCCGCCGGAACCAGCCGGGCGCGGCGGCCGCGGCCCGCACGACCGCTTCCGTCGCGGTCGTGATCATCTCGTCCGCGTCCCGCCAGCGCAGCGACGGATCGGTGCGCATCCGCCGCCGGACCGCGACGGGATCGTCCTCGCCGAAGACGGCCGCGCCGAGCCGCCGGTACTCCTCGTCCAGCGCCCGGCCGAGTTCGAGACCGGTCTCGTGCAGTTCCTCCGGTGAGATCCCGGTGGTGGTGTGCGTCTTGACCAGGCCGGCGTAGCTCTCCTTGCCGCCATCCAGCCAGCAGAGACCCGGCCGGTCGTCGGGGCGGCCGTGTCCGGCGATCTCCCGGGCGAGCATCTCGCGGTAGGCGACGAGCGCCGGCCGCACCCGCTCGGCGAACAGCCGCTCCCGTCGCGCGACGCGGTCGCCGGTCAGCGGCGGGACGAGCAACGGGTGGCGTTCGGCGGCCAGGACCCGGTCGAGGTAGTCGACGGCGTTGCGTACCGCGCGTTCCACCGGGGTCCGGCCGGCCGCGATCCCGGCACGATGGCGTTCGGCCAGTGCCGCGAAGAACTCCGGGAACACCGCCAGCCTGGCCAGATAGTCCTCCTCCGCCTGCTCCCCCGACGGCTCCAGCTGCGGAAGCCACGCCAGCACCCCGATCCCCTCGGCCGCCATCGGATCGGCGAGGACGAATTCCGTCAGCCGCGAATCCAGCCTGGTCAGGAGCGATTCCGTGTGATGGGCGATGACTCCGAGGGTGATCCGATCCGGATCGGTGGACCGGGCGGCGAGCCCGGCGATCCGGACGGCCCGCTCCCGCAGCCGATCGTCCCCCGCCTTCGAAACGTCCCGCAATTCGTGGTCGTGCCCGGGGACGTTGTCGAACGTCGCCATCAAGGGAAGCTCGGTCGCGAGGACGTCGAGGAGTTCGTCCGCCAATTCCGCCGCGGTGGGCTCATCGCTCATGACCGATGACTACCAGACCGGGGCCCTCGTTCGCTGGCAGATATTCGCAATGGCAAAGCGGATCAGCCTCGACTGCGTCACGACCACTCATCGTTTACGCATTCCAGTAACCCCTGTTCCGGAATCGCCGACCTCTTCACAGGGAGGCAGCGATGACCGTCATGAATTCTTCCGCACGTCCGCATGATCTCCGCCTTGCGCTCTGCATGCGTGGTGGTGTCAGCCTCGCCGTGTGGATGGGTGGCGCGTGCCGCGAAATCACCGCGCTCCGTTCCGCCGACGGTTCCCAGGATTCGCCGGAAGCGGTGACGGCACGGGATATCACCCAACGCGCCATTTACCGGAAGATCCTCACCGTCGCCGGATACGAGCACGTCGATGTCGACGTCATCGCCGGGACCAGCGCGGGCGGGCTCAACGGCGCGCTGCTCGCCAGTCATCTCGTCTACGGAATGCGTTTCGACGACGGAATCCGGGACATCTGGCTCAAATTGGGCGATCTCGAGTTGCTCACCCGGCACCCCGGGCACGGAATCCCGCCTTCTCTGCTCGACGGCGACGGCGGCTTCTACGCGAAGCTCGCGGAACAGGTGAAACAATTGCTCGACACCTCGTCGTGCAATCCCTTGCGCACCGATGCCTCCCCTCGACTCGTCCGCCTCATCCTCACCGCCACGAGACTGTTCCCGCGCAATGAATACCTGCGCCCTTCCGTCGGACAGGCCCTGCTCGCGAGCTGGTCTCAGGCTCATCTCGCCTTTCGCCATTACCGGACCGAATGCGGGGTCGCCCACCCGATCTTCAGCGATTTCCCCGCCGGTTCGACGGCGCATCTCGACCGGCTCGCCTACGCCGCGCGGACGACGTCGTCCTTCCCCGGGGCTTTCGAGCCGGCGAGGTTGACGGTGACCGGTCCCGAGATCGTCGACGACAAACCGTGGCTCGACGCCGTCGGCACGTGCAGCGAGACCGGCGTCCCGGATGTGGGCGGGACCCAGGCGCAGTTGATGGACGGCGGTGTCCTCGACAACATCCCGCTCTCCTGGGCCATCCGCGCGGTCGCCGGCGCGCCCGCTCAGGCACCCGTCGACCGCTGGTTGCTCTATCTGCAGCCGGTGCCGCCGACGCCGGCCAAACTCCCCGCCAACAGCAAGGAACAGGGCTCGCTCGCCCGGCTGGCACGGGTGGTCAAGGCCTTGATCCGCACCAAGATGAACAGCGAGTCCCTATTGGACGACGCGGCCGAGCTCAGCGACGCCTGGACGTCCGCGCAACGGCTGCACGGCACCGCCGGCGGCCTTCCCGGAGACCCCGGCCTGCGGAATCTCCCCGGCCCGAAGGCACGCCGGAAACTGATGCCGCGCTATGCCGAGGCCGTGGCCTCCGTGGAGGCCGACCGGCTGGCGAGACTGGTCGACGACCCGATCTCGTTGACCGGTCCCGATCCGCTTCCGATCCCCGACAGCCGCACGTTCACCTCCGGGCAGGCCGCGGCTCCGATCCTCGAACTCCTGCGGGGCCCCGCCGTTCCCGATCTCGTCTGTGTGCCCGGAGCGAAGAAGCTCACCGTTTCGTGGTTCCGTTCCCTGCTGGCACCCGCGCGCCGTCGCACTGGTCCTGGACTGGGTCCAGGCCATCGAAGCCGGGCAAAGCCTGAACAAGAAGCAGAAGGCGGCGCTCAGTTCGATCCGCGACAAGCTGTACGAGACCCGCTTCGCCTGCGAAGTCCTCCTTGCCTGCCGCGATCGGCTGCTCCTCCGCGGTGGCTCACCGGATTTCGAGGTCCTTCCCTGGGTCATGGCCGCCTGCCGTCGTCTCGCCTGCTTCATCGAGACCGCCGGCGGACTCCGGTCCGGAGAGAACTGGTGCTGCGCCATCGCCGACGTCGCCGAACACGCCGTCCACGCGGATCTACTCCCCGTCGCGCCGGACTTCCCGGAGCCGTTCCTCATCCCGATCTGGCGCCGGGTCGGAAAGCTGGCCAGGGAACTCGTCTCCGCGCTGGGGAAACGCGCGAAGGCACCGGGGTTCACCGCGCTCTACGAGGCGGCACGCATCGACCTGAAGTCGACGCTCGACGTCTTCGCCGTGGCCGAACTCCTGATCGGTCCCCTCCGCCCCGATCCGCTCTCCGAGCCGAGCCGGATCCGCGTGCACGCCATGTCCGCGGTCGCCAAAAGCCCCCTGGAGCCGATCCTGCTGGCCGAGCCACCGGTCGACGACATCCAGCGGGTCGAGCGCAAGCTTAGCGGGAACCAGTTGATGAACTTCGCCAGTTTCCTGTCCTCGCGCTGGCGGCTCAACGACTGGACCTGGGGCCGCCTCGACGCGGCCTGTTCACTGGTCGACGTCGTCGCCAGGAGCGAGCGTCTCCAGGCGAGGAAGGACACCGAACTCGTCGAGTGGCTCCGGGATCTCTACGCCGAGCAGTATGTCCACGTGTTCGGCAAGACTTCGGACGACCTCGACGCGCGTCCCGAACTGGCGGGGCTCATCGGCCCCTGGGAAGCACTCGGCGTGACCCCGGCGAACGTCCGGCACAAGCTCCCGATCCTGCTCACCACCTGGCTGCACTGGAACATCCTGCAACAGGAGATCCCGCTGCTCACCGGCCTCGCCGAATTGCGGCACAACGGCGACATCCCGCCTACCGGCACGCAGCTCAAGGAAGCGACCGGCACCTCTGTCGCCCGGCTCTCGGACAAGGCCCAGGTTCTCGGGAAGGTCGGCGCCGAAACGGTGCGCGTGCTCTTCAAACGCCCCCACCTCCGAAGAGCGGGCCTACGCCTCGGCCTGGTCACCTGGCGGGCGATCCAACCGGCGGGAACGAGCAAGGGCGCCAAACTGGGACGGACGCTGTTCGCGGTGACCAAGCCCATGGTCGTGCCGCCTCTGCTGATCGGCTTCCTCGCTCCCTTGTGGAGTGTCGTCGCCGCGTTACTCGCGTGGGGCGCGGTGTCGGTCGGCACGAACGAGTGGTTCAGCCCGCCGGGTCACCTTTTCCTGGCGATCGGGATCGGCTTCGCGGGCGGGTACTTCTGCTGGCACTACCTCCCCGACAAAGGCGGAGCGACCCCGTTCCGCCGGGTGGTCGCGTTCGCGGTGGGCGCGTTGCTCTACCTGCTCGGCCTGGGCCTACTCCTGCGAAGAACCGCACTGCCTTGGGAATTCGATCCCTGGGAGCGTGCCGCCTACGTCGGCGGGTTGAGCGCGCTGAGCGTTCTCGTCTCGTTGTGGGGCGTTACCGCCGTCGGAATCCGGAGCGGGCGCGGGCGACGTCTCACCTTCGTCGGGCTCACCGTGCTCTTCCCCGCCCTCGTCGCCGCATCACTGACCGCGCTGGCCTCCGTGCTGCTTTGGCCGGGAGAACCACTCACCGGCTGGGCGGCCACCGGCATCCTCTACTTCACCATCGCGTGGGAGACGGTCATGCTGACGAGGTACTTCCCGGACCCGCCGCTCGCGCCGTCGAATTCGGCTGAGGCGTACGCCACAACCGCCACATAGTAGGACTTCCTACTTTTAGGGTGGCTTGGTGAATGACGTCCAGTTCCTCGTCGAGAGCGGAATCGGCCGGATCACGCTGAACCGGCCGCGTGCGCTGAACTCGCTGAACCACGGCATGGTCCTCGCCATGCTCGACCACCTCGAAACGTGGCGTGCCGACCCGGGTGTCCGTGCCGTGCTGATCGACGGCGCGGGCGATCGCGGGCTCTGCGCCGGCGGTGACATCCGCGCCATCTACGAGGACGCGCGCGCCGGCGGCACCGCGTCGTTGCGGTTCTGGGCCGACGAATACCGCCTCAACCTCCTGATCTCGCGCTACCCCAAGCCGTATCTCGCCCTCATGGACGGGCTGGTGATGGGCGGCGGAGTCGGCGTCTCCGCGCACGGCAGCCACCGGATCGTCACCGAACGCTCCCGCGTCGGCATGCCCGAGACCGGTATCGGTTTCGTCCCGGACGTCGGCGGCACGTATCTGTTGTCACGGACTCCCGGCGAACTCGGGACGCATATCGCGCTCACCGCCGGGGCGGTCTCCGGGCCAGACGCGATCCACTGTGGACTCGCCGACCACTTCGTGCCCAGCGAACGGATCCCGGACCTGCTCGACGCGCTCACGTCGCGTCCCACGGAAGACGCGCTGAAGTCGATCGCCGAACCGGCGCCGCCGAGCGCGCTGGCCGGGGACGCCGCCTGGATCGACCACTGCTACGCGGCGGGCACCGTCGAAGAGATCCTGGCCCGGCTCCACGCCGCGGGTGACGCGGCGGCCACCGCCGCCAAGGAGATCGAGGCGAAGTCACCGACCGCACTGAAGGTGACCCTGCGGGCGCTCCGGTCGGCGGCGGCGATGCCCGATCTGGAAACCGTGCTGGCACAGGAATACCGGATCTCGGCCCACGCTCTCTCAACCGCCGAATTCGCCGAAGGCATCCGAGCGCAGATCATCGACAAGGACCGCGCTCCGAAGTGGTCCCCCGCCACTCTGTCCGAAGTGGACGACAGGATCGTCGACGCCTACTTCTCCTGACCGGTGATCGCCCGGTAGAGCGGCCGCAGCAGGGCGGTGACCGAGGTTCCGTCCACTGTGGCCTTGAGCGGCGGGACCTCGTCGAGCAGTCCCAGGGGATCCCCGGCGGGCGGCCGCCGCCGGTTCGTGACGTCCCCGGCCGGGCCCCAGCCGAAGAAGTCGTCCATCACCTCGTCGAGCCCGGGTGTCCCGTCATCCGCGGCCGGGCCCGTCACGCGCGCGCCCGCCTGCCGTCCGATCTCTTCGAGCAGTGTCGCGCGATCGCGCCCTCGAAGCGTGAAGATCGCGAACGGGTCCGCGTCCGCTTCGAGGGCGATCAGGCCCGCGACGAGGTGATCGCACGGGACACGGGTGCCGGGACACGTGCAGTCCAGCGACAGTTCCCACGCCGCCTCGGGGAACAGCGGCACCTGCTCGGCGGCGAAGAAGCGATCGATGCCGTCCGGCACCCGTCCGTCGAGCAGGGCGGTCCTCGTGGGCTCGTCCGCGACGACGGCGGCGACGACCGCCGTCCACACCTGTTTGCCGAACGCCGGCAGGCCGATACGGACCTCGTAGAACCGTTGCCTGGTCACCCGCACCCTGGCGACGGCGGCCCCCGGCCCCAGCGTGAGCGTGTCGACCGTGCAGGGCGGCACCAGTCCTTTGTGGACGCCCAGCTCGTCGAGCGCCCGGCGGAATCCGTCAGTCATCGGCCGCCTCCCGGCCGAGCGTGAAGACCTCGCGCAGCGAATCGGTGGACAGCTCGGTGAGCCAGTCCTCCCCGTCGGTGACGACGAGATCGGCCAGCGCCTCCTTCTTGGTGATGACGTCGTCGATCCGTTCCTCGATGGTTCCGGGGCAGACGAATTTCCGCACCTGGACACTGCGCCGCTGGCCGATGCGGAAGGCGCGGTCGGTGGCCTGCTCCTCGACCGCCGGATTCCACCACCGGTCGAGATGCAGGACGTGGGTGGCGGCGGTGAGGGTCAGTCCCGCTCCCCCGGTCTTCAGCGACGCGAGCAGGATCGACGGACCCTCGCCCGACTGGAAGTGCTCGACGATCGAATCGCGCCGCCGCTGGGACAGCCCGCCGTGCAGGAAGGCGATCTTCACGTTCAGCCGGTGCGAGAGATGCGGGACGAGCAGGTGTCCGAACTCGGCGAACTGGGTGAAGCACAGCGCGCGGTCGCCCGAGTCCAGGATCTCCGCCAGGAGTTCTTCGAGCCGGTTGACCTTGCCGGAGCGGTGCCCGATCGGCGAACCGTCGTGCAGCAGATGCGCGGGATGGTTGCAGATCTGCTTGAGCTTGGTGATCGCGGCGAGGATGTTGCCGCGCCGTTTGACCCCGGCGCTGTCGGCGATCTTCGTCATCATCTCGTCCACGGTCGCGCGGTACAACGTCACCTGTTCGCGGGTGAGGCGGTATTCCTGCAGGATCTCGATCTTCTCGGGCAGATCCGCGAGGACGGTGGGGTCGGTTTTGAGGCGCCGCAACAAGAACGGCCGGGTCAGGCGGCGCAGCTCGGTGGCGGCCGCGAGGTCGCCCCGTCGCTCGATCGGCACCTCGAACCGCTCTCGGAACTCTTGCCTGCCACCGAGGACGCCCGGGTTGAGCAGATCCGAAAGCGACCACAGGTCGGCGAGCCGGTTCTCCACCGGCGTCCCGGTCAGGGCGACCCGGTGCCCGGCGGGGATCCGGCGCAAGGCCTGCGCGGGTCCGGTGTTCTGGTTCTTGACCGCTTGCGCCTCGTCGAGCGCGAGCCGGTGCCAGCGGATGCCCGCGAGTTCGTCGGCGTCGCGGGCGGCGGTCGAGTAGGTGGTGACGACGAGATCCACGCCTTCGGTCCGCACGCGGCCGCGGTCGGCGCCGTGATGGAGGTGGACGCGCAACTCCGGGGCGAATTTGGCGGCTTCCCGTTGCCACGTCCCGAGCAGCGACATCGGGCAGACCAGCAGTGTCGGCCGCCTGTCGTCCTGCGCCCTCTCCATCGCTTCGAGCGCGAGCAACTGGACGGTCTTGCCCAGCCCCATGTCGTCGGCGAGGCAGGCCCCGAGCCCGATCGACGTCATGAACGAAAGCCAGGCGACACCGCGGCTCTGATAGGGCCGCAGCGTCGCCACGAAGGTCGGCGGCGGCTCGACCGGTTCGATGGTGCGCTGAACCCGCCCGGCGAGGAAATCGTCGATCCAGCCGTCGGTGGTGACTTCGGTGACCGGCAGCGGCGCTTCGAAACCGCCATGGAGCAGGGCGAGGAGGTCCGCCGGGGTGGGCAGCGGCGGCTTCTCGCGGTCCGGATCGCGGCGGAGGTACTCGAGGCCCGCGCGCAACAGTTCGGGATCCACGCTCACCCACCGGCCGCGCAGCCGCACCAACGACGACTTCGCGGCGGCGAGCCCGGCGAGTTCCTCGTCGGTCAGCGCGTCCTCCCCGACGGCTAGCGCCCAGCGGTACGAGGCGAGCTGATGCCGCCCGAGCCGGTGCACGGCGGCCTGGTCGACCGGCGCGCCGCGGACGGACAGCTTGAGCGCGAGCTTCCGCCTGCCACCCCAGCTCGCCGGGAGCTGGACGTCGAAGCCGGCCGCGACCAGCTGTTCCGCGCCGCCGTCGAGGAACTCCACGGTTTCGGCGACGGTGAGGTCGTAAACGCCCGGCTTCTCGGCCTCGACCGCGGGCCCGAGCAGCGGCAGCACCCCGGCGGCGCGCTCCAGCTCGGCGGTGAAGAGACCTTCGGGGTCGGTGAACTTCGCGCCGGCCTTGCCGGACCAGACGTCCTCGGCGGGGAGCAGGAGACTGGGGTCGGCCGCGGAGCGCAGGAGGAATCGCAGCTGCCACTTGGTCCCGTCGCCGGTCTGGTCGTCCGGATCGTCGGCAGGGCCGTGCAGCGTCGGAACCTCGTCGAGCCGGACGCAGACGGTGCCCTCGGTGAGGTCCGTGTCGCCGAGCGCGTCCCAGGCGGCGATGCCCTCGGCGACGATCCCCATGCGCCCCGGCGACTGGCCGACCCGGTCGTCGGCACTCTTCAGCGCGTGGAGCCATGACCCGAACGGGCCTTCGCGCCCATCGCTTTCCGTGGCATGCCCGGCGGCCGCGAGCCGGTCGCGAACCGCCGCGTCGACCAGGGTGTGCAGCGCGTCGGTGACGAGCGCCGCCGGATCCGGTCCGGGATGTTCGGCCCGGCCGACGGGAGGGGTGGCCGCGATCAGCGCGCGGACCGCGACCGCGTCACCGCCCCGGGCCACCGGCCGCCAGCGCGCCCGCGCCACGATCTCGTTCCGCACGAGCGTCGGCAGCACCCGGCCGCGGCGGACCAGGTCGTCCGCCAGCCGGACGACGGCACGGAGATGACGGACCGACGTGCCGTAACCGACCGTCTCGGCCAGGTCCTCCAGCTCCGATGGGTCGATCAAGAGCGCCGGCACCGACCAGGGTTCCAGCGTCGGTTCCGGCTGCGGGCGGCCGCGGGTACCCAGTTCGGGTGAGGCGATCGGGCCGCCGCGCCGCGAGGGCAACAGCAGCACGGCCGTCGCCGGCTTGCCGGGATGCAGGGCGGTCAGATCCGCGACCGAGGCGGCGAACGGATGCGGCCGGGCCGCGGTCGACGGCCGCATCGACGTCGTCGCCGGGCGATCGCCGTGCTCACCCCACAGCACGATCCCGCGGCCACGGGACCACAGGCCGTGCACGACGAGTGGCGACATGTTCCCCCTCTCCGCGCCTCTGGTCCCTCCAGCATGCCCGGCACCGATCAGCGGCCGGTCAGCGAGTCGCCGATAGGATCCCTTCGATGGAGGCAGCCGACGTTCTCGACGCGATCGATCCGCGCGAGGCACTGACCGTTCTCGGCCCTTCCAAGGCCAAGAACCGAGGCGGACAGGCCGGGGAAACCGCGACGGCCTGGTCGGAACCGATGCTTCGCGCACGAGCCGAGATCTTGGCAAGGTCCAAGGTCGAAAGCGGCGGTCTGCGGCCCGCGTGGCTGCGCTACAGCGGGAACTTCTACCGGAACGTCGGCAGCGCGCTGGGCGAGGCAGCCGAGAACGGGCGGACGCTGATCCTCAGCGGCGGCTACGGGATCCTGCGCGCCGACGAGCCGATCTCCTACTACGACCGGAAGCTGCGGCTCAGCGACTGGCCGCCGGGAGTACTCGAAGACGCCGTTCTGGGGGAAGCGCGCCGGATCGGCGCGACGAAAGCGGTCACGTTCGTCTCCGCCAGCGCCGATTACGCGAAACTGGCCCGGCGGATCCCTTGGGACATCGAGGCCTTGCTGGTGACGATCGAGTTCCACGGTGGCGGGGCGCAGGTCGAAGTGCCACGACGGCTGGCGCAGGCTTTCAGCGCGTGGTGGCGCCGGTCGCCGTCGGACTATCCGGCGGGCATGGTCGTGGAGGAGCTGGGCTGACTCACGGCCACCGCGCTTCGGAAAGCACGCGCGCGGCCTTGAGGAACGTCTTGCGGTCGGCAGCCGGCAGCTGGCCTAGCAACCGTTCCTCCTGCTCCTGAATCCGGGCTTGGGCCGATCGCCGCGACGCGCGGCCCGCCTCGGTGATCCCCAGTAGCCGGACCCGGCGGTCCTTCGGATCCGGCTCGCGAGTGATCAGCCCGTCCTCCTGGAGGGTGTCGAGGGTGCCGATGATCCGGGTCTTGTCCGCGCCGATCGCCTTGGCGAGCGCGGCCTGTGTGCGGACGGGCCCGTCGTCGAGGGCGCTCAGCACCACGTAGCCCCACATGGTCAACCCGTGCTCGGCCAGCACCGGCGTCTCGGCGTTCATCAGCCGTCGCATCAGCCCGCCGAGCATCGCCGCGAGATCCGGCCTCCCCTGCTCCGCCATGCGCAGACCATACCGACCGAGGTCCGGGAACCGGTTGACTAACTCGTATGCATGCGTAGATGATAGGCGCATGCCTATCGATGAACTACGCATGCTCGACGCCGTCGTGACCCGGGCCAGCCTTGACCTCGTCACCAAGATCACCCCGGCGGACCTGGCCAAACCGACCCCGTGCAGCGCCTGGACCCTGCACGGTCTGCTGGCGCATATGGCCACCCAGCACCACGGCTTCGCCGCCGCGGCCGAAGGCGAGAGCCACCTCGACCATTGGCGGCTGCTCCCGCTGGGCGACGACCCCGTCGGCACCTACCGCGCGTCGGTGAACCGCGTACTGAACGCCTTCGTCCCCCACGATCTCGCCGAGCGGAAATTCGCCCTTCCCGAGTTCTCCACCGAAGTCACCTTCACCGCGAAGCAGGCCCTCGGCTTCCATTTCGTGGACTACCTGGTGCATTCGTGGGACGTGGCCAAGACCCTCGGCCTGCCGATCACGTTCCAGCGAGAGGTCCTCGACGCCGGGCTGCGGTTCGCCGAGGCGATCCCGAACGGGAAGAGCCGGACCACGCCGGGCGCGGCGTTCGCACCGGCCGTCGAGGCGACGGGACAGTCCGATCTGGACACGATCGTCGCCCTGCTGGGCCGTTCCCCGTCGTGGCCGGATCAGGTGGCCGCGGCGTGACGCGCGGCCTCGAGAATCCGGGCGGTGACCAGGTCGGGCTTCTCCAGCGACAACCCATGAGTGGTCTTGGGCACGACCTCGACCTCGATATGCGGGTTCAGTGATGCGAGCCGGGCCGCCACCGCGCGAGCGTCGTGGATGACGCTGCGTTCGCCGACGACGATCCGGGTGGGCACGTCGATCGCCGCCAGCTCGTCGTCACTGAACAGGTGCATCTCAGGGAGCTGCTGCTTGTACTTGAGCGCGGCGAAGAGCAGCGGCCGCACGGTGTGCCGCACGTCCGGATCACCCGACGCCACCAACCGCAGGAGCCACCTGGGCAGGAACCAGCGGAAGATCTCGCGCAGGCTCCACCAGATGAAGCTCCGGCCGATCACGCCGAACCCAGCCGCTTCGATGGCGACGACACCCGCGATCCGGGCGGTGGACCGCGTCGCGAGGTTCAGCGCCAGCCAGCCGCCTCGCGAAACACCGGCGAGATAGACCTTTTCGTGGCCTGTTTCCGCGAGCACGCCTTCGACGACCTCGGTGAGCCAGTCCGCGCAGTCTTCCGTGGACTCGACCGATGCGGTCTGGATCGACCGCCCGGGCTCGCCGAGGGAGTCGACGGCGTAGACCCGGTGCCGGACGGCGAGTTCGGCGATATGCGGATACCAGGACAGCGACGTGCCCATCCCGCCGGAAAGCAGCACGATCGGCGGGCCGTCCACCGGCCCGCAACCACGGACCCGCGTCGGGCCGAATCTCGTTTCGATGTCCAGTTCCACGGCGGGAACCGGCCACTTCCGCAGAATTTCGTCGTAGACGGCGAAGAAGCGCTCTTCGGCCTTCTTGTCGGTGAACTCCCCCAGCATCGGACCTCCTTCGAGTTTTTATAGTGCACTTGCACCATAACAGCGGGTGGCCATTCCAGCCAACCCTCACCGGCATGGCAGAGTGACCGCGTGCCGAAACGTGTGGACCACCAAGAGCGCAGGCGCGAGATCGCGGAGGCGCTCTTCCGGATCGCCGCCGCCCAAGGCCTGCAGGCGGTCACGCTGCGTGCGGTGGCCGCGGAGGCGGGCATCTCGATGAACCTGGTCCAGTACTACTTCCCGACCAAGGAGGAGATGCTGCGCTTCTCCTGGCAGCGGATCGTCGAGCTGACCGCGGAGCACGCCGGGAAGACCATCGGCGAGGCGATGAAGACCGGTGACGAGCGCACCATCGTGCGCGCCTACCTGACCGCGGTGCTGCCGGACGGCGACCGCGCCCGCATGCTTTCAGCCGTCCAGATCGCGTATTTCGCCGTCGACGTCACACGCGGCAGCCAGGATCCCGACCAGGAACCGCTTCTGCCTCACCTGGTCCACGCGATCACCGAACTGCTCCGGGCGGCCCAGGAGAAAGGCGACGTTTCCGCGCGCCTCGATCCCCGGCTCGAGGCGGACTCCCTCGCGACGATGTCCGCCGGCCTCCTCACGGCGATCATGGTCGACGCCTACACGGCCGAGCGCGCGGCGGAGATCGTCGACTACCGGCTGGACGGGGTGTTCAGCTGCGCCCGATGAGCGCCTCGATACCGTCCAGGATGCGGCTGAGACCGAACTCGATGTCCGCTTCCTCTATGCCTTCTTCGCCGTACGCCTCACCGGAAATCACGGCGGCGACGCGCAGGTAGCCCCGCGCTTCGAGGCGCGGTCCCAGAAACGAGCCCAGAGCCCGGACCTGATCAGGAGGGCTCGCGTTCACGTCCCGAAGCAACGACGCGGTGCTGCGAACCCATCCGTCGACCAAGACCGCACAGCCCGTGACGTCCTGGGTGTTCAGCCCTGAATCCGCCATCCCCTCAAGGAAATTTTCCAGCCACCCCAGGAGATTCGGCGTGCTGGGCGCACTCCGCACCGGCAGGTCGATCAGCCACGGATGACGGCGGCAACGTTCGAGGAGCGCGCGGGCCCAGGCGGTGACCGCGACACGCCAATCACCGGACGACGGTTCCGGCGGCGGCCCCCAGGCCGCTTCGGCCACGAGGACGAGCAGTTCCTCTTTGGAGCTCAGATACCGGTAAAGCGCGTTCGCGGTGACGCCGAGCCGTTTGGCGATCGAAGGCATGGACAGCGCCGCATAGCCCTCCGCGTCGGCCTGCGCGATGGCCGCGTCGACGATCTGCTCGAGGCTGTATCCCGGTTTCGGCCCGCGCCGGGGCGCCGGGGCATGTCCCCAGGCCAGCGCCGTACCCGGCGGCAGCAACTCGATCTTGACGTCGTCCATCGGGGCATTGTTGCACTCAAAACCGGTAAAGGCATACACTGTTCATGGCATACACAGTTAAGTCACGAACCGGGGGATCGACCATGACCGAACCGACCAGGCGGAACGTGCTCCGCGGCGCGGCCGCGCTCGCCATCGGTGGAGCCGCCGCGAGCTTCGGGAGCAGCGGATCCGCTTTCGCCGCGCAAGCTCCGGCGAAACCGCGCTACCCGTTCCTCGAAGGCGCGTTCGCGCCGGTCACGGAGGAGGTGACCGCGTTCGGCCTGCCGGTCACCGGCCGCATTCCGAGCGATCTTTGCGGGCGATACCTGCGCACCGGGCCGAACGTTCTCGGTCTCGAGGATCCGCGCGCGCACCACTGGATGCTGGGTGAGGGCATGGTGCACGGCGTCCGGCTGCGCGACGGGAAGGCCGAGTGGTACCGCAACCGCTGGGTCCGTTCGTCCGGGGTCGCGGCGAAGCTCGGCGAACGGTACCCGTGGCCGGTCCCCGCCGAGGACTTCGCGCCGAACACGCACGTGATGGCCCATCACGGCCGCATCCTCGCCCTCCAGGAGTCGGGCGCCCCGCCGTACGAACTCGACGGCGAGCTGAACACGTTGGGGCCGTTCGATTTCAGCGGTTCACTGGAGGGCTCCTACACCGCGCACACCAAGTTCGACGCCCGTGCCGACGAGCTGCACGCGGTGACCTATCACCCGACCTGGGACCACGTGCGGCATCTCATGGTCGACCGGACCGGCCGCGTGGTGCGGACCACCCGCATCCCGGTCACCGACAGCCCGATGATGCACGACTTCGGGCTCACCGAGAACTACGTGGTCGTCTTCGACGTACCGGTCACCTTCGATCCGCAGCCGGGCAAGGTCGTGCCCTACCAGTGGAACACGGATCACCCGGCCCGGGTCGGGGTGATGAAACGCGACGGTGGCCCGGTCCGCTGGTTCGGGGTGGATCCGGTGTTCTACTCCCATACGCTCAACGCCTACGAGCAGGGCTCCACGGTGGTGGTCGACCTGACCACGATGCCCGCTCCGTTCGAGGTGGCAGGCAAGCAGGGCTTCGGTGGTCCGTCGGCGTCGGGCCCGCCGGTGCTGGAGCGCTGGACGATCGATCTCGCGCAGGGGCGGGTCCGGCGCCGCGTTCTCGACGACCGGCCGCAGGAGTTCCCGCGGGTCAACGAAAGCCTGGTGTCGCGACGGCACCGATATGGCTACTCGGCCTCCCCCGGCGAATTGTTCGACGTCTACCTGGACAAGCCGTCCGGCTCCTTCGGCAACGCGCTGATCAAGCACGACCTGCGGAACGGGCGCTCTGAGGTGCACCGTTTCGGCCGGGGTGCCGACGCGAGCGAAGCAGTGTTCGTGCCTTCCTCCCGCGGCAGGGCCGAGGACGACGGCTACGCCCTCGCCTACGTCAACAACCCCGACCGCAACGCGTCGGACCTCGTGATCCTCGCGGCGCAGGACTTCACCGCGAAGCCCTTGGCACGTATCCATCTGCCCAGGCCGGTACCGCTGGGCTTCCACGGAAGCTGGGTCGCCGACTGACCGATCGGGCTGTCGCCGGGAACCCCGGCGACAGCCCCTCAGTTCACACTCCGGTGAGCACCTCCTCCAACGCGGCTGTGGAGTCCGGATGCCGCTCGAGCAACGCCAAACCGGTGGGTGCGGTGCTCCCCCACGGCTCGTCGCAGCCCAGCAGACCCGCCACCGCGTCACACGCCGCCGGATACGCCGCCAGTAGGGCGAGGTCGCCGCCCTTGGCCTTCCTCGTCACCGCGACGGGTTCCGGCTGGTCCTTCCAGGGCGGAACCCATTCATCGAGCGCCGCGAGCCGTCCCGGGAAGATGCGGCCGGCTTCCCTCACGAGCAGCGGCACCAGCTCGGCGCCCCTGGACCGCAGGGTGGTGATCAACGTCGGCAACCACGGCAACAGCAACCGGTCCGGAAGCTCGGCGAAGGCGTTCGACACCGCCTCGACGACGAAGTCGGCCAGCCCGGGCGCCGGCTCCAACGCGTGCACGAACCCGCTCAGGTAGCGCGGATAAGCGGGCAGCACCATCGGGTTCGCCAGCAGCTCGGCGCACCGCTCCCGTAGCTCCGCGCGGGAGAGACGACCGAGCTGCACCTGCGCGGCCCACAGCAACGCCACCTTCGACGGCTCCTGCGGATGCGATCCGACGATCGCCAGCTCCAGCTGCGTGCGGTCGCACCCCAGCGACAAGGCGAGCGACTCCATGCTGAACAGGAAGCCCAGCATCGCGGCGACCTGCTCTACACCGGCTTCCTCGTCGGCGAAGGCCGCCGGGAGCAGGGTGCAGTAGTGCGCGTACCCCGTCCTGACGAACTCCTCGATCCACCGAGGCAGCACCGGCTCGCTGGTCCGGTAGTGCGCGAGCAGCCTCCGCACCCGCCGCAACACTTCCGGAGCGCCGTCGACGGTGCGTTCGGTGGCCAGCACCTCCAGAGCACGCGTCCCCAGCTCTCCTGCGAGCCGGGCGCTACGCAGGTAGAGCGTCGCGTCTTCGACAGCTCCGAGCACCTTCGCTGCGGTGGCCTGCGGATGGTAGGCAGCGCGCCGAAGCCGTTGCTCCAGCACCTGCTCGACGCTGACCCCCTCGTAGCCCAGCTCGATGAGGGCCCGCTGGTGGGTGCCCAGGGCCAGATCCCACGATTCCTGGATCGGCCGCTCGCCGAGCCGCCGCTCGCCCATGATCGGCCTCGCCGCACCGCGCGGCATCAGGTAGCGCAGCATCCACAGCAGATCGGAGCAGGGCTCCAGCTCCGGCCTCGACGCGATGTCGAGCAACGCCCGCTGCACACCTCGTTGCTGCAGCTTGAGGTCCAGCGGCTCCAGCCTGTCGTGCACGTCGCGCGCCAAGGGTGGCAACGCGTCGTACCCGACCTGGCCGATCCGGTCGCCGCCCATCATGATCTCGACGAGGCGGCGCACGTCGCGCCTGCCGGGCACGACGTCCTTCTCGATACAGGTGACCGCCGCGTCCTGGAAGTCGTACGGTGTCGGTTTGGCCCGGTCACGCACGCCCGCCAGCAGGATCGAGGTCTCGAAGACCGCGATGGCGTCAGCCGTCGAGGCCAGGTATCCGTTCCGGCGCGCGGCCCGCACGATCTCGACCGACCAGCCCAGCAGCTCCGCCTCGTCCAGCCGGTCGAGTACCGGAGGCCGTTGCAGGAAGCCGGAAAGCTGGTCCGATGGGTCCACTGCCACCGGATCCGGCGTCGGCGCGGGCAGCTCCGCGGCCTTCTTCCGCTTCGGCCCGCCCACCTGCCCTTCCAGCTGGAACTGCTTCACCTTGGTGCGCTTGAGGTTCTTGGCCCACTCGGTCGCCGCGATCGACACCGATCCCCCGGCCAGCCCGAACTGCGCCTCGATCGAGGCGTGGCTCGACGGGATCAGCCCGTACTGCCAGGTGCTCTCGCTGCGCGGGCTGATCACGAACCCGTCCGTACCTTCGACGCCGAACTCCGCGACCCGGCTGGCCGCGTGGAAGGCGCCGCAGATGTAGAGGCACTCCGCCGGATCCGCCCCCGACGCGGCGAGGTGCTCGCGCATGCGGGTCCACATGTAGCGCTCGCGGTCTTCGTCCACCCGCACGTGCCGGGTGTCCCCCGGCGCGAGACGGCGGAACAGGCTGCCGATCAGGAACATGACCTGGCGATAGGTGTCGTGGTCGCTGTCACCGAGCGGCAGCTCGACGTACTGGTGCCACCACTCCGACCAGTGCCGCACCCGCCCGTGCCGCAGCAGGTGTTCCTCGAGTTCAGCGAACCGCGGCCGCAGGTCACCGATCTCGACGCCGACCGCGTCACCGTGCAGCGCGGCCTCCTCCTCGACGGGCGGCGCGTCCGGGTCGGCGGACGGCTCAGGCTCACGTTCGTTCCATTGGAAGACATGGTCCGCCGACCGGTCGACGAGGACGAGCTCGACGCCCGGGGTGTCGAGGGCGTACGCGATCGCCTGGTATTCCGCCGAAGCCTCGGTGATCGGCGCGACCACGGACAAGGGTGCCCACTCCGCGGGGAATCCCTTGACCTCCGTCGCGAACGCCTGCACCGCCACGGGAAGACGGCAGTTGCGCAGCTCGGTCAGCAACGGCGCCATGTCCTCGCACAGTTCGAGGTAGACGACCTTCGGCTGCTTCTCCCGCAACCGCCGTGCCATCGCGACGGCCGAAGCCGGGGAATGGTGGCAGACCGGGAAGATCTCCAACGGCTCCCGCACCGCGCGGTCGACGTCGTCGACGAGCCCGAGCAGGATGCCCTCCAGTGCGCCGGGCCCGTCGGCGAAGGCGGCCGCGGCCTCCTGCAACTGGCCGCGCAACGCCTCGAAGGCGCCGCTCACGAGAGGGTGGCGATCGCGTCGCGGCCGCCGTCGAGGAACTCCGGCCAGTCCCCGCCCTCGTCCTTGCTGCGCGGCTCGACGACACCGTGCAGGTACTTGTTGAGGATCGCCAGATCCTCCGGCTCACGACGGGCGAGCGAACCGACCAGCGAGGAGGCCAGTGTGCGGGCGGTCAGCTCGCGTTCGCCGAAGAAGTTGCTGTGCAGCACCGCGTCTTCGAGCACGCCGATCTGCTCGGCCGTGGACAACGCCGACTCCAGCTTCTCGTCGTCGCTGCCCGCCGACGCCGCCGCGGCGCGAAGGTCTCCGAAGCTGCGGAGCAGCACGTCGAGCAGCGTCGGCGGCACGTCCAGCTCGATCTGGTGGCGGCGCAGCAGTTCCTCGGTGCGGAAGCGGACGATCTCCGCCTCGCTCTTCTTGTTCGTCACCACGGGAATGCGGACGAAGTTGAAGCGGCGCTTGAGCGCGGACGACAGGTCGTTGACGCCGCGGTCGCGGCTGTTGGCGGTGGCGATCACGGAGAACCCGGGTTTGGCGAAAACGATGCCGTCGCTGTCCAGCTCCGGCACCGAGATGTACTTCTCCGACAGGATCGAGATCAGCGCGTCCTGCACGTCGCTGGTGGACCGGGTCAGCTCCTCGAACCGGCCGATCGAGCCCGCCTCCATCGCCGTCATGATCGGCGACGGGATCATCGACTCGCGGGACTGGCCCTTCGCGATGACCATCGAGACGTTCCACGAGTACTTGATGTGGTCCTCGGTGGTGCCGGCGGTCCCCTGCACGACGAGGGTGGAGTTGCGGGAGATCGCGGCGGCCAGCAGCTCGGCGAGCCAGCTCTTGCCGGTGCCCGGGTCCCCGATCAGCAGGAGCCCGCGGTCCGAGGCGAGCGTGACGATAGCCCGCTCCACGATGCTCCGGTCGCCGAACCATTTCTGCGAGATCTCACGGTCGAGGCCGTCGGCACGCTCGGAACCCAGGATGAACAGGCGCAGCATCTTCGGGGACAGACGCCAGGCGAACGGTTTGGGGTTGTCGTCGACGGATTCCAGCCAGTCCAGCTCTTCGGCGTACTTGATCTCGGCGGGGGCGCGCAACAGGTCGGACATGTCTTGCCTTTCGGGGAGTTCAGGAGGTGAGGAAAGTCTTCAGTTCGTGAACGAGTTTGGTGATGTGGCCGGAGATCACGGGCGTGCCGAGATCCTTGAAGCGCTCGCGGAACCAGGGATTGACGCTGCCCCGTCCGGCGCTGGTGACCGAACCGACCGGGATGAACTTCGCTCCGGACCGGTGGATCGCGGCCATGCTCTCGAAGAGCTGCTCGACGCGGGTCTCGTAGAAGTCGGAGATCCACACCACCACGGTGTTCGCGGGCTCGGCGATCTTCGGCTGGGTCAGCCCCATCGCGACCATGCCGTCGTTGCCGCCGCCCAGGTTCGTGCGCAGCAGCGTTTCGAAGGGATCGTGGACCCACGGGGTGAGGTCGAGCGCCTGCGTGTCGTAGGCGATCAGGTGAACGTCCACTTTGGGCAATCCGGCGAAGATCGAGGCCAGCACGGCGCAGTTGACCATCGAGTCCACCATGGAACCGGACTGGTCGACGACCGCGATGAGCCGCTGTGGCGTGGTCTTCTTCGCGGTCTGCTTGTAGTACAGGCGATCGACGTAGAGCCGTTCCTCTTCCGGGCTCCAGTTGGTGAGGTTCTTCCAGATGGTGCGATCGAGGTCGAGGTTGCGGAACACGCGCTTCGGCGGGACCGACCGATCCACCTTGCCCGTCGAGGCCTTCTC
Source organism: Amycolatopsis japonica (assembly GCF_000732925.1). Taxonomy (NCBI): domain Bacteria; kingdom Bacillati; phylum Actinomycetota; class Actinomycetes; order Pseudonocardiales; family Pseudonocardiaceae; genus Amycolatopsis; species Amycolatopsis japonica. The sequence continues at coordinate 4,674,585 of NZ_CP008953.1, forward strand.
GACCTGGGTCCGCAGGACCTCCGCGATCTCGTCGACGTAACGCCGGATGAGCGATTTGGCGTTGGCCAACGCCACGCCGGACAGATTGTCCTTGTCCCGCAACAACTGTTCGATGAGGGACATACTCGGGCTCAGCTTCGCCGCGAGCGCGGGATCGGCGAGGACCTCGCGCAGATGCATCCGTTTGACGAGGTCCGCCTCGATGTCGCCGAGGTCCGGGCCGATCGCCGGGAGCAGGGTGCTCAGATCGGGTGTGCCGCCCCCTCCGGTGCCGCCGAGCCCGGTCGGGGCGCCACCGGGACGACCGCCGCGCAGTTCGCCCGGACGGCAGCCCAGCGCGCGCTCGAGCCAGCCCGCGTCGGACTGCCAGCAGGACAGTCGGCTGGCGGTCACCGTGTGCGGCGGCTGAGCAAAGACGTTGAGCAGCACCTTCGATACGAGCGCCGCGCGCCGCACTTCCGCCGCCTTGTCCCGGCCGTCCCCGGCTTCGGGGACCATCAGGCCGTCGAATTCGGCGGCCAGCTCCGGATGACGCTGGACGACCGAGTCGACCGCGACGTTCGGATCCAGCAGCGCCGACGGCAAGCCGATGTCCTCGACGACGGCCACGCTCGCCGATTCGAGCGCGGCCTGCTCCTCGGTGTCGAAGAGCCGGGCGAGCAGCCGCCAGTACAGGACCTGACGGCGGTTGTCCTCGGGTTCGGTCATTTCCGCAACAGCCTTCCGGCACGCTCGCGCAGCACGGCCGCGGCGTCGGTGGCCGCCTTCTCGGCTTTCACCCCGGCCTTGTCCGTGGTGCCGCCGGCCCAGGCTCCGGCGTGCACGGCGGTGGTCTTCTTGCGCACGGTGGTCTCGACGGCGAGCGGCTGGAGGCGGAATCCGCCGTCCCACCGGATCAGGCCGAGGCACGCGCTGGAACTCGCGACGGCCTTCGGCGTCAGCGGACCGGCCGCTGGGATGCGGTCCGTCTCGACGAAGAGCCGATTCCCGGCGAAGGTGAACGTCACCTCGTCCTCGTCGCCCTCGACGTCGTAACCCTCGAGGAAGACGGGGACGGCGATCCGCACCGGATGCCGGTCCAAGGGCGCGACCATCGGCGTGACGGCCTTCGGTAGAACGACGCGCGCCGTCGAGAACGCGTCCGCGGGCTCACCAAGGCGGGCGTACTCGTCCTGCCAGAGCAGGTCGCCCTCGGCGGTGCCCGGCATGCCGGTGAGGTCCATGGAGCGGCCCTCGCTGATCGCCGTGAGCAGGGAGAGATGCGGGCGCAGCAACTGCCAGATCCCGGCGCCGATGATCGTGTCCGGCTTGGGCACTGTCACGTTCGCACGCACGAGACGGGGAGCCGTGCCGTCTTCGGGTTCGACCACGGCGTGGACCTGGGCCTGCGCGGCCGTCGAGTGTTCCAGCAGGTCGACGCCGAGCGGCAGCAGGCGGCCGGTGACCGTGCCGACCTCCGGCGCCGCCCCGGGCAAGGTCAGAACCATCGCGCGCGACCACAGGTCGCCCCAGCGCCGGACGGGGACACGATCCAACGCCGCACCAGGGCACGACGCCGCGAGCTCGGCCGCGAAACCGTCGAGCAGGACGGCCAGCCGTCGCAGGCTCGGTTCGGCGAGCAGCGCCGAGATCACCTGCGCCGAGCCCGAGATGAGGTCGTGGTCGATACCCTGCCAGCCCGCTCGGGCCAGGTCGGCGAGCCAGGACCGAGCGGCCGCGAGGAGATTCGGCGACTCCGTCTCGGAAACTCGCCGGGTCGAGTCCTCGTCCTGCGGCCTGCCAGTCGCTTCGACAAGGCGCGAGAAGACCGCGTCGTGCACGGAGCCGAACACCGCGATCCTCGCCGCTGCAAGGGAAACGAAGTGTTCCTCCCCTGCCGCACCGGCCGCGGTCTTCTCGGCGGCCTCCGCGACGCGCGCCGCCAACGGCGACCCGGCGACGGCATCGGCGAGCTCGGTCAGACCGGCGACTTTCTGAGGACGAAGCAACCCGGCGACGAGCACATCGTCGAAAGCGTCGACGACCGCCAATGCCTCGTCGAGGCCGGCGATGGGATCGGTGAGCAGATCGACGCGCATCAGACCACCGCCCTGGTCGACGGGAACCACTGAAGCTCCGGCACCGGAGCCGTGGACACTTCGAATTCGAGGTATGCCAAGTGCCGCAGGAATTGGCTGAACACCGAAGCCGCGGCGGTGCTGTCACCTTGCGACGGCCGTGTCGCGCTCATGGTCTGCGAAATGGCCTGCGCCGTCGGCTCGGGAACCTCGACGCGCAGGTATCGCGCCACTCGCTCGGCTCCGTATTGAAGGGTGGATTCGTTGATCAGGGCGAGAATGTGGTTGCAGAACATCCCCCGCGCCCCACCACACGGCCGGTTGTTGTTGGTACTACAGGAGAATTCGTACGTACTCGCCGCGACCGACGAGACGTACACCCGCCCGATGTCCGATCCGCTGGACACCACGCCCTGCACCCGTCCGTCGGCCAGTTCGACGAACGGGACCTTCGCGAGTTTGCGCGGGCGGGCGGGTGGCAACACCCGGGCCGTGCTCGCTCTTTCCCAGTCTGACAACGCATCTTCTCCTTGCGGGGGTGCCTCGGTGGGGACTGGGATGAACCTAGCGGGAGGCACCGACAGTTTTGATCACATCCGGAGTTTCGCGAGCTGAGCGGCCAGATCGGCGAGGCCGTCGGCATGGAAGTCGAACCGGTCCGTCTCGGTCGGCGGGTCACCGACGGGCCTGGCGACGTAGGCGGTCCGGAGACCGACGCTCTGCGCTCCCCTCAGGTCCCACGCGTGGGCGGCGACCATCAGCAGCCGCTCCGGCTTCGTTTCGGCCAGGTCGACGGCCAGTTCGTAGACCGCCGGGTCCGGCTTGTAGGTCTGTGCGTCCTCGGCGGAGAGCGCTTGATGCCACCGGAGGCCGGCGTGGGCGTTGATCCGGAGGAGGCTCGTCCGGCTGGCGTTCGAGAGTCCGATCAGCGTGTGATGCTCAGCGAGCTTCGCCAGTCCTTCGACGGAGTCGGGCCACGGCGACAGCTTCGGCACCACGTCCGTCTTTGTGGTGAGCTGGGCTGCTTCGCGGTCGAGAACGTCACTCGGGGCGTACGGCCGCTCCCCCGCGACGATGCGCCGCTGCTCGGTCTCGACGTGGCTCTGCCACAGCCTGACCAGCTCGTCGGCGTCGGCATCCGGCGCGGCCTCCCGGACGGCCGCGCGGATCCCGGCCGGCTCGTCGACGAGCGTGCCGAGGATGTCGAACACCAACGCGTCGATCTCCACGGTGAACCTCCCAGTAAGGGTTAAAGTGTCGGTTAACCGCGAACGTACGAGAGGTCGGTAAGGGATGCAAGTAGCGTTAGACGATTACGTCCGGGCGGCGGGCGTCGCGACCGATCTGGTCAACACGGCGCCTGAGGTGTGGCACGGCGAAGACAAGCTGCCCGACCTGGACTCTCTTGCCGCCTTCGCTGAGCTGCACTCGATCCCCGTGAACACGCGGCCCAGTGACCTGCGCGCCGTTCACCGGCTGCGCGCCACAGTGCGCGATCTGATCGACCATCCGACCCGGGACCGCCTCGTCACCGGCGCTACCGCGCTCACCTCGTCGATCGGTGAGGTCTCCCTCGATGCCACCTCAGGACGCGCTCGATGGACCGTTTCGCTCCGGCAGGGCGCGACCGTCGCCGACGCGCTTTCCTTGATCTGCGGTGTCGGAATACTCGGCGTCGTCCAGTCCCTCGACGTGGCACGGTTCCGCGCCTGTGGCGCGCCGACTTGCCGAGGTGTCTTCATCGACACGACGCGTCCCGGACGGCGGCGCTATTGTATGCCAGGACTCTGCGGGAACCGCGTCAACGTGGCGAATCACCGGGCGCGTAAGGCGTCCGTGCTTCACGACGCTTGAGCCGTACGACAAAGGCAGCGAGATCGCGCTGGGTGCGGCTGTCGGCAGGCAACCTGAAGAACCTCGCGAGCGTGCTCCAGGTGAGACTGAACGAGGGGAAACCATGAACCGCATCCAGAAGGCTTTCCTGGCCGCCATAGTGGCTTTGGCTCCGATGTTCACGGTCGCGTCGGGCACCGCCGGGGCGTACGAGGCCGGTGACTGCACGTGGACACAGGCCACGCTTCCGCTACCCGCAGGACACTCCCAGGCATACGTCTCCACCGCCGCGAATGGCGGATGGTTCGCAGGCAGCAGTTCCTTCGGCGGCACGATCCGCTGGCACGACGGTGTGGCCGAAGACCTTGGCCGGGCGTTCGGCAGGAAAACCGAACCGACCGACATCAACTCCACGGGCACCGTGGTCGGAATGACCTATGCCAACAGCCGCGAAGCCGACGCGGTGGTCTATCGGAACGGCCGGTTCACCGCTCTTCCGATACCGCCCGGCCACCGGACGGCACGAGCACTCGCCGTCAACGACGCCGGTGACGTCGTCGGGACCGCGCTCGGCCTCGGCGACACCTTCGACCTGACGATCTGGCCGGCCGCCTCGCCTGGCACAGTGCTGACGATCAATCCCGATCCCAGTGTCTACGGCTACGTCAGCCCGGTCGAGATCGACGAGCAGGGCCGCATCCTGATCCGCGCGAGCGCCTCCGAGACCGACTTCTTCGTGCGCTATCCGGACGGGACGATGACCAAGCTCGCCTTGGGCACCGAATACGTCACCGCGTTCCGCAACGGCCGTATCGCGGGCGAGACGTACGAGAATGAGCAATTCGTGACCACCGAATGGGACTTGACCGGCACGGTCGTCCGCCGGCTTGACACTTGGGCCGCCGAACCCGCCGTCGATTCCGGGACCCGGACGACCGGAACCTACCGGACCGCCGACAACGGTTACGCACTCGGAGTCTGGGAAAGCGGAGTCCTCACGCACACCCTCGTCACCAGTGGGGACTCCGGTGGCTTCGGCAGGCCGGTGATCACCGACGACGGTGTCATCGCGTCCATCGGCCCCACGCTTATGACCTTCCACCACAGCTGTCCCGCATGATTCGGACTCCCCAGGTGGCGCCACCCGTCACGGGCCTCGCCGGCCGCGAAAGTTCCGCGGTCGTGGCCAGCCCCATGCGATGTCGTCGACTGCGAGAAAGGGTTCGTCGACCACTGTGGCGGGGGTCAGACCGGTGAATGCCACGACGTCCCGGTGCAGGTGGGACTGGTCGGTGTAGCCGCCGTCAGCCGCGACTCCGGCCGCACCCTGCCCCGCGACCAGGCGATGGACAGCGTGGTCGAAGCGGACAAGCTTCGCGGCACGCTTGGGCGGCAAGCCGATCTGTGACTGGAACCGGGACCATAGACGTTTGCGGCTCCAGCCGAGTTCGGTCGCCAGGCGTTCGATCCGAACGGTGCCACGGCCGGCGCCGATTCGACGCCAGGCCCAGGCCACCTCCGGGTCGACCCGCGGCGTCGCCGCACAGCGACGGGCGAGCCACGCGTCGGTCAACGTGAAGCGGTCCTCCCACGAGGAAAGCTCGCCCAGTCGGTCGCTGATCCGTGCTGCCTCCCGGCCGAACAGGTCGTCGAGAGTCACCACGGCATCGCCCAGGTCGGTGGTACCCAGAACCGCGTGTGCGACCACCGGTGACAGGCGCACCTGCAGGGCTTCGAAGGCATCCGCCTGCAGTCCGCGGAGGGCGTCGCCGAACCCGAGCCCGGTGGCGAAACTGCCCTGCTGCCGACGCCCGGTCGCATCCTCCACGGCGATCGTGCCGCCGAACACCAGAACCAGGGTGACGGTCGGGTGCGGAATCAACCGGAGGCCGGGCGGGGTGATGCCGCGGTCACCGAACCCGGCCATGGCGACCCCGGGCACACTGCTGGGCCGGTTCGGGCAGGTGATGTCCCACAACACCGCGTCGTCCCGTTCGGACAGGCCGGACCCCATTCCGCCATGCTACGCACACCGGCCGCGCGGAACATTTGTCCAAGCCTGCGGCGCGCACCGGCGGTGACAGTGCATGCATGACTGTTTCCAACGGCAAGGCTCTGGACGGCGGCGAGATCCACGTGTGCCAGGACGGCCCGCGTGGCGCCCCAGCGCTCCTGCTCATCCACGGGACCGCCGCGTCGGCCCGCTCGTGGGAGCCGATGGTGCCACTGTTGACCGGATCCCATCACGTCATCCGGATCGATCTGCTCGGGTGCGGCCAGTCGGCCAAACCGGACGGTGAGAGTTATGCGGTCCCGGACCAGGCACGCCGGGTCGGCGCGGTACTGGACGGGCTCGGCGTCGAACAGGTGGTCATCGTCGGCCACTCCAGTGGCGGGGCGGTCGCCACCGCCCTCGCCGAGCAACGGCCCGATCTGGTGACCGCGCTGGTGTTCATCAACACCGGCCCCGGCATGGCCGCCTATATCGCGAAGGAGGTCCCCATCCGGGCGGCGTCGTGGGCGGATCTGACCGACGATCAGATCCGCAAGGCCATGAGCGACGGATTCCGCCCCGGCTTCGAGATCCCCCGGTCTTATGTGGACCAGTTCCGCGACATCGACTTCGCCGTGTTCGGCGCGATATCGCAGGCGATCCGCGCGTATCTGGACGAGCGGACACTCCCGGAACGGCTGGCGCCGCTCGGCAAACCGCTGCTGGTGCTCTTCGGCGAGGAGGACCGCAGGTGGCGCCCGTCATCCGCCGGCGACTACCGCGCTGTTCCCGGCGCGACAGTCGAGATGCTGCCCGGTGTCGGCCATTCGCCCAACCTCGAGGATCCGCCGCGTACCGCCAGGCCCCTCTTGGCCTTCACGGCTAACCATGCCCCGCAGGCCGGTTAAGTGCATGCGGATTCTCATCTCCGGCGCCAGCGTCGCCGGCCCCGGTGCTGGCGTACTGGCTCACCCGGCACGGCTTCTCCGTCACCGTCGTCGAGCGCGCGCCGGCGCTGCGCAAGACCGGCGGGCACGCGGTCGATCTGTACCGGCCCGCGATGAACATCTCGGAGAAGATCGGCGTACGTGCGAACCGGAATCGGTGACCCTCGAGCGTTGCTGGCCGGTGCCAGATCGTTCTGGCGAACCAGGGAACTCCTTGGCGTCATCGTCTGGATGCGTCGCCACAACGAGCGAAATCCGGTAGATCCGGTCCGCATCGCCAACATGGCCGGGATTTCACAGGTGGCGTCTCTGCCATACGGTGAACGGCAGGACGCCTATCTGCTGGATCTTCGTGCCACGAGCCATAGAGCACCATGACAGTTGACTGGAAGCAGCCGCGTCAGCACACCACAATCTCCCCTCGGGCGGTGGCGATCCCCACGGCCGCAAGGCGTGGCTCACCGCCGACCAGGCGCAGCGGCACATCGACCTCGCCCACCCACCGGCGCGCATCGGACTCATCGCCGCCGACTTCGAGGTACGTCACTCGGCCGGGCGCGCAGTCATGCGCCGCCTCCGTATAAGCGCGTTGCCATCCCGCTACGCGCCCGGCGCGCGCGACGTCGTATTCGATGAAGAACGGCCGACTCTGTTCCACCTCGCCAAGCAAACGCCACCGCCCGGTGTCTCCACCGCCGCTCACCGGCTCGACATCCCAACCTGCTGCACGGGCATCGAGATCGTCCGGCTCGACCGCCCAGGTGAACAGGCGGTCTTCTGCCGCGGTGACGGCCGCCAAACGCGCCGCGGCCTTACTCGCATCGGCATCCGTCACGGTGACGAGTTCCAGATACACCGGCGGTGCGAGAGGAACAATCGCGTTGGCGACCCCCGAAACCGGCGATCCGCCAGGCACAGTTCCCAAACCCCACTCGCGACGCAACCGGTCCGCCGCCTCCTCGAGATCGCGCACTCCCAGAAGAACATGATCAAGAAAGTTCATTCTGCGAACAGTAGCCAGTCGGGACGGGACGCCACCAAGCGCGCAATGGGCTACGTCACGCAGGCCGGCCGAAATCCGGCATTCCCGTTCGAGACACGGCGGCTCCTGATCACTCGTCAGGCTGACTCCGTTTGTGTCGCGGACCGTGTGGCACTGGACTGGTCACACATATCCAGCCTCCAAAGGACGGAAGGACATGATCATGTTCGGCTGCTCACGCCGCAGGCTGGCCGGGGTACTGATTTCCACGGCCGCGGCTGTCCTGTCGGCCTGCCCGGTCGTCTCCGCGGCGCCGTCCGCGGTCGGTGTGGCGCAGCAGCCGGCGGTGAACGGCGGCGATGCGATGTACACGGTCTCGCCGGGACCCGGCCGTGAACCGTACTATTGCTCAGCGGGGTTCGCGATCCTCGTCAAGGATGTCCGGTACATCCTCACGGCCGGGCACTGCACCGAACACGGGCTGGACTGGCAAGGTATCGGCCCCAGCGTGGACACCCATTTCCCGGTGACCGATTACGGCCGTGTCCGGGACCTTTCCGGCTCAGGGCACAGCCGGGTCGACCTCTACGACGGCAGCACCCAGCGGATCCTGCGCGCGGGCACTCCACAGGTGGGACAACGGGTGTGCAAAAGCGGCATGACCACGAAGAAGACGTGCGGGAAGGTCCTCGGTCTCAACCAGACCGTGAACTTCGGCGGTGGCAAACAGGTTGTCGGGACGATCGCCACCGACATCCCCATCGGGATCGGCGACAGCGGCGGCCCGCTGTTCTACGCCGGCGTCGGCTACGGAGTGCTGTCCGGCGGGAACAGCCAAGTCAGCTTCTTCCAGCCACTACGCTCCGTGCTCACCGCCTACGGCGCCACCCTCGCCTGAGGCACGATCACCGAGCGGCAAGAACCTCGACCGACATCCGTGCGGAACTAGCGCCAGCGCATCATGTAGGTGGGTCCGCTGTCGTCGTGGCGCGCATCGCGTTCGTCGAAACGCCATTGCGCGAACATCGTTCGTGCACTGGCGGGCGACGTGGTACCCCGCGTCCCACGCTTTCACGTAGAGACGCCAGGCTTCCTGTTCGAGCGCGAGAGTCTCGTCGTCGATCGGCCAGACGGAGAACTCATCACCGTCCCCGAACAAGGTATTCAGCCTGACGAAGTAGTGGGGAACTCCGCAGATGTCGGCGACACCGGCTTGCGGGCCGTCGTAGCGCTCGTTTTCCACGTGGACGTGTTCGAAGCCGATGGAGATCAGCTGCTCCCGCGTGGTGTAGCCGCGGTCTTCCAGCGGAACGATCGGGACGGGGTACTCGGTGTACCGGCCGGCGACACGGAAACCGAGCCTGCGGTACACCGGCTCGTCCTCGGCGGACGCTCGGATCGCCACGGTCGTATCCAGCGGCGCGAGCACTGTCCACAGTGGCCAAAGTCATCACGCCGCCGAATCCCCGGCGCCGAAAGGCGGGCAGAGTGGAGATGTCGTAGATACCGGCGACCTCGGCTGTCGGCGATCACCAGGTCGTCGGTTTCCGTAACGGTCATCCCGCCGGTACAGCGATGCAGGTGGCAGGCATGTTCGGCGAAGTTCGCCTCGATGCGCTCCGTAAGCCCGGCATACATGGGGCTCACCGTACGGTCGTGGCCGACCCCTGACCAGCGGATTCTTCCGCTTGCCGGAAGGCGATCGCGGTGCCGAGCGCGGCGGTGGCCGGCACGAAGACATCTCCGGACGGCGTCCGCACCAGTGGAACCTTGTTATTACGCAACAGGTTCTCCGCGGCGGCCAGATCGTGGACGGCAACGGTGCACGAGACGAGGGCGGGCAGGGCGGGAGCCCGCTCGCCGGGAAACAGCGCGGCGAGACCGGACGCGGGCACGAGGGTCAGCGTCGCCCCATCGAGGTCGAAGACTCGGGAGGGCCCTTCCTTTCGGGGCGCCCGCCCCAGGTAACGCTCGTAGCGCGCCTGGACGGCATCCAGTTCGGCGTCGGCGGTACAGAGAACGGCATCGACGAGGCCGACCGCGCCGTTGGGGTGGTCGACCAGCCGAGTGGCCTGAACCCGTGGGTCCAGGTCCGCGACGACGCCGATCCTGCCTTCCGCCTCCAAGCCCGGCCGCGCGCCGTCGATCTCCAGATAGCGGACGGTCTCGACCTCGCCACCGGCCGGACGCCGCACCGTGTTCACTCCGCCATGCCCTACGCCCGCGCCGGTCAACCGGGTGGCGGTGACGTCGATGTCGGACGAAGAGAACATCAGGATGTGCAAGCCCTCGAAGCGTTCCAGGCATTCCGCCAGGTTGGCGCGAGTGGTGTCGATCCGCTCCACCAGCGTCGGCAACACGTCGGGCGGGGCCTGCAGCGGGACGAGCCGGGCATCGGACGGTACTTGGCCGTCGGCGGTGACGACCGTGGCCAGTTCGAGGAAGTCGCCCAGGAAGTCGGCGTGCGTGTTGGCGGCACCGAACGGCTCGGGCTCGCCCCCTTCCCGCGGTGGCATCGCGGGGTAACCGGGCGCGGGCGTGACGAAACCCAGACGCCGATAGAGATCGAGCGCCGCGGACATGTCGCGGACGACGTGACCGGCGTGGTGCAGGCGGGTGATCTCGGTGGCCATGGCGGCCACTGTAGAAGTAGCTCGACCAAGTGGTCAACCTATCTTGCCCGGGCGTACTGTCACGTGATGAGCGCGGATCACATCGACGGCCGACGCGTCCGCTATCAGCATCGGCGGCCCGAACTACTCGAGGCCGTGACCGACCACGTCCTGTCGCACGGGCTGACCGGCCTGGCGATGCGGCCGTTGGCCGTGGCGGTCGGAGTCAGCCACGGGACGCTGCTGCATCACTTCGGCTCGAAGGAGAACCTCGTCACCGAGGTCATCGACCTCTTGCGCCAACGGCTGTCGGACGCGACGGGCCTGGCCGGCTCGCCCGCCCGTCTGACGAGCCTGCTCTCCTGGTGGCGAGACTCGACGACAGCGGAACGTCTGCCCGTCTACCGGTTGCTGTTCGAGGTCTTCGCTCAGGCGGCACGGGATCCCGACCGCTACGAGCGCTTCCGGCAGCAGGTCGTGCTGGACTCGTTGACGCTGATGGAAGGTCTGGTCATCGCGGACGGGTGTCCACGTGAGCAAGCGCCTCTGGTGGCGACGATGATCGTGGCCCAGGCACGCGGCCTGCAGCTCGACCTGCTCGCCACCGGTGACCGGGAACGCGTGGACCGCACCTTCACGTTGTTCGTGGATCTGATCGACCATCTCCTGCGAAGCCGGCCCGGCGAGCGCTGATGCCGTGATGCGAACAGGGCCCTCCCCGGCAACCGCCGGAAAGGGCCCCGCCACAACCGAAACTCAGACCCCGGCCACCTGCTGAATCCAGGGCCGGTACCGCGTGATGTTCGTGTAAGCGGTCGTCGTCTGCCGGTCGCTCGTCGACGCGACGCCGACCTGGCGGCCGGAGGCGAACATCGGGCCACCCGAGTCCCCGCCGGCGGTGATGCCGTCGCCGCGGCGCGCGCACACCGCGATGCCGCCGTTGTAGTCACGGCAGGAGACCGACGTGACCGAGACGTTGGCGACCTTCAGGTAGCGCGACTGGCAGTTGATCTCCGAGCCGCACTGGCTCGTCGCGCCCCAGCCGTAGACCTGGACGGTCTGGCCGACGGAGACGTTGGCGGTGGTGCCCAGCGGCGAGTAGGTGGCGTTGACCGATGTCGTCAGCTTCACGATCGCGAGGTCCGCGCTCGCGTGCCGCGTGACGGTGGAGCCAGTGGCCATGGTGCCGCCGCTCTGCTGGTCGAGACTGCCGATCCGGAAGGTGAACGTGCCACCGCTGGCAACGCAGTGCTTCGCGGTCAGGATGTACTGCGGCGCGATGATCGTCGAGGTACACGTTTGCCGGCCGTTGGCGAAGAGCCTGGCCGCCCACGGGCCGCTCGACGCGTTCTGGCCGCCGATGATCATCGGCTGGACGTCGGAGGACGGTTCCGCGGCGGACGCCACGGGGGCGGTGACGCCGAGCAGTGCCGCGAAGGCGGTGCCGGCGATCAGTGCGAAGGAGCGCAGTCGCATGGTTCCGACTCATTTCTGCGGCCGGGATTCGGCCGCGCGATGGGGACGGGTGTGCTGATTCTGGGACGCGGCAAGAGAAATCGGACACCGCCGAAAGTCGTGCAGTAGGTACTTATCTCTTCGCCCCCACCACCGCTAAGTGCCCCTCTAGGTACCGGAACCACCCGCCGGTTACGACACCCGGCGTCCGTCCACTTGAGACAGATGGCGGCATAACTCCAGGGACATAACCCGGTGCCGGGTCTTCCCGAAATCCCTTCCCGCCGACAGAATCGCCACCATGACCGCAGCACAGTGGACCCCGACCTACGGCGACCCCTTCGAGCCGGTGCCCTATCGCCCGGCGCGCATGTCCGAGGAGGAATCGCTGGCCACCGCCGCCGATCTGCGCCGCCGCATGGACGACCGCCGCACCGTGCGGATGTTCTCGGCCGACCCGGTGCCCGAGCAGGTGGTCGTCGACGCCATCGCGGTGGCTTCGACCGCGCCCAGCGGCGCGCATCAGCAGCCGTGGACGTTCGTGCTCATCAAGGACGACGCGACCAAACAGCGGATTCGTGAAGCCGCCGAAGAGGAAGAGCGCGTTTCGTACGAGGGCAGGCTCGGCGAGGAGTGGCTGTCCGCCTTGCGCCCGCTGGGCACCGACGCCGTGAAGACCCATCTCACCGACGCCCCGTACCTCATCGTGGTCTTCCAGCAGCGTTACTTCCTCGACGAGGACGGCACCAAGCACAAGCACTACTACGTCGACGAGTCGGTGGGCATCGCGGTCGGCATGCTGCTCACGGCGCTGCACCTCTCCGGGCTGGCCGCGTTGACGCATACTCCGTCGCCCATGCGGTTCCTCGGCGAGCTGCTCGAGCGGCCGCAGAACGAGAAGGCGTTCGCCGTCATCCCGGTGGGCTACCCGGCGGACGACTGCGTCGTACCGAACCTCGTGCGCAAGTCCATCGATCAGGTCATGATCCGGCGCTGAGCCCGACGCGTGACCCGGGTGCGCGCGCACCCGGGTTGCGCGAACCGGCCGCGAACACACAGTCAAACTGCGCATTAGTGCAGTTTACTGCTCACTTTGGCGCATCTCTTGACATATCCGGCGGCGATTGGACAAAGTCTGGGCACCGAAGGCGACACGAAGGAGTGTTCTTCATGGCCGACCTGCCCTCTGTCTCCCGGCGGACACTGTTCGGTGGCGCGCTCGCCGCCGGGGCGCTCGCCGCGATGCCGGCGAGCGCCACCGCCGCGGAAGAAGCCGCGAGCTCGCCCCGCCGTCCTGGCCAGCGCAGCATGATCGGCGTCCCGTTCGAACGGCACCGGACCGTCCGGATCGGGATGATCGGTCTCGGCAACCGTGGGATGTCCATGATCGGCGGCTGGAGTGCCGTCCCGGGCGCCGCGGTCACGGCCGTCTGCGACATCCGCGCCGAGCGCGCGAAGGCCGCCGCGGACAAGCTCGCCGCCGACGGGCGTCCGCGTCCGGCGGAGTACGGCGGATCCGCCGACGCCTACCAGAAGATGCTCGCGCGGGACGACATCGACCTCGTCTACATCGCCACGCCATGGGAGTTCCACTACCCGCAGGGCAAGGCCGCGCTGCTGTCCGGCAAGCACGTCGGCGTCGAGCTGCCCATCGCCACCGAGCTCGACGAGCTGTGGGACCTCGTCAACACCAGCGAACAAACCCGCAAACACCTGTTCCTCGCCGAGAACTGCAGTTACGGCCGCAACGAGCTGGCGATCCTCAAGATGGCGCACGAGGGCGTCTTCGGCGAGGTCACCAACGGGCACGGCGGTTACCTGCACGACCTCCGCGAGCTGCTGTTCTCCGACACGTACTACACCGACGCGTGGCGCCGGAAGTGGCACACGCGCAGCACCGCGAGTTTCTACCCGATGCACGGTCTCGCGCCGATCGCCGCCTGCATGGACGTCAACCGGGGCGACCGGTTCGCCACGTTGCGCGCCACGGCGACCGAGCCGAAGGGCCTCGCCGATTACCGGAAACGCCATATGCCGCCGGGTCACCCGTCGTGGAAGGAGACCTACATCAACGGCGACCTGGTGACCTGCCTGATCGAGACCGAGCAGGGCCGGATCATCCGCGCCGAGCACGACGTCAGCTCGCCGCGTCCGTACAGCCGCATCAACAGCCTCGCCGGCAGCCGCGGCATCGTGGAGGACTACCCCGCCCGGATCTACGTCGAGCCCGACCACAGCGGTCACGCGTGGAAGGACTTCGGGCCGTACCGCGACCGCCACGACCACTGGCTGTGGAAGAAGCTCAAGGACGATCCGAACCTCGGCGGGCACGGCGGCATGGACTACGTGCTGCAGTGGCGGATCGTGCAGCAGATGCGCGCCGGGCTGGTGCCGGACATCGACGTCTACGACTCGGCTGCCTGGTGCTCCCCCGTTCCGTTGAGCGTGGTCTCCCTCGCGCGCGGCGGGAAACCGGTGGCGGTACCGGACTTCACGCGTGGCGGCTGGACGAAAGCCAGGCCTGGGCTGGACTCGCAGCCTTCGGAGATGCCCGGCTAAGGCATTCCCCGCAGGTAGGCCTCCAGCGGCCGGGCGAACTGGTCGACGCTGGCCGGGGTGCCCGCCTCGACGCCGTCGAGGGAACGCGCACCGGCGAACCGGTCGAACAGCAGGCCTTCGATCAGGCTGACGAGGTCCGCGCTCGCCGTGCCGGGATCGGACGCGCCGAGGGCTTCGCACAACCGCGCCGCGTGCTCACGGGAGAACAGGGCCCGCGCGAGAAGTTCGTGGAGCTCGGGGAAGCCGGCGAGTTCGATCGTCAGCGCGTAGCGGGCGGTGACGTGATGGCGGCGGCTCACCAAAAGGTCGTCGAGCCACGCCGCCATCGCCCGCGCCGCGGCGGTGTGGCCTGCGACGGCGGCATGCGCCAGGCCGGTCAGCTGGAAGCGGTGGGCGGACGTGTCCGCGATACGCCGGACCACCGCTTCCAGCAACGCCTGGCGTGTGCGGAAGTAGTACGACGTCGAGCCGCGAGGCAGGTCCAGCCGGACATCGACCGCGCTGTGCGTCAGGCCGCGGATTCCTTGTGAGGCAAGGATTTCCGTCGCGGCTTCGGCGATCATGGTCCGCCGGTCAGTTGACTCCACAGTGGACCTTCCCGTCGGACAGCGCGGTGAGCCTGCTCCGGATCCGGTCCAGATCCGGGACTTCCGGAGGGTCACGGAAGAGTTCGTCCAGCGACGTCCGCGCGTAGACGGCCAGTTCGACGCCCTGATCGACGAGGATGTCGATCAGGACCCGGAACCGCATCGTGGCGTCGGCCCCCGCCGTCCTCAACGACGGGACGTCGGTGATGGTCCACCGGCGGTGGCGCGCCGCCAGCTCCAGGTAGTCCCTGGTCGACATCTCCGTCGTCGCGCAAAGCTCGTCGAAACCGAACGTGACACCGGACGTCGACTCGGGCGGCTCGCCGACGACGAATCGGCCCGGCCTGGTCCCCGGCAGGCGGTAGTCGTTCTCGCCGTCGAGGCGAACGACGTCGAGGTGTGCTCGAAGCGCCGTCACGACGGCCTCGATCTTGTCGTGGAAGAGCGGATCCGGCAGCAACCCTTCCGGTGGGTAGTTCGACGTCGCGACCAGCGTGATCTTCCGGGCGAACACCGCGTCCAGCAAACGCCGCAGGAGCATCGCGTCGCCGATGTCGTGCAGATGGAACTCGTCGACGCACAACAGCGAGAGCCGGTCCAGCACCGCGGCGACGGCCCGGTCGATCCCGCCGAGGTCGTGCGCGGTGGACTGCAGATGCGCGAGCAGATGATGCAGATGCCATCGGCCCTTGCGACCGGGCGCGGCCGCGTGGAAGGCGTCGAGCAGCATCGTCTTGCCCCGCCCGACGGAACCCCACAGGTAGACACCACGCCGCCTGCGCGGCACCTCGTCCAGCAGCGCCGCGACGGCGATCTGCCCGGAGTCCAGCTCTATGCCCATAGAGGAAGCCTCTAGAGAAATAGAGGATCAGGCAAGCGAAGGTGATCGAGGGGACATTCAGCCGTCGGCCGTGTACCGGGGAACGACGCGGAAGACGCGCAGGTCCCTCGGAGTCCCCTTGGCCCGGAAGTTCCGGCGCGGGCGCACGGTGAAGGTGTCCTGGTCGAGTTCTTCGACGACGCTCGCGCTGGCCAGGACCTCGTCGCCGTCGGCGGCGGCCATGATCCGGGCGGCGATGTTCACGTCGACGCCGAGGTAGTCGTCGCCGACCCGCTGCGGATTCCCGCGGTGCAGCCCCGCGCGCAGATGGGGCAGATAGCCCTCGGCCTTGATCACGCTCACGGCGGAGCATGTCTCGTAGGCGGCGTTCACCGCCTCCCCCGGATCGGCGAACACGGCCATCACCCCGTCGCCGAGCCCCTTGACGACGCTGCCGCGGTGGCCGACGACGATCGACTCGGTCACCTTGGAGACCTCCCGCAGCAGCTCCAGAACGCGGTCGTCGCCGGCCTCCAGCGCCCAGGTCGAAAAGCCGACGAGGTCGGTGAACAGCACGGTGATGCCGTCCGCGGACAGTGGCGGGGCGCCGGAGCGGCGGACGGCCTGCCAGGCCTGGACCGCGGCCAGCCCCAGCTCGCGGGTGGCGCTGGGCCGGTCGGCGCCCGCCTCCGTGAGCAGGCGGGCGAGCCGGTCGGACGATCGTCCCGTCGACGGCGCCGGCGGCTCGGCGTTCCCGGGGACGAGCCCGCGCAGGAACCGCGCGCCGCGCACCAGCTCACCGCGCTGGTCCGTCGCGCGCAGGAACCTGCGGGTCCGGAGGTGCCACGGCTCAGGTCGTTCGGTCACGATCAAGACGATAGTCGCTCGCCGCACGGACGGAGCACCTGTCACCGGGGTGACAAGAATACGGACGGCATTTCCCCTTTCCGCCTTCGCGTGACAATTCACGAACTCGCCATTCTCCATACGCGTGACAAGATCGAAGCGTAAAGAAAACGCGAGAGATCTTTTCCTTTCCTCGTTGGTGACTTTCCACCTACATTCGGTTTCGAGCCCATTCAACGACGAAAGGACCTGACATGACGGAAACCCTCGTACGGAAGGGTGTCCGGCGATTCCGCGCGGCCGGGATCGCGGCCGTGGTCGCCGGAACCGTAATGCTCACCGCGGCGGGAAACGCGGCCGCCGTCGAAAAGAATCTCACGTACAAGGGCGGCTTCCCCATCATCGGCGACCAGAAGGTGGCGGTGGTGGTGAAGGCGGAAATCCCGGCGACGGCCAAGGCGGGTGAGCCGATTTCGGTGCCGTTCACCCTCGACGTCGATTCCGGTCAGGCCGCAGGCGACGGGCTCCGGCTGGTCGGTGCGAAGAAGCTCTCCGGCACCATCAGCTCGAAGGTGAACATCGCGCTCGGCGAGCAGAAGGTGTCGATCCCCATCGAGCTGCCGATCCCGGACACCGAGGTGCCCGCCGAAGGTTCGCTGAAGTTCACCGCGACGGGCAAGGTCGACTTCACGATCCCGGCCGGGACCCCCGCCGGTGAGGCGACCAGCAGCGTGGACGCCGCGGCGACCTCGCATATCGTCACCGACAGCTCGCTCGGCGAGTTCGACGTCAACCTCACCCTCGACCCGCCCGACCAGGACGCCGTCCTCGGCAAGACGACCGTCAGCTGATCACCCGTCTTCCCCCGGCTCGCCGAGCCGGGGGAAGACGCGTCTTGACCTCCAGCGCACTGGAGGTCACAGACTCTCGATCATGTGGATTTGCGACAGGTGCGGTATCGAACACCCGGCCACCCCGGAGCCGCCCCGGTGCGTGCTCGACCGCGGCGAGGTCGGCATGGAGGAGGCCGGTGACCTCGGCGCGCACACCGGACGCTGGTGGACGCACGAAGAACTGATGTCGGTGCCGCACAAGACCCTGCACCGGGATCACGGCCGCGGGCTGCACAGCGTCAAGAGGGACCCGCAGTTCGCGATCGGGCACTGGTCGTTCGTCGCGACGACCCCGGCGGGCACCCTGCTCTGGGATCCGCCGTCCTGGTTGGACACCGAGGTGCTCGACGTCGTACGCGGTCTCGGCGACGTCGCCGTGATCGCCACCAGCCATCCGCACATGTTCGGCGCCCAGCTCGGCTGGAGCCGCGCGCTGGGCGGGGTCCCGGTGCTGGTCAACGAACGCAACCGTGAATGGCTGCCCGCACCCGATCCGGCGTTCGAGTTCTGGGACGAGCACGTGGAACCCTTGCCCGGCCTCGAACTCATCCGGCTCGGCGGGCATATGCGCGGCAGCGCCGTCGCCAGGACGCCGGACGGCAGCATCCTGGCGGGCGACACGATCTCGGGTGGGCTCGCGCCGGGCTGGGTGTCGTTCCAGCGCAACTTCCCCAAGCACATCCCGCTGTCGGGGGCCGTGGTCCGCCGCGTCGTCGACCGGCTCGACGACCTCACCTACGACCGGCTCTACACCCTGGGCGGGGACACGATCGATCGTGACGCCCGCGCTGTCGTGCGCCGAAGCGCCGAAACCCATATCCGGTGGGTTAACGGCGACTTCGACCACCTCACTTGACCGGGTTCTTCTCCTTGTTGCGGAAGGTCAACGCGATGACCCCCGCCATCGCCATGAAGAAGGCGACGGCCCACATCCCCGCGCGGAAGCTCCCAGTCAGGCCCTGCAACCAGCCGGTGAGGTAGGGGCCGACGAAGCCCGACAGGTTACCGAAGGAGTTGATCAGGCCGATCCCGGCGGCGGCGCCGACTCCGGTCAGGAAGGCGTTGGGCAGCTGCCAGAACACCGGGATCGCGGTGAACACGCCGACCGCGCAGATGGTCACCGCGATCATCACCCACAGCGGCGAGCCGAGATACAGCGCGGCGGCGATCGCGACCGCGCCGACGAACGCGGCGATGGCGACGTGCCCGGCCCGTTCGCCGGTGCGGTCGGAATGGCGTGCCCACAACACCATGGCGACGGCGGCCACGGCGTACGGGATCGCCGTGATGAGCCCGATCTCCACGATGCTGTAGTTGGTCTGGAACTGCTGCTGGAAGCCCTTGATCACCTGCGGGAGGAAGAACGCGAGCACGTAAAGGCCGAAGATGATGCCGAAGTAGACGGCGCTCAGCGCGAGCACACGCGGATCGGTCAGCGCCGACCGGGTGCTCACCTCCTTGCCGACCTCACGGGTGTCCTCCGCGTCGATGGCCGACTGCAACGCCGTGCGCTCCCCCGGGGTCAGCCACTTCGCGTCCTTCGGCTTGCTCGGCAGCAGGAAGAACACCGCCACCCCGAGCAGGATCGACGGCACCCCTTCGGCGAAGAACATGAACCGCCAGCCGGCGTCGAAGCCCAGGACGCCATCGCCGTGCTTGATGAGCAGGGAGGAAACCGGGCTGCCGATGACCGAGGAAAGGGGCACCGCGAGGAAGAACAGCGCGACGATCTTGGCCCGCTGCTTACGCGGGAACCAATAGGTCAGGTACAGGATGATGCCGGGGAAGAACCCGGCCTCGGCGATGCCGAGCAGCACCCGCACGATGTAGAAGCTGACCTCGCCCTGGATGAACGCGGTGGCCGAGGCGACGATGCCCCAGGTGACCATGATCCGCGCGATCCAGATCCGGGCGCCCACCTTGTGCAGGATGACGTTGCTGGGCACCTCGAAGAAGAAGTACCCGACGAAGAACAGGCCCGCGCCGAGCCCGTAGGCGGCCGAGCTGATGCCGAGGTCGGCGTTCATGGTGAGCGCCGCGAACCCGACGTTGACCCGGTCGAGATAGTTGAGCAGATAGAGCAGCCCGAGGAGCGGGACCAGCCGGATCATCGCCTTGCGGACCGCCTGCGCGGTGGACACCTCTGCCGTCTGTTCGTCCATCCGCGGGAGTGTAGAGGGCGATCAGAACAACGGGGGCAGGAAGGCACCGAGGTTTCCGCCAGCCGCCCGATCCGCCGGATCCGGATCGATCCGGACCGAGTCCGGATCGCGCGGGTCGTAGGTGACCTTCACCGTCGAACCGCGGGCCGGTGCCTGCAACGGCGGGGTGATCATCGTGGCGACGACGGTCCGCTCCCCCTCGTCCGCAGGGAACCGGACCTGCACGGTGAACCGGGGATTCCCCATCACCCAGACGTTGGTGAATTCGACGCCGAGCACGGTGCCCATCACCTGGCGGCCGGTCTGCGCCAGCGCCTGCGCGCGGTCGTCCGCTTCGGCCTTGGTGACGAACGCCCGGCCCAGCACCATGATCATCACCAGTGCGGTCACCCCGGCCACCGCCGGGACGAGATACGGCTCGTAGTAGACGACCCAGTCCACATCGGTCCAGGGTTCGGACGGCAGCCGCTTCCCCACCGCCTCCGGCGGCGTCCAGGACGGAATCGCGGCGCCGGAGCCCAGCGCGATGCCGAGGGAGGCGGCCAGGCTGCTCGCCCGGAAGCCGACGCCCATCCCGCGCAGCGACATCCCGCCACCCCACAGCATCGCGAACCCGAGCGACGAAGCCACCGTGATCGAGATGCTGAAGAGCAGGACGAGGGAGACCGCCGGGCCCGCGTCGGCCCCCCACGCGTCGACGCGGTTCAGCGACATCAACCGGAAACCGTCCAGCAGCCCGAGGGCGCCCGACCAGCCCACGACCGCCCAGGCGAGCGTCGTGGGCACGCCCAGCAGCCACAGACGCAGACCGGGGCGGCGGGCCCGCCGGGAGTCTTCCGGCAGGCCGAACTCGAAAGTCCCGAACATCTCCACCGCCTAACCGATCGGGCCGAACACGGCGACCTTCGCCGGGTCGGCGGGGTCGACGCGGGCTTCGTGCCGGGTACCGGGCGCGTACTGCTGGATCGTCGCCAGCGGCGTGATCAGCTGCGTCACCGTCCGGTAGGTGGTGCCGTCGGCGCGGGTGACCTCGAGCGTCGCGGTGTACTGCGCCTGCCCGGCGATCTTCCGGCCGGTCGGCTCCAGCCCGCGGACCACCAGCGTGGCGGGCTCGCAGGTGTCGTAGAGCCGCCGCAGTTCGGTGCCGTAGGCCTGCAGTTCCTGCTGCTGGCGCAACTGCTCGTCCATCGGCAACGCCATGAACGCCGCCATGTCCGGGTCGGCGTTGAGGCTCCGGAACGCCTGCGCGGCCAGCTGCGGAGTCGGCAGCTGCGGCGTGATGTCGTGGCCCTGCGCGGCGGCGGCCTGCCGGAACTGCTCCGCGTGGCGCTGGAAATCCTGCTCTCCCCGCGCCATGCCCTGCTGCGTCGCGTCGTTGATCTTGTCGCGGATCTTCTTGAACATCGGGTGCCGCCTTTCGCCGTGTCGTTCGTGCTGGACACAGCTTCGGCGGCCCCTCCCGCTACCGAACCCAGGTTTTCCCGTCGTCGGTCGCGTCGAGGCAGGTCAGCGGCGCCCAGAAGACCGGAGAGGTCGCGGGCTCGGGCCGCTCACGCCAGCGGGCGAGCCGGGATCGCTGCCACGCACACAGCTCGGTGACCGGATCCTCACCCGCGAGCGCGGTGTCCACGGCGATGACCAGTTCGGACATCGGGTCCGCGCCGGGCACGGCGGCCGACGTCGGCAGCGCCCAGACGGTGGCGGCGACCAGACCGGCTCCGGCCGCGACGGCGGCGAGCAGTACGCCGAACGGTTCGGCGAGGCCGAAATCGCTCGCGCTGGCACAGCCGACGAGCGCCACCCGCGCGGGCATGTCCATTTCGGACAGTGCGAGGTCGGCGGCGGTGAACGGCCGGTGCGCGCCGATCGGGGCGGCCGTCCCCGGAAGATCGGCCGCGCAGGACAGGTGCAGCGCGGTCTGCGCGCCGTGCTCGTCGCGGACGCGGCTGACGTGCCCGACGAACACCAGCCGCGAACAGGGCCCCGCCACGAGTTCGGCGAGCAGGCGGCGGTCGGTGTCGGTGCGGCGCACCAGATCGAGCCCGCGTTCGACGGCGGGAAGGACCGGCCCGTCGGCGAGCCGCTCGTCGAGATGGCGGATCAACGGTGACGTCGCGTCCTGTTTGCCGAGCACGGAACCCAGCTCACCGAACGCGCTCTGGCCGGGGATGCGCGGGTCGAGCAGGTAGACCGGCGGGCCGCCGGCCGAGGACGGGCGGCGCGGGATCGCGGTCGGGGCGAGCAGCGAGACGTCGGCGACGTCGAGGACGCGCTCGTCTCCGTCGAAACAGAGCCCGATCTCGTCGATTTCCAGCACACGATCGGCCCGCCGGTCGGGCAGCGCCAGCAGTCCCCACGGGACAGCGGCGAGGCTCGGCGACGGCTGGATCCGCAGGAGTGGGCGGTTTCCCCCGGCGGCGGCACGACGCAGACGCTCGACCAGGTCGGCGGGCAGGAGGTTGAGCGCGAGCACGCGGGCCAGGCGTTGTTCCCCGGCGAAGCTCCCGAACGCGTCTTCGCCCAGTGATCGCCGGACCGCGTCGGCCACGCTCTCGCCTTCGTGCGGTGTCGGGGACGCGGCGTCCAAGACCTGACGGGCGGTCCCGACCAGGGCGAAGTCGATGGGGTGCGTGTGGACGGTGTCGAGGTCCTCAGTGGTCCGCCAGGTGAGGAAGGTGTGCCCGGCGTCGGCGAAGCGCAGGAGGAAAGTCTCGCGCCCGGGCTTCGCGGCGGGCCAGGTCTCGACGGTGTCGGTGACCGGACGAGGCAGCCGGTACCGCTCGGCGGCGACGGCGAGCCATCGGTCCAGTTCCATGGGCGACGACGGCGACCAGCGCAGCGCGGGCGGCGGGGCGAGCCGCAGCGGAAGCGACGAAGTCACGGAACCCAGTGCCGCCAACGGAAGTCCCTCCGCGACCGGGCCCACTTCGAGGGTGGGAAGCGCGCCGGTGAGGTCCAGCGTGCGCTCCTCCGTGCCCGTGTACGCGCCGACGGCGCAGGTGCGCTCGACGAGTTCCGCCGCGAGCCTCGGCTCCTTGAGCTGGGCCAGCAACGCGAGCGCCATCCCCATCGTCGGGGCGGCGATGTCCCGCGCCCACGCCGTGCGCGCCTCCGGCGAGACGAACTCGAACCGGTACTCCGCCGCCGCGAGCGTCAGCGGGAGCAGCAGATCCAGCACCGCGGGGAGGTCTTCTCCCCGGGCGAACCCGATCGACGCCGCCACGAAATCCGTGTGCAGGAGATCCGCCCAGTCCCCCGCCGTCCGCGCCGATTCCCTCGCGCGGTTCGCGTGGTCCTCCGCCGTCGTCCAGTCGCCTTCCGCGGCCGCGCAGCGGGCCAGTGCCGTGTCCACGAGACGAAGACCCGGACCGTCGCCGTTGGCCGTCCGGATCGTTCTCGCGTGTTCGAACTGCTCTTTGGCCTGCGCGACGTCGCCCGCGTGCAGCAGCAACGTGCCCAGCGCGTGGCTCGCCTCCGCGACGTCGCCGGTCAGGCCCGCCGCCGCGAGTTCGTCGCGGGCGGTGACGATCGCGGCGACCGCGCCGGGGAAATCACCCGCGAGGGCGCGGGCCTCCGCCAGCCCGATGCCCACCTTCGCGGCCATCGGGCTCCCCGCGTGCTGAGCGGTCAGCCTCAGCAGGTCCGCCCGCGCCTCGGCGTCCTCGCCACCCGCCTGGCGGATCCGGGCACGTTCGGCCCTGACCATGGCCTGCTGGTGCACGACCCGCTCGCGGACCTCGTCGTTCTCCGCGAGCGCGTCCAACGCCGCCAAGATCTCCTCGATCGCCGTCCGCGCGCCGGCGAAATCCCCGGCCGCGATCTGCACCCGCACGTCGAAGATGCGCAGTTCCAGCTCGTCGACACCATGGACGTCGAGCAGCTCGGGCGGATACTGGTCCGGCCCCGCCTCCTTGCGGAACGCCGCCCGGCGCCGCTGCCCGGCGATCAGCTCGCGCGCCTTGACGACGTCACCTTCCTCGGTGGCCAGGGAGATGAGCACGCGCTCGGCGACCTCGCGGGAGCCTTCGATCATCCGCGCCTCGGCGTACTGTCCGAAGTGGACGATGGCGACGGCGCTCACCTTGAAGACGTTGAGCACGGCTTCGGCGCATTGCCGCGCGTTGCGCAGATCGCCCGCCGAATAGCAGAGCGTGGCAAGGTCGCTGACCGCGGCGAGCTCCAGGTCCGTCCGGTCGAGCCGCTGCGCGATCTCCCGCATCCGGGCGTACTTCCGTTGCGCGTCCGCGACGTTCCGTGTGACGGCCAGTCGTTTGGCCTGGTCTTGGACCTTGGCCGCCTCCACCAGCAGCTTTCGGTACTGGCGCTCGGACAGCGAGCACGCGGGGAGTTCGCCGTACGGAGCCGGATCGAGACCGAAATGCCGTGCGACGCAACGACAGTTGTACCCGTGCGAACTCGCGGGACCCAGTTCGGGGGGAAGCGGGCGATCCGGCGGGTTCCGGGGCGGCGGCATGCCGACGAGCACGTCAGAACTCCTCATCGGCGGAAGCGGCCGCCGCCCGTTCGGCCAGTGTCCTGAGCTCGGGCGGGCGGGCCCGCACGAGCGCGACCACCTCCGCCCGGTCTTCCGTGGTGGTCCCGGCGACACTCTCGTCCGCCATCCCGACGACGACGGCGATCTGTCCACCGGGGACACGCGCCGCCAGCCGGGCCGCGGCGTCGTCCAAGTCGGCCGTACCGCTGAACCGCCCGGCGCCCAGCTCCAGCGGGACCTCCGCGAACGGCTCGCCCTCGTGGCTCGCGAACGCGCTGATGGCCGCGTCGGCGAACGCGCCCGCGACGACGACTTCGAGCCGGGTGGCGGCCGCGGCGGCGACGATCCGCCAGCCCACCGTGTCCTCGCCGGCGTCCAGGATTCCGGGCGGGACCCGCGCCCAGTCGACGCTCGCACGCCCGCTCGCCAGTACGCCTTCGCCGGGCGCGACTGGATCGAGGCCCGCGGCCAGTGCGTACGCTTTTTGGCTCGATGCCGGGGTTTCCACACGTGCCGCGGCTTCAGCGCGCACGACGTCGTCCTGATCGTCGAACCAGGCGGCGAGGCGCGCGCACAGTGCCCGTACGTCGTCGGCGACCGGCCACGCCGCTGCCGCGAGTGCGCCGTCGGCGATCGCCGCGTCGAACAGTTCCGCCGGAGAGGCTTCGAAACCGTCGAGAAGCCCTTCGGCCAGGTCCTCGACGTCGGCCGTCGCGACCGCCGTTTCGAGGTCCAGCAACGCCGGGTCCAGCGACGGGACTCCGAGCGACGGTCCTGCGGGCCACCAGCGCCGGAGCCACAACAGCAGCGCGAGCCTGCCCAATTCCGGCCGGGCGGGGAGGTCCGCGTGGCCCTGGCCGAGCGCGGCGAGGCTCGCTTCCGCGCCCACGAGCCGGGTCAGCCACGGTTCGGCGGCCCCGGCGTCACTGAGCTCGACGCGCATCGTTGTCGCCCTGCCCGCGAGCAGATCGGCGAGGGCGAAACGGATGAGGCCGCCGTCGGCCGCGACGACGGGCGTGTGCACCGGATGCGTCATGACACGGCCTCCAGATCCGGCAGGCGGGCCATGAGCGCGCGGCGCACCTTCGTCCGCAGGTCCAGTGACGTCGAGCGGACCACGCCGGTGACGAGGTCGCGGACGTCGGCGGCGTCGGCGGGCAGGTCGCCGCGGACGTCGAAGCCGTGCAGCCGGACCCACAGCCTGCTGAGGAAGTGCTTGGCGAACTCGCGAAGGTCGCGCAGGAGTGCGGCGTCGGGCCGTGGGGTGAGCGGTGTGGCTCCGGCCAGCGCGCGGCGGGCGTGCAGGACGTAACCCTCCCGAGCGACTTGCGCGTTGAGCCGCCGCGCGAATTCAGGGACCCCGGCGGGGGCCGCGCCGTCGAGCGGCCGCAGCGCGGGGGCGAGGACGACACCGAGCGCGAAGCAAGCGGCCAGCGCGGGCAGGCCGAGCCCGAATCCGGCGGCGACCCGGGTGAGTTCGTCGTCGACGAGGTCCTCGACGGGAGGCCGTTCGTCGGGAGGAAGACGGCGCAGGGTGGCGCGCACGCGGCGTTCGACACTGCGTTCGAGGAGTTCGGCGCCGGTTTCGTCGCGCCGGTTCAGGGGCGGGACGGCGGTGCGATCTCCGCGCTGCAGACCGAGATCCGGCGCGGGCAGCCCGGAGATCTCTCGGACGATCTCGCTGAGCTCGCGTGCCCCGCCCGCCTTTCTCAGCCCGAGCCCGAGAGCGTGCCCGGCGGCCGAATCGGCGAGGGTTCGCCAAGCAGCGTCGGAAAGGTCGTCGACGAACGTCTGAAGCGCGGCGATGTCTTGCGGCACAACAGTTTCGGCGGCCCAGCGGCGCTGCAACTCCGCGGTCAGCCGCGCCTCGTGCCGCGGATCCGCGAGATACGCGGTGAGCTGATCTACTCCCGCGGAGCCGCCCTCGCCATGGAGATCCCGCAAGGCCGCCGCGGCCGTCGCCGCCGCGTCGGGCCCCGGCGAGCCGAAGCCCGTCGCCAGTTCATACGCCAGCGGGAAACAGACGTCCTGCACGTTGCCCGCCGTGATCCGCAGGGCGCGGCGCTGACGTTTGAGGTGGGTGAACCACGCGGCCGTCGCGCGCAGCCTGTCCGTGTCGGCGAGCAAGAGTTCCGTCAGTTCCGCCGCCGTGACCGCGTCCAGCACCGGACGGCCGAGCCGGGGACGCGCCGCCGTGCGGATCACCAGCGGGTCGATGATCTTCTTGATCGTGCGGGTCAGTGGGCCGCCGTCGGCGGACGAGAGGACCTCGACGCCGTCGATCCGTTGCCACGCCTGCGCGAGAACGGCCGACCTCAGCCGGGATTCGCCCGATGCCGTCGTCACTCGCCCTCCCCCGCTCCGGCCGCCACTCTATCCGAGGCCGGGCCTCACCCTGATGCCCGAAAGACCCCACCGAGCAGACGACGCGAACCGACTCGCTCGTCCCTAGTCTGTCAGGTCGTGAGTGACGCCGTTCCCGTCGATTACGAGAGTGATCCCGGACGCTTCGCGGCCAATGTGCTCTCGACCGCGTGGTTCTCCTCGTGCGGTGACGTCCATCCGGAGATCGCCGCCGGCTTCGCGACCGAAGGATGTTCGCTGGTTCTGGACGTCGGAGGCGGCACCGGAGCACTTTCCCGGCTGCTGGTACGCCGGAACGTGCCGACGGTGGTGGCCGACCTCGCGTCGCACGTGTCCCATGCGCCCGGATACTCCGTCCAGGCCGATGTGACCGGCCTTCCCTTCCGCGAAGCGACCTTCGACGGCGCGGCCGCGTTGTGGATGCTTCACCATGTGCCCGACCCGGTGGAAGCGCTCACCGAGGTAAGGCGGGTCCTCTCCCCGGGTGGGCTGCTGGCCGTCTCGGCGTCGAGCCGGTGGAACGATCCCGAGCTGGCCTGGGCGCTGCCTCGCTGGGGCCGGGCGTCGAGCTTCGACGCGGAAACCGCCGAACCTCTGCTGGGCAAGGTGTTCGAGGTCGAGTCGATCCGAGCCTGGGACGCCCGGTTGGTGACACTTCCCGATCGCGCCGCGGTCGCACTGTTCCTCCGCGGCCGGGGTCTGCCCGAGTCGTCCGCGTGGCGGCTGGCCACCAAGACGGCGGTGCCTTTGTCGCTGACGAAACGGGGGCTGGTGGCGTGGG
Organism: Amycolatopsis japonica; assembly: GCF_000732925.1. Lineage (NCBI taxonomy): Bacteria > Bacillati > Actinomycetota > Actinomycetes > Pseudonocardiales > Pseudonocardiaceae > Amycolatopsis > Amycolatopsis japonica. The sequence goes on from NZ_CP008953.1 coordinate 4,701,971, forward strand.
CACGGAAACGCTAGCTCGCCGGATGGGATTCGTGTCTTGAGTTCTTCTGGCCCCGGGGTGGCTGAAGGGGACTTTCACCGCATCTGATGCGGGCAAAGCGCCCCTCACCGCGCTTGACGACTTGCCTCTACTCGGGCACAAGCCGTCCGTTGCCGCTTTTCGGCGACGGGCCGGAAAGCTGAAGTCCAGCACACACCTCGCCCTTTGCCGCTTTTCGGCGACGGCTCAGAACGGTGGCGGTACGTCGCTTCCCGGGCGGGGTCCATGGAGCGGCGGTGGTGTGCTGTCGTAGCGCTGCCCGGTAGGCGTGGTGATCGTGAGCGTGCCGTCAGTGGCGAGGTGGTAGGTCCAGCCGGGTTCGTCTTTCAACCGATGGTCGCGGCGGCAGAGGTCGATGAGTTCGGTGTCGGAGGTGTGGCCGCCGTGCTGCCAAGGCACCGAATGGTCGATGTCGCAGGCTTGGGCGGGTCGGTGACAGCCGGGTCTTCGGCATTCACGGTCCCGAACCCGCACGAACTCGGCTAAACCAGCGGTCGGCCGATAGCGGTCGCGGCCGAGGTCAAGCACCTGCCCGGAGAGCGGGTCGGTGATGATCCGCCGCAACACACTGTTCCCACCCTCGGCGATTTCCCTGGCCAACGCGGCAGGGATCGTGCCATGCCCGGCCAGTTCCGCCGGATCGTCGTTCAGTCCGAGATAGGTGAACAAATCCATGTACAGGAACACTTCACTGCGTTCACTCGCCCCGCCTTGACCGCCGAGCAAAAGATCGAGCGCGACATCGGCGCGGAGCTGGTCGAGAGTGCGGGGTTCCTCCTTGGTCTTGAGCGCCCGCGCTTCACGATCGATCCGCTGATAAGCGGCAGCGACCTTCTCCACCGGCCCATCCTCGACCTCGATCGACGCCACCCCGGTCTCGCCCTGCCGCAACGTGAGACGACGGCCGTCGCGATGCCGCTCAGCCCGTTTACCCGCGCCCTCGGGGTCGATGGTGTTCGCCGCGTGATTGGCCGCCTTCCGCACCTGGTCCGGATTCTTGTCCCCGATCCGATCCTCCAACAAGGCGTCCACCGCAAGAGCGTCCTCATCGGACAGCCAGGCGGTGGCCGTGGCAACCTTCATCGCGCTGAATCCGGCGAGTTTTCCTTCATCCATCAGATTCAGCGTGCGGGGCAGGCGGGTGGTCAGCGCGTCCGCGGCGGCGACCATGGCGCCCGCATGATTGTCCACAAGGGACAAGTCAAGCGCCACCTCCTGCGCCACACTCCGCACGCCCTCACGATGACGGTTCAGCTGCGCCAACGCCCGAAACCGCACCGCCTCCAAACGCGCGATCCCCGCTGACGCGGCTTGCGCCAACGCCACGGAATCCTTGTCGTTCAACACATTTGCGGCATCGTTCACCGCGGCCAGCACCTCGGGATCGGTGAGGCTTTCCAAGAGCGCCACAGGCGCGGAATGAGTGTCCACCCCACGAACCTACGACCCACCACCGACAATTCCCGGGCCCACGAACGACAGAGGCATTGCCGATTTTCGGCAACGCACACCACAGCAGTATCACCAGCAAGTAATGTGAAAAGAATTCCAGAAATGGAGCAAGACGCGTAGCACCGTCGCCGTTTTCCGACAACGAGCCGCCTCAGTGCGAGAACTGTCCGCCATGGCAACAAAAACCGGCGGCCCATCACATCTCCCGCCAATAGGCCTCCGCAGTCAAAACCCTAGCTCGCTTGAACCTCACGAAGCCGCGCGTACACCTCCGCAGCCCTCGGCGCACCGAGTTCGTTGAAGATGTTCAACGCGTCACCCCAGCAGGTCTTCGCCCACTCGGTTTCGCCTTTTCTCGCCCAGAGCTGGCCCAAGTGGTCCAGCGCCGCCGCTTCACCATAGCGATCTCCCATGTCGCGACGTAGTTCCAAGGCCCGCTTCAGCTGCCCTGCGGATTCGCCGCTCCGGTCGATCTTCTGGAAGACGAGGGCCAGTCCCACCAGCGTCTCCGCTTCGCCGTAGCGGTAGCCGATCCGATGCCGGATGTCCAAGGCCTGCCGGAGGTTCTCGTAAGCCTGGTCGAATCGGCCCAGCCCATGGTTCGTGAGGCCGAGGAAATGCAGTGTCTGCGCCGCTCCCCATTCGTCACCGAGAAGCCGGAAGACCTCCAGCGCGTCTGTGTGGTGTCCGAGGGCTTCGGCGAACCGGCCCTGCTCGTGGTACGCGATCCCGAGACTGATCAGCGCCTGGCCCTGCCCCCAGGAATCATCGATCCGCCGCCGGATGGCGAGCGCCGACTCCAAATACGCCAACGCCTCTTCGAACCGGCACAGGTCCCGGTGCGCGATGCCCAGTCCGGCCAGCAGGGAAGCCTCGCTGAACTGGTCGGAGCATCGTCGCGCGGCCTCCACGCCCGCTTTGTAGGTGGCGATCCAGTCGGCCCACGGTTTCCGCAAGGTGAAGAACGCCCACAGCGCGAGCGGGCGCCTGCACGCGATCGAGGACCAGTCCGCGGCCAGCGCGGCGTGCACCGACGCGACCAGATTGGCCTGCTCGGCCTCGCACCAGGCGAGCGCTTCCCCGTAGGTGCCGAATTCGAGCTTGCCGGAGACGTCCGGGGAGACTTCGAGGGCGACGCGTCTTCGCATGGGCGTGAGCACCCGGTCCGCTGAATCGGCGCAGGCGAGATACCACTCGATCAAGCGCCGGGGCGATTCCTCGCGTTCTTCGGCGGACTCCTCCGCATCGACACGTTCCTTCGCGTAGACGCGCAGCAGGTCGTGGAAACGAAATCTGTCGCGGTCGACTTCGCTCAGCAGGCACCCCGCGGTGAGCTTGTCGAGCCTGCGCCGGACATCGGCCGTGGGCGGGCCGACGAGCACGGACGCGGTGGCCACGCTGACGGTCGGTCCGGGATGCAGGCCGAGCATCCGGAAGACGCGGGCCGTGGCGGGATCCAAGGCTTGGTACGACCACGAGAACACCGGCCGCAGGGCGGACATTTCGTCGTCACCCGTTTCGAACGCGTCGAGCCTTCGTGCCTCCGACCGGAGTTCTCCGAGAAGGTCCGCCAGCCTCAGATACGGATGCGCCGCCACCCGCTCGCCGGCGATCCTCACCGCCAGTGGCAGATGCCCGCACAGATCCGCGAGTTCCCTGATCGCGCCGGGTTCGCCGTCCGCACGGCGCGCTCCGATAGCCGTCCGGAGCAGGGTCTCCGATTCGGACGGCATCAGCATGTCCAAGGTGATCCGGCGGGCGCCGTTGGTCACGACGAGGCCCGACAGGCTACTGCGGCTCGTCACCAGCACGAAACAGCCGGGCGTGCTGGGCAGCAGCGGGCGTACCGCGTCCGGCGAGGTGACGTTGTCCAGGACGATGACGAACCGGCGATCGTTCAGCAACGAGCGGAAGAGCGCCGACTTCGCCTCCAGGCTTCGCGGGATCTTCTTCCCGGGAACCTCGAGCGCGCGCAGGAAACCGGCGAGAACTTCAGGTGACGTACTGGCCGGACCCGGCGCGTAGCCGTGAAGGTCGCAGTAGAGATCGCCGTCGGGAAAACGCTCGCGCTGCGCGGACGCCCATTGCACGGCCAAGGCGGTCTTCCCCACCCCCGGCGCGCCCGCGATGATCGCGATCGCGTTGGAGCGGCCGTCCCCTCGGTCCGCGATCGCGCTGACCTTCGCCAATTCCGTTTCCCGCCCGACGAACGTCGCGGTCACCGACGGGAGCTGATGCGGGGTCAGCGGAGAACCTTCACCGCGCCCGGGGGACTCGTCGTACCAACGATCCATACCGGGAAATCGCGCCGGGGCGGACCGTTGTCGCGAGTTCCCGCGGTTCCCACCTGAATGGCGCAGGTCGAGACGGGAAGGCAAAGACCCCGAACGCGACCGTTCGGACTAACTTTCGTCCGTTCTGTACATACTTTCGTTGACTTCGATCGAAAGTCCTCTTAGGTTCAGCGACGTCACAGAGGTGCTCCGCCGCCGACCCGAGGAGCAACGATGCTTCCGTTTGTCCGCAAGCGCTTCAACCGGTCCATCGTCGCCTCGTTGGCGCTGGTCACGGCATTGACCGGGCTGGCGACAGTCCCGGCCGAAGCGGCCATCCCACCCCAGCAACCCGGTGTCACGCTCCGCACGTACGACCTCCAGCGCGAGCTCACCAAGCTCTGCGCGATCAAATCCGGCCAGACGCCCAACGTCGACAAGCTGATGCCGACGATCAGCTGGACCACCACCGCCGACTTCGGGCTCGACGAGCGGTTCGTCTCCGAGGTCATCGGGAACATCAACATCGCCACCGCTGGCCAGTACGAATTCCGGCTCACCAGCGACGACGGCTCCCGGCTCCGGATCGACGGCCAGACGGTGATCAACCACGACGGCCTGCACGGGGCGACCCCGGCGACCGGAACGGTGCAGTTGAGCACCGGGTACCACGCGTTGCGGATCGACCATTTCGACAACACCAACGATCAGCAGGTCACCCTCGAATGGCGGCCGCCGGGCGCGGCGGATTTCGCGCTCGTGCCGAATTCGGTGCTCAGCACCGACGCCGACGTCGTGCGGGTGACCTCGCCCGGGCGCAAGGAATGCGAAGGCGCCACGGACTCCCCCGGTGACGGCTTGCCGCTCAACGGCGTCCACCCCGGCTTCACGCTGACGAACCTGCGTCCCGAGGGATTCCAGCCGCAGGTCACCGGCATGGACTGGCTCCCGGACGGACGGCTCGCGATCGCCACATGGGGCGGCTCCGACAAGGTCCTCGGCGAGGTCCACCTGCTGAGCAACGTCAGCGGGAACACCGACCCGAGCAAGGTCCGCACGCAGCGCGTCGCCAGCGGGCTGAAGGAACCGATGGGCGTCAAGTACGTCGACGGCAAGCTGTACGTCTCGGAGAAGACGCGGCTCGTCGAACTGAACGACACCAACGGCGACGGCGTGACCGACGACTACCGCACGGTCGCCACCTGGCCGTTCGGCGGCAACTTCCACGAGTTCGCGTTCGGCCTGCTGTACAAGGACGGCTACTTCTACGCCAACCTTTCCGTCTCCATCAACTACGGCGGCGCCACGACCGACCCGCAGCCCGCGCCCAACCGCGGCACGACGATCAAGGTGAACAAGGCCACCGGCCAGGTCTCCTACATCGCCGGCGGGCTGCGTACCCCGCACGGCATCGGCTGGGGACCGGAAGGCGACGTCTTCGTCACCGACAACCAGGGCGGCTGGCTTCCCGTGAACAAACTCGTCCGGGTCAAGCAGGACCGCTTCTTCAACCACTACACCAATCCCGCGGGACCGTTCGACGCGAAGCCGGTGACCGCGCCCGTGTTGTGGTTGCCGCACAACGAGATCGCGAACTCGCCGAGCAACATGGTCATGCTGCCGACGGGCCCGTTCGCCGGGCAGATGGTGTACGGCGACGTGACCTACGGCGGGCTGCAGCGAGCGTTCCTGGAGAAGGTCAACGGCGAGTACCAGGGTGCGGTCTTCCGCATGACCCAGGGCCTCGAGTCGGGTGTCAGCCGGATCAGCCTCGGCCCCGACGGCGCGATCTACACCGGCGGGATCGACGGCGGCGGGAACTGGGGACAGCCCGGCAAACTCGCCTACGGCCTCCAAAAGGTGACACCCAACGGCACGAACGCCTTCGACATCCGGGCGATGCGGGCCGTCGCGGGCGGCTTCGAACTGGAGTACACCCAGCCGCTGTCGGCCGGGACCGCGCAGAACCTCGCGGCGAAGTATCAGGCACAGCAATGGCGCTACCAGCCCACACCGGCCTACGGCGGGCCGAAGATCGACGAGCAGACGTTGTCCGTCACGTCCGCGAGCCTGTCGGCCGACCGCAAGAAGGTCACCCTGCAGGTGGCGGGGCTGAAGGCCGGGCACGTGGTGCACCTGCGCTCACCGCGTCCGTTCGCGGCGGAGTCCGGTGCGGCGCTGTGGAGCACGGAAGCCTGGTACACGCTCAACTCCCTGGTCGGCGGCCCGCCGGCGAGCACGACCTACGAGGCGGAGCGGGCCGCGCTGAGCGGTGGCGCGGGGACGAACACGAACCATGCCGGCTACACGGGCACCGGTTTCGTCGACGGCTACTGGAACCAGGGCGCCGCGACGACGTTCACCGTGAACGCGCCGAAGTCCGGTGCCTACAACGCGGCCTTGCGCTACTCGAACGGCCCGGATCCGGCGCCGGGGACCAAATCGGTGACCGTCTACGTCAACGGGACGAAGGTGAAACAGGTCAGGCTCGCGAGCACCGGCAACTGGGACACCTGGAACACCCAGCCCGAGACGCTCAACCTCAAAGCCGGAGCGAACACGATCTCCTATCGCTACGACACGGGCGACGCGGGCAACGTCAACCTCGACAGCCTCACCCTGACCGAATCCCGGCGCATCTCGTTGTTCAAGGGCACCGATCTGAACGCGTGGGAGAAGCGCGCGGGCGGCGCGGCGACCTGGCCGGTGTCCGGCGGCGCGATGGAGTCGAACGGCGGGGACATCCGTACGAAGCAGCAGTTCGGCGATTTCCGGCTGCACGTCGAATGGAACGAGCCGAACTATCCGCCGGAGGTCACCGGACAGCAAAGGGGCAACAGCGGCGTCTACCTCCAGGAACGCTATGAACTGCAGGTGCTCGAATCCTTCGGGGACACCACGCTCGCCAACAACGAGGCGGGCGCGATCTACTCGAAGAAGGCGCCTGACCGGAACATGGCGACGGCGCCCGGGACCTGGCAGACCTACGACGTCACCTTCCGTGCCGCCCGGTTCGACGGCGCCGGGAACAAGACCGACAACGCCCGCGTGACCGTGGTGTGGAACGGCGTCGTGGTCCACAACGACGTGGCGATCGACGGCGGCACGGGCGACAGCATCCCGGAAAGCGCGGCACCGGGCGCGATCCGCTTGCAGGACCACGGGGATCCCGGTGAGAACCCGCGGTTCCGCAACATCTGGATCGAGCCCATCGGCTAGCACGGAGCTGTCCGTGAAGGCCTCCTTGAAGGACCCAGGGTCCCTCAAGGAGGCCTTCACGGACTTTGTCAGCGGCGGCAGGGGCGGAGGTCCACTCCTCCCGTGGTCTGCCCGGCGGTGACGGGAATCGGTGTGGCGGAAGCGAAATCGGCCGCGTCGCGATACCAGCAGTCGGCATCGGTGTAGTGCTTGATCTTGACGTTCTGCGTGGTGAGACCGTTGACGGTGTACTGCCCGTTCGAATCCGGCGTGGCCCAGTCCACGATGTCACCGGTGCGCGCGCTGAAGGCGTAGACGTAGCCGAACGTCGGCTTGCCGTCCTTGTCGAGGATTCGTCCGCTGATCGCGCCGTTCGGCACCAGCGCGGCGTTCTCGGTCACGGTCGCGCCGGGCCGCACCCGCACCGGACGGGCGGCGAACCGGTCCGCGCCGCCTCCCGACCACTGCCACGCGTAGTCGCCCCGCGAGGACGCGAATTCGAGCGGCCACTTGTACGGCCCGAGGCCCTTGATCGTGTAGACCCCGCCGTTCCGGCTGCAGTTCACGTCGAAGCGGAAGCCGATCCGGGGGTCGACCGCGTACGGGTAGACGCAGACGCCGTTCACCGGCGCCGCCGTGGCGCGATCGGTGACCTTGCCGGTGATCGTGCCGGCGGGATCCATCTTGATGTCCGCGGTCGGGACGGCCTTGCCGAGTTCGGCGGTGACCGTACGGGCCTGGCCGATGTCGCCGGTGCCGCCGTCCGGCCCGGCCCACTGGATGCCGTAGCGCTCGTCGAGCGGCTTGACCAGCAGCTTGTACGCGCCGGGGTCGATCGGCCCGATCACCAGTTTCCCGTCCGCGTCACTGCAGTAGTACTGATAGTCCGCGTCGAGGACGCCGACGATCGGGAGGGCGTAGGTGTCGACGCAGATCCGCTCCAGCGGCGCCTTGGTCTTCGCGTCCCGCACGGTGGCCACGATCGACGCGGCGGGCTTCATCGGCGCCCGGAATTCGGTGGTCTGGCCGGGGGGCAGATGGACCTGCTGCCCGTTGACCGGGTAATGCGTACCGTCCGGGCCCCAAACGCTCAGTGTGTAGTAGTCGAACGGCGGCACGTCCTCGTACAGCATGACCCCGTCGGCGCCCGCGCATTTCCGCAGTTCCGGCGGACGCGGCCGGTTGAGCTGCGAGCACGCGCCCGCGACGGGCGCGCCGGTCTTCTCGTCGGTCGCGACCACCCGGAGCTTTCCGTACGGCACCATGGCCTCGTCGACGACGGCGACCTGACCTTCCTCGGCCGCGAAGGTGTCTGCTTCCGGGAAGCTCGACTTCTGCCGGATCCATTGCGTGCGATCGCCGTAGGTGATCGCCATCGTGTAGGTGTCCGCCTTGACACCACTGAACGAATACGTGCCGTCCGCCGCGGTGAGGACCGTCGACCACCACCGTTGGTTCTGATCGGTGAGGCTCACCGAGGCACCCGCGGCGGGCCTTCCCTCGGCGGTGATCTGCCCGCGGACCGTGGCCGTGCCCTGCCGCAACGAGAAGTCCAGGCCGTGCGGCAGGTCCAGTACCTCGGCGGCGAGCGCGCTTCCCTTGTTGTACGCCCAAAGCTCGGCGTATCCGGCGGCGGTCGCGCGTGCCTTGTACTTGCCGGGTACGACGCCCGCGATCTCGTAGCGGCCGTCCGCGCCCGCGCACCCCGAACCCGTCTCCTTCAGCTCGAGATCGAACAGCGTCACACATGCCCCGGCCACCGGCGCACCGGAGTCGGCGGCCTTGACCACCCCGGCCACGATCCCCTCGTCGGCCATCGCCGGACCGGTCGTCAGCAGCGCGACGATCGGGATGGCGGCGGCCAGGAACAACGCTCTCTTCATCGGAAGCTCCCCTCAGTGTCGCGCCAACGATGGCGCCCGGGAGCCGCCGGTGTCTGCGTCATCTGACACAGACCTCTAGGCCATGTCGTCCGCCAGGACCTCGCGTGCGACGAGCACGCCGCCGACGAAACCGACCGGCATCACGATCAGCGCGGCGAACGGGATCAGGCACAGCAGTGACACGGGAAGCCCCAGCCCGAGGGCCAGCGCGCGGTGCCGCCGCAGCAGCAGCCGGCGCTGCTTCAGGCCCATCCCGCGCCGGTAGAACGGCACGGCGATCAGTTCCAGCGCCAGGAACCACGCCGTCACCAGGGCCAGCAGGACCGGCACCACGGTCTGCCCCACGACGGGGATGAAACCCGCGATCAGCAGCGGGATCGTGAACAGGAGCGAACGCAGCACCAGTGCCAGGCCGTCCTTCAGGCCCATCACCAGCAACCGCCACCCCGACAGGTCCACCGCGCCGGGCACGCCGCCGAGATCGTCCTCGACCTTCTCCGCGATGTGCTCGTAGAACGGCCCTCCGACGGCGAGGGTGATCGCCGTGAAGCCGATCATGGCGATCACCAGCACCGCGCCGAACACCGCGACACCGACCGCCACCCGGATCGTCGTCCGCCAGCCCGGCGACCAGTCGTCGGCGAACGGAGTGATCAGCAGCGAGAGATCGTCGATCCAGAACGCCAGCGCGACGATTCCGCCGATCAGCAGCACCGTGGTCAGCAACGCGGGCAGCGCGCCGATCAGCAGCAGTCTCGGCGACCGCGCCAGGATGCCGAGGCCTCGCCCGAACATCCGGATACCCTTGAAGAAGTCCCGCACCGGACATTTCTACCAGTGCAGGCGCTGGCCGGGGTTGAGCAGGTTCCCCGGCGCGTACCGGGCCTTGGCGTCGGCGAGTTTCGGCCAGGCGTCGCCGAAGTGCGCGCGCCAGTCCTCTGTGGACATCGGCAGCGCGTTCGACGGATAGACCTTTCCGCCGAGGGCGCGTGCCTTCCGGTAGAGGTCCACATTGAGCTCCAGCAGGCGCGCGTTGTGCGGCGGATCCTCGGGAGAACCGACGCGCAGCGGGGAGAAGAGCCAGGACAGCTCACCTGGCGGCACGCTGAACAGCGCGGTCTTCAAGCGGTCGTTCCGCACCGGGTAAAGGAGGATCAGCCCGGTGGCCCCCAGTTCGGATTCGCCGGTGGCGGCGAGGGTTTCGGCGACGAACCGCTCGACCGTGTAGTCGGTGAGGAACACGTTCAGCCACGGATGCGGACGGAACCAGCTTCCCATCGCCCGGAGCGCCGCCTCCCCGTCGGCCATCCGGTTCAGGAAGTCGAAGTACGCCGTGTCCTCGTCTTCGGACTCGTCGAATTCGAGCGAGTCCAGCAACGCGGACTCGCTCGGTTCGGCGGGCGGCGTGTGGTAGGCGACCGCCTCCAGCATGTACCGCCAGCCGTCCTCGACGGGGATCAGCTGTCCCTCCACGTAGTCGAAACGACCGTCGCGGACCACGGCGCGTTGATCGGCCAGGAACGCCGGAAGCGTGTCGTAGTAGAGCTTCCACCGGCGGGCCCGCGCCGGGGCCGGGGTCAGCCGCAGTGTCACGCGGGTGATCACCCCGCATTGCCCGAGACCGGCGAGCACGGCGTCGAACAGGTCCGCGTTCGTTTCGCGGGAACAGGTGAGCACCTCGCCGGTGCCGGTGACGACCTCCAGTTCCACCACGCCATCGGTCTGTGTGCCATGGTGGTGGGTCGCTCCCCCGATCCCGCCGACCACCAGCGTGCCCGCGACGGTCAGTTCGAGATAGTCCGTGAGCACCGGCGGTGCCAGCCCGTGCGGCAACGTCGTTTCCAGTACCTCCCGCCAGCGGGCACCGGCGTCCACCGACACCAGATCACCGGTGACCACGCGACGCGGCCGCAGCGAAGTCATGTCCAGCACGATGCCGCCCTCGACCTGCCCCTGCCCGTACGGCGAATGCCCGGCGCCGCGGGCGGCGACCGGAAGGCCTCGCGCGGCGGCGAACCTGAGCACGACGGCGACGTCGGTCACCGAAGCGGGGCGCACCACCAGGGCCGGCCTCGCGTGGATCAGCTTCCCCCAGTCCTGGCCGGCGACGGACAAGGCGGCATCTCCGGTGAGGATCTCTCCGGCGATGGCGGGCAGGATCTCGTCGGTCATGCCTCGCACGCTACCGAGCGCGGCCGGACATAGGCGATTTTCACCGACGCGAATGCCGGTGTCCCGCTGCGAAATTGGTGGCGTGACGGACACTTTGGCACCGACGCGGCGGGCTCGTGGCACCGTGCTGGCCGCCGCGCCCCTGACCATCATGGCCGCGGCGATCATCGCGCCCAGCCTGCCCGCGATGCGGGAGGACTTCGCCGATACGCCCGGTTCGGGTCTTCTCGTCCGGTTGGCGCTGACCGTGACCTCGCTCGCGATCGCGATCAGCGCGCCCCTCTCCGGGATCGTCGCGGACCGTGTCGGACGCCGTCCACTGCTCTTGACGGGGCTGGGGCTCTACGCGGTTTCCGGTACGGCCGGGTTCTTCGTGGACGACCTCTACCTGCTGCTGATCACCCGGGCGGGGCTCGGACTGGCCGTCGGCGGGATCATGACCGCGGTCAGCACGCTGATCACCGACTGGTTCACCGGCGAACGCCACGCCTCCTTCCTCGGTTTGCAGCAGGCATTCGCGAGCCTGGGCGGCGTTGTCTTCCTGCCACTGGCCGGTTTGCTGGCCACCGTGAGCTGGCATGCGCCGTTCTGGATCTACTCGGTTTCGGCGATCGTGGTGGTCTTCGCGATCGTGTCCCTGCGCGAACCGGAACGGAACAGCCCCGCGGTCGGTGGAGGCGGCCGGCTGCCCGCCCGCGTCGTCGGGGTCTACGTCCTGGCGTTGGTGGTGACGCTGGTCTTCTACATGGCGCCGACCCAGTTGCCGTTCCTGTTGCAGGGCTTCGGCAGCGGGCCCGTCGTCGTCGGTGCCGTGGTCGCCGGGAGCACCTTGACCGGCGTCGTCGGCGCGCTGACCTTCCCGCGGCTGCGTCGGCGGCTGGGCCCCACCGCGATCACCACCGTCAGTGTCGCGCTCATGGGCGCGGGCTGGCTGGTGATCGGGACCGCGGGCACCGTCGCCCAGGTCGTGACGGGACTGCTCGCGGGCGGGCTCGGCGTCGGCTTCGTCGTCCCGAACCTCAACCTGCTCCTGGCCGAGTCCGCCGATCCCGCGCGGCGCGGCCGGGTGCTCAGCGGCCTGGTCACCGGGATCTTCCTCGGCCAGTTCCTGTCCCCGCTCGTCGTCCAACCCCTCGTCCAAGGCATCGGCATCGCCGACGCGTTCACCTGGACCGGCATCGCCTTGGGTGCCGGAGCGGCACTCGCCGCCCTTCTCTCGAACCGGAACAACGGAAAGGAAGCACGATGATCTACCACGGCAACCGTTTCACCCTGCGGCCCGACGCCTCGCCGGAGCAGGTCGAGGAGGCCTTGGAGAGCCTCCGGAATCAGGGCCGGGTCATCCCGGCGGTGAAGTCCTTCGTCGTCGGCCGCGATTTCGGCGGCGACTACGAATGGGGTGCCGTCTTCGCGATCGAAGACCTCGACGGGTACTGGGAGTACCTCATGCATCCGGCGCACCGGAACACCGACCGGGTCGGGCTCCCGCTGGTCGACCGGTTCGCGTCCTTCGACGTCACCGACGACCCGGATCCGGAGATGGGCGCGAAGATCGCCGAACTGCACCAGCGCCGTTACGACAACGACGCCGAGCTGACCGAGCTGATCTCCGGCCTCGGCGAGTACTCCGGCAGCGCCGCGCCGGGAAAGCACGGAGCCTGACCACGGCTTCAGCCACCGTCCGCGAGTGAGCCGCTGCCATCGGGGCCGGTCACGATCACCCGGCTGCTCACCGCGGTCCCGAACGGGATGATCGTGACCTGCCACGTCTTCGGATCCCCGACGTGGATGGTCGCCTTCGCCCGCTCGACCAGGGCAGGGACGCGGTCGACCGCCGGCTCTCGGAGGTCGAACCGCGGCACCTGGGCGCCCGTCGGGGCGAAGACCACGGTCAGGCGCCGGTCCTCGACGACCGCGGTGATCACTTGGGAAACATCCGTGGCCAGCGCCAGCGAGTCGATCGCGCGGCGCAGTTCCCCTTCGCCCAGCAGGGATCTGTCGACGTTCACGGTCGCCGATCCCGAGGAAGACGTGGTCGTGCTGGACTGGGTTTCCTCCGCCCGCACGGGCTCTTCCGGCGCGAACAGCTCCGCACGGAACAGGTACAGCACGAGCGCCGCGCCGAGGACGAACCCGAGGACCGCGAGCGCACCGAACGCGCAGCCCTCAGCCGGTTCCTGCACCAGGCTGGACTCCGGGGCGGATTCGATCACCGCCTCGGCCACGCGGCGCTCCCACTCCGGTGACAGCCGCTCGACGACCTCCGCCTTCCACGGCCGGTCCGGCGGATACCGCACGACGAGGACATCGCCCGCGTGGTAGTCCGGGAGGTCGACCAGGTTGATGCCGTGGGTGATCTTCAACCGGTAGGTCGCCGACCCCTCGGGGGCGACGGTGAGGTCGAAGTAGACCGGGATGTCACCCGTCTCGGTGCCGCCCGCGCGGAGGCTCTCGATCTTGGCGAGCGCGATCACCGGCGCGATCCTCGCCTCACGAGCACGTCGTGGCGCTCCGGCGAGGTAGAGCAGGACTCCGTAGGCGATGGGGAGCCCGACGCCCGTGATCATCAGTGGCACGTACTCGATGACGATCCCCACGACGAACGCGCACAGGGTCGTCCCGGTGATGATCCCGGTCAGGAATCCGCGGGCGAGGGCGAGCGGCATGGGCGTGACTCCAGACTTCCGGGGCGGGTGCGGTCAGTCTTCGCCGGTCCGGGCGCTACCGAACCCAGGTTTCGGCTGCCTAATCTGATTAGGCAAGTCCCGAATGGACTATGGTACGGTGGTCGTCATGGCGAGAGCGGGACTGACCACGGAACGGGTGGTCCGGGCGGGTGCGGAGCTCGCCGACGAGATCGGTTTCGAGCACGTGACCCCCACCGAGCTCGCGAAGCGGTGCGGCGTCAAGACGGCGAGCCTGTACTCGCACGTGAGGAACGCCCACGAGCTGAAGACCGAGATCGCCCTGCTGGCCTTGGCCGAACTCGCCGATCTCGCCGCCACCGCGGTGGCCGGCCTGGCGGGCAAGGACGCGTTGATCACCTTGGCGAACGTCCACCGTGACTACGCACTCGAACACCCCGGCAGATTCACCGCCGCGAGATTCCGACTCGCCCCGGAGAAGGCGTCCACCAGCGCCGGTGTCCGGCACGCCGAACTGATGCGGGCGATCCTGCGCGGCTACGACCTGGCCGAGCCGCACCAGACGCACGCCGTCCGGCTGCTGGGCAGTGTGTTCAGCGGTTTCGTCGGCTTGGAGTCCGCCGGGGGCTTCAGCCACAGCACCCCCGGCCCGCAGGAGAGCTGGACCGAGATCCTCGACGCGCTCGACGTCCTGCTGCGCGCTTGGCCCCGAACGAAATGAACGGAAGAATGCTCACCACCCCGATCAGCGCCGCCCTCGTCCGCGGTGCGCTGGACCTCGAAGACACCGAACGCGGCGTGCTCCCCCACCGGCTGCCCGCCCGGGCCAGGCAGCAGATCCCCGACGGCCAGCTGGCCATGGCGGAAGCGCAGCCGTCCGGGGTGCGGCTGGTCTTCCGCAGCACGGCGACGCTCGTCGAACTGGACGTCCTGGCCACCAAACGGGTCTTCGCCGGCGCGCCGCCCCGGCCCGATGGCGTCTACGAACTGCTCGTCGATGGTCGGCTCGCCGGGAGAGCGAGCGTGACCGACGGCGACACGATCACCGTCGACCTGGCCACCGGCACCGCGCGGCACCAGCCCGGCCCCGTCCGGACGCTGCGGTTCGACGGCCTGGCCGGGCACGAGAAGAACGTCGAAATCTGGCTGCCGCACAACGAAACGACCCAGCTCGTCGCCCTGCGCACCGACGCGTCCGTCCACAGTGTCCAGTCCCCCGGCGGCGAGACGTGGTTGCACCACGGCAGCTCCATCAGCCAAGGCTCCAACGCCGCGACCCCGACCGGGATCTGGCCCGCCACAGCCGCGGCCATCGCCGGAAAGGAACTGGTCAATCTCGGTTTCGGCGGCAGTGCGCTGCTCGACCCGTTCACCGCGCGCGCGATGCGCGACACGGCGGCCGACTTCATCAGCCTCAAGATCGGGATCAACGTCGTCAACGCGGATCTGCTGCGGCTGCGCGCGTTCGGCCCGGCGGTGCACGGTTTCCTCGACACCATCAGGGAAGGCCATCCCGCCACGCCGTTGCTGGTCGTCTCGCCGCTGTACTGCCCCATCCACGAGCACACGCCGGGGCCCGGCGAATTCGACCCGGAGGCCTTGCGGGAAGGAAAAGTGCGGTTCAGGGCGACCGGTGATCCCGCGGAGACCGCCGCGGGAAAGCTGACGCTCACCGTGATCCGCGACGAACTCGCCCGCATCGTCAAGGAGCGGAGCGATCCGCACCTGCGTTACCTCGACGGCCTCGAACTGTACGGCGAGGCGGACCATGCCGAGCTGCCACTGCCCGACCACCTCCATCCGGACGCGGCCACGCACCGGCTCATCGGAGAACGCTTCGCCCGCCTGGCTTTCGACGCCTCGTGAGTCCCACCGTTTACTGTGCGCGTCTAACCCGGTAGCACCCGGTGCGGCTACCTATTTTTCTTCCTGTCCAACGAAAGTCGGTATCCGCCACCGGTGCGGCGGATCACCATGATCGGCACCGGATCACCGGTGCCGGGTCGCCTTGGCCGTGCCCGGCGACCCCACTGTGTCCAGTGCGGCCACCCCTCGCGCTGGATCCTCCCTCGCGAAAGTGAGTCACCGGTATGCGCACAAACCCCTTAGCCCGTACCGCCACCACACTGGTGGCCGCAGCCGCGGCCGTCGGCTTCCTCGCCCCGTCCACGGCCACCGCCACCACCATCGCGGGCTACTCCCCCACGGTGCAGCACGAGGCGGTGACGTCCCTCGCCGCCGAAGCCGGGATCAGCCAGGCCGCCGCGGTCGAGTTCCTCCGGACGCAGACGGCCAGTGTCGAAACGTTGCAGAAGGTCACCGCGTCGCTCGGCTCCCGTGCCGCCGACGGGTATCTCGACGACGCCGCCAAACCGGTGGTGAACGTGCTCGACCAGGCCGCCGCCGACCAGGTCACCGCGACCGGCGCGCGGGCCCGCGTGGTCAAGCACTCCACCGCGGCGCTCACGAGCGCGCAGAACGCCCTGCAGGCGCTGCCCACGGTCGCGCACACCTCGATCGGCCTCGACCCCAAGGCCAACCAGGTCGTGCTGACCATCTCCGACGCCGCGAAGGGCACCGACGCCCTCGTGAAGGCCGCGGA
The DNA here is from genome assembly GCF_000732925.1 of Amycolatopsis japonica. Classification (NCBI taxonomy): domain Bacteria; kingdom Bacillati; phylum Actinomycetota; class Actinomycetes; order Pseudonocardiales; family Pseudonocardiaceae; genus Amycolatopsis; species Amycolatopsis japonica. Next base: position 4,718,235 of record NZ_CP008953.1, read on the forward strand.
AGCACTCGGCGACCGGGTCCGCGTAGAGCGGACCACCGGCGAGATGCACACCGCGATCTACAACGGTGAGGCCATCACCGGCGGCGGCACCCGCTGCTCGGTCGGCTTCAACACCAACCGCGGCGGCCAGAACTACATCCTCGACGCCGGCCACTGCACCCGCGCGGTGTCGCAGTGGAACGTCGGGCCGTCGCAGGGCGCCAGCTTCCCGACCAACGACTACGGCCTGATCCGCAACACCACCGGCAGCGCGCCGGGCGCGGTCACCCTGTGGAACGGCTCCACCCAGCGGATCGCCTCCGCCGGTTCGGCCACCGTCGGGCAGCGGATCAGCAAGAGCGGCAGCACCACCCGGCTCACCTCGGGTTCGGTGCAGCGGCTGAACGTCACGGTGAACTACGCCGAAGGCTCGGTGTACCAGCTGATCCAGACCAGCGCGCTGGTCAACCCCGGCGACTCGGGCGGCTGCCTGTTCTCCGGCAGCGTCGGACTGGGCATCACCTCCGGCAAGGGCAGCGGCACGTCGTACTTCCAGCCGATCGGCGAGGCGCTGAGCGCCTACAGCGTCACGCTCAACCCGTAAGCACGGTCCGGGCCCCGGTCACCGCGACCGGGGCCCGGCCGGTGCGTGGAAATGCTCGACGACGTGGTCACGGAAGCGTTGTGCCGCGGCCGAAAGATAGGTGTCCTCGCGCCACGCGACGCTGAGCACGCGACGGCAATCGGGATCGTCGACGTCGAGCCAGACCACCGTCTGGCTGGTCTCGGGGCGCAGTCCGAGCGACGGCACGAGCGCGAGTCCGAGACCCGCGTCGATGAGCTGGAAGAGCACGGCGGCTTCGTCGCCCTCGCAGACGATGTGGAGTTCGAGCCCGGCCTTCGCGAACAGGCGCTCGACGAGCGCGCGCTGCCAGTACCCGGGGCGCGTGGTGAGGAACGGCTCGCCTTCGAGGTCCGCCAGGCCGATGTGACCACGCCCGGCGAGCCGGTGCCCGGACGGCACGCAGAGGAACACCTGTTCGTCGAGCAGCACGCGGCTGCGAATGTCGTTACCCGCCAAGGGTTGCGACGAGATGCACAGGTCGACGTCGCCGGCCCGCAGCTTCTCGGTCATGCCCTCCGCCGACGCCTGGGACAGCCGGACGTCCACCAGCGGATGCCCAGGCACGAACGTGCGAAGCGGATCGGTGAGGGCGAGCAGGCTTTCGGCCGCGACGGTGACGGTGCCGCGCTCCAGCCCGGCGGCGTCGTCGAGCTCTTGACGGGCGTCGTCGAGTTCGGCCAGCGCCCGGTCGACGCGGCGGAGGAACGCGGTGCCGAAGCGGTTGAGCCTGATCCGGCGGCCGTGCCGGTCGAACAGCGGTACGCCGAGTTCGTTTTCCAGCCTGGCCAGGGTCCGGCTGAGCGAGGGTTGCGCGACCCGCAGCTTCTCGGCCGCGCGGCCGACGTGTTCGAGCCGGGCGACGGTCTGGAAGTACCGGAGGGCCAGAAGATCCACTGCTGATACCTCACCTGTTATGAACAGATAACCGATCTTGTCTTGGACAGCATAAGGCCTCGGCTCTTACGTTCGATCGCGTGAGTGAAACCCTGACCAGCCCGAGCCGGAAGGCGAACGGGACGCTGGTGGTGAACCGGGTGCTGGTGAGCGCCCACGCCGTCGCGATCATCGGCCAGCCGGTGTTCGCGGGCGGCTACCTCGGCGGCGATTACGACATGCTCTGGCTGCACCGCTGGGGTGCCGACGCGGTCTCGTACCTGGCGTACGCGCAGATCATCGCAGCCTTGGTCCTCTGGCTGGTGCGCGGACCGCGCTGGCTGTTCTGGATCAGCCTGCTGCTCGCCGCGGGCGAGACCGGCCAGTACCTCGCCGGGATGGCGGGCGCGCTCGATCTGCACATCCCCCTCGGCGTCGCGCTGGTCACCGGAGCGGTGCTGACGACCATCGCCGTCTGGCGACCGCAGATCTGGCGGGCACGCCGATGAGCCGCCGCCTTCCTCGCAGGACCTTCCTCGGGCTCGCCGGCGGGGCCGGTGTCCTCGCCGCCGCCGGGATCGCGGCTCCCCGCCTGCTCGCGCAAGGCGCGCCGGGGACCGGCGAGTTGCTGCGCAGCGGGCTCCCCTTGCCGGAACCCTACCGGGTGCCGCTGCCGATCCCGCCGATCCTGCGTCCACAAAGGACGGCCGACGCCGATCATTACACGATCACCCAACGGACGGCGACGGCCGAGATCCTGCCCGGCGTCCGGACGCCGATCTGGGGCTACGAAGGGATCTTCCCGGGCCCGACGATCGAATCGCGGCGGGATCGGACCGTGGTGGCGCACCATCGCAACGAGCTTCCCGTGCCGACGGTGGTCCACCTGCACGGCGGGCACACGCCGGCCGAATCCGACGGCTACCCGACCGATCTCGTCCTGCCGCGGTCCGGCTGGAGCGCCGCGCACGCCGGGCACGGCATGGTCGACGCCCGTGCCCGGATCTCGAACGGGGAACGCGACTACGTCTTCCCGCTGCGGCAACGGGCCGCGACGCTGTGGTACCACGACCATCGCATGGACTTCACCGGTCCGGCCGTGTACCGGGGCCTGGCCGGATTCCACCTCGTCCGCGACGACGAGGAAGACGCCCTGGGCCTCCCGTCGGGCGAACGTGAACTGCCGCTGATGATCGCCGACCGTTCCTTCGACGAGCACGGCGAGTTCGCCTATCCCTCCCTCGACCGCTCGCTGCGGACCACGCCGGGAGTCGAAAGTGCTTACGTGGAGGGTGTTTTCGGTGACGTGATCCTCGTCAACGGCGCGCCGTGGCCGGTGCACGAAGTCGCGGCCACGCGGTATCGGCTGCGTCTCCTCAACGGCTCCAACGCGCGGCGGTACGACCTGGCGCTCGACCCGCCGCCGCCCGGCGGAGGCGGTTTCGTGCAGATCGGCGCCGACCAGGGCCTGCTCGACGCGCCGCGCGCACACGACCATCTCCCCATCGCCCCGGCGGAACGGTACGACGTCGTCGTCGACTTCGGCCGGTATCCGGTCGGCACCGAGGTCACCCTCGTGAACCGGCTCGGCACCGGCTCGACCGCCCAGGTCATGCGGTTCGTCGTCGCGCGCCGTGCAGCGGACGACAGCCGGGTTCCCGCCAAGCTCAGCGAGATCCCGCCGCTCACCCGCGAGCAGGCCACGACCACGCGCGACTTCTCGTTCCGCGCGGGCGCTGTCCACGGTCGTTCGGGCTGGGTGATCGGCGGGGAGCCGTTCTCGCCGGACCTCATGTCGGCGAGCCCGCGCCTCGGCGACACCGAGATCTGGCGATTCGTCGCCGACATCCACCATCCCGTGCATCTGCATCTGGTGGGATTCCGGATCCTTTCGCGTGGCGGGCGGCCGCCGGGGCCGTTCGACGGCGGTATCAAGGACACCGTCGACCTGGCCCCGGGCGAATCGGTCGAGGTCATCGCCCGCTTCGACGGCTATCGCGGCCGGTACGTCTTCCATTGCCACAACGCCGAACACGAGGACATGGCGATGATGACGAACTTCGAGGTGGTCTAGCGGACCGGGTTGGTCAACGCCCCGATCCCCTCGATCGCGACGGTGACCTCGTCCCCCGGCTCCATCGGCCCGACCCCGGCCGGGCTGCCGGTGAGGACGACGTCGCCGGGGCGCAGGGTGAACCAGCGGGTCACCCACGCGAGGATCTCCGGCACGCCGAAGATCATCTCCCGCGTGGTGGCACGCTGGGCGAGCCGATCGTTGATCAGCGTGGTCACCTCGAGGTCTCCGTTCTCGATACCGGTGGTGATCCAGGGGCCGAGCGGCAGGAACGTGTCGGCGCTCTTGGCCCGCGCCCATTGACCGTCGGCCCGCCAGTCGTGCGCGGTGACGTCGTTGGCGCAGGTGTAGCCCAGGACGTGCGCCAAAGCGTTCCCGACGGTCAGGTTCCGCGCGGTCCTGCCGATGACGACGGCCAGTTCGCCCTCGTACTCCAGGCGTTCGACCTCTCGCGGGTGCAGGATCGGCTGCCCCGGCCCGGTGACGGCGTTCGGGGCCTTGAGGAACAGGGCGGGCCGCTCGGGCCACGGGCGGCCTTTTTCCTTCAGCTGGCAGGGATAGTTGCTGCCGACGCAGACGATCGTGCGCGGCTCGCACGGCGCGAGCAGCCGGATATCGGACAGCGGACCGACGACCTCGCCGGGGCCGGTGGCCGGGTCGTACGCGCGGACGACGTCGCCTTCGACGCAGCCCGTCCTGGCGGCCTCCTCCCGGCCGAAGCGGATCAGCCTCATGCCGGACCGCCGAGCGCTTCACGGACCAGTTCGAGCGGATGCCACGCCGTGCGGCCTGCACCGTGGAAGATCTGCTGACGGCACGAAACGCCGGTGGCGGCGACCAGTGTTCCGGCCGGTTCCCGCTCCAGCGCGGGGAAGAGCCGGTCGCGGCCGACGGCCATCGAGGTCTCGTAATGCTCGGCCTCGAAACCGAACGAACCCGCCATCCCACAGCATCCGGAGTCGATCTCGGCGACCTCCAGCCCCGGGATGCGGCGCAGGAGCGCCATGGTGGCGGCGGTGCCGACCTCCGCCTTCTGGTGACAGTGGCCGTGGAAGACCACGCGCCGCCCGCTCAGCCACGATCGTTCCGGCAGGTTCAGCCTGCCGTCGTCGATGGCCTCGACGAGCAGTTCCTCGACCTGGCGGACCCGTGCCTCGACCTGCCGCGCTTCGGGAAGGTCCGGCAGCAGCGCCAAAGTCTCGTCGCGCAAGGTGAACACGCACGACGGCTCACAGCCGACGATCGGCGATCCCGGTTCCGTGTCACGTGCCAAGGACGTGACCAATCCGGTGGCCTTCTTCTTGGCGTCGTCCAGCAGGCCTTTGGACAGGCTCGACCGTCCGCAGCAGCCCCCGGAAGCGAGTTCCACCGCCCAGCCCGCACTTTCGAGCAGTTCGATCGCCGCCTTGCCGATCTGCGGTTCGGTGAAGGTGGTGAAGGAATCCGCGAGCCAGTTCACTGTGCCCGCGGCCCCCGGCGCCGTCACCCGGTGGCGACTCCAGCGCACGAGGTTCTCCCGCGCGAACTTCGGCAGCGGCCGTTCGGCCTTGATGCCGACGGTCCGTTCCATGAGCTTGCGGAGCGGCTCGATCCGACCGGGCACATTGGACAGTGGCGCGGTCGCCGAGCCGAGCCGGTTGAGGAACCGGATCGAACCGAAGATCCGCGACCGCAGCGGTGTGCCGTGCTCCTCGTGGTGCTGGTGCAGGGTTTCGGCCTTGAGCGAGGCCATGTCGACGCTCATCGGGCATTCGCTCTTGCACGCCTTGCACATCAGGCACAGGTCGAGGATCTCGTGCAGGCGTTCCCCGCCGAGCGCGGCCTTCGGATCCGGTTCGGACAGCGCCTTGACCAGCGCGTTGGCCCGGCCGCGCGTGGAATGCTCCTCCTGCAGGGTGACCTGGTACGACGGGCATATCACCCCGCCGGTGGTCTTGCGGCACAGACCGATGTTCATGCAGCGGTCGGCGGCGCCGCGCATCCCGCCGACGACCTCGAACGACAGCATCGTCCGCAGCGGCGGCGCGGGCGGCAGGGCGTCGCGGTCGCGCAGGTTCTCGGTCATCGAGGGCGCGTCGACGATCTTGCCGGGGTTCATCGTGCCCGCGGGATCGAAGAGCTTCTTGACCTGGCGCATGGCTTCGTAGAGTTCGTCGCCGAAGATCTCGCGGTTGAACTCCGAGCGGGCGAGGCCGTCGCCGTGTTCGGAGGAGTTCACGCCGCCGAATTCGGCCACGAGATCCTTGATCTTCTCCGCGACCGCGCGCATCGTGTCGACCTGGGCGGGGTCGGTGAGGTCGACGAACGGCCGGATGTGCAGGCAGCCGACCGAACAATGGCCGTAGAACCCGGCTTCGAGCCGGTGCTCGTCGAGGATTTCCTTGAACCGCGCGGTGTATTCCGCGAGGTGCTCGGGGTCGACGGCGGTGTCCTCGATGAACGCCAGCGGCCGCTTGGTCCCCTCGCCCGCCGCCATCAACAGGCCGAGACTGGACTTGCGCACCTTGAGCAGCGCCGCCTGTTCGGCGGCCGTGACGAGTTTGAGCGTGTGGTAGCCGCGCCCGTTGCGCTCCCAGAGCGCGGCGACCTCGTCGAGTTTGGCCGCCAGCACGGTCTCGTCGTCGCCGGAAAAAGACACGAACAGCAGTGCCTCCGGATCGCCGACGAGATGGTTGCCGAGATCGGCGTACTCGATCTTCCGCCGCGACAGGTCGAGGATCGTCTTGTCCATCATCTCGACCTGATGCGGCCCGCAGCTGAGCGCGTCGAGCGTCGCCGAAATGGCGCCGTGCGTCGTTTCGAAATGCCCGACCGCGTAGACGGTCTTCTTCGGCTTGGGCACCAGATCGACTTCGATCCGGGTGGCCAGCACGAGCGTGCCCTCCGCGCCGACGACGAATTTGGCCAGGTCGAAGGGTTTATCTTCGCCGAATCCGGAGAGCCGGTCGAGCCGGTAGCCGCACGCACGCCGCCAGAACAGCGGCATGCCCTTGGCGATCGCGTCCTCGTGCGCGGTGACGAGTTCGGGGAGTTCGCGGTAGATGCGGCCTTCGTGTGTGTCCGCCTCGGCGCGCCGCTGGCGTTCGGTCTCGCTCACCGGTTCCAGGCGGGCGGTGGAGCCGTCGGCGAGGACGACGTCCAGCGCGCGGACGTGATCGATGGTCATGCCGAAGGTCAGCGACCCGGAACCCGCCGAGTTGTTGCCGACCATGCCGCCGATCGTGGCGCGGTTGCTGGTGGAGGTGTCGGGCCCGAACATCAGCCCGTGCGCGGCCGCCGCCTGGTTGAGCTGGTCCTGGACGACGCCGGGTTCGACGACGGCGATCCGCGCGACGGGATCGAGTGCGACGATGCGGTTCATGTGCCGCGAAAGGTCGAGCACCAGACCGGGACCGACGGTCTGCCCGGCCAGGCTGGTACCCGCCCCGCGCGGGACGACGGGCACGCCGAACTCCGCCGCGGTGGCGACGGCCGCTGCGACGTCCTCCTGATCGACGGGGAACACGACCCCGCGCGGCATGATCGAGTACATGCTCGCGTCGCGGGAGAACAGGTGGCGCGTGTAGTCGTCGAAGGCGACTTCCCCGGTGATCCGCGCACGCAACGTTTCTTCGAGAAGGCTGGTCATCGGCGGGCCCTCAGTCGTTCTGCAGCAGTTCGAGGGCGTCCTGCAGCCCGCGTGGATCGGCGGGGGCGCCGGCGAGTGTCAGTCCCATTTGGACTCCCGCGAGGGTGCCGGCGAGGGTGAGATCGTTGAACGCGCCGAGATGCCCGATCCGGAAGATCTTGCCGGCGAGTTTGCCCAATCCCGCGCCCAAGGACAGGTCGAACCGGTCGAGGATGATCGCGCGGACCTTGTCGGCGTCGATCCCTTCGGGCATCAGGACGGCGGTCAGCGCACCGGAATGCTCGCGCTCGTCCTGGCACAGGACCTCCAGGCCCCAGCCGCGGACGGCGGCGCGCGTCGCTGCCGCGTGCCGGGCGTGGCGCGCGAAGACGTTTTCGAGCCCCTCGTCGTAGAGCAGGCGCAAGGCCTCCCGCAGGCCGTACATGAGGTTCGTATTGGGGGTATAGGGGAAGAATCCGCGTTCGTTCGCGGTGAGCATCGGGCCCCAGTCCCAGAAGATCTTCGGCAGGCTCGCGGTTTTGGCGGCGTCGAGGGCCTTGTCGCTGATCGCGTTGAAACTCATGCCCGGCGGGAGCATGAGGCCCTTCTGCGAGCCCGCGACGGTGACGTCGACACCCCATTCGTCGTGCCGGTAGTCGATCGAGCCCAGCGACGAGATGGTGTCGACCAGCAGCAGCGCGGGATGTCCGGCGGCGTCGATCGCGGCGCGGATCTCCGGGATCCGGCTGCTGACACCGGTGGAGGTCTCGTTGTGGACCACGCAGACCGCCTTGATCCGATGCGCGGTGTCGGCGGCGAGCCGGTCAGCGACCACCTCGGGATCGGCACCACGTCGCCAGTCACCGGGCACGAACTCGACGTGCAAGCCGAGCCCCCGCGCCATTTCCTGCCACAGCGTGGCGAAATGGCCGGTCTCGAAGGCCAGGACGGTGTCGCCGGGGCTGAGGGTGTTGGTGAGCGCCGCTTCCCACGCGCCGGTCCCGGTGGCGGGGTAGATGACGACCGGGTTCGTGGTGCCGAAGACCGGCTTGATGTCGCGCAGCAGCCGCGTCGCCAGCTCCTGGAACTCCGGTCCGCGGTGGTCGATGGTCGCCGCCGACATCGCCCGGAGCACCACGTCGGGCACGTTCGTCGGCCCCGGGATCTGCAGGAAGTGCCGTCCGGCCGCGTATGTCATGTGCGCCTCCACGCTCGGCTTCGAAGGTTTCGGGAACGAGACCTTGGTCTCGCCGCTTGAACGGTATACCGTGTACCGAACTCCGTCGAGGGGCTACCCGGAACAACTTCGACCCGATTCCCTGAATGTGTCAGCGCCGACCGCAGAGGATTCCGATGTCCATACAACTCGTCACCGTCGTCGCGCTCGCCCTGGTCTTCCTGATCGCGACCGTGCTCCCCGTCCACATGGGAGCGCTGGCGTTCGTCGCCGCCTTCGTGATCGGCACGGTCTTCGCCGGGGAGAGCACCGACGACATCGTCTCGGGCTTTCCCGGCGATCTCTTCGTCATCCTGGTCGGGGTGACCCTGCTGTTCGCGATCGCCAAAGGCAACGGCACCGTCGACCGGCTCGTGCGCCTGGTGGTGCGCGCCGTCGGCGGGCGGATCGCCCTGATCCCGTGGGTGATGTTCGTGGTCACCGCGGCCCTGACCGCGGTCGGCGCGGTGGTGCCGGCGGCGGTGGCGATCATCGCGCCGATCGGGATGGGGTTCGCCCGCCGCTACTCGATCAACCCGATGCTGATGGGCCTGCTGATCATCAACGGCGCCAGCGCGGGCGGCTTCTCCCCCATCAGCATCTTCGGCAGCATCGTCAACGGCGTCGTCGCCCGCGACAACCTGCCGAGCGATCCGGGGCTGCTGTTCGTGTCGTCGTTCGTCTTCAACCTGGCGCTGAGTGTCGTGGTGTTCTTCCTCTTCGGCGGCCGCGAACTGATCCGCCGGTCGTCGGCCAAGCCCAAGATCGCCGCGCTCGCCCACAGCGGTTCCTCGACGGTGACGACGATGACCGGCGCACCTTCCAGCGGTGGCACCGAGGAGCCCGAAGAGCGTCTTCCACTCACGCGCGACCACGTGTTCACGCTGATCGGGCTGGCGGCCCTGGCGGTGGGCGCGCTGGTGTTCAAACTCGACGTCGGTTTCACCGCGCTGACCGTGGCGACCGTGCTGTCACTGGTCTCGCCGGGATCGGCCAAGGCGGCCATCGGCGAAGTAGCGTGGCCGACAGTGCTGCTGATCTGCGGGATCGTCACCTTCGTTTCGCTGATGGAGCGAGTCGGCACGATCGACTGGCTCGGCAACCTGGTGACGCGGATCGGTTCGCCGCTGCTGGCCGCGATCCTGATCTGCGCGATCGGCGCGGTGGTCTCGGCGTTCGCGTCGACGACCGGGATCCTCGGCGCGCTCATCCCGCTCGCGGTGCCGTTCCTGCTGGCGGGCGAGGTCGGCGCGGTCGGCATGATCATCGCGCTGGCGATCTCGTCCTCGGTCGTCGACTCGTCGCCGTTCTCCACCAGCGGCGCACTGGTCGTGGCGAACGCGCCCGCCGGGCAGAACGACAAAGTGTTCCGGGGCCTGATGATCTGGGGATTCAGCATGTGCGCGATCGCGCCGATCGCGACCTGGCTGCTGTTCATCCTGCCCGGCTGGGGCTGAGCCGGCTACCGGCTCCGGCGCTCGGCCAGCCAGCGTTCCGAATCGGGAGTGCCGCCGTCGAGCTGATCCACCACCGCGTCGAGGAAACTGCCGTGACCGTGATCGGCCAGCGCCTGCAACACCGCGTCGGGGTCGCCGCCCTCGATGATCGTGAGCAGCTCGCGGTGCCGTTCGACGTTCTGCATCAACGATTCGCCGTCGCGGCGGGCGCTGCGGTTGAGGGCCATGCACAGCTGCATCTGCAGGGAAAGCGCGCGATAGGCCTCGGTCACCCGCTCGTGCCCGGCCAGTGCGACGATCGACTGGTGGAAGTCGTACTTCCGTTGCGTGAACACACCTTCGTCGCCGTCACGGCCCGCCTGCTCGAACGCCGCGAGGGCGTCCCGGCACGCTTGCAACCGCTCCGGCGAGCGGACCGGGATCCCGATCCGGACGGCGAAGGCTTCGAGTTCTTCGCGCAGGGTGACGATTTCGTAGACGTCATGGCGGGTCAGCGGGCGGACGATGACGCCACGCCGCGGATGGGGTACGACGAGTCCCTCGAAGGCCAAGATCTGCAACGCTTCCCGCAGCGGCGGGCGGGACACCCCGAGCCGCTCGGTCAGTTTGGCCTCGACCAAACGCGTGCCGGGCGGGAGTTCGCCGGAAAGTATCATCGCGCGCAGCGCCTGGGTGGCCAGGTCGGCCATACTCGGCGGCGCGACGATGCGGCCGTCCTCGTCCTGCACGGAACTCATGGTCATACGGACCCCTCCCTGTCTGTATACGGTATATCAATCACCGTCGTCGCGCGTGAGCGGTAGGTCACTTCATATTCGGTTGGACAATCCGTCCAGCACTTATACAGTCGGTCTCGTGACCAACGAGCATCCGTATCCGCCCGCCTTCCGCAGCGGCGACCTGGTTTCCGTGTCCGGACGGCTCGGCGTGACCGAGACCGGGACGCTGGTATCCGGCGGATTCGACGCCGAATGCCCGCAGGCCTTCGCCAACCTCGACGCCGCGCTGCGGTCGGTGGGCGCGACCCGCGCGGACGTGGTGAAGGTCGTCGTCTACCTGACCGACATCGCCGACCGCGACGGTCTCAACCGGGTCTACGAGGAGTTCTTCTCCGAGCCCAGGCCGGCCCGCACCTGTGTCGGGGTGGCGTCCCTGCCGTACGGCGGCGTCGTCGAAGTCGAAGCCCTCGCCCGGGTACGCGATGTCTGAGCAGGACGCGATCCTCGACGCGCTCGCCCCGGTCGCCGACGGCATCGCGGCGACACTCGGCTCGTTCTGCGAGGTCGTGGTGCACGACTTCCGCCGTCCGGAGCAGTCGGTGGTCGCGATCGCCGGCTCGGTCACCGACCGCACCGTCGGCGGATCGATGAGCGAGATCGGCATGGGCCTGCTCGCCCGCGGCGACGACGCCGAAGACCAGCTGAACTACGTCACCAGGACCGCGTCCGGGAAGCTCGTGAAGTCTTCGACCATGCTGCTGCGCGACAGCGGCGGCTCGGTGTTCGGCGCGTTGTGCGTGAACCTCGACGTCACCGCGCTGGGCCAGCTGCGGACCCTCGTCGGCGAACTCGCCGACGTCGGCACCGCCGCCGAAACGCCGACCACCACCTTCGGCGACGACGTCGACGCGGTGGTCGACGCGATCGTCGACGAGCATCAACTCCGGCTGAACAAACCGTGGACCGCGCTCAGCCGCGAAGAACGTCTCGACCTGTTCCGCAGCCTGCACGCGCGTGGAGTCTTCGCCGTGCGGCGGGCCGTGCCCCAGGTCGCGGCGCGGATCGGGATCTCCCGCGCCTCCGCCTACAACTATCTCGCCGAAATCCGTGAACAAGGAGCATCATGACCGCCCCCGTGACCATCGACGACATCCGCGACGCGGCCGCCCGCCTGGCCGGGGTCGCGCACCGGACCCCGGTCGTGCGTTCCCGCACCCTCGACGAGCTCGTCGGCGCAGAGGTCTTCATCAAATGCGAGAACCTCCAGCGCGTCGGGGCCTTCAAGTTCCGTGGCGCGTACAACGCCGCCTCCCGGCTTTCGCCGGAACAGCTGGCCAAGGGCATCGCCGCGTACTCCTCGGGCAACCACGCGCAGGCCGTCGCCTTGGCCGCGCGCGAACTCGGGAGCAGCGCGGTCATCCTGATCCCGGAGGACACCCCGCAGTCCAAAAAGGACGCCACCGCGGGTTATGGCGCCGAGATCGTCACCTACGACCGGTACACCGGCGACCGCGTCGCCATCGGCGAGGCGCTGGCGGCCGACCGCGGTCTCGCGCTCATCCCGCCCTACGAGCACCCGCACGTGATCGCGGGACAGGGCACCGCGGCGCTGGAACTGCTGGAGGACACCGAATCCCTGGACACGCTCGTCGTCCCGGTCGGCGGTGGCGGCCTGATCGCGGGCAGCTCGACCGCCGCGAAGGCCGCGCGGCCCGGCATCCGGGTGATCGGCGTCGAACCCGCCGCGGGCGACGACACCAAACGCTCGCTGGACGCGGGGGAACGCGTGTCGATCCCGGTGCCGCGGACCATCGCCGACGGCCAGGCCGCCGAGATCCCCGGCGAACTGACGTTCTCGATCAACCGGCGGCTCGTGGACGACATCGCGCTGGTCACCGACGAGCAGGTCCGGGACGCGATGCGGTTCGCGTTCGAACGGCTGAAGCTGGTCATCGAGCCGAGCGGGGCGACCGGTCTCGCCGCGCTGCTCAGCGGTCGGATTCCCGCGCCGGGCCGGGTCGGGGTGATCATCAGCGGCGGGAACGTCAGCCCGGAACGCTTCGCCGAACTGATCGCCGGCTGACGTCTCCGCATTTCGTCCTCTGAATGCGGCTGTCCGTGGAGGACCCGCGGTGCTGGTGTCGCGAAAGCCACTTTCGGGACGTCTGGTGTCCCGAAAGTGGCTTTCACGGCATTCCCCACCTCATGTCGCCCCCGCGCCCACCGACTGACGTTGCGAAAGCCACTTTCGCAACGTTGAAGGTTGCGAAAGCGGCTTTCGCAACGCCTCGGCGAGGGCCGACCGCGTGACTCGAGTGATCAGACGCCGAACTCACGTGATTGGAGGCCGGACTCGCTGTGCCGCGTCTGATCACGCGAGTCCGGCGGCTGCTCACAGGCCAAGCCCGCCCGCCAGCACCGGCCAGGAGTTCCGCAGCGCCCGCTGCCAGTAGGGCCAGCTGTGCGTACCGTCGCCGTAGTAGTCGACGGTCGCCGGAATCCCCTTGGCCTTCAACCGATCCGTGAAGGTCACCGACGAAGCCAGCGCCTGGGGTTCGAAGATGTCGGACTGGCCCGGCGGGTCGAGCGGGCCGGTCTTGCCGTTCCCGCACGAGATGTAGAGCGCCGTGCCGCGCAGGCCGTCGATGTTGTCGTACGGGTTGTTCGCCGTCCAGATCGGCCGCATCCCCCAGCTGTCGCCCCAGAGCTCCAGGTAGTTGAAGATCCCCGCGCGGGCCAGGATCCCCTGGATGAACAGCGGCGCTCCCTGGTTGAGCGTGTTCGGCACCCCGCTGTAGGACGCCGCCGCGGTGAACATCCCCTTGTGCTTGTACGAATACGCGAGCGCGCCGTACCCGCCGATCGACAGTCCGGCGACCGCCCGGCGGGTGCCCGCCCGGTAGCCGCGTTCGACGATCTGCCGCACCTCCAAGGTGTGGAAGGTGTCCCAGTCGGGAGTGCTCCTGAGCCCGAAGTTCCACCACTTCGTGTACATACCGGCCGGCCCGCCCGTCGGCATGACGACGAGGGCGTCCTTGTCGGCGGTGAACGCCTTGACGTCGGTGAACTGGTCCCACGAGCGGTAGTCGACCGGTTCGCAGCAGCCGTGCAGCAGGTACAGCGTCGGCCAGGTCCGCGTGGGCTGCGCGGCCCAGCCGGTCGGGACCAGCAGGCGGACCATGCCGGTGGTGCCGAGCGCGGGCGAACTGATCTTGAGGTCGACCGTGCGCGCGTCCAGCCAGGTCTCCTCGACGACCTTCGCCCCGTTGTCGGCGGACACCGGTGCGGGCGCCGCGCTCGCCGGGATCGAGCTTCCGAGCAGGGCCACCATGGCCAGCGCCAGCAGACCCCACCGCCGGGTTCGCTTCATCACTTCTCCTTGCTCACAACGGGATGTTTCCGTGTTTCTTGGCCGGGAGGGTCTGCCGTTTGGTCCGCAGCGCGTCCATGGCCCTCGCCACTTGAAGGCGGGTGTGCGACGGCGCGATGACCTGATCGACATAGCCGCGTTCCGCCGCCAGGTACGGGTTCGAATGCCGTTCGCGGTATGCCTCGGTGAGCCGCCGTCGTTCCGCGGTCCGCTGCTCCGGCGGCAGCGCGGCGAGTTCGTGCCGGTGCAGCACCCGCACCGCGCCCTCGGCGCCCATCACCGCGATCTCGGCGGTGGGCCACGCCAGGTTGACGTCCGCGCCGAGGTGTTTCGACCCCATCACCGCGTACCCGCCGCCGTAGGCCTTGCGGATCACCACGGTCACCTTCGGCACGGTCGCTTCGGCGTAGGCGTAGATCAGTTTGGCGCCGCGCCGGATGATCCCGTGCCGTTCCTGCGCCTCACCGGGCAGATAGCCGGGGACGTCGGCGAGGGTGAGGATCGGGATGCCGAAGGCGTCGCAGAACCGGACGAAGCGCGCCGCCTTCTCCGAGGCGTCGATGTCGATCACGCCGGCCTGATGCCGCGGCTGGTTCGCCACGACCCCGACCGTGCGGCCCCGCACCCGGCCGAACGCGCAGATCATGTTCGGCGCGAAGGCACTGTGGATCTCGGTGAACTCGCCATCGTCGACGAGCCGCGAGACTACCTCTGCCATGTCGTAGGCCTGGTTCAGCGAGTCGGGCACCAGGCGGTCAAGTTCGAGATCAGCGGCGGTGAGTTCCGGATCGGTCTCGTCGGCGTATTCCGGTGCGGCGTCGAGGTTGTTGGACGGCAGGTAGCCGAGCAAGGTCTGCACCCAATCGATGGCGTCGTGCTCGTCGGCGGCCCGGTGATGGGCGTTCCCGGAGACCTCGCTGTTCACCGCGGCTCCGCCGAGCCGCTGAGCGGACACCCGCTCGCCGCTGACGGCGTGCACGACGTCCGGGCCGGTGACGAACATATGCGCGGTCTCGTCCACCATCACGGTGAAGTCGGTGATCGCCGGCGAGTACACCGCCCCGCCCGCACACGGCCCCATGATCAACGAGATCTGCGGGATGACACCGGACGCGAGCGCGTTGCGCCTGCCGAGTTCGGCGTAGTAGGCCAGCGAGACGACGCCTTCCTGGATCCGGGCGCCGCCCGAGTCGTTGATGCCGACCACGGGGCAGCCCAGCGTCATCGCCAGATCCATCACCTTGAGGACCTTCTCGCCGAAGACCTCCCCCATACTGCCGCCGAACACGGTGAAGTCCTGGGAGAACACGCAGATCTGCCTGCCGTCGACGGTGCCGTGCCCGGTCACCACGCCGTCGCCGTACGGCCGGTTGGCGTCCATCCCGAACTCGGTGCACCGGTGCCGGGCGAACTGGTCGAGTTCGACGAAGGAATCCTGATCCAGCAACAGTTCGACGCGTTCGCGCGCGGTGAGCTTGCCCTTGGCGTGCTGCCGGTCGACGGCTCGTTTCTCGGCGATCCGGAGATCTTCCCGGCGGGCGGCGAGGTCCGCGATCCGGAACGCCGTCGTGTCGGTCATGGCCGCGCCGCCTTGGGCGCCCCGAGCCGGGCCGCGAGCGCGGCGGCGACCACCTCGACATGCGGCGGGTCGATCATCGACAGGTGATCGCCCGGCACCCGCACGACCTCCAGATCCGCGCAGAAGGCGTCCCAGCCGAGGGCTTCGTCGGTGCGCAGGTACCGCGGATCGAGGGTGGTGGTCAGCGGATGCGGCTCCTGCGCGCGCATCAGCAGCACCGGCCCGGCATACGGTTCCGGCTCGTACCGTTCGGCCACGCGCGCGTCCACATAGGACTCGTACTGATGCCGCAGCACGCCGTGCCCCATCCCGGGCACCTGCGCGGCCAGCCTGCTGATCACCAGCCGGATCTGTTCGTCGTCGCCGAGCCGGACGAGGTCCTCGCGCGGGATGTCCAGCGGGACGCCGTAGGTCCGCTCGACGTGTTCGGCGAAGCGGTCGAACCGGTCCAGCAGGATCTCGTGCGCCGGCTTCCCCGGCGCGGGCAGCGGCAGGATGCTGTCGATCATGAACACCAGATCGACCCGCTCCCCCGCCGCCGTCAGCCGCCTGGCGGTTTCGTAGGCGAGGCAACCGCCGAACGACCAGCCACCCAGCCGGTACGGGCCCTGCGGCTGGATCTCCCGGATCAGCTCGAGATAGCACTCGGCCTTGTCCTCGACCGTGTCCTCTTCGTCGATCCGTTCCAGCCCGTAGACGGGCCTGCCCTCTGGCAGCAGACGGACGAGCCCTTCGTAGACGCTCGTCGGACCACCCGCCGGATGGAACAGGAACACCGGATCCGCGCCACCCTCGCGCAGCGGGCGGACAGGACAGCCTCCGCGTCCCTCGATCGCGTCGCGCAGCAGATCCGCCATCGCAGCGATCGTCGGCGTCGCGAACAGCCGTTCCGGGACGGCTCCGAGTTGCCCGGCGAAAACGGCGCGCAACCGCTCGGCTGCTTCGGCGTCGCCACCGACGGCGAAGAAGTCGTCGTGGACGCCGGGTTCCGCGCCGCCGAGTTCCGCCTGCCAGTGCCGGGCGATCCAGCGTTCGGCCGGATCGCGGGGCCCGACGGCAGCACTCGGGACGGCGGGTCGCGACCCCGCCTCGCCGAACCCTGCCTGTTCCGCGAGATGGTCGGCGAGTTCGCCGAGGCTCGCGCCACGCAGCAGCAGCGGGATCGGCAGCGGTAGGCCGAAGTCGCGCTCCACCACTCCCCTGGCGCGCATGGCGGTGAGGGAGTCCAGGCCGAGCCGGGTGAGCGGCGCGTTCCGGTCGATCTCGTCCGCGGCGAGGCCGAGCATCCCGGCGACGAGCCCGGCCAGGTAGTCGGCCAGCATCTCGCGGGCCGCTTCGGGCAGGACGGCCCGCAGCGCGTCCAGCCCGTCCCAAGTGGACTGTCCGGTGACCGGTTCGTCGCCCGGTACCAGGATTTCGAAGAAGGGCCGTCCGGCCAGCCGCGGGAACAGGGCCAGGACGGTCCCCGCGTCGACGCGGGCGATCCCGGTCGAGGCGCGGTCGCGGCGCAGCACCGCGTCCAGCGCCGCCAGCGCCTCCTCCGTGCCGAGCGGTTCGAGGACGGGGTTGCGGTTGCCGACGGCCGCTCCGGCCTCGCCCCAGGCGCCCCAGCCGATGGTCGCCGCCGGCAATCCGGCGGCCCGGCGCCACGCGACGAGCGCGTCCACCCACGCGTTCGCGGTGGCGTAGGCGGTCTGCCCCGGCGATCCGAACAGTGCGGCCGCCGACGAGTACGTCAGCCACCAGTCGAGTTCGTGGCCCGCCGTCGCTTCGTGCAAACGCCACGCCCCCAACGCTTTCGCCCGCCAGACGGCCTCGACGGCGTCGTCGTCGAGGCCGACGGCGGCACCGTCGGACAGCACACCGGCCGCGTGCAGGACACCACGCAACGGCAGGCCGCCCTCGGTCGCCGTCGCGACCAACGCCTCAGCCGTCCCGGGCGCCGCGATGTCAGCCGCCACCACGCGGACGTCGACGCCCTGGTCACGCAAATCCGCCAGCAACGGTTCGACGGCGGGGCTCGCACCACGCCGTCCGGAGAGGACGAGCCTGGTCGCGCCGCGTCCGGCCAGCCAGTCCGCCGCGACCAGGCCGAGGCCGCCGAGACCACCCGTGATCACGTAAGCGCCTTCGCGCACAACGGTTTCACGGCCGGGTTCGCCGAGTTCCGGCCGGGCCAGCACCCGGGTGTAGCGGACGCCCTCGCGCCAGGCGATCTCGTCGTCCGGCGCGTCCGCGCGGAGCTCCGCCGCCAGCTTGCCGACCCAGAGCAGGGCGGGATCCGGCTCGGCGTCGAAGTCGACCTGGCTCGCCCGCAGTTCGGGATGCTCGAAAGCGAGAACGCGGACCAGCCCGCGCAGCCAGGCTTGGCCGGGGTCTCCGCGCTCGCCGGGTTCGACGGCCGACGCGCCCGCGCTGACGAGCCACAGCCTCGGCGCCCGTTCGACCAGTTCGGCGACGACACCCGAGAGCGTCGCGACCATCCGCGCGTCCCGCATCGGGTCGAAGTCACCGGACGCGAGGCAAGCCAGAACCCCCGTGACCTCACGGGCTCGCAGGGCTTCCGCCAGCGCCGCCCTATCCCCGAGTGGGACGGTCACCAGTTCGTCCCCGGCGAGCCGGTCACGCAACGCCGTCAGCCACGGCGCGTCCTCGTGCAGGACGACCCAGCGGCGCGGGCCCTGCGCGGCCGAGGGCAGGTCGGCCTGCCGCCAAACCGTCTCGAACAGCAGATCCGCCATCGGCACCGGCAGCGCCGAACGCTGGAACCGGCGGCAGTAGACCTCGCGGAACTCGACCAGGACGACACCGTCGGCGTCGACCAGCTGGACCCCGCCGACCAGGCCGTCACCGGCCGGATCGAGCGAGTCGAGTACGGCGTCGACCCGGACACCGCGGCGTGGGTCGCCGGTGAGCACGACTTCGCCCAAGGTCAGCGGCAGGAACACGCCGTCGGCTTCGCGCAGCACGTCTCCGGCGGCCGCGGCCAGCGCGTGCAGGCAGGCGTCGGCGATCACCGGATGCAGGACGTACGCCGGATCGTCGGCGGGCAGGGTGATCGACGCCGAGGCCCGGCCGGGCGCCGCCAGGACATCGCGCAACCCGCGGAAAGCGGGACCGTAACTCTGCCCCATTCCCGCCAGCACCTGATACAGGTCGGTCGGCCAGGCGTCGTCGCCGACCGCGCCGAACGGCACCACCGCGGTGTTCCCGTCGCGGACGCGGGCCGTGGCGTGCCGCACCCAGCCGCCGTCCGCGGACCGCGCGTAGACGTCCACTTCGGACGGTCCGGTGCTGAGGCTCGTCGTCACCTCGGTGTGCGCGGCCAGCGGGAGGACCCGGTGCAGTTCGAGGCCGCCGACGCGAAGCTGCCCGCCAGGCCGCAGGACCGACTTCGCCGCCGCGAGCGCGAGTTCCAGGAATCCGGCGGCGGGGAACAGCGGGACGCCCATCGCCGCGTGGTCGGCCAGCCAGGGCAGCGTCTCGGTCCCGACGTCCGCGTGCCACAGGTGCCCGCCGCCGGTCGGCTGTTCGATGTGGACACCCAGCAACGGATGAGTGCCACCGGATCGGTTCGCCGGGCGCCGCGGCCAGAACCGCCGGTGCCGCCAGCGCGGACCGGGCAGTTCGACCGGAAGCGGGCGGGGGGCGCCGTCGTCGAGTACGACGGGCAGCCCGAGGGTGTGGAGCCGGGCGAGCGTGGTGAGGAACGTCTGCCGCTCGTCGACCTTGCGGCTCGCGGACGGCACCGCGAGCGCTCCGGTGCTCTGCTCGATCGCGGCGAGTGCCACCGGATGCGGCGAGATCTCGACGAACACGCCGTATCCGTCGGCGGTCGCCGCCGCCAGCGCCTGGCTGAACCGCACCGGACGCCGCAGATTCGCCGCCCAGTAGTCGACGTCGAACACCGGCATCCACTGTGGATCGTCGAGAACGCTGCTGTAGCAGGGGATTTCGACCGGTCGCGGCGACAGCCCGGCGAGCTCGGCGCGGAACCGGCCGAGAACGGCGTCGACGGCTTCCGAATGGCCCGCGCCGCCGACCGGAAGCCGCTTCGCCAGCCTGCCGAGGCTCTCGACGTGCGACACCAGCGCCTCGACCTGCTCGGCTCCACCGCTGACGGTGCACTGGACCGGCGAGGCGTAGACCGCGACCGTGATCCCGGGGAAGTCCGCCTCCAGGTCGGCGAGTTCGGCCGGGGACAGCTCGACCACCGCCATCGCGCCCTCGCCGGAGGCGTCGACCTCGGCCAGCAGCCGGGCGCGGGTGGCCATCACGCGCAGACCGTCGGCGACGTCCAGCGCGCCCGCGACGACGGCGGCCGCGACCTCGCCCATCGAATGCCCGAGCACCGCGGCCGGGACGACACCGTGCGCACGCCAGAGCCCGGCGAGGGCGAGTTGCATGCCGAACAACGCGAGTTGCGTCGCGCCGAGGTCCGGCGGGTCGTAGTCGCCGGAGAACACCGCGCGCAGGGAGAATCCGGCTTCGGCCCGGAACACCGGATCGAGCGCCTCCACCTCGGCCCGGAACGCGGGCTCGGTACGCAGCAGGACACGGCCCATCCCGGGCCACTGGGAGCCGTAGCCGGAGAAGACGAACACGACGTCGGACACGGGTGCGGCCTCGCCGAGGACGACGTCGGCGCTCTCGCGTCCGGCGGCCATCGCCCGCAAGGCGGCGGCCACCCGGTCGCGTCCCTCCTCGATGACCGCGCCACGGACAGGCAAATGGTCCCGGCTCCTGGCCAGCGTCGCGGCGACCGTGTCCAGCGAGACGGACCGGTGGGCAGGGTCTTCGAGCCAGTCGGCCAGATCGGCGGCCCGCGCCCGGAGCACCTCGGCCGAACGAGCGGACAGCGCGAACACGTGGGCCCTCTCGGTCTCCTTCCCCCGGGCGGCGAACGACGCGGCAGGCCATTCTTCGAGGACGACGTGGGCGTTGGTGCCGCCGAAACCGAACGCGGAGACCCCGGCGCGTACGACGTCGGAGTAGCGCGGCCAGTCCGTCCCGGTGTCCACCACGCGAAGGCGGAGACCGGCGAAATCGATATGCGGGCTGGGTTCGTGATGATGCGGGGTCGGTGGCAGCCGCCGGTGGACCATCGCGAGGACGACCTTGATCAGCCCGGCCATCCCCGCCGCGCCTTCCAGATGCCCCAGGTTCCCCTTCACCGAGCCGATCAGGAGCGGACGGCCGGGTTCGCGGCCGGCGCCGAGCACCTCGCCGAGCGCGCCGGCTTCGATCGGGTCGCCCACCTCGGTCCCGGTCCCATGCGCCTCCACATAGTCCACAGAGGACGGTTCGACGCCCGCCGCCGCGTACGCGTCCCGCAACAGGTCCGCCTGCGCGCCGGGGCTGGGTGCCACGAGACCGTTCGACCGGCCGTCGGAATTGACCGCGCTGCCGCGGATCACCGCGAGCACCCGGTCGCCCGCACGGCGAGCGGCCTTCAGCGGTCTCAGCACGATCACCCCGCAGCCCTCGCCGCGGGCGATACCGTCGGCGGCGGCGTCGAACGGTTTGCAGTGCCCGTCCGGAGCCAGCACCCCGGCCCGCTCGAAGGACGCCGTGACCGCGGGTGAGAGCAGCAGGTTCACCCCGGCGACGAGCGCCGCCCCGCATTCGCCGCGGCGGAGGCTCTGCACCGCCTGGTGCACCGCGACCAGCGACGACGAGCACGCGGTGTCGAGGGTGAGGCTGGGTCCGCGCAGGTCGAACAGATACGACAGCCGGTTCGCGGCGATACTCGTCGCGGCACCGGTGGCGGACCAGACGTCGACGGCGGCGGGATCGGCCATCGTCAGGTGGCCGTACTCGCCGGCCGACAGCCCGACGAACACCCCGGTCCGGCTCCCGCGCAACGTGGACGGCGGGATCCCGGCGTGTTCCAGCGCCGCCCACGCGACTTCGAGGAGCATCCGCTGCTGGGGATCCATCGTCTCGGCCTCGCCCGGCGTGATACCGAAGAATTCGGCATCGAAACCGGCGATGTCGTCGAGGAACCCGCCGCGGACGGGGGTCTCCCAGCGGTCTTCCGGGACCTCGCGGATGCCGTCGCGTCCGGCGTCCAGGAGCCGCCAGTACCGCTCCGGGGAGTCCGCGCCGCCCGGCAGACGGCAGCCGAGGCCGACTATCGCGATCGGTTCCTCTTCGCGGCCTTCACCGACGACGGCCGTGGATTCCTCCACTGTGGACAGACGGGCGGCGAGCGCGGTGATCGTCGGGTACTGCCACACCAGCGTCAGCGGCATCGGGCGGCCGAGGTGCCTGCCCAGTTCCGCCGCCAGTTCCATCGACTCGCGGGAGGAAAGCCCGCTCTCGTGCAGTGGCCGATCGGGGTCGACCTGGTCGGCGGGCGAGCCGGTCCGCTCGGCCACGCGCGCGATGAGCCAGGCGCGGATCTCCGCGGTCACCCGAGCCGCCGCACGGTCAGCGAACCGTCCAGATAGGACTTCCGGCACCGCGCCCGGCTGATCTTGCCGCTGGAGGTGCGCGGGATCTCGCCCGGGGCGAGGAAGACGACGTCGTACGGCCGCAGACCGTGCGCGGCCGAGACCGCCCGCCGGATCTCGCCGGTCGCCACGACGAGGTCGGTCTCGCTCCCCTTGGCACGCTCCGCCAGCACGACCGCCGCTTCGCCGTCTTCGCGCTCGATCGCGAACACCGCGGCGGAATGCGGCCGGACCGCGGGATGGATCTCCACGGTCTGCTCGATGTCCTGCGGATAGTGGTTGCGGCCGTCGACGATGACGAGATCCTTGAGCCTGCCGGTCATGAACAGTTCGCCGTCGTAGCGCACGCCGAGGTCCCCGGTCGCGAGCCAGCCCGCGCCGGACTCCGGGTCGATCGGCGGCAGGCCGAAGACACCGTCCGCGGCCGGCCGTCCCCAATACCCCACTCCGACGTTCGGGCCGTTGACCTGGATCTCCCCCACCCTGCCGGGTTCGACCAGCGCGCCGGTGACCGGATCGGCGATGCGGACCCGTTGCCCCACCGGGAACCCGCACGAAACGAGCGTGGTGGACGTCGCGCCGGGAAGCGCGGGCGTCGCCAGGCCGGTGGCGAGCTGATCGCGGTCGAAGGCGACCTCTCGCGGCGCCTTGCCCGCCTCGGTGACGGACACGAGCACGGTGGCCTCGGCCAGCCCGTAGGACGACCGGTGCACCTCCGGGCGCAGCCCGCACTCCTCGAAGGCGCCGTGGAATTTCGCGATCGTCGACGGGAGGACCGGCTCGCTGCCGTTGATCAGCGAGACGACCCGGCTCAGTTCGAGGTAGCTCTTCTCGGCCTCGGTCACGCGGGAAGCGCTGTAGGCGTACGCGAAATTGGGCGCCGCGCTGATCGCGCCGGGGCTCGCCGAGAGCGCGCGCAGCCAGCGCGACGGACGTTCGAGGAAGGCGAGCGGATCCATCAGGACCGACGACGCGCCCGCCGCCATGGGCGCGCCGATCCCGAGGATCAGGCCCATGTCGTGGAAGAGCGGCAGCCAGCTGACCGTGGACGTCGTCCCGGTTTCGATCGCGTAGGCGTCGCACGCCTGGCGGGCGTTGGTGAGCGCGTTGCGATGGGTCAGCATCACGCCCGCCGGCGTCCTCGTGGAACCGGACGTGTACTGCAGGTACGCCAGTCCGTCCGGTTCCGGTCGCGGCCAGGAGCGGTCACCGGCCGCGACCGGAGCAGTGGTGTCGACGGCGAGCACGGCTGGGCGCTCGATCGCCGTCGAGGCGAGGAAACCGGCGGCGGCGTCGAGTCCGTCGGTGGTCGTGAGCACGACCCTCGGCGCGCAGTCGGCGAGCACGGCGGCCAGCCTGCCCGCGTGCCCGGGGAGGTCCGGGGCGAACAGCGGGACCGCGACCAGCCCGGCGCGGATCGCGCCGAGGAACGCGACGACGTAGTCGACGGACTGCCGCGCCAGGATCGCGGCCCGGTCACCCGCGCCGGTGAACGAGGTCAGCCGGGTGGCGAGGACGTCGACACGCTCGTCGAGTTCCCGCCAGGACAGGGTGATCGCCCGGCCGTCCGCTCCGGCGCGATGGTCGAGGTAGGTCACCGCGACCTCGTCGCCGAGCCGCCACGCCCAGTACCGCAGCAGTGTCGCGAACGATTCCCCACCGGGTGCGTCGTCCGTGCCGCGGGCGGCGACGACCGTTTCCGAAATGGTTTCCATGGCCCCTCGTTTGACGACGTGAGCAGGAGCGGGTGAATTCGGAACGGCGCCGTTGCCGAAAGCGGATTCCATTCCGGAGACCGTTCTTTATCTGCCCGGAACTGTATGGACGTCCCGGGAAGGGTGTCAATGAAAGGATGATGGAACGCCGGTGCGCGTGCGGACGTGCTCACCGGGAAGTGAGAAAGGGGGCACCCCGCTTGTCACTTCGGGACGAACTTCGGGGGTTCAGGAGCCGGAGCGCGAGGAGCGCTCCGGCGAGTTGCAGTGCCGCCGCGGTCAGCAGGCCCGCCGTGTAGCCGTCGGCCAGCGCGGCCGCGGCACCTTCGTCGAGCCGGGCCACGCGGACCACGGACAGCACGGCCCCGATCAGCGCGACGCCCAGCGCGCTCGACAGTTCACGGGACGCGGTGAGCAGTCCGGAGGCGGTGCCCGCGTGCCGTTCGGCGACGATTTCCAGCGCGTACGAGGTCAGCGGGGTGGTCAGGGCCGATCCGGCGCCGATCAGCACCAGCCCGGGAATCCTGGGCGGTATTTCCGGCAGGTGGTTGACCGCGGCGAGCGCCAGCAGTCCGGCGGCCACCGTGGTCAGCCCTGCCGCGACCGTCCGATGTGGACCCCAGCGCGGTACCGCCCAAGGCACCAGCGGGGTGGCGGCGACGACCGCGACCGCCACCACGACCAGCGGCAATCCGGCGAGCATCGGCCCGAGACCGAGGGATTCCTGATGCAGCAACGGCGTGAAGAAGAAGACTCCCGAAACCCCCAGCCCCCACAGCAGCTGCACGGTGAGCGCGCCGGTGAAGACCCGCGTTCCGGTCAGCGCCTTCGGCACCAGCCGCACACGCGCGCGTCTTTCCCTGAGCACGAACCAGATCGCGAAGGCCGTCCCCACCGCACCGAGCACGACGCTCAGTTCCACCACGGCGGCGGTGGTCAGGACCATCGCGGTGGTCACGACCAGCATGGACAGCACGGCGGGCCTCCCCGCCGCCGGATCACGATCGGCGAGGGCGACCTTGCGCACCAGTAGCAGCATCGCCGCCACGAACGGGAGGTTGACGAAGAAGATCCAGCCCCAGCCCAGATATTCGCTCAGCAGCCCGCCGAGCGTCGGGCCGAGAGCGAGGGCGGCCGCGAGGCAAGCGGTCCAGACCGTCGCTCCCACAGCGCGTCTTCGCGCGTCGAGGTTGGTGCGGAGCAGGCTGAGCAGGGCCGGGACCAGGAACGCCGCCGCCGCGCCTTGCAGAATCCGCGCGGAGACGACGAGCCACGCCGTCGTGGCGAATCCTCCGGCGGCCGCACCGGCACCGAACGCGAGCAGCCCCGCCCGCAGGGTCGCCGCCTGGCCCGAACGGTCCACCAGCGTCCCCGCCACCGGCAGCAACCCGGCGAACGGGAGCATGTAGCCGATGCTCACCCATTGCAGCGTGGGCAGATCGAGCCCGAGTTCCCGGGCGAGCGAAGGCGCGCCCGCCGCGACGATCGTGTTGTCGAGGGTGGTGACGAAGGCCCCGAGCCCGATCATGAGGAGCGTCGCTCGCATTTCGGCTCCTCGTGAGTGAAGACGGTTCGCGGCCGGGGCGAAGTCGTTACTCGCGTGATCAGACGCCGAACTCGCGTGATTGCAGGCGTAACTCACGTGATCGGAGGCCGCACTCGGTGTGCGGCCTCTACTCACGCGAGATACGCCTCCAATCACGCGAGATCCGTCTCCGATCACGCGAGATCCGTCTCCGAACTCGCGAGTCCGATACCCCGAGCACCGTCTTTACCACTCGCGAAACCCGGCCCCGGTCTCTCGTGACAATTCCGGGCGCCCCCAGTGGCACTCACGCCATAAAACTCAAAGCCACCCCTGCCGCGAAGCCTGCGCTCCCAGTTGGAACCGGGTCTGCGCGCCCAGCAGTTGTTGCAGGCGGCTGATCCGCCGCAGGACGGTGCGTTCGCTGATCCCGAGCTCGCGGGCGATCGCCTCGTCGGTCAGGCCGCCGCTCAGCAACGCGAGCAGACGGCGCGTGGCGACGGTCGGCTCCTGCGTCGCTTCCGCGTCGTCCGGACCACCCGCCCGCACCGGCACCCCCATCCGCCAGAACGATTCGAACAACTCGATCAGCGCGCTCAGCAGCATCGACGGATGGATCAGCAAGGCCAGCACGTCACCTGCGTCGGAGTTCGGGACGGCGATCAGCGCCCGGTTGCTGTCGGCGATCACCAGCTTCAGCGGCAGCCTGGGGAACACCCTGGCCTGCTCCCCGAGCGCGATACTCGACTGCACCTGGGCGAATCCGTCGTCGGTCCGCAGCACGGACGAGTCGTAGACGACGCGGTACGCGATGCCGCGCGCCATCGATCCCGGCTGCACCGTGCTCACTTCGGCCTTCGGGCTCATGTACGACCCCGGGTCCAGCGCGACGATGTCCACCCCCGCCTGCGTCTGCATGGCTTCGAAGGTGGCGATCACCTCGTCCCGGCTCCGCAGCACCTCGACGAAGTCCGCGTCGCGGCCCGTCCGCAAGGAGTAGGCGGCGCCGAGCACCTCGGCCGCTTCCCGCGCGCGGACGGCCGCGGCCTCGTGCTGCGCCGCGAACGCCGACAGCGCCGCACGCGGCGGGCACACCTCGACACCGGACTCGCCGGCGCGGATCAGGCCGAACCGCTCCAGCTCCGCCAGTTCGGCACCGGGCGGGCCAGGACGCCCTTCCAACAGGGCCCGATACAGCTGCTCGGCCTCCACCGACAAGCCTCGCGACTCGGCGAGCATGACGCTTCTCCTCCCCCACCCCAGGATCGATCGGCGTGACATCGATGTCACGCCTCACCCTTCTTGAGGAGGAAACCGGCCGGATCGTGCGCCTGGACCGATAACGAAACCGTCACGGATCACGCCGAAGAGGCTCCCGCGAACCAAAGCGGTTCGCGGGAGCCCTTGTGCGACGCTGCCGGGGATCAGGCGTTGGCGGGCAGGCCCTTCTCGTCCGCTTCCGGCGTGGCGGTGCCTTCGAGCAGCTCACGGACGATCTCGTTCGCCTTGCGCACCTGGGGCGTGATCATCTTGATCTTGATCTTCCCGTCGTGCCCGAGGTTGCCGCCGACCTCGACCGTCTTGTCCTCACCGGGCAAGGGCAGGCCCTGGCAACCGGTGAACTTCTTCTTCGGCGTGTGACCGGTCTGGAAGTAGGCGACGATCGGGTCGTCGACGCAGTCGGTGTTGTACGGGAAGATCCCGTGGCTGCCTTCGTTGTCGACGCTGATCATCTTGGCGCCCGGCAGACCGTTCGCGGTGGCGAGCGCGCCCTCGTACGGCGTGGCCGCGTCGAGTTCGGTCTGCGCGATCAGCAGCTTCGGGAACGTCTTGGCGTCCGGCGCCGGCTTGGCGTTGGTGGTCGGCCAGAACGCGCACAGCGGCGCACCCGACAGGGCCATGATCGGCGCGATGAACGGTGCGTTCACGGTCAGGTCGGCCTGCCAGTAGGTCCAGTAGTGCAGATTCTGGTTCCACTGGCCGTCCTGGCAGCGGATCGCCTCGAACGCCGCGTCCCAGGTCTCCACCTCGGCGCCGCCCTGGTACGAGGCCTTGCGCTCGACCGAGTCCTTCTTCGCGATGGCCTCGAGCGCGTTGCCCTTGGCCTTGTTCAGGAACGCCTTGTTCGCGTCGGTCAGGCCCGGGGTGGCGAGCGCCTTCGCGACGACCTGCTCCAGCTTCTCCGCGTCGGTCCCGGTGGGCGCCGGTCCCTTCGCCAGCGCGGCCACCATGGAGGCCGCCGACGGATACTGGGTGGTGTCGTACATCGCCGGGATGATGAACCACGCGGCGTAGAGCATGCCCGCGAATTCCCGCGTGCCGCCCGCCTTCTCCCAGTTGCGGCGGATCTCCAGCGGGTCGGTGCCCGCCTTGTACTTGGCGTCGTTGCGCGCGACGTAGGGCAGCAGCGCCTCCTGGAACTGGCGGTCACGGCTGCGCGGCTGCAGGTCCCAGGTCTTCTCCAGGGTCG
Source organism: Amycolatopsis japonica (assembly GCF_000732925.1). NCBI lineage: Bacteria > Bacillati > Actinomycetota > Actinomycetes > Pseudonocardiales > Pseudonocardiaceae > Amycolatopsis > Amycolatopsis japonica. The sequence continues at coordinate 4,745,899 of NZ_CP008953.1, forward strand.
GGCGGCTCGCGTCGGTCGAAGAGTCGAGCAGGAAGCGGTGCGCCTTGCTCGGGAACGTGGTGGCGTACCAGGTGCCGAGCCACGTGCCGTACGAGTAGCCGATGTAGCTGGTCTTCTTCTCCCCGAGCAGCACCCGGATGAAGTCCATGTCGTACGCGGTCTGCTCGGTCGTGATGAACTTCGTCAGCGGGTTCTTCAGGCAGCCCTCGACCTTCGCCCGGCTGATCACGTTCTGGTCCGTGCTGTCCGGGACGGTGTAGCTACAGGTCAGCGGGGTGCTCTGGCCGACGCCGCGCGGGTCGAAGCCGACGAAGTCGTACTGCGAGGCCAGAACGGGGCTCCGCATCGCCATCGCGGCGCCCCACGGGAGGCCTTCGCCGCCGGGGCCGCCGGGGTTGACCAGCGCGATGCCCTGCCTGCCGGTGCCGGGGTAGGCGGTCCCGGTCTTGGAGACGCGGACGCCGATCGTGTTGCCGTCCTGCGGGTTGTGCCAGTCCCGCGGCACCTGGACCGTGGCGCAGGCCAGGCCCTTGACCTTCTTCAGTTCCGCTTCCGTCGCCGGCGCGACGGACGGGAACGAGCACTCGCCCCAGGCCACGGCCTGCTTGGTCAGCGCACCGGCGAGCGCGGCGGTGTCCGGCTCGGCCTTGGCCGCGGGAGCCGCACCCGCGGCGGGGGCCAGTACCAGGCCCGAGGCCAGGAACGCGCCGGCGACCACGGCCACCGTGCCTCTCCGCGTCTTTCTCGTCCTACTGATCACCATGAACCCTTTCGACAGGAGCCCCCCGACGTCCGTACGTGAAGTAAAGACGGGTGATCAGGTTTCCCACACGGCCGCGAGCTGGCGGATACCCGACATGGCGGGATCTCGACACGAACGGTCAGCCCGGAGAGCTCCAGCCGTGCCGCCAATATCCGGCGAACGAGATGTCAGCCTTCGCCGCACCTCGCTCGGACACCAGATGGCGGCGCAACGACGTCGCCAGCCGGGACTCGCCCGCGACCCAGGTGTAGAACCGCCCTTGCGGCAACGATGCCCGCTGAACCGCCTCCAGCGCCGAAGTTCCTGGACGAAGTCCCGGGTCGTCCCTGCTGAGCCAGTGGACGCGGACGTCGTCGGCCGTGTCGTACCGCCGGATGTCCGCGGCGGCGGGGACTTCCAGGAACACTTGCGCGGCAAGGGATTCCGGGGCGTCGTCGAGGATCGCCAACGCGGCGGGCAGCGCGCTCTCGTCGGCGACGATGAGCTGAGCGCCGACGTCGTCCGGTGGCCGGTAGGTGGTGCCCATGTCGAAGATCCCGGCCGGATCGCCCGGTCGCACCCGGCGGACCCATTCGCTCATCGGCGATTTCCCGTGGAGGGCGAACTCGATGTCGACCTCGTCGTCGGCGGGCCTAGCCCGGCGGATGGTGAGCGTGCGCACCCAAGGCCGCACCGACTTGGGCAGCAACATCAGCTCCGGCATCCACGTCTCGTTCGAAAAGGTGGGCATCCGCAGCCCGCGCTGTCCCTCACGGGGGAAGAACAGCCGCACCGTCTGGTCCGCGCCCGTGACGACGAGATCTTTCAGCTCCGGCCCGCCGAGTGTGACCGACGCGAAGTTCGGGCTGAGGCTGACGCGCTCCCGGACCTCCAGCGTGGTCATCTTGCGCGAGACCGGGGCCTTGAGGCGCGGGATCATCGCGCGCCCTCGGTATTTTTGCAGGTCATGGCACTATTATGAGCATTTCCTCAGTTCTCGGGTACTCGCTTTTGCCTGCCCCGCCCGGAGGCCTCGGGAGCTGGGACGGGGCACGACCACGGACCGAGCCTGCTCACGTTCCAGCTCAGGCCGTAAGGCGTTCGGCGAACCGCCGCGCCGCGTCGAGATCCGCCGTGCCAGGGCGGTTCTTGCCGATGCCACCGACGAGCCGGAACGGGAACCACGTGTCGAAACCACGGCACGAGAACGTGCCCACCACGTCGAATCCCTTATGGCCGAGCAGCCGCGCGAGGCGGCGGAGGTAGCGCCGGAACGGCGGTTCGGGCAGCCCGCTCGTGGTGAACACGAACGCCTTCCGCCGCTGCTCCCCCGGCAACTCCTCGACGAACCGAAGCAGCCGCGGATGGAAGTCCATGCCGAAGATCCCCGAGCCGAATCCCACCAGGTCACACGAATCGAGGTCGGCGGGCTCGATTTCCTCGGGGCTGACGACGCGGGCGCCGAGCACCCCCGCCATGACCTCGGCGACCCTCTCCGTGTTGCCGTGCGACACCGAAACGCACACGATGACGACCTTCATGCCGATCCTCCACTTCGCCGGTCCTTTCCCTCAAGAACCGGACAGCGGCGGAGAACGTGACGTCACCCCTCGCGCAGGTGATCCCGCAGCTCCCGCGCCACGCGGGCCATCAGCACCTCGGCCTCCGGCTGGATCGCCGCGGGCACCTGGGATTCGGTCAGCGCGGCGATCGCGAACATCCCGCCGTCGGCGTGCTCGACCACCCCGACCTCGTGCCGCAGGTTCAGCACGGTGCCCGTCTTCGACGACCATTTCGTGGCGTCGGAGACGAAATCCGGGCTCAGTCGTTGACGTAACAGGTTGAGCCCCATGAGCTCACGCACCCGCGCCGCGACCTGTTCGTCCACTTTGGACGGCTTCCACAGCGCTTCGAGCAGGTTCACGAACGCGCGGGCCGAACCGGAGCTCGCGCGCGTGACGTCGAGCTGCGGAACGGGATGACCTTGCCCCGCGGTACCCGCGTTGATCGCGAGCGCGTGCGCGAGGTGGACGTCGGCGGGGTCGAAGCGTTCGGCAGGAGTGTCGCTCAGATCCGCGGCCGGATGCCGAGCGGTGATCCCGGTGATGCCCCAGTCCCGCGTCATCCTGGTGACCTCGGCGGGCGGCGTCAGCGCGAACAGCGCGTCCGCGGCGGTCTCGTCGCTGATGGCCATGGTCAGGTAGAGCAGGTCGTCGATCGCCACCCTGGCCGGATGCCGGAACCGCGTCAGCCCGGTCGGCCCCGGCGCGGTGGCCCGCCCCGGCTCGACGTCGAGCGCCGCCGAACCGTCCAGCTCGCCCCGCCGGATCCGCTCCAGGGTCGCCGCGGCGAGCGGGATCTTCACCAGTGAGGCGCTCGGGAACTCGAGGTCGGGGTCGATGCCGGTCTCGAAGCCGGTCCGCAGATCACGCACGAGGAACGAACCGCGCAGGCCTCCGTCGGCCAAGTCGGCGCGCAGCCGCAGGAGCAGCGTTTCCGTGTTCACGTCGTCTCCTCCGCGCCGAGACACCGGGCGATGTCCGGCCCCAATCGTGCCCGGAGCCGCTGCGCGTCCTCGCCGGGCCCCGCCATGATCTCGAACCCGCGCACGAGCCGGATCTCGCCGATGGTCCGCCAGCTCAGGCCGAGCTCGGTCGCCTGCGCCGCCGAGCACAACAGCAGATCGTCCGAACCGAACACGGCCGCCGCGGCCGCGGTGAGCGAATCGGCGACGGACACCTGCGCGGGCCGCAGCCCCACCGCGTCGCGGATCCGGAAGAGACGGTCGCGCAGATGCGGGACGTCGTCTTCCGGCTGGATCCAAACCCGCCGAGGCGAACCGCCGGACCGGCCGACCCGCAGCGTTTCCAGATGGAGGACGTCCGTCCGCGGCCTGCCTCCGCCCGCCAGCCCGAGCGGCACCTTCCAGCTGCCCTCCTCGCCGGGGACGGCGGTGAGCGCGGCGCGGACCTCCTGCGTGCGCACGAGTTCCGCCCGTTCCCTCGGCGGCGCCTGCCGGAACTCCAGGAAGACGTCCAGCTCCCGCGCCGCCGCGTCGAGTTCGGCGAGCTCGCGGACGGTGCAGGTTTCCGGCATCGCCAGCCGCATCGGCCGCAGCCTGGCGCGCCGCGCGTCGTGCTCCAGGGTGTCGGCCAAGGCCACCAGCCGTTTCGCCGACGGCAGCATGTCCCGTCCGAACGGGGTGAGCAGGGCGCGCCGGGTGGAGCGGTCGAACAGCCGCTCGCCGAAATGCCGTTCCAGCGCGGCGATCCGGCGGCTCGCCACCGGCTGCGGGATACGCGCGAGGGCGGCTCCGGCGGTGAAAGTCCCGGCCTCGCTCACGCTCACGAACGCCCGGCAACTCCCGATCAGGTCCACGACCACATACTATGCGCGTTTCGCATGAAAGACGTCATTCGTGTCTTGGACAGCATGACCGGCGCTGGCCAGACTGCGGACATCGAACGATCTTGAAAGGAATCCTCGTGTCCGTCACTTCTCGCCGGTGGGCCGCCTTGCTGGCGCTCTCGGTCGCGTCACTCGCCGCGTGTTCCACGCCCGCTCCGGCACAGCCGCCCGCCGCCACCCCGGTCGCGCCGTCCGCGAGCACCGATTTCGAACAGCTCGAACGAACCTTCGGCGCCCGGCTCGGGGTGTACGCGGTGGACACCGCGACCGGCCGCGAGGTCGCCTTCCGCGCCGACGAACGCTTCGCCTACGCCTCGACACACAAGGTGTTCAGCGCCGGCGGTGTCCTGCAGCGGACGCCGGTCGCCGAACTGGACCGCACGGTGACCTACGGGCAGCAGGATCTGGTCACCAATTCGCCGGTCACGGAGAAGCACGTGGCGACGGGCCTGCCGCTGCGCGCCGTCATGGACGCGACCCTGCGGTACAGCGACAACACCGGCGGGAACCTGCTCTTCCGCGAACTCGGCGGCCCCGAAGGACTCAACGCGGTGTTCCGCGGGATCGGCGACACCACGAGCCACGCCGACCGGATCGAACCCGCGCTCAACGACACGGCGCCCGGCGACAGCCGGGACACCAGTACGCCCCGCGCCCTCGCCGTGGGCCTGCGCGCCTTCGCGCTCGGCGACGCCCTCCCCGAGGACAAGCGCAAGATCCTCGTCGACATGATGCGCGCCAACACCACCGGCGACCAGAACATCCGCGCCGGCGTGCCGGGCTGGGCGGTCGCCGACAAGACCGGCACGGCGGCTTACGGCACACGCAACGACATCGGGGTCGTGTGGCCGCCGAATCGCGCGCCGATCGTCGTCTCGGTGCTCACCGACCGGGCGGAGAAAGACGCCAAGATCGACAACAAGCTCCTCGCCGACGCCACCGCGGCCGCGATCAAGGCCCTCCCCTGACCGGTCCCGCCGGGACGGACGAGGATCCGTCCGTCCCGGCGGGGTTCAGCGGCTCAGCGACGGCAGGGGTTGCCCGCCGGATGCGCCGAGGTTCCGTGCACGTCGGCCTGGGACTCCGCGAGCACGATCTTCGCGAGCGCGGTGTCCAGCGCGACGGCCTGCTGCTTCACGACGCCGTTCGCCACGGTCTGGCCGTTGAGCTTCAGCGAACCGATGACCAGCGGAATGGTCAGCGGCGCCGAGCCCACCGTGATCGACTCACCGTTGATCTTCAGCGAGGCGACGTTCGAACTGCCCGCCAGCACCGGCGCGAGCCCGCCCGCCGACGGCTGGCAGGTCGCGGTCGCCTGCGACTGGATCACGCCGAGCTCGATGGTCAGCCCGAGCGTGCTGATCACCGTCTTGTCGATCTTGGCCGACGCCAGCGCGCGATCGCCCGCGGCCGGAGCCGCCGACTGGTCGTCCGGCGTCAGATCGGTCGACGCGGTCAGCACCTTGGTGTCCACCTTGATCAGACCGGCGTTGAGCGTCGCGGCGGCGACGGTGCTGCGGTCGTCGGCACACGGCAGGTTCGCCGGGTTGGCCCGAGCCGCGGTCACGCCGAGGACGTTCGCCGCGGTACCCGTGCAGGAGAAGACGCCGTCACGGTCGTCGTCGACGATCGTGCCGACTCCGGTCGCGTCGAGAAGACCGGCACCCGACGGGGCCGAGAGGTTCACCGTGAAGGTCTCGTTCGGCTCGTCGACCGTGTCCGGGTTGACCAGGACGGTCACCGGTTTGGCCGTCTGCCCGGGAGCGAACGTGACCGTCCCGCTCGCCGCCGCGTAGTCGGCGGGCGCGGTCGCGGTGCCGTTGGCGGTCGCGTACTGGACCGTCACCGGGTTCGGGCTGGGGCCGCCGAGCAGCGACACCGTGAACGTCGCCGGGACCTGCGCGCCCCCGGATCCCTCGTCGACCGTCACGTCGTTGATGCTCAAGCCGAGCACGCGCACCGTGGTGGTCTCGATGTACCCGCGGGAAACCCCGTCGACCTGGTAGTCGACGACGCACTGGTAGGTGCCGGGAGCGGCGCCGGCCGCCGCCTTGATCGTCTCGGTGAACGTGGCGACCTCGCCGCTGGTCACCTTGACGCTGCCGGGATCGTTGGTAACGGTGAGCTGCGGGTCGCAGCTGGTCACCTTCGGCGTCACCGTGACCTCGATGGACTTGATCCCGTCCAAAATGGCCTGCGACACCTGGCCGGCCGGGACGTTGTTCAGCAGGACGCCACCCGTCGCGGATGTGATGGCGGATGCCTGCCCCGTGGCGTCGAGGCCGCCGACGTTGACCGCGACCACGCGGATCTTCGCCGCCTGCAACGCCGCGATGGTCTGGGCCAGGGTGTGCCCGCCGCTCGGGTCGTGCGACGGCGCGTCGCCGAACCACGCGATGATGCGGGTGCCGTCCGGCCGGAACGCGACCGCGCCGGTGGCCAGCTGGTAAAGCGCGTTCAGGTTGGCCTCCGGCGTGTCCCCGCCGCCCGTGGCCACCCACTGGTTGATCCCCGCCTGGACGGCGGTCGTGTCCCCGGTGATGCCTTGGTTGACCTTGAACGGCACCGAGTCGGTGAAGTCCTTGTACTCGGCGACGCCGAACTGCGCGGTCGGCTGCGCGGCGAGCACGTCACCGGTGATGGCGCTGGCGTTCGACCGCACGTTGCCGATCGGCCCGCCCATGCTGCCCGTGGTGTCGGCGAGCAGGACGAGGTCGGGATTGGGCGGCACGGCCGAGGTCGTCACGTTCTTGGTCACGGTCGTGCTCTGCCCCGCGTTGAGGGTGAGGTCGACCGTGGCCGGGTCGACTCCCGGCGGGGCCGCGGCGGCGACCGCGGTGGACGCGAACATCGCCGTGACGGCGGCCAGGACGACGAGCAGTGGTCTTCGTGACATGGACTTCCCTCCTCAGACCCGGCCGGAGCCGGAATTGCTGTGGGCTTCCTCGAAAAGACGGAATATTTCGATTTTCGTTAGCGCGAGAGCCGGGCTTCACCCGGAGCGCCCTGTGTCAAGCCGTCCAACGGGCTGTTACCGCGAATCCGCACTACTCGGACCAGGTCCGCATTGCACCGTCCAGCCGAAGGACCTTCGACATCTCTCACTCTTCAGCGTGAGAGATGTCGAAGTTTCCTGCTTTTCCGTGATCACCTCGGCCGGACGGAATCCGTATCAACCCGGCGAACAGTCACCGAATGTCGCAACGTGACGCGCCGATCGATACCGCGGCGAGACATCGGGTCCGCTCAGTAGACGCACTGGATGATCGCGTCATCCAAGCGGATGTACTTCGCCGGTCCGCCGTTGTTGCCGTAGATCGGCTGCAGATAGACGGTACCCACGCCGTTCAGATTCAGATTGGGCAGCGTGATGAGCTGATAGCCCGCCCAGTCGTCGATCCATTTCACCGTGTGGGAGATTTTCCGCCAGCCGTTGGGGTCCCAGATCTCGAGTCCGATGTTCGCTCCGCCTCCGACCGGGTCGGCGTGGATCGCGGCGGCGCAATTCGACCGATTCGACGGAAAACTGCTGAGCGACTTCGCCGTCCGCATCGCCGACCAGCCGTTGTCCGCGAAGAGCCAGCCGTTGTTGTTGCCGGTCCGGGCCACTCCCATACCGATATCGAACCAGGAATGCCCGTCACCGCCTTGAATTCCCCGTTCCCATACACCGAACGGGTTCGATTCGTAACCATCGGACCATTGCACGATCCCGGCCTGCGCCGTTCCCGCGAGCCCCAGGAGCGCCATCGAGAACACCGACAAGACGGCCAATATCTTCTTGACCACGAGAGTTCCCCCTCTTCGTGCGGAATGAACTCCGCCAGGGGACCAGGTTCCGCGACGCGCGCACAACGTACCTTCGCGCGCACATTCGACCGCCTCGAAGTACTAGGCGAGAGGCAGGGCAAACGTGGGCCGTTAGCGGAGTGGTGTGGGCTGAAGGCTCCCTTCACCGAGTCTGATGCGACGAAAGGAGCCTTCGCCCCCGGCCGGCTACGGGGAGCGGCGGTTCGGTCGCAGGTGCCGCCCTGGTCCTGGACACTCCGCCCGGCAAGACACGTTCACCCTTCGGTTCACTAGTCGAGATCGACGGGCCGCGTCCGCAGTTTGGCGGCGATCCGGGCCAGCGCCTGCTGATCGTCCGAAGTCAGCGGGTCGAGGACGAGCTCCCGTACCGAACGAACGTGCGTGGGCGCGGCCGCGACGACCACGTCGTAGCCGTCGTCGGTGAGCACGGCGAGGGTGTACCGGCCGTCGCCGGGGTCCGGCGTCCGCTCCACCCAGCCGCGTTGCTCGAAGCGTTTGACCACATTCGACAGACGGGAGAGCGAGCCGTTGGCGAGGTACGCCAGTTCGCTCATCCGCAGCCGCCGCTCCGGGGCCTCCGAAATATGGCTGAGGGTCAAATACTCGAACAGCGTCAACCCGGCATCGTGCTGCAACGGCGACTCGAGCCGCCCCGGCAGCAGGAGGACCAAGGAGACCAGCCCGGTCCAGGCCTCCTTTTCGGCAGGGGTCAGCCACAGCGCTTCGTCCGGGTCCTGGGTGGCCATGACGGAACCTTACCCAGAACGGCGTGACTTCACACGTGAAGTGAAATCGTGCTAGCTTGACTTCAAGCATGAAGTCAACGAGAGGATCCACCATGACCCAGCCGGAGTTCTTCGCCACGCCCGGCTACGGCGACCGGCAACTGACCGAAATGCGTTACAGCCAGGCGGTGCGCGTCGGCGATCGCATCGAGATCTCGGGACAGGGCGGTTGGGACGACGACTTGACCTTCCCGGAATCCTTGGAGGAGGAGATCGTCAAGGCCTTCGAGAACGTCGCCCGCACCCTCGCCACCGCGGGCGCCACTTGGCGCGACGTCGTCTCCGTCGATTCGTACCACGTCCCGGAGATCCCGGGCTTCATCGGCGAGACCCACAACCGCGTGATGGTGGCGCAGTTCCGCGAGCACATGGGCGACCGGGCGCCGATCTGGACCGAGATCGGCGTCGCGGCCCTCGGCGCGCCGAAGATGCGGGTCGAGATCAGGGTCACCGCGATCGCCGGGGACGCCCGCGTGTGAATCCGGCGCTCCTTGGGTACTCCATGGCTGCGCCCATGCTCTTGGCCCAGCTGGGAAACCCGCTAAGGAGAACGCGTGGGTATCACGAGAACACGACAGACGTACGAATTCCCCACCGGCATCGCCCCGCCACTGGGAGAGGTCCGGGCCTGGCTGCGCGAGCGGCTGAGCGAGGTCGGACGCACCACCATCGCGGACACCGAACTGCTGACCACGGAACTGGTCACCAACGCGCACGAACACGCGGACGGCGTCGCCGAACTCAGGGTCTCCGTCCCCTCGGGACGGGACGTCGTCCGCGTCGAGGTCGACGACCGCCGCCCTCGGCTGCGGCCGCACCGGGTGATCAAAACCGACCCGACGAGTCCGCATGGCCGAGGGCTGGCGTTGGTCGAGGCGATCAGCACCGAATGGGGCGTGGACACCGGCGCGGGATTCAAGACGGTGTGGGCGGAGATCCCGGTGAGCTGAACTACTTCGACTCGACCCGGCCCAGCGGAGCCGGCGCCGCCGCCAGTTCCTCGCAGGCCGCCCGCCACGCGGTGTCTCCCGGGTAGAGCTCGGAGCGGAGATAAGCCCAGGTGAGACGCCCCACCGCGGCCACTCGATCCGGATTCTCGTCCGTCGTCTCGGCGACGTCGTAGCCGGACACCCCGCCGAGCCCGTGCTCGGCACCGAAGAGAGTCAGCAGCGTTTTCCGGCCCGGCGAAAGGAAGTACGGGTCGGCGTGCCATTCCGGGCCCCGGACCGTCAGATGGCCGGAGTCGTCCTTGTCCCCGGCGACGACGAGCGCGGGGGTCGTCATCGCGGAGAAGTCCGTACTGACGAAGAACGGATAGTTCTCGGCCACGAATCCGGTGACCGCGTCGCCGCCGCGGCCGGGCGCGGCGAGCAGGACACCGGCCGAGATCCGCGAATCGGCGAGGCGTACTTCCTCACCACTGCGGGGATCGGTGTAGCGCGCGCCCAGCAGAAGGCTCGCGGTGTGCCCGCCCATCGAATGCCCGGCGACCGCGACCCTCCCCCGGTCCAGCCTGCCGCGCAGCAGCGGGACGGCGTCCTCGATCTCGTCGAGCCGGTCGAGGATCCGGATCATGTCCTCGGCCCTGGACCGTTGGTACAGCGGCGCTTCCGGGTCGCCGGGCGGCAGGTTCAGCGACCGCGAGCTCAGATGGGTCGGCTGGACGACGGCGAATCCGTGCGCCGCCCAGTGATTCACGAGCGGGGCGTAGCCGTGCAACGACGAGAGATGGTTCGAAGGTCCCTGGCCGTGCGACAGCAGGATGATCGGCAGCTCGTTCCCGGTCGCCGGCACGGAGATCCGCAGGCACAGGTCCACGGACCGGTCCGGCGTGGACAGCTGCACCGGGGCGATCGAGATCACTGGCGTATTCATGTGAACTTCCTTCGTGAGTTAAGCGGAACACTGTTCCACAAACATACGGAGCAGTGTTCCGCTTTGTCAAACGCCCCTCGCCCGGTCCGCGAGAGCACTCGCGAGCGAGGCCACGTCCGCCGAAAGCCCGGTCCAGTCATCGGAAGCCGTGCCGAGGTACCCCGCCCGCGCGCGTTCCAGCAGCACACCACCGTCGACCATCTCCGCCGCGATGTCCTTCGAGACGATCCGTCCCGTTTCGACGGTCACGACGATGCGCGCGAGCGTGAGCAGGACGTTGCGTTCGTCGCCTTCGATCTCGGACAGAAGGCCTGGGATGACGCCGAGTGCCGCGTCGCGGAGCTGATCCGGCGGCACCGGATCGACGACCTCCGCGAGCGCGGCGCCGCGCAGAACCCGGTGCGCCGCATGGGCCGTGGCAGCGAGGATCACGACATCGGGATCCTCGGCAGGCCCGGGAAGACGGCCCTCGACGAAATCTTCCCGAAGCCATTCCCCGTATTGGAAATCCCGGCGAGCCGGTTCGCCTCCGGCCACGATCCCGGTCAGTTCGATCGGACGCCGGTCTGCCGCGTCGGGAAACCGGTCGGCGTGGCCACGCCAGCCCGAAAGCCGCAGCAGCAGCGACACCAGAGCGGCGCGTTCCTCTTCATCGAGCGAGCGGCGGGTGACCAGCAGCAGATCGACGTCGCTGTCCGGTTTGAGCCCGCCGGCCGCGGCGGAACCGTAGAGGTACAACCCGAGGACGCCTCCGGGATCCTCGCGGTCGAGATGGTCCAGCAGGGGCTTGATGCTCATGCCTCAACGATCACCCGCTACGCAAGGTATTTCCGCGCCCAGCCGTCGAAGCCGGTGAGCGGGATGCCGAGGTCACGCGCGAATTCCGGGCGCCCCGGCTGACCGATCACGTTCAGCCACTCGTGCGAAGCGCCCATCGGCGGCATCCCGGCGGCGACCGCTTGATCGACGCTCATATTCGGAGCCGTCAGCCTCGTCCCCAGCGCACCGGACAGGACCTCGGCGATCTCGGTCATGGTCAGGAAGTCGCTCGCGAGTTCGAGTTCGACCCCGGCGAACCGGTCCGGTTCGGCGATGGCCGCCGCGGCGGCGGCACCGATGTCGTCGACGGCGGCGAGCGAAAGGGACGTCGAGGGCTTGATGACGCTCACCAGGCCGCCGTCCACCCCGCGCGGGAACAGGAACTTCATGTCGGGCAAGAAGTTCTCCATGAAGAAACCCGGCTTGAGCAGTGTCCACCGCGGAAAGCCCGCCTCGCGGAGGCGATCCTGGATCGCCGCCTTGGCGCCCAGCGTCGGCTCCATCGATGCCCAGCGACCTTCGGCCCAACCGTCCGCCTCGACGTGCTGACCGGCTCCCGAGACGGAGGTGTGCACGAACTGCGGCACGCCCGCCGCCTTCGCACCCTCGATGAGGTTGACGCCTTGAGTCACCTCGCCCGCGAAGTCGAATCCGTCCTCGTTCATTCCGGGCATCTGCACCGAGAAAACGGCGCGGGCCCCCTTGGCCGCGCGGATCACGGACTCGACGTCGTGGAGATCGCCGACGACGAGCTCGGCGCCGAGCGCTTCGACGGCTTTCGCCCTGGCCGGATCGCGGACGAGGGCGCGGACGGGAACGCCGGCCGCGAGCAGGGCGCGGGCGGTCGCACCGCCCTGCCTGCCGGTGGCGCCGGTGACCAGAACGGGTGCTGCGGACATGGTGACTCCTTCGCTCGACTAAGTGGCGGGGCCCGCCACTTATCGTCCGCTACAATATGGCGGGCCCCGCCACTTACGCAAACACCGAGGTGAAGGCATGTCCGACGGTCAGCGCGCCGACGCGCGGCGGAACTACGCGCGCATCCTCGCGGTGGCCGAGGAAGAGGTCGCGGCCCACGGCTCCGGCGCCTCGCTGGAGCAGATCGCCCGCACCGCCAACGTCGGCTCGGCGACCGTGCGCCGCCACTTCCCCACCCGCCGGGCGCTGCTGGAGGCGGTCTCCGCGAGCCGGATCGCCGCGTTGTGCGCCCGCGCGGCCGCCTTGACCGGCGAAGAAGACAGCCGGAAAGCGCTCCTGACCTGGCTCGACGAGGTCGTCGTCTACTGCGTCTCCGCCCGTGGGCTGGCGGCCGCGCTCTCCTACGACGGCCCCGCACAGGAGAACTCCTGTTCCGCCGCCATCGAGGCCGCCGGGGAACCGCTCCTGCGGCGGGCCGCGCGGGACGGCGCGGTGCCGCCGGACGTCACCGTCGCGGATCTGATCACGCTGATCGTCGGCATCGTCCTGGCCACCGAGCACCACCCGGATCCGGCTACCAGGGCGGACCGGCTGTTCCGGCTGGCCGTGGCGGGGCTGAGCCCCGGGACGTGACAAGGGGCCGGAGTGGTCGCCCACTCCGGCCCCCGGCACGGATTCCGCTTACCGGGTGCCGCGGCGGCCCGACGAGACCACCGCCGGCACCTGAGCGCCGTTGATCACGAACTGCGACCCCGGCTCACGGACGACATCACCGTTCGCGGAGCCGCTGATCGTCACGTTCGTCAAGGTCGCGCTGCCACGGGCGCCGCTCATCGCGAGGATGCCCGCACCGTTGTTGGACTTGTCGATCTTGACGTTGGTGAGAGCCGCGGTCACGACGCCGCCGCCCGTCTTGAACTGGACACCGTCGTAGGTCGAGTCGTGGATCTCGGTGTCCCGCAGCACGACCCCGGGAATGTCCTTGCCCTGCGCGAAGAACGTGATCGCGCCGAACTCCTGCTGCTCGCCCCAGAACACGCCGCCACAGCGGTACAGGGCGTTGTTGGCGATGAGCGTCTCCCCGGAGAACGGCAGCGGATCGTGATCCGTCGCCAGCATGATGCCCGGGTAGTTCATCGTGTCGTGGACGATGTTGTTCTCGATCTTGTTGCCGTAGCCGCCGTAGACCGCGATCCCGTTGGCACGCCAAGGAAGCTGGATCGTGTTATTGGCGAACACGTTGTCGTGCGCGATGTCCTGCGAAGGGTCCTTCACGTACTGGTTCGCCCACACGGCGAGCGAGTCGTCACCGGTGGTGCGGAACGACGAGTTGAACACCTTCGAATTCCGCGTGCCGTTGGTGAAGTTGATGCCGTCGGCGTAGGTGTTCCGGATCCGCATACCGCTGAACTCGAGGCCGTCGCCCGGTCCCCAGAGCGCCGGGACGTTGCTGTAGTCCCGGCCGACCCACGCGCCGACGTTGGCGTGCTCGATCCAGACGTTCGTGATCTTCGTGCCGGTGCCGAACCGGCCGTTGAGACCGACGCCGCCTTCCGCGCCACCGTCACCACCCCGGATCCGGCCGGAACCGAAGATGGCGATGTCGGAGATCTGCGTGTTCTTGTCGATGTCGAATCCGAAGTTGCCCTCGTGCGGATGGTTGATGCCGCCCGCGTTCTGCGGCTCGATCAGCGAGTACAGCTGCGAATGCCACATCCCGGCGCCCCGGATCGTCACGTTGGAGATGCCGACCTGGTTGTACTGGCCGCCGCCGTTGGGCACGTTCGGGTCGTCGGTCAGGATCTTCTTCTCCTGCCGCCACTGCCCCGCCGGGATCCAGACACAGGCGATCACGCCGTTCTGGTCGTCGGTCACCGCGCGCTGGATCGCCGCCGAATCGTCGTTCCCGTCGTTCGGCACGGCGCCGTATTCCGTGATCGACGTGCAGTTCGCGGGCTTCTCCGACGCCGGGGCGACCTGCTCCAAGTCGATGAGATCGACGATGTAGAACGCCGCGTTGTCACCGCTGTCCCGCTGCAGCTTGAACTTCGTGCCCGGCGGATACGAGCGGGACAGCAGCGCGTGCGACTCGTCGAACAGGCGCCGCGCGTTGGCCTGCGGGGTGTTGGTCAGGCCTTCGGGGTCGTCGGTGCTGCCGTAAAGCCAGCTGTGCTTCGACGACAGTGTCAGCTTCTGCGCGAACGTCCCGTTGACGTAGAGGCTGAGGGTCGCGTCCTGCCCGCCACCGCCCGGGGCGTCCGGGATGGAGTTGCGCACGACGATCGAGTTCGCCTCGTTCGCCGACGTGAACTCCACGTACTGCCCCTGATTCGCCAGCCGTACGGACTTGCGGCCGGAGGACTCGGTCGCGAAGTTCGTGTGGCCGAAGGTGCGCAACGGGTCGGTTTCCAGCAGTTGTCCTTGGTACTGCGCGGCTTCCGCCTCGTACTCGACGTACGGGACGGCCGCGCCGCGGCCCACGACGATCGCCCGCGAGAGGCTGTTGTTGGACTCGTTGGTCTCCGTGACCGTGCCGGTCGCGTCGGCCGTCGCGGTCAGGGTCGCGCCACCGTCGGCGGCGGTCCAGGTGCCCGCGATCGCGACGTTCGCGGTGGCCCCCGCCTCGATCGCACCGGTGGTGCCGGTCAGCGTGGTGCCGCCGACGGCCAGCCGCGTCACCGAAGCGTCCGCGCGGCTCGTGCCGCGGTTGTGCACCGCGACGGTGAAGGACACGGCCGAACCCGCCGCCGGGTTGGGCGGGTTCGACGTGATGCCGGTGACCTCGAGATCCGGCCCCGGCGCCTGCGCGACGACCAGCGCGGTCGGCGACGTGTAGGTGTTGTTGGTTTCGTTCTGCTCGGCCACCGTGCCCGCCGGGTCCGCGGTCGCGGCCACGGTGTACGTCCCCTGTGGACGCGTTCCCGCGTCGACGGTCACCGTCGTGGACGCGCCGGCGGCGAGTGCCCCGACCGCGGCTTCGCCGACGACGGTGCCACCGAGGCTGACGTTCACGGTCGTGGCGGCCGCGTTCGCGGTGCCGGTGTTCTTCACCGTCGCCGAAACGGCGAGTTGGCTGGTCTCCGTCGGATTCGACGGCGTCCACGTCGTGCCGGTGACGACGAGGTCCGGATTCGGCGCGGGCGTGCCGATCACCTGGAATTCCGCGACCTGACCGCCGGGCGCTCCGGAGTTGGCGAAGAACTGCAGGCGCACGTCCGAAGCGCGTCCGCTGACCGGTACGACCACCGAGTTCTGGTTGGTGGCCGGGTCGAAGCGGTGATCAGCCCGTGCTGAAAGAGAGGTGAACGCGGTCGCACCCTGCGCGCGGCCGAGGATCTCGAAGTTCTGCGTCCGCGCGCCCCAGATCGCGTCCGGATTGAGCTTCACCACGACCGAGTCGACCTCCGCGTCGACGCCGAGCTTCACCGTCAGCGAGTTCGGATAGCCCGCGGCGGACTCCCAGTACGTGGCGGTGTTGTTGTCGTTGGCGTTGGCGGGGACGAACGAGTGGACCGCCGAGGTGGCCTCGATCGGTTTGCCCGCCGCCAGGTTCGCGCCCGCGCTCGTCCCGGAGCGCACGACGTGGTTGCTGTCGCCGGACTCGTTGCCCGCCGCGTCCTTGGCGCGCACGAAGTACTCGACCCGGGTCCCGGCGGGCCGGGATTCGGTGAACGTGGTGCCGGTGATCGTCGTGACCGGCGTGCCGTCGCGGTAGACGGTGTACCCGGTGACCCCGACGTTGTCCGCCGAGGCCGCCCAGGTCAGCCGGATCTGACCGGCGGCGGGCTCGGTCAGCGCGAGATTCGCGGGCGCGCTCGGCGCCTGGGTGTCACCGGTGTCCGGTCCGTACAGCTCGAATTCCGCAAGCTGCGCCGCGGGCCAGCGCGTGTTCGCGGTGACCTGCAGCCGGACGTAGCGGGCCGACGCGGTCATCGGAATCGTGACGGTGTTGGTCCCCGACTCGAACGCGTAACCGGTCGGCGCGGCGAGGTCGGTGAACGCCGCGCCGTCGGTACTTCCGCGCACGGCGAGCGTCTGAGTGCGGGATTCCCAGCCGGACGGCAGTTTCAGCACGATCCGCGACAGGGTTTTGGCCGCTCCGAGGTCGGCCTGGATCCATTGAGGAAACGCGTTGTTGGCGGATTCCCAGTAGCTCTCCCGGTTTCCGTCGACGGCGTTCGCGACGGGATAACCGGGCAACGCGCTGCTCGCCGACACCGTGCGGGTCAACGGCACTTCGGCGAGCGCCGCCGGACCGGGTGGGGCGGCGGGATCGGGTGGCCCGCTCGCGGCGGAGGCGAAGGAGAGTCCGGCGACGGAAAGCCCGGCGACCAGGAAACCGGCGACTATCCGGGACAGGCGCATACGTGTCATGGCGTCTTCTCTTCTTTGAGACGGCGGGGAGGGAGCCAGAGCCGTACGAGCATGCAACAACTCGGAGACAAAATGCAAGAAGTTGACTTGTTTCCGAAATTTTGCGACATGTGTTCACCGGTCAGTATTGACCTCTTGACCGACACACTTGTTCTCCGAATACGAGGGAACACAGGAAGGCGTGGTCACGTATTCCCCAGAAACGGTGCACAGTTGTACACTCAACGCAGGCGAGCCGCGTGGAGGTCGAACCCTGATGGACGTGACGAAAACCTTGAGGTCGGCACTCACCGGCACGACGACCGAGTCGAGGTCCGCGGTCCGTGAGCTGCGACGGGAGACCGAAGATCTCGTGGCGCGCCGCGCGGGCAGGACGGCGAACCGGCTGACCGAACTGGGCGAGCGGCTCGCCGATCTGGTGCTGGTCTCGGGGAGCAGGCTCGCGGGCCTCGCCGATCGGCACAGCAAACCTGTGGGCGAGGGCGTGCGCCGGGAAGCGGGCCGGATCGGCGAGTCGGTGGAGCGGCTGTCCGTCACACTTTCGGACCGGGCCATCCTGCTCGCCGAGGAACTGCTCGATCCGCGGCCGTCCGAGCGCCGCCGACGTCGCTAGTCGACCGGGTATTCGTTGATCTACGTCTGACCTGTACGTGAGGGGATTCGCTCCGTACCAGACCGGGTCGAGCCCTGTCCATGAAGGATTTGGGACGTTCACTGTCCCAAATCCTTCATCAACGAATCCAAACACGGCGGGTTGCGCGTGAAGGCCCCCTTCCCCCGGCTCAGCCGAGGAAACTCGACCTTCACACCTTCCCAAGTACATGAAGGCCCCCATCCTTGCGCCTAGGTACAGGAAGGGGGCCTTCATGTACCTCAGCCGCCCGACCGCCGCGTGAGTGGCGACCTCGTACCCAAAGAACCCTTCCCTGGCACATCGGTGCCACCGGCACACGAGTGCCGAAAGCCCGGGTCCCGCGCCGCCCGCCGCGGTCTTCTCCCGTCTTTAGTCGCTATCAACCGCCGTATCCGCTTGCCTAGCATGGGAAAACCGGTATCGGATCCGGCCGGGCGATCCCCGGCGATCCGCCGTGGCCGTGAACGGGTGACCCGTCGATTTCCCTGATTCCCCTGCATTGGAAGGCACCCATGCGTATCCGAGGTCTCCTCACCGCACTGCTCTGCGCGGCCGGTCTCACGACGGTCGCGCCCGCCGCCGTCGCGGCCCCCATCATCGACGGCGAATACGCCCAGTCCGGCCCGTGGGCGGCCATGATCGAGCAGAACGGCGAGCAGTGGTGCTCCGGTTCGATCATCAGCGCCCGCTGGGTGCTCACCGCCCAGCACTGCATCGACGAACCCGGCGCCGGATACTCCGTCCGGGTGGGCGACGTCGACCACCAGGCCGGCACGTACGCGGTGGTGGCCGACATCTACACGCCGTCCAGCGGCGCCGACATCGCACTGTTGAAACTGGACCGTTCCGTGACCACGACGTACGCGTCCCTCGGCACCTCCGTCGCGGTCGGCGACACCGAATACGTTTATGGCTGGGGTTACAACGAAGACGGCGATCTGCAGCGTTACCTCAAGGTCGCCCGGATGACGGTGACCAGTGTCGGGAATGGACTGATCAAGGCCCGCCGGGGCAACGGGCTGACCAACGGCGGCGACTCGGGCGGGCCGGTCTTCGTCGGCGGCAAGCAGGTCGGCGTGCACATCGCGGGCAACAAGGTGGACAGCTCGACGCACACCAGCATCTCGGCGAACCGCACCTGGATCCGGAACACCTCGGGCGTCTAGGAAGTGGCATCGGCGACTCCGGACGGGCTCGGCCCGCAACTGGGCAGGCTGGGCCTCGGCGAAACCGCCGCCCGGATCTACCGGCGGATGCTCGAAAGCGCGCCCGTCACCGCCGCGGAGCTGGCCTGGCGGGAGGACGACGCGGAGAACGTCGAGCTGGCGCTGAAGGAACTGGCCGACGCCGGTCTCGCGGTGCCGTCCGGAGTGGACGGAGACGAGTACGTCCCGGCGAACCCCAGCGAGGCGCTCACCGCGCTGACCACGCGAAGACAGGCCGAACTGCACGACGCGCGGCTCGCGGTCCAGACCGCGTACCGCGCGTTCAGGCGGGCGCACGCGGGGATGCCGAACGCGCAGGACCTGCTCGAAGTGGTCACCGGCGACGCCATCATCCCCCGGCTGCAGCATCTCGCGACCACGGTGCGGCATCAGGTGCGCCGTCTCGATTCCCCGCCCTATTTCACCGGTGGCCGCCGGAATCTCCTGGAGGAGGAGCAACTGCGGCGCGGGATCGGTTACCGCTGTGTCTACAGTGGAGCGTCGTTCGGCGATCCCGGCTATCTGGCCGCGAACATCCTGCCGTGCCTGCGAGCCGGTGAGCAGGCCCGTCTGCTGCCCGAACTCCCGGTCAAACTGACGCTGTTCGACGACCGTGCGGCCACCATCGCGCTGACCATCCGTGAGGCCGATCGCAACCAGTCCATCGTCATCGTGCGCCCCTGCAGCCTTTTCTCCGCGCTGGAGGGACTGTTCGAGACGTCCTGGGCGGCCGCGCTCCCGATCGACCGGCGTGGCCGGACGTCCGGGCAACCGATCCGGCCGGTCGAGCGGGAGCTGCTGATCCTGCTCGCCGCCGGGCGCAAGGACGACGAGATCGCCGCCGAACTCGGTGTCAGCAGACGCACCCTGTTCCGCTATCTCGAAACCCTGATGGACCGCGCCGGCGTCTCCAGCCGGTTCCAGCTGGGCGTCTTCGCCACGCACAACAACTGGCTCTGAAACCCCCGCATTTCGTCCTCTGAATGCGGGTATCACTCACCCGGCCGGGGTCACCCGGATGGACCTTCCCCGCTGCGCCGGGCGCGCCGGGAGCGGATGGTGATCTTGGAAGGAGGGCGGAATCATGGGGAATCACCGACACCACACCGGCACGGCGTCGCTCCGGATCGCCACCGCCGGCCTGCGGGTGTTCGCGGTCGTCGTCGCGATCGCGGCCTGCGCCTGGCTCGCGCTCTGGCTCGCGTTCACCCTCTGAGACCCGCCGGTCCCGGCTGGGATTCCGGCGGGCTCTCGGGTTCCGGCAGCGGGCGGTCCGGCGCCGGAGCGGGGACCCGTTCGGGTACCCCGGGGTCCGGGACCGGTTCCGGCTTGCCCGTATCAGGCACCGGTTCGGGAATACCCGGGTCCGGCGGCATGGGGTCCGGCGGCGCCGGAGGGGCGGTCGTTCGAGGATTCGTCATCGCACATACCTCCTGATCACGCCACCTACCCGATGCGCCACCGGCCGAAACGGTCCGTTAGCCCGTATGGGTGGCGATCCAGTCCGCGATGACGTCCGCGCGGGAGGTCGTCTCGATCCCGGCGTGCGGGCAAGCCGGCCCGGTGGCCTCCAGCGAGACCAACGCGCCACCCGCGCCCTCGGCGAGGAAGTACGGCGCCCCCGAGTCGTACGTGCAGGCACTGGTCGTGATCGACGGCGCGGCGCCGCGGACGCCGATCGTCGTCGGTGCCACCGTCGCCACCTGCACGGTGCCTTGCTGCATCCGGGTGGCCGGAGCGGGATTCGTGGCGGTCAGGCTCCCCCAGCCCGCCAAGGTCAGCTGCTGGCCGACCTTCGGGAGCACTCTGCTCACCTTCAACGGGGACACCGTCGTCACCGGGGTGTCCAGCTTGATGAGGGCGACATCGTTTTCCTTCGCCTGCAGCACTTCGGTCGCCTTGCGGGCCACACCCGATTCGACCGCCTCGTCGACCAGGCCCAACGTCACCATCGTCGGATACGGCGTCTTGCCCGCGACCCGCTTGCGGTGCGCGTCGTGGAAGCAGTGCCCCGTGGTGACGACCCAGCTGGGCGCGATCAGCGCGCCCGTGCAGTAGCTGCCGTAGGTCGAACCGTCGGGACGTGGGATCTTCGTCATCGCGATCTTCGCGACGAACCCGAACCGCCCCGGTGGGACATCGGTGCCGTGGGCGACGTCCGGCGCGGCGAGCGCGGCCGGAGCGGTGGTGATGGTCAGGACAGCAGCGGCCAGCAGGGCGCGCAGACGCAATTTCTTACCCTTCGTCGATGAGGTGATCCGAGGCTAGGACCCTTTGCCCGACAAGGGGAATTCCCCGACCAGGTGTCACCCGATGGCACGTCTGCCGTTGACCGGTCCCGCGCGGCGGGCGAGCCAGTGGCGATAGGGGAGGCTGGTTTCGGTATCGGAGCGGTAAGCCGCCTCGGCCGCCGCGATCAAGGCGTCGGTGTCCCCGCCGAAGGCGCCGTCCGCGTTCCACGCGATCAGATACCGCATCCACAGCGGATCCCCCGCGAGGGGCCGGATCGCGATCCCGGGTGACGAGGGAAAGGTGACCTGGCACGGGGAAATCGCCCGCCCCGCCGCGATCAGGCGTTGCAGCGGGCGCAATTCCGTGCTCCGATGCGCGACCTGCGGCCGGAATCCCGCACGGGCACAGGCTTCTTCGAAGCACTCCGGCCATCCGGCACCGTCGGACGGCCCGAGCACCCACCGTTCCCCGGCGAGCTCGGCGAGGTCGATCTCGGCGCGGCGGGCCGCGGGATGGTCCGCGGCGATCGCCACGAACACCGGTTGCGTGGCCAGCGGCCGCGACGCCACACCTGGCGCCGACGGCAGGAGATGGCCCGGATAGTCGGCGACGACCGCGGCGTCGAGTTGCCCGCCGGCCACGAGATCCAGCAGCCGCAACGGCGAGAACTCGGTGGTCACCGAAACCGCTTGTCCCCGGCCGGAATCCCCGAGCCGGTCCGCCAGCTCGACGACCATGGACCCGCCGATCCCACCCAGCGCGACAGGACGTTTCTCGCCTTCCGTCAGGAAACGCGCGGCGTCCCGGTGCATCGTGTCCGCCGCGGCGAGGACGGCACGGGCGCGGACGAGGACGCATTCGCCGAACGCCGTCGGGAAGACGCCGTCGCGCCCCCGGACGAACAAGGTTCCCCCGAACGCGCGCTCGATCCGTTGCACGGCGGCGGTCAGCGCGGGCTGGGTGCTCCCGATCCCGATCGCCGCACGCGTGATGCTGCCCGCGTCGGCGACGGCGCACACCACTCGCAGATGACGTAACTCGACGTCCATCACGCGGACCTTATGGCCACTTGGGATGTGCCGGAAGCCGTCGAAAGTCGGGATCGTTTTTCGTACTCCCCTCTCTCCCTTCCCCGCAAGGAGTACGCATGCGACGCGCCTGCCTCATGGTCGCGCTGACCGCCGTCCTCGTCGCCGGGCTCGTTCCCGCGACGGCGTCGGCGGCTCCCCGATTCACGACGTCGATGGAGGCCTTCGAGCCCGGAGGAACCATCACCCGGGTGGACGTCACCCGGCCCGCTTCGGACCGGGCGGCCGCGCCGCAGCAGATCGCGGCCGCCGCCGCGGTGACCCCGATCGAGACCAACGGTCCCAGCGAGACCACCTTCGACCTGGTCTTCGTCGGTGACGGCTACACCTCCACCCAGCTGGGCACGTACTCACAGCACGTCCGCTCCAGTATCGCGGCGCTGTTCGCCATCGAGCCGTACAAGAGCTACCGCAAGCAGTTCAACCTCTGGCAGGTCGACGTCGTCTCGCCCCAGTCGGGCATCACGAACGACCCGACCCAGGGCATCCGGCGCAACACCGCGCTGGGCTCGTACTTCTGGTGCGGCGGCATCGAACGGCTGTTGTGCGTCAACGAAACCAAGGCGAACCAGTACGCCGCGGCGGCGCCGGACGTCGATCAGGTCATCATGCTGGCGAACACCACGAAGTACGGCGGCGCGGGCGGTGGGGTCGCGACGTCTTCCGGCGGCAACATCCAGGCCAGCCAGATCGTCGCCCACGAACTCGGGCACTCCATCGGCGGGCTGGCCGACGAGTACGACTACGGCACTTGCGACACCCGGGAACCCCGGGAGCCCAACGCTTCCGCGCTCACGGCCCAGCAGATGAAGGACCGCCAAGCCAAGTGGTACAAGTGGCTCGGCAAGCCTTCTCCCGACGGCGGCACGGTCGGTGTCTTCGAGGGTTCCCGCTACTGCAAGACCGGGATGTACCGCCCCAGCGTGAACTCGCTCATGCGCACCCTCGGCCAGCCGTTCAACCCGCCGAGCACCGAAGCGATGATCGCGGGCTTCCACCGCGAAGCCGCCCATCGGCACTGATCCCCCGTCATGGCCTCCGGACCGGGCCGCCGGCGTGACCGGCGAGCCCGGTCGCCATGTCGCGCATGAAGCGGCGGAGGTACCACCGGAAGATCCACGCGCTCCCCTTGCCCACGCGATACGTTCCGTGCCAACGGATCCGCGTTCCCCCACCGGGCGTTTCGCAGAGATCGACCGAGGCCTGATAGTCCAGCATCACCGGAACGTCCACGCCCTCGTAGGCGAACCGGCGCTCCGGGTCGAGGGCGGTGATCCGCTCCTTGGTGACCGTCTTGCCGGTCCGGAAGGCGCGAACCGCGCCGACCTCGTCCCGGCCATCGGCGGAAAGCCCTTGTGACGCGGCGACTTCCAAGGAACCGACCCGTGACCAGACCGGCCAGCTGCGGGCGTCCAGCAACAGGGCCCACACCGCGGCGGGCGGTGCGGACGATTCGGCGGTGACGTCGTACGACTGCGTTCCACTCACAAGGATCACCCTAGGAACGGCCGGGCGGGGCCACCATGCGCCGGATTGCGCCGCGGTGATCAGGAATTGCGGTACTCCGAGGGCCGCGATCCGGTGTGCTTCAGGAAAGCGGCCGACAGGGCGCCGGGGGTGGCGAACCCGCACCTTCCCGCGATGGCGGCGATCGGGAGATCGGTGCCCCGCAACAGCCTTCGCGCCTCCTCGATCCGGAGCCCGCCGAGGAAACGGTGCGGTGTCTCACCGGTCTTCTCCTTGAAGACCCGGATGAAGTGGTAGACGCTCAGATGTACCTCGCCGGCGATTTCGGCGACGCTGAGCGGATCGGCCAGGCGGTCACGCATCATCGCGACGGCCGCGCGGACCCGGTCGTCCTCCCGGCCAGCGCTTGGCGGGCCCGGCTTCCGCGCATGCCGGGTGAGCAGGTGCACGGTGAGGAAGGCGGCCGCGGATTCGGCGTAGAGGTCGTCGTCCTCGCTCGCGTTCCCGACCGCCCGGACCAGCTCGTCGAGCAGCGGATCACCCTCGGCCACGGACGCCGCCATCGCCTCGTGGTCCACCGCGCGGCCGCCGAGCCGCGCGGCGACCGATTCCACCGTCGTGCCCGGGATGTGCACCTGCAGGCTGCGCATCGCTTCGTCCCCGCGATAGCGGCGCCGCAGGGGCTTGCCGGGAACGGCGAGTTCGAGCCGTCCCGGCCCCCATTCGTGCCGGTTCCACCGGCCTTCGCCGCGGGTCTCCATCACCGCCCGCCCCGAAAGCGGCAGGACCAGATGCAGATCCGCGACGGCCGGCAGGCGCATGTCCTCCGCGACGGGAACGTGCTCGAACCGCTGGACGAGCAGCGACTCCCAGCCGGAATCCTCCCAGCTGCAATAGGTCCGCCGGACATAGCGGGCCATGTCGAAACCGAGGTAGGGCTGAAGGTCGAATCGCGCGGAATCGAACACCACGGCTTCGACCCTAACCGAGCAGTTCCTTCACCCGCGGGACGACCTGCTCGCCGTAGAGCCGGATGGAGTTCAGGCGCTGCTCGTGCGGAAGCGCGCCGACGCTGTACTTGAGCTGGAACCGCGAGAGGCCCAGCGTCCGCACCGCCCAGGCGATCTTCCGCGCGACGGTCTCGGGAGAGCCGACGAACAGCGCGCCACGCGGGCCCGCCATGACGTCGTAGTCGGCCCGGGACATCGGACCCCAACCGCGCTCGGCGCCGATCTTGGCGAAAGCGGCCTGGTGGTGCGAGAAGTGCTGCGAGACGGCCAGTTCGTCGGTCTCGGCGATGTGGCCGGGGCTGTGCATCGAGATCGGGAGCTCCTGGTGGCCCGCCTCCTTCAGCGCGCGCCGGTACAGGTCGGCGAGCGGGGTGAACCGCTCCGGCGACCCACCGATCACCGCCATCACCAGCGGCAGGCCGTACGCCGCCGCGCGGACGACCGACTGCGGGGTGCCGCCGACGCCGACCCACGCGGGCAGGCTGCCGGATTCGGTGACCGGGAAGGCCTGCGCGCCTTCGAGGGCCGGGCGGACCGTCCCGGACCAGTCGACCGGCTTCTCCTCCTGCAGATGCGTGAACAGGTCGAGCTTCTCGGCGAACAGCGCTTCGTAGTCCTCGAGCGAGTACCCGAACAACGGGAACGACTCGGTGAACGAGCCACGGCCGAGCGTGACCTCCGCGCGTCCCCGGGAAACCGCGTCCAGCGTGGCGAACCGCTCGTACACGCGCACCGGGTCGTCCGAGCTGAGCACCGTGACCGCCGTGCCCAGCCGGATCCGTTCGGTCCGACCCGCGATCGCGGCCAGCACGACGTCCGGCGAGGACACCGCCATCTCCGCGCGGTGGTGTTCGCCGACGCCCAAGTAGTCCACGCCCACCTGGTCGGCGAGGACACCCTCGGCCACGACCTCGCGGATGGCTTCGGCCTGGCTCACCGGCTGGCCGTTCGCGTCGTTCCCGACGTCGCCGAACGTGTCCAGGCCGAAGGTCGGCGCCTGCGGGGTGCCCAGGATCTCGTAACCCATGTCCAACTCCTCAAGTAGTTGAACGCTCAAACGTCGGGTGCGGTGATCGTATTCCGCGGGCTCAGCCGCCGGCGATGTCGCGCGCCAGCCGACGCGCGTCGTCCATGGTGAACTTGCCGGTGATCTGGGTTTCCCCGCCGGTGATGGCCGACTGGATCGACGGCGCGGTCAGCACCCGGCTCTTCAGCACCATCGCGACCTGCTTGCCGACGTTCGCCGCGGTCCAGTCGGCCCATGTCCGCGCGCCCGCGTCGGTGAAGCTGAGCCCGATGAGCGGACCCCCGGATTGTGTGTCGAGGCGAGCGTTCGCCCGGCTGAGGTCGGCTCCGGTGAGGAACGCCGGGCCGAGCAGGTATTTCGTGCCCTGCACACGGTCGCAGCTGACCAGCGGGAGCGCCGGGTCGTCGCGGCCGTCCAGCGGATCCTGCCCCTCCGAACAGTCCAACGCCGCCGCGGCGGCCTGCTGTGCGGCGGGATCCGTGCTCTGGCGGTCGGTCGCCGCGCCCGTCGCCGGGCCGGGCGGGAGTTCCGCCAGGACCGGACGGAACCGCAGCCGCGACCCGTCCTTGATCGCGAAACTGTCGCCTTCGGGTTCGGCTTGACCGGAAACCCCGCCCTGGCAACCGGTGACACCGAGCAGGACGAGGGCGATCGCTACGAGGATGTTCCGCACCGGGACATTCTGTCGTGTTCGGCGTCAGCGCGTGGGTGAATCGCCTCGACGCCGCACGGTCCGCTCGAGAATCCCGAGCGTGGCCTTGAGCGAGGACTCGGGAACCACCGGGAAGGTGATGCGGTTCTTCCACTCCTCGCTCACCTCCGACCAGTCGTAGTACGACGTGACGAGGGTGCCGCCCTCGGCGGGCTCCAGCCGGTAGCCGTAGATGTGCCGGGCATGCGGCCGGATCCGGCCCTCCACGGTCCAGGCGATCTCCTCGCCAGGAACGAGCGTGGTGATGACGACCTCGACGTCGTACTTGCCTAAGGGCACGTCCCCGAGCGCTTCCCGGTCCATGTGGACCACGAACCGGTCGCCCGCCCGCTCGACCGGATCGCCTTCCGCGTCGATGAGCATTCCCGACGCGTCGATGTCGACATGTCCCTGCGGATCGCTCAAGACCGCGAAGATCGCGTCCGCGGAGGCGGGGACGAGCCGGGAGACCTCGATGCGTTCGGGGCCAGGGGTTTCCGACGTGGCGACCAGGACCGCGCGACCGAGAACATGCGAGGCCATGGTGAAGCCGAGAAAGGCGGGCGTGCAGTCCGCCGGGACGCCGAGCGACTCGACGTCGAGGGCGTGCACCACGACGAAATAGCGGTGCACGCCGTGCCCGGCGGGCGGCGCCGCACCGAGGAAGCGGGCGAGACGGGCGTCGTTGGGTACCTGGATGGCGCCTTCGGGCAGCCCGGAGCCGGCGTCGTCACCGGCGCCTTCGGGCAGTTCCGTGACGGCGGCGGGGATGTCGGCGACCGCCCAGTGCCAGAAACCGGAGCCGGTCGGCGCGTCGGGGTCGTAGACGGTGACGGCGTAGCTCTTGGTGCCACGCGGAGCACCGCTCCAGCTCAGCTGCGGTGAGACGTCCTTCCCGGCCAGCTGTTCGGGTGACCAGGCGGCGCCGTCGGCGACAGAAGCACTGGTGACGGTGAAGGAGGCCACCTCAGGAAGCCTCGCGAAGGGATCGTTCATAAATCGACCATAACATAAATAATCGATT
The DNA here is from genome assembly GCF_000732925.1 of Amycolatopsis japonica. Classification (NCBI taxonomy): domain Bacteria; kingdom Bacillati; phylum Actinomycetota; class Actinomycetes; order Pseudonocardiales; family Pseudonocardiaceae; genus Amycolatopsis; species Amycolatopsis japonica. Next base: position 4,773,008 of record NZ_CP008953.1, read on the forward strand.
ATCTGCCCGTTCGTCTATGCTCCGAAGATGGCTTCACCGGACAAGCAGATGCTCTCCGAGCAGGTGTACACCCGCCTGCGGGACGCGATCATGCGCGGCGACCACGCCCCCGGCGCCGCGCTCAAACCGCAGGACCTCGCCAAGGAACACGGCGTGAGCCTGGCGGTCGTCCGGGAGGCACTCGTCCGCGTGGTCGGCGACGGCCTCGCCGACCGGCTCCCCAACCGCGGCTTCGCCGTCCCCGCCTTCTCCGATCGGCGCTGGCAGGAGATCACGGAAGCCCGCCGGACCATCGAGCCGCTCGTCCTGCGCCTCTCCGTCGAACGCGGCGACCTCGACTGGGAGGCCCGCGTCCGCGCCGCCCATCACCGGCTGAGCCGGACGCCGCCGTTCGTTCCCGAAGAAGGCGAATACCTCAGCGCCGCGTGGTCGGAAGCCCATCGCGTCTTCCACCGCACCCTGCTCGACGGCTGCGGGAACCCCGTCCTGCTGGAGACGTTCGACCGGATGTGGACCGCGAGCGAACTGGCCCGCCGCTGGGCGGCGCACCGCGCTCCCGGCCGCGATCACCTCGCCGAACACCGCCTGCTGGAGGAGACGGCGCTCGCGCGCGACGCCGACGCGGCGGCCGAGGCGCTGACCCGGCATCTCACCCTGACCGCCGCCGCCTTGACCGAGTAGCCATCGGTCCGGTCGGAAAATCACCCGGACCGACCTAGCCCAGGTCATCGCATCGGGTGTTTGCTTGCTCACAGAACGTCGTTGATCGACGATTTGGGGGCCGCCGATGTCCTTCCGATGGGTATTCCGACTCATTCCGGTGACGCTGCTCGTGACCGCGGTGGCGGTGGCCGTCCCCGCACCGGCGAGCGCGGCTCCCGCCCCTCCCCTGGCCCAGGTATGGCCGACACCCCAGCAAGTGACGCCACTAGCGGGGCAGGTGACCATCCCGCGCACCGTCGTCGAAGTCGTCGGAGCGGCCACCGATCCGTCCGCGCTCGCCGTCGTGGACCAGGTTCTCCGCGCGGCGGGCGCGAGCACGATCGTCAAGGTCACCGACAACGATCAGGTCGCCGTCGACCGGGAACGCGGAAACGGCGGCCTCGTCGTCTTCGTCGGCGGCCCCACCGAAAGCAGGGCGACCGCACTGGCTCTCGCGGCGCTCCGCCTCAAAGGTCCGGAAGGTCTGGCCCCCGGCGGCTACGTCCTCGCCGCCGACCGCGGCGTGATCGCACTGTCCGGTGTGGACACTTCGGGGACGTTCTACGCGGCGCAGTCGTTCCGGCAGCTGTTCGCTTCCGGCACGAGCGGCGCGTTCGGCATCCGTGACTGGCCAGCGGCCCCGCTGCGCGGAGTGATCGAGGGCTTCTACGGCGCGCCGTGGTCGCACGCCGACCGGCTGGCACAGCTGGACTTCTACGGCCGCACCAAACAGAACATGTACGTCTACTCGCCCAAGGACGACCCGTTCCTGCGCGCCCGCTGGCGCGACCAGTACCCGCCGGAACAGCTCGCCCTGCTCTCGCAGCTGGTGAGCCGCGCCGACGCGAACCACGTCGAGTTCACCTACGCCCTCTCCCCCGGCCTTTCCGTGTGCTACTCCTCCGACGCCGACAAGACCGCACTGGTCACGAAGTTCCAGTCGCTGTGGGACATCGGCGTGCGGTCGTTCGCCATCCCGCTCGACGACATCTCCTACACCCGCTGGAACTGCGACGCCGACGCCGCGAAGTTCGGCACCGGTGGCGCGGCCGCGGGCGCGGCACAGTCGTTCCTGCTCAACCGCGTTCAGCAGGACTTCATCGCGACGCACCCCGGTGTCGAGCGGCTGCAGACCGTCCCGACCGAGTACTACGACCTCGCCGACTCGCCGTACAAGACCGCGCTGCGCACCCAGCTCGACAAGGCGGTGATCGTCGAGTGGACCGGCGTCGGCGTGATCGCCGGGCAGATCACCGAAAAGCAGGCCCGGCAGGCGAAAGAGGTCTTCGGGCACGACATCCTGATCTGGGACAACTACCCGGTCAACGACTACATCACCGAACGTCTGCTGCTCGGCCCGTACATCGGCCGCGAGCCCGGCGTCGCGAAGTACCTCTCCGGGATCACCGCGAACCCGATGGTGCAGGCCGAGGCGTCCAAGATCGCCGAGTTCACCTCCGGCGACTTCCTGTGGAACCCGGACCGGTACGACCCCGACAAGTCGTGGCTCGCCGCCATCGCCGACCTCGGCGGACCGGCCGCCCCCGCGCTGAAGGTGTTCGCGGAGAACAACTATTCGAGTCTGCTCGTCCGCCTCGAAACCGGGAAACCCGATCTGGATTCACCGGTGCTGCGGCCGCTGCTGGCCGCCTTCTGGGCCGCGCTGGAGAAGAAGGATCCGTGGGAGGCGGCCGCGAAACTGGATCGCTACCTGACGTCGATGGCCTCCGATCCCGAAGATCTGCGGCGCGGCATGGCGTCGAATCCGAAGTTCCTCGCGGAGGTCGGACCGTGGCTCGACCAGGTCGGGCTCTACGGTCAGGCCGGCAGGCACGCGGTGCGGATGCTGCTGGCCCAGGTCGACGGCGACGGCGCGAAGGCCTGGGCGGAACGCGGCGAGCTCGTCTCCGCGCTCAAGCAGGCGCAGGCGATCCGCGTCCCGACCTCGCGGGGCCCGCGCAACCCGAGCACCTGCACGGGAGTCTGCGTGCCGTTCCTCGACAGCGCGCTGGCCACGGCCGACCGCTGGTTCGGCCTGCCCGGGATCCGGCCGCGGCCGACGACGTCGCTCGGCACCTACACCGACAACGTCCCCGCCCGGATGGTCGACGGCGACCCCGAGACCTACTACTGGAGCGACTGGGCACCCCGGATCGGCGCCACCATCGGGGTCGACCTCGGCTCCGCGCAGCGGGTGTCCCATGTGGACATCCTGATGGGGAAGCCGACCAGCCCGGACGACTACGTCCACGCCGGCGTCCTCGAATATTCCACCGACGGCACCCAGTGGACGACCGTGAAGACGGTCACCGAGCCGGTGATCTCGGCCGATCTCCCCGAGGGCGCCGAGGCGCGGTATGTCCGCATCCGCACGACCGGCGCCCAGACCTTCTGGGTCGTGGTCCGCGAGTTCACCGTGTCCACACCGGACAGTCCGAAGTACACCGTCACCGGCACCCCGGCGGGGTCGAACCTGGCCGCGGCGGCGGACAACAACGCCGATTCGCTGTACGCGGCGGCGTCGGCGCCGATGGCGGGCGACGCGCTCGTCGTCACCGGCGTCGCGCCGAAACCGCTGAGCAAGGTCGTCGTCCTGGCGGCGGACGCCGGTGCGGGCGCCGACGTCCAGGTCGCGGATTCGGCGGGCGGCTGGCGGACGATCGGCCGGATGTCGGGCGGCTACACGGAACTGCCTGCCGACGGCGTCACGACCGACAAGGTCCGGCTCCTCTGGTCACCGGGAGGCGCGGCACCGAAGATCGCGGAGGTGGTCCCGGTCAGTCCACCGCGACCGTGATCGCGGCCGTGTGCACCCGCCCGCCGTGGGAGAACTCGAGGAACAGCCGGTACTCCCCGCGTTCCGAGAACAGGGAGTTGAAGGTCAGCTCGCCGCCGGCCAGCGCCACACCGAGCGGCTGGACCGGATGCAGATGCGTGGCCGACAGCAGCATGCTGTGGAATCCGGTCATATGGCCGTTGGCACCCAGATGCGGGTCGACCGCGGTGAGGAGCGCGCCGTCCGGGCCGCGGAGGGCGAACCGGAGGACCTGCGCCCGCATCGACGGGATCCGGGCCGCCCCGTCGACCCGCGTCACCCGGTATCCCGTGGCCGTCACGGTGTCGCCCGCCGGAGCGGGCACCGGCACGAAGGTGGTGTCACCGGGCACGGTGAACGGGACACCGAGCACCACCGGATGCTTCGGATCCTTCGTGTCGAGCGGCACGAACTCGGCGAACATCCGGTAGGCGCCGCCGTCGGTCAGCTCGAGGTTCGTGTGCCAGGTGTCCCCGTCCAGCCTCGGATGCACGTGCTGGAAGACGTTCATGTCGTCGCGCACGGCGAAGAAGTGCATCTGCTTGGTCTGGTTGTCCAGGAACCGGGTCACCGGCCGCCCGTCGGGCCCGAGGATCCGGAACGCGACCGGTACCTCGGGACCCCGCACGGCGGGAATGGTGACCCGCTCGAACCGGTAGCCGCTTTCCGCCTCCGACAGCCCGTCGCTGTGGGCGGCCTGAAGCAGATCCGCCGTCACCACAGGCTGTTGCCGGTGAGCCGAATGCGCGGAGCCCGGTGCCGGCCGGAGGGCCACGAAGACCGCGGCCGTGCCGATCACCAAGGCCAGCGCGAGGAACAACCAATCCGTGAGCCGGGGTTTGCGCACGCCTTGCCCCCGGTCACTTGCCGCCGAGGTTCGGCTTCACCACGACCAGGCCCTGCTCGATACCGTTGACGATGACGATGCCGCTGGAGAAGTACGGGTAGTTGCTCCACGCCCCGTTGAAGTTCGCCGCGTTGCCCGCCGGGTAGATGTCGAAGTAGCCGACCTCGGACAACTTCGCCGAAGCGACCCCGCTGACGTCCAGGATGCGCAGACCGGCCTGGTAGTTCGCCTGGTAGGAGTACTGGCCCTTGATGTACTGGTTGTGGTCGATGGCGGTGGCGGGCGAACTGTAGACGCCGGTGTGCACGGGGGCGGACAGCTTGGCCAGGTCCCAGACGTAGGTCTTGGTGCGCTTGTCGGTGCCGCGCGACTCGTCCAGTTCGTCGTCGAGCAGGAAGTAGCGCTGATCGCCGGTCAGCCAGCCCTGGTGCGAGTACTGCGCGCCCGAGTAGCCCTTGCGCGAGATCTGGATCGGCCTGGCCTTGTCGGTGACATCGACGATGGTCAGCGTGTCCTCGTTGGCGTTGAAGCAGATTTCCTTGCCCGTGTACGCCGTGTCCGGTCCGCGGTAGACGACGCACTGGGTGTCGTGGGTGTAGCCGTCCTGGGAAACGCAGCCAGCCTTGGCCGGGGCCTTCGGGTTCTGGATGTTGACGATGTGCGGCCCGCCGCTGCAGGTGTTGGAGCCGATCGCGTAGGCGAAACCGGTCTCCTCGTTGATCGCGATGTTGTGCGCGGGACCGAATTCCTTGTACAGCGCGTCGGCCGTGAAGGTCTGCGGTGTCGTGACGGTGCGCAGCCTGGTCAGGTCGAACACCTGCATCCCGTGCCCGGTGATGAAGTCGGCCACGATGAACGCGTGGTTCTTGTACACCTTCATGTCCCGCCACGAACTGCTGCCGCCGTTGGAGGGCAGGTTGCCGAGGAACTTCGGCGAGGTCGGGACGCTCAGGTCGACGAACGCGGTGCCGTTGGTCCGCCCGACGATGGCGTATTCCTTGCCGGACGACGGATCGGTCCAGCCCCAGATGTCGTTGCCGTTGCCGCCGCCGAGACCGGAGAGGGGCAGCACGCTGAGCAGGTCGACGTTCTTGCACGGGTATTTGTCGGCCTTGCCGTTGACACACGGAACCCCCGCCGCGGTGCCCGTGACGGCATGCCGCTCGGCCGGGACGTGGTCGGCCATGAAGGTCCGGGCCGCCGCCTGTCCCTCCGCCGTCTCCGGATCGTGCGCGGACGCCGCGGTCATCGACAACACCAACGCGGAGGCCGTCAGCACGGCCAACCCCATCATCCGCACGAGTTTCATCCGAGGCTCCTCACCGGGTCGCGGTCGGCCTCCGACGATATGGGCACCCACTCCCGGTGTATCCCGTCGAACGTATGGGGCTTTTAACCGTTTATGAGCGGACTGGGGGCGCTTGTCTCCTCCTCTGCAGTGCGCAGCGCAGGCAAGTCTGGGACCGAGCCCAGTGCGGCGGTGTCGGTCAGGAGGACTCGGATCGTTCTGTTGCGTGGCCAGTGAGGTCTTCCGGTTCGGTACCGAGGACTTGTCTGGTGGTCCCGGCGAACGCTCGCACCAGACCGAGCAGGGGCGCGGTGTCCACCGAGTGCCCGTCCAGGAGACAGGAGAGGCTCTCCGCGAATACGCGAATCAGCTCTGTGGCCTGGTCACGGACATCGGCGGGACCTACGACACCCAACGGCGCGTAGAGGTCTCTGGCAGTCGCGGCGAGGTCGAGAAGGCGCTCACGCCGTGCTCGGTCGAGTTCGGCACCGTCTCGAAGCTTGTCGCCGGCGTATCTCATTTCCACCCGCAAGTTCGAGATCGCGGCGAGAAAGGCCGTGTAGATCCGAAGACGTTGATCACGCCAGTATCGCTCGGTCTCGAGTTCACGCTCCTCGGTCCACCGCCGCCGTTCCCGGGCCCAACGCACGTCTTCCCGGGCTTGCTCTCGGCGCCAGCGCCGATCTTCACGATGAGCATTGACGAACTGGCCCGCGACCACGCCGATGATCCCCAACAGCGCCACTGCCAGTGGTGTCCAGAGCGGCACCTGACCACCTTGCATGACCCCATTCTAGGTGCTGACGTCTTATTCATGGGTGTCACGAGTGATGCTTCGCCGCCTGCGGGCATGACGAAGGGCCCGTCGCCGGCGTGGCCGACGGGCTCCTCGGGTTCAGACGTGGTGCAGGGTGTTACGCCGAGGTTTTCGGAGTGGGTCCCTGTACTGGGGTGGAATGAACTCCGGTAGCCCATCGGCCGCCACGCGTACTTCCCAGTCACCGTGGTGAATCAGCCGATGATGGAAACCACACAGCAGCACCAGATTCCGAAGATCCGTCGGCCCGCCGTCTGCCCAGTGCTCAATATGATGAGCGTGGCAATTCTTGGGTTTCCGATGACACCCGGGGAAGGCGCAGCCACCGTCACGAATGTTCAACGCACGTCGCTGACCTGGGGTGACGAACCGTCTCAGGCGCCCCATATCCAGCGGCTCACCCGAGGCACCCATCACGACCGGCACCATCAGGCAATCACAGGCCGCTAGCCGAGCTTCCCGCGCCGACATGGTCCCCACGAAGTCGAGACACGCAGTCCCGAGACCCGACTTCAGTTCCTCAAGTCCGACGGTGACATGCACGAGGGTCCGGTAGCCGCTGGTGCCGGGCTGGTCCGGGCACGCGATCGCCAGGTCGAGGAGCTCGGCCCAGGCGTCTCCCATGCGCTCGCACTTCATCCGCAGATCCGCCTGGCCGAACTCGTCCACTGGCCGCGGCTGGGCGTGTGCTTCCAGGGCGGCGGCCGTGCGTGCGCCGGTCTCGTCATCGAGAAGGCCGGTGAGTTTCCAGAAGCCGTCCTTGCGCCGCTCCAGGGTGATCTCGCGGCGTGGCTCCTTCGGCTCGGGATCTTTGGGTTCGTTGCCGTCGGGGTTGAGCAAGTCCTGCAGGTTCGCCTCGGCCTTGGCGAGCTGCCGGGGACCGGCGTTCGGGGCGAGGTTGGCGAGGATCTGCTCCGCGCCCGCCCGATCCTCAGCCGAAATCTCGGCAGGAAGGTTCTTCAAGATCTCCAGGATCTGATCAATCCGCTCATCCCCGACCAACCCCAGAGCCGCGACCGCAGCAGTCGCGGGAGCGACCGGCGGAACCTCCGTGCCATCCAACGCCCGGGTGGGGTTCAACGCGATGGCCCGCTTCACGATCGGACCCGCCTCACCCCGCGACAACCCCGCGATCTCCGCGAGCCAGCTCGCCGTACTGCCATGCCCGTACAAGTCTTTGGCGCCCCGAGACTCGATCTCCGCCAGAAACCGCCCCAGACAGGCGGTCGCTATCCGGATCACCTGCAAAGCGTGCTGCACGCCATGGGCAAGCTCCAGCTTGCCAGCGCGCCACAGCTCCTGCGGCAACTCGGGAAGGAAGGTCTCGGACACCTCATAAGAATACCATTAATCGAACACATGTACGAATGTGAAGGAGTTTCGAAGGAGGATTCAAGAATTGGGTCACCACCGGATTCCCGGCAGACCACTGGTGTTCTCGGCGTCACCACCGACCACTCGAACTCCAAGAACAAACCGAAACTCCAGTAAGCGCTTTCTGCTAACATCGGCCCCACTCACCGGATCTCAGGGAATCTCCCCGATGCGCCGACCACGAACCGAAGCGAGAGTGAACCGACACAAAGGAGAACAGCACGCAGTGACATCACCCGCAGCACAGCTCGCATCAGCCCTCAGCACGACCATCGAGGAGAAAACCGCACGAGGCTCAACCGACCGACTGCCACCCACCCAAGGCTGGCATCCCGGCGCCAGAATCGGCGCCACGGCCGAGCTCGGCGCGCTCCTCGCCTACAACGACGACGGATCCGCCGGCATCTGCAACCTCGAGAACGGCCGCGGCACGTGGCTGAACCTGCAACCCCAAAACCGAAAACAAGACCAAGACCAACGCCCGTACGCGGTCTGGCGCTGGATGGCCGCCTACAACGGCCGGCCCGCCTGCCTGCTGGGACGCCTCGCCCCCGGAGCGGCCAGACTGGAGCTCCACGCGAGCGACGGCACAGTAGCCGAAGCCGACGTCGTGGACGGCACCTTCGCCGCCGAAATAGCCGTGGACATGGTCAGCCTCCGCCACGCGCGGGAAAGGCTAGAAGCCCATGAAGCCGCTTCCACGGAAGGCCGCGCGGAGTTCGAGCGGCTGATGGCCGACTCGCGGTCGGAAATGACAAAGCTCAAGGTCCGGGTCTACGACAGCGCCGGAACCCTTCTCTACGACGGCGCGGCGATCAACACCACCGACTAGCAGCAAGCCGTTCGATGGGCTCCACCTCCAGGAGCCCATCGAACGGACTTACGAGACCAGCCGCCGGAGCAACGACCCGGCGTCCTCGGCGAGACCGTCGGCGAGATGGTGCAGCAGCGCCTGCTGGAACAGGCCGTCGAAAGCCGCGTAAGCGACCTGCTGCGTCACGACGGGCGAAGCGTCGGCGAGTTCGGCATAGCGCTCTACGACCCGCCAGATCATCGCCTGCCGTTGAGTGTCGATCTCGAGCACGTCGGCGCGGAACGCGGCCTCGAACAGGCTCTGATTCCGCAGGTCGTACCACAGCCGGTGCATCACGGCGTCGGCCCGCAGCGTGCCCGCCATCGCCTCGCCGAATCCCCGCTCCAGTTCCTCGGCCGAACGCGCCATGGCCACGACCTCGTCGTAGCGGGTCACGCACACTTCCTCGAACTTGCGGACCGCATAGGTCAGCAGTTCCACCTTGTCGGTGAAGTAGTAGTGCAGCACCCCGTGCGAGAAGTTCGACTTCTGCGCGATCTCCCGCAGGCTCGTCCTCGCGTACCCCAGCTCGGACAGCGCCTGCAGCGCGGACTCCGCCAGTTCCGCCCGTCGCTGGGCGAACTTGTCCACGCTCCGGCGTGCGATCCGCTCGCTCGTCTCGGTCACCACGAGTTCCTGTCCGGTCCGGGAGCCCGCGCCTGCCGCGGGGTCCCACAGTCTAGCTTCGCGGATATCTTGACGACTGTCCAAGAAAATCTTGACGACTGTCCAAAACTGGCTCAGGATGTGACCCACACCGCAACCGCGGACCGTCTCAAGGAGGAGAAGTCCATGGGTTCGTACGACCTTTCGGGCCGAAAAGCCCTGGTCACAGGTGGCGCGCAGGGCCTGGGCGCCGGAATGGCCGAAGCGCTGGCACAGGCGGGCGCCTCGGTGGTCATCGGCGACGTCCAGGAGGATCTCGGGCGCGCCACCGCCGACAAGCTCGACGCGGGCTTCGTCCGGCTCGACGTCACCGACGAACAGAGCTGGGAGCAGGCGGTCGACGCGGTCATCGGCGAACTCGGCGGGCTGGACATCGTGGTGAACAACGCCGGCGTCGAGATCACCGGGCTCGTCGCCGACCTCGACCCCGCCGACGTGCGCAAGATGCTCGACGTCAACGTCCTGGGCACTGCCCTCGGCGTGAAGCACGCCTTCCGCGCGATGCGGCCCGGCGGTCCCGCGGGCGCCGGTGGCGCCGTCGTGAACATCGCCTCGGTCGCCGCGACCATCGCCTTCCCCGGCATCGCCGGCTATTCGGCGACGAAATCGGCGGTCGACCGGCTCACCAGGGTCGCCGCCATGGAGGCCGGGAAACTCGGCTACGGCGTGCGCGTCAACTGCGTCTACCCCGGCCTCGTCCCCACCCAGATGGGTAATCAGCTCGCGCAGGACGTCGTCGAGGTCGGCCTGTTCCCCAGCGTCGAGGACGCGATCGGCGCGGTCGTCGCGCAAACCCCCGCCGGGCGGCTCGGCGAGGTCGCGGACATGGCCGACGCCGTCGTGTTCCTCGCCTCCGACGCCGCCCGCTTCATCACCGGCGCCGGGCTCCCGGTCGACGGCGGAATGGGCATGTGACCAGCACGAACCCGAAAGGAATCACCATGAGCAGCCCCAAACCCGTCGTGGTCTACGGCGCCTCCGGCTACACCGGACGGCTGATCTGCGAGTACCTGCGCGAGTACAACGTCCCGTTCATCGCCGCCGGCCGGGACAAGGCCCGCATCCAGGAGGCGATCGACCACGTTCCCGGCCTCGACACCATCGATCACGAGGTCGTCGAGGTCTCGCACGACGTCGAAGCGCTCACCGAACTGTTCCGCGACGCCAAGGTCGTGTGCAACACCGTCGGCCCGTTCAGCGAGTACGGCCACGAGGTCGTCGAAGCCTGCCTGCGCACCGGAACGCATTACCTCGACACCACCGGCGAACAGGACTGGCTGATCGCCTCCGAGGAACGCTACGGCGCGCAGATGGCCGAGAAGGGCCTGCTGCTCTCCCCCGGTATCGCGCAGATGTACACCACCGGCGAGATCGCGGCGAACCTGTGCCTGGAGACACCGGGACTGGACACTTTGGACATCCTGGTGTTCTGGAAGGGCTATCCCACAGTCGCTTCGACGAAGACCATCCTGGTCAACGCCGCGCTGTCCGCCGCGTACTACCTCGAACAGAACGAGTACCGACCCTGGCCCGCCGACGGCGGACTGCAGGACGTCACCGTGCCCGGCCATCACGAAACCGGGCTTGCCCTGCCCTGGGGCGGCACCTCGCATCCGGTCTGGTTCAAGAACGACGCGCGCGTGGCCAACGTCAAGGCCGTCGGCGGCGTCTTCGACCGCGCGCTCATGCAGGGGGTACCGCAGATCGTCGCGGCCGTCCTGGAACAGGTGAAAGACCTGCCGCTGGACGAGAAGATGCGTGTGCTGGCGGAGCAGGCCGCCGCGGTGCGCGACGAGATGCCGCCGCGGGAGAACCAGCGGCTCAACACCTCGCTGGATTCGGTGCACGCCTCGGGGCCGTTGGGCCGCGCGCACTGTGTCATCCACGGGACCTGCAACTACAAGCAGACCGGGTTGATGCAGGCTTACGGCGCCTACTCGCTGCTTCAGCAGCCGCCGAAGCGCGTGGGGTTCGCCTCCGGGTGCCAGGCTTTCGGCCACCGCGAACTGCTCGGCGTGCTACGAAGCTTCGGGCTGGTTTCGAATCCGGTCTTGACCGTCCACGACTGACCGGAAGGACGAGCGCGTGCGACTGACCGACTACCTCGACAAGGGCGCTTCACTCGATCCGGCGGCGCCCTGCCTCACCATGGGCGACACGTCCCTCAGCTACGGCGAAGTCCAAAAGCTGTCGTGGCAGGTGGGGCGGGCGCTGGCCCGGTCCGGTGTCAAGCCGGGCGACAAGGTGGCGATCCTGTCCGGGAACGATCCCCTGTCGTTCGGCTGTGTCTTCGGGATCAGCCGGGCCGGTGCCGTGTGGTGCCCGGTCAACCCGCGCAACGAGGCCGCCGAGAACAGGGAACTGCTCGACCTGTTCGACTGCACCTGCCTCCTGGTGCAGGAGTCGTTCGCACCGCTCGTCTCCCGAATGCTCCCCGACCTGCCGAAACTGTCCACAGTGGTCTGTCTCGACGGCACGATGCCCGGCGCCGTCCCGTTTTCCGACTGGATCGACAGCGCCGATCCTTGGGAGGAAACCCCGCCGGACGATATGGTCCTGCTGGTCGGCACCGGCGGCACCACCGGCCACCCCAAGGCGGTGATGCTCAGCGGCACCAACGTGGAGACGATGTCGGCGCTCACGCTGATGAGCTACCCGTTCACCGGCCGCCCGCGTTATCTGGCGCTGGCGCCGCTGACCCACGCGGCGGGCGTGCTCTGTTTCCCGGTCCTGACTCTCGGCGGCGAGATCGTCGTCATGCCCTCGCCGGACCTCGGCGAATTCCTCGCGCTGGTGGAACGCCGCCGCATCACGCACACCTTCCTGCCACCGACACTGATCTACCTGCTGCTCGACAATCCGGCGCTGGACGCCGCCGATCTGTCGTCGCTGCAATGCCTTTGGTACGGCGCCGCGCCGATGTCGGCCACCAAACTCGCCGAAGCGATCACCCGGATCGGCCCGGTCTTCGGGCAGTTGTTCGGGCAGAGCGAAGCCCCCATGATGGTCTCCACCCTCGCCCCCGCCGAGCACGTCCATCCCGATGGATCCCTTGCCCTGGAACGGTTCACGTCGGCCGGTAAGCCCACCCCGCTCACCCAGGTCGCGATCATGTCCGACACCGGCGAACTGCTCCCGCCCGGCGAACGCGGCGAGATCGTCGTCCGCGGTTCGCTGGTGATGCTCGGTTACTACAAGAATCCGGACGCGACGGCGGAGGCGAGCGCGCACGGCTGGCATCACACGGGCGACATCGGCTATCTCGACGACGACCATTACCTCTACATCGTCGACCGCGCCAAGGACATGATCATCACCGGCGGTTTCAACGTCTATTCGGCCGAGGTCGAACAGGCACTCATGGCGCACGAAGCGGTGCAGGACTGCGCCGTGATCGGGCTGCCGCACGAGAAATGGGGCGAGCAGATCACCGCCGTGGTCCAGCTCCACTCCGGGAGAACGGCGGCGGCGCAAGAGCTCCGCGCCGCGGTCAAGGAGCGGCTGGGCAGCATCAAGACGCCGAAGGAGATCCTGGTCTGGCCGGATCTCCCCCGATCCAAGATCGGTAAGGTGCTCAAGACCGAGATCCGGAAAGCCTTGCTGGACAACGCTTAGCGCCGCGCAAGCTCCTCCGCGGTCGGCAGCGGCCACTCGTAGCGTTCCTTGGCGATGCGGAGGTGGACCCACGTCTCCGCGGTCACGACGTCGGGCCTGCCGCTGATCTCTTCGAGCGCCCGGTCGAGGGCTCGGGCGGACTGCGCGGCGATGGTGGCGACGACGTCGAACCGGCCGATGGTCCTGGCGAGGAACTCGGTGTCTTCCCGCGCGGCGAGCGCGGCGGTCACGGAATCCCCGGCTCCCCGCACGTTCAGGCCGATCCCGCAGACGAGACCGGCGTCCGGCCGGGCACGGCTGAGCACCGGCGCGATGCGGATGACGTCGTGTTCGACCAGGAAGCGCACGCGGGTGCGGGTGGCCGACGGCGACAGCCCGACGTGCTCGGCGATACGCGCGTAGCTTTCCCGCCCGTCGGCCTGCAGCCGCAGCATGATCGCGAGATCGCGGTCGTCGAGCCGCAACCAGGGCGGCAGCGGGCGGCCGGGCATGAACAGTCCCTTGACCACGTCCACGTAGACGAGGGTGTTGACCTGCTCCACCTCCGGCAGGCCGCGGATGTCGGCCACCGTGCGATAGAGCTCGGGCGAGTCGGGCAAGCGCAGCTCGGCGACGGTCTGGTGATCCCCGCTCACCGCGGAGACGAACGCCGCGGCGGGCAAGGCCGCGATCGCGTCCGTCGTCGCCTGCGAGCGGCCCGAAGTGCGGATGGCGAGATGCGCGTACGCGGTCAGGCCGAGGAACTCGGGATGGACCGCCGCGACCACGTTCAGCGAGCCGTCGGCCTTGAGTTGCTCCAGCCTGGCCGACACGGCCGACCTCGAAGCCCCGACGCGTTTGGCCAGATCGGCGACGCTCATCCGGCCGTCCGTGCGCAAAGCCGCGACCAGCGCGTCGTCCACGCGATTTCTCCTCTGCTGAATTTCCGACGGCGAGACGCACCATATCACCAGCGGAAACACGGCAAAGACAGCCGAGATTGCGCGTTGTGTTCATGATCGCGTGCAGATCGATCGTGAACACCATCCGTATACGACCGATCTGATTGCGCTGACGGTTTTCGTCGCTTACCTTCGCCCCACTTCACCGTCGAAAACCCCAGGAGTCCGCCCGATGCGCCTGTTGCCCCTCGATCGTTCAGTCCTCGACGCGCGAGCGACGATCCTGCTTCCCGATGAGCTGGTGACCGTCGACGACGCCACCGAAGGCGCCGAAGCGGTACTCGTGTTCGGCGAGGAGATCGCCGCGGTCGGTTCGGTGGACGAATGCCGTGCCCGCGCGGCGGGCCTCGGCCGCCCCGATCCGGAGGTGGGGCGGCTGCCGGGCACGCTCCTGCCGGGATTCGTCGATCCGCACGCGCATCCCTTGATGTACGGGCAGATGATGACCTGGGTCGACTGCGGTCCCGAGCGCGCGTCGACCATCCCCGCCATCGTCGCCCTGCTGCGCGAGGCGGCCGAGAACACCCCGGCGGGCAGGCCCGTCCGCGGTTACGGCTACGAACACCGCAACCTCGCCGAGAAACGCCATCCCCGCAAGGAAGAACTCGACGCGGTCGCCGGCGATCGCGAGGTCTACCTCATGAACGCCAGCGGGCACGGCGGCGTGGTGAACAGCTTCACGTTGCGGCGCAACGGCGTCACCCGGGACACCCCGGATCCCGACGGCGGGGTGTTCTTCCGTGACGAGCACGGCGAACTCACCGGGGAGCTCTCGGACGCCGCGTGCAACATCCTGACCGGGGTCGCCGGGGTGAAGGTCGGACGGCACGGGCCGAACTTCCACCTCGAGGACGAGCCGGAGGAGCACGCGCGGCAGCTGGCCGCGGCGCAGGAGAAGTTCCTCGCCGCCGGGGTGACCGCGATCGGCGACGCCCAGGTCACGCGCCGCGAGTTCGACATGTACCTGCGGCTGGACGAGGCCGGGCGGCTCAAGACACGCGTCCACATGTACTTGCTTTCCCATCTGCTCGACCAGGCCCTGGAAATGGGACTGCACGGCGCTTTCGGCACCACCCGCCTCGCTTTCGCGGGGATCAAGTTCTACGCCGACGGCACGCTCGGCGGCTGGACCGCGTACTTCCCGGACGGCTACGTCGGTGATCCCTGCCGTACTGGGCAGCTCTATCACGACCCGAAGGACTACGCCGCGCTCATCGGCAAGGCCCACGAAGCCGGGCTCCAGACCGCGACCCACGCCCAGTCCCCCGACGCGATCGCCATGGTGCTCGACGCCATCGACGACGCGCAGCAACGTAATCCCCGGCCGGACGCGCGGCACCGCATCGAGCACTGCGGGCTGCCGTCCCCGGAGCAGATCGAGCGGATGGCCGCGCTCGGCGTCCATCCGGTCAACCAGCCGCAGCACTACTACAACTGGGGCGAAGGCGTCACCGACGCCGTCGGGACCCCCGGCGAGCGGTTCAACCCGCTCGGCGAGTTCCAGGCCGCGGGCGTGCCGGTCACGCTGAGCTCGGACGCCCCGGTCGCGGAACCGAATCCGCTCGAAGCCATCCAGACCGCGGTGACCAGGACGACCCGCCGCGGCCACCGGCTGGGCGGCGACGACCTGCTGATCGACGTCCGGTCGGCCGTCGCCGCGCATACGATCGCCGGCGCCCGGGTGCTCGGCCGGGAACGCGACCTCGGCTCGATCACCCCCGGCAAACGCGCGGATTTCGTGCTGCTGGACGAGAATCCCCTGACCTGCGACCCGAGCCGGATCGCGGGCATCGGCGTGCTGGAAACCTGGATCGACGGCGAGGTGGCCCGATGACCGTCCGAACCGACACACAGTCACTCCGCCGTGCCCGCCGGGCCGGGCTCGCGGCCTTCGTCGGCACCACGATCGAGTGGTACGACTTCTACATCTACGCCACGGCCGCGAGCCTCGTCTTCGGCACCGTGTTCTTCCCCGCCACCGGCGACCGGCTGACCGGTGTCGCGGCGGCCTTCGCGACGTACGCCGTCGGGTTCTTCGCGCGGCCGCTCGGCGGCATCGTGTTCGGGCACGTCGGCGACCGGGTCGGCCGCAAGACCGCGCTCGTGATCACGCTGACCATGATGGGCGCGGCGACGTTCCTGGTCGGCTGTCTCCCCGGCTACGGCCAGATCGGCACCTGGGCGCCGATCCTGCTCGTGGTCCTCAGGTTCGTCCAGGGCCTCGCCGTCGGCGGCGAGTGGGGCGGCGCCGTGCTCATGGCCGTCGAACACGCGCCACCGGGCAAGAAGACCTTCTACGGCGCGTTCGCGCAGGCTGGCAACCCCGCCGGCGCGCTGCTGGCCACCGGCCTGTTCAGTCTCCTGAGCACCGGTGGCACGGAATGGCTCGCCACCTGGGGCTGGCGGATCCCCTTCTTCGCGTCCGTGCTGCTCATCGGCGTCGGCCTCATCGTGCGGCTGAAGGTCGAAGAGTCACCGGTCTTCGAGGAAACCGTCGAAGAAACCGGCGTGCCCATCCTGTACGCGGTGCGGACGAACTGGAAGCCGATCCTGCTGGGCATCTGCGTGCTGCCCGTCGCGGTCGGCGGCTACTACCTCGTCACCACCTTCGCGACGGCGTACGCGACCGATCCGGCCGTCGGCGTCTCCGAATCGCTGGTGCTCAACGCGCTCACCATCGCCGCCTTCGTCGAACTGGTCGTCAGTTTCGGCGCGGCCTGGCTCGGCGATCGCTTCGGCCGGGTGCGGGTGGTCGTCATCGGCCTGGTCGGGGTCGCCGTGCTCGCGGCGCCGCAGTTCCTGGTGCTCTCGACCAAGAACGCGGTGCTGATCATCGCGGCGTTCGTCGCGATGCGCCTGGCGATGACGGCGACCTACAGCCCGATCGCCGCCATCCTCTCGCAGATGTTCTGGCCGCGGGCGCGCTACACCAGCATCTCGCTGTCCTATCAGCTCGCGGGCGCGCTGTTCGGCGGCCTCTCGCCGTTGGTGTCGACGCTGCTGTTCCAGGCGACCGGCAGTGTCTGGCCGGCGATCGGTCTGCTGATCGGGATGTGCGTGCTGAGCATCGCCTGTGTGCTGGCCGCGCCTCAGCACACCGACGAGGTCTAGCGGATACGCAAGCGCCGCATGAGTTTCAGGCCGGACAGCATCCCTTCGACGTACTTCTCGTAGGTCTGGCCGCCGCGGGGACCCATGACCTGCTTCTTGAGCACCGCGACGTTCTTGACGTCGGTGTACTTGAGCAGGCCCTGGTCCCCGTGGCGGGCGCCGACGCCGGAGTTCTTGACCCCGCCGGACGGCGTCCCCTTCGAGGCGTACGCGGTGGCCAGGATGTCGTTGATGTTGACGTTGCCGGACTCGATCCGCGCGGCCACGGCACGCGCGGCGCCGACGTCACCGCCCCAGACGGAGGCGTTGAGGCCGTACTCGGTGTCGTTGGCGAGCGCGACGGCTTCGTCGACCGTGCGGTACTTGTGCAGTGCCACAACGGGTCCGAAGGTTTCGGTGACGCCGCAGAGCATGTCCTTCGTGACGCCTTCGAGGATCGTCGGCTCGAAGAACGCCGGGCCGAGGTCGGGCCGCGGTTTCCCTCCACAAAGGACGGTCGCGCCTTTGGCGACGGCGTCGTCGACGTGGGATTTGACCCGGCTCATGTGGTCGACGGAGACGAGCGAACCCATGTCCGGCCCGAAGTCGTACGCGGCGCGGACGTCGAGGGCCTTGGTCTTGGCCACGTACGCGTTCTTGAACTCCTCGTAGCGGGACTCCGGCAGGTAGATCCGCTCGATGTGCATGCAGATCTGCCCGGTGTTGCCGAAAGCGCCGAAGATCGCGCCCTGCACGGTCTCGTCCGGATCGGCGTCTTCGAGCACGATCATCGGGTTCTTGCCGCCGAGTTCGAGGCAGCAGCCGATGAGGTTGCGGCCCGCCTGTTCGCCGATCACCCGGCCGGTGGCGGTGGAACCGGTGAACATCACGTAGTTCGCCTGGCCGATGAGCGTGGGGCCGACGTCGGGGCCCTCGCCGCACACCACCTGGAACAGCCCCTTCGGCAGCCCGGCCTGCTCCAGCAGCTCGACGCCGTAGAGCGGGGACAGCGCGGTCTTGTTGTCTGGCTTCAGCACCACCGCGTTCCCGGCCATCAGCGCCGGGACGGCGTCGGAAATGCCCGTGGCGAACGGGAAGTTCCACGGCGCGATGATCCCGACCACGCCCTTGGGCTGCCGGATCTCGGTGGACGTCGTCAGGAACGGGACCGGTCCCCCGCGTTTCGCCGGCGCCAGCAGTTTGGCGGCCCGCGTGAGGTAATGGCTCATCACCATCGCCGGATCGCAGGTCTCCTCGATGGCCATCCGGCGGTTCTTGCCGCTCTCGACCTGGATGAGGTCGGTGACGGCCGGCGCGTTGTCGACGAAGAGCGTGTGCGCGCGTTTGAACACCTCCAGCCGCCGCTTGAGCGGGGTGGCGGCCCACTTCTCCTGCGCGGCGCGGGCCGTGGTGAACGCCTGCTCGATGTCGGCGGGCGTCGACTGGGGTAGCTCGACGAGCACCTCGCCGGTGTAGACCTCGGTGAGTTTCCAGGTCACGCCGGACGAGCCCGGCACGCGGGCGACGAGCCGTTGGAGGAACGCGTCGGTCACCGACGCCGGACGGGTGAGCGCGAGCGGTGTGACGGTCATGGCCCTCTTTCCGTCAGTTGTCCGAAAGGACGAGCTGCGCGCCCATCTCGCCGATCATGATGGCGGGCGCGTTGGTGTTGCCACCGGTGATCGACGGCATGATCGAGGCGTCGCAGACCCGCAGGCCCTCGACCCCGCGGACCCTGAGGTCGGGACTCACGACCGCGAGCTCGTCCACGCCCATCCGGCAGGTGCCGACACCGTGGTAGACCGAGGTCGCGCGGTTCAGGATCGCGTCGCGCAGTTCCTGACCCTGCAGCGCTTTGCCCGGGTGCAGCTCCTCCTTGATCGAGCCGTTGAACGCCTTCGATGCGAAGATCTCGCGGACCATCTCCGAGCCCTCACCGAGCACCTCGAGATCGCCCGGATCGGACAGGTACTGCGGGTCGATGAGCGGCGCCGCCGTGGGATCGGCCGAAGCGAGACGCAGTGTGCCGCGGCTCCTCGGGTAGATCAGCGTCGTGAGCACGGTGAGCGCGGGCCGTTTGTCGACGTCGTGGCGGATGGGCGCGTCCTGATTCGGCGTCACGTACGCCCACGGCAGGAGATGCAGCTGGAGGTCGGGCACCTCGGCGGCCTGGGAGGTCTTGAGGAAGGCGACCGCCTCGAAGACCGAGTTCGCCAGGAACGTCGTCCCGGGCCGCATCAGTTCGCTGACGAGGCCACGCGCGAAGTACGGCGGCGTGCCCCTGTTCTTGCTCGACGACGCGCGGAAGGTCAGCGCGTGGAACATGTGGTCGTGCAGGTTGTCCCCGACCGGCAGATCCGCGACGACGTCGATGCCGTGTTCCTTCAGGTGCTCGGCGTGCCCGATCCCGGACAGCATCAGCAACTGCGCGGATCCGACGAAGCCCGCCGAGAGGATGACCTCCTTGCCCGCGCGCAGGATGCGCTGCCCGCCGTTCGCGTCGACGACCTCGACACCGACGGCGCGGCCGTTCTCGATGACCACCTTCTTCGCCAGCACGCCGGACTGGACCTGCAGCGTGGCGGGCGCGAGATGGTGGATGTAACCGCGCGAGGCGCTGTAGCGCAGGCCGTCGGCGGCGTTCTGCTGCATCCGGCTGACACCCTCTTGGGACTCGGCGTTGTAGTCGTCGAGGATGTCGCAGCCGATCGCGTCGGCGGTCGCCTGGAGGAACTGGAGCGTGCCCTCCTGCGGGGTCTTGTTGCGGGTGACCCGGATCGGCCCGCCCGCACCGCGGAAGTCGTTCTCGCCGTCCTCGAAGTCCTCCATCCGCTTGTACGCGGCGTTGACGCTGTCGGCGTCCCAGCCCTTGTTGCCCTCGGCGGCCCAGGAGTCGAAGTTGGCGCGGTTGCCGCGCACGTAGACCATCCCGTTGATGGAGCTGGAGCCGCCGACCACCTTGCCGCGCGGCACCGGCATCCGGCGATCGAGAACGTGTTTCTGCGGCACCGAGTAGTAGCCCCAGTCGAACGGCTTCTTGAGCTGGGGCACCGCGTGCATCGGGCCGACCAGACCCGGCTTCTTGACGAGCATCTTCTCGTCCGTCTTACCCGCTTCGAGCAGGATCACGCTGGCCCCGGCCTCCGCCAGCCTGCCCGCGATCGCGGCGCCCGAGCTGCCCGATCCGACGACCACGTAGTCGGCCTCGTCGCCGCGCGCAGCCCTGTTCGCCATGTCCGCTCCTCGGTCGCCCACCGTGCAGAACTGTAACCTGTTCTAGTTCTGTCACCGTATAGCGAGACCGGCCGGTTCCGCAACGGGCCGTCGCTCCCCGGCCGGCCTTCGAGACCTCAGCGCAGCGGTTCGAGCGCCTTCGCGAGCGGCTCCAGCACGGCGGGGGTGTGCGGCGGCGGCAAGTAGATGATCGCCAGGTCGAGCCCCACTTCACCGAGTGCTTCGGCCTCCGCGGCCACCTTCGCGTAGTCACCGTCCGCGCCGAGGCGGACGTGCGAGGACAGGGTGATCTCCTTCGGATCCCGGCCGATGTCCGCGCAGTGCCGGTGCAGCACCTCTCGCTTGTGCGCGAACTCCTCCGGCGTGCCGCCGACGAAGTTCCAGTGCTGGGCGTACTTCGCGGTCGTACGCAGGGTCCGCTTCTCGCCGCTGCCACCGATGCAGATCGGCGGATGCGGCTTCTGCACGCCCTTGGGTTCACAGCGGGCGTCGGTCAGCTGGTAGTGCTCGCCCTGGAAGCTGGTGGTCTCCTGGGTCAGCAGGCCGACGAGGACCTCGCAGGCCTCCTCGAAGCGGTCACTGCGCTCCTTGATGGTGCCCAGCTCCATGCCGTACGCGCCGGATTCCTCTTCGTTCCAGCCCGCGCCGACGCCGAACTCCAGCCGTCCGCCGGAAACGATGTCCAGTGTCGCGGCCATGTTCGCGAGCAGCGCGGGGTGACGGTAGTGGATCCCGCTGACCAGCGTGCCCACCCGGAGCCGTTTCGTGGCCTGCGCGAGCGCGGTGAGCGTCACCCACCCTTCCAGGCAGGGGCCGGTCGAATCCGAGAAAATGGGATAGAAGTGATCGAAGGTCCAGCCCGATTCGAAGAGTTCGATCTCGTCGGCGGCCTGCCAGACGGCGAGCATGTCGGACCAAACGGTGTCCTGCGGCGAAGTCTTGATGGCGAATCGCATGATCTTGATCGTAAACCTGGAGTTCCTCCAGTCGCTCCCGCAATTCAGCGGGCGATGCCACGGCGAAGATAATCGTCGGCGTCCACTCCGGACTCGACGAGCAACGCGTGCGTGTGCTCGCCCAACGCCGGGACGTCACCCATGCACGCCTCGAAATCGTCGAACGTCACCGGCGGCAGCAGCGCGTCGATCCGGGCGAATTCGGTGCCGACCTTGCGCCAGCGATCGCGCGCCCGGAGCTGAGGATGGTCGGCGACCTGGCCGACATCCTTGAGTTGGGCGGCGGGCACCCCGGCCGCCGCGAGCCGGTCGTCGAGTTCGCTGTTGGACCACAGCGAGGTCTTCGCGGCGACAGCGGCGTCGCATTCCGCGCGGTGGGCGACCCGCTGGACGTTGGTGGTGAAACGCGGGTCGTCGGCGAGTTCGGGCGCGTCGAGGACGTCGGTGACGAGCGTGCGCCAACCCGAGTCGTTCTGGACGCCGATGAGCATCTGACCGTCGCGCGTGGGGAAGGCGTCGTACGGCGCGATCGAACTGTGGCTCAGTCCCATTCGCTCGGGCTCGGTGCCGGCGTACATCCGGGTGTTGAGCGCGTATCCCATCCATTCGACGGTGGCTTCCAGCATCGAGACCTCGATCGTCGCGCCTTCACCGGTGCGCCAGCGGCGCAGCAACGCCGCCAGCACCGCCTGCGCGCAGTACATGCCCGAGGCGATGTCGGCGGTCGGGATGCCGGTCTTCGCCGGCGCGTCCGGGGTGCCGGTGATCGCGATGAGCCCGGCCTCGGCCTGGACCAGCATGTCGTAGGCCTTGCGCCGCTCCATCGGCCCGCCCGCGCCGAACCCGGACAGGTTCACCACGACCAGCTCGGGGTGATCCGCCCGCAGATCACCGAAACCGAGCCGCTCCGCCGCGCCGGGCGCGAGGTTCTGCACGAACACGTCGGCCTTCGCGACCAGCCGCCGGACGACGTCACGGCCCTCGCCGGTCTTGAGGTCGACGGCGAGCGATTCCTTGCCCCGGTTGAGCCAGACGAAATGCGCGCCGCTGCCGTGCACGGCGTGGTCGTACGCGCGGGCGAAATCCCCGCCGTCGACACGTTCGACCTTGATCACCCGCGCGCCGAGGTCGGCGAGGTTGCGGGTGGCCAGCGGCGCGGCTACGGCCTGTTCGACGGCGACGACGGTGACCCCGTCGAGTGGCCGCGTCATGCTTTCTTCTTCTCGGCCCGCACCAGCCCACCGCCGATGATCAACCGCTGGATTTCGCTCGTGCCCTCGTACAGCCGCATCAACCGGACGTCCCGGTAGATCCGCTCGACCGCGACCTCGCGCATGTAGCCGCTCCCGCCGTGGACCTGCACCGCGAGATCTGCGGCCTTGCCCGCCATCTCGGTGCAGAACAGTTTCGCCGCCGACGGCGCGATCCGCCGGTCCTCCCCCGTCACATACGCCCGCGCGGCCTCACGGGCGAGCGCGCGACCGGCGAGCACACCGGTCTGCTGATCGGCCAGCATCGCTTGCACCAGCTGGAAATCCCCGATCGGCGTACCGCCCTGGGTGGCCGACGCGGCATACGCGACCGACTCGTCCAACGCCCGCTGCGCCGTCCCGACCGCGAGGCCCGCCATGTGGATCCGGCCGCGCGCCAACGACGTCATCGCCGCCTTGTAGCCGACTTCGCCGTCTCCGCCGACCAGCGCCTCGGGCCCGACGCGAACCTGCGAGAACGTCACGTCCGCGGTCCGCGAACCCTCTTGCCCCATCTTGGCGTCCTTCGCCCCGACCGTGATGCCCGGCGCGTCGGCGGGCACGAGGAACACCGCGATCCCGGTGTCCGTCCGCGCGAACACCACGAACAGGCCGGCCTCGGTGGCGTTGGTGATGAACTGCTTCCCGCCGTCGATCACCCAGCCGTCACCGTCCGGCTTCGCACTGGTCCGCAACCCGGCCGGATTCGACCCCGCGCCCGGCTCGGTCAACGCGAACGACGCGACGACCTCACCTGACGCGATCCCCGGCAGCCACCGGGCCTGTTGTTCCCGGGTGCCGAAACCGACCAGCACCTGCCCGGCGATCCCGTTGTTCGTGCCGAACATCGACCGCAGCGCCAGCGACGTGTACCCCAGCGCCATCGCGACCTCGACGTCCTGCACCAGGTCGAGGCCGAGCCCGCCCCACTCCTGGGGGATCGCGTACCCGAACAGTCCCATCTCCGCGGCCTGCGCCCGCAGATCCGCCGGAATGGCGTCCGTGTTCATGATCTCCAGCTCACGGGGCATCACCCGGGTGCGCACGAAATCGCTGATCTGGCTGAGAACGTCCGCGAACACGTCGTCGGGGACGTCGGGGTTGCCGGTGTACATGCCCTCACTATCGATCACCGTCCGGGCGAGGTCCACACCCTCGGGTGGACCTCGCCGCGGGACCTACCGGAGATGTTGATCACCGTCCTAACGTCGAACCATGCGTACACGAACCGCTTTCCTTTCCCTTGTCAGCGCCGTCGCCCTGTGCTTCACGATTCCGGCGGTGGCCTCCGCGGCCGACGGCGAATTCACCTACCGCTACTACGACGAAGACGAAGAAATCCAGGTCGGCACCCTGGTGGATCCGGACGACGGCGAATGCATCGAAATACCCGAAATAGCCGACTGGGACGTCGACGCGTTCCGTCCGCGGAACGACACCGACTCGACCGCCGTGGTGTTCCTGGACGACGACTGCTCGAGCGACTCCTACTTCTCGCTTCGCCCGAACGGCGGCCGGGGCTCGGACAGACTTCTCTTCCGCTCGGTCATCTTCAGTTAGGCCGAGCGGCCGTCGACACCGCGGTCCGCGCGGCGAAAGATGAGCCGCGGGGGTGGTCGTCGTGGCACGACGTGGACTTGTCTTCCTGGCCCTGCTCACGATCTTTCTGGGGCTGATGGTTCCCCGTGCCTCGGCCGACTGCCCGGTCGCCAGGTACGAGGGCGACCTCGAAGGCGCACGCTATCTGGTGCTGGTGCCGGAAAACTGGAACGGCACGCTCGTGCTGTGGAGCCACGGGATGTACTCCGTGGCGTATCCGGAACCCGATCGGATCGCGCTGACGTCACAGCCCGCGACCGAGTCTTTCCTGCTGGCGCAGGGATACGCCTTGGCCGCGTCCCAGTATCGGACCGTGCGTGGCTGGTCGATCGAGGAGGCGCTGACCGACCAGACCCGGTTGCACGACTGGTTCACCCACACGATCGGCCCGCCGCGACGCACCATCGCGGCGGGCGAATCGGTGGGCGCGATCACCGCGACCCTGCTCATCGAGCGGAACCCGCGCCGGTTCGACGGCCTGATGACCTTCTGCGGCACCCTCGCCGGCGGGGCCGCGCACTGGAATTCGTCGCTCGATGTCGGGTACGCGCTGAACACGCTGCTCGACGCACGGCTGCAGCTGGTGCGGATCACCGATCCCGCGGCCAACGTGGGCAGATTCGTCGACGTGGCGCAGGCCGCCACCGCGAATCCGGGAGGCAGGGCGCGGCTCGCGCTGGCGAACGCGCTGGCCGAGATCCCAGGCTGGCTGGACGCCACGCAGCCCCGCCCGCAGGACGTCGCGGATCAGGTTTTCTGGCAGGGCGTCTGGGATCGCTTCTACCGCGCGGGAGCGTTCGGGATCGACCGGGTCGCGCTGGAACAACGGGCCGGCGGCAACCCGAGCTGGAACGTGGGCGTCGACTACCGGCGGATCCTGGCGAAGTCCGGCGAACGGACTCTGGTGGAACGCGCCTACGCGGAGGCGGGGCTCGACCTCGGCGCCGATCTCGACCGGCTGGCGAAGGCGCCCCGGATCACTCCGGATCCGGCCGCGTCCGCCTATCTGGCCCGCTTCGGGCTGCCGCTGGGTCGCACGCCGGTCCCGGTGCTGACCATGCACACCGTCGCGGACGGCACCGCACCCGCGGCGCACGAACGCGCCTACGCCGACCGAGTGGGGCCGGGCGACGAACTCCGTCAGCTGTTCGTGAACCGCGCAGGTCACTGTGTGTTCACCGCGTCCGAGGAGATCACCGCCCTGCGCACGCTGGAACGGCGGCTGGACAGTGGAGATTGGCCGTCGACCCGCCCGGCGACGCTCAACGCCGAAGCAGGCACGCTCGCCCCGGAACACCAGACGATCTTCGACATCGTGCGGGAAGCCCGGGTGACGACCACGCCGGCGTTCGCGCGGCATTCGCCTCCCCCGTATCCGAGGACGCTGCCGTTCTAAGGTCCGGCGAGGATCGTCAGCCCGTAGGCCGACAGGATCCGGTTGATCGGGACGAAGTAGGTGGAGCCGCCGCTCGAGCAGTTGCCGCTGCCACCGATCAGCACGCCCTGCGCCTGTGTCCCGCTGACGAACGGTCCGCCGTTGTCCCCCGGCTCGGCGCAGACGGAAGTCCGGGTCAAACCGGTCAGCGTTCCCTCCGGGAAGCTGATCGACACGTTCTTCGCCTGAATGGTGCCGCAGTGCCAGCCCGTGGTCGCGCCGTACCTGCACACCGACGCGCCGACCGGGGCCTCGACCGACCCGGTGATCGTCACGCGGGGCTGGGTGGGCGGAATCGAGCCCACCAGCCGCCAGTCGGTCGTGTTGGTCACCCGGATGACGATCGCGCCAGTCGGCGGGGTCTGGGCGCCCACGACCACCCCGACCACCCGGCCGGCGCTGCGGATCGTGTCACCGGGCTTGCCGCAAGCCGAACTCGCGATCAGGTAGCCGGTCTTTCCCGAGACGGCGGCGAACCCAGCTGTGCACCGCGTCGCGGCGCTGCTCTGCAACACGCTCCCGCCGCCGAGTGGGGCGGGAGCGCTCGCTTGCGCGGTCGACGGCAGGGCCAGGCCGAGGGCCAGGACCAGGCAGGACAGGGATCGGGGCAGTCGCACGGGACCCTCCGATGGCCGGGGATGTCCCGATCGTAACGAGCGGAACGCCCCGGCCCATCCGCCGAACCGCGCATTCTCAGCGCCAGCCGAGCTCCGGCGCCACGTGGGTGAGGATGCTCTCCAGCACGTGCGCGTTGTACTCGACGCCGAGCTGGTTCGGGATGGTGAGAAGCAGGGTGTCCGCGGCTTCGATCGCCTCGTCCTCCTTGAGCGCCCGCACCAGCTCGTCCGGCTCGGCGGCGTACGACCGGCCGAAGATCGCCCTGGTCGTCTCGTCGATCATGCCGACCTGATCCCGCGAGTCCCGGTCACGCCCGAAATACGCCCGGTCCAGGTCGTTCGTCAACGCGAAGATGCTGCGGCTGACCGACACCCGCGGCTCACGCGAGTGACCGGCCTCCTTCCAGGCTTCGCGGTAGGCCTCGATCTGCTTGCGCTGCTGGACGTGCAGCGGCTCCCCCGTCTCATCGTCCTTGAGCGTGGAACTCTGCAGGTTCATGCCCTGCTCCGCCGCCCACACCGCGGTCGCGTTGGAGCTGGATCCCCACCAGATCCGCTCGCGCAACCCCTCCGAGTACGGCTCGAGCCGCAGCAACCCCGGCGGATTGGCGAACATCGGCCGCGGATTCGGCTGCGCGAACCCCTCGCCCTCGAGCAGCTTCAGGAAGACCTCGGTGCGCTGCCGGGCCATGTCGGCCGCGGTCTGCCCCTCCGCCGGCCCGTACCCGAAGTACCGCCAGCCGTCGATCACCTGCTCCGGAGATCCCCGACTGACCCCGAGCTGGAGCCTGCCGCGGGAGATGAGGTCGGCGGCGCCCGCCTCCTCGGCCATGTACATCGGGTTCTCGTAGCGCATGTCGATCACGCCGGTACCGATCTCGATCTTCGACGTCC